>NZ_CP117158.1:2100000-3758784 GCF_028538045.1 Sphingobium sp. AntQ-1
CAGTACCTGAAACCGGATGCCTACAAGCAGTGGGAGGGTCCCAATATCTTCGGATAGGCGAGACCTGACCGCGTACCTCTTGCATAATGGGTCTGTGACTTAGTGTATCAAGCAAGCTTAAGCCGTTAGGTGTAGGCGCAGCGAAAGCGAGTCTGAACAGGGCGACCATAGTTTGATGCATTAGACCCGAAACCCGGCGATCTATGCATGACCAGGTTGAAGGTGCGGTAACACGCACTGGAGGACCGAACCGTTCAATGTTGAAAAATTGTCGGATGAGTTGTGCTTAGGGGTGAAAGGCCAATCAAGCCGGGAAATAGCTGGTTCTCCGCGAAATCTATTGAGGTAGAGCGTCGGATGATTGCCGTTGGGGGTAGAGCACTGGATGGTTGCGGGGGTCGCGAGATCTACCAACACTAACCAAACTCCGAATACCAACGAGTCTAGTCCGGCAGACAGACGGCGGGTGCTAAGGTCCGTCGTCAAAAGGGAAACAGCCCTAACCTACAGCTAAGGTCCCCAAGTCATCACTAAGTGGGAAAGCATGTGGGATTTCCAAAACAACCAGGAGGTTGGCTTAGAAGCAGCCATCCTTTAAAGAAAGCGTAACAGCTCACTGGTCTAAACAAGAGATCCTGCGGCGAAGATGTAACGGGGCTAAAGTGATGCACCGAAGCTTAGGGTTTGGATCTTTGATCCAAGCGGTAGCGGAGCGTTCCGTAGGCCGTTGAAGCGGGAGGGTAACCGACCGTGGAGGTATCGGAAGTGCGAATGCAGACATGAGTAGCGATTAACAGTGTGAGATGCACTGTCGCCGAAATTCCAAGGGTTCCTGCTTAAAGCTAATCTGAGCAGGGTAAGCCGGCCCCTAAGACGAGCCCGAAGGGGGTAGTCGATGGGAACCACGTTAATATTCGTGGGCCTGGAGGTGTGTGACGGATGGCGTAAATGGTCTGGGCTTATTGGATTGCTCCAGGCTGTGAAGTTGTCCCAGGAAATAGCCCCTCCGTATAGACCGTACCCTAAACCGACACAGGTGGAATGGTAGAGTATACCAAGGCGTTTGAGAGAAGTATCCTGAAGGAACTCGGCAAATTGCCTCCGTACCTTCGGAAGAAGGAGGCCCCACATAAGCGCAAGCTCTTGTGGGGGGCACAGGCCAGGGGGTAGCGACTGTTTAGCAAAAACACAGGGCTCTGCTAAGTCGGCTTCAAGACGACGTATAGGGCCTGACGCCTGCCCGGTGCCTGAAGGTTAAGAGGAGGAGTGCAAGCTCTGAATTGAAGCCCAGGTAAACGGCGGCCGTAACTATAACGGTCCTAAGGTAGCGAAATTCCTTGTCGGGTAAGTTCCGACCTGCACGAATGGCGTAACGACTTCCCCACTGTCTCCAGGATATGCTCAGCGAAATTGAATTCTCCGTGAAGATGCGGAGTACCCGCGGTTAGACGGAAAGACCCCGTGCACCTTTACTGCAACTTCAGAGTGGCATTAGGAAAGAGCTGTGTAGCATAGGTGGGAGGCTTTGAAGCATCGACGCCAGTTGATGTGGAGCCATAGGTGAAATACCACCCTGCTGTTTTCTGATGTCTAACCTCGTACCGTTATCCGGTACAGGGACCCTCTGTGGTGGGTAGTTTGACTGGGGCGGTCGCCTCCTAAAGAGTAACGGAGGCGCGCGATGGTGGGCTCAGGACGGTTGGAAACCGTCTGTTAGAGTGCAATGGCATAAGCCCGCCTGACTGCGAGACTGACAAGTCGAGCAGAGACGAAAGTCGGTCATAGTGATCCGGTGGTCCCTCGTGGAAGGGCCATCGCTCAACGGATAAAAGGTACGCCGGGGATAACAGGCTGATGATTCCCAAGAGCTCATATCGACGGAATCGTTTGGCACCTCGATGTCGGCTCATCACATCCTGGGGCTGGAGCAGGTCCCAAGGGTTTGGCTGTTCGCCAATTAAAGTGGTACGTGAGCTGGGTTCAGAACGTCGCGAGACAGTTTGGTCCCTATCTGCCGTGGGCGTCGAAATTTGAGAGGAGTTGACCCTAGTACGAGAGGACCGGGTTGAACATACCTCTGGTGTACCAGTCGTTCCGCCAGGAGCGCAGCTGGGTAGCTATGTATGGACGGGATAACCGCTGAAAGCATCTAAGCGGGAAGCCTCCCTCAAGATAAGATTTCTCAGGACGGTCGAAGACCACGACCTTGATAGATCGGATGTGGAAGTGCGGTAACGCATGAAGCTAACCGATACTAATTGTCCTATTCGCGCTTAAACGGTTCACTTGTGAACCGCAGAGTCCCACCATCAACGACAATGCTGGAAACAGCAAAGCTCGGCGATCGCAGGTTGTTAAGCCAGCCCAGATATACGCTTACAAAACATACACCAAACGCGGCTGTTGCCGTGTTTGGCAAGCAAATACTCATGTGCACGGCATCGATCAAAAACCCATATATGCGCCAGCTTCATTGCTTGGTGACCATAGCGTCTGTGACCCACCCGATCCCATCCCGAACTCGGCCGTGAAACCAGTCTGCGCCGATGGTACTATTGCTCAAGCACTGGAAGAGTAGGGCGTCGCCAGGCATTGAAGCTCGCGCATATATCGGACAAACATAAAACCCATTCATAAGTCTCATAAAAGGGCGACCCAAAAGGTCGCCCTTTTACCGTTGGTGACGCGGGATGGAGCAGCCCGGTAGCTCGTCAGGCTCATAACCTGAAGGTCGCAGGTTCAAATCCTGCTCCCGCAACCAACATAAAGCATTACCGAACGCAGCGTGCTGAGGCCTTGCGCCGCCCCCGTAAAAGCGGGGGCCATCGCACCACAACCCCGCCCACAAAACGGGGTTTTTTATCGCCTGCTCTGTATCGCTCCGGTGAGGGCCGCCTTGCGGTGATCGGCTGATATTTCGAGATGGCACCGGTGCAAGCGCTGGTGTTTGCACCGGTATTAGGGACGGTGCGATGGGTCAGATCACGGTAATTTCAGGCCCGGAGCGGCGGCGAGTATGGACGGACCAGCAGAAGCGCGAGTTGGTCGCGGCTGTTTCGGCTCCCGGGGCGAACGTGGCGGAGATTGCCCGCCGTGCTGACCTACGGCCGAACCAGATCTACAGATGGCGGCGGCAGATGGGGCAGGCAGCGCAGGGCTTTGCAGAAATGCAGGTGCAGCCCGATCCGATGCCAGTGAGCGGATCGCCGATCATCGTGGAGTTCGAGCGGGCGATCGTGCGCATTCCCGCTGGCGCATCGCCTGGGTTGGTGTCGGCAGTGCTGCGGTCAGTCAAGCCGTGATCCCTGTACCCTCAGGCGTTCGGATATGGATCGCAACGGGGCACACGGACATGCGGCGCGGCATGCGCAGCCTGGCCCTGCAGGTGCAGCAGAGTTTCAGGCGGGATCCCCATGCCGGTGATCTCTATGTCTTCCGAGGGCGCCGTGGCGACCTGTGCAAGATCCTGTGGCATGATGGCGTTGGCATGTCGCTCTATGCCAAACGCCTGGAGCGGGGGAAGTATATCTGGCCATCGGCTGTAGATGGGGTAATTGCCATCTCCGCCTCCCAGTTGGCTTGCATGCTGGAGGCGATCGACTGGCGTAATCCGCAAGCAACCTGGCGGCCGACATTGGCCGGATAATCGATGCCGGAGAGCTAAAAAGCTAGAGATTCCGGTGCTTTTCTGCTATGCCTTTGGGCATGGGTGACGCGGCGCAAGCAGAGATCCAGAGCCTTCGCGCGCAGCTTGCCGCAGCCCAGGCTGTCGCCGCTGAAGTCGCCCGCATAAAGGCGATCAACGCGGACCTGGAAGCCCGCAACGCCCTTCTCCAACTGCAAAACGAGAAGATGCGCCGCACCCTTTTTGGTCAGCGATCCGAACGCACGCGCCATCTGCTCGACCAGATGGAGCTGACGTTCGAGGAGTGCGAGACCGCTGCCAGCGAAGACGAGGCGTTGGCCGCTTTGGCGGCAGCGAAGACCAATGTCGCGCCGTTCGAGCGCAAGCGGCCCGCGCGCAAGCCCTTGCCCGAGCATTTACCGCGCGAGCGCGTTGTCATCGCTGCGCCCGATGCCTGCCCCTGCTGCGGCTCGGATCGGCTGTGCAAGCTGGGTGAGGATATCACCGAGACACTTGAGGTCGTGCCGCGCCAGTGGAAGGTGATCCAGACCGTGCGGGAGAAGTTCTCCTGCCGGGATTGTGAGAAGATCAGCCAACCCCCGGCGCCGTTCCATGTGACGCCCCGCGGGCTATTTGGCCCCAGCTTCCTGGCGATGCTGTTGTTCGAGAAGTTCGGCGCGCATCAGCCGCTCAACCGCCAGCGTGACCGCTACGCCCGCGAGGGCGTGGAACTGAGCCTTTCGACCCTGGCCGACCAGGTCGGCACCTGCACCGCTGCGCTGATGCCACTCTATCTGTTGATCGAGGCGCATGTCCTGGCCGCAGAGCGACTGCATGGCGACGATACGACGGTGCCAGTGCTGGCGAAGACCAAGACCGATACGGGCCGGATCTGGACCTATGTCCGGGATGATCGACCTTTTGGCGGACCGGCACCGCCAGCGGCGATCTTCCATTATTCCCGTGACCGGCGGGGCGAACATCCTGTGAGCCATCTGCGCAGTTGGAGAGGCATTCTCCAGGCCGATGCCTATGCCGGATATAATGCGCTGTTCCACGCCGACAGACTGCCAGCGCCACTGACCCGCGCCCCGTGCTGGAGCCATGCGCGCCGCTATTTCTTCGAGCTGGCCGATGTCGCCGCGCAGCTCAAGAAGCGCCGCAAAAAGGCCGCCATCTCGCCGCTGGCGGTGGAGGCGGTCCGCCGTATCGACGTGATCTTCGACATCGAGCGCGCCATCAACAGCAGACCGGCACAGGAGCGTCTCGCCCTTCGGCAGGAACTCAGCGCACCGCTGGTTGCCGATCTGGAAGAATGGATGCGCGACAACCGGTCAAAGCTATCGAAGAACAGCGATGTGGCCGAGGCCATGGATTATATGCTCAAGGCATGGCCTGCATTTACTGCCTTCCTCGGCGACGGCCGCATCTGCCTCACGAACAACGCAGCTGAACGAGCGCTCAGGGGCATTGCCCTTGGCAGAAAATCATGGCTCTTCGCTGGGTCAGACCGCGGGGGCCAACGCACGGCCTTCATGCTGAGCCTCATCGGCACGGCGAAGCTCAACGACATCGATCCCCAGGCCTGGCTCGCCGATGTTCTCACGCAGATCGCAGACATCCCACAGAGCCGTCTCCACGAACTGCTTCCCTGGAACTGGCGCGCAAAAGACGATCAACGCAAAGCCGCCTGATCCGCGGTTCTCACCGGATGCTTACCCTGCTCTTCGCGCCATCGGCAGATGGAAAGGCGGCCCATCCAGCCGCCTCACCATCCACCCCATCACCGGTCAGCGCCTTCCAGCTGCCGACTGAAATACACCAGCTGCATCGCCTGCAACCGCGCGCCCTGCGCTATGTCCGCGTCCCCGCTATGCCCGCCGGCCGTGTCTTCGTAGAAATAATAGGGCAGCCCATAATCCTTAAGCCGCGCCGCGAATTTCCGGGCATGTTGCGGACCGACCCGGTCGTCCTTGGTTGTCGTCCAGATATACGGCACCGGATATTTCAACTCGCGGCGGATGTTCGCATAGGGCGAAATCTTTTCCAGAAACGCCTTCTCCTCCGGCACCGCTACGCTGCCATATTCGTCGACCCAGGACGCGCCGGCCGCGATCTGCTCGTAGCGCACCATATCCAGCAAAGGCACCTGGATCGTTACCGCGTTCCAGAGGTCGGGATGCTGGTTGAACGCCACCCCCATCAACAGGCCGCCGTTGGACCCGCCATAGATACCGAATTTCCTGGGCGACGATAATTTGCGCGCAAAAATATCCTGCGCCACCGCCGCGAAATCATCATAGATGATCTGCCGCTTGGTCTTCAGTCCCGCCTCATGCCAGGCCGGGCCGAACTCGCCACCGCCACGGATATTGGCCAGCACGAAACTGTTGCCCCGTTCCAGCCACAGCTTGCCGGTGATCGCCGCATAGCTGGGCGTCATCGGCACCTCGAATCCGCCATAGGCGGTCATGATCGTCGGGGTGGAGCCGTCCGGCTTCATATCCTTGCGGTGAACGATGAAATAGGGGATTTTCGTCCCGTCGGTCGATGTCGCCTCGAACTGATCGACCGCCAGGCCAGCGGCATCGAACCGCGCAGGCATCGCCTTCACCTGGCGCGGCGCGGCGGGGTTTGCCGCGTCGATCGCCCAGAGCGTCGTCGGCGCCAGGAAGCCGGCGACCGACAGATAGGCCTTGTCGCTCTTGTGAGTGGCGGTCGCGATCGAGATGGTCGCATTGTCGGGCAGGGCGACGGGCGTCGTCGTCCACCTGTCCTTGCCCGGCGTCAGCACCTGCACTCGTCCGCGCACATTGTCGTTGATGGCCAGGATCACCCGGTCCTTCGTCGCCGTCACCCCATCGATCGACTGGCGCGCATTGGGCGCGAACAGAATTTGCGGCTTCAATGTCTCGCCGGATTGCAGCGCCTTCAACGGCACCGCCGCCAGCGATCCCGTCGGTACGCTCACGCCGCCACTGGCCCAGTCCTGACTGGTCTGGATCAGCACCTGACCCTGTACCATGCCCTGCAACTGGCTCTTGGCCGGCAGGGGGAGCTTCTTCACGCCATCGGCGGTGACGAGATAGGTTTCGTTGCCGAAAAAGGTGACGCCGCGATAGAGGAAAGCGGCGCGATTGCCCGCGCCATCCGACAGGACCATGGGAAAGGTCCCGACCTGATCGCTGGGCGCGCCGCGATAGATTTCCTGTGCGGAGGACAGCGGCTGCCCGCGCTTCAATGTCTTCACCACGAAGGGATAGCCCGACGCCGTCATGCTGCCCCCCTGTGCATCGGCGCCCCAATCGCGGGCGAGCAGGATCGTGTCCTTGTCCAGCCAGTCCTCATTCTGTTTGGAGGTGGGAATGGCGAACCCGCCCTCCACGAACTGCCCGGTCACCAGATCGAACTCGCGCAGGGTCACGGCATCCTCGCCGCCATCGGACAAATGGATCAGCGCCAGCCGCTCGTCGGGGTCCAGGATGGATGCGCCCTTCCACACCCATTTCTTGCCATCGGCCTTCGACAGCGCGTCCAGGTCCAGCACCGTCGTCCAGCGCGGCGCATCGGTCGCATAATCAGCCTCGCTGGTATAGCGCCATATGCCCTGCGGATGATCGGTGTCGCGCCAGACATTATAGACCCGGCCGTGGATCAGCATCGGCATGGCGATCCGGTCCTTGGCCGATGCGATCGCCAACGCATCCTTGAAATAACCGGCATAGCGCGGATCGCCTTGCAGGGTCGCGACCGTCGCCTTATTCTCCGCCTCCACCCATTGCATTGCGCGGGGGCCGGTCCAATCCTCCAGCCATAGGAACGGGTCGTCCGCCGGGGCAGGGGCCGAAACAGGCGAAGGGGGCGCGCCGGCGCCGGTCAACAAAGCCGCAGTCACCAACAATAAAATCCTCTTTTTCACGACCCGTCCTCCTTTGGCCGGCCCATCCGTCCCTGCCGATAGCGCCGCCGCAACCGCGCGCCCGCGACCAGCAGGGGTAACGCGCCCAGCATCAACAGGCTCCCGATAAACGTGGGCGACCAGCCCCACAGGCTGTGCAGGCCAAAGGCGGCAGGCGCCATCAGCAGCAGGAAGCCGAGCGTCAGCAACCACAGCCCCCAGCGGCGCGGCCGCACCGCGACCATGCGCATCTCGCGCCGCCAGGCCTTGCGGCCCGCTTTGGTGGACAGATCCGGGGGCGGTGGGGTGTCGAACATATGGTGCTGGACCTTGTGGCCGTTCGTCCCTATCCTGTCCAGCATCCCCGGGGGACCGTCCATAGACGGTTGAGAGGCGGTTGATTGGACCGCGACCCGTTGAACCTGATCTGGTTGAGACCGGCGTAGGGAGGGACGGCTTGTTGGACCAGCAGACCGCACCCGCCCGTCGCCCTTGTGAAGAGGCGAAGAAAGGCGGACCCATGGACACAATTTCGGTTCTGACGCTGCGCCTGGCGGAGATTATCGGCCTCTACATGATCGTCATCGGCCTGGGCGGACTGGCCAGTCCGCAGCGCTGGCGCGCGGTGATGGATGATCTCAACCGGTCGCCGGGCCTGGTCGTCGCACTGGGCTTCGCCGTCTTTGCTGTCGGCGCGACCCTGGTGCTGGTTCACAGCATCTGGACCGACCCGCTCGCCATTATCGTCAGCTTGGTCGGCTATGTCGCCCTGATCGAAGGCGCGACCTTGCTCGCCGTACCCGGTCCGCTCATCCGCATCGGCCACTGGTCGACGAATTTCATCCGCACCTGGGCACTGATCGCCCTGATACTCGGTCTTCTCCTCTTCCTCGCAGGCCTTACCGGCCGCGCCACGCTTTCCGTCTGAAAGGTATCCTCATGGCAGATGTCCCCGCCCGCACCGAAATGCGCGTCACTACCGGCCCCATTCGCGGGTCGAAGAAAATCCATGTCGGCCCGCTCAAGGTTGCGATGCGCGAAATCCATCTGGAACCGGGCAGCGGCGAGCCGCCGGTCCGTGTCTATGACACGTCCGGTCCCTATAGCGACCCGGACGCCCGTATCGACATCATGGCCGGCCTGCCCCAGTTGCGCCGCGACTGGATCATGGCGCGCGGCGATGTTGAGGAATATGATGCGCGCGCAATCAAGCCGGAGGATAACGGCCTGAAAGGCCCCGACAGGTCCGGCGGCGTCCAGCCCTTCCCGAACCTGGTCAAGCGCCCGCTGCGCGCCAAGCCCGGCGCCAACGTCTCCCAGATGCACTATGCCCGTCGCGGCATCATCAC
This sequence comes from Sphingobium sp. AntQ-1, assembly GCF_028538045.1. NCBI lineage: Bacteria > Pseudomonadati > Pseudomonadota > Alphaproteobacteria > Sphingomonadales > Sphingobiaceae > Sphingobium > Sphingobium sp. AntQ-1. The sequence goes on from NZ_CP117158.1 coordinate 2,108,873, forward strand.
GCCGGAAATGGAATATGTGGCGGAGCGCGAGAATCTCGGTCGCGCCCGCCTCGCTGAATATGTCCGCGACGGCGAAAGCTTCGGCGCGTCCATCCCCGACTATGTGACGCCCGAATTTGTCCGCGACGAAATCGCCCGCGGCCGCGCCATCATCCCCAATAATATCAACCACCCCGAATCCGAACCGATGGCGATCGGCCGCAATTTCCTGGTCAAGATCAACGCCAATATCGGCAACAGCGCCGTCGCCTCCGACGTCGCCTCCGAAGTCGACAAGCTGGTCTGGTCGATCCGCTGGGGCGCGGACACCGTCATGGACCTGTCCACCGGCCGCAACATCCACGACACGCGCGAATGGATCCTGCGCAATTCGCCCGTCCCGATCGGCACTGTGCCCATCTATCAGGCATTGGAAAAGGTCGGCGGCGTCGCCGAAGACCTGACCTGGGAGATTTTCCGCGACACGCTGATCGAGCAGGCCGAGCAGGGCGTCGATTATTTCACCATCCATGCGGGCGTCCGCCTCGCCTATATCCCCATGGCGGCCAAGCGTGTCACTGGCATCGTTTCGCGCGGCGGCTCGATCATGGCGAAATGGTGCCTCGCCCATCACAAGGAAAGCTTCCTCTACGAGCATTTCGACGACATCACGGAGATCATGAAGGCCTATGACATCGCCTACAGCCTGGGTGATGGCCTGCGCCCCGGATCGATCGCCGACGCCAATGACGAAGCGCAATTCTCCGAACTCTACACGCTGGGCGAACTGACCCACCGCGCCTGGAAACAGGATGTGCAGGTGATGATCGAAGGGCCGGGCCATGTGCCCATGCACAAGATCAAGGAGAATATGGACAAGCAGTTGCAGGTCTGCGGCGAAGCGCCCTTCTACACGCTGGGGCCGCTCACCACCGATATCGCGCCGGGTTATGACCATATCACGTCGGGCATCGGCGCGGCGATGATCGGCTGGTACGGCACGGCGATGCTCTGCTATGTCACGCCCAAGGAGCATCTGGGCCTGCCCGACCGTGACGATGTGAAGGTCGGCGTCGTGACGTACAAACTCGCCGCCCACGCCGCCGACCTGGCCAAGGGCCACCCGGCCGCCAGGGTTCGCGACGATGCCTTGAGCCGCGCCCGTTTCGAATTCCGCTGGCGCGACCAGTTCAACCTGTCGCTCGACCCCGAAACGGCCGAACAATATCACGACCAGACGCTGCCGGCCGAAGGGGCGAAGAGCGCCCATTTCTGCTCCATGTGCGGCCCCAAATTCTGCTCGATGCAGATCAGCCAGGAAGTCCGCGATTTCGCCGCCAAACAGAACCAGAGCGTCGAAGGCTTCATCGCCACCGGCCCCACCGGCGCGCAAACCGCCGCCGCCAGCAAGGCGGCCGCGCTCAAGGGCATGGAAGAGATGAGTAAAGTCTTCAAGGACAGCGGCAGCGAGCTGTATATGGGCGCTGGCGGCAGGGAGCATGATTGATGCGTGAGCTTTAGTTCGCGCCTCTGACGCTAATGTCTGCGGTAGGTGGCTCGGCCTCATTATAGGGGATATGCTGATACCGACCTTCTTCCGCTTCGATGGCTATCGCTTCTACTTCTACAGCCATGAGCCGAACGAGCCGCCCCATGTCCATATCGACAAGGGCGGCTCGTCGATGAAAGTCTGGCTCGAACCGGTTGCGATGGCGAAGAACACCGGCTTTCGTCGGTCGGAGATCAATGGCATAATAGCCATGGTCGCGGCGCATCGCAGTCGGTTGCTGGAGGCATGGCATGAATATTTCGGCTAGGATCACCGACGAGCGCGTGGCCGATGTCCGCTGCGACGATGACAGCCTGATCGTCGACTTGATGGACGGCCGCACCATTTCCGTGCCTTTGGCATGGTATCCGCGCCTGGCCCAAGCCGCGCCTGCTCAGCGGAAGATATGGGAAGTCGCCGGTGGCGGTTATGGCATCCATTGGCCAGAGATTGACGAAGATTTGAGTACGGAAGGTTTGCTCAGAGGTGCGCCAGCACCAAAGCGATAAGCAATGTCGTGGGTTTCTACGATGAACCCTGATTGATCCGGGCACTCCACCATGTTATAACCCCCGTATGAACACGCCCCTCAAAATCACGAAGATCGGCAACAGCGCCGGGGTGATCCTGCCCAAGGAGTTGTTGGCGCATCTTAACGCCGCTGCCGGGGATAGCCTCTCCGTCGTCGTCACCCCGCGCGGGATCGAACTGTCGGCCGCCGAGCCGGACTTCGATGCGCAGATGGCGGCCGCGCGTGATGTGATGGCGCGACGCAAGCGGGCGCTGCGCGAACTCGCCAAATAATGGCGCAGGATGATTGGGTCTGGGTCACGCTGGCCGTGGCGATGGCCGCCCATGCCGAACAGATCGCCGAACATGGCGGAGGAGGCGACGCGATGCGCGATCGCGGTCTGTTCGAAAGCGCCATGGCCCGGCTGCAGCAACTCGCCCATTATGGTGATCCCGATGCTGCCGCACTGGCCGCCGCCTATGCCTATGGCCTGGCGCGCAACCACCCGTTCGTTGATGGCAACAAGCGGATTGCGGCGGTGGTCAGCGAAACCTTCCTGCTGCTGAATGGCTATAGTCTGGATGCGACCGACGCCGAACTGGTCGTCGCCTTCCTCGACTTGGCGGCGGATTCGCTTTCGGAAGAAGAGCTGGCCGACTGGTTCCGCCAGCATCTTCGTCCCGCCTGAATCCTATTTGCTTCCAATGTAGGATTTCGTCTGATCTATCCTGTCGGATGGAACAGACACCCGCACCCCACACCGCCCGCGCGCGCTGGACTCCGGCCCGGCAGCGCCTCTTCCTCACCACCCTGTTCGCCTGTGGCAGCGTCGCCCGATCGGCGCGCGCGGCGGGCATGTCGCCGTCCAGCGCGCATCGCCTGCGGCGTCGGCTGGCCGGCACCGCCTTCGACCGGGACTGGAGCCACGCGCTGACGCTGCATGCCCGCGCCCTTGCCGATCCGATCGCCGGCCATCTCCACGCGCCCGCATCGGCGCACGGCTGACGCTTGGCCGGGGCAGGACGGGCGCGTCGGCATGGCGTCGCGTCGTTTGATCATGACGCAACAGGCGCGTCGGGCGCGCGTCGCGGGTCGGGCCGCTGTGGCGTCGCCGACGCCTGTCAGGGGCGGGGCAGGCGCATCGCGCGCGCAAAGCAGGCGCAATCGGCCCAAAAAGCCCGACAACGGTGTGAACTTCGCCCTATGACCCATATGTGCCGCCGCGGCGCGCTACCCCTCCAGCACGCGCACGCTGCGCCGCTTCTTCCAGTCCAGCGATACGCTGATCCGCTGCTCCAGCCGGCCGTCCCATGTGGTGCTCAGCCCCTGCGCCTCCAACGCGGCGACGATGCGATGGCCCATGGCGACCGCGGCCTCCTCGCCCTGTTCGCACGCGCCATAGTTCAGATAGAGGCCATGGCCTTCCACCGCGGACTCGGTGTCCTGCATGTGGAAAAAGGCATAGCCTTCCACCGCCACGCCCTCATCCTGCGCCGCCTCGATCTCATCCCAGATCTCGGTCGCGCCGCATGTGCCGCAGCAGGTGAAATTCTGCCGTGCGACCACGCCCTGTTCCTCCAGCGCGGAAAACGCGGCGTCCAGCCGGTCGCAATCGGTCGTCTCGGACCAGGCCTGTTCGGCGGCGCGATGCTCGGCCAGCGCCACGCGCAACGCCGCCGACGCTTCGACGCGCAGCAGCGGCCGGGGCAGTTCCTCCTCGAACATGTCGTTCGCATTGGTCAATATCGCGTCATCGTCGAAAAAGCCGCCCGCGACGTCGCGCCGCACCAAGTCGCGCAACGCGGCGACCGGGTCGTAACTGGCCTCCAATGTCGGCTGCGGCGCTTTGCGTTCCGGGCGATCGGCTTTGTTTCCGAAAATCCGATTCCATAATGACCCGAACATGCGCCTGCCTTGCCTCCTGCGATGCGCCTCGACCGGCCCATCATGCCCCGCGTTGTCGCAAAGGAAAAGGGGGCAGGCGTCGCTTTGTGCCGACAGCGCGTCCTTCCGCCACGGCGCGGGCGCGATCGGCGCTGCTCCGATGGCTGGATCATCCCATTGGATTGCCGCGCCAAAGCGACTACATAGCGGCCAATGCCCCCCGATACCGCTTCTTCCGCGCCGATCCCGCCCGTCTGGGCGACCTTGCGCCGCTTCCTCCCCTATCTCTGGCCTGCGGACTCCGCCGCGCTGCGCCGCCGGGTCGCCCTCGCCATGGGGCTGGTGCTGCTGGCGAAGGCCGTCAGCCTCGCCATGCCCTTCGCCTACAAGGCCGCGATCGACCGGATGGCGCCGGGGCTGGAGCCGGCTGTCGGCCTCGCCATGGCGCTGGTCGCGGTCTATGCCGGTGCGCGTTTCGGCAGCGTGCTGTTCGACAATCTGCGCAACGCCGTTTTCGAAAAGGTCGGGCAGGAAGCCGGGCGGCGGCTGGCCGACGACGTGTTCGTCCATCTCCATCGCCTGTCTTTGCGCTTCCATCTCGACCGCCGCACTGGCGCCGTCACCAAGATCGTGGAGCGCGGGACCAAGAGCATCGACACGATGCTCTATTTCCTGCTGTTCAATATCGCCCCGACCGTGCTGGAGCTGGTCGCGGTCTGCGCCATCTTCTTCGTCAAGTTCGGCCCCGGCCTGGTCATCGCGACGCTCGTCATGGTGGCGCTCTATATCGGCTTCACCCGCACCGTCACCGAATGGCGCAACCAGTTGCGCCGCGACATGGTGGATATGGACACCAATGCCGTCGCCCATGCCGTCGACAGCCTGCTGAATTTCGAGACGGTCAAATATTTCGGCGCTGAACAGCGCGAAGCGACCCGCTACGGCACGGCGATGCGCCGCTATGCCCAGGCGGCGGTGAAGAGCGAAAACAGCCTGGCCTGGCTCAATATCGGCCAGTCGCTCATCACCAACCTGATGATGGCAGGGGCCATGGCCTATACCGTCTGGGGCTGGAGCAAGGGGCAGTTCACCACCGGCGACGTGGTGCTGGTCAATACGCTGCTGTCCCAGCTGTTCCGCCCGCTCGACCTGCTCGGCATGGTCTATCGCACCATCCGCCAGGGGCTGATCGACATGGAGGCGATGTACAAGCTGATCGACACGCCGCAGGAAATCGCCGACGTCCCCGGCGCGGCTATGCTTGATGCCCATGGCGGCGCCGTGCGCTTCGACCATGTCCGCTTCGGCTACGACCCGGAACGCGAAATCCTGCACGATGTCAGCTTTACCGTCCCGGCTGGCAAGACGCTGGCGATCGTCGGCCCGTCCGGCGCAGGCAAGTCCACCATCGCCCGCATCCTGTTCCGCTTCTACGATATCCAGAGCGGTCAGGTGTCGATCGACGGGCAGGACATAGCGGGGGTCACGCAACAGTCGCTACGCGCCGCGATCGGCATCGTGCCGCAGGACATGGTGCTGTTCAACGACACGGTCGGCTATAATATCGGCTATGGCCGCGAAGGGGCGACCCAGGAAGAGATAGAGGCCGCGGCGAAGGCGGCATCGATCCACGACTTCATCCTCAGCTTGGCGCGCGGCTATGACACCCGCGTCGGCGAACGCGGCCTCAAATTGTCGGGCGGCGAAAAACAGCGCGTCGCAATCGCCCGCACCTTGCTCAAAGACCCGCCGGTGCTGGTGCTGGACGAAGCGACCAGCGCGCTCGACAGCCGCACCGAAACGGAAATCCAGACCGTGCTGCGCGACATCAGCCGCAAACGCACGACTTTGGTGGTGGCGCATCGCCTGTCGACCGTGGTCGACGCGGACGAGATCATCGTGCTCGACAAGGGCGTCATCGTCGAACGCGGCCGCCATGCCGATCTGGTTCGCTCAGACGGCCTCTACGCTCTGATGTGGAACCGCCAGGCGGCGGAGCGGGAGCAGATGCCAAGCGAGCCGGGCATCGGGGATATGTTCGAAGTGGTGACGCCCTGAGGCTTAATCCACGAAGTTCGTGGCCACCTCTGCGGGTACGCGCAAGATACGGCCCGTCGCCTTGTCGATGATCGCCCAGGTGGATTTGGCGGCGACCTTGACCTTGCCGTCCTCCCCGGTGAATTCGATCATCCGGTCGAACCGCGCCCCGCGTGGCGGCTCTGGAATCCAGGTGCGGGCCGTCACCGTCTGGCCTTGCGTCACATTGCCGCGATAGTCGATCTCATGCCGGGTCACGACCCAGATATAGGCGTCGATATGGGCGGGATCGGCATCCCGTTCCCAATGCTCGACCGACACCTGCTCCATCCACTGCACCCACACCGCATTGTTCACATGGCCCAGCACATCGATATGTTCTGGCAGGGCGGTGAAGGTCTTGGTGAAAGATGCGGCCACTATCCCTCCACCTTCAGTTGCCACAGGATGAAGGCGAACTCTTCCGCCGTTTCATGCAGGCTTTCGAACCGCCCTGACTTGCCGCCATGGCCCGCGCCCATGTTGGTCTTGAGCAGCAGGATATTATCGTCGGTCTTGGTCGCGCGCAGCTTCGCCACCCATTTGGCCGGCTCCCAATAGGTCACGCGCGGATCGTTCAGCCCCGCCGTCACCATCAGCGGCGGATAGGCCTGCGCGCTGACATGGGTATAGGGATCATAGGACCGGATCGTGTGAAACGCGGCCTCATCCTCGATCGGATTGCCCCATTCGGGCCATTCGCCCGGCGTTAAGGGAAGCGTTTCGTCCAGCATGGTGTTGAGCACGTCGACGAACGGCACATGCGCCACCACCGCGCCCCACAGGTCGGGATCGCTATTGACCACCGCGCCCATCAACTCGCCGCCGGCCGACCCGCCCGAAATGCTGATCCGGCCCTTGGATGTATAGCCCAGGTCAATCAAGCCCTTCGCCACATCCACGAAATCGGTGAAGGTGTTGACCCGCTTGTCCAGCTTCCCATCCAGATACCATTGTTGGCCCAGGTCGTCGCCGCCGCGGATATGCGCCAGCGCAAAGGCGAAGCCGCGATCGAGCAGCGACAGCCGGCTGGTGGAAAAGCCTGGCTCCATCGCCAGCCCATAGGCGCCATAGCCATAAAGATGCAGCGGCGCGCTGCCGTCGCGGGGCATGTCGGCGGGGTAGACGATCGACACCGGGATCTGCGTGCCATCCCGCGCCGCGATCATCAGCCGTTCGGTCGCGTAGTGGCTCGCATCATAGCCCGACGGGATTTCCTGCATCTTGAGGACATCCAGCACCCCGGTCGCCAAATCATAATCGTAGATGGTGTCGGGCGTGACCATCGATTCATAGCCGATGCGCAGCTTCGTGACGTCATATTCAGGATTGTCGTCCAGCGACGCCGAATAGCTGGCTTCGGGGAAGGGGATGCGCTTGGGCGCGTGCGTCGCATAATCGCGCAGCTCGATCTGGTCCAGTCCGTCCTGCCGCCCTTCGGTGACGTAGAACCCTTTGAACAGGGTGAAATCCGTCAGGTAGAAATGATCGTCGGGCGCAATCACTTCCGCCCACTGGTCGGGCGCTGCCAGCGTCGCCTTCACCAGCCGGAAATTGGGATGGCTGTCATTGGTCCTGATGTAGAGCGTGCCCTCATGCTCATCGACATCATATTCGCGGCCGGGCTTGCGCGCCGCGACCAGTAGGGGCTTGGCAGTGGGATCACCCGACGGGATCAGCCAGGCTTCGCTTGTCACATGATCGCCGGTCGCGATGACGATCCACTTTTCCGAGGAGGTCAGACCGATCGAGACGCGGAATCCCTCGTCATGCTCGTGGAACAGCTCGACGTCGCTTGCGACATCCTGGCCCAGCCAGTGCAGCCGGGCATTATCGGTCCGCCAATTTTCGTTGGCCAGGCCGTAGAGCAGCCCCTTGCTGTCCGCGGTCCACACCAGCGAGGATAGCGTGTCGGGGATCACTTCGGGCAGGATCTCGCCTGAAAACAGATCCTTGATCCGCGCCTCGAACCGTTCGGACCCGTTAGTGTCGATCGCATAGGCGAGGTAGCGGCCATCCGGGCTGACCGACATCGCGCCCAGCCGGAAATAGTCATGCCCCTCCGCCAACGCAGGTTCGTCCAGTATCAATTCATCGTCACCGCCAACAACGGGCTTACGATACCATTTGCGATATTGCGCGCCGGTTTCGAAGGCGCGCCAATAAATATAGTCGCCATCCTTCTGCGGCACCGACTGGTCGTCTTCCTTGATGCGACCCTTCATTTCCGCAAACAACGTGTCGATCAACGGCTTGTGTGGCGCTATCGCTCCGTCGAACCAGCCGTTCTCCGCTTCCAGATAGGCCAGCACTTGCCTGTCCTGAACATCGGGGTAATTCGGATCGCGCAGCCATGCGTAAGGATCGTCCACCGTGACGCCATGATGCGTGAAACTATGCGCGCGGCGCTCGGCTACGGGCGGCAGGGAAGGAGGCTGCATTTGATCGGTCATTAACTATCCATGGTCCAGACGGGGTCATGCGCTGGAATAAGCGCGCGTACCCCTCTATGTTGTCGGCATGATGGCCGATGCAAGAGGCCCGACATGATCCAAGGGAATAGTGATGTCCAGTTATGAAGACCGCCTGAAGGCCCTGCGCGCGCAACTGGTGCGCCAGACGCTGGATGGTTTCGTGGTGCCGCTGACCGACGAGCATATGAGCGAATATGTTGGCGCCTATGCGCAGCGGCTCGCCTGGCTGACCGGGTTCCAGGGGTCGGCGGGCAGCGCCGTGGTGTTGCCGGAAGAGGCCGCGATCTTCGTCGATGGCCGCTACACGCTGCAAGTGCGCGAGCAGGTTGACGGCGCCCATTGGCAATATGAAAGCGTGCCGCAGACCTCGATCGCCGCCTGGCTCAAGGATCATGCCGGGCAGGGCGCGCGGATCGGCTACGACCCCTGGCTCCACACCCGCGCCTGGGTCAGCCAGGCGACGCAGGCGCTGGCGGAGAAGGGCGCGGAACTGGTCGCGGTCGATACCAACCCGGTCGACGCCATCTGGCCCGATCGCCCGGCCCGCAGCGACGCCAAGCTGGTCGTGCATGACGATCGCTTCGCCGGCCAGTCGGCCGCGGAAAAACGCGCCGCCATGGCGGACTGGCTGGTATCGAAAAAGGCCGATGCGGTGGTGCTGTCGGCGCTCGATTCGATCGCCTGGACCTTCAACATCCGGGGCAAGGACGTGGAGCGCACGCCTGTTGCGCTCGCCTATGCCATCGTCCATGCCGATGCTACCGCCGATCTCTATGTCGCGCCGGAAAAAATGGACGACGCGGTCGTCCAGCATCTGGGCAATGCGGTGCGTGTCAGGGACGGTGCGAACTTCGCCGCCGCGCTTCATGATTTCGCCGGAAAGACCGTTATCGCCGACCCTGAACGGGCGGTCGCGGCGATCTTCACCGGGCTGGATCAGGGCGGCGCGAGCGTCCTGTCGCTGCGCGATCCCGCCGTGCTGGCCAAGGCGATCAAGAACGCCACCGAAATCGCCGGGCACAGGGCGGCGCAGGCCCGCGACGGAGCGGCCCTCAGCCGCTTTCTCCACTGGGTCGCTGTTGAAGCCCCCAAGGGCGGCCTGACCGAACTCTCCGCCTCCGATCGTCTGGAGGCGTTCCGCAAGGACACCGGCCTGCTGGAGGATTTGTCTTTCGATACGATCAGCGGCGCCGGGCCTAACGGCGCGGTCGTCCACTACCGCGCCGAGGAAAAGACTAATCGCCCGATCGAGACGGGCAGCCTCTATCTGGTCGATTCGGGCGGACAGTATCGCGACGGCACCACCGACGTGACCCGCACCCTGGCTATCGGCACGCCTACGCAAGAAATGCGACATCGTTTCACGCTGGTCCTCAAAGGGCATATCGCGCTCGCCCGCGCGGTCTTTCCCAACGGGACGCGCGGCGGCCAACTCGACGCGCTGGCGCGGCAGTATCTCTGGGCCGAGGGGCTGGATTACGCCCATGGCACCGGCCATGGCGTCGGCAGCTTCCTGTCGGTGCATGAAGGGCCGCAGCGCATCGCCACCTTCGGCGGCGGGGACGAGCCGTTGCAGGCGGGCATGATCCTGTCCAACGAGCCGGGCTATTACAAGACCGGCGAATATGGCATCCGCATCGAAAATCTGGTGCTGGTCGAGGATCGCGCGGTGCCGGGCGCGGAAAAGGACATGCTCGGCTTCGAGACGCTGACCTTCGCTCCGATCGACCGCGCCCTCATCTCCATCGACCTGCTGAGCAGCGAGGAGCGCGCCTGGGTCGACGCCTATCATGCCGCGGTGCTGGACTTGGTCGGCCCGCAACTGGAGGGCGACGCGCTCGCCTGGCTGAAGGCCGCCTGCGCGCCGCTCTAAGCATCAGTCCTTGGGGTCTTCGGCGGGAGGCGGCGTTGCGCCCTCCCGCGAAGCCTCGCGCGTCTGGGCCTTGCGCCGGCGCAGATTGTCGCGCAGCGCCTGCGCCAGCCTCGTCTTTTTCTCGTCCTGCGTTTCAGCCATGCCATGGGCTTAAGCAAAATGCGTACTCGGCCGCAACCCGCCTTGACATCGGGCCGGGGGGCGGCCATAGGCCCGGCCTCCGAAGCGCGAACAGCGCTTCGGAACAGAAATAGAGTGCTGCCGTAGCTCAGTGGTAGAGCGCATCCTTGGTAAGGCTGAGGTCGTGAGTTCAATCCTCACCGGCAGCACCATTTCTCCCTCAAACATCTGAAACGTCATATTATAGCCCAGGCGACGATCGCCATCGCCTGCGCCGCGACGATCAGCCATAGCAGGGTCGAGAAGGGCTGTTTGCGCGTCTTGTGGCGAAAATACTGCCGACCGGCCAGCGCGCCTGCCGATCCGCCGGCCAGCGCCCACAGTAGCAGAGTGCGTTCGGACAAGCGGCGCAACCCCAGCCGGGCGCGCCGCTTGTCCATGCCAAAGAGGGCGAAGGCGATCAGGTTCGCCAGCAGCAAAGCCGTCAGCAACGGGGCCGTCGGCAACAGGATCGTCCCAATCGCGTCAGCGCCCAAAGCTGACGCCGATCCACAGCGTACGCGGCGTCCCCAGATCCATCGATCCACCGGCATTGCGGGTCACGATCGTCTCGTCGAACAGATTCTCGCCCCGCGCCACCAGGCTGAGGCCATGGCCGATCGGCAGGCGCGCGATCGCGTCCAGCGTCAGCGCATCGGGCAGGACGTCGCTTTGCAGGTCGTCCTCATATTGTTTGGCGACATAGCGCAACGTGGTTGACAGGGTGGGGCCGGAGGCGGGGCTGTAGGCGACCGTGGCGCTGGCCGCATGGCGCGGGCTCTGCGCCGGGGTGAAGCCGTTAAACGCCGCGCCGGGCGCACGGACCATGCTGTGGTTATAGGCGTAGGAGGCCGACAGACGGATGTCGCCCAGCGCCGCCGCCGCGGTCAGTTCGACGCCCTTGGCGACGATGCGATCGACATTCTGGCGCTTGCGTGTGTTCGCTATCAATGGATTGGTGACATTGGCGATCGCGTCGTCCAGCCGATTGTAGAAGGCGGTGGCGGACAGGGTGAGGCCGGTCAGCGGGGTCAGGTCGATGCCGGCTTCCACGCCCTTCAGCTTTTCGGGGGTCAGCGCGGCATTGGCCTGGGTCGTGATCGGGAAGACCACGAACGGTCGGTAGAGTTCGTTGAGCGTCGGCAGGCGGAAGCCGCTATAGGCCGCGGTCCGCAGCGCTACGGCGTCGCTGGCGCGATAGAGCGCGCCGACCCGGCCGGACACTTCCCAGTCCGATCGGTTGGCATAATCGCTGCCTGTCGCGGCGCCGGTGGTCGCACTGACCTGATGGTAGAAGCCGTTGCGTATCGACCAGCGATCGCCCCGCACGCCGCCGGTCAGGATCAGCTTGCCTCCAAGGCCTTCTGGCGTCCAGTCATCCTCGACAAAAGCGCCGGTCGTCCACTGGTCGCCACCGGCATGGCGACGGAATGTCGTCGCGCCGCTCATGGCGTTATAGGCGTCCTCATACATGTCGCCGGTGGCGAAGCGCGTATCGACCCCCAGTCGCAGCACATGATCCGGGCCGACCGGCGGCCGGATCTCGATTTTGCCGCCGATGCCGGTGGACGGCGTGTTGCGCTGGTCCAGCGACTTGCGGAAGGTCGATGAGGACATGACTATGTTGGAGAAGTTGCGCGCCTGGACATAGGCCAGCGCATCGACCTGCCACGCGCCGCGGTTGATGTAGCGGATGCTGGCGTCCTGCCCCTGGCTCATGCTGTCGGCTCCGGCGAAGCGCAGCGTGCGGTTATCCTCGAACAGAGTGGCGCGGAATTGCAGTTCCGACGTGGCGGAAATCGGCGCGACCGCGCGCAAATTGGTGGACCAGCCGTCATAGGCGGCCGGCACGGTGGCGGCGACGCGCTGGTCCTTGGGCGTAGTGTGGAAGCCGTCGCCCCTGTCCCAGCGGCCCGACAGCGAAACATAGCCGCCGCCCAGATCCTGGGTCAGACCAGCAGAGACTTCGGTCGAATCGCGGCTGCCGTAAAAGGCGCTGGCGGAAAAATCGGGCAGTTGCGCGCGCGTCGCGCTGGCCAGTTCGATCGTCCCGGCCACCGCGCCTGCGCCGAACGCGCCGATACCGCCGCCGCGGGTGACGCGCACGACGGACAGCCGTTCCGGCGCCAGCGCGCTGAACGGGATATAGCCGAAGAACGGATCAGCGATCGGCACGCCATCGAGCAGCATCAGCGTCCGGCTCGACGCATTGCCCCCCAGCGCGCGCAGGGTCGCGCCCTGGTTGGAGGGATTGGACGATCGGCTATCGGACCGGCGGAATTGCTGGAAGCCCGCGACATCGCCCAGCACGCTTTCTATCCGCCCCGATGCGCTGTCGAGCAGCCGCTGCCGGTCGATCACCACCGATCCATAGGCCGGGGTGCCGGGCGGCAGGTCCAGCCCCGCGCCGGTGACGATGATCTGCGACGCCTCCCCCGGCGCATCGTCGGGCGCCTGGGCGAAAGCCAGCGTCGGTACGGACAATAAGATTGCAGGCAATATGACAGTTTTCATGGCGATCCCCTCGACGCCCCTCTCCTTATTTTCCATGCCTTTTGCAAACGGAAAGGGGCCGCATCCTTGTAGGATGCAGCCCCCGCCCCGTGACATTGTTCCTTTGGTCAGAAGAAGAGGATCGCGCCTGCTGCAATGGCGCTGGACGTGGCTTCGTTGCCGTTATGCGCCTGCGAATTGCTGCGCACATATTCGCCCAGCAGCGTCACCCAACTGTTGAGGCCGTAGCGGACCTGACCGACCCAACTGCTATTCTTGTCGACCAGCGTCGGGTTGGCCAGCGCATCGGCGATAGTGGCATAGTCGAGATTGCTTTCGCCATAGCTGCCGCCGACCGAGAATTTGCCGAACGTGGCCAGCCCCTGCAGGTAAAAGCCGTGGCTGTCGCGCTTGTTGCCCAGGCCATCGGTGTCGAACAGGTTGAGCGCGGTGGTGCCAAGGCCCGATGCGTCATAATAGGTGCCGACCACCGTGACCGGCCCGAACGTCACCTTCGCGCCTGCGTCCCAGCCCCAGCCGGTATAGTCCGGCCCTGCATCGACATTATGCTTCTGCGTCACGCCCGACACCCACAGTCGGGTGCCGACATCGCCGAACTTGCCGTCATAGACGAATTTCGCCTGGAAGCCCGGCTGCTTGTTAGTCTCGGCCGGCCCCGTCAGCGAGGACAAGGGTTCGAATATGCCCACACTGGCGGTGAAGCCGCTGAAACTGGGCGTGGTATAGGTGATCTGCGGCTGGAAGTCGGTGTAGATATAGCCGGTGCCGATACGACCGAGCGTCGTGTTGGACGGGGCGACATTGCCCGCCGGTGTGCCCGACGACAGCAGGGTGATGTCGTTGAGGATCGATTCGGACTGGAACAGGCCGATGTCGCGGCCGATCTTGACTTCGCCAAAGCCGGCGCGACCAAAGGTCAGATAGGTCTGGCGAAAGTCGATGCCCGCGGTTTGCAGCGCGCGGGGATTGCCGGCGCTGTTGGCGCCGCCGCCCGCCGCATAATTGACCGAGTTGATGCCCGGATACATGCCGAAATGGGCGCCCACGTCCCATCCCTCCAGGCTGGTGGAGGCTTCCACTTTCAGGAAGCCGGGGAGCAGGCCGTTGCGCACGGCCGATGTGCTGCCGCCCACGGTGGCGACCCCGCCCGTGACCGCCGTCGTCGCGCTTGGCGTGTCGCCATTGTCATGGACGTAGAAGCCGTTGACCGAGCCGGAGAATTTCAGCGTCACGTCGCCGATCTGGAGGCCGACGCCGCTGTCGGTCATGCGCACATAGCCCGCCCCCCCGGATGCGTCGGGGGTCACCGCCGGGGCAGGGGCCGCGGCGGTCTGCGCCGCTTCGGCGGTCTGACCCTTCGCCAACTCCTGATATTCATCATCGGTCAGGATGCCCTTTTCGTGCAGCCGCTTCAGCAGATCCGCGGTGGTTCCGGCCATGGCCGGCGCCGCGGTGGCGGCGAGCATCAATGCTCCAGCCGCGCTCATCAGGCGCAACGTCCCCTTCATTATCATCCTCCCTGTATATCGCCGGCTTGTGTCCGGTTGGGGCGAAGAGTGGGACGGATGAGGGAACCGAGAAATTGGACTTAGGTTCTCGTTCCTTCGGACAGGATGCGAATCAGGGCGCGGCGACGATGCCCCACGGCGCAGCACCGACGGCGATGGTCTGCGTCACTGCGCCCTTGGCCAGGTCGATCACGGAGACATTGTCCGAAAGACCATTGGCGGCATAGGCGCGCGTCCCGTCGGCGCTGATCGCCACATGCCAGACGCGCTTGCCGACCGCCAGATAGGCCCGCACCTTGCGGGCCGCGACATCGACCAGCGCGACATGATCGGCCCGGCCCAGCGCGATGACGGCGGTCCTGCCATCGGGCGTGAAGCGGATGCCGCAGGGCAGGATGCGATGGTCGGGGATGCCGGGAATAGCGAAGCGCAGCGTCTCGGCCACTTGCCGGCTGGCGGTGTCGATGATCTGCACCGTCCCGCCGACTTCCGCCGCGACCCATAGCTGCGCGCCGTCTCCGGTGAATTCGACATGGCGGGGCCGCTGGTCCGTCGGCGTCTCGGCGACCATTGTCTTGGCTTTGATGTCGATCCAGTTGACGACATTATCCTCCTCGGATGTGACCACGACCCATTGGCCGTCCGGGCTTTGCGCCACCCCCTCCGGCTCGCCGCCGACATCGACCTGGAAGGCGACGGTGCGGCTGGCGAGGTCGATCGCGGTCAGCGCGGCGTCATCCTCATTGGCGACGAACAGGGTCGCGCCGTCGCGCGACAGGAAAAACTGTTCCGGATCCTGCCCGGACGGCAGTTCCGCCACCACCTTGCCGCTCGCCCGGTCGATCACCTGCACCGCATGGTCCAGGCTGGCGCAAAGATAGAGATATTTGCCGTCCTTCGACACGGTGATGCCGCGCGGCCGGCCGCCCACCGGCCAGGTCGCCCTCACCGCGCCCGACGCGGCGTCGATCACGCTGACGCTGTCGCCGCGCTCGTTGGAGACATAGAGGGTTTCGGCCTGCGCGACGGCAGGCACTAATATCAACCCTGCCATGATGATGCGCTTCATACCCGCCTCCTGCCCCTAATCTTCTTCCAACGGTCTATCCACAGCCCGCTCGCTACGGGATTGTACCAATGGCCAATGGGGACGCGGCCCGCCCTTGCCTACACTGGCGGCCATCAGGGGAAAACCGACCGGGTGAGGATATAATGAAGATATTGGGTAGGGTCGCATTGCTGGGCGCCATCGCTACGCTGGGCATGACTGCGACAAGTGCATTGCTGGCGCATGGCGACGTGACGCCGCAGGCGGTCGATACGTCCGCGCTGCCGGAAATCGGCGAAACCTGGCTTGAGAAAAATCCCTATAGCGGCAACGCCAAGGCGATCGAGATCGGCCAGTCCGCCTATGGCCAGAATTGCGCGCGCTGCCATGGGCTGGACGCGGAAAGCGGCGGCATCGCGCCGGACCTGCGCTATCTGGAAGCGGGCGAGTCGGGCGACCAGTGGTTCGCCGAACGCTACCGCCACGGCTCCAGCCATGACGGCAAGGTCTATATGCCGCCCTTCGGCGACGTATTGGGGCAAAAGGCCGGCTGGGCGATCCGCGCCTGGCTCGAAACCAAGCACGAAGGCTGATCCCGATGCTCAGCCGTCGCGCATGGATGGGCGGGGCAGGGGCGGCGCTGGCGCTGGGCCTGTTGCCGGGTCGCAGCGACGCCGCACCGCTGGCAAAGGTCAAGGCGCTCGGCACGCTGCGGGTGGTCGTCTACAAGGATAACCGACCCTGGTCGTGGGAGGAAAGCGGCAAGCTCGTCGGGCTCGACGTCGATCTGGCGCAGGCGATCGCCGTAAAGCTCGGCGTGCGCGCCGACGTGGCGGAACTCGTGGCGGACGAAAGCGCCGACGACGATCTGCGCAACGGCGTATGGAAGGGCGGCCTGCTGGGCTTCATGCCGGGCGACGTCATGCTGCATGTCCCCTTCGACCGCACCTTCGCCGCCCGCAACGATCAGGTCGCGATCGTCGCGCCCTATTATCGCGAAAGTTTCGCGCTGGCCGGCCTGGGCGGCGCGGTGCCGCTGGAAGGGATGCCGACCGAATGGCGCGGGCGCCGGCTGGCGGCCGAACTGGACAGCATCCCCGATTTCTATCTGATCGGCAGCTTCGGCGGGATATTGACCAAGGATGTGGCCCATTATCCGACCGGGTCGGCGGCTGTGGATGCGGTGACCGGCGGCAGGGCCGACGCCGTAATCGCCAGCCGCGCCCAGATCGAGGAGGGGCTGCACCGTGCGGGCGAGCGCGCCAGTCGGATCTCGCTGCGCAAGGGTCCATTGCCCGCCTTCACCTCGCCCGGCTGGGACATCGGCATGGCGGTGAAGGAAAATAGCCGCACGCTGGGCGATGCGGTCGAGGAAATCACCACCGCCATGGCGGCCAGCGGCGAGATGAAGGCGCTGTTCGCGCGCTATGGCGTCACCTGGACCCCGGCGAACGCCGCGGGGTGAAGGCCGGCCATGTCCGACCAAAGGTCCAATTGCCGCTCTGTCTGGGCGGCATAGTCTGCACATAAACGGGGGGCGTAGAGCGCCCGTTCAACAAGGGAGGATGGTTATGAAGGGACCGATCATGCGGGCGCTGTCGGGCGTTGCTGCGATGACGCTGGCGATTGGCGCCGCGCCGCTATGGGCCGAAGGGCCGACCGATGCGGATCTGATGAACGATGCCAAATCGACGGGCGACGTGCTGACCTATGGCATGGGGCCGCAGGCGCATCGCTTCAGCACCCTGAACGCCATCAACAGCGGCAATGTGTCGAAGATGGTGCCTGCCTTCGCCGCCTCGCTGGGCGGCGAAAAGCAGCGCGGCCAGGAAGCGCAGCCGATCGTCTATGACGGCACCATCTATGTGACGGGCAGCTATTCGCGCCTGTTCGCCTTCGATGCGCGCACTGGCGAGGAAAAATGGCAATATGACGCCCGCCTGCCCGACGGCATCATGCCGTGCTGCGACGTCGTCAACCGCGGCGCCGCCATCCATGGCGACAAGATCATCTTCGCGACGCTCGATGCGCGGCTGGTGGCGCTCAACCGTATCACCGGCAAGGTGATCTGGAACAAGCAGATCGCTGATTACAAGGAAGGCTACAGCGCCACCGCCGCGCCTCTGATCGTCAAGGGCATGGTCATCACCGGCAATTCGGGCGGCGAGTTCGGCGTCGTCGGCGCGGTGGAAGCCCGCGACGTGAACACGGGCGAGCTGATCTGGCATCGTCCCGTGATCGAAGGCCATATGGGCACGCTCAAGGGCAAGGATAACGGCATCACCGGCAAGCTCAACGCGACCTGGCAGGGCGATTTGTGGAAGAGCGGCGGCGGCGCGACCTGGCTCGGCGGCACCTACGACCCCGAAACCAACCTGCTCTTCTTCGGCACCGGCAACCCCGCGCCCTGGAACAGCCATCTGCGCCCCGGCGACAATCTCTACACCGCCTCCACGCTGGCGATCGACCCGGAAACCGGCGTCATCAAATGGCATTATCAGACCACCCCGCATGACGGCTGGGATTTCGATGGGGTGAATGAATTCATCCCCTTCGACGCCACCATCAACGGCAAGCCGATGAAGCTGGGCGCGAAGGCCGACCGCAACGGCTATTTCTTCGTGCTCGACCGCACCAACGGCAAGTTCATCAGCGCCAACAAGTTCGTCATGCAGACGACCTGGGCCAATGGCTTCAACAAGGCCGGCAAGCCCAACGTCATCCCCGAAGGCCGTCCGCCCGCGCCCGGCGAGGGCAAGGGCAAGCCGGTCTTCGCCTCGCCCAGCTTCCTGGGCGGCAAGAACTGGATGCCGATGGCTTACAGCCAGGATACCGGCCTGTTCTACATTCCGTCCAACGACTGGGGCATGGACATCTGGAACGAACCGATCGCCTACAAGAAGGGCGCGGCCTATCTGGGCGCGGGCTTCACCATCAAGTCGATCGCGGAGGATCATATCGGCGCGCTGCGGGCGATGGACCCCAAGACCGGCAAGATCATGTGGGAATATAAGAACAAGGCGCCTTTGTGGGGCGGCGTTCTGACGACCGGCGGCAACCTCGTCTTCACGGGCACGCCCGAAGGTTTCCTCAAAGCGTTCGACGCCAAGACCGGCCAGGAATTGTGGAAGTTCCAGACCGGGTCGGGCGTGGTCGGATCGCCCGTCACCTGGGAACAGGATGGCGAACAATATGTGGCGGTGATGTCCGGCTGGGGCGGCGCGGTGCCGCTGTGGGGCGGCGAAGTCGCCAAGTCGTTCAAGGACATCAATCAGGGCGGCGCCCTTTGGGTGTTCAAGCTGCCTAAATAAGGAACCAGGCAAATGATCGTCATGGGACGTGGACATTATGCGCAATCGGCCCCGGCCATCCCGCCCGGCGCATTGCGGCTTGCCACGTCCCATGATGTGTCCGATCATCAGCGGCAGGGGCAGGATATGGGGCATTATATGGGCGGGGAAGCGGTCATGGAACGGGTGTTGATCATCGACGATCACCCGCTGGTGCGCGATGGGTTGCGCAGCGTGATCGCGATCAGTTTCGACAATATCGAGATTTTCGAGGCGGCGGGCCTCGAAGAGGCGGTCGCAACGCTGGAAAAGCAGGAAAATTTCGACCTGATCCTGCTCGATTTGAACATACCCGACGTGCGGCGTCTGGATGGCTTGAAACTTCTGCGCGATCGCTTTCCGATCCTGCCGGTGGTGATGGTGTCGGGCGCATTCGACCGGCCGATCGTGCAGGAGGCGCTGGCCGCCGGCGCCGCCGGCTTCATCCCCAAGTCGTTGAAGCGCAGCGCGATCGTGGAGGCGCTGCATCGCGTCGTGTCGGGCGAAATCTACCTGCCCGACACCATGGGGGAGGCCGCTGCGCCGTCAGCGGAGGAGGACGATATCGCCCGCCGCATCGACAGCCTGACGCCGCAGCAGAAGACGGTGCTGGGCCATCTTGTCAACGGCCGCTTGAACAAGCAGATCGCCCATGATCTCAACGTGTCGATGACCACGATCAAGGCGCATGTGTCGGCGATCTTGCAGAAACTGGGTGTATTGAGCCGCACCCAGGCGGTGATCAAGGCCAATCGGGTGCATTTCGGCGCCGATTGAGTCGCGGCCATCCTGCCTGCGAACCTGCTATTTCAACATGGTCCGCAGCAGAGCGCGCAACTGGGCGGGCTTGACCGGCTTGTTGAGCAGCGGGATGCCATGCGCATCGAGCCGCGCTTTCAACTCCTTGCCGCGATCGGCGGAAATCATCACGGCGGGAACCGGCATCGCGAAATGGTCGCGCAACCGGTCGAGCGCGACGTCGCCCGTCTCGCCCTCGTTCAGATGATAGTCGATCAGGATGATGTCCGGCGCGCTGTCGGCCGTGAACAGGCCGGTCGCTTCGGCAAAGCCGCCCGCCGCCAGCACGGTGCAGCCCCAGCCGCCCAGCAGCGTGCGCATCCCCGTCTGGATCGCCCGTTCATTATCGATGACCAGCACGTTGAGTCCGCGCATGGAGCGGTCGCGCCCGATCATCTCCGGTTCGTTGTCCAGGTCCGCCACCGGCTCGCCGGTCGGCAGATCGATCGCGAAGGTCGATCCGCGGCCGGGCGCGGACTCCAGCGTCACGCGATGGCCCAGCATGTCGCTCGCCCGCTTGACGATGGCCAGGCCCAGCCCCTTGCCGCTGGTGCGGGTGTCGAGCCGGCGAAATTCCTCAAACACCAGCGCCTGCTTGTCGGCCGCGATGCCGGGGCCGCTATCGGTCACGCTGACGCGGATGGCCCGTTCGCCGACCAAACAATCGAGCCGCACCGATCCCTGTTGCGTATAGCGCAGCGCGTTGGACAGGAAATTCTGCAGGATGCGCCGCACCAGCCTGATATCGGACCGGACCCAGAGCGGCTCGCTCGCCATGTCCAGCACCAAGCCCGATGCGCGCGCGACGGGCGCGAATTCCACCCGCAACGTGCCCAGCAGCGTATCGAGCCGGAAGTCGCCAATCTCCGGCTGGATCGCGCCGGCGTCGAGCCGGCTGATCTCCAGCAGCGCCTCCAGCAGATCCTCGACCGAATCGAGCGCGGTCGATGTCTGGTTGACCAGCGCGCGGGTCGGCAGCGCCAGCCGCCGGTCGCCCAGCGCCGCGACGAACAGGCGCGCGGCGTTCAACGGCTGTAACAGGTCGTGGCTGGCGGCGGCCAGAAAGCTGGTCTTGGACAGGTTCGCCTTCTCCGCCGCCGTCTTGGCGTCGCGCAACTGCGCCTCGATCTCGCGCCGTTCGGCGACTTCGGCGCGCAGTTCGGCGGTGCGCTCGGCGACGCGGCGCTCCAGCGTCTCGGCTGTTTCCTGAAGGCCCGCCTGCGCGCGCAGCATGACGGTGACGTCGGTGAAGCCGATGACCTGTCCCCCGCGCTCCAGCGCCGTGCTGCGGACTTCGAAATGACGATCCCCGGCTGCGACCAGCGCATGGCGCGCCGCGCCTGGCTGGTCCCCCCGCCAGTCAAGGCACCCTCCGTCCGCCATGCCCAGCCGATCGCGGCACCAGTCAAGCAGCGCGCCATGGCTGGCCCCTTCCTGCGCCCAGTCGTCGGGCAGGTCGAGCACATGCTGCAACGCCTCGTTCCAGGCGGCGACCCGTCCCTGCGCATCGAACAGGCACACGCCTTCGGACAGATTGTCGAGCGTCGATTGCAGCACCAGATTGCGTTCGGCCAGTTCCAGCGCGCGGTTGCGGGCATCCTCCGCCTTCACTTCGGTAATATCGGTATAGATACCGACGATCCCGCCCTCGCTGGTGCGCAATTCGTTGATCTGGACCCAGCGGTCGTCGGCCAGCGCCTGGACATGGCCGCCATCGGCAACGCTGTGACGCGCCAGCCGGTCGGACACCCAGCGGTCGGGCGCGACCACCGATCCGGGGGGGCGGTGGTGCGCCGCGGCCAGCCGCGCGACATCCTCGAACGACATGCCTTCGTGCAACTGGTCGGCGATTTCGGGCCAGAAGCCCAGATAGGCGTCGTTGAACAGGACCAGCCGGTCTTCCGCATCGAACAGCACGAAGCCTTCGTTGATCGAATCGATCGCGTCGCGCAGCCGCACCTGCGCCGCTTCGGCGCTGGCATGGGCCTGGGCCAGGTCGGCATTGGCGGTGGCAAGCCTGCCCAGCGCGTCTTCCAGCTCGGTCGTCCGCTCGCGCACCATCGCTTCCAGCGTGATCGCGGTTTCGAACATCGAAAAGGCGTTGCCGGCCATGTCGCTGGACCGTTCCACCCGATCGATCAGCGCGGCGTTGATCTTGCGCAACTTGCGATTGTCTTCGCGCAGTTGAGCCAGTTCCGCCTCGGTCGAAGGAAGGATCGTTTCCGTCATCGCCCGATCGCCAGCCCGCTGAACGTCTGGTTGACGTGCAGCGCATGATATTGCTCGCCATAGGTGTTGAAACCGATCACCCGATGGCGGCCATAAAGTTCGGACACGGCGCGGCCGATCTGCCGCTGTTCCGCGTCGATGCGGTTGAGCACGCAATCAAAGGCGATGATCCGGTCGACCTGGCCGACATGGGCGCCGATGTCGGCGAACATCGTCTCCATCCCCGCGATCCGGTCGATCGGCTCGCCCACGGTCAGCACGATCCCTTCGTCGATCGCGCAATAGAAGGTCAGGCTGCCGTCCGGGTTGGCGCTCTGGATCGACCGGACATGATAGTCGCCGCCTGCGCGCACCATCGGCGGATGGGCTGCGTAAAAGGCCAGGCCCAGCGCTTCGCCGGCATGGCCCGCCAGCCGCAGATATTCCTGCGCGGCCGGTTCCGCGTTGATCTCGGTCACGATCCGGTCCTGCGGGATCGCGCCGGTCACGACCATCTTCGCCGCGCCGGGACGATAATGCTGCGCCTTGAACACATGGATCGGGCGCGGCGTGGACAGGATCGCGATCACCGCCGCGCGCTTGTGAAACCGCCCGCCCTCAAAAATGGCGGTTTCGCGGAACGCCAGCCCGTCGCCCGACGATCCACCGATCAGCGGGATGTCGCCCAGCGCATCCTGGATCGTCATCGTCAGCAATTCTTCGCGGTGCGACAGGCCATCGACCAGGAACAGCGCGACGTGGTTGACCGCCTCGCCCAGCCGCCGGCTGTCCCGATCGGCGATGGCGGCGAGCGACCGGATCGCCTCGCGCGCGGCAACGGGATCGAACGCATCGATATCGTCGAAAATATGGGATGTCAGGTGAAAGGCGTCGGCGGGAAAGCCGATCACGCTCAGGCTGTCCTCGTCATAGCCCGCCTCGGTCAGTTCACCCGAACTGGTGCAGCCGATCGCGACAACATGTTCGCTATGGCGGTTGACCGCGCGGGCCAGCGCATCGCGGTCGAAGCGGTGCGAGCAGAACAGCAGCATCCCGGCCAGCGGCGCGTCGCCCAATTGCCGCGCGACGTCCGCCATCGCCGTCGCCGGATCGGGCGAATGGCTCGACGCGAAACCGATTTCCGACGCCAGCATGGTCATGTTCCTCTCCCCCATGGCCTCCCCCTTTTCCGGGGGTTATGCACCGCGTCGCGTCCCAATGTCACGCCCGTCCTATGCCGTGACCGCATCGCCCCTGGCCGGATCGCCCGCCGCTTCCAGCAGCGCATTTTCCGCGTCGTCGAATATCCGCGACCGCACGATGAAGCGGACGCCTTCGGGGCTTTCCAGTGACATGCCCGCGCCGCGTCCCGGCACGACGTCGATGGTTACCTGGGTATGGCGCCAATAGTCGAACTGCGCCGCCCCGATCCACACCGCTATGTCGCCCGCGACATGGCCCAGAAGCACGTCCTGCCCGCCGACCTTGAATTCGCCGCGCGGGAAGCACATCGGCGCGGACCCGTCACAGCATCCGCCCGACTGGTGGAACATCAGCGGCCCGTGCTTGTGCGTCAGGCTGTGCATCAGCGCCTGCGCCTCTGGCGTCGCCAATATGCGTGGGGGCAGCCCGGTCATGATCATGCTCCTGAAAAACGACGATGCGGCGGGCATCAGGGAAAGAATGCCCGCCGCCGTCAAAGGCCTTATGGAGAGGAATCCGCCTTTGACGAACCGTCGACGGCTTTAGAAGAAGCCAAGCGCCTTGGGGCTGTAGCTGACCAGCAGGTTCTTGGTCTGCTGATAATGGTCCAGCATCATCTTGTGGTTTTCACGCCCGATGCCCGACTGCTTGTAGCCGCCGAACGCCGCATGGGCGGGATAGGCATGATAGCAGTTGGTCCACACCCGGCCCGCCTGGATGCCCCGGCCCATGCGATAGGCGCGGGTTCCATCGCGGGTCCATACGCCCGCGCCCAGCCCGTACAGCGTGTCGTTGGCGATGGCGAGCGCGTCTGCTTCATCCTTGAAGGTGGTGACGGCCAGCACCGGGCCGAAAATCTCTTCCTGGAAGATGCGCATCTTGTTGTGGCCCTTCAGCACGGTCGGGGTCACATAATAGCCCTCGCTCAGTTCGCCATCGAGCGATGCGCGTTCGCCGCCGGTCAGCAGTTCTGCGCCTTCATTCAGGCCGATCTCGATATAGGAAAGGATTTTTTCAAGCTGGTCGTTCGACGCCTGCGCGCCGATCATGGTGCTGGGGTCGAGCGGGCTGCCCTGCTTGATCGCCTTCACCCGTGCGATGGCGCGTTCGATAAACTTCTCGTAGATCGATTCCTGGATCAGCGCGCGGCTGGGGCAGGTGCAGACTTCGCCCTGGTTCAGCGCGAACATCGCGAACCCTTCCAGGCATTTGTCGAAATAATCGTCGTCCGCGTCCATGACGTCGGCGAAGAAGATGTTGGGCGACTTGCCGCCCAGTTCCAGCGTGACCGGGATCAGGTTTTCCGATGCATATTGCATGATCAGGCGGCCGGTCGTCGTCTCGCCGGTAAAGGCGATCTTGCTGATCCGCTTGTTGCTGGCCAGCGGCTTGCCCGCCTCCACGCCAAAGCCGTTGACGACGTTCAGCACGCCGGGCGGCAGCAGGTCGCCGATCACGTCCAGCAGCACCAGGATGGACATCGGCGTCTGTTCGGCGGGCTTGAGCACGATGCAGTTGCCCGCGGCCAGCGCCGGGGCGAGTTTCCACACCGCCATCAGGATCGGGAAGTTCCACGGGATGATCTGGCCGACCACGCCCAGCGGTTCGTGGAAATGATAGGCGATCGTGTCATGGTCGATCTCGCTGATCGACCCTTCCTGCGCGCGGACGCAGCCCGCGAAATAGCGGAAATGGTCGATGGCGAGCGGGATGTCGGCATGGGTCGTCTCGCGGATCGGCTTGCCGTTGTCGATCGTCTCGGCCATCGCGATGAGGTCGAGATTGGCCTCCATCCGGTCGGCGATCTTGAGCAGGATGTTGGACCGCTCGGTGGAGGACGTCTTGCCCCAGCTTTCCTTCGCCTCGTGCGCGGCGTCCAGCGCCAGCTCGATGTCGGCGGCGGTGCCGCGCGCGATCCTGCCGACGACCTGGCCGGTGACGGGCGAGATATTGTCGAAATAGCCGCCCTGCACCGGCGCGACCCATTCGCCGCCGATATAATTGTCATATTGGTCGCGGATCAGCGTCTTTCCCGCGAAACGCTCCATCGCCTGCTGCAGCATGTGTCTACTCCCGATTGCTATGCGTAAAAATGGAAAAGCGGCGCGGCCCTTACTTCACCTTGGCCAGCGCCGCGGTCATGCGCTTGGCGGCGAAGGGCGGCATCTTCACCGCCCTGGCGGCGGCGATGTCGGCGGGCGTCACCTTGCCCACCTGCACCAGCGCGACCATGCCCATCGAATAATGCGGCATGCATTTGATGCCGTAGAGGCCGGGCTTGCCGACGGTCAGCACCGCTTCCTTGTTCATGCCGCCCTTCATCGGCGTCGCGCCGGCGGGGAGCATGTTGGCCATGGTTTCGGCATTATGGCTGGCGTCGGTCGGCTTGAACCGGATCGTGTCGCCGGGTGCGGCCTTCACGAAGCTCGGCTCGAACACCATCGACCCATCGGCGCCCTGATTCTTCATCTGGACGACAATCTCCTTCGCCGCGGCGGGCAGCGAAAAGGCCAGGACGGCGGCGGTCAGCAAACAGGCCGGGATGCGCAGGTCAGTCAAATCACTCTCCATGGAATCGGACGGCTTTCTCTGCCGGATTGCATGGAGAGTGCGGCCACAGGGGCTGCGTGCACAATTGACCTTTGGTCCTATGGCATAGCACCGCCGGCCGGCTCGACGCGGGAAAGCGGCTTTTTCAGGTCGCTCCACCCGTCCGTTCCCTCGGCCAGCCACCAGACATTGCTATAGCCAGCCGCTTGCAAACGCTTGGCCGCATTCCATCCCATCCAGCAATCGGCGCGGCAGAAGAGGATCAGCATCGCGTCGCGGCGCCCCTTGGTCAGGCGCGCGACCCCTTGCGCGAACCAGGCGTCGATCCCCGGCGCCAGCGCGCCACGCCCGGTTTCGGGAAACCAGTGCGCGCCGGGGATGGAATCATGCGGCGCGGCCAGCCGCCAGCGGCCGTCGGCCTCGCGATGCCCGCCCTCGGCCGGCAGCACATCGATGAACAGCGCGTCGCGCCCCGGCACTAGCTGCGCAGCCGCCGCCGGGGCGATCCGGCCGACGCCGACTGGCGGCTGCCGTACCGGGGCGCGATAATAAGCGATGCGATAGCCCGCCGGGTCGAACAAAGATTCCTGCGCGATCGCCGGCGACGCGATCAGCAGGGCAGGGAGGAGGAAGCGGCGCATGATCGTCTCCGGGGGGTGACCCAAGGGCCAATGGTAACCGACGCGGGAGGAGAATAGACCCCGGCTTAAGGGAGAAGGACAGTGCAAAGGCAGGCAAGCCTTTGGGTCGCGCTCGCCCTGGTGCTGGTCGCGGCCGACGCCAGGGCGACAGCACCCGTCGATCCGCTGGGGTCGCCTATGTGGGCCGCCCATGCCCGCACCCTGTTCGGCGACGATCCGGTGCGGTTCGATCCGCGCGTGCAGGTCGATTTCCCGATGATCGCGGAAAATCAGCGCGCCTTTCCGGTGGCGATCGACGCGCGCGCTATAGCGGGCGTGACCCGCATGGTGCTGCTGGTCGATCTCAATCCCATTCCTATCGCCATCGACTATCGCCCCCTCCACGCCGCCGCCTATGTCGCAACCCGCATCAAGCTCGACCAGCGCACCCCGGTACGCGGCGCGGTGCAACTGGCCAGCGGGCAATGGCTGGTGTCAGGCGGATGGGTCGATGCGGCCGGCGGCGGTTGCTCTGCGCCGCCGGTCAGCCGGGTCAGGGGCGACTGGGCCGACCATCTGGGCGAGATACGCGGCGAAGCCTGGCCGATGGCGGACGGGCGCAGCCGGGTGCGGCTCAATTTCCGCCATCCGATGGATACCGGCTTCGTCGCCAATATCGCCACCTATCATCTCGAAGCGCTGCGCGTGAAGGGCGCGGATGGACGGACGCTGGGCGAGATGGAGATATGGGCGGCGGTGGCCGAAGATCCGGCGATCACGCTGATGGTCGATGGCGGGGCCGGGGAGGCGCTGCGGGTCGAGGCGCGGGACACCAACGGGCGCGACTATCGCGCGGCGCTGTCCGTGGCGCGGCAATCACCTGTTCCGGCGTCGATGCCGGGCGGCCGATGATCCTGTCGCGGCGATCGCTGCTCGGTGGCGTGGGGGCGTTGGCGTCGGTCCCTGCGCGCGCGGCCGGCTATGCCATCGCCCCCGAACCGATCGGCGAAGGCGTCTGGCTGGTGCGCGGAGCGGACGAGCCGATCGAGGCGGGCAATGGCGGCGCCATCGCCAATATCGCAATCATCGCCACGCCGGCCGGGACGGTGCTGTGGGACTGTGGCCCGTCCGTCCGCTACGCCCGCGCGCTGCGGCGGGCGGCGGAGCAACTGACGGGCAAGCCGGTGGTGCGGGTCTATGTGAGCCATCTTCATCCCGATCATGGCCTGGGCCTTGCCGCCTTCGATCCGTCCATCGTCGCGGCGCTGCCCGGCACGATCGATGCGTTGCGGGCGCAGGGGCAGGGCTATGCCGACGGCATGTACCGTTTGCTGGGCGACTGGATGCGCGGCACCGACCTGCTGCTGCCGGGGCGGGCGATCACAGCGTTGGAGGAGGATTTCGGCGGCCGGTCGCTGCGCCTGCTCGCTTTGTCCGGCCATAGCGCGGCGGACCTGGCCCTGCTCGATCCGCAGACCGGCCTGCTGCTGGGGGGCGACCTGATCTTCCACGACCGCGCGCCCAGCACGCCGACGGCCGATCTGGCCCTGTGGCGCGCCAGTCTGGACCAGTTGACGGCGCTGCCGCACAGGGGCGTGCTGCCCGGCCATGGTCCGTTCGATCCGGGCGGCACGACGGCGATCGACCAGACGCGCGACTGGATCGACTGGCTGGAAGCGACGCTGACCCAGGCGGTGCGGGGCGGGCTGGACATGGTCGAGGCGGGCGAGCTGCCCATTCCCGATCGGTTCGCGACCATGGCGGCGGGGCGCTACGAATTGCAGCGCAGCGTGTCGCACCTCTATCCGGGGCTGGAGGCGACGCTGCTGCCGCGGGTGGATGTGCCGTGAATGCAACAGCGAGTTGGACAGTTGTCACAGATTGACGAAATTCAAGCCGTTGTTAAATAACGGTTTTTAGGAAGTCATGCGCCGGATCTGAACACATGACTTCCTATTTTTCTTTATAAACAATCACTTATGGAATCTGGAAAGCACCGAAAAGTGGATATTTTGGGCGAAAGGGTCAATCGACGCCCTGGATGATGAAGGTCTGATAGTCGCCGCTCGCCAGCCGGAGCTTCAGCGCCTCCTGATAAGCGGGGCTGTCATACCAGGCCTCTGCCTCCTCGAAGGTCGGGAAGGCGATGATGACGGCGCTTTCGGTCGCCGGCCCATCGGTGGCGCGGGTCTTGCCATAGACGGCGAGCGGCGTGATGGCGTGGCCCGCCATGGATTTGCCGGCCAGATCGCCATAGGTGGCGAAGGTTTCGGCGTCGGAAATGCTGTTGCGGACGGCGACGAAATAGGCGGTCATGCTGTTTCTCTCCTGTTGTCAGATGGTCAGAATAGCGCTTTCACGCCGACTTGCCAGCGGCGCGGCGCGCCCGGCCCATAAGCACGCGGGTTGGATGCGCCGGGCGCCTCTTCCAGTGCGATCTCGTCCACTTCGCTGAAGGTGCCGAAGGTCGCGTAGCGGCGGCCCAGCGCATTGTTGAGCGTGCCGAACAGGCTGACGCCCTTCACCAGGGTCAGACTTGCGCGCAGGTTGACGAGCGCATAGCCGCCCAGCCTGGCCTCGTCATTGCCCTCATCGCCGACCAGATATTGGCCCGATCGCGCGATCACGTCGCCGCCGACCGACCAGCCTTTCCCCGCAAAATCGAGGTTCAGCGTGGCGCTGTGCCGGGGAATGCCGGGCAGCCGGTCGCCGCGCGCGACTTCGATCAGGCCTTCCTCGTCCGCCGAGGGATTGGCGGGGCTGGAAAGGGTCAGCGGCGCGCGATAGGTCGCGTCGGTGAAGGCGTAGCTCAGCCCCGCGGTAAGGCCGCCCCGGCTGGCGCGCACCGTTGCTTCGACGCCCTGCCGCCGCGTGCTGCCTATATTGCGGAAATAGGCGCGACCGCGAATCTCGGACGCGACATATTGGATGTCGTTGCGATTGTCGGTGCGCCACGCCGACAGCAGCCAGTCGATCGTGAAGCCGCCCGCCTGGGCATGGCCCTTCGCGCCCGCTTCCCAGCTTTTGGCGACCACCTGCTTCAACGGCGGATCGGCGACGAAGAAATTGGTCAGGCTGCACGGCGCATTTTCGTCGGCGCAGGACAGTTCGGCCGGGGTCGGCACGCGATTGCTTTCCGCATAGCCCGCGCGCAGCGTCAGTCCGTCGGAAACGACATAGTCGAACTCGATGCCGGGGTTCAGGCGCTGGAAGCGGTGGCGACCGTTCAGTGCGGTGCCGATCTGGTCCAGCATCACGATGCGCGCATGATTGTAGCGCAGCCCGATCTCGGCCGACAGGCGTGACGTGATCGGCAACCTGTCCTGCACGAACACGCTCCAATAGTCGGTATGGGCGATCAGGCCGACGGGCGCGATCGCGCCGTCGGGCTGCACGATGATGGACCCCAGCCCCTCGACGCTGCGATCGTCGGTCAGCGCGCCCAGTTCGGTCGAAGTGTCGAAACGGGTGCGGCTGGTGTCGTAGCTGAAGCCGAGTGCGAAGACATTCTCGCCCGCGCCGATCGCGCGCGTGTCGATCAGCTGCGCCAGCGCGCCCATCGCCCGCGTCGCCGTGCGCCCGCGG
Organism: Sphingobium sp. AntQ-1; assembly: GCF_028538045.1. Taxonomy (NCBI): domain Bacteria; kingdom Pseudomonadati; phylum Pseudomonadota; class Alphaproteobacteria; order Sphingomonadales; family Sphingobiaceae; genus Sphingobium; species Sphingobium sp. AntQ-1. The sequence goes on from NZ_CP117158.1 coordinate 2,138,741, forward strand.
TTGAGCACGCCATAGCCCTCGCCGCCCAGCGAGTCGGCGATGGCATTGCCATCGGCGCCGGTCAGGACGGCCTGCTTCTCCTCGTCATCGCCGCCAACGGTTTCCAGGCAGACGAAACCAACGTCGTCGTCATCCTCGCAGCCTTCGATATCGGCGGCGTCGCCATTGACGGTGCGCAGCGTCAATTTCTGCGCATAAAGTGTCCCTTCGATCCGGGTCGTGTCGGACAGCGCGATCCAGGGGTGCAGGCTGACCCGGCCATAGCGGCTGCGGCTGTTATCGGGCCAGGTGAAGACGGCGCGCCGGTCCGCCGCCAGCAACTCCACCGGCGACACGCCATTGCCGGTCAGGTCGGTGTTCGCGCCGACGACTTTAAGGTGCAAGCCGCCGGTCGCCGTGTCGAAGCCGACATCGGCATAGCCATTATAGAGGGTGGAGGGCGAATGATCGCGCCAGCCATCGTCGCGCCTATATTGGAAGGCGCCGAACGCGCTCCAGTCGCCCCAGGCCATGCCGCCCGCGACGCTCGCCTCGGTCGTGCCGAACCGGCCGTGCGACAGGCTCGCCTCCAGCCCCGGATCGCTCAGCCCCGTCTTCGTGTCGATCACCAACGCCCCGCCCAGCGCATTGAGGCCATAGACGGCGCTCTTGTCGAGCAGACTGACGCCCCGGACCGCCGCTTCGGGCAGCAGGTCGAACTGCACCGTGTCGCCGAAGGGCTGGTTGAAGCGCGCGCCGTCCAGATAGACGGCAATGCCCTGCGCCTGCCCCTGGAGCGGGGACGCGACGAAGCCGCGATAGACGAGATTGGGCTGCCACGGATTATTCTGCGCATCCTGCAAGGTAACGCCGGCGAAATTGCGGGTCAGCGCGCCGAGGAAATCCGGACTGCCGGTCCTGCCGATGTCCGAGGCGCTCAGCGTGAGTGCGTCGTCCAGATCGACCGCGCCGCCGGGTGCGGTGACGATGATCGGCTGGCGCACGGCGTCCCCGGCATCGGGCGCCTGCGCCAGCGCCGATCCGGCTCCGATCAATGCGCTTCCCGCCAACAGCGCCGCCATCACCCTCACGCCCATCCTCCCGTCTTTTATCGCCGGGAGGCTAGGAGGCGGCGGCGCGGCGCTCCATTATACCTTGGGTCGGGCCGTCGTCATGCCGCCTGCGCTTTCAACAGCTTGTCGATCGTCAGCGGATAGTCACGCAGGCGAATGCCGGTGGCGTTGTAGATCGCATTGGCCACCGCCGCGCCTGCGCCGCAGATACCCAGCTCGCCCACGCCCTTGGCCTTCATCGGCGAGCTTTTGTCGTCCAGCTCGTCGATGAACAGCACGTCCTGCTGCGGAATGTCGGCATGCACCGGCACCACATATTCGGCCATGTCGTGATTGACGAAGAAGCCGAAGCGGGTGTCGACCTCCAGCGATTCCATCAGCGCCGCGCCCACGCCCATGGTCATCGCGCCGATCACCTGGCTGCGCGCGGATTTGGGGTTGAGGATGCGCCCGGCGGCAAATGCCCCGCCCATGCGGCGGACGCGCACTTCGGCCGTGTCGATATCGACGCCGACTTCACAGAAATGCGCGCCGAAAGTGGCCTGGGCATAGCGTTTGTCGAGATCGCCATACTCCATGCTGTCTTCGGCCCACAGCCCCTCGCGCCCGGCCAGTGCGGCGAGCGTCTGGGACTTATTGTCGAATTTCACCAGGCCATCGTCGAACTGCGCCTTGTCGGCGGGATAGCCCGCCTTCTCCGCCAGCTTCGCGCGCAACGCCATCGCCGCGGCATAGACGCCCGCCGTCGAGCTGTTCGCGCCCCATTGCCCGCCCGACCCGGCCGATACCGGGAACCGACTGTCGCCCAGCCGCACGATCACCTGATCCAATGGCACGCCCAGCATTTCGGCGGCGGTCTGGCCGATGATCGTGTAGCTGCCGGTGCCGATATCGGTCATGTCGGTTTCGACGATGACCTTGCCCTGCGCGTCCACGCCGATGCGCGCGCCCGACTTGCCGACCAGATTATTGCGAAAGGCGGCCGCGACGCCCATGCCGACCAGCCAGCGCCCGTCGCGCACTTGCCCCGGCTTGGCCTTGCGCTTGTCCCAGCCGAAGCGATCGGCCCCGGCGCGCAGGCACTCGACCAGCTTGCGGCTGGAATAGGGGCGCTGCGGCCCGGCTTCAGGATCATATTGCACATCGTTGCGAATGCGCAGTTCGACCGGATCGACGCCGCAGGCTTCGGCCAGTTCGTCCATCGCCACTTCCAGCGCCAGCAGGCCGACGGCTTCGCCCGGCGCGCGCATCGCATTGCCTTCGGGCAAGTTCAGCGTGACCAGTCGGTGCGCCGTCATCCGGTTAGCGCCGCGATAGAGCAGCCGCGTCTGCTGCGCCGCCGTTTCCGGGCTGCCGCCGGGCAGGTCGCCCGACCAGACTTCATGGCCGATCGCGTCGATCACCCCGTCCTTGTCCGCGCCGATGCGGATGCGCTGGATCGTCGCCGGGCGGTGGGTGGTGTTGTTGGGGATCTGGTGCCGGGCGATGGCGACCTTGACCGGCCGCCCCACCTGTTTCGCGCCCAGCGCCGCCAGCAGCGCGTCCGCGCGCAGGAACAGTTTCGACCCGAAACCGCCGCCGATATAGGGCGACACCAGCCGCACCTTCTCCTTGGGGATGCCCAGCGTCTTGGCGACTTCGCCTACGCCCCAGGCGATCATCTGGTTCGATGTCCACAGCGTCAGCCTGTCGCCATTCCAGGCCGCGGTCGTCGCATGGGGTTCCATCATCGCATGGCTATGGTCGGGCGTGGTGTAGCGCTGGTCGATCTTGACCGCCGCCTTGGCGAAACCGTCATCGAAATCGCCCGCCTTCGTATCGGCCGGGGTGCCAAAGCTGTCGGGCGGCATCACGCCCTTCAGGCTTTCGGCCGCCAGGTCATATTTGCCGTCTTCCGGCGTGTAATCGATCCGCACCAGCCTGGCCGCGTCGCGCGCATTTTCGAACGTGTCGGCGATGACCAGCGCGACCGCCTGCTCATAATGGTCCACCTGTGGCCCGCCCAGCAGCGGCGCGGTGTTCATGGCACCCTTGCCCAGCTTGCCGGCATTGGCGTGGGTGACGATGCCCAGCACGCCCGGCGCAGCCTCGGCGGCGCGCAGGTCCATCGCCGCGATCCGCCCCTTGGCGATGGCGGACCCGACGATCCAGCCATAGACGGCGTTGGGGGCGGCGTCGTGCCGTTCGTAGGCATAGGGCGCGCTGCCCGTCACCTTGGCCGCGCCGTCGATGCGGTCGTGTGGAATGCCGACCACCCGGCCCTTGTCGATCGGGTTGATGCCCGCTGGCGTATCGAACTTCATGCCCGTGCCTCCCGCTGGCGATAGAGGGACGCAAGCGTCCGTTCGACCAATGTCTTTTTGAACTCGTTATGATGGGTGGTGCGCGCACCGGCCAAGGCTGCTTCCGCAACGGCTTTGGCTCCGCTTTTGGCTGCTGCGTCGGCCTCTTGCGTGCGCCACGGCTTCGCGCCGATCCCGCCAAAGGCGAAGCGCGCGCTGCCATCCTTGCCGAACACGGCCGCTACCGACACCAAAGCGAAGGCGTAGGAGGCGCGGTCGCGGACCTTGCGATAGACATAGGCGCCGCCGACCGGCTTGGGCAGAGTGACCGATGTGATGATCTCGCCCGGCTTGAGCGCGCTTTCCCTGTGCGGCGTGTCGCCAGGCAGCAGGTGGAAGTCCGCGATCGGGATCGCCCGCGCCGCGCCGTCCGCGCCCATCGTGTCGACCTGCGCGTCCAGCAGCCGCATCGCCACCGCCATGTCGCTGGGGTGCTGGGCGATACAGGCGTCGCTCACGCCCAATATCGCCAGGCTGCGGCTCATCCCCTGCATCGCGCCGCAGCCGCTCCCGGCCTTGCGCTTGTTGCAGGGCATCCGCGTGTCGTAGAAATAGGGGCAACGGGTGCGCTGCAACAGGTTGCCGCCGGTCGTCGCCTTGTTGCGCAGCTGGCCCGATGCGCCGGCCAGCAACGCGCGGCTGAGCACGGCATAATCCTGCCGCACGCTCTTGTCGGCCGCCAGGTCGGTATTGCGCACCAGTGCCCCGATCTTCAGCCCGCCGTTGGCCGTCTTCTCGATCCGGTCCAGCCCCAGATGGTTGACATCGATCAGATGGGTCGGCGTTTCGATCTGCAGCTTCATCAGGTCGAGCAGGTTGGTGCCGCCGGCGATGAAGCGCGCGCCTTGAACCGAGGCCGCGGCCTTGGCCGCCGCTTCGACGGTGGAGGCGCGTTCATAGGTGAAGGCCTTCATGCCACCTTCTCCCCGGCTGCATCTCGCATCGCGGCGATGATGTTGGGATAGGCGGCACAGCGGCAGATATTGCCGCTCATCCGCTCGCGCAGTTCCGCGTCGCTGAACGCCACATCGTCCAGTTCCGCCGTCGCATGGCTGGGGATGCCCGCCTTGATCTCGTCCAGCACCGCGACGGCCGAACAAATCTGCCCCGGCGTGCAATAGCCGCATTGATAGCCGTCATGGACGATGAAGGCCTTTTGCATCGGGTGCAGCTTGTCGGGCGTGCCCAGCCCCTCGATCGTCGTGACGCGCTCGCCATCATGCATCACCGCCAGGGTCAGGCAGCTGTTGATGCGGCGACCCTCCACGATCACGGTGCATGCGCCGCACTGGCCATGGTCGCACCCTTTCTTGGTGCCGGTCAGGTGCAGATGTTCGCGCAGCGTGTCGAGCAGGCTGGTGCGCGGGTCGAGTTGCAGATGCACCTCTCGCCCGTTGACGGTCAATTCGACGGGGATCATCGCGCTTCCTCCGTTGCGCTTGGGTATAGCGGCGGCCTGCGCCACGACGGGGCTGGCTGCGGCGAGAGCCGCGCTGCCTTGCAACAGGCCGCGGCGCGTCAAATGATTGGACGACATGGCTGGTCTCCCTGTTGGTTGCTGGTCAGTACGAAGGGCGAGGGCAAATGATCCCGCCGCGGCAAGAAACTTGTCGCTACAGCCTTAGCATAAGCACGGCGCGCGCCAAGCCGCCCTTTCGCGCCGCGCATGGGGTGATTCGCGCAGCGAATGATGCGCCGACCCGACGGTGACATATTCCGTATCCGGTTAACACACAGGAAAGCTTGGGTTTTTATGCTTGTGAAGGAGAATTTCATTTTTGTGCAATTCTCCCCTTGCCCCTTTAGACAAGCGCTGCTAGTTCCCCGCCACCCGCCGAGAGGGACACATCCTCCGGCCGCCAGAGCGGGCGTAGCTCAGGGGTAGAGCACAACCTTGCCAAGGTTGGGGTCGAGGGTTCGAATCCCTTCGCCCGCTCCAGAAATCAGCGATATATCAATGGTTTCTGGGGCGCTGAGGCGAGGAAAGTTTGGGGGACAAGGCTGTCCAAGCCGCACGCCCTCTCCATATTGTCTCCAGAAAATCAACAAGGCTAACGTCTCACATCGTCGCCAAATCTCTCGATATGATCGAACATATCGGCTCTTCGCTCCATTTACGTCCTCCAGTCCGATAAACACCTTGTCTTGGTGTCCACCAAACCGGCAGCAGGCCAGTCTCCTGTTGCGAGCTCTAATCGCTCAGGTGACCGGCGCAAATCCGTCACAGGTCCACGCTAAGGATGGCTTTCATCCTCCACCAGTTTGTCCGCCAGACCATCCGCCGCCCAGCGCACGGTAGAGCGTTATGATATTTTCCAGCTGGAGCTGTCGCACGCTGATCGCGTCAAGTTCTGTAGCATAGAGATTTCGCTGGGCGTCGAGTTGCTCGATATAGGCCGCATAGCCGCCCCGATAACGATCGGTGGCCAGCGCGACCGACCGTTTCAGGATCGTGCGCCGGTTGTGCAGCCGGTCGATTTGTTCGGCATAGCGCAAGACCCCGGTCAGCGCGGTTTCGACTTCCTCGAACGCGGCGAGCGCCGCGCCGCGATAGGCAAAGGCGGCCTGATCGCGCTGCGCGGTGGCGGTGGCGACCTGCGCCGTCAGCCTGCCGCCCGAAAAGATCGGGGCCAGGATGCTGCCGCCCAGGCTCCAGATGGTGACCGGATCATAATCGGTCGCATTGACCAGCAATTGCCCCAGGCTGGCGGATAGCGCGACTTGCGGCAGGAAGGCGGCGCGGTCGGCCGCCAGCCTGGCGTCGGCGGCGGCGATCGCCAGTTCGGCGCTGGCTATGTCGGGACGGCGGCGCAGCAGGTCGGATGGCAAGGTGGCGGGTACGACCGGCACGGGAAAATCGATCAGGCTGCGATGGCGCGCCACGGGTCCGGGCAGATCGCCGACCAGCCGGCGCAGGGCGTTCTCCTGCGCGCTCAACGCCAATCTGATTTGCGGAATGGCCTGTTCGACGGCCTGATATTCCGATTGCGCCTGGGTCAGTTCGAATTGAGAGATATAGCCGACCGACGCCTGGTCGGTCGCCAGGCGCAAGGCTTCCTTGCGCGACGTCACGGTTTCCTGCGACACGAACAATTGCGCGTCCAGCGCCAGCAGCCCGATATAGCCCTGCGCCACCTGCGCGGCGACGGACAGGGCCATGGCATCGCGATCCGCCTGGCTGGCGACATAGCGCAGCCGGGCGGCATCGGTCAGGCGCGACAGTCGCCCGAACAGGTCCACCTGCCAATTGGCCTGCAATTCCGGTTGCAACGCCGTGCTGGTGGAGAGGCCCGATGCACCCGGCGCGCGCGCATATTGGCCCGCCCCGATGGCGTCGACCGCAGGCAGCAGGGCCGATCGCGCGGTGCGTATGTCGGCCTGCGCCTCCTGCACGCGGGCGGCGGCGACGAGTATGTCGGTGTTGCGGGCAAGCGCATCCTCGATCAGCCGATCCAGAACCGGATCGCCGAACGCACGCCACCAGTCGGGGGCGATGGACCCGGCAGCGGCGACCGCGTCGCGCCATGCGGCAGGCGCTACGACCGTAGCGGAGGCCGGCGGGCGCACATCCGCGGGCATACATCCCGAAAGCAGGGTCGCTGCACCTGCAAGCGCCATACAATGCCGCTTCATCGCACGCTGCCTGTGCCGGTCGCGCCGGCGGTTTCGACCCGCGTCACGACCGACATGCCGGGCCGCAGCCGGTTGGCGAGCGGCTGGCCGGGGTCGATGTTGATGCGGATCGGGATGCGCTGGACGACCTTGGTGAAGTTGCCGCTGGCATTATCGGGGCGCAAAACGCTGAATTCCGAACCCGTCGCCGGGGCGAAGCCCTCGACATGCCCTTTCAGCGTTTCGCCCAGCGCATCGACCTTGAAGGTCGCGACCTGGCCGGGACGGATGTTGCGGGTCTGGGTTTCCTTGAAATTCGCCACCACCCACAGGCTTTCGGGCACCAGGAACAGCAGTTGCGAGCCCGCCGCGACATATTGCCCCTGCCGCACGCTGGCTTCGCTCAACTGCCCGTCCTTGGGCGCATGAATGACTGTGTTGGCAAGGTTGATCCGGGCAAGGTCGCGCTGCGCCGTTGCGGTCTTGACCTGCGCCTCCAGCCCAAGGCGCGACACTGACGTCGCCTTTGCGCTTTCCTCCGCTATGCGGATCGCGGCGCGCGCCTTGAGCACATTGGCGGCGCCCGATCGCGCGGTCGCGCGGATCTGGTCGCGCTCTCGCAATGATACCGATCCGCGCAGGGCCAGGTCGTTGACCCGCTCCTCGTCCGATCTCGCGCGATCGCGCTCCGCCTGCGCGGCAAAAAGGTCCGCGCGGCGCGCCTCTATGTCGGCCTGATTCTGGGCCAGCGTCTGCGCGGCGTTGGCCAGTTCCGCCCTGGCCGCATCGAGTTGCCCCTCGGCCTGTGCCAGTTGCTGGCGATAGATGCGGTCGTCGATCCGCACCAGCGGTTGCCCGGCGCGGACATGCTGGAAATCGCGCACCAGAACCTGCGCGACATAGCCGTTGACCTGCGGCGCCATCACCGTGATCTGGCCGCGCACATAGCTGTTTTCCGTCGTCACGATGCTGCTGGTGAACGGCCAGATGCGCCAGGCGGCCAGGATGAACAATATCCCGATCAGCGCGACGCCCGCCATGATGAACACCGTCTTGCGCCGGGGCTTGATGGTTTTGGGCGGTTCCGCAACGGTCGCGTCATCGCTCGCCCCCAGCGGGTTGCCATTGGCGTCCACCAGGTCGGGCGTTGGCGCGTCATCGACCGGGCGATCGTCGCGGATGATTGGTTCGTCTGCCATGTTCCGGTTTTCCATCAGGTCGGGGCCGCCGCGCCGGTCTGCGGACCGGGCGCGGCGGGAGGGTTGTTCTTTGCCTCCAGGGCGAGGCGGATGACGTGGAGCATCGACCAGCTGAGCAGCAGCAGCGCGAGCAGGCCGTTCAGCAGGAACACGTCGTTGAACGCGCGCACTTGCGATTCGCGCGTGGATATCTGGGCCAATTGCGCGACGCCCTGCGCTTGCCGCAGCACGGGATCGGTCATGACCCGGCCATAGACCTGACCTTGCATCTGAAGCCGCTGGGCGACGACGCCGTTGGTCGGGTCCACGCCGGCGTTGATCGCGGCGGAATATTCATGCTGTCGAAACTGCTGGAACGTGCCGAGCGCAGCGGGGCCGGCCAGCCCGCCAATCGATTGGCTGACGCCGAATAATACAGCGAAACTGACAATATAATTGGGACCGTTCTTCAGCGCGCTCATCACGCCCACCAACAGCAACGGTCCCATGAACAGTCCCGCCCCGCAGGACAACAGGAGCTGGCTGAAAAACATATCATGCGGACGGGTCAGGCTGGTGGCGTTCCAGTCCAGAAAGCTGCCGATCGCGATCAGCACTATGGAAAGCAAGATTTGCGGAATGACGGTTTTCTGATTGAAAGTCAGGGCGCTTGCGCCGATCCCCGCCACCAGACCCAGTAGCATGACGGCATAAAGCGGCTGCAATTGGTCCGGTCCCATGCCCAGCGTGCGCAGCAGGCCGGTCGCGCCATAGGTCTGTTCCGACAACAGGAAACGGATGCCCATCGCGCCGATTGCAAAACGGATGGTGGAGGCGGTGCCCAACCAGCGCGTCTGGATCATCGGATTGGCGCGATGATGTTCGACAAATATGCTCGCCATGAGCAGGATGATCGCAACGATCAGCGCAGCGGCGATCCATGGCTGTGACGTCCACCATTGGGTGCGTCCCTGCGCCAGCACAGCCACGATCAGCGCCAAGGCGGGAGCAAGCAGCAGGAACGTCAGGAAATCGCGGCCCTCGAACACCTTGATGCGAATGCCAGGCGGCAGTTTCAGCGTCACCACGGCGGCGAGGCAGCATAATGCCAGCCCCGATTCAAACAGGTAAAGGGTCCGCCATTCGCCAAGATCGAGCAAGGCCGGCGACAATAGCCAGGCCAACGGGGTCGCCAACTGGGAAATGCCAAGGCCGATGACCAAACCTTGCCCCAGCTTCGCCTTGGGAAAGGCCTGCAATGTGTAGAAAATGGCCAGCGTGCTGATCGTGGCGCCGACAAACCCGCTGACCGCGCGCACCAGCAGCGCCATGGCGTAGCTGTCCGCAAACAGATGCAGGATCGTGACCGCGGCATAAAGCGGCAGGCCGATCTCCGCGAACAGGCGCAGGCCGAATTGCTGGCGGAACTTGAACAATAGCAGGCTGGTCGAGACATTGACCATTAAATAAGCTGCGGGCAACCAGGCCGCCTCGACCGGCGTGAGGCCCAGTTCCCCCTGGATGCTGGGCAGATTGGCGCTGATCAGCGCGTTGCCAAGCCCGCCCGTGATTCCCAGCAGCAGCGCCGTGGCGACATAGGCGACGCGGACCGGGCCGCTGTGGCGCGGCGTGGATGGCGACCCCGGCATCGATGGCTTTTCATCGTCGGTCCAGTTGGGAATGGGTTCGAGCGGCGTCGTCATCGTGACGCGCCGGAATCGACTGGTTGTAACCCTGAAACCAGCAGATCGACCAGACGGGCGGCCATGGCCCGGCGTTTGTCGGCATCAGGTTCTCGTGCGACGGCCCCAAGCATACCGCCAACCAGCAGCATGTCGTCGGACCTGAAGTCGCCGCGTAGCGTGCCGCCTTCGATAGCGTCGCTTACGGCCCGGTCGAACATGAGCCGAAAGCGTTGGAGCTGGCCTATCCGCTGGGCGTTGTCGGATGGAATAACCCGCCAGAAGTCCGCCAGCGAGGGATCCTTCGCAAGGATATCAGCCAGATGCAGCAGCAGAATCTGAAACGTCGCGCGATCGTGGGGAACAGCCTTAGCCAAGGCTTCCAGCGCGTCGAGAGACTGATCGACCAGCGCAAGAACCAGCGCAACCCGATCGGGGAAATGGCGATAAAGCGTCGCGCGCCCGACCCCGGCGCGCGTGACGACCAGATCGAGCGGCGCGGTGATGCCATGTTCCAGAAAGATTGCGGAGGCAGCCTGAAGCAATGCCTGGCGATGTCGTCTCGCGTCGGTCCGATCGTTGGTCACACGAGCATAAGCGGACTATTTTGTCCGAATGTCAATCTTTTTGGCTTCGGATCAAGGTTTTTGGCAAGCGGATTTCCGATGGACGCTCACAGGCCTTGACCAAATATATTGTGCGCAATATATTTGCATATGATTTAATAGTGAGGATCAATGAATGAGCCTGCTTTACAGCACTAAAGTCACCGCCGTCGGCGGACGTTCCGGGACCGTGAAAAGCGCCGATGGCCTGCTTGACCAGCCCTTGGCCCTCCCAAAGGCTTTGGGTGGGAAGGGTGGCGCTACTAATCCGGAGCAATTGTTCGCCGCCGGCTATGCGGCGTGTTTCGGCAATGCCGTAATCCATGTGACGCGCGCGACATCTGAAAAGGTCAAGGACGAGGATATCGTCGTCATAGCCGATGTCGGGATGCAGCCCAACGGAACAGGCGGCTTCGCCTTGACGGTGGCGCTTGATGTGACGATCACGGGCCTGGATCAGGCAACGGCGGAAGAAGTGGTTGCCAAAGCCCATGCCGTATGCCCCTATTCAAACGCGGTGAAGAATAATATCGATGTTGCGATTGCGGTGTCGGTGAACTGAGAGGAAATGGCATGACGCTGCCGGATTCGGATCCGCTCGATCTCGACCGGCAGGTCTGCTTTCCCCTTTATGCTGCGTCGAACCTGCTCAATCGCCTGTATAGGCCCATTCTGGCGGAGTTGGGACTGACCTATCCCCAATATCTGGTCATGCTGGTTTTGTGGAAACATACGCCGCAAACCGTCGGGTCCCTGGGTGACATGCTCCATCTCGACAGCGGCACCCTGACCCCGCTGCTCAAGCGTATGGAAAAAGCGGGCCTGATAAGCCGGACCCGTGATGCGACTGATGAGCGGCGGGTATTGATCGACGTAACGCCAAAGGGTCGGGATCTGAAATCCGCCGCCGCGCGGGTGCCCGAAATGCTGGGCGCCGGGCTCGACATCGATACAGAATCGATCATCGAATTGCGCAGCCGGGTTCGCGCCTTGGTCACTGCGTTGAAAGGGGTGCCGGTCGGGGAATCCTAGCACGCATCTGGCAGATATGATGTCCCAAGCCGTTACCGATCACGAAGATGATGTCGCTGATGTTTCCGCGATCATCGACCCGTGGCCTCCGTGCGACAACGGGAAATACGGCTTGATCCGTCGCATCTGCGCCTCCGGTAGCCAGATCAAATCACCCGTGAAGACGTCTGCTTGCGCCGCCATTGGATCAACCCGTCGCCATCCCAGCAAGCGATTTAATAGGTCCTCAACCTGGTTTCACCAAAAGCGATAGGCGATCACCGCGTTAGATTATAAGTCACACATAGAATGCGGATATAAAGCAACTCTGCTTCGCAACCGATTTGTAGAAGATCCTTTTTATAGGGGCGCGCCTCTGTCATGCCGACTGACCATAATGTGATTTATCCCGTAATTCTATGCGGCGGAGCCGGCACGCGCCTTTGGCCGCTGTCCCGCAAAGCCTATCCCAAGCAGTTCGCCGACCTGATCGACGGGACCAGCCTGTTCCAGCGCGCCGCCACGCTGGTGCAGGGCGAAGGCTTTGCCGCGCCCGCGATCGTCACCGGCGACCCGTTCCGCTTCATCGTGGCCGAGCAACTCGACGCGGCCGGCGCCACGCCATCGGCGATCCTGATCGAGCCGGAGGGGCGCAACACCGCGCCCGCCATCCTGGCCGCCGCGCTGGTGCTGCAACGGCAGGACCCCGACGCGCTGATGCTGGTCCTGCCGTCGGACCATCTGATCCCCGACGCGCCCGCCTTCCAGGCTGCGGCGCGCGCGGCGCGGCAGAGCGCGCTCGATGGATCGCTCGTCACCTTCGGCATCGAACCCACCCGCGCGGAAACCGGCTATGGCTATCTGGAACTGGACGACCCGTCGGCCCGGTCCGCACCCACGCCCAGCCCGCTGATGCGCTTCGTCGAAAAGCCTGACGCAGAGCGGGCCGCCGCCATGCTGGCTTCGGGCAAATATCTCTGGAATGCGGGCATTTTCCTGTTTTCCCTGGCCGCGATCATCGACGCCTATCGCCGCCACGCCCCCGACCTGCTGGCCGCGGTCGAAGGCGCTGTGGCCGGCGGTTCGGCGGATCTGGGCTTTACCCGGCTGGGAGTGGAGGCGTGGCGCGGGGCGGCGACCATCTCGATCGACTATGCCATCATGGAGAAAGCCGACAATCTGGTCGTGATGCCGTTTGCCGCGGGCTGGTCGGACCTGGGCGACTGGAAAAGCGTGTGGCAGGAAAGCGGCCCCGACGCACAGGCCAATGTCTGTTCGCGCGGCGCGACGGCGATCGATTGCACTGGCACATTGCTGCGATCGGAAGTGGACGGGCTGGAACTGGTGGGGATCGGCCTGGACGACATGATCGTCGTGGCCATGCCCGACGCCGTGCTGGTCGCGCCGCGCGCGGCCAGCCAGCGGGTGGGCGAAGCGGTCAAGACGCTCAAGGCGCGATCGGTCAAACAGGCCGAGACGATGCCGCGCGATCACCGGCCATGGGGCTGGTTCGAAAGCCTGGCGATGGGCGACGGGTTCCAGGTCAAGCGGATCATGGTGAAGCCGGGAGAGGCGCTGTCGCTGCAAAGCCATCATCATCGCGCCGAACATTGGATCGTGGTCGCGGGCACCGCGCAGGTGACGATCGGCGAGACGGTCAAGCTGGTGAGCGCGAACGAGTCGGTCTATGTGCCGCTGGGCGCGGTTCACCGGCTGGAAAATCCCGGCAAGATCCCGGTCGAGATGATCGAGGTCCAGACCGGCCATTATCTGGGCGAGGACGATATCATCCGCTATGAGGACCGCTATGCGCGTCAGTGACGTGCCGGGGGGGGCAGGCCAAAATCCTGCAATGGACGCAAAGGGATAGGGTCAGGCGGTGACGATCCAGTCCTCGACCAGCGCCACCGGCCAGGCCTTCAGCGACTGGCCGGTGCAAGGGCCGCCGACGCACCGGCCGTCCTGCTTGTCGAACAGGGCGCCATGCCAGCTGCAGGCGATGAAGCGACCGTCGGGCGTGAGATAGTCGTCCAGCGTCTGCGCCAGCGGCAGGCCCGCATGGGGGCAGCGGTCGACAAAGCCCGACACTCGCTGGCCGTCCCGCACGACGAAGCCGTGGAAACGGCCCGCGCGCATCTGCAGGACGAAATTGCGGGCGGCCCCGTCCTGCAGGGCGTCGAGCGCGCAGAGTCGCACACCCGTCGGCGTCGCCGTCACCCGATCGCCGTTCATCTGTCGGCGTCCGGCTGCACATCGGGACGAGCTGCGGCGACGGTCGTCAGCGCAGCGGCTTTGTCACCGGCCGCCACCAGCGCGGGGTAGGGCGTCAGATCGACGCCGGAGCGCCGTGCATTGAAAAGCTGCGGTACGAGATAACAGTCCGCCAGTGTCGGCGCATCGCCAAACGCAAAGCCGTCGCCATGGCGCGCGATCATCTGCTCCAGCGCCCCGAAGCCCGCGCCGATCCAGCGATGGGTCCAGGCATCGATCTGTGCTTGATCGGCCCCGAAATCATGCTTCAACGCCTTGAGTATGCGCAGATTGTTGAGCGGATGAATGTCGCAGGCGATCAGCGCCGCCATCGACCGGACGATCGCCTTGTCATCCTCATCCCTTGGCAGCAACGTCGGCTCCGGCCACCGGGCGTCGATCCATTCGAGGATGGCGGGGCTTTCGATCAGCACCCGGCCGTCAACCTGCAACGCGGGCACCAGTCCGTGCGGCGCAATCGCCAGATAGGCGTCGTCGCGCTGGGCGCCTATGCGCAGGTCATGATTGATCTGAGTATAAGCGACGCCCTTGAGATTGAGGGCCATCCGCACGCGATAGGCGGCTGACGATCGCCAATAGCCGTGCAGGACGACCCCGCTCATGGCGCGGGCTTCACCAGCGCCCGACATTCGCCCAGGCCGATGGACACGCGGCCCGGCGCCGACGCATGGGCGCGCAGGATGATCTCGTCGCCATCCTCCACGAAGGCGCGGCTTTCGCCATTGGGCAGGGCGATCGGTTCCTTGCCGCCGATGCTCAGTTCCATCAGGCTGCCGAAGCCGTCGCGGGAGGGCGCCGAAATGGTGCCGGTGCCCAGCAGGTCGCCCGGATTGAGGTCGCAGCCATTGGACGCATGATGGGTGACGATCTGTTGCACAGTCCAGTACATATTGGTCGCGGGGCCGCGGCTGAGGCGGATCGGCGCCTGCCCCGCCTCCCGCATTCTGGCGGTCAGCAGCCAGGCTTCCAGCATCAGGGCGAGTGCGCCATGCGCCTGATCGCTCGCATCCAGCAGATAGGGTAGCGGTTGGGGATCACCGTCCGGCCGCATGGGCTGGGCTGTGCGGAATGGCGCCATCGCCTCTGCGGTGACGATCCAGGGGGAGATGGTCGACTGAAAATTCTTGGCGAGGAAGGGACCGAGAGGCTGATATTCCCAAGCCTGAAAATCACGCGCGGACCAATCGTTGAGCAGACAGAAGCCCGCGACATGATCGGCCGCCTGCGCGATCGGGATGGACGTGCCGAGCGCATTGCCCGGCCCGATCCACACGCCCAGTTCCAGCTCATAATCGAGTCGGGTGGTCGGCCCGACGACCGGCGCATCGGCTTCGGGTGGCTTGCGCTGGCCCAGCGGCCGCCGCAGCGGCACGCCAGACGCGCGGATCGAGGACGCGCGTCCATGATAGCCGATCGGCACATATTTATAATTGGGCAACAGCGGATTGTCGGGCCGGAACTGGCGGCCGACATTATTGGCATGATGGATGCCGACATAAAAGTCGCTATAGTCGCCGATCCGCGCGGGCACGTGCAGGGTGCAGTCCGCCGCGCTATGGAGAAAGTCTTCCACGACCGGCCGATGCGCCGGATCGGACAATAGTCCGCTCAGCCTATGGCGCAGCGCGCGCCGCCGGTCCGCCGGGAGGGCGAGCAATTCGTTCACCACGCTGCCGCGGCACGCCATCGCCACGTCGTCGGGCAGTAACCCGGCGTCGGCGCTGGCCCGCAGGTCCAATATCGCGTTGCCGATCGCGACGCCGATGCGCGGTTCGTGACCGGGCGGGGAGAATAACCCGATCGGCAGATTTTGGATCGGGAAATCGCCATGGTCCTGCGCGCTTTCGACCCAGCTGGTCAGCGCCGGGTCATGCGTCGCGTCGGTCGTCCACCAGTCCGCCATCATATATCCCCCTGCGTAACCGGCAATTGCGCCTTGCGAAAGCCCGTCCAGCAGGCGTCATAGTCGGGTTGCAGCAGCGGCGTTTCCGTCGCCCAGGCGGTCGGCTGGATCATGTGGCGGCTCTCGAACATGAAGGCCATCGTTCCTTCTATTCTGTGCGGCGCCAACTGCGCGGCGACCGCCTTGTCATGGCTCGACAGGTCTGGCCCGTGAGCCGACATGGCATTGTGCAAACTGGCCCCGCCCGGCGCGAAGCCCCCGGCCTTGGCGTCATATTCGCCCTCGATCAGTCCCATAAATTCGCTCATCACATTGCGGTGGAACCAAGGCGGGCGGAACGTATCGTCCGCCACCATCCAGCGCGGCGGGAAGATCACGAAATCGATATTGGCCGTGCCGGGCGTGTCGCTGGGCGATGTCAGCACGGTGAAGATCGACGGATCGGGGTGGTCGTAACTGACCGTGTTGATCGTATTGAAGCGCGTCAGGTCGTACCGATAGGGCGCGACCGTGCCGTGCCAGGCGACCACATCGAAGGGACTGTGGTCGATCGTCGTCGCCCACAGCCTGCCGCCGAATTTCTGGACGATCTGGGTCGGCCGCTCGACATCCTCGAACGCCGCGACCGACGCTTCGAAATCGCGCGGATTGGCCAGGCCGTTGGACCCGATCGGGCCAAGGTCCGGCAGGCGGAACAGCGCACCGTAATTTTCGCAGACATAGCCGCGCGCAGCCCCGCCCGGCAGCTCGACACGGAAACGGATGCCCCGCGGGATCAGTGCGATCTGGAGCGGCGCAACGGTCAGGACGCCCATTTCCGTCACGATCCGCAACGTACCGACCTGCGGCACGATCAGCCATTCGCCATCGGCGCAAAAGAAGGCGCGATCGACCATCGACTGGTTCGCCGCGTACAGATGAATGCCGCAACCCGCGCCCGTCGCGGCATCGCCATTGCCGGCATAGGTCACCAGGCCGTCGATGAAGTCGGTGGGTTCCGCCGGCATGTCCAGCGGGTTCCAGCGCAGGCGATTGGGCGAGGCGGGGCGCTCGTCAAAGGGACCGGATCGCAGCAGGCTGTCGCGATCATAGGGCAGGAATGGACCATGGCCGGCGCTCGGCCGCATACGGTACAGCCAGCTACGCCGGTTTTCGTGCCGCGGCGCGGTGAAGGCGGTCGCCGAAAACTGCTCGGCGTAAAGGCCAAAGGGCACGCGCTGCGGCGAGTTGCGTCCGACCGGCAGCGCGCCGGCAATCGCCTCGGTCGCATGATGGTTGCCAAATCCGGTGAGGCGCATATCCGTCATTCGCTCACCGTGATGACGCCGCGCCGAATCTGGTCCAGCTCGATGCTTTCGAATAGCGCCTGGAAATTGCCGTTGCCGAAACCTTCATTGCCCTTGCGCTGGATGATTTCGAAGAAGATCGGGCCGAACATATTTTCGGTGAAAATCTGCAGCAATATGCCCTCGCTCTCCACATCGCCGTCGATCAGGATGCGGTTCGCGCGCAACCGCTCCAAATCCTCGCCATGGCCGGGCACGCGCTTGTCGACCAGCTCATAATAGGTTTCGATCGTATCCTGCAACCTGACGCCGCGCGCGCGCAGCCGCTCGACCGTGTCGTAGATATCGGCGGTGGTCAGCGCGAGATGCTGGATGCCCTCGCCATTATATTGGCGGATGAACTCCTCGATCTGGCTTCTGTCGTCCTGGCTTTCGTTCAGCGGAATGCGGATCGCCTTGTCGGGCGCGATCATCGCCTGGCTGAACAGGCCGGTGGCCTGGCCCTTGATATCGAAATATTTCTGCTCTTCGAAATTGAACAGGGTGCGGTAGAATGCGCTCCACACCCGCATCTGGCCGCGCCGGACATTGTGGGTCAGATGGTCGAGCAGGTCGAGGCCGACATTGTTGCGCGCTTCCGCTTCGCGCCAGCCGGAAAATTCCGCCCAGTCGGCGTAGAGATCTGCATCATCCGCCACGAAATAGAGGTACGAGCCGCCGATGCCCTGAATCACGGTGTCATCCTCGTCGGTGCGCTTGGCGCCATGGTCCAGCGCCCAGCGCATCGCCGCCTGCGGATCGTTGACGCGGAACGCCATCGCGCTGGCGGACGCGCCATGTTCGCCCCGGAACGCCGCGACGCGACCGGCGTCGTCGCGGTTCAGCATCAGGTTGATGCGACCCTGCTTGTAGCGGGTGATATTCTTCACAGGATGGCGGTGCGTCGCGGTAAAGCCCAACTGTTCGAACTGCGCGGCCATTCCATCGGGGTCGGGAGACGTGAATTCGACGAATTCGAAACCGTTGAGGCCGAGCGGATTGTCGGTCACGGACTCCGGGGCGACGTTGACGTTGACGTCCATGGACAGGTCCTCTTTCTTATGTTCGTTATGCAGCAAGGGCGGTGCGTGTGGGGCCGTCGCCGGGATCATGCGCCGACCTCCGCCCGACTGAGGGCATGGGCCTGCGTTCCGCGCGTAAAGATATGGTCCCTTGGCAACAGCGCATCGGTGGCCAGATCGGGCTGCCCGTCCAACTCCGTGTAAAGGGGCGCAAAGTCGGTCTGCGCTGTCTGGCGCAGCAGGTCCTCGAAACTGTCGATCACGAAATAGCTCTGCTGATAATCGTCGATCTTGTAATTGGTCCGCATCAGCCGCCTGAGATCAAAGCCGATGCGATGGGGCGACGGATCGTCGAGCGCGAATAGCGATTCGCCATAAGAAGAGACGATGCCAGCGCCGTAGAGCTTGAGCCCGTCCTCCTGGCGGATCAGGCCGAATTCGACTGTGTACCAGTAAAGCCGCGCCAGCCGTTCGATCGCGCCCAGGCTGTCGGCGCGCAGCCCGCCCGCGCCATAGGCCTGCATATAGTCGGCGAACACGGGGTTCGCGAGCAGCGGCACATGGCCGAAAACATCATGGAATATGTCGGGCTCCTCCAGATAATCGATCTGGTCCGGGGTTCGGATGAAGCGCCCGGCGACAAAGCGGCGGTTGGCGAGATGGTCGAAAAATACCGCGTCGGGGACCAGCCCAGGCACGGCGACGACCTGCCAGCCCGTCGCCTTCATCAACCGTTCCGACAGCGCATCGAAATTGGGAATACCCGGCCTGTCCATGCGCAATATATCGAGACCAGCCATATATTCCGGCACGACCCGACCGGGCAGCATCCGGGCCTGCCGTTCGAACAAACGGTCCCACATCGCATGTTCCGCCGCGGTGTAGCGGTGCCAGTCCTGAGCGATCGTCCAGTCCCCGGCGGCGCCCTCCGGCCGTTCGTGCATATCCTGTCCCATAGCGACCTTATCGCATGAAAAAGCCGAAATCCCGTTTCAATATGCGCTAGTTTTCGGTATAATTTGAACTGCATGTTTCACAATAAAGGATAATATGAAATATGATCGACCTGGACGCCGTTGATCGGCGCATTCTCGACCAGTTGCAGTCGGACGCGACGCTCAGCAACGCGGAACTGGCCGAACGGGTCGGCAGCTCGGCCGCCTCCTGCTGGCGGCGAGTCAGGGCGCTGGAGGCCGCCGGGGTTCTCGGCCCGGCGGTCCGGTTGTTGAACGCGGTGGCGATCGATCGGAAGGTCAATGTCTTCTGCAACATCCGCGTGCGCAGCCACGCGCGGGAAGTGCGGGCGCCGTTCGAGGCGTTCGTGCGGGAACGGCGGGAGATCATCGAATGCTATTCGATGTCGGGCGACTGGGATTATCTGCTGCGCGTGGTCGCTTCGGACGTCGAGGACTATGAGCGCTTCCTGATGCGCGTCCTGCTGGAGCATCCCGCCGTCGGCGGCGCCTCCTCCCACTTCGCGCTGTCGCTCACCAAATATACCACCGCATTGCCGGTATGACTGGCCGCGGCGCAGAGCGGCGCGAGTCAGCCGAAGATGTCCGCCAGATCCTGCGATTGCGGCCCGTCCTTCCAGGCGCGCAGGTCGATATAAAGGCTGGCCTGCACCGTGCTCCAGAAGGCGATGATCAGCGTGTTGCTGACCGCCGACATCAGGAGATAGGGTAGCGACAGCGCCGATTCGCCAATGGCCTGGGTCGCCATGCCGCTCGCCAGAATGACCGCGCCCAGCGCTGCCGACACCAGCCATATCAGCACCAGCAACAATAGCTGTAGCGCGAAAATGCGCCAGCGCGCGCCCTTGGTCAGGAACCGGCTGCGCGAAAAGGCGGCCAGCACGCTGCTATCTTCGGCGATCAGCGCCGGCGCCGCGACCGACCACATCAGGAACAGGATCATGCCGGGCACGACGAACAGCGCGAACCCGGCCATGATCCCCAGGATCAGCAGGATGGTAAGGCCGATCAGCGGCGCCGCCTTGGCCAGGCCCGTGCCGATACATTGTCCAAAGCTGGCCCTCTGCCCCTGCGCCTGGGCCAGCGTGGCCCGGACGAGCGCGCCCTGCACCAGCATCGACAGCAGCAGGAACACGACGAAGGAGGCGACCGATACGGCAATCGCCGCGATCGCGCTCGCCCGGTCCGCGCTCGCCAGCGTCGAACCGATGAAATAGCTGTAGAGAGATTGCGGGATCGATCCGAACAGGAACGCGATGCCGAAGGTTGCGAGTGGATTGTCGCCCAGCGTGCCGAAGGCGCGGCTCAGCACCCGGCCGACCGAAAAGGATCGTTGCTCGTCCAAGGCCGCGCGCGTCGCCATCATCATATCCCCCATTTCCAAACCCGGATTCGACGCTGTCGTATTCGACCGGCTTTGTCATCCTTTGAATGGCTTGCGCCCGCGCCGCCAGCCGCTAGGGTCGCCCGCGACGGGGGGTGGGCATCGATGGCCGGACCAGCGCATATGTCGGACGATCAACTGGCTGCGGCGCATCGCGTGCTGCTGGCCGGCGGCGACGTGCAGTTCGACATGACCCCAGCGCCGGGTCGCCCGCCACCGCCCGCCTGGCTCAGGGCGCTGGGCGAATGGCTGGAATGGGCGCTTGCCCCCGTCGGCCGTTTCCTGCGCTGGATCGGCGGTTTCATGCCCGACGCGCCCTATGCCCGCATCGTCCTGTGGGCCATGATCGCTGCGCTGGCGCTGCTGATCC
This sequence comes from Sphingobium sp. AntQ-1, assembly GCF_028538045.1. Classification (NCBI taxonomy): domain Bacteria; kingdom Pseudomonadati; phylum Pseudomonadota; class Alphaproteobacteria; order Sphingomonadales; family Sphingobiaceae; genus Sphingobium; species Sphingobium sp. AntQ-1. The sequence goes on from NZ_CP117158.1 coordinate 2,159,472, forward strand.
TGTGGATCGTGATCGACCGCGTCCGCCACGGCGTCTGGCGCTTGCCGCGCTGGCGACGGCGTCGTTCGGCCGCCGCAGTTGACGCGGCGGAAGAGGATTGGACCCCGGACGCCGCCCCGGCGCGCGCCTGGTTGGACGAAGCCGACGCCCTCGCCGCGCAGGGCCGTTATGCGCAGGCGGTGCATCATCTGCTGCTGCGCAGCGTCGAGGATTTGGCCCGCCGCCGTCCGCACGTCGTCCGCCCGGCGCTCACCAGCCGCGACCTCGCCCGCGCTGAGGGCATTCCGTCCGCGCCGCGCCGCTTGTTCACGGAAATCGCGTCCGCGGTCGAGCGCAGCCTGTTCGGCGGTCGCCCGATCGACGCCGACGAATGGGGCCGCTGCCGCCACGCTTATGCCGATTTCGCCCGGACACGGAACTGGGCGTCATGAGCGACGTCACGATCGCCCCGCCGTCGTCCGACGCCACGCTGTTCCACGGCCGCACCGTCGCGCTGATGCTGGCGATCGGGATAGTCGGCTTTTCTGCCATGCTGGTGCTGGGCGCCTATGCCCCCGACCTGCGATCGGGCCGCAACGGTGGCGCGCACGCTTTGTCCAATGCGGTGACCGGCTATGCCGGCCTCGTGCAATTGGCGCAGGCGACCGGCCGCCACCCGCGCATCATACGCACCGCCCACGAATTCGATACCGAAGACCTGCTGGTGGTCACCGCCGAAAGCGGCGCGACCGATATCAGTGCGGCGCTGATGCAGCGTGCGACCCGGCCGACCCTGTTCGTCCTGCCCAAATGGCGCACCGTGCCGGATGACGATCATCCCGGCTGGGCGCGCTATCGGGGGCTGTTGCCGCTTTCCGAGCCGATCGGCGTGCTCGCGCCCGGCGTCCGCTTCGCCATGCGGCAATATCGCAGCGGGGGCGGCGCGCTCGTCTCCAATGGCGTCCCCGGCCGCTTCCGGGCGCCGCGTCCGATCCAGGTCATCACTGGCATCGATCCCGACAATGACCAGCAACAGGACCGCTGGCGCAAACTGATCCCGCTGTTGACCGATGGCAGGGGCGGCGTCGTGTTGGCGCAGGTGGGGGAAGGACCGCTCTATGTGCTGTCCGATCCCGATTTGCTCAACAATCGCGGCATGAAGGATCTGGGCCAGGCCCGATCCGCGCTGGCGCTGTTAGACTGGATGAACAGCACTGATCCTGATGGCATCGCCTTCGACGTGTCGATGAACGGCCTGGGTCATTCGCGCAGTCCGCTCAAATTACTGTTCGAGCCGCCTTTCCTCGCCATGACGCTGGCCATCGCCGCCGCGCTGCTGCTCGCTGGCCTCCATGCCTTCGGCCGTTTCGGCCCGCCGCGCGCCCGCACCCGCGCCATCGCTTTCGGCAAGGCCGCGCTGGTCGACAATAGCGCGCTGCTGATCCGCAAGGCGGGGCGCGAGGCGCGGTTGGGCGGCCGCTATGCCGCCGCCATGCGTGATCGCGCGACGCGGGCGTTCGGCGCGCCCGCCCGTCTTCGCGACGGCGCATTGGACGCTTATCTCGATAGTTTGAAGGGCGCACGCCGCTTCACCGACCTCATACAGGCGGCGGATGCGGCAAGCGACCGGCACAGCCTGCTCGACGCGGCGCAGGCGCTCCATGATTGGCAAGAGGATAAGAGCAGATGAGGGTAGAAGAGGTTCAGGCGCTCGGCCAGGCCATCAAGCAAGAAGTGGCCCGCGCGGTGGTAGGGCAGGAATCGACCATCGATCTCATGCTCGTCGCGCTCTTTTCCGGTGGGCACATCTTGCTGGAAGGGCCGCCCGGCACCGCCAAGACGCTGATCGCCCACAGTTTCGCCCATGCGCTCGGCCTCGATTTCGGCCGCATCCAGTTCACGCCCGACCTGATGCCCGGCGACATCATCGGCGCCAATCTGTTCAACTTCCAGACCAGCCAGTTCAGCCTGACGCGCGGTCCCATCTTCACCGAATTGCTGCTGGCCGACGAAATCAACCGCACCCCGCCCAAGACGCAGGCCGCCCTGCTGGAGGCGATGCAGGAACGCACCGTCACCATCGACGGCGAAAGTCTGGCCTTGAGCGACCGTTTCATGGTCGTCGCCACGCAAAATCCGATCGAGCAGCAGGGCGTCTATCCGTTGCCCGAAGCGCAGCTCGACCGCTTCCTCTTCAAGCAGAGCGTCGATTATCCCAGCGCCGCGGAAGAACGGAAGATCGTCGCCACCCACGGCGCGCGCACCCATGCGATGACGCCGCAGGCCTGGGGCGTCGTCCCGGTCGCCGACGCCGCCCGCATTGCGCAGGCGATCGCCATGGTCAACGGCGTGCGGCTGGTCGATGAAGTGATCGACTATATTCTCGCCCTGATCCGCGGCACGCGCGACATCGCCGATCTCGAAAGCGGCGCTTCCCCCCGCGCCGGCGCGATGCTGGCGGGCGCGGCGCGCGCCCGCGCGGCGCTGGACGGCCGCGACTTCGTCATCCCCGACGACGTGAAGGCGCTCGCGCCCGCGCTGCTGCGCCATCGCCTCATCCTCTCGCCCGCCGCCGAAATCGATGGCCGCCGGGTGGAGGATGTCGTGACCGGCATCATCGACACGATCGAGGCGCCGCGCTGAGCGCGCCCGCCATGACCAGCCGCCCATGATCTATCCCACCCGCAATGCCATATGGACGGCGGCGGCCGGCGCGCCCGTAACGCTGCTCGTCGCCCTGCTGGTGCCGGGCCGCTGGTATGCCGCGCTCGCCTGGCCGGTGGCGGTGCTGATCGCAAGCCTCGCCGACGCGCTGCTGGGCAGCCGTCCGGCGCAAGCGGCGCTGCGGCTCGATCTGCCCCGCGCCGCCAGCGTCGGCGCGCCCGTGGAGGCGGCCGCGCATGTGACGATCGCGGGCGTCCCCCCGGCCCGCGCGCAACTGCTGCTGGACAGCGGACCGTTGCTGGAGCCGGAGGACGAGGACGGCCTCTGGGTCGACCTACATGCGGGCAAGGCGTCTGCCGCCATTCCGCTGCGCACCGTCCGGCGCGGCATGGCGCGGATCGCGCGCGGCTGGCTGCGCTGGAAAGGGCCGCTCGGCCTCGTCTGGAAACAGCGGATCGTGCCGCTCGACGCGACCATGGCGATCCTGCCCGACATCCGCCCTGTCCATGATCGCGGTGCGCAGATATTCCAGCGTCATGCGCTGCAAGGGCTGATGGCGCAGGTCGATCGCGGCGACGGTGCGGATTTCGACGCGCTGGTCGAGTTTCGCTCCGGTATGGACCGGCGCGCGATCGACTGGAAACAATCTGCCCGCCACAGCAAATTGCACGCCAAGGAATTCCGTTCCGAACGCAATAACCAGATCGTCTTCGCGATCGACGCCGGCCGCCAGATGAGCGAGCCGGTCGCGGGCCTCAGTCGCCTCGACCGCGTCGTCTCCGCTATGCTGCTGACCGCCTGGGTCGCGCTGAAGCTGGGCGACCGTGTCGCGCTCCACGCCTTCGATTCGCGCCCGCGCATCGCCAGCGGACTGGTATCGGGCGCCGCCGCCTTTGGTGAACTTCAGCGTCTCGCCGCCCGTATCGACTATAGCGGGGAGGAAACCAACTACACCCACGCCCTCACCACGCTGGCGACGCGCCTCACCCGCCGCTCGATGATCGTCCTCTTCACCGAGTTCACCGACCTCACCTCGGCCGAATTTCTCGTCCGCGCCGCCAGCCGCCTGGTCGAAACCCATCTCCTGTTGATCGTCGTTCTGCGCGACGAGGAACTGGAATCGATCCTCGACCGTCGCCCCAGCAATGCCGACGATGTCACCCGCGCCGTCACTGCCGCCGCCCTGCTGCGCGACCGGCGGATGGTGCTCACCCGGCTGCGGCATCTGGGCGCCCATGTCATCGAGGCCGAACATGACCGGGTCGCCGACCGGCTGGTCCAGGGCTATGTCGATCTCAAGCGGAGGAACCTGCTATGAGCGCGCTCATCGACGGCCGCGCCGCCGCCCCTCTGGTCAACGCCAGCCGCTTCCGCGCCGCGCATGAGGGCGAATGGGACCGGCTCGACCAACTCGTCACCCGCATGGAGAAACGCTCGGTCCGCGCCCTGTCCGAAGACGATATCCTCGCCCTGCCGCTGCTCTACCGCTCGGCTCTGTCGTCGCTCTCGGTGGCGCGCGAAACCTCGCTCGACCGGGCGCTCGTCATTTATCTCGAACAGCTTTGCACCCGCGCCTATTTCCAGCTCTACGGCGTGCCCGACACCGCGACGCGCCAGCTCGGCCGCTTCTTCGCTCGCGACTGGCCACTCAGCATCCAGTTGCTCTGGCGCGAAACCCTGATCTGCCTCATCCTGACGGTGGCGGGCGTCGTCGCCGGCTGGTGGCTCGTCGCCACCGATCCGAGCTGGTATTACAGCATCATCCCCGACGCGATGTCGGGCGGGCGCGATCCGTCCGCCAGCGCGGAAACGCTGCGCGCCACCATCTACGGCCCGCAGGAGGATGGCGGCCTCGCCACCTTCGCCGCCTATCTCTTCACCCATAACAGCCAGGTCGCGATCTTCGCCTTTTCCCTCGGCTTCGCCTTCACCGTGCCCACTGTGCTGCTGCTCGTCTATAACGGCCTCACTTTGGGCGCGATGCTCTGCCTGTTCGCGACCAAGGGGTTGGGTCTCAATTTTCTCGGCTGGCTCACCATCCATGGTTCGACCGAAATGTTCGCCATCATCCTGGCGGGCGCGGCGGGCATGAAGATCGGCACGGCGGTCGCCTTCCCTGGCCGCGAGGCGCGCACGCAAGCGGCCGTCATCGCCGGGCGCAGCGCCGCCATCGCCATGGCGGGCGTCGTGCTGATGCTGTTGGTCGCAGGCCTGCTCGAAGGAATCGGGCGGCAGACGGTCCAGTCGGACGCGATGCGCTACGGCATCGGGCTTGCCGCGCTGGCCGGCTGGCTGACTTATTATTATCTCCCCCGGCGCCGGGAGGATCGCGATGCGCTGGCGGCGTAACCGCGCGCCAAAGGCGCCCGCCTCGCTGCGGCGCAGCTTCATCACGCCCGAAGGCGTCGACCTGCGTCTGGAACTGGCCAGCGCGGGGACGCGCGCCTCGGCCTTCATGCTCGATATCCTCATCCTCTTCATCAGCCTCATCTTCGCCACCATCGCCATCGGCCTGCTCGGTATCGCCGGGGCCAGTGGCGAAATATTCCTGATCCTCTGGTTGGTCGGCGCTTTCGTCCTGCGCAACGGCTGGTTCATCCTGTTCGAAATGGGCGGGCGCGGCGCGACGCCGGGCAAGCGGCTGCTCGGCCTGCGCGTTATCGCGCGCGATGGCGGCCGGTTGACCGGCGGCGCGGTGATCGCTCGCAATGCGCTGCGCGAAATCGAAGTCTTCCTGCCGCTTTCATTCCTGGGGATGCAGGCTGCGCAGGGCGCGGCCGACGGCTTCCTCACCCTCTTCGCCTTGTGCTGGACCGGCATCTTCCTTTTTTTCCCGTTGTTCAATCGCGACCGGCTGCGGGTGGGGGATCTGCTCGCGGGCACCTGGGTCGTGAACAATGTGCGCGCGAAACTGGGCGCTGATCTCGTCGCCGCGCGCGCCGAGCAACCGCGCCGGGTCTTCACCGACGCCGCGCTCGACCTTTATGGCATTTATGAATTGCAGACGCTGGAAAATGTGCTGCGGGCTGGACAGGACGATGCGATCGCCACCGTCGCCGCCACGATCCGGCGTAAGGCGGGCTTGCCCGACGATGGCGACGATTACGGCTTCCTCGCCGACTATTATGCCGCGCTCTGCATCCGCCTCGAACGCGCCATGCTGGTCGGCCGCCGCCGCGAGGACAAGCATGGGACGGTGGGGCGGCGCTGACCTCAGCGCCGTTCGTTTCGAGCGAAGTCGAGAAACGGCGCGCGACGCGAACGCCTTTCCGTGTCAGCCCGGCAGCGCGATCATCGAAATCTGCCGCCCATAATCGCTCTCGCCCCGATGACAGGACCGGCGATAGCTGTAGAATCGATCGGGCTGGCTGTAGGTATCCTCGTCCAGCATCGCGATCCGGCCCACGCCGGCCCCCGCCAGCCGCGCCGCGACATAGGCGGCGATATCGAACTGGCAATGATCCGGCCGACCCGGCGTGAAGAAGCGCTCATTGGCCGCGTCGTCATCGACGAAGCGCGCCGCGAAATCGTCCGTGACCTCATAGGAGACGCGGCCGATGCACGGCCCGATGGCGCAGGCGATTCGCGCCGGATCGGCCCCCAACCCCACCATCGCGTCGATTGTGCGGTCCGTGACGCCTCCGATCGCGCCCTTCCACCCCGCATGGGCCGCGCCCACCACGCCCGCCGTCGCATCTGCGAACAGCACCGGCACGCAATCGGCGGTCAATATCCCCAGCACCAGTCCCCGCCGGTCCGTGACCAGCGCGTCGGCGCCCGGCCGTTCGCCCTCTGCGATCGGCGCGGTCACCGTCACGACGTCGGGCGAATGGACCTGCCGCACCGTCACCAGCGTCGCACCGGGCAGCAGCGCGTCCCGCGCCAGGTCGCGATTGCGCAGCACTGCGTCGCGTTCGTCCGCCGATCCCAAGCCGACATTCAACCCTGCATGGACCCCTTTCGATACCCCGCCGCGCCGTCCGGCAAAGCCATGAGGCACCATTTCCAGCCCCGACGCACGCAGCAATTCGATCATCAATCAACCCCTTGTCACCGCGCGCCGCATTTGGACGAGCATGTCGCATCCACGCAACATACTTGCGCGTGGCGGATTAGGCGATAGTCTCCCCTCCATAGCTCAACCGGGGCGGCGGCGCGTCGTCCGAGCAGAACAAATGAGTGTAAAGGGCATCATCCATGATTTTCGGGCGCGTTAAGCCTCTCGACGCCATATTGGCGACGGCCGAGAAGAAATCGCTGCACCGGTCGCTGGGCGCGTTCCAGCTGACCATGTTGGGCATCGGCGCCGTCATCGGCACCGGAATCTTCGTGCTGACGGCGGAGGCCGCGCAAAAGGCGGGGCCGGGCATGATGCTCTCCTTCGTCATCGCCGGCTTCGTCTGTGCGGTCGCGGCGCTCTGCTATGCCGAAATGGCCGCCATGGTCCCGGTGTCGGGTTCGGCCTATACCTACAGCTATGCGGTCATGGGCGAACTCATCGCCTGGATGGTCGGCTGGGCGCTGATCCTGGAATATGCGGTGGCGGCCGGCGCGGTATCGGTCGGCTGGTCCGGCTATGTCGTGGGCCTCATCGAACATACATTCCATATGGACATACCAGACCTGTTGACCCGCGGCCCGTTCGACGGCGGCATGGTGAACCTGCCCGCGATGCTGATTGCCTCGCTTGTCACCTGGCTGCTGGTCATCGGAACCAAGGAAAGCGCGACCGTCAACGCCGTGCTGGTGCTCATCAAGGTCGCCGCGCTGACCCTGTTCATCGTTCTGGCCCTGCCGGTCATCAACATGGACGAGTTCACCCCCTTCGCCCCGCTCGGTTTTTCGGGCATTTCGGCGGCCGCCGCCTCGATCTTCTTCGCCTATGTCGGCTTCGACGCCGTTTCGACCGCCGCTGAAGAAACCAAGAACCCGCAGCGCAACATGCCGATCGGCCTGATCGGCTCGCTCGGCATCTGCACCATCTTCTACATGCTGGTCGCCGCCGGCGTCATCGGCACCGTCGGCGCACAGCCCGTTGCGGGTCCGGCCGGCGAAATTCTGGCCCCCGGTTCGACGGCCCTGTCGCAGCAATGCGCCGCGCTCGCCGCCGCCGGCACCGAAGCGGTGACCTGCTCGAAGGAAGCGCTGGCCTGGACCCTGCGCGAAATCGGCTGGCCCCAGATCGGCAACCTGCTCGGCCTCGCCGCCGGCCTGGCGCTGCCCTCGGTCATCCTGATGATGATGTTCGGCCAGACCCGCATCTTCTTCGTCATGAGCCGCGATGGCCTCCTGCCGGCTGTCTTTTCGAAGGTGCATCCGACCTACAAGACGCCGCATGTCATCACCATCCTGACCGGCATCTTCGTCGCCCTCTTCGCCGCCTTCTTCCCGGTCGGCATCCTGGCGGACATTTCCAATTCCGGCACGCTGTTCGCGTTCGCCGCCGTGTCGATCGCCGTGATGCAATTGCGCAAGAGCGATCCGGGCCGCGCTCGCCCGTTCCGCACTCCCGCGATCATGGTGACCGCGCCAATCGCGATCCTGGGCTGCCTCTATCTCTTCTGGAGCTTGGGCGTCGAAACCAAGCTGATGTTCGTCGGTTGGGCGGCGATCGGCCTCTTGGTCTATTTCGGCTATAGCCGCAGCCGCAGCCATGTCGGCCGCGGTGTGGTGGACGTGCCAGAGGACGACGCCGGCATCCCGCCCCAGCCGGTGCCGCCGCTCCCCGGCGCGCATACGCCGGGCGGGCAGGACGCCTGATCGACACAAAGAAAAAGGGGCGGTTTTCCGCCCCTTTTTCTTGTCCGTTTCAGCCTGCTTCAGTGAAAGTCGATCTCCGCCTCGCGCAGCCCGCCATGGTGGGGTCGGGTGAACAGCTTGCCCCGTTCCGCCCAGATCACGATCAGGAACGACCCGATGCCGAACACCAGCAATCCGATGGTGAAGGGCAGGGTGGTGCCGTCAAAGGCGCGGCCGACGATGCTGCCCAGCGCGCTCGACAGCGCCGTCGTCAGGAACGCCTGGAAGGAGGAGGCGACGCCCGCGCCCTTGTGGAACGGTTCCATCGAAATCGCGCTGAAATTGGACGCGGTGAAGGCGACGGTCATCATCGTCATCGCCTGCAGCGCCATGAAGGTGGCCAGCGTCTCCATCCCCGTCAGAATCACCGCCAGATGGACCGCGGCGATCAGGATGAAGGCGATCAGCGCGCTCTGGCTCATCCGCCGGGCGCCGAATCGCTGCACCAGCCGGCTGTTGATCAGGCTGCCGATGCCCATGCACCCGGCGATCGCGGCAAAGGCGATCGGAAAGATATGCTCTGCCTCGAACACATCGAAAAAAATCTGCTGGACCGACAGGATGAAGCCGATCAGGCCGCCCATCACCGCGCCGCTCGCCAGCATATAGCCGATCGAACTGCGCGTGCGCATCACCATGCCCACCGTCTGCATCAGCGATCGCACCGTGATCCGCATCCGGTTTTCCGGCAACAGCGTTTCGGGCAGGCGCACCGTCATCCAGATCAGAACCAGGCTGGCCAGGATCACCAGCGCCCAGAAGATCCAGCGCCACGGCGCGACCCACAATATTGCCTGGCCGAAACTGGGCGCCATCACCGGGATCAGCATGAACACCGCGAAGATCAACGACATCACCCGCGCCATCGCGTCGCCCTTGAACCGGTCGCGCACGATGCCCACGGTGATCACCCTGCTCGCCCCGGCGAAAAATCCGGCGCAGGCCCGGCCCACCAGCATCATGGTGAAGCTTTGCGCACTGGCGCAGGCGACCGATGAGACGATGAACAGCGCCATCGCCCAGCCCAGCACCTTTTTGCGCCCATATCGGTCCGACAAGACGCCAAACAGCAAAGACCCAAAGCCCAGCCCCAGGAAATAGACGCTGATGATCAGTTGCCGGTCATTGGGATGCGGGATGGCAAGATCGCGGCCGATTTCCGGCAATGCCGGCAACATCGGGTCGATCGACAGCGCGTTCATCGCCATCAGGCAGGCGCATAGCAGCACGAATTCGCGGAACTGGATGTCCATGCGCGCTGGGGCGGGCGAAACAGGGGGGACTGAACTCATGCCGGGGCTATGCGGGCAATGGTCCGACGATGCCAGTCCCAATCCGCTACTGATGCCAAGAAGTTCGGCGAAGCGTTAACCCTGGTTGCGCCCCGATTACCTTAGGCGCGCGCTGTTACGGCGAAAATCACATTAACCATTTCTTATCGCTTCCCGGTCAAACCTGCTGTTCGTGGAAAAGGGGGTCCAGATCCATTGCATTAGATTGGGAACAGGGGAAATCACATGGGCAACAGCATCAAGAGCGCAGAATTTCTAATGGAAGCCCGCCTGTCGCGGGCAGCATATGGATCGGCCGACGATTGTTTCGACCTGGGCGTAGCCTATAGCTGCGGCACCGGCGGCCTGTCGATCGATCTGGTCGAAGCGCATAAATGGTTCAACCTGGCGGCGCTGCGCGGCAGCGAGCAGGGTCAGTCGATGCGCGCCGAAATCGCCGAGGAAATGACCGCGCGCGAAATCGCCGAGGCGCAGCGTCAGGCCCGCGCCGTCATCGCCGCCAGTCAGCTTCGCGCCGCCTGATCAATCGCCTTTTCTGAACGGCGTCCGTTCGGCCAGCCACATCCGGTCCTGCCGCACGCCCGCGCGTTCGGCCGTCAGGAAATCGGCGATAGCCCGGCGAAAGCCCGCATTGGGAACATAATGGGCGGAAAAGGTCGGTTCGGGCGCATAGCCCCGCGCCAGCTTGTGCCCGCCCTGCGCGCCCGCCTCCACCTTGCGGAGCCCGCGCGCGATCGCCGCGTCGATCGCCTGATAATAGCATAGCTCGAAATGCAGGTTGGGGACGTCCTCGACGCAGCCCCAATAGCGGCCGTACAGCGTATCCGCGCCGATCAGGTTGAGCGCGCCCGCGATCGGTCGTCCGTCGCGCAGCGCCAGGATCAGCAACACCCTCTCCGCCATCGTCTCGCCGATGATCGAGAAGAAGGCGCGGGTCAGATAGGGCTGCCCCCATTTGCGCGCGCCGGTATCCTGGTAGAAGCGCCAGAACATATCCCAATGCCCTTCGGTCAGGTCGCCGCCGCTCAGATGGACGATTTCCAGTCCCTCGACCGCGCGCGCCCGCTCCTTGCGGATATTCTTGCGCTTTTCGCTCGACAGGTCGGCCAGGAAATCGCTGAACCCGCCATAGCCGCGATTGGTCCAGTGGAACTGGCTATCCTCCCGGATCAGCCAGTCCGCCGCCTCGAACAGCGGCACCTGCTCTGGCGCGACGAAGGTCGCATGGGCCGACGACAGGCCGTTGCGCTCCACCAGGGTCTCGATCCCTGCGATCAGGGCGGGCGCCATGCTCTCGTCGCGCAGCAGCAAGCGGGGGCCGGGAACGGGGGAGAAGGGCGCGGCGATCTGGATCTTGGGGTAATAACGCCCGCCCGCCCGCTCCCAGGCGTCGGCCCAGCTATGGTCGAACACATATTCGCCCTGGCTGTGGCTCTTGCCATAGGCGGGCGCCGCCGCGGCGATGCGGCCGTCCGGCCCATCGACCACGATCGGCAAAGGCTGCCAGCCGCTGCCTTCGCCGACGCTGCCGGATCGCTCCAATGCGACAAGAAAATCCCAACTTATGAATGGGTTACCTGTTCCTGCGCAAGCATCCCATTGGTCCCGATCAAAATCCGCGACGCCCGCCGCGATCCGCGCCACGACCTCAGTCATGAGGATGCTCGAAGATGATCTGGTCGGCATGAATCGCCGCCCGCGCGCGATCGGCGGCGCTGCGCACGGTCCATGTCAGCACGGGCAGTCCCCTGGCGCGGGCGTGGCGGGACAGGCGAGAGGGCAGGTCGCGTATATCACAGGCCAGAAAATCGGGTTTCGACAGCCAAAGTGCAAGGGCGCGTTCGATCGGGCCGCGCCTTCGCCCCTTGCCCTGTTGCGTCACGACAAGGCCGAGATACTGTCCAACTCGCTGTCGCACGAACCAGCGCACCGCCCATGGGTTGAAGGACATGACCGCCACCGGCGCATAGGGCCATGCGGCCAGGTCGCGCGCCACCGCTGCGCAAATCGGCCGGACATGCCGCCCCTCCGCCTTGATCTCTACCAATAGCGGCACCCGTCCGCCGCACCGCGCCAGCAGCGCCGCCAAGCGCGGGATCGCGCCGCCATCGGGCAGGGTGACGCCGTCAATCGCCACGGCGTCCAGCGCGGCGAGCGCCTCTTCGCGCCCGGCCATCCTGCCCAACGTCGCGTCGTGAAAGACGAAGGCGACGCCGTCGCGGCTCGCCCGCACATCACATTCGATGCCATGGCCGGCGGCGATGGCGGCATCGAACGCCGCCATCCCATTCTCGCTCACGCCGCCACCGTGTAATCCACGATGGGCGAAGGAGCGATCGGTCGGAAAATCAGGCCTGCGTTTTGACAAGCACGATCGCATCGATCTCGACCACAGCACCCAGCGGCAGCACCGGCACGCCGACCGCGCTGCGCGCATGTTTGCCCGCTTCGCCGAAGACTTCGACCATCAGTTCCGACGCGCCATTGGCGACCTTGGGCTGGTCGGTGAAGGACGGCGCGCTGGCGATGAACGCGCCCAGCTTGACGATACGTTCGACCCGGTCGAGCGATCCCAGCGCCGCCTTCATCTGGGCGATCAGGTTGAGGCCGCACACCCGCGCAGCGGCGACGCCGTAATCCAGATCCTTATCTTCGCCGAGGCGGCCAGTCATCAGGCCGTCGGGCGCCAGTGCGATCTGGCCGCTGATATGCAGCAGGCCGTTCGCTTCAACCGCAGCGACATAGGCGGCGACGGGGGCGGCGGCCTGGGGCAGGGTGATGCCCAATTCGGTCAGGCGGGATTCGATGCTCATGATGGGACTCCTTGGATGATGCCTGTGTCGGTCGGGGCTGGCCCTTGCGCCAGCTTCTCCCTGATCCATTGTTCGGCCGCCGCCCAATCGTCAATCCGCACATGGGCATGGGTGGCGTCGGCCACATGTCCGGCGATTTCCGGTTCGCCCACCATGTGCAGCCGCCACACGTCCGGCGCATGGGAGGCGACCGATTTATGATGTTCGGCCAGATCGTCGATGAACAGGGTAACGCTGGGCTGGCGCTCCGCCACGATAGCGGCCAGCGGTTGCCCCTTGCCGCCCTGATTCCAGTGGACCGGCAGCGTCAGGCCATGGGACGCGAGTTGCGCGGATCGGGCTTGCTGGTGCCGTTCGGTGATGTTGGTCAGCACGACGATGTCGGCGATGCGTGACAGCCGCTGGATCGTTTCGATCGCGCCCGCGATCGGTGTCTGCCGGTGCATTTCGGTGTCGAAAAAGCCCAGCAGCAACTCCCATACCAGCGCGCGTTCGACCACCGCGCCGCTATCCTTGTGCCGCAGCGCCTCGGCGAAGCCGCGATCATGCATGTCGAAATGCACGTCATGCGTCTCGTCCAGCCAATGACGGAACGGCACGACCATGTGCAAAAGCACCTCGTCGCAATCGGTGATGATCAGCGGGCGGGTCATCGGCTCAATCTCTCCTGCGCCGCGATCAGCGCGGCGGGCGTGGTGTCGATCGCATCGGCGCAGGCGATCAGGTCCGGCTCATGGTCGGCCAGGAAAGCCAGCACCGCGCCCAATATCGCGGGATTGTCGATCCCCGCGCGCAGCGCGTCGGCATCCAGCCCCGTCAGCGACAGCAGCCGCTCGGCCCGCCCTACGTCGCTCAACGTCCAACCCAGCGCCATCAGCGCCAGGGTCGCGGCATCTGGATTGCTATCCTGCTTGCCATTGCCTGTGTCGGGTCGCATGATTGGCTTTCGGGGCGGGGTGGGTGTAGATGCGCCCCAAATTCATTTTCGGACCGCGGGTGACTGGTGGCAAAGCGCGTGCTCGTTGTCGAGGACAACGAACTCAATCTCAAACTTTTTTGCGACCTGCTGCGCGCGCACGGGCATGAGGTGCTTGCCTGTCGCGACGGGCGCGACGTGCTGGCCCAGGCGCAAGACTTCCTGCCCGACCTCGTCATTACCGACATCCATCTGCCCCATGTCAGTGGTCTCGACCTCATCGTCTCGCTCAAGGCGGATGATCGGCTGTCCGGCGTCCCGATCATGGCGGTCACCGCCTATGCCGGGCATGGCGACGAAGACCGGATTCGCGCCGCCGGGGCGCAGGCCTATGTCTCCAAGCCGATATCGGTGCTGCGCTTCGTCGAGCAGGTGAACGCCCTGCTGTAGCGCTCCCGACAGCGTCGTCACCGCGTTGTCATATGTTTTTCACGGACGTGACTTCGTTTCGAAGCCTTGCCGTCATGCCCCTCTGTCAACTCGCTGCCCAAGGCTGCGGCGTCCCGCCGACGGCCCTGCAACAAACCAGGGGTAGATATCCATGTCTCATCTGACCGACGAGGCGCGCGCGGCCTCTCGCGCCGCGCAGCCCACCATCGATATGGGCGCAAACAGCCTGGAAGCGATCGTCGCCGCCAATCCGGGCCGCCGCTCCGTGCTGAAGAACGGCCTGCTCGGCCTGTCGATCCTGCCCATGCTGGGCACGCTGGCCGCCTGCGGCGACGATGACGACGATTCGAGCACGCCCACGCCGACCCCAACGCCGACCCCGGCGCCCAGCTACGGCATCAGTTTCGCCGCCGTCGCCGCCAACATGAACGACACCGTGACCGTGCCGACCGGCTACACCGTCGATATCCTGCTCAAGGCCGGCGATTCGGTCGAAACCGGCACCCCCTATTCGGGTAGCTTCCCGACGCCTGCCGACGCCGAAAAATGGGCCGGCGGCAACCATGACGGCATGGAATATTATGAACTGTCGGGCACGGACGCCAACGGTGGCGGCCTGCTGGCCCTGAACTTCGAATATCCCGATTTCAACATCCTGATGGACGGCAGCTACGACGCCGCGACCGCGACCGCCGACCAGAAGGCGCTGGCGCTGTCCGCCGTCGGCATCGGCGTGGTAGAGATCGCCAAGGGATCGGACGGCAAATGGGCGGTGAAGGCCGGCTCCAAATATAACAAGCGTTACACCGGCAACAGCAGCTACAAGGCCAGCGGCCCCGCATCGGGCCTGCTGTCGGGCACGATCAAGGGCATGTTGAACAATTGCTCGTCGGGCCGCACCCCTTGGGGCACCTATCTGACCTGCGAGGAATCGACCGACAATTATCTCGATCCGACGCAGCCTGAGGAAGATTATGGCTGGGTGGTCGAAATCGACCCCTATCAGGAACTGGACGTGCCGACCAAGCGCACCGCGCTTGGCCGTTTCGACCATGAAAACACTGCCTATATGGCCAATGGCGATAGCCGCGTCGCTTTCTATATGGGCCATGACGGCACGCCGGGCTGCATCTACAAATTTGTGTGCGACCGCGCCTTTTCCAGCAGCAACCGCGCCCAGAACCGCGACATGCTCGATCATGGCACCCTTTATGTCGCGCGCTTCAACGCGGACGGCACCGGGCAATGGCGCGCATTGGTCCAGGGCCAGAATGGCCTGACCGTCGGCGCATCCGACCCCGGCAATGTCAGCCAGGGTCCGCAGACGCCGGAAATCGTCGATTTCCGCAACCAGGGCGACGTCCTGGTCAACACCATCTCGGCCGCGCGCGTCGCAGGCGGCACCGTGATGGATCGGCCGGAATGGATCACGGTCGCGCCCGATAACAGCGCCGTGTTCGTCACGCTGACCAACAACAGCAGCCGCGCTGTGGTCGATGCCGCCAATCCGCGCACCAAGAACCGTCACGGCCATATCGTGAAGTTCAAGGAGGAGGGGAATTCGCCGCTCGCCATGACGTTCAGCTGGGAAATCTTCCTGCTGGCGGGTGATCCGAGCCTGGCCGGCTTCGGCGACAAGCTGGAAGGCGACATCAACGGCGACACCTTCTCCAGCCCCGACGGCATCCGCATCGACCCCCAGGGCCGTCTGTGGGTCCAGACCGACCACAGCGTTCCCGGCACGTCGGGCAAGCCTGACACGTCGATCGAGGATGTGTTCGGTCAAAACGCGATGTTCCACATCGACCAGACCACCAAGAAGTCGTCGCGCTTCCTGGTGGGGCCGAAAGGCTGCGAGATCACCGGCCTCGCCTATACGCCGGACCTCAAGACCTTCTTCGTGAACATCCAGCATCCCACCGGCGACTGGCCGATAGCGGGACAGGAGCCGCGCTCCTCGACCATCGTCGTGCGCCGCACCGACAGCCAGCCAGTCGGCAATTAGGCACGACCAAATCCCCTTCCCGCTTGCGGGAGGGGTTGGGGAGGGCCTGTCATGGTCCTCCCTCTTTGCTTCCCGAAATCGGGCCGATAGCAACAGAAAAAGGCCCGGTCCCACGAAGGGAACGGGCCTTTTTCGGTTTCGAAAACCGAAAGATCAAACGCGCGGGTCTGGACCCGCAGCGGCTTACTTGATCTTGGCTTCCTTGAACTCGACATGCTTGCGCACGACCGGGTCATACTTACGGAAGCTGAACTTCTCGGTCTTGGTGCGCGGGTTCTTCTTCGTGACGTAGAAGAAGCCAGTGTCAGCCGTGCTGACGAGACGAATCTTGACGGTTGCCGGCTTGGCCATGGCCCTATTCCCTGGTCGTAAGTGCGTAAAAAGATAAAGCGGCCAATGCAGACCGCTCCGTTTCAGCCGTGGCCCATGCGGTAGATTCGGATTCATGTCAAGGCTGGGCATCCTATCGCGCGCTCGATCTACGCACTTTACACGCCTTTAACCAATCGGGCGCATGATCGTTTGTGGGGCGATAAGACGGGGGCTTTCCCATGCGACATGATCCGATGCTGGCCATATTGGCGGACCTGATGCGCCGGGTCGACGGGCTGGCGAACCAGCGCGGCCATCTGTCGGCTCCGCGCCTGCACGACGAACTGGACCAGATTCGCCACATCGCCCGCGCCTTCCGCCTCGACACGGTCGAAGGATTGGCCGGTACGCTCGAATCGGCCCTGTCGCTGCATGGACTTGGCCCGATCATGCTGTCCTATCTCGACCTGATGCGCGATGCGATCGCGCAGGATATGCCCGCCGCTGACATCGTTCCGATAATCCCGCAGGCGATGCCGTCCGCCACCATCCACGCCCTGCGCGCCTGATTCGCGCCGCCGATGGACGCCCTGCTGATCGCCCTGCTCGGCTGCGTGCTCGGCGAAATCGGAGACAAGAGCCAGTTGCTCGTCCTGGCGCTCGCCACCCGCTATGATCGCAACGGCGCGGTCATCGCCGGGATTGTCGTCGCGGCCGCCGCCAACGCCATCATCTCCGCCTTTGCCGGCGCCTGGATCGGTCCGATGCTGGGCGCGGACGCCCGGCTGCTGTTCATGGCGTTGTCCGTCCTCTTCCTGGGCGCAGGCCTGTTCTGGCCGGCCTCCGCGCCCGATCCGCTTTCTGGCTGGCCGACTGGCGCTTTCCTGACCACCGCGCTCGGCCTCTTCATCCTGGGCTTTGGCGACGGCCCGCAATTTCTGATACTGGGCATCGCCACCCGCACGGCCGATCCGATGCTGGCCGGAATCGGCGGCGCACTCGGCGTCATCGCCGCGCTCGTCCCCGTCGTGCTGCTGCGCGCGCGCATCCTGGCGGCGCTGCCGCTGCGGGCGATCCGCTGGACCGGCGGCGCGCTGCTGCTGCTGGCCGGGGCCGGCATGGCGCTGTCAGCGACCGGCCTGCTCTGATCGACCGGCTCCATCACGCTGATCGGATATTCCCACCCGAAAAAATGGCACCATCTGGGCGCGCGTTCATTATATATCCGAAATCATTTTCGCGAACAGGAGGATAGTGCATGACCGCGCCCGATCTGAAGACCCCGACCGACCTCAAAAGCAACGCAACCAAGTCCGTCGCCGAAGCGCTCAACGGCGCATTGGCGGACAGCTACGCGCTGTATCTCAAGACTAAGAATTTCCACTGGCACGTCTCCGGCCCGCATTTTCGCGACTATCATCTGATGTTCGACGAGCAGGCGACCGAGATATTGGGCACGACCGACCTGATCGCCGAGCGCGTGCGCAAGACCGGCAACGTGACCCTGCGCTCGATCGGCGACATTGCCCGGCGCCAGACCGTCAAGGATAACGACGCCGAGTTCGTAGCCCCGGCGGACATGCTCAAGGAATTGCGCGACGACAATCTGGCGCTGGTCGAAACCTTCCGCGCGGTGAAGGCCGCCGCGACCGAAGCGGGCGACAACGCGACCGAAGGCATTGTCGACGACTGGACCGATCAGGCCGAACAGCGCGCCTGGTTCCTGTTCGAAGCGGCCCGCGGGGCGTGATTCGTCTTTGAACCAAAACAAAAAGCCCGCCGGCGCAAAACGGCGGGTTTTTTTGACCGTAGGAAACGGGTCGAGTGAAGATCAGTCCTCGCCAATCACCGTAATCGCCACTATCTCGACCGCTTCGGCCTTTCCTGCAAAATCGACCTTCTCGCCGACCTCCGCCTCCATCATCGCGCGGGCAAGCGGGGAAGAGAAGCTGATCCGCCCTTCATGCGGATCGGCTTCGTCATCGCCGACGATGGCCACAGTCTTGTTCTGTCCGTTCAACCGATAGCGCACCCGCGTCCCGAACGCGACCGCATCGCCATCGGGCGCCGCCTGCAATTCCGCCGTCGCCAGCCGCGTGCGCCAATAGCGCAGCACCCGCTTATGTTTCTTGCCGGCCTCTTCTTCCATGGCGCCGCTGTCGACGCTCTCCAGCGCCTGCACCTTCTCCCGCGTCAGTCGCAGCCCCCGCGCCGTAACCCAATTGGGACCGGTCGGCAGCGGCAGCTCGAACTTGGGCTCCATATGCTCGTCATCGCTCTCGCGACGAAAGGCCACGCTCATGCAAACTCTCCAAACACAAATAGGCCTGCGAAGGCGGAAGCCCGGTCCCAATGCATGAGACTGGGCTCCTGCCTCGGCAGGCCTATGATTTTCTCGTCAATCTTCGTCGAATAATCCGGCGAGCTGCTCCACCATGGTTCCACCCAATTGCTCGGCGTCCATGATCGTCACCGCGCGACGATAATAGCGGGTCACGTCATGACCGATGCCGATCGCGACCAATTGCACCGGCGATCGGTTCTCGATCCAGTCGATCACCTGCCGCAAATGCCGCTCCAGATAGGTGCCGCTGTTCACCGACAGGGTCGAATCGTCCACCGGCGCGCCGTCGGAGATCACCATCAGGATGCGCCGCTCTTCGGGCCGCGCGATCAGCCGGCTGTGCGCCCATAGCAGCGCCTCGCCGTCGATATTCTCCTTCAGCAGCCCTTCACGCATCATCAGGCCCAGATTCTTGCGCGCCCGCCGCCATGGATCGTCGGCCTTCTTGTAGACGATATGGCGCAGGTCATTGAGTCGCCCCGGCATCGGAGGACGCCCGGCGGCCAGCCATTCCTCGCGGCTCTGCCCGCCCTTCCACGCCCGCGTGGTGAAGCCCAATATCTCGGTCTTGACCCCGCACCGCTCCAGCGTGCGCGCCATGATGTCGGCGCTGATCGCCGCGATGCTGATCGGCCGGCCACGCATCGATCCGCTATTGTCGATCAACAGCGTGACGACGGTGTCGCGAAACTCGGTGTCGCGCTCGATCTTGTAGGACAGCGAATGGGTGGGATCGATCACGATCCGCGCCAGCCGCGCCGCGTCCAGCATCCCCTCTTCCTGGTCGAAATCCCACGACCGCGACTGCTGCGCCATCAAACGGCGCTGCAAGCGGTTGGCCAGCTTCGTCACAGCGCCCTGCAAACTGACCAGTTGCTGGTCCAGGAAGCCGCGCAGCCGCAACAGCTCGTCCTCGTCGCACAGCTCTTCGGGGCTGACGACCTCGTCGAACCTCAGCGTATAGGCCTTATAATCGAAACCGGGCGGCAGGTCGGACAGCGGCCGGTTGGGGCGGACCGGCATCATGCCTTCTTCGCCCATATCGTCCGCGCCTGCATCGCTGTCGGCGTCGAACTCGTCGCTATAGTCTGTGTCGCCCTCTTCGGTGTCGCCGCCCTGGTCCTCGGCGCGCGCCTCGGCGTTCATGTCGCTGTCGCCCGACTCGTCCTGGCCGCTATCGCCTTCTTCCTGCTGCTCTTCCTGCTCGTCGCTCTCTTCCTGCGATTCAGGCTCCTCCGTGTCGGGCGGCACATCGGCGTCGATCAGTTGCAGATGCTCCAGCATCGCCGTCGTCAGCCGTTGGAAGGCGCGCTGGTCGTCGATCGCCAGGCCCAGCGCGTCGAGATCGGCGCCCGCCCTGTCCTCGATCCACTGGTCGACCATGGCGACGCCGGCCGCAACGTCCCTGGGGATCGCCTGGCCCGTCAGCCGCTCACGCACCTTCAGCGCCAGCGCGGTCGAGAGCGGCACCTCGTCAGCGGATCGCGCCCGGCGGATCGCGTCGGACTTCAGCCGCAGGTCGAGCGCATGGTTGAGGTTGGCGCGCACCCCCGCCATCGACCGCGAACCGATCGCCTCGACCCGCGCCTGCTCGACCGCGTCGAAAACCGCGCGCGCGACGGCTTCTCCGGGCGCTGAGTGGGCGTGCACCTTGGCATTATGATGACGCAGCTTGAGCGCGGAGGCGTCGGCGAAACCGCGCGCCAGCGCCACCTGATCGGCGGGCAATGCGCGACTGGGCGTCGGCACCTTGATCGCCTTGCCCGCGGCGTGGGGCGTGTCGGCGGTGAACCCGACCTCCACTTCCGCGTCGCGCGTCATCGCCCGCGCCGCGCCGGACAGCACATCCTTGAAGGCGTCGAGGGGAGAGCGTTCCGTCATGCTTCCAGCAGCGCATCGCACAAGGACGCGCGGGCGGCCGCATCGATGCCCAGCACGTCGCGCAGATAACCATCGATACCGCCATGCATAGCGTCGAACTGCGCGAACAACGCCTCCAGATAGGCCGCGTCGGCGATCAGCAACGGTTCCACCACATCGGCCCTGACCTGCTGCAGCTTGCTCAGATGATTCTCGCCCTGCGCCAGCCGCCACGCCCAGTCGGCATGGCTGTTGGTCAGCAGATAATCCTCGACGATGTCGTCCCGCGCCACGCCCAGCGCCGCCAGAATCATCGCCGCGCCTGCCCCGGTGCGGTCCTTGCCGGCCGAACAGTTGATCAGGATGGGCAGCCGCCCGCCCAACATCTGCGCGAACATGGCGCGATAGGCTTCGGCATGGTCGGTCGCGATCTCATGATAGACATTCAGCATCGCCGCCCGCATGTCCGCGGCGGTCGTCCGATCCTCGCGTACCAGGTCCATCAACACGCCGGTCGCGCCGCTATAATCGCGGCAATAATAATCGACGTCGGCATCATGCCAACTGGTCGGTTCCGACCTGCGTTCGCCGGGACGGCGGAAATCACAGATGGCCCGGATGCCCAGCGACTGCAATTGCGCGCTGTCCTCCGGCGTCAGCAGCGCCATCGTGCCCGACCGGTAGAGCATACCGCGCCGCACCCGCCGGCCGTGCTGCGTCGGATAGCCGCCGAAATCGCGCAGGTTGAACGCGCTCGCCAGCGGCAATCCGCGCCGCTCCATCATCGCCCCGCCGCTCATGGCCGTTCCGCCTCGCCGACGCGCGGCACCGCGATCGTTTCGATCTGCGTCTCAACCTCGCTCATCAGCTTGTGGACCGGACATTTAGCGGCAACCGCGATCAGTCTGTCATGCTGCTCATCGCTCATCGGCCCCGTCACCGCGATGCGGGTGGTCAGCTTGTACATGCCTTTGCGCTCCTGGCTCGCGTCGCGGACGACGCCGACATGGATGTCCTCCACCGGAATGGCGTTGCGCTGCGCATACCAGAGCATCGTCATCGCCTTGCACGCGCCCAGCGCCGCATCATACAGGTCATGCGGGTCCGGCCCGGCGTCATCGCCATCGGGCGCGGACATGTCCGCGACGATCTCATGCCCCCGGATGCTGATCCGGTGTGTCGTGCCGTCCCCAATGCCACCTGCTGGGTCGATCCGTTCGACGACGATCATGGGAAACTCCCGCCTTTAAGGCCGGCGCGAACGGTCAGTTCGCCCGGCTCGCCACGCTTTCCGGCAGATCCTTGCCGAACACGCGCTGATAATATTCGGCGACCAGCGCCCGCTCGGCTTCATCGCATTTGTTGAGGAAGCTCAGGCGGAAGGCGAAGCCGACATTCTTGAAGATCAGCGCATTCTGCGCCCAGCTTATCACGGTGCGTGGCGACATGACGGTCGAAATATCGCCGTTGATGAAGCCCTGCCGCGTCAGTTCGGCGACCTTGATCATGTTTTCGACTTCCTTGCGGCCGCCCTCATGATCATATTCGCCCGACTTGGCGAGGACCACCTGCGCCTCGGTCGCGGCGGGCAGATAATTCAGCGCCACGACCAGATTCCAGCGGTCCATCTGGCCCTGATTGATCTGCTGCGTGCCATGATACAGGCCGGTCGTATCGCCCAGGCCCACCGTATTGGCGGTCGCGAACAGGCGGAAATGCGGGTTCGGGCGGATCACGCGATTCTGGTCCAGCAGGGTCATCTTGCCATCCGTCTCCAGCACGCGCTGGATCACGAACATCACGTCGGGGCGCCCCGCATCATATTCGTCGAACACCAGAGCGACGGGGCGCTGCAACGCCCAGGGCAGCAAGCCTTCCTTGAACTGCGTCACCTGCTGTCCGTCCTGCAACACGATCGCGTCGCGCCCGACCAGGTCGATGCGGCTGATATGCGCGTCCAGGTTGATGCGGATGCACGGCCATTTCAGGCGGGCGGCGATCTGTTCGATATGGCTCGACTTGCCGGTGCCATGATAGCCCTGCACCATCACGCGCCGGTTGAACGCAAAGCCCGCCAGGATCGCCAGCGTGGTGTCCGGGTCGAACACATAGGCGGGGTCCAGGTCCGGCACGCGCTCGTCGGCCTGGCTGAACGCCGGGATCTTCATATCGACGTCGATGCCGAACACGTCGCGCGCATCCACTTCGCGGTCGGGCGCGTCCAGCAGCGTTTCGGCGCGGGTGTCAGGCTGGACGTTGGAAATATCGGTCATCGGGTCATCATCTTCCTGCGAGTCATCTCCGCCCTAAACGATCCATGAAGGCGATGTCGAGAGAGTGGCGGCAAGGCGCGCCCGGATCAAGCTGCCCATTCCGCCAAATTGGCTTCCGCGCCGATCAGCGCCAGCCCATGGGCGATGGAGGTCAGTTCGCCTCCGGTCGCCAGCCTGTCCTGCCCGAAACGCGCGCGGAAAATATCGCGGATCGCCGGAATGAGCGACGATCCGCCGGTCAGAAACACCCGGTCGATAATATCAGGCGCGACATTCGCCTTGGCCAGCGCCTTGTCCACAGTTTCCTCGATCCGGGCGATGTCGGGCGCGATCCAGCGTTCGAAATCGGCGCGCGTAACCGCCTGCTCGATCTCCAGCCCGCCGCCCGAAAAGCGGAAGGTGGCGCTTTCGCTCTCGGACAATGCGCGTTTCAGCGCGCCGACCGCATCATAGAGCGGATAGCCCAACTCCTTCTCGATCACGGTCATCATCCGCCCGATCGCCACCGGCTCCTTCGCCGTCTTCTGCAACCGCGCCAGTTCGTCCATCGTGCGCCGGTTGCGCATCAGGGCGAGGCGCGACCAGTCGGCGAAATCGGCGAAATAGCTGCGCGGTATCTCCAATTCCTTGCCGAAACTCTGATAACTGCCGCCCTTGCCCAGCATCGGCAGCACCAGATGGTCGAGGATGCGATAGTCGAACCGGTCGCCCGCCAGCCCGATGCCGGTCGATCCCAGCGGTACGCAGCGGCGCGCCGCACCCGGCGCCTCGACCCGGACCAACGAAAAGTCGCTGGTGCCCCCGCCGAAATCGGCGACCAGGATCGTCGCCGCCCCGGTGAGACGGCTGGCATAGCTGAACGCCGCGCCCAGCGGCTCATAGACATAATGTATTTCCGTGCCGAACCCGGAAAACATCGCGTCGTAGCGCTTGCGCGCCAGCGCCTCGTCGGGGCGCGATCCGGCATATTCGACCGGCCGCCCGACGACGATCCGTTCGGGACGCTTGTCGAGTGCGCCGCCGGCATGGCCGATCATCCGATTGAGGAACATCTGCCCCAGTTCCTCGAAACGAAACCGCTTTTCGAACACATTGGCGGTTTCGAAGATCGGGCTGGCGGCCACCGACTTGAACGATTGGAGGAAGCGGCTGTCTTCGGGATATTGCATATATTCCGCGATCGCCCACGGCCCTGCCTCATGCGCCATGCCGCCCTTGACCGCCTCGTCATGCCAGAAACAGAGCGCTGACCTGAACACCGCGCCGGTCGCTTCCGTCCCGGCAAATTCGACCAGTCGCGACTCCCCGCCGTCCGCCAGCGCGGCGACGCTGTTGGTCGTGCCGAAATCGAGGCCCAGCGCGCGCGGCACCTGCTGCATGAACATCTCCGGTTTTTTGAAAGGCCGCGCGCTATGACAGCCCAATCGGACTGGGGCAAGGCTGCGCTGTGCTACATCACGCGGCTCTGGTATAAAGGTGAACGGCGCTTGCTTTGGTCCACCCTCCTCGCAGTCAGATTTCCTATCATGTTACGATAATGTCAAAACATGTGGAAAAGTGCGAAGTTAAGCGAAAACCGAAGCCTTCTTCAAATGCCCATAGGCTTCTATCACGCTTTGCAGCGCGCTTTCGTGGGTGCGGTCGCCGCCATTATGGTCGGGATGATAGCGGCGCAGCAATTGCGTGTAGCGGGTGCGCAGCGCCTTGCGATCGGCGTCGATCTCCAGCCCCATCAGCGATAGCGCCTTGCGATCCTCGACCGACAGGAATTTGCCGTCCTGTCGCACCTGTGCGTCGGCTCGCGCCTTGGCCATGCGCTCTTTGAACTTCGCCCCGATCGCATCGAGCGGATCGACGAAATCGGCCCATTTGGGCGAGGGACTATGCGCATTGGCGGAAAAGGCGCGCGTCTCCCGTTCCCACCCGGCATAGGGGCGCTGCGCCGCGGCGATCTCGTCGGGGGTCATGCCGGTGAAGAAATTATAGCCTTGGTTGAACGCCTTGACATGATCCAGGCAGAACCAGCGCCAGCGCGGTCCTTCCTCGCCCGGTCGCGCGCTCCCTTCCGCCGGTGGCGCGCGGAATTCGCCCGGTTCGGGGCATCCTGGCGCGGCGCAGGGGCGGTCGCCTTCCACCCGGCCATGAAAACGGTTGAAACGACGTGTCGAGAAAGGATCGGTAGACAAGGAAGTCCTGATGCAAGTGGCGGCAAAGCAGCCTATATAGGGGATATGACTACCGACCTCAAAGGCCCCGTTGCCATAGAAATCGAGGCGCGGCTGCGCGCCGCCCTGTCGCCGGACCATCTCGCCGTCATCGACGACAGCGAAAAACATCGCGGCCATGCCGGCCATGACGGATCGGGGGAAAGCCATTTCACGGTGGAGATCGTGTCGGATCGCTTCGCCGGCCAGACCCGCGTCGCACGCCAGCGACTGGTCAACGCCGCACTCGCCGACCTGCTGGCGGAAAAGGTCCACGCCCTAGCCATCAAGGCGCGCGCGCCCGAAGATGCATGAGACTTTAGGTCGCGCCGCGGCGTTCTCCCTGCTTCGTGCAAGCAAGGAGCGCCGTCCGTCATGGCCTATGATTTCTGGTACTGGCCCACTATCCCCGGCCGAGGCGAGTTCGTCCGCCTGACGCTGGAAGCTTGTGGCATCCCCTATCGCGACCGCGCGCGGGAGGAGGGTGCCGACGCGCTGATCACCGACATGGCGGGTCATGCGCGCGGCCCCGCCTTCGCGCCGCCCTATCTTGGCGTTGATGGGTCCACCATCGCCCAGACCGCCAACATCCTGTTCTACTTGTCCGAACGGCATGAATGCGGCCCGTCCGGTATGAAAAGCCGCTATTGGCTTTCTCAGCTTCAACTTACCATCATGGACTTTGTGGCGGAAGCGCATGATGTCCATCACCCGATCGGCGTCGATATCTATTATGAGGATCAGAAGCCGGAATCGCTGCGCCGCGCGCATGGCTTTCGCGGACAGCGCATCCCCAAATTTTTCGACTATTTCGAACATGCCCTGAAATCTGAAGCCGGCCACTGGCTGGCGGGCGCGCGGTGGAGCTACGCCGACCTGTCGCTGTTCCATCTGGTCGCAGGCTTGCGCTATGCTTTTCCCCTGCGCATGGCGACGCTGATGCCCGGCTATCCAGAACTCGGCGCGCTGCACGACAGGGTTGTGGCGCTGCCCGAATTGCAGGACTATCTATCCAGCGACCGGCGGTTGCCCTTCAGCCAGGAGGATGTCTTCCGCCATTATCCCGAACTGGACGCCCCATGACCGCAGACGATCTCATCCTCCAGACGATCACCCCCACCAGTCACAATCTGGGCGATTTCCGGGTGCATCGCTCCCTCCCGGTCAAGGGCCGCACCATGGTCGGTCCCTTCATCTTCTTCGACCAGGCAGGACCGGCGAAGATCGGCGCGGGCCATGGCGTGGACGTCCGCCCGCACCCGCATATCAACCTCGCCACTGTCACCTATATGTATGAGGGCGCCTTCCTCCACCGCGATTCGCTCGGCACCGAGCAGTTGATCGAAGCGGGGGCGGTCAATCTGATGACTGCGGGCAAGGGCATCGTCCATTCGGAGCGTTCGCCCGATGCGGACCGGGCCAAGGAATCGAAGCTGTCCGCGATCCAGACCTGGCTCGCCTTGCCCGACCGTTATGAGGAGATGGACCCGGCGTTCGAGCATGTGGGCGAGGGCGGGATGCCCGTGATCGATGACGGCCATGTCCGCGCGCGCGTCATCATGGGATCGCTCTGGGGCGAAACGTCGCCGGTCACGACCTATGCCCAGACCATCTATGCCGATATCCAGCTATCGCCGGGCGGCCGCATCGCCATCGATCCGTCCGCCGACGAGCGCGCCATTTACGTCTCTGGCGGCGACGCCATGCTCGACGGCCTGATGCTCGTGCCGCAGACGCTCTACGTCCTGCGGCCCGGCGCGTCGGCGACCCTGATGAGCGTCGATGGCGGCCGGGTGGTGCTATGCGGCGGCGAAGCTTTCACCTCGCCCCGCCATGTCTGGTGGAATTTCGTGTCGTCCAGCCAGGACCGGCTGATGCAGGCGCGCGAAGATTGGGAAGCGATGCGCTTCCCACTCATCCCCGGCGACGACCAGGAATTTATTCCCATTCCGCAGGGCCGCCCGAAAACGGTCAGCTATCCCTGAACAGCAAAGGGGCGGGCCGGCCCCGTTCGTTTCGAGCGACGTCGAGAAACTTTCGCGCTACATGGCCTTACTGAACAAAGGTCAGCGACAGATTTTCGGCATTTTTGGGAATATCGATCCGACTTTCATTGATCGACGCTTCTTCGCCGGGCTTCAGCCGGCTCTTGTCCGCCTTGGTGGTCCAGCTGAACACCAGTCGATTCTGCCGGTCGCGTAATTGCACCAGCACCGGCGGCACCGGCAGCGCCTGCGCGCCGCTGTTCACGATCCGCGCGCCGAAGGCGAAATATTCTTCTCCGGTCGGCAGCTTGCGCCGTTCGGCGGGCTTGGACAGGTAGAAGAGCAGGTCCGGGTCGCCTTCTTCGCCGGCAAGTCCCATCGACACCATCCAGGCGGGCGGTCCGAAATAGACGAACGCCCCGCCCGCCGCCGCGACGACCAGACAAAAGCCTATGGCGGCATAGGTCCACAGCTTGAGCGGATTGCGCCGCGCCTTGAAAGGCGGCGCAGGGATGAAGCGGCTCTCCTCGACCGGATCGGCCGGCGCGCCGGCATAGATGTCGTCGAACCGATTGTCCGCCGGAGCCGCGATCGGCGGCGCTTCTTCCGCCGCGGGCGCGTCCTCTGCCGTGGCAGGCGCAACCGCCGCCATGTCGGGATCGGGGACTGGGAACGGTGTCGCATCGACAGGCGGTGGCGGTGAAGGGGCCGGCGCTGGCGCGACAACGGGCGCGGCGATCGGCACAGGCGGGGTATCCCGCTCCGGCAGGGCCGCCGATTCCTGGAACCAGCTATGTTTGCACGCGGCGCACCGGACCTGGCGGCCGCTCGTACCGACCGCACTGTCCGGCACGACATAGCGCGTCGCGCAATTGGGGCACACCAGGATCATGATGCTTCATAGGCATGGCAGGGACTCGCGCGCAAGCGGTCAACGACGGCCGGTGCAAATCGACCGCGACTCGCGGCGATATGCGGCGTGGGCTTTACGGCGGGCGGGCCGCTGTGCCATGGCTGACGCTTCGATACGTAGGGAGCGCGACGGCGCGAAATTTCAAGACATGTCGGCCATCGTCCAGTTCGAAAATGTCGGCCTGCGCTATGGTCTGGACAGCGAGACGCTTTCCGACGTCAGTTTCTCGCTTGCCGGCGGCGGCTTCTATTTTCTGACCGGCGCATCGGGCGCGGGAAAGACTTCGCTGCTCAAATTGCTTTACCTCGCCCAGCGGCCCAGCCGCGGCGTCATCCGCCTGTTCGGCGAAGATGTGGTCACGCTGCCGCGCAAACGCCTGCCCGGCTTTCGCCGCCGCATCGGCGTAGTGTTCCAGGATTTTCGCCTCGTCCCCCATCTGTCCGCCTATGACAATATCGCCCTGCCGCTGCGGGTGTCGGGGATGGAAGAAGGGGAGATCGACGCCCCCGTGGTGGAGATGCTGAACTGGGTCGGGCTGGGCGATCGTGGCCAGGCGCGCCCCGCCACCCTGTCGGGCGGGGAGCAGCAGCGCGTCGCCATCGCCCGCGCAGTGATCGGCCGCCCGGAGATACTGGTCGCGGACGAACCGACCGGCAACGTCGATGCCGACATGGCGCGTCGCCTCATGACCCTGTTCGAAGCGCTCAATCGCCTTGGCACCACCATCGTCGTCGCCACCCATGACCTGCCGCTGATCGCGCAGGTGTCGGGCGCACAGATGATGCGGCTCGACAAGGGGCGGCTTGCCGACCCGACGGGCACGCTCCGCTATCCGCCCAATTCGCAAGGCCGCGCCTGATGGCCACCCGTGTCGATCGCCGGGCCGCCGCGGCCGCGCGCCATCGCTTGTTACCCGGCGGCCGACTGGCGGGACCGATGCCCTGGATCATCGCGATCATGATGTTTCTGACCGTGCTCGCCGCGGCCGCCGCCCTTGGCCTGGGCGCCGCTGTCCGGTCGATGAGCGCCGACCTTGCCGGCCGCGCCAGCGTGCAGGTGGTGGAGGCGGACGGGCAGGCGCGCGACCTGCTCGCCGCCCGCACCTTGCGGGCGTTGCGCGGGGCTGATGGCGTCCGCGCCGCCGATCCGGTCGATCCGGCCAAGCTGGCCGATCAGTTGCGCCCCTGGCTCGGCGACGCGGCGAGCAGCGGCGACCTGCCGGTGCCGGCGCTGATCGACGTCATGCTGACCCCCGGCGATGCCGACGCCAAGCTAGATCGGCTGCGCCGACTGCTCGGCGGCCTGTCGCCCAAGCTGCGGATCGAACCCCATGCCGCCTTCCTCCTGCCGCTCGCCGGACTGCTGACGGCGCTTGGCTGGCTCGCCGCCGGGATCGTCTTGCTGATGATCCTGGCGACCGGCGCGGTGGTGGTGCTGGCGGCGCGGGGCGCGCATGACAGCCATCGCGGCACGATCGACGTGCTGCACCTGATGGGGTCGACCGACGTGCAGATCGCCCGCCTGTTCCAGCGCCGCATCGGCCTCGACGCGCTGATGGGCGGGGCGCTCGGTTTTTCCTTCGCCGCGCTGGTCATCCTGCTGATCGGCCTGCGGCTGTCGGCGACTGGATCGGACGTCGTCGGCGCGGTCAGTCTCGACCCGCGGGGCTGGCTGCTGCTGGCGGCGCTGCCGATTTTCGGCGTCATATTGGCGACTCTCACGGCGCGCTGGACCGTGCTGCGCGCGCTGGGCCGGGCGCTGTGATCGTCCGCTTCCTGGCGGTCGCGCTGCTGGCCTGGATGCTGGGCTTCGTCTGGTTCGCGGTTCTTTTGCCCCAGCCGCTCGATGGCCGCCGGACCGACGCCATCGTCGTGCTGACCGGCGGCGCGGGCCGCATCGATCGCGGCATCGCGCTGTTGCAGGGCGGCGCGGCCCAGCGGATGCTGATCTCCGGTGTCGACCGATCCGTCCGCCCGGTCGAACTGGCGGCGGAATATAGGACGCCCGAAGCGCTGTTCAGCTGCTGCATCACGCTGGGCCGCGAGGCGATCGACACCCGCTCCAACGGTCTGGAAACCGCGCGCTGGCTGAAACGGCGCGATTACAAGACCGTGCGTCTCATCACCACCGACTGGCATATGCGCCGCGCCGCGCTGGAACTGCGCCAGGCGTTGCCGGAGGGCAAAGTCTCGATCGTCTATGACGCCGTGCCCAGCCGCCCCAGCCTTTCCATTTTGGCGCGCGAATATAATAAATATCTCCTCCGTCGCATCGCCGCGTTGATCGGCATCTGAAAGACATCCATGCTGACCGCGCTGCGCTCTCTCCTTTTCATGCTGGCTTTCTACGTCGGCAGCCTGTTCTTCGTGCTGGCGGCGATGGCGCTGGGGTCTCTCACGCCGAACATGGTGCAGCGGATCGCGGCGGGCTGGAGTCGCTACCACCGCTGGTGCGCGCGCTGGCTGTTGGGCCAGATGGTGCGGGTGGAAGGAAATCTGCCGCGCGGCCCTTATCTCTATATCATCAAGCATGAATCGATGTTCGAGACGATCGACGTGCTGTGCCTGCTTGATAGCCCCGCGGTTGGCGCCAAACGGGAATTGTTCGACATTCCGCTCTGGGGCCGGATCGCGCGATTATACGGTTTGATTCCTGTCGAACGGGCGGCTGGGGCGAGCGCACTGCGCGTCCTTCGGGCGGCGGCGAAAGACCGGATCGCGCAGGGGCGGCCGATCTGCCTCTTTCCCGAAGGCACCCGCGTCCCCCATGGCGAAGCGCCGCCGCTGCGGGCTGGATTTGCAGGCCTTTACAGCCTGCTCGGCCTGCCGGTCGTGCCGATCGCCATCGACAGCGGGCGGGTGTCGCCGCGCGGCAAATTCCTCAAACGATCGGGCGTCATCACCTATAAGGTGGGGCAGATCGTGCCCATCGGCCTCGATCGCAGGGAGGCCGAGCGGCAGGTCCATGCCGCGATCAACGCGCTGAACCCGCCGTCCGCCCTGGATCAGTGAGAGCGGCCGAAGTCGGGCTTGGCGTCGTCCTGGCCCTGTTCGATGATCGACCGGCGGATCGCGCGGGTGCGGGTGAAGAGATTGAACAGCGCGTCGCCGTCATTCCAGCGGATCGCCCGCTGCAAGGCTGACAAATCCTCCGAAAAGCGCTGGAGCATTTCCAGCACCGCATCCTTGTTCGCCAGGAACACGTCGCGCCACATGGTCGGATCGGACGCCGCGATCCGGGTGAAGTCGCGGAAACCGCCGGCCGAATATTTGATGACTTCCGACTGGGTGACATTTTCCAGGTCGCTGGCGGTGCCGACGATGGTGTAGGCGATCAGATGGGGCAGATGGCTGGTCACCGCCAGCACCAGATCGTGATGCGCCGGGTCCATCGTCTCGACGTCCGCGCCGACCCGCCGCCACAGCTCGGATATCCGCTCCACCGCCGCCGGATCGGCATCGGCGGGCGGGGTGACGATGCACCAGCGGCCCTTGAACAGGGTGGCGAAGCCGGCCTCCGGGCCGCTATTTTCGGTGCCTGCAACCGGATGGGCCGGGATGATCGTCCGCCCCGGCAAGGCAGCGTTCAACTGCGTCAGGACGTCGGCTTTGCAGGAGCCGACGTCGCTGATGATCGCGTCGGTGGGCAGGTCATCGGCGATCTCCGCCGCCGCCGCGCCCATGGCGCGGACCGGCACGCACAAAACGACCAGATCGGCGTCCGTCACCGAAGCGCCCGCCGTATCGGTCACATCGTCGCACAGGTCGATCCGCCGGGCGATGTCCCGCACCGCCGGGTCGGCGTCATGGCCGGTGACGCGCACGGTCGGCATGTCCGCCCGGATCGCGCGGGCGAGCGAGGAGCCGATCAGCCCCAGGCCGATGATCGTGACGCGGGCGAAGGGCAGCATCGCGTCAGGCCGCTTCCGCCATGGCGCGCAGCTTGGCCGCGACGGCGCGGGTCTGCGCCTTGGTGCCGATGGTGATGCGCAGGCCGTTGGGCAGGCCCTGTCCGGGCAGCCAGCGGGTGGCATAGCCTTCGTCCCACAGCCCCTTCATCGCCGCTTCGGCGGTCAGCTTGCCGTCGAACAGGATGAGGAGGAAGTTGGTCTTGCTGGGCACGACGCGCAGGCCGTGGTTGGACAAGGATGCGACCTCGCCCGCCAGCCATTCGCGCCAGCGGGCGGTGTGGGTCCGGCTGAAGGCGACCCATTCGGCGTCGTTGATCGCGGCGACGGCAGCGGCCTGGCCGGCGGTCGTGACGTTGAACGGCGCGCGGATGCGGTGGAGGATGTCGATCACGTCCGCACTGGCATAGCCCCAGCCGATCCGTTCGGCCGCCAGGCCGTGGATTTTGGAGAAGGTGCGGGTGACGAAGATATTGGACGCGGTCCTGGCCAGTTCGAGGCCGCCATCATCCTCTTCCGCGTCCAGATATTCGGCATAGGCCTGGTCGAGGACGAACAGGATATCGGGCCGCAGCCCGGCGTGGAGGCGGGCGATCTCTTCGCGGCTGGTCATGGTGCCGGTCGGATTA
This sequence comes from Sphingobium sp. AntQ-1, assembly GCF_028538045.1. Classification (NCBI taxonomy): domain Bacteria; kingdom Pseudomonadati; phylum Pseudomonadota; class Alphaproteobacteria; order Sphingomonadales; family Sphingobiaceae; genus Sphingobium; species Sphingobium sp. AntQ-1. Next base: position 2,191,817 of record NZ_CP117158.1, read on the forward strand.
TTGGGGTTGGCGAGGAAGACCACCCTGGTCTTGTCCGTCACCGCGGCGAGCAGCGCATCGACGTCGGTGGCGTAATCCTTGTCCGGCGCGATCACCGGGGTCGCGCCGACGCGCCGCGCGGCTATGTCGTAGACGGCAAAGCCATAGCGGACATAGAGAATCTCGTCGCCCGGCCCGGCATAGGCGGAGGCGGCGATATGGAGCAGTTCGTCGGAGCCGGTGCCGTAGATGATCCGTTCGGGATCAAGCCCATGGACCGCACCGATCGCCTCGCGCAGGCTCGTCGCGCCCGGATCGGGATAGGTGGCGAGGTCGGCGGTGGCGGCGACGAGGGCGGCGCGCGCGGCGGCGCCAGTGCCCAGCGGATTTTCATTGGCCGACAGCTTGATCAGCGGGCGGCCGTCATCGGTGGCGGACTTGCCCGGCACATAGGCGGAGATGCCGAGAATCCAGTCCTTGGGCGCAGGTTTAGCAGCGGGGTTCGCAAGTGTGTCTGTCATGGTGCGCGGCTTTAGCGGCTTCCGCGCCAAAGGCAAAGTGGCAGGCCATGGTGCTTTTTTGGCGCGACGGCCGAAGTTCACACCGTCGTCGGGCTTTTCCGGCGAAAAGCTATCGCGAAGCCTCTGCGAAGCTTCGCCCAAGTCACGCCAGGGTAACGAATGGGTCACACCAGCGCGCCTGTTGCGCGCCTGTTGCGCGTCTGTGAACTTTCTCGACGCCCTCAATCCCCCAACCAACCGGATAGTATCTCGCCCTTATGCCCGTCGGGCGCCAGCGCCGCGCGCAAAGCGTCCAGCAGCGGCGGCAGCGCCTGCGTGAAGGCGTAGGGCGGGTTGACGATAAAAAGGCCCGCGCCGTTATAAATGCCGGGTTGCTCGCTATCATATAGCCAATGCTCCACCACCAGCAATTTCGGGATGCCGAGCTTGCGCAACTGCTGCTTCCACTTCCAATGCGTGGCGTGGTCTTTCAGCGGAAACCAGAGCACCGTCACGCCATGCGCCCATTTGCGGTGAGCGGCAGCGAGGGTGGCGGTGATGCGCGCGCGTTCGTCCGTCTGCTCATAGGGCGGGTCGACCACCACCACGCCGCGCGCGGTGCGGGGCGGCACCATAGCCAGCCACAGTTCGTAGGCGTCGCGTTCATGCACCGCCGCGCTGGCGCCCCGCATCACGCCGCGCAGGGTGTAAGCGTCTTCCGGGTGCTTCTCGTTGAGGATCAGGACATCCTGCGGGCGCAAAAGCTGCGCCAGAAGCCGCGGCGAGCCGGGGTAAAGCCGCGGTTCGTTCCCCAGATTCACCGCCTGCACGGCGGCGCGATAGTCGTCCAGCAAGGGATTCGGGTCGGCAAAGGCCCGCAGCACGCCCTGCGTAGCCTCGCCAGTGCGTTGGGCTTGGTCGCCGCCAAGGTCGTACAGTCCGCAGCCGGCATGGGTGTCGATCAGCGTGAGCGCGCCCGGCTTGTGCTGCAAGGCCCGCACCAAGGCGATCAGGAGGCTGTGCTTGACGACATCGGCGCTATTGCCGGCATGGAAGGAATGGCGATAATTCATTGTGATTCAGATCCTGACGCCCTGCCTTTACGAGCTACTGGGCCTTCTGCAAAGCGAAGCGATGGCAGCGCCGATATGGGCCGGAAGCGGACCTGGGATGGCCATTCCAGCTTGCCCCATAGCCGTGTCTCTCAGGCAGCGACAGAAGGAGGCGAGCCGTCAGATGCTATACGTTTTACCGCTCCGATTGACAGGGCGCGGTCGCGGTCCTAGCGCCGCTCAGATCATGGCCAGCGTTCCCATCAGCGAAGACAGCCGGTTCGGCCTGCGGCGGCAGGCCCGCCTGACCACCCCGTTGAACCTGTCCAGCGGCGCGCGGCTGGGGCCGGTCGACATCGCCTATGAAACCTATGGCGCGATGAACACGGACAAGTCCAACGTCATCCTGATCTGCCATGCGCTGACCGGCGATCAATATGTGGCGTCCGACCATCCCGTTACGGGGAAGCCCGGCTGGTGGTGGCGGCTGGTGGGGGCGGGCAAGCCGGTCGATCCGGCCCGTCATTTCATCATCTGTTCCAACGTCATCGGCAGTTGTATGGGATCGAGCGGCCCGGCCAGCATCGATCCGGCGACGGGCGACCCCCACGCCATGCGATTCCCGGTGCTGACCATCGCCGACATGGTGCGGGCGCAGGCGGCGTTGCTCGACCATCTGGGGGTGGAGCGGCTGAGCGCGGTGATCGGCGGTTCTATGGGCGGGATGCAGGCGCTGACCTGGCCCACGCTGTTCCCCGACCGGGTCGAAAGCTGCATAGTGATCGCCTCGACCGCGCGGCACAGTGCGCAGAATATCGCCTTTCACGAGGTCGGGCGGCAGGCGATCATGGCCGATCCGCACTGGCGCGGCGGCGACTATTATGCCGATGGGCAGGTGCCGAGCGCCGGGCTGGCGGTCGCGCGCATGGCGGCGCACATCACTTACCTGTCCGAAGCAGGGCTGACCGAGAAATTCGGGCGGCGCTTGCAGGGGCGCGACACGAAGACATTCGGGTTCGACGCCGATTTCCAGGTAGAAAGCTATTTGCGGCATCAGGGGCTGAGCTTCGTCGATCGGTTCGACGCCAACTCCTATCTCTACATCACGCGCGCGATGGATTATTATGATATTGCCGACGATCATGGCGGGTCGCTGGCCAAGGCGTTCACCGCCAGCAAGGCGCGCTTCTGCCTCGTCAGTTTCGATACCGACTGGCTCTATCCCACCACCGAATCGCGGATCATCGTCCATGCGCTCAATGCGTCGGGGGCGCAGGCCAGTTTCGTCGAACTCTCCAGTCCGTTCGGGCATGATGCCTTCCTGCTGGAATGTCCCGAACTCAACCGGGTGGTGGACGGGTTCCTGAAGGGCGGCCGGGCATGAGCGAGGCGTTGCGGCCGGACCTGGCCCTGATCGCGCGCACCGTGCGGCGGGGCGCGCGGCTGCTGGACGTGGGCTGCGGCGACGGCGCGCTGATGGCGGCGCTGCGCGACAATGCCCAAGTCGATGCGCGCGGGTTGGAGATTGACGGGTCCAACGTCGCGGCGGCGGTGGGGCGCGGCCTGTCGGTGGTGCAGGGCGATGCCGACACCGACCTTGGCTATTATCCCGACGCCAGCTTCGACTATGCGATATTGAGCCAGACGCTGCAGACGACGCGGCGACCTGACCTGGTGGTGGAGGAATTGCTGCGCATCGGCCGTCAGGCGTTCGTTTCCTTCCCCAATTTCGCGCATTGGCGCGGTCGGATTTCGCTGCTCTGGGGCGGGCGGATGCCAGTGACGCGGCTGTTGCCCGACACCTGGTATGATACGCTCAACATCCATCATGTGACGGTCGACGATTTCCGCGCGCTGGTGAAGGAGCGGGGCTGGACCATCGATGGCCAATGGTTCCTGAAGGGCGACAGGGAAACCACCCACGCCAACGCCAACCTGTTCGCCGAACATGCGGTGTTTTTGTTGCGCAAATAACTTAACGGCCGGCTTCCGTCAGACGCAGGCCGAAGGAGGCTGTTCGGCCGCGCGGCGTATGGCGCTGAAAATGCGTCAGTCCCGACGTGAGGGCGGCGGCGTAGACCGGGCGGTCGGGCGATTTGCGCCCGCTGGCCTTGAGCACCGCATCGACGTCCACCGGCTTGTCGAAGGCCACGCCGAAATGGCGGTCCGCGGTCCATACCACCCGGCCCGGCATCTCCGTTTCGCCGCGTGTGACGACGATTCGGGCGCCGACGCCCGGCGATTTGCCCTGAATGCGCGCGCCCCCCACCGAGATGTCCCGGATGCGCACGACCTGTGTCGCGGAAAGCGGTTCGCCCAGATTGAGATGCGCGTCGATGAAGACGTTGGCGCGCTTGGCGCGCGGGGGCAGGTCCATGGTCCTTCTCGCATGATGTTCACCATGGGAAAGAGTCCCCAACATGGCCAGTGGTTGCAGGGCGCGCGCCGATCCGGGCCGCCGATGCGACGGACGGCGTATTTGTGGGCGTTGCGGACAGGTTTCCTTTTCCACGGCGGCGCGCGACGCTTTTCGACAAGCGCGAACCGAACGCGGATGGGCAAGCGTGATGACCGACCGAACATCTTCCTCCGCCTATGTTGGCGTCGCCAAGGCGATCAACCGCGCCATCAACTCGAACGCGCGCGCCGGATCGGTCGGCGCGACATGATCGACAATCGCGCGCCTTTGCATATGGATGTCATGGGCCAGCGGTTTGATCTTGCGCCAGTCGACAAAGGCCTTGGCCTTGTCGATGGTCACAAGCCGTTTGCGCACCGGCTCCGCGACATCCTCACCGCCGCCAGACGCGCAGCGCCGAGCGCTTCCAAGTTGGCAAGGGTGAGTGTTTTGGGTGAGGGCATGGCCGGATATTTCGGTGTCAGGGGCGGGTCGTCAGGGGGGGGCCATCGTTGGCCATCGCCATGGCAGTAACCAAGTCTGCTTGAGCGGACTCAACGAACGGCGACTGGGGTGAGGGCCGGATAGGCTTGGCGCCGTCAATGCTAACATACTCGGTGGACTTGTGCCCTCTTTGCACCCCTGCCAGCGTCCGATCTCTCAAAAAGGGCGTTGCGTCATGAAACGATTCGCACATTCCGTGGACGGGCAACCCGAAGAGACATGGGAACCGCTGTCCCATCATCTCGCGGCAGTGGGGAAAAGCGCCGCATCCTTTGCGGACCTGTTCGGCGCATCGCCGATCGCGCTGGCGATGGGGCTTTTGCACGACATCGGCAAGCAGTCTGAGCCTTATCAGCATTACATCCGCCGACCGCGTAACGCCGGCGGGCCGAAGGGGCCGGATCACAGCACGGCGGGAGCCAAGGAAGCAGTGACCGCCTATGGCAAATATCTCGGTACGCTGATGGCATTTGGCATCGCGGGCCATCATGGCGGCCTGATGGATGGATCGGGGCATGAGGGCAGCACCTTGCCCACACGCCTCGTCAAGACCATCGAGCATTATCAAGGCTGGGCGGACCATGTTACGGGCCTGCCCGCGATGGAGGCCATGAAACCCGCTATTATGGGCCTGAAACCCAATGCCGTGGACCGGGCCTTCACCACCACCTTTCTGACGCGAATGCTCTTTTCCTGCTTGGTCGATGCCGATTTTCTGGAAACGGAAGCCTTTTACGCGCAGTCTCTTGGCGAAAATCGCCCCATGCGCGGGGGCATCCTCACTCCTCAGCATCGCGCGCTTGTCCAAGCCTATATGGCGCGACACCGCCGCGACGACACGCCGGTCAACCGACTGCGATCGGACATTCTGGACCATGCCAACGGCAAAGCCGCCCTGCCGCCGGGCCTCTTCACCCTCACGGTTCCGACCGGCGGCGGCAAGACGCTGACCTCGCTCAGCTTTGCGATGGAACATGCCGCCGCGCATGACCTGCGGCGGATCATCTATGTGATTCCGTTTACCTCGATCATCGAACAGACCGCGCAGATATTCCGCGAGCATGTCGAACTGGGCGATGCCGTGCTGGAGCATCATGCCAGCTTTGATTGGGACCAGCGCCGCCCCGTATCCGGCGCGGATGAGGAGGAGGAAGGCGCGCAAGGCCTCGCCAAACTACGCCGCGACGCCGAGAATTGGGACGCGCCGATCGTCGTGACCACCGCGGTCCAGTTCTTCGAAAGCCTGTTCGCCGCACGCACCAGCCAGGCGCGCAAGCTGCATAACCTGGCCAAGAGCGTCATCATATTGGACGAGGCGCAGTCGATGCCCGTGCACCTGCTGCGCCCCTGCATGGCCGCGATCGACGAGCTGGCGCGCAATTATGGCGCCACCGTGATCCTGTGCACCGCGACCCAACCCGCGCTGCGCGTGCAGGACGAAGCCTTGCCGCAAACCGATGCGATGAAGAAGGCGGGGCAGTGGGAAGGCCTCGACATCCCGGAGGATCGCGAACTCGCGCCCAATCCTCAGGCGCTCTATGACCAGCTCAAGCGGGTCGATGTCGAATGGCGGCGCGAACCCGTCAGCGACGCGGACATCGCCGCCCGCTTTGCCAAGCAGCCCCAGATGCTGTGCATCGTCAACAGCCGCGCCCATGCCCGCGACCTGTTCGACGCGATCCGGGGGCAGGAGGGGGCGGTCCACCTCACGACCCTGATGTGCGCGAAGCATCGCCGGGACGTTCTGGAAAAACTGCGCGGCGATCTGGCGATGGGAAAGCCGGTACGGCTTATCGCCACCAGCCTGATCGAGGCGGGGGTGGACATCAGCTTCCCCGAAGTGTGGCGCGCGGCGGCGGGCCTGTCGAGCATCGCGCACGGAGGCGTGGATCGAAACGACCACGAGTCGCGTGATGCTAGTAGCCGCAACGGTCGCCTCATCGGCCATAGCGACGGACGGGACGCCCAAAGCAAGACAGGACCTCACGACGAGGGGGAGGCGGGCGGAGGCGAGTTGCATGAGATATATATGCTCCTCTGATTCTGTTGATGTGATATATATGTTCTATCATGACGACGAGCGAACCCTCCATCTGGCTGGCCCTGCTGCACCAGCTTCCCGTCAAGCCGCCCTATCTGCGCGTAAAAATCTGGCGTCGCCTGCAGGCGATCGGTGCGGTGCCACTCAAAAATGCGGTGCATGTCCTGCCTCTCCGCGACGAGCATGAAGCTGCGTTTCGCATTCTGATGGCTGAGATCATCGATGGCGGTGGGGAGGCGACCCTCCTCGAAGCGCGGATGCTGGGCGGCCAGAGCGACGGTGACATCCGCGCCATGTTCGACGCCGCGCGCGACTCCGACTATGATGACATAGCCCAGGCGGCGCGGCGGCTGATCGACACCGGCCCGGCCAGCGGGGCCGACATCGCCAAGCTCCAGAAGCGGATGGCGGATGTCGTCCAACTCGATTTTTTCGGCGCGCATGGGCGGCAGCACGCCGAAGCGACGTTGGCGGACCTTGATCGGCAACGCTATCTGCATCCCGACGTCCGTCGCGACGAACCCGCGGCCGATCTGCCGCGCGATCTGAAAGGCAGGACATGGGTGACGCGCAGCGGCGTCCATGTCGATCGCATCGCCTGCGCCTGGCTGATCCGCCGCTTCATAGACCCGGATGCTACCTTCCGTTTCGTCGATGGTCGCAGTTATGCGCCGCAAAAGGATGAGCTGCGCTTTGACATGGCGGATGCCGAGTTCACCCATGAAGGCGAGCATTGCAGCTTCGAAACCCTCGTCGAGCGCGGTGGCCTGACCGACGATCCGGCGCTCGTCGCCATCGCGGAAATCATTCACGACCTGGATATTGCCGACGGCAAGTTCGCGCGGCCCGAAACGGCGGGCCTTGGCGCGATGCTGTCGGGCGTCTGCGCCTCCACCGATGACGACCTGCAGCGCATCGCGACGGCCAGCGACGCGCTGAACCAGTTTCACGCCTATTTTTCGAACCGAAAGGCAGATCGATGACCGCAACCGGCTCCATGCTCGCCGATACTTCTGAGGCCCACGCGAGCGATCATGGCATCCCGCTTGGGGAAGCGACCCGCATCTGGGCGCGCGTCGCTGCGTTGAGTTTTGGCGGACCGGCTGGTCAAATCGCGGTAATGCACCGGATATTGGTCGAGGAAAAGCGCTGGATCGGCGAGGAACGGTTTCTCCATGCGCTCAACTATTGCATGTTGCTGCCCGGCCCGGAGGCGCAGCAGCTTGCCATCTATATCGGCTGGCTGTTGCACAAGACGCGCGGCGGCCTGATCGCAGGCGCGCTTTTCATTCTGCCCGGTTTCCTCGCCATATTGGCCTTAAGCTACCTCTATGTGTTGCTCGGCCATGTGCCGTTGATAGAAGGCATATTCTTCGGGCTGAAAGCTGCGGTGCTGGCCGTGGTGGTCCAGGCGGTGGTGCGCGTGGGATCACGCGCGCTCAAGAATAATGTCATGCGCGGCATCGCGGTTGCAGCCTTCGTCGCGATCTTCTTTCTGAACGCACCCTTTCCCCTGATCGTCCTGGCGGCGGGCATCGGTGGCTATGTCGGGGGGCGAAGCGGCTTTGCCCAGTTCAAGGGCGGCGGCGGTCATGGTCCCGCCGGCGACGACGTCGTCCATGATCGGGACACCGCGCTGGGTGAAGCCTTGCCCGACCATGCGCGACCCAATCTGGGTTGGTCGCTGCGGATTTGTGTTATCCTGTCCATCCTCTGGCTGGCGCCCGTCGCAGGGCTGTTCCTGATCCTGGGGCCGGACCATGTGTTCACCCACATCGCCACCTTCTTCAGCCAGATGGCGGTCGTGACCTTTGGCGGCGCTTATGCCGTTCTCGCCTATGTGGCGCAGGAAGCGGTCGGCACTTTCGGCTGGCTGCGCCCCGGCGAAATGCTCGATGGCCTCGGTATGGCCGAAACGACGCCAGGCCCACTCATCATGGTGACGCAGTTCGTCGGTTTTCTCGCCGCCTTTCGCGATGGGGGCATGATGGCGCCCCTGTTTGCGGCGACGCTGGGCGCGATCCTGACGACCTGGGTGACGTTCGTACCCTGCTTCCTGTGGATCTTCGCCGGCGCGCCCTTCATCGAGCGGCTGCGGGGCAACAAAGCCTTGTCGGCGGCGCTGACCGCCATCACCGCGGCGGTCGTGGGGGTCATCTTCAACCTCGCCATCTGGTTCGCGATTCACACCTTGTTCGGCCAGACGATGGCGGTCCGCTCGCCAACCGGCGGCTTCGACGTGCCCATCCCCGCTTCTGTCAATATAGCGGCGGTCGTGCTAGCGCTCGCCGCCGCCATCGCCATCTTCAGGTTCAAGCTGGGCGTGTTGATGGTTCTCGCCGGCTGCGCGACCCTGGGCGCGATCTACGCCCTCGCTCTTTGAAAGGATCTGCAAAAATGGTTGATGTTTCTCGTCGCACCGCCTTTCAAACGCTTGGCGCAGGCGCTTTGGCCATGGCCGCCACCGACGCGGCAAGCGGGCAAGTCGCCGCGCCGCCCGCTGAATCGCCGCCAGCCTTCGCCGGCACGCACCAGCCCAAACCGCTGCGCTTCGATCCGGCGAAGCTGGACGGGCTGTCGGAGCGACTCATCCGGTCGCATTGGGAGAATAATTATATCGGGTCGGTGAAGACCCTCAACATGGTCGAAACCCGGCTCGCCGCCGCGCTGGCCGATGCCGACATGCCGCCGGTCCTTTATGGCGGCCTCAAGCGCGAGGAACTGCACCGGACCGGATCGGTCATTCTCCATGAAATCTACTTCGACGGACTCGGCGGCGACGGCCAGGCCGCTGGCTCCATTCGCGCGGCGCTCGCCAAAGCCTGGGGATCGTTCGAAACATGGGCGAAGGATTTCCGGCGCACAGGCTTGTCGCTGGCCGGTGGATCGGGCTGGGTGATCCTTGCCTATAATCTCCATGCCCGCTCGCTGCGCAATCATTGGGCCTGGGACCATATGCATGGTGCGGCCGCCAGCGTCCCGATCCTCGCCCTCGACATGTACGAGCATAGTTTCCACATGGATTATGGCACGCAGGCCGCCAAATATATCGACGCCTGGTTCCGCAATCTCGATTGGGAAGCGGCGGACCGGCGCTATGCGCAGGCGACTGCGATCGGCGCCACCTGAGGTCGGCAGCGTCTGTAGATATTTGGAGATCGTGCGAAATTCTTCGACGGCCGAACCCATGCCTTCCATCGCCTCGGTGTGGCTGAGGCGATGGTCGAGATGATCGTGGATCAGTGCCTTCTTGGCGCCGACGATCGCCTTTTCGACCGCCTGAAGTTGCTGGGCCATGTCTGCGCAGGGGCGTCCGCTTTCGATCATCTCGACGATGCTGCGCAGATGGCCGCCCGCACGGTTCAGCCGCTTTATGATCGCGGAATGGCTGTCATGAGTCGCCCTTGCGTTCCGTGCTCGCCACCCGCACCTATCGCCATCTTTTCTGTGCGCAGGTCATCGCATTGGTGGAACCGGCCTGGCGACCGTGGCGCTCGGTCTGCTGGCCTATGACATAGCCGGCGGCAATGTCGGGGCGGTGTTGGAGGCGGCGCTCGCGGCGAGGTGGCGACGCTCTAGGAAAGAGGCCCATTCGCAGCCGCTTGAGCCGTGAAACTGACCGGGAACTGGACGCCTGTAGCGCCCGATTTCGCTTCTTTTACAAAGCCTGTGAGCAAACGCCGAAAACATTCGATTTGATACGGAATATGCGGGGAATTCGGAGGATTATTCCGCGAAACGGCATTCAAACCACATCCTACGCCTCTCAATGTCGATACCAATTTGGGGAGCCAAGACAATGGTTGCACGCGAGATGGAAACGCAACGTGACCAGCGGCGCAATGGCCCCGGTTTGCAAGCCGCAAGACTATTAATGGCTGCGCTCATGGTCAGCGGCAGTGGCGGGATCCAGGAGAAACCCGCTCCCGTCGTTGGATCGATTACGCATGCTCGGAGCGTCTTTGCGGCATGCTGGAAAACGGCTGGCGAAGGCCATGCGCGCGAGCGACGAGGCCCGCAGCATAGCCTTCGCTATTATTAAGACCTGCATCGAGATGCGGTCAGGGAGCAATGTCGTGCCTATGCAGTCCGTACACATGCGAGACGATGGGAGAAGATAAAGAGGAAATATCCGGAGTGTCCTGATTCACAGTTATTTGAAAAATCGTGCGGCAACGCCCTAAAACTCGCGCATTATTACCAATATTACCTAACGCCTTTCAGTGATCACTTGGCCTTTGTGCTGCAAGATGGCTGAAGAATTGGAAAATTGAACAGGTTGGAGACTCGCATGAGACTGGTTCGAACATTATCCGTTGCACTGGGCGTAAGCACGTTGCTGGCCGCGACCGCGCCGGTTGGCGCGCACGGCATCTGGTTCGCGCAGCGGGCGCGCCAGTTGGCGCTGATCTATGGCGTGGGCGCGGACGATCTGGACGCGGTCAAGCGGCTGCCGCTGGTCAAGACCGTCACCGGCTATGACAGCGACTGGGCGCCGGTGGCCACCTCTTTTCGCGCCGCCGGGGCAATCCCGGTGGTGGACAGCGACGAGCCGGTCGCGGCCGTTGCCGCGATCATGGACTATGGCTATTGGAGCAAGACGCCCGATGGCGAATGGCACAATAAGGGTCGCGACGAGGTGCCCACCGCCACGCTGGCCGAGCATAATTTCAAATATGCGGTCCATCTGACGCAGGTGCCGACCAAGCCGGTGCCGCTGTTCGAGGGGCACATGCTTCAACTCGTCCCCGCCGACCTTGCCATCCCCCAGAAGATGGGCGAGCCGATGAAGGTGCGCGTCTATTACAAGGGCAAGCCTGTCGCCGGCGCCACCGTCATGCAGGATTACGTCAACGATCCCGACGAAGTCGCCCCGGCCAAGACCGGCGCTGATGGCACCGCCACGATCAAGCTGCGCAATCAGGGCATCAATGTGCTGATGGCGATCTATGTCGGCCAGACGACCGACAAGAAGGTCGATCATGAGGAATATCGCGCCTCGCTGTCCTTCGTCCTCCCACACCTGCCGGAATAAGTCTTTCCACCAGTCCATTGGAGACACGCATCATGAAGATCGATCTTTTCCGCACGGGGCTTGCTGCCCTGGCGCTTGCCGCGCTGCCCGCTACCGCGTTCGCGCACGGCAGCATGAAGCCCCAGCATGGCGGCCTTGTCCAGATGTCGGGTGAAACCCTGATCGAGTTGGTGACCGGCCCCAAGGGCGTTGACGTCTATCTGAGCGAAGAGGATGAGCCGGTTGCCGCCGCCGGCTACACAGCGAAGCTCACCCAGACGGCCGCTGGCAAGAAGACCGAAGCGGCGCTCAAGGCTGCCGGCGGCAACAAGCTTAGCGCCCCCGGTTTCAAGGCCGCCAAGGGTGCCAAGCTCGTCGTCGCCCTGGTTGACAAGAGCGGCGCGAAAATCTTCGCGACGTTCCAGACCAAGTAAAGGCGCCGACATGCACAGCGCGATCCGGTTTCCGCTCCAACCCCAGATATTGCGGCGGATCGTGCTGCTGCTTTTGGGCTTGGCCATGGCGTTCATGAGCGCGACGCTCTGGGCGCATGGCGTCAACGAGAATGACAAGGCCTTCATCGAAGGCGCGTCGGGGATCAACATCATCCCCTATATGTATCTGGGCGCCAAGCATATGGTCACCGGTTACGATCACCTGCTGTTCCTGGCGGGGGTCATCTTCTTCCTCTACCGGATGAAGGATGTCGGCGCCTATGTGACGCTGTTCGCGATCGGCCACAGCACCACGCTGCTGCTGGGCGTCATCTTCGACATTCGCGCCAACCCCTACATCATCGACGCGATCATCGGCCTGTCGGTCGTCTACAAGGCGATCGACAATCTGGACGGGTTCAAGACCTGGTTTGGCGTATCGCCCAATCCCAAGGCGGCGGTGCTGATCTTCGGCTTTTTCCATGGCTTTGGCCTGGCCACCAAGATCCAGGAACTGACGCTGGCCAAGGACGGGCTGATCCCCAATCTCATCAGCTTCAACGTGGGTGTTGAGATGGGCCAGTTGATGGCGCTGACCGTGATCCTCCTGCTGATGAACCTGTGGCGCATGTCGCCCAGTTTCAATCGTAGCGCCATCGTCGCCAACGCCGTGCTGATGACCGCCGGCTTCGTCCTCATCGGCTTCCAGTTGGCCGGCTATTTTACCCAGGGTGCCTGACATGACCATGCAAACTGCTTCCGCACTTCCGACCTTGATCAAACCCTCGCCTTCCACGCTCGCCAAGGCGACCGGCGGCGCGGCCATCGCGGCCGTTGCGATTCTCACCTTGTTCGTGCTGCCGGCCGAATATGGCATCGACCCCACCGGCGTCGGCACGGCGCTTGGCCTGAACGGCATGGTTGCCGGTGAGGCGGCCGAAACAGCCCCCGCGCCCGCGCCGGAAGCTGCCGCCCCAAGCGACATCGCGATCCCGACCAAGGCGACCATCGCCAAGTCGGCCGCATGGCGCCAGGATGAGATGACCATCACCCTGGCGCCCCATAGCGGGCAAGAGGTGAAGGCGCACATGGTCAAGGGTGACAGCTTCATCTTCCAGTGGAAGTCGACAGGTGGTCCGGCGAAGGCCGAAATGCACGGCGAAAAAACCGGCGCTACCGACGGTTCCTTCACCGACTATTGGAAGGAACTCGCACTCACCGGCGGCCAGGGCGGCTTCACTGCGCCCTTCGATGGCACGCATGGCTGGTATTTCCGCAACAAGGGCGAAACGCCGATCACCGTCACCGTCAAGACGGTCGGCTTCTACAAGGATCTCTTCCTGCCCAAGGGTGAGTGAAGATCCAGGCGAGGGATAATCAGATGAACAACATTGCGGGCCACGCGCCCCTTACAGCCTTAAATCCCGGCATGACATCGCCGGTCGCCGCTGCAAAGGCGCGCACGCGCTTGATCGCCATCGACGCGCTGCGCGGGTTGGTGATGCTGTTCATGCTGGTCGATCATGTCCGCGAAACATGGTTCCTGCATTTGCAGGTCACGGATCCTGTTGACGCGAATATAACCGATCCGGGTCTCTTCTTCACCCGCCTGCTCTCCACTTTCTGCGCGCCGACTTTCGTCGCACTGACCGGTCTTTCGGCATGGCTCTACGGCCAGTCGCATAGCCGGGCCGAGGTGTCTGCTTTTCTGCTGAAGCGCGGGCTTTTCCTGATTGCTCTGGAATTCACGATCGTCTGCTACGCTTGGCCGACACAGGCCAACATATTCCCGCCGCCCACCATCTGGTTCCAGGTGATCTATACGATCGGCATCAGCATGATCGCGCTGGCGGCGCTGCTCCATCTGCCGCGCCCTGCGCAGTTCGCTCTGGGGTTGGCGATCGTCTGTCTTCACAATCTGCTCGATCCGATTCGCCTCAGCCCGGATTCGCCCTTCTTCATTCCATGGGCGATGCTCCACCAGCGCGATAAGTTCGAGATCGCCGGGATATTGTTTAAGACCACCTATCCGGTGCTGCCCTGGATCGGCATCATCCTGTTAGGGTATGCCTGCGGTCCGTGGTTCGCGCGGGGCGCCGATCCCAAGCCAAGGATCAAGCGGCTGGCTATGCTGGGCCTGGGCCTGCTTGTCGGCTTCCTGCTCATCCGCACGCTCAATTTCTATGGCGACAAGCCCTGGTTCATCGCGGACACGCCGTTGCGAACCGTCATGAGCTTCCTCGCGCTCACCAAATATCCGCCATCGCTGCTCTTCCTGATGCTGACCGTGGGCACCGGATGCCTGTTGCTGGCGCTGTGCGAGAAGTTTGAGGATAGCAAGGTGATGCCGACGCTCGCCATGCTGGGCGGCGCACCGATGTTCTACTACATCCTCCATCTCTACACGCTCAAGCTGCTCTACAACATCGCGATGCTGCTTTACGGCCCGACGAAGGGCGCCGTGTTCGGCGTCGATAATTTGCGGTGGGTATGGATCTGGGTGTTTATATTGATCCCGGTTCTCTATTTTCCGACGAGATGGTTTGCCCGGCTCAAGCAGCGCCGCAAGGATATCTGGTGGCTGAAATATCTTTAAGCCTGGAGCATCCGAGCGCATCGGCATGTCTTTTCAGCGTACTGATGCTGGAGCGGTTAATTCCCAAACAGTTATCATGGCCAAAGCCCTGCTACTGCTGCGTCATGCCGTGCAATCATAATGTCACGCAATTACAACACGGCTGTCACTTTCATTCCCTAACGAGCCTGCAACTAATGCTCAGGGGGAATCATGCTTTCGAATATCATACGCGCGCGCCTGCTTGTCGGCACGGCGCTGCTCTGCGTTCCTGCCATCGCGCAGGCCGGCCATGTGGTCGGCACGGTTTCCGATATCACAGGAACCCGGACGCTGCCGAGCGCGCAGATATCCATCGTCGAACTGGGCCGGACCGTCGAGGCGGACCGGGCAGGGCGTTATCGCTTTACCGACGTTCCGGCGGGCACCTATACCCTGCGGGCGATTTACACGGGCGCTGAGCGGGTCGACACGAGCATCACCGTCGCCCAGGATGGCGATCTGGTGCAGAATGTCCTGCTCGGCGGGGCCAACGACATTCTCGTCAACGGACAGCGCGCCAACCTTGCCAGTTCGCTCAGCCGGCAGCGCGGCGCCGACGGCGTGGAGAGCGTTCTGACGCGCGACTCGATCGGTCAGTTTCCCGATCAGAATGTCGCTGAATCCGTCCGCCGCGCGCCCGGCGTGAACGTCCTCAACGATCAGGGCGAAGGCCGCTTCATCGCCGTGCGCGGCCTCGATCCCAGTCTCAACGCCGCCTCGCTCAACGGCGTGCGCGTGCCCGCGCCCGAAGCCGATACCCGATCGGTCGCGCTGGATGTCGTGGCGTCGGAACTGATCGAATCGATCGAGATCAAGAAGTCACTGACTCCCGACATGGACGGCGACACGATCGGCGCGTCGGTGGAAATCAACACCACCAGCGCATTTGATCGCAAGAAGGATCTGCTCGCCGCGTCGCTGGAAGGTTCGTATAACCATTATTCCGGAGACCTGACGCCCAAGGGCAGCGTCAGTTTCTCAAATCGCATCGCGGACAATTTCGGCGTGTCGGGCGGCGCCTCCTATTATCTGCGCAAATTCGAGACCGACAATGTCGAAATGGATGGTTGGAACACCGACGATGCTGGCAACGGCTTTGCCGATACGGTCGAATATCGCGACTATGACGTGCGCCGCCTTCGCACCGGCGGATCGCTGTCGTTCGACTGGCAGCCGGCCGAATCGACGCGGCTGTACGCGCGCGGCATCTACAACCGCTTCTCCGATCAGGAAGATCGCCGTCGCCTGATCTTCGAGATGGACGAAGATCCTGCGTCCTCCACTGGTGCGAGCGCCACGTTCGACAGCGCCGACGGCCAGATTCGGGTCGAGCGCGACCTGAAGGACCGTTTCGAGAAGCAGACGATCCAAAGCTATACCGTGGGCGGCGAAACCAATAGCGGCCCCTGGAAGCTGGTTTATTCCGCAGCATGGTCGCGCGCCTCTGAACTGGAAGAAGGCTCGATCGATCCGATCACCTTCCGCCGCGATTTCAACGGCGAGGATGGCGACGATCTGACGGTCGGGTTCGACTATAGCAATTATCTGATCCCCGGCTTCACCGTCGGCGGCGCAAGCGTTGCGGATTTCAACGACGCTTCCGCTTATGCATTCGACAGCCTTGACCGCACGACGCTGAGCCGCGCGACCGACAAGGAATGGACCTTCCGCGCCGATGTGACGCGCAGCTTCGCCCTGGCCGAAGGCACGTTCGACCTGCAATTCGGCGGCAAGGCGCGGCTAAGGAAGAAGGCGTACGACCTGAATGTCGATACGCTCGAATATGATGGTGACTTCACGCTTGCCGATGTAGTCGGCGCCCAGACCTATCGCCTGGCCGACCTTGGGCCTGTCGTCGCCAAGAAGGGGCAGCGCGGTTTCCTGCAAAACAACATAGGCGATTTCGAGATCGACGAGCTTGGCTCCGCCTTCGCCTCGGTTGCCGAGGATTTCTCGGTCGATGAAGATATTTACGCCGGTTATCTGCTCGGCCGCTATCAGGCTGGGCCATTGCGCCTGATCGGCGGCGTGCGCATGGAGCACACCAAGAACGACATTCGCGGCAACACAGTCACGCTGAACGAAGATGGCGAGGACGGCGAGCAGTTGATCGTCGCGCCGAACAGCATCCGCCGCAGCTATACCGATTGGCTGCCCAGCGCGCTGCTTCGCTATGAGGCCAGCAGGGATGTGGTGCTGCGCGCTGGCGTTTTCCGCAGCCTTGTGCGGCCGGGCATCGGCCAGCTTGCGCCGCGTTTTGCGATCGAACGCGATGGTGACGATCTGGAGGGCGCATTCGGCAATCCAGACCTTACCCCCTATCGCGCCTGGAACGTCGACGTTGGCGCGGAATGGTATTTCGCCAAGTCCAGCGTCCTGCAACTCGGCTTCTTCTACAAGGATATCGACGATTACATCACCACGGTGACGTTCGAAGCCGACGATGCGCCATTCAACGGCCTGTATCGCGGTATCGCCTTTACCGAGGCCGACATCCCGCTCAACATGGGCAAGGCGAAGATCAAGGGCATCGAATTCGCCTATTCGCAGGTCTATTCGATGTTGCCCGCGCCGTTCGATGGCTTGCTGACCAACGTCAACTATACCTTCACCGATGCCGATGGTCAGACCTTCGATGGCGATACCGGGGGATTGCGCGACATTCCGTTGCCCGCTTCTTCCCGGCATACTTTCAACGTCGTTCTGGGCTATGAAAAGGGGCCGGTCAGTGTCCGCCTCGCCGGCACCTATCGCGACAAATATCTTGATGAAGTGCAGGCGGTGGCGGATGAGGATCGCTATGTCCGCCAGCATTTCCAGCTGGATGCCAGCGCACGCTATCGGATCACCCCCAACATCCAGGTTTTCGGCGAATGGGTGAACATCAACAACGCCAAATATGTCGCCTATCAGAACGCGCCGACCACGCGCCGACTGCTGCAATATGAGAAATATTCCTATACGATGAAGTTCGGCGTGCGGGCCAACTTCTGATGCGCGCCCTCCTGTTCGCCGCCGCCGCTGCGCTGATTGCCACGCCGCTTGTCGCGCAACCCATCGCGGTGCCACGTACGCCGGGCCTGCCCTATGCGCCGCGGCCGATCCCCGACAGGATCGTCCTGACGGCTGGGGCAGATCCGGCGCGTGAAATGGCGGTCAGCTTTCGCACCGACGGGGCGCAAGGCGATGCCCAAGCCCAGATCGCGGTTGCGGTGGACGGCCCTACGCTGGAGCGGGAGGCGCGCACGATCATAGGAACGACCCGGCCGATCGAAAGCGCCAATGGCGCGGCCAACTATCATCAGGTGCGATTTACCGGCCTGGAACCGGGTCGCGCCTATGCCTATCGGGTAAAGGGCGCGGCGGGGTGGAGCGAATGGCTGCAATTCCGCACGGCGGCCGCAGATTTCCGTCCCTTTCGTTTCCTCTATCTGGGTGATACCCAGAACGGCATCCTTGCTGATGCGTCGCGCGTCATCCGTCAGGGATTCGCGGCGGGCGAGATCGCGCTGACCGTCCATGCAGGCGATCTCGTGGCGCAGCGCGACGATCTCGACCATGATGATGAATGGGGTGAGTGGAACCAGGCGGGCGGCTATAATTACAGCCAGGCGCCCCAGCTCCCGGCGACCGGCAATCACGAATATCTCGATGTGCTGCTGCCTAACGGAAAGGAAAGTCGCCAGCTTGGACCCTATTGGCCGCTGCAGTTCGCGTTGCCCGGCAACGGCGCCGCGGGGGTGAAGGCCACGACCTATTTCGTCGATTACCAGGGCGTGCGCTTCATCATTCTCGATGGCACGGCCGCGCTCGATCTGGGCACGCTTGACGCGCAGACGAGATGGCTCGACGCGACACTGGCCGCGAGCAAGGCCCACTGGAATGTCGTCCTGTTCCACCAGCCGATCTTCACCTGCGCGCGACCGCAGGACACGGAGGAGCTGAAGGCGGCCTGGAAACCGATCTTCGACAGGCGTCGCGTGGATCTGGTGCTGCAGGGTCATGACCATTGCTATAGCCGCCTGACTGCGGAAGCAGGAAGCGAGGCTGGAAAGGCGGGACGGGCCAAGGGGGCGGCGCAGGGACCGGTCTATCTGGTGTCGGTCGTCGGGTCGAAAATGTATGGTCTCAATGACCGTGCCAGAACGCAGCCTGACCGGACAGCCGAAGCGACCGAACTGTATCAGATCATCGACGTGGAAGCGGATCGCCTGAAATTTCGCACCTTTACGGCCAGCGGCACTTTGTATGATGGTTTTGACCTGACGCGCGGGGCCGATGGCAGGAATAGGCTGGCCGAGATCGCTGAGCCTTTGCCGCCGGCGCGCACCTGCACCGGCGTTACCGGCCCGGACGGCGGCGCCTGCGTCGCGCGGGGTAAATAGCCGCACGATAATCGCAAGGACGGGTGCGGCGGGTCAGTCCCCTGCCGCCGCGCCCGTCCTTGGTGGTTGCCAGCCGGATGCGGGTGATCTTGTAGCCGTCAATAGCCTCGACCGACAGCCGATACCCGTCCAGGTCGATAAATTCGCCCAGTTCGGGCATGACGCCACGGGCGGCAAGGGGAGTCCTGCAATGGTGACGATGTCGCCATGCTCGAAGACAATGTCATGATCTTCCGACAGCTCGGCCAGCGTGACTTCCCCGTCGAGCAGCCACGCGCCATCGGGCGTCTTGCGGCTTCAGTCGGATTCGGCGGCCTCCTCTTCATCGATCAGATCTTCGAGCGTAACGAAGCCCAGCGTGCCGCCATGTTCCACCACCGCCAGCGCTGCATGGGTCCGCTGTTTCTTGAACAGTGCGAGCAGTTGGGTCGTTATCGTGGTGGCGGCCACGCGCGGCAATGGCCGGTCAGGGTTTGCAAGCCATCCACCTTGCCCACGATCCGCGCCCCGATGAAACCCTTGACGTGGAGGACGCCGCCGATGTCTTCGAGCGATCGGCCGCGGGCGCCGGTTCACCGCTTGCTTACCATTTCGCGCTAAAGCCGCGGACATGAGCAAGGCCGATCCCTGTCCGAAATCCGCCGTTAGCCATGGTGTCGGCATTGCCGGCCTGGTGGGACTTGGCCTCTGGACGCTGGTGGCGCGCCATTATGGCATGAACGGTCCCAATGCGGGCCTTGCCGCCGTGGTCGCCTGCGGGCTGCCCATGGTGCTGTGGTCGCTGATCGTGGACAAGGTGCATCGCAACGCATCGACCGGGATCGACTGGCGCGGGCCGGCGCGGACCGTTCGGGACGTGCTGGACATCAGCATCATCAAGATCGCCGGGCTGTGGGCGACCTGGCTCGCCATCGCCATCTTCTATTGCATCGCCCGCTGGTATTGGAGCGGCAATTACCGTTTTTCGATGGACCTGTTCATGGCGGCCGCGCCCTGGCTGCTGGTCCTGTCCGTCCCCTATATGCTCTGGATCGACCGGCGACTGGTGGAGCCGAAGGACGCCTGCTTCAGCTTCGGCCAATGGGTGATCGGCGGCGTGGCGGGACAAGCCGACATGGTGCAGGTCGGCCACCATGCCCGCGCCTGGGCGGTGAAGGGATTTTTCCTGGCCTTCATGGTGTCGATCGTGCCGGGCAATTTCGCCAGCGTGGTCGAGTGGCGGATCGAGGATGCCTTCGCCCATCCGGTGGCGCTGGCTGGCTTCCTGATCGCCATCATGTTCATGATCGATGTCTGCCTGGCGACGGTCGGCTATATATTGACCTTCAAGCCGCTGGATTCGCATATCCGCACCGCCAATCCTTATCTGGGCGGTTGGCTGGCGGCGCTGATCTGTTACCCGCCCTTCGTCCTGATGGGCGGCGGCGGGCCGCTCGATTATCATGCCGGCGGCGCGGAATGGGATTATTGGACGCAGGGGTCGAGCGCGCTGCAATGGATATTGGGCGGCTGGCTGGTGCTGCTGACGGGCCTGTACGCCTGGGCGACGGTGGCATTCGGCCTGCGCTTTTCCAACCTCACCCATCGCGGCATATTGACCCACGGCCCCTATCGCTGGACGCGGCACCCGGCCTATCTGTCGAAGAATCTGTTCTGGTGGTTTTCCGCCCTGCCCTTCCTGTCGGTCAGCGGGTCGCTGACCGACATGGTGCGCAATTGCGCGATGCTGGGGCTGACCAATGCGGTCTATTATTGGCGCGCCAAGACCGAGGAACAGCATTTGTCGGCCGACCCCAACTATCGCATCTACAGCGACTGGATGGAGCGCAACGCGCCGGTGCCGCGCTTCTTCGCCTGGGTCACAGGCAAGAAGCGTGAGACGGCGATGACGGCGCAGGCGGCGGAATAGGGTTTAGAGCGCGGTGACTTTAAGTTGCATAATATCCGTTCTTGCTGAGTAGAGACTGAGTTTGTCGAAGGCTCGTATCGAAGCATCGGGTCCATGCGCATCCTTCGATACGCCATTTCGACTTCGCTCAATGGCTACTCAGGACGAACGGTCGCTGACGTCAGCTCTGCCCTTAAAAACTCTCTTCCTCATAGACCTTGCTCAGATCGCCCTGCCATTCGCCATGATAGCGTTCGAGCAGGTGTTCGGCGTTGGTCTTGCCCGACGCAACCACCTCATCGAGGAAGGACAGATAGCCCGTCTCATTGTCGCCCGCCCCGTTGAGGCGACCGCGCGCGGCCAGACCCGAACGAGCGATATCGACAACCTGCCCCGCAATGTCGCGCAGCTTGCGCCCGCCGCCGATCGGCGCGTCGAGGCCGAGCTTCGGCACGGAATCGCGCAATATCTGCCGTTCCTCCATGGTCCAGTCCTTGACCACATCCCACGCCGCGTCGAGCGCACCCTGGTCGTAGAGCAGGCCCACCCACAAAGCCGGCAGCGCGCAGATGCGGTTCCAGGGGCCGCCATCGGCGCCGCGCATTTCCAGGAAGCTCTTCATCCGCACTTCGGGGAAGGCGGTGGAGAGATGATCCTCCCAATCCTTTTCCGTCGGCTTTTCGCCGGGCAGAACGGCCAGTTTACCGTCCAGGAAATCGCGGAACGACAGGCCGGAGGCATCGATATATTTGCCGTCGCGATAGACGAAATACATCGGCACATCGAGCGCATAGTCGGCATAGCGTTCATAGCCGAAACCATCTTCGAACACGAAGGGCAACATCCCGGTGCGCCCCGGATCGGTGTCCGACCAGATATGGCTGCGATAGGACAGGAAGCCGTTGGGCTTGCCTTCGGTAAAGGGCGAATTGGCGAACAGCGCGGTGGCGAGCGGTTGTAGCGCCAGCGAAGTGCGGAATTTCTGCGCCATGTCGGCTTCGCTGCCATAATCCAGATTGGTCTGGATGGTGCAGGTGCGCAGCATCATGTCCAGGCCCATAGATCCCACGCGCGGCATGTGCCGCAGCATGATCTCGTAGCGGCCCTTGGGCATGATCGGCAATTCGGCGCGCGTCTTGTCCGGCCACATGCCCAGGCCCAGAAAGCCCAGGCCCAGCATGTCGCCGACATATTTCACCTGCTCCAGATGGCGGCCGGTTTCGGCGCAGGTCTGGTGCAGATTTTCCAGCGGCGCGCCCGACAATTCGAGCTGGCCCGCAGGCTCCAGGCTGATCGTGCCGTCGGCGCCGGACAAGGCGATGATATTCTCGCCCTCGAACACGGGGTTCCAGCCATAGCGAGTCAGGCCGATCAGCAGCGTGTGGATGCCGCCCTTTTCCTCATAGGACGGGGCGTGATGATCGCGGCGATTATAGACGAATTTCTCGTGCTCGGTGCCGATCCGCCAGCGGTCCTTGGGCTTTTCGCCCTTGGAAAAGGCCGCGATCAGCTGGTCGCGGTTTTCGATGACGGGATCATGTCCCGCTGAGTCGGTTCTGGTGCTCATGCCCCGCCCTTACTGCTTCCCCTTGGCCCGTCAAACAAAGACGGGCGATCACCACATAGGGCTTGGCCTTAAGCGCTTCAATCCAATAGCGGAATGAAACTAGTTCCAGTCCCCGTTCAGCGTCATCCAGGCCGAAGTCGCGGCGATCGCAGCCGTTTCCGCGCGCAGGACGCGCGGCCCCAGCGACACCGGCACCGCGACCGGCGTCGCGCGGATCGCGTCGCGCTCGGCGGGATCGAATCCGCCCTCCGGCCCGACCAGGAAGGCGGCAGGACCGGGATGGGCGCGCAGGCTTTGTTCCAAAGGCGCCCCGCCCGTCTCGTCGGCGAAAAACAGGTGGCGATCGACCGGCCAGGCTTTGAGCAAGGCGTCGAGCTTCACCATCTCGGCGAGGTCGGGCAGCGCGGTGCGTCCGCATTGTTCGGCCGCCTCGACCAGATGGCTGTGCAGCCGGTCGAGGTTGAGCTTGTCCACCACCGCGCGGCGGGTCAGCACCGGCTGGAGGCGGGCGACGCCCAGTTCGCACGCCTTTTCCGCGATCAGGTCGATCCGCCCCTTCTTGATCGGCGCGCAGCAGAGCCAGAAATCGGGCACCTGTTCGGGCGGCTTGGTCCGGCTGACGCAGTCCAGCACAAGATCGCGCTTGCGAATATCGCGGACCCGCGCCGCCCATTCGCCCGACCGGCCGTCGAACAGCAGGACGATATCGTCGGGCTTCACCCGCATGACGGCGATCAGATAATGGGCCGGATTGCCGTCGATCGGCACCGCAACTCCCTCGCCCAGCTGGGTTTCGACATGGAGTCGCGGCGCGCTTTGCGGCGGCCAGGCGGGCGTTGCGGTCATTTTGTCTCTTCCGGTTCGGCCGCGCTTGTGGTCGGCCCGATCTTCCCTAAAGAGAAGATGCGGGCTTCGACAAGCTCATGCGAACGGAGTCACGGTGAATCAGACGATCGTCCCCGACAGCGAAGCGCGCGGCCTGCTGGCGCGACTGCCGGACACGCCGCGCATATTGGCGCAACTGGCGCGGTTCGACCGGCCGATCGGCTGGTGGCTGCTCTTCTGGCCGGGCGCATGGGCGGTCGCATTGGCGGGTGGCGGCTTTGCGCGCTGGCCGCTGATCGGCTGGCTGCTGCTGGGCAGCATCGCGATGCGCGGCGCGGGCTGCGTGTTCAACGACATTGTCGATCGCGACCTGGACCGGAAAGTGGCGCGCACCGCCGCCCGGCCGCTGGCGAGCGGGGCGATGTCGGTGAAGCTCGCCTGGGCCTGGCTGCTGGCGCTGTGCCTCATCGGCCTGATCGTGCTGGTGCGGCTTGATCGCTATGCGCAGATCGTGGCGCTGGGCAGTCTGGCGCTGGTGGCGGCCTATCCCTTCATGAAGCGGATCACCGGTTGGCCGCAGGTCTGGCTGGGGCTGGTCTTCTCCTGGGCGGCGCTGGTCGGGTGGAGCGAGGTCATGGGCGCGCTCAGCCTGCCGGGTGTGCTGCTCTATGCGGGAACCATTTTCTGGGTGATTGGCTATGACACCATCTATGCGCTGCAGGACCGGGAGGATGATGCGCTGATCGGAATCGGGTCGAGCGCTTTGTCGATGGGGCGGCATGTGCGGGGCGGGGTGGCGTTCTGCTATGCGCTGGCGCTGGCGCTGTGGGCCTGCGCGATCTGGCAGGTGCGCGATCAGATATTGGCGCTCGCTGCGTTGGCGCCGATGGCGGCGCATTTGCTGTGGCAGGTGGCGACGCTCGAACAGGATGGTGTCGATCCGCTGTCCAAATTCCGGTCCAATCGTTTTGCGGGGTTGCTGATGTTTCTGGCTTGTCTGGTGGTGGGGAGCAGCGCCGCATGACGCCGCAACCGGGCGACGATTGCTGGCGCATCGCGCGGGCGGAGCGAGCGAGCGTCATTATCGACGCCGACAATTATTTCCGCAACGCCCGCGCCGCGATGATGAAGGCGCAGCGCCGCATCATGCTGATCGGATGGGATTTCGACGCCGCGATCAGCCTGATCCGCGAGGATGAGGTGGATGACGGCGCGCCTGCGGTGATCGGCGATTTCATCAGCTGGCTGGTCGAACGCACGCCGGAACTGGAGATTTTCCTGCTGCGCTGGGATGTCGGCGCGATGAAGTCGATGGTCCGGCCGACCAACCTGTTCACGACGCTGAAATGGATGGCGCATCCGCGCGTCACGGTAAAGCTGGACAGCCATCACCCGCCCGCCGCCTCGCATCATCAAAAAATCGTGGTGATCGACGATTGCTTCGCCTTTTGCGGCGGCATCGACATGACCGGCGACCGTTGGGACACGCGCCATCATCGCGACGAGGAGCCGGGCCGGCATCATCCCGATGGGTCGCCCTATGGTCCCTGGCATGACGCGACCACGGCGCTGATGGGGCCGATCGCCGCGGCGCTGGGCGAACATGCGCGCAACCGCTGGGTCGGCGCGGGCGGCGATCCGCTGGACCCGGTCGAAGGCGTGCAGGATTGCTGGCCCGACAAGCTGCCGGTGCAGTTCGAGGGCGTCGATATCGCCATCGCCCGCAGCGCGCCGAAGATGGACGATCAGGACGAACTGATCGAGATCGAGCGGCTTTACCTGAACCAGATCGCGGCGGCCAAGCGGCACATCTATGCCGAAAGCCAATATTTCGCGTCGCGCCGGATCGCCGAAGCGATCGCCAGGCGGCTGGGCGAAGCGGACGGGCCGGACATCGTCATCGTCAATCCGCAGCAGGCCGACGGCTGGCTGGAACAGCAGGCGATGGATACGGCCCGCGCGCGTCTGTACGAAGCGCTCAAGAGCCGCGATCCACACGGCCGTTTTCGCATCTATCATCCCTTCACCCAGCGCGGCGCGCCCATCTATGTCCATGCCAAAGTGCTGATCGTCGATGATCGGCTGATCCGGGTCGGATCGTCCAACATGAACAATCGGTCGATGCGGCTGGACACCGAATGCGACATTTGTATCGACACGCAGCTACCCGGCAATGACGGGCGGCAGGCGACGATCCTGAAGATCCGCGACGACCTCATCGCCGAACATTTAGACCTGCCGGCCGAGCGCGTGTCGGCGGTGATCGCCGAACGCGGGCTGGTGGCGGGGATCGAGGAATTGCGGCAGAAGCCGGGCCGGACGCTGCGTCCCTATGTGACCCCAGACCTGAACGAGGTGCAGGCTTGGATCGCCGACCATGAGGTGCTGGATCCCGAAGGGCCGGAAGAGATGTTCGAAGCGATCAGCGAACGCGGCCTCTTCCGCCGGATGAAGGGCTGGTTGGGGCGGGGCTGAACTACTCCGCCGCCAGCAGCGCTTCGGCGCTTTGCAGGTTGACCGACACGAGCCGGCTGACGCCGCGTTCGACCATTGTCACGCCGAACAGGCGGTGCATTCGCGCCATGCTGACGGCATTGTGGGTGACGATCAGATAGCGGGTGTTGGTTTGCGCCACCATTGCGTCGAGCAGGTCGCAGAAGCGTTCCACATTGGCGTCGTCCAGCGGCGCGTCGACTTCGTCCAGCACGCAGATCGGCGCGGGATTGGTCAGGAACAGGCCGAAGATCAGCGCCACGGCGGTCAGCGCCTGTTCCCCGCCCGACAACAGGGTCAGCGCCGCCAGTTTCTTGCCCGGCGGCTGGGCCATGATCTCCAGCCCGGCCTCCAGCGGATCGTCGCTGTCGATCAGTTCCAGATGCGCCTGCCCGCCGTTGAAGAGGGTGGTGAAGAGGCGGCGAAAATGGCCGTCCACCGCTTCGAACGCGGCGAGCAAGCGTTGGCGCCCCTCGCGATTCAAACTGCCGATCGAGCCGCGCAGGCGATGGATCGCCTGGGTCAGTTCCTCGATTTCGGCGCGGCTCTTCGCTTGGGCAGCTTCCAGTTCCTCCAGTTCCTGCGCGGCGATCAGGTTGACCGGGCCGATCCTTTCGCGTTCGGCATGGAAACGGTCATGATCGGCCAGTTCGGTCTGGGCCAGTCGCACCTCGGCGCTGGCGAAGCCCAGTTTTTCCGGCAGCACCGGCGGCGGACATTCGAATCGCTCGCCCGACAGGCGGTTGGTTTCGACCCGCCGTTCGTCGGCGGCTTCGGCGCGGGCGACGGCGGTGGCGCGGGTTTCGCGGGCGGCGGCGAGCGTCTCGCCCGCCTGAGCGGCGCAGCCTTCGGCGGCGCGCAGCGCGACTTCCGCCTCCAATTCGGCGCGGCGGGCCTGGTCGGCGGCGTCGGTCAGGGCCGATCCCCGATCGCTGAGCGCGCTAATCGCGGTGGCCAGCGCGTCGGGCTGCGCCTCGATCGTCGCACGCTCGGTCGCGATCTCTTCGGCGCGGGCGACCATGGCGGCGATGCGTTTGGCCGCCTCGCCGGCGCGGGCGCGCCAGCCCTTGATCTCCGCATCGGCGGCCGCCTGCCGCTCGCGGTCGCTGGACAGGGCGCGGTCGGCGAGCGCCTGATCGGCCTGTAGCTGGCTGACGGCGGCGCGCGCCTTGTCGCTGGCCTGGGAAAGGGCGGCGACCAGCGCCCGCGTCTCTGCGCCGTCCGGCACGGCGGCGCGGCCGGCCCGCGCCTTTTCATGCTCGCCCTGTGCGGCGGCGCGATCGCGCTGCGCTTCGCCCAGCCGTTCTTCGATCCCCTCGCGCCGCCCGGCCAGCCGTTCGAGCGCGGTCGTCGTCTCGTCGGCGGCGCGGAGCGCGGCGCGCAACCGCTGGTCGGCCTGCGACAGGCTGCTGCGCCCTTGGGCCAGCGTCTGGGCGGCGGCTTGTTCGCGCGCCTTGGCCGCATCCTGGGCAGCGGCGGCGCTTTCCACTTCGGCCTGGAGCGCGGGGCGCGCAGCGGCGATCGCGTCCAGCCGATTGAGACGGATCAGCCGTTCGGCCGCCGCCGCGCCACCTTCCAGCGCGACATAGCCGTCCCAGCGGCGCAACTGGCCATCGCGGGTGACGAAACGCTGGCCGACGGCGAGCGGCTGGCCCTCGTCATGCTCGGCGACAGCGATCTGCACCAGACGGCGGGCCAGTTCGGCCGGCGCGGTAACATGGTCGGACAAGGGGGTGGCGCCGGCGGGCAAGGCTGGATCACCAGACAGCGCATCGGCGCCGGCCCAGCGGCGCTTGCCGTCCGCGCCGACCGGGGCTTCGAGGTCGTCGCCCAGCGCGGCGGCGAGCGCACGTTCATAACCGGGCGCGGCCTTCAACTGGTCGAGCGCGCGCGACCGGTGGCCCGCGCCGCTATCGACGGCCCGTTTCAGCGCCGCCGCCTCGCTATCGAGCGCGGCGAGGGCGGCGCGCGCGGAGGACAGGGCGGCCTCCGCCGTGGCGCGCGCTTCGGCGGCGGACTGGCGCTCGGCGTCGGCGGTCCGGATCGTCGCTTCGGCGGCGTCGCGATCGGCCTTGGCCTTGTCCTGATCGGCCAGCGCGGTGGCGCGTTGCGCCTCCAGTGGCGCGGCGTCGGGCAAGGCCGCGGCTTCGGCGGCAAGCCGCGCCACCTCACGCTCCGCCCGGTCGAGACGGGTGCGCGCGGCGGCCAGTGCGGCTTCGGCGACGCGCAGTTCGGCCTGTTCGGCCGCCTGAGTCGCCATCGCCCGCGCCAGATCCAGTTCGGCGTCGCGCGCGGCATCCGCCGCCGCTGCGATGCGGGCGGCGAAGGCCGGACGCAGCTTGTCCGTCTCGGCGATACGCGCCTTCAGCGTTGCGATCTCGGCGGTCAGCCGGGCGATCGCATCGGCGGCGTCATTGGCCAGCGTCCCTTCGCGCGCGCGATCCTCCTCCAGCCGGGAGGCCTGCTGGGCCAGGTCGGCAAGGCGGCGGACCACGGCCTCGCGCTCGGTGCGGAACGCGGCGAGGCGATGGCCCGCCTCATTGGCGTCGTCGCGCGCGCTCTGGGCGGCGGCGCGGCGATCGGCCAGCGTGGCGATGGCGGCCTGGGCATGGGCGGCGGCCGCGAGTTGCCCCTCCTGCGCGGCGGCAACGGCGGCGTCCGCCTGCTTCGCTTCGGCGCGGGCCGCCTCGGCGCTCGCATTGGCTTCGCGCCAGCGGGCGAAGAGGGTGCGGCCTTCGGCGACGCGGATCTGGTCGGACAGGCGGATATAGCGTTCGGCGGCGCGGGCCTGCCGCCGCAGCGCATTGGCGCGCACATCCATGTCCAGCAGGATTTCATCGAGCCGGGCGAGGTTGGCTTCGGCCGCGCGCAATTTCTGTTCGGCATCCTTGCGCCGGACATGCAACCCCGCGATGCCCGCCGCTTCCTCCAGCATGGCGCGCCGTTCCAGCGGGCGGGCGGCGATGACGGCGGCGATGCGGCCCTGGCTGACCAGCGCGGGGCTGTGCGGGCCGGTGGCGGCGTCAGCGAAGACCAGCGACACATCCTTGGCGCGCACGTCCCGGCCATTGGCGCGATAGGCGCTGCCCGCGCCGCGCTCGATCCGGCGGGTGACTTCCAGTTCGCCGTCCGCGCCGACATCGACGGCGTTGAAGAGTTCGCCCTGTTCCTGGATCGTCAGCAGCGAGACTTCGGCAAAATCGCGCTGCGGCCGGGTGGCGGTGCCGGCGAAGATGACATCCTCCATGCCGCCGCCGCGCATGGATTTGGCGCTGGATTCGCCCATGACCCAGCGAATGGCTTCCAGCAGGTTGGATTTGCCACAGCCATTGGGGCCGACGATGCCGGTCAGGCCCGGCTCGATCCGCAACTCCGTCGCGTCGACGAAGCTTTTGAAGCCGGAGAGTTTGAGCCGCTTTATCTGCATGACGTCATGTCGGGGCGGCGCGCCGCCCCGGCCTTGCTAAACGATGCTGTCAGCCCCCGCTGGCGCAATCAGAGGCCCGCTTCCTTGAGCTTGGGCTGGAGCGAGGACCAGTTGGCGACATTGTCGACCAGCACGCCGTTGATGAGAAAGCTGGGCGTGCCCTGGATCTGATACTGGCTGTTCGCCGCCTCGACGCCCTTGGCGAGCCGTTCGGCCGCGCCGGTGTCGGCCAGGCATTGTTTCGCCTGATCGGCGGAAATGCCGCGCTGCTGGGCATATTCGACAAGGCCCGCAATCTGCGCGATCGCGCCGGGGCGCTGCGCCGGGGGCAGCTTTTCCACGCCCTGGAAGGCGGCCTCATTACCCTGCACTTTTTCGAACATCGCCGCCTGGTTGGCGAAGAATTGCTCGGACAGCGGATAATATATGTCCTTGCCGCCGCAGCCGGCCAGCAGCGCGGTGGTCAGGTCGATCGGATCGCGGACA
Source organism: Sphingobium sp. AntQ-1 (assembly GCF_028538045.1). Classification (NCBI taxonomy): domain Bacteria; kingdom Pseudomonadati; phylum Pseudomonadota; class Alphaproteobacteria; order Sphingomonadales; family Sphingobiaceae; genus Sphingobium; species Sphingobium sp. AntQ-1. Next base: position 2,221,427 of record NZ_CP117158.1, read on the forward strand.
TAGGTGCGGAATTCGAAGCTCATCTTGCCGGTATCGACGATCTTCTTGATCTCCTCCGACGCTTCGGCGGAGAAATCCTTGCAATGGCTGCAAGTGTAGGAGCCATATTCGACCAGCTTGATCTTGGCCGACGGATTGCCCATCAGATAATAGCCTTCGGGCGTCTGCGCGATCGTTTGCGACCAACTGGTCCCGGCAGGGGCGGCGACGGCGGCGACGGGATCGCCGCTGGGCTTGGCGCCTTCCTCGCTCTTGCCGCAGGCGGCGAGGGTCAGGCTGACGGCGATGAGGGCAAGAGCGGAAACGGCTTTCACGACGGGCAAGGCTCCGATGACTGGCGGTATGAAGAGGGGTTTAGATCAGCGCGCGGCCGTGGGCAATGCAGCGGGGGGCAATGCGGCCTGGAGAATGGACCAGGTCGATCCCTTGACGAGCGTGCCGTTGACGACGAAGCCGGGCGTGCCGCCGATCTTCACCTTGTTCCAGGCGTCGTCGGTCATGGCGAGGATCTGCTTCATCGCCGTGGGATTGGCGATGCAGGCGTCCAGTTGGGCATGGGTGAAGCCGCGCTGGGTCATCAGCGTATAAAGGCCGGTCTTCCGCCCGATGTCGCGCATCGCCGCGGTCTGGTCCGAGGGCTTTTGCGTCGTCGCCGCATCATAGGCCTCGATCTGCGGCATCCAGGCGGTCTGGTTGGCGAACAACGCCTCATGATTGCCCATGAAGCGGGCCGGGCCGCCGCAGCGGGCGAGCAGAGCGGCGGTCAGGTCATATCGGTCGCGCACGGCGTTGCGGACTTCGACGCTGACCTTACCGCCCTTCACATAGTCGTTCTTGAGCGGGCCGCTCGCTTCGCCGACGAAATGGGCGCAATGCGAGCAGGTGTAGCTGACATATTCGACCAGCTTGGTCGGCGCATTGGGATTGCCCATCGCATGGCCGCCGATCGGTGACAGCACGACCCGGCTCACCCAATTGGCGGCGGGCGCGGCGATCAGCGCAGCGGGAACGGCAAGCAAAGCGAGCGGCAGGAGCAGTTTTTTCATGGCGGGCGATCCGTAATATGGTCCGGCTGAACCACAGCCGAATAGCATCGTTTCTGGCGCGATTTTCAAGTTGATCGCTCAGTCTTTTTTGACGCGATTTTCAAGTCGATCGCTTCAGTTGATCTTCGGCAATCCGCTGCTGTTGGCAAGCCCCTGCGCCAGAGATTCGAGTACGGCGCGCAATTCCGGGTCGCCGATATCGCGCAGCGAATCGCCCAGCTCGACCGGAATGGGCTTCAAATTGCGGGGCGGCGGGCGGCGTTCGGCCGCGACGGGCCTGATATCGCCCTGCCGGATTGCGACCTTCGTCACGGCGGCATAGCCAAAGAAGCGGTTCACCCGCTCGACGATATCGGGCAGCATATGCTGCACCATCGGCCCATGGCCGCTCATCACCGTCAGTTGCAGCGTGCCGCCAGCCTTTTGCCCCACCGGGAAACGGATCGATTCGGGCGCGGAAATGCCGGCATAATGGGCGCCGACAATCTCCGCCCAGCGGGTGACGATGCTGGACTGGACGAAGCCGAACTTGCGGAAAGCGGCGCGGCCGATGTCGGGCATCAGGTCCGCGATCGCGCGCGGCGCGCCCACGCGCGGCCTGTCTTCGGCCGGCAGCTTGCGACTCTTATATTTCGGGGGGGCCGGGCGTTCCGTCATGGCCCGCTTAATGGCATAGGGTCGCCATGCGCGTCGAGGGTAGAGCCACAAAAATCGCAAGCGACCTGCTTGCTCATTATGACGTCCATGCCCGGCGACTGCCATGGCGCGCGCCGCCGGGCAGCAATGCCGCCGATCCATACCGGGTGTGGCTGTCCGAAGTGATGCTGCAACAGACCACGGTCGCGGCGGTCGGCCCCTATTATGCGAAATTCCTGGCGCGCTGGCCCACGGTTCAGGATTTGGCCGCCAGCGAAGACGCGGACCTGATGGCCGCCTGGGCGGGGCTTGGCTATTATGCCCGCGCCCGCAATCTGCTGGCTTGCGCGCGGGCGGTGGCGCAAGATCATGGCGGTGTCTTTCCCGATACGGAGGATGGGCTGCGGGCGCTGCCGGGGGTGGGCGCCTATACCGCCGCGGCCGTCGCGGCGATCGCCTTCGGCCAGCGCGCGGTGGTGGTGGACGCCAATGTCGAGCGGGTGGTGGCGCGGCTGTTCGCGATAGCGACGCCGCTCCCCGCCGCCCGGCCGGCGATCCGCGCCGCCGCCGACAGCATCACGCCCGATGCCCGCGCCGGGGATTTCGCGCAGGCGATGATGGACCTGGGCGCGACCATCTGCACGGCGCGCAATCCGGCCTGCGGCATCTGCCCGTTGCGACAGGATTGCGCCGCGGTGCTGACCGCCGACCCGGCCGCCTTCCCGGTCAAGGCGGCGAAGAAAGTGCGACCGCACCGCACCGGCCATGGCTGGTGGATCGAGCGGGAAGGCCATGTCTGGCTGGTGCGCCGCCCGGACAAGGGATTGCTGGGCGGGATGCGGGCGCTGCCCAGTTCCGATTGGGGCGACGCGCCTGACCCGACGCCGCCGATCGCCGCCGCCTGGACGACGATCGATGAGCCGGTCGCCCATGTCTTCACCCATTTCTCTCTGGCGCTGCGCGTCCACCATGCCCATGTGGAAGCGAACGAAACGCCGGAGGGCGCAGGCGAATGGTGGCCGATCGACCGTATCGGCGAGGCGGGATTGCCGACATTGTTCGCACGGGCAGCGGATGCGGTGAGGAAGGAAGGGCAGGCAGATGCACGGAACTGATCCAGCGATAAAGGCGGTGCCGGGCTTCGTCGGCAGCAATCTGGACCGGGTGGACCATATCCGCACCAACCCCGCGCTTCTGGCGGAGACGTTCGCCGATCCGGCCGCGCGCCTGCTGGTGCTGGACGGGTTGGAGCCGGTCGAGGTGAACGGGCATCTGCTGCTGGAGCCGCTGGAGCCGCACGCGCAGGTCGAGGATCATCTGCTGCTGGGCATCGATCCGGGCAAGCGGCCGATCTTCGCCCGGCTGGTCGCGGACCTTGGCCCCAATCTGGTCCCCACGCCGCGCAGCCGGGCCATTGCCGGGCTGGTCCCGACCGAAGAGGTCGCTCTCTATGGCACGGCGCGCAGCCTGGTCCACTGGCATGCCCGCCACCGCCATTGTTCGGTCTGCGGCGGGACGACGCAGCCTGCCAAGGCGGGCTGGTCGCGCAAATGCGAGGCGTGCGCCGCCGAACATTTCCCGCGCACCGACCCGGTCGTCATCATGCTGGCCGAACATGGCGGGCGCATCCTGCTCGGCCGCCAGCACGCCTGGCCGCCCGGCCGCTATTCGGCGCTGGCCGGCTTCGTCGAACCGGGTGAGACGATCGAGGAAGCGGTCGCGCGCGAATTGTTCGAGGAAGCAGGCGTGCGGGTGCATAAGGTCCGCTATGTGATGAGCCAGCCCTGGCCCTTCCCTTCCTCGCTGATGATCGCCTGCATCGGGCAGGCGCTGGACGATGCGCTGACGCTCGATCCGACCGAGATAGAAGATGCCTTCTGGTGCGATGCGGATCAGGTCCGCGCCGCGATGGCGGGCGATCGCGATGCCCCCTTCCTCGCCCCGCCGACGATGGCTGTGGCCTGGCACCTGCTCGACCATTGGCTGGCGGACGTCGCCGCCGCCAGCCTTGTGAGCGCCGGCGCAAGCGCGTAAGGCCGATCCCCTTCCCTTCATGATTTTGAGGACCATTTTCCCTCCATGCTCAGCCTAGAAGAAGCCCAGTCGCGCGCGCAGGATCTGGTCAGCGCCGCGCGCAAGGCCGGCGCGGATGCCGCCGACGCCATCTATGCCTGCAATGCATCGACCAATGTATCGGTGCGATTGGGCGCGCTGGAGGATGTGGAACGGTCCGAGGGCGAGGAGATCGGCCTGCGCGTCTTCATCGGCCAGCGGTCCGCCAGCATTTCCGCGTCGGACATGAACCCGGCGACGCTCGCCACGCTGGTCGATCGCGCCGTCGCCATGGCGCGCGAGGCGCCCGAAGACCCCTATGCCGGCCTCGCGCCGGAGGATCGGCTGCTCAAGAAGCGCCCGCCCGCGCTCGACCTGACCGACGAGGAGGAGCCGGAACCCGCGGCATTGCGCGAACGCGCGCTGATGGCGGAGGAAGCGGCGCGCAGCGTACCCGGCATCACCAATAGCGAGGGCGGCGGCGCGGCGAACGGCCGCAGCCAGGTCGCACTCGCCACCAGCCATGGCTTTGCCGGCGCCTATGCCGGCACCAGCCATTCGACCTGGGCCAGCGTGCTGGCGGGCGCGGGCGCCGACATGCAGCGCGACCATGCCAGCCATAGCGTGCGCCACCTGGAGGATCTGGACGACGCCGAAGCGGTCGGCATCCGCGCCGGCCAGCGGGCGGTGGCGCGGCTCAATCCGGTCAAGGTCGAAAGCGGCGTCATGCCGGTGATCTTCGACCCGCGCATCGGCTCCAGCCTGCTGGGTCACCTGATTGGCGGCATGGTCGGTCCCGCGATCGCGCGCCGGTCCAGCTTCCTGCTGGAATCGCTGGGCGAGGCCTTGTTCGAGGCGGGCGTCACCATCATCGACGATCCGTTGCTGCCGCGCGGGATGCGATCGCGCCCGTTCGATGGCGAAGGGCTGCCGGTCGAAAGGCGCGCGCTGATCGACCAGGGCGTGCTGACCGGATGGCTGATGGACAGCGCATCGGCGCGGCAATTGGGGCTGGAACCCACCGGCCATGCCAGCCGCGGCGGCAGCGGCGCGCCAGGCGCCAGCATCACTAACGTCCATATGGAGGCTGGCGCCATCTCGCCCGGCGATCTGATGGCGGACGTGAAGCGCGGCATCTACGTCACCGAACTGATCGGCATGGGCGTCAATGGCGTGACCGGCGATTATAGTCGCGGCGCGGCCGGCTTCCTGATCGAAAATGGGGCGGTGGCCCATGCCGTGTCGGAAATCACCATCGCCAGCAATTTAAAGGCCATGTTCCGGGCGCTGACGCCCGCGAGCGACCTGCATTACCGCTACACGATGAACGTCCCGACCATCCGCGTCGACGGGATGACCGTTGCAGGGGGCTGAGGCCCATCTCCGCGCGGTCATATCCGCCGTGGCGGATGCGGCCGACCATGCGCTGGCGCTATGGGCGGGCGGGGAAACCCGCGTGCGCCAGTGGGAAAAGGTGCCGGGCCATCCGGTGTGCGAGGCCGACCTGGCGGTCGATGCGATGCTGCGCGCGCGGCTGGCGGCGATCGACCCGGACGCTGGCTGGCTGTCGGAGGAGACGGCCGATACCGTGCATCGGCTGGGCGTGCCGCGGGTGTGGGTGGTCGATCCGATCGACGGCACGCGCGATTATCTGCGCGGGCGGCCGGGCTGGTCGGTGTCGGTCGCGCTGGTGGAGGATGGCGCGGTCCAGATCGGCCTATTGGCGGCGCCCGCGCGCAACGAATTGTGGGTGGCGCAACTGGGCCAGGGCGCGACGCGCAACGGCCAGATTTTGCGCGCCGGAACCCGGACCATGCTGCCGGGCGCGCGCGTGCCCGCCGACCAGTTGCCGCGCGTCGATCGCGATCTGGTGACGGTGGACAAGCCCAACAGCATCGCGCTGCGCATGGCGATGGTCGCCGCGGACGAAGCCGACCTGGTCGCCACCGTGCGCTGGGGCAATGAATGGGACATCGCCGCCGCTGCGCTGATCGTGCAGGAAGCAGGCGGCGCGGTGACCGACGCGCTGGGCGACCCGCTGCGCTTCAATCGGCCGCAGCCCACCGCCTTCGGCCTGCTCTGCGCTGCCCCCGGCATCCACGCCGCCGCCGTGGAACGGCTGGCGCCGCGCGCGCGGGAGATATTGGGCCAGTCGCCGGGCTGAAGGCATCGCGGGGCTAGGGTTGACGTTGGTCGGGAAGCCGTCGAACAGCGCGGACACCATCGAATAGACCTGCGCATAGGCGAATTCGCCTTGCCCATGGTGAGCGGGATGTCGATCAGCCCGCTTTGATCGCTGCGCTCGACCACGGGGCGCTTGGCTTTGCTCCGCTCGATGTGACCGAAGTGGAGCCACTGACCGAAGGCCACATCCTCCACTCCCGCGCCCAAATGCGACAGACCCTGCATATCTCTGGCAACCACATGCTGGTTCGCCACCAGTTGCTGCAAAAGGCGCAGGAAGATCTGACCTGCTTCCTGCGCGGCGAAAATCCCGCCACTTCGTTTATCCCGCGCGGAGCTATTGAAGGTTCAGAGCGCCTGAACCATCTCTCGCGCCCGTTCCGCCAGGCGATACGCAACCAGGCCTGAATATGGCTGACTTCCGGGTTTTGCGAACCCGTCAGTGAATGGTGACTAAGGAAGCTATGGTGCCCGGGGACGGATTCGAACCGCCGACACTGCGATTTTCAATCGCATGCTCTACCAACTGAGCTACCCGGGCAGGGGTCTTCGGCGGGAGGCTCCCGCCGGATGGAGGCGTGCCTATAAGCGTCAATCCGGCTCGCTGTCCAGCCCATAATTACCGTTTTTTTGCGCATCTTCATCGACCGGCGCACCCGGCACGCGATAGCCTTCGCCCAGCCATTGCAGCAGGTCGCGGTCACGGCAGGCGGCGCTGCAAAAGGGCTTTGTCTCGGGCTGGGCGGGCTGGCGACAGACCGGGCAGGGGGCGGGCTTGGACGAAGGTTCAGGCGACATGACCACCCGCCAGGTCAAGCAACGCTTCTGCCTTCAAGGTGATCGCGCCGCCGCGGCGCTTGGCCAGTTGCTCGATCCAGTCCTGCCGCTTGTGCAGCAGGTCGATGATCGCGGGCATGGCGGTGATGGTGGCCGCACCGCCCTGCCCATGGCGCTCGGCCCGGCGCAGCAGCGCCAGCGCGGCGGTCAGCACCACATCTTCGCGCACTATCTCCATCAGATTGGCGCGCTCACGGCGGCGGATGATCTGGAGGAAGCCGAAGCCGTTCACGGCCGTACGCTCGAACGGCAGCGGCAGATATTTGTCGATCTGCGCCGCGGCGACCATCCGCTCATCCTTGTTGTTCATCGTCGGCAGGTCGATGCCGATGGAACCGGAAAGCCCCATGCGTCGCACCGTCTGCGCCGCCAGCTTCGCCCCTTTGGGGCCAAGCTGCGCGGGCGGGAGCGATCCGTCGACGTCGATCAACAGCATGGCGGGGGTCAGGTACAGGCGAAGCGCGGCGTCTTCTGCGCCGACCTCGCCGCTCATCGCCTCGTCCATCAATTCGCTCCAGCCATGCGCTTCCAGCCGGTCTTCCTCATGCGCGGGGCAGGGGACGACGGGCGTGCCGGTGGCGCGGATGCGCTGCAACAGGCTGGGGCCGGCATGGGGCTTGGCGCCCGGCTGGGGCATCCGGCCCTTGGCGCGCTTGGGGCGGCCTTCTTCTGCGATGGCTTCGCGGATGATTTCAACCAGGACGTTGGCGCCTTCGGCCAGCCGGGGCGGGATCGGTTCCAGCAGCACTTCCTCGCCCGAAATCAGGCGCACGATGCCGCGTTTCTTGGGGATGATGGTGGCGACTAGCCGGCCCTGCGCCACCGCGCCCGCACGGACGGCGTCGCCCTCGCGCTCGATCAGGGCCTCGACCAGCTTGCCCTTCTCGATCAACGCGGCCCGCGCCTCGCCAATGCCTTCTTCATAGAGCCATTCGGCCATGTGCGTTCCTAATCGATCGGATAGCCCGCTGCCTTGAGCAGCGTGCGGGTTTCGTAAAGCGGCAGGCCCATGATCGCGCTGTGGCTGCCCATGATGGTGCGGATGAGGCCCGCGGCGCGGCCCTGTATCGCATAGCCGCCTGCCTTGCCGCGCCATTCGTCGCTGGCGATATAGGCGTCGATCTCGGGCTGCTCCAGCCGCTTGAAGATGACGATATTGTCCGACAGGCGATGCCGCGCGCGTCCCTCGCCATCGATCAGCGTGATCGCGCTCAGTACCCGGTGCCGCCGTCCCGACAGCAAGGCCAGGCAGGCGCGCGCGTCCGCCTCGCTCTCTGCCTTGGGCAGGATACGGCGCCCCACGGCCACCACGGTATCGCCCGACAGGACCAGCGCGCCGGGATGGCGCGCGGCCACAGCCACGCCCTTTTCCGCCGCGACGCGCGCGGCGTAGGTGGCAGGCAGTTCGGCTTTCAGGGGCGTTTCGTCGATATCGGCGGGATCGACGGCATCGGGGACGACGCCGATCTGTCCCAGAAGGTCACGCCGTCTGGGAGAAGCCGAAGCAAGAATAAGCCGCATGAACAAGCGGCTTATTTGAAGCGGTACGTGATCCGACCCTTGGTCAGGTCGTAGGGGGTCAGCTCGACAAGCACTTCGTCGCCCACCAGCACGCGGATGCGATTCTTGCGCATCTTGCCGGCGGTGTGGCCGAGAATCTCGTGGTCATTTTCAAGCCGGACACGGAACATGGCGTTGGGGAGAAGCTCCACAACCTGTCCGCGCATTTCAAGCAGTTCTTCTTTAGCCATATTATCCCGAATTCACAAAATCGCGCCGCCATAGCGCCAAATTGCGGGAAATGGAAGCCAAGCCTTTATTCGCCGAAATGATCGCCTGCGGCGGCGATCGCCGTGAAGATATGATCGAGCTGATCTTCGTCGAGGCAATAGGGCGGCATCAAGTAGATGGTGTTGCCGAGCGGCCTTAGCAAAAGGCCGTGGCCCAGAAAGAAGGCGCGCAGGCGCGGCGCCAGGTCGGACAGATAGCCCGCATCGGCGGCGACAAGGTCGATCGCGGCGATCGTGCCCAATTGTCGCGGATTGGCGAAGGCGGGGTGGCGGGCGAGCCGTTCGAGTCGCGTCGCGATACCCTGCGTCAGCGCGACGATTCGGCCCAGCACATCCTCTTCGCGCCAGATCGCCAGATTGGCTACCGCGGCGGCGCAGGCGATCGCGTTGGCGGTGTAGCTGGACGAATGATAGAATAGCCGGGCGCGGTCGGTCGATCGGTGCGCGTCGAAGATCGGGGCGGTCGCCAGCGTCGCGGCCAGCGGGATCGCGCCGCCGGTGATACCCTTGGCCACCGCCATGATGTCCGGCACGATGCCCGCCTGTTCGCAGGCGAAGAGGGTGCCGGTGCGGCCCCAGCCGGTCATCACCTCGTCGGCGATGAACAACACGCCATGGCGGCGGCAGATCGCGGCCATCTCGCGCAGTATGTCCGCGGGATAGATCAGCATCCCGCCAGCGCCCAATATCAGCGGTTCGACGATGAAGGCGGCGGGCTTGTCGGCGCAGGCGGCGTCGAGTGCTTCGAGGCAGGCCCGCTCGCGACCGGGCGCGGGAAAGGGGATGGTGCCGACATCAAACAGCAAGGGCTGCCAGGCGGCGTTATAAACGCCGCGCTCGCCGATCGACATCGCGCCGATCGTGTCGCCATGATAGCTATGCTCCAGCACCAGGATGCGGCTGCGCGGCCCCCCCGATTCTTCCGGCGCCCGCCCGTCCAGCGCCAGATTGTGCCAATAGCCCAGCGCCATCTTGAGCGCGACCTCGACCGCGGTCGAGCCGCTGTCGGAATAGAAGACATGGCGCAGCTCCGGCTGCCCCTCGCCGCGCGGGGCCAGATCGATCAGCCCCCGCGCCACCGTTTCGGCCGGATCATGGGTGTAGCCCGCGAAGATCAGCTGATCGAGTTGCCCCGCCTGCGCGGCGATGGCGGCGGCGATGCGCGGATGGCAATGGCCATGGGTGGTTACCCACCAGCTCGAAATCGCGTCGATCAGCGTGCCGCCGTCTGCCAGATGCAGCAGCGCGCCTTGCGCCCGCGCGACATGGGGGATCGGCTCATTGAGGCCATGCTGGGTGAAGGGGTGCCAGACGGGGGATGTCATGACGGTCCTTTCAAGCGATTTCTAATCAGGTGGAATCCCTGATGACTCGGAAATCGCATAAAATCAAAAACTAGAGCAAGTGGTCCGACGCAGCCGGATCACTTGCTCTAGGCCAGCATGGCCGCCAAATCTATGGCTTTGCGGCCTCGGTCGCGTTGGGCGCCACCGGCGGCGGCACGATGATGGCCGGCAGCGCGACCGTCACCTCGACCCGGCGATTCTTCGCCCGGCCGTCGGGATCGTCGCTGCCATCCTCTTTCGCATTGGGGGCGACGGGGCGGGCTTCGCCCAGCGCGACCAGGGTGATGCGCGCCTCATCCACGCCTTTTTCGACCAGATAGTCACGGACCTTTTCGGCGCGGATGCGGGACGCGACCTTGTTGTCGCCATCGGACCCGCGCGAATCGCTGTGGCCGCGCAGCGTGATCGGACCGCCGGCCTGCATCGCCGGGCTGGCGAGCAGCGTTTCAACTGTCGCCTTCGCCGTCTCATCCAGCGCCATCGACGATTCGCCAAAGCCGATCACCGCCTCTGCCGGCTCGATCTTGGGCGTTTCCGTTTCGGGCACGACTTCGGGGCGCAGGATCGACCGTTGTGGTTCGGCGCCATTGTCCGCGCCATTGTCCGCCACGGCATTGGCCTTATCCGCTTCGTCCACCGCATTGGCCGCAGGCGTCTGCGCCGGCGGCTGGCAGGCGGCGAGCGCTGCGCACAGGATGATAGAAGCGCGACCAGATTTCGTCATTTTTCCTCTCCTTGTCGCCGGGGCTGGGCGGGCGGCACATAGGACAGGATCGTGTCGCCGGGTTGGGGCGTGGGGCGCGAAGCATGGGTGAAAAAGCGCAGCGCCCCGGTCTTGCGCAACAGCAACAGCATGTCGCCCTCCGGCGGCAGCGCTGCGCGCGCTGCGTCATAGTCGAACTGCTCGCTGATCCGTGTCTTGCGGAAGGTCCAGCCCTGCTCCTCGCGCTGCATGATGTCCTCCACGCCATGGCCGGATTCGAACAGCGCGCGCCCGCGCAGCGATTCAGGCAGGCTGCGCGGATCATGATCGTCGCTGGCGTTGCCCAGCTGATGGACATTGTCGCGCCCGATTTCCGGGGCGAATTCGTTGCACACCAGCGCATTATAGGCTTCATTGTCGGTCGCCGCCGCCAGCATCTGGAACTGGGTCAGGTCCAGCCGCTCTTCGGTCGCTTCCGACAATATCTCGCCATGATAGGTGGGGATGCCTTGATGCCGGGCCGGCGCAAGCCGCTGCCAGCTATTGTCGGCGATCGTCACTGGCACCTCCAATTGGCGCAGTTGAGCCGCAAGTCCCAGGGTGAAGGGCGTAGCGCCGACGATCAGCAAGCCCTGCTCCGACGCACCCGTAACTTTCAGCCAGCGTGCGACCGGTTTGATCGAAAATCCGTGAAACAGGATGGTGGTGACGACCACGGCGAAGGACAAGGTGACCAGGATCGACCCGTCGCTATAGCCCAGCCGATCGAGCCGCAGCGCGAACAGGCCGGAGATCGCGACCGCGACGATGCCGCGCGGCGCGATCCAGGCGACCAGCAGCCGCTCATTCCAGGGCACGGGCGAAAAGGCGAGGCTCAACAAGACCGTCGCCGGGCGAACGAGGAACAGCAGCGCCAGCAGGAAGGCCAGGAACCGCCATTCAAACTGGCGCAGCACCTCCAGATTGAGCGAGGCGGAGAGGATCACGAACACGCCGGAAATCAGCAGGACGGTGACATTTTCCTTGAACGGCTGGATGTCGCGCAGCGAATCGAAACGCATATTGGCCAACGCCACCCCCATCACCGTGACCGCCAGCAGGCCGGTTTCCTGCTGGATCATGTTCGATCCCACGAATACGCCAATCACTGCGACCAGCAGCACCGGGGCCTTGAGATATTCGGGCACATGGCCGCGCGGGAAGGCCCAGCCCACGGCGCGGGCGGCGAGCCAGCCGATCAGACCGGCGATGACCGCCGCGGCCAGCAGCGACAGGATGACCGACGCCAGCGTGCCGCCCTCGCCCGCGCGGCGCAGATATTCATAGGTGACGACGCCCAACAGCGCGCCGACCGGATCGTTGACGATCGCTTCCCATTTCAGGATCGCGCGCGGCCGCGCCGCGACATTGGACTGGCGCAGCAGCGGCAGCACCACGGTCGGCCCGGTGACGACCAAAATCCCCGCGAACAGGATCGCGACAGGCCACACCAGCCCCCCGACATAATAGCAGGCCAGCGACCCCAGCACCCAGCCGATGGGCGCGCCCAGCGCGACCAGCCGGGTGACCGCGCCATCGGTCTGGCGCAATTCACGGAAATTGAGGCTGAGGCCGCCTTCGAACAGGATCAGCGCGACCGCGACCGACACCATCGGTTCCAGCAATTCGCCGAAGACATGTTCGGGGTTGATGAGGTGGAGAACCGGACCGGCGAGGACGCCTGCGGCCAGCATCAGAGCGATGGCTGGCCAGCCGGTGCGCCAAGCGATCCATTGCGCGCCGATGCCTAATATGCCGATGAGCGCGATGGATAGAGCCAGTTCCTGCATGGGCGCAGGATAGACGGACACATTGGCGGTCGTCACCCCCCGATATTTTTCGATATTGCGGGAACTATCGTGACGAACCCGTGTGTCGGGCGCGAAAGAAAAGGGCCGGTCTGTGACCGGCCCCTCGCTATCACGTCATTGCGGCGGCTGGCCCGGCTGCGCCGGGGCGGCCGGAGTCGCAGGTGCCGCCGGAGCCGGCGGCGCGGCGGCCTGGATGCGTTGCTGCAGCGCCGGATCGGCGGCCGCCGCCTGCCCGATCTGGTTGAATTTTTCAGGCGGCAGGCCCGACGCCTGCAAAGCGGCCAGCATCTTGGGCTGCTTGTCGGCCTCGGCGATCGAGGCGTCCGACTGAATCTTGGTCACTTCGACCGCCGCGGCGGCGAACTGCTTGATGTCGCTGTCACTGAAATTGCTGGCGCCTGCTGCGGGCGCGGTGGGCGCTGCAGGAGCGGCGGCATCCTGCGCAAGGGCGGGGTAAGCTGCGAACAGCGCGATCGACGCGATGCCGGCTTTCAGAAATTTACTGCTGTTGGGACCCGTCAACTTTCTTCTCCTCTTGACCGATATACTGATGAACAGACGACCAAGTTGTTGAAAGCGTTCCTTTCGGAAAAGGCCTGAACGGCCAGTTGTGGGATTTGAGGGGTAACGGGATTGAGGGAAACAGCTCGTCCCGCCACAGTCGCGATCCGCCGCAGCGCCCTTCGCCGGCGCGCAATGACGATCGGCCCGGATTCGTCAAAACGGTCCGGGCCGACCATTGGATTTCACCAGATTTTCACGCGATCCTTGGGCGCCAGATATATTTTGCCGCCCGGCGCAGGCTTGAACGCATCATACCAGGCGTCGAAATTGCGCACGATGTCGGTCCGATATTGCGATGGCGCGTGCGGATCGGTGACCAGCCGCTGGCGTAAATTCGCCTCGCGATAATTGCGCCGCCACACCTGCGCCCAGCCCAGGAAGAAGCGCTGGTCGCCGGTCATGCCATCGATCACCGGCGCGGGCTTCCCGCCCAGCGACGCATGATAGGCGTCGAGCGCGACCGCCAGGCCGCCCAGGTCGCCGATATTCTCGCCCATGGTGAAGGCGCCCTTCACATGCGCGCCGGGGAAGGGCTCATAGGCGTCATATTGGGCGCCCAGCTTCGTGGTCAGCGCCTTGAAATTGGCGACGTCCTGGTCGGTCCACCACTGGTTGAGCTTTCCCGTCTCGTCATATTTCGCGCCCTGATCGTCGAAATGATGGCTGAGTTCATGGCCGATCACCGCGCCGATGCCGCCATAATTGACCGCGGGGTCCGCCTTGGGATCGAAGAAGGGCGGTTGCAGGATCGCGGCGGGGAAGACGATCTCCACCATGCCGAAATTGGCGTAGGCGTTGATCTCCATCGGGGTCATGCCCCATTCCCAGCGATAGATGGGTTTGCCCAGCTTGCCGATATTATAGTCGAATTCGAACTGGTTCGACCGCTGCGCATTGCCCAGCAGGTCGTCCCGCCTGATCGCCAGCCCGTCATAATCGCGCCACTTGTCGGGATAGCCGATCTTGGGCGTGAAGGCGGCCAGCTTCTTGTGCGCGCGCGCCTTGGCCGTATCGCTCATCCATGGCAGGCCGTCGATGCGGCGGCCCATGGCGGACAGGACATTCTTGACCAGCACGTCCATCGCCGCCTTGGTTTCCGGCGGGAAATATTGGGCGACATAGACTTTGCCGACTTCCTCGCCCAGCGATTCCTTGAGGAAGGTGACGCCGCGCTTCCACCGTTCCTCACGCTCCGGCGTACCCGACAGGGTGGTGCCGTAGAAGGCGAAGTCAGCGTTCGCGACGCTGTCGGGCAGATAGTCGGCATAGGCGTGCAGGCTGGCCAGCAGCAGCGCGTCCTTGAGCACGCCGACCGGCGTCTTGGCGATCAGCGCGGCTTCGCCGGTCACGGCGCTCGGCTGCGCGACCAGTAGGCTGGCGGGGGTCAGTCCGTTCGCCTCATAATAGGTGGCGAAATCGAAACCCGGCGCGCTCTTCTGCAGGTCGGCCAGCGTCATCTTGTTATAGGTCTTGTCGGCGTCGCGGCTTTCGACCTGGCTCCAATGGACCTTGGCGACCTCCGTTTCGAACGCCATCAGCGCCGCCGCGCGCATCTTGGCGTCGCTTTCGCCGGCCAGGGTCAGCATCTTTTCCAGATGCGCGACATAGGCGGTGCGGATCGCCGCCATCTTTTCGCCCTGGTCCAGATAATAGTCGCGGTCGGGCAGGCCCAAGCCACCCTGCGTCATCGACAGGATATAGGTTTCAGGGTCTTTGTCGTCCTGCCCCACATAGAAGCGGAACGGGCCGGGTACGCCGGCGCGGGCGCCCTTGGCCGCGACCCTGGCATAGCCGGCCAGGTCGGTGACGCCCCTGACCTCGTCCAGCCAGGGCTTGATCGGCGCCAGTCCCTTCGCCTCGACCGTGGCGCCGTCCATATAGGCGGCATAGGCGTTGCCGATCTTGCTGCCGCTATCCTTCTGCGCGCTTTCCAATATCGCCTTGGTCCGCGTGCGCGACAGGTCGTCCAGCGTGTTGAATGCGCCATAATTGGACTTGTCGGCGGGGATCGGCGTGTTTTTCGCCCATGCGCCATTGGCATAATCGTAAAAATCGTCGCCGGGCTTTACCGATTGGTCCATGCCCGCAGCGTCGAAGCCATAGCTGCCATAGGTGGGCTTGTCGGCGCTTGCCGAGGTCGGCGCTGCGGCAGGTGTCGCCGGCTGGTCGGCCTGCGCCATGGTGGCGGCCAGCGCCAGCGCCGTGGCGGCTGCGCCGAGGAGGAGGGTTTTCATGGGTTGCATCCCTTGCATCATAATGGCGATCGGCCTTGGGCCGTTCGTTCTGACGCGGACTTGAACGCCCGTCAAAGAATGAAGTCCATGTCGTTGGTCGAAAATTATCGATCGTTGAAATATTCGGGAAGCCGGATGTGCGCGGCGAAAGCGGTGGCCAGGGCGGCGGGATCAAGCCGGTCCAGATGCGGCAAGCGGCCGAGCGACGGCGCGCCCGCCAGTTGCGGGATGATCCGCTCATTTTCGTCATGCGCCTCGCCGATGAAGGCGATGCCCGCCACGCGCACGCCGCGCGATCGCAACGCCTCGATGCTCAGCAGACTATGGTTGATCGTGCCGAGGCCGGTGCGCGCGCAGAGGATCACAGGCTGGCCCCAATGGGCGAACAGGTCGGCCATCAAAAACGTCTCGGAAATCGGCACCAGCACGCCGCCCGCGCCCTCGACCACCAGCGGTCCGTCCACCTGGGGCAGCGCCAGCTGGTCCAGCCCGATCGCCACGCCATCAATCCGCGCGGCCAGATGGGGGGAGGCGGGGGTGGTCAGGCGAAAGGCTTCAGGCAGGATGCGCGCCGCGGGCAGGCCGGAGAGCGCGGCGACGGTTTCCTTGTCGCCTTCGGGATCGACCCCGGCCTGGATCGGCTTCCAATAATAAGCGCCCAGCGCCCCGGCCAGGCCGGCGGCGAACACCGTCTTGCCGATGCCGGTATCGGTGCCGGTGACGATCAGAACGCTCATTGCATCGCCTTAAGCAACGCCTGACCCAGCGCGGCGACATCGGCGCGACCGACGTTCAATGTCAGCGAGATGCGCAGCCGGCTGGTCCCCGCCGGCACCGTCGGCGGTCGAATGCCGCGCACGTCGAAGCCCGCCTGCTGCAAAGCTGCGGCCACCGCCATGGTGCGGATATCGTCGCCCAGGATGACCGGCACGATCTGGCTGCGGGGCGAGGGCAGGCCCAGCGGCGCGCAAATCGCTTCGGCCGCATCCTGCCGCAGCGTCTTCAATCGTTCGCGCAGGTCGCTCGCCTGCTCGATCCGGTCCAGCGCCGCCGACGCCGCCACCGCCATCAGCGGGGACGGCGCGGTCGAGAAGATGAAGGCGCGGGCGCGGTTGATCAGATAGTCGACATGGATGCGCGGGCCGCAGATCAGCGCCCCTTCGGTTCCCATCGCCTTGCCGCAGGTATGCAGGGTGATGACATTGTGCAAACCATCCAGCCCGGTCGAAAGCCCGCGCCCGCCCGGCCCGAAGACGCCGGTGCCATGCGCTTCGTCCAGCAGCAGCATCGCGCCATGGGTCGCCGCCAACTTGGCGAGATCGGTGAGTGGGGCGACGTCGCCATCCATCGAATAGAGCGTCTCTACCGCGATCCAGATACGGCCCGTGCCGCCCTCCTTGCGCCAGGCCGCGATCAGGTCGGCGAAGCTCTGCACATCATTATGCCGCGCGAACACCGCCTGCGCCTTGCTCATGCGGATGCCGTCATGGGCGCTGGCATGGATCAGTTCGTCCGCAACGATCAGGTCGCCGCGCTGGGGCAGCGTCGAAAACAGCGCCAGATTGCCGACATATCCGTTGGCGACGAACAGCGCCGCCTGCGTACGGAAGAAATCGGCCGCCTTGGTCTCCAGCCCCTCATGTTCGGGCGCATTGCCGCGCAGCAGCCGCGACCCGCCCGATCCCACCGGCACGCCCCGCCCGATCGCGTCGGCGACGGCCTGCGCGATGATCGGATCACCGGCCAGGCCGAGATAGTCGTTGGACGCGAAATCCCGCCCGGAACGGGAGATCAGGCGACGCAATCGCCCGCGCGACTCCAGCGCGGCGAGTTGCTTGGCGAAGGGTTCGGCAGTCATGCCGCGCCTATAGGCCCGGCCGGGGAAAGCGGCAAGCGGGGGTAAGCCGGTGGGCGCGGCCGCCTTTCAGCTCATGCCGCGCGGATCGCTTCGATGGGGGCCAGCACCGCGCGGTTGCGACCGCTGCGCTTGGCATCATAGAGCGCCGTATCCGCAGCGGTGAGCCAGTCCTGACTGGTCATGCGGCCGGGACCGATCGCGGCCACGCCAAAGCTGGCGGTGACGCGCAGCGGCGGATCATGGGGGATGTCCAACGCCTCGATCGCCGCACAGAAACGGTGCGCGGCGGCCAGCGCTTCCGTCTCGCTGGTTTCGGGCAGCAACAACCCGAATTCCTCACCGCCGATCCGCCCCAGCGAATCGCTGGGGCGTGACAGGCCGGCGCAACAATGCGCGACCGCCTCGATCACCCGGTCGCCGACGGGATGGCCATGGCAGTCGTTGATCGCCTTGAAATGGTCGATGTCGAGCAGGATAAGGGCGGCGGGCCGCTGGTGCCGGACGAACAACGCGATCCGCTTGTCGATTTCGGCGACGAAGGCGCGGCGGGTCATGGCGCCGCTCAGATGATCGCGCTCGGCCAGCATCCGCAATTCCATCTGTTCGACCACGATGGCGGCCAGGCCCTTCATAATCTCCATCTGTTCGGCCGGGAAATCCCTGGCGCGGGTGTCGATGGCGCACAGCGATCCGATATTATAGCCATCGGGCGTGCGCAGCGGCACGCCGGCGTAGCTTCGAATGCCCGGATCGCCGGTCACCAGCGGATTGTAGCGAAAGCGCACATCGTCCTTCGTGTCGGGTATGACGAGGGGATCGTCCTGACGGATGGCATGATCGCAAAAGGCTGCGCTGCGCGGCGTTTCCGACACATCCAGCCCGGCGATCGACTTGAACCATTGCCGCTCCTGATCGATCAGCGACACGGCGGATATCGGCACGCTGAACAGCGCGCGCACCAGATTGGTGACCTTGTCGAAAGCGCCTTCCATTGGCGTGTCGAGTATTTCATAGCGCCGCAGCGCGGCGATGCGGCCCGGTTCGTCGTTGGTAATGGCGTGCAGCATATCATGGCATCCGGTGGCTGGCTTGGGTCACGCCTTGGAAGGCATGACGGGAAATCCGGTGCGGCGCGGCTCGCCCCCGTCAGGCCGACCGCGCGCGCAGATTGCGCCTCTGCCCTGAATAAAGGGTTAAAATGAACTAAGCATGGCCGACGCCGCGACCAGTCGGGGCGCAGGCAAGGGGAGGAGAGGCGCGCGGCCTCTCCCCACCTGTCACGGCCTGTCAGGCCCCATGCGCCAGCGCCGCCAGCAACAACAGCGCGACGATATTGGTGATCTTGATCATCGGGTTCACCGCCGGGCCGGCCGTATCCTTGTACGGATCGCCCACCGTGTCGCCGGTCACCGCGGCCTTATGGGCTTCGCTGCCCTTGCCGCCATGATGGCCATCCTCGATATATTTCTTGGCATTGTCCCATGCGCCGCCGCCGCTGGTCATCGACAAAGCGACGAACAGGCCGGACACGATGACGCCCAGCAGCAACGCGCCCAGCGCCGCAAAGCCGTTGTCGCTGCCCGCCACCGCGGTGATCGCGAAATAGACGATAATCGGCGCCAGCACCGGCAACAGGCTGGGGATGATCATCTCCTTGATCGCGGCCTTGGTCACCAGATCGACCGTGCGCGCATAGTCCGGCTTGCTGGTGCCGTCCATGATGCCCTTATTCTCGGCGAACTGCGCGCGGACGTCCTTGACCACGTCGCCCGCCGCGCGGCCGACGGCGGTCATGCCCATCGCGCCGAACAGATAGGGCAGCAACGCGCCGAGCAGCAGGCCGACGATGACATAGGGGTTTTTCAACGAGAAATCGACCGGCTCGGTCAGGCCCAGCGCCGCGCCATAATAATCGAGATCCTGAGTGAAGGTGCCGAACAGCACTAACGCCGCCAGACCCGCGCTGCCGATGGCATAGCCCTTCGTCACCGCCTTGGTCGTGTTGCCCACGGCGTCCAGCGCGTCGGTCTTCACCCGCACGCTATCGTCCAGATGCGCCATTTCGGCGATGCCGCCCGCATTGTCGGTGACCGGACCATAAGCGTCCAGCGCCACCACCATGCCCGCCAGCGCCAGCATTGCGGTCGCCGCGAAAGCGATGCCCATCAGACCCGCCAGCTGATAGGCGACGATGATGCCGACGACGATGACCAGCGTCGGCAAGGCGGTGGATTCCAGGCTGATCGCCAGCCCCTGGATGACGTTGGTGCCATGGCCGGTTTCGGACGCCTTGGCGATCGAGCGGACCGGGCGATAGTTGGTGCCGGTATAATATTCGGTGATGACCACCAGCAGGCCGGTGACGGTCAGACCGACCAGCATCGACCAGAACAGATCCATCCCGGTATAGCCGCCATAGCCGTCCAGGTCCGCGCCGAAGACGGCGTTGAGGTCGCCCAGCGTATATTGGGTGACGACATAGATGGCCGGAATGGACAGGAGCGCGGTGGTCCAGAACCCCTTATAGAGCGCGCCCATGATCGACTGACTGGCGCCCAGACGGACCATATAGGTGCCGATGATCGACGTGACGATGCACACGCCGCCGACGATCAGGGGCAGCGCCATCAGCTTCATCAGGAAGGCGTTGTCGACCCCGGTGACCAGCAAGGCGGTCAGCACCATGGTCGCGCCGACGGTGACGACATAGGTTTCGAACAAATCGGCGGCCATGCCGGCGCAGTCGCCCACATTGTCGCCGACATTGTCGGCGATGACGGCGGGATTGCGTGGGTCATCCTCCGGGATGCCGGCCTCGACCTTGCCGACCAGGTCGGCGCCGACGTCGGCCGCCTTGGTGAAGATGCCGCCGCCCAGCCGCGCGAAGATGGAGATGAGCGACGCGCCAAAGGCCAGCGCGACCAGCGAGTCGATCACCAGCCGGTCGTCGGGCGCATGGCCCGCCGGGCCAGTCAGATACCAGAAGAAGACGCTGATCGCGAGCAGGGCGAGGCCGGCCACCAGCATCCCGGTGATGGCGCCGGCGCGGAAAGCGACGGTGAGGCCGCTCTGTAGCGTGCCGCGACAGGCTTCGGCCGTGCGGACATTGGCCCGCACCGATATGTTCATGCCGATGAACCCCGCCGCCCCCGACAGGATCGCCCCGATCAGAAATCCGACCGCGGACGTGACGCCCAGAAAATAGAGGACCAGCACGGCCACGACCAGGCCGACGATGGCGATGGTGGTATATTGGCGGCCCAGATAGGCCTTGGCCCCCTCCTGAATCGCGCCGGCGATCGCCTGCATGGCGTCATTGCCCGGTGGCTGGCTCAACACCTGGCGACTGGTGATCAGGCCATAGATGATGGCCAGCAGGCCGCACCCTATGGCGATATAGACGATTTGCATGGATGTTCCTCTCCCCCTGTTATGACTGTCATCGACCGCTCCGCAGGGAATGACGGGCAGGCGAAAGGCGCAGAGGCGGGCGGCCGGACGAGGACGGTCCGGCATCGGGCACCGCGTCAATCAGCAACATGGCAGCGCGCATAAGCGGTCCAACCGGGCTGAGAATAGGGTGGAAGGAAGCTACAGCCCCGACGGCGCGCGTCAAGATGGGTTGGGATGAGGAGAGGCGGCATCGCCTCTCCTCATCCCGCTCGTGCGGTGTGCCGCGGACGCCGGCTTCGTCGGGCCGTGTATGCCGCGCGGCAAGGCGTTGTGGACCCGCCATATTTGTCCTAGTCTGCGGCGCATGGACGATCAGGAAACCGGCCCGCTCAAGAGCATCGCCGACCTGGCGCGCCTGGCCGGCGTGTCGGTGTCCACCGTGTCGCGGGCGCTGACGGGCAAGGGGGCGCTGAGCAAGGGGACGCGCGGCCGGATTCAGGCGCTGGCCGACCGGCACGGCTTCCGGCTCAATGTCGCCGCCCAGAATCTGCGCCTCGGTCGGACCGGGGCGATCGCGGTGCTGATGCCGCTGGGACTGGCGAGGGGTCTGCAATTGTCCGATCCCTTCCTCGTGACGATGCTCGGTTTTCTCGCCGATGCGCTGACGGATCGTGGCTATGACCTGCTGCTCTCAAGGGTATCGCCGGACCGGGACGACTGGCTGGATGCCTTCATCCGGGCCGGGCGCGCCGATGGCGTCATCATCATCGGCCAGGCGGATCAGGGCGCGGTATTGGGCCGCGTCGCTGCTCATTACCGGCCGATGGTCGTCTGGGGCGAACAGGGGGCTGGCGGCGGTCCCGCCATGGTGGGCGCTGACAATGAAGCGGGCGGGCGGCTGGCGGCGCAGCATCTGGTGGAGCGGGGGCGACGCAGCCTGGCCTTTTTCGGTGACATCGACGTGCCCGAATTCGCCGCCCGCCATGCCGGCTTCCTCGCTGGCCTGCCCGCATCCTTGCGTGGCGGCGTCGCGCTGATATGCAGTCCGCTCACGCCGGAAGCGAGTCATGCCAAGGCGCGCGACTGGTTCGCGGCCGGAAACCGCCCCGACGGCATTTTCGCCGCGTCCGACGTGGTGGCGATGAGCCTGGTCGCCGCCGCGGCGGACCATGACCTGCGCGTGCCGCAAGACCTGTCGATCATCGGCTTCGACGACATCCCGCTCGCCCGCCTGGCCCGTCCGCCGCTCACCACCGTCCGGCAGGATATAGAGGCTGGCGCACACCATCTGGTCGATCTGCTATTCCGGCGCATCGGCGGGGAAGACGCCGGATCGGTGCAGATCGCCCCCGAACTGATCGTCCGCGAAACGAGCTAAAGGCCGGCGACGATCGCTCTGGCGGCGCGGGTCACATCGTCCCAGGTCAGGTCGAACCCGGCATCGTCGCCATAATAGGGATCGACCACGCCCGTTCCTTCGCGCCCCGGCACCATATCCATTAGCAGGCGCAGGTCCGCTGTCCCGTCCGGCGGGCGGATGTGACACAGATTTTTGAGATTGTCGGCGTCGAGCGCGAAAATATGGGTGAAGCGCTGGAAATCCGCCGGTTCGACCTGCCGCCCCCGATAGCCGCCAATGTCGATGCCATGGCGCAACGCCACCGCCTGCGCCCGGCGGTCGGGCGGGTGGCCTACATGCCAGTCGCCGGTCCCGGCCGAATCGACGGTCATATCGACGCCTGTCTTCGCTGCCTCTGCTCTGAGCGCGGCTTCGGCCAAGGGCGAGCGGCAGATATTGCCAAGACAGACGAAAAGGACGGAGGCGGCCGTCATCCATCCGCCGCCGCGGTGGAGAGGCCAAGACCCGGCACGCCGATCGAGCGCTTGCCCGAAAAATCGGTGCGGGCGACGATGACGCCCAGTTTTTCCATATAGTCGATCAGCCGCCGCACCCGCCCCGGCGAACTGGTGCCATAGGCGCGGGCCAGAAGCGCGTCATCGGGGCAGGGAAGGCCCGCCATCGCGGCGCGCGCGATCAGCAGGAAGGGGGCGAGCATATCCTCCGGCAGAGGCTCCGCCGCCTGCATCGCATCGGCCCAGCGCGGATCATGCGCATCGGCCATCCCGGCCTGCGCCATGGCGAAGCGCTTGCGAAAGGCGGGCAGGTCGAGCGGGGGCGTGCGCAGCCCCTTCATCCGGCAGCGCACGCCGAAATCCTGATACAGCGTCGAAACGCTGGGGGCCGAGTCGCCCAGATCGGCGACGATCTCGTCCAGCACGGCGATCACCACCGGTTCGTTCTGGCCGAAATCCAGTTCCGGCGCGGCGGGCCGGGCCGATGGGGTATCGGCGAGCGCGCGAATGATCTCCTCGGCCGGGCGGGGCGGGGGATCGGCGCGCGTCGGCGGAGGGGGCGGCATATCCTCCTCGCCGCGGGCGAACAATAATTCCTGTAAATCCTCGCCGCTGGTGGTGGGCGGGGCGATCAGCTTGTGCGCGCCGCCCCGCGTGCCGGTCTGCACCGCGCCGATCTTCACATTGACCGGCCGCCGCGCGATCGCCGGACCCAGGCCCAGGAAGCGCCCGCGCTCCAGGTCGCGAATCTGCTCCGCCTGCCGCCGCTCCATGCCCAGCAGGTCGGCGGCGCGGGCCATGTCGATATCCAGGAAGGTGCGGCCCATCAGGAAATTGGACGCTTCGGCCGCGACATTCTTGGCCAGTTTCGCCAGCCGCTGGGTCGCGATCACGCCCGCAAGCCCCCGTTTGCGCCCCCGGCACATCAGGTTGGTCATGGCGGCCAGGCTCAGCCGCCGCGCTTCGTCCGACACGTCGCCGGCCGATACCGGGGCGAACATTTGCGCCTCGTCCACCACCACCAGCGCGGGATACCAATGGTCGCGCGGCGCATCGAACAGGGTCGACAGGAAGGTCGCGGCGCATTTCATCTGCGCCTCCAGCTCCAGCGATTCCAGGCTCAGCACCACCGAGGCGCGATGTTCGCGGATGCGCATCGCCATCTTGACGATCTCGCGCTCATTATAGTCGCCCGCATCGATCACGATATGGCCATAGGCGTCGGCCAGCGTGACGAAATCGCCCTCCGGATCGATCACCACCTGCTGCACCATCGGCGCGGATTCTTCAAGCAGGCGACGCAGCAGATGCGACTTGCCCGACCCCGAATTGCCCTGAACGAGCAGCCGGGTGGCGAGCAATTCCTCGACATCGACCAGCACGGCATTGCCATGGCTGTCGGTCCCTATGCTGATGCTGGCGGTCACGATCGCGTCTTTGGCGCAGGGGGTGGGGGAGCGCAAGGGGGGGCGGTGATGTCGGCTATGGTGACCTACGTTCCCATCAGCAACCTCCGCTTGACCCTTCCCCTGTTGCAATGCAGCATCCTTGCCATGGCGACTCTTTCCCCCTCCCCGTCCGCTCCGGCGATCACGCAAAATCCCGACATTCGCTATCTGGGGCGGCTGCTGGGCGATGTCATCCGCGCTTATGGGGGGGAGAAGCTTTATAAGCAGACCGAATATATCCGATCGGCCTCGGTCGACCGGGCGCGGGGATTGCAGGGGGCGGACCTGACCGATAGCGGGCTGGACGCGCTCGATCTGGACGATACGCTCAATTTCACCCGCGGTTTCATGCTGTTTTCGATGCTCGCCAACCTGGCCGAGGATCGGCAGGGGGTGGCGGCGGAGCCGGGCGCGGATGTGGCGTCGGCGGTCGCGCGGCTGGAATCGCATGGCATCGACAAGGATGCGGTGCTGGGCCTGCTGGCGCACAGCCTGATGGTGCCGGTCCTGACCGCCCACCCGACCGAGGTGCGGCGCAAGAGCATGATCGACCACAAGAATCGCATCGCCGACCTGATGCACCTCAAGGATGCCGGGCGGATCGAGACGGCAGAGGGCGAAAATCTGGACGAGGCGATTTTCCGCCAGATCGCCTTGTTGTGGCAGACGCGGCCGTTGCGGCGCGAGAAATTGTTCGTCGCCGACGAGATCGATAATGTGCTCGCCTATTTCCGCGACACGTTTTTGCCGGTGCTGCCCGCGCTCTATGCGCGGTGGGAGCGGGTGCTGGGCGCGCGGCCGCAAAGCTTCCTGCGGGTGGGGTCGTGGATCGGCGGCGATCGCGACGGCAATCCCTTCGTCCAGGCGCCGCAACTGGAGTTCGCACTGAAACGCGGCTGCCAGGCGGCGATCGCCTATTATCTCGACGCGCTCCATGCGCTGGGGGCGGAACTCTCGCTCTCGACCGAACTCGCCCATGTGCCGCAGGCGGTGCTGGACCTGGCGGACGCCAGCGGCGACGCATCGCCCAGTCGCAAGGACGAACCCTATCGCCGCGCCTTGTCCGGCATCTATGCGCGGCTGGCCGCCACCTGCACCGCGCTGACCGGCGGGCAGCCGGCGCGGCCGTCGAGCCTGAAGGGGGACGCCTATGCGACACCCCAGGAGTTCCGCCGTGATCTGGTGACGGTGGCGCAGGGGCTGGCGAGCGAGGGCGACGGCGCGCTGGCGACCGGGGGGGCGCTGGGGCGGCTGATCCGCGCGGTGGAGACGTTCGGCTTTCACCTCGCCACGCTCGACATGCGCCAGAATAGCGCCGTGCATGAGCGGGTGGTGGCGGAACTGCTCAAGGCGGCGGGGGTCGAGGCGGACTATCTCGCGCTCGACGAATATGCGCGGATCGCGCTGCTGCGCCGCGAACTGGCCAGCAATCGTCCGCTGGGGTCTCGTTTTTCCGCTTATGGCGAGGAAACCACGTCCGAGCTGGCGATCGTCCATGCCGCCGCGACCGCGCACCGGCTGTACGGACCGGCCTGCATCACCCATTATATCATCTCCAAGGCCGAAAGCGTGTCCGACATGCTGGAGGTCAGCATCCTGCTGAAGGAAGCGGGGCTGTGGCAGGCGGGCGTGGATGGCGCGCCGCCGCAGGCCGCGATCATGGCGATCCCGCTGTTCGAGACGATCGCCGATCTGGAGGCTGCGCCCGCCATCATGACCGCCTATTTCGGCCTGCCCGAAATCGCCGGCGTCGTGAAGGCGCGGGGCCATCAGGAAGTGATGATCGGCTATTCCGACAGCAACAAGGATGGCGGCTACATCACATCGACCTGGAGCCTGTACAAGGCGAGCCAGGCGCTGGAGCCGGTGTTCGCCGACGCCGGGGCGGCGATGCAGCTGTTCCACGGCCGCGGCGGCGCGGTGGGGCGCGGCGGCGGCTCGGCCTTCGCCGCGATCCAGGCGCAGCCGCGCGGCAGCGTGCAGGGGCGCATCCGCATCACCGAACAGGGGGAGATGATCGCCGCCAAATTCGGCTCGCGCGACGTCGCCATGACCAATTTGGAGGCGATGACCAGCGCCACCCTGCTCGCCAGCCTGGAGCCGGAAGGGGTGTCGGACCGCGACGCCGCCCGGTTCAGCGCGGCGATGGACGCGCTGTCGAAAAACGCCTTCGCCGCCTATCGCGACCTGGTGTACGGCACGGAGGGGTTCAAGGAGTTTTTCCGCCAGCTCACTCCGATCCAGGAGATTTCGGGCCTCAAGATCGGGTCGCGCCCCGCCAGCCGGACGAAGAGCAACGCGATCGAGGATCTGCGCGCCATCCCCTGGGTGTTCAGCTGGGCGCAGGCGCGGGTGATGCTGCCGGGCTGGTATGGCGTGGGGCAGGCGCTGGCACAGTTTGAGGACAAGGCGTTGCTGGCCGACATGGGGCAGCATTGGTCGTTCCTGAAATCCGCGCTCGCCAATCTGGAGATGGTGCTGGCCAAGTCGGACCTCGGCATCGCCGCGCGCTACCTGCCGCTGGTGGAGGACCAGGCAGCGGGCGAGGCGATGTTCGGGCGTATTCGCGAGGGGTGGCAACAGGCGCATGACGGGCTGCTGGCCGCCACCGGCCAGTCGCGGCTGCTGGAGAAGAATCCGGCGCTGGACGCATCCATCCGGTTGCGCCTGCCCTATATCGAGCCGCTGAACCTGCTCCAGGTCGAATTGCTGAAACGCCACCGCGCGGGCGAGGATGATCCGCGGATCAAGGAGGGGATCGAATTGTCGATCAACGCGATCGCGACGGCGCTGCGCAATAGCGGGTAGGCAAAGAAAGCTAACGCCAACGCCGTTCGCCCTACACCAGCCCCAGCTTGCTCAATTCCCCCAGCAAAGCGGCGGGCATGGCGTCCAGATCATCGGCTTCGTCCCCGTCCAGGTCGACGGGCGCGTCCGCATCCTCCAGATAGCGCCAGCCCTGATGCGCGCGCTTGGGCTTGGCGCGGACCGGGATCAGGCGCGGTTCCAGCCGGATCCAGTGGCGGCCCTGGCCTGTTTCCTCAAAGCCCAGGATCGGGCTGCGGCCGACCAGCATATGGCCGTGAATCCAGTAGAGCGACCCGCCCGCCATCTCCTCCACCCGCTTGGGCAGGTAACGGGTCGTGAGCCGCGCTTCGTCCGCATGGCTTTCCAGCCAGGCGCGCAAGGATGCGGGGCTTTCGCTGCGGAAGGCGATCTTGGTCATGTGGAGCGGCATGGGTCAGCACATGGGCGGCCGAAGCCGCCAGATCAATGCATCATCAGGTCAGGAAGAGCGTCGCCAGCCCCAAAAAGGTCAAGAAGCCCAGCGAATCGGTCATCATCGTCACGAACACGGCCGAGGATATGGCTGGATCGATGTTACGCCGGTCGAGCGTCACGGGAATCAGCACGCCCGCCAGACCCGCCACCATATTGTTGATGAGGATCGCGGTGGCGAACACCAGCGACAGGCCAAGCTGGCCGTAGATCAGATAGGAACCGATGCCGATCAGCACGCCCAGCACCGATCCATTGGTCGCGGCGATGCGAAATTCCCGCACGATCATGCGCAATGTGTTGGAACTGGTGACCTGATTGGTGGCGATGGCGCGCACCATGACCGCCAGCGTCTGCGTCCCCGCATTGCCGCCCATGCCCGACACGATCCCCATCAGCGCGGCCAGCATCGCCAGATGTTCGATCGTATCTTCGAACAGGCCCACCACCGACGCGGCGACCATGGCGGTGCCCAGATTGACGACCAGCCAGACCAGGCGGGTGCGCACCGTCATCAGGATCGGCTGGTTGATGTCGCCTTCGCCCGCGCCCGACAGGCGGAGTATGTCTTCGCCCGCTTCTTCGGCGATGATGTGGACGACGTCATCGACCGTGATCATGCCGACCAGACGGCCCGCCGAATCCACCACGGCGGCGGAGATCAGCGCATATTTCTGGAAGCGCAGCGCCACTTCCTCCTGGTCCATGTCGACCGGGATCAGCGTCTGTTCGCGCTTCATCAGGTCGGTCATGGCGATGCCGCGGGGGCAGGTCAGTATCCAGCTGAGCTGGCAATAGCCGATCGGCCGATGGGCCGCGTCGACGATATAGATTTCCCAGAAATCCTGCGTCAGGTCGGCATTGTCGCGCAGATAGTCGATCACCTGACCGACCGTCATATGCGCCGGCACCGCGACCAGATCGCGCTGCATCAGGCGACCGGCGGATTCTTCCGGGTAGGACAGCGCGCTTTCGATCGCGGCGCGGTCTTCGGGGTCGAGCGCGTCAAGGACGGCCTGCTGGTCGGCCTCCTCCATATCCTCGATCATCGCGACGGCGTCGTCGGTATCGAGTTCGGCGGCGAATTCGGCGACCTGTTCGGGCGCCAGCGCGCCGATCAGGTCGTCGCGGACATAGTCGTTAAGTTCCGACAGAACTTCCGCGCCGACCAAGTCGCCCAGCGCAGAGGCGACATCGGCGCGCCGGTCCGACGGCGTCAGTTCCAGAAGGTCGGCAATGTCGGCCGGGTGGAGCGGCGACACCAGGTCGCGCGCGGTTTCACTGTCGCCATCCTCCACCGCGTCAAGCACGGAGGACAGGAATTCGGGCTTCAGCCGATCATCCTCGTCCAGGCCTGTTTCAGCCTGTTCAAGGATCGTTTCATCGTCCGTGTCGTCCCCACGCAACAGGGGGTCGGCTGGATCGCCGCGCTCGCTCATGGCGCCCCCTACTGTCCGGTTCCTGTAACATGGCGGATGCTTTCGCCCATGCAACATGGAATTGCAATGGGGTGACGGGCGGTTGACGCCTTCTCCACAAGAAACTTCCATCCCCTTTTGAAGCCTCTATATGGGGGGCATCACCCCTTCCCACATGAGAGGATGCTTCATGGCCGACGAAACCCTTACCCTTACCCTCGACAGCGGCGGCGACGTCGTGATCAAGCTGCGCCCCGACCTGGCCCCTGGCCATGTCGCGCGCATCGTGGAAAACGCCAAGGAAGGCTTTTATGACGGCGTGGTCTTCCACCGCGTCATCCCCGGCTTCATGGCGCAGGGCGGCGATCCGACCGGCACCGGCATGGGCGGCCACCCCAACAAGCCCGACATCAAGGCCGAATTCAGCCGTGAAAAGCATGTCCGCGGCGTCTGCTCGATGGCCCGTTCGTCCAATCCGAACAGCGCCAACAGCCAGTTCTTCATCTGCTTCGACGACGCCACCTTCCTGGACGGTCAATATACCGTCTGGGGCGAAGTGACGTCGGGCATGGAATATGTCGACGCCTTGCCCAAGGGCGAGCCGCCGCGCACGCCGGGCAAGATCGTCACGGCGACCGTCGCCTGAGATCAGCCTGACATCGGATAGGAAAAGGCGTCCGGTCGCAAAGACCGGGCGTCTTTTTTACAGGCGGTGACGAATCATCGGGATTGCGAGCGGAAGGCGGTGCGCCGATCGATCCGGCAATCACCTTGCCGGCCTCTACGGTCGTTTCGCCATCCCGTCGGTCATCGAAATGGCCTGCGCCTCCGTGCCGTTATCCGCACCGGGCGCATCCACCGGCGGCTGATAAGCCCCGATCGTTTCGATATGCCAGCGCCGTTGTTCCTGCGTCGATCCGGGGACGTCATCGACGCGGCGCAACACCACCTGCCGCAGCACATGCCAGGGCCGGCCATTGGCGGCGATGCGCCCATAGACCTGCACCGGCACTGTCACATGCATCGATCCGGCCGTCCCTTCCGGGTCAGATGGCGCGCCGACATTGGCGTGAATCTCGCTAAAGCCGCGAAAGCGCGCGGCGAAATGGGCGTCGTCCTGCAATCCGATCGCGCCTGCGGGATTCCACAGATCCTGCGCATCCTCGAACCGCTTTTCCTCCAGCAGGCCATAATAGCCCTGCACCACCTGCGCCGCGCCCTGCGCGCTGTCGGGGTCGATCGATCCTTCGGCGATCGGGGCGGGATCGACGGGCAAACCGCCCGGCGCGCCGGGGGCGGGCGGGTTGAGCGGCTCCATCACCGCCATCGCTTCGGCGCGAAACTGGTTTTCCACCTGCGCGGCATTGGCGCCATTGGCCAGATTGTCGATCGCGCTCTCCTCCCGCCCGTCGCAGGCGACGACGAGCAGGAGGGACAACAGGGCGGCGGTCTTGATCGCTGCCCGCATCAGTTCGGACGGACCCGCGCCGCCGGTTCGCGCCCGCGCGTCACGCGGCCCGCGCCACCCCAGTCGCGCTGCGGGCGCGGCTGGCTGACCTGCGGTCGCGACGGGCGGGGTTGAGGTTGCGCCTGTGGTCGGGTTTGGGGTTGGCGCAGGCCCGGCTGCGGCGTGGGTCGCGCGCCATCGCCCCGGCCGCGGTCATTGCCGCGCCACTGGTTGCGGTCGCGACCCTGGCCATCATTGCGATCCCGTCCCCAATTGCGATCGCCGCGGTCTCGATCCCGGTCGCCGCCCTGGGGCGGACGGGTCCAGTTGCCATTGCCCGGTTGCCGATCGCGATCGCGCCAAGTGCCGTCCCGATCGCGATCCCGGCCGCGCCAGCGACCATCGTCGCCGCGTTCGGTCCGACGGCCTTCCCAATACCGGCGTTGCCCGTCATTCCAGCGGTGGCGTCGACCGCCGCGGTCATAGACATAATAGCCGTTGCCGGGATAATAATAATTGTCGTACCAACCGCCAAAACCACCGGGCTGATAATAGCCCGACGGCCCATAATAGCCGTCTCCATAATAGCCGCCATTGCCATAATAGCCGCTACCCACGCTGACGCCGCCATAGCCATAGCCGTCATCATAGGCGCAACCACCCAGGGTCAGCGCGCCTGCAAGTCCGATTACCGCCAGGAACCGATGTCGGATGCCCGTCATCGCCTTTCTCCTCATCTCCATCTGATCCTTTGCTTAACGCGGCCCGGTTGAATTGGTTGTGAATGGATTATCCTTTCCGCACCAGCGTTTATCGCAGGTTCAGAAATGTCGGCTTTTATTCATCGGGGCGACAGAAAGCGTGTTCTTTCCGTCACATAATCGCCTTTCGGCCAGCTTTTGTGAATTGTTCAGGAAACCTTCCGGCCCGTCCGGTCATTCTTCCCCCTGTCGATCGCAGCTTTAAGCGCTCGCATCGGCCCGGCGGGTCCAAACCGCCGCTGAACAAATCCACAATAGACAAAGGGTCACCCCCATGAAGACACTGCTTTTTTCGGCAGCCGCCGCCGCGTCCTTGTTGCCTGCCGCCGCCATGGCGCAGGATGACGCCGGTTCGTCCACCCGCCGCATCGAACCCTATGTCGGCGTGATGGGTGGCGTGCATAATTATGACAGCGAAACCAGCAAGGAAGGCATCCCGCCGGTCGGTTACAAAGGCCGCATGGTCGAAGGCGTGGCAGGCGTGAACGTCAATGTCGCAGGGCCGCTGGTGCTGGGCGTCGAGGGCACCGCGTCCAAGGGCGTGTCGGGCGACATCGACTGGGAATATGGCGCCGCGGGCCGGGTCGGCGTGAAGGCGGGCAAGGACAGCATGATCTTCACCAAGGTCGGCTATCAGTGGACCAATTTCGACGCGCTCGGCAAGGATAGCCGCGACTATCACGGCATGACCTATGGCGCCGGCGTCGAACTGTCGCCCGCCGACATGGGCGGTTCGGCCCAGAGCAGCAATATCCGCCTGCGCGTGCAGGCCGATACCACCGGCGATTTCCACTCGATCCGCCCGATGGCGGGCGTCGTCGCGAAATTCTGAATAATGGGCGGGCGGGTGCCATGCCCGCCCCGCCTTTGAGTCAGCTTCCGAACGGAAGTTGGGGTGCGGAGCGGCTTCTTTGGACTGTAGCCGTTCCGCATTCCCCGCTCAGGCCAGTGTCTTCACCCGCTCGCCAATAGCGCGCAGGTCCTCGATAAAGCGGGCCTGCTCCTCCGCCCGGCGACCCTCGTCCGGCAGGCGCAGCACATAGCTCGGATGCACCGTCACCCAGCCCTCCGCACCGCCATCGAGCGCGATCGCCTCACCCCGTGTCCGGCTGATCGTCACCGCCTTGCCCAGCATCGCGCGCGCGGCGGACGCGCCCAGCGCGACGATGATGCGCGGGCGGACCAGATCGATCTCTTGGTTCAGCCACCAGCGGCACGCTTCGATCTCGCCAGCGTCGGGTGATTGATGCAGGCGGCGTTTCCCTCGCCTCTCAAACTTGAAATGCTTGACCGCATTGGTGACGTAAGCGCGCGATCGGTCGACGCCCGCCGCCGCCAACGACCGGTCGAACAATTGCCCCGCCGGTCCGACGAACGGCCGCCCGGCCAGATCCTCCTGATCGCCAGGCTGTTCGCCGATGAAGAACAGGGGCGCGTCGAGCGGTCCTTCGCCGAACACCGTCTGCGTGGCGTCCCGATGCAACGGGCAGCGGGTGCAGGTCTTCGCCTCGCTGCGAACCGCCGCCCAGACGGCGGCGGCATTGCCCTGGCGCTTGGGCGGCGCTTTTTCGGGCAGGGGGGGCGTGGCGATCATGGCCGCCTCGCGCGCCTGCGCCCCGGCGATAAGGTCGGGGATAAGCGCGGCTTCGGGCAGGTTGCGCCAATATTTTTTCGGCATTTCGGACAGCATGGCCCCGGTCTTGAGCCGGGCCGGATTGAAAATCGCGGCATAATAGCCCTTCCACATCTCCTCGACCGGATCGTCGGCGGGTGCGCCGGCGCGGCTGGCGCCCGGTCCCTCGGTCAAGACGTCGCCGTCCCAATGGATGCTGGCCGCCGGCGTCAGGATCGACCAGCGCATGGACGCGAAGCGGCGCATGAAAAAGCCCGCATTGGCGCGGACGATATGATGATCGGGTTCGAACCAGGCGACGAAGCGCAGCCCTATATTATCCTCTAACGCACGGAACCGGACGAAAGCGCGCATCTTGTGGATGTCGCGCCGCACCGCCTTGGCCAGCATATCGAGCCGCCGCAGCAGCGGATCGGCCTTGTCCTCCATCCGCCCCGGCCGATCGCGCAGCCGGCGCAGCAGCGCATAGAGCAGGGCGAAGCGTTCGGGGTCGCTATGCAGGATTGCACTTTGCGCAAGATCGACGAAAGCGCGCGGCACGGAAAAGGCCGCGCCGGGACGTTCAGGGGGCAGGGGCGCATCGCCGAACAGATCGCCGCCCGCGTCCCCCACCTGCCAGACGATGTCGGCGGGATCGACGCCCTTCATCGCCAAGCGCCGCGCTGCTGACCGCCAGCCGTCGAAATCGTCCGGGGCGGTCAGTGCGATGCGATACATAGCGTCCGATCCACGCCCGACACCGGAGACGGGCCGATTGCAGCTTCGGCCTTCAGTCCTCGGCCTGCGCGCGCTCCAGTTCGGCCGGCTTGCGCTTGGCGAACAGCTTGCCCAGTCGATCCTCGTCCTGCGCCGTCAATTCCTTGGCGGCGTCGGGGAACATCTCCTCCTCTTCCTCCTCGATATGGTGGAGGTAGCGCTTCTTCATCTCGGCGAATTTCTTGCGCCATGCCTCGCCGTTGAATTTCAGCGCGTCCAGCTCTTCGAGATAATCGTCTATCTCCTTGTGCTCGGATACGCTGTGCTGCGCATCCTCGCGCAGGTCCGGGCGGGCCAGCATGGTGGCGTAGAGGGTTTCCTCCTCCGCGGCGGCATGGGCTGACACTTCGACCTTGAACTGCTCGAACAGCTTTTCCAGCCGGTCCTCGTTCTTTTCGCGCTCCGCGTCGGCCATCTTGTCGAACAACTGGCGATGGGTGTCGTGATCCTGCTTCAGGCGGTCGAAAATATTGGCGTCGGCCATGATTGGTCCTCCTCTTTCGAGGACAGACAACGACAGGCGCGGCAATTGGCTCCCGCCAAAAAGCCGACCGATATTCAGCCGAACAGAAAGCGGAAGATGATCGCGACCGGAATCCAGAGCAGCGCCCCCAACAGGCTGGCGGCCCACAGTTGCGCCACGTCGCGACGGAAGCGCACGGCAAGGCCGCTGTCGGGCAGGCCGCCCCGTTCCAGCAACTGCCAGCGCCGTTCCAGTCCGCGCGCGGCCACGGCATAGCCGCCAATCGCGACGATGACGCCCAGATGCAGGACGAGCGAGCCGCCGGTCTTGGCGACGATGCCGATCTGAAGCAGGCAGAAGACAACCAGCGACGCCGCCAGATGCGTGCTGATCCGCTTCGCAAACGCCTTGCGCTGATATGTGCGATTGCCGAGCGCCGTCGCCAAAGCCTCGAACTCCTTGCTTGACCCTGACGACAGAATTTCACGAGTCGCGGCATGGATCAACCGTAAATCGGCGTTCAGGCGAACAAATCCAGCTGCTGCGCGGGCGGCGCGACCCGCGCGCGCAGGTCGGCGCTGTCGATCAGCGCCAGGGGTCGCCAATCCGCCGCGATCAGGAAGGGGCGCAGCTTCCTGATGGATGTCGTCAGACGCGCGACATCGTCCAGCCGCAGGCGGCGATGGCGGCGGCTCGACAGGATACGATCCACCGCTTTCACCCCCAGGCCCGGTACTCGCAACAGCGCCTCGCGCGGAGCGCGGTTGACATCGACCGGGAAGGTCGCGCGATGGTTGAGCGCCCAGGCGAGCTTGGGATCGATGTCGAGCGGCAGGCAGCCCGTCGCCGCATCCGTCGCGGCGGCGATCTCCTGCGCGTCATAGCCATAGAATCGGATCATCCAGTCGGACTGGTAGAGCCGATGTTCGCGCAGCAATGGCGGGCGCTTGAGCGGCAGCA
Source organism: Sphingobium sp. AntQ-1 (assembly GCF_028538045.1). Classification (NCBI taxonomy): domain Bacteria; kingdom Pseudomonadati; phylum Pseudomonadota; class Alphaproteobacteria; order Sphingomonadales; family Sphingobiaceae; genus Sphingobium; species Sphingobium sp. AntQ-1. Next base: position 2,255,939 of record NZ_CP117158.1, read on the forward strand.
CCGCGCTGGGCGAGGGGATGGGGGAGAAGGCGCTGTAATAGACGCGGCGCAGCTTGTGCCGGTCATACAGGCTGCTGGCCCGCGCGATGATCGCCCGGTCGTCGGCCGCGTCGGCGCCCACGATCATCTGGGTCGATTGGCCGGCGGGGGCAAAACGCGGCGCGCTCTTATATTTGCGGCGGGCGTCCTGCCCATCCTCCATGTCGCTGCGCAGGCGGCTCATCGCCCCTTCGATCCGCACCCCATTTTTTTCCGGGGCCAGCCGCTTGAGGCCGCTTTCGGTCGGCAACTCGACATTGATCGACAGGCGATCGGCATGGAGCCCTGCCTGGTGGATCAACGCCGGGTCGGCGTCGGGAATGGTCTTGAGATGGATATAGCCGCGAAAATGATGGTCCTCGCGCAGCGATCGCGCCACCTCGACCATCTGCTCCATCGTATAGTCGGACGAGCGGATGATGCCCGACGACAGGAACAGCCCCTCGATATAATTACGGCGGTAGAAGCTCAGGGTCAGGTCCACCACCTCCTGCGCGGTGAAGCGGGCGCGGCGGACATCGCTGGACCGGCGGTTGATGCAATAATGGCAATCGAAGATGCAACTGTTGGTCAGCAATATCTTGAGCAGCGAAATGCAGCGGCCGTCGGGCGCATAGGCGTGACAGATGCCCATGCCCTCGGTCGATCCGATCCCCTTGCCGCTGCGGCTGTCGCGCCTGGTGGTGCCCGACGAAGCGCAGGACGCATCATATTTGGCGGCGTCGGCGAGGATTTCGAGTTTCGAACGGGTGGAAAGCTGGGCCATATCGTTCCTGATATGTTCGTGTAAGGCGCTTGTCCACAATCTCGATCAGTCCTGCCCCAAGGATCAGGGGGCCGGGAGGGGGCCGGGCAAGAAAGCTGGCGCGCGCGGCTAACCATGCTATGCGCGTCGCCATGCACAGCAGTAGCGGTTCCGTCGACGTCGACGGCTTCACATATGAATGGGAATTGCGGCGCGAGCCGCAGTGGAGCGACATCGACGGGTGGAAAGGCATGGCCATCGCCCTGTTGCAGAAGGATATGCAGCGCGGCGCGTTGCTGGAATTTCCCCCGCCCAAACGGCTGCTCAAGGGATTGCAGCGCGGCCGGCTCCAGATCAACGATGCGATGATCGCGCGCGGCATCCGCGCCGCTCTGGAGGCGGGCTGGGAACCCGGATCGCGCGGCAAGCCGATGGTGTTCACGGTCGACGCCGACGGCAACTGATCGCCGCTGGCGCGACCTGCCAGCGCTTGCGGCTCCCGCGCAGTCGTTCGTTATGTCAAAAGGGCGAAGCGAACAGGGAGACAGGCGAGTGGACAGGCGCGCATTTCTGGGCCGGGGCATGGGCGGCATGGCGGCGCTGTCGCTGGGGACGGCGGGCCGCACGGCGAATCTGTGCGAGGGGATGCCGCCGCCGATCCGCGCCACCCCCGATCGCCTGTTTCGCGTTACCGTCTGCCTGCGCCCTTTCCGCGCCGCCGGGCCGCGGATCGAGGTGGAGCGGGTCGGGGCCAAGCGGGTGGTGCATAATTATGGCCATGGCGGCAGCGGCTGGTCGCTATCCTGGGGATCGGCGCAGGTCGCGGTCGGCATGGCGCTGGCGGACGGAGTGCGCGACGTTGCGGTGATCGGCGCGGGCGCGCTGGGCCTGACCGCCGCGCTCACCGCCCAGCGCGCCGGGGCCGACGTCACCATCTACGCCAAAGAGCAATTTCCCTATGTCCGCTCCGCCCGCGCGACCGGCGGCTGGACGCCCGACAGCCGGATCGCGATGCAGAAGGCGGTCGATCCGGGCTTCGGCGACCGGTGGGAGGCGATGGCCCGTGCGTCTTTCACCATGCACCAGAGCTATCTGGGCCTGCCCGGCGACCCGGTCGAATGGACCGACCGCTACATGCTGTCGGACACGCCCTTCACCGAACGGGTGCGACACGCGCCGACGGGCGAGCATCCCGATGAATTTCTCCGCCTCGAACAGCGACTGGCCGACATCACCCCACGCTCGGTCGAACTGGCGCCCGGCGCCCACCCCTTCCGCCCGACCTATGCCCGACGCGGCAGCGGCCTGACCTTCAACGTCGCCGACCTGGCCCATCAACTCATGGCCGATTTCCGGCTGGCGGGGGGCAAGGTCGTACCTATGGAACTGCACGATCCCAATGACGTGACGAAGCTGCGCCAGAAATCGATCATCAACTGCACCGGCTATGGCGCCCGCGCGCTGTGGCGGGATGAGAGCATCGTGCCGGTCCGCGGCCAGATCGCCTGGCTGATCCCGCAGGCGGGCGCGACCTACGGCGTCTATTATGGCTCGCTATCCATGCTCGCCCGGCGCGACGGCATCGTCGTGCAGGAAGTCGGGGCCGACGAATGGTTCGGCTATAATGACGCAAACGAAGAACCGGATTACGCAGCGGCCCAGGCGTCGGTGCTGCAACTGGCGCAATTCTGGGCGGACGGTAAGGGGGCGTAACAGGGAGGGAGCGGGGTATCCGCATTTCTTCGTCATCCCGGCCTTTGCTGAATGACGGTATTGGATGATGGCCAATGGTCCCTGATGCTTTTCACCCGTCTCTTGCCATTCCACCCCCGCGTCGCCATCACCTGCGCCCATGACCTGGCAATTCTGGATCGATCGCGGCGGCACCTTCACCGATGTGGTGGCGCGCGCGCCCGATGGGCGGCTGCACACCGCCAAATTGCTGTCGAGCGACCCGGAACGCTATGCCGATGCGGCGGTCGAAGCCGTGCGGCGGCTGACCGGCTGTGGTGAAGGGCCGATCCCGCCCTGCGTCCTGCGCATCGGCACCACCATCGCCACCAATGCGCTGCTGGAGCGCAAGGGCGAGCCGGTGCTGCTGGCGATCACGCGCGGGTTCCGCGACGCGATCCGCATCGGCACGCAGGAACGGCCGGACCTGTTCGCGCGCCGCATCCGCCTGCCCGATCCGCTCCACGCCGATGTGGTCGAGGTGGACGAGCGGCTGATGGCCGACGGCACGGTGCGCGTGGCGCTGGACGAAAGCGCCGCGCGCGCCGCGTTGCAGGGCGCTTATGACAAGGGGTTGCGCGCCGTCGCGATCGTGCTGATGCACGGCTATCTCTACCCGGATCACGAACGGGCGCTGGCGCGGATTGCGGCCGATATCGGCTTCACCCAGATCAGCGCCAGCCATGATGTCGCCCCCCTCATCAAGCTGGTCGGGCGCGGCGATACGACGCTGGCCGACGCTTATCTCTCGCCGGTGCTGCGCACCTATGTCGATGGCTTGCGCGATGCGCTGGGCGAAGAGGCCGACATGTTCTTCATGCAGTCGAGTGGCGGCCTGACCGACGGGGCGCTGTTCCGGGGCAAGGACGCCGTGCTGTCCGGCCCGGCCGGCGGCATCGTCGGTTTGGCACGAACGGCAGAGCAGGCGGGCTTCACCGAGGTCATCGGCTTCGACATGGGTGGCACCTCGACCGATGTGTCGCACTATGCCGGCGTCTATGAGCGTGACAATGAGGCGCGGGTGGCGGGGGTGCGCCTGCGCGCGCCGATGATGCGCATCCATACCATCGCGGCGGGCGGCGGCTCCGTCTGTTCGTTCCTGGACGGGCGCTTTCGCGTCGGCCCGGAAAGCGCGGGCGCGGTGCCCGGCCCGGCCTGCTACCGGCGCGGCGGGCCGCTCACCATCACCGACTGCAATGTCCTGTTGGGCAAGGTCCAGCCGGATCATTTCCCCAGCCTGTTCGGCCCGAACGGCGACCAGCCGCTCGACCGCCAAGCGGTGGAGGCGCGCTTCGCCGCCCTCTGCGCGCAGGTGGAGGCGGAGACCGGCCGCGCCATGACGCCGCGCGACGCCGCGCAGGGCTTCGTCGCGGTCGCCGTCGCCAGCATGGCCAATGCGATCAAGCGCATATCGGTCGCGCGCGGCCATGACGTCGCCCGCTATACGCTGGCCAGCTTCGGCGGCGCGGGCGGGCAACATGCCTGCCTGGTCGCCGACGCGCTGGGGATGGACCGGGTGATGATCCATCCGCTGGGCGGCGTGTTGTCCGCTTATGGCATGGGGCTGGCCGATCGCCGCGCGGTGCGGGAGCGGACGATCGCGCTGCCATTAGGTGACGATGGGCTGGACGCGGCGCTCGCCACCCTAGCCGCCGACGCCCGCGCCGACCTGCCACAGGCCGACCGGATCGAAACGCTGCTGCGGCTGCGCTATGATGGCGCCGACAGCCTGTTCGACGTGCCGCTGGGGGATGTGGACGCCATGCGTGCGGATTTCCTGGCCCAGCATCACGCCCGCTTCGGCTTCGCGGGCAAGGGGGGCATATTGGTTGATATGGCGCGGGTGGAGGCGATCGCATCGGCGCACGAAGCCATGGACGGCATCGCGGCGATCGCGGCGCAGGCCGCCCCGCCGCTGGCCCATGTCGACTATGCGGGCGACACCGCGCCCGTCCATGACCGCGCCGGCCTGTCCGCCGATAGCGTCATCGACGGCCCGGCGCTCATCATCGATCCCGTCTCCACCACCGCGGTCGAACCGGGCTGGCGCGCGCGGCTCGATGGCCATGGCAATTTGATCCTCACGCGCCACATCCCACGCGCCCGGCCCGAAAGCGGCGACGCCGCCGCCGTCGATCCGGTCCGGCTGGAGGTGATGGGCGGCCTGTTCATGGCGATCGCCGAGGAAATGGGCGCCGCGCTCCAGCATAGCGCCTCCTCGGTCAATATCCGCGAGCGGCTCGATTTTTCCTGCGCGCTGTTCGACGCGGCGGGCCATCTGGTCGCCAACGCGCCGCATATGCCGGTGCATCTGGGCAGCATGGGCGACAGCATCCGCACGATCATGCGGCGGCGCGGGGTTGGCGCGGACGGTGCGCCGATCGACGGGCGCGGGATGCGGCCGGGCGACGTCTATGCCCTCAACGCCCCCTATGATGGCGGCACGCATCTGCCCGACGTCACCGTGGTGATGCCGGTGTTCGCGGGCGATCTCGTCACCCCATCCTTTTATGTCGCCGCGCGCGGCCATCATGCCGATATCGGCGGCATCACCCCCGGATCGATGCCGCCCGGCAGCACCTCCGTCGAGGAAGAGGGCATCGTCCTCGACAATATGCTGCTGGTCGATCGCGGCATGTTTCAGGAAGCTGCCATCCGCGACCTGCTCGGCGCAGGGCCATGGCCCGCGCGCAATATCGACCAGAATATCGCGGACCTCTCCGCCCAGATCGCCGCCTGCGCCAAGGGCGCGAGCGAATTGCGCCGTATCAGTGATAGTTACGGTAACGAAACGATAACCGCCTATATGGGCCATGTGCAGGACCAGGCCGAAGCCGCCGTCCGCCGCCTGATCGATCGCCTGTCCGACGGCCACTTCACCTATGCCATGGATAGCGGTGCAACTGTCCATGTCGCTGTCCATGTCGATCGCGCCGCCCGCGCCGCGACCATTGATTTCGCCGGGTCGTCGGCCCAATTGCCAGGCAATTTCAACGCCCCCGTCTCGGTCGTGCGCGCCGCCGTCCTCTATGTCGTGCGCACCCTGATCGATGAGGCGGTGCCGATGAATGACGGGTGCCTGAAACCCATCACGATTCTCGTCCCCGAAGGCTCCATGCTGCGCCCCCGCTATCCCGCCGCCGTGGTCGCGGGCAATGTCGAAACCAGCCAGGTGGTGACGGACGCGCTGTTCGGCGCGCTGGGCGTCATGGCGGGCGCACAGGGAACGATGAACAATTTCACCTTCGGCAACGACCGCCACCAATATTATGAAACGATCGCGGGCGGCTCCGGCGCCGGTCCCGATTTCGACGGCGCCGACGTGGTCCAGACGCACATGACCAACAGCCGCCTGACCGACCCGGAAATATTGGAAACCCGCTTCCCGGTGCTGCTGGAGGCATTTTCGATCCGCGCGGGATCGGGCGGTGCGGGGCGTCACCATGGCGGCAATGGCGCCTTGCGCCGCGTCCGCTTCCTGGAGGATATGACCGCCGGCATCCTGTCGAACCGCCGGATCGTGCCGCCCTTCGGCCTGGACGGCGGCGCGCCGGGGGACGTCGGTCGCAACCGGGTGGAGCGCGCCGACGGCAGCGTCGAACCGCTCGGCCCGACCGCTACGGCATCGCTGCGCGCGGGCGACGCCTTCGTCATCGAAACGCCGGGCGGCGGCGGCTTTGGCGATGTTGGAGACGCTTGACAAGCGGCCCGCGCAGGTCTGTTCTGCTACAGGGGGAGTGGGGCATGACGCCGGACTCGACGACGCAGATCAGATGGGGATTGGGGGCCGCGCTGCTCGCCTTGGGCGTGGTCGCGATCCTGGCGCTCGTGCCCGATCCTTTCTTCCGCCAGCGGGTGATCGCCACGACCCTGGACGATGTCGAGGGCGTCTCGCCGGGTGTCCAGGTCTATTTCCGGGGGGCGCCGATCGGGGCGGTGCGGTCGATCGACCTCAACCGGCAAAGCCGCACCTTCGCCGTCGCCATGGGCATCGACCGCAAATGGCAGCCGTCCGCCTGCTCCTTCGCCACCGTCGCCTCGGCCAATCCGCTCACCGCGCCGCGCATCGAACTGGTGGCGCTGGAAACCGGCAGCGCCCAATGCCCCGCCGCCCGCCGCGCCTATGGCTGCGATCCGGTGCCGGGCCGGGAGGCCGCCGGTGCGCTGCCCGGTTGCCGTCGCCCCGCCGACCTGTTCGAAACCGCAGCCCTCGCGATCGGGGAAGCGGCCAATGTCGCCCGCACCGCTAACGCCATGGCGCAGAAATTGTCGGGCCTGTTGCAGGGTGACGGATCGGCGGTCGACATGGCGCAGGTCGCCCGCAACGCCACGCAAACGCTCGCCGCGCTCAATAGCCTCAGCACGCAGCTCGACCGCAGCTTCACGCCGGGCCGGGGCGACATCGCCCTGACCTTGTCGCATGTGCGGCAGGCGACCGGCCGGGCGTCCGAAATCGACGTTGCGGCGCTCAACGGCATCTTGCGCGAAACCCGGTCTCTGGTGGCGCAAAATCAGGCCAGCATCGCCGGGCTGCTGGCCGAGGGCAAGAGCAGCGCCGGGGAAGTGCGCGGCATATTGGAGGGCGCGTCCGCCTCGCTGGTGGCGACCAGCGCCAATCTGGAGCGCACCAGCAGCAGCCTTGGGGCGCTGAGTGAAAGACTGGCGGGCGACCCCACCTATGCGATCCGCGGCCAGCGCTATGCCGATCCGCCGCCGCCGGGAGGACAGAAATGAAGCCGATCGCCCTGCTGCTGCTCTGTGCGCTCCCCGCCTGCGCCGCGCTCAGGCCGGGCGATGCGCCGGTCACCATGCGCCTGTCGCCCCAATTCGCGCCCGGCCGGCCGGTCGCCGCCCCCAGCTTCACGGTCGCGGCGGTGCAGGCGCGCGGTCTGTCGGGCGGGATGCGCTACGCCTATGTCGATGCCGCCGCACCGGGCGAAATCCATCAGGCCGCCACCTATTTCTGGGAAGAGCCGCCCGCCGACAGTCTCGCCCGCGCACTGGTCACGGGGCTGCGCACCCGCTTCGCCACCGTCACCGGCCCCGCCTTGCCGCTCGCCGCCGACCGGCGCGTGGTGGCGACGCTCGACCGGTTCGAGGAACTGAGCGCAACGGGTAATGCTCAGGCGGTCGTCGCCTTCGACGTGACGCAGGTGGCCCAAGGCAAAGCGATCTGGGCCGGCCGCTATTGCGCGACCCGGCCGATCGCATCGGCCGCCGGCACCGTCCGCGCCGCCGCCTTCCAGGGCGCGATCGAACAGGCGGTCGCCGCCTTCGTTCAGGACGTCGCGTCGGGCACCGTGACCGCCGCGTCCTGCTGAATGAGGCGTCCGCGCTCCAGCCGGTAGACCCGCTCGCACAGCCGCCCCGCCAGCGCCCGGTCCTGCGTCAGCAGCAGCAGCGCCCGGCCCTGCGGCACGATCCGCCGCCGCACCTGCGCCTCCAGCATGTCGCCCCGCGCGAAGGCCCCCTCGAACGGTTCGTCCAGCACCAGCAATTCGGGATCGCGGACGAAGGCGCGGGCCAGTTCCGCACGCCGCCGCTCGCCGATCGACAGCGCGTCGGCGCGGGTCGTCGCCGCCTGCTCCAGCCCATATTCCAGCAGCAGCCGGTCGATCCGCCGCTCCCCGCGCCGCCGCTTGGACCAGTCGCCGGTGCCGATCGCCAGCCGCATATTCTCCTCGACGCTGAGGTCGCCGAGCAGCGACCCGCCCTGCATCGCCACGCCGCACCGCGCGCGCAACAACCGGCGCACATCCGGCGGCGCGACGTCCAGCGCCACGCCCATCAGGCGCACGGTGCCGCTGCCGGGCGTGACCAGCCCGATCGCCAGCCGCAACAGCCAGCTCTTGCCTGCGCCGCTGTCCGCCAGGATCGCGACCCGATCGCCGGCTTCGATGGCAAGGTCGACCTGATCCAGAAGCCGCGTCCCGCCCAGCACCAGGCTCACCCCCTCGAACGCCAGCAGCGCGCTCACAGCAAAGCCGTCCACAGCGCCGCCGCGCTGAAGATGCCCAGCAATCCGGCGGTAAAGGCGGTGGTCGCGCGCCGCCCGATATCGGCCGGTGACCGCACCGGCTTTGCCCCCACCGCGCTGCCCACGCCAAAGGCGATCAGTGCATAGAGCAATAGTTTGGCGATGCCGGTCAGCATCGCGGCGGCGGCCTCGTGGGAAAAGGCGAAGCCGGACCATAGCGGCCAGCCGACATTGGCGATCAGCGCCAGCGGGACGCCGCAGCCGATCACCGCCGCGATACCCCCCAGCAGCATATGGATCGGCGCGGACAGCAGCACCGCGGCCAGCGCCGGCCCCAGCGCATGGGCGACCGGATCGCGCCCCAGCGCCTCCAGCGCGTCGATTTCCCGGTTGAGCGCCATTGCGCCGAGCCGCGACGACAGCGCCACCGACACGCTGCCGCAGGCGAACAGGCCGACCAGCAGCGGCACGATGTCGCGCAGCAAAATCTCCGCCAGCGCGCTCAGCACCGGAATCTGCGCATTATAGAGCGTCAGCAGCCGCCCCGCGCCGATCCCGGCGATGATCCCGGCCAGCGCGGCCAGCGGCAGCGATGTGCGCAACGGCCGCCACACATGCAGGGGCAGGCCGTCCGCCAGTTGCCGCTGCGCCAGTGCGTCGCCCGCGATGATGCGCCGCCCCATGCCCAGCCCCGCGCGCATGGTCAGCCATGCCCCCGCGCCGATCGCGGCCAGCAGCTTGGGGCCGCCCTTCAGCGCGTCCATGGCGCGCGGCTGATCGCGCCGTCCGGTCCAATGCGAATGGCGCGCGGATCGGGGCTGGGATCGCTCGCCAGCAGCAGGTCGGCGCGCGCCGCCAGCGCCGTCATGCCGCCCGCATGGATCGCGTCCGCGCCTTGCACCAGCGCCGCGGCGCGGGGGGCTTCTCCGGCCGGCAGGGGGTCAAGGATCGCCTGCACATGGCAAGCCAATGCCAATTGTACCAATTGCCCCTGTGCCTGCAACGGGCCGAGCAAATGGCGCGACCAGCGATCGGCCAAATCGCCGACAAACACCGGCGCGCGGTCGGGATAATGGGCGCGCAACGCCGCCACCAAAGCGGCCGGATCGGACGCACTATCCTCGCCGCCCGGCAACAGCGCCACCGTCAGCGTCCGCAACGCCCGTCGGCCCGACGCGCTCAGCAGCCGCGCCATGATCCGCACCTGCTCCCGGTCCAAATCCTTGATCGCTTCGCTGAGGTCATCATAGGGGACGATGTCGGGATGCAGCCGCCGCGCGTCGTCGCGCACCGCGCCATGGGTCCACCCCTGCACCAGCTTCGCCGCCATCCAGCGATCATGTTCGGCGCGCGACAATTCCTCCAGTTCGTCGGGGGAAAGGCTGAGCGACGGTCCGGCTCCCTCGACCAGCCGCGCGCCGATGTCGCGCAGTTTGAGTTGATAGCAGTCGGCGACCAGCCGGTTGTCGTCGCGGAAGCTTTCGGGCAGGTCTTCCCATTCCTGCATCGACGCGCGCGCGCCGATCCGCTCGCCCTCGGCAAAGCGCCCCTCCAGGTAGAAATCATGGATCGACCGGGCGAGCGCGTCGTGCCGGTCCTGCAACAGCATGTCGGGGTCGGCGAGGTCGGACAGGCCGCCGAAGGGGAAGATGCCCGCGCCGATGCGATGATCGTGCGCGCCCGCCATCCGCACATGGATCGGCGGGGCGGGCAGGGCGGCGGCGCGATAGCGCGCATCGACCGCCAGCGCGACGGCCAGCGCGCGGTCGTCGTCGTCCAGATCGATCAGGATCGCCACCGGCTCGCCGGACGCCGCGACATGGGCGTCGATCAGCATGCCGATCCCGGCCGGGTCGGGCCGCGCCTCGACAAAGCGCAGCGGCGACAGCGCGTCCGCGCCGGGATTGCGCGCGCGAAACGCCGCCTCGCCCTGCGCGGCGTCGGCCATGTGGATAACGAAAGCGGGCTTGCCGCCGTCGCGATAATGGCCGCCCGCCAGCGTGCGGAGCAGATAGCGCTCGATCAGCGGGGTGAAGCCGATCACCAGCACGCCGCGCCCCACCTGTCCCGCGCGGGTGAATCCGTCGATCGGCCGGGCCAGCGCCAATTGCCGCGCCGCGATGTCGGGCAGCGCCGCCAGCCGCACCCGCGCCGTCCGCCGGTCGCCATGTTCGAACCGCTGCTCGACGCTGCGCCGCAGGTCGAGGTCGTCGACGCGCAGGATGATGTCGATCGGATCGCCCGCCAGCCGAACCGCCGCCGCCTGCGCCAGCACGGCGGACGCCAGCGCGATATTGCCGCGCGCCTCGCGCGACAGCAGCAGCACCGCGCGCGCCTTGTCCAGCGCCAGTCCGGCGGCGCTCTCCTGCGCCACGCCCTGCTCCACTTCCGCCGCGCCCGCCTCCAGCGCGTCGCCGATCCAGGTCGTGCGCCGGTCCTGCGGCCATAGCAGCACCCGCCGTCCGTCCGCCAGCGCGCCGCGCGCCGCCTGCGCGGCAAGGCCCCCGCCCTCGTCGCCCGCAATCACCAGATGTTCGCCCCGCGCCCGGATCAGCGCCAGCCGCAGCGGATTGCGCACCTGCTCCCATGCCAGCGCCGCGGTCGACCAGAAGGTCAGCAGCGGCAGCGCCCAGCGCGCGATGTTGAGCGCCAGCGGCAGGTCGCGCCCCTCCAGCACCTGCGGGAAGCTGCCGACGATCAGCCGCAGCGCGCGCAGTCCGTCCTGCATGACGGTCGATGCAATGCGGGCCTCCGCAAAAGCCTGGGCGAAACCCCATGTGCCCAGCAGGAAGGCGAGGGCCATCGCGCCGAAGCGCACGACCGGCGCCACCGGCGGCAGGTGCAGGCTCCTGATGCCCTTCTGTGGCTGGCCCCCCATGGCCGGGGTCAGTTGCTGGTCTGGAGCCGGACGAAGGCGGCGGAGACGCCCGCACCCTGACTGTTATTCTGGCTATCCCCCTGACGCCCGGCCAGCTTGGCGCGCAGCCTGGTCAGGAACTGCCGCTCGGTGCCGTTCACCACCTCGTCATCGCCGAACAGCGGCTTGGCCGACGCCAGCGCGACGATCAGTTCGGGGCCGAAGGGCGGCGCGACCTGATAGCGTTGCGCCGCCTGCGACAGGCCGATGGTGACGCGCCGCACGCCCTTGCGGTCGGGTTCGGGATGGCCACGATGCAGTTCCACCGCGCTGCCGTCGGCCTGAAGGTAGATGATGCTGAGATAGGGCCGCGCCGCGCTCGTCGTCGCGCTGACGCCGAAAATCTCATTCTCCTGCATCACCACCGGGTCGCCGCTGCGATCCTTGCCGTCCGCGGTCAGCGCGACGATGCTGGTCCCGTCGCGGGAGAGCGGTGCGGCGAGCGTCAGCGCCGCCTCGCATTGCGGCCAGGGCAGGTGGCGCACCGCGAAGCTGCGGGTCGGGTCGGCCCTGGCGGACGCTTCGCGCAGCGCGGCGATGGCGTTGAGGTCGCCGGAAAAGCCGGTCACGCTCTTGCCCTGCACCGACACCGCGCCGCAGGGCATGGCCGCCATCTGGTCGGCGAAGATCTGGGCGTCGCTGCGCGGCGGTGGGGGCGGCGTGCCGGGCGCGGCCGGGGCGACCGGCGCTTCGAGCGAATAGGCTTCCCCGGTCAGCAGCTTGAAGGTGGCATAATCGATCCAGGCATAGCCTTTGTCGCCCCAGATCGGCCCCCAGCTATTCATGATGCGCAGGGCCTGCCGATCCTCGTCATAGCCTACGATCGCCATGGCGTGATAATTGGCCCTTTCGGGCTTTTCCGCGCGCCGATAGACGCCGTCGCCGCGAAACGCCTTGAAATCTGCGGGGGCCGGCATGGCGAATATCACCGGCGCGCCGCGCGCCAGGGCGCCCTTGACGTCGTCCAGCACGATCGGCGTGCGCCAGTCGTCCTTGACCTCCCGGTCGACCGCGCGCCAGTCGAGCAGGCGGAAATTGCCCGCCTTCTCCTTCAGCCCCTCAGCCGCAGGAATGGCGCATTTGGTCATGTCGTCGGGAAATTCGGCCAGGCTGACCGTGCCCTCATTCTTGAGCAGGGTCAGCGCCTGGACGATGCTGATCGTGCCGGTGCAGGGCGACCCCGCCGGGCGCAGCCGGTTATAGACATAGGCCGGACTCATCTGGTCGGCCGGTTCGTCGGGTTGCACATTCTTGTCGCGAAAATTGAGGAAGGTGCGCGCGGCATAGGTGGTCGCCCAGGCGACGCAATTGGGCTGCGGACCCTGCGATCCGGGCGGCGGATAGGCGTTGGACAGGTCCACCTGCTTGGGCAGATAGGCGCGGAACCGCCCCTGTTTGGGCAGCTTGGCATAATCTTCGGGAGAAACGGGCTCCGCCCCGGTCATGAACAGCGCGTCGTCGCTCTGCTGCGCTGAAAGGCCCGCACCAGACAGCGCCAGCAGCGCGCCGCTTCCCCATGTGACGAGACGACCTGTCATCACCCGTTCCTCCCCTGATGCGCTTTTTTAGAAGCGGTAACCCACGGTCAGCGTCACCGCGTCATAATCGAAATCATGCGAGAAGCTGCTGGTGCCATGGGTGTAGATCAGGCCGATACGCAACTGCTCGGCCCGGCTCTTCTGCTCAACCTCGCGGGTGCGGATGCCCACGCTCAGCGCCGCTTCATGCACATTTTCATAAGCTTGCGGATCGCCGGTCAGCTTGGTCCAGGTGTAGCTGGCGCGCATCGATCCCTGCCGCCCGCCGAACATCCGTCCCTTGAACGGCAATTGATAGGCGATGCCGTTGCGGAACGCCCAGACATCCTCCTTGAAATAGAAGGGCAGCTTCTTGCCGATGCCGATATCGGTGGTGGTGGACCATCCAACCATATTGCCGATGGTCAGGTCGCCGCGGCCCACCTGCGCGATCTTGTAGCGGCTGGTGGCGGACAGGGTCAGCACTTCGTTGCTGGCGCCGAAATAGCCGTCATTGTCGCTCACGCCATAGGCGACGCGCGGGGTGATGAGCCAGTTGGGCTGCACCGGTATTTCGACGCCCGTCGACAGCGTGCCCAGAATCGTGGTCTGGCCGTCATTGACGTGCAGGACATTGAGGATCGGATCGATCAGCACGCGGGCGCGGCTGCCTTCCGAGGGACGGAACGCCTTTTGATAGCGTAGTTCGTAGCGCTGGCCCTCGGCCCCTGCGCCGCCCCAATAGGTGAAGGCGCCGCCGATCGTGTCGGCATCGCCCTCCATGTCGAATCCGGGCGTGTCCGGGTCATCGTCATAGTCGAGGTCGTTGAGATTGAGTGCGGTCGTGACCGCCGTATGTTGCAGGCTGTTGGGACTGCCGATGCTCGCATAATAAGGCGACGCGAACGCCGTACCCGGCACGAGCGCCGCCACCGCGGCCGCGATCAGAAACTTCTTCATCGATATTACCCCTCTTGATGCGCCGGCTTCCCATTTCCCGCGCAAACCCTCAGATATTCCGCGTCAGGACGATCCCCCGATCTCGTCCGGCTCCAGGTCGCGCACGACGCGCAAGCCTGCGTCCTGCCGGCGCTTGCCGGGCGGGACGGTGAAGCGATTGGCCGATCGCAGCGCATCGGGCGCGCTCTCGAACGATCCGCCGCGCATGATCCGCGCGCGGCAGGACGTATCGGTGCAGCCCGACGTCCATTCCCACACGTTGCCCTGCATCTGGTTGAGGCCGAAGGCATTGGCGGGATAGCTGTTCACCGCTTCGGGATAGCCGCGATAGGGCGCGGTATCCGATCCGTGATAGCGGGCGGTATGATCATAATTGGCCATGGACGGCCCGATATCGTCGCCCCAGGGAAAGGCCGACGGCGCGCCGCCGCGGCTGGCATATTCCCATTCCTGTTCGCTCGGCAGGCGATAGGCGCGGCCCGACTGGACCGTCAGCCAGGCGACGAAGGCCTGGGCGTCCTCATAGCTGATGTCGGTCGCCGGGATCAGCGGATTGGGATTGTCCTTGGACCAATTGCCCAGCTTCGTGCAGGCATTGTCGCGCACGCAGGCATTCCATTCTGCGATCGTCACTTCATAGACGCCGATGGCGAAGGGTCGGTCGATTCTCATTTCGGCCTGCACCGCCTCATCCCCGCCGCGCCCCGGTTCCGAGAGGGGGGACCCGAATGGTGTCAGCCCGGCCGGGATCGCCCGCATCCAGGGACAGTTGGCGCAATCGTAGAAACGATCGCTCGCCGCCCGGTCGCAGGAAATGAAGCAGGGCGGCGCGCCTTGCAGCCCATAGTCGAAGGTCGGCTTCTGGAAATTCTTGCCCGACGACAGCGCCACCCGGTCCGACACGCGCTTCAGGGCATCGGCGATATTCTGCTGCGGCCGGCGGATTTCCTCGGCCAGCACCTTGGAAAAGATGCCGTCGTCAAAGGCGACCTGGTCGGCGCTGGTGGAAAAGGCGACCAGATAGCCCTGGTCGGGCCGGATCGCGGCGGCGGTGGCGCGCACCATGCGGCGCAACCCCTTGCTGCCCGCCAGTTCGCCCACCGCGCTGGCCTCTGTCCCGGTTTCCGCCGCGATCATCTGGGTCAGCGACGGCGGCGGCGCGGGCAGGACGTTGCGGCACATGTCGAGCACGATCAGCACCGTCTTCGCGCCCGATCCCAGCAGATTATGGGTCAGCGCCGCGCGGGTCAGCGTCGCGCTTTCGGGCGTCAGGTCGCGGCCGGCATCGACCGGCAGCAGCATGACGTCGCCATAGCTGCCCAGCGCCGCGCCATGGCCGGAAAAATAGAGGGTGCCGAACGCCTTCGGCCCGGCCGCAGCCAGCTTCGCTCGGAAATCGGCGACGGCTTGCAACATCGCCTCACGCGACAGGTCGCGGCGCACCTGCACCGGACCGTCACCGCTGGCATCGGTGAAGCCGGTGGCGTTGAGCGCGGTCGCGACCTTGTCGCCATCGGCATAGGTGGAGCCGAGCTTGTCGAAGGCCTGATAGGCGCCGTTGACGATCACCAGCGCCAGCCGCGGCTCTTCCGCCGCGCGCGCGGGACCGGCCAGCGCGAGCAGCGCCAGCGCCAACATCGCCGCAAGCGCGCGGATCAGGCCGCCCTCCGGATGTGGACGGTTCATTTTGTCGCCTTGCGCGGCGCGAACTCGACCTGGGTCACGACCTGATCGACCCCGTCGACATGCAGGACCGCGTCATAGCGGCGCGCGGCCCTATAGGGTTCGGCCGGGCCGCCTCCGAACAGCTTGGCGAAGAAGCCGCCCAAACCGCGTCCCTTCTGGCAATAGGGAGCGACGCTGACCGCGCCGCCGCTCTGTTTGACCTCGTTCAGCCAGGCGCCCAACGGCAGCGGCGCTTCATTGTCGGCCGGATAGGGGGTGTCGAGATCGACCACCACCGGGCGGCCACGCCGCAGCTTGGCCTTGAGCGCGCGATCGAAGCGGGCGGGATCGGTAAAGCGCAGCGTCGGCTTCGCCACCGGGCGATCGCAACTCTTGAGCACGGGCGCGACTGGCGCGGCGGCGACCGGCGCCTGCCGGCCGGGATCGACAGCGGGACCGGGATTGACGGCGTGGACGGGCTGCTGCGCCTGTGGCTCCTGTGCAACAGGCTTTGGCGCGGGCGGCTCCGGCGGCAATATTCGCACGCCACGGCCCGCTGCGCCCTCCACAGCGGCTGGTTCGGACGGCGGAGCGTTATCCGCCTGCGTCAGGGCGTTTGCCGCTCCACCTGCAAAAAGCATAAAAGAAGCAACGACTATAGTGCAACGCAACACGGCCATTTGTCCGCTCCGAGTCAAGATATAGTTATTGCCCCGATTACCTTTCTGAGACTATGGATATATAGCTATTGAGGCAACAAAAAAGCGCGGGGGAATCCCAATGTCGAAGGGGCGACGTGGACTCTGGGCAACAGTATTGACCGGCTTTGTCACAATAATGACTAATCCAGGTTACGCCCATGCTGAAACGCGCGCCTTGCTGGTGGGGGCGTGGCAGTTTCAGTCCAAGTTGATCATGGACCTGGTGGGGCCGGAAAATGATCTGGCGGCCATGGAGGCGTTGATTCGCGGTCAGGGCGCGAGCGACGTCACCGTCCTGCGCAATGACGGCGTCAGCCGCACCACGGTCGAAACCGCGCTCCATGCGCTGGGCCTGCGGTCCAGGCCGGGCGACTGGATCTTTCTCTATTATACCGGCCATGGCGCGCTGGCCGAAGCCGCGGTCAAGGGTACGCGCGACGGCGATACCGACCAGTTCCTGCCGCTGCCCGGCTTCGATCCCGACGTAAAGGATGCCGAGCGCTTCATCGTCGACAAGGATTTCTACACCTGGCTGTCCCTGTACGTGCCGAAGGGGGTGCAGGTGCTGATGATGGCCGATACCTGCCATTCCGGCACGCTGCATCGGTCGGTCGATCCGCGCGCCATGGGCATGACCCCGCGGCTGACGCTGGGCGCGCGCAATGTGGAGCTGGGGTCGCGCCCGGCCCCGCGCTTCGCCAGCGTGCTGGCGTCCGGTGACGCCGCCCCGGTCAGCGCCACCCGCGACGACCTGCCCAACCTCTATTATATCAGTGCGGCGCGCGACGATCAGATCGCCTGGGAAAATGCGCTGCCGGTGGAAGGCGCGCCGACCCGCGGCTTCCTGACCTGGTCGTTCGAACAGGGCGTGACCACGGCGCGCGCCGACGGGAAGGGGATGGCCGCCGACCAGGATGGCGACGGCATATTGTCGATCGCCGAACTGGGCGCCTATCTCAACGTCCAGGTGCGGATGCTGAGCGGCCAGCGACAGGAAAGCAATACCGTCATCCCGCCGGGGCG
Organism: Sphingobium sp. AntQ-1; assembly: GCF_028538045.1. Classification (NCBI taxonomy): domain Bacteria; kingdom Pseudomonadati; phylum Pseudomonadota; class Alphaproteobacteria; order Sphingomonadales; family Sphingobiaceae; genus Sphingobium; species Sphingobium sp. AntQ-1. Next base: position 2,273,214 of record NZ_CP117158.1, read on the forward strand.
GGAAGGGCAGGGGCTGTTCGCCACCGTCCCGCCGCCACCCGCGCCGCCGGCCCCGCCGCCGCTGCCCGGACTCTATGTCGCGGACCTGAAGGCGCGCGCCAGCGTCAGCGGCGACCATCCCTGGCGCATTCTGACCGATGGCCAGGGCGCAGACTTTGTGTGGGACGCGCGGGCGCAGGCGATGCTGCGCCGCACCGGCGACATCGTGGCGCAGAATGTGAAAAGCCCGGCGCAGGTCCGCGGCGTCATCGACAAATGGGCGGCGCTGGAGGCGCTGCGTCCGCTCCTGTCGGAACGCAGCGCGCGGCTGATGGTCGGCCCGCTCGACAATGGCGCGCGCTATCCGTCCGGTGCGCCGGTCACGCTGGCATTGGCCCCGGTTCAGGCGCAAACGGGGGATGGCGCGGTTGCGCCCGGCCCGCACTATGCGACCGTGTTCAACATCGCGTCCGACGGCACGGTGCAACGACTCTTCCCGGTCGCCGCGTCGGACGGGAAGGGCGAACTGGCCGCCGGCCAGTTGCTGCCCGTCCTCGACAGCCAGGTCATTCCGCCCTTTGGCGCGGACCATGTCGTTGCGCTGGTGACGCCGCGACCGCCCGACGATTTCCGCCTGCTGCTGCGCACGGTCGAGAACCAGCGCGCCGCCGCCCGGCTGGTCGGCCCGATCCGCGACCTGATCGCCAGGGCCGGGGCGCAGGCCAGCCTGTCGATCGGCGAACTCTACACCGGCAACTGACGATGCCGCCGCGCGCCTCAGTTGCTCAGGATCACGGTCCGGCTTCTGGCAGCGCTCTTATTGCCGATATCGACCCGATATTGGCCCGACGCGCGCGGCGTGACGGCGCAGACCGGGGCGTAATCGGCATTGTCGTCCAGGCAGAGCTGCTTGCCCGACGCATCGAGCAGGCGGATATACATGTTGGTGCCGATATCGCCGATCGCGCCGATGCGCAGCGGCTCGCCACCCTTGGCGGTAACGTTGAAGCGATAGGCGTTGCGCGGATTGACGTCGAGCACGCGCCGCACCAGCCCCTTGCCGAAGGCGGAGGCGACCACGCCGCGGCCCGACGCCGACTGCGCCAGCCGGATTTGCAGCAACAGCGCCTGATCGTCGCGCGCCAGCGCCTTCGCCTCGGCGAACAGCGCGTCGGGGGAAAAGGCGGCGTCGCCCTGCGCCGGGGTCGCGCCATCGGTCATCGGCACCTGCTGCAACATCCGCGCGGCGGTCAGCATCGCATGGGGATCACGCTCGCGCCGGGCGAAGTCGGCGACCTGCCGCGCGGCGATCGCCTGGGCGAAGGGATCGGCGGGCGCGGCGGGGGGCGTGGCCGCAGGGACGACTGGTGGAGGAGTGGCTGGCGGCGGCACCGCCTCCTGCGCTGCGACGGGACCATAAAGCGCCATCATCGCCACACCCGCGATCAGGAATTTCCGCATCATGTCCAACCCTCTCGGTAAGATCTTCTCGTCCCCTGTGGATACCGCCGCAGCGGTGGGAAAGCCAGTGCTTGCGGGCGGCGCGGAACTGGCGGGCTATGCGCACAAGCACTTGTCGGCGCTGGTCGGCGCGGTCGGCGGCGAAGGACGCTACGCCGCCTTCATCAGCTACAGCCATGCCGACATGAAGGTCGCGCGCTGGCTGCACCGCGCGATCGAAAATTACCGCGTGCCAAGCGGGCTGGTGGGAACGGCGGGCGATCGCGGCCCGATCCCCGCCCGGCTGCGCCCGATCTTCCGCGACGAGGATGAACTGGCGGGGGCCGCCGAACTCGGCCCCAAATTGCAGGGCGCGCTCGCCCGGTCCGACGCGCTGATCGTCATCTGCTCGCCCACGGCGGCGCGATCGGTCTGGGTGGACAAGGAAATCCGGTCCTTCAAGCGCTGCAATCCCGACGCGCCGGTCTTCGCGTTGATCGCCGCTGGAGTGCCCGGCGATCCCGACACCGACTGTTTCCCCGCGCCCCTGCTGTTCGCGCTGGACGCGGCGGGCGAACTGGATCGCAGCCAGCCGCTCGAACCGCTGGCGCCGGATTTGCAGAAGAACGAGCGCCATGTCGTCAAGCTCAAGCTGATCGCAGGCTTGCTCGGCGCGCCCTATGCCGCGCTCTATCGCCGTGACCAGCGCCGCAGCCGGCGAATCGCCGCCGCCCTCTCCGTCGCCGCGCTGCTGCTGATCCTGGTGCTGAGCGGCCTGTCGATCGCCGCCTTCACCTATGCCCGGATGGCGGTGCAGCAGCGCAACGAGGCGCAGGCCGCGCGCAAACTGGCGGAGCAGAACGCCGACAAGGCGGAGCGCCGCGCCTGGCTGGCCCAGGTCGCCGCGCAGGAGGTGCGCCGCATGGTGGCCGAAGGCGAAAGCTGCCCGCGGCCGTGAGCCGATCCGCGCCCTAGTCCCGCCAACTCGGATCGATCCGGTCGATTCGCCGCACCATCGTCTGGAAATCAGGCACGCCCGGCCCAACCGGCAGTTGCACGGCGCTCAGGTCGCGCTGATGCACCGCGATCACCTCGGCCGGAATATCGATCGGCGTCCCCGCCGCGCCGGCCGCAACCTGGATTTCGCAGGCCCGCTGCAACAGCCAATGGGTCAGGAAGGCTTCGGGCAGGCTGCCCGCCATCACCAGCGTCCCATGATTGCGCAGCAGCATGACGCGCCGGTCGCCCAGATTGGCGATCAGCCGCTCTCCCTCATCGGCGCGAATCGTGATGCCCTCAAAATCATGATAGGCGATTCGTCCGATGAAGGCGGCGGCATAGAAGCTGATCGGTTTCAGCCCCTCGGCGCAGGCGCTCACCGCCATCCCCGCAGTCGTATGGGTGTGGATGATGCAATGGGCGTCGGGCAGATGCCGGTGAAACACGCTATGCTGGGTGAAGCCCGCACGGTTGACGGGATAGGGGCTGCCGTCCAGCACCTGACCGTCTATGTCGATCTTGACAAGGTTGGACGCGGTCACCTCGTCATAGCCCAGGCCAAAGGGATTGATCAGAAAAGCGCCGTTTTCCTGCGGTACGCGCAGCGTAATATGGTTGTAGATCAGCTCCGACCAGCCCATATGGTCGAAGATACGGTAGCAGGCGGCAAGCTGCTGGCGCGCTGCCCATTCGGCGGCGGGCATATCGGGGCGTTTGGCGGCTGTAGCCATGGCGATCCTCCACTATTTTTATGCCGCCACTATCCGCCCGCATGCTCGGCTTGTCGAGTATGAAGGCTTTAGGGTTGAGTTTACACGACTCTGCTGATAGGGCGCCGCCCACATGGCGTAGGGCGACCTGCGACGACTCACTGGCTTTGCTATTCGGTCGGCCCGTCGGGAAGGATGTGAAAATCCCGGCGAACCGCTCGTTTTCGATTGGAGATAGACGGACTTATGCAGATCATCGTTCGCGACAACAATGTCGACCAGGCTCTTCGCGCGCTCAAGAAGAAGCTGCAGCGTGAAGGCGTGTATCGCGAAATGAAGCTGCGTCGTCACTACGAGAAGCCTTCGGAAAAGCGCGCCCGCGAAAAGGCTGCCGCTGTGCGTCGCGCCCGCAAGATGGATCGCAAGCGCGCTGAGCGCGACGGCGCGAAGTAAGCGCTATCGGGGCGGTCCCCGGCCTGTGCGCCATCGCCGCCCCATATTCTGCCGAACACCCTGCCCTTAATTTGCGAGAGCATGCGCCATGTCCACGACGGCCGTACCCCTTCGTCCTATCGCCAAGGGGTCGCTGACGCGCCTCTGGATCGGTGTCGCCGCGATTGCGCTGGCGGCCGGTGGCCTCGCCTGGGCGGGCCAGCAGGGCGTTGAGGCTTCGCCGTCGGCGTTCCTGACGCAGAACACGCATGCGGACGGCGTGGTGACCACCGAGTCGGGCCTGCAATACAAGGTTCTGTCGGAAGGCGCGGGCGCCAGCCCGACCCCCGCCGACGTGGCGCTGGTCGGCTATAAGGGCACGTTGCTGGACGGCACGGTGTTCGACGAGAATCCGCAGGCGCCGATGCCGATCGACGGCGTCGTGCCGGGCTTCTCCGAAGGGCTGCAAAAGATGAAGAAGGGCGGCAAGTACCGCCTCTGGATTCCGCCGCAGCTGGGCTATGGCGACCAGGCGGCCGGCCCGATCCCGGCCGGCTCGGTACTGGTGTTCGACGTCACGCTGCACGACTTCAAGTCGAAGGCCGAACTGATGCAGTTGCAGCAGCAGATGCAGCAACAGCAGGGCGGGCCGCAGGGCGCGATGCCGCCGGGTGCCGGGCCGCAGCCGGGCAACTAAGCCGGTTAAGCCAGAACCAATCGCGAAAAGGGGCCGGTCATCACGGCCCCTTTTTCTTGGCCTGGATCAGGCTCGATCAGGCGTGACCCTGGCACACGCTGTCATCCTCGGCGCTCAGGCCAAAGGCCAGCGCATCGGCGCTGCCGACCCTCTCTTCCCCGGCGAATAGCTTGTCGAGTCGCGCCTTGATGTCGCGGCGATAGGCGGCCGTGGCGACCGATCGGGATGCGGAGACTTCGATGTCGCAGGCGATCGCGCCCTTGATCCGTTCGATCGCGGGTTCGTCCAGCACCCCGGCGCGGCGGAGCTCCTGGCAGAGTTGCAGCAGTCCCGCCGCGGTCGCATGGGCGCGCAGGCCGACATTGCTCAGGTCGAAATGCAGCTTCTTCTGTTTGTCCAACGGAACGGTCATGATGGCATCCTCTCGAATCTTATGAGCCTATCATAATTCCAACCGTGGAACAGGCCATCCCGTTCCCTGCGCCATCAGGCCTCAGGCCTCAGGCCGCAGGCTTCGGCACGACCACAGCCGGGTTCCGCTCCTTCATCGCCTTGGAGCGTTCCTCCAGATAGACTTTGATCATCGCCACGATCGGATCGGCCAGGAACAGCCCCATGATGCCGAACAATGCGCCGAACAATATCTGCGCGCCCAGCACCAGCGCCGGGGCCAGGTCGGTCGCGCGCTTCGCCACCATCGGCACGATCAGGTAACCGTCGATGATCTGCACCACCATATAGACGCCAAAGGCATAGAGGCCGGTGTCGGTCCCCCCGGAAAAGCCGACCAGGATGATGAGCACGCCCGATATGATCGACCCGATATTGGGCAGGAAGGCGAACAGGCCGGTCAATATGCCCAGCAGCCCCGCCATCGGCACGCCACCGGCCCACAGCAGCAGCCAGGTGCCTACGCCCTCCACCGCCATGCCGATCAGCCGCCCGAACATCAACCGGCGCAGCGTCCAGCCCATCTTGTCGGCGACGCGGTAGAAATGGGCGCGCTTCTCGATCGGCAGCATCCAGGCGACGCCGCGCTCATATAATTTGGGTTCGACCGCGATGAAGATCGCCAGCACCAACATCATCACGCCGCTGGTGATCGCGCCCACAGCCGTGCCGACCGCGGCGGTGACCCGGCCCATGCTGCTCATCGCCTGGGTCGCCAGGCCTTTCAGGTCCGACGGGGTCGCGCTGATGCCCAGTTGCTGCATCCAGCCGCCGATGCGCATCACCTGCGCCTCGACGATGGTGCGCATCGCCTGCGCCTGCGCCGCCAGGCTCGATCCGGTGAGGTAGAAGGTATAGGCCATGAACGCGACCGCGCCCAGCAGCACGATGGTCAGCCGCCAGCCGCGCGATATCGGCAGGATGCGGCCCAGCAGGCGGGTGCCGCCATCCATCATCGTCGCCAGCACCAGCGCGCCCAAGATCAGCATCAGCGGTTGCGCGAGAATGACGACCAGCGCCACCGCGATAGCGAGCGCGAACCAGACGCCCGCGCGCTTCAATTCCTCCTGGACGAGCGGGCTGCGGACTTCGCTGGGACCGGGTTCTTCGACATGAAATGCCTGCGCGTCGCTCAAAACCCTATGCCCCTTTCAAATCATTGCGGGGGTGCAACGCTCTGTGGACGCAGGCTGTTCCCGGCCCGGCCGCTGCGCAGCGCATGGACCCAGCTGAGCGGGTTCCAGGTGGCGTCGCCGTCCAGGCTGAATGTGATGAACTCCGCCCGGCCGCCAATCGCCTCCCATGGCACCGGACCGCCCAGGCCGTTTTCTTCCAACGGCGCGCGGCTGTCGGCGCTATTGTCGCGATTGTCGCCCATCAGGAAGACATGGTCGGCCGGCACCCGCACCGGGCCATACCAGTCGAGCGCGCTCGGCCCCATGTCGATCGTGACATAGGTCTTGCCGTTGGGCAGGATTTCCTGCCGCACCGGCAGCTCGCAATAGTCCCTGCCGTCCTTGCCCGTCACCAATGCGCCGGGGAATTGCAGCGGCGGGCAGGGGGCGTTGCCGTCGACGGCCAGACGCAGGGGTTTCAGCATCTTCTGCTTCACCGCCACGCCGTTCAGGATCACCTGGCCGCCGCGCACCTCGATAATGTCGCCGGGCAGGCCGATCACCCGCTTGATATAATCCTCCCGACGGTTCTGGGGCGACACGATGACGATGTCGCCGCGGTCGGGCAGGCGGCCCAGCACCCGACCCTTCAGGAAGGGCAGGGGGTGGAAACTGGGCGAGACATAGGACCAGCCATAGGGAAATTTGCTCACCACCAGCCGGTCGCCGGTCAGCAGCACCGGCATCATCGATTCGCTGGGAATGTAGAAGGGCTTGGCCACGAAGCTGTGGAAGGCCAGCACGGCCAGGATCAGCAGGACGATGCTTTTGAGTTCCTGCCACCAGTTGACGGCGGATCGCTGCGCGTCGTCCCCCTGTGGCGCATCGGAAAGAACCGTCTCTTCGGGCAGGTCGATGGCCGTCACGGGCGGGCTTTCGCTAGGGGGAAGGTTGCTCACTGGGGCAGGGCTTCGATGATGACGAAGGCCTGCGCCCATGGATGATCGTCGGTGAGCGTCAGGTGAATGACAGGCTTATGCCCCGCCGGCACCATCGATTCGAGCCGCGCCAGCGCGCCGCCGGTCAGCTTGAGCGTCGGCGCGCCGGACGGGGCGTTGACCACGCCGATATCCTTCATGAACACGCCCGCCTTGAAGCCAGTGCCGACCGCCTTGGAGAAAGCCTCCTTGGCGGCGAAGCGCTTGGCCAGGGTCCCAGCCTTGGTGAAGGGGCGGCGATTGCCCTTGGCCTGTTCGACCTCGGTGAAGACGCGCTGTTCGAAGCGCTGTCCGAACCGGTCGAGCGAGTTCTGGATACGCTCGATATTGCAGAGGTCGGAGCCGAGGCCGATGATCACGCGCCCCTCACTTTCACCGCGCCAGCTCCATCTGCCGCCGCATCTCTCTAATGCTGCCCTCCAGCCCGCCGAACAACGCCTCGCCGATCAGGAAATGGCCGATATTGAGTTCGGCGACCTGCGGAATGGCGGCGATCGGGGCGACATTGTCGAAGGTCAGGCCGTGGCCGGCATGGGGTTCGATCCCGTTCTTGGCCGCCAGCGCGGCGGCGTCGGCGATCCGGCGCAGTTCGGCCGCGCGCGCCTCGCCGCTCAGATGGGCGTAGGCGCCGGTGTGGAATTCCACCACCGGCGCGCCCAGCCGGATCGCTGCGTCGATCTGGCGCGCGTCCGCCTCGATGAACAGGCTGACGCGAATCCCCGCATCGGCCAGCGCCGCGACGACGGGCTTCAACGTCTCGAACTGCCCGGCGGCGTCCAGCCCGCCCTCGGTCGTGCGCTCCTCGCGCTTTTCCGGCACGATGCAGGCGGCGTGCGGCCGGTAGCGCAGGGCGATGTCCAGCATCTCCTGCGTCGCGGCCATCTCCAGATTGAGCGGCACGGTCAGCGCCGCCATCAGCGTCGCCACATCCGCGTCGCGAATATGCCGCCTGTCCTCGCGCAGATGGGCGGTGATGCCGTCCGCCCCGGCCTTCACCGCCAGCAGGGCGGCCTTGACCGGATCGGGATGCTCGCCCCCCCGCGCGTTGCGGATGGTCGCCACATGGTCGATATTGACGCCAAGGCGCAGGGGCGTGGTCATAAGGCCTATTGCTTCCGGCTGCCGGGCTTGATCGCCGGGATCGCCGCCAGTTCGGGCGGCACCGCATCTTCATCATAAACTGGGAAATTGATGGAGACGAGCGGGTAGAAAGGCACGCCCAGATCGACTTCGCCCGCCGACCGGTCGACCAGCGCGACTTCGGCGACGACAATGCCGCCTTCCGCCTCGACCGCTTCGATCGCCTGGCGCGACGACAGGCCGGTGGTCACGACGTCCTCGACCATCAGCACCTTCTGCCCCGGCGTGATCGCAAAGCCGCGACGCAGTTCGAACACGCCCTCCGGCCGCTCCAGAAACACCGCATCCTTGTCCAGCGCGCGGCCGACTTCATGGCCGATGATCAGGCCGCCCATCGCCGGCGACACCACCAGATCGATCTCCTGCCGCACTTCGCGCGGTAATTTCTGCACCGTGGCGCGGGCCAGCTTGCCGGCCCGTTCGGCGTTCATCAGCACGCGCGCGCATTGCAGATAATTGGCGCTGCGCCGCCCGGACGACAGGATGAAATGTCCTTCGAGCAGCGCCCCCGCCGCCCGGAATTCCGCCAATACTTCCTCATCTGTCATGCCGTCATATATCCATGTCGGGCGGCCCGTCGCCTGTTCGCGCGGCCCGCCAATCCGTCAGCACGACGCACCTGTGGCGCGCCATGATCGCGCCCCTGTGCGCGGACCAGCGAAATAGGCGGCCAAGGGGAGCGTTGCAACAGCGAAGAAAATCTGCTCCTGCGTGCTTGAGGCACGGGAAAACCATGCCTATAAGCCGCGGCAGAACCGACCGGACGAGGATCATGCGCTTCTTGCGCGTCTTCGTTGCAGCGGCGCCAAGGGGTTACGGGGTAAGAAGACGCTATGAAAAAGGTGAAATCGCTCGTTCTCGCCGGGTTGTTGGCCGTTGCGCCAGCGCTTGGCATGAACGGACATGCGCTGGCGCAGGACAATGCCGTTGCGGCCGCGCCGGCTGCCGACAATGCCGCCGCGCCGGCCGAATCGGCCAACGCCGCCGCGCCGGTTGCTGAAGCTGCGCCCGCCGCCACGGTGGCCGCGCCGCCGCGGATGAAGCCGACCGAAGGCGTCGGTATGCCCAAGCCGGGCGAATTCACCCTGCAGGAGCAGTTCACGTCAACCGGCCATACCGCGCGCTGGCTGCATGACGTGATGCTGCTGCCGCTGATCTTCGCGATCTCCATCTTCGTCCTGATCCTGATGATCTACGCGATGTGGAAATTCCGCCGCAGCGCCAATCCGATCCCGTCGAAGACCGCCCACAACACCATGATCGAGGTGATCTGGACCGTCTTGCCGGTCGTGATCCTGCTGGTCGTCGCGGTCCCCTCGATCGGCTTGCTGGCCGACCAGTATAAGCCCGCGCCCAAGGATGCCGTCGTCGTCAAGGTGACCGGCTATCAATGGTATTGGGGCTATGAATATCCCGACAACGGCATTCCCGAATTCGTTTCGAACATGCTGCCGGAAGACAAGGCGAAGGCCAATGGCGAGCCTTATCTGCTCGCGCCCGACAATCGTCTGGTCCTGCCCGCCGGCCGTCCGATCAAGCTGATCATCACCGGCGCCGACGTGATCCATGCCTTCGCCGTGCCCTCGCTCTGGGTGAAGATGGACGCCGTTCCGGGGCGCCTGAACGAGAAGAGCTTCACCATCGACAAGCCGGGCGTCTATTACGGCCAGTGTTCGGAACTGTGCGGCGCCCGCCACGGCTTCATGCCGATCGCGATCGAAGCGCTGCCCCCGGCCCAGTTCGACCAGTGGGTGCTGTCGCAGGGCGGCAAGCCCGCCGGCGCAGCGGCTGCGGAAAAAACGGCTGACGCCGCGCCCGCAGCCCCCGCCGCCGACAAGAAAATCTGATCAGGGTAGGAAGCCATGACAACCATCACCGCAGATCATCACGGCGACCACGCCCACGATCATCACGATGCCGATCATAAACCAGCCTTCTTCCAGCGCTGGTTCATGTCCACCAACCACAAGGACATCGGCACCCTCTACCTGATCTTCGCGATTATCGCGGGCATCATCGGTGGCGGCATTTCCGGCCTGATGCGCGCCGAACTCGCGCATCCGGGCATCCAGTATCTGCACACATGGGCCATGATGATGGATGGTCCGGAAGCGACGCTGGACCAGGCCTATCATCTGTGGAACGTGCTGATCACCGCCCACGGCCTCATCATGGTCTTCTTCATGGTGATGCCCGCTATGATCGGCGGCTTTGGCAACTGGTTCGTGCCGATCATGATCGGCGCGCCGGACATGGCCTTCCCGCGGATGAACAATGTCAGCTTCTGGCTGCTCATCCCCGCCTTCGCCCTGCTGCTCGGCTCGACCTTCGTCCCCGGCGGCACCGGCAATGGCGCAGGTACGGGCTGGACGGTCTATGCGCCGCTCTCGACCAGCGGTTCGGCCGGGCCGGCCGTCGACATGGCGATCTTGTCGCTCCATATCGCGGGTGCGTCGTCGATCCTGGGCGCGATCAACTTCATCACCACCATCCTCAACATGCGCGCGCCGGGCATGACCCTGCACAAGATGCCGCTGTTCGTCTGGTCGGTGCTGGTCACCGCCTTCCTGCTGCTGCTCGCGCTGCCGGTCCTGGCCGCCGCGATCACCATGCTGCTGACCGATCGTAACTTCGGCACCACCTTCTACGACGCGGCCGGTGGCGGCGATCCCGAACTCTACCAGCATCTCTTCTGGTTCTTCGGCCACCCCGAAGTCTATATCATGATTCTGCCGGGCTTCGGCATCGTCAGCCAGATCATCTCGACCTTCAGCCGCAAGCCCGTCTTTGGTTATCTCGGCATGGCCTACGCCATGGTCGCGATCGGCGTCGTCGGCTTCGTCGTGTGGGCGCACCACATGTTCACCACCGGCATGTCGGTGAACGTGAAAATGTATTTCACCGCCGCGACGATGGTCATCGCCGTGCCCACCGGAATCAAGATCTTCTCGTGGATCGCGACCATCTGGGGCGGCTCGATCAGCTTTAAGACCCCGATGGTCTGGGCGCTGGGCTTCATCTTCCTCTTCACCGTGGGCGGCGTCACCGGCGTCGTGCTGGCCAATGGCGGCGTCGACGACGTGCTGCACGACACCTATTATGTCGTCGCGCACTTCCACTACGTCCTCTCGCTGGGCGCCGTGTTCGGCCTGTTCGCCGGCTTCTACTACTGGTTCCCGAAAATGTCGGGCAAGATGTACAACGAGTTCCTGGGCCACCTGCACTTCTGGGTGTTCTTCGCCGGCGTGAACCTGTTGTTCTTCCCGATGCACTTCCTGGGCCTGTCGGGTATGCCGCGTCGCTATCCGGACTATCCGGCCGCGTTCGAAAAGTGGAACGAACTGGCCAGCCATGGCTATGAGATCATGGCGGCAGGCATGTTGATCTTCTTCATCAACCTGATCTGGTCGCTCGCGGCCGGCAAGAAGGCGGTCGGCAATCCCTGGGGCGAAGGCGCGACGACGCTGGAATGGACCCTGCCCAGCCCGCCGCCCTATCACCAGTTCGAAACCCTGCCGGTGATCGACGATAACGGCCATCATTGATGGCATGATCGACTGACAAAGCCGGGGCGGATATCATGTCCGCCCCGGTGGTGGCATTTTGCTCCGTGCGCCGTGATGGATCGCGACGGAGCCGGAACATGACATGACCAGTGTGACTTTCGACCAAGCTCTTCTCCCCGCCCATTGGCGCGATTTCGTCGCGCTGACCAAGCCGCGCGTGATGACGCTGGTCGTGTTCACCGGCCTGTGCGGTCTGCTCGCCGCGCCGGGGCATATCCACCCGATCCTCGCCTTCACCGCCATATTGTGCATCGCCATCGGCGCGGGCGCCGCCGCGGCGCTCAATCAATGGTATGAGGCCGATATCGACGCCAAGATGAAGCGCACCGCCAACCGCCCGCTACCCGCTGGCCGGATGGACCGGCAATCGGCGCTGCATTTCGGCGTGGGCCTCTCCTTCTTCTCGGTGATCCTGATCGGCATGGCGACCAACTGGCTCGCCGCTGCCGTGCTGGCCGTCTCCATCCTTTTCTACGTCTTCGTCTACACCATCTGGCTTAAGCCCCGGACGGCGCAGAATATCGTGATCGGCGGCGCGGCGGGCGCTTTTCCGCCGGTGATCGGCTGGGCGGCGGTGACCGGCGACATCAGCGCGCTGCCCGTCGCCCTGTTCATGCTGATCTTCTTCTGGACGCCGCCCCATTTCTGGGCGCTCGCCCTGTTCGTGAAGACCGATTACGCCGCCGCCGGCATCCCGATGCTGCCTGTCGTATCGGGCGAGGTCGTCACCCGCCGCCAGATCTGGGCCTATACCGCGATCATGGCGGTCGCGGCGATGGCGCCGGTGCTGCTGCAATTGACCGGCTTGGTCTATGGCACGGCGGCGCTGCTGGGCACTGCGCTCTTCGCCGTCTTCGCCTTCCAGGTCTACCGCCGGCGCGAAAGCGACCCGGCCCGCATGGCGCCCGAAAAGCGTCTGTTCAAATATTCGATCCTCTATCTCTTCCTGCTGTTCGGGGCGGTGGTCGTCGACCGCTGGCTGCTCGCATGACGCCCGAAGAGCTGGAAAAGGTTCGGGCGCGGCAAAAGTCCCGCGCGCTGGTGATGGGCCTGTTGCTCGGCGCGCTCGTGCTGCTCTTTTACGGCATCACCATCGCCAAGATGGGCGGCAACTGATGGCCACCCTTCCGCCTTCTCCCTTCGATCGCGATCGCCGCAACCGGCGCACGCTGGTCGCCATGGCGACGGTCGGGCTGGCGATGCTGGGCCTAGGCTTCGCCTCGGTCCCGCTCTACCGCATCTTCTGCGAACAGACCGGCTTTGGCGGCACGACCAAGCGCGCGTCTGCCGATGTTCAGGTGCAGGCGGCGGTCGGCCACACCATGTCGATCCGGTTCGATTCCAATGTCCAGCCCGGCATGCCCTGGCAATTCTACCCCGAACATCGGACGGATACCGTCACCATCGGGCGCAAGGATATGGCGATCTTCATCGCCAGGAACATGTCGGACAAGCCGGTGACCGGCACCGCCAGCTTCAACGTCACGCCGACCCAGGCGGGCGCCTATTTCACCAAGATCCAGTGTTTCTGCTTCACCCAGCAGACGCTTCAGCCCGGCGAGGAAGTCCGCATGCCGGTGCTCTATTTTGTCGATCCGAAGATTTTGCAGGACAGCGACAACAAGGACACGCAGCAAATTACCTTGAGCTACACTTTCTATCCTGTTGAGCAGGACAAGAAGCCAAGCTAAGGCAAGCATCAGATAACGCGAACCGCGAACAGGGAAGAGACGATGGCAGGCGCCAAGAACCACGATTATCATATCCTTCCGCCCAGCATCTGGCCGCTCTTCGGCTCCATGTCGGCGCTGGTCATGGCATTTGGCGCGATCATGTGGATGCATCCCGACGCGATGCCGGCCGGCGGCGGCTGGGTCTTCCTGCTCGGCGTCGCCGGCGTGCTGTTCACCTTCTACAGCTGGTGGGCCAATGTGATCACCGAAGCGCATGCCGGCGACCATACGCCGGTGGTGCAGTTGCACCTGCGCTACGGCATGATCCTGTTCATCGCGTCGGAAGTGATGTTCTTCGTCGGCTGGTTCTGGGCCTTTTTCGACTTCTCGCTCTTCCCCAGCGCGCTCGCGCCGATCGAAGGGCTGTTCCCGTCCAAGGGCATCGAGGTGATGAACGCCTTCGAACTGCCCTTGCTCAACACGCTGATCCTGCTCTGCTCGGGCACCACCGTCACCTGGGCGCATCATGCGCTGATCCATGGCGACCGCGAAGGCCTGAAAAAGGGCCTGTGGTGCACGATCCTGCTCGGCCTGCTCTTCTCGTCGATCCAGGCCTATGAATATGCCCATGCGCCGTTCCCGTTCGGCGGGTCTCCCTACAGTTCGGGTTTCTACATGGCGACCGGCTTCCACGGCTTCCACGTCATCGTCGGCACGATCTTCCTGATCGTCAATCTGGTGCGCGTCTATAAGGGCCACTTCACCCCGCGCCAGCATTTCGGCTTCGAAGCCGCCGCCTGGTACTGGCATTTCGTCGACGTGGTGTGGCTGTTCCTGTTCGTCGCCATCTATGTGTGGGGCGGCTGGGGCGCGCCGGTCCACGGCGGCTGAACGACCGTCAGTCACTGACGACAAGACGGCCGGGGCGATGCTCCGGCCGTTTTCTTTTGCCCTGTCGATCGCTACAAGGATATCCATGACCGATCAGCCCGCACCCGCCCGAATCCCGCTGATCGCCACGATCATCGTCGCGCTCGCGGTGCTGACGATGATCGCGCTGGGCGTCTGGCAACTCCAGCGCCGCGGTGAAAAGGAACAGGCGTTGGCGCTGGCCGCGGCCAATCCCGGCCGCTCCGCCGTCGCCTTCCCGATGCTGCCGCCGGTCGCGCCCGACATCCTGTTCCGCCCCTCGTCGGTCCATTGCCTGCGCGTCGTGGGCTGGCGGATCGAGGCGGGTCGCGCCGCCGACGGATCGACCGGCTATCGTCATATCGCGCAATGTTCGACCGGGGCGGAGGGACCGGGCGCACTGGTCGCGATCGGCGTGGGGCAAAAGCCCGACGACAAGCCGAACTGGACCGGCGGGCAGGTATCAGGCTGGATTTCGGAGGAGCCGGACCACCGCGCCCTGCTATCGCGGATCGGCGGCAAGGTGACGCCCCTGCGCCCGATGCTGATCGCGCGCCAGGCCCCGGCGGGCCTCAAGGCCGCTGCGCCGCCCAGCGCCGCTGACGTCCCCAACAACCATCTCGCCTATGCGGTGCAATGGTTCTTCTTCGCTGGCGTCGCGGTCATCATCTACATATTGGCGCTGCGTCGCCGGAACGGGCCGAAATCCTCCTAAACGCTTGCTCCCGCGCGCGCGGATCGTTACCGCGCTTTCCCATTATGCAATATCAAAGCACCAGGGGCACCGCGCCCGCGCTCGGTTTCGAAGACGTCACGCTGGCGGGGCTCGCGTCCGATGGCGGCCTGTATCTGCCGACCAGCTGGCCGGCCTTTACCGTCGATCAGATCAGCGCCCTTGCCGGCCTCTCCTATGTCGAAACCGCCGTTCGGGTCATGGCGCCCTTCGTCGCGGGATCGCTCAGCGAATACGAACTGCGGGAACTCTGCACCGCCGCCTATGGCCGCTTCAGCCATCAGGCCGTGACCCCGCTGGTTCAGCTCGACCATCAGCATTGGCTGCTGGAACTGTTCCATGGCCCGACGCTCGCCTTCAAGGATGTCGCGCTCCAGCTGCTTGGCCAGTTGTTCGAACGCTTCCTCTCGCGCCGCGACGATCATTTGACCATCGTCGGGGCGACGTCGGGCGACACCGGGTCGGCGGCGATCGACGCGGTGGCGGGCCGCGAAAAGATCGACATCTTCATGCTCCATCCCGAAGGGCGGGTGTCGGACGTGCAGCGCCGCCAGATGACCACCGTGCTGGCCCCCAACGTCTATAATATCGCGATCGAGGGCAGCTTCGACGATGCGCAGGCGCTGGTGAAGGCGATGTTCAACGACGCCGCCTTCAAGAACCGCTTCAACCTGTCGGCGGTGAACAGCATCAACTGGGCGCGGCTGATGGCGCAGGTCGTCTATTATTTCTACGCCGCCGTTCGCCTTGGCGCGCCTGAACGCGAAGTCGCCTTCTCGGTCCCCACCGGTAATTTCGGCGACGTGTTCGCGGGCTATGTGGCCGCGAAGATGGGCCTGCCCGTCGCGAAGCTTATCGTCGCCACCAACGTCAACGATATCCTGCACCGCGCCTTGTCCGAAGGCGATTATAGCCAGGGCCAGGTCGTGCCGACCGCCACCCCCAGCATGGACATCCAGGTCAGTTCCAATTTCGAACGGCTGCTGTTCGACGCCGGCGGTCGCGACGGCCTGGCGCTGGCGGAGCAGATGCGCGGCTTCGAAACCAGCAAGGCGATGCGCCTGACCAACGCCCAGCGCGAAGGCGCGGCGCATCTGTTCAGCTCCGCCCGCGTCGATGCCGACGGCATGACGATGGCGATGCGCTGGGCCTATGACGGCGCAGGCCAGATCCTCGACCCGCACAGCGCGATCGGTCTCGCCGCCGCGCGCGAAGCGGGCATCGATGCGCACATCCCGGTTGTCACGCTGGCGACCGCCCACCCCGCCAAGTTCCGCGACGCCGTCGAACGCGCGACCGGCACCCGCCCGCCGCTCCCCGCGCGCGTCGGCGACCTGTTCTCGCGCGAGGAAAGCTACGCCAAGCTCCCCGGCACGTTCGAGGCGGTCACCGCTTATGTCGCCGAACGCGCGACCCCGCGCGGCTAAGTTGGAGCTCAAGACCCTCATCGGCGAACCCTGGTCCGACTACGGCCTGCTCGACAGCGGCGACGGGCGGAAGCTGGAGCGCTATGGCCGCTTCCGCTTCATCCGCCCGGAACCGCAGGCGATGTGGAAGCCCGCGACGACCGACTGGCGCGCCGACGGCGAATTCATCCCCGGATCGGACGAGGATGGCGGCGGCCGCTGGTATTATGAAAAGCCGGTCCCGGCCGAAGGCTGGCCGCTCCACTGGCGCGAAGTCACCTTCCAGTCGAGCTGCACCCCGTTCCGCCATCTCGGCTTCTTCCCCGACATGGCGCCGATCTGGGACGATCTGCGCGCCACCTATGCGGATAAACCCGATGCCGAGATCATGAACCTGTTCGGCTATACCGGTGTCGGCACGCTGGCCCTGTCGGCCGGCGGCGCGCGCATGGTCCATGTCGATGCGTCCAAGAAATCGGTGGCGCAGGCCCGCGCCAATGCCGACCTGTCGGGCATGGCGGACAAGCCGGTCCGCTGGATCGTGGAGGACGCCGCCAAATTCGTCGCCCGCGAAGTACGCCGCAATCGCCGCTATGACGGCATATTGCTCGACCCGCCCAAATATGGCCGCGGTCCCGACGGCGAAGTGTGGCGGCTGGAGGAAGACCTGCCCGGTCTGATCGCCAATTGCCGGGCGCTGCTGGACGCGGACAGCCGTTTCCTGTTCCTGACCGTTTATGCGGTGCGCATGTCGGCGCTGGCGATCGGCGAATTGCTGCGCCAGGCTTTCGCGGACCTGCCCGGCACGGTGGAGGCGGGCGAACTGGCTGTGCGGGAAGAAGCGCGCGGCATCGCGCTGCCCACGGCGATCTGGGCGCGCTGGAAACGGTAAGCTATGTGCGGTTGGCTCAGGCCAGCGTCAGATAGATTTCCGCCTCGATCACCCAAGCGCCGCCGACTTCACGCCATTTGGCGCTGTAGCTCCCCGATGCTTGGGCTGCACCATGCACGACGCCCTGCCAGACGCCATGCTCCATCGCGATCGGCTCCACGGGCGACGCGACGATGGTTTCGGGCGTGCGGGTATAGATCATGCGCGGCTTGGCAGCGAACTCGCGCTTCCACGCCATCAACTGCGCCTTGCGTCCGGCAATGACCGCGCTGTCGGTGCCCGTCACCATGACGACATCCATCGCCAGCAGCGGCCCGATGGCGGTCAGATCCGCCTCGGCCAGCGCCCGGTTGAAGGACGCGCGCGCCAGGCGGATGGCGAGGTCGGCGGTGGGGGTCATTTCCAGATAAAGCTCTCGAAGCGAACGTGGCTTGATTACCCGCAACGGGCCGAAATAATCGCCATCGCCGCGTCATAACTCACGGTCAGCCGATCGGCGCGGTAATCCATGGTCATCGCCATGCCCGGTCCGCCCCAGCGCAACGTCTTCGCGCCCGACGCCTTGAGCAAAGCCGCGCCAACCTCGGCGCTCGCCTTCTGTCCGACGAAGCTGTCCAGGCCATCATTGCGGCATGGTCCTTCGGCGCTGACGGGCGGGGTGGCCGGTCCCGGCCCGTTCGCCCCGGCGCACGCGACCAGGGACAGAGCCATCAGGCTTGCAATCACCATCCGCCCAGCCCGCTTCATCGCCGCTCTCCTATTCCGTGCGCGTCATCTTCAACCGGCCATTTTTGACCGCAAAGGCCATGCGGCCTTCGACCAGGTCAACCGCGTCGCGGCCAAATTGTTCATAACGCCAGCCCTCCAATATCGAGAGCCCCTCGCGCACGCCCGCGGCCAGCGCGTCGATATCGTCGGTCCGCGCGATCAGCCGCGACGCGACATTGATGTCGCGCGAGCGGATTTTCAGCAGCAGCTTGAGCAGGTCGGCCACCAGCGCGCCGTCCTTGCCCAGCCCCGGCCGCTTGGGATCGCGCTCCGGCATCTCGTCCTTGCCCAGCGGCTGGTGCTTGGCCAGCGCGTTCATCAGCCGCGCGCCGATATCGTTGGTCCGCCAGGTCGCGCTCAGTCCGCGCACCTTGCCCAATTCTTCCTGGGTGCGCGGCGGATGGCTGGCGATGTCGGCCAGCGTTTCGTCCTTGACGATGCGGCCGCGCGGCAGATTCTTGTCCTGCGCCTCGATCTCGCGCCAGGCGGCCAGCGCCTTGAGCCGTCCCAGTACGTCTGCCTTCTTGCTGGCGATCCGCACCCGCTGCCACGCCTGTTGCGGGTCGTTTTCATAATGGGAAGGATCGCTGATCCGCTCCATTTCCTGGTCCAGCCAGTCGCCGCGCCCGGTCTTGCGCAATTCTTCCAGCATTTTGGGGAAGATCTGGATCAGGTAAGTGACGTCGCCGATCGCATAGTCGATCTGCCTTTTGTCCAGCGGCCGCCGCGCCCAATCGGTAAAGCGCGCGCCCTTGTCCAGCACCACGCCCATCCACGCATCGACCAGATTGCCGTAACCGATCTGCTCGCCCAGCCCCAGCGCCATCGCCGCGATCTGGGTGTCGAACATCGGGTGCGGCGTCTTGCCGGTCAGGTTGTGGACGATCTCGATATCCTGCCCGCCGGCATGGAAGACCTTCAGAACATCCTCATTCTCGCACATCAGGTCGAGCAGGGGCTTCAGGTCGATGCCGGGCGCCTTGGGATCGATCGCGGCGGCCTCGTTCGGGTCGGCAACCTGGACCAGACACAGTTCGGGCCAATAGCTGTTTTCCCGCATGAACTCGGTATCGACGGCGATATAGGGCGATTTGGCGATGCGGGCGCAGAAATCGGAAAGCGTCTTGCTGTCGGTAATCAGCGGATGAATTTGCATATGGTCTTCGATCTTATTATGGGCTGGCCCGCGTCCGGCGGACTGGTCAATGCTTGACAGCATAGGCCATAGCGGGACTGCAACACTTTGTCATTTCCGTAAAACGAAGCTGAAAGACCAAAACGCCATGCACGCCTATCGCACCCACACCTGCGGCGCCCTGACCACGGCCGATGTCGGCACTGAGGTCCGCGTGTCGGGCTGGGTGCATCGCAAGCGCGACCATGGCGGCGTTTTGTTCGTCGATCTGCGCGATCATTATGGCATTACGCAGGTGGTGGCGAAGGCCGACAGCGATCCGCTCCGTACGCTGGAATCGCTCCGCCTCGAATCCGTCGTGACGATCGACGGTCATGTGGTCGCCCGCGCCGCCGAAGCCATCAACCCGCGCATGGCGACCGGCGAGATCGAGATCGTGGCCGACAGCGTGACGGTGCTTTCCACCGCCGCCGAACTGCCGCTGCCGGTCGCGGGCGAGCAGGAATATCCCGAAGATATCCGCCTGCGCTATCGCTTCCTCGACCTGCGCCGCGAAACGCTGCACGCCAATATCGTCAAGCGGACCAGGATCATCTCCGACATGCGCCGCCGCATGGAAGGCATCGGCTTCACCGAATATTCGACGCCGATCCTGACGGCGAGCAGCCCCGAAGGCGCGCGCGACTTCCTGGTGCCCAGCCGCATCCATGCTGGCAAATTCTACGCCCTGCCGCAGGCGCCCCAGCAATATAAGCAGTTGCTGATGGTCGCGGGCTTCGACCGTTATTTCCAGATCGCCCCCTGCTTCCGCGACGAAGATCCGCGCGCTGATCGTCTGCCCGGCGAATTCTACCAGCTCGACCTCGAAATGAGCTTCGTGACCCAGGAAGATGTCTGGAACACGATGGAGCCGGTCATCGCCCAGGTGTTCGAACAGTTCGCCGACGGCAAGCCCGTCACCCCGGCAGGCAGCTTCCCGCGCATCCCGCACGCCGAGGCGCTGCTGAAGTACGGCAGCGACAAGCCCGACCTGCGCAACCCCATCCTCATCACCGACGTGACCGAACATTTCGTGGGGTCCGGCTTCGGTATTTTCGCATCGCTGGTCGACAGCGGCAGCGTGATCCGCGCGATCCCGGCGCCCGGCGCAGGGGCTGGCAGCCGCAAATTCTTCGACGAGATGAACAATTGGGCGCGGGGCGAGGGCTATTCGGGCCTTGGCTATATCAACATCAAGGATGGCGTTCCCGGTGGCCCGATCGCCAAGAATCACGGCGAGGAAGCGACCGGCAAGCTGATCGCAGCGCTCGGCCTCGGCCCCAATGACGGCGTGTTCTTCGCAGCGGGCAAGGAATCGCAGGCCGCCAAGCTGGCGGGCCTGGCGCGCACCCGCGTCGGCGAAACGCTGGACCTGATCGACAAGGACCGCTTCGACCTGTGCTGGATCGTGGACTTCCCCTTCTACGAATATGACGAAGACACCAAGTCGGTCGATTTCGCGCACAATCCCTTCTCCATGCCGCAGGGCGGGCTGGACGCGCTGAACAATCAGGACCCGCTGACGATCAACGCCTATCAATATGACATGGTCTGCAACGGCTATGAAATCGCTTCCGGCTCGATCCGCAACCAGTCGCCCGAACTGATGGTCAAGGCGTTCGAACTGGTGGGCCTCAGCCAGCAGGATGTGGAGGATCGCTTCGGCGGCCTCTACCGCGCCTTCCAGTACGGCGCGCCGCCCCATGGCGGCATGGCGGCGGGCGTCGATCGCATCGTGATGCTGCTGTGCGGCGCGCAGAATCTGCGCGAAATCACGCTGTTCCCGATGAACCAGCGCGCCGAAGACCTGCTGATGGGCGCTCCCAGCGCCGCCGAATTCAAGCAGCTGCGCGAACTCCATGTCCGCGTCGTGGAGCCGCAGGCGAAGGCCTGATCCCTATACTTTCCAGTTCCGTTCGGTTCGAGTAGCCTTCGAGCGAAGCCGAGAAGGCGTATCGAGAACAAGTTTCTCGACAAGCTCGAACCGAACGGGAGTGGAGCATTGACCATCGACCTTGCCGACTACGAAAAGGGCGCGAAATATAAAGGCGACTATGACGCCGACCTCCTAGCGGTCCAGCGGCGCCTCGCCAAGATTCAGGTCGCGCACATCCTGCACGGCAAGCGCAGCGTCGTCCTGCTGGAGGGCTGGGACGCCGCGGGCAAGGGCGGCATTATCAAGCGGATGAGCGCCGACTGGGACCCGCGCTATTATCAGGTCCACCCGATCGCAGCCCCCAATGAGGAGGAGCGCGACCATCATTTCCTCTGGCGCTTCTGGACGCGCCTGCCCGCCAGCCGCAATATCGGCATTTTCGACCGTAGCTGGTACGGCCGCGTGCTGGTTGAGCGGGTCGAGGGCTTTTGCAGCAAGGCCGACTGGAAGCGCGGCTATGACGAGATCAACGCCTTCGAAAAGCAACTGGCGCAGGATGGCGTCAATTTCGTCAAACTCTTCGTCCATATCACCCAGGAAACCCAGGACGAACAGCTCGCCCAGCGGCTCGATACGCCGTGGAAGCGGTGGAAGACCGGCGCGGACGATTATCGCAACCGCGCCCGGCGGGCCGACTATCTCGACGCGATGCACGCCATGTTCAAGAAAACCGACAGCAAGCACGCCCCCTGGCAGGTAATCGACAATAACCACCGCAAGGCCGGCCGGATCGCGGCCCTGACCTATGTTGCCGATCGGCTGGAAAAGCTGGTGCCGATGGATTTCCCCGATGCGGACCCTGCCGTGGTCAAACTGGCGCAGGACGCATTTGGCTATAAATCCAAATGAAATCAGCTACTTGTAACAAAATTGTCATGAAATTCTAACCGCGCATTTACCATTGACCGTCTAAGCCGCTGTCCATGTTAGCTGCGCCCATCGCCATGCCCGATCCGTCCGTCGTCCCCGGTCTGCCCCTGGCGGAGCGGACGCCGGTCGTCCGCCTGGGCCAGCCGCTCAGTGAAGCGGTTGACTGGTTCCAGCGCGATTCGGGGCTGCGCCTGCTGCCGGTGCTGGATACGCGCGACCGGCCGGTGGGCGCGATCTACGAGCGCGACATGCGCCGTATCCTGTTCAACCCCTTCGGTCACGCGCTGCTGCGCAATCCCAGTTTCGGCGGGCGGCTGGACGATCATGTCCGCCCCTGCGCCACCGTCGATCGCACCGCCAGCGTCGAGGCGCTGGTCGATCTGTTCGCGGCGCAGGGCGCGGGCTGCGACGGGTTGATCGTCACCGACGCTGGCGTCTATAGCGGCGTGCTCGGCGGCGGGCTGCTGCTGCGGCTGGCGGCCGATCGCGACGCGCGACTGGCGCTGGCGCGGACCGCGCGGGTTGAGCAGATCACGCAGGAAAGCGCCGCCTTCCGTCAGGATATCGCCACGATGATCGCCGACATGGCGGCGATGGCGCAGCGGCTGTCCGCGCTGGCGGGGCAGGCGGCGGAGCGGGCCGCAGGCGACGGCGCCGATTCGGCCGCCATGGCCGTCGCCGCGGCGCAGACGGCCGAGCGGCTGGCCGACCTGGCGTCGGGCGGCGCGGAATTGGGGCAGTTGTTCCGGGCGATGGAGGCCGAGGCCCAGGCGGCGGGCGCAGCGATAGCGGAGGCGGCGGCGCGCAGCCGGTCCGGGGTCGAACGCAGCACGGCGCTGCGAGTCGAGGCCGACGGCATCGGCGAGGTCATTGCGCTGATCGACAGCATCGCTCGCGCGACCGCCATGCTGGCGCTCAATGCGGGGATCGAGGCGGCGCGTGCGGGGGAGGCGGGGCAGGGCTTCGCTGTGGTCGCGCGAGAGGTGAAGTCGCTTGCCCAGCAGACCCGCGACGCGGCCGCCGGCATAGCCGGGCGGATCGACCATATCCGCGCCGCCATCGGCGAAGTGGCGGCCGGTCACGCCCATATGGACGCCACCATGGTCCGCGCCGACCGGCTGTCGGCGGCGGTGTTCGAGGCGGTGGCGCGGCAGAGTCTCTTCAGCCGGACCATGGCGGACAGTGTGGCGGAGGCGGGATCGTCCAGCGCCCATATCCGCACCGGCGCGCGCCAGATCAGCGACAATGCCCAGGCCACCGTCCTGGCGGCGCGGGGGATGCGCAACGTCGCCGACGCCCTGGCCGACGAAGCGCATCGGCTGGAACGGCGCGCGGGCGGCTTCATCGCGGCCATTCGCGCCGCCTGAACGATCCCTCTGGCGTCTACGCCGAAACGCGCTAGGCTATGGTTCCATAATAAGGAGAGGACGCCATGCTCGTGATGTTCGTCGGCACTGATCGCACCCAGACCGCGATCAACCCTGCGCAGGTCACCTTCGTTTCCTCGGTCAGCAACGGCACCCGCATCCGCTTCGGCGAAGGGCGCAGCGTCACCGTGACCGAACCGATCGATGCCGTGCTCGACAGTCTCAACCAGGCGCTGCGCCCGCACGAATGAAAGAGCGGTTGCGCTCCTGTTTTCGCAGGAGTTCGAGCGTCTCTATTCCGCCAGCTTCTTCGCCAGCGCGTCCTCCGCGCGCTGCGCATAGGCGCGGCAGGCGCGGGGATCGAGAAACGGATTGGGCGTGCGCGCCCTGGCCAGTCGCGCCAGCCTGTCGGCTTGGTCGTCGGCCGGGTGGGACGGGATCAGCAGGTCGCACCGCATCGCCTTCACCCGCGCGAAGCTGGTGCGAAAGGCGTCGACGAACGGCCGGTGCGCCGGATCGGCGAAGCGCCAGCCATCGGGCGCGATGGGATTGAGGCTGGAACCGAAGACGATCGTCCGGCAATCCTTCCCCTCGCAACTCTTCCAGCTCCAGCTCATGCTGCCCAGCGTATGGCCTGGCGTGGCATGGGCGGTGACCGCGGTATCGCCCAGCCGGATCCCTTCCCCATCGCGCACGCGCCGCACCTTCGCGACGCCGGGGAATCGATCCAGCCACGCCGCCTGCGGATCGTCGGGGTCGCCGCCCCCCGTCCGCAGCACCGCCGCCCCGGCCGCGCTGGCGATCACGGTCGCGCCGCTGTCCCGCGCCAGCCCGGCGATGCCGCCGGCATGGTCATAATGGGGCTCGGTGGAGAGGATCAGCTTCACCTGTTTGATCGACAGGCCGAGCTGGCGGAGATGCGCCGCAATCTCCGGCACCCCTTCCGGGACGCCGCCATCGATCAGGATCAGCCCCGCGCTGGTGTGGATCATCGCGACGTTCAGGTCGCCGAACCCGACCAGATAGGTCGATCCGTAGAGTCTGGCGGGCGATTGCGGTTCCATCCACTTGGCATGATCGGGCGCGACCGGCGGTGATGCGGCGCCGCCGGGTTCGCCCGCACCCATGGTCGCCATCCCAGCCAGGCTGATAGCGAATGCCACCGTTTTCCGCATGATCCTGCCTCCATTGCTTCTTGAAGGCGAAGTTGCCCTGTCGGACGGCCGCTCGCAAAGCAACATTTCTCGACAGAGCCATGAGCCAGGCTTATGGCTCTTGCCCCATGGACCGCGCTCAACTGCCCCTGAACGCCCTGCGCGCCTTCGAGGCGTCGGCGCGCCATCTCAACTTCACCAAAGCCGCCATCGAACTGTGCGTCAGCCAGGGCGCGGTCAGCCAGCAGGTGGCGGGGCTGGAGGCGCGACTGGGCGCGCCGCTGTTCCGCCGCCTGCCCCGCGGCCTGATGCTGACCGACGAAGGCCGCGCGCTGCTGCCGGTCATGGGCGACGCGCTCGACCGGATCGGCGCGACGCTGGACCGGATCGAGGGCGGCCGCCCGCGCGAAATCCTCAATCTGGGCGTCGTCGGCACCTTCGCCTCCGGCTGGCTGCTGGATCGGCTGGCGGATTTCGAACGGGCCTGCCCCCATGTCGATCTGCGCATCATGACCAATAACAACCGCGTCGATCTGGCGGGGGAGGGGCTGGACCTCGCCATCCGCTTCGGCGACGGCGCCTGGCATGGCACCCATGCCGACCCGGTCCTGCGCGCGCCGCTCGCCCCGCTCTGCACGCCTGACGTCGCAGCGCGCCTGCCCGATCCGGCCGCGCTCGCGCGTGAAACCCTGCTGCGTTCCTATCGCGCCGACGAATGGCCGCGCTGGTTCGCGGCGGCCAGCGCCCTCTGTCCGCCGCTGCGCGGGCCGCTGTTCGACAGTTCGATCCTGATGGTGCAGGCGGCCCTGCGCGGACTGGGCGTCGCCCTCGCCCCGCCCGCTATGTTCGACGCGGATCTGCGCGCCGGTCGCCTGGTCCAGCCCTTCGCCACGGCGGTCGATCTGGGCGGCTATTGGCTCACCCGCCTGATGTCGCGCCCGGACAGTCCAGCGATGGCGGATTTCCGGCGCTGGCTGATCGCCGCGGCCGGGGTCTGATCGTTCGCGCATAGGCGCAGAGAATGCAATGGATGGTTTGACGGGATCGCTATGCTCTATTCGTGCCTGGCGACCATGAAATAGCCGATTGCTTCCATACAATCACGAAAAGCGCAAAACCGCCACAACTGTCCAACTTGTTGTCTCAATCACGCGGGATAGGCGATCGCCATCACCTCATATTCCTTCTCCCCCGCCGGCAGGCGCACGCGGCGCAGGTCGCCCACCGCCGCCCCGCGCAGCGCGCGCGATATGGGCGATCCCCAGCCGATCCGCCCCGCGTCCACATCCGTCTCGTCATTGCCGACGATGGTGACGGTGCGGTGATTGTCGTCCTCGTCTGCGATGGTGACGGTCGCGCCGAAATAGACCCGTCCCTTGTCGGGCTGTTGCCGGGCATCGACGACCTTGGCGTCCTTCATCTTCTTCGACAGGCGTTTCAGCTGAAAATCGATCTCGCGCATCCGCTTGCGGCCATAGAGATAATCGCCATTCTCGCTGCGGTCGCCATTGCCCGCGGCCCAACTGACCACCTCGACGATGCGCGGCCGTTCGGTGCCCAGCAAATGGTCATATTCGGCGCGCAGCTTCGCGAAGCCTTCGGGCGAGATATAGTTGGGATAGGGGACGGTCATGGCGCAGCCTTATCCGTTGCCGGGGTGGTTGCGCAATTTTGTTCGCGCAGAGGCGCAGAGATGGCAGAGAAACGGATTGGCGCGGAGACGCGCAGGCGCGGAGATTTTGGGGAGCGGCCTTCTGCCGAAGAAACCGCCGCGCAGCGGCCTCAAAACCCTCCGCGACTCCGCGTCTCCGCGCGAACCAAAAATCACCCCGGCGTCTGCTTGCCCAGATAACGGCTCAGCACCGCATTGGTCCCCCGGAACTTCGCCCGCTCCGGGTTCATCGCCTCATAGACCACGGCGTTTTCCAGCACGCGCTGCACATAGTTGCGCGTCTCGAAAATCGGGATCTGCTCGATCCAGCGCAGCATGTCCGCGCCCGGCATCCGCGGGTCGCCATTGGCGCGGACCCATTTGTTCACATTGCCCGGCCCGGCATTATAGGCCGCCACCGCCAGCGGATAGCTGCCGCCATAATAGTCCAGCATTCGCTGGAAATAGCCCGACCCCAGCATGATGTTGTAACTTGGATCGTTCAGCGAGGCGGGTGCGTAGCTCATGCCCATCTTGCTCGCCTGCTCGCGCGCGGTGCCGGGCATCAACTGCATGAGGCCGCGAGCGCCCGCATGGGACACGATCTGCTTGTCGAACTGGCTTTCCTGCCGCGCGATGGCGTGGATCATGGTCCAGCTATATTGGGCTTGCGCCGGCACGGGCACGCGCGGGAAGGCGCTCTGGCCGTAACCGCTCAGGCCGCTGGACACGGCGCGGCGGCCGACCATCACGCCCATGTCGGGACGGCCGATCTTCTGCGCCAGTTCGGCCGCCAGATAATGGTCGGTGTCGCTATCGGCATTGTTGGCGATGGCGCGGGCGAATTTGCTCTGATCCTCCCAATAACCCATCTGGCCCAGCGCCTGCACCGCGCGCACCACCGTCCGATTGTCGAACGCGGCGCGCTCGGCCGCAGAAATCGGCACCGGCCGCTCGACCGTGGCGGGGGCGGGGATCGTTCGGCCCAGCCGCTCCAGCGCCAGTTGCCCGTAAAACTGGTCGGGATAGACGCCCGCCTGATTGAAATAGCTGTTGGCGCTGGCCGCGTCACCGGACTGGAGCGCGGCGCGACCGGCCCAATAATAGCCCTTTGACTTGGTCTGGGGCGATTTGGCCGCATCGGCATAGCGGCGGAACATCGTCACCGCGTCGGTCGGGCGATTGAGGTTGTAGAAGGCGGTGCTGCCCGCCAGCCAGGCCAGGCTGGTATAATCGTCGCGCACGCCGATCGGTTGGTCGCTGACGTCTGCGCCGGGCGGCACCGCATCGTCGATCTTGCTGGCGATGCCGTAGGCGAAGCTCCACTGGCTGTCGTTGGCGGCGGCGCGGGCTTGCCCCAGCAGGACTTCGTAAAATTCCTCCGGCTTGCTCGGCCGGTAGGTGACGGCGTTGCGGTTCGCCAGATATTGCCGTGCCGCGACCCAATTGCCGCTGTCGCGCAACCACACCGCCTTGTCGGCGATGAAGCCCGCATCGCTTGCGCCCATGGCTTCGGCCGCTTGCATCAGCATCGCCGCGTCGGGCGCCTTGCGCCGGAACGCGATTCGCGCCTGGAACACCGGCCGCCGGGCGGGACTGACATAGGCGATCATCCGCGCCGCGCCATTGCTGTCATTGGCCCAGAGCAGCGCATCGGCGCGCTGGTCATGATCCGCGGGCGTCAGGGTGGAGCCGAACAGCGACAGCAGCCGCGCCTCGTCGGTGGGGCTGAGCGATCCGCCGACCCAGGCGTTGCGGGCGGCGATCCGGGCTTCGTCCATCCGGCCGAGCTGCATCAGCGCCACGGCGTTGCGGGCATGACCGGTCGCGGTGCGCGCCGGGAAGCGTGCGAAGAAGCCCGCCACCTGGCTGGGATCGAAACTGTCGGGATTGATCCCCGTCTCCGCCAGCCGCCGCATTCGGTCCTCGCCCGGCCAGCCGGGATTGGCGACGATGAAGCTGGCATAGGTGGAAAAGCCCAGGCCATCGCTCTGTTGCAGCGCGCGCCACTGGCTGATCGTGCTTGCGATGCCGCCATCCTGCGCCACGCCGATCCGGCCCTGCGCCTGTTGCCAGGGGCTGGGGCCCCCTAACCCCTGACCGTCCTGCGCGGGCAGCGGCTGCACGACCGGCCCCTGCGTCGGATATTCGGGCGGCACGCGCTGGACCGTCTCGGTCTGGGCGCCGGCGCCGGCGGTCATGAGCAACAGGGCGATGATGGGCATGCGGATCAGATAACTTTCGACATGGGTTGTGGCGCGCATGCTGGACATAATCGCAATTGCATCCTTATCAGGCCCTGAATGACGCGCTATAGCGCCCGGCTCGAATGATCATGCCCCGGCCGCCCGGAGATTTGAAGGAGTTTAATCATGTTTTCGGGCTCGATTCCGGCTCTGGTGACCCCGTTTCGCGACGGGCTGGTCGATGAGGCGGCGTTTCGCGCGCTGGTGGACTGGCAGATAGCGGAAGGATCCAGCGCGCTCGTCCCCTGCGGCACCACCGGCGAAAGCGCCACGATGACGGTCGAGGAGCATAATCGCGTTATCGCCATCTGCGTCGATCAGGCCGCCGGGCGCGTGCCGGTGATCGCGGGTTGCGGGTCCAACGACACCCGAATCGCGCTGGAACATATGTATGCGGCGCAGGGCGCTGGCGCGAACGCCGCGCTGGTCGTCGCGCCTTATTATAACAAGCCTAATCAGGATGGCGTCTATCAGCATTTCGCCTGGCTGGCCGAACGCTGCGACCTGCCGATCGTCCTCTATAACGTGCCCGGCCGCACCATCACCGACATCGGCGTGCCGGTCATGTATCGTCTGGCCGAGGAATATCAGTCGATCGTCGGGATCAAGGACGCGACCGGAAATCTGGGGCGGGTCACCGCCCAGCGGCTGGCTTGCGGTCCCGACTTCTGCCAGCTTTCGGGCAATGACGAAACGGCGCTGGGTTTCAACGCGATGGGCGGCAAGGGGTGCATCAGCGTCACCGCCAATGTCGCGCCGCGTCTGTGCGCCGATTTCCAGGCGGCCTGCGCAGCGCATGATTGGGATGGCGCCCTGGCGTTGCAGGATCGTCTCTATCCCCTGCACGACGCCCTGTTCAGCGATTCTTCACCCGGCCCGGTTAAATATGCGCTCACGCGCGTTCGCGCAGATATGCCCAGCGACGTCCGCCTGCCGATCACCTGGCCGTCGGAATCGAGCCGGGCCGCGGTCGATCGCGCGCTGGAAATTGCGGGCCTGGTGTAAAGTTGCGGCTGGTGGCCCATATGATGTGGCCCCCTTTGATGAAATGAGTAGTTAGACAGTCATGGCCCGCCCCCGTCCCGCAACCTTCGACAAGAAGAAGATCGTCGCCGAAAACCGGCGCGCGCGCTTCGACTATTTCATCGAGGACGTGTTCGAGGCCGGCATCGCCCTGCAGGGGACCGAGGTGAAGGCCCTGCGCGGGGGCGAGGGCAATATCGCCGAAAGCTATGCCGAGGTGAAGGGCAACCAGGTGTTTCTGGTGAACAGCAACATCCCCGAATATAGCCATGGCAACCGCGAGAATCACGAGCCCAAGCGGCCGCGCAAGCTGTTGCTGCACGAGCGCGAGATCGAGAAGATGCACAGCGCCGTGTCGCGCAAGGGCATGACTTTGGTGCCGCTGATGATCTATTTCAACAGCACCGGCCGCGCCAAGATCGAGCTGGCGCTGGCCAAGGGCAAGCAGAATCACGACAAGCGCGAGACGATCAAGGATCGTGACTGGAAGCGCGACCAGCAGCGCATCATGCGGGACAAGGGCTGATGAGCCGCCTGACCCGCTGGTGGCACGCCAATTGCCCGACCCGCGAATCGCTGGAACAGAGCCGCGTCCTGGCCCCCGTCGCCCATCGCGTGTTGGAACCCTCGCTCTGGCGCTTCACCCGCCGGTCGGTGCCGCGCGGCGTGGCGCTGGGCCTGTTCGTTGGCATCTTCCTGCTGATCCCCGGCGTGCAGATCGCCGGCGCGGCGTTGCTGGCGCTGCCGTTCCGCGCCAATATCCCGGTCGCCGCCGCGATGACTTTCCTCTCCAATCCCGCCACCACGCCGCTGATCCTGATGGTGTCGGTCTGGCTGGGCAACTGGATGCTGGGCCGCAGCGCCGACGCGACCGGCTTCATGGCGCTGGTCGATGGCCATGCCACCGTCAGTCAGTGGACCACATGGCTCCTGTCCGAAGCGGCGCCCGCGATGCTGCTCGGCCTCTTCCTGATCTCGCTCGCCAGCGCCGTCATCGGCTATGTCATCGCAGACTGGTTCTGGCGCCGCCGCATGGGGCGGAAATGGCAGGCGCGCAAATTGAGGATTGGCAAGGTCCATCAAAGCGGCGCATTGGAGAAGGCCGCCGGCGTCTGATCGGCGGAACATTCAGGTCCAGTTTCGTGTCAGAGGTGTCGGGTTGAAAAGAGGTGAAGAGGCTTGGCTGATGCAGCCGCGCTCGCGCTTGGCGCTGCCGCTGCTGATCCTCGCCGCCCTGGCCTCCGCCGCGCTCGTCCTCTACGCGGTGGGCAGCTGGCCGCTCGCCGCCGGTTTCGCCGCGACGATCCTGACCGCAGCAGCGCTGCTGACCTGGTATCAGCATCTCTATCCGCCGCAGATTTCGGACCGGGAGGCTACGCCCGACTGGACCGTGGCCCGCGCCGCGGCCGATGCGTCGAGCATGGCGATCGCCGTCACCGACCGGGGCGGACGGCTGGTCTGCGCCAGCGACCTGTTCGGCGAATGGTTTCCCGGCTACCCGACCCCGCCCGGCGTCACTGCCGACGCGGCGCTCAACGACGCCCTCTCCGCCGCCGCCCGCGCCGCCTGGCGCGATGGCGAGGCCAGGCATGAGGGCGTGGCGCAGGGCGCGCTGCGCCTCGACGTCGATGTCGCCCGCACCGGCCGGTCGGAAGATTATCTGCTCTGGCGCTTTTCGCCGGTGCGGCAGCCCAGCGCGCTCGATGACGTCAACCGCTTCCTCACCGGGGAAGCGGGCCGCCAGCTTGGCGAAGCAGGCATCATGGCGGTGCTGATCGGCGGGGAGGGGCGCATCCGCGCCGCCAATGGCGCCTTCCTGCTGCGTGCCGCTGGGCGGATCGACGCCAATATCGTCGGGCGCGATTTCGCCACCCATATGCGGGTGGACGACAAGGGACGGCTGTTCCTGGCGCGCGAGGAGCAGGGCGGCCTGCCGCTGCGCCTGCTCCAGGTGCCGTTGAAGCGCGCGGCCCAGCCCAATGGCGCGCAAGCGTCGATGCAGGATGGGCCGATGCTCCTCCTGTTGATCGACGAGCCGGCGGGCGGCGGCGGCACGTCCGCGCTGTCCTATATCGAAACCCTGTTGTCGCTGCTGCCCTTCGGCCTCGCCATGGCCGATCGGGACGGGCGCGTCCTGTTCGTCAACAACGCCTTTGCGCGGGTCGCGGGATTGAAGTCTGGCGACAAGCCCAGTTATCCCGGCGATCTGGTCGTGCGGGAGGATCAGGCGGCGGTCGCCGACGCGGTGCGCCGCTTCGCCGTCGGCCCGCAAATGTCCGGCGACATCGCGGTGCGGATGCGCGACACGCCCGACGATCCGATCGCGCTCAGTCTGGCGGGGGTTCGCGGTCTGGGCGAAGCGGCGGTGCTGCTCAGCCTCAAGGACAATAGCGAGGAATCCAAGCTCAAGCGTCAGGTCGCGCAGGCGACCAAGATGCAGGCGATCGGCCAGCTCGCCGGCGGCGTCGCGCATGATTTCAACAATATCCTGACCGCCATCATCGGCCATTGCGACCTGATGCTGATGCGCCATACGCCGGGCGACAGCGACTATGACGATATCCAGCAGATCAAGTCGAACAGCAATCGCGCCGCGGGCCTGACCCGCCAACTGCTCGCCTTTTCGCGCCAGCAGACGTTGCGGCCGCAGATATTGCAGTTGCCCGATATCGTCGCCGACGTCTCCAATCTGCTCAAGCGCCTGCTGGGCGAAAATGTGAAGCTGGACGTCACCCATGGCCGCAATCTGGGCGCAATCCGCGCCGATCCGGGCCAGTTGGAACAGGTGATCGTCAATCTGGCGGTCAACGCCCGCGACGCCATGCCCGAAGGCGGCACCGTCAATATCCAGACCTACGCCGTGCCCGCGATCAAGGTGCGGGAAATGCGCCAGCAGATATTGCCGGTGGGCGATTACACCGCGCTGCGCGTGTCCGACACCGGCCTTGGCATTCCGCCAGACATTCTTGCGAAGATCTTCGAACCCTTCTTCACCACCAAGGAACTGGGCAAGGGCACGGGGCTGGGCCTCTCCACCGTCTATGGCATCGTCAAACAGTCGGGCGGCTATATCTTCGCCGAATCCGAACTGGGCCGCGGCGCCAGCTTCGTCATCTACCTGCCGGTCTATGCCGGCGCCGACGCGCAGCAGCCGGCCCCGGTGAAGGCGCCCGCGCCCCGCCCCGAAACCTGGGGCACCGGCACCGTGCTGCTGGTGGAGGACGAAGATATGGTCCGCGCCGTCGCCGAGCGCGCGCTGACGCGGCAGGGCTATAAGGTGCTGACCGCCAATGACGGCGAACAGGGGCTGGAGGTGCTGAACGGCCCGGAGAAGATCGACCTGCTCATCTCCGACGTCGTCATGCCCAATATGGACGGCCCCGCGATGGTCGCCCAGGCCCGCCGCGCCTATCCCGACCTGCCGGTGCTGTTCATGTCGGGCTATGCCGAGGAACAGCTGCGCAAATCGATCGACATCGCCAATGTCGCCTTCCTGCCAAAGCCTTTCTCGGTCAGCCAGTTGGCGGAGGCCGCACGCGACGCGCTGGCCATGCATCCGGCGCCAAAATGACCTTGCGCGGGATCAAGGTGAATATGCTGGGCAAGTGGGTGGTGATCGGTTAGCGAGTCGGCTGCATCAACGGGGATTACGCAGCATGTCGGACGGCAAGAGCATATTGATTGTCGAAGATGAAGCGATGATCGGCATGATGCTGGAGGATTATCTCGACGCGCTGGGTTATCGGCTGCACGCCGTTGCGGCCTCCGTCGACGAAGCCTGCGCCCATGCGCGCGAGGGCGGGTTCGACGCGGCGCTGGTCGACTGCAATCTCCAGGGTGAAAAAAGCTGGCCTGTGGCTGATATCCTGGTGGAGATGGACATTCCCTTCATCTTCGCGACCGGCGGCATGGCCGATGATCTGCCGCCCAGCCACGCCGATCGGCCGACCCTGGCCAAGCCTTTCACCATCGGGGCGGTCGAGCGTGCCTTGGGCAAGGTTTTGGGCGCATAAGCTTGGCTGGATTGCGGCGGGATAGGAAATTTCCGTTCCCCTCTTGTTCTTTAAGAACAAACAGGATACATCATCGTCCAGGCGCACGGAACCCATGCGTTCCGCTTGACAGAGGACTGGCCGATGACCGCAATGCTCTCACTCATCGATTCCAAGAAGAACGGGACAATGGACAGACAGAAAGCATTGGACGCGGCGCTCGCGCAGATCGACCGCGCCTTCGGCAAAGGCTCGGCCATGAAACTGGGCAGCCGCGAGAAGCTGGAGATCGAAGCGATCTCTACCGGCTCGCTCGGCCTCGACATTGCGCTCGGCATCGGCGGCCTGCCCAAGGGCCGCATCATCGAGATTTACGGCCCGGAAAGTTCGGGCAAGACCACGCTGGCGCTCCATGCCATCGCCGAAGCGCAGAAGGCGGGCGGGACCGCCGCCTTCGTGGACGCGGAACATGCGCTCGATCCGGGCTATGCCAAGAAGCTGGGCGTCGATATCGACGAACTGATCGTGTCGCA
The DNA here is from genome assembly GCF_028538045.1 of Sphingobium sp. AntQ-1. Taxonomy (NCBI): domain Bacteria; kingdom Pseudomonadati; phylum Pseudomonadota; class Alphaproteobacteria; order Sphingomonadales; family Sphingobiaceae; genus Sphingobium; species Sphingobium sp. AntQ-1. The sequence continues at coordinate 2,307,067 of NZ_CP117158.1, forward strand.
GCCCGATACCGGCGAACAGGCGCTGGAGATCGTCGATACGCTGGTGCGCTCCAACGCGATCGACATATTGGTGATCGACTCCGTCGCGGCGTTGGTGCCGCGCGCGGAAATCGAGGGTGAGATGGGCGACAGCCATGTCGGCCTACAGGCGCGCCTCATGTCCCAGGCGTTGCGCAAACTGACCGGCTCGATCTCGCGCTCCAAATGCATGGTGATCTTCATCAACCAGGTGCGCATGAAGATCGGCGTGATGTATGGCAACCCGGAAACCACGACCGGCGGCAACGCGCTCAAATTCTACGCCTCGGTCCGCCTCGACATCCGGCGCACCGGCCAGATCAAGGATCGCGACGATATCGTCGGCAACGCGACCCGCGTGAAAGTGGTCAAGAACAAGGTCGCCCCGCCCTTCAAGCAGGTCGAATTCGACATCATGTATGGCGAAGGCATCTCCAAGATCGGCGAAATTCTCGACCTCGGCGTCAAGGCCGGGATCGTGGAGAAGTCGGGCGCCTGGTTCTCCTACGACTCGATCCGCATCGGTCAGGGCCGTGAAAATTCCAAGACTTTCCTCAAGGAACATCCCGAACTGGCGGACAAGCTGGAAAACGCCATCCGCGGTAAGACCGAAGAAGTCGCCGAAAAGATGATCACCGGACCCGATGCGGAGGATGATGGCGAATAAGCCCTGAAACAACCCCGGCCGGATCAGCCGGGGCGCGGTTCACCGGCTCTCGCTCGCCTTGCGCATCACGCTCTGAAAAGGCCCGCCGCGTCCGCGCGCGACGGGCCTTTTACCGTGACCGCGCAGACGAAAGGGGGACGTGCCCTCGCTTCCGTCATCTCCCGGCACATGAATTCCGTCCAGGCGGCGGAACATAAAGCGCAGGCAGGTTTTTCAGGCCAGGCCATCTGGCCACCGCTATATCAATCCACCAAGGCGGCCCCATTCTGCTTGTCCCATTCTGCGGCCGTTCAAGACTTCTTGCTAACGCCGTGCAGCCTCCCGATGCTGTCCCGGACGCGCCGATTCGACCCGTCCCCTCTCACACCGGAACCCATTCCATGCGCGTCGCCATTGAAGCGATCCTCGACTATGACTTTGCCGAACCGACCGACGTGCTGCTCGCGGTCGAGGCGGCCGGGCTGCCCGACCAGCGGGTCGTTTCCCAGTCGCACATCATCGACAATGCCGGGCCGCTGACCAACAAGGTAGGCGGCAGCGGCATCGGCCGCCGCACCTGGACCCGCACCGGCACCGGCCGGATGCTCAGCACCTATCGCGCCACGGTGGAGGTCGATCGCGCGCCAGTCGATATCGCCAACCTCTCCAAAAGCCCGCTGCCCAGCCTGCCCGAAGAGGTGCTGCCCTTCATCTGGCCCAGCCGCTATTGCGAGGCCGACCGTTTCGGCAGCTTCGTCAGCAGCCATTTCCCGGATATGGAGGGCGGTGCGCTGGTGCAGGCGCTGGTCGATTGGGTGCACGAGAATCTCGTCTATGTACCGGGCAGTTCGGACATTACGACCACTGCGGCCGACACCTTCGTCGCCCAGCAGGGCGTCTGCCGCGATTTCGCCCATCTGACCGCCGCGCTGATCCGATCGCGCGACATTCCCGCCCGGCTGGTATCGGTCTATGCGCTGGGCCTTGATCCGCCGGACTTCCATGCGGTGGTCGAAGTCTGGCTCGACGGCGCCTGGCGCATCGTCGATTCTACCGGCCTCGCGCCGGTCGAAACCATGGTCCGCATCGCCGTCGGCCGCGACGCCACCGACATCGCCTTCATGACCGTCTTCGGCGGCGCGATGATGAACGCCCAGTCGATCACGGTAACGGCAGCATAGACCGTCCGCTCGCCTCGGCCATCGGGTCGAAAGGCGGTTATATATTTGAAAAAGATATGCCTGTTAGGGACCGGGCATGAGCAACGAACGCCAATTGACGGGCAACGCCGGCGTCCATCATGTCGCGCGCGAACTGTCGCGACATGGTTGGAACGTGATGCTCACCGTCCACAACGCCCGCAGGGCCGACCTCTACGCCGTCTCGCAATGTGAGCGGATCGTTCATCCCATTCAGGTAAAGGCCCATAGCGCCAGGCCCAACGATGTGCGCCTGGGGCTTCAGCCCGAAGCGATCGTTACGCCATGGTGGGTCTTAGTTGCGGACGCGCTATCGCGCAGCCCAACTTGCTATCTCCTGTCACTGGACGAAATCCGGCAACATATGGTGCGTGATCCGGGAACCCGCTCCGGCAAGCCGGAAGCGCAGCGCGCCTTCTGGTTCGATCGACGCTTCTACACGCCCGCCAGCGATCGCGAACTGCTCGATGCGCGTGAAGCATGGACAAGGCTGGGTGTCCCCCGGACGCTGACCTGATCAACGGCGACCGTCGCTTCACCTCGGCGGTCTTCCGTCGCGCTACGCTCAATAGTCCTTCGAATAGCGCAGGTTTGCCGACGACCCGGCATTGGTGCCGGTCTTCGACAACAGGCTCAGCGTTTTCGACAGCGCGATCTCCAACTGGGTGGCGGTAAAGCCCTTGGAGTCGGTGATGACCTCCACATAGATATTGTTGGAGATATGCTGGCCGACTGCGAGCGAGGTGCCGCGCCCGGTCGTGTCGTCGCCGCCAACGATGCCGATCCGGTCGATGCCCGACGCGCCCTGCAACTTGCCCATCGGGTTCAATCCGCCGCTGCCGCCACGCAAGCCGTTGAGCGCCGCCGCCAGTTGCACCGCCTGCATCGGCGAGAGGTTGGCGACATTGTCGCCGAACAATATGCGCGAGAGAATTTCGTCCTGCGGCAAGGTGGGCGTGGAGATGAAGGCTATGTCCGGCTGCTGCGCCGACCCCGTCACTTGGATGCCCGCGGTCACCGTGTCGATCCGGGTCTGCGCCTTGATCGCCAGGATGGGATTGAACATCGGCCCGTTGAAGGTGATCAAGCCCTGTTCCAGATCGAACTGGTGACCCGAAAAGCTGTAGCGGCCGCGGATCGATTCGATCCTGCCGACGACGCGCGGATTGGCGGTCGTTCCGGTGACGCGCATGTTGGTCTTCCATTCGGAATCCAGCCCCATGCCGGTGACGTAGATTTCGTTGTCCGCCTTCACCCGGATATCCAGCTTCCAGTCGGCGGGCTTGGCCGCCGCCTTGCGCGCCGCCAGTCGCTGGTCGAGCGCGTCGCCGCCTGCGCCCTTGCGCCGCACGCCGGCAAGCTGGCGGATCTCGGTCCCGCCCTGCCAGGCGACCTTGTACCGGGTTTCGGGCAGGTTCAGGTCGCCCTTGATCAGGCCACCATTGGCCGGGCTGTTGCTGATATTGATGGTCCCGCTGACGACGCTGGTGATCGCTTCGCTGCGCGCCAGCCGCGCGCGGTTCAACTTGACCGCGATATCCATCGGGAAGCCGCTCGCGGCGGCCAGCCCGATATTGCCCGACGCCTGCACCGTACCCTCGCCCGCCCGGCCGGAGAAATCGCGTATCTCCAGATGATCGTTGGTGAAGCGCCCATCCAGCTTCATCTGGGTAACGCGCGTGCCGAACGTCTCATTCTCATAGGTCAGCGCATTGGCGCGCACCACGCCGTTCAGCAGCGGATCGCTCAGCCGTCCGCTGAAATCGGCCGCAACGGCCAGGCCGCCGGTCAACTGCTGATCGGCCAGCCCGGCGAAGGAGAACAGGACATCGGCCGGCCCGGCATAGCGGATGCCGCCGCCCAGCGGCGCATTCTGCAACTGCTCGGCCCAGCTTGCGCCCGCGCCCGGCGGCGCCAGCGTGGCGGTGAAGCGGCCCAGCGTGCTGCTGCCTTCGCGAATCAGGCCGCGCAGGTCGCCACCGGCCGAAGACAGCTTGCCTTCGACATTCATCGACACCGGGTCGGACACGGCGGTCAGGCTGGAGCGGCGGAAATCGTTGATCGCCAACCGGGTGGTTGCGGTCGGGAAGGCGCTGCCCTTTTGCGCATAGTCCAGTGTGCCGGTCATTCGGCCGCCAATGCCAAGGCCGGGCGCGGCCATATTGGCGATGGCGAGGTCGAAATCCTTGAACCGCGCCTGCGCCACGGTTGTGTCGCCGAAGCGCCCGGCCAGATCGACCTTGCCCTGCGGCAGCACCAAAGTCGCCGGTTCCAGGCGATAGCCGCCCGGCTCGCTGCGGATGATGGCCGGCTGGGCCAGGCGGAAGTCGATGTTCGCCGCCTTGCCCTGCAACGCCACGGCATAGAGGTTGGGGCGCAGCGCGGCGTTGGCGGCGATCGAGAAGGGCACGCCGCTGGAGCCGTCGGCGACCAGTTGCGCGCGTCCGCGTCCGCCCTGATAGTCGATCCGCGCCCGCGCCTTTCGCACCACATAGGCGCCATAGGCGGCGTTGGCGATCTGCGCGTCGGCCTTGATCTGGGGCTGATCGGTCAGCAGCATGGAGGCGGTGACGATCGCCCGGCCGATCACGACATCGGCCTCGCCCGGCAGTTTGGCGTTGCTGGCGGTGGCGTTGACGTCCACGCCCTGCACCTTGCCCACGGCGGCCAGCCGGATCGCGCCGGTGATGCCGGAGCCGTTCATGGCGAGCTGCCCGGTGAAGGGGCCGGCGGTGCTTTGCTGGATGCGGCCGTTCATGTCGACCCCGGCGAAGCGCGCCTTGGTGACGTCGATGGTCAGCGGGCCTTTCGCCGTGCGGATCAACACATTGGCGAAGAATGGCCCATAGGGCGACCCGCCGGTGGCTTCGAGCCGGTATCCTGCCGCCTCGCCATTCAGCTTGGCCACCACGTCGGTCAGTTGCACGCCGACATTGGGCCGCGCCGCGCGCAACACCGCCTGCGGCCGTTCCATCGTGCCCCGCACGGTCAGCGCGAGCGGCCCATATTGTTTGGAGGACGCCGTCGCATCGAACGCGACCTGCCCGTCGGTGTCATAGCTGCCGGAGCCACTGTGGATCGTGAAGTTGGGCGCTGCGCCTTTCAGGCCGGCGAGGGTGAACTTGCCCTCCGGCGTCATGCCGATCTTGCCGCTGGCGACCGCATTGCCGCCCAGGAAATCGCGGACCGAGGCATTCTCCCAGCGCGCGGTGCGCACGCCGAAGCGGCCCGACAGGCCAAAGCCGCCCTTGGGGCCGGGCACCAGTTCGACATCGGTATTGAGGTTGACGATGCCGACTCCGTCGATCTTATAATCGTTGACCCGACCTTTGAGCGCCCCGCGATAGAGCGCATTGTCGAGGTCGGCCAGCACGATGGCGGTGGCGTCCACCCGGTCGCTGTCGATCTTCAGATTGTCGCTGATCAGCTTGCCTGCGGCATAGGCGAAATCGCCCTTCACCCGCAGATTTTGCAGCAGGCCGCCCGCTGCGGCATTGAGGCCGGTGACGCGGGTGGCGGTGGCGCTGATCGGAATGCGGATGCGATCGCTGTCGATCACCGCCCGGCCGCTGGCCTTCAGATTCTCGATGCCGGTGGCGTCGAACGCCAGGCTCTTGGCGGTAATGTCATAATCGATGAACGGCGTCGCCATCGGCCCGTCGAGGATGATGGAGGCGCGCACGTCACGACCCTTCACCTTCTCCATGATCGCGCCGGGCGTCAGCAGCGCGGCGTTGATCCTGAGCGCGCTGAACTGGCTTTTGCCGAGGTCGATCAGCCCCTGCGCGTCGGCGCTCATGGCGGGCGAGCGCAACGTGCCCTTGATATTGACGCGCCGCTCGTTCAGCCCGGCGAACAGATCGACGTCCAGTTGCGGCGCGGTCAGGCGATCGACCGTGCCGGCGAAGACGAGGCCTGGACGCAACGGGCCTTTGGCGGTGAAATTGCCGTCCCGCGCCGACAAGACGATGTTGGCCAATTCACCTTTGGGCGAGGTCGCGACGACCCGCCCGTCCCACGCCTGCCATGTCCCCTTGCCGTCGAGCGTCGCGGTGACGCCGTCGGTCAGGCCGGTCATGGCGGCGATCACGCCGCCCTTGGGCGCGGTCAGCGTGCCGCTCATCGCCAGGCGGTTCTGGTCGGGCACAGCGTCCAGCTTCGCCTGCAGCCGGTCGCCGCTGTCGACGACCGCATCGGCGGACAGGATGGCCCGGCCATCGGCAATATGGGTGACGCCGTCGATCGCGATCTCGCGCTTCTGGCCGATCACCGGCTTGGCCAGGATGAACTTGCCGATCTTCATCCGGTCGACGTCGATGTCCAGGTCGGGCAGGATCGGGGCGTTGGGATCGCTGGCGACGACGTTGAACTGCGGGCTGCGCGCCAGCACGACCAGCGGCGTTTCCAGCAGGCTGACCGAGATATGATTATTCACGTAGCGGAACGGGCGCCAGATCACATGCACCTTTGGGCTGACTGCGAACACGCCCTTGGGATCGCGCAGCACCAGATCGTGGATCGTCATGTCGCTGTAGATCGACCCGTCGATCCGCCCGACCTCGATCTTCATGCCGGATTCCATCTGGAGCGCGGCGATCTGCTGGATCAGGAATTTCTTGCCCGGCTGGGTATTGAGGCCCAACAGCAGCCCGCCGGCCAACAGCCCCAGCGCGATGACGAGGCCGACGACGCCGATCGCGATCTTTTGCCACAGCGGACGCTTTTCGCGGATGACGATCGTCTGGGTCGCGTCGTCAACGGCGGGCATGATGTCGTCCTGCGCCATCAGAAAGCCTGCCCGATGCCGATGTAGAGGGCGAATTTAGACTCGCCGGGCTGCCGGTTGATCGGCATGGCGATGTCCGCGCGGAACGGACCGAAATTGGTATAGAAGCGGCCGCCCAGGCCGACGCCGTAGCGCATGTCGGAAAATTGCGGCATGGAGCTTTCATAGACCTGACCGGCGTCCACGAAGGCGACGACGCCATAATTGCCGAAGCGATAACGCCCCTCGACCGCAAATTCATTGACCGACCGGCCGCCGATCGGATCGTTGTTCGCGTCCTTCGGCCCCAGCTCCTGATAGCCGAAACCGCGTACCGATCCGCCGCCGCCCGCATAGATGCGCCGCGATGGCGCGACATCGCCGCGGCTGACCCCGGTGATGGTGCCGACCTTGGCCCGTCCCGCAATGACCAAGTTGTCCGACACCGGATAATAGCCGGTCAGGTCGAAACTAGCGCGCAGATAGGGCGAGAAATTCCCCTGCAACGACCCTTCCGGTTCGGCGCGCAGATTGGCGCGGAAGCCCTTGGTCGGGTTGAGCAGGTCGTTGGAGCGATCATAGCCGATCTGCACCGGCAGACCGCCGATGAAATAGGTGCGCCGCGTCTTGTCCGCGGTGGCCGGGTCGATCACCACCTGCTCGTTGGTCAGCAGGATTTCCGCGCCATAGCTATAGGTCCAGCGCTTCTGGAAGATCGGCGTCGATTGGCGCGCCCAGCCGATGTTGAGCCCGGCGGTGAATGCTTCATAGGCGTCGTAATTTTGATGGTTGAGCGTGATGCCGGTCTGGAACGTCTTGTCGCGCTTCCCCGCATTGGACCGGCGGAAGGTCGCCGATGCGCCCTGTTCCTGCGTGCCTGCGATCGCGCCCAGGATCAGCGCGCCTTCTGGCGGAAACAGATTGCGATGAGTCCATGTCGCCTCGGCGCGGAAGCCCTGGCCGGTGCCATAGCCCGCTTCGCCCGCCAGCGTGCGGGGTGGCCCGGCTTCCTGCTCGACGGCCAGATCGACATATTCGGTGCCGTCCGGCCCCGCCTCGCCGGTCTGCACCGGCTCCACCGACACGCTGGAAAATAGCGACGTCGCGACCAGCGCCTTGCGCAGATCGTCCACCTTGCGGCTGTCATAGAGTTCGCCCGGCTTGTAGCGCTTGATGACCTCCATATGATCGGCGCCAAACGCCTGTTTGTCGCCGCTGGTGATGATCTTGCGGAACGTGCCGCGCGGGCCGGTATCCACCGGCAGCGTATAGTCGCCCGTTACTGTCGCGGGATCGAGCAATATGTCGCGGTCCCCGACCTTTGCGAAAGGATAGCCATTTTCGGGCAGCTTCAACGCGATATTGGCCTCCGCGCCTTCGACCAGGGTCGCGACGATATAATCGCCGGTCTTGAGCGGCAGGCTGTCGCGGACCAGGCCGGGCGGCACCGTCGGCCCGGCATTGATGACGATGTCGCCGATCTTGTAGCGTTTGCCCGGCGTTACGGAGATCACCGCCTTCAGCGTCCCGTCACCGGCCTGGTCCAGGCTGGCGAGCGCCGTCGCGTCATAATAGCCCTGCGAATAGAAGAGGCGCGTCGCGAGCTTCTCATCCTCCTGCGCGCGCGCCTGCACCATGGCTGCGGTTTCAGCCTTGCCCTTGCCGTCGATCAGCGCGGATTCGGCGCGGAATTCGTCCTCCAGACCCGTCTTGCCAAAGCCTTCTATGCTGGTGGCGTAGCGTATGTCGGGCTGCTTCGCGTTGGCATTATTATTGTCCGCGACATTGGTCGGCACGGTCACGCTGTCGAGCGGCGGCAGCGGCTGGGCCAGTTCCTGTTCCTCGGCTGGATCGATCGCCGGCGGCAATTCGGTTGGCGCGTTCGATGACTGCGGCATCTGCTGGTCGATCCAGCTCTCGATCGAGGGCAGGGGCGCGTCGGGATTGGCCTGGTCCGGAGTCCCTGCCTTGGGCAACCGCGCCTCGAACTGGTCGTCGGGCAGGATCGGCTCTTCGCCCTGGGTCGCTTCATAAGGAAGGCTGGGATCGGGTACGGGCGTCGACTGGGCTTGGGCCATCAGCGGCAGGGACGAGGCTGTCATCAGCGCCACGGCCATTATGCGCCGGACATGATATGCCTGTCGTCTCGTCATGAACCTACGATGCCCCCTTTGCACCGTGCATTCCACACGCGCGGTAAAGAGGCAATACGCTCAACAAGTTGCCTCGGTTCCACCTACAACAGGATTTGCCGCGCTTCCCACGGGACTCGCGGAAGGCTAGAGGCTTTGCATGACATTTGCGCTCAATATCTCGCGATCGATTTCGGGCCAGCCCTGGCGCTGGCGGGGCGGCAACGCCGACGGGCGCGACGCCACCTATCTGCCCGACGATCTGGTGACGCAATTGCTGCTGGCGCGGGGGTGTCCGCGCGACGCAGTCGAGGCGCACCGCAATCCCACCATCCGTCAGTTCATGCCCGACCCCAGCCTGTTCCGCGACATGGACGCCGCCGCCGATCGGCTGGCCGACGCGGTGCAGCGCGGCGAGGATGTCCGTATCTTCGGCGATTATGACGTCGACGGTGCGACCAGCGCGGCGCTGCTGATCCGGTTGCTGCGCGATCTGGGGCTGCACGCGAAACCCTATATCCCCGACCGTCTGATGGAAGGCTATGGCCCGTCGGGCGAGGCGCTGGTGCGGCTGGCGGGGGAGGGCGCGACCCTGATCGTCACCGTCGATTGCGGCGCGCAGGCGTTCGAGGCGCTGTCGATGGCCAGGGCGACCGGCGTCGATGTCGTCGTGGTCGATCATCATAAATGCTCGACCTCGCTGCCCGAAGCCTTTGCCCTGGTGAACCCCAACCGGCTGGACGAGAATGACGGCGCGGCGGTGCATGGCCATCTCGCCGCGGTCGGCGTCGCCTTCCTGCTCGGCGCGGCGCTGGTACGGGTCTTGCGGGCGCGGGGCTGGTTCGCCAGTCGCAGCGAGCCGGCGCTGATGGAGTTGCTCGATATCGTCGCGCTCGGCACGGTGGCGGACGTCGCGCAATTGAAGGGGCTCAACCGCGCCTTCGTGGCGCAGGGGCTGAAGGTGATGGCCAAGCGCCATAATATCGGCCTTGCCGCCCTGATCGACGCCAGCCGCCTGACCCGTGCGCCGCTGTGCCACGATCTGGGCTTCGCGCTCGGCCCGCGCATCAATGCGGGCGGTCGGGTCGGGCAGGCGGATCTGGGCGTGCGGTTGCTCACAACGGAAGACCCGGTGGAAGCGGCAAGCATCGCCGCGCAGCTCGACCAGTATAATGAGGAACGCCGCGCCATCGAATCGACGGTGCAGGAACAGGCCGAAGCCTTGCTGGCCGCGCAGGGCAATCGCGCCGTGGCGGTCATATCCGGCCAGGGCTGGCACCCCGGCGTCATCGGCATCGTTGCGGGCCGGATCAAGGAAAAGGCCGGCCGGCCCGCCATCGTCATCGCCATCGATGAAGACGGCATGGGCAAGGGGTCGGGCCGCTCCGTCTCCGGGGTGGACCTGGGCGCGGCGGTGATGGCGGCCAAGGATAGCGGCCTGCTCGTCGCGGGCGGCGGCCATGCCATGGCGGCGGGGCTGACGGTCGCGGCCGACCGGATCGACGCGCTTGCCGACTATCTTGACGACCGGCTGTCCGCCGCCGTCGCCGGCGCGCGCGACAACCGGGCGCTGCTGATCGACGCGGTGCTCGCCCCGGCCGGGGTGAACCCGGACTTCGTCGCGGCGATCGAGCAGGGCGGGCCCTATGGCGCGGGCTGGCCTGCTCCGCTGATCGCCGCAGGGCCTATGCGCGTTATCAAGGCCGATGTCGTGGGCAACGGCCATTTGCGCGCGATCATGAGCGGGGAGGACGGCCGGTCGATCAAGACGATCGCCTTCCGCCAGGCCGAAACCGATCTGGGCCAGGCGATATTGGGCGCGCCGCGCGACCGCAAATTGTGGGTCGCGGGCAAGGCCAAGATCGATGACTGGGGCAGCCGCCCGGCCGCCGAACTGCATCTGGAGGACGCCGCCTGGGCGGATTAAGCAGGATTGTCATTTTCTTGCCTTTTGGGGGTTGACCCTTTTGCCGTCCCCGCCTAATTGCGCCCTCGCTTCGCAGCGCTGCCCGGTCAGTCGCTGCATGAGGTCCCATCGTCTAACGGTTAGGACACTGCCCTTTCACGGCAGCGATACGGGTTCGAATCCCGTTGGGATCACCACCTCCGCTCCGGCGGAGGGGCTTTTCACCTCCCTTCATCGACAAATCCTTCGCCCAGCGGTTGCGGGGTGCGTGCGTCGGCTTTAGCCTTGGACGCCCGCCGTCCTTGCCGAGTATATGTTGCCCGATGCGTTCTTGTGTCTTGTGCGTCCTTGGTTTGATCCTCGGCCTGTGGCCTGTCCTCTCCGTCGCGCTGCCGGCCAATCAGCCCACCCCCGGCTTCACCCGCGTCGCGATCGAAACCTCGGCCGGCACGATCACCGTCGCGGTGGACCAGAAGCGGGCGCCGCGCACCTCGGCCAATTTCCTGACCTATGTCGATGACGGCCGCTTCGACGGCGTCACCTTCTATCGGGCGGCGCGGCGCAAGAGCGATCCCCATTATGGCCTGATCCAGGGCGGGATCGACACCGACGCCCGTCGCTCGCTGCCGCCGATCCCGCATGAGCCGACCAGCCGGACCGGCATCCTGCATCGCGATGCGACCCTTTCCATGGCGCGGCCCAACCGGCCCAATTCGGCGATGGGCAATTTCTTCATCACCATCGGTGCGACGCCCAACATGGACGCGCGCGGCGACTATATCGGCTATGCCGCCTTCGGCCATGTCGTCGGTGGCATGGATGTGGTGCGCAAAATTCTGTCGGTGCCGACCTGTTGCGGGTCGGGGCCGATGCGCGGGCAGATGATCGTAAGCCGATCCGCATCCTGCGCGCCCGGCGACTGGACGGCGCGCCCAAGCCCACGCGCGGGGTGAAGCCGTGGCTGATCGGCCTCAACAAACGGACAGCGAAGTAGACATCTCTACGCGAACACCGCCCGATCGCGCACCCATCGCCTGCCGCCCTCGCGCGGCGGCCGGGCCTGAACCCTCTTCCACGCCTGTTCGTGGAAGAAGAAGGCGACGGCGTTGATCACCGGCTCCACCAGCGCGATTCCGCCGGCGAGCGCGATCGACCCGGTCATGGCATAGGCGACGGTGAAGCCAACGGTCAGGTGGATGGACAGATAGGTGCCGGTCTTGATGAGGTCGAGCGACATGGGCGTCTCCTTGGTCGCGACCTAGTTAAGAGTCGTTCGCAACAACGGCCAATGGCTTTTTCCGCTGGCTCTGATCGCCCCGGACGATCAGGCTGCCGCGATCAGGACGGCGACGGAGGAGAGGGCGCATGGCTGGACGGATCAGGGTGGGCATTGGCGGCTGGGTCTACGAGCCGTGGCGCGGGAATTTCTACCCGGTGGGACTGCGGCAGAAGGACGAGTTGGCCTATGTCGGCGAACATCTGACCGCGACCGAGATCAACGCGACTTATTATAGCAGCCAGAAGCCCGCGACCTTTGCCGGCTGGGCGAAGGCGGTGCCGGACGGCTTCCGGTTTGCGGTCAAGGCGTCGCGCTATTGCACCAATCGCAAGCTGCTGGCGCAGGCGGGTGATTCCATCGCCAAGTTCACCAGCCAGGGGATCGCCGAACTTGGCGACCGGCTGGGGCCGATCCTGTGGCAGTTCATGCCGACCAAGCGCTTCGACCCGGACGATTTCGGCGCCTTCCTGCACTTACTGCCGCCGAGCGTCGATGGCGTGCCGCTGCGCCATGCGCTGGAGGTACGGCATGAGAGTTTCGACGACCCGGCCTTTCTGGCGATGGTGCGCGACGCCGGGGCGGCGGTCGTGCTGGCGGACCATGACGACTATCCCGCGATCGCCGGCCAAGATGTCGGCTTTGCCTATATGCGGCTGATGCGGACGCAGGCGGACGAGGCGACCGGCTATCCGCCTGCGGCGATCGCGGACTGGGCCGGGCGGGCCAGGGCGGCCGCAGGGCAGGGCGATGTCTTCGCCTTCTTCATTAGCGGCGCCAAGGAGCGCAACCCGGCGGCGGCGCAGGCGATGATCGTGGCTTTGCAGTAACAGGCCTGTTGCATTTAGTGCAATCGGTATGCCGTGCTTTGCGATTGTTACAAGAATATGACGGGCTTATTGGCCCGCTCACACCCAGATGGGTGACAATTCTTGCAAAGATGGAGCAAAATATGCGGCAGGCCTTTCAGGGCGCTGTGCTGGCCATTGCGGTCGGCGTTCAGATGCTGACTTTCTATTCGGTGCTATATGCCTGATTGCGCGTTGCGCGCGCATTGCATCCGACTCGTCAGGATGCGAAAAGGCCGCTCCCGGTTTGACCGGAGCGGCCTTTTTATTTGCTCTCTATTTGGCGATGTCGTGAACCGATCGCGGGCGATCATCAGCCCTCCGCCAGCCAGCCCGCGAGCAGATAGGCCACGACGCCGATCGGTCCCAATGCGCAGAGCGTCAGCAGGACCAGTCCGACGCGGAGCAGCGTCACGTCCAGTCCGGTGCGGTTGGCGACGCCGGCGCATACGCCCATAATCTTGCCGTTGTTGCGGTCGAGGGTGAAGCTGTTGCTCATCTGTCTGGCCTTCTGCTGAAATGATGGGAAGGGCGCGCGCGATCAGGCGATCGGCGACACCGGGATCGCCGCGCTGACGAACAGGCTGGCGACGATGAAAGCGCCGATAAGGGCGACAGCGGCGTGCTGGATCTTGGCGATGGACATGGTGGATACTCCCTGATGTGATGGCCGGATCATTCCGACCTTGATGCCCACAGGAGTTGCAGATGCCGTGCCAGTTTCGATTTTTGGCGGAAATCCCAGATTCTTTGCCAATAAGGCATCATGCTAGGCTGGCGAATAGACTCGCTATTGGGATATTTTCCCGCAGGTTGGTGAAATATGCCTGACGCTGTGGCGGGACCTGCTTTTTTATTCGTGTATGGCACGCTGCGGGCTGCCTTTGACGGGGAGATGGCGCGCTGGTTGCGGCAGGTGGCGCGGCTGGTCGGCCCGGCTACGGTCGGCGGCGCGCTCTACCGGGTCGCCGACTATCCGGGGCTGGTGGCCGGGCCGACGGGCAGGGTGCGGGGCGACCTCTTCGCACTGAGCGACGCCGCGGCGATCCTGGTCGTGCTGGACGATTATGAGGAATGCGCGCCCCATCACCCCCAGCCCCATGAATATCGCCGCGAGGCGATGACGGTGCAGGCGGCGGACGGGCCGGTGGAGGCCTGGGTCTATCTCTACACGCGCGACACAGCTGGCCTGCCCCCTGTCGCCGATGGCGACTTCCTGTCTTGCGCGCAGACCCCGGACGACTAGTCTGCCGCGTCGGGGGATGCACAGGAGACAGGCGCCGATGACGACCGATCGCAAAGAGGATGACGCGGCCCCCGTGGAGCGGCTGGCGGAAGACCGCAACTGGGTCGGCACCACCGGCTTCCAGCGTCGGCACATATTGGCGGGCGGAGCCTTCGCGGCCGGTTTCGCCGCCGCCTGCCGCCCCATCGCCAGCAGCGCGGTGCAGACCTCCGCCGAAGGGCTGACGGAAGAGAATGTCTCGATTCCCGCCAGCGACGGCTTTGCCATGCCCGCCTTCGTCGCGCGCCCGGCGGGCGGCAAGGCCGCGCCCGTCATCGCCGTGGTGCATGAGATTTTCGGCGTGCATGAATGGATTCGCGACATCTGCCGCCGCTTCGCCAAGGCGGGCTATTACGCCATCGCGCCCGACCTGTTCGCCCGCCACGGCGACGCGACCAAGGTCGCTGATTTCAAGCAATTGATCGGCACCATCGTGTCCAAAGCACCCGACGCGCAGGTGCTGGCCGATATCGACACCACCTATGGCTGGGCCGGAAAACATGGCGGCGATGCGACGCGGCGCGGCATCACCGGCTTCTGCTGGGGCGGGCGGGTCGTCTGGCTCTATGCCGCGCATAGCGCCGATCTGGATGCGGGCGTCGCTTATTATGGGCGGCTGGTGACGGACAAGACGCCCTTGCAGCCGCTGAGCGCGATCGAGGAGGTCGGCAAGCTCAAGGCGTCGGTGCTGGGCCAATATGGCGCACTGGACAAGGGCATACCGCTGACGGACGTGGAGGCGATGCGCGCGGCGCTGGTCAAGGCGGGCAAGTCCCCGCCCGACGCCATCACCGTCCATGAGGGCGCGGACCATGGCTTCATGGCCGATTATCGCCCCAGCTATAACGAAGCCGCCGCCAAGGCCGCGTGGGACGCGACGCTCGATTGGTTTGGAACATATGTGAAGCGGTGAGAAAAACCGGGCTCCTGTGTTCGCAGGAGCCCGGCCATGTTATTTCTGCTTCATCGCCTCGACCGCGGCGAGCGTGGTCTTCACATGCTCGGCATAGTTCATTTCGCTATGGACGAAGGCCACCCGGCCCGACGGCGCGATGACATAGGAGGTGCGATCGGTCATGCCCGGCCGCATCTTGAGCGCCACGTCATAGCCGGTCACGATCGTCGGCCCGGCCGACGCCACGGCGAACTTGCCCGCGCATTCCTTGGTCGAAAAGGCGACGAGATCGTCCACGGGGTCGGCCGACATGCCGATGACCGTCGCGCCGGCCGCCTTGAACTTGTCGATATTCTCGGCAAATTCGCGCGCTTCGGCCGAACAGCCCGGCGTGAACGCCTTGGGGAAGAAATAGAGCACCACCGGCCCGCGCTTCAACTGGTGCGACAGGGTCAGGGTGAAGGTCTTGCCCGCCTGCGCGCCGCGGGTGGTGAAGTCGGGCGCCTTGGCGCCGACGGCAAGGGCGGCCATCGCGCCGCTGGAACTCAGGGCGGCGGCGGCGAGGAGAAGAGACAGGCGCTTCATAGGTCGGTTCCTTGGGTCGGACGGTGATCGGGCTGTTCCCATAATTCGATCGCATTGCCCTCCGGATCATGAATGCGGGCGAAACGGCCGAGGACGGGATCGTCCCATTCGGGCTTGGTGATGATCGCAACGCCTGCGGCGCGCAAGCGGTCCAGAAGGGAATCGAGATCGGACACGCGGAAATTCAGCATGAAGGCCTTGTCGGCGGCGAAATAGTCGCTGTCCGCCTTGAACGGGGCGAACACCATCGGCCCGCCGCGCGGCTGCCAGATCCATTCATTGGGCGTGTCCGCCGGATCGACCACGCAGCCGCCGCCGACATTCAGGTGGGTGCGATACCACGCCCCCAGCGCATCGGGATCGCGCGCGCGAAAGAACAGGCCTCCCATTCCCAGCACCGGCATGGCATCGACTCCCCATTATGTGAACGCCCGGACGCTATCATGCGGGCAGGGCCGAGTCATGCATGGGAACCGGCGGCGCGCTGGCCGGTTCCTCCTTACATGCGGAAATCATGTCCACCCGTGACGCTTCTGTCCCTGTTGCTGGCCGCCGGCTGCAACCAGGCGTCGGACAAGAGCGCCGACCAGCCCGGCGTCGTCGCCAACATATTGGACCAGACGCTGCCCAATGTGGAGGAAGCGCCGCCTGCCGCCAATGCGATTACGCCGGTGGAATCGCCGCCGAAGATCGACACGCCCCCGCCCGAAGCGGCTCCCGTCGGCCTGATCCCCGCCGCCATGCAGGGCAACTGGACCGGCACGCAGGATCGATGCGGCGATCGCAGCGCCGATCTTGAACTGACCGTCACCCCCGACCGGCTGTTGTTCCACGAAAGCGTCGGTACGGTGCAAAGCGTGACGGCAGGCGAGGATGGCCGCGCCGCTGTGGAAGCGGCCTTCACCGGCGAAGGCCAGAGCTGGACCCGCACCCTGGCGTTGCGCACGTCGCCGGACGGCAAGGCGCTGACCATCGTCTATGACGGGACGGCGGTTACGCGCAAGCGTTGTTGAAGGGCGAGGCGTTGCTTTGACACCCGCCCCTTCCCCCTCCGCCTTCTGCCCGCTACAGCCACGCGATGATCGGCCGCCTTACCTTGAGCGATTTCCGCAATCATGCGGACGCGCTGATCCTGCCCGACCATAGCTTCATCCTGCTGACCGGCGACAATGGCGCGGGCAAGACCAACATATTGGAAGCGGTGTCGATGCTGGCGCCCGGTCGCGGGCTGCGCGGCGCGCCGCTGTCCGCCATGGCGCGGCAGGAGGGGAGCGGAGGCTTCGGCATCGCGGCGGAAGTGGACGGCGTGGTGTTGGGCACCGGCGTCGCCGCCGCCAGCCCGGAACGGCGACAGGTGCGGATCGGCGGCGTGGCCTCCTCCGCCAACGCGCTGGCCGACCATCTGGCGATCGTCTGGCTCACCCCGGCGATGGACCGGCTGTTCCTCGACAGTCCCGGCGGGCGACGGCGCTTCCTCGACCGGCTGACGCTGGCGCTGCATTCGGGCCATGCGATGCACAGCGCCCGCTATGACGCGGCGATGCGGGCGCGCAACCGGCTGCTCACCGACCCGCGCCGAGCCGACCCGGCCTGGTTGTCGGCGTTGGAGGCGCAAATGGGCGAGCATGGTGCAGCGCTGGCGGGTGCGCGCGCCGATCTGGTGGCGCGGTTGAACGCGATGCTGGCGGACCAGCCCGACGAGCCCTTCGCCCGGCCGCGGATCGCGATCGAAGGCGAGGATGCCGGCGACGACGCGCTGGCGGATCGGCTGGCGCGCGAGCGGCGGCGCGATGCGGCGGCGGGGCGCACCCTGTCCGGCCCGCATCGCCACGACCTGGCCGTCACCCATATCGCCAAGGATCAGCCCGCTGCGCTCTGTTCGACCGGCGAGCAGAAGGCGCTGCTGCTCTCGATCCTGCTGGCCCATGCCGCGCTGGTGGCGGCCACGCGCGGCCAGCCGCCCGTGCTGCTGCTGGATGAGGTTGCGGCTCATCTCGACCCGTCCCGCCGCAGCGCATTATTCCAACGATTGCGGGAAACCGGGGGGCAGGTGTGGATGACGGGTACAGAATCCAGTCTTTTCAACGATCTGGATGATGCAACCCGATTGACGGTAACGGCCGGGCAGGTTTTTCGTTCCGCAGCATAACGCATCGACGAAACGACTCGTCGCCCCACGCTTGTCCATCCGTCCGGCGTCTGCCCTAAGACCGGCATCGGGGTTCAAGCCTACAAAATAAGTCGGGGTCGCAATCACATGGTCGTTGGTTTTCGCGCGTTTTTCGCGGCGTCTATTCTTGCGCTCTCGACCCTTTTCGCTGTTCCCGCCACCGCCGGCACACTCCAGTGCGTTCCTTTCGCCCGGCAGGTTTCCGGCATCGACATCCATGGCAACGCCAATACCTGGTGGGGCCAGGCCGAAGGGCGCTACGACCGTGGTCATGAACCCCGCGTCGGTGCCGTCCTGGCCTTCGCCGCCAGCCGTTCGATGCCGGTCGGCCATGTCGCCATGGTCAGCAAGGTGGTCAGCGGCCGCGAAGTGCTGCTGACCCACGCCAACTGGTCCTATCGCGGCGGCATCGAGCGCAACGTCCGCGCCATCGACGTGTCGGCCAATAACGACTGGACCGATGTCCGGGTATGGTATGGTCCGATCGGCGACCTGGGCCTGCGTTCCAACCCGGCGCGCGGCTTCATCTACGCCCAGCCGTCCAAGACCATCGATCAGCCCGTCCAGATCGCGTCGGCCGACGCGACCGGCGGCGCTGCGGTGCGCGCCGCTTTCTGATCGCGGCGCGCGATCGACAACGCCTGCGGCGCGGATCGATCGCTTTTTTCCAAACCCTTACATCGCTGATGCAGGCTTAACCTCTTCTCAAACCATGGCGGCCTAGGGTCATCCTTGGTGGGGCGATTCTTGTTATCGGGATCGCATAAGATGTTTCGAGCGATACGCCGGACTGCGGCATGGCTGCTGTTGTCCGGTCTGGCGGCCGCGCCCTCCTGGGGGGCGGCGGTGCTGCAATGTGTGCCCTATGCCCGGATCGTATCGGGCGTGGCGATCAAGGGCGATGCGCTGACTTGGTGGGATCAGGCGGATGGTCAATATAAGCGCGGGACCAAGCCGAAAAAGGGTGCGGTGCTGGCTTTTCGGCCCAATGGTCCGATGCTGCTGGGCCATGTCGCGGTCATCAGCAAGGTGCTGGACGACCGCCGCGTACTGATCCGTCACGCCAACTGGTCCGTCCCCGGCGCGATCGAGGAGGATGTGCTGGCGATCGACGTGTCGGAGGATGGCGACTGGAGTCAGGTGAGGGTGTGGCATAGCCCGACGGGCCAGATGGGCGCGCGCACCAACCCGACCTTCGGTTTCATCTATCCGGCCAAGGCCCGGCTGCATGATTTCACCCCCGACCCGATACTGGGCGCGAGCGTGCGTTTCGCCAAGGTCGATTCGGATATGTGGGACGAACAGGGGCTGCCGCGGATGTTGCGGGAGCCGCGCGTAACGCCGGTCATGGCCAGCCCGCGCATGATCCAGGTCGCGCAGGCCAGGCCAGCGCCCAGGGCGCGCAAGGCCGTACCGCGGCTGGAGGCCGATCCCTTCGTCGTCGAATATGCCGACGCGGCTCCGTCGCAACGGACGCTGAGCGCGATCATCGCCGATGTGCGGCGCGAGGCGGTGATGAACTGATACAAAAAAGGGGCGCTCTCGTCGGCGCCCCTTTTTGTTTATTCGGCCTCGGTCGGCTTGTCTTCGGCAGACTTGTCTTCGATACCCTCGGCAGGATTTTCGAACCAGGCTTCGACTTCGCCGGTCAGCTTGATCGTCAGCGGATTGCCGTGACGGTCGCGGCTCTTGCCGGCGGCGACGCGAATCCAGCCCTCTGAGATCGAATATTCCTCCACATCCTTGCGCTCGCGGCCCTTGAACCGGATCCCGATGCCGCGTTGCAGCACCTCCATGTCGAAATGGGGGCTTTTGGGATTGGTGGACAGATGATCGGGGGGCGTGTCGCTCATGGTCATATTCCCTGGAAAGTTTGTTCGCGCCTAGCGCCTGGGGTCGCCGTCCGTCAACCGCCGCGCTTTTCATCGACGTCACAGAAGATGCGGCGAATGACGCCCGCGTCCAGCCAGGCGGTGAAGCGGTTTTCCGCGTCGGCGAGGCCCGCGAAGGGATAGGCGACCGGGCGATCATCCACCGCGCGGCTGGCCGCCATCAGCCGGGCGATAGCGTCGGGCGCGGTGGTCAGGATGCGCCCGCGCCGGTCGGTCGAGGCGCTGTTGACCCCCACGACATGGCCGTCTTCGGCAAAAACCGGCCCGCCGCTTATCCCCGACAAGGTGCCGTCTCCGTCAGGGATACGGCCCTTTTCGGCCCAGGCCAGGATCGGCTGGGTCAGGTCGCTGCGCCCACGCCGCGCGCTCGCCTCGCCGATTAGTTCTGACATGACCAATGTCGGTCGGCCGGCTGGAAAGCCCATATGAAAGCCCGGCGTGCCGGGTTGCGGGATGCGGCTGGACAGCGGCAGGGCGGCGGGACTGGTTATGCCGTCACGCACCAGCGCGGCGTCCGCCTCCACGCTTTCGATCACGCGCGACACCGGTCGCGCGAAACGGCCATCCTCAAGGCCCACGCGGGTGCAGCCATGGGTGACATGCTGGGCGGTCAGCCAGGCGCCGTCGCGGTCGACGGCAAAGGCGGTGCCCATCGAATCGGCTGGCCCGTTGGGATTATCCTCGATCACGAACTGTTCATCGCTCCAGTCGGGCATCGGCCGGCGCGGCGATCGCGGGTCGAACTGTTCGACCTTAAGCGGCGGCACGGCCATGTCCTGACCGAGCCACGCGACCAGCAACAGGCCCCCGAACGCGAAGGGCAGGCAGCCGCAGCCGCGCTTCGCCATCGCCTCAGCCCGCGACCGCGGCGGCGGTCAGGCAGGCGATCGCGGCTTTCATCATCGCCAGGAAGATCGCGGCCGATCGCTCGTTGGCCTCGATTCGCGCCGACAGGGTGCCGAGCAGGAAATCGACAAGGCGGAAGGCGACGAGTTGCAGCACCAATGTCACGCTGCCCCAGATGACGATGTCCCAGACATTGACCGACCCGGCGAGGCAGAAGCCCAACGGCGCCGCCAGCCCGATCGCGGCGCCGCCGAGCGAGATCGCTGCGGCTTCGTTGCCGCCGCGGATCAGCGCGAATTCGTCATGCGGGGTGATCCACATATAGAGGCCCAGCGCCGCCAGCCAGACCAGCGTCGCGCTGCCCAGATGCAGCAACAGGATGGGAAGGCCCGACAACAGGCTTTGAATCACGGGCATGGGATCGGTCATGCCGTCCCCAATGCCGTAACCCGCCCCAAGGTTCAATCGGGGCGGGTCACGGGTGAAATATAGCCGCTGGCGTTATCGGCAGATGCGCACGCGCACGTCGCGGTCGCGATAATAGTCGTAGCGCCATTCGGTCCAGCAGCGCGTGCGATAGCGATAGGCGGTCCGATAATGGCCGCGATGCCCGCGCCAATCGCGCCGGTCGCCGCGCCAGTGGCGGCGATCGTCCCAGCGCCTGTTGTCCCAGCGTCGATTGTCCCAGCGCCCGTCGCGGTCGCCGCGCCAGCCGGAGCCGCCATAATATTGCGCCTGGGCCGGGGCCGCTGCTGCGCCAAGGCCGGTGATGGCGAGGCTTAACGCGGCCGCGCCCTTCCAGAACAGGTTCATGTCTTTCTCTCCTCACAGATCCCGCCCGTCACGGGAGGGAGCATGAAAGGGAGAATGCATCGCGCCGACTGAACCGTCCGCGAATGGACATGTCAGCGACGGTTCAGGCTTTTCAGCGCCCCCGCAACGCCGCCTCGGCTTCCTGCATATAGTCGCGGGTGATCGGCAGCGCGCGGCGGTCGCGGCTATACTGGACCTGGAAATTCACCATGCCGCCATGTTCGAACACGGTCGCCGCCCCGGCCAAGTAGAAGGTCCACAGGCGAAAGAAGCGTTCGTCATAGAGGGCGACGATGTCGGCCTTGTGCGCCATGGTCCGCCGATACCATTCGCGGATGGTAAGGCCATAATGGATGCGCAGCACCTCCACATCCGTCACCATCAGCCTAGTGCCCTCGCTGCCCGCGATCATTTCCGACAGGGCCGGGATATAGCCGCCGGGGAAGATATATTTCTGGGTGAAGGCGTCGGTCACCCCCGGCCCGCCCATGCGGCCGATGGTGTGGACCAGCATCACCCCGTCCGGCGTCAGCAGGTTGCGGCAGGTGTCGAAGAAGGTACGGAAATGGGCGGTGCCTACATGTTCGAACATGCCCACCGACACGATCCGGTCGAACGGCCCCTTCATGTCGCGATAGTCGATCAGTTCGAAGCGGACATGGTCGGCGACGCCCGCATCGGCGGCCCGCTGGCGCGCGACCTTGAGCTGCTCTTCCGACAGGGTGATGCCGGTCACATCGACGCCGCAGGTGCGGTGCAGGTAGAGCGCCATGCCGCCCCAGCCGCAGCCTATGTCCAGCACCGTCATGCCCGGTTTCAGGTGCAGCTTGGCGGCGATATGCGCCTTCTTGTCTTCCTGCGCCTGTTCCAGCCCGATCCCGGCCTCATTGTCCGCATCGGGATAATAGGCGCAGCTATATTGGCGATCGCGGTCCAGGAAGAGGGCGTAGAGAGCGCCCGACAGGTCGTAATGATGAGCAACATTGGCCTTGGACCGCGCCTTGTGGTTGGCGCGCCACAGCTTTTGCCGCACGCTGCCGACGCTGCGCTTGAGCAGGTTCTTGGTTTCGATCGACTTGCCCTGTTCCCAAGGATTGTTCGCGCGGATCATGGACAGGAATTCCATGATGCCGCCGCCTTCGATCGCCACCCGTCCGTCGATCCAGGCTTCGGCCATGCCCAGCCGCGGATCCTTGACGATGTCGAAAGGCACCCGGCCGTCCTTGAAGCGCAGCGCGAGGTCGGGAAAGGCGGGGTCGGGCTGACCCACGGTGATCGTTTTGCCGTTGGCGTAGTAGACGGTCAGGCGACCGCGTGAGACCAACCGCTTGAGAACCAATTCAAACAGTTTCATTCCGCGACCTTGTCATGTCGTTACGCAAACGTCAAATGCCGGCATACCAATCATAGTCGGCATGGTCCTCCCAAAAACCACCCTTGCCTTTGCCGATTGCGGCCAGGCTGTCGACCGCTTCAATCCCCATCAGATATTTGGCCTGTTTATAGCCCAGCTGGCGTTCGACCCGCAGCCGCAGCGGCGCGCCATTGGCGACCGACAGCGGCCGGTCGTTGAGCGCGAAGGCCAATATGGTCTGGGGATGGAAAGCATCGGCCAGGTCGATGCTTTCATAATATGGCCGTCCGCCACCCATGTCGTCGGCGCAGCGAAAGACGATATAGCGCGCGCCGCTGCGAAGCCCCGCGCCATCTAGGATCGTCTTCAGGCGAACCCCGCGCCACTTGCCGATCGCGCTCCAGCCCTCGACGCAATCATGGCGGGTGATCTGTTCGCGATGGGGCAGCGTGCGCAACTGCGACAGCGATAGCGACAGGTCGCGCGATACCAGGCCGGTGACGTTCAGCCGCCAGTCCGCAAAGCCGCCATGCCACAGCGCCTTATAGGCGGGCGTATTGGGATTGGCGGTGCCGTTGGCGCGGAAGACGGGGGAAATCTGGTCGGGCCGGAATTCGCGCGCCAGCGCGTCGGGCGCCATCAGGCCGCGCTGCGCCCATTTATGGAAATTCTCGGCGGAAAAGAGCGTCTCGCGAAACGACTCGTTGCGCGCCAGCCGGTCGCAGCCGGCCAGCGTTGCGGTCGCGCCGAGCAGCAGATGGCGGCGGGTCAGGATCATGGCCGATCCTCCGACACGCGATAGCGGCCGGTGATCATCGAGCGCACCTCGTTCAGCGGTCCGGCGAGGACGACCATCAATATGTGAACCAGGAAGAAGGCGATGAGCGCGAAGGCGGTGATGAAATGGATCGATCGCGCCGACTGCCGTCCTCCGAACAGGTCCAGCAGCCAGGGCCAGGCCGCATTCATGCCTGGCGACATGGTGAGGCCGGTCAGGATGATGACCGGCAGCATGACGAAGATCACACCGATATAGCTCGCCTTTTGCAGCACGTTGTAGCGCAGCGCCGCCTGGCCAGTGGGGAAGCGCAGCCGGGCATGGTCCTTGATATCCTGCCACACATGGCGCGGGGCCAGTTCCCCGCGGCGAAAGGCGAGGTCGCGGGCGATGTGCCGGTTGGCGAGGCTCCAGAGCATGTAGGCGAGCAGTGCGAAGGCGAAGAGCGGCGCGGCGGCCAGATGCCAGTGGCGCGACAGGGCGAGGCTGTAATGGCCCGGCAGGGTGATCCAGCCGGGGAAGCGTTCCAACGTCAGCCAGGCCACATCGAAATTCGCGCCATATTGCCCCCAATAGAGGCGGGGATGGGCGTTGAAAATGCCAAGGCCACTGGTGAACAGCACATAGAGCAGCAGCGCATTGAGCCAATGCCATAAGCGGGTGGACAGGCGGTGGCGTTTGACGACACCGGCTTCCATGGGGGTCGGTCTGTCCATGATGATGATCCTATCCCATCTGTCGCAATAGTCCAATATTCGGTCCGTGGCTCGTTTTGGTTACAACCCGTCGCGAATGGCCGCATCGGGATCGCTCGACCGGGCAGCGCGGGCGTTGTCACACTTTTGCAACACAAGTCCTGAAATTGATTGAAATAAAGTCTGACCCCCTTTGCAACTCAATCTTGCGATCCTAGATGGCGGCTGCGTGATCATGATGCAGATCATGTTCTTGATCTCCCGATAACGGAGAGAAGAGTCGCAGGAGTTGTCGTGAGAATAAGTTCATGATTGCTTTGCATCGAACCTGAACGCCGGATGAATGTCTCAATCACGGCGACTAGATAATAAATGAGGACTTTATGAAGACTGTGATTTTCGCAGCCATTGCTGCTGCCACCGTTGTTTCCGCTCCTGCTTTCGCTCAGGACGCAGCGCCCTTCACCGGGCCGCGCGCGGGCGTCACCTTGGGTTATGACAAGATCGGCGGCGAAGAAGGCTTCTCCTACGGCGTCAACGCCGGCTACGACCTCGCGCTCGCGCCCCGCATCGTCGGCGGTGTCGAAGTCAGCCTGGGCGACACCACGGTCGACGACAGCGACCTGGACGTCAGCCGTGACATCACCGCCTCGCTGCGCGCCGGTTATGTCGTGACGCCCCGCGTCCTTGCCTTCGGCAAGGTCGGCTACACGTCGACCCGCTTCGAAGTCGACGGCGACGGCGTTGGCCTGGAAGGCGTGCGCTACGGTGGCGGCCTGGAGTTCGCGGCGACCCCGAACACCTATATCTCGGCTGAATATCAGCGCACCGAATATGAGCAGAACATCGGCGGCCGCGACGCCGCGGTGGTCGGCATCGGCTTCCGTTTCTGATCCCTCTCAAAAGGTCGGAATCAAGGAAGGGCGGTCCTGTAAAGGGCCGCCCTTTTTCTATATGACCTGTTATGCAGGAAGCGGTCGGATGTCGGGTTCCACCCATGTCAGTCGGGCTGGCGATGCCATCAATAGATCGCGTGACCAGTAAGAAAATGGCCATTCCTTGTTCTTCAGCGGCGAGCACATCAGCGCGGAATAGGCGGTCGCCGGCGTCACATCGTCCGGCAGCCCGGCCAGCAGGCGGCGCGCCATGTGCAGGGAGGCCAGGGTAATCGTCTCATGATAGCCGCTGCTGTCACTGTTCACGCCGCCGACACTCTCATTATAGCGGCGGATCATGTCGGGCATGTCCCGTTCGGGCTGCACATCCGGGCGCGTGCGGATCAGCCACAGGGCGGTCGCGAAATGCGCGTGATGGGTCCAGCGCTCCTTCGGCAGCGCGCAGGCGCAAAAGCCCTGCGCCAGCGCATCGATTTCGTCATCGGTCATCGTCTTCCCGCAAAAGAAAAGCCCCACCATCGCTGGCGGGGCTTCTTGTCCTGCACCCGTGGCGCATTCTATCGTCCCGCGATCATCCTAGCGCGGCTTGCTTCTCTTCGGCCAAGCGCTTTATTTCCGCCTTGCTCTTCTTCTCGCTCGCCGATTTGAGCTGGCCGCACGCGGCCATGATGTCGCGGCCGCGCGGGGTGCGCACCGGCGCGCTGATGCCGCCTTCGAACACGATGGAACTGAACGCGCGGATGCGGTCGGGCGTCGAACATTCATAATCGGTGCCCGGCCAGGGATTGAACGGGATCAGATTGACCTTGGCCGGCAGCTTATATTTGCGGATCAGCCGGACCAGCTCGCGCGCATCGTCATCGCTGTCATTCTTGTCGCGGATCATCACATATTCGAAGGTGATGCGCCGGGCATTGTTCGCCTTGGGATAGTCGGCGCAGGCCTGGAGCAGTTCCTCGATGCCATATTTGCGGTTCAAGGGCACCAGTTCGTCGCGCACCGCCTTGGTCACGCCATGGAGCGAGACGGCGAGGTTGACGCCAATCTCCTCGGCCGCGCGCGCCATCATCGGCACCACGCCCGACGTCGACAGGGTGATGCGCCGCTTCGACAAGGCCAGGCCATCGCCGTCCATGACGAGCTTGAGCGCATCGCGGACATGGTCGAAATTATAGAGCGGCTCACCCATGCCCATCATGACGATGTTGGTCAGCATCCGCCCGTCGGATGTATATTGCGGCGCGTCCTCGTCCTCATCGACGTCGTTCGCTACGGCCATATTGCCCTTGGGCCATTCGCCCAGCGAATCGCGGGCCAGCATGACCTGGCCGACGATCTCGCCCGGCGTCAGGTTGCGCACCAGCCGCATCGTGCCGGTGTGGCAGAAGCTGCAATTGAGCGTGCAGCCGACCTGGCTGGATACGCAGAGCGTGCCGCGATCCGCATCGGGGATGAAGACCATTTCATAGTCCTGGCCGTCGTCCGACCGCAGCAGCCATTTGCGCGTGCCGTCGCTTGACACCTGCGCCTCGACCACCTGCGGGCGGCCGACGACGAAGCGTTCGGCCATCCAGCCGCGCATCGGCTTGGCCAGGTCGGTCATGGCGTCGAATTCGGTGGTGCCGCGATGATAGAGCCAGTGGAACAGCTGCTTGGAGCGCAGCTTGGCGGCCTTTACGTCCAGTCCGGCCTCTTCCAGCACGGCTTTGATCTGCGGGCGCGACAGGCCCATCAGGTCGATACGCCCGTCTTCACGCGGCGTCACCGCGCGCGGCACGGGCACAGGGTCGATAAGGCCGGGAATCGGCATGAGCGGGCTGGCGGCTGATTGCATCGCGCGCCTCTAACCGATTTTTGCCGATTTTGGAAGTGGCGCGCGCCTAGCGCAGTCTGGCGCATCCCAGCGCCGCCGCGTCCATCGCCGTCGCTGCGCCGCGCAGCGCATAGCTGTCAGCGAAACCGCGCCCGTCCGCGCCCACGCCCGCGACGCTCATGCTGCTGGCCGATCGCATGGCCGCGACGATCTGCGCGTCGCCGCGGGCGTCGGGCGCCCAGGCATCCATCTGCCCGGCGACCAGCGCAAAGCGGCGCTCGCCCACGGTCAGCGTCACCCGCGCCTTGGCCGCCAGCGCCCGGCTGAGGCGGATATGCAGTTGCCCGCGCACCCGCCGGCGCGGCCATGTGCCGATCGAGGCGAACCCCTTGGGCATCTGGCCCCGTCGCGCGGCGGGCTGGGCGATGGCATAGCAGCGCGGCCCGTTCTGCCCCGCGCCGGGATCGCGAAAAGCGCCCCAACCCTCGAAAATACCCAGCGAATCGCGCGCTATGGCCGGTGAAGCCGCCAGCAGCGACAGGATCAGCAGGGCGATGACGCGAGGCATGATGCGGGCAAAGCCCATGCCGTCCCCATTTGCAACCCCGGCCCGATCAAAAGCGCGAAGGCGGTGCTTGCCCAACCCGTCATAGCGGTTATGAAGAAGCATCCATCATTGTCGCCGGGATTCGACCGAATCTCCGGCTATCGGCTTAAAAAGAAACGGACAGAACAGGGACATGAAGGCCACCATCGAACGCGCAACGCTCCTCAAGAGCCTGAGCCACGTCCAGTCGGTGGTCGAGCGGCGCAATACCATCCCCATCCTGTCAAACGTGCTGATCGAGGCGTCGGCCGATGGCGCGATCAAGCTGATGGCGACCGATCTCGATCTGCAGATCGTCGAAAGCGTGTCGGCGCAGGTGGAACAGGCCGGGGCAACCACCATTTCGGCCCACACCCTGTTCGACATTGCGCGCAAACTGCCCGAAGGCAGCCAGGTGTCGCTTGCGGCGGCCGAAGGCAAGATGCTGATCCAGGCTGGTCGCGCCCGTTTCAACCTGTCCACCCTGCCACGCGACGATTTCCCGGTGATCGCGGAGGGCGACCTGCCGACCCGCTTCGAACTGCCGGCCGAGACGCTCAAGCAGATCATTGATAAGACGCGCTTCGCCATCTCGACCGAAGAAACGCGCTATTATCTGAACGGCATCTATTTTCATGTGACGGATGACGACCAGCCGGTGCTGAAGGCCGCGGCGACCGACGGCCACCGCCTGGCCCGCGTCACCGTGACCCGCCCCGACGGCGCGGAGGGGATGCCCGGCATCATCATCCCGCGTAAGTGCATCGGCGAACTGCGCAAGCTGCTCGACGAGGTGGACGGTTCGGTCGGCATCGCCTTGTCCGCAAGCAAAATCCGCTTCGGCCTGGGCAGCGCGATCCTGACCAGCAAGCTGATCGACGGCACATTCCCCGACTATAGCCGCGTCATCCCTACCGCAAATGACAAACTGCTCAAGATCGACCCGCGCAGCTTCGAGGAGGGCGTCGATCGCGTCGCCACCATCGCCACCGAAAAGACCCGCGCGGTGAAGATGAGCCTGGACAAGGACAAGATCACCCTGTCCGTCACCAGCCCCGAAAATGGCACCGCGGCCGAGGAAGTGCCCGGCGCTTTTCAGGGCGAGGGCTTCGATATCGGCTTTAACGCGCGCTATCTGCTCGATATATTGGGGCAGATCGATAGCGATCTTGTCGAACTGCATCTGGCCGATGCGGCTGCGCCGACGCTGATTCGTGAAAATGACGCCAGCCCGGCACTTTATGTGCTGATGCCCATGCGCGTCTGACTTTCCTTTTGGTGCAGGTTTAGGCCTGCACGATTATGGATCGTCATGACGGGCCGGAAGTAATTCTCTGGCAAGGAGTTTGGGTTACCAACAGGCGCATGGCCCTGTTGCGCGCATCCCTTACCGATAGTCCGTCCCGCCCGATGACTCTGATGGTCGCGCTCGGCCTGTCTGAAAGCGGGACCGAGGTGTCGGCGTCCTGGATTTCCGGCGCGTTCATCCATATCGCGCGACTATGGCCGCTGATCCTGCTGGCCAAGATCTGCGTCATCGCGCTGCTCAATCTGCCCTTCTACTCCGGCGACGTCGTGCAGGTCGGCCTGATGGCTTCCATGTTGGCGATCGACGGGGCCCTGATGCTTGCGCCGCGCCGATCCTGGTTTCAGCGCCAGATGCCGCATGTCCAGAACTGGATGATGCTCCCACTTGTGTTCCTGTCGGGTCTGACCTTCAGCCTGTGGCTGGGATATGAGGCCAAGGCGGCGACCGATGCGCTGTTCCTGGCGGCGGTGCCCGAATTGGCGGTGGCGCTGCTGGCGGTGTGTATCTTCGGCGACCGGCGGTTGCTGGGGATCAGCTATTTCCTGGGCGCATTGCTGGTGTCGGTCGCGGAAAAGGCCGGGGTCGTCCAGATCGGCCTGCTGTGCAGTTGCGTCATCGTCATGCTGGTCGCGACGCTGCGGCAGGCGACCGCGGATCGCGATCAGGCGATCGCCCGGCATAGCCAGGATTTGCGCGCGCAGCGTTCCGACCGGCTGTTGCAGGAACATGAGCGCACGGGGCGCGGCTGGTTCTGGGAAACCGACCGCATGGGTTGCCTGACCTATATTAGCGACGCGCTGGCGCAGACGCTGGATGCGCCCGGCGACGGGCTGATCGGCCGGCCGATTACGGAGATTATTCGCCCCGGCGACAAGAAGCAGGGCGATGGCGAACGCACGCTTGGTTTCCATTTGTCCGCCCGCACCGGCTTTTCCGATCTGGCCGTGTGCGCCGCGCTGGCGAAGGAAGAACGGTGGTGGTCGATTTCCGGCCAGCCGGTTTTCAACGAATATGGCCAGTTTCACGGCTTTCGCGGGTCGGGCACCGACCTGACCGAAATGCGCCGCAGCCAGGCGGAGGTGACGCGCCTGGCCCAGTTCGATTCGCTGACGGGCCTGGCCAACCGCATCCAGATGCTCAGCTCGCTGGAGCAGGCGGTAGTCGACCGCCGCGGCAAACAGGGCGAATGCGCATTGATGATGCTGGACCTCGACCGGTTCAAGATCGTCAACGACACGCTGGGCCATCCGGCCGGCGACACGCTGTTGCGGCAGGTCGGCCAGCGGTTGCAGCGCGTGGTTGGCGACAAGGGGCTGGTGGGGCGTCAGGGTGGCGACGAATTCAAGCTGCTGCTGCCCGGCCGCCACGATCAGGCAGCGCTGGCCCAGCTGGCGCAAGCGATCATCGCGTCGATCTCGCAACCCTATATGATCGAAGGGACCGCCGTGGTCATCGGCGTATCTATCGGCATTAGCTGCTGCCCGCAGGACGGCGTCACCGCCGATGCGCTGATCCGCAACGCCGACCTCGCCCTCTATGCGGCCAAGGGCAATGGCCGCGGCGTCCATCGCTTCTATTCGTCGGACATGCATGCCGATGCGGAGGATCGCCGCGCGCTGGAGGAGGATCTGCGCCGGGCGCTCGCCGCCGACGGCCTGCATCTGGTCTATCAGCCGGTGGTGTCGTCCAAGACCGAGCAGATTACCGGTTATGAAGCGCTGCTGCGCTGGAACCATCCGGTGCGCGGGCCGATTTCCCCGGCGCTGTTCATCCCGATCGCGGAGGATAGCGGGCTGATCGGCCAGATCGGCGAATGGGTGATGCACACCGCCTGCCGCGACGCGGCCGATTGGCAGGACGGCATCCGCGTCGCCGTCAACGTCTCGCCCAGCCAGTTCGCCAATCCCGGCTTCCCGTCCACAGTGATGAACGCGCTGGCGGGCGCGCAACTGGCGCCCGAACGGCTGGAGCTGGAGATTACCGAAAGCGTGTTCCTGAACGACGACGACGGCACCGACGCGATGTTCACGCGGTTGAAGGCGATCGGCGTGCGGTTGGCGCTGGACGATTTCGGCACCGGCTATTCCTCGCTCGGCTATCTGAAGAAGGCGCCGTTCGACAAGATCAAGATCGACCAGAGCTTCGTGCGCGGCGCCGCGACCAAGGGCAGCCGCAACAGCGCGATCATCAAGGCGATCGTCAGCCTGGCCGAAGCGCTGGGCATGGACACCACGGCCGAGGGCGCGGAAACGCAGGACGAACTGGCGCTGATCCGCCAGCTTGGGTGCAGCCATATCCAGGGCTATATCTACGGCCGGCCGATGTCCGCCGCCGATGTGCTGGCGGGGCAGCGCCGCAAGGGCACCGCAGCCAGCGCCAACGGCTTCCAATCCAGCCGGCCCGAACGCAAGACGATGCTGCGCACCATCGCGATCCATCATGACGGTCATGTCTATACCGGCCGCGTTCGCAACATCTCCGCCACCGGCGCGCTGATCGAAGGATTGTGGAATGTGCCCGCAGGCACGTTGTTCGCGATCGAACTGGCCGAAAATCAGTTCGTCAATGCGACCAGCCGCTGGTCGAAGGATGATCGGATGGGCGTGGAGTTCGCCGGGTCGGTCGATATAAGCACCCTGCGCAATGCGCCCAAGTCGATGGCGGGGTGAGGGTGACGGCGGTATGCCAGCGCCGCTTGGCAACAAAATGTCACAGTGCCCGACGGGAACGTCGCAACTGTCCAGCGAGTATGCTCGACGCAATGTCAGCATGAGGACGGTCGATGCGCAATTTCGATGATCAGAATCTCAAAACACCGGCTCGCCGTCGTGGCGTCGGCAATCTTGCCATCTTGGGCATGGCGATGATTTTGGGGGTCGCGGCCCTGAGCGCCTATGTCATTTCCGGCAAGGACGCACCGGTCAAACCGGCGAGCGGATCGGCGCAGGCGATGGCGCTGGCGGGTTCCAAACCATCGCGTTGATCCACCCTCGGCACGCCGGACCTGTCCGGCATGATGAAATGACGAAGGGGAGGCGCAGATGATGCGCCTCCCCCTCGTCGTTGCTCATTGTTCGAAGCGCGCGATCAGGCGGCGATCGCCACCGGCTCCATCGCGGTATCCGCCACGACCAACCCACGACCCAGATCGCGGATCAGGCCGATGAAGCGGGTGGCTTCGCGCACGATCATCGCCTTGTTGAAACAGGCCGCCGCGCCCCGGTCCATCGCTTCGGCGACGATCGGCGCGCCGTCGCGCATCAGGCTGGAGAGCATGATGACGGGGCATGGCTCCATGTCCATGATCTCGTCCAATATCGCCAGGCCATCCTTGCCCGGCATGGCGATGTCCAGCGTCACGACATCGGGCTTTTCCAGCCGGATCATGTCGATCGCCTCTTCGCCATTGCGGGCGATGCCGACCACCTCGATCCGCCGGTCGCGCTCCAGCAGCGTTTCGATCATTGCGCGGATGGTGAGCGAATCGTCGACCACCACTATCCTGACGGGCTTCATCACAGGCGTCTCCCCAAACCGTTACACCTCCTCATAACGGCCGGGGAACGACAGCCTTTAACGTCCCTAATGCGGGTTTAACTACGCGGCCGGTTGCCCGCCGCGAAATTGGGGAAGAACAATTTGCGGAAGCTGATCGACACGGTCCGGCCCAGCGGGTCGAGATAGCCCGGCTGGTAACGCAGCGGCGTCGCCCCGGTCGCGTCGGTAACCTCCCGGCGCTGGTTGAAGATATTGTCGATGTTGAACGACACCCGCGCACCGCGCAGGAAGGGGATTTTGCGCTCCAGCCCCTGAACCTGCCCCAGATTGGCGAAGAGGCGCAGGTTCGCGGTGGCGAGGCTGCCGAAGTTCAGCCGCGAACTGCCGCCCGCCGTACCCGTCAGCGCGCCATCGACATGGGTGCCGCTTTCCCAGTCGATGCCCAGCCGCGCGCCGATGCCGTTGTTCATATAGCCGACCCGCGCCTCTATCTCGTGCCGGGGCTGGCCGCCCGACGATCCGGTGGCGTCGCCGTTCAGCAGGTTAAGCTGCGGCACGCCCGGCGCGATGGCGATGCTCTCGGTCAGATGCCAGGTATGATAGAGGCTGAACGTCATGCGCCCGCCGCCCTGGCCGCCGCCACGACCCCCGCCAAAACCGCCACGGGGGCCACCGCCACCCGGCCGCCCACCACCGCCCGGCCCCGCATTGTTGCCCTCACCGCGCGGCCGGTCGCCGCCGCCTTCCTGTCCGGGTGCGCGCGGGCCGCGGTTGCCGAACAGCGCCTGCAATTCGGGCGGCCGGTCCTCCGGCTTGCCGCCCGATGCGCGCCAGGCTTCCACCAGCTTCTGGACATGCGACTTGATCGGGATCGACAGGTCGAAGCCCCAGCGCAACTGCTCGCTCTGCGACGACAGGAAGTTGATCGGCCGTGCGTCGATCTGGAGCAGATTGCCGTCGGCGTCGCGCACGAAGCGCTGCGGATAGGCCGCCTCCAGCGCCGGGGTGGGCGTGGGGAAAGCGGCGATCGGGTTGCTGGTGCGGCTGTTGAGATAAGTGGCGGTCAGCGTCAGATTGGGCTTTTCGAACGGCTTGATCCGGGCGCTCAGGCGAAACTGGTCGCGCACGCTTTCGCGCAGGCTGGCGTTGCCGCCCGACAGTTGGGACACGAACACCGTCTGCCCGGTCGCATAGTCGAACACCGACACGTTGGGCGTCACGATCTGCGGATCGGTGATCTGCGTGCCGGTGGGCGCGGCGCGATCCTGATTGGCGGACAGCAACAATTGCACCGCCTTGACCGGTTCCCAGCGCAGGCCATAGCCCAGCGTCGAGAGCGTGCCTAAGTCCGAATAGCGTTGCGCCGCGGCGTTGACATTGACGCCGATGTCGCCCACCGCGCCCAGCACGCCCTTCGACCGGCTGGTCAGCGGCAGGTCGACGCTGATCTGCCCGCTGCCGATCTCCCGGCTATAGTCATTGCCGCTTGCCACGCCCGACCGGACCGACCGGCTTTCAAAGCCATTGGCCGATGCGCCGAGCCGGATCGATGTCATGACATCGCCCGCCGGCAGGTCGAACAGCGACCCGCTGACCAGCAGGTCGCCCTGCACCGCCCGGCTTTCCGCGCGGGCGCGGTCGGTCAGGCGGGTGGCGGTCAGCGCGGGGGCGAAGCTGCCATAGGGATTGACGCTGGCGTCGCCGGCATCGAGCGCCGTCTGGATCGCGCCGGTGTCTATGCCGCGATCGGTGCGGGTGCGGGTGATCGACAGGTCGCCATTGCCGGTGAAGGACCATTGCCAGCTCCCGCCCAGCCGCCCGCTCAGGGTCAGCCCGATATGGCCGGTCGTGCCCTTGGTCTGCTGCTGCAACGCGCCGCCCTGCGCCAGATAGCGATAGAGGATAACGTCATTGGCGAAGGGCGAGAAGGGGCTGCCCGTCGCCAGATCGAACGCGCCCTGCGACAGGCCCTGAAGCGAATCGCTGTCCGACAGTTCCAGCCGTCCGTTCAGCGTCGCCGACACCCCGCCCAGCGCGCGGGCCAGGGTGGCGTTGGCGGAAAAACTCTCCGTCTCCGGGCTGAGCGTGCGATAGCGGGTCAGGTCGCTGACGCTGGCGGCTTTCGCGCCCGCGACGAAATCGCCGAGCGTCGGCGCGCCCGCCGCCGCGCTGCCGGGTACGCTGGCCACGGTGACGCTCTGCCCCGCCAGCGCGGACAGCGAGGGATCGATTTCGCCATTCGCGCCCGTGCCGACGATGTTGCCCGTCAGCGCATAGGGGCGGCCCGGCGCTGTGGCGGTGATGCCCCGCTCGCTTTCCAGCAGCGCGGCCGCGCGGCTATATTGCAGGTTCAGGGTGAAGCGATTGTCGCCCTGGATGCGCAGCAGCCCGGCCTCCACCTTGCCATTCTCACGCCCGCCCTGGGTCGTCGTGCCCGCGCGTCCTTCGGCCGTTTCGGCGCGGAAGCGCTGGCGCAGGACGATGTTCACCACCTTCTGCGTCGGCGCATAGCCGTAGGAGAGGGCGACCTGTTCGGGCAAGATGTCGACCCGCGCCACCGCTTCGGACGGGATGTCCTGAATCTCGGAAAAGCTGGAGATGCGCTTGCCATTGAGCAGGATGACCGGCGATCCGTTGGTCTGCGGCGACAATTCGCTGATCAGTTCGGAAATGGAGGTGACGCCCAGAGCACGCACGTCGGCGGCCGACAATTGCTGTTCGGGCTGGACGTCGCCGATCACCGATCCGCGCTGCGGCTGGCCGGTAACGACGATTTCTTCGCCCTCGTCCATTTCGACGGGGGGTGCGGCCTTCTTCTCCTCCTGGGCCATCAGCGCGCCGGGCGCGACGCCGGCCATGAGCGCGACACTGAATAGGCAAGCGGAAAAACGCACGAAAACCCCCACAGAAAAACCGAACCTGATTCCCGGACTAGCAGCCGCTTGTCGCAAGATATTGGCAACGACCAGCGATATTTGTCGCAAGATGTAATGGGGCCGGCTGAACGTGGGCTGAGGCCGGGGTCTTGACCCTGCAATGTCAGGCCGCGTCGTGGAAGATGATGCCCAGCGTATAGCGCACGCCCGACAGCAAGCGGCTGACGCCGTGCCGCATCTGCACCCGATGCACGCCGCGCGCGCCCGTCACCAGCCGGTCGCGCACCGGGAAGATCACCGCATCGCCCTGGCCCAGCGGCACCACTTCGGGACGCGACTGCATCCGCGGCCGCTGCTCGGTCAGGACGAAGGCGCCGCCGGTAAAGTCGCGCTCCGGCTGCGACAGAAGGATCGCGACCTGCAATGGAAAGATATGCGGGCCATAGACATCCTGGTGCAGCGCATTCCAGTCGCCTGCCTCGTAGCGCAGCAGCAGCGGGGTCGGCTTGTCCTGCCCGGCCAGCGCGCAGCGGACCAGGAAATCGGCATGGCGCGCCGGATAGACGTCGCCGGTCCCCAGCATCGCCGCCCAGCGATTGGCCTGCGCCGCCAGTACGGGATAGAGGCTGTCCCGCAGCGCCGCGACCGGATCGGGCAGCGGATAGGCGCAATAGCGATAGCGCCCACGCCCATAGCCATGGCGCGCCATCACCACTTCCTTGCGAAAAGCGGCGGGATCGTCCCATAGCGCGACGATCGCGGCGCATTGGTCGGGGGTGAGGAGCGCAGGCAGGCGCGCGGCGCCATGGCGGTCGAAATCTGTGAGGTCCATGGGTGCCAGGATGAGCCTATCGCAGCGGGGCGTCATCCCATGGCTTGCGGTCAAAGCTTTTCTTCGCCGCTGCGGCTTTCTAGGATGGCGGGATGCGCACCCTTTATCCCCCGATCGCTCCCTTCGCCTCCGGCCATCTCGACGTGGGCGACCGCCATCATATCTATTGGGAGCGGGCCGGCACGCCCGGCGCGAAGCCGGCCGTGTTCCTGCATGGCGGGCCGGGCGGCGGCATATCGCCCGATCATCGCCGCCTGTTCGACCCGGCGCGCTACGATGTGCTGCTGTTCGACCAGCGCGGCTGCGGCCGATCGACGCCCCATGCCGATCTGACCGCCAACACGACCTGGGATCTGGTCGCCGATATCGAGCGGCTGCGGGTGATGATGGGCGTGGAGCGGTGGCTGGTGTTCGGCGGCAGTTGGGGATCGACGCTGGCGCTGGCCTATGCGCAGGCGCATGTCGAGCGAGTCACCGA
This sequence comes from Sphingobium sp. AntQ-1, assembly GCF_028538045.1. Lineage (NCBI taxonomy): Bacteria > Pseudomonadati > Pseudomonadota > Alphaproteobacteria > Sphingomonadales > Sphingobiaceae > Sphingobium > Sphingobium sp. AntQ-1. The sequence continues at coordinate 2,343,458 of NZ_CP117158.1, forward strand.
ACTGGTGCTGCGCGGCATCTTCACGATCCGACAGAGCGAGATCGACTGGTATTATCAGGCGGGCGCGAGCCGCATCTATCCCGACAAGTGGGAGCGGTTCGTCGCGCCGATAGCGGAGGCGGAACGGGGCGATCTGGTGGCGGCCTATCGCCGCCTGCTGACCGGCACGGACCGGGCGGCGCAGATCGCGGCCGCGCGGGCGTGGAGCGTGTGGGAGGGGGAGACGATCCGCCTGCTGCCCGACCCGGCGCTGTCGGCGACCCATGACGCCGACGATTTCGCGCTCGCCTTCGCCCGCATCGAAAATCATTATTTTGTTCATGGCGGCTGGCTGGAGGACGGGCAGCTGATCCGCGACGCGGGCAAGCTGGCGGACATTCCCGGCGTCATCGTGCAGGGCCGCTACGACATGGCCTGCCCGGCGGAAACCGCCTGGGCGCTGCATCGCGCCTGGCCGCAGGCGCGCTTCGAAATGATCGAGGGGGCGGGGCACGCCTATAATGAACCGGGCATAATGGACGCGCTGATCCGCGCGACCGACGGCTTTGCGGACATAATAGAGGGATGAGGGGGCAGCCCATGAGCGGAACGGCCATTGTCGGCATCATCATACTGATCTTCGTGACCGGGTTCGGCCTGCTGGCTGGCTGCCCCGCTTATAATGTATACAGTCAGGAACAGGCCGGGCGGGCGGCGCTCGCCGAAGCGCAATCGTCGCGCCAGATAGCGGTGCTGGAAGCGCGCGCCCGGCTGGAAAGCGCCAAGATGCTGGCGGATGCCGAGGTCGTGCGAGCGGAGGGGGCAGCGCGTGCCAACCGAATATTGCAGGACAGCCTCGGCGGACCCGACGGCTATCTACGCTATCTGCAAATTCAGGCTATCGACGCCAAGGATGCCAATATTATCTACGTGCCAACCGAAGGCGGTCTGCCGCTGCTGGAAAGCAACCGTCTGGCGCCCCGGACCAGCCCGGCGCCATAAAGGCCTCAGCGCGTGCCCGGCCCCAAGGCGGGATCGAGGTCGCGGGGGCGGGTGAAGCTGCTCAGCGTCGCGCACTTCTCGCCTGCTTGCCCCCAGCGGTCGATGGCGAGGTCGAGCACGGCGATGCTGGCGGTCGGGAACTTGACCTCCACATCCTCGCGCAGCGGATTGACGCCGTCGTCGGGGACGAGGTCGAGGATCAGCTCCTCCAGCCCCGGATTATGCCCGGCCAACAGCGCGCTGTCGGCGCTGTCGGGCAGGTCGCGCACGACGTCGAACAGGGTGGGCGCGGACGCCAGGTAGATGCGCCGGTCCCAGCGCGCGTCGAGCGTCTGGCCATAGCCCGCGAAGAAGGTTTCCAGCGTCTGCATCACCCGCACCGCGGGGGAGGCGACCAGCAGGTCGAACTGCATCTTCCGCTGGGCGGCGAACTGGCCCATCAACATCGCGGCCTTTTCGCCGCGGCGATTCAAGGGCCGGTCGAAATCGCGCGCCACCGGATCGTCCCAGTCCGATTTGGCGTGGCGCAACAGGGTCAGGCGCTTCATTGTCTCTCCTGTTCGGGAGTCCCTGATCGGGGCAGGCCGGATTCGCCCCCCTGATGCCCGAACAGGCCGGTTTCGCCAAGCGTTTCGCGATGCGACGCCCCGCTGACGGCGATGATCGCCTCGTCCAGCGTCAGGCGGCGGATCGGCGTTCCGGGCGGGAAGGCGCTCAGCAAGCGGCTGGGCATGGCGGCGGACAGGATGACGAAATGGCCCTTGTCCTCGGCCCGTCGGATCAGGCGGCCAAAGGCCTGCGCCAGCCGCGCGCGGATCAGCCGGTCGTCATAGGCGCTGCCGCCGCCCGCCAGTCTGCGGGCGGCGTGCAGCACGGTGGGCTTGGACCAGGGCACGCCCTCCATCACCACCAGCCGCAGCGAATGCCCCGGCACGTCAACGCCGTCCCGTAAAGCATCTGTGCCCAGCAGCGAGGCGCGCGGATCGTCGCGGAAGATATCGACCAGCGTACCGGTATCCATCGGGTCGACATGCTGGGCGTAGAGGGGCAGGCCCGCGCGCGCCAACCGGTCGGCGATACGCGCATGGACCGCGCGCAGCCGCCGGATCGCGGTGAACAGCCCCAGCGTCCCGCCGCCCGCCGCCTCGACCAGCCGGCCATAGGCGCCGGACAGCGCCGCTATATCGCCGCGCTTGATGTCGGTGACGATCAGCACTTCGGCGCGGCCGGGATAGTCGAACGGGCTGGCCGCCTCGAACCGTTCCGCGCCATAGGGCAGATGCGTTGCGCCGCTGCGCTCCTCCGCATTGGACCAGTCACCGCCGCCCTTGAGCGTGGCGGAGGTCAACAGCACGCCCTGTGCGGGCTTCAGCACGGTTTCGGCGAGCGGGCGGGTGGGATCGAGCCAGTGGCGATGGATGCCGATATCGAACTCGCGCCCTTCGACCCGGTCCACCGTCATCCAGTCGACATAGTCGGGGTCGGCCGGCCCCCCAACGCGCGCGAGCAGCGCCAGCCAGGCCGCGATCAGGTCGCGCCGCCAGCCGAGCGAGGCGATCGCGCCCTCGACCCGCGCGCGCGCCGCGCCGTCCAGCCAGTCGGGCGCATCCTCGATCACCGCCTCCAGCCGTCGGGACAGACGCACCAGCGGCTTGATCAGCGCGTCGAGCGCCAGTGCGGCCTCCTGTGCCGCCTCGACCAGCGCGCCGTCGGGTTCGGCCAGTTCGGTTTCCAGCCCATAGCCGGCATCCGCCTCGCCCGCCGCTTCCGCGCGGGTATAGACGGTGCCGCGCACCGCGGCGAGCAGCGTTTCCAATGGTCCGAACGGCTCGGCCGCCACCACCCGCTTCAACCAGTCGTCGGCGGGCAGCGCCTGCGCCGCGTCCACCGCCGCGCGAATCGCCTGGCCGCCTTCCTCGTCATAGCTGGCGAGGTCGGACAGGCGCGCCGCCAGCCCGCGCCGCCGTCCGCGCGATCCGCCCTCCGGTCCCATGATCCAGCGGCGCAGTTCGATCGCCTCCTGACCCGACAGGACGACGGAGAAGGTCGAATCGGCGGCGTCGAACAGATGATGGCCTTCGTCGAAGATGATGCGTTGCGGGCGCTGGCCGGTTTCGCGGCCGCGCGCGGCGTTGATCATCACCAGCGCATGGTTGGCGATGACGATGTCCGCGTCGGCCGATGCGCGGGCCGACCGCTCGATGAAGCATTTGCGATAATGGGGGCAGCCGGCATAGATGCACTCGCCGCGCCGGTCGGTGAGGGCCGTGGAGCCGTTGCGCCGGAACAAGGTGGGCAGCCATCCGGGCAGGTCGCCGCCGACCATGTCGCCATCCTTGCTGAACGCGGCCCAGCGCGCCACCAACTGGGCCAGGATCGCCGCGCGACCGGCAAAGCCGCCCTGCAACGCATCTTCCAGATTGAGCAGGCAGAGATAATTTTCCCGCCCCTTGCGCACCACTACCCGCTTCGCCGCGACCGCGGGATCGGGAAAGAGACGGAGCGATTCGCGGTCGAGCTGGCGTTGCAGCGCCTTGGTATAGGTGGACACCCAGACCGTGCCCTGCGCTTGCATTGCCCAGAGGGAGGCGGGGGCGAGATAGCCCAATGTCTTGCCGATGCCGGTGCCCGCTTCGGCCAGCAGCATATTGGGCTGGTCGCGATGCTTGCGGGGCAAGAAAGCGGTGCTGGCGGCGGCGGCATAGGCGCGCTGGCCGGGGCGCGGTTCCGCCCCCGCGCCGGTCAGCGCGTCCAGTCGCGCTAATATCTGCTCCTCGTTCAGGCTGACGGTGCGCGGGGCGGGGCGGGGCTGCGCCTCCTCCCATTCGGGCAGTTTGGAAAAGAGCCAGCGCTCCGCTTGCCTAGGCCGGGCGATGCGCGGCGCGACCAGCGGCGACCAGGGCCAGCGCAGTCGATGCAGCGCCTGCGCCGCCGTCCAGCCACCCTCCCGCTCGGTCCAGTCGGCCGCGTCCAGTCGGCCCAGCAGCAACGCCGCCCCCTGCTGCAACAGTGCCGGGATGTCCGACTCGCTGGCCGGCGCGGGCAAGCCGAGCGCCGCGGCCAGCCCCTTGGGCGTGGGCACGAGGAAGCGCGCGGGATGGAGAAAGGCCCAGAGTTCGAGCAGGTCGAGCCCATTGAGTTCGGGATAGCCGAGCCGTTGGCCGGTGAGGGGCGCGTTCAGCAGCAGCACCGGGGTTTCGGCGGTGCGCGCGATCGCCTGCCCCTTGGCCAGCGCCTGGGTGCGGTCGCCTTCGCGCAACCAGATGCCGCCATGGCTGGCGTGGAGCGCGGGCAGGGTGGCGGGATCGATCACCTGTCCGGGCTTAGGCGAACAGGAACAAAAGGAAAACCTGAAATATGGGACGGTTCAGCCCGTGCGCCGGCCAAAACCGCCGCCGCCCAGGCTGGCGGAACCGAAACCGGTCTGGGCACGCGGCTGGAAGGCGACCGGCGCGCGCTTGGCGGCGCGGGCCATTTCAAGCCGTTCGTAAAGCGGGCCATCGCTCAGCTCATAGGGGAAGCGAATGCCCATCCGGTCCTCCTCGGCCCAGCGGACCGTGCCGAAGACGATGAAGCCATCCAGATCGAGTTGACATTGCGAGCGCGCCGGCAAGGTGCAGCCCACGACTTGCGCCCCGCCTTCGCTCAGATCGACGATCATGCCTTCCAGACTGTCCAGCACCGTCGTGACGACGATGGGAATGTCCACGGCAATGCGTTCGCGGCTGCGCTGTATCTGCATATCGCCTCCAAATCTCGTCAATTATCGACCCGCAAGGTTAATGAAATCTTAAATTGAGAACGATTCTTAACGTGGATTTGCCGCCAATATCCGTTTTCTTTCGCCCTTTCCGGGTTTAGGGGGCGTTGCATGACCATGTCCGACATCCTCCGTACCGCCGCGACCGCATCCAAGGCCTGGCCTTATGAAGAAGCCCGCAAGCTTGTGAAGCGCTACAAGCTTGACGAGAAAGAGGGCGGCGCGCCGGACAAGGGGCATATCCTGTTCGAAACCGGCTATGGCCCATCGGGCCTGCCGCACATCGGCACTTTCAACGAAGTGTTGCGCACGACCATGGTCCGCAACGCCTTCCATGCGCTGTCGGATATTCCCACCCGGCTGGTGGCGTTCAGCGACGATCTGGACGGGTTCCGCAAGGTGCCGGATAATGTGCCGAACCAGGCGATGCTGGCCGAATATCTGGGCAAGCCGCTGACGCAGGTGCCCGATCCGTTCGAAGAGCATGAAAGCTTTGCGCATCATAATAATGCGAGGCTGCGGGCGTTCCTCGACAGTTTCGGTTTCGACTATGAATTCGTGTCGGCGACGGAGCGGTATCAGGCCGGTGCGTTCGATGGGGCGCTGCGCCAGGTGCTGCGTCGCTATCAGGCGATCATGGACATCATGCTGCCGACCCTGCGCAAGGAACGGCAGGCGACCTATTCGCCCGTCCTGCCGATCAGCCCAAAGAGCGGTATCGTGTTGCAGGTGCCGGTGGAGGTGATCGACGCCGAAACGGGCATTGTGCGCTTTGTGGATGAGGGCGAGACGATCGAACAGTCGATCCTGGGCGGCGCGGCCAAGCTGCAATGGAAGGTCGACTGGGCGATGCGCTGGTATGCGCTGGGCGTCGATTATGAAATGGCGGGCAAGGATCTGATCGATTCGGTGACCCAGTCGTCCAAGATTTGCCGTGCGCTGGGCGGCCGCCCGCCCGAAGGCTTCAACTATGAGATGTTCCTCGACGAAAAGGGCGAGAAAATCTCCAAGTCCAAGGGCAATGGCCTCAGCCTCGAACAATGGCTGACCTACGGCCCGCAGGAAAGTCTGGCCTTCTACGCCTATCGCGAGCCGAAGAAGGCGAAGCAGCTCCACATGGGCGTCATCCCGCGCGCGGTGGACGAATATTGGCAGTTCCGCGGCAATTACGCGAAGCAGGCGGTCGAACAGCAACTGGGCAACCCGGTGCATCATATCCATGATGGCCAGTTGCCGCAGGGCGAATTGCCGGTGACTTTCGGCCTGCTGTTGAACCTGGTCGGCGTGATGGGCGATGCCAGCCGCGAACAGGTGTGGTCCTATCTGCAAAATTACGCGCCCGGCGCCAGCGCGCAAACCTATCCCGAACTGGACGCGCTGATCGGCCATGCGCTGGCCTATCACCGCGATTTCGTCGCGCCGACCCTCCGACGTCGCGCGCCAGACGTCAATGAGGCAGCGGCGTTGCGCCAACTGGACAAGGAACTGGCCGCGCTGCCGACAAGCGCATCGGCCGAAGATATCCAGAATATCGTCTATGCCATCGGCAAGGACGAGACGTTTGGTTTTGCCGAACTGCGCAACTGGTTCAAGGCGCTCTACCAGACGTTGCTGGGCGCGGATCAGGGACCGCGCATGGGCAGTTTCATTGCGCTGTACGGCATAGAAAACAGCCGCAAGCTGATCGCGCAGGCGCTTGCCGCCTGAGGCTGGCGACGCGGAACATTCTGCCATCATGGGGCGTTCTGCGCATCGGTCCACCCCCCTTTCGGACTGGTGATGCGCCTTGCGCGCATCATCGGCCGCGTGCGCCTGGAAACGGGCGGCGCGGCCAAGCGGGGGAATATAAAAAAACGGCCCCGAACGATCCGTCCGGGGCCGTTTTTATGCCCTTGGCTTTTACCAGAAGAAACTGCGGTGGGCCGTGATCACGCGGCCGGTACGGACGTTGACCAGCAGCACGTCGTTATAATGGCGGACCCAGCGCTGGTTCACGCCCGGACGAGGCAGGCGATAGCGGTAGGGATTGGCGATATAATAGCGCGAATTATAATAGGCCGGACGCAGCTGCGCACCGGCGTTCCACTGGCTGTAGCGGAAGGGCGCGCGCCAGTTGCCGCCGCGATAGACGCTGCGATGGGTGCGGCGATAGTCGCGCCAGTCTTCGCGCGCTTCCTGGCGGGCGTCGCGCACATCGCGTCGTTGTTCGCGCACATCGCGACGGTCGCCATAGCGTTGCGCCTGGCGCAGATCGCGCTTTTCCTCGCGCAGATTGCGTTCGCTGCGGCGGGCTTCGCCATAGGATTGGGCCGACGCGACGCTGGGTGCAACTGTGGCGGCAAGCAGACCAAGAATGATGAGTTTACGCATAGAAATTCTCCCATATTCTGTGGCGGTTGAACCTGTCCGGCAAGATCGGGTTCCATCGCCTGGAAAGGGGTTATGCGGCCCGGCGCCTGAACGGCGCGGAAATGAAGCTGTCAGTTTTCAGTCATTTATGTCGCAAAGTGTAACCGGCCACCGACAAGGTTCAGCCCCAGGGATGCTCGCGAAACCATTTGGTGACGACATATTTGGCGCCCCGTTCGACCGGGCGTGCGGCATGCAGGCTCAAGCGGTTGGGCGCCCCGTCGCGGTCCATATTGTTCCAGATCAGGATCATGCCCTCGACCGGCGGCACCATGAATTCGCATTGCGGGAAGTGGGTTTCGCCGCCCGCCTCCACCGGCGACAGATAGATCATCGCGGTCCAAGTCCGCTGCCCGCCGCTGGCGCGCATCTGCGGCCAATAGCTGGCGGTGACCGGGAAATAGTCGCAATGGACCTTATATTCCTGTCCCGGCGCATAGCGCTGCCCCTGGAGCGTTTCGCCATGGCGGGCGGACAGGCCGGTCAGCGCGCAGATACGGTCGCTCACCGCCAGCACCAGCTTGTCCCAGGGATTGAGGTTGCAGCTATGGCTGGTGCGATAGTCCGCGTTCGCGCTGCCCGAAAAGAGCGTGGACGGCTTGGCGTCCGCGTCGATCATTGCGCGCAGGCCTGCACATTCTTCCGCGCTCAGGAAATCCTGGCGGCCATAGATGTCGAGCAGCGGGGCGTCGATGCGATGCACCATGGGGTTGCGGTCCAGCCGCTTGCGCACATCGTCGCCAATCCCGGCGCGCAGCAGCGACGCGATGCCGCCATCATCCTTTTCCTGGCTCATGTCCGCGTCCTGCCACAGAGGCGACCGTCCTGAAAAGACCCCGGCGCGTTTCCGCGCCGGGGCCAGTTTTCCTGAAGGCCACTTCAGGGAGGGGGTTCTGATATCAACGCGGCGGCCGCCGCGGCGTCACCAGAAGAAGTCGTGGATCACATCGACGACATAGCCGTCGCGAATATCGACCAGCATCGCGTCGTCATAATAGCGAACCCAGCGCAGCGTGCCGTAGGCGGGCGGCAGGCGGTAGCTATAGGGATCATTCAGCCAGTAGCTGTTGGAATAGAGCAGGCTGCTCAGCACGATGCCGACCGAAAAACGGCGATAGCCATAATCCCAGCCGCGCGGCGCGTAATAGCGGCCCATGCGGTAGCGGTCGCCATAGCGGTTGCGATAGCTGTTCCAGTCATAACGCCGATCCTGGCGCCAGCCATTGTCCCAGCGCCGCTGGTTGCTCCAGCGGGTGCGGTCGTCATAACGGCGGCCATTATTCCAGTTCGCGCCATTCTGGCCTCGATTGTCGGTCCAACGGCGATCGTCACGCCTGTCGTCCCTGCGATCATCGCGCCGATCGTTGCGCCAGTCCTGGCGGTCGTCCCGACGATCGCTGCGCCAGTCCTGTCGCGCATCGCGGCGGTCATTGCGCCAGTCTTGCTGGTTTTCGCGCTGGTCGTTGCGGCGATCCTGCCAGTTTTGCTGGCGATCGTCGCGCCGGTCCTGCCGCGCTTCGCGTTGCGCCAGGGCGCCGGGGCGGTTCTGGTCGCTGCGCCATTGCGGATTGGCGCGCTGTTGAGGGCGCTGATCGATGCGGCGCTCAGGGCGGACTTCCGGGCGCGGCGCCGCCATCTGGGGCGCGGGCCGCACGGCCGCGCGCTGCTGCCCGCGTCGCACCTGCGCCTCGCCACGCTGGTTCATGCGGTTGCCGCGCGACATGCCGCCGCCGCTTTCCACGCGGCCGGCGCGCTCGCCACCGCGGTTGCCGCGCTGCTCCTGGTTACTTTGCGCATAGGCCGGGGCGACGCCGCTCAGCAGCGTTGCGGTCATCAGACCCGCCAGCATCATCTTCCTCAACATCGTCGTGACTTTCGTTGGCCGGGGGGCACTACGCTCCCTCATAATCCTCATTTAGAACCGCCGCGATGTCGTGATGCTGAACCCGTCAGACAGCGATTTGAAAGAATCGGCCGGAGACGATAGAGAGGGTCCATTCATGCGACCAGTGTCCGTTGGTGCGTGTCGCATTGGCGACGAACTCCCGGAACCCTGCCAAAAGCTGATCCAGATCAGTGCGCCGCCGCGTAACTGCCTATAGGACTGACGAGTGACGAGAATTCCCGAAGCTGGCCAGACCCGCCAGGCCCTGCGCGCCGCGACGATGGAATCCCATCAGGTGGTTGACGCGATCTATGCCGGCTTTGCGCTCGATTCGGCTGTCGATTATCGCGCTTTTTTGACTGCGCACGCCAGGGCGCTCGGCGGCTTGGAGCCAGCCGCACGCCCCGACGCGCCACGGTTGCCGCTATTGGCGCAGGACCTCGCGGCGCTCGACCTGCCCGTTCCCGACCCTTTGCCGTTGGCGCAAAGCCGTACCGATGGCTTTCATTGGGGCTTGCGCTATGCGCTGGAAGGATCGCGGCTGGGCGGCGCCATGTTGTCGCGCCAGGTCGCGCCCGGCCTGCCCAAGGCCTATCTGTCGGCCGCGCATGGCAAGGGCGAATGGATAGCCTTCCAGCAGGCGCTCGACAGCGCCGCGATGGAAGGCGGCGAAGGCTGGCTGGACGACGCCGTGCAGGGCGCGCAGGCCGCCTTCGCCCTTTTCGCGCAGGCGGGCCGAGCCTCTCAGGTGGGTGGCCATGGCTGATCGCGAAGCGACCAACGCGACCTTCGCGGTCGATCTCACCAATTGCGATCGGGAACCGATCCATGTGCTGGGGGCGGTTCAGCCGTTCGGCTTCCTGATCGCGCTGACCGCCGACTGGCTGGTGTCGCGCGTATCGGCCAACAGCGCGGAGTTTATCGGCCTGTCGCCCGACGACATGTTGGGCAAGCCCATCCACGCCCTGTTGGATGGGGAGGCGATCCACGCGCTGCGTAATCGCATCACCCTGCTGCGCGGCCCCGATTCGGTCGAACGCCTGTTTTCGATTCCCTTGATGGCGGGCGGCCCGGCTTTCGACGTCGCGGTCCATTTTTCCGGCCCGTTGGTGGTGGTGGAGGCGGAGCCGGCGGCGCATGGCGAGATGGAGGCGAGCAGCACCGTCCGTTCGATGGTGGCGCGATTGGCCCAGGCCGATGGCATGGCCGCCTTCCTGCGCGACGGTGCGCGGCAGGTGCGGGCGCTGACCGGCTTCGATCGTGTGATGGTCTATCGTTTCGCCGATGCCGGGGACGGCGAAGTGGTCGCCGAAGCTTTGAAACCGGGTATCGACAGCTTTTTTGGCCTTCACTATCCTGCGTCCGACATTCCCGCGCAGGCGCGTGCGCTCTATATGCGCAATATTTTTCGCGTGATCGCCGACGTGAAAGCGCCGCCGGTGCCGATCGTTCCGCAACTCGACCCCAATGGTGCGGCGCTCGACATGTCGCTGTGCCTGACCCGCGCCGTGTCGCCGATCCATATTGAATATCTTCGCAATATGGGGGTGGGCGCGTCGCTCTCCATCTCCATCATCGTCGAAGGCAAATTGTGGGGGTTGTTCGCCTGCCACCATTATGCGCCGCGCCTGCCGACCTTCGCACAGCGCAGCGCGGCCGAACTGTTCGGCCAGATATTCTCGATGATGCTGGAAAGTCGCGAGCGTGGCGAAACCGCCGCCTATGAAGGCAAGGCGCGGCAGGTGGCCGACCGGCTGCTGTCGGCGGTGGCGCAGGACCATGATCTGCTGTCCAACGCCCGTTGGCTGGGCGACATCATCTTCGACACGATCCCCGCCGATGGCGTGGGCGTCTATATTGACGGGCAGATGACCTTTTCGGGCCTTGCCCCCGACGAGCCTGCCTTCGCCGCGATCGTGTCGATGATGAACCGCGTGGCCGCCAGTCAGGTCTATACTACCGCCAATCTGTCGGCGGTATTGCCCGACGCGGCCGCCTATGCCGACCGCGTATCGGGCCTGTTGGCGATCCCGCTGTCGCGCCGACCGCGCGACTATGTCGTGTTGTTCCGGGCCGAGCAGTTGCGATCGGTGCGCTGGGCCGGCAATCCCGAAAAAGCCATCGAATATGGTCCCAACGGGCCGCGGCTGACGCCGCGCAAAAGTTTCGAACAATGGTCGCAACTGGTGAAGGGCACCGCGCTGGCCTTCACCCCGGCGGAACTGCGGGTGGCCGAAGCGCTGCGCACCGCGCTGCTGGAGGTGATCCTGCGCCTGTCCGATTCGGCCGATGCCGAACGGCGACGGGCGCATGAGAAGCAGGAACTGTTGATCGCCGAACTCAACCACCGCGTCCGCAACATCCTGTCGCTGATCCGCGGGCTGTTGTCGCAGACGCGCGACAGCGCGCAATCGGTCGACGAATTTATCGGTACGCTGGAAAGTCGGGTCCATGCGCTGGCCCGCGCCCATGACCAGATCACGGCCGATCGCTGGAGCCCGGCGCGCCTCTATGATCTGATCGAGGTCGAATCAGGCGCTTATCTGGGCGAACGCAGCGACCGGGTAAAGCTGTCTGGTCCCAATGTGCTGTTGACGCCGGGCTGTTTCACCGTGCTGGCGCTGGTGATCCACGAAATGCTGACCAATGCCGCCAAATATGGCGCGCTGTCGGACAATGGGTCGGTCAAGATCGCCTGGCGCGTGGACGGGGATGGCAGCCTGCTGATCGACTGGACCGAAAGCGGCGGCCCGGCGGTGGTCGCGCCAACGCGGCGCGGCTTCGGTTCGACGGTGATAGAACGGTCCATTCCCTATGATCTGGGTGGCCATGCCGAAATCAACTATCGACTCGCGGGGATCGAGGCGCATTTCTGCATTCCGTCCACCCATGTCGTGTCGGTGCTGCCCGACGTGGTGGGAAGCGATCGCGCAAAGCCGGTCGCCGCGGTCGAGCCCGGCCTGCTGAAAGGGCGCAATGTTCTGCTGGTCGAGGATAATATGATTATCGCCATGGATGGCGAGGATGCGCTGCGCGACCTGGGCGCGGAGGTGATGACCGTCGCCAGCGTGGGTCGCGCGCGCGAGGCGATCGCGATCCAGCCGGTCGATCTGGCGGTGCTCGACTTCAACCTGGGTCATGAAAACAGCCTGCCGATCGCGGAATTGCTGGCGGAGCGTGGCGTCCCCTTCATCTTTGCGACTGGCTATGGCGACGGGCTGGAACTGCCGGCGCGATTCGAAGGAGTTACGCTGCTCAAAAAGCCTTATTCCGGCGCGACTCTGGCGCAGGCGCTGACGCCGGTCGTCGGCGCAGCGGGCTGACCTGAGACAACGAAACGGACAGTTTCCGCATCGTCGATTGCGGCCCGCCCCGCGCTTGCCGATCTATGCGCCATGTCCACACAGCCTACCCTTTTCATCCCCCATGGCGGCGGTCCCTGTTTCTTCATGGACCCGGCCGATTCCGACCATGCGCATAGCGACCCGATATGGCGGCCGATGCAGGATTATCTCGCCGGGCTGATCGCAACCCTGCCCGAACGGCCGCGCGCGATCCTGCTGGTGTCGGGCCATTGGGAAGAGCAGGCCTTCACCGTCCATACAGGGGAACGCCCATCCCTGCTCTTCGATTATTATGGCTTTCCGTCGCACACCTATACGCTGCGCTGGGACGCGCCGGGTGCGCCCGATCTGGCGCGCCGCGCCGCCAGCCTCCTGGCGGATGCGGGCTTCGCCACGGCGGAGGAAGAAGCGCGCGGCTGGGACCATGGCGTCTTCGTGCCCCTGAAGGTCGCGCTGCCCGATGCCGACATTCCGGTCGCCCAGTTGTCATTGCGCCATGATCTCGATCCGGCCGCTCATATCGCGGCCGGGCGTGCGCTTGCTCCTTTGCGTGACGAAGGCGTGCTGATCGTCGGGTCGGGCATGAGCTTTCACAATCTGCGCGTGCGCGGGCCGCAGGCGATCGGGCCGTCCACATCCTGGGACTATGCCCTGACCGCCGCGGTGACCGCTACCGATCCGCAGAGCAGGGCGGCCCGCGTCGCCGCCTGGGAGGCATTGCCGCAGGCCCGTTTCGCCCATCCGCGCGAGGAGCATCTGTTGCCGTTGATGGTGGCGCTGGGCGCGGGCGGCGACGATGCCGCCACCTGCGACCATCGCAGTTCGGTCATGGGCTGGTCGGTGTCGGGCTATCGTTTCGGCTGAGTCGGCGGGCGGCCGAGCGCCGGGACGGTCCGGGCCGCATCCTCCGGGGTGATGCCCGGCGGTGGCGCGGCCGCCACCTGATCTTCCCCGCGCATGATCCGGCCGGCCCGCTTGATCGCGCCGCGCAGCCGGGGGTAGATGCCGCAGCGGCAGATATTGGTGATCGCCCCGTCGATCTCTTCGTCGGACGGGTCGTTGGTCCGCCGCAGCAGCACCGACGCGGCCATGATCATGCCGGGGATGCAATAGCCGCATTGCGACACATTGTCGGCCGCGAACGCCTGTTGCAGCGGGTGGCCGCGATCGGGCGACAGCGCCTCGATCGTGGTGACGAAGCGGCCCTCGGTCTTCCCGATCGTCACCTGGCAGGATCGTACCGCCTCGCCATCGATATCCACGGTGCAGGCGCCGCAATCGCCGGTGCCGCAGCCATATTTGGCGCCAGTCAGGTTCGATGCATCGCGCAACGCCCAGAGCAGCGGCGTTTCGGGGTCCATGCGATATTGGACAGGCCGGTCGTTGACGGTGAAGCGGGTCATGGCAGCGCTTCGATCGCAGCATCCGCCTCTTCCGCTTTGTGATAGAGGACTTCGTTGCGGATATGGATGATCTGCGACGCGAGCCGGATTTCCTGGATGAAAGTGGCGAAACCGCCCGCCTGCAACAGCATCGCCAAGCTGAACAGGGCGGCGATCGGCGTGCCCAGATGCGCGTCGAACAGATTGCCCGCGAACAGCAGGATGACGACCAGGCAGACCGCGCAGGCGGACGCGACCGACAGGAAGATGGCGCTGTTGACGACGCTCATCCGCCGGTCGAGCACGCGGATTTCCGCGACCATCCGGTCATGTTCCTTGCCGCGCGAGGTCAGGATCGCGGCCTCCACCGAGCGCGCCCGATCAATGATGCGGGCGAGGCGACTGACGCAGACGTTCAGGAACGCGCCGATGCCCGCCAGCAGGAAGACGGGTGCAAGCGCCAATTGGATGGTCTGGGCGACCTGACTGACCTGGGGCAGGGGGATCATTGCGCGGCACCTCTCACGACGCAGCTATCCTTCATCGCGGAAGACGGGGCAAGAGCATGACGGAATGCCATTGCACGCCCTGTTTAGACGAAGCAGGTGTTCCCGCGACGGCGGGAACCCAGTCCTGTCGTCTGAACTGGATTCCCACCTTCGCGGGAACACGCCGCGTCCTGCAATCAGGCCACGCCCTTGGACGAGGGCGCATTGACGCCCATGGATTTCAGATATTGCTTGATGTTGCGCGCCGCCTGCCGCAGTCGCTGTTCATTCTCGACCATGGCGATGCGGACGAAGCCTTCGCCATCCTCGCCATAGCCAACGCCCGGAGCGACCGCGACCTTGGCATGGGTGAGCAACTGTTTGGAGAATTCCAGCGACCCCATCTCCTTCAAGGCCGGCGGCAACGGCGCCCAGCAGAACATCGATGCGCGCGCAGGCGGAATGTCCCATCCGGCGCGGCCGAAGCTCTCCACCAGCACGTCGCGGCGCTTGTGATAGAGAAGGCGGTTCTTCTCGACGATGTCCTGCGGCCCGTTGAGCGCGGCGCAGGCGGCCGCCTGGATCGGCGTGAAGGCGCCATAGTCGAGATAGGATTTCACCCGCGTCATCGCCGCGATCAGTTTGCGGTTGCCCACGGCGAAACCCATGCGCCATCCGGCCATGCTGTAGGTCTTGGACAGCGAGGTGAATTCGATCGCGACATCCTTCGCGCCCGGCACCTGAAGGATGGAGGGCGTCGGATTGCCGTCATAATATAATTCGGAGTAGGCCAGGTCGCTCAGCACCCAGACCTTATTCTCCTTCGCCCAGGCGACCAGCCGTTCGTAGAAGGCGAGGTCGACCGTCTCGGCCGTCGGGTTGGACGGATAGTTGACGACGAGGATCGACGGACGCGGCACGGTGAAGGCCATGGCGCGGTCGAGCGCGCGGAAATAATTTTCGTCCGCGGTCGTTGGCACGGACCGGATCGTGGCGCCCGCCAGGATGAAGCCGAACATGTGGATCGGGTAGCTGGGATTGGGGGCCAGCACGACGTCGCCCGGCGCGGTGATCGCGGTGGCGAGGCTGGCCAGCCCTTCCTTCGACCCCATGGTCACGACGACTTCGGTTTCCGGGTCGACATCGACGCCGAAGCGGCGGCCGTAATAATTGGCCTGCGCCTTGCGAAGGCCGGGAATGCCCTTCGACTGGGAATAGCCATGGGCGTCTGGCTTCTGCGCCACCTCGATCAGCTTGGCGATGACGTGCGGCGGCGGCGGCAGGTCGGGATTGCCCATGCCCAGGTCGATAATATCCTCTCCCGCCGCACGGGCGGCCGCTCGCATCGCATTGACTTCGGCGATGACATAGGGCGGCAGGCGCTTCATGCGGTAAAATTCTTCGGACATTATAGGGGCTTTCCTGAAAGCTCTCTGTAGGGAATAGTGCGCGACGCGCCGCTGGCATGTCACAATCTGGCTATAACTCGCCCGATTGCGACGCGCCAGCGAAAGCGGCGCGACGCAATGATGCCAGGAGGAGCAAGGTGGCCATGGATAAAGCCGACGTCATGGAACCTCACCTGCCCACGCTCCAGCAGATGCAGCAATGGACCGAGGTGATCGGCCGCGCCCAGCAGTTGATGCTGGAACAGGCGGCGGGCGCGACGGGCCGCGTGCTGTCTTTCGACCCGGAAACCGTGGCGCGCATCCAGACCAGCTTCGCAGACGAAGGGTTGGCGCTGTGGCAGCGTTTCCTCGATTCGGGCGGATTGCTGCGCGATCAGCCCGACCCGGCACCGGCGGACAGCCCGGCGGCCGCCAAGGACCGACGCTTTGCCGACCCGGCCTGGACGCAGCATCCCTTTTACGACCTGATCCGGCAAAGCTATCTGCTGGTGTCGGACTATCTGACCCGGCTGGCGGACGCGGTGGATGGCGTCGATCCCAAGGCCAAGGCCAAGCTGCGTTTCGCCACCAGCGGGATGCTGGACGCGCTCTCGCCCGCCAATTTCCCGCTCACCAATCCGACCGTCGTGCAGAAGACGATCGAGAGCGGCGGCGAGAATCTGGTCAAGGGCCTCAAGCACATGCTGGCCGACATGGAAAAGGGGCAACTGACCCATACCGACGGCACGCAATTCGAGTTGGGGCGCAACATCGCCGCGACGCCAGGCAAGGTCATTCATGAAACCCCGCTCTACCAGCTGATCCATTATGCCCCTTCGACCGCGACGGTGCTGGAAACCCCGCTCATCATCTTCCCGCCCTGGATCAACCGTTTCTACATTCTCGACCTGTCGCCGGAAAAGAGTTTCGTCAAATGGGCGGTGGATCAGGGGATCAGCGTGTTCCTGGTATCGTGGAAGTCGGCCGACGCCTCCATGAAGGATCTGGTCTGGGACGATTATATCCTTAAGGGCCAGGTCGATGCGATCGATACGGTGCGCAACCTGCTGAAGGTGAAGAGCGTCCACACCATCGGCTATTGCGTCGCGGGGACGACGCTGGCCGCGACGCTGGCGCTGCTGGCGGCGCGGGGGCAGGCGGACAAGGTGGCGAGCGCGACCTTCTTCACCGCGCAGGTGGATTTCAGCAAGGCCGGCGACCTGACCTTGTTCATCGACGACGAGCAAATGAAGCTGGTGGATCAGCTATCGTCGGGCGGATTTCTGGACGGGCGCTATATGGCCGTCACGTTCAACCTGCTGCGCGGGCGCGACTTGATCTGGAACTATGTCGTCAACAATTATCTGCTGGGCATGGATTATCCGCCCTTCGACCTGCTTTATTGGAATGGCGACACGACCAACCTGCCGGCGCGCTGGCACAAGGATTATCTGACCCGGCTGTATCGCGACAATCTGCTGGTCGCGCCCGGCGCCATCAGCGTGGACGGTACGCCGATCGACCTCAAGACGATCCAGACCCCCGCTTATGTGCAGGCCGGACGGGAGGACCATATCGCCCCGCTGGAAAGCGTATGGAAGCTGACGGAAAATCTGTCCGGCCCGGTGCGGTTCCTGCTGGCGGGGTCTGGACATATCGCCGGGGTCATCAATCCGCCCGCAGCGAACAAATATCAATATTGGGTGGCGGACGAGGCGCAGCCGACGCTGGAGGATTTCCTGGCGATGGCGAAGGAAACCAAGGGAAGCTGGTGGCCGGATTGGCGCGCCTGGATCGAACGGGGTGATTCGCGCACGGTGCCGGCCAAGGGCGCGCGGCAGCCGGGGAAAGGCCGTCTCAAGGCGATCGAAGATGCGCCCGGACGCTACGTAAAGGGGCGCTAAGCTCCATAATATAAGCTTTTCGGCCAATAGTGCCGAAAAGCCGTCCAACCGTCCGTTTCAATTTTGTTGCAGTGCACAATAAGCCTTGCAAGGCGCTTTCAAAACCCTTATTGTGCACTGCAACAAACGGAGGATGGTCATGGCTGTTACCCCAAAGACCCCGAAGAGCAGCCCGCTCGCCAAGCCCGGTTCGTCGACCCTGTCGGCGAGCGAGGCGCTCAAGGCGGCGGAAGCGGCGATCGGTGGCGCGGCTGAAAAGAAGCCCGCGCCCAAAAAAGCGGTTTCGGCCGCGGTGAAGCCGATCGACACCAATCCGCAGAAAGAGCCCACGCCGACGCCTGCCCCCACGCCGACGCCGACGCCCGCTCCGATGCCTTCGTCAACTGCCGAGATCCCGACCGAACAGGTTGATCCCGTCGCGATCGCCGCCGCGTCGACGGCGGTGGACGCCGCGCCCGAACCCGAAATTACAGAGAGCCTGGCCAAGGCCGAAACCATTGCGACCCAGCCGCTGCCCGCAGAAGGAACCAAGATCATGAACGATGTCATCGAAACCGGTAAGAAGTTCGCCGAAGACACCAAAGCCAAGTTCGAAACGGCCTATGCCGACATGAACGAGAAGGCCAAGGCCAGCGTCGAGAAATCGACCAAGGCGATTGAAGAGCTGAGCGACATCGCCAAGGGCAATGTCGAAGCGCTGGTCGAGTCCGGCAAGATCGCCGCCAAGGCCATGGAGACCATGGGCCAGGAAGCCGTCGATTACAGCCGCAAGAATTTTGAAAAGGCGACCGCGTCGTTCAAGACCTTCTCGACCGTCAAGACGCCGACCGAATTCTTCCAGTTGCAGAGCCAGATGTTTTCGAGCAGCTTCGACGAGTTCACCAAGGAAGCCGCCAAGAGCAGCGAAGCGATGATGAAGCTGGCCGGTGACATCGCTCAACCGCTGACCGCGCGCGTGACGCTGGTGACCGACAAGGTGAAGTCGCTGGCCGCCTGATCGGCCACGCTTTCCCTATCGTAGCAAAGGGGCGTCACTTCCATCACGGAAGCGGCGCCCCTTTGCTATAACGCTGAAATATCGTCCTACCGGCCGGATGGGCTTTTCGGCCCCTTGCCATGGCGCGGCAAATCGCCATATCCTTGAGCATCATGAACAGCCTTACCACATCCCATGCAGGCCCCGTTGCGATGGCCGGCCAGCATCCGGACGATCAGGGCGAGGGGCCAGGCGGTCCCAGCGTCGGAATCGCCACCCGGACGCGCACCCGCACCAAAAAGCCTTCGCTCTACAAGGTGTTGCTGCTCAATGACGACTATACCCCGATGGAGTTCGTCGTGCATGTGCTGCAAAGCTTCTTCCGCATGGACATGGAGGAAGCGACGCGGGTGATGTTGCATGTCCACCAGCGGGGCGTCGGCGTATGCGGCATTTTCAGCTATGAGGTCGCCGAGACGAAGGTGAACCAGGTGATGGATTTCGCCCGGCAAAACCAGCATCCGTTGCAATGCACGCTGGAAAAGGCCTGACCGGGGCCAAGCGTTAATCGGTTCTTGAGCGGGCATAGTTTTCACGGGTTCCCTCGCGCGCCTGCCCATCCTACACCGGCAGGCGTGAGCGACGCGCCAAGAGCCGACATCTATGACCTGGCCGTCATTGGCGGCGGGGTGAATGGCTGTGGCATCGCCCGCGACGCGGCCGGGCGCGGCGCGCGCGTGCTGTTGCTGGAACAGGGCGACCTTGCCAGCGGCACATCGTCGGCATCCACCAAGCTGATCCATGGCGGCCTGCGCTATCTGGAGCATCGCGAGTTCGCTCTGGTGCGCGAATCGCTGGCCGAGCGCGAGCGGCTCTGGGCCATCGCGCCGCATATCATCCATCCGATGCGTTTCGTCCTGCCTTGGACCAAGGGGCTGCGGCCGCGCTGGATGCTGCGGCTGGGCCTGTTCCTCTACGACCATGTAGGCGGCCGTCGCGCTTTGCCCGCGACGCAGGCGATCGACCTGCGTCGCCATCCGGCGGGCGTGGCGTTGAAGGCCCGATTCGGGCCGGGCTATTGCTATTCCGACGGATGGGTCGACGACGCCCGGCTGGTCGTGCTCAATGCGCGCGATGCCGCTGATCGAGGCGTGGACGTGCGCACCCGGACGACCGTCATCCGCCTGGCGCGCGCCGATGGCCGTTGGCGGATCGTGACGCGGTCGAAGCGCGGCGAAGAGACTGTCCACGCCCGCGCGGCGGTGAACGCCACCGGGCCGGCCGTGCTGGACCTGCTCCACCGCGCCGAACGGCCGACCGACCGGCATATGCGGCTGGTGCGCGGATCGCATATCGTCGTGCCGCGCCTGTTCGATCATGGCTTCGCCTATTTCTTCCAACTGCCCGATGGCCGCATCTTCTTCGCCATCCCCTATGAACGCGACTTCACGCTGATCGGCACGACCGACCGCGATCATGACGGCGGGCTGGACCATGTGGCCGCAAGCGCCGAGGAGATCGCCTATCTGTGCGAGGGCGCGAATCGCTATTTCGCGCGATCGATCGCGCCGGCCGATGTCGTCTGGTCCTATGCCGGGGTGCGGCCGCTGGTCGATGACGGATCGGCGAGGCCCGAAGCGGCGACGCGCGGCTATCGCCTGGAACTGGACGGGGAGGCTGGCGCGCCAGCGCTGCTGAGCGTCTTCGGCGGCAAGATCACCACCTATCGTCATCTGGCGGCGGAGGCGGTCAATCTACTCAAGCCCCATCTGCCGATGTTGCAGGGTGGCGACTGGACCGCCCATGCGCCCTTGCCCGGCGGCGACTTTCCCATGACCGGCCTTGCGGACCTGACCGCCGGTCTGGCGCGCGACTATCCCTTTCTGGCGTCCGCCACGGTTGACCGGATCGCACGCGCCTACGGCACCCAGGCGCGGGTCTGGCTGGGGGCGGCCCGCAATGCATCGGCGCTGGGTTTGGACTTCGGCCATGGCTTCACGGAAGCGGAGGCGGCGCATATGGTGACCCGTGAATGGGCGCAGACCAGTGAGGACATGCTGTGGCGGCGCAGCAAGCTGGGGCTGCGGCTGGACCGGGCGCAGGTCGATCGGCTGGAGCGGTGGCTGGAGGGGAGGCTATGAGCGAGCGGCTGTTGCTGGTGCTGGACGCGGGCACGACGTCGACCCGCGCCATGCTCTATGCCCCCGACGGCGCGCGGATTGCGACCGCGCAGGCGGACCTGACCCAATATTATCCGCAGCCCGGCTGGGTCGAGCATGATGCGGCGGAAATCTGGACCCGCACGCTGGCCTGCGCCCGGCGGATGGTGGATCGGGCCGGTGGCGCGGACCGGGTCGCCGCGATCGGCATCGCGAACCAGCGCGAAACGACGGTCGCCTGGAACCGGCGGACGGGCGATCCGATCGGCCGGGCGATCGTGTGGCAGGACCGGCGCACGGCCGATCACTGTGCGGCCTTGCGGGAAGCGGGTCATGAGCCGCTGGTCCAGCGGCGCACCGGCCTGGTCATCGACCCCTATTTCTCCGCGACCAAGATGCGCTGGATGATCGACCACCGCCCCGATGTCGCGGCAGCCGGGGACGGATTGGCGCTGGGCACGGTCGAAAGCTGGCTGGTGTGGAAGCTGACCGGCGGGCTGCATATCAGCGACGCCGGCAATGCCAGCCGGACGCAGTTGATGGCGCTTGACGGGGCGGGATGGGATAGGGATCTGTGCGCCCTGTTCGGCGTCCCGCAGGCGGCGTTGCCGGAGATCGTCGACAATGCGGGCGATTTCGGCGCGACCCTGCCGGAATGGCTGGGTGGGCCGATCCGGGTCTGCGGGCTGGCGGGGGACCAGCAGGCGGCGACCATCGGGCAAGGATGCCTGGCGCCGGGCGCGGTCAAGGCGACTTTGGGCACTGGCGCTTTCGTGCTGGCGCCGGTGGGGGAGGCGGCGCCGACGTCCGCCCAGCGGCTGCTGGGCACGATATTGTATCAGATAGCGGGGCGACGCCACTATGCCTTGGAGGGATCGATCTTCGTCGCGGGCAGTCTGATCCAGTGGCTGCGCGACCGGATCGGCCTGATCGCGGCGGCGGCCGATACCGATGCGATCGCCCGTTCCGTGCCCGACAATGGCGGCGTCTTCCTGCTGCCCGCTTTGTCCGGCCTGGGCGCGCCGCACTGGCGGCCGGAGGCGACCGGCATGATCGTCGGGCTGACCCATGGCGCCGGCCGGGCGCATATCGTCCGGGCAGCGCTCGAATCGATGGCGCATCAGCTGCATGACCTCGCTGCCGCCTTTGCCGCTGATGGCGCGCCCTGGCGGTCGCTGCGGATCGATGGCGGAATGAGCGCCAATGACTGGATCGCGCAGGACGTGGCCGACATGCTGGAGCTGACCGTCGAACGGCCTGGCGATGTGGAGACGACGGCGCGGGGCGCGGCCATGCTGGCGGGGGTCGGGGCCGGCCTGTTCCCCTCGCTGGCCGCGGCGGCTGGCATGGCGGCGACAGGGATGCGATTCGCGCCCGTTCTCGCCGCGCCGGTACGGGCGCAAAGGCTGGCGGGGTGGCGCGCGTTATTGGCGCAGGCGGCGCAGGGAGCCGCTACGGATTAGCGGCTGTTTTCCTCCATGGCGACACGGCGATCGTGAGCAAATATTAACGATGAACGCCTAGCATCGCCAGCGACATGCCGCATACCGCCCTTCGCCAACCTTCCTTATGGATCGCACCGGTCGTGACCGGCTGCGTTTATTTCGTCGTGGCGTCGCTGGCCCTGATGCTGTCCCGATTCGAGGGCGGATTGGCGTTTATCTGGTGCGCCAATGCTTTTCTGATGGCGCAGTTGCTGACTTCGCGGGTCGCGCATTGGCCTCGTGCCGTCATCGCCTGCGGGGTCGCCAGCGCGGCGGCGACCGCCTGGGTAGGCATGGGACCGGCGGCGGCCGTGCCCATGGCGGCGATCAATATCGCCGAATCGCTGATCGTGGCGGTCATGTGTCGCTGGTTCGTCATCGACCGGCTGGTGATCGGCGCCATCCGGCCGCTGATCGTCTTCGTCGTCTCGCTGTGCGGCGTGGCCAATATCGTCGCTGGTCTGGCCGCGGCGCTGGTCGCCTCGGCCCTGACGTCGGTGTCCTTCTGGCCCTCCTTCGTGCAATGGTATACCGGCCATGTGCTGGGAGGGCTGACCTGCGCGCCGATCCTGATCATGGCGTTTCAGGGCGAATTCCGGCGGTGGATGGATGAGGCATCGTCCCGCGCCAAGCTGGAAGCGGTGCTACTGCTCGGCCTGTTCGCGCTTACGACCGTGCATGTTTTTTTCTGGGCGCGTTATCCCTTGCTGTTCGCGCCGCTCCTGCCGCTGATGCTGATCGCGTTCCGCGTCGGTCATATGGGATCGGCGGCGGCGGTCATCCTGCTGGCGGCGATCGGCGGTGGCGCCACGATGGCCGGGATCGGCCCGCTGACCTGGGTCGTCGGGTCGCCCGGCGAGCGCATTCAGTTCTTCCAATTCTATCTCGCGCTCAGCTTCCTGCTGTGTATGCCCGTCGCGGTAGAGCTGGCGGCGCGCAAGCGGCTGTTCCAGATGTTGCAGCAGAGCGAGGCGCGCTATCGCGCGATGGCCGAATATAGCGGCGACGTGGTGCTCAACATCAGCATCGATGGCGTCATCCAATATGCATCGCTCTCCGCCGCCGAGCAGATTGGTTGCGCGCCCGAATTGCTGTTGGGACAGGCCGCCGCCAACCTGGTCGATCCGCAGGATCGGGCCGTGGTGATCGCCACCCATCGGCGCGCGCTGGAGCAGCCGGGTACGGCGCAGAAGGTCGAATTCCGGCCATTGGTGACGACCGACGGGCTGGAATGGTGCGAAATGGTGAGCCGCGCCATGATCGACGAGCGCGGCCTGCCAAGTGGCGTCGTCAGCATGATCCGCGACATGTCGCGGCACAAGGCGCGCCAACGCGCGCTGCAACAGGTCGCGGCGCGCGATTCGCTGACCGGGGCGGATAGCCGCCGGGCGTTTCTGGACAAGCTGGATCACGAGATCGTGCGCGCCGCCTCCGGCGCCCGTTCGTCTTTGCTGCTGATCGACATCGACCATTTCAAATCGGTCAACGACCGCTACGGCCATGGCGCGGGCGACCGGGTGCTGAGCGCCTTCGTCGAACGGCTGCGGCCCGGCCTGCGGGCGGGCGACAGCATCGGCCGGTTGGGCGGCGAGGAATTCGCCATCCTGCTGCTCGACAGCGACATCGACCGCTCCAGCATGATGTGCGAACGGCTGCGCGCCATCTTGGACGAGCCGATCGCCGTTGGCGCGTCGCTGGCGATCAGCGTGACATTCAGCGCCGGGCTGGTCGCGCTCGATGGCGCGTCGGACCGTTCGACGCTGCTGGAGGCGGCGGACAAGGCGCTCTATCGCGCCAAGCATAGCGGCCGCAACTGCCTGCGTCTGGCGGCCTGATCGGCCGCGCGATCCCGCGGAAAAATTACAATGTTATGTTGTAACTTACGGTCGGCTGGCCTATGTAATCGCGACCATGAAGTTGACCTTGCGCCATGCCCTGTTGAGCGGCCGGATCGATCGCATCGCGATCGCGCTGTCGGGGCTGTGCGTCGCCCATTGCTTCGCCACGGCGGTGATATTGGGCCTGCTGGCATCGGCGGGGGGCATGTTCGACAGCCCCATATTCCACGAAGCCGGGCTGGTGCTGGCGATCCTGCTGGGCGCGGTGGCGCTGGGCCATGGCGCGCTGGTCCATGGCTATATGATGCCCGCGGCGATCGGATCGCTGGGGCTGGGGGTGATGGCCGGCGCGCTCACCATGGACCATGGGTTGCAGGAAGGCGTCTATACGCTGATCGGCGTCGGCATCCTGGCGCTGGGCCACGACCTCAACCATCGCGCCGGCCGTTAGAATCGGCTGCAATATGTGAGGTCAGGGAGTCTGAATGGCTCCCTTTTTTCGTTCAGCGGCTTTTGTGTCGATCCGATGCTCGCCCTTCACCCAGCGCACGGTGCCGGTGCTGGCGCGCATCACCACGCTCTCGGTGGTCAGCTTGCCGCCGGGCAGGCGCTTGACTCCGTCGAGCAGCGAGCCGTCGGTCACGCCGGTCGCGGCGAAGATGCAGTCGCCCTTCGCCAGTTCATTGAGGTCATAGATTTTTTCGAGATCGGTGATGCCCCATTTGCGGGCGCGCCCTTTCTCATCCTCGTTGCGGAACAGCAGCTTGCCCTTGAACTGGCCGCCGACACAGCGCAGCGCGGCGCAGGCGAGCACCCCTTCTGGCGCGCCGCCCGATCCCATATAGATGTCGATCGTGGTTTCCGGGTCGGTGGTGGCGATGACCCCGGCGACGTCGCCGTCGGGGATCAGCATGATGCCGCAACCGATAGCGCGCAGTTCGCCGATCAGCTTTTCGTGGCGGGGCCGGTCCAGCACGCAGACGATGATTTCGTGCGGATCGACGCCCTTGGCGCGGGCGACCGATTCGACATTCTCCCGCACCGACTGTTTGAGGTCGATCGTGCCGTCGGGATAGCCGGGGCCGATCGCCAGCTTTTCCATATAGACGTCGGGCGCGTTGAGCAGGCCGCCTTCTTCCGAAATGGCCAGCACGGCCAGGGCGTTCGGACCGGCCTTGGCGGTGATAGTGGTCCCTTCGAGCGGATCGAGCGCGATGTCGATCCGCGGCCCGGTGCCGATGGCGTTGCCGACCTTCTCGCCGATATAAAGCATAGGCGCTTCGTCCCGCTCGCCTTCGCCGATGACGACGGTGCCGTCCATATAAAGGTCGTTGAAGGCGAGGCGCATCGCTTCCACGGCGGCGGCGTCGGCCGCTTTTTCGTCGCCGCGGCCGATCAGCTTCGATGCGGCGATCGCGGCCGCTTCGGTGACGCGGACCATTTCGAGCACCAGGACGCGATCCAGAGTCGAGCTTGCCTGCACCATCATTTTCCTCTGCCTTTTTTATCGATCGATCCGATAGGCGTCTCGTCGGTTCTTGTCGAGCGAGGAGGCCGGAGCCATGATCCATGGCGCAACGATTGGCCGCGACATGATGCGGCCATGATTGGCTGATTTTCTGGCATCATGACGCGGTTCCTCCTTTTCGCCCCGCTGGCGATGGCATCGTCTGCTCATGCGCAGGATACAGGCGAGGATGCGCTGATGGCCGCCTACCGGGCCAAGACGCAGGCAGTCCGTCCGTGCGACCGCAGCGGTGATGCGATCGTGGTGTGCGGCACGCGGGCGGAGCGCAATGCGCGCGAGCGGCTGCCTTTACCCCGTGCCAGCGATGGCGGCGCCGCGCCGTTGCGGGGAGAAGCGCCGCGCGCCTCGGCCGTCGCCGTACGACAGGGCAGTTGCGGCGTGGTCGGCGGACAGGGCGCCGGCTGCACTGGCGGCTTGCCGGTGTTCCAGATGATCGGCGCGCTGGCCAGGGGCGTGCAGGCGATCGTCGATCCCGATGCCGACCTGTCGCCACCGCCGCCCGAACGCATCCAGGGCGCCGGGCGGCATTAGGCATATCAGTCGAGAATATGCATGACCATGGGCGTGTCGAGCAGGCTGTCGGACCCCGCCAGTCGCTCCAGCGTCTCGTGCACGCAGCGCTCTTCGCCGGCATGGGTGACGATGGCGACCAGAACGCCATCGTCCTGATTGGCGCCACGCTGGATCATGCTTTCGATCGATACGCCCGCGTCGCGGGTGGCGGCGGCGATCTCGGCCAGCACGCCTGGGCGATCCTGCACCTTGAAGCGCAGATAGCTGCGACCGATTCGCGCGCCGGCGTCTGCGCTGTTCTGCGGCGTCAGGGCGGCGACCGGCATGGCGAAGGCGTCGCCATATTCGTCGCGGGCGACGTCGATCAGGTCGGCGACCACGGCGGAAGCGGTCGGACCATCGCCCGCGCCCCGGCCCTGGAAGAACAGGCGGCCGACGAAATTGCCTTCCGCCACCACGGCGTTCAGCGATCCATCGACATGGGCGAGCGGATGATCGAGCGGCACCAGCATCGGGTGGACGCGCTGGAACAGGCCTCCCCCTGGTCTACGGGTGTCCCCATTCTGCGCCATGCCGACCAGGCGGATGCGGAAGCCCAGCGCAGCGGCTTCGGCGATGTCGGCGGCGATGACGTGGCGTATGCCGGTGGTCGCGACCGCGTTGAAATCCAGTTCGGTGCCGAAGGCGAGGCTGGCGAGGATGGTCAGCTTGTGCGCGGCATCGACGCCGTCGATGTCGAAGCTCGGATCGGCCTCGGCATAGCCCAGATCCTGCGCTTCCTTCAGCACCTCGTCGAACCCCCGGCCTTCCTTCTCCATCGTGGTCAGGATATAATTGCAGGTGCCGTTGAGGATGCCGTATACGCGGCTGATCTCATTGGCGGCGGCACCTTCGCGCATCCCCTTGATGACAGGGATGCCGCCGGCGACTGCGGCCTCATATTTCAGCGCGGTGCCGCCCGTCTCGGCGAGCCGGGCGAGGTCCAGGCCATGATGCGCCAGCATCGCCTTGTTGGCGGTGACGAAGGGCTTGCCCAAGGTCAGGCACTGGCGCGCCAGGGTGAGGGCGGGGCCATCCGCGCCGCCGATCAGTTCCACGACGACATCGACATCGTCGCGCGTGGCGAGCGTCGTCATGTCGTCCACCCATTCATAGGGCGACAGATCGACGCCACGATCCTTGTTCCGGTCGCGCGCGGAGATGGCGACGATCTGAATCGGGCAGCCGGCGCGGCGCGCAATCAGGTCGCCATTGGTGTTGAGCAGCCGAATCACCCCTCCGCCCACCGTGCCGAGGCCGACAAGCGCGACGCGCAGCGGGGCATGGCGGTGCAGATTGGTCATGGCGGCGTATCTTCCTTTTTGCGGCTGATGAACGCCGCGCTGATAGCCGCCCGCGCGAAACTGTCCAAGGAAAAGCGCGGCGTCGCTCGCGCCTTCCCCGAATCACGACGTGGCGCGCGTCCGCCCGCAGGGGCCAAGCGCGGCGATCACCACGCCATAGTCCGCGCGTGCGGCCTCGGCGTCCTGAACCGACAGGCTGCGGACAGCGCGAGGAGGCAGGGTGGCGGGCAATGTGCAGGCCAGCCGATACCAGAGCAGGGTGCCCGGTTCCGGCGCGCGGGCGGCTTCATCCATAATCTCGCCCAGGGCCACCGCCCAGTGCGGGGCCTGGCCCGGACGACGCAGAATCGACAGGGATACCGGATCGCCATTTTCGGTGCGCAGGAAAATCTGCGTCTCGCCTTCGCCCGCGACCGTGCCGGCGACATGGAAGGCGTCGCCCAGGCCCAGAATCCGCGGCGGCGTATGGGGCGCGACCAGCGCCGACAGCACCGCCTTGACCCGGTCGACTTCGGCGGGGGTGGCGGGAATTTGGGCATCGGGCGCGATCAACTGGATTTCGCCGGGGCGCCCGCCTGGACGGGCGAAGAGGATGACCTGCGCCTTTTTGAGCTTGGCGATCTTGCCCCGCGCGTCGAGCGGGGCGTCGTAGAGATAGGTTACAAGCGGCGCGATCCCCGCTTCACCACGAATCAGCCCCGTCACATCGGCCTCGACATACAGCCTTTTATGGCCCGCCGGGACCGATCCGGCCTGTTCTGACTTGAGTGCGATGATGTTGCGAATACGCACATTGGCCACTAGCGGCGCTCTGTCCGCCAGGTCCACAATGTCGGCATAGGACAGGCCGGAGCGGGCGGTGGGTGATTGCGTTACCATCTTCCCGCTTTGAGCAAAGGCGGGAAAAACCGCGGGAGATGCGGCGGAAATGAGGCAGAGCAATCCCAAATGGCGCAGGCGGATGGCGGATTTCATCGTCAGCTTCGTCCTATGTTTTTGGCCAGTGGCAAGGATGTCACAGGCAAGTCATTCCGATATGAAATGGTAACCGCAAATGAACAAATCGATAAAGCGTTTGCGTGCCACGATGCGTCGCGATAGGAGTTTGCGCGGTAGCAAATGAACGGGCAGGGGCCAAAGGCGATTGGGGTAGCTCGGTCGGCTTGGGTCGTTTTTGGCTGATTTTGTATAAACCACTGGTAAGATGAGTTAAGGAGTGTCGTTGCCGAATGGCCTATGCTGACCACTCGCAAGGATCGAGTCGGACTGTCTCGATCGTCATCGTCGCCCTGATTCACGCTGTTCTTGGCTATGCCTTCGTCACCGGTCTTGGCATGAAATATGTCAAAAAGGCGGCAGAACAGCTGAACGTGATCGACGTGAAGGAGGAACCGCCACCACCGGACGAGGAGCCGCCACCGCCGCCGCCAGACCAGCCGGTCGAGCCGCCGCCGGTCGTGGCCCCGCCGCCGATTGTGCAGACCCCAGCGCCTGCGCCGCCGATTCAGACCGTTCGGACGCCCCCGCCGGTGTTCAATCCGGTTCCGGTCGCTGCGCCGCCGCCGCCGCCGGCTGCACCGCCGCCGCCGCCTCAGGCTGCAACGCGCGCTTCGCCGCGTAGCTCGCCGGGCGGTTGGCTCAGCGATGCCGACTATCCGAGCCGCGCCCAGCGCGAAGAACGCTCTGGAACGGCCGGTTTCCGGCTGGAAATCGGCGCTGATGGTCGGGTGACCAACTGCACCATCACTCAGTCGACCGGCCATGCCGATCTCGACGAGGCGACCTGCCGTCTGCTGCCGAGGCGTGCGCGCTTCAAGCCGGCGAAGGGTTCTGATGGCGCGGAGATGCCCGATACCTACAACGGGCGTATCACCTGGCGTCTGCCGGAATAATCCTGATCGGGCAGGCGCGCGCTCGGCGCCGCCTCGCCCTAGCTTGATCTCATTGAGAGGGAAGTCTTGAACATGTTGATGTATCTCGCAGCTGCGGCTCCCAAGCCGGAAAACCCCTATGGCCTTATGGAAGCTCTGGAACAGGGCGGCACGATCGCCTGGACCGTGTTCCTCATCCTGTGCGCCATGTCGGTCGGTACTTTCTACGTCCTCTTCACCAAGCTGATCGAACAGCAGAAGGTGATCAATCAGGGCAAGAAGGTCCGTGCGACCTTCTGGCGCGCCGGTTCGCTCAAGGAAGCCTCGGCCAAGCTCGAAAAGAACTCGGCCTACAAGCAGATCGTCGACGACGGCATCAAGGCCCAGGAAGAGCACAGCAAGCTGAAGGATCCGGTCGAAGCGCATGACTGGCTGCACGGCTCGCTGGCTCGTTCGGAAGCCGCGATCAACTCGTCGCTCGGTGGCGGCCTCGCCTTCCTCGCGACGGTCGGTTCGACCTCGCCGTTCATCGGTCTGTTCGGTACCGTTATCGGCATCTACCGCGCCCTCATCAAGATCGGCGCTGCCGGTCAGGCTTCGATCGACGCCGTCGCCGGCCCGGTCGGTGAAGCGCTGATCATGACCGCCCTGGGTCTGGCCGTCGCCGTTCCCGCGGTGCTCGCATACAACTTCCTGCAGCGTCGCAACAAGTCGATCGCCGAACAGCTCAACGGTTTCACCGTCGATCTGCTCGCCTATCTGGTTTCGGACGGCGCCGTGAAGCCGACCGTCGGTCCGGCCCCGGCTGCTCCGGTCGCCAAGCCGGCTGTTGCGCCGACCAAGGCCTGATTGCCTTAATATTCCGGTTCGGGGACCGGGTGGCGGCTGCGACCGCCCGGTTTCCCACCGGACGTGGGCCCCGCTCGACGGGGCGCCATCGACACCAAGGTTAGGATAGTATCAATGGCAATGAGTGTTGGCCCCGGCGGCGGTGACGACAAGCCCTTGTCCGACATCAACACGACGCCGCTCGTCGACGTCATGCTGGTGTTGCTCATCATCTTTCTCATCGCGGTCCCGGTCGTCGTCCAGACGGTCGATCTCCAGCTTCCCAAGGTGGCTTTCGAGCCGACCACGACGAAGCCGGAAAATGTGTCGCTTTCCGTCACCCAGGCTTCCGATGGCAAATGCGCGGTGTTCTGGGGCATGGCGCCTGTCAGTTCCAGCGAACTGCTGGATCGTGCGGTCGCCAAGCTGGAAGCGGACATCAAGAAGGTGGGCGGCGTTGAGAATATGACGCCGGAGGATCTGCCCGAAGTGCACATCCGCGGCGACATCAATACCCCCTATCGTTGCATTGGCGGAACCATCTATACGATGCAGCGCGCTGGTTTCCCCAAGGTGGGCTTCATCTCCGAGCCGGAACCCGGTTCGACGACGCAGCGCCTCTGACCAGCTGATTAAGGAGATTTCGCTATGGCCATGAGCATGGGTTCCGATGAAGGCGAACCGATGATGGAAATGAACACGACGCCGTTGATCGACGTCATGCTCGTTCTCCTCATCATGTTCATCATCACCATCCCGATCCAGACCCACGCGGTGAAGATCGACCTGCCGCAGAACGCGCCGCCGACGGACAGCGTGATCGACCCGGTCAAGAACAAGGTTGCGATCGACCCCGCCGGGATCATTACCTGGAATGGATCGCCGATCGACCTGCTGACTCTGCGTCAGTACCTCCAGCAGTCGCTGCGTTTGCCCGTCGAGCCGGAACTCCAGTTCCAGCCCAACGCGCAGACCCGCTATGTGACGGTTGATGAAGTATTGGCCGAGATCAAGCGCGCCGGCGTGACGAAGCTGGGCTTCGTCGGCAACGAGCAATATGGCAATTTCTGACCGCTGACTTCCGGCAACGGCCATCCGCGCAAGACTTCCCGGTTTTGCGGATCGGCCACGCCGGACCAGGCATCAGATGATTGCCGCTATTCAAGGGTCGCCTTCGGGCGGCCCTTTTTTGTGTGTCGTCCATGCCGGGCGAATGCCGGCGAGCGAAGGCAAAAAAAGGGCGCGAACGGCTCTGCGCCATGCTTGGAAAGGGCATGATAGGGCCAAGCACAAACCCATGGCGGGACGTAGCTTCTGGACATGCAATTGCTCCGGCGACTTTTGCGGCAGTCACGACAGGCCGGCTTAACCTTTTGCTTACTTCGATCGTCGATGGTGGGTCAGAGGTGGCGCGGTATCGATCATGAGTGCGGAACGGAAATCAGAATATGACCGCAAGGACCGTGCGGCGGAGCGTCGCCACGTCCAGATCGCGGTCAAGGTCCGGCGACCGGGTGAAACCTGGTTCACCAGCCGGATCACCGACGTATCCACCACCGGATTTCGTCTGCAGAGCTTCATGAAGCTGACGGTCGGTAGCGACCTCTGGGTCATGCTGCCGGGTTTCGAGGGGCGGCGCGCCCGCGTGTTATGGACTCGTGGTCCCGAATCGGGCTGCACCTTCGAACGGCCGCTTCACCCCGCGATCCTCGACCATATCGTGCGCTTGAACGCGGCCGCCGGCTCCTACTGACGCGGCGGGCAGGACATCGCTAGGGCATTTAGAGCGACGGCGGTTCAGACGGTCGGAGCATCCTGGAACTGGAGACTCGCCAAGCGGGCGTAAAGGCCATCCTGCGCCACCAAGGCGGCGTGATCGCCCTGTTCGACGATGCGGCCCTCATCCATCACAAGAATGCGATCGGCGGCGCGCACAGTGGCCAGTCGATGAGCGATGACGATGGTCGTGCGCGCCTGCATCAGCCGACCGAGCGCATCCTGCACCAGCCGTTCGGATTCGGCGTCGAGCGCAGAGGTCGCCTCGTCCAGCAGCAGGATCGGCGCATCGCGCAGCAGGGCGCGCGCGATCGACAGGCGCTGGCGCTGGCCGCCCGACAGGCGTGCGCCGCCTTCGCCCATCTGGCTGTCCAGCCCCTGTGGCAGCGCGCGGAGAAAGGCTTCGGCATTGGCGGCGCGGGCGGCCTCCCAAATTTGCTCGTCGGTCGCGTCCCAGCGGCCGTAGCGCAGATTGTCGCGGGCCGATGCGGCGAAGATCACGCTGTCTTGCGGCACGATCGCCATCATGGCGCGCAATGCGGCGGGATCGGCATCAGGCAGGGCGACGCCGTTCAGCCGAATCGCGCCGGAACCTGGATCGTAGAAGCGTAGCGCGAGTTGGATAAGGGTCGACTTGCCCGCGCCAGAAGGGCCGACGACCGCGATCGTCTCGCCCGGCGCGACGGCGAAGGAGACGCCATGCAGCGCCGCCTGATCGGGGCGCGTCGGATAGTGGAAATGCACATCCTCGAAACGCAGATGCGCGCCCTGCAAACCGCTGGGCAGCGGGGCCGGGTGGGCTGGAGGCAGGATGTCCGGCGCGGCCGTCATCAACTCATGCAGGCGACTGGCCGCGCCCGCGCCACGCAACAGGTCGCCCCAGCTTTCGGACAGCGATCCGAACGCGCCGGCGACCAGGCCGCCGGTCAGGACGAAAGCGGCGATGCTGCCGCCGGACAGCTTACCGGCTGCGACATCAAGCGCTCCCTGCCACATGACGGCGGTGATCGATCCAAAGACGAGCCCGATCACCACCGCGGTCATGAGCGCGCGCAGGCCGATCCGCCGTCGCGCGGTGGCGAAGCCGCTTTCCACGGTCGCATCGAAGCGAGCAGCCTCGCGCCCCTCTTGGCCGAAGGCCTGCACGATCTTCATCGCGCCCAGCACTTCGCTGGTGACGCTGCCGATGTCGGCCAGCCGATCCTGGCTGGCGCGCGACAGGCCGCGGACCCGGCGGCCCAGCCCAATCAGCACGAGCAGGATGACGGGGATGCCTAGCAGCAGCATCGCCGCGAGCTTGGGCGCGAGCGCGAAGAGGTAGATCAGCCCACCCATCCCGGTGACGAGGTTGCGCAGCGCGACCGAGACTGTCGATCCGACCACCTGCTCGACGATCGCGGTGTCCGCGGTCATGCGGGACGCGATTTCGGACGGGCGGTTTTCCTCGAAGAAACGTGGCGCCTGGCGCAGCAGATTGGCCTGGGTGGCGCTGCGAATGTCGGCGACGACACGCTCGCCCAGCCAGGACACGAAATAGAAGCGCAGCGCGCTGGCGATCGCCAGGATGATGACGATCAGCAGCAGATATTCAAACCAGCGGCTGATGTCGCCGCCGCCCATGAAGCCCTTGTCGATCACCAGCCGGAAGCCGCTGGGGATGCCCAGCGTTGCGGCCGACGACACGATCAGCGCCAGCACCGCGCCGGCGATGCGCCCCGGATAGCGACGGGCGAAACCCCATAGCATCGACAGGCTGCCAAGGGCGGGGCGCGCATCGGCGCGGGCGGCGGGTTGCAGGGCATCCTCCATGGATGCGGCGCTTAGAGGGATTTCATGGGATAGGAAATATCCGACCGCCCCGAAATCGCTTCAGGTCCAGAAAATCGCGGCGTTGAGCACGGAGCAATGCGTCGCCTGGGGCCAGTCCGTCCCACCCGCTTCGACAGCCTGTCAGCTATCGCCCGCCATTTCCCCCGCCAATTGCAGCACACGGCGAGTGTCGGCCTTGCCGGTCAGGGCATAGGCCATCGCGCCGGCTTCCCAATAAGCGACGACCTCGCCCTGCTGCCGGGCGATCAGCGGCGTGCCCTCCGCCGGGGTTTCCGCGCGGTCGGCGAAGAAGGAGAGCGCCTCGCCCTGTGGCGTCAGCATCGACATGGCGATGGCCGGACTGTCGGGGGTCGGGAAGAGCTGGACATCGGTCACGCGCCAGCCTGCGGGCAAAACGGGCAGCACGATGCCGGTGGACTGTTCGATCTCCCGCGCGTCGAACGTCGCGCTTTCGACTTGGGAGGCCATGGCCTGGCGCAACAGGCCGGCGCGGCGGGAGGCGGCGGCTTCGTCGAGGAAACTGCTCGCCTGCGCTGTCTGCGGAAATTCGCCCAGTGCGCCGCGCGCTATCCAGCCGGTGGCGAGCAAAGCGGCGATGGCGGCGGCGCGCCCGACATGGCGCCAGCTGCGGCCGGCGTCATTGTCATTGGCGACCGGCAGGCGGGTATCGCGGCGGCGGCCGACCAGCGTCCCCTTGGTCCCGTCCTTGACCAGGCGAAAATCGATATGCGGCCAGCGCTGCCGCCAGCGCCGCGCCACCAGTCGTTCGCCGGGACGGGCGGCATCGTCCAGCAGGACCACGCCGTCGGGGGACAGGCGCGCGAAGAGACTATCGGCCGCGCCGCGGACCAGCGGGTGGACGCTCCAGGGCGGCCCGTCGATGATGATGAGATCGATCTGGTCGGGCAGCGCATCGATCGCATACCAGCGGCCCGGCCAGTCGGCGCTGTCATGGGTCAGCGGGGCGTGGCGGATATCGACGTCGAGCGCATGGTCGGCCAGCCATTGCCGGGTCGCATCGACAAAGCCGCCATGCTGGTCGAAACTGTGCAGCCGGCCGCCGCCATGCAATTGCAACGCGCGGGCGGCGATGAGCGAGGAGGCGCCCGCGCCCAGTTCCACCACATGGGCGGGGCGCGTCCTTGCGATTTCACGCACGATATGGCGCAGGAACCCGACATCGGCCTTCCAACTGCCCAGATGCGGCAGGGCGTCGTGCGGCAGGCGCAATTCGTCGAGCAGGGCGCGCTTGTCCGCCGGGCGACCACCCGACAGGCTGGCGAGCAGCCAGGGCCAGCCGATCGCGCCGAAACCAATGCGCCAGGCCATGTCCGACAGGCGGCGCGGCAGGTCGCTGTCGGCATGGCCCGCTTCGGTCAGGGGGAGAAGGCCGGTGAGGTCACGGGATGTCACTGTAAAAACATGCTCCTTATGGAATCGCCGGACTATGCCGCTCATCCTGTTTCGCGCATATGACAGCGTCACAGATCGTCAATGGATGACGCAGGGAAGGCCGATGACCCGTATAATTTCCGCGACAGTCGAACGGTGGCCGGTGGCGGGCGCCTTCGTCATCAGCCGCGGGGCCAAGACCCATGTCGATGTCATCGTGTGCACCGTGAGCGACGGCGTGCACGAAGGGCGGGGCGAAGGGACGGCCATCTATTATGAGGGCGAGAGCGCGGAGGGCTGCGTCGCGGCGCTTCAGGCCTATGCCGGGCCGCTGGAGCGGACGGCGTTGCTGACCCATATGCCGCGCGGCGCGGCGCGCAACGCGCTGGACTGTGCGCTGTGGGATCTGGAGGCGAAGCAGGCCGGAGTTCCGGTGTGGCAACTGGCCAGTCTTGACGCGCCCGCGCCCCTGCCCAGCGCCTTCACCATCAGTCTGGGCGAACCGGCGAAGATGGAGGCGGATGCCGGGGCGGCGGCGGCGCGGGGCTTTGCGCTGCTGAAATGCAAGCTGACCGGCGAAGGCGACCAGGCGCGCATCGCAGCGGTGCGCGCAGGCGCGCCGGACGCCCGGCTGATCGTCGACGCCAATGAAAGCTGGCACGCCATGGACATTGCGGCGGAAGCGGCGGCGCTGGCCATGCTGGGGGTTGAAATGGTCGAACAGCCGGTGATCCATGGGCAGGAAGCGCGGTTGGCGGGGGTGCGCGCGCCATTGCCGCTGTGCGCCGACGAAAGTTGCCATACGCGCGCCGATCTCGACCGGCTGGGCGATTTCGACGCGGTCAATATCAAGCTGGACAAGGCGGGCGGGCTGACCGAGGCGCTGGCGCTGGCGAAGGACGCGCGGGCGCGCGGTTTTCGCATCATGGTCGGCTGTATGCTCGGCACCTCGCTGGGCATCGCGCCGGCTGCGCTGGTGGCGCAGGGGGCGGACTGGATCGACCTGGACGGCGCGCTGCTGCTGGCGAAGGACCGGGACGGTGGATGGGCGCTGCGTGAGGGGCTTTTGCAGCCGGGTATGTTGTGGGGCGGCGGTCAGTAGCCGAGCGTCAGGCCGACCGCATAATATCGGGGACCGACATTGGCCTTGGCCCGCAGCTTGGGGATGATCGGCATCGCCAGCGTCGCATAGGGGCGGATATGATCGCCGCTGAAGCGCGCACCCGCGCCGATCGTGGCGGACAGCGGGATGGTATAGGCGGCCTCGACACGGCCATAAAGTTTCGTGTCGCCATCGCGTAGGTAGACGCCGGCGCCCGGCGTCAGGCTGAACCCGGCCATATTCAGCGCGTAGCCCGCGCCGATTTCCGTCCCCCAATGACCATCGGCGCGGCCATAGTTGATTTCCGCGCCCAACCCTTCGGCCTGGACCGTTGCGGGAATGGTGGCGGACAGGATGGCGGCGAGCGCCGAGGCGGCAAGGGGGAGGCGCGATATCGTCATCGCGCCCCGCTAGGCGCGGAGGGGCGCCGCCACAAGCCGGCGCGGGACGAACCGACTCGTCCGCGCGTCGGCCCGCCTTCATCCTTCCAGATCGACCCGCTTGACCGGCTGCACTTCGGCATACGGCATGATCATCCGCCCATCCGGCGCCGATGTGAAAGTGGTTTGCGTGGGATAGGCGAATTCGATCCCGCGATCGTTGAATTGCCGCAGGATGGCCAGGCCAACCTTGTGCCGCACGATGTAGATCGCGTCCCAGTCCGGCAGATAGACGTCGAACTCCACCTCGAAATCCAGGCTCGACGCGCCAAATCCAATAAAACCGGACCGGACGAAATTGCCGCCCAGATCGGTGATGATCGCCTTCAATATGTCGGGTATCTGTTCGGCGACGTCGGGCGCCGTCTGATATATGACGCCGATGGCGAATTTGATCCGTCGATGGTCCAGCGTGAAATAGCTGGTGATTTCCTTTTGCAGCAGATTGGCGTTCGAAATGACCTTCTTTTCGCCGGTGACTGCGCGCAGGCGGGTGGATTTCAGCCCGATTTTTTCCACTGTGGCCGTCGTAGCGTCATAGTTGATCGTCTCGCCCCGGCGGAATGGCTTGTCGAAGATGATCGAGAGCGCGGCGAACAGGTCGGAGAAGATGCCCTGCGCGGCCAGGCCTATGGCGATGCCGCCAATGCCCAGACCCGCGACCAGCCCCGTGACGTTGACGCCCAGATTGTCGAGCACGACGATGGTGGCGATCGCGAACAGGGCGAAGCTGACCAGCACGCGAATCAGGCCCATGGCGTTGGCCAGCGTCTCGCCGCCGCCATCCTGCGCCAGCGTTTTGCGCTCGATCAGGCCCAGGATGATCTCCCGCGCCCAGAGCGCGACCTGCAACACGGTGGCGATGGTGAAGAGGAAAGCGACGGTCTTCGTCAGCGAAGCCGGCGCGTCGGCATAGCCCACGACCAGACGGGCGGCGACCAGCACCATGAAATAATGGGTGGTGCGCGCCGCCGCGCGGCCCAGCACATTGGCATAGCCCAGCGGATCGCCGCGCGTTCCCCGGTTGCGCTTGCCAAATTCGCGCAGCGCGGTGAGCGCCAGATAGATCAGCACGGCCGCGCCGAGCGCGATCAGGATCTGGACATAATGGACCTGGAACCAGGTGATGGTGGAATCCCACATTTCGCGTAGATTGGGGGCCTGCACGTCGATGGCGGGGAGGGCGGGGTCTTTTTTGTCGGCCATGCTGTTCCGTCTGAATGAGAGCGAGTTCCAATCAGATGGAATCATCTGATGACTGGCAAATCGCGTAAAACATAAGGGGCGGATCAGGCCGCCGCTGCGAGCGGCTCGCAATCCGCGATCCCGTCGAGAAACGCAATCAGGCCGCGCTCCCCGCGCGACAGATAGCGCGTCCGGCGCGGCAAGCGAAGCCCTTCGCGCCACGCATCCTGCCCATCCTTGCACAAAGCCAGCAAAGCAGGGTGGACATAGGATTTGCGGCTGATCGCGGGAGTATTGCCCAGCGCCCGCGACACCGGTTCGAGTAGGTCCTTAAGCGAGACATGGCCGGCCGCCAATGTTTCGAACGCGATGGTGGACGCCCCCCAGGTGCGGAAATGCTTGGCGGTGAAGGGGCCGTCCATGGCCTGCGCGATATAGGCGTTGACGTCGTTCGAGGTGATCGGCCGGGCGTCGCCATCCTCATCCAGATATTGGAAGAGATGCTGGCCGGGCAGATCCTGCACCTGCCGCACGAAGCGCAGCAGACGAGTGTCGGTGACGGTGAGTTGCTGTTGCTTGCCCGACTTGGCGCGGTAGCGCAGCGTCAACGACTTGCCGGACAGGTCGACATGGCGGCGGCGCAGCGTGGTGGCGCCGAAACTCTTGTTGGTGGTGGCATAATGTTCGTTGCCCACGCGCAGCTTGGCCAAGTCGAGCAGGCGGATCACGGCGGCCAGCGTGCGGTCCTTGCGCAGGCCGCGGCGCAACAGGTCGGCCTCCAGCCGTTCGCGCAATTTGGGCAGGGCGCGGCCGAAATCGGGGCAGCCGGCATATTTCTGCGCCTCCCGCGCGGCGCGGAAGTCGGGGTGATAGCGATATTGTTTGCGACCGCGATCATCATAACCGATCGCCTGGATATGGCCCCAGGGCGAGGGGCAGTACCAGCAGTCGACATAGGCCGGCGGCAGCGCGATCGCGTTCAGCCGGTCGATTTCATCGCGGTCGGCGATGCGCGTGCCGTGGGCGTCATAATAGGCCCATCCGTGCTTGAGCGCGCGTCGCGTAATGCCGGGAATGGAGTCGTCCGCATGGACGATGGAGGTGTTGGCCATCTTATCCTTCTCATGGCCGAAAACCCGCCGTTCGTCGCTTCGTTCCGCAACTTCCCCAGCGGACGGCCGTTGAGGCTGCTTCCCCATAGAGGAGACGATCATGCTCGCCCTTGAAGAAAGCCGAATCCTGATCATCGCCACCGACGGCTTCGAACAGTCCGAACTGTTCGATCCGCGTCAGGCCCTGATCGACGCCGGGGCGCAGGTCGTGCTCGCGTCGCCCGATACGAAGCCCATTCAGGGCATGAAGCATGACGAGAAGGGCGACAGGATCACGCCCGATATCATGCTGGAGGCGGTGAAGATCGCCGAATATGACGGCCTGATCCTGCCGGGCGGGGTGGCCAATCCCGATACGTTGCGAATGGACGAGAAAGCGGTGGCACTCATTCGCGCCTTTGCCGAAACGGGCAAGCCCTTGGCGGCGATCTGTCACGCGCCATGGCTGCTGGTGGAGGCCGATGTCGTGCGCGGCAAGACCGTAACATCCTGGCCGTCGGTGCGCACGGACCTCGCCAATGCCGGCGCGCAGGTGGTCGATCAGCCAGTCGTGATCGACGGGAACATCATCACCAGCCGCAAGCCGGACGATATCCCCGCGTTCGTCGCCGCGTTCAAGAAAGCGGTCGGCGAATCGCAGACGGTCGCAGCCTGAGCGGCGGGGCGCCCAGGCGCCAGGGCGTGACCGGGCGGCGGAGCAGCGACAGATAGGCCAGCGTCCACGCCGCGCAGACGGTCAGCGTCGGCGCGGCGAAAGCCAGGATGCCGGGGAAGATGACGGCTGTGGCGACAGCGGCGGCGCTGCCGCCCAGCACGGCCGCCAGGGCGCGCGGCTCCCCATCGGGGCCGCGCAGCCAGACTATGGCGGCGGTGACGCCTGTCAGGAAGCCTAGTATGAAATGCAGCGTGGCCGGGCCGGGCAGGCCAAGCGCGGCGACCAGCAGCATGAGGATCGCCGCCGCTGGCGCCAGCGGAACCCGGCCCAGCAGCCGCGTTGTCAGCGGATAGGCCAGCAATTCGCAGGTCAGCGCGGCGAGTAGAATAGCGATAGCCAGGTCGGCATGACCGGCGATCAGGGCGATCACCGCGGCGGCGCCCCAGCGGATGAGGCGGGTCGGGGCCATGCGGATATGGCTGATCCACTCCCGCGCGCCGGGACGCGGGATGATGCGACGATCGGCGAGGCGTAGCTGGAAGCCGCCGACAAGCAGCAGCGCATCGATGCCCCAGGGCAGCAAGTCCGGCACCTGCCATGAACAGGCGAGCAACAGGCCGAGCAGCAGGCCGTGGGCCAGACCCAAAAGGCGCAATTCTCCGATCATGCCGGGACGCTCCGTCCCGCACCGAGCGTCGCGGCAAGATCGTCGCGCGCCGCCGCCTTGCGCAGCCGCGTCAGATAGGTGTCGAGGCCGATCTGAAGCGCGAGCATCATGAAGATGAAGGGTTGATAGGCGATGCCCACGAACAGCGATCCGATCATGTAGACGACATGGCCCTGTTGCAGGGCCGAGGCGAAGGGCGAGATCCAGGCCTCGTCCGGGCCATCTCTCTTGCGATACAGGCGGCGGATCATCTCGGTGCGGATGAAGCAAATGCCGTGGATCAGCGCCCAGATGAAGAAGCCGAAATAGCCCTGTTCGCCCAGCATCTCGAAATAGGCGCTGTGATAGGCGCGGCCCTTGTCGGTGACGATGCGCCGCTCGATCCGTGCGCCGCCGCTGTCGACGACGGTGCTCTGGGCGAAATAGGTGAAGCTGTTCTGGAGATAATTGTCGAAGCCGCCGCCGCCTGGATGCTGCTTCACATAGTCGAGCGTCCACATCCACACCGCGACTCGGGTGGCGGCGCTTTCGTCGCCCTGGTGATTCTCGATCGTCTCCATCCGCTGGGTGAAGCTGGCGGGCAGGAAGGGGATGGACGCCAGCGCGGCCACGGCCAGCAGAGGGCCATAGACGAACTTCTTCTTCGACCGCACCAGCATCATGCCGAAGAGGATGACGAGGCAGACGAGGCCCGTGCGCGCCTCCGTGCCGATCGGCATCAACATGCAGGCGAGGCACAGGGCGTAGCAGAAGGTCTTCACGCGCCAGTCCGGCGGGAAGATGGTGCCATGGTTGGACAGCCAGAGGATGAGCGGCATCAGCGAGATGGCGACGCAACTGATGATGCTGCCTTCATAGAGGCCGCTGTTATTTTCGACCATCAGGTTGAGCACGCCATAGCCGCCGCCCGACAGCGCGGTCTTCATGCCGCCATTGATGATGATGGTGCTGGCGCAAAGAATCATGAAGAGGGTCAGCGCCTCGATCCGCAGCCGGGTGCGCAGGACGAGCGGCAGGAAGATGCCCGCGATGATCGCCTTCCACACCCAATTCCATTTGGTGAGCGCTTCGGCCGGGAAATCCGCGGTCATGGTGGTATAGCCGCAATAGGCCACCAGCACGAGCATCAGCCCCTGCCGCACCGAGAATCGGCAATCCTTCTTGTCGTCCATGACCAGCCAGGCCCCGACCATGGCGGCAAAGGCCATGGCGGAGATGGGGATGGTGTTGAGCAGGAAATAGGACAGGCGCTGGGGCGAGACGATGTCGATATAGGCATAGACCGCGACCAGCAGGAACGGCCGTTTCAGGCCCATCAGGCCGAAGATGCCGAGAAAGGCGATGAAGAAGAGGTCACGCATCGGTATGCGGTTCCGGCGCCGAAGGAAGCTGCGCGGGCGGGTCGCGATCCAGATCGGCGCGCGGCAACAGCCGCCAGGCGGCGAGCAGGATCACGCCATGGCTGATCAGCAGGGACAGGGCGTCGATCATCGCGCGTCGATCATAGGGGGCTGAGTGATTCCGTTCGGCACTTGTCCCCACTAGCGAGACAGAGTTGACGGGCCGTTAAACCTTTTCCGGCAAACCGATTGGGCTATGACTCGTATTCTCCATGTCCTGGACCACAGTCTGCCGCTCCATAGCGGCTACACATTTCGCACCCGCGCGATTCTGCGCGCGCAAATGGCAAAGGGGTGGGAGGTGCGCGGCATCACCGGCCATCGCCATGCGGCGCAGGGGCCGGAGCAGGAGATGGTCGACGGCCTGACCTTCCATCGCACGCCGGGCGAACCGGCCAGCGGCAATCCGCTGATTCGCGAATGGCGCGACATATCGGCCCATGCCGATGCGATCGACGCGCTGGTGCGGGCCTGGCGGCCGGACGTGATCCATGCCCATTCGCCGGTGTTGAACGCCATCGCGGCGCAGCGCGTGGCCAGGCGCCACGGCCTGCCGATGATCTACGAAATCCGCGCCTTCTGGGAAGATGCGGCGGTCGGCAACGGCACCGGGGTCGAGGGCAATCCCCGCTATTGGCTGACCCGCCAGCTTGAAACCCATGCGGTGCGCGCGGCCGATGCCGTGGCGGTGATCTGCGAAGGGCTGCGCGGCGACCTGATCGCGCGCGGCGTGGATGCGGACAAGATCGTGGTGTCGCCCAATGGCGTCGATATGGACCAGTTCGGCACGCCGGTCGATCGCGACCCGGCGCTGACCGCGAAGTTGGGCCTGGAGGGGGCCGACGTGGTCGGCTTCATCGGCAGCTTCTATGATTATGAGGGGCTGGACGACCTGATCGCCGCGATGCCGCGACTCGTGCGCGCCCGGCCCAGGGCGAAGCTGCTGCTGGTCGGCGGCGGCCCGCGCGAACAGGCGCTGCGCGACCAGGCGATGGCGTCGCCCTTCGCCGACCATATCGTATTCGTCGGCCGGGTGCCGCACGACCAGGTCGAACATTATTATGCGCAGGTCGATATATTGGCTTACCCGCGCAAGGCGATGCGGCTGACCGATCTGGTCACGCCGCTAAAGCCGCTGGAGGCGATGGCGCAAGGGCGTCTGGTCGCGGCGTCGAGCGTCGGCGGGCATCGCGAACTGATCGAGGATGGCGTCACCGGCGCCCTGTTCGCGCCCGACGATCCGGCGGCGATCGCCGCGGCGCTGGCGGACCTGTTCGCCAATCGCGACGGATGGGATGAACGCCGGGCCGTGGCCCGCGCGTTCGTCGAGCGCGAGCGTAACTGGTCGTCAAACATTGTGCGTTATGAACCCGTTTACCAGCGGCTGCTGGCGCGTCCCGCACGGACGCGCGCGGCCGCATGAGCAAGGGTTGAACATAAGGTGGCGGCGGGAGTCATCAGCAGGCGGGGCATGGCGATCGCCGCACTGGCCGGTCTGGCGGCTGCGTTGCTGGTGTTGTGGATGCCGGTCGGCCTGGTCGAGATGATCGTGGCGTCGAGCGGCCTCAGCGAAGCGTGGCCGGCCGCGGCGCCGCCGTTGGGATGGAAGGCGCGGCTGATGATGGCGGGTTTCGCCGGCGTCATGGCGATCGGCCTGGTCGGCCTGGCACGCCGCGATGCGGATGCGCCGGAACAAGAAGATGGGAAAGGACGCGCCCATCGCGTCCA
The DNA here is from genome assembly GCF_028538045.1 of Sphingobium sp. AntQ-1. NCBI lineage: Bacteria > Pseudomonadati > Pseudomonadota > Alphaproteobacteria > Sphingomonadales > Sphingobiaceae > Sphingobium > Sphingobium sp. AntQ-1. The sequence continues at coordinate 2,386,826 of NZ_CP117158.1, forward strand.
GGGAGCACGTAAAATGGGTTTCGCATTCTCCAAGCTGACCGCGCTGGCGCGGGGCCGTGCTGCATCGGGCATCGAACCGGACGCGCCGATCCTGCGGCGCGCCGACGCGCATCCTGATGCGCCGTCACGCCCGCCGATCTTCGCGAGCCGGGACTTTGACGGGATCGACATTTTCCCGCGCGCCGAATCGGGCCGCCGATCGCTGGTGGCGCGTCGCGACCCGGAGCGCGACACGATCGTCCCGCTCGGCAAGCTGCCCATGCCCAGCGCGCCGATGCCGCTGACGGACGCAGAGCTGCCGCAACCCGCCTTCCTGCGGCCGGCCGGTCCCTTTGCCGTTCCGACCCTGGTCGAAGACGATATCGACGATGATGGCGCGGACGAAGATTATGCCACGTTTGAAGCAGCGCCGGTCGCGGCCGAATGGACCGCGCCTGCGATGCCCGCCAGCGTCGCCCAGCCCGCCGAAACAATCCGTCCCGCGCCGCTGCCCATGCCCTCCACCCATGGCCTGTCGATCAGCGAACTGACCGAGCGATTGGAACGCGGGCTTAAACACAGGTCGCGGAAAATGTCGTCGGCCGGGGCCGGTGGCGGTATGATCGCCGACATGCCGGTGGCCTCGGCCGTGCCGGTGCGCAAGACGGTGGAGCAGGATGCCGACGAAGCGCTGCGCGCCGCGCTGGGCGCGCTGCGTTCCATGACCGGGCGACGGTGACAGCCGCCGCCCGGCGCAGGTCTTACCAGTCTTCGATCGTCAGGGCGGACAGTTCCAGCCAGACGCTCTCCATATCCGCATCGCCATCATCGACGCTGATGTCAGCGACGAAATGGCCCGGCAGCACCCATTCGGCATCGGCGAGGCCTGCCATGAAGGCGCTGCCGCGTTCAGGGAAATCCTCGCCGCTCAGGCGCAGCCGCACCATATGGCGCTGCCCTTCGAACAGGGCGCTGGCCCAGGGGCGGCTGACCGCCCGTTCGACGATGGCGGGTTCGCCCGCGCGGGCAAGCAGTTGCGCCAGCAAGGGCGGCAGCGGATGCGCCCTTTTCCTTCCTATTCCTTTATTTCGGATGAGGTTGGCCACGCCGAACTCATGATCCAGACTTGTCATTGGCTGATGCTCCTGCGATAAGTGTTCATGAAATGTTCTACTCGTCTCCTTATGCGATCGCCGGGTTGCCGACCCAGGCGCAGGTCGAAAACCAGGCGTGGATCGCGTGCGCAGCGACGTCCGAAAGTGGTTGGCCGCATCTTAAATTCGCGAAGAAATTGTTCGATCATGCGCAGCAACATTGGCCTTCTTCTCCCCAGTCAGCACGACTCGCCCGCTGCAAGTCGATAGGTTTATTCCTATCTCTAACGCAATTTCCTACTTGTCTAGGAAAATTCCTATCATTATGGATTGGATATGGATGAATCGGAACATACCCGGATTGCGCTCGATCGGCTGATTGCCGAACGGGGGGAGAATTATGCCGATCTGTCCCGGCTGATCGGCCGCAATCCCGCTTATATTCAGCAGTTCATCAAGCGCGGCACGCCACGCAAGCTGGACGAGGAGGATCGGCGCGTGCTGGCGCGCTATTTCGGCGTGCCCGAACAGATGCTGGGCGGCGCGACGGCGCCGGTCGCGGCCCCCGCCCGGATGCGCGGGATGCCCGCGGTGGTCGCGGTGCCGCGGCTGGCGCTGGGCGCGTCGGCGGGGCTGGGATCGCTGGACGAGGATGAGCAGGCGGCGGGCGTGATGGCGTTCGATGCGCGCTGGCTGCGCCATCTGGGCGTGCGACCGCAACGGGTGTCGATCATCCGGGTCGATGGCGAATCGATGGCGCCGACGCTGAACGACGGCGACGACATCATGGTCGATCATGACGATGATGCGGGCCGCCTGCGCGACGGCGTCTATGTGCTGCGGCTGGACGGCGTGCTGATGGTCAAGCGCGTCGCCATGGGGCCGCGGCGCGGTTGGTTCAGCGTGGTGAGCGATAATCCGCATTATCCCGACTGGGCGGATATCGATCCGGCGCTGGTGGATATTGTCGGCCGGGTCGTCTGGAGCGGCAGGCGCTTGCATTAGCGGTGTCCGCCTCCCAATCCGTCAAGTGGATGTTTTCCGACTGGGTCGGGATAGGCGGGGTCGGCACGGTGTTATGCTGCCGTTGAGGCGATGGCGTGGCTGCGCCAGAGGAGTGTCGATTGAACGATAATGGCGCGGTGATCCGCAAGGGACAGGAATGGCGCGGCGCGCCCATGGCGCTGGCGACGGTGGTGTCGACCTGGGGATCGGCGCCGCGGCCGCGCGGCAGCCATATGATCGTCCATGCCGATGGCCGGTTCGAGGGCAGTATTTCGGGCGGCTGCGTGGAAAGCGACGTGTTGCAACGCGCGGCGGAAGTGATCGGCGGGCGCAACGCCCATGTCGAAAGCTATGGCGTGGCCGATGGCGATGCCTGGGAAGTCGGCCTGCCGTGCGGCGGCGAGATCGCGGTGCTGGTCCAGCCGGTGAGCGAGGCCGGCTTCGCGCCCGGATTGTTCGACCGGATCGCCGCCGCCAGCGCGCGCGGCCGGGCGCTGACGCTGGCGACCGACCTGGACAGCGGCGTGACGCGCGAGGCGGCGGGAGAAGGGGATTTCCTCAATCGCTACGATCCGCCGCGCCGTCTGCTGATCGTCGGTGCGGTGCAGATCGCCCAGAGCCTGGTGCCGCTGGCGCAGGCGATCGGCGTAACGCCGGTGGTGATCGACCCGCGCGGCCGGTTCCTGACGGTGGAGCGTTTCCCCGGCGTGGAGCTGGACGACCGCTGGCCCGACGAGGCGATCGCGGCGCGCTTCCCCGGCGAATCGACCGCGGTGGTGACATTGAGCCATGACATCAAGATCGACGACCCTGCGCTGGTGGCGGCGCTCCGCGCATCGACGGGTTATGTCGCGGCGCTGGGATCGCGCAAGAGCCATGCGGCGCGGCTGGAGCGACTGGGGGCGCTGGGCTTCGGGGCCGATGACCTGGCCCGTATCGATGGGCCGGCGGGGCTGGATATCGGCGCGATCGGCGCGGCGGAAATCGCGCTGTCGATCACGGCGGGGATGGTCGCGGGGTTTAACGCGCGACGTTGACCGTCATGCGTGCCCCCTGCCGCAAGAGATGGGCAGGGGACATATCCCCCACGCTGTCGGGCACAAAGGATGGCGCGCCCTAACAAAGCGACGGGATGGATCAATACCCCAAAGGACGTATTGGAGAAATTTCTCGTCGCCAAGCGCCGTTATACAATCGTAATATTACAGGCGCTGTAATGTTCGGCAGGGAACGACTCCAGCGAGAGCCGTTATCCCCTTTGTTTCGGCAGGATATTTTTCAGCAGCAGCGGCCGCCATTCCTGCCGCCGTAGCGCGCTTCCTGCCGGTCCCGAAAAAATTGCGTACGGTCCATGGCTGGCCGGTCGGGATGATGCGCGGCCATGTGGCGCAGATAGGCGTCATAGTCGGGCAGGCCGACCATGAGTCGCGCGGTCTGGCGCAGCGTGGCGAACAGCCCGCTCATTCCGCCGGCGCCAACTGGGAGGGGATTTCGCGCGCCGTGGGCGCGGCGGTCCGCCGGGCGGCGACACAGGTGCGAATGGTGAAGAAGAGCAGCGCCAGCACGACCGCCAGGAACAGCGCCACCAGCGCGGCGTCGATCCGGTCGTTGAAGATGATGCGCTGCATCTCCGCCATGGATTTGGCGGGGGCCAGCACCGTGCCCGCATCCGCCGCTGCGCTGAATTTCGCGGCATGAGCGAGGAAGCCGACCTTGACGTCGGCCGAGAAGAGCTTGAGCCAGCCCGCGGACAGGGTGCAGATCAGCAGCCAGGCGGTGGGGACCAAAGTCACCCAGGCGAACCGGTCGCGCTTCAAGCGGAACAGGACGGCGGTGCCCAGCATCAGTGCGATCGCCGCGAGCATCTGGTTGGAAATGCCGAACACGGGCCAAAGCGTATTCACGCCGCCGAGCGGATCGGTGACGCCCTGATAGAGGAAAAAGCCCCAGGCCGCGACCGTTAGCGCGGTGGCGACGATGCCGGGGACATGGCTTTTCGTATCCTTGAAACTGGGCACGGCCAGCGCGATCAGATCCTGCAACATGAAGCGCCCGGCGCGGGTGCCGGCATCGACGGCCGTCAGTATGAACAAGGCTTCGAACAGGATCGCGAAATGATACCAGAAGGCTTTCATCGCCGGGCCGCCTACGACATGGCTGAAAATCTCCGCCATCGCCACCGCCAGCGTCGGCGCGCCGCCCGCGCGGCTGATGACGCTATGTTCGCCGACATCCTTCGCCGTCTGGGCGATGAGGTCGGGCGAGATCGGGAAGCCCATGGCGGTGACGGCGGCCGACGCGCTGGCCGCGTCCGTGCCGATCAGCGCGGCCGGGCTGTTCATCGTAAAATAGATGCCGGGGTCCAGGATCGATGCGCCGACCAGCGCCATGATCGCCACGAACGCCTCCATCAGCATCGCGCCATAGCCGATCATCGGCGCATGGGCTTCGCTGGCGATCAGCTTGGGGGTGGTGCCGCTGGCGATCAGCGCGTGGAAGCCCGACACCGCCCCGCAGGCGATGGTGATGAACAGGAAGGGGAAGAGGCCGCCCGACCAGACCGGGCCGTTGCCGCCGACGAATTGCGTCAGCGCCGGCATCTTGAGCGGCGGGGCCATGATGACGATGCCGATCGCCAGCGCCGCGATCGCGCCGATCTTGAGGAAGGTGGAGAGATAATCGCGCGGCGCGAGCAGCAGCCAGACCGGCAGGACGGAGGCGACTGCGCCGTAGCCGATCAATATCCAGCAGAGCTGGACCGGGGTGAAGGTGAAGATCGGACCCCAGACCGGCGACAGCGATACCGCCTGGCCATAGACGATCGCCGCCAGCAGGCCGATCAGGCCCAGCAGAGACACTTCCCCGATGCGGCCGGGCCTGATCCAGCGCGTATAGGCGCCCATCGCCATCGCCAGCGGCACGGTGGCGGCGACGGTGAACATGCCCCAGGGGCTTTCCGCCAGCGCCTTCACCACGATCAGCGCCAGCACGGCCAGGATGATGACCATGATCATGAAGGCGCCGAACAGGGCAATGGTGCCTGCGACCTGCCCCATTTCCATGCGGATCAGTTCGCCCAGCGACTTGCCGTCGCGCCGCATGGAGATGAACAGGATCATGAAATCCTGCACCGCCCCCGCCAGTACGACGCCGACGATGATCCATAACGTGCCGGGGAGATAGCCCATCTGCGCCGCCAGAACTGGTCCCACCAGCGGCCCTGCGCCCGCGATCGCCGCGAAATGATGGCCGAACAGGACGGCCTTGTCGGTCGCGACATAGTCCAGGCCATCGGCGCGGAGGATCGCCGGGGTGGGCCGCGCCGGGTCCAGCCGCATCACATGGCGGGCGATGAAGAGGGCGTAATAGCGGTAGGCGACCAGGAAGCAGCTAACCGCCGCGACCACGATCCACAGTGCGTTGACCGCTTCGCCACGCGACACCGCGACGACGGTAAGGGCGATTGCACCGATGATCGCTGTCAAAATCCAGGGTAGGTGCCGGGTCACATGTGCTCCAGAGCGGTTGGGGGGACGTCGGCACCCTAATCCCCCCCAACCGAAACACAACCGCCTAGCGGCGCTGCCGGAACGGCCAGTCTGTGACGCCGCTGGCCCAGAGCGCCCACCAGATGATGACGGGCTGTAGCGCCAGTCGCGGGCCATGATACCACCAGCTCAGATGCACCCCGCCCAGGGGAATGTCGTTGATGGCGTGGTTGATATTGGCCGGCCAGACGCACAGAGCGTAGAGCGCAAGGCCCATGCCCGCCGCGGGGCGCAGGCGCGGGATCATCAGCCCGATCGTGCCGGCCAGTTCGGCCACGCCGGTCAGGGCCACAACCAGTTCGGGCATGGGCACCCAATGCGGCGTGATCGCCAGAAAACCGGCCGGCCGCGACAGATGCGCAATACCGGCAAAGGCGTAGGCGGCGGCCAGAACCAGTCGGCCGATTGTCCGGCCGCGCATCGCGGTCAATGCATCACGTCGATTTCCAGCTCGCCCTCATCCTGCCCATCCCAATAATGGGCGCGCTCGGCATGGACCTTTATCATCACCAGCCCCGGCGTGTCGGCGCCACCCTCGAACCAGAGTTCCAGATCGGGGTTCCAATGCGCGTCGAACTGGGCGCGGTCGCGGATCAGGTCGGCGCGCCCTTCCAGCGCGATGAACAGCGGGCGCTGGCCGAACAGGCCGCTCTTGCCGTGGAAGGACAGGCTGACGCGCGGGTCACGCTCGATATCCCGGACCATCAGCGTGTCTTCGGTGATGAAATAATAGCTGTCGCCGCCATGGGCCACATCCTGATTGTTGCTCATCGGACGGGCGCCGATATGGCCATCCTCCGTATGGGTGGACAGCATGGCAAAATCGATATGCTGCATCTTTTCGGCCAGGCTGGCCATCGTGTGCTGCACCATGGGAGTCTCCTCTACTCGATCCGCTGTTAACGCAGGATGGGCCGAGTCGGGTTCCATCGATCGGATTCGACTCTCGATCGATAAGAACATATCATGAACATAATAGATATGATTCGGGAGTCGCCGTCATGGAAAGCCGCACCACGCCGCTTTACCGCCCCTTCTTCGCGCTGAAGCCGCCGCCGGTCGTCGCGCGGCAGATCGATCATTTCGCCGCGACGCTGGCGCCGGGGGCGGATCGTATCCTGCCCGAACATCAGCATGTCACGCTGGGCATCACGACCGACTGGCCCGACTATCCCTATGAACTGATCAAGGCGCTGCGCCGGGCGGGCGCGGGGATCATGGCGGAGCCGTTCGACCTGCTGATGGACGGTGTGAACTTTGGCGGCCGGTCGGCGGCGTTGCGGCCTTCGCGCAGCATCGCCGGGTTGAAAACGGTGCAGCAGCAGGTCGCCGCCGCGATGGCGCGGGCCGGGGCGACGCCGCGTCCAGGCTGGAGCTTCAGCCCGCACCAAACCCTGTTCTACCGCGACGGCCGGCCCAGGCAGCAGCGCATCGACGGGTTCGGATGGCGGGTGGAGGAGGTGGTCTTGGTGTGCAGCCATGTGGGCCGCACCCGGCATGAGATTATGGGCCGTTGGCCGCTCAGGGGCGATGCGCAATATCGGCTGTTTTAGAGCCTCGCTTGACTTGGTCGCGTCATGTTCCCGCCTGCGCGGGAACACGGGTTACAATATTCAGCGTTTGCGGACGAATTCCGCGCGCAGCACCAGGCCCTTGATCCCGTCATAGCGGCAGTCGATTTCCTGAGCATCGCCGGTCAGGCGGATCGACTTGATGAGCGTGCCGCGCTTGAGCGTCTGGCCTGCGCCCTTGACCGTCAGATCCTTGATCAGCGTAACCTGATCGCCGTCGGCCAGCAGGTTGCCGACCGAATCGCGAACTTCGACGGCGTCACCATCATTTGCGGCTACGGCGTTCGCCGCGCTGATCCATTCGCCGCTGGCTTCGTCATAGACATAATCGTCGTCGTCCATGGCGATCTATCCCTGGGTCACGCTTTGCAGCACGGCGGCGCGCAATTCCGGGATGCCCATGCCTTTCTCGCTCGACGTGACGATGATCTCGGGATGGGCGGCGGGGCGCTTGCGGATCGCGTCGGCGGTGGCCTGAGTCACCGCCGCCAGTTCGCTCGCCTTGATCTTGTCCGCCTTGGTCAGGACGATGCGATAGCTGACCGCCGCGCCATCCAGCATGTCGAGCATGTCATTATCGACGTCCTTGACGCCATGGCGGCTGTCGATCAGCACCAGCGCCCGCTTGAGCGAGGCGCGCCCGCGCAGATAGTCGTTCACCAGGAACTTCCATTTGCGCACGACATCCTTGGGCGCCTTGGCATAGCCATAGCCCGGCATATCGACCAGCCGGAACTGAAGCGGCACGCCCACGTCAAAGAAGTTCAATTCCTGCGTGCGGCCCGGCGTGTTGGATGTGCGGGCCAGGCCATTGCGATTGGTCAGCGCATTGAGCAGCGAGGATTTGCCGACATTGGAGCGGCCCGCGAACGCGACTTCGTTGACGTCCATGTCGGGCAGGAAGTCCAGCGTGGGCGCGGATTTGAGGAAGGCGATCGGGCCGCTGAACAGCTTGCGCGCTTCCTCGATCAGGTCAGTATTTTCTTCTTCTGTCACGTTCTTCTCCGTTCGCCCTGAGTAGCCGCTGAGCTTGTCGAAGCGGTGTATCGAAGGGCCGAAGGCGCGCGATGCTTCGATACGGGCCTTCGACTTCACCTTCGGTGAAGTTTATCCTGAGCGCCTGCTGCAAGCGGGCAGTCGAAGGGCTCAGTCCCTACTCAGCACGAACGGGGACTTGGTAGGGTTATTCACTTCGTCGCGCTCGCCGTGCTCAGCACGGGATGGCGCTTGTACAACCACCATTGCTGCGCCATCGACAGGCAGTTGTTGGTGATCCAGTAGACCAGCAGGCCCGCCGCGAAGGGCGCCATGATGAACATCATCATCCATGGCATGATCGAGAAGATTTGCTGCTGCATCGGGTCCATCTGCGCGGGGTTCAGCTTGAACTGGAAATACATGCTGATGCCCAGCAGCAGCGCCAGCACGCCGATCGCCAGGAAGGACGGCGGGGTGAAGGGCAGCAGGCCGAACAGGTTGAAGATATGCAGCGGGTCGGGCGCGGACAGGTCCTTGATCCACAGCACGAAGGGCTGGTGGCGCATTTCGATCGTCAGCATCAGCACCTTGTAGAGCGCGAAGAAGATCGGGATCTGGATGAAGATGGGCAGGCAGCCGGCGAGCGGGTTGACCTTTTCCGTCTTGTACAGCGCCATCATCTCCTGCTGGAGGCGCGGCTTGTCGTCCTTATATTTCTCCTGCAGCGCCTTCATCTTGGGCTGCACCGCGCGCATCGCCGCCATGCTGGCGAACTGGCGCTGGGCGACCGGGAACATGATCGCGCGAACGACGAAGGTCAGGCAGATGATCGCCACGCCGAAATTGCCGAGCGTTTCGAACAGCCAGTGGAGCAGCGCGAAGATCGGCTGTTCGAACCAGTAGAACCAGCCCCAGTCGATCGCGCGGTCGAACAGCTTCACGCCGTCGCGCTCATAGGCCTGGAGCGTCTTGACTTCCTTTGCGCCGACATAGAGGCGAATGGTCTGGGTTGCGGCCTTGCCGGGCGCGAGCATGGTTGAACCGAGCGCGGCGTCGGCCTGATATTGCGTGCCTGCGCCCTTACGGAACTGGCCCGCGAAATCGGCGTCAGCGCCGGGGACGAGCGCGGAGAGCCAATATTTGTCGGTAAAGCCGATCCAGCCGCCCTTGGACTGGAAGCTTTGGGTCGATGGACCCTCGTCCAGATTTTTATAATTCACGTCATAATTGGCCGCGCCGTTGAACACGCCCATGGGGCCGACATGGATGGTCCAGGTGTCGGGATCCTTGGGGATGCCGGTGCGGCTGATATAGCTGTAGGGCTTGACGCCGACGGCGCCGGCGCCGCTGTTCGACACCTTCTGCGCGGCGGAAATCATGTAATTTTGATCGACGCTCAGGCGGATTTCGAACAACTGGCCCGCACCGTTGTTCCAGGTCAGCGTGACGGGACTCGTCGGCGTCAGCGCGCTGCCTTGAGCGGTCCAGACCGTGTTCTTGTTCGGCGTCTTCAACCCTTCGCCCTGCCAGCCGAAGCCGGCGAAATAGGCGTCCTGCGTGCCGCTGGGGCTATATAGGCGAACGGCGGGCGAATCCTTGTCGATCGTCTCGCGATAGGTTGGCAGCACGATATCGTCGATGCGCGCGCCGCGCAGGTTGATCGATCCGGTCAGCTTGGGCGTGCGGATCGGCACGCGCGGGCTTTCCTTCAGCACGATGGCGCGATCGCGAATCGTGGCCGGACCGTCGGCGGTGTCGGTGCCGGGGGCGGCGACCGGGGTGGTCTTGCCGCCTTCGATCTTCGTCGCGGGCGGATTGGCCGCCGGGAAGAAATAATGCGAGACATAGGGCCAGCCGAACAGGATCGCCGCGGTCAGCAGCACCGCCAGAATGATATTCTTCTTGTCGTCCACGTTGTTCGGCTCCGCCGTCTTATATCTGTGTCAGGGGACCGGGTCGTAGCCCGACCCGCCCCAAGGGTGGCATCGCATTAGCCGCTTGAACCCCAGCCAGCTACCCTTGATCGCGCCATATTTGCGGATCGCCTGAATCGCATATTCCGAACAGGAGGGGGCGTAGCGGCAGGTGGGGGGCAGGACGCGCGAAGGGCCGAGTTGCCAGAAGCGCGCGATCAGGATCAGCAGGCGGCCGATCACGGCTGTTCGCTTGAACGCGCCGCGGGCGTGTCGCTCTTTCTGGCGGTCTTGCCCTTGCGCGGACGCGGCGGGCCGCGCGGCGGGTCGATCGGGCGCGTCATGATCTTGCCCAACGCCTTGCCCAGTTCGGCGTGCAACAGCGCAAAATCGCGTTCGATCCCGCCTTCGCGGCCGATCAGCACATGATCCGCGCCGGCAATGCCATGGGCCGGCAGCAACGCGCGCGCCAGAACGCGAAAGCGGCGCTTCATCCGGTTGCGGATGACGGCGCCGCCAATCTTTTTCGTGACCGTGATGCCGATCCGCATCGCCGGGTCGCCATCGCCGCGTTCGCGCACCAGCAGGACGAAACCCGGCATGGGCGCGCGGCGTCCACGGTTCGCCGCCAGAAAATCCGCACGCCTGCTCATGACGGCAGGCGCGGCGGACGGCGGCGCGTCGATCAGGCGCTCAGGCTCTTGCGGCCGCGCGACCGGCGCGCGCGAATCACATTGCGGCCGCCGGGGGTCGCCATGCGAGCGCGAAAACCGTGACGGCGCTTCCGAACCAGATTGCTCGGCTGAAAAGTGCGCTTCATCGTTCATTCCTCAAAAAACAACTAGAGAATCGGGCGTGACAAAAAAGGGCCGCCAAAACAGCGGCCACCAGTCAGGGGGCGTCCGATAGGCAAAAGGGGGTGGGAAGTCAATGGCGGAAGCGGTTCACGGCGGACCTGCCGTCCGTTCGGGCTGAGCCTGTCGAAGTCCATCGCTGGGCGGAGCGCAGTGGCTTCACTCCCAGCAGAACCCTTCGACTTCGCTCAGGGCGAACGGCGTCCTTGGAACGCTTACTTCCCCCGCGCCGTCGCCACGGCCGCCTTGAGTGCGTCATAGCCGACCGCGCCGCCCAGCACCTGGCCGCCGATCACGAAGGTCGGGGTGCCGCTGGCCTGGAGTTTCTGGGCCAGGGCGATGTTGGACTGGATTTCGGCATCATATTTGGTCGATGCGATCGCCGAATCGGCTTCGGATTTGGTGATGCCCGCTTTCGCCGCCGCCGCGACGATGGTGTCGCGCGTGACCTTGCCCGCGTCATAAAGCGCCTTGTGATAGGGCATATATTGGCCGCGTTCGGCCGCCAGCAGCGATACCTTGGCCGCGGCGCTGCTTTCGTCCGACAGGATGGGCAGTTCGCGATAGACCACCTTCACCTTCGCGTCGCCGGCGACCAGCTTGGCCAGGTCGGGCAGCGAGGCGCGGCAATAGCCGCAGGCATAGTCGAAAAACTCGACCACGGTGACGTCGGCGTTGGTGGCGCCTTCCCACGCCCCGGCATAGGGGGTTTCGAGCGTGCTGCGACTGGCGTCGATCATGCCCGACATGCGTTTGGCCTGCAACTTCTCCACCGCCTGCGGGATGATTTCGGGATGCTCCAGAATGTAATCATGGACGATCTTTTCGATCGCCGCCTTATCCTGGGCGTTGACGCTGGCAGGCGCCTGGGCAGCCAGCGCGATGCCGGCAACGGCGGTCAGGGCGAGTGCGCCAAGGGTCATTTGAATGGTCCTGTTGGAAAGGGCCGTGCGAAAGCTGGGCCGGGTCTGGTCTGTCATGTCTATCTTTTCTTGCGCTGCTGCTCGATCGCCGCGCGGGATGTCATCGCGATATCCTGCGCCCGCAGATAGTCAACCGTGCCGGGCTTCAACCCCTGCATCGCGCCGTCGGCGCTGCGCAGCGCCATGGGATGTTCGCCCATCATGGCGTAGCGTTCCGCGGTCGCCAGCGCCGCGCGGGGCGTGTCGCCGCGCCGTTCATAGACGACGCCCAGTTGATACCAGGCGAAGGGGTTTTCCCGATCGCGTTGCACGGCCAGGCGCAGCACCTGTTCGGCCTCGGCGAAATTCGCCTCATCCTCGGTCGCGATCAGGGCGTGGGACAGCAGCACGGAAATAAGCGGCTGGTTGGTGATCTTCACCGCTTCGCGCAGCGGCGCCACCGCGTCCTTGGGGCGACCGCTTTCGAGCAGGATCTGGCCCTTGAGTTCCAGGAAATAGGGGTCGTCCGGCGCGGCGGCGAGCAGGGCGTCGGCTTCGGCCAGCGCCTTTTGCGGATAGGCGCTCTTATGCCAGGCATAGGCGCGGGCATAATGGGCCGGCATCGACTGGTCGGTTTCGGGATATTTCTGCAAGGTCTGGGTGGGTTCGGACACGAAGCCGATCAGCTTGGCCTTGATCCGTTCGAACCTTTGTTCGAGCGCCAGGTCGACCGGCCGCTCCCAGGCCGGATCGACGCTATAGACTTCGCGCAGCACATTGATGCGTTCGCCTGACAGAGGGTGGGTGCGGCCGTAACTATTGTCCTGCGGGATGGCGAGCCGATATTCCTGATTCTGCAGCTTCTTGAAAAATTCCAGGCTGCCCTTGCCGCTCAGGCCCGCCTTCGACAGGTAGCGCGCGCCGGCCAGATCCGCCGAGCTTTCCTGCCCACGGGAGAATGCCAGGAATTTGGTCATCGCCGCTTGCTGGCCCAGGCCCATGATGCCCATGCCTGCTTCCGCGCCGCCCGCCGCGATCGCCGCGGCGCCCAGCACCAGGCTGAGCAGGGTGACGCTGGTGGCTTCCTTGATCCCCTCGCCCGAACGGATGATATGGCCGCCCTCTATATGGCCCAGTTCATGCGCGACCACGCCCTGCAACTGGTTCACATTGTCGGCCTGGGCGATCAGGCCGCTATGGACCCAGACATATTGGCCGCCCGCGACGAAGGCGTTGATCTCCGGGTCGTTGATGACCATGACCTGGACGTTTTTCGGCTCCATGCCGGCTGCCTTGACCAACTGGCCCGACATGTCGGCCATGAAGGATTCGGTTTCGGCATCGCGCAATATCTGCTGGGCGAGGGCCGGGCGCACCATGCAGGCGAGCGCGGCGATCGCCAGCGCGCAAAATTTAAGCCGCCGCATCAGGAGCGGGCCGTTGGCAGGGAGAAGCAGACGGTCACAGCGGCGTCGTGCCAAGGCCGGGCTGAACCTGCCGTGAAGCAGGGGGCGCAACGAAAAGCGCCGCTGCGCACCGGTCGGAACCGGATGGGCAGCGGCGCTTGTTCATAACAGCCTAAGTCCGACCTTATTGGCCGAAGGTGCGCTGCCACCAGCCACGGCGCGGTTCGCCATCTTCGCCTACGCCATCCTCGCCATTGCCGGCGTCGGCGGTTTCGGCGACTGGCGTCTGAGGCGCGGCGGCTTCGGCAGCGGCTTCGACCGCGGGTGCGGCGTCTTCAGCCTCCGCTTCGGCGACGACGGCCTTCTTGCGGCGCGGACGCTTGGGCTTGGCCGGCGCCTCCTCGGCAACGGGCGCCTCGGCGACAGGGGCGGCTTCCTCGGCAACGACATCCGCTTCCGCTGCGACAGGCTTCTTGCGACGGGGGCGCTTGGGCTTGGCCGGGACCTCCTCGGCAACGGCTTCGACCGGCGCGGCCTCGGCGGCGACTTCCGCCACCGGCTCGGCCACGGTTTCGGCTACCGGAACGACATCCGCATTGGCTTTGCGCGCGCGGGGGCGGCGACGGGTCTTGGGCGCGTCCTCGGCGGGCGCTTCCTCGACCACGGCTTCGGTAGCTGGGGCCTCGACCACCGGCTCGGCGACCTCGCCAACGGTCTCTTCCGATTCGCCTGTGTCGGCTTCGAGCGTCGCAGCGTCTTCGCTACCTTCGCGACGGCGACGACCCCCACGGCGACCGCGACGACCGCGGCGGCGTGCGCTACCCTCTTCGTCATCGGCGGCAGTAGCGGCTTCCACCGGTGCGTCGTTCGCGTCTTCGGCGATGACGACGTCCTCGTCTTCATCCTCCGATTCCGCGTCGCCATTGTCGCTGGCGTCTTCACCGGCACGATTCTCCTCGCGCTGACCCCCACGACGGCGACGGCGACGGCGACGACGGCGTCCGCCATCGCGGTCTTCGTCCGCGCGCTCGCCTCGGTTGCTGCGGTCCTCCTGCTCGGTTTCGGCTTCGGCTTCCTCGACCTCTTCCTCTTCCTCCTCCTCGATGACGTCCAGATCGTCGTCCTCTTCCGGCAGCGGCGCATAGCTGACGACACGCTCAGGCCGCGGGCCGCTGGCCTCGACCGACATGCGCGCGCCTTCGATCTCGCCATCGGGCAGGATTTCGATGCGCACGCCATAGCGCTGCTCGATCTCGTCCAGTTCGCGGCGCTTGTTGTTGAGGACGTAGAAGGCCGCTTCCTGGCTGGCGCGCAGGGTGATGAGGTTGCCGCGACCGCGCGCCGCTTCCTCTTCCAACATGCGCAGCGCGCCCAGGCCCGCCGACGATGCGGTGCGGACCAGGCCGGTGCCTTCGCAATGCGGGCACTGGCGGGTGGACGCTTCCAGAACGCCGGTGCGCAGGCGCTGGCGGCTCATTTCCATCAGGCCGAAGCCGGAGATGCGGCCGACCTGGATGCGGGCGCGATCGTCCTTCAGCGCCTCCTTCATCGCCTTCTCGACCTTACGGATGTTGGAGTTCACCTCCATGTCGATAAAGTCGATGACGACGAGGCCGGCCATGTCGCGCAGGCGCAGCTGACGCGCGATTTCACGCGCAGCTTCCAGGTTGGTCGCCACGGCCGTCTGTTCTATGCCATGTTCGCGGGTCGAGCGCCCTGAGTTGATGTCGATCGACACCAGAGCCTCGGTCGGGTTGATGACCAGATAGCCGCCGGACTTGAGCTGGACGACGGGGTTGTACATCGCCGCCAGCTGTTCCTCGACGCTGGCGCGCTGGAACAGCGACACCGGATCGGCATATTGCTTCACGCGACGCACATGGCTGGGCATCAGCAGGCGCATGAAGTCCTTGGCGGCGCGATAGCCATGCTCGCCCTCGACGATGACCTCTTCGATATCCTTGTTGTAGATGTCGCGGATCGCTCGCTTGATGAGGTCGCTGTCATTATGGACCAGCGCGGGCGCGGCGGCGCTCAGCGTCTTTTCGCGAATCTCGTCCCACAGGCGGGCGAGATAGTCGAAGTCGCGCTTGATTTCCGGCTTGGTGCGCTGGAGGCCCGCGGTGCGCACGATGCAGCCCATGGAAGAAGGCAGCGCCATTTCGGCGATGATCGTCTTCAACCGCTTGCGGTCGGCCGCATTGCTGATCTTGCGCGAAATGCCGCCGCCATGGCTGGTGTTGGGCATCAGCACGCAATAGCGGCCGGCGAGCGACAAATAGGTGGTCAGCGCGGCGCCCTTGTTGCCGCGTTCCTCCTTGACGACCTGGACCAGCAGCACCTGGCGGCGCTTGATGACGTCCTGAATCTTGTACCGGCGGCGCAGGGCCATGCGCTTGCGGCGCAGTTCGTCGGCGGCTTCGTCGCCCCCGCGGCCACGACCGCGTCCGCCGCGACGGCCGTTCGGCGCGCTGTTGGTCCCGTCGTTTGCGCCTTCGCCTTCGGTCTGCTCGGCGTCTTCGCCCGGCTCTTCATCGTCATGATGATGGCTCGCTTCGACATATTCCACGCCGCCTTCGGGCGCGATGGAGTCGTGGTCCAGATCATGATCGTCATCGTCGAAATCGGCGCGCAGCGCGGCTTCTTCCTCGGCATGGGCGCGTTCTTCGCGCAGCAATGCCTCGCGGTCTTCACGCGGGATTTGATAATAATCCGGGTGGATTTCGCTGAAAGCGAGGAAGCCATGGCGGTTGCCGCCATAATCCACGAAGGCCGCCTGGAGCGAAGGCTCTACGCGGGTGACCTTGGCCAGATAGATATTGCCCTTGAGCTGCTTGTGCTCAGCGGACTCGAAGTCGAATTCCTCGATCCGGTTACCCTTGACGACCGCGACCCGGGTCTCTTCCCGGTGGCGCGCGTCGATCAGCATACGCATTGTCATTTACATGTCTCCGGCGTGGACGGGCTGCGGCACAGGGCCGCGCCGCCACGCGATAGTGAAGGGACGGCCGGGCGCGCTCCGTTAAGGGCGCGGATGTCGGCATCGTCCAGGTTTGAAGGAAATTATGCGCGTCTGCTGCGTCGGCAGGGCCGGACAAATCGCCGGGCCGGACCATCCACGCCGCATCGCCCGTTACCGGGGCAAGCGTGGAATGGAAATCATGCCTCATGCAGCGTCAACCTGTTTGCGACACTGCGGGGGGCAAATACTGCCTCCGCCGGTGCCTGTCTCATTGCCCCGCAAGGCTGCCATGATATCGGCAAGTCTTTCGGGAATATGAATGGGTAGCAGTCAAATACCGACGGGGCAACGGCCGCCTGAAATATAATGCCTTGTCCGCCGGTCGGGCTGTCGATGCCCAATTCATCGTGAAGGACGGGTTAACCCTCTCATTTTACCGGGCCACAAGGAGCGATGCTTAATCCGGAATTTAGCGTGGGGACGCTGAACGGATTAGCCCAAATGAAATTTGGCTGGACGGCCGACAGGCGCGCGTCGCACAAGCGACGTATGCTCCAAAGCATTGCCCTGGCAGGCACGATATTGATGGCGGTCCCCGGCAGCGCCGGCGGCATATCCGGCGTGGACGTGCAGGACGATATCGTCGTCGTGCGCTTCGACGACCGTGTGGACGGGGCTTCGGCCTTTCTGCTGGATTCGCCGCGCCGCATCGCGCTCGACATCAACGGCGCGCAAATGGGCAGGGGACGGTTCACGCCGGGCAACGGCGCGATCGCCGCGGTGCGCCAGGGCCAGTTGAGCGGCGACACGGCGCGCGTGGTGCTGGACCTCTCCACCCCCGCGACGCTGGGCAATGCGCGGCTGGCGCAGGACGGAAAGTCGCTCAGCTTCTCGCTGCAGGGCGTGAGCGACAGCCGGTTCCGCGCCGAAGTGGGCAAGGGGCGCACGCGCTTCGACGGCCCTGCCGACATGGCGGCGCGTCCGCAAAAGCGCATCCATTCGATCACCGTGCCGATCCCCGCCGCGGCGCGCGGGGTGTCGCTGCCGCAGGTGGAGGGGGCGCATGACGGCGCCCGGCCGCTGGTGGTGATCGACGCGGGTCATGGCGGTCATGATCCCGGCGCGATCAACAAGGAAAATGGCAAGCGCGAGAAAGACGTTACGCTGGCCATCGCCCAGGCGATTCGCGACCAGTTGGTCAAGTCCGGCCGGGTGCGCGTGGCGCTGACCCGCGACGACGACAAATTCCTGGTGTTGCAGGAACGCTATGGCATCGCCCGCAAGCTGGGGGCGGACCTGTTCATTTCTGTCCATGCCGACGCGGCGGAAAATACCGAGGCGCACGGCGCGACCGTCTACACCCTGTCCGAAACCGCATCAGACCGTGAAGCGGCGCGGCTGGCGGCGCGAGAGAATAAGGCGGACATCATCAACGGCGTCAATCTGGGCGGCCAGTCGGGTGACGTCTCGTCCATCCTGATCGACCTGACCCAGCGCGAATCGATGAATATATCGGCCAACTTTGCGCGGCTGTTGCAGCGGGAGGCTGCGCCCTATGTGCCGTTCCGCAGCGCCTATCACCGTTTCGCCTCGCTGATGGTGCTCAAGGCCCCGGACACGCCGTCGATCCTGTTCGAAACCGGCTATATCAGCAACGCCGACGACAGCGCCTTCCTTTCCTCGAGCGAGGGGCAGGGCAAGATCGCCCGCGGCGTCGCCCGCGCGATCGAGGTGCATTTCGCCCGCAAGCTGGCGATGCGCGACGGGGCTGCGGGGGGCTGAACGCAGCCATAAAAGCGCAAAGACCGTTCGCCCTGAGCCTGTCGAAGGGCGTTGCGCGCGCCCTTCGACAGGCTCAGGGCGAACGGATGTCGGAGGGTGGGGGCAAGAGTTGCGGCGGATCGCGTCATGCCCACTGGTCTTGGCGATAATTTGACCCTAGAGCCTCTTCCCTATGGAAGAGGCCCGTTCCGAACCCGCCCCGTCGTCCTTCGCCTATCGCCTGCGCCGCGACGCGGGGGGCTTTTTCGGCCGTCTGCGTCCCTTGTGGCAACGCCGCTGGGTGCGGTGGGCGTCGATTTTGCTGGGCGGCTTCGCGCTGTTCTGCGCCTTGTTCTGGCTGATTTTCGCGCGCGGCCTGCCTGACGCGGCGACGCTGCTGGAATATGAGCCGCCGCTGCCGACCATCGTGCGCGACATCAATGGCCAGCCGGTCCACAGCTATGCCCGCGAACGCCGCGTCCAGTTGCAATATAGCGATTATCCCCCGCTGCTCATCCGCGCCTATCTGGCGGCGGAGGACAAGACCTTCTTCGAACATCATGGCGTCGATATTCCCGGCTTCGCCGGCGCGGTGGTCGATTATGCCAGCAAGCTCGGCTCCGGCCAGCGCGCCCGCGGCGGCTCCACCATCACCCAGCAGGTCGCCAAGAACCTGCTGATCGGTGACGAATATTCGCCCACGCGCAAGGTGAAGGAGATGATCCTCGCCTACCGCATGGAAAATGTGCTGAGCAAGCAGCAGATCCTCGAACTCTATCTCAACCAGATTTTCCTCGGCCGGAACGCCTATGGCGTCCAGGCCGCCGCGCGCGCCTATTTCGACAAGGATGTCGCCGACCTCCAGCTACACGAAATGGCCTATCTGTCGATCCTGCCCAAGGGGCCGGCCAATTACCGCCCCGAAAGCGAAACCGGTCACGCCCGTGCGCTCGACCGGCGCAACTGGTCTCTGGGCGAGATGGAGAAGAATGGCTGGATCACCGCAGCGCAGCGCGACGCGGCGATCGCCCAGCCGCTCGGCACCGTCGCCGCC
This sequence comes from Sphingobium sp. AntQ-1, assembly GCF_028538045.1. Taxonomy (NCBI): domain Bacteria; kingdom Pseudomonadati; phylum Pseudomonadota; class Alphaproteobacteria; order Sphingomonadales; family Sphingobiaceae; genus Sphingobium; species Sphingobium sp. AntQ-1. The sequence goes on from NZ_CP117158.1 coordinate 2,405,853, forward strand.
CATGGCTCCAGCTTCGACGCGCGCGCGGGCGGCTATTATATGGAGGAGGTCCGCCGTCGCCTGATCGGGCTGTTCGGCGAAAAGGCCGACGACGGCCCCAACAGCGTCTATGCCGGCGGCCTGTGGGTGCGCAGCCCCTATGATCCGGTGGTGCAGGACGGCGTCGCCACCGCGCTGCGCAACGGCCTGCTCCGCTTCGACGCCGGACGCGGCTGGTCCGGTCCGGTCGGCCACATCAATATCGACAATGGCTGGGAACGCGAACTGGCGGCCAGCTATATCGACGTCGATTATGCGCAATGGCGCGTCGCCGTCGTCATCAGCCGGACCTCGTCCGAGGCGCAGATCGGCTTTGCCGACGGCAGCACCGGCGCGCTGCCCGCCGGATCGGCGCAAATGCCCTATCGCAAGGTCGGCGGGCCGGCCTTTTCCGCGATGAAGCCCGGCGACCTGATCGTCGTGGCGCGCAACGGGGCGAGTTGGGCGCTGCGCTCCATTCCCGAAGTGTCGGGCGGCATGGTGGCCGAAGAAGTCCATTCGGGCCGCATCCGCGCGATGCAGGGCGGCTTCGATTCGCGCCTGTCCTCCTACAACCGCGCGACGCAGGCGATGCGCCAGCCCGGCTCCACCATCAAGCCGTTCGTCTATGCCGCCGCGCTCGACAATGGCATGACCCCGGCATCGATCATCGTGGATGGCCCCTTGTGCGTCTATCAGGGCGCGGGCCTGGGCCAGAAATGCTTCCGCAACTTCTCCGGCGGCAGCGCCGGGCCGCAGACGATGCGCTGGGGCGTGGAGCAGTCGCGCAACCTGATGACCGTGCGCGCCGCCAGCCAGACCGGCATGGACCGGGTCGTGCGCACCATCAAGAATATGGGGATCGGCGATTATCAGCCCTATCTCTCCTTCGCGCTGGGCGCGGGCGAGACGACGGTGGAACGGATGGTCAACGCCTATGCCACGCTCGCCAACCAAGGGCGGCAATTCCCGTCCAAGGTGATGGATTATGTGCAGGACCGGCGCGGCAAGGTGATCTGGCCGGAGCGCTGGCGCGCCTGCGACGGGTGCAACATGGCCAATTGGGACGGCAAGCCGATGCCCCGCTTCGGCATGGAGGGCAAGCAGGTCATGAACCCGATGACCGCCTATCAGGTCGTTCACATCGCCGAAGGCGTGGTGCAGCGCGGCACCGCGACGGTGCTGGCGGACCTCAAGCGCCCTCTGTTCGGCAAGACCGGCACCACCAACGGCCCGACCAACGTCTGGTTCGTGGGCGGATCGCCCGATCTCGTCGCTGGCGTCTATATCGGCTACGACCAGCCGCGCAGCCTGGGCGGCTGGGCGCAGGGCGGGAGGATCGCCGCGCCGATCTGGAAGGCGGCGATGGCGCCCATCCTGGAAACCATGCCCAAGACACCATTTGTTGCGCCTGCGGGCGTGCGCATGGTCGCGATCGATCGCCGGTCGGGCAAGCGCGTCTATGGCGCCTGGCCGACCAGCGAGCCGAAGGCCGCGGTGATCTGGGAAGCGTTCAAGCCCGAATCCGAACCGCGCCGCACGATCCGCAAGGAGGAAGCGGAGGAACAGGCCAAGGTCGCCGCCGCAAGGACGGTGACCGGCCGTACCCGCCAGCGCAGCGACGCCGACTTTCTGGAAGGGCAGGGCGGGATTTATTGAGGTTAGAGTCCCGCCGCCTTGCGCAAGGCTTCGTTGATCCGCCCCTGCCAACCAGGGCCATCCGCCTTGAAGCTTTCGATGACATCCGGGTCCAAGCGCAACGAGACATGCTGCTTGGTCTGCGCCAGTGTCGGCCGGCCGCGACGTATCAGCGCCTTGCCGCGATAGGCGTCGGCGCCATTAGCCCAGTCTTGCGCCAATTTAGGCGCGTCATCCGGATCGCTCCAACTCGCGCCGGTAGATTTCGCGTTCTTCATCATCTGCAATCCTCATGGAGATGACGCGAACTGCATCATCTCGTTGGGTCCAGACACAGACGACAGGGCGCTCTTTCAGCGCACCCAGCATGATATGGCGAACCTCGCCATAATCCTTTCGATCGTCCATTCGGACCAGATAAAAACCGTCAAAAACTTCAGCAATAGATTCAAAATCGAGGCCGCGCTCCTCAAGGGTGCGCTGGCGCTTATTCGGGTCGTACTCGATCTTCATGGCGGCGTGCTTCCTTATGGGCAAAAGCGCCCGGTTGGCTGGTCATCACGGTCCTCCATCTATGGCCGCACGAAGCGGCATATTTTTTGTAGCACACAAAACGTGAGTTGCAAATTAAATGTAGCACATAAATCCTCGCCCTTCCCAAATCTCCCGCCCTCGGATAGGGGCAGTCGCCTGATGCGTTGAGACGCCACGACATTTCTGGAGACTCCCCATGCGCGCCGAAGCGCAGCAATATATCGACCGTATCGACGCCGCGCTGGAATTGCTGCGCCGCTTCCTCGACTGGGACCGCGCGCTGCGCCGGCTTGACGAGCTGAATGCGCGCGTCGAGGACCCGACCCTGTGGGACAATGCGAAGCTGGCGCAGGAGGTGATGCGTGAGCGCACCCGGTTGGAAAGCGCGATCGGCGCCACCCGCGCGATCGAAGGCGGCAAGACCGACAATGCCGAACTTATCGAGATGGCCGAGGCCGAAGGCGACGAGGAGATGGTGACCGAAGCCATCGCGTCGCTCAAGGCGCTGGCCGACCGCGCGGACGAGGACAAGATCAAGGCGCTGCTCGCCGGCGAGGCCGACGCCAGCGACACCTATCTGGAAATCCACGCCGGGGCTGGCGGCACCGAAAGCCAGGACTGGGCCGAAATCCTCTCCCGCATGTATCGGCGCTGGGCGGAACGGCGCGGCTACAAGGTCGATCTGGTCGATTATCAGGCGGGCGAAACCGCGGGCATCAAGTCGGCCACCTTCCTGATCAAGGGCGAGAACGCCTATGGCTATGCCAAGACCGAAAGCGGCGTTCACCGCCTGGTCCGCATCAGCCCCTATGACAGCGCGGCGCGGCGGCACACCAGCTTCTCGTCGGTCTGGGTCTATCCGGTGATCGACGACAATATCGATATCGAGGTCAAGGAAAGCGACCTGAAGATCGATACCTATCGCGCATCGGGCGCGGGCGGGCAGCACGTCAACACTACCGACTCCGCAGTCCGCATCACCCACGTCCCGTCGGGCATCATCGTGGCGTCGCAAAATGACCGGTCGCAGCACAAGAACCGCGCCACCGCGATGAACATGCTGAAAGCGCGCCTGTACGAAGCGGAACTGCGCAAGCGCGAGGAAGCGGCGAACACCGACTATCAGGCCAAGACCGAAATCGGCTGGGGCCACCAGATCCGTTCCTACGTGCTCCAGCCCTATCAGTTGGTGAAGGATCTGCGCACCGGCGTCACCTCGACCGCGCCCGACGATGTGCTGGACGGCGCGCTCGACCCGTTCATGGCCGCCGCCCTCAGCCAAAAGGTGACGGGCGAAAAGGTCGATGTGGAGGATGTGGACTGATGATCCGGGCGGTCATGGCGGGCGTATTTGTCCTGCTGGCCGCCTGCGACCAGATTGGCGGCGGCAAGGATTCGCATCGCTCCGCCGCGGCGGCGCCCTTTCCGCAGGCCGACCGGCCGGTGGCCCCGATCGTATCGACCCGCTGGTCGAGCGAGGAAGCGCGCGACCGGGTCAACGAAGCGGAGGATATCATGGACCGGGCGGGTATCCGTTCCGGCATGACCGTCGCGGATATCGGCGCGGGCGAGGGCTATTACACCGTGCGGCTTGCCCGACGAGTAGGGGCCAAGGGTCGCGTCCTGGCTGAAGACATCATGCCCGAAGTGATTGAGGCGCTGTCGCGCCGCATCACCCGCGAGAAATGGGATAATGTCAGCCTGAAGCTGGGTGCGCCGGAAGACCCCAAACTACCCGAAAACAGCTTCGACCGGATCATGATGGTCCATATGTATCATGAGATCGCCGAGCCTTACGCCTTCCTCTGGCATCTCAGCCCAGCGCTGAAAAAGGATGGTGAACTGATCGTGGTCGATGCCGACCGGCCGACCGACCAGCATGGCGCGCCGCCGCGGCTGCTGGCCTGCGAACTGGCGGCGATGGGATTCCGCATGGAGCAACTAATCCCCAAGCCCACGGCGGGCGGCTATCTGGCGCGGTTCCGCCGCATCGCCGCGCGGCCCGACCCGGCCAGCATCGTCCCCTGCGCCTTTCACGGCTGAACGGCAGGGTTAATTTTTGCCTCATGCTTCTTGTTGAGATGCCGGCATGGCCCGATGGCGTAAAGATCGTGCAGGGAGGCTGCGGCATGACCGATCAGGGGTCTTTCACGGCATGGGAGATGCGACCGCGGGGCGCCGCGCGGCACAAGCTGTTCGAACCCCTGGCGATGCGCCATGCCGGGGTGCCGCTGCGCGCCCATATGTTGGACCTGTCGGTATCGGGCGCATTGCTGCACGCCGAACGACCGCCAGGGATCGGCGACAGCGTCATCATCGAATTGCAGGAATTTTCGGCTGCGGCGCATGTGGTCTGGGTCCGGGCCAAGCGTTTTGGCGTGCGATTCGATGTGCCGCTGACCGAGACCGCGGTGCGCGCCATTCTTGATGATGGCGGCGCGGGTTGCGCATGAAGGGCAGGCTGCTGTAGGCAGGCGGCCATGCATTTCGACGATCAGCTCCAGCGTTATTTCGGGACAACCGGGATAGACAGCCTGCCGCCCGAAGCGGTGGAAGCGGGGATCGAGCGGATGCGGGTCGATCTGGGGCTGGAGAAGGATCGCGGGCGGCGGTTCGCACTTTGGTCGCTGTTGTTCCTGCTCGGCGATGCGCCCGACCTGGACGTGGCGTTTAAGGATGCGGCGGACCGGGATGCGGCGCGCAACTTCATGGAGCTGACCGAAAGGGGCTGAACTCGCCTGCCTTGCAGGTCGATGTTTTCGCTTACGCGCCCGTTATGTTACGATCATAATGGTGGATCGCGCCATCACTGATCGCTGCCGCTGACACAGGGGCGCGCGGGCGCGTCATGCGGCGCGGGGCGGTTGGGCTTTCTTGTCCGCGGTGGCGGGTATGTCCGCCATCGCGGCGATGTCCTGCCACCAGTCGTCGATGCAAGGGGTGAGAATCGCCAGGATGCCATGGCGGGGCCGTGCGTGCCAGACGGACGCGATGCGCAGATAGCGCCATTGCGGATCGCAGTTGATGGGGATGTTGCGAAAGCGGCTTTGCGCGCCGGTCGTTACGGGATCGATGGGGCGTAGTTCGCTGGGCACTTCACGCCAGCCGCCATCGGGGAATCGCACAGAAATCGTCATGGCCTGCCTCCATCCCCGCCGTCGCTCTTCCATAACGCGCTACAAACCTTTGAGTTCATTGCGCCTTATCGCAAAACCGTCGGGCCGCGCAGGCGCGCTAAACGACACATAAAATGCGATTCTTCCGCAATGGCACGTAATGCAATTGCGAATAGGTCGCATTATCCTTATGGCGCGTCCCAATCGAGTCGAAAAAGGGACGTTGAAATGAAGGTAAAGTGGATCGCATTGGGTGGCGCAGCGGTCATGGCTTCGTGCCATACGGTTGCCTATGCTGCGGATGGCGCCATGATTGCGGACACGGATCAGGACAGCATCATCGTCACCGCCGCCACCACCGGGTCGAAGACCGACACGGCGCTGGTCGAACTGCCCCAGCCGATCAAGGTCATCACGTCCGAGCAATATCTCTCGCAGGGCGCGATCAGCATTTCCGACACGGTCAAATATGCCGCCGGCGTGCTCGCCAACCCCTATGGCCGCGACACCCGCGTCGACGGTTTCAACGTGCGCGGCCTGGATGCGCTCCAGTTCCGCGACGGGATGCGCGACATTTTCAGCTATTATGCCAGCATCACGTCGGACCCCTATAATTTTTCGCGGGTGGAAATCCTGCGCGGCCCGGCTTCCGTGCTATTTGGTCAGGGGTCAATCGGCGGCTTGGTCAACCTCGTCAGCAAGACACCCGAATTTCGCACCGGCGGCGAACTGAACCTTGTTTACGGCAGCTATGACCGCAAGGAAATCATGGGCGACGTCAATGTCGCGCTGGCCGATAATCTGGCGGTGCGGTTCGTGGGCCGCGCCCGCGACGCCGAAACCTATGTCGATCATGTCCCTGATGACCGGGTGATGTTCGCCCCGTCGATCCGCTGGCAGCCGACGCCCGACACCGACATCGTCCTGACAGGCCTCTATCAGGAGGATGATACGGGATCGACGTCGCAATTCCTGCCGATCGTCGGCACTTTCCTTCCGAACACGGCCTATCCGCAAGGCAAGCTGGGTCAATATGCGTTCGTCGGCAAGCCCGGCTGGGACCGCTATAATGGTCGCTCGCTGCAAGGCGGCGGCTCCATCACCCACAGTTTTTCCGACGCTATCAAGGTCAATCTGAAGGCGCGCTACATCGACAGCGACCTAGAATATAACACCCATTATGCCAACAGCTACGCCAATCCCCAAAATCCCTTCGAGGCGGATGGGCGCACCATCGGCCTTTATGCCGATGCCAGCGATGCGAAGATGAACGTCTTCTCGACCGACAACAATTTCCAGTTCAATTTCAACACCGGCGCCACTGTCGAGCACAAGCTGCTGGTCGGCATCGACTATAGCTGGAACAAGGTCGGCAAGCGCTATGCCGGCGGTTACGAGATCATCGACCTATACGACATCGATACTGACGCGCTGCTCACCTATGATCCCAGCGGTCCCTATATTTATGAATCGCAGAAGCAGCTTGGCGTCTACGTTCAGGACCAGATCCGCCTCTACGACCGCGTCTCGGTCGTGCTGGGCGCGCGCCGCGACCGCGTCACCGGCTCGTCGGGGCAGAAGGACAATGCGACCACTTTCCGCGCCGGCATCATCGGCGAGATCGGCGCAGGCGTCTCGCCCTTCTTCAGCTATACCGAAAGCTTCCTGCCGGTCGCGGGGCGCATCGACAATGGCGATGGCACGTTCGGCGCGCCCTACCGGCCGCAGACCGGCACGCAATATGAGGCGGGCGTGAAGTGGCAGCCCGACATCAACACGCTGGTCACGGCCACGGTCTTCAAGATCAAGGAACGCAACCGGGTCCTCTATCTTGCCGCTGGCGGCACCGCCCAATCGGGCGTGCTGGACACCAAGGGGTTCGAGATCGAAGCCAGCCACACATTGCCCGGTAATTTCGAACTGCTGGCCAATTATGGCTATGCCAAGCTCAAGTCCGAAACCAACACCAGCCTCGACTATATGCCGCGCCATACGGCGTCCTTCTGGACGACCAAGACCTTCGGCCTGATGGACGAAGCCCAACTGCGCTTGGGCGGGGGCGTCGTCTATAGCGGCAAGAGCGTATCGACCAGTTCGCTCTGGTCGATCGTCACCCCGGCCCGCACCACGGTCGACGGGCTGGCGGAAATCAACTGGAATAGCTGGCGCTTCGCGCTGAACGCGACCAATCTGCTCAACAACGAATATTATGCATCCTGCCTGGCGCGTGGCGACTGCTTCGTCGGTGCGCCGCGCAATGTGATGGGCACGGTCGGTTTCCGCTTCTGACGATCATAAGGAGAGAGAGCATGAAGAGATTGTCCATGGCGCTGGTGGCGCTGGTGGCCCTGTCGTCCACGGCGCAGGCGCATGAAATATGGGTGGAGCGCGACGGCGCCGGGCCGGCGCGCATCTATCTGGGCGAACCCGGCGATGTGCTGCCGGAAGGCGGCGATCCAGAGTTTGAGAAGCTCAAAAGCCCCAAGCTGGTGCCCGCGTCGAGCGCGCCGCAGGTCCGTAAGACCGGCTATATCGAGGTGGCTGCTCCCGCTGGCGACGTGCGCGTCATCGACGACAGCGTGTTCGCGCCCTGGGGCGAAGAGGGCAAGAAGGAGGGTGTGATCTATTATGCCCGCGCCGGCCGCGCGCAAGCCAAGGCGGGTCTGCCGCTGGAGATCGTGCCGACCGCCGCCAACGCCGACAGCTTTACCCTGGTTCGCGACGGCAAGCCGGTGCCCGCAACAAAGCTGACCGTCATTTCGCCTGACAAATGGACCAAGGCCTTCACGACCGACGCGCAGGGGCGCGTGGCGCTGCCGCTCAAGGACAAGGGCCGCTATATCCTGAGCGCGACGCATACGGAAAAGGGCGACCTCAGCCTGGCCGGACAGAAGGTCGCGACCCTCTATCACATGGCGACGCTAACCTTCTTGAACGACTGAATAACAATGTGACGGCGCCTGTCATGGATTTGACTTGGCGCCGTCGCCCAATCCACATTGCGGTGCAACATGACGCGGATAGGGCGCCCCGGACTGCACGTCCAAGGGGGACTATTCAACATGCGTATCACCACCGCTCTGCTGATGGCGTCGACCGCCATCATCGCCCAATCCGCTCACGCCCAGACTGTCGCGCCTGTCGCCGACGCCGCTGCCGACGGCGCGGACATCATCGTGTTCGGCCGGGGCGAAACCCGTCAGGTGCAGGAAATCTCCGCCAAGGACATCGTCGTGCTGACGCCGGGCACCAATCCGCTCAAAGCCATCGAAAAGCTGCCCAGCGTCAATTTCCAGTCGGCCGACCCGTTCGGCAATTATGAATGGTCGCAGCGGATCACCATCCGCAGCTTCAACCAGAACCAACTGGGCTTCACCTTCGACGGCATTCCGCTGGGCGACATGAGCTATGGCAACCATAATGGCCTGCACATCACCCGCGCGATCAGCAGCGAGAATATCGGCAGCGTGCGCGTGTCGCAGGGCGCCGGCTCGCTCGGCACGCAGGCGACCGGCAATCTGGGCGGCACGGTCGAGACCTTCTCGATGGACCCGGCCGAAGCCTTCGGCGCGCAGGGCAACCTGACCTATGGCAGCGACGACACCTGGCGCGCCTTCGGTCGCGTCAACCTGGGCAGCGCGGACGGCATCCGCGGCTATGTGTCCTATGGCTATGGCTCGACCGACAAATATAAGGGCGAGGGCGTCCAGGACCAGCATATGGGCAACGCGAAGGTCGTGATCCCGGTCGGCGACGCCAAGATCGATGGCTGGCTGAGCTATTCCGACCGCCGCGAACAGGATTATCAGGACATGTCGATGGGCATGATCCGTCGCTTGGGCTGGGACTGGGACAATACCTATCCCGACTATGCCCGTGCGATCGACTATGCCGATCGCCTGAACGATGTGGATAAGATCAGCAATAGCGGCGGGTCGCCCTTCCCCGATGGCTTGTACGACTATAGCGGCGCGCCAGTCGGCGCGCAGACCTATCCCGGCAATGTCACCAGCGCCGACGACGCTTATTATGACGCGGCCGGCCTGCGCAAGGACTGGCTGGGTGCGGTGGGCCTGACCACGCCGATTGGCGATGCTGCGACGTTCCAGATCAAGGGCTATTACCACAATAACAGCGGCATGGGCCTGTGGGCTACCCCCTATACCGCCAGCCCGAACGGCGTGCCCATGTCGGTGCGGACCACCGAATATGACATGGACCGGATCGGCGTGTTCGGCAGCGTCGACTATACGCTCGGCATCCAGAACCTCAGCGTCGGCGCCTGGTATGAAAATAATCAGTTCCATCAGGCCCGCCGCTTCTACGCCTTCGCCAGCCGGACCGCGCCCGGCCTGTCGTTCCGCGACTATCCCAAGAATCCGTTCGCGACGCAGTGGGAGTTTGATTTCACCACCGACACCTTCCAATATCATGTGCAGGACAAGATCGACCTCGGCATGGTGACGATCAACCTGGGGTGGAAGGGCTTCAAGGTCACGAACAAGGCCGAAGCCATCGTCCAGGCGACGTTTCCGCAGGGCAAGATCAAGGCGGAGGACTGGTTCCAGCCCCATGCCGGCTTCGCGGTGGAGCTGAGCCCCGAAGCGGAAATCTTCGGCGGCTTCACCCAGGTGACCCGCGCCTTCGCCAGCGCCACGACCACTGGTCCCTTCTCCACCAACCAGGCCGGTTTCGACGCGATCAAGGATGATCTGAAGCCTGAGACGTCGGACACGTTCGAACTGGGCCTGCGCTACAATACGCCGGTCTTCAACGGCACGCTCGGCGCCTATCTGGTCAACTTCAGGAATCGCCTGCTCGCGGTGCAGGTGGGCAGCCCGATCCAGGGTCTGGCCTCCGCCCTTCAAAATGTCGGCGGCGTGCGCGCGGTCGGCGTCGAGGCGGCGGGCGACCTGAAGCTCGGCCATGGCTTCGGCGCCTATGCAAGCTACAGCTACACCGACGCCACCTATCGCGACAATGTGTTCAACAGCAGCGACGGCACGCTGGTCGCCGCGATCAAGGACAAGACCGTGGTCGACAGCCCCAAACATATGCTGCGCGGGGAGGTGAATTACGACCAGGGTCCGATCTTCGGCCGGATCGGCGTCAACTATATGTCGCGCCGTTATTACAGCTACACCAACGATGCCTCGGTCCCCAGCCGGGTCATCGTGGACGCCTCGATCGGCTATCGCTTTACCGACAAGATCGAGTTGCAGCTCAACGCGACCAACCTGTTCGACAAGAAATATGTCGGTACGATCGGGTCGGGCGGCTTCGGTAACAGCGGCGACGCCCAGACATTGCTGGTCGGCGCGCCGCAGCAATTCTTCATCACCGCCAAGGCCGGGTTCTAAAATCATGAAAAAGGTCGCGCTTTTCCCGCTCCTCCTCGCCGCTTTCGTTCCGACGGCGGCGCTGGCGGAGCCCTTGCTCCTCATCTCGATCGACGGGCTGCGGCCCGGCGACCTGCTGGAGGCGGACAAGCGCGGCCTTTCCCTGCCTAATCTGCGCCGCTTCCTGACCGAGGGCGCCCATGCGTCGGGCGTCACCGGCGTCGCGCCGACATTGACCTATCCCAGTCACACGACGCTGATGACCGGGGTATCGCCCGCGACACATGGCATCGTCGCCAATAACAGTTTCGATCCGACCGGGATCAACCAGGGCGGCTGGTACTGGTATGCACAGGACATCAAGGCGCCGACCCTGTGGGAGGCCGCGACCAAGGCCGGCCTGTCCACCGGCAATGTCCATTGGCCGGTCAGCGTCGCAGCCAAGGGCGTGACCTGGAACCTGCCGCAAATCTGGCGCACCGGCCATGCCGACGACGCGAAATTGCTCGATGCGCTGGCGACGCCGGGGCTGAAAGGGGAATTGGAGGCCAAGGTCGGCCAGCCCTACGCCATGGGCATCGACGAAAGCCTGCCCGGCGACCAGAATAGGGGCCGTTTCGCCGCCGCGCTGATCGCCGCGCACAAGCCGCAATTCCTGACCGTCTATCTTACTGCGCTCGACCATGAGCAGCATGAAAAGGGGCCGGACACGCCTGCCGCCAAGGCGGTGCTGGAAAAGATCGACGCGATCGTTGGCGACCTCATCGCCGCCGAACGCAAGGCGCATCCCGATGCGGCGATCGCACTGGTCAGCGACCATGGGTTCGAAGCGACGCAGACCGGCCTCAATCTCTTCCGCGCCTTCATCGACGAAGGCCTCATCACGCTGGACAAGGACGGCAAGGTCGCGTCCTGGCAGGCGATGCCCTGGATAGCGGGCGGATCGGCCGCGATCATGCTCGCGCGCCCGGATGACGCCGCCATCGCCAGTCGGACGAAGGCGCTGCTCGACCGTCTCGCCGCCAATCCGGCCAACGGCATCGCCGCGGTGCTGGACAAGGCGGCGATCGCCCAGGTCGGCGGCAATCCGCAGGCGGCCTATTATGTCAATCTGAAGCCCGGTTTCGTCACCGACATCTTTCGCGGCGCGGGTGCGCCGCTGGTGGCGCGCACGCCTGTCAAGGGGATGCACGGCTATCTGCCCGGCCCCGCCCATCTGGAGGCGACCTTCATGGCCATGGGCAAGGGCATTGCGGCGGGCAAGGATCTGGGCCGGATCGACATGCGCGCGATCGCGCCGACGCTGGCGACGATCATGGGCGGGACGCTGCCCGATGCACAAGCGGCGCCGATCGACCTGCGGTAACAAATCTGCGCATAAAGCGTCATCGGACTGACCGATGGCCTTCATGCCGCTGCAACCGCGCCGTAAGCAGTGCGTCATTTGCCCGCTGTAATCTGGCGCAATGACAGCGACACATCCCCGCCAGATCCGCATCCCGGCTGCCGACAAGGCGCGGTTGCACATCCTCTTCCTCGCCAAGCACGCCCGCGCCGGCGGCCGGCCCGATGCGCAGGACGGCAACCATGCCGTCTATCATCATGAGATGCGCACCACGCTGGAGGCGATCGGCCTGCATGTCGATGTCGCCGACAGCTATGACGCGCTGTTCGATCGGCCCGAAGCCGATTTCGTCGTCACTCTTCTGAACCGCGGCGGTTTCCAGAATAGCGAGATGCTGGCGCCGCTGCTACTGAGCCGGCACGCCGTGCCCCATCTGGGCGCCAGCCCGATCGTGCGCGGCCTGTCCGACGACAAATATCTCAGCAAGCTGATCGCCCGCGCGCGGGGTGTGCCGACGATGCACGCGCAGCTTTTCCGCCGCGGCGGCCTGTTCGATGCCCCCGCCTTCCAAGCCGACCGGCTGGTGGTGAAGCCCAATGCCTCCTCCGCATCGTGGGGCGTCAACATGGTCGATAGCTGGTCGGAAGCTCATGCCCATGCCGACAGCCTGTTCGCGCTCGGCCATGACGTGCTGGTCGAACAATGGGCGCCGCTGCTGGACGTCGCGGTGCCGGTGATCGGCGGCAGCGGCGGCCAGCCCTGGATATTGCCGCCAATGCTCTACGTCCCCGCCGATCCCCATCGCGAACGCAGTTATGAGGAGAAGCGCGGCCTGATCGACGCGGGCGACGATCCGCTGGTGCTGGTCGAAGATATGGACCTGCGCGACCGGCTGGAGGCGATGACGGCCGCGCTGCTGCCCGAACTCTGGCCGTTCGATTATGGCCGGTTCGAATTTCGCTATGATCCGGCCAGCGGGCAGCTGCTGTTCATGGAAGTGAACCTGTCGTGCAACCTGTGGTCGAAGAAGACGATCGCCCGCTCCGCCGCCTCGATCGGTCTCGATCATGGGGAACTGGTTGAAACGATCGTCGGCCATAGTCTGGCGCGGCAGGGCTTGCTGAGCGACGCCATCGTGCGGGTGGCCGCATGAGGACCGGCGGCACAACGGCGATCCTGCTCGCCGGGCGGCGCGATGGCGCGACCGATCCGCTGGCGCAGGCGGCCGGCGTCACCCATAAATGCCTGGTCCCGGTCGCGGGCCAGCCGATGCTGCTGCATGTGGTCGAGGCGCTGGTCGCCAATCGCCGGATCGGGCAAGTGCGCGTGGTGATCGAAGATCCTGCGCTGCTGGCCGGCCTGCCGCCGCTGCGCGGGCTGCTCCATAGCGGCCGGGTCGTCGGCGTGGCGGCGCAGCTCAATCTGGTCGACAGCGTGCTGGCGGGGGCGGACGGCGCGGCGTTCCCCTTGCTCATCACCACCGCCGACAATGTGATGCTGACGCCCGAAGCGGTGGACGAGATGCTGGACGGATGCATGGCGCAGGGGGGCGGACGCCGCCGTCGCCTTCACCCGCCGCGCGTCGGTGCTGGCCGCCCACCGCCAGGGGCAGCGTAAATTCTACAATTTCGCCGATGACAGCTATTCCAACTGCAATACATATTGGCTGCGCGATCGGGCGGCGCTGAAAGCGGCGGAGACGTTCCGGTCGGGCGGCCAGTTCGTGAAGCATCCCGCGCGCATCATCGGCGCTTTCGGCCTGCTGAACCTCATTCGCTTCCGGTTCGGCATCGGCACGCTGGATCAAGCCTTCGCGCGCTTTTCGCGCCGTTTCCGCCTGACCATCAGTCCGGTGATCCTGACCGATGGCGCGGTGGCGATCGACGTTGACAATGCGCGCTCGCATGGCGTCGCCACGGCTTTGCTGGAACAGCGCATGGCCATGGCGCAGGCGGCGGAGTAAGGCTTGCTCACGCTGCGCGCGCTGCCGGTCCGGCGGGACGGCGGCAACAGCCTGATCGCCGCCTATCATGATGGGCTGGCGCGCCACTGGTCGCCGGTGCGACGGCTGGCGGGGCATGGCCTGTCGGCAATCGGCTGTGGCGGCTGGTCGCCCGCCGAGCGGCTTTATCTGGGCGAAGCCGTGCGGACGCAGGGCCTCAGCATGAAGGATCGCAAGGGCCTGCATCGCCTGCTCAACCCCGGCGCCTTTCCGCTTTCAGGCAACATATTGAAAAATAAGCAATTATTTTCGAAAATCGCCGCTGGCTTGCCGCTGCCGGACGCCTGTGATCCCGATGCGACGGACCTCGATGCCTGGCTGGCCGGGCAGGACGACATCATCGCCAAGCCTAGCTATCGGTCCAAGGGGCAGGGCGTGGCGCGGTTCGTCCGCCAGGGCGACCGTTGGCGCAACGGCGATTTTTCCCGTACAACTGTCCAACTCGCTGTATCTTTGCGCGCGCTCTGGCGCAGGGGCGGCGTCATCCAGCAACGCCTGCCGACGCATAAAGCGCTGGCCGACCTGTCGCCGGGCGCGCTGCCGACATTGCGAATCGTCACCTGCCTGAACGAGGCTGGCGCGCCTGAAATCTGTGACATGGCGCTGCGTCTGTCGGCGGGCGGGCCGCGGCCGGTCGATAATTTCAACGCCGGCAATCTGGTGCTGGCGGTCGATGGGGATGGGCGTTGCGGCGCGGCCTGGCGCAGCGGCGGCAAGCGCGCGCCATCCCGCCACAGCCGCCACCCCGTAACCGGCATGGCGATCGAAGGCGCGACCATTCCCGATCATGACGCGGCGCGGGCGCTGGCGCTCCAGGCGCATGAGCGGTTCCGGCAGGGTTTCACCCTGATCGGCTGGGACATCGGCCTCACGACGCAGGGACCGGTGCTGATAGAGGGCAATTGGAACCCCGGCACCGACATCGTGCAACTGGTGAACGGCCGGGGCGTGGCGGACAGCCGGCTGGGCGCGCTCTATCGTCACGCGCTCGATCGATTGACCGACGCGGACTGGCGCGGGGCGGGGGCTGTGCAGCGGGATCGGCGATGAAGGTCGCCTTCTATGTCCACGCGCTCGCGGCGACTGGCGTCGTCCGCAATGTGCGCCTGCTCGCTGGCGATTTTCACGCGCGCGGCCATGATGTGACGCTGGTGACGGCGCTGCCCGGCGGGGAAGGGGTGGCGGGCGTGCCGCATCATGCGCTGCTGGCGCGGACGGGCGGATCGCGGATGCTGCAAAAATGGCGGGCGATCCCGCGACTTCACGCCTATTTGCGCCGCGCGCGACCGGACATATTGCTGTCGGCCGGCAATCACGGTCATCTGACCGCGCTGCTGGGCAGCCGGGTCGTGCCGGGCCTGCGCCGCATCTATCGTATCAGCAACGACCTGCGCCGCGCGGCGCCGGGGACGCCGGGGAGACTGGGCGGTTCGCTGGGCCGGTCGCTCGCGATACGCCTGCTGGCGGCGGATGCCGACCGGCTGGTGCTGGTGTCGCCGACGCTGGCGGTCGGCGCGTTCGCGCGCGCCCTCGCCGAAGGCCGGGCGCATGTGATTGAAAATGCGATCGATCCCGCCATCGCCCGCGCCAGTGCCATCGGGCCATCGCCCCATGGCTGCTATGACGATGGCGTGCCGGTGATCGTCGCGATCGGTCGTCTCGCGCCGCAGAAGAATTTCGGCACGTTGCTGACGGCATTTGCGCAGCTGCGCCGCGAAGGCACGGTGGCCCGGCTCGTCATATTGGGCGAAAGCCGCGACCGGTCGCAACAGGCGCTGCGCGCCCAGGCCGATGCGCTGGGCGTCGGCGCGGACCTGCTGCTGCCCGGCACGGTCGACAATGTCTTCCCCTGGCTCACGCGCGCTGGCGCGTTCGTGCTGCCATCCTGGTGGGAAGGGTCGGCCAATGTGCTGCTGGAGGCGATGGCGCTGGACGTGCCGGTCGTCGCCTCGCGCAGCGCCGGCAATGCGGACTCGCTCTTGGGGCAGGGTCGCTATGGGCTGCTGGTCGATCCGTCGGACCCGGCCGCCATGGCGCAGGCGATGGCGCGGCAGATCGATCCGACGCGCGCCATTCGGCCGGGCGACCGGATCGACGCCTATCGGCTGGACGCGATGTTGAACAACTGGGCGCGGGCGATCGCTTGAACCGGGTCGCGCGACCGTTGCGCATCCGAATGGATCGCCGCGCGTTGTGCCGGCATGACAGACAATTTCGCTATCCTGCCCCATTTGCTGGCGCTGACTATCGCCTATGTCCTGGCCCTGCCGATAGGCTGGAATCGGGAGCGGGCCGAACGTAGCGCGGGGATACGGACCTTTCCGCTGGTCGCGGTGGCAAGCTGTGGCTTCGTGCAGGCGGTCGAGACGATGATGGCGCATGACCCCGCCGCCATGGCCCGCGTGCTGGAAGGCGTGATCGCGGGCGTCGGCTTTCTGGGCGGCGGCGCCATCCTGCAACAGAAAAACAGCGTCCGGGGCACGGCGACGGCGGCGAGCCTGTGGGTGACGGGCGCAGTCGGCGTGGCGGCGGGCCTGGGCAGTTATGATGTGGCGATGGTGCTGACCGCTTTTACCTTGCTGACCTTCTGGGTGCTGGCGCCGCTCAAGCCGACGGAGAATGAGCGCGACGAGGATAGCGAAGACGTCTGACGCTTATCCGGCGCGTCGACGCGCGAGGAAGAAGATCGCCATCGCGCGCGAAGCGTCGGGGCCTTTGGGGTCGGTGTGGCTGCCGCCGGGTTGGCCGCCCGACCAGGCATGGCCGCTGCCATGCACTGTCCATTCCTCCAGCATGATCGGCCCGCGCCCATAGCGGTAGAGGGTGCGGGTGAAGGCCCGTCCGCCGGGCGCGACGCCCGCTTCCGACTGGACGCTGAGCGCACGCGCGCTCGATCGCTGCAATTGACTGACGAAACCGGCGGCGTTGGATGGGTGGACCACCCGGTCGCTGTCGCCATGGAACAGGATCATGGGCAGCGGCGGCCTGGTCTTGCCGACAGGCGCGGCCGCCTGTCCGCGCATCGCCGCGAGCGCTTCGCCGACCGAGCCGATCGTGCCCATCGGCACGCCCGAATGGACGCCGACCGCGACGTAAAGCTGCGGATAGGCTGCGGCGACGATCGCGGCCGCCGCTCCGCCGGCCGATATGCCCGCAATATAGACGCGGCCCTCATGGCCCTTGCACAGGTCGAGGATATGGCGGGTCATGCTGGCGATCACGGCGGCCTCGCCGCTGCCGCGCTTTTGATGCGAAGGGCTATGCCAGTTCCAGCAGCGGTTGGGATTGGCGCGCGGCGATTGTTCGGGATAGAGAACGAGAAATCCCAGCTCGTCGGCCAGCCGGTTCATCGCCGTGCCGGTCGCGAAATCGGCGGCCGACTGGGTGCAACCGTGCAGCATGACGATCAGTGGCAGGCGGCGGCGCGCGGAGCCGACCGGCGTGTAGAGCCGGTAGCGCAGCGATCCCTGCGCGCAGATATAGTCGCCTTCGATGAAGCTGCCGGGGGCGGGCCGTTCGACGCGATCGGCCTTCTTGGCGGGACTTTTGCGTTTGGGCGCGCGGGGCGGCTTGGGGATGGCGGGCATCAGCGCGCGCTGCCACAACAGGGCGGCGGACAGCGGACGGCCCTTGCGCGCCATGCGGGCGGCCTTGAGCACGGTCGGGAAGGGATTTTTCATAGGTGCGCCGCAGCCGGACGATGCCGGTCGACGGGCCGTTGCCATGACCTGGGATTGGGCATCGCTCTATATGCTCCCTCTTGCTGCTATATGGGTGGATGGCGCCGTCGGCTGTGCCGGTCCGTGCGCTGCTATAATCCCTCGGCAGCGACATTTGATCCGTAGCCTATCCGGGCGGCGGCGCTTTGCGCGGTCTGCGCCAGCCGTTGCGCCCAGAGATGCTGGCCCACAATGTCGCCGATCAGATCCTGGCGCACCTCTATTTCGGCATAGGGAAGCGGGTGGGGGAAGGCGTGGCGGGGGACAGTGTGGTCGGTGGCGTCCATCCGATAGGGCTGGTTGTCGCCGACGGTGAGGGCCGCGTCGGCGCGCAGCGCATCCAGCATCGCCTGGGCGAAATCGGTGCGGCCCAGCCAGTGCAGCACACCGACGTCCCAGGGGCGGGTGATACCGTCCATGACCGGGGTGAAGCTGTGCAGCGACAACAGGATGGTGTCGCGCCCGGCGGCCTGACGCGCGGCGATCGTGGCGGCGATCGCGGCCTGATACGGGGCGTGGATCGCGGCGATGCGGGCGGCGCGGGCGGTAGCGTCCAGCCCCTCATTGCCGCCTATCCGGCTGCCGTCCGACAAGGCCGGGATAGCCTCCGCCTGGTCCGGGTCGCGGTTGCAGTCGACGACGAGGCGCGAATAGATTTGATGCAGGAACGGGGCGTCGAGCAGCGTGGCGAGGGCATGGCCCAGGCCATGGACGCCGATATCGATGGCGATATGGCGGCCGCGATCCGGGGCGGCAAGGCCAAGGTCGCCAAGCGCGGCCGGCACCGCCAACCCGGCATGGTCGCCGATCAGCAGGAACGGCGAAGCTCCTGCCGCGTTGAACAGTCCGACCGGCGCCGGATCGTCCGCACCCAACAGCCCATCCGCCGTGCGCCCGGCCATCAGGATTGCCCCCCATGCCGCTGCTGACGATCCATCATGTGACCAGCTATCGCTATCAGCAGCCAGTGTCGCTGGGTGAACATCGCATCATGATGCGCCCGCGCGAGGCGTTTGACCAGCGGCTGCTGTCCGCCCGGCTCGATATCGATCCGGAACCCAGTGAATTACGCTGGTTGCATGATGTGTTCGGCAATTCGGTGGCGATCGCTTCGTTCCAGCGGCGGGCGTCGCATCTGGTCGTGACGAGCGAAGCGACGCTGGAACATGCGCCGCTGGCGCAGCGCCAGGTGGATGTGGAACCCTATGCCGGGCTGTTCCCCTTCACTTACTCGTCGGAGGACATGCCCGATCTGCTGCGGTCGATCGAGCGGCAATATCATGACCCCGAACGGATCGTGGACAATTGGGCGCGCGCCTTCGTCAGCAATCATGGCGATACCGGCACGGTCGACCTGCTGACCCGGATGGCGACTGGCATCCAGCGCGACTTCACCTATGTCCCGCGCCAGGAAAAGGGCACCCAGTCGCCGATCGAGACATTGCGCAAGCGCCAGGGCACCTGCCGCGATTTCGCCGTGCTGATGATAGAGGCGGTGCGGGCGCTGGGTTTCGCCGCGCGCTTCGTTTCAGGCTATGTCTATAATCCGTCGCGGTCCGAAGATGTGGTGGGCGGTGGCAACACCCATGCCTGGGTGCGCATCTTCCTGCCTGGATCGGGCTGGGTCGAGTTCGACCCCACCAACGGCATTATCGGCAATCGCGGGCTGATCCGCGTCGCCATTGCGCGTGATCCTTATCAGGCGCTGCCTTTGTCGGGCACCTGGTTCGGCCTGCCCGCCAGCTTCCTGGGGATGGACGTGACGGTAGACGTGCGGCGCGCCGATCCCCGGAAATTTCCCCCGTCCGATCATGGGGCCATCAACAGCCGAGCCATCGGCGCTTCAGGAAAGTGACCTTCGATGCTGATCCGCTGCGGATATGACATAAGATTCGAGACCGACACCAGGACCGCGATGATGGCGATGCTGAGCCTGCACCCCTCGCGTCATCAGGATTTGCGCACGCCCCAGCGGTTGATGGCGGACCCGGACATCCCGCTCTATCATTTCGAGGACGGGTTCGGGAACGTCGCGACCCGGCTGACCATCCCGGCGGGTGGAGTCACCTTGTCCTGCGACTTCGTGATCGAGGATGACGGTATGCCCGACGCGCAGGCGCCCGACGGCCCGCAAATGGCGGTCGAGGATCTGCCCGATGCGGTGATGCCCTTCCTGCTGGGCAGCCGCTATTGCGAAACAGACCGGATGATGGCGGTCGCCTGGGCCAATTTCGCGCACTATCGCACGGCGCGGGCGCGGGTCGATGCGATCGTCAGCTTCGTCCACAATCATATCGAGTTCGGCTATCATCATGCGCGGCCGGACAAGACGGCTTGGAACGCCTATCAGGAGCGGCAGGGCGTGTGCCGCGACTTTGCCCATCTGGCCGTCACGCTATGCCGCTGCATGAATATCCCCGCGCGCTACTGCACCGGCTATCTGGGCGATATCGGCATCCCGCCGGTGGATGCGCCGATGGATTTCAGCGCCTGGTTCGACGTCTATATCGACGGCGAATGGTACACGCACGATGCGCGCCACAACAGACCGCGGATCGGCCGCATTTTGATGGCGCGCGGACGCGACGCCACCGATGTCGCCTTGACCACCGCCTTTGGTCCGGCGAATCTGGTGCGGTTCGAAGTGCACACCGACGAGGTCCAATCCATTGACTGACCCCCATGCCAACGCCTTGCTGCAACCCTGGGATGGCCCGCTGGGCGCGCCGCCCTTCGACAAGGTGCGGGATGAAGATTTCCTGCCCGCGTTCGCGGTGGCCATGGCTTGGCATCGGGAAGAAATTGCGACGATCGCGGGGGAGGCCGCCCCTGCGACGTTCGACACCGTGATCGCCGCGCTGGAGCGGTCGGGCGCGCCGCTGGCGCGGGTGCGCCGGCTGTTCTGGACGCTATCGTCGGCGCAGGGGACGCCCGGCATCCGTGCGATCGAGGGGCAGGTGTCGGCAATGCTGAGCGCGCATGGCGCCGCGATCAGCCATGACGGGGCGCTCGCCGCGAAAGTCGCCGCAGTTCATGCCGCGCGGCACGATGCAGGCTTGACGCCCGAACAGATAAGGCTGGTGGAAAGCAGCTATGCCAGCTTCCGGCGCGGCGGGGCGGAACTGGCGCCGGCGCAGAAGGCGCGCTTCGCCGCGATCGACGCGCGACTGTCGGCGCTGGCGGTGGCGTTCGGCCATAATGTGCTGGCGGCGACCGCCGACTGGGTGCTGGACATTGGTCCCGATGATCTGGCGGGATTGCCCGCCGCCTTGTGCGATGCCGCTGCTGGGCGCGCGGCCGCCAAGGGGCAGGCGGGGCGCTATCATGTGACGCTCGATCGCACCGATTATGAGAGTTTCCTGAGCTTTTCGGCGCGGCGCGACCTGCGTGAGGCGCTGTGGCGCGCCTTTACCGATCGGTGCGACGGCGGGGCGCATGATAATTGGCCGGTGATCGCGGAGACGCTGGCGCTGCGGCAGGAGCGGGCGGCGTTGCTGGGCTATGTCGACCATGCCCATTATGCGCTGGAAGACAGTATGGCGCATGATCCCGATGCCGCCGCCGACCTGCTGGCCCAGCTATGGGAACCGGGCAAGCGTCGCGCCGCCGAGGAAGCGGCCGAATTGCAGGCGTTGATCGACGCGGACGGCGGCGGCTTTGCGCTCGCGCCCTGGGACTGGCGTTTCTACGCCGAACAGGTGCGCCGCGACCGATATGCGCTGGACGGCGGCGCTGTGGCGGAGCATCTGCGGTTGGACGCGGTGCGGCAGGCGGCGTTCGACAGCGCCGCGCGCCTTTATGGCCTGACCTTCACCCGCCGGGCCGACATTGCCGGCTATCATCCTGATGTCTGGGCCTGGGAAGTGGGCGACGCGGCCGGCGCGCCGGTTGGCCTGCTCTTCACCGACTATCTGGCGCGGCCCGAAAAACATGGCGGCGCCTGGATGGGCAGCCTGCGCGTGCAGGAGGCGATGGAAGGCGACGTGCGCCCGGTCGTCTATCTGGTCGCCAATTTCGCCGCCGCGCCGCCACCCGACGCCGCCGCCACGCGCCTGTCCATTGACGAGGCGCGCACGCTGTTCCACGAGTTTGGCCATGCGCTCCACGGCCTGCTGTCGCGCGTCACCTATCCCAGCCAGTCGGGCACGGCGGTCGCGCGCGATTTCGTGGAATTTCCCAGCAAGTTCATGGAAAACTGGATCGTCAGCCGCGATGTGCTGTCGGGTTTCGGCGTGCCCGACGCGCTGATCGACGCGATCCGCAAGGCCGAAGCCTATGGCCAGGGTTTCGCCACGGTGGAGTTGATAAGCTGCGCGCTGGTGGACCTGGCCATGCACCAGTCGGAGGGCGCGGCCATCGATCCGCGCAGCTTCGTCGCGGCGGAGCTTGAGCGGCTGGGTATGCCGCCCGAAATCGGGCTGCGGCATCGCTTTCCCTATTTCACCCACATCTTCGATGGCGGCTATGCCAGTGCCTATTACAGCTATGCCTGGTCGGAGACGCTGGACGCCGATGCGTTCGAGGCGTTTCTGGCGGCGGGCGATATTTTCGATCCCGTGCTCGCCGCTCGTTTCCGTGCCGAGATATTGGCGGCGGGCGACAGCCGCGATCCGATGGACTCGTTCAGGGCGTTTCTGGGCCGCGCGCCCGACGCCAGCGCCCTGATGCGCGCCCGGCATCTGGTCGGTGCCTGACGCCGCGGCTCGGTCGATCAGCGTTCGGACATTGCCCGCCAAGGTTAGCGGGTTGAAGGGTTTCAGAATCACGCCCCTGGCGCCCGCCGCATGATAGCTTCGCACATCTGCTTCGCGCGCGCGGGCGGCCCCCGGCTGGTCATGCGACTGGATGCAGGCTGGGCGGCTTAGGCCGCCATGCGATTGCCCGACAGCTTTACCAGCAGGGCGGGCACTTCGCTCGCCGGGATCGGCCGGCTGAAAAGATAGCCCTGGATCTGGTTGCAGCCTTCGGATCGCAATATGTCGAGCTGCTCGCTGCTTTCAACACCCTCAGCCGTCGTTTCGATGCCCAGCGCGTCCGCCAGCGTCGTGATGGCGCGGATGATGGCGGTGGCGCCCTTGTTGGCGAGCAGGTCGACGATGAAGCTGCGATCGATCTTGAGCTTGTCGAAGGGAAAGCTGCGCAGATAGCTGAGCGAGGAATAGCCGGTGCCGAAATCATCGAGCGCGACACGCACGCCCAGAACTTTGAGCGAGTGGAGTGAGGCCAGGGTCGCCTCCACATTGTCGATGAACAGGCTTTCAGTGATCTCCAGTTCCAGCCGCTGCGGCTCAAGCCCGGATCGCGCCAGCGCCTGCAACACGATGCTGTTGAGCGTCGAGCTGCGGAACTGGACCGGGGAGACGTTCACCGCGACGCGGATGTCGTCGCCCCAGGTCGTGGCGATGCGGCAGGCTTCGTGCAGCGCCCATTCGCCGATTGGGATGATGAGGCCGGTTTCTTCGGCCAGCGGGATGAAGTCGATCGGCGACACCAGGCCGCGCACCGGATGGTTCCAGCGCATCAGCGCCTCGAACGCGGTCACGCAGTTCTGCGACAGTCCGAACAGCGGCTGGAAATGCAGCTCCAGCTCGCCGTTGCGCAGCGCATCGTGCAGATCGACTTCCATGGCGCGGCGCGCCTGCGCTTCGGCGTCCATGGCGTTTTCGAAGAAGCGATGGCTGCCCTTGCCGTCATGTTTGGCGCGATAGAGGGCAAGGTCGGCATTTTTGAGCAGCGAGGTCGCATCCTGCCCGTCCTGCGGCGCCAGCGCGATGCCGACGCTGCCGCCGGTGACGATGCGATGGCCATTGACGGTGAAGGGGCGGGTGAGCGCCTGGACGATCGCGCGGCCGGTCTGGTCGGCGGCACCGCTGCCGTCCTGCACGATGACGGCGAATTCGTCGCCACCCAGCCGGGCGACGAAGCCCTGGGGGCAGGTTTCGGCGAGGCGCGTGGCGACTTCGCACAGCAGCGCGTCGCCGGTCGGATGGCCCAACGTGTCGTTGACCGACTTGAAATTGTCGAGGTCGAGGCAGAAGAGCGCGAAGTCCGCGCCGCCATGGCGCTGGAGCGCCAGCGCGATCTGTTCGCGCAGCAATGTGCGATTGGCAAGGCCGGTGAGCGAATCATGGAAGGCCATATGCGCAATCTGGCGCTCGCGCTCCTCAACCGCGGTGACCATGCGGTTGAAGCTGCGCGCCAGTCGGCCGATCTCATCGCGGGTTTCCACTTCCACCTGCGCATGTTCGCCCGCGCTGACTTGGCGGGCGGCGGCCTCCAGAGCGATGATCGGCCGCGCCAGCCGGCGCGATGCCGCAAAGGCGCCGGCGATCGCCAGCAGCAGGCCGAGCGCGCCGAAGCCGAACAAGGCCCACAATATGGGCGCATAGCCTTGCAGCGCGCGGGTCAGGCTATATTCCAGCACCAGCCGTTGCGGCGCAGCCTCCACCAGCGCGGGCACCGGACGCGCCCAGCTGAGGATGCGTTCGCCGTCGCGATCGACCTCCCGAACCTCGGCGCCGCGTCCCGCGGCGTGGGTCGGCGGCACGAGTTGCGGATGCAGGTCGATCGAGGAGAGCTTGGCGAGTTGCTGGAGGTCCGCCTGTCCCATATTGCGCGCGAACACGACCCAGCCCATCAGCATCGGCGCGCGCACCGGCGCGGCGGCGACCATATGGCTTTGCCCCCTCCATCGCACGATGCCCCGTTCCCGGCCGGCATCCAGCGCGTCGAACAACTGGGTCTGGTCTTCCGCCGACAGGCCGACGGCGCCGCCCGCGACGGCGCCGTCGATGCCCACGAACATGGCGTCGTCGATCTTGAACCGCCCCTGCAGGCTCTGCAGCGCCGAGGCGATGGTCGCCGCGTCGCTGGTGCCGACCGCTTCTCGAAAGCCGAAGTCGCTGGCCAGCACATTGCCGGCCTGCGCCAACTGATGAAACTGCATCGCGGCGATCCGGTCGAACAGGGCGCTGCCGACCGTCATTTCGCGGCGGATCTGGCTTTCGGCATAGGATTCGATCGCCTTGCGGGTGCCGAACAGCGACAGCATCGACACCGCGACGAACAGCGCCCCGTAGAAGAGCGTCATGCGGAATGTCAGCGTTGACTGGAAACGCCAGACGGTGCGCCGCCAGAGCCGTTTGAAAGCTGCGGCGCGGATCATCGGCCGCTACGCAATGTCAGTGGAACGGTCTTGCTGGCTGCCCCGCTGCCTGGAATGGGGATGTTGACGACGATTTCATTGTCCTTCGCCTTGAGCAGCGGATGCCAGATCGTCACCTGCGCTGTGCCGGTCGCCATACCAACCAGGCGCGCCGTGCCGGCCGCATCGCTCTTGATCGCGAAGGGGGTGTCGACGACCTTGATGAAGCCGCTCATCTGGTCGTGGATGTTGCACCCCAGCGCGACGGCGCCGGTCGAGGTGAAGGTGTAGCTGCGCGTTTCGTCCTGGCCGAACAGCTTGATCTCGAATTTGGCCGGTTTCGAGAAGGAATAGACGTGATGACGCACCTTGTCCTTGTTGGGGAAGCGCACCGTCGTCCCGACCGGAACCACCAGCACATGCGGGGCGAAGGCGATATTCTGCTGAACCATGGTGGTGGGCCAGGAAAAGCGAATCGGGCCGGGCGGGATGCCGCCCGCGGGGCGCACCGTGACGACGGCGTCGCCGACCGGGCGCCCCGCCGTATCGACCAGCTTGAGGTTGAGATCGCCCGCCTGCGCAGGCGCGGCCAAGCAGGTCAGGGCGAGAGGGACAAGGCGCAGACAATCCATGGCGCCTGTCCCTAATTCCTAAGGTTGAAGAAATGTTTAGTGCGAACCGGACCGACTTTTCGCGGACAACGTCCGCCCTGATCGGCGAAGCGAATATTAACCATAGGTCGCTATCAAAATGGCATGATCCGATTTTCCTTTATAGCGCTCGCCGCCCTGACTGTTGCTCTGCCCATGGAGCAAGCCATGGCCAAACCGCTCCGTAACGGCGGCAAATTGCTGCTGACCAACGGCATCAGCTCATTGGAAGGCGCTGCCGGTGGCGGCCTGACTCCCTGGGCGGTGATCGCGGGCAATGAGACGGACGAGGGCTTTGGCCTGTCCGCCCATGGCACGATCGTCGAGGTGAAGGATTATGATTATCAGAGCGCTGGCGTCGCCATCGGCATCCGCGACCGGCTGGAGTTGAGCTACACCCGCCAGGATTTCAACACGAACGAGATTGGCGCGGCGTTGGGCCTGGGCAAGGATTATGCCTTTTCGCAGGATATCGTCGGCGCCAAGCTGCGCGTTGCGGGCGACCTGATCTATGATGCATTGCCGGCGATCGCGCTGGGCGTGCAATATAAGAAGAACGGGCAGGGAGACGTCGTGCGGGCGCTGGGCGCGCGCGATGATGACGGCGTGGATTATTACGCCACGGTCAGCCGGCTGTTCCTGTCCCGCTCCCTCCTTCTGTCCGCCACGGCGCGCCTGACCAAGGCGAACCAGATGGGCCTGCTGGGTTTTGGCGGCGACAAGAAGGGCAACTATGGCGTGGAATTCGAAGGATCGGCCGCTTGGCAATTGTCGCGCGGGCTGGCTATTGGCGGCGAGTTTCGCAGCAAGCCGAACAATCTGGGCATCGCGCGGGAGGATGACTGGTTCGACGCCTTCGCCGCCTTGTCGCTCAACCGCAACCTGACCGCGACGGTCGCTTATGCCGATCTTGGCTCGATCGCGACGGTGAAGGGGCAGCGCGGCGTCTTCCTCTCGCTCCAGACCGCCTTTTAAGGACTATTGCAATGTCGCTCATCCTTTCCCTGCTCCTGCTTCAGGCGGCGCCCCACGCCATGCCCGGCGAAGCGACCGTCGATCCCTATGTCGCCAGCAACGCCAATGCCGGCGCGACGCCCTTCACCGGGGATGCGATGGTCAAGGCCTTTCATGGCCAGGACGGCATCAACCGCGTGGTCGATGGCATGGTGACGCTGGCCTATGCCGATCCGGTTATCGGCGAGATTTTCACCAGTCATGACAAGGTCCGGTTGAAACGGACGCTGGTCGAACAATTTTGCTACATCCTCAACGCCGGCTGCGTCTATAGCGGCCGCGACATGGCCAGGTCGCACAAGGATCTGGGCGTGCAGCGCAAGGATATGAACCGGCTGGTCGAATTGCTGCAACAGGCGATGCGCGCCGAGAAGATCGATTTCCAGGCCCAGAACCGCTTCCTGTCGAAACTGGCGCCGATGCACCATGATGTCGTGGGGCGATAGGCGCGCGAGGAGCACCGGTCCGATTGCGACGCCGCTTAACAAGACCTATCGCGCGATGCTGTCACTGGAAGGCAAAATCAGCGGCAACTGGCGCTGGGACGCTTATCATCAATATGGCCGCAACAAGTTCCGCCAGGATTATGGCGGCAATATCGTCGGGTCGCGCGTCACCAACGCCGACGCGAGCGCCGCCAATGACGATCCCAATTGCGTGTGCTGCGCCAGCGCTTGCGCCAAAATCGATTTGCCGCAGCCCGCCACGCCCATCACCACGACGGCGCGGGTCATGCCGATCGCTCCCCGTCCAGGTCGAACAGGCGCATATAGGCCGCGCTGTCGGCCGCGCCGAGGCCGCCGGCGAGCGCGGCGGGAATGAGCGTGGCATCGACACCATGGGCTTTGGCGAAGCGCACGGCTTCGGCCACGACCGTGAAAATATTGGCGCACAATATCTGGTTGATGGGCTTAGGCTAGATTTCCGCAGATAGCGCGTGGATCGGCAGCAGCGCGGCGCCCAGCGTGATCGGGGAACCGCGCAGGCCTGATATCCGAATCGGCGGGCGGCGGCGGTCCAATATCGTCACCAGATCGGCGCGATGCAGACGATCGGCCAGACCGGCCAGGATCGGCGGAGGCAAAGTGCCCGCCAGCACGATCGCGCCGGGGTCTAGCCAGGCGAAAGCGGTATTGCAGACGGTTTCAAGCTGCCGCGCGGCGCGGTCCAGCCACGCTTCTATGGTCGATGCCTGCCAGGGCGCGGCAAGGTCGATTTCCCCGACCGAGGAAATGTCGCAGCCGCTGGCGCGCAATGTCGACAGGAGGTCGAGGGGGCTGGGACGCGGGAGGTCGCCGGGAAAGAGGCAACCGATTTCCCCCGCCACGCCGAACTGACCGCGGACCAGCCTGCCGTCGACGATCACCCCTGCGCCGATGCCAAAGCCCAGCAACAGCACGACGACGGTCGCAAAATCGCGAATCAGCCCACCCAGATAATATTCGGCAATCGCTGCCGCATTGGCGTCATTTTCGATCCAGAGCGGCCAGCCGAACTCATTGGAGAATATCTCGCGCAGAGGCGCGGCGCGCCAGTTGGGCAGCACATCGACCACGCTCCAGCGATCCCCGGTCGGGGAAAGGGAGGGGCCGGGCACGGCGATGCCGATCCCCAACATGCGCCATCCCAGCAAGTCGTGCCGATCCACGAGATCATGAATCATATGTGGACGACCCCCACTTACAAGAACCCTGAACAGATATTTTGAACGGATCGCTTGCGATCATATGTCCGGCCTCGGTGTGCGGTCGCACATGACCGCGGGCCAAGATGGTTTCCGCCACGCGAGTTCCAAACACAATCGCGACCTGTGAAGGCCAGTGATTCATGCGGAGTGTCACGCGTTTCGGATCGATCGATCACACCATCTGCTCGTTCTCTTGCAAGTTCCAGCCCCAACTCAGCACGGTAGCGTTAGCTGTACTCCCCGTGCAGCGATGAGCTCTATGCCGCGACCCCTAGTGCAGGCACTGCAGATCGGGATTTGTAGGGTTCGCCTGTCATCATCATTTTCCAGGCAATACGGGCGACCTTGTTCGCCAGCGCCACAGCGACAAGCTTGGGCGGCTTGCGCTTGAGCAACTCCATGAGCCAGGAAGATGCATTTTTACTTCGCCCCATCCGCACCTGTCGGAGGAGAGCGGTTGCACCCTGTATCAAGGTACTTCGCAAGGCCTCGTCACCGGCGCGGGTGATGACGCCAAGTCTGGTCTTCCCGGCTGTCGAATGATCTCTGGGTGTCAGGCCAAGCCACGCGGCAAAATCGCGGCCAGATCCAAACAGTTCAGGCGCCGGCGTCTTCATCATCAAAAGCGAAGCTCCGATTGGACCAACGCCCGGTATTTGCGCAAGGCGACGACTGCATTCGTCAGCACGGTGCCATGTCATCAGCCGGCTCTCAACCCTTTCGATTTCCTTCTGTAACTGCGCATATTCGTGGGCGTGAAGTGCGAACAGATCGCGCGCCATTTCCGGCAGCGTCTCATCCGTCGCGATCCGGTCGAGCAATGGCGTGATATGCCGCATCCCTTTGGCAGCCGTCAGTCCCAATTCGGCCGCGTAACCACGGATCGCATTGGTCAGCTGCGTGCGATTGCGAACCAAGCGGTCCCGCGTACCGACCAACATCAGTGCCGCTTGCTGCTCGGCAGTCTTCACCGGCACGCAGCGCATCGTCGGGCGGCTCATCGCTTCGCACAACGCCTCGGCATCGGCGGCGTCATTCTTGCCACGCTTTACATATGGTTTCACATATTGCGGCGGCAGCATCTTCACCTCATGCCCCAACGATTGCAGCTCCCGCGCCCAGTGATGCGAGCCGCCGCACGCTTCGATTGCCACTACCGTCGGCGGCAGTTTACCGAAAAACTCGACCATCTCTTTGCGCCGAAGCTTCTTGCGCAATACCGGCTCCTCGGCCGCATTCACGCCATGCAGCTGAAAGACATGCTTTGACGTATCCATTCCAACTCGGATAAACTGTTCCACGGACGGCCTCCTCGGTTGAGATCTACAACGACCTCATTCTGGCACACTTTGATGCCGTTCGGGGGTCGTCCACCCCAACACGCGGCGCACTTTCTGGGCGAAGGCGACGGGTTCGATCGGTTCGATCGCCTCATGATGGGTCGTGATCGTCCGCCCGGCGAAGTCCACCAGCGCAATGTCGAGAATGCCCTTATGTGCGGTCGCGCCGACCGCATATCCCCCCTTTGGCGAGAGGCGCAGCGGCACGGCCGGTCGCCCCCTGCCATGCGTTTCGCCGTCGGGCATTTCCTCGACCAGGCCCAATGCCAGCAGGTCGCGCGACAGGCGCGTCAGCGCCGTGCCGCTGATTTCCAATGTTCCCGCCAGCGCCGAACGGGACAGAGGACCAGACTTGCGCAGCCATTGGATGATGCGCCGCTGATCCTTGTCGAGTGTCGGGAAATGCATCGGATTGGCCCTTTGGCATGGGTCCGAAACGGGAATGCGGTCGCGCTAACGGCTTTTATTTATTTTCACAACAATAATTAAAAACGTCACACTGATCGATCAGGGGGCGCTCGACCAACTCAGAGGGGCTTTCCATGATCAAGACCATATTCGCGACCGGCGCCGCCGTTGCGGCGCTTTGTTCCGCCGGCGCCACCCCCGTCATCGCCCAGGATGCAGCGCCCGTCGCGCCGGTGCCCGCAGCGGGCGAGGGGGCCAGCGACATCATCGTCACTGGTTCCACCCGCGCCCAGCGCCGCTTCGACGTGTCCTATGCGATCAACACCATCTCGAACGAGGATATCGAGAAGATCGCGCCGGTGAACTTCGCCGACCTTATCGGCCAACTGCCCGGTTTCCAGACCGAGATCACCGGCGGCGAAGTGCAGAATATCTATCGCATCCGCGGCCTGCCCAATGACGGCGGCTTTGTGAGCTTCCAGCAGGACGGCCTGCCGTTGTTCCACGAAAATGATGGCGTCTTCTTCCGTGGCGATGCGATCCTGAAGCAGGATCTGATGACGGACCATGTCGAAGTCGTGCGCGGCGGCCCGGCGCCGGTCTATGCCAGCTATTCGGGCGCGATCATCAACGCTATCACCGTGACCGGTAACGACGTGGCCCGCGGCAAGGCGCAACTCACTTTGGGCGACACCGGCCTCTACCGCCTGGATGCCTATCAGGCCGGACCGTTGGGCAAAAATACCTATTATGCGATCGGCGGCTTCATCCGCCAGCATGACGGTTATCGCGACAATGGCTTCCCCAACGACAAGGGCGGCCAGATCCGGGCGAACATCAAACATGACCTGGACAATGGCTCGATCAAGCTGAGCCTGAACTATGTCAACGATCACAATGTCTTCTATCTGCCGATCCCGACCGCGGACCCGCGCGATCCCAGCGTTTCGCTGAACCGCTATATCGACTTTTTCGACGGCACGATGAACTCGCCTGCGCTGCGCAACGTGAACCTCAAATATCGTGATGGCGCGGGGGTGATCCAGAGCGGCACCAGCGACCTGTCCGACGGCCGCCATATGCAGATGATCAACATCGGCGCGCAATATGACGCGGATTTCGACGGCTGGCTGGTATCCGCCAAGGCCGGCTACACTCAGGGCAAACTTGACTTCACCGCCTTTTATTCGACCACCAACCCGGCCGATGCCGACACATTCGCCAGCGGCTACCTCGCCCGCGCCACCACGGCTTTCGGCGCGGTCGATCATTTCGGCTATGTGCTGGCCGGCGCCACCACCGCCTATGACCCCGACGCCGCGTCTGGGCTGGTCATGCAGGGCCAGTATCGCGACATCCATTCGAAATATTATTCGGGTCAGGCCAATTTCTCGGTCGCGAAGAAATTCGACACCGGCATCGGCAGCCACGACATCAAGCTTGGCCTCTATGCCAGCCTCTATGGCGAGAGCAGCCGCACGACCTATCAGAATTATCTGATCGAAGTGGCCGGTCAGCCCCGCACGCTGGACCTGGTCGCCTATAGCGCGGCCGGCGCCGAACTGGGCCGCGTCACCGACAATGGCGTGCTCAACTATGCCGCTACGCTAAGCCAGGGCGACAGCGATGCGAAGATGGTCGCTATCTACGCCAACGATACCTGGGAAATCGTGTCGGGCCTGCGGATCGACGCCGGCATCCGCCACGAACGCTACAGCTACAAGGGCTGGGCCGCGCTGACCGAAGCCGCTAATCTGGGCGACGCCACGACCCTGGCGGACGACACGACCCGCGCCTTTACCGGCGCGATCGTCAGCGCCAAGCGCAAGCCCACCGTCACCAACTGGACGATCGGCGCGAATTACGATTTCAGCCGCCATGTCGGCGTCTATGGCCGTGCCTCGCATCTGGAAACGCCGCCTAACGTGCAGACGGTGATGAGCATCAACCCGACCATCATCACCACCGTCGCCGACCAGTTCGAAGCGGGGCTGAAGCTCGCATCGGGACGCTCCTATCTCTACGTCACTGGCTTCTATACCAATTTCGATCCCTTGAATGCGTCCTTTCTGGCCTTTGACCCGACCACGGGCCGCAACGATGTGAACATACCCTTCATCGGCGAAGCGCAAGTCAAGGGCGTCGAGTTCGACGCCAGCCTGGCCGTGACGCCCTGGTTCACGCTCAACGGCGCGCTGACCATTAGCGATCCCAAATATAAGAATTTCCAGAGCGCGACCGGCGCCGACCCGGAACAGGCCGAAGGCAATCAGATCGTCCGTCAGCCCAAGGTCTATGGCAATATCCGCCCCAGCTTCGACTTCAAGTCGGGTGAGACGGACATCTCGGTCTATGGGCGCTACACCTATATGGGCAAGCGTTTCGTCGATCTGTACAATAATACGGCGCTGCCGGCCTATGGCACGGTCGGCGCGGGGATCACGGCGCGCCACGGCGGCTGGCAGATACAGGTCGTGGGCGACAATCTGTTCAACGCCCATGGCTTGACCGAGGGCAACACCCGTACCGACTCGCTGAGCGGCCAGGGCAGCGCGGAGGCTATTTACGGCCGCCCGATCTTTGGTCGCAACTTCCGCTTCGTCATCAGCAAGTCCTGGTGATGACGGGCCGCGCGGTACGCATGGCGACCCTGTTCGTCACGGCGGCGACTGTTGCGTTGACGCCCGCCCCGGCTTGCGCCGGGGCGGTGCGCGACAGCGTGACCGAAAGCCTGTCGCAACGGCTCTTCCCGCTGCTCGACGCATTGGCGCGCGATCCAGCGGCGCTCCGCGCGCTGAAGGGAAGCGTCGGCATCCCCGCCCTGCTCGAAGTCCGGCAGGCACGCCGGGCGGACTGTGGCCAGGACCCGCTCTGTCGGGCGCAAGCCTTGATCTGGACCGCCGTAGAGGCCGACCATATCGCCCGCGCCGCGGCGACGCTTCCGGGTCTTCCTGCGTTCGATGACGGTCGGTCGGCCCAGGCGCGACGCGAGTTGGAAGGTGTCAATGTCGTTGTTCGCACCTATGGGCTTGGCCAGGTGCCGCCTTATCCTCAGATCGACGGGGCGGGCATGATCGATCCGCAGGAGCGGCAGGCGCGGTTGCAGGCCGCAGACTGGCTGTCCGCCACCCCGCGCGCGCAATCGGCGCAGGCGCTCGATCCTGGCATCGACTATGCGCTGGCCCTGCTGGACGTCAGCGACCGTATCGACGCGATCGGTTTCGAACCGCTGACCGGCGGCGCCAATGCGGCCGCGATGGCGCGGGCGCGGACGATCGACTGGCGTCGCCATCGTTATTCGGCGCTGATCGTCACCGGCGTTGGCCCGGAGGTTGTGGACATGGCGCTCAGTCCGTTCGGCAAATATCATCTGCGCCTGGCCGCCAGCCGGTTTGCGCAGGGCGAGGCGCCCTTCCTCATCGTCACTGGCGGCCGCGCCCATCCGCGTGCGACGCGCTTCGCGGAGGCGGAGCGGATGCGCGACGCGCTGATCGAACGCTATGGCGTGCCGGCCGATGCGATCCTGATCGAACCCTATGCCCGCCACACGACGACCAATTTGCGCAATGCCAGCCGCCTGCTGATGGCGATGGGCGCTCCGCTGGACCAGGATGCATTGATTGTCTGCAACCCCGGTCAGAGCGCCGCGATCGAAAGCGTGCAGTTCGTCAAGCGCAACCAGGACGAATTGGGCTATCAGCCGGGCCAGATCGGTCGCCGCCTGTCCCCCACCGAATTGCTGTTCCGCCCGTCCCGCGCATCTGCGCGGATCGATCCGCGCGACCCGCTCGATCCCTGAACCCGGAGCTACGCCGATGCATATTCCAGCCTTCATCCTCGCCGCCGTCAGCGCATGGGCGCTACTTCCCGGCAGCGCCCATGCCTGGGGCGGGACCGCCCATGCGGTGATCGACCGCGCCGCGATCGAGGCGATACCCGATGACGGCCCCATCTTCCTGCGCAGGCATGTGGACTATATCGCGGCCTCCGCCTCGCTGCCGGACAGTTGGCGCGGGGATTCGGAGAATTTCTCGAAGATGGAGGAAGACCCCAACCATGGCTGGTTCCGGGAACAGTTCCGTTTCGTGAAGCCGATCCCGCGGTCGCGGTACGAATTTATTCTCGCGCTCTACAAGCAATATGAGGCGATCAAGAATAGCGATCCGCAAACTGCCGCGCGGACCAACGTCCGCTGGACCGGCACGCTGCCTTATGCGGCGATCGAAGCCTATGACCGGCTGGTCGTGTGTATGCGTTATGTCCGCAAGGCGCAGGCGGAAGGGGGGGACGCATCGACGCCCGAAGCCCATTGCGCCTTCCAGGCCATTCGCCTGGGCCATTATATCGGCGACGGTGCGCAGCCCCTGCACGATTCGGTCAATTCCGACGGCTGGCGTGGCGCCAACCCCCACGGGTACACGACCGATCGCAGCATCCATGGCCGCTTCGAAAGCCGGTTCGTCGATGGCATGGCGCTGACGGTCGCGGATATCGCCCCCCGCATCGGCGCGCCGGCGCATCGCAGCGGCGACATGTTCGACGCGGTGCTGGCCTTTCTGGACCAGTCCGGCGAGAGAATGGAGCGCATCTATCAGTTGGAGCAGCGCGACGGCTTTGCCGATTATGCCGACAAGGATGTGCGCGGGATGATCTATGAGCGGACGGCGGCGGGCGCGGCGATGCTGCGCGACATGCTGTGCCGGGCCTGGACGGAAAGCGCGATCGCCCCGTCCAAAGCGACGCCGTCGCCACTGGACTTCGCCAATCCCCGGTTCAATCCAGAAACCGGATCAGCGCCCGACTGATCCACTTGGGGCCGCCCCGCCCTTCTGTTTCTGTGCGCCAGCGCGGCGATCAGGCGGGCATGGGTGGCGTGGCCGGCGTTGAAACGGCGCATCAGCAGGATGGCGCCAAGGGAGCCGAGGATGGATATGCCTAGCCCCAGGCCCAACATTCCCGCCCGGACGGGGACCGTCTGTTCTGTGTCGGGCACATAGCCGAGCCAGCCCAAGGTCCAGCCGATCAGTGCGGTGGAGGCGGCGCCGCTCGCCTTTACGACAACGAGATAGAAGGCGAACAGACCCGTCTCGAACCGCCGGCCGTGCCGCCAGGCCACGAAGTCCACCGCATTGGCCAGCAGGCCCCAAGGAAGCATGAAAACGCTGGCGAGACCGAAGCCGATCACCATCGCACAGGCCATAAGCGCTTCGGGCCAGGGCAGGCACAAGCCAAAGAGCAACAGCCCCGTCGCGCTGACGGCATGACCCGCGGCGAGCAGGGACGTCTTGCTGAAGCGGTTCGTCATCGCGGTCCAGCCGAGCACACCCAGAAACTGGCCCATGGTCAGCGCCAGCATCAGCGTGCGGACCAGGTCGGGACGATGCACGACATAGGTGCCGATATAGAGCAGCATCCGGCCGAAAGTGGGCGCGGCGAAGCCGGTGATGACCGCCAGCACGGCCAAACCGACGATCATGGGATCGCGCAGCGGAATTACGATGCCGTCGCGATCTGGCGGCGCCGTCGTGCCGCCGCCGGACGTCGTCGCGCTCGCCGTCATGGTCAGCACGAAAAGAACAGCTGCCACCAGGCCGGTGATGGCGAGGCGATCGAAGCCATGGCTGGCGCCCGCCTGCTGGACCAGCGGCGTTAGGACGATGGCGATCGTAAGGGCGCTCGTCGTGCTGAAGAGGAGCCGGTATCCCGAAACCCGCCCGCGCGCACGGCTGTCGCTCGTCATGCGCGCCATCAACGCATTGTGCGGCACGTCGATCACGGCATAGGCGCCGCGAAACACCAGCAACGCGCCGGCAAATACCCATATTTGCCGCACGCCCATCGCTGGCAGGGCGTAAAGCAAAGCGAACGCCGCGCCGCAGGGCAGGGCGGCCGCCGCGATCATCCAGCGATAGCCTTTGCCGGAGCGGCGCAGGCGGATGACCAACTGTGCCGCCAGCAGGTCGAAGACGAGGTCCCCGGCCAGCGCGACGAGCATCAGGGAACCGGCCGTCACCGGCGACAGGTTCAGCAGGTCGGTCAGAAGAAAGAGGATGGTGAGGTCGGCGCCTGAAAACAGGAGCGCCTTGCCGAAATTGCCGGACGCATAGGCCAGCAACCGACCTTCGCCGGCGTGGTTCAACCGCTGTGCATGTCGGCGATGCGTTGTCCACTTACTGGTGCCGGGAACGGTCAGCATGTCGTGCCGGGCATTAGGGCGGCATTCTTACATTTTCGCGACGCCCGGCGATGCTCATTCACCGTCGATATCCGCTGGACCCGTTTTGCAATCTGCCCTTGCGATGCCCTCGCGATGACGTCTTCGTCGCATGGCTCGATGACATTATGTTAGACTTGGACAAGGGTAGCGGAATTTGGCGCATATCGTCTTGAAAGGGGAGGGCGCGATGGGCGTCCTCCCCTGTCGTTCAGCCTTGATGCTGTGGGCGCCCCGGTTCCGCGGTCAGTTGCCGGGGTTCGTCATCCCGATCCGCGTCGAGGGGAATGGCGCGCCGGCCCCATCGCGCATAGAGCGTCGGCAAAACGAACAGCGTCAGCAAGGTGGCCGAGATGAGGCCACCGATGACGACGGTGGCAAGGGGCTTTTGTACCTCCGCCCCCGCGCCGCTGCTCAGGGCCATCGGCACGAAGCCAAGGCTGGCGACGAGGGCGGTCATCACCACGGGTCTCAATCGCTGGACGGCGCCGACGCGCGCCGCTTCCGCCCGGTCCACGCCCTGTCGCATCAGCGCATGGATGGACGACACCATCACCAGGCCATTCAGGACCGCGATCCCGGACAGCGCGATGAAACCCACCGCTGCCGAGATCGAGAAATCCATGCCCCGCAGGAAGAGCGCAAGCACGCCGCCGACCAGCGCCAGCGGCACGCCGGTGAACACGATCGCCGCGTCCCTCGCCGATCCCAGCGCGCCGTAGAGAAGCATGAGGATGAGGATGACGCAGGCGGGGATCACCAGTCGCAGGCGTTCACGCGCAGACGCCAGATTTTCGAACTGGCCGCCCCATTCCAGATAGGCGCCCGCGGGCAGGCGCACCTCCTGCGCGATGGCGGCCCTGGCGTCTTCCACCACGCTGGCGATGTCGCGGCCACGCACATTGGCCTGCACCACGACCCGGCGCTTGCCATTTTCGCGGCTGATCTGGTTGGGACCATCCACGACCCGGATGTCCGCGACGCTGGCCAGGGGCACGAACTGCCCATCGGGCGTGGGCAACTGTAGCTGCCGCAAGGCATTGAAGTCGGCGCGCTGCGCTTCCGACAGGCGGATCACGACCGGGAAGCGGCGATCGCCCTCGAAGATCATTCCCGCTTCCCTGCCGGCCAGGGTGGCGGAGACCATGGCGTGGACATCCTGCGCCGTTACGCCGAGCCGCGCCATCGCGTCGCGATCAACCCGGATGTCGAGCATCGGCAGGCCTGTGGTCTGCTCGACCTTGACGTCTGCGGCGCCCTGCGTCCGGCGCAGGATGGCGGCGATCTTCTCGGCCGTGGCGTTCATGGTGTTGAAATCGTCGCCGAACACCTTGATCGCGACATCGCCGCGGACGCCGGCGATCAGTTCGTTGAACCGCATCTGTATCGGCTGGGTGATTTCATAGGCGTTGCCGGGAAATCTGCCGAGTTCCCGTTCCAGCCGCTCGACAAGTTGGGCCTTGGTAAGGCTCTGATCCGGCCATTCGCTGCGCGGCTTGAGGATCACGAACATGTCGGTGGCGTTGGGCGGCATCGGGTCGGACGCCAGTTCTGCGGTCCCGGTTTTGGAGAAGACGAACTTCACCTCCGGCTGCTTCGCCATCATCTTTTCTATGGGCGCCTGCATCGCCTGGCTCTGCTGCACCGAGGTTGCGGGAATGCGCAGCGCCTGGATCAGCAGGTCGCCTTCGTCGAGTTGCGGCAGGAACAGCTGGCCCAGCGACAGGAAGGCGGCGATCGCCAGCAGGAAGCCGCCCACACCCACCCCAATGGTGAGCGTCGGCCGACCCATGGCCTTGTCCAGCCCCGGCGCATAGCGCCGGCGCAGCCAGCCCATGATGCGGCCTTCCTTCTCGTCAATGCGATTGGACAGCCAGATGGCGATCGCCGCGGGCACGGCGGTCAGGGACAGGACGAACGCGAAGGCGAGCGCGATGATGACGGTCAGCGCCATCGGCACGAACGTCTTGCCTTCGACCCCGGTGAGGGTGAGCAGCGGGACATAGACCAGGATGATGATCGCCTGGCCATAGACCGAGGGACGGATCATCTCGCGCGCGGCCGCCGCCACGGTGGCAAGGCGTTCATCGACCGAAAGAAGGCGGCCTTCGCGATGCTGCCTGTCGGCCATGCGCCGCAGCGCATTTTCCACAATGATGACCGCGCCGTCCACGATCAGGCCGAAATCCAGCGCGCCCAGGCTCATCAGATTGGCCGACACGCCGAAGCGGAACATGCCAAAGCCCGTCAGCAACATGGTGACGGGGATCACCGCCGCTGCGATCAGGGCGGCGCGGAAGTTGCCGAGCAGGGCGAAGAGGACGATGATGACGAGCAGCGCGCCTTCGCCGAGATTCCTCGCGACCGTTTTGATGGTCGAATTGACCAGCGCCGTCCGATCGAGCACCGGCTGAACGATGACATCGGGCGGCAGCGACGCATTGATCTCCTGCAGCCTCTTTGCCACCGACATGGCGACGTCGCGGCTGTTTTCTCCGATCCGCATGATGGCGGTGCCGACGACGACTTCGGTGCCATTTTCGGATGCCGAACCCATGCGGATGGCCTGACCGGTCTTGACCGTCGCCACCTGATCCAGCGCGATCGGCACGCCTTCCCGCGTCGCCACGACGATGCGCGACAGTTCATCGGCATTGCGGACCAGGGCGTCGGAGCGGACCGCAAGCCCTTCGCCGTTGCGATCGACAAAGCCGCCGCCGATGCTGCTGTTGTTACGCTCCAGAGCCGTGCCCATATCTGTCAGGCTCAGGCCCAGCATGACCAGTCGCTGGACGTCGGGAACGACCTGAAACTGCTTCACATAGCCGCCGATGGAATCGATGCCGGCCAGCCCCTTGCCGTTCTTGAGCAGCGGACTGACGATCCAGTCCTGCGTCGTGCGCAGATAGGTCGCCTTGTCGACATCGTTGGTCAACCGCTCGCCTTCGGGCGTGATGTAGCTGCCGTCGGGCTGCATGCCAGGCTCGCCGGGCAAATGCGTGTCGTCCTTGCGATGTTCGAGCCGGACGGTCCACATATAGACTTCGCCTAGACCCGTGGCGATCGGCCCCATTTCCGGGTTCGCGCCTTTGGGCAGATTGTCCGCGATCCCGCTCATGCGTTCATCGACTTGCTGGCGGGCGAAATAGATGTCGGTGGATTCGTCGAAGATGGCGGTAATCTGCGCGAAGCCGTTGCGGCTGAGCGATCGGGTATTTTGCAGGCCGGGAATGCCCGCCAACGCTGTTTCGATCGGAAAGGCGACCTGCTTTTCCACCAGTTCGGGCGAGAGGGCAGGCGCGCGCACGTTGATCTGGACCTGGTTGTTGGTGATGTCCGGCACGGCGTCGATGGGGAGGCGGTGCAGGGCGACGCCGCCGATGACGGCGGCGATGGCGGTCAGCAGCAGGACGAGCCAGCGCTTGCGAACCGCCCAGTCGACGATGGGGGCGATCATGGATCAATGATCCTCATGCGTGGCTTCGCTCTTGCCGAGTTCGGCCTTGAGCGTGAAGCTGTTGGTGGTGGCGATTCGTTCGGTGCCTTTGAGGCCGCTGCGCACGATCACGCTGTTGCCGCTATTGTCGCCGAGTGTGACCGGGACAGCCTGGAAACCGCTGTCGATCCGCACGAATATGACCGACCTGTTGTCGATGGTCTGGACTGCGGTGGTCGGCACGCGGATCGCGCTATCCCCGCCGCTGTCGGTCAGGGCGACCGATGCCGTCACCGATTCCCCGACACGCCATTGACCCATGCGATTGTCCAGCGTCGCGATGACCGGCACCAATCGGGTTTGCGCATCCAGTATGGGCGAAACGAAGCTGATCTGCGCCTTAGCCTCGCGACCGGCGGCCTTGACGATCACCCGGTTGCCCGGCTTCACCCGGCCCGCATCGGCAGGCTGGAGGTGAAGTGCGATCGAGACGCTGGACAGATTGGCGATTCGATAGAGTTCGGTATCGGCCGTCACCGTCTGTCCCAGAACGGCGTTGCGCGAAATGACTTGCCCTGAAACCGGCGCGGCGATGCCGAGCCGGTTGAGGCTGCCGCCGCCGCCGCCCGCCGCGGACACCTGGCTCCGGGCTTGCCGATAGGCGATGCCCGCCTCGATCGCGGCGGTGCGGGCGGCGATGAGATCCTGTTCGGGCGACACGCGCTGGGCGAACAGGCGCTGTTCGCGGGCCAGGTTGGAATTGGCCAGCGCCAGTCTGGCGCGGGTCGCCTCCACGTCGCCCTTGAGCTGCGCGGCTTCGCGGCTCTCGACGATGGCCAGGGTCTGGCCGCGACCGACCGATTGCCCCAGATTGCGGCTCAGCGACACCACCCGTCCGCCGATTGCCGCGGAGACGACCTGCGTTCCCTGCGGGTCGCCTTCGATGGTGGCGGGCAGTTCCAGCGTGCCCGAACCACCGGTTGTCGGTCGACCCAGCAGAATGCCGGCAGACGCGATCTGATCGTCCGACAGGATGATCCTGCCTTCTTCTTCGGTGTGGGTGGTTTCGCCGCCGGCCCCATGTTCCATGGGCGCAGCGGCATTGCCTGCTTCGTTTCCGGCGCTGCCGCCGCATCCGGCGAGCAGAATGGCAAGGGTGAAGGCAAGAAGAACCGTTTTTGCATGTGTGATGGTCATGTATCAATTTCCCTGTACGGGCGCGGGAGCGATCAGGCGCTCCAACCGTGCCCTGGCGTTCTGGTAGGATGCGAGCGCGTCGATCGCGGCGAGACGGGTCTGTGAAAGGGTCCGTTCGGCATCGAGAAGATCGAGTTGGCCGAACTTTCCTTCGCGATAGCCGATGCGCGCGATACGGGCGGCCTCCTGCGCGGCGGCGAGCGCCGGACCGCGCGCGTTGCGAGCGGCTGTTGCCGCATTATCGGCTTCTGCCTGTGCATCTGTAATCGCCTGCTCGACGTCGAGCGAGGTCATGCGGCGTTGCGCTTCGGCCCGGACGCGCTGCGCGCTGGCCTGGGCGACCGCCGCCTGTCCCGCGTTGAACAACGGTATCGGGATGGAGAGGGACAGGACGGCCGCGGTGTCATTGGTCGCGGACAGGCGACGGACGGCCGGACCGACCGTGACATCGGGTATACGCTGCGACCGGGCAAGCTGCACGCCTGCATCGGCGATGGCAAGATCGGCATCGGCCGCCGCCAGAGCCAGGGTATCGGCGCTGGTCGTCCTCGTCGGTCCTAAGGATGGGGGCGGCAGATGATCGAGCGCCGATCCGTCCAGCGCGCCGGCAATCGGTTGTCCGACGCGACGCTCAAGATTGGCGCGCAGGGCTTGCGCCAGGCGCTGCGCTTTTTGCACCTCCGCATCGGCATTGCGTGTGGCGACGTCGGCCCTCTGTTCCTCAAGCGGGGAGGCGCGGCCTGCCTGAACACGTATCCGGGCGGCGTTCAGGGCATCATGGGCGATGCGAAGCTGGTCGCGCGCCGTGACCAAGCGGCGTTCCGCGGCGATGGCATCGACATAAAGTGTCGTGACCTGAAGGCGGATGTCGGCCTGTGTGATGGCCGCCACGAGCGCTGCGCGATGGAACTGGGCGTCAGCGATCGCGATCCGGGCGGAGCGCTTGCCGCCCAGTTCGATAGGGATGTTGATGCCCACCGTCGTCTCGGCCTGACGAACACCGCCATAGGGGCCTGACCCGACAACATTTTCGACCTGCGACTGTATTTCCGGGTTTGGGCGCAGGCCGGCTACGGTGCGCGCCGCTTGCGCCGCGTCGATGCCGGCCTGCGCCGCGTTGGCGGCCGGGGCGCTGCCGCCGGCGATGGTGACGGCCTGGTCGAGGGTGAGGGCTGGGCCGACGGGCTGCCCCGTCGCAATATTATCCTGCGCCTGCGCGACGGCGACGCAAGGGGTGGCGGCCAGAGCGGCCGCAATGATCCTGTGCATAAAGCAAATCCCGATTTATACGCATCAAGCTGCGCATCCGCCTGAAGCGGGGCACAGCGATTTGATCGTCAATCAGGCGATGGGCGGCCGCAGATCGGGGCCGGGCGCCCAGCGGCCGAAGGCCCTGCACGGCGCGGCGGTTTTGGGCGCAGCCTGGGTATCGAAAAAAATGGGTGCGGTTGTCCGGGGCAGCAGCGACGCCGCACTGTGACAGCCGCCATGATGGTGCGGAACCGCCTTGTCGGCCTCGCCTGGCGAAGGATCGCCATCGCCATGGACATAACCGGAGCATTCGATGGCGGAGGCGGAGCTTGTTTCATTGGCATGGACCATCGACGCCGCCGTAAGCGAGGCGACGATCGTCCACAAAAGAAGGAAAGTCCGACGAACCATGGCGCTCGCGATAACGGACTTTCCACGATCCGTCATCGTGAAATCTCCGCAAAGTCCGATCGGATGGCGCCGGCGCGCCGTCCTGAACCCTGCCGCCTCATTGCGAACCAGTTATGGCGATCCCGCCGACGCCGCGCTGGATCGTGAGCCGTGCCTGTGAAGGGCTGCCTGTCATATCCTTCAAAGCTGCCGCTGGAACCGAACGATGTCATGTCCGACTATGCGACATTTGATTGTACCGACAGCGATGGGGCATCCGGCGCGCTGATTGCAGACACGGCAGGCTGATTACAGGCTGTTTTCCGGGCTCGCTTGTCTCCTGCCGAACCCGGCCTGCCATGTCGGGCGCGACGGTTGGCTATCTACCGCATAGGCTCGCGGTGTCCGGTTATCATGTATAGCAAGCAAAGCGGCATCGCCAACATCACTTAGGTTGAACCGGCGGACAGCTGAATTTGGCGATGGGCATATTCCGGCCGAAGGCAATATTGCGCGGCGGCCTGGCCTGACTTGCTGCTCGTCAATCCGGCTTCGCTGGCGCTCTTGCATCGAAACGGATTTCACTGTTGCAGAGCGCAACCTGTCGAAAGACGGGCAGCAAGCGCGATAATTGTCGTTATGGCGTGTGCGAAGGCCGACAGCCCAACAGGGCGCGGCTGCACGAACGGGAGAGCGTGTGATGAACGGCTTGCAGAGCTATTTGCTTCAATCCTCTTCACCCTTCGCGGATCGGGTGGAAGGGCTATCCAGTACCGCGACCTTTGACGTGAAGATTCACAATACCAACTGGCTGGAACCGGGGGAAGGACTATTCCAATCGTCCCAATGTTTCGTCCAGATGTTCTGTAACGCAACGCGCCTCGTCACTGGCGCGCGCGCGCCGCGCGGGCATCAGGCCCGTTACGTCAACCTTGGCGGCATCGCCTTTTTCGCCAAGGAAGAACCCATGCTGGTGCGGTGGGAACGCGGGGCGCAGCGCAGCATATCCTGCGGCTTTGACATCGACCAGATCGCATCGCGCGCGACCGTGGAATGGAACTGGCCGGGTTTCGACTGGGCGTCGGCCCTCGTTATCCGCAACGACCATATCGCTGCAATGTTGCGGCGGGTCGCGGCGGAAACGGTCATGCCCGGTTTCGCCAGCAGCTTGCAGATTGAAACGCTGTTGCTTGGCGTCGCGTTCGAATTGCGCCGCCAGTTCAGCGGTGAATCCGCGCCCGAAGCGATCGCTGCGGGCAAACTCAGCCGCGCCCAACTCGAAACCCTGCGCGCCATCGCGGTCGACACGCCGGGCGAAGCGCCGACCATCGCCGATCTTGCCGAGGCGATCGGCATGGGCGGACGCAAGCTGGCGATCCGCTATCGCGCGACCACCGGGCAGACGTTGCGCAGTTTCCTGGCGGAAAGTCGGCTGGAACGCGCCCGGTTGCTGTTGCCCGATCAGCGTCTGCTGATAAAGCAGGTGGCCTTCGACTGCGGTTTCAAAAGTTCCGCCGCCTTCGCCGCCGCCTTTCATCGCAGCACCGGCCAGACACCGCAGGCGTTTCGCGGCGCGCTGCTGCCTAATTGAGCATCATTCGGCGAAATAGCGGGCGTGGAATGACCCGTCCTGATAAAAATGATAGGTTTCCCCGCTATAGCGGATGGCCGGTCGACCGCCCATATCGGCCTTGTTGGCCATCATCGCCATGGCTTCGGAACCATTGACGATCAGATGCAGGATTTCGATCTGCACGATGGCGGCGTAATCGTCCCACATTTTGAGCAGCGCGTCCCATCCTTCCTGCACGCCGGTGCCCACGGGGTTTTCGAAACGAAATCCGCCCGGCGCCATGTCCTTGTACAGCGCCATGAAGCCATCCTTGTCGCCTGCGTTCCAAAGCTGGATGGATTCGACGATAAAGCCGCGAATATGGTCAGGGGTAGGTAGCGTCATGGATGTGGCTCCGTTTGCGATGGTCGGCCCATCTTGTCGCGCCGGGCAGCGCTGGAGGAAAGCTGTCGCACCATCGCCCAAATGCGAACATTGTCGGTGAACCGATCATCGGGCCGACCGTCCGCCGATCGCGCGGGCAGATGCCTGCCTGTCCGTCCATCGTGCGCATCTGGGATATACACTCTGCCTTCCGGCAACGTCGCGATGCCATGACGGAGCCGTGCGCCCGATGCTAATCCTGCGTCGAAAGACAATAAGCGGAGAGATGTCATGGGGACGAGAGAAGAATCCATCGCGCTGGAATTTATCGGCTATTTCCGAGATAACTGGCCCGATGATCTGGATGCCCCGCTGCGGCTCGTGTCCGACGACTGCTATTATCAGAGCATCGTGCCTACCACCGACCCGATCCGCGGCAAAGCCGCGATCAAGGCGAAATGGGAACGGATCAGGGCCGCCTATGGCGACCAGCGCCACGATATGAAGGGCGTCGCGTCCAGCGATACGCTGG
Source organism: Sphingobium sp. AntQ-1 (assembly GCF_028538045.1). Lineage (NCBI taxonomy): Bacteria > Pseudomonadati > Pseudomonadota > Alphaproteobacteria > Sphingomonadales > Sphingobiaceae > Sphingobium > Sphingobium sp. AntQ-1. The sequence continues at coordinate 2,450,763 of NZ_CP117158.1, forward strand.
TCTTCACCGAACGGACAGACTGGTCGCACACCAACGGAAAATGGGTGTCCATCCCGCTCGTCGCCGTGTTCGAAATCGGTCCGCAGGGAAAGATCGTCGCATGGCGCGAATATCTCGACGGCGGCAATGTCGCGCGCCAGATCGGCATGGCGGTCGAAGATCTGGAACAATCCTTGCGATCCGAACCGGCCTGATCCGGCCCGGCGCACAATCTGCGGGCATGTCCCGCGACGCAGTTCAGTGAAATGGAGACAGGCGTTGACCCGACAGGAAGAAATCGTGTTGAATTTCATTGGTGGCTACCGCGACAGTTGGCCGACCGATCTTGCCGCCGCGCTCATGCCGCTGGCCGACGACGCTTATTATCAGATCGTCGTACCCACGATCGCCCCGGTGGTAGGGCGCGACAGAATATTGGCCGAACATCGGCTGATGCAGCAGAAATGCACCGAACAACGCCATGACATGAAATGCTGGGGTTCGAACGGCAACACCGTCTTTACCGAACGTGTGGACTGGTCGCGCCGCAACGGCAAATGGTCGCCTGTCCCGCTGGTCGCCGTGTTCGACCTGAACGATGCGGGGCAGATCGTCGCCTGGCGCGAATATCTCGATCTTATCCACATTTCGCAATCGCACGGCATGACCGCGGACGCGCTGGTCGCGTCGCTCGATCTGGAAAGCCAGCCGGGGGCTTAGCGCGCGGCGCCGTCGCGGGCGGGGCAAGTCAGCGACCTAATCTGCAAGTGAGCGACGCTCTCTCGCATAGGGGCGCCCCCGGCCATCCGCTAATCCAGCAAGGACAGTCAAGAGGTCGACCACAAGAGAGCGACCCAGGATCAGGCAGAGGGATGTCGATATGGTAAATTGCAAGATGTGGCACGCCGTTTCGGTGATCGCGATGACGGTGTCGTCCGCGGCCCACGCGCAAGGCACGCCGCCAGCGGCTGAACAATCCGCCATCGGCATGGACGACATGACCCGCGACATCGTCGTCACTGCGCGGCGCAAGGCGGAATCGGCCCAGACCGTGCCGGTGTCGATCACGGCGGTCGGCGGCGAGGATATACAGAAGCTGGGGCTTCAGACCACCGCCGACCTTCAACGGCTGGTTCCCGGCGTCATCCTGAACGGCGCGGGTTCGATGTCGAACACCACCTACACCATTCGTGGCCAGGGCAAGGCAGTGACCGGACCCGGCCTGCCCTCGGTCATCACCTATCTCAACGAAGTTCCGCTGCCCCCGATCGGCAGCTTCACGCCGACCTTCGATCTGGACAATGTCCAGGTGCTCAAAGGGCCGCAGGGCACATTGTTCGGGCGCAACACCACGGGCGGCGCCGTCCTCGTCTATACCCGCACCCCTTCCTATGATTTTGAAGGCTATGCCCAGATCGACGTCGGCAATTACAACAAACATTCCGTTCAGGGCGCCGTCAACATCCCGATCATCGCCGACAAGCTGGCCATCCGCATCGCCGGCGATCGTGGCCGTAACAAGGGGTTCACGCCCAATATCAGCACTGGCAAGCGGCAGGACAATCTGCACATGGACACGTTGCGGGCGTCGATCCTGTTCGAACCGACGGACACCATCAAAAATGTGCTGATCGTCGATTACACCCGGATCGAAACCAATGCGCAGGGCTATTTTCCGGTCGTGGTGCTGCGCCCGGATCTTCAACCGCTGGTGGATTCGCTGCGCGCGCTGGGTCGGCGGACCGCCGCGAGCACGGTCGACCCCTTCGACAATGAAACCTTTTGGGGCCTGTCGAACACGACCTCGGTCGACATCGGCGCAGTGACGATCAAGAATATCTTTGGCTACCGCTATACCAATGTCGACAATCTGCAAAATGCGATCGGACTGCCCGCCGCGCCCTTGCCCAATCTGGGTCCGGGTCTGGCCGCGCTGGGGCTGGTGCCGGGTCAGCCCGGAACGCTCATCACCACCCGCAACCACAGCGTATCCGAACAATATACCAACGAATTGCAAATCAGCGGCTCCTTGTTCAACGACCGGCTTTCCTGGCTTGCGGGCGGCTTCTACCTCAAGGCGCAGCCAGCCGGGGTCAATTATCTGGTGCTCGATCTTTTCCGGCCGACGCCGCCCACCCCGACGACGCAGGCCATCGTCAATGGCGCGCTGGGCGGGGTATGGCCGGTAGGGTCGCTGTCCGACACCCTCTATGGCGACCAAAGCCACGCGCTCTTTGCCAATCTATCCTACGCACTCGACGATATGGGGTTGCACGGCGTGACGCTCAACGGCGGCTTTCGCTATACTTGGGACAAACAGTCTATCTGTAGCAACAGCCGGGTTTCCGTCGCGCTGGCGACCGGGGAAACCATAGCCCAGCCCTATTCGGGCCTAGCCGCTTGCCGGGCCGATACCGGCAGCCGCTTCGGGCGCGCCAGTTTCGAAGGCTCCGCCCGATCAAAGGCGCCCACCTGGACGCTGGGTGTCGATTACAAGGCCAGCGACGACATCTTCCTCTACTTCACCAATCGGCGCGGCTATCGCGCCGGAGGATTGAATGCGCCCGTCCTTGCCCCGGTCCTCAGCGCCTTTCAGACTTTCGATCCGCAGACGGTCACAGACTATGAAGTCGGCGTCCACAGCAAGTTTCGCAGCGGTTCTTGGACCGGCCATTTCAATATCGCCGCCTTCATCAGTCATTTCGACAAGTTGCAGCTTCAAGCGACCGGCATAACCGCCGGGTCGGGTCTTCCCGGCCTGGATTCCACCAATGCGCCCGCCGGGTCCGCGCTACAGATCAATGCCGGAACGGCGACGTCGAAGGGTTTTGAGTTTGACGGACATATCTCGCCGACGCCCGGCCTGCGGCTAAGCTTTGCCGGCGCGCACCTGCGGCAGAAATTCGACCGGCTCGAAGCGCCCGCCATCCTCGCGCCCTTCTTTCACTCGCCGGGCGGTTTTACCGGGGCGCCCAAATGGAGTTACCAGTTCGCCGCCGATTATGAATTTGACCTTGGCGATTTCGGGCGGATGGCCCTGCATGGCGACTATTATCATATCGATCAATATCTACAGGGTCCGGTGCGCCTGCCGAGTTATAGTCTCATCAGCCTCAATGCGCAGGTCAGTAACCTGCAAGGCCTGCCGATTACCGTCACTGCCTATGTCGATAACCTGACAAACCGCCAATATATCCAGAATATCATCATCAGCGCGACCAGCTTCGGCATCAATTCGGGCAGCTATGCACCGCCGCGCACCTATGGCGTGCGGGTCCGCTACGACTTTTAGGGTCATGGCCGGGCCGCGGGTTCTTCATCGGCGGGCGGGACGTGACGCTACGCCCGCCGATACCGCTCGTTCAGCCGTAAAATCGGGCGGCCACCGCCGTGTCGAGATATTCCTTGCCCTGCGCGATCCTGCCCTGCGCATCGATCGCCAGGACATAGACATAGCTGTTGCAATATTCCCCCTCGGCGAAGCTGAAACGCCCTTCCGCTTCGATCGCGACCCGATCGTCCTGCGCGGTGGTGCGCAATATGGTCATCGCGCGCGCGCCCGATCGCCCGATCGTTCCTGCCAGACCCCGCATCAGCGCGCTACGGTCCAACATGCCCCATCCCTGCACCCACCAGGTCGCATCTGGGGCGAGCAGCGCATCGATTGCATCCAGATCGCCCGCAACGATCGCGTCGAGGAAATCTTGGCCGGTCCGGGCCGGATCGGGCTGTGGCGAAGCAATGGTCATGGCGCCATTGAGCCGTCGCCGGCCTGGCCTGTCAAACATATAGTGAAAGGACAGATGGCGTGACCAAGACAGAGGAAATCCGCCCCCACCAGCGCACCTGCCCGCTGTGCGAGGGCATGTGCGGCATCGATGTCAGCGTCGACGGGGACCAGGTGACGATGGTCCGCCCGAACAAGGCGAATGTCTGGAGTCGGGGCCATATCTGTCCAAAGGGGACGACGCTGGGCGACCTGCATCATGATCCCGATCGGCTGCGCACGCCGATGATCCGCGAAGGCACCCAATGGCGCGCGGCGTCGTGGGAAGAAGCGTTCGCCCATGCCGATCGGCTGGCGCGCGGCGTGCGCGAAAAATATGGGCAATCGGCCTTCGCCAGCTTTGGCGGCAATATGTCGGGCAAGGGATTCGCCAGTGGCCGCTACATGATGCTGCTCTACCGGTTGGCGCGCTTCGCCCAAAGCTATTCCTCGTCCAGCGTGGATCAGCTTCCCAAGAATGTCAGTTCCTTCCTGCTGTACGGCAATATGTGGCGCATACCGATCCCGGACATCGACCGAACCGACCTGTTCGTCATTCTGGGCGCCAATCCCGCCGAATCGAAGGGCAGCATTTTCTCGCACCGCGATGTCATGGGTGGCATTCGCGACTTGCGCGCGCGCGGGGGCAGGGTCGTGGTGCTTGACCCGGTGCGCACCCGAACCGCGGCGGCGGCGGACCAGTGGGTGCCGCTGCGCCCCGGCAGCGACGCGGCCCTGTTGCTGGGCATCGTCCATGTCCTGTTCGCCGAAAATCGCGTGCGCCTGGGCCATCTCTCGCCGCTGCTGTCAGGGGTCGAAACGCTCCGCGACGTTGCCGCCGCCTTTCCGCCCGAACGTGTCGCGGACTTTTGCGGTGTCGATGCGTCGGTCATCCGCCGCCTCGCGCTGGACATAGCAGACGCGCGGGCTGCCGCCATTTATGGGCGGATCGGCACCTGCACGCAAAGTTTCGGCACGCTGGCATCCTGGCTGGTCGACGCCATCGCCATTCTGACCGGAAATCTGGATGCGCCCGGCGGATCGATGTGGTCGACGCAGGTCGCCCCGCACCTTGACCTTGCACCGCCCTATGCCAGCACCGGCGCGGTTGCCGGCAATCCGTCCAGGGTGCGGGGCGTCCCGGCAATATTGGGTCAATATCCCGCATCCTGCCTTGCCGAAGAGATCGACACGCCCGGCGAAGGCCAGATTCATGCGCTGATGACGCTGGGCGCGAACCCCGTCCTCTCGGTGCCCGGCTCCGCCCGGCTGGACGCGGCGCTGGAACAGTTGGACTGTATGGTCAGCATCGACATCTATCTCAACGAAACCACTCGCCACGCCCATGTCATCTTCCCCAGTCCGTCCCTGCTGGAACAGCCGCACTGGGACATATGGGCCTGGCCATGGGCGCTGACCAGCGGCGGACATTATTCTCCGGCGCTGTTCGGTGAAGGGCATCGGCCCCCCGAATGGCAAGTCATGGCCCGCATCGGCGCGATCATGGGCGGGGTGGACATTCCCGACCTCAACGCCCTGGACGATGAATTTTTCGGCATGATGTGCGATCAGGCCGGGGTTGATCGCCAGGTCGCCTTTGCCGCGTTGCCGACTAACGGTCCCGAACGCATTCTGGACCTGTGCATTCGTTCGGGTCCGTTCGGCGATCGTTTCGGCGCGCATCCGACGGGCCTCTCGCTCGCCGATTTCAAGACGGCCCCCGACGGGATATTGCTTGGCCCTGCCGTGCCGCTGGGCGAACGGGCGATCACGACGCCGACTGGCAGGATCGAACTGGCGCATCCGCATTTCCTGACCGACATCCCCCGGTTGGAAGCGGCACTGGACGAACCCGTGCCCGCCCTCGTGCTGGTCAGCCGACGCCAGTTGCGATCGCTTAACAGTTGGATGCACAATCTCAACACGCTGGTAAAGGGCAAGGAACGCTGCACGCTCCAGATTCACGGCGATGATGCGCGCGCTCTTGGCCTGGCCCATGGCGACAGTTGCGAAGTGACCAGCCAGGGCGGCATCGTCACCGCGCCGGTGGAAGTGACCGACGACATCATGCCCGGCGTGGTCAGCCTGCCCCACGGTTGGGGCCATGATCGCGAAGGCGCACGCCTCGACATTGCCCGGTTGCATGTCGGCACCAACATCAATGAACTCAGCCCGGCCGAAATGATCGACGCCGCGTCGGGCAACGCCGTGTTGAACGGCATCCCCGTCGCGATCCGTCGCCTGCCCTGATTCGTCCTGCGCCTTTCCCGTCAGCGCGGCGGGATGGGTTGCAGGTCGAAGTCGATATAGCGGTAATTCTCGCCGCAATCGCGCAGCAGGAAATTCTGCCGCTTGAGCCAGCGATGGAAATGCCGCGTCAACGCCGAGTCCATTTCGGGTCCGACCTGCGCGACAAAGGCGTCGAGCGCCGCCATCGCCGCATCGTCATCGTCGAACCGCTGCCCCAACAATGCCTCGACATCGTCCATGTCCGCTGCCGCCACCTGCGCGCCATAAGTCGCCCAGCGCCGCAGATAGCGCGCCAGCGCGGCGGCGGAATCGCGCTGATAGTCCGCGGCGGCGCTCCCGCCCGGCAGCGCCTCCACCTGCGCGACCAATTTGCGCGCCGCTTCGTCGAACCCGATCTGGCGGGGAACGGGCAGGTCCGGGTCGGTCAGCGCTACGCCGTCATGCGCGGCGATCGCACTGATCGAAAAGCGGGTGGCGGACACCGCAAACTGCATATAGGCGACATAATCCTGTTCGGGCGAGGACTGGAAGGCGAGCGGCCACAGCAGAAATCCGTTGACCCCGCAAAATCCGGCCGTGTGATATTCGATCAGCCGCTTGCTGATCCTGTCCCCGGTCAGCCGCTCATAATGATCGATCAACGCCGAAATATCGCCCAATGGCTCCGCCGTGTCGCGGATGCGCAACCCCGCAAGCTCGGCCGCAGGATCGCCAAAGCTCGACACCTCGAAATCGATCAGACCCGTCACGCGATCGTCTTCGAACAGAAATTGTCCCGCGTCCGGGTTGATGAAGGCGGCCTTCGTCCGGTCGCGCGGCACGTTGCGATGCAGCCAGTCGGCGATGAAGCGCATCAGGGGGAAAGGGCGACCGATCGTCTTGTGGAAAATGTCGATGGCCGGCTGGTACAGCGCCAGCGCGATGTCCTGCGCCGACGTGGGAACCGGCAATCCCACCTTCGCAAAGGCGGCGAGCGGAACCTGGTGCAGCCGCGCGATCAACGCGATATACGCCTCGCGCACCTGTCGGCGCACATCTTCGTCGGCGATGGTCGCGCTGTTGATCCTGCCGGGAATATGCTCCAGCACCAGCGACAACGGATCGTCGATCACGCCCAACAGGCGCGGCGCGGGAATGGCGTTGGCTTCGAACGCCAGGTGGATTTCGCCCTCCTGGATCATGTCGACTGGCGACACATAGCTATCGCCACGCGGCCCGCGAATATAAAGTGGGGTGACCACGCCGTCCCGGATCACCTGCGCATCCCAGCCGGGGCGCCAGCGCGGATGCCGCACGAACCCAGTCACCACGCCCATATTCTGCGTCAGCCAGTCGAACACCTTGCGGTCGAACGGGTCCAGATTCGCCGGGTCGATCGCCGACACAGGCGGCGGGGTGTCGATGATGGCATCGGTCATATCGTTATCCTCTCTTTCCCGAAAGCTATCATCTCTGTCGCCGCTGTCGCCATCGCAGGCGCTTTGGCGACAGGATCGGCATCTGGGCGATGGCGATCGCGCTTCCGCTCCCCACCGGCCGCTGCGCACTATTGCGGCACAGACGATAAGGATCGAGAGGGCTTTTCCATTCCGCAATCCCCGCCCAGTCCGAACGGGCCGCCACTTTCGGCCCTGACCCTTGCTGCCCTGGCCGCGCCCAGCATCTCCCTGTCGGCCCTCAGTCTGCCGCTGGTGGTCTATCTGCCCAGCTATTATTCGGGCAGCCTGCATCTCGATCTGGGTGTCGTTGGCGCGGTGTTCATGATCGTGCGGATCATCGACATCGTCCTGGACCCGCTGCTTGGCGGATGGATGGACCGCACCCGCACCCGTTTCGGGCGCTATCGGCCATGGGTCGCGGCGGGCGCCCCCATGATAATGGTCGGCATGGTGATGCTGTTCACTGCATCGCCCGGTGTCGGGCCGGGCTATCTGGCGATATGGCTGCTCGTCGCCTATGCTGGCTGGTCGGTGCTGGGCCTGGCCCAACTGGCCCTGGCGGCAGGGGCTTCGCCCGATTATCAGGAACGCTCCCGCATCTACGCCTGGTGGCAGTTCGCCTTCATGCTGGGGATGGTCGCGGCCATGCTGATCCCCAAGATACTCGCCTTTGCCGGGCGGCCGGGCCAAACCGATGCGATGCACATGATGGCATGGTTCGTTGTGGGGGTGACGCCGCTGATGACGGGCTTTACCCTCGCCATCGTACCTGAACGCCACCGTGCGGCAGACTCGCATCATGGCGGCATTTCCACCTATTTTCGCCTGGCCAGGCGCGGGGATGTCAGGATCGTGCTGTTGGGCGAACTGCTGCTGGGCCTTGGCGCGGGCGCCACGACCACCTTGGCGGTCTTTTTCTTCGCCCTTGCCAAGGGCATCGCTCCGGCCGATGTCGGCCTCATCCTGATCGGCCAGTTCGCCGTGGCGCTCCTTGTCACGCCGGTCTGGACCATATTGGCGGGCCGGTTGGGCAAGCATCGCGCGCTTGCTCTGGCGGCAACGGGGTCGGGCCTTGCGCAAATCCCGCTATACTTGATGCCCGGCGGCAATCTGCTCGTGGCGATCGGCGTCTTTTCGCTCGTCGGCCTGTTTTATGGCGCCATCGCCATGCTGCCGCGCGCGATGATCGCCGATTGCGCCGATGCCAACCGGCTCGATAGCGCAGAGGATTGTACCGGCCTCCTGTTCGCCCTGTTGATCGGCGTCTGGAAGGTCGGTCAGGCGCTGTCGGTCGGCCTGCTGTTCATGATTCTGGACTGGATCGATTTCAAGCCCGCACTGGATGCCAGCAACTCGGTCCAGGCGCTCGACCGGCTTCAATGGCTCTATTGCTTCATACCGTTGCTGCTCTCCGGCCTGGCCGCGCTGCTGCTGCTACGTTATCCGCTCACCAGCGCGCGCCATGCCGAAATATTACAAAAACTACAATTAAAACAATGATATAAAAGATTTTTTAAACACTTCTACCGTAACCGCGCCGAACCGACCGATGCAAAAATCGCACAGCATCGTCTGTTTCGCTGTCCATGTCGCGCCCGTCGAGGACAATCGAATGGGAGTTCGACTATCTGCCAAAGCACTGTTCGAACAGCTTAATTGATTGCTCCTGCAGATTGTGACCGGCGCGCGTCGATCGACCGGCGCAGGCTGTCGACCAGAACCAGTGTCGAACTACCCAGCTTCGCCACCTCAACCCTCGATCTGCGATCAGCATAGACAATGTGCTGCGGCGGATGCCGATGCAACGGCAGGCGTTGGGAATGCGTAGGCTTATGGGTCCAACCTTGCTGCCTGGGGCTGCTCTACGTCCAACTTTTGAAAGGCTGTGCATTGGCCATGCGATGCGCTTTGGCGCTGGTGGTGACGAAGCAGACCCCAGGGGAGAAACAGCCAGCCCGCCACCGTCGTCGATTATCGGTGACGCGAAAGATGGGCGCTACATGACCTTTCTACGCCAATGGCCTACGATACCTAAATCTATAAATATCCCAGCAAATGCTGGGATTCAGCGTTCGCCAAAGCGTGCCTGTGACCGTTGGAATACAGTAAATGGCGGAGCGGCAGGGATTCGAACCCTGGATACGCTTTTGGCGTATACTCACTTTCCAGGCGAGCGCCTTCGACCACTCGGCCACCGCTCCGCATTGCACTGGAAGTGCGGCTCCCTATCGTGCGATGTGCGGCTAGGCAAGGGCTATGGTCAGGGGATGCTTTACTTTATCCCGCGGTCGCTGTTTGATCGCGGCATGAACCGCCTTCTCGCGCTCGCGCTGTCCGCCGCTGTCCTTCCCGCCTGCCTCGCTGCCCAGGCTCTCGCCACCGATCCGCCCGCTACGCCCGCCGACGTAGTGGCGCAAGCGCCGGCGGGCGCATGGCGGCCGATACCAGCGGACGAACTGCTGGTGATGACCATAGAGGGCGGCAAGCGCGTAGTCATCCAGCTCGCGCCCGGCTTTTCGCCACGCCATGTCGCCAATATCGCGACGCTGGCGAAGGCGCATTGGTGGGACGGCACCAGCATCAACCGGGTGCAGGACAATTATGTCGCGCAATGGGGCGACGCGACGGAGAAGAAGCCGATGCCGCCCGGCCTGTCCGCCACCAGCCCGGACGATTATGCCCTGCCGCTGGCGACGCGGCGGCTTGCGGTCACGCCCTTGCCCTATGCCGATCCCTATGCCTCCTCGACCGGCTTCGTGGGCGGCTGGCCGGTGGCGATGGACGGAACGTCGGCCTGGCTGCCCCATTGCTATGGCTATGTCGGCGTCGGCCGGAACCTATCACCGGACGCGGGAACGGGCGCGGAACTCTATGCCGTGATCGGCCAGGCGCCGCGCCAGCTCGATCGCAACATCGCAGTCGTGGGCCGCGTGATCGAAGGCATGGCGCATCTGTCCAGCCTGCCGCGCGGATCGGGCGAACTGGGCTTCTATACGCCGACCGAACATCAGGCGCCGATCCTGACCGTCCGTCTCGCCAGCGAACTGCCGGCCGCCGAGCGCCCGCGCTTCGAGGCGATGGACACGCTGTCGCCCAGCTTCGCCAATTATTTGCGCCTGCGCGCCAACCGAAAGGATGATTTCTATGATCGCCCCGCTGGCGGCGTCGACCTGTGCAATGCGCCGGTGCCGGTCAGGGCCGCGCCCTAACATCGGGGGAACCTTCGTCATCCCGCCTGCGCTATGATGGCGGCAGAGCGGCGCGACGGCAACGCGCCCCCTTTTTTGGAGAGGCACGATGATCGTCGGCACCGTCAAGGAAATTAAGAACCATGAATATCGCGTCGGCCTGACTCCCGAAAGCGTGCATGAACTGACCGCGCACGGCCATCGCGTACTGGTCGAAAGCGGCGCGGGCGAGGGTATCGGCGCGAGCGACGCGCTGTACGAGACAGCGGGGGCGGAGATCGTCGCGGCGGCCGTCGACGTCTTCGCTACCGCCGAAATGATCGTGAAGGTGAAGGAGCCGCAGCCGCAGGAGCGCGCCCTGCTGCGGCCGGGCCAGATCCTCTATACCTATCTCCACCTTGCGCCCGACCCGGAGCAGACCCACGACCTGATCGCGTCGGGCGCAACCTGCATCGCCTATGAAACCGTGACCGACGTCCATGGCGGCCTGCCGTTGCTCAAGCCGATGAGCCAGGTCGCCGGTCGCATGGCGATCCAGGCGGGGGCGACCGCGCTGGAAAAGGCGCATGGCGGGCGCGGGGTGCTGCTGGGCGGGGTGCCCGGCGTGCTGCCGGCCAAGGTCGCGGTGATCGGTGGCGGCGTGGTCGGCTTCAACGCGGCGCAGATGGCGGCGGGCCTCGGCGCCGACGTCACTATCCTGGATCGCAGTCCGGAGGTGCTGGAAAAGCTCGGCATGTATTTCGAGGCGCGAGCCAAGACCCGCTTTTCCAACCGCGCGAACCTGGCCGAATGCGTGGCCGACGCGGATCTGGTGATCGGCGCCGTGCTGATCCCCGGCGCCGCCGCGCCCAAGCTGGTCAGCGCCGCGATGCTGAAAACCATGAAGAAGGGCGCGGTGCTGGTCGATGTCGCGATCGATCAGGGCGGCTGTTTCGAAACCAGCCACGCCACCACCCATGCCGACCCCACCTATATCGTCGATGGCGTCGTCCATTATTGCGTCGCCAACATGCCCGGCGCGGTGGCGCGGACCAGCACCTATGCGCTCAACAATGTGACGCTGCCCCACGCGCTGCGCATCGCCGAACTGGGGTGGCGGGACGCATTGCGCGACGACCCCCACCTGCGCGCGGGCCTCAACATCTGGGATGGAAAGGTGACTTATCAGGCCGTCGCACAGGATCTGGGCCTGCGCTATACGCCCGCGGAGGAGGCGTTGGCCTGATGATACCATGTCCTTTTGTTTCCCCATCGTCTTGCACTTTAGGCCATGGCCTTGCGGGTTCGCGCACCTCGTTCGTCTAGCGGGACAGGGGGACATGACCACATGCCCCCCATGCAGCTTGATTTCGCCGAAGAGAGGCATGGTTTAACGTCATGGTCGATTTCCCCAATTTCGCCGCCTTGATCCGCAGAGGCGAACGCAGCAACATGCGCGCTCGTCGTAATGGGCAGGAGGGCGCGCTATAATGCAGGGCGATGTCATGACCTGGCTCATTCCGCTCGTCGCGATGCTGGCCGCCGGCCTGCTCGCGGGCTTCGCCGCGGGCATTTTCGGCATTGGCGGCGGCTTCGTCGTGGTGCCGGCCCTGCTCGTCGTCCTTCCACTGCTCGGCGGCACGCATGACGCCATCGCCCATGTCGCGATCGGCACGTCGGCGGCGACCATCATCGTCACCTCCATCCGTTCGCTGTTGGCCCATTCCAAGCGCGGCGCGGTGGAGTTCGAAGTGCTCAAGACCTGGGCGCCCTGGATTGTCCTGGGCTGCGGCGCGGGCGTGATGCTCGCCAGCCATGTCGATGGCCGCACGCTCAAGATGATCTTCGGCGGCGGCGTGATCCTGATGTCGCTGAACTTCCTGCTGCCCAAGGTCAGCGGCAAGGTCGTCAGCGACACCATGCCGTCGGGCATATTGCGCATGGGCATCGCCGGCGGGCTCGGCACATTTTCCTCGCTGCTGGGCATTGGCGGCGGCACCATCGCCATCATGGTGATGACGCTGTGCGGCCGCACCATCCACCGGGCGATTGCGACGGCGTCGGGCATCGGCACGCTGATCGCCATCCCGACAACCATCGGTTTCGCGATCATCGGTCTGAAGGAAGGCGGCCTGCCCTGGGGTTCGCTGGGTTACATCAACATCCCCGCCACGTTGGCGATCGCCTCCATGTCGATGCTGACCGCGCCGCTCGGCGTGGCCGCGGCCCACAGCCTGCCCGCCGGCCCGCTCAAAAAGATCTTCGGCGCCTATCTGCTCGTGATCGGCTGCCTCATGCTGCGCGCCGGGCTCAAAATATAAACGCCAAAGCCGGGGCTTTGCGCGAAAGGCCGCCAGTGATGGGCTAACAGCCTTTGTCACTGGCGGCCTTTCGCGTTATCTGCGAGCCGGGGGACATGATGGCGCAGGCAGACGCGATTTCGATATTGCTGGTGGAAGATGACGAGGCCGCGCGCGCCAACATCGCCACGATCCTGACCGATGCAGGCATGGTGGTGGAACAGGCGATCGACGGCGCCACCGGCCTTAACCGCGCGGGCGGCGGCAGCCACGACGTCATCATCCTCGACCGGATGCTGCCCCATTTGTCGGGCATTGACATCGTCACCCGGCTGCGGGTGGCGGGCGTTGGCGCGCCGGTGTTGATGCTGTCGGCGCTCGGCCGCAGCGAACATCGGGTCGAGGGTCTGGAAAGCGGCGTCGATGATTATCTGGCCAAGCCGTTCGAACCCGACGAACTGGTCGCCCGCGTTCGCGCGCTGTGGCGCCGGGCCAGCCGGCGCAGCCATGAGCCGGTGCTGCTGTTTGGCGACCTGGAATGCCATGTGAAGGCGCGCACGGCCTTTCGCCAGGGCAAGCATCTGCCGCTCTCGCCCAAGGAATTCGAACTGTTCCGCTATCTGATGGAACATGCCGGCGAAGTGGTGACGCGCGAAATGCTGCTGCGCCAGGTATGGAAATTGAGCTTCGATCCTCAGACCAATGTCGTGGACGTCAATGTCGGACGCCTGCGCCGCAAGCTGGAGGACGGGTTCGACGGTCCTGTGCTGGAAACGGTGTGGGGCACCGGCTATCGGCTGATCGCCGCGGCGGGGCCGACAGGGGCGGGAAGTGCCTAGACCCGGCCTGTTCCGTTCGGTTTTCGGGCGGGTCACGCTGTCGGCGCTTTTGGTCAGTCTTCTGTCAACCTTGGCGCTGTTTCTGGTGGTGCAAAAGATCGTCGACGATGACGGTCGGGCGATGCTGGCGCGAGAGGTCGACACCGACCTGGCGGGCCTCGCCGATATCTATGTCAGCAGCGACGAGGCGGAACTCAGGGCGCGGATCGCCGATCGTCTCGCCATGAACCGTGAGGATGGCGAACGTAGCTGGTATCTGCTGACCGATGGGGCCGGCCGCCGCCTGGCCGGCAATCTCGATCGCTGGCCGGCCATCGCATCGGAAGTGTCGGAGGCGCGTTATGTCGTCCTGCCCGACGGTGACCGCATGTTCGCGCGGGCGACCCAGCTCGGCGCCGGCGCTCGCCTGCTGGTAGGGCGCAGCAATTATCGCGGCCAGGCGCTGCTCGCGCGGCTCGCAATGGCGTTCGCCATCGCCGGGGCGGGCATCGCGCTGCTCAGTCTGGCCGCCGGCCATTTCGCCGCCCGTCGCCTGCGAGCGCGAGTGGAGGTGGTGAACGCCGCCTTTGCCGCCGTCCGCGCCGGGCGTATCGCCGCCCGCGCGCCGGGACCGGGCAATAATGACGAACTGGCCGAACTGGCCGCCAATACCAACGCCATGCTCGACCAGGTCGAACGGCTGGTCGAGGCGCAGCGCGCCGTGTCGGACCAGACCGCGCATGAGATTCGCACCCCGCTGATGCATCTCGACACCCGCATCCTCAAGGCGATGGAGGGGACGCAGGACGAGGCGCTACTGCGCACGCTGGATCAGTCGCGCGCCGAAATCCGCGGCGTCGTGCGCCTGCTCGATTCGCTGCTCGACATTGCCGGCACCCAGGCGATGCGCGGCGATCTGCGCGGCCTGGCCGAAGTCGACTTGAGCGACATCGCCGAAAGCCTGGCCGATCTCTACGGCGCCAGTGCTGAAGATCTGGGCATCGGTTTCCATGCGCGGATCGCGCCGGGCGTGCGGGCGCGCGCCGACCCGATGCAGATGACGCGGCTCATGTCCAACCTGCTCGACAACGCCTTCAAATATGTGCCCAGTGGCGGCTCGATCGTGTTGGAACTGGCTCCCGGTCCGCATATCGTGGTGCAGGATGACGGCCCCGGCATCCCGCCCGCCGACCGGGAACGGGTGTTTGAACGCTATGTCCGGCTTGACGGCGCGCGGGGCGGGGGGCATGGCCTTGGCCTTTCGCTCGCCAGGGCGATCGCAGAGCGGCACGAATTGTCGCTGCATGTGGAGGAGGCCGCGCCCGGTGCGCGGTTCGTGCTCCAGCCGGAGGACCGCGATGATTAGGCTGCTCTTGTCGGGATTGCTGCTTGTCGCCGGGCCGGCCGCGCCGGCGGCCGACATGCTGCCCGCCGATCCGGTGTTGCGGACGTTGATGGAAGGCGAGGTCGCGCAGGGCGATGGCGATCACGCCGCATTGCTCGACACGGCGCAAATCCTCAAGGCGCTCGGCGCGACCCCGGCCGAAGGGCAGGATGATCTCGCGGCGCTATGGACGCAGGAGGCGCAGGATCATGGCGTCACCCGCTCGGCGCTTGGTTTTCGCGGCCGCGCGCTGGGGCCGGCCTATCGGCGCGGATCGCTCGGCGCGGGGGACAGCGTGACCGTGCGGCAGCTATTCTTCGCCGGACAGCGCGCCCAGATTTCGGTCGCCCCGGCTCGCGGCGCGGCCAATCTGTCGATGCGGGTGCAGGGCGCGGATGGAAATACGCTCTGCGCCAAGCCAATTGGGGGCGTTCAGGTGGACTGCGCCTGGCTGCCGCTCTTTACCGATCGCTATGACATCGTGATCGAAAATGGCGGGTCTGTACCGGCCGCCTTCTATCTGGTGGTGCGATAATCTATTAACTATTTGTTTTCAAAGCGATAAGTCGAAATGGTCGGATGTTTGCGCAACGATCCGTCGCCCCTTTTTCTCGCTTCGTCCATTCTGCACATTCGTTCAGGCGAAAAAGACCTGGGTCGGCGCGTTGTGCAGTGCATGGTTCGATCAAAAGAGGAGAAGAACCCATGATGTATGCGAAGCTTCTCGCCGCCACCGCTCTGCTGGCTATGGCGCCCGCCGCCGTCCAGGCGCAGGAAGGCCCGGTCAGCTATGAAGAACAATTGGCCCAGGTCGAAACCCAATTGGTCTATCAGGGGCCGATTGCTGGCGTCGAAAATGATTATTGGTTCAACTATCAGACCGATTTGGCCGAAGCGCGCAAGGAACTCACCGGCGATTTGCGCGGTTCGTCCGATGCGGAGGATAATCGCGACGCCTGGGAGGAATATCGCGCCGAACTGGCCGATGCCCGCGGCGATTATGCCAAGGAAATGGCCGAAAAGGGCTATCCTGTCGGCGAGGTCCGCGTGCTGACCGACAACGGTCGCTGAAATCTGTTGCGGGGCGGGCGGCGCCTGCCCCCTTAATCTGCGTCCGGGTCGCGGAAATTCAGCCGCCGCGTCACCGTATAATCCAGCACGCCGACCAGCAGATAGCTGATCCATTGTTTGAGCAGGGTCAGGCCGCTGCGGCCGGACCGATGCGCCTCCAGGCTTATCGCCCGGCTTCGCGTCGCCTCGCGCAGGATGAACTGGCGCACCTCTTGGGCAAATCCGGCATCCTCCACCCGCAGCATCACCTCCAGGTTGATGAACAGGCTGCGCATGTCGAAATTGGCCGACCCCACATAGACGCCATCGTCGATGACGATCAGCTTCATGTGCAATTTGCACGGCTGATATTCGTAAATCTCCACCCCGCGCCGCAGCAACGGTCCATAGAGCAATCGCGCGGCGGCCACGGTCGCGCCATTGTCCGACCTGGCCGGCAGGATGATACGCGCGCCCTTGCGCCGCGCGGCGCGGGCTATGCGCTTGAGCATTCCGCGCCCCGGCGAGAAATAGGCGGCGATCATGTCGACCCGCCCCGCCTTCTCCAGATCATGTTTCACTACCTGCGCCCAAGGGCTGAGGCGCCGGGTCGGCCCGCCGATCAGCCAGCGGAACGGATCGGCGGCATGGTGATGCAGCGTGGGATGCCATTGGCGCACCATGCGCCGCAGAGTGCGAAAACGATGCCTCTTCGTCAAACTCCAACGCCATAGCTGACCGTACCAGCGCGTCATCGCCTCCACCTGATCACCGACGATCAGCAGGCCGATGTCGCGCCAGCAATCCTCGGTGGGAATCCCGAAATAACCGTCCTCGACATTGAAGCCGCCGATCATCAGACGCTCGTCGTCGGCGATCGCCATCTTCTGATGGTTGCGGATCAGATAGCGGGTCGAGCGGCTCGTCCCGAACCGCGCGAACTGCGCGCCTGCTTCGATCAGTGGCGCAAAGAATGCGTCGGGCGTGGCGGCCGATCCGAACCCGTCGATCATCAGCGTCACCGCCACCCCGCGCGCCCGCGCCGCGATCAGCGCATCGCGCACCAGCGTCCCGCTGCCATCGGCCGCAAAGATATAATAATAGAGTTTCAGGCTGTGATGCGCCCCGTCGATCAGCGCGATCAGCGCCTGGCGCAGCGCCGGGCCGTCCGCGATCAGGCGCAGATGATTGCCGTGCAGGTCCAGGCGGATGTCGTCCGTGGTGGCGCAGTCGGGGGCGGGTTTGATGGTCGCCATATGCCCTTCATGCCCATTTTGTCCGTCTCTCGCCATGGCTTTATGGCCTTTTCATTGACTCTTGCGGGGACGGCTGCTAAGCGGCCAATTCACGACTTTCCTTCCGTTATTTGCAGGAGGCCCTGTTTGGCCCGCGTTACCGTCGAAGATTGCGTCGACAAGGTTACCAACCGTTTTGACCTCGTCCTTCTCGCCGCCCAGCGCGCGCGGGAGATTTCCGGCGGCGCTGAGTTGACGCTCGACCGCGACCGGGACAAGAATCCGGTCGTCGCCCTGCGCGAGATCGCCGAGGAAACCGTCTTGCCCGCCGATCTGCACGATTCGGTCGTCGCGTCGCTGCAAAAGGTGCAGATTGACGATGACGATACGCCGGACGAAATCGGCTCGATCGCCCAGTCGGCGGAGGCTCTGCGCCTGACCGCCGCCGCGCCGCCGCGCAACCAGAATATCGGCGGCGATTACGACGGCTGACCGCTGGACAAGTTTGGAGAGGAACGAAGGCCCGGCCTGCGCAAGCAGGACCGGGCCTCGCTTTTCCTGGACATAAGAGAAAGGCGCGGGGGACATGTCCCACGCGCCTTCTTTATTTTAGCAGCTACCGTTGCGGTCGATCGCCCGGCCGGCCAGCGCGCCAGCGCCAGCGCCGATGATCGTTCCAGGCGCACGGTCGCCGCGCGTATCGACGGCCCGGCCCAACAGGGCCCCGGCTACGCCGCCCAGCAGCAGGCCGGTGGTCCCGCCCGACTTGCGGCAGCGGTAACGGTTGTCGTCACGATAGCTGCGGCGTTGCGCATAACGGTCGCCGCGATGATGATCGCTGCGATATTCGCGATGATGGCCGCGACGATCATGGTCGCGCGCATAGGATGTCGCAGGGACGATTGCGGTCAGCGACGCGGCGGCAAGGGCGGTGGCCAGAATGGCTTTACGAAAGATCATGTGCGTTCTCCTCAAACCCTGAAATCTCTAACTGTGATGGGGGTATCGCATGAGGCGCTTGTTTCGTTCCTGAACCGACCTGTTATGCATCGTTCAGCTATGGCGCTGATACGTTAAAGCGACAGCCCTTGCTGACCGACGGCCAGCGCCGGCAACGCCCAATCGATCGCGCCGCGGCCCTTGGCTTCCAGAAAGGCATTGGCCCTGGAAAAGGGCCGCGATCCCAGAAAACCGTTATGCGCGGACAAAGGGGAGGGGTGGGCGGACTTGATCACCAGATGGCGGCTCTGATCGACGAAGCCCGCCTTGCGCTGGGCATAGGCGCCCCACAGCAGGAACACGACCGGCTCCTCCTTTTGTGCGACGATCCGCACCACCGCGTCGGTGAACAGTTCCCAGCCCTTGCCCTGATGCGACGCCGCCCGGCCCATCTCGACCGTCAACACGCTGTTGAGCAGCAGCACGCCCTGCCTCGCCCAATGCTCCAGAAAGCCATGGCTGGCCCGCGCGATGCCCAGATCCGCCTGCATCTCCTTATAGATATTGACCAGCGACGGCGGTGTGCGCACGCCCGGCTGTACCGAAAAGCACAGGCCATGCGCCTGCCCCTCGCCGTGATAGGGGTCTTGCCCCAATATCACGGCCTTCACCTGGTCGAGCGGGGTCAGGTCCAGCGCGCGGAAATATTCGCTGCCCTTGGGGAAGATTCGTTTCCCGGCCGCTTTCTCCGCCCGCAGGAAATTTTTCAGCCCCTGCATATGCGGGGCTTCGAATTGATCGGCCAGCGGCGCGCGCCAGCTTTCGTGCAGCTTGATGGTGTCGCTCATGCCGCCTGATGGCGCGGGGCGCAAAGCCCTGTCAACCTGCCCGATTCGGGGCAAAGCCTCTTGCCTCCCGCGCGCCGATCCGCGACAGGCGAAACCATGTCGCTTGCTCGTCCCGTCAGCCTGTTCGCCGCCTTCGGCCTGTTTCTTGCCCCGTTGCCCGGCGCCGACGCCTTCGGCCCGCCGCCCAAGCCGCTGGTCCAGCAAAGCGCCGAAGCGAAATTACTGGGCGAGTTCGCCCGTTTCGCCGCCCTGTCGGACGGATCGGTCGGGATCGGGGTGCGCGATCTCCAGACCGGCGAGACGCAGGCGCTGAACGGCGACACGCTGTTCCCGATGGCCAGCGCCTACAAGATCGCGGTGGCCGGCCGCATCTTCGCGCTGGTCGATGCGGGGCAGGCGCGCCTGGACGAACAGCTTGCGCTCGATCCTGCCTTGGCGAGCGAGGGCGGCATCGCCTGGATGTTCTCCCGCCCCGGCGCGACCCTGTCGATCGACCGGTTGCTGGAACTGATGCTGCAAAAGAGCGACAATAATGCGACCGACGTGCTGGTCGCGCGTGCGGGCGGGCCGCAGGCGATCACCGGCTTCGTGAATAAGCTGGGCGTCACCGGGCTGCGTGTGGACAGCGACACCGCGCATCTCCTCTATCGCGCCATGGGCATTCATCCGCTGGCGGGCAGCTTCCGCCAGAATGCCGACGCGGCCCGACGCGCCGATCCGCAACTGGTCACGCGCGATATCCGCGATCTGCCTAATTTGGCCTTCGCTGCAGAATTGCAGGACACCTCCACGCCCGCGGCGATGCTCGACCTGATCGCCGCCTATGAATCGGGCCGCGCGCTGTCGGCCGCCAGCACCCAGCGGCTGTTCACCATCATGGCGAATTGCGAAACGGGCAAGAAGCGAATCGTGGGCATGTTGCCGCCGGGCACGGCGGTCGCGCACAAGACGGGATCATTGAACGGCACCGGCAACGATGTCGGTGTCGTGCGCTTGCCCGACGGGCGCCGCTTCGCGATTGCGGTCTTCGTGATGAAGGATAGCAAAGGCCATGTCGCGCGCGACCGCATCATCGCGGAAGCGGCGCGCGCGGCCTATGACTATTTCCTCTATGCTCCCGACAGGGCGCACGGTCTGGCGCATAAGACTTAACAGCCATCGGCTGTTTCGTTACGCTTGCGGTCAAAGAGAGGATGCAACACATATGGCCGTGACACGCATGAAGCGCTTCCGCGACTTTTGGCCCTATTATCTGCAGGAACATGCGCGTCGGGGCACCCGCGCGCTCCATTATGCCGGCACCAGCCTGGTCGTGGCGCTGGTCGCTGCGGCGCCCTTTGCCGGGCGCTGGTGGATGGCCGCAGCCTTGCCGCTGGTGGGCTATGGTTTCGCCTGGGCCGGTCACAGCCTGATCGAACGCAATCGCCCCGCGACCTTCCGCTATCCGCTCTGGTCGCTGCGCGCCGATTTCGTCATGTGGTATCGCTTCCTCACCGGCCATATGGGCCGTGATCTGGCGCGCGCCGGTGTACGGCCCGACGGCACAGTCGATCCGGCCAGACGCATGTCCGTCTGACCGATCCGCTTGACCCGCCCCGGCGCTCTGCCACAAGGGGCGCGATGACATTGTCCGCGACCTTCTCGCAGCCCGACCGGGCGACCCTGGCTGAGCGCTGGCAGGCGCTGGAGGCGCGATCCGACGGCAGCTTCTTCCTGGGCTGGACCTGGGTCGGGGCATGGCTCGACAGCTATGGCGTCCGGCCCGACCTGCTGGCCGTCACCGATGCAACGGGACAGGATGTGGCGCTGGCGCTGGCCGGCCATGCGATGCGGCCGCGCCTGCTGGGCGACGTCGCGACGCTCAGCCTCAACCAGTCGGGCGATCCCCAGGCCGACCGGCCCTATGTCGAATATAATGGCCTGCTGGTCGAAACGGGCCGGGAGGCGGAAGCGACCGCCGCCGCACTTGCGGCCCTCACGCGCCGCCGCGACTGGAGGGCGCTGACGCTCAGCGGGGTCGCGCCCGATTCGCCGCTGCTCGGCCTGGCCGCGCGCCGTCGCAGCCGGATCGATGTCTCGCCCGTCTATCAGGTCGATCTGGGCGCGGTGCGCGCCGCTGACGGCGACTATCTGTCGCTGCTCAGCGCCAATACGCGCAGCCAGATTCGCCGCGCGATGAAGGATCATGGCGGCCCACTCCCCGACGTTGCTATCGGCGGGCTTGATGACGTCATCCCCTGGCTGGAGGAGATGGCCGCGCTCAACGGCGGCCGCCATGCCGACAACGCCTGGGACGATGCCGGCTTCCGCAGCTTCGTCGGCACGATCTGCGCGCGCGGACTGCCGTCGGGCGCGGTGGAACTGCTGCGTTTTTCCGATGCCGGTGGCGTGGTCGGGTTGCTGGTCAATTTCGCCCATCGCGGCGTGGCGATGAACTATCAGTCCGCCTTCGCCGCGTCGCGCACCGCGAAGGACAAGCCCGGCCTGCTCTGCCATGCGGCGGCGGTCGGCCATTATGCCGCACGCGGCCTCTCACGCTATTCGCTGCTGGCGGGCAAGGATCGCTACAAGCAGAGCCTCGCCACCTGCGAGGACTCGCTTGAATGGTGGGTGCTGGAACGGTTCAGCCCGCGCCTGGAAGCCGAAGCGCTGCTGCGCCGGATACTTAAGCGCCCAGCTTCCGCATGATGCGATAGACCAGGCGGCGCACGCCCTGCGCTTCGGGCCGTGCGCTGACCGTGCCGACCGGCAGGCCGCGTTTGCGCAGCAATGCGTTGAAACTGTGCAGCTCGCCTTCGGCCACGCTGCGTTCCGATCGCCATGTCACTGACAGGCTGACCGATACGGTCGGGCCATTCTCCACGAAATGCGGCGCCTTCACCGGCACGTGGATCGCATCGCCCGGCTCCAGCCGGACGGCCGTGCCATGCGCCTTGAACCCGTCCTGCCACACCAGGTTGCGATGGCCGCCGCCATGGAAATCCTCGCTCTTCTGCGCCGGCACCAGATGCTGGTCGCGCGCCGGGAAGACGGTCATCGTCTTCACGCCCATGATCTGGAGCAGGATATTATGCTCCGGGTCCATATGGAATGGCGTGACGCTGCCGGGCGAAGACAGGAAGATGAAGGCTTCGCGATGCAGCATCGGCCCGGTCTTGTCCGACACGATCGGTTCCAGTTCCGCCAGCGCCGCGTCCAGCAGCGCGGCATAGGCCGGGTCGCGCTCGACATTCTTCAGTACCGCCCAGCTACCATTGGTATCGATCGTGCGGATCGTCTCGCCCAGCGTCAGCCCGTTGGACGGGGTATCCTCCGGGCGCACGCCCAGCGGTAACTTGCCCAGATTGTATTCGACCGATGTGCCCAGCATCCGCTCGGCCAGAGTCGCCAGCGCGTCGAGCGTCAACAGGCCGTGGCCGACCAGCCCATGATGCAGCTTGATCGACTGGTCGGGATAAGCGGCGGCGAAGGCGGCGCGGGCCTCGTCGGGGAAGATGGCGTCGGCGGCCGGCGCGATCGGGCTATGGGCGGTCATGCCTGTCCTTTCAATTTTCTGGCGATCGCCTCCACCCCGTTGGCGAGCGCGAAGGCGGCGCTGCGCTGCATCCGGGCGATGCCCGCGCCATGCAGGGCGATGCGATATTGCACGATGGTCCGTCGTTCCGCCCACAGGCTGTCGATCATCGGATGATCGGGGGCGGCGCAACTGTCCATCCAGCCGATCGCCGGATCGGCCTGCACCGCGTTCAGATTGGCGATCTCGATCAGCACGCCCGGCGAAAAGCGTCCCAGCGTCTCGTCGAACGCGATCTTGAAGGAGAAAGCGCCCTCGCCATGGCGGAAATTGACCAGCATCGCGATCGCCCGGTCGTCCAGGTCGATGCGCAGCATGTGCAGGCGACCTGCGTCGAAGGCGGCGGCGCAGGCGGCGCGGAAGAAAGCGGCGTCGGCCGGCTTGCACGCCAGCGCCGTGCCTTCCTGCCCCTTCCAGCCCGACGCCTCCAGCGCCAGGAAATCGCCGCACCAGCGCGCCAGCTCGGCGCCGTCGGTCAACTGGCGCGTCTCGACCGCCCCCATTTCCGCCAACCGTTTTTGCAGGCGGCGCAATTCCTTGCGCTTTTTGGACCGTATCTGCGTTTCCCAATAGGCGTCGCCGGTCAGGTCCGACCGCAACATCGCCCGGTCGTAGCGATGAATCTCCAGCCGGCCGCGCCGCTGCTCCACGCATAAGGCCTCCAGCGCCGCGGCATTGGCCCCGGCGGCGTCCACGGCTTCGAGATGCAGGAAGCCGCGCGCCCAGGGCGCCGCCTCCAGTTGCGCCAGGAAGCTGCGCCACGCGGCGACTTCATGCCCCCGGCGGATCATCGGCGCGCCGAAGAAGCAGTGATCGTGCATCCAGTTCGCCACGCAGCCGATCGGCAGGCGCCCATGGCGCGGCTTGCAGACGACCGGCAGCAGGCCTATCGCCATGTCACCATCGCGCGCCTCGATCAGATGGACGTTTCCGTCGCCCGCCAGATGGTCGATCGCGGCCGTCAGCATGTCGGGCGCGTAGAAGGCGTTGACCTCTGCTGCGTCCAGCGCCAACGCTAGCCAGCGTTCGCGCTGACCTTGCCCGGTCAGGTCGGGGACCGGAGCCGGGGGCTTGGGATGGGATGCCATGTCCATGGCCTTCGCTTAGGCGATAAAGATTATAGGGCGGTAAAGATCGGCGAAAGTCTGCGCATAGCGGGACCGCGTGCAGCTTATGAGGGCTTTACAAGCCATGGTGGATTGTCTGAGACGGGGGAAGGGGCCGCGCATCCGCACCCAGGCCGAGAGGGAAATGCATGACCATCCTCGTTACCGGAGCTGCCGGATTCATCGGCATGCACGTCGCCGACCGGCTGCTGGCGCAGGGCCATGCGGTGGTCGGCATCGACAACATGAACGATTATTATCCTGTGTCGCTTAAGCGCGATCGGATCGCCCGGTTGCAGGCGGCTCATGATAGGCTCTTCACCTTCCACGAACTGGATTTCGCCGACCTCGACGCGCTGCACGCCGCGCTGGCCGATCAGGTGATCGAGGCGATCGTGCATCTGGGCGCGCAGGCCGGGGTGCGCTATTCGCTGATCAATCCCCATGCCTATGTCCGCTCCAACCTGGCTGGCCATGTCAACATGCTGGAACTGGCGCGAGAGCGGCGGGTCCGGCATTTGGTCTACGCTTCCTCCTCGTCGGTCTATGGCGGCAACGACACGCTGCCTTTCCGGGTGGAGGATCGCGCGGATCATCCCGTCTCGCTCTATGCCGCTACGAAGCGCGCCGATGAGCTGATGAGCGAAACCTATGCCCATCTCTTCCGCATCCCCATGACGGGCCTGCGTTTCTTCACCGTCTATGGCCCCTGGGGTCGTCCTGACATGGCGATGTGGATCTTCACCGCGAAAATCCTGGCGGGCGAACCGATCCCGGTGTTCAACCATGGCCGGATGCAGCGCGACTTTACCTATATCGACGACATCGTCAGCGGCATCATCGGCTGCCTCGATCATCCACCCGCCGACGATGGCGCGCCCAAGGCCGGGGGAAGTCGCGCGCCGCACCGGCTCTATAATATCGGCAATAACCGGCCCGAAGAACTGATGCATCTGATCGCCGTGCTGGAAGATGCGCTGGGGCGAAAGGCGCAGATCGACTTCCAGCCGATGCAGCCGGGCGACGTTCACGCAACCTATGCCGACATCAGCGCTATCTGCCATGATATTGGTTTCGCTCCCACAACGGGAATCGAGTCGGGCGTGCCGCGATTCGTGCAATGGTATCGTGACTATCATGACACCCAATGAAGGCAGCACGTCGCGCGCATAGCAAATAGGAAATGGTTCCACGGTTCGTCGCTGTATATAGTCGTTTTGCCTTGCTCCTGTCAGGTTTGACTGTTTTCAACTGCCGCTAATTTCTTTCGCACTTGCAAAATAGATTGCCATAAGTGCCTGAAACAGCGTAAGCCATGCTCCCATGCTGGTTGCAAAATCAGCTAGGGGTCGCGGAACGAGGGAAAGACGACGCATCGAATACGATGGTTCGTCGCCGTTGATCCGGCCGGATGATCTGGTCGTGAAAAACGGATAAAAGGGCAAACGCGTGTCGACACCAGCTTCGAAAATCGTCCCGTTCGGCTCCGGCGGCCGTATCGTGGAGACTGCCTGCCGCAGTCTTTCGATTGCAGCCTCCGGGCTCAATGCGCTGGAGGCCAAATTCGCCGAACGGGAATTTGCCGCAACCTTCCTGCGCGTGATCGGCGTCATCATGAAAGTGCGCGGCCGCGTGATCGTCACCGGCATCGGCAAGAGCGGTATCGTTGCGCGCAAGATGACCGCGACGCTCACCTCCACCGGCACCCCGGCCATCTTCCTCCACCCTGCGGATGCGGGGCATGGCGATCTGGGCATGATCACCCCGGATGACGTCGTTCTGATGTTGTCCCATTCGGGCGAATCGACCGAACTCGGCCCGATTATCCATTATTGCAAGCGCTTCGCCATTCCACTGGTGGCCATCACCGCGCAGGCGCAGAGCACCGTCGCCATGGCGGCCGATATGTGCGTGCTGATGCCCGAAGTGGAGGAAGCCTGCCCCAATTCCCTAGCCCCCACGACCTCGACCACGGTGCAGATGGCGCTGGGTGATGCGCTGGCGATCTCTCTGATGGAAATGCGCGGCTTTTCCGCCGATGATTTCCATAAATTCCATCCCAATGGCCGGCTTGGCGCGCAACTGGTCAAGGTGCGCGAGCTTATGGCCGCCGGTGACGACGTGCCAATGGTGCGGGAAGATGCCTCGCTTCTCGACGCGACCATCGAAATGACGCGCGCGCGCCTCGGCGGTACGGCGATCGTCGATCGCAATGGCCGGTTGATCGGCGCCTTCACCGATGGCGATCTGCGCCGTACCGTGACAGGCAAGCAGAATCTGACGGAGGCCGTGGGCCGGTCGATGACGTTGACGCCGCTTGCCGTCGGTCCCGACGAATTGGCGTCCGAAGCGATGCATCTGATGCATGAGCATAATATCATGCTGCTTTTCGTCTGCGAAAATGGCCGGTTGATCGGCGCGGTCCATATGCACGATCTGCTTCACGCCGGGGTCGCCTGAGCCTTCTCGTCGTCATTCCCGCGCGGGCGGGGTCTTCCCGTCTGCCGCGCAAGCCGCTTCGCCTGATCGCCGGGCGGACGTTGCTGCACCGAACGAT
Source organism: Sphingobium sp. AntQ-1 (assembly GCF_028538045.1). Taxonomy (NCBI): domain Bacteria; kingdom Pseudomonadati; phylum Pseudomonadota; class Alphaproteobacteria; order Sphingomonadales; family Sphingobiaceae; genus Sphingobium; species Sphingobium sp. AntQ-1. The sequence goes on from NZ_CP117158.1 coordinate 2,477,175, forward strand.
CGCCATGGCGCGGGCGGCGATCGGCGTCCGTGCGGACGTTGCCCTGACCGTCGCGACCGATGATGATGCGATCGCGGATCATGCCCGCGCCGCCGGCTGCGACGCGGTGATGACGGACAGCGCCATCGCCACCGGATCGGGCCGCGCGCTTGCGGCGGCGCAGGCGCAACCCTCGCCGCCACGCTTCATCGTCAATCTCCAGGGCGATTCGCCCTTCCAGCCCGAAGGAGCGCTCGGCGCGGTGATCGCCGCGCTACAGGGCGGCGCGCCGGTCGCCACGCCGGTCATCGCGCTCGACTGGCCCGCGCTCGACGCGCTGCGCGAACATAAGACGCGCTCGCCCTTCAGCGGCACCACCTGCGCCCGCGCGCCTGATGGTCGCGCCCTGTGGTTTTCCAAGACGATCATCCCCGCGATCCGCAATGAGGATAAGCTGCGCGAAACCGACCCCTGGTCCCCCGTCTGGCGCCATGTCGGCCTCTACGGCTATACGCTCGACGCGCTGGAGCGGTTTGAAGCCTGCCCGCCCACGGTGCTGGAAAATCTGGAGGGGTTGGAGCAATTGCGCCTGCTCGAACTGGGTATCCCGGTCATGACGGTCGCCGTCGATCCACCGCGCTTCGACAGCAGCGGCATCGATACAGAGGCCGACATCAGCCGGGTCGAGGCGCTGATCGCCGTCTATGGCGACCCGACCCCGCCGCTTTGATCGCCCGCTATCATGCGCCGCATCTTCATCATCCGTCACGGCGACACCTTTGCGAGCAGCGCTGACGCCTGCCGGGTGGGCGCCCGCACCGATATTCCGCTGGTGGAGAGCGGCCATGCGCAGGCGGGGCGGTTGGGCCAATGGTTCGCGCACCAGGCGCAGCCGATCGATCGCCTCTTGTCCAGCCCACTCCTGCGCGCGCGTGAAACGGCCGCTGCTATCGCCGCCGCGACGGGCGATGCCGCGGATGGTGTGCGCGACTGGCTGGGGGAGATCGACCATGGTCCGGACGAAGGGCGGCCAGAGGCGGCGGTGCTGGCCCGGATCGGCGCGCAGGCGCTGGCCGATTGGGACGAGCGGGGTATTGCGCCCGATGGCTGGATCGTGGACGCCGATGCCCGCATCGCCGCCTGGCGCGCCTTCTTCGCGGAGGGCGGCGCGGGCGTGGACCTGCTCGTCACGAGCAATGGCGCGGCGCGCTTTGCTCTGATCGCGGCGGGTCTGCCGCTCGGCGCGCTGAAGTTGCGGACCGGGGCTTTTGGCGAACTGACCGTCGATCAGGATGGTGGGGTCAGCCTGATTCGTTGGGACGAGCGTCCTTAATTTTACCCGCACTCCACCGTGACATGCTCCATGCGCGGGAGCGCGCGCACCCGCGCCCTTACCTTGGGCGCGTCGGCGCCGGGGGCCAGGCTGATGATCGCGGCATGGGCATGGGGACCGATGCGCCAGACATGCAGATCGCGGATCGTCGCGCCTTCCGCCTCCGCCTGCGCGCGCACCCGCGCCATCAGCGCCGGCTCGGCCGTATCGAGCAGGATCGCGGCGGTGTCCTTCATCAGGCCCCAGGCCCAGCGCGCGATCACGACCGCGCCCAGCAGGCCGACCGCCGGGTCCATCCACCACCAGCCCAGATAGCGCCCGGCCAGCAACGCCCCAATCGCCAGCACCGACGTCAGCGCGTCGGTCAGCACGTGCACGTAGGCGGCGCGCAGATTATTGTCGGCATGGCCATGTTTGTGGTCGTGGCCATGGTCGTGATTGTCATGGCTATGGTCGTGGCCCAGCAACAATGCGCTGATGATATTGATGGCCAGCCCGACCACCGCCACCAGCGTCGCCTCGCCAAAGGCCACGTCGATCGGCTGGAACAGGCGCATACCTGATTCGATCGCGATGAACAGGGCGGTGACGCCCAGCAGCAGCGCGGAGGCGAAGCCCGACAGGTCGCCGACCTTGCCGGTCCCGAACGTATAGCGCGGATTGCGCGCATGGCGCTTGGCATAGCCATAGGCGGCCGCCGCCACCGCCAGCGCCCCGGCATGGGTCGCCATGTGGAATCCGTCCGCCAGCAGCGCCATCGATCCGGTCCACCAGCCCGCGGCGATCTCCACCACCATCGTCGCAGCGGTCAGCCAGACGACCCACAAGGTTCGCTTGGCATTCTGGTCATGCCCGGCCGACAGATAGATATGGTCGAAATAATGGCTTTCCTCGCCGTTATTGTCCTGAAAAGTGACGGGTTGGTCGGCAGGGCTGTGGGCGCCATGGCCGTGGTCCCCATGAGCATGGTGATGGTCGTCGTGCATCGTCATTTCCCGTAACGGCGGATCAGCGCCAGCATTTCCTCGGTCGCGGCCTGGCGCGCCTCGTCGGACAGGCCCGGCCGGGCGACATGCTCGCGCATATGCTGCTCGATCAGTTCCTCCATCAGGCTACCCACCGCACCGCGCACCGACGCGACCAGCTGCAACGTCTCCGAACAGCCGGCATCGCCGGACAACTGCCGCTCCACGGCGGCGACCTGTCCCGCGATCCGGCGTATCCGCGCCAGCAATTTATCCCGATCCGCAATAATGTGCATAGGATACCCCCCTATACTATATTTGCGCCGAAACCAAGGGTGGATCGGGATGCGCCGCTCCCCTATCAATGCCGCCATGACAAGCGATCTGGACTGCGACCTGGCGATCATCGGCGGCGGCCTTGCCGGTGGGTTGATCGCGCTCGCCTTCGCCGCGCTGCGGCCCGATGTGCGGCTGCTGCTGGTCGAACAGGGGGATCGGCCCGGCGGCAATCATCTCTGGTCCTTCTTCGATGGCGACGTTGCGCCCGCCGATCGCTGGCTCGTCGACCCGCTTGTCGCCCATCGCTGGCCACAGGGCCATGCCGTGCGTTTCCCCGACTACGGTCGCAATCTCGCGACGCCCTATAACAGCGTTAATACTGTCCAACTCGCTGTCGCACTTGAACGCATATTGGGTGATCGGCTGCTGACCGGCGCGACGGCGACCGCGGTCGAACCCCATGCCATCCGCCTGGCCGATGGCCGGGAAATCACCGCGGGGGCGGTTATCGACGCCCGCGGCGCAGGGGATTTGTCGGCCTTGCGCTGCGGCTGGCAGAAATTCGTCGGCCATGCGCTGCGCTGCGACGCTCCCCATGGCATCGACCGCCCGGTCATCATGGACGCGACGGTCGATCAGGTCGATGGCTACCGCTTCGTCTATCTGCTGCCTTGGGACGACCGCACGCTCTTTATCGAGGATACTTATTATAGCGACACGCCGGATCTGGACGTGCCCACGCTCGATGCCCGCATCGCCGCCTATGCGCAGGCCAGGGGCTGGCGCGGCGAGCTGGTCCATCGCGAACAGGGCGTCCTGCCGGTCGTTTATGGTGGCGACTTTGATCGCTATTGGCCAATGGGCGATCCGGTTGCCCGCGCCGGGGTGCGCGCCGGCCTGTTCCAGCCGATGACCGGCTATTCGCTGCCCGATGCGGTGCGATTCGCGCTGTGGCTGGTGGATCAGCCGCTCGATAATCTGCCCGCGGCCACCCGCAGCTATGCCGCGGCCCATTGGCGACGCGGCGGCTATTATCGGCTGCTTGGCAAGATGCTGTTCGGCGCCGCCCGGCCGGATCAGCGCTGGCGCATCTTCGCCCGCTTCTATCGGCTGCGCCCGGACCTGATCCAGCGTTTCTACGCCGGCCGTTCGTCGCTGGCTGACCGTATGCGCATCTTGTGCGGACGCCCGCCTGTACCCATAAGGGACGCCATGCGAACATTATGGAACCCGCCCGCCTGATGACCAACAGGACAGCGATCGTTATCGGCGCAGGCTTTGGCGGCCTGGCGCTCGCCATCCGCCTGCAATCGGCAGGCATCGACACCACCCTGGTCGAAGGACGCGATCGTCCCGGCGGGCGCGCCTATATGTGGGAAAAGGACGGCTTCACCTTCGACGCCGGTCCCACTGTCATCACCGACCCTGATTGCCTGGCCGAACTGTGGCGGCTGTCGGGGCACGACATGGCGCAGGACGTCACTCTGATGCCCGTGTCGCCCTTCTACCGGCTCAACTGGCGCGACGGCACCAATTTCGATTACAGCAATGACGAAGCCGCGCTCCGCGCCGAAATCGCCAAGCTCGATCCAGGCGATGTCGCGGGCTATGATCGCTTCTGCGACTATGCCGCCGGCGTTTTCGAGGAGGGCTATCGCAAGCTCGGCTCGGTCGCCTTCCTCGACTTCGCCTCGATGATCAAAGCCGCGCCCAGCCTCGCCAAATATCAGGCCTGGCGATCGGTTTATTCGATCGTCTCCAGCCATGTGAAGAACGAAAAGCTGCGTGAGGCTTTGTCATTTCACACCCTGTTGGTCGGCGGCAATCCGATGAAGACCAGCGCCATCTATGCGCTGATCCACAAGCTGGAAAAGGATGGCGGCGTCTGGTTCGCAAAAGGCGGCACGAACCGGCTGGTCCATGGCATGGCGACCCATTTCGAACGGTTGGGCGGCACGCTGCGGCTGGGCGATGCCGTCACCCGGATAGAAACCTATGGCGACAAGGCGACGGCGGTCCACACCGCATCGGGATGGCGCGGGGAGGCGGACGCCATCGCCACCAATGCCGACCTGATGCACAGCTATCGCGACCTGCTCGGCCATCATCCCCGCGGGCAGAAACAGGGCGAGAAACTGAGCCAGAAGCGCTGGTCGCCCAGTCTGTTCGTCCTTCATTTCGGCATCAAGGGCAGCTGGCCCGGCATCCCGCATCATATGATCCTGTTCGGCCCGCGCTATGAAGGGCTGCTGACCGACATCTACGATCATGGCGTGCTGCCGCAGGATTTCTCGCTCTACCTGCATCATCCGACGGTCACCGATCCGTCGATGGCGCCGGAGGGGCACTCGACCTTCTATGCGCTCGCGCCCGTGCCGCATATGGGCAAGCTGCCGATCGACTGGGATCAGTTCGGCCATGCTTATGCGGAGCGGATATTGGACGAAATCCAGCATCGGCTGATTCCCGACATCCGCTCGCGCATCGTCACCCGCTTTCATTATGCGCCCAGCGATTTCGGTCGCGACCTGAACGCGCATATGGGCAGCGCCTTCAGCCTGGAGCCTTTGCTGACCCAAAGCGCCTGGTTCCGCGCGCATAATCGCGACGATGTCATTCCCAATCTCTATCTGGTAGGGGCCGGCACCCATCCCGGCGCGGGCATCCCCGGCGTGGTGGGCAGCGCGAAGGCGACCGCGGCGCTGATGCTGGATGATTTGAAATAGGGGCTTAGGCCCACGGACGGATATGATGAAGAGACTGGCAGTCTATTGCGGATCGGCGACCCCCGCCGACCTGACCTATATCGATGCGGCGCGTCATGTCGGACGGACGCTGGCGGAGCGGGGCATTGGAGTCGTCTATGGCGGCGGGCGGCTCGGCCTGATGGGCGCGGTGGCGGATGCGGCGCTGGAAGCGGGCGGCGAGGTGATCGGCGTGATCCCCGAAGCCCTGGTCGGCGCGGAGGTCGCGCATCGCGGTTGCACGGAATTGCATGTCGTCCAGACGATGCACCAGCGCAAGCAGCTCTTCACGGACCTGTCGGACGGCTTCGTGACGCTGCCCGGCGGCGTCGGCACGATGGACGAATTGTGGGAAGCGATCAGCTGGGCGCAACTGGGTTATCACAGCAAGCCGGTGGGCTTGCTCAACGTCGCGGGCTTCTACGATCAGTTGATCGGCTTCAACCGGCAGATGGTGGAGGCCGGCTTTATCCGCGCCCAACATGCCGGGATCATGATTCATGCCGACGGCATCGAGGCGCTGGTCGACGCCATGTCGGCCTATCAGCCGCATGAAACGATCTTCGCGATGAAGGCAGACAGGCTCTGACGATATAGAACGCATCCGTTTGCTTCGAGCGAAGTCGAGAAGCGGTTGGTGCGTTCGGTGTGCTTCTCGACTAGGCTCGAAACGAACGGACGTTGGGTGACTTTCCCTGCAAGGCAGGGCATGTCTCGCCGCATGTCCTCTTCAGTCCCCGACCGTCCCGCCCTTGTCGCCCACGCCCGCGACAGCATCGCGCGCGGCTCCAAATCCTTCGCCCTGGCATCGAAGCTGTTCGACCGGAAAACCCGTGAGCGGGCCTGGTTGCTCTACGCCTGGTGCCGCAAGTGCGATGATATCGCCGATGGGCAGGATCATGGCGGCGTGATGACCAGCGTGTCGAATGCGCAAGCCCGTCTGTCGATGATGCGCGTGCTGACGGACAAGGCGCTACGCGGCGAACCGACCGGCGACCCGGCGTTCGACGGCTTCGGCGTGGTCATGCGCGAATGCGCCATCCCCGAACGCTACGCCCACGACCTGATCGAAGGATTCGCCCTCGACGCGCGCGACTGGCGGCCGCGCAGCGAAGCCGACATGCTGCTTTATTGCTATCATGTCGCGGGCGCGGTCGGTTGCATGATGGCGGTGCTGATGGGGGTGGACCCTAACGACCGCGCGACGCTCGACCGCGCCTGCGACCTGGGCCTCGCCTTTCAACTGGCCAATATCGCCCGCGACATCAGCGAGGATGAGGCGGCGGATCGTTGCTACCTGCCGCAATTATGGCTCGCCGAAATGGACATTCCGCCGGGCGAACATATGAAGCCCTGGGTCCGGCCCCGGCTGGCGATCCTGTCGCGCCGCTTGGCGACCATGGCCGCTGCCTATGAGGACAGCGCCCGTCACGGCACCGGCGCATTGCCGCCGCGCGCTGCCTGGGCGGTGCTGGCGGCCGCCGGCATCTATGGCGACATCGCCCGCGAAGTCGCGCGCCGCGGCGAGCAGGCCTGGGACCACCGCGTTGTCACCCCCAAGCGTGAGAAGCTGGGCTGGGTGGCGCGGGCGGCGGTGCAGGTGGTCCGCCGTGCAAGTCGCTGGCCAGCCGCTGTGCCGCGCCCTGCGAGCCTCTGGACCCGCTCGGCCTGACGAAAAAAGGGCCGATGCTTATGCACCGGCGCGTCCAAAAAAAGGCCGATGCTTACGCACCGGCCCAAGGCATGTTCGCAGGAGGAACAAGGTGAGGCGGGCGGCCCTTGCCCGACAGGCGGGCCGCCCTGCCAATCTCAATAGTTGTAGGCGCGTTCGCCATGTTCGCCGAGGTCCAGGCCTTCCAGTTCGACTTCCTGGCTGACCCGCAGGCCAGTGACGGCCTTGGCGATGAAGATGGCGATGGCGGTGCCGATGCCTGCCCAGATGATGGTCACGACGACCGCTTCGATCTGAACCAGCAGTTTTGCGCCGATTGCATAGTCTTCCGCGCCGGGGCCACCAAAGGCGGGCGAGTAGACGATGGCGGTGCCGATGGCGCCGATCATGCCGCCGACGCCGTGGATGCCAAAGGCGTCCAGCGAGTCGTCGTAGCCCAGCTTGGGCTTGACGACGGTGACGGCGTAGAAGCAGATGATCGAAGCGACGGCGCCCAGGATGATCGCGCCGAACGGACCGGAGTTGCCGGCGGCCGGAGTGACGGCAACGAGACCGGCGATGATGCCCGAACAGAAACCCAGGGCCGAACCCTTGTGGCCGTTCAGCTTTTCAGCCAGCATCCAGAACAGACCGCCCGAAGCCGTGGCGACGAAGGTGTTGATCATGGCCAGCGCTGCCGAACCATTGGCTTCCAGCGCCGAACCGGCGTTGAAGCCGAACCAGCCGACCCACAGCAGGCCGGTGCCGACGCCTGTCAGGGTCAAGCTGTGCGGCGCCATCGGCTCCTTGGGGAAGCCGATTCGCTTGCCCAGGATGATGCAGGCCACCAGCGCGGAGACGCCCGCATTGATATGGACCACGGTGCCGCCCGCAAAGTCGAGCGCGCCCGCCTTGAAGAAATAGCCCGAAGCCGCCCAGACCATGTGCGCGATCGGGAAATAGACGATCGTCAGCCAGACCGCGGCGAACACCATCACGGCCGAGAATTTGATGCGTTCGACCACCGAACCCAGCACCAGCGCGACGGTAATCGCGGCAAAGGTCATCTGGAAGCAGATGAAGACATATTCGGGGATTTCGACGCCTGCGGTGAAGGTCGCGGCCTGCGAAGCGGGCGTGACGCCCTTCAGGAATGCCTTGTCGAAGGTCGAGACGAAGTTGGAAAGACCGCTGGTGTAGTCGGGGCCGAAGGCCATCGAATAGCCGTAGATCACCCAGATGAGCATGGCGAGGCAAGCAGCCGCGCCGATCTGCGTCATCACCGACAGCATGTTCTTGCTGCGCACCAGGCCGCCGTAGAACAGGGCGAGGCCGGGCAGGATCATGGCCAGGACCAGGACGGTGGAGGTCATCATCCAGGCGACGTCGCCCTTGTCGACCGTGGCGGCGGGGGCCGCCGCATCCTGCGCCCAGGCAGGCAGCGCGGCGAACAGCGATAGGCCGGTTGCCCCCGCTATCCCGCAAAGTTTCTTGGAAAAGGTCATTATTTCCCCCTTCTTACAGCGCGGTTTCGCCGGTCTCGCCGGTGCGGATGCGCACGGCCTGACCGACATCGAGGACGAAGATCTTGCCATCGCCAATGGCGCCCGAATTGGCGGCCGCCTGGGTCGCTTCGACCACGCGCGGGGCAAGGTCGTCGTCGCAGACCACCTCGATCTTGATCTTCGGGACCATATTCGTCGAATATTCGGCGCCGCGGTAGATTTCGGTCTGCCCCTTTTGGCGGCCGAAGCCCTTCACTTCGCTAACCGTCATTCCTGCGATGCCGAGCGAGGAGAGTGCCTCGCGGACATCGTCAAGCTTGAACGGCTTGATGATAGCCATGACAAGTTTCATGTCGCCCCCTGTTACTGGTGTGCGGGGACTACTCAGCAAGAGGCGTGCCAAAATGCTAATGGCGGGTTAATGCGGGCTTTGACCGCGACGGGTCATGGTGCAGCGCCGAAAAAATGGGCAGCAACCATCCGCTGCCTAAAAAATGGGCAGATCGTCTACCAGCGTGCGCCTTCGGCCGCTGCGTCCGCTTCTATGGGCAGCGTTTCGCGACCCAAAGCGGCATTGCGATGCGGGAAACGACCGAATCGGGCGATGGTTGCATGGTGCTGGCGCGCGAAATCGAGCGACCGTTCGTCGCCCGCGCCTTCGAACAGGGCCAGGGACAACTCCTGATCCTCGATCGCCTCGCTATGCTGGAAGGGCATGTAGAAGAAAAGCCTTCCAGCGCCGCCGATCTGAATATCATAGCCTTGGGCGATGGCACCGCGCGCCACGTCCCGCGCCAGCGCGTCGGTGGCGAAGGCCTGGGCGGTGCCTCGAAATATGTTGCGCGGCATCTGGTCGAACAGCAGCACCGCCGCCAGCGCATCGTCGGCCCGATCGAGGAATGTGTCGGCCGGCAGCGCCTGCTTGTCTTGCCACAATGGGCGATATTGCTGGTCGCATTGCCGGTCGAGCGCCGGATCATGGCGCCACCAGCCAGCCTCGCCCACCTGATTGAACCAGAAATCGAGCAGCGCCGCGGCCCAATCGGCCGTCACCGCATCATGTCTGTCGGTCAGCATATTCATACAAGTTCAATGACGGACAACCGCTCCGGTTCCCGCCACTCATGGCTGTAAAAGGCTCCGGTCGCCTCATCAGCGGCTGGAGTCCCGCTAGTCAGGTCGCCGTGCCGCCAACCGTCAGGCCTTCCATGAGCAGCGTCGGTTGTCCCACGCCTGCCGGCACGCTTTGCCCGCCCTTGCCGCACATGCCGATGCCTTCGTCCAGCGCCCAGTCGTTGCCGATGCCGACCACCTTGGTCAGCGCGGTCGGGCCATCGCCGATCAGGGTCGCGCCCTTGATCGGGTCGGTCAGCCGGCCATTCTCCACTTTATAGGCTTCGGTGCAGGAGAAGACGAACTTGCCCGACACGATGTCGACCTGCCCGCCGCCGAAGCTTTTGGCGAAAATGCCGGACTTCATGCGACTGAGCAGTTCGGCCGGATCGTCCTGCCCGCCTTTGATGAAGGTGTTGGTCATGCGCGGCATCGGCGCATGGGCGTAGCTTTCGCGGCGGCCGTTGCCGGTGGGCGCGACGCCCATCAACCGGGCGTTGAGCCGGTCCTGCATATAGCCTTTCAGGATGCCGTCCTCGATCAGGATATTTTCCTGCGTCGGCGTGCCTTCATCATCGATGGAGAGCGATCCGCGGCGATTGAGGATGCTGCCGTCATCGACCACGGTGACGCCGGGCGCAGCGACACGCTGGCCGACCCGGCCTGAAAAGGCGCTGGTGCCCTTGCGGTTGAAATCGCCTTCCAGGCCGTGACCGATCGCTTCATGCACCAGCACGCCGGGCCAGCCGGGGCCGAGCAACACGGTCATTTCGCCCGCTGGCGCGGCGATCGATCGCATATTGACCTGCGCCTGGGCCAGCGCTTCGTCGATGGCCCGGTTCCAAACGGCGCGGTCCATCACCTCGTCATAGAGATAGCGCCCGCCCACTCCGAACACGCCAGTTTCGCGGCGGCCATTTTCCTCCAGGATGATGGAGACGTTCAGGCGGACGAGCGGACGGATATCGGTCGCGGTGAAGCCGTCGGCGCGGACGATCTCGACCACCGACCAACTGCCGGCCAGGCTGACCGACACCTGCGCCACCCGCGGATCGCGGGCGCGCGCGGCGGCGTCGACCTCGGCGCACAGCTTCACCTTTTCGGCGAAGGGGACGATCTCCAGTGGATTTGCGTCGGTATAGAGGTGGCGATTGGTGCGCTGGGGCGGCGGCGCAGCCGGACTGCTGGCCGGGTCGAGCAGGGTGAGGGTCTGGGCCGCCTTGCGGATCGCCGCTTCGCTAATGTCATTGGCGTGGGCGAAGCCGGTCATCTCGCCCGACACCCCGCGCAGACCAAAGCCCGCGTCCGTCGAATAGTCGGCGGTCTTGAGCCGACCATCGTCAAAGCCGAAGCTCTCGCTCGCCCGATATTGCAGATAGAGTTCGCCGTCGTCGCAGGCCTTCAGCGCCTCCGCTGTCAGGCGGCGCGCACCATCGGGATCGAGCAGGCCGGGACGATAGAGCAAGCCGCGGGCGTCAGTGAACAGGGGAGCAAGATCGGTCATGCCACTCGATATAGGGGCGGCGCTCCCCAAGCCCAACGAAAATTTTAGAGGCTGGCGCCCGACGCGATGTCCGGCTTGCCCGCGATCTCGCCATTGTCGGCGGGGCCGCCAATTAGCACGAAGCGCCGATCGCAATAACCGCAATCGACATAGCCATGGTCGTCGATTTCCAGGAAAACGCGCGGATGGCCGAGCGCGGCGGGGATGTCGCCGCTACCGTCGCATGACACGCGGGATTTGGAGACTCGGAGGATTTCGGGCGGTTGGATCATGGGATGCGGGACTAGCAGCGGCTGCGCTGCGCCGCAATATCCACTGTCACATCAATGGCGGGCGATGGCGGGTGCAGGCTGTTCGGTCGCCAGCCTTGGCCGCATCGGCGACCGGATGCCAGCGAGTGCAATCGCTGGCCGCCATCACCGCCAGCGGCGACAGCATCAGCAAAACAGGCATGATCGGGCCGCCGAAGAAAGCTGCGAATGGCATATAGTAACGATGCCGTATCGATGCTTGCTGCACGATGAACATTACGGTTGCGAATTGAAGGCGGTCTATTGCCTTCGCTCGAAGTTTTTCCGCCACCCATTCCCGGCGAAGTCCCGAAGGCGCTGGCACAACCTTAGTTTGTCATTGGCCCGAATTTTCGCGGTTTTCGCGTTGAAGTTTCGAAGCCGCGCCCAATGACCAGCCAAGGTGCCAGTTCGCTTATTATAGTCGATCAGCGCTCATCTCGCAATGCCGCTTGAGTCGCCCTGCAAGCAGCGAGTAAAAATTGCGGTACTGCATCCGCTGTGCGCTCTATGAATCTCCGACTCTTTTCTCCCGAATGTTCCATGCAGAATCATCATCTCGCACACAGCCTTACTTCCGCGAAGGTGCGCGCAGTCGGCGCTTCACCTTCGCGGCAACCCTCTGGTGCTGCAGCAGCTCGTCCATGGACGCGGCGGCAGGCGCGGGGAAAAGTTTTGCCAATCCATCCTCGCACCGGAGCGCGATCGCAGCCTTCGCCAGATCCTCGATCGACGCTTGGCCGTTCTGCTCCATTCGGCGCCATGTCCGATATGACACTCCGGAACGCTCCGCTGCATCGGCTTGAGTCAACCCAAGTAGTACACGGCGCACCCGTATCTTCTGCCCGAGGTCGGTGATCATCTCAGGGATGGTGAGAATGGGTGTCCACATGTGGACGATATATATCGCAAGTAGGTACTAATCGTCCACATGAGGACATCAGGCGCCAGACTGATTATCGAACTCCGGGCCGGCACTCGATGGAGGATAGCATGTTGCAATAGGTCGCGCCGCCTCCACCAGTTGCGAACTGCCCGATGCGGCACGGCCCTAGGATTTTTCCGTCTGACGAAGATACACATTCTCGTGAAGGGTCGCCTCTGCTTTGAAAGCTCTTCGGCCGTCGGCCGCCGGACAACCATGCTCCACCCCTCGATCGAGGTCGCAGACCCAGCCGTCGCAACGCTGGATCAATTCCGCGCCGGATGGCAAGTCAGCTTCAAGCCAGACCGCAATTGACTGAAGGTTGGACTTGATCTTCCGCTAGGAAGCCCGGCAGGATGCCTCGGTCGACGAGTCGTGGGCGGCTCCATCCGATCTCGAGAGGACGGATGCCTTGGGACAGCAGGATGTCTTCGACTTCATCATGGCGGACGCCGAGATGCCAGGAAATCTCCTTGTCCCAAGCGACTGCCGCAGCGACCTGTACGACCGTGGCGAGCGGCGCGCCGAGACCTCGTCCGTTTGGGATGAAGTCAATGCCGAGCCTAGGTCCGATTTCTGGAAGTAGTGCGGGCTTGAGGTTGAGTATCTCGGCGGCGTCGGCCTGGGATACCTTGGCGAAAGGCTTCCCGCCGTACACGGGCACATCGTCGACGACACCGTCGAAGCGGGCAAGATCGGCCGCATGCAGGCGGATCGACGTCGACGTGGGCTTTTCCCCTGCCACCCAGAATTCGAGGTCTCCATCGTTGAGGGCCTGGAAGATCGAACCCCAGGGCTTGAGGCGTCCGCCGATGCGCTTGACAGCCACGGACAAGGATACTGCCGCGGGAGGGAGTGGAGCGCGGCTTTGCGCCCCGAGCAGATTGGCGTTGAGTGCGTCGAGGCTCGCCGATTGGATGGCATCCCATCCCTTTATCGCTAGGAAGGCGGGATGAATTTCCCGGGCCAGGAGACCGGGACGACAACATTGCTCGACCGCATAGCGAGGAATCTTCATGCGCGAGCTGCATGCGTTCAGTGGCATCGCGCCGCCGAAGACAGGCGCTATTGCGTCAATCACTTCGGCGTCGAATTGCCCCTTCTGGAACTGATCCGTCGTCGGCGACGGACGATATCCCTCGCCCATCCATCGCCTCAGCGCATCCATGTGGGGCGTGTCGAGGCGGAGGCGCTTCTGGGTGGACATGTACAGGTAATGCCTTCCCTTCGAGAAGGCATGTACCGGATGTTCCCGGAGGTCTGGAAAGCTCTCGATGACGAGACTTGTGAGGTCTTCGGACTCGAGGTTGGCCTGAACCAGGCGCCGGAGTCGATTGCGGAATGTCTTGAGCTGCGCGCGATCCTGCATCAGACTTTCTGATCGCTCTCGGACCCACGACTGGAATCCGTGCGGCCATGAACGGAGGAACGAGGTTCCGCTGGCGACGACCGGCGCCATGACATCGGCCGGTAATTGGAGAATGGCCCTGCGTGAGGTCGTGACGACGTGGCCGTCCTGGACCAGCCCTCCCGTCATCGTTGCAAGCCGGACTAGCGTGTCGCGGCGCGCTGCCTGGAGTGCCCGGGGCAGCGATGCGAATGCTGAAGTTACTTTCCGGGAGTCGGGCGATGATAGTTTCGCGAATAGCCGATAGTCGTCGACGAGCTTTTCGGAAAGAGGTGGCTCGGACGACGGTGCCACCTCGGTCTCGCAGAATTCGCAGATGCCTATGCCGCGCGCGTAGTGCCAACCCAGCTTCGATTGGCATGTCTGACACTGGTGGATGAGCTGCTCTCGGCTTTCGGGGCAATAGGGCAGAAGAAGGTTCATCCAGTCCAGCCGATGGAATCCGCGCTTGCGCAGGGTGAGCGGCGAGATCCTCCGCCGATTGAGTTCGAAGTGAACTCGCGGAATGGTGTGCAGACCGAAGTTCAATTCGAGGCTGCTGTCGACCGACTCGTCCATGACCCGTTCGCCGGCATTGGCAAACAGGGCTTCCGCCTGGCACCTCGCCACGAAGGCGAGGCGCTCGAGTTCGGCGCGTGTTGCGATTTGGCTGTAGCCGAGGTGGCGCATGTCCACCCCGGCTGCGTTGAGGACTGGGCGCGTTCCGCCGAGGACATGTTGCCTGACGCTGCGCGCTATGACGCCGGGGATGCTTTCATCCTGATCCATCTCTATCCCGAAGCGCAGACGCTGCCCCGTGAGCAGATCATTCTGCATCTTCGGTCTCATCGACTTCAGGAGCCTTTGTAACCGGCTGGAGGGAGAATGGGTCGTAGTCGATCCAGCCTAGGTCCATGACATAGTCGCGGATCGCGTTGCTGAGGTCATAGGCCTCCATCGTGACGGCACCGCGTTCCAGAGCCGCTGGCATGGCGACCTGTATGATCCGGGCGGCGCGGCCGATGTGACCGCCGGACGCGGCGATGAGACCCGTGAGGACGGCGTGTTCGGTGAGGCAGGTCGGCACGGGCGTGGCGCCCTGGGCGACGAGCTGGCGGTCATACTCCTTGCAGAAGTTCATAAACTGCTGGCGATCCGACGCCTTCTTCACGTTCAGCGGCGGGAGTTCGAGGGCCGTGCCGAGGCGGGCGGCGAACTGGCCGTTGATCTTGAAGAAGCTCTCCGAGGTCTCGTCGCCGATGAAGACGATCGGCACGACGCCGCGGTCGATGAACGACTGCAGCTTCTTGGTGACCTCGAAGGCGTCGGCGGTAAGGACCGTGCTGCCGTAGTCCGGATCGGTTACGCTGCGTTCGTTCTTGGTCGCCAGCAGCTGTACCTCGTCGATGACGATCAGCTCCACGCCGAGCCGCGCCACCCATTCCTCGATGCGCTGTTCCAGGATCATGACGTTATCGCCCGACTTGCCGCGAATCTGGTTTTCTTCCTTTTCTGTATCCTTGTGCCCCCTGCCGGTCTCAGCGGCGAAATTGTCAGCAAGGCGGTTGAGGATCGCCAGGAAGAGCATCTTGAGCGTCATCCGCGCGCTGATGGTGATGTGGATGACGCGAAATGGGTTGGGTGGGGACCCCGCCTGGATCGCCTCCTGCTCGAGTTCGTAGATCAGGCGTTCGGCGATGGCGCTCTTGCCGGCCTGGCTGAACTGGCTCAAACGGCGCCCGCCCAGCGGCGTCCCGCGACGCTTCTTCTTGCTGATGCGCATGTACTTGCGGATTTCGTTGAGGGACTGGCGCTGGCGCGCGGTGTCCACCCAGATGTTCTCGACGATGCCCTGAGCGTGCTCGGCGCGCGTCTGCGCGACGACGTCGTAGGGATCGGGCTTGGCAAGTCCCGTGTTGCGCTTGGGCTTCTTGTAGGTCGTCATGGTCAATCGTCCTCCTCTTCGTCGTCGTCATCGATGCCGGCGCTGAAGTCCCACGACGGGGAGACGATTGCGTCGGCGTCGCCGAGATCCTCGGCGATCTGCTGGGAGGGATCGGAGCGGACGTCGTCGGCGCCTTCGGGCCGCTCGGTCTGCTCCTCATCCTTCTTCTGTGGGGGCGGCAGCGGGATGTCTTCGCGCTTGCCGCCATTGATCACTGTTGGGATGCCGAGTTCCGGCACCTGCGCGCACTGCGGGTTGTCGGCGCGCTTGCCGGACAGGCGGCGCTCCTCGGCTTCGAGGATCTCCATCGGCTTCTCGCGATCGCGGAAGCTCAGCCCGCTAAGGATGCGCTGGCGTTCATTGATGTGCTTCGCCTTGGCCTGCACGCGATTGCGGCTCTTGGTCCCACCGGTGCCGGAGAGACGGAGTTCCTTCATGTAGATGTGGTGTTCCCAGCGGTTCAGGCCGCCGGTGTAGCCAGGGTCGGTCGACCACATCGGGAAGTAGTCCTCGTTCACCTCATCGAAGACCTCGATCATGTCGATGTCGTCGTCCCAGACGCGGATCGACACCTCGATCTTGGCACTGGACTTTATGCGCTTGGCGAACGACGTCTTGTGGTAGTTGGAGCTGAGCGCCTTGCCGACGCCCTCCCGGTTGAAACGGTAGTGGACGTTGTCGTAGACGAGGCCGTTGTCCGTCAGGATGCACGGATTCTTCGACACGCTGGCGAAGGTGCGCCGCACCTCATTCGGATCGGTCAGGCGGGCGCCGCCACTGCCGATGAATGCCCTCATGATGTCCATCGGCGAAAGCCCGCCGAGCGAATCCTTGGGGGTGGTGTTCCACTGCCGGCGGCACTGCTCGACCAGGTCCCGATACTGCGCGCGGGTGACCTGCGTGTTCTTGATCGGATTGTAGCCGATGTCGTGCTTGTGGCGTGGGCCGAGGATGCGGCCGGGGATTTGGGCGAGACTCGCCTTCACGATGCGGTGGTAGTTCTCGAGCTTCGACTTGGCGTCGTGGTGGTATGCCTCGGCGAGCTCCGCCGTGGAGAACGTCTTGATGGCACCTGGCACTGCCCGCGGCGGGATTATCGTGCGGTCGCGGTCATACATGACGTCGCTAGGCAGCGCGTAGATCATCGCCGCCTCGGGATCCTCGGCGATCTCCTCAGGAGTCAGGTCCGGTGGCATCATGACCGAGCGGAGCGCCGCGATGCCGAATTGTGGGCGGAATGCGCCGGCAAAGGTCGGGTGGGGGAATATGTATTGCGAGAAGGCGTCCATCGCGATGGTCGACTTCATCTTCCCGATGGGGAGCTTCAGCCTCTTGTCGTAGTGGACCGAGTGCTCCCACTCGACGCCGTCAATGAAGATGCGTTCGAAGGGACGCTCGACCGGGACCGGCTCGCCGCTGGGCGAAAACATGCGGTCCGCCGCTGGCCCGCCGTGGCGGGAAGCGTAGGTCGAGTGGCATTCCAGGCTGTTGATCCGCGTTCGGACCGTCTCGGCCGAGGGCTCCTGGTCGCTCAGGAAGGGAATTCCGAGTTCCTTGAGCTGCAGCCACTCCTCATAGACCATCGCCGCCGCGTCCTCCTTGTGGGCAAGGCGGCCGTTGAGCGTGCTGGGGCGCCAGTAGCGCATAGCCCACTTGTGGACGAGGCGATCCTCGATGTCGGGAAGCTGGCTGTGGCCCTTCTCACGATGGGCGGTGCTGACGAGCGCGCCGATGCGATAGCCGTGCTTCTTCAGTTCGGCCATCCAGCGCAGCAGGGATCGCGGGTGAGGCTTCTTTCCGCCGTGGCTGTTCGCATTGATCCAGATCTCGGCAGCACCCTCGGTCTTGACGATGCCGTCGCGCAGAGCCGCATCCGCCCAATCGTAACGCCAGCCGGACAGCGGATCCTTCGTCTCGCAGGCGGGGCGATCGAGGTGTAGCACCCCTTCGCGCCGCCGCTTGACGCCGGCGTGATACTGGGGATCGGTCACGACGCCGCCGTGGAAGGCGCCGATCATCCATTCGACCGTGATCATGCCCTTGGGACCGCCGCGCCCGTTCGAGACGAGCACGATCTCCTCGTCGCCATCCAGATAGCGGAAGCGCATGAGACGGTCGCCGACCGCCTCCTCGAAGCGCATCAGCCGGCTGCCGTCCTTCAGGTTGTGCCTGAAGACGTGCCCTTCCGGGCAATGGAACGGGATGAGCATGGCGTCGCCTCCTCAGGCCGGCACGAAATCGGCGAGGAACTTGCGCAGCGCACCCTTCTGCGCGGGCGGCGGAAGCGTGACCGGCGTGTCGGGCATGGGTGGCGTCGAGATAGGCATCGACACAACGCGCCGGAACATCAGCGCCCTGGCGGTGTCGAGCGACAGGGCGTCGTGCAGGTTGATGACCTTCAGCACCTCGCCGAGCGAGGCGGTGCCGCCGGCGCTCTGGACGTGCTGACGGACGCGGGCGGCGACGGCATCGTCGACTTCGGTGCGGCGGGCGTCGAAGATGTCCTTCACGACCCGGCGCTCGATGTCGCTCTTCAGGCCGCCCTTGACCCGACGCTCGAGAGACGCGCCATAGTCCTCGATCAGCGCCTGGGCGAATTCGAGCTTCTCGTTGAGATCGGGATCGTCGAAATAGTCGTCGCTGGCCTTGTCTTCGCCGAAGATGATGTCGTGCGTTTCGGTCTCCACGGCCCAGTCGAGGGTCATGTGGTAGTCACGACCGGCAAGCGACTTCCAGTGGACACCGATCGCCTGATATTGGAGGTCGAGCACCGTCGGATCGATCTCGTGATAGCGGAACCCGTAGGTCTCGTGCGGCCCTTCGAAATACTGGTCGCGGCCGGCCTTCTCGCTGTGCGCGGCCGTCATCGACATCCAGGCCGCGTAGATGAAGTTGATGCGGACGGCGCCGAGGTTCTGGGCGGCGACGAGCTTCGCGGCAAAGCGGGTCGGCGGATCCATGACGTGCGGCTGCCCTGCGTCACGCGGATCGCGACGCCTGCTGCGGCTCGGCGACCAGGCGGGACCCTGTTCCGGACGGCGCGGCCTGCACTCCATGGGGTGACGGACACGCACCTGGCACGGCTCGATGATGTCGACGACCGCGCTCATGCGTCGTCTCCCGGGTGGCCGAATTGGGAGATGACGTTGGCGATATGGCGGTGAAGACGTTCGGCAGCAGCCTTCGTGCAGAAGCGGCTGGGCAGCTCGCCGGTGCCGCCCAACCCCGGGTGCGGCATGGCGTCGTATTCGGCGATCGCCTTCTCGACGAGCAACTCGAACTGGGCCCCGGTGAGGAGGGGCAACTCAGCGGCGGCCGGCGCGGCAGCCTTGTGGTAAGGAGCCTCGCAGCTGATGTGCTTGGCCTGGCGGTTGGAGGTCTGGTCTGACATTGGCACGGGTATCCTCGGGCTGGCACGGAAGGTGCCGCCCCGAGGCAGCGCCCCGGGGCGGTGTTCGGTGGGTTCAGTCGATCATGAGGTTCAGTTCAGCCTGGACGAATTCGTCGAACTCGGCTCTGGAGACGAGCGTACCGATGGCCTGGGCGGCGTCGTTGATGACGACGTGGCGGAACCGCTGGGCATCGCAGAGGTCGCGGGTCGCCTTCAGATAGGTGTCGAGGTAGATCACATTTGACGCGACAGGCCGGCGGATTGGGCGGCGCTTGCTCTTTCGATCGGCGCGGGGAATGGAGGGAAGAGCGGGCTTCTTGATGGTCATGTTCGGGCATTCCTTCAGGACGTGCGTCGGCAATCCGCCGACCGCAGGTGCACGGTCTCGGTTGATCCGGGTCGGCGAACCCGGGCTGGACGCCGGCTGGGCGTCCGGTTTCATGGATGGGTCAGGCGGACATCAGGGCGGCCGCCGAGAGGGCATCAGCGGACGATGATGCCGAGGATCACATGGGAGCGGGTGTCGATCATGGGGTAGACGCTCGGACGGACCGGCATGCCGTAGTCGCGGCAGGCAGACAGCGCGGGAGGGGTGAAGGTGGGAGCGATGGTCTTGTCCGCCGTACGGTCATCGATCAGGATGACAGGCTTGCGCAGGTAGGTGTAGGCGCCGCGGGGTGCCTTCGCCTTCTTGAGGAAGCACCTGGCGCGTTGGGGTGTGGCGTTCTTCATGCAGTGTTCCGATCATTGCTGGGGAGTTGGAGTCTTGCGCGCTCAGTGCGATGGCGGGGTGACGCAGGCCGTGAGCGCGGCCACGGCTTCGGGCGGCCAGTTCCGGATGAAGTCGCGTGCCGTCTGGCCCAGCCCCATCGGAAAGCTGACCGCGCCGTTTTCGACCAGGTCTTCAAGCGTGTGGAACTGGATCGCCTGCACGAAGGGGGCGGGCGTCCAGACTGGAGGCTGGTAGCAGCGGACGAGCACGACGTCATGGTGGGGGCCCATCCGCGAGGGGATGCCCCGCAGCACCTGCATGATGTTCCCGTCGACGGCGAAGACCTCGCGGGTCTCCACGATCATCCGGGCGATCGGGTTCACCTCGCGCACCGGGATCGTCCCGACGCGGCTGGCGAGCGTCAGCCGGAGGCCGGTGCAGAAGCGGTCCACGACCTGTTTCACGCCGGAGTTCAAGATATCACCGGCGCGCTGCGACGGGCCTGGCGGAAGACCGTCGTGCGGATGCTCGGGCGACGGCGCCAGGAGCGGCGGTGCCGTTCTGCGGCGACCTCGCGGTCATGGCGATCGGCGATCATCTCATGGATGTGCAGAGGGATGTCGGGGAAGGCGTCGGCGGCGATTGGCGGGTGTCGTTGCATTCGTTCGAGTCCTCATCGGTTGCTTCCGATGGCTCGACATTTAGTTTTATATTTTTGGATGTCAATCGAGAGATAGTTTTATATCTGCATTTTGATGCTAGACGCAGCATTAACTACGACTCGACAGATAGCTTTATATCGTGCATGTGGGAGGGCGCATTCGATCATTGGGATCGAAGCTCGCAAGAGATGAAGATGGTCGAGAAGTCCGACGAATCAGGTGGTTTCGAAGCGCGGGGACGGGGACGCGGCACCCGGACGGGCGGGGACAAGCTCATCCTGGCGGGCGCGTTCGGCCACCCGATGCCCGCCGAGGAGCAGGCGATGTGGAACACGCTCTCGCCGGAGAAGCGCCAGACGGCGGCAGCGCGGCTGGGCATTCTTCTCAAGTACGAGAGCATCAGGCCGATCACCCCCGAAGATGCGGCAGCGCAGTTGGATATCAGCCTGAACCGCTGGTATGAGATGTTCGCGGCGTGGCGGGAGAAGCGCTCACTATCCTCCATCGGGATCTTCGCCGACGTGCCCCGCAGCAGGACGCTGTCGCACCACAACGATGTGCAGCGGCTCGTGATCGGCGTGGTCGACGCGGATCCGAATGGTAGTGTCCGTCGACTCGCGATAGCCCTGGGTGAAGCCTACGGTAAGGACACGGGCCTGCCGGAGAGCGAGTGGCCCACCTACATGACCTTCCGCAAGTTCGTGGAGGCCGAGCTTCGCCGCCGGATGAAGGAGGAGGCGCCCGGCAACGACGTCGCCTTCGACTGCTGCGCGTGCGAGCTGCCCCACATCACGAGGATATTCGCCGCATTCCTGATCATCGACCGCGGATCGCGGATCGTGCTCGGCGCTGCGCTCGGCGACGCCCGCGCGAGCCACGCCGGCTACGCGCTTGCCGCCAAGGATGCGCTGGAGAGGATCAAGCAGGGATCCTTCGACCGGTTGGACTGGTCGGACGATCTGGAGCGGAGCGAGATCGTCATCGGTCTGGATGAGGAGGCGTGGGCCGGGCACCGCGACGAGATGGCGGCGGCGGGAATGAAGGCTCAGCTGCAGCCGGCGACGAAGGCGCGCCGGTTCGGTGCCTATGTCCGTCCGCTGATTGGACCGCGCATGGGCCGGGTGAAGTTCGTGCCGGGTAAGACGTTCAGCGAACCGGCGTTCGCCAAGGCTGGACCCGATGACGTGGCGCGGTTCGGTGTGGAGGTGGACGCCTACAACGCCGAGCTGATGCCAGGGGACGATGCCGAACGGGGCAGAGTGCCGCCGACCAAGCTCACCGCCCTGCTCAAGCGCCTTTCAAAGCGGTAGCGGCGTCGATCCATGCCGCATCGCGTGCATTCCGCGCGGCGTTGTGGCGTGCGATCGCGGCAGTGATCAGCATGCGCGCATCCGCTGGGGAGAGCGGACGGTCCTGTTTTGCCGTCAGCAACCGTTCCGGCGCCAGGGCCTTCGATGGCTGATAGATCAGCGCGATGCTGTCGATGCTCCGCCCAAGGATGCGCGAGATCGCCGACCGTGCCTTCACCGCCGGGATCGGCGTGACGCCGGCGCGGATGGCATCGTTTCGGTTGAGCGCCAGGAGGTCCGATGCGGCGCGGACCTGTGCATCCGCGATGGCGGCCGATGCGATCGTCATAGCGGCGGTCTGCCAGTCAGCAGGCTGGAGCGCCGCTGCCAGGATCGCGCCGTCGGACGCGCGCACCGCGATGGTGAGCGAGGGAACGGAGATCCCGTCTGGCGTCGAGATTGGGAGGCGCACTCCGCAGGTGCCGACGACGATGCCGGCTTCACCGCTGTCGTGACCCTGACGCGCGGCCATCGCCATGTTCCACACGGTACCGCGTGATGGTGCCCGAACGCCGAGGGCCTCGCAGCGTTCGACGACGAGGCGCATGATCTGGGTGAGCGAGGCGTTCGGACCGAGTTCGTCGATCACGCCTGCCGTGGCATCCTTCGCCTTGGGGTCGAGGGTGAGGCGGTTCGGCCGCCGGGCCTCGCCGCGGTGCGCGCCGGACGCGGCCATCTTCGCGGCCGAGCGATAGTCCCGCCAGACGCGCACGAGCGCCATGAACTGATTGATGCTGAGGTCCAGCCGGACGGCGTGGGCCTTCTGATCCGCTTCGGTCGGGAGGGGGAGTGCCAGATAGTCCTTCACGACGGCGACCCTGCGCCTGACCTCGTCATAGCGCAGCGGGTCGACGCCGCTCATGTCGAGCTCGTCCATGTCTTTTCTCCATGATGATGGGATCACCGGTCCGGATCGGCCGGCAGTGCGGCGGCGCGCGTGCGCCGCATTGGAAAGGCATCACATCTGGGGAGCCGTGGGGCGGCTCCGGGGTTTATGGGGGCATGAAGCTGCCCCTCACTCTCAGCGCGCTCGCCGGCGCGCTTGCCCTTGCCGCCTGCTCATCTCCCGATGAGCCCGCGTCGAAGCCCGCCGGTGAGACCACTGCGGCTGGCGCGGCGCAGACACTGCCAGCCCCGACAGTGGTCGATGCGGCGAAGCCCGCAGCCTCCGAAGCCGCCCGGGATGCGAATGTCCTCGCGCTGAAGGGGTTGGGCGATCTGCGGATCGGCCAGGCGGTGCCGAAGGCAAGCAGCTGGAAGGAACGCGGCGCGCAGACGGGCGATGCCTGTCGCACCGTCAGCTCGCCGGACTTCCCCGGTGCCTATGCGATACTGGAAGGTGGAGTGGTTCGGCGGATCACGGTCGGGCAGCGGTCGACCGTGAAGGTGGTCGAGGGCATCGGCGTCGGGTCGAGCGAGAAGGATGTGGTCGCCGCGTTCCCCGGATTCCGGTCGGAGCCGCATAAGTATGTCGAGGCACCGGCCAAGTACCTTACCGCGCCGAACGCCGCAGGCGGCGACGTCGCTCTACGCTTCGAGATCGGACAGGACGGCAAGGTCAGCATGATGCACGTCGGCACCATGCCGGTGCTGGGCTATGTCGAGGGCTGCGGCTGAGCGGCGCGGATGGCGAGGGGCCGCTGACGACGCCCGATGGCCGGTACATCGTCGTGCGAGGGCGGCTCTGGCGTCGGTCCAATCCGGAAATCGCCGAGGAAAGGCGTCAGGTACTGGTCAACGAGCTGATGGATGCGCGCCGGGGGGTCCGCGATGCGCTGAAGGACAGTGCGAAGGGCGGTCTGAAGGCTGCCCGTGCGCGTGTCGATGCGGCGAAGAGGGATCTCGGCGAGCGCGGGCCGGTCTGGTGGACCGATGGCGCACCCGACGAGAACAGGAAGCTGGCAAGAAATTCGACCTATGCGGTGTGGTTCGCCTCGGTGGCTGACGACTGACCGCCGCGACCGCAAGGGCACCATACGCCTACTTTCGGCATGCTAAGTTACAAGCGGATGGCCTTCACTGTGCCGGTTGGGTTTGCGGATCTGGCCGATCCTTCAAGTCTAGGTCGGGATACTTGAGTTGCCAGGTCTCGATCAGGAAGAGCGCCAATGCGCTGGCCGAGTGGATGGCGAGCCGAGCAATGCGTGCGTCGATCCTTCGGCTGAAGCCGCGCTCGCGGCCATGCGCATCGCCGCCGTGCGTTCGCAGACTGCCTACCCCTTGCACACATGACACTAGACCGCTGAGCACCGACCGGACGTCCTCGGCGATCTCGTCGCGGAACGAGTCTCCTGGGCTGAGCCCGAGCGCATTTCTCACCACCTTGTAGAGCGCCTGAATGTCCTTCTTTGGCGGCATTTCGAGATCGAGTTCGACGATGATCGAACGGCAGACGCTCTCGATCACGGAGCAGGCCGATGTCACGGAATCTTCGGGATCGGAATCGGCGCTCGCCAACGCACGGTCCAGGTCGCGCGTCACGGTGTCGAAATTGATAGGCGCAAGTGCATTGCTCAGGGCGGACACGATCGGTGCATTGGACTGGGCGTCGATAAGTTCAACTTTCGTGCCGCGCTTGCGCAGAACCATTCGATCGAAGATCAGGCGTTCGTTCAGATATTCTATGACCGCCTCGCCACGGGCAGCATCACCGATGAAATCCGCGGGGTTGGCAGCGGCCTCGATGATCTGACGGAGAGTGTCGATGTCGCCCCGCGCGACGACGCCTTCGATAGCGGTGGCAAGGGTCGGCATTCGAGATGCCGACCCCATCGACATGCGGACACCACATGCGCGCATGAAAGATTCGAGCTTCGGGCCCGACCTGTAGATACCGATCGAAGGCAGCATGCTGGTGCCGCTTCCGCCCGAGATCACCTGGACCAAGGCTTCCACGGTCTGTGGCGAAAGGGCTGGGGTGGATGTCATGCCGGCCATACTTTGACGCTTCCCTTCAGCGGCGACGCTTCTGCTCGACCCATCCGGCCGACAGCATCTGATCGATGTCTGAGCGGGCTAAAACCTGGGAAGCCTCGTTCCAGCGAGTGTCATCCTGTACGAGGTCGTTAGCGTAACGTGCCCGGAACGGATCCGCCTTTTCCCTCGGGTTCGTATAGTCGCGCAGCCGCTCCTCAAGCGTCTCGATGTCGTCGATCCAGTCGGCGTCGATCGTCTCAGGTAGCGTCCCGAAGATGTCGCTGCTGACTCGGAGCCGTTCGGAAAGGACGCGATAGACCTTCTCGTCGACCGTTCCGGCATAGGTGAGGTTCGCCATGTCCACACGATCCCGGGTTTGGCCAAACCGCTTGATTCGACCGATCCGCTGTTCGAGACGGGAGGGGTTCCATGGAAGATCGACGTTGATCAGCGTGCCCAGCGTCTGGAGGTTCAGTCCCTCGCAGGCCGCGTCGGTGGCGACGACGAGCGCGATTTCGCGCTGCGACACCAGCTTCTTGATGACGGGACGGAGGACGGACGTGGAGACGCCGCCCTTGATGATCCGCGACTTTCCAGCGCCGGCATAGAGGGCGATCGGCTGGTCTGGATACGCCGCGCTCAATTCGTCGGCGACCCATGATGCTGTGTCGAAATACTGGCTGAAGACGATTGCGCCCATTTCGCGCCAGGTTCGGGTGCCGGCGGGATGCTCGTCGAGGAAGTAGCGGACTGCCTTGAGTTTGGGATCTGAAGCGCCGGTCAATGCGTCGATCAAATCCTGCAGGTGCGATCGTTCCGCCTCGACGTTGTAGAAGCCCGCGCCGTCAAGCTCGTCCTGGGTTTCGTCGTCGAGTTCCCGTTTGCCCAGCAGCGCCTCTGCGGTTGCGATGCCAGCGGCATGGCTGGAGCATATCCGCTGCAGCAGGAGAGTCTTCATGAAGCCGGCGGCCTTCGACCGCTTGCGATAGGCGGCGGTGAATGCCTCGGCCGCCTTGTAGGCTGCTTCGAATGCAGGAGATGTCGCGACGCTCTGAGTTGGGTGCGTATCGACAGGTAGCTTCGGGATCAGTCCCAGATCCTCCAGATCGCGGCGCTTGCGCAGGACGACATGCCGGAGAAGCGGGTTGTGGCTGCCACGTTGGAAGTAACCGAGCCCATTCTCGATCATGACGACGGCGAGGTCAGCTTTAGCTTCCAAAACGGGGTTGGTGATGTCAGCGGCGAGTTTGGTCAGCACCCAGTCGGTTGGCCGCATCCCAAATTCCTCGCGTATGTCCGCGATGACGGTATCGTTGCCGACGGGGGGTGTTGGGTTGACGAGGTAATCCCAACCTTCGCGCAGGCTCTCAAACTTTCGCTCTCCGGTGAGGACCGGAAGCGCGCTTTCGGATTTCGCCCAAGGGGAGAATGCGCTCCCCAGCACGAACTCTGTTCCTTGATTTAGCGCCCGTAGAAGGTCCCACAGGTCGTCGATGTGGGTCTGGATCGGCGTGGCGGTCGACAGCAGAAGATGTTCGGATCGCTGTGCAATGAGATTGATGAACTTCAGAAGATTGTTCGGGGTCCGGTCGCTTTGCCCCATCGGCTGCGATCCCCGGGCCTTATGTGCTTCATCAAGCACAACCATTCCGTAGCGCCCCTGCAACAGGAACTGGGCCTCCGTGCCCTCTTTCGGCCGCCCGTGATCGTCTATTCCATGGACAATCAGACCGGTCGAGACAATGCCGATGGCATATGGGCAACGACCGACGTCTGGGGCACCCTGTCCCTTGATCATTCGCCCTTCGGGATCGAACCAGCACTTTTTGGTGGAATGCCAGCGGGCCGTGGGGATGGCGAGACGGTCCTTCAGCTCGATTTGCCACTGTTCGGTCAGCGTGGATGGAACGAGGATGAGCACCGGGCCATCGCCGAGAATGACGGAAACGAGGGCGGATGCAGCGAGCGACAGCGTCTTGCCGACACCGACCTCATCGGCGAGCAACAGCCGGGTCTTGCCGTAATCACGGCGATGATCGAGGAATATGCCCACGAAGGCGCGTTGCCACGGCTGAAGGGATTCCCCATCGCGATAGATGGGAGCCTCGACAAGTGCTGCTCCTGGTATCGCTTCCGGTGCCAGGACCTCGACCGAGACCTCGCGCCGATCGGCGAGACGCCCGACTTCCTTGATGACGACGTCGGGGAGTGGGACGCCACGCTCCCACAGCGCGTCAAACTCGTCCTGGACCCAGGCGACGCCGTCGGCGGAGCTGTCTTCCCAGACCAGTTCGTAATTGTGCGCCCAGGCTGCACGGGTTTCGTTTATCGATCCCATGAAGGCGATTGCGTGTCCGTCATCGCCATGGATCACTCCCGCCTTGCCATGCAGGAACGGCGCAATCGTCCGCGGCACGACCTTCACTTCGACTTTGCCGGAAACCAGAAGCTGATGCAGCTTCGCATAGCGATCGCCATGGATTGCAGCATCGACAACGAGATCGTCCTCGACAAATTTCTGGAAGAGCTTGGCGTCGCGAACCTTCTGGGCAGCCTGCACGTCGGCGAGGTCAAGATCCGCATTGGCGACGATCCTGACCTTGCCGATCGACTCGATCTCCTCGCCGACCAGCTCGAAGATGGACGATCGAAAGTAACCCGCGATGCGGTCGTATGACTTCGCGCCTTTCAGGCGATCGGCCAGATATGCCTGGCTGAGCCGTCCGTGCCGGGACGAGAAGCGCGCCAAGCCTCCGCCTGCCGAGAACGCAGTCGTGCTTGGCGCAATCGGAGGCTTGGTCGCCATCTCAGAACTTCTCGTTTCGCAGCAGGTTGGCGAGGATGACGGCGAAGCGGCCTTCGCCCTCTTCCCGCCCGCGCATCGCGGCGATGTACTCGGCCACTTCGATCATGTCCTCACGCCGGCGGAGATAGCTTTCCACCATGTCGCGAACCTGTTCGAGGACGAGCTGAGCCTCGGTGCCAGCAGACAACTCCCAGATTCCGTACAGGACTGCCCGGATGATGCCTGTGCCGAAGTCCGCAATTTCGAACCCGGTCCGGCGCTTGAAATCCATCGCGGACTTCAAGCGGGCGGCGTTCGCCTGCATGTTGGCCATCAAGGCCGTGTAGTCCGGGACACGAAAGGCACGGGCGAAATTCTGGTAGTTGTCCAGCTTCGCCAGCCCGTCCGCTTCCAGATCCACCATCTTGAGGTAGAAGCGTTCGCTGCCGCTGAGCTGCTGCCAGAGTCGACCGGATAGGTTGCCGGGCACCATGTGCTCGTTCGCGACCTGAACGGCGAATTCGATGATGCGTTCAACGAAACCCTTCTCGCCCTTCTTGCGGGGGCGGCTGGCTTCCGCAGTCATGTCGCGACCATCGATGCGGGTATAGCCTGTGAGTACGCGCAACGCCGCAGCGTATCCCGCCATCTGCAGGTCAGCATCTTCGAAGAGGTTGTCGATCCGGCCTTTGCCTTTCAGAGACTGGTTTAGGCCGACGAGCGTATCAATCTGCCGAGCGACCTCTGCACGGACCTCTTGGGCGATTTCATCTTCGTAGCCCGATTCATCGTGCGCGCGCTTCCTGAGCGCCAGGATCATGGTGCCTTGGACGTAGCCGCCCTTCTTGAGCTCCGACGTGGTTTCTGTAGCGATATACCAGACTGATTGGACGCGCAGGCCCGCTCCCCAAAAGATCTGGGCCATGTCCGCCCATACGGTTCCCGACTGATGTGTAAACATCACAATCTGCATGCCATTGTCGGGCATGTGAGCCGTCATCGCGCTGTAGGCGGCAATCATTTCTCTTCGGAAATCTTCGCCGTCGCCCTTAATCGCCAAAGGCCGCCTAGAATCCCACTGCCATTTCGAGAATAGTTCCGGAGTTTGGCGGCGAAGCCACGCAATGAAGAATTCAGTAATTTCGTGGTAATGCACTGCGTCTGCGTAGGGTGGGTCCGTGATATAGATATCAGATAGTTGGTCGACGTCTTTCGCCGGCTGGGATTTAAGAACGACGTCACCCTGTCGGTCGAACCTGCCGTCGAAGCGTTCGCCGAAGATATTCTCGAAATAGGAGAACGCGCGCGTGCCATAATTGAAGAACGTGTTCAGAGCCTGATTGTAAAAGACATGCCCGGAGATGGCTCGATGGGGCTGCCACTGGCACAGACGGCTCCCCCGGTTCAGTGCCTTAGCCAAGATGAGCTGCATGCCGGCTTTAACCGAATCGTCTTCGCACGCTGCGATTTCCTCTCTCAAGGTCGCGAACATGTGAAGCTGGCGAGGATTGAACAGATGATGCCAGTGGGTCCAGCCGCGCTCTCGAACAGGTTGATCAGTATTAAACCCGCTCTCTATTGGCATGTTAGGAACTAGACCATCCTGCTGCCACGCTAAAATGTTCTCCGTGGCGGTTTTTGTCAGGTATTCCTCAACGTTTTCGTCATGCGCGCTCGGCGGAGCAAAATACTCGGCGCCCGAACCTCGAGCGACCCATTTGATGCAGCAGAGGCGCTCTCCATAGATATCGCCGTCACGTGGAGCGACATCTTCCCGCGTCCAGCGACGCAGTTCGTTCGATACCGCTCGGCCCCGACCTTCGTCGCCCCGGATTGAAGCGAGAGAAGAAATAATTTCGTTCTCGCCATCATTGTAATGAACGTTTCCGCTGCGGACTGTGCCGGCGGCAGCCGTACGATATGTCGCATCATCGGCACCAACGACAACGCTGAAGTCGAAGCGCTTCTTATGTGGGTCGGGATGAAGCACGAGAACTGTCTTGGTGCCTTCGTGCAGGATCCACGTGGAGCTGAGGGGTACGCGCCAACCCGTCGCACGATCGAACGCCTCCACGCAATAAAGGTAGATACGGGCTCGATCACCGTTCGCCGCTGTTTCCACGCCCTCAGCCAGCAGTCGCTGATCCAAGCGCTCGATGATACGATTACGTTCGGCATCGAACCTTTCCATTTCGGCGGTGGTTGATGCGAGGAACGAGGTGGCGCCCCAGGAAAGCATGCAGGCGATGGGATTGAGGTCAGAGGCATAGACGTCGCATCCCAGGCGAGCTGCCTCAAAGGGAATAGAACCGCCGCCTGTGAATGTGTCTGCGACCCGGGGACGATGCCCAAAGCGCATTAGCCCCAGCTGCTCGACCAGTTCATCGAACGAATGAGCGTTCGTCTTGAGATGCCTGTTTACCCGCGGCCAAATCGTTTTGTAGGCCTCTGGCGAAAGTTCCTCAGGGCGAAGAGAGCGCCCCACGCGTTCCAGATAGGAGAGGTTTCCCAATGCGGCTAACGTTACCTTCTGGCGCAAGGCGTCAGGAATTCCACGCTTCCATATCAGGCGGCCTGCGGCAAGCGCGCCACGCAACTCGTCTTCAGTCGGCTCGTCGTTGCCAGTCCAGCCGCGAATAGAGAATACCGACTTGATGGCTATAGGATCAAATGCTCGGCCGTATGCCAACTGCGCAATTTCGGCCGGCTTCGTTTTCTGGTCACGATGGAAGAAGGCTCCGTCGTCAATCGCCATCAACATTTCGAATACCGCGAGATCCTCCGCCGGGTCATCAGTCGCTGGCAGCAAAGACGCCAAGATACACGCGCGCACCAGGACAAGCGGCTTCCGCCCCTTCCAGTAGGATCCCAGCCCAACCAGTGTTTGACCTTGGACGGCTTTGCGTTCTTTCTGAGCCTCGGCGGAGATTTTCTGGGCTGGCCAAAGGCGCTCGATCAGAGCCGGTGCATCCTTCAGCGTGCATACTGCCACAGCGGTCTGTGTGTTTGGTATCTTGGTCGCCATTACAGGTCCTCGAAACTGATCTGTCGCTTGTTGCCGGCCTCGACAGCGCCGGCACCTTCGGTGAGTCCGATGCGAATGGCCTTGCGCCATCCCTTGTCGATGTCCTCCGCCCGCCCGGTGGCGTGAACGGCCATCGAATACAGCCACCACCGCTCTTCAGGGCGAAGGCCAGTCCATGCGTCGATCGCGGCTGCAATCAAACCGCTCTCACAGCTCTCCACTGCCCACACTAGGACGCATAGTTCACGGCCGAGAAGCCGGTGGACGTCATTGTCGCCCGAGGTCCACTTGCTGGCCCCCATTTTGCGGCCCTTGAGACGCTCATTGAAGGCTGTTCGTACCGCAGTCGAAATCTGCCGCCACCGCTTCTGGTCGAGACGGCACCGGACGACCCGGTCCGCGCGCATATTGGTCTGCGGATCATACTGCGGACCGGTGATGCCGAAATCTTCGATCACTTCGACGAGATCGCGACCGTTGGCCGGGATGCGCACGACGAAGCGCTGGGGATCGATCTCGTTTGTCGGCACCCCATAGCCGATCGTCGCCATGCTCTTGCTGGCCATGCTACATTTTCCTTTCGTGACACCCGGACCGAAATCCGGCTCACGCCTGCTCGATATCGGTTCCTGCGTAGACTTCCTCGATCGCGCCCATGAAGGCGTCGATCTCCGCGGCGCGTTCGACGGACGCCGATTTCCACTGCACCTTCACCTCCGCCAGATCGTTGCCGAGCTGCGCACGGGCGAACTTGGCCACCTCCTCGATGGCACCGGGCTTGACTGGTACGTCGCCACTGAAGCTGGTGCTCACGTTGTTGCCGCCCGACCCGACGATGACGACGACGCTGCGGAACGTGATTCCAGCCTCCTTTGCCTTAGTGACTGCGGCGAAGACTTTCTCAGTCGTCCCCAGGCTGATGGGCTTGCGGATCGTGGCGGGCTTCTCCCCATCGATCATTTGACCGGCACCGTCGCGCCGGTTTACCCGGAACTCCTTCCGGGTGACCACGCCTTCCGCTTCGGCATGTGCGTAGATCGTGATGTCGGTCTTGCCGTCGAGCTTGATCGGTCCATCGTACTCGGCACCCTCTGCAGGGTTGGTGCCGTCGATGTTCCAGCGGATCGTGCCACTGGGCTTGACGGTCAGCTCGACCTCGTAGCCGCCGCCGACCGGTTTCGGCTCGTGCGTCAGGTTAAGGCTGTTCAACCACTCCGTCGCGCTGCCTGTCTGATGATTTCCGTCCGGATCAACGGCCAGGAAGAAGCGCTTCATGTCAGTCGTGCGGACGGTGGTGTCGTCGAGCACGGTGGACGCTTCAGACACGTCCGACGAGTTCGCCCAGTAGATCACCGGGTTGGAGCCCGCATTCTTGGGACTGATGAAGAGCGTCGCTTCGCCGGTCTTCTCGTCATAGTTGAGGACATCGACGTTAACGCTCGTCTTCTCCTTCTCGAACGGGCCCTTTTCGATCCAGCCGGTGCCGCTGTCCCGCCAGTCACCGCGCTGAAGGGCCAACTTCTTGAGTTCGTCCAGACCACCTCGGGGCAGCCACAGCCAGCGCACGTTTGAAGCAGCCCGATCCTGAACGTCGGCCCAGCGGGCGCGCCTCTCGCTGGCAGGCCACAGCATGTCCTGCGCGCGATCGCGCAGCTTGACGTAGCTCTCCTCGACAGAAAGTATCAGCTTCTGGGAGTTGACGTCGGTCAGCGCCCCTTCGGTCGCGGCTTCACCATCATAGCCCGCACCTGTTGATTTCCACTGAGAGTTGACCCGGGATTTTCATCGAGAAGTGACCCGGTTGGAAGGTATGTCCCGCTATGCGGGTGGTGGGTCAAGCGGGTTATTTTTCCTTTCGTGATTTGGGGTCCGCGGCGCTGGCCCTGAACCGAAAGCTGTCATTGCCGGTCTCGAGGATGTGACAGTGGTGGGTGAGCCGGTCCAGCAGAGCCGTTGTCATCTTGGCATCACCGAACACGCCAGCCCATTCGCTGAAGCTGAGGTTGGTGGTGATGACGACGCTGGTGCGCTCGTAAAGCTTGCTCAGCAGGTGGAACAGCAGCGCGCCGCCTGACGGGCTGAACGGCAAGTATCCGAGCTCGTCGAGGATGACGAGGTCGAGGCGCAGGAGCCGTTCGGACAGTTGGCCTGCCTTGTTCATGGCCTTTTCCTGTTCCAGCGCGTTGACCAGGTCGACGGTGGCGAAGAAGCGGACCTTCTTGCGGTGATGCTCGACCGCCTGGACGCCAAGTGCGGTGGCGACGTGCGTCTTGCCGGTGCCGGGGCCACCGATCAGGACGACGTTATGGGCGCCATCGATAAACTCGCCGCGATGCAACTGGCGGACCATGGCTTCGTTGACCTCGCTGGAAGCGAAGTCGAAGCCGGCCAGGTCCTTGTAGGCCGGGAACCGGGCCGCCTTGATCTGGTAGGCGATGGACCGAACCTCGCGCTCGGCCATCTCGGCCTTGAGCAACTGGGAGAGGATGGGGATGGCCGCATCGAAGGCGGGTGCCCCCTGCTCGATGAGGTCAGCGACGGCCTGGGCCATGCCGTACATCTTGAGGGAGCGCAGCATGACCATGACGGCGGCGCTGGCGGGATCATGACGCATGACGCAGATCCTTCCCGCGCAGCGTATCATAGCGCGCGACATTGGCCTTCGGCTCCCGGCGCAGGCTCAACGCCTGTGGGGTATCGATGGCGGCGATGCTGGTTGGCTTGCCGTCGAGCAGCCGGTGGAGGATGTTGAGGATATGGGTCTTGGTCGGCACGCCAGCTTCCAGCGCCAGTTCGACGGAACAGAGCACCGCCTGCTCATCATGTTGCAGGACCAGCGCGAGGATCTCCACCATCTCCCGGTCACCGCCGGGGCGCTTGAGCAGGAAGCCCTGCAACTGCCGGAAGGCCTCGGGCATCTCGGCAAAGGGCGCGCCGTTGCGCAGGGCGCCAGGCTTGCGCTGGATCACCGCCAGGTAATGCCGCCAGTCATAGATGGTCCGCCCTGGCTGGTCATGGGACCGCTCGATGATCCGGCCATGCTCGCACAGGACCTGGCCCTCGGCGGCGATGACGAGCCGGTCAGGGTAGACCCGCAGGCTCACCGGCCGGTTGGCGAAAGAGGCTGGCACGCTGTAGCGATTGCGCTCGAAGGAGACCAGGCAGGTCGGCGATACCCGCTTGGTGTGCTCGACGAAGCCATCGAAGGGCCGGCCCAGCGGCATCAGACTGGCGACCTCTTCGGCATGCACATCGGCGATGGTGCCGGGCAGGACGCCATGCTGGATCTGACCCCATTGCGCGATGCACTGCTCCTCGAGCCAGACGTTGAGCGCATCGATGTCGGGGAAGCTGGGCATGGGTTGCCACAGCCGGCGCCGTGCATCCTGCACGTTCTTCTCGACCTGTCCCTTCTCCCAACCGGAAGCCGGGTTACAGAACTCGGGCTCGAACAGGTAATGACTGGCCATCGCGGCAAAGCGCGCGTTGACCTGCCGAGCCTTGCCCGTGCCGATCCGATCAACCGCGGTCTTCATGTTGTCGAAAATCCCGCGCTGCGGCACGCCGCCCAGCACCCGGAAGGCCTGGGTCAGAGCGTCGAACAGCATCTCGTGAGTCTGGAGCAGATAAGCTCGGACGGTGAAGGCGCGGCTGTGTGACAGCTTGGTGTGCGCCACCTGCAGCTTGGTCTGCTTGCCGCCCAGCAAGGCCCAGTCCTCGCTCCAGTCGAACTGGAACGCCTCGCCCGGCGCAAAGACCAGCGGCACGAACGTGCCGCGACCACTGGTCTGCTGCTCGCGCTGACGATCGGCCTTCCAGGTCCGCACGAAGGCCGCAACGCGCCCGTATGAGCCGTTATAGCCCAGGACCACGAGATCGGCGTGCATCTGCTTCGCCGTGCGCCGCTGCTTGCGCGACTTGCCAGCCTCGATCCGCAGCCAGCCTGACAGCTTCTCCGCATACGGGTCCAGCTTGCTCGGCCGCTCGGGAACCTTGAACTGCGGCTCTACCGTGTCCGCCCGCAGGTACTTGCGGATCGTGTTGCGCGACAAACCAGTGCGCCGCTCGATCTCCCGGATCGGAACCTGCTGCCGGAAATGCCAGCGCCGGATTACACTCAATAACGCCATGTCGATCACTCCTGAATCCTCCGACCAATCAGCCAGAGGGAAGTCAAAACATGGGTCACTTCTCAGTGGAAACTTATGCCCCTCCCGGGTCAACTCTCAGTGGAAATCAACACCGCACCATCTGTCCGACGATGCGCATCGAGCTTCAACGCGGTGCTGACGAGACCATCGGTGCCGCCTGGGATTCGCATCGGAAACCAGATCTTGTTTAAGGTCGATGCGATGGTGGCGTAGACGTCGATCTCGGCGTCGGTCTGGCGCTTCTCAAGGTCAGCGCGGTTCTGGCTGTTCGGCCCCTCAGCCTGGATTACCTTCTCCACCGCGTATGCGGTGCGCACCTTCTCCTCGACGCTGGCAAGGCTGTGGTCATCACCGCTGACGATGGCGAAGTTGTTCTTCTCCGTCGTGCCGTCGAACAGCATGCGCGCCTTCTCGGGCGGTATGTTGGCGTCGGGTGAAAGGACGATGAGCAGACGTTCGCCCTTGGTGTCGATGTCCTCCAGCTTGGGAAGGGCGAGAACCTTTCCGTAGGCGTTCTTCCGCTTGGGCGCGAAGAGTTCGTTGAGGCGACGAGCAAGGTCGGCGTCGATCTTGGGTTGAGCGGTCGTGCGAGCCGTATTCTCGATCTTCTTCGTGAGATTCTCGTTCTTGGAGAAGATCCAGGCACCGTTCTCACGCTTGTGGAGATACCAGGAGCGCTGCACCAGAGCGTCGAAGCCCGCGATGATGTCGCTTTCAGGACGACCCGGCGCGACGAGATACGCGCGGACCAGATCTTCCTGCAGGCCCTTCACGGCATCGTTGGCTTCCGCGAGCGAGGCCATCAGGATAAGCCGAGCGGCCTGCGTCGCCGCATCGTTCCCTGCATTGGCATCGATTGCCTCGGCGTGCGCATCGCTTGCGCCGGTATCCACGATGTCCTGTGTGATAGCGGCATCGAGGTTGTAGATGCTGTTCACGAAGTCGCGGGTTTCGCGGTCGGCGAGATCCAGATGCTGGGGCCCGAGCAGATAGACGTCATTGTATTGCCGGGCCTGCGCCGCCTTGATCATGAGTGCGGCGATGCGCATCAGACCCCGCGTCTGCCGGAAATTCTCGTTGTCCTTGAATGTGGCGACCACGGTCTTGAGGCCCGGGTGGAAGGGGTATGTAGCAGAAACCTCATCGGCGATCTTCTCTGCCGACTTGGTGATCATGTTGGCGGTGGCGGCATCGGATAGCAGCTGCCCGAACGTTTCGGCGACTGTCGTGATCAGGCCCTCATCGGGCTCTTCCACCAGCAGGCGCTTGCGCAGGATGCGATAGATCTCGTCCGAACCGAGCTCGACGGGCGTGATCGGCTTCGTCTGGCGGGTTGCCTCGGCGGAAATCTGCGCAATGATCTTCGAAAGCTCACCGCTCGCCTTGTACTGGCCGACCAGCGTCGAGAGCACGATGCAGAGGCGCGGCAGCTTGGTGGCCGCCGACAGCAGATTCGCAATGGCGTGGGAGGTGACGTCACCCAGGTGCCCGCCGCCAACGGAGATGGTGACGGCGTTCTCCAGATAGGGCGGCAACTCGTCGATGAGAATGAGGGTCGGCTCGTCGCCGAACAACGCCCGCCAGTCGTCCTCGTTCGGCGCCTTGGCGCCGTTGCTCCAGAACTTGGAGAACTGCTCCTCCTTTCCGAGTTGGCGGGCGACCGAACCCCACAGGTAGATGTCGTGGGGGATGTTGCGGCCGGAGATGACGACCACCTTCGCCGGGACGGGTGTGAAGCCCTTCAAAATTGCGGAATCGACCTCAGCCCCCAGCCCAGGATGGGCGGCCAGATAGCCGGCGGCGAGCATCGAGTGCGTCTTGCCGCCACCCATCGCCTGACGCAGCTCAAAGGCGGCCTGATCGTTCTGACCGGCAAGCCGCTGCATCGTCATGCGGAGCAGGGTCGCCATGCCCTCGGTAATGTAGGTCTTGTCGAAGAACGTCCGAGCGTCATCTTCGGAATGACCGACAAGGTCCGCAAGATCCTCGATCTGCTTGGTGAGGGCGACATCGATCGCCTCCTGCTTGAACTTGCAGACGTCGAGCACAGTCTGGAGCATCTTATGAACCTTCGTTTGCTTGAATAGATTTACTTGCGGTCATTTCACTGGAGGCGCGGAGCGCCAGGCGATTGCGAACATCGTCTTCCAGATTTCCCAAAGCGTCTTGTTTGCGAATCACAATTGTCAGGAGTCGAGCGCCGAGATCTTCCGGGAGTCGGGTCGCCGCCGACAGCCAATAGCGCACGGCGCGGTCAGAAACGCCGAGATCGCATGCGATCGGCGCCTGCCATCGCTCTCCGTAGAGCGCTTCTCCGACAAGTCGGAGCAGATCAAGATCGCTATTTTCCCCCATCACTTCCGTGTTTCTAGGAAGATGGAGGCTGATTACCAAGCGCTTTCGATCTGATCACAGTTTTTTCCTCAATAGCCACTGCAATCCCTTCATCCATTAGCTATGTTTCTGATATGTTCGCGGCGAGGAGACGCGTCTTGAAGAAGGTGACGGATAACCAACTGAATGGCGAACTGGGTGAGACGGTGGTCAAGGCCACAGTTCTGGGGCTCGGACACGTCTTCGACGGCCGCGGTCGGCTGGAAACCGGCGTCGACGGCACCATAGAATTCCGTGACCCCCAGACGGGCAAGATGACCGGCAAGATGGTCGCGGTCCAGGTGAAGACCACGGCTAACTCACTCTACACCGCCGAAAGCGATGCCGGCTTCGAATATCTGATGAAGATGGCGGACGTGGACTATTGGCGCCAGACGAGCCTGCCGGTCGTGATCGTTCTCTATCGCCAGTCCGATCAATCGCTCTTTTGGAAGAGCGTGGCGGCGAGCGTGCCGGGAGAGGAGCGTCGGCTGATCTTCGACAAGGCGGCCGACAGATTCGATGCGGCGGCGATGGACAGGCTCGCTGCCGTCGCAGTCGAGAAGGGCCGGCTGGGCGTCTTTATCCCGCCAATGCGGACCGGCGAACCTGCGCATCTCAATCTCATGCGGATCGGTATGCCGGACGAGATATTCGTTGCGGACTCGCCTTTCGCTTCCGGGCGGGACGCGGTGCCCGCGCTACTGCGGGCTGACGGCCACTACTTCGACTGGGTGATCCGGGGGCGCCGGTTCGTCTCTTTTCGCGACCCGCGCGGCACCGCACTGGAAGCCATCATCGACGTAGAGACCGTCGAGGCGGTGGATACGGAACTAATCGCCGATAGCGACGACCACGATGACGAGATCGTGATGATTGAATTGCTGAGGCGCACGATGGCGGAGCAGTTCGCACATGAGCTGCACTACAGCAGCAAGGGCCGGATCTTCTACTTCAAGGCAGAGGATCGTCACCAAGCACGCCGCTACCACTACCGATCCCTGCGGGAGGTCACCTCGGCGATGGTGGTTCAGGTCTATCCGTACAAGAAGGGTAAGCGGGTCGGGCAGATACACAGCGTTCGCCACCATGGCTTCTCGCCACGCTTCGAGCGCATTGGGAGCGAATGGTTTCTGTCCATCTCCCCGACATTCGCCTTCACCGAAGATGGCTTCCGTCCACATCGTTTCGCCTCCGACCTGCTGTCGGGCAAGAAGCGGAAGGACCGGAATGGCTCGATCCGTGGCCAGTTCTTTCTTTTCCGGTTCCTTTTGTCAGGCGCTGAACTGAGTTCCGCTTCCACATTGGATCTCTTCGGTGAGCCAGAGGCCGAGGCGCGTGCCCCGTCCGTGCTGATGTTCGAGGCCATCGAACCGGTGGTGATGGACGCGGCCGTCCCGGAGAGCGCGTGGGCGACATCAGACCCGAACGCGAAAAAGATGAAGGCTGAAGCCGAAGATGGCCCGGTGCAGATGGAGATGCCGCGATGAAGTTCGAGACGCGATGTATCCCGGAGCCCGATCTGGAATTCGGCGAAGGCGGGCTATTCATCGATCCGCGCGTGGGTCTGATGCGCTACGGGCCCCTCCAGCCCAAGCCGGGCGAGCTGATCCGCATCGGCGTCATCGGCACGACAGATACGGTCGAAGGATTCTCGCGTTACGTCGACAGCGCGATGCTCGGCATTGAGGGCGTCAACGACACGCTTGGCAATCTCCATCCTGGATTCCCGGGGTTGGGGAACGACAACCCTTTCCGATGCAAGTTCGAGGTGCCGGAGGAGGCCAAGAAGACGATCCTGTCGTCCGATCTCAAGGCGGTGCTGGCGATCCGCAAGCACGAGGACGCGGTCAGGGCCTGCGTGGATCTGCTCATCAACCAGGCCCGTGTCCTGCTGGAAGGGACATCCCGTCCGGAGGTGATCGTCGTAGCGCTGCCGAAGTCTGTCATCGAGAAGGTGGTGAATGCCGACGGGGCGTTGCGGGAGGATCAGGACGACGAGGAGCCCGATGATGATGAAGTCGGGCCGACCGAGCTCAATTTCCGCGATCTTTTCAAGGCGCGCGCTCTCAGTCTTAGCGTGCCGACGCAGATCGCTTGGCCTTCGGTATGGGACGAGGCCTTCAAGCTGCCGCACAAGCTGAAGGGTACGGAGCGCAAGGTTCAGGATCCGGCGACGCGTGCGTGGAACATCCTGAACGCGATCTATTACAAGGCAGGACGCGTACCGTGGCGCCTGCCGAAGGTCGGGGACTGGACGACAAGCTATCTGGGCATCGGCTTCTATCGCGATCTTGATGGGCACCGGCTGTGGACCAGCACCGCCCAGATGTTCGATGAGAAGGGCAAGGGCCTGATCCTACGCGGCGCCCGGGCCCGTACCGATCGACCTGGGAAGCATCCGTATCTGGCGCGTGAGGATGCCTATGACTTAGTGAAGCGCGCCCTTGATGCCTATTACGAACATCACCGGACCATGCCGGCCCGGATCGTCATCATGAAGACGTCCCGCTTCGAGAAGGGTGAGGCTGCCGGCTTTGCCGAGGGCATTGCCGAGATGCGCGTGGCGATGACCGACATGATATGGGTGTCGGAGGGTGGCCATGTGTCGCTGCTGCGCGAGGGTGATTATCCGCCGCTGCGCGGCAGCTTTGTCCAGGTGGGCAAGAACGGTGTGCTCTACACCCGCGGAAGTGTCCCGTATTACGGTACCTATCCTGGTGCCCGGGTGCCAAACGCACTCCAGTTACGCCCCCATGAGGATAATGAGACGTCGCTGGACAAGATCGCGGCTGAGGTTCTGGCGCTCACGAAGATGAACTGGAATTCGACACAGTTCGATCAGGCCTTGCCGATCCCCATCCGCGCCGCGAGGGAAGTTGGCAGGGTCCTGCGGCATGTCAGCTATTCGGAACGCGATCAGTCTGATTTTCGATACTATATGTGACACCGGCTCTTAGCCTGTCTTATTCAGCGGTGGGGCTTTGAGGGTTGGCGGGAGTGGCGTAAGCCTTTGGCTTGCTGTAGGAAATTGGATGTCTAGACCAACCTGCAGCGAGGCAAAAAATGCCACAGGCCACACCCGCCGAGAGCCACGATAGCGCGGCGGTGATTTCGTTTCCAGCGGTGTTGCGCAAGAAGGTGACGGGCGCCTTCGACGGAGGGCGACTGACTTCGGACGGTGGTGTAGTGCTGCTGGCCCAGGCCGAGCGGGAGATGGGTATCTGCAAGCGCCTTGCCGCCTGCATCGCCGACCCGCGCGACCCTGCGCGGGTGATCCATAGAGTGGATGATATCCTGCGGGCGCGGGTTCTGGCGATCGCCTGCGGCTACGAGGACGCCGACGACCTCGACGCCCTGCGTGACGATCCGGGGTTTCGCCTGGCGCTGGGTAAGTCGCCGGAGGCAGGGGTCGGTCTGGCGAGCCAGCCGACGATGAGCCGGTGGGAGAACGCCCCGACCACGCGCGAACTGGCACGGATGATGATTGCGATGGTCGGCATCTACTGCGCCAGCTATTCCAAACCGCCCAAAGCGGTGACGCTGGATATCGATGACACCTGCGACGTCGTGCACGGCTACCAGCAACTTTCGTTCTGGAACGGTCACCATGGCGAGCGATGCTTTCTGCCGATCCACGTGTACGATACGGCGACGGGCCGCCCCGTCGCCATGCTGCTGCGCACCGGCAAGACGCCCTCGGGTGCGGAGGCCGCCGGGCACATCCGGCGCCTCGTGCGGCATATCCGCCAGCATTGGCCCGCTACGCACATCACCGTCCGTGGCGACGGGCATTATGGCAGGCCCGAGGTCATGGCCTTCTGCGAGGCACATGGCATCGACTATGTCTTCGGCCTTCCCACCAACGCCGCCCTGCGTGCCAATCCCGACATCGTGGCCGCCGCCGATGCCTGTGCCGTCCAGCGTGCCGAGGAAAACCGGGTGGTGCTGCGCAGCTATGCCGAAATCCGCTATGGGGCGAAAAGCTGGAAGTGTCAGCGCCGCGTCGTCGCCCGGATCGAAGCCAGCACCTTGGGCATGGACATCCGCTACGTCGTCACTTCCCTGGCAGAAGGCTCGGCCGAGCACATCTACGACAGCCTTTACTGCGCCCGTGGTCAGGCCGAAAACCTGATCAAGCGGCACAAGAGCCAGCTCAGCAGCGATCGAACTTCATGCCGATCGGCCAACGCAAACCAGATGCGGCTGATCCTGCATACCGCCGCCTAT
Organism: Sphingobium sp. AntQ-1; assembly: GCF_028538045.1. Taxonomy (NCBI): domain Bacteria; kingdom Pseudomonadati; phylum Pseudomonadota; class Alphaproteobacteria; order Sphingomonadales; family Sphingobiaceae; genus Sphingobium; species Sphingobium sp. AntQ-1. The sequence continues at coordinate 2,518,389 of NZ_CP117158.1, forward strand.
TGGCTGATGTGGCGCATCCAGCAGGCGATACCCAAGACAAGCGCGCTCGCCGCCGCCGAGTTCGCCACGCTGCGCCTGCGGCTCCTCAAGGTCGCCGCCCGCGTGATCGAAACCGCAACCCGCATCCGCATCGCCTTCGCGTCAGCCTGTCCCGAGGCCAGCACCTTCCGGGCCATTGCGGCCGCCTTCAGGCCTGCCCCGACATAGCCGCCCCGGCCGCACGCCAGAACCGCTCCCTCCAACTCGCAAGCCTATCAAATATCCGCGGTGAAATAGACGCAGCGAAATCCCTCGTCCTGATCACATACAGGCTGGCACCGAAAAACGCGGACCGCCGAAGCGAACAACGTCACGAATAATCCGGGTTAGATGACGCTCGCCAAGACACATGTTGATGAAAATTTGAGATTTATGCCGGTAGGCGCATCTGAGTGGAGGTGCGGATGAAAGCCTACAAGATTGACGAATTCGGTGTGAAGGAGGTCGACGCTGATCCCGACGCGCTTCTTGACGGCGAGGTGACTTGGGATTGCGTCTCCGTCGATGAGCAGCACGACATATGGGTCGATGATTTCGGGCTTTCGAACCCCGACGCATATTTCGCCGACATCGGCGATCGACCAAACATTCCGCTGCCAGTTTATGTTTTCGGTGCGCAAGGCGAGAATACGGTGGCTGCGACGCTTGATCTCGATGCGGTGATCGCGATGACCCGACTGCATGAAGCCCCGTACGATGCGACCCATGGCCTTCCGATGCTGGCGATGGACGTAAAGATGGACGCCGAAGGTCAGTTGCAGCCGTGGCGTGCGGTGCTTGCCTTTCCCAGGACCATTCATCGATATCGTGAATATCTGATGCGACTGCCCGATGGGTGTTGATTTCCACTGAGAGTTGACCCGGGAGGGGCATAAGTTTCCACTGAGAAGTGACCCATGTTTTGACTTCCCTCTGGCTGATTGGTCGGAGGATTCAGGAGTGATCGACATGGCGTTATTGAGTGTAATCCGGCGCTGGCATTTCCGGCAGCAGGTTCCGATCCGGGAGATCGAGCGGCGCACTGGTTTGTCGCGCAACACGATCCGCAAGTACCTGCGGGCGGACACGGTAGAGCCGCAGTTCAAGGTTCCCGAGCGGCCGAGCAAGCTGGACCCGTATGCGGAGAAGCTGTCAGGCTGGCTGCGGATCGAGGCTGGCAAGTCGCGCAAGCAGCGGCGCACGGCGAAGCAGATGCACGCCGATCTCGTGGTCCTGGGCTATAACGGCTCATACGGGCGCGTTGCGGCCTTCGTGCGGACCTGGAAGGCCGATCGTCAGCGCGAGCAGCAGACCAGTGGTCGCGGCACGTTCGTGCCGCTGGTCTTTGCGCCGGGCGAGGCGTTCCAGTTCGACTGGAGCGAGGACTGGGCCTTGCTGGGCGGCAAGCAGACCAAGCTGCAGGTGGCGCACACCAAGCTGTCACACAGCCGCGCCTTCACCGTCCGAGCTTATCTGCTCCAGACTCACGAGATGCTGTTCGACGCTCTGACCCAGGCCTTCCGGGTGCTGGGCGGCGTGCCGCAGCGCGGGATTTTCGACAACATGAAGACCGCGGTTGATCGGATCGGCACGGGCAAGGCTCGGCAGGTCAACGCGCGCTTTGCCGCGATGGCCAGTCATTACCTGTTCGAGCCCGAGTTCTGTAACCCGGCTTCCGGTTGGGAGAAGGGACAGGTCGAGAAGAACGTGCAGGATGCACGGCGCCGGCTGTGGCAACCCATGCCCAGCTTCCCCGACATCGATGCGCTCAACGTCTGGCTCGAGGAGCAGTGCATCGCGCAATGGGGTCAGATCCAGCATGGCGTCCTGCCCGGCACCATCGCCGATGTGCATGCCGAAGAGGTCGCCAGTCTGATGCCGCTGGGCCGGCCCTTCGATGGCTTCGTCGAGCACACCAAGCGGGTATCGCCGACCTGCCTGGTCTCCTTCGAGCGCAATCGCTACAGCGTGCCAGCCTCTTTCGCCAACCGGCCGGTGAGCCTGCGGGTCTACCCTGACCGGCTCGTCATCGCCGCCGAGGGCCAGGTCCTGTGCGAGCATGGCCGGATCATCGAGCGGTCCCATGACCAGCCAGGGCGGACCATCTATGACTGGCGGCATTACCTGGCGGTGATCCAGCGCAAGCCTGGCGCCCTGCGCAACGGCGCGCCCTTTGCCGAGATGCCCGAGGCCTTCCGGCAGTTGCAGGGCTTCCTGCTCAAGCGCCCCGGCGGTGACCGGGAGATGGTGGAGATCCTCGCGCTGGTCCTGCAACATGATGAGCAGGCGGTGCTCTGTTCCGTCGAACTGGCGCTGGAAGCTGGCGTGCCGACCAAGACCCATATCCTCAACATCCTCCACCGGCTGCTCGACGGCAAGCCAACCAGCATCGCCGCCATCGATACCCCACAGGCGTTGAGCCTGCGCCGGGAGCCGAAGGCCAATGTCGCGCGCTATGATACGCTGCGCGGGAAGGATCTGCGTCATGCGTCATGATCCCGCCAGCGCCGCCGTCATGGTCATGCTGCGCTCCCTCAAGATGTACGGCATGGCCCAGGCCGTCGCTGACCTCATCGAGCAGGGGGCACCCGCCTTCGATGCGGCCATCCCCATCCTCTCCCAGTTGCTCAAGGCCGAGATGGCCGAGCGCGAGGTTCGGTCCATCGCCTACCAGATCAAGGCGGCCCGGTTCCCGGCCTACAAGGACCTGGCCGGCTTCGACTTCGCTTCCAGCGAGGTCAACGAAGCCATGGTCCGCCAGTTGCATCGCGGCGAGTTTATCGATGGCGCCCATAACGTCGTCCTGATCGGTGGCCCCGGCACCGGCAAGACGCACGTCGCCACCGCACTTGGCGTCCAGGCGGTCGAGCATCACCGCAAGAAGGTCCGCTTCTTCGCCACCGTCGACCTGGTCAACGCGCTGGAACAGGAAAAGGCCATGAACAAGGCAGGCCAACTGTCCGAACGGCTCCTGCGCCTCGACCTCGTCATCCTCGACGAGCTCGGATACTTGCCGTTCAGCCCGTCAGGCGGCGCGCTGCTGTTCCACCTGCTGAGCAAGCTTTACGAGCGCACCAGCGTCGTCATCACCACCAACCTCAGCTTCAGCGAATGGGCTGGCGTGTTCGGTGATGCCAAGATGACAACGGCTCTGCTGGACCGGCTCACCCACCACTGTCACATCCTCGAGACCGGCAATGACAGCTTTCGGTTCAGGGCCAGCGCCGCGGACCCCAAATCACGAAAGGAAAAATAACCCGCTTGACCCACCACCCGCATAGCGGGACATACCTTCCAACCGGGTCACTTCTCGATGAAAATCCCGGGTCAACTCTCAGTGGAAATCAACAGACATGAGGTTCTTGGGAATGCCCAGCGCCTCACCGATCTCGTGCTGCAGCATGCCGTCACCGTCATGCGTGAGTAGAAGCTCGAAGGTCCGCCACCGGGTCTGCTGGCCCAACGCGGAAAGGACGGGTAAGGAAGGTGTAACCATAGTTCATAGGTAAATGAACATTGAACGAATGTCCAGCCCTTGGTTACGGTCGGCGCCATCAAATTGATCCGCTTCGGCGGCATTTTCCGGAATTCTAGGCCACTGACTCACATTGGGACACGCCGCACACGGAATTATCACACAAGTCTGTATTTTATCGTTCAATAGACATTGAACATTGAACTTTATTATACTAAATGGTGCCTGCGCAGTCGAAACCGCTGAGCGGCGCGCCAACGAGGAGGGGAACGGGAGCCGGCGGCATCGAAGGAGTGTATTACATGCATCTGTGCAATCGCCAGACCGCCAGCACGTTGAACCCTGGCATCTATGATATAGAGGATCCGTTGGGAATGGACGAGGCCGGCGACCTCGTCGTCACGACCACCCGCCGCGCGATCTCGCGCATCGCCTTTGTCGCCGCGGAGACGGCGTCGCGCTTCGAGCGCGAGTCCATCGAGCATGATCCCATGGCCTGGCTCTTCGCACCCCGCCGCATCTTCGAAGGCCAGGCAGCGATCGACGCGTGCCTCGAGCGCAACGACTTCCAACGTGCAATCCTGCTTCACGGTCTTTCGCTCGGGCTGGATGCCGATCGCGAGGAAATCGACGACCTGCTCGACGACGATGAGGACGAGCTATCGTCCTACCACCTGGACCCGGCGATCGCGCAATATCGGAGCAACGCCCAGATGCGTCTCTACTCTGCGACGATCGACCATCAGCTCGCAGGGAAGATCCAACACGGCTTCCACGCCTCGATGGCGTCGTCGATGGGTGAGTTCCGCTCCCGCGTGGCCGACATCTTCGGGACGGAGATCGTAAACCATGCGGTGCTTCGCGAGGGCGTGAACCCGAAGGTGCGCATGGTCGAGGGTCTCGTCGCTCCTGAGGTCCTAGAGACACTGGTCTCGGTCCCGAGCTATTCCGGCCGCCGCGTCGCGGTGACGGCCGAACGCATCGTCGAGCTCGACTCCTGATGTCGGCACCGGTCGGGGGATCGACCGGCCTTGAGTGGATGAAGCGCGTGGGCGACGAGGTCCGCGTGCTTCATCGGCTCAGGATAGAGGAGGGGGACACCGGTCTTGGCGATCCTATGGCACCCAACGTCGGCGTGGTCGTCGACGTCGAGACAACCGGCCTCAGCGCCACCGACGACGTGATCATCGAGCTGGCGATGCGCCGGTTCCGCTGGGACGATGCCGGCCGGATCACGAACGTCGGAAGGCGCTGGTGCTGGCTGGAGGATCCGGCGCGGCCCATTTCCGATGAGATCGCGAAGCTGACCGGTCTGAACGACGGGATGCTCGCCGGACAGGAGATCGACGAGGGCGCTGCGCGGCGCATCCTGTCGAGCGCCACGGTCTGCATCGCGCACAATGCCTCTTTCGACCGTCGTCGGGTCGAGGCCCGGCTGGAACTGGAGGGCCTGCCGTGGGCATGCAGCTGCGCCGAGATACCTTGGCGCGACTTCGGCTTCGACGGGCGCAGCCTCGGCTATCTTCTTGTGCAGTCCGGCTTCTACAACGGTGCACACCGCGCGTCCGACGATGTGGACAGCACCATCGCCCTGCTGGCCCAGGAGGTGGCGCCCGGGCGGACGGCGCTGGCCGAGATGGTCGAGCGGTCGTTCGCCGACACCTGGATCGTGCGGGCGAAGGGCGCGGCCTTCGAGTTGAAGGATGCCCTGAAGGCGAGGGGATATCGTTGGGACGGCGACCGAAAGGTGTGGTGGCTGGAGGTCGCCGACCGCACCCCGGAGGAATGGTGGCTCGCCGGCAATGTATACGCGATGTCGGCGAACCCGAAGGCACTGGGACCTGAGTGGGTTAGGATCAGCAATCGTGAGCGGTGGCTAAACTGACCGCTCCGTCGGGCGACGATCTGGGGCTGCCCGGCTGGTAGGTCACCGGTCAGGGTCGGAGATGCTGGTGGGCGCAGGCTTCGCTACGCGGTTGCCATTCGTGGCGTGGCGGGCGTGGGTACTCGATCTAACTGGCGGACGGCGCCAATGGACGCCATCCGCCCAGCATCTAGATGAGCAGCATATCGTAGTGGATCGGCTGATGCGTATACATACCGTACAAGCTCATCTGATCGATCTCATGCTGATAAAACGTCTGATCGAACGAACATGACGTAATCGCGGGAGCGCCGGCCACGGGCCATGTGCACGAGATTAGTGGAAGGTTGGTTGCCCCCCGATAAGATGAAGAACGGGCTCACGATTTTGGACCGGGCCCAGCATCAAATGGAGGACAACCGTGGATCAGCATATAGGACTCGACGTCTCCTTAAAAGATACTTCGATATCGGTTCGTCAGGATGGCAAGCGCGTTTGGCGTGGCAAGTGTGCATCCGACCCAAAGTTGCTCGCAGAAATTATTCGCAAGCGCGCGCCGAATGCAAAGCGTGTGGTATTTGAGACCGGACCGTTGTCAGTCTGGTTCTACCATGCGCTCATAGCGGAAGGCTTGCCAGCGATCTGCATAGACGCGCGCCATGCCAAGGCTGCTCTGGATATGGCTGCCAACAAGACCGATGCGAACGACGCTGACGGTCTGGCGCACTTGGCTGAGGTCGGTTTTTATCGGGAGGTTCGCGTCAAAGGCTTCGACAGCATGTTGATGAGGACGCTGATTGCCGCCCGCCGCCAACTTATGAAGATGCGAGTGCAGATGTCGAACCAGATACGCGGGCTGATGAAGACGTTCGGGCTGGTCGTACCCAAAGGCGCCGGCAGCGTCTTTGAGCGCAACGTTCTGACGCTTCTGGAAGCCGAAGACGATTTGTCGCGCATCATTCTACCGCTCCTTAAAGCTTGGGGCGATATTCGGCTTCGCGTTGCGGAGTTGACCAAGCAGCTGGTCGCGATGGCGGGCACGGATCAACGCTGCCGCCTGCTCACTTCAGTGCCTGGTGTGGGAACGGTCACCGCCACGGCCTTTGCAGCAGCCGTAGAGGATCCGATCAACTTCAAGAACTCGCGCGCTGTAGGCGCCTGGGTCGGTCTAACCCCGAAGCGATATCAGTCGGGAGAGGTTGACTATGAAGGCCACATCTCGCGTCGCGGCGACGCAAAGTTACGCACCTTGTTGTACGAGGCGGCTTCGGTCATTTTGAACAGGTCGACGGAGACGAACACCTTGCGCACCTGGGCTCTGGCGCTGAAGGAACGGCTCGGTTTCAAACGAGCCGCCGTCGCCCTCGCGCGCAAACTGGCAGTCATCATGCATGCGATGTTGAAGTCGGGCGAGCTGTTTGATCCCAATGCTGGAGCCGCCGTGCCTACTTGATCTACATCGGCACACCTTCACCAGCACATCTAACGTTTCACTGATAGCGTCCTTTGAGGACGCGCCGAGCCGTCCCTGCCGGGACGCGGCTGAGATCATTCCGCGAAGCGGGAAGCAACTGCCCTCGTGAGCAGATTGCGTCACGAACATAGGAAGATCTTGCCTACGGAACACATCCTGCGGCGATCAACTTGCGTCGACCGCGTAGACGACCCTGTACCCGGCATACGCATGGCTTCAGTTATAAACGATTTGATTTGGCTGGCTTGACAAAGGGGCGATTAGACGACCCGCATAGCTGTCGAATGGCATCGAATCGGCAGATGCCGCTGCGGCACTCGGCGTGTCAGGGTAGAAGATCAACGTGTCGTCAGCTTGAGTGCTCGCGAGCGATCCAAAATCCAAAACGTCTTGCTCGGAAATGAGGTAGAAGGGGCCTTCGCCAGTTGACGAGACTTCGACCTCCACAAACTCGGGATCCGGCTTCGGGGTCATGTCGAAGCCGCTGAAGTCGAAGCCCTGGTCATCGACTATGCGAAAGTCTGCTGTATCGGCGGCGGCGCGGGCGCCCCGAATGCCCTCAGGCGACACGGTGCCATTCCTCGTGATGATGCGCTCGACCGAATGAAGATAGTTAGTGAAGCTCCCGTCCTTCGCCGTGACGACATGCCACTCTCCAGTGGTTCCGAAGGTGAGCTGGCTGAGGCTGTAGGAGGCGAGGTTCAGGGTATCTACGCCGCCATCACCCCAGATATAGTTCTTGCCGCTTGCGTCGAAAAATAAGTCGTCCCCCTCACCACCGTGGAGCTCGTCATCGTCTGTCGAACCATATCCGCCATCGATGCGGTCCTTGCCGGCGCTCCCGTAGATCTTGTCATTGCCGGATCCACCAATCAGCCAGTCTCCCTGTAGGTTCGGATCGCCGTTCGTGGCTCCGTACAGCTTGTCATCGCCTTCACGGCCGTTCAGGATGTTATGATACCCCGTCGATAACGACTGAGATGATCCACCTGCATGGATGATGTCAACGAGGTGACCGCCAATTATCTCGTCGTTGCCGCGGTTTGTTCCGGTTATCGCGTTGTCTATGTTTGCCCTAAGGTGTGTCTTGATAGCAACGCCGTCTTTGGAGAAGTCGAACTTCTCGATGCTTACTAAGGTGGCGCCATTTACGATTCCGCCGCCGATCTTATAGGAATATCCGGGCGTGTCGTCTTCCCAGTTTATGCTGACGTAATCATTTAGGGCGTAGGCACTCTCGAAGACAATCTTATCTGTACCGATGCCGCCATCGATGACTGACCCATTTATACCTGCCACGACGCGGAATGTGTCATCGCCTCCCTCGCCATAGGCGTTCCCCTTGCTCACGGTGATGTCGTCGTTGCCTCCTCCCCCGCGGACCGCGATGCGCGAGGTGCTCGACAGCTTAATTATGTCAACCTGAGAGGATCCGATGATGAGGTTGGGGCGATCATACACGTGCCCAACGTTCGTGCCGGTTTCACCGATCTCGATGCCGGACGTCAATAATGCAGCGAAGCTGATGGTGCCGCTGATTGCTCCGTTGACGCCTCGGAAGGTGTCGCCTCCAGCGGCGGCCAGGAATTCGTCGCTACCGCCATTCCCGTAGAACGTATGGCCTTTGCCGTCGGCCACGAATACGTCATTCCGCTTGGTGCCGACGAACCCTTTGATGCCGACGAAGGTATCGAGGACGCCGTCATGTTCTACGCGGCCCAGTCCATCGTAGACTGTGATGCCCTGCGACCTGTCCCCGTAATAGGCGATGGTGTTGTTTGATCCGCCTTCGAGGTGGTTCTGGCCACCGCGCCCGATCAGGATGTTGTTTCCAGCGCCGCCGTACAGCTTGTCGTTCGCGTCAGTGCCAACGAGGATGTCATCTCCGCCATTGCCATGAAGTATGTTTTCCACCAGCCCAGACGCGATGACCATGTCGTTGCCTGACCCCGCCATGAGGATGTCGCCATGTGCGCCTCCGCCACCAACCAGAATGGTCGACAGGCTTGCCGCCGCATCATCGATGGTCAGCCAGTATGGCCTCTCTGTGCTACCGTTGGCCGTGGCACCGACGTATTGATAGATCTGTTCCCAGTCCTCTCCCTCCGGTATCACACCTGGTTTCAAGCCTACTCCGATTGCGACGTCTGCTCCAAGGCCAGTCATTCTAACAAGCGGGCTGAATGCAAGACCCGCTATTGAATTTGCCGCCTTCCACCCATTGATTCCGATATCTAATGAGCTCATTAGGTCACGGTTCATCATATCAGAGGCGAGCAGACTGATCCGATCGTCTTTATAGATTCCGTTGGCAGTAGGGAGTATGTAAGAACCAGAGCTCTTCACCTCTGTAAGCTCGATATAGTGGTCGTACGCGAACTCACCGACCTCAAACCCTACGTTGTGAAGGACTTTGGTTAGAGAGTATATGCCATCAGTTGCGATGTAGGTTGCTTTGGTCGTGTCGGAGCGCGTCATGTCGAAGCCGACCTGCGCGTCGGCATCGTTGATGTATGAGGCGATGGCGTGAAGCCCGGATGAACCCTGCCCGTTCCACGCCTCGCCTGCATGTCCGTATCGCTGGAATACGTCATCCTCTTCGAAGGATCCAGCAACCTTGTTGTAGATCGCGTTCTCCGCGAAGATGGAAAGCTCCTCTCCAAAATAAAATCTGTTGGGAGCTGCATTCCACTCGAAAATGAGGTGAAAAACCTCATGGAAAAGCACGCGGGTGAGGCTCGCGACATCTGTTCCGGTGTAAGTATAGAGTTCCTTCCCATCGTCAATAATCGTCGGATCAACGAGCAGAACGTGAGTGTAGTCTGAAATTCCAACCTGGTTTTCAGGTCCCATGCCCGCGTCGTACACATACCCCGGACCGTAGGTTTTGTCCGCAAGGTTCAGAAGGGTTCCGACGCCGGTCCGACCAACCGGCACCGGATTGCCGTTCGGTTGGATTGTCGTAAACATCACGTTGACGTCATTACCCAATGGTAAATAGGGTTGTACCGCCGGGTGGGTCAGGATCTTATCGAGAACCCCTGCGATCTTCGCGCGGGTTGCAGTATCCATGCGCGGGTCGGCACCGAAGGTAATCACTCTCAATCTCCGTTTTTGTGAGCAATGCTCGCTCTGGCCACCGACGCATCGCGGATTGACAGCATCGAGATCCCGCGTTCCCCTGATCTGATGAACATGAACGCCTTCTTCGGCCTTCCTTGGACATCGCAACTGAAGGTCGCCGCAGGAATATGACCGACATAGGGTTCATTGCAGGCATCTAGGAACGTAAGGCTGTTCTGCTGGTCGAGATCAGGCTCGGCAGCGAAGATGTACGTGGGAGCCTTCATGCCCTCGATCATCTCGACGACCGTCTTCGTGGGCGTTCCGAAGCCGGAGGAGGCGGAAGGAGTACCAGCGAAGTAATAGTCTATCCCGGTGATCACTTGAGCCCCGGCCACGTCGGACGAATATAGCGCTACCGCCTCTCTTCCAGGCTGCCCCCATTTGTGCAGGTGTGTTGCAAGATCTCCCGCCCTGGTTTCTGGGGAAGTGAAGCGCGATGCCGAAAATCGCTTCCGCAAGGCCTTGCGGGACATTTTCGGAGTCTGCGAGCCGAATGAGACCACAACACCCCTTTGCGACAGTATCCCTCCCGCCTCGTCGGCGGGCATGCCCAAGTGCACCCCACGCACCGAAAGGCTTCGCACCCAATCTTCCGTGACGTACGGACCTGCAATGTTTTGGGTCGTCAGAAACCATGGTTCAGATGATCCCTGAACACGGGACGGCGCATCGCTGCATGCCGTCGTAGCGACTGCTAGAATGGCGATTGACAGCATGTAGGCGGACGAGTGTTTCACCTATGGGTTCTAGGATCGTCGGTGCCGCCCACCAAGCGGTTCAGCTCTGATTGGCGCACATTTCCGCATGCGCAATTGACGTGCCTCGCGGGGTTGCCGTGCAGTTGTCTTTGCCCTTCTCTCGCACCCGAGAAATATTGTTCAATATATCTTGAACAATAAGATTGTTCAACCATCTATGAACGATCCCGGCCGGCCATTCCCGGCACCATGCTTTCCAGGAGGTTCGCAACGATGTCGACCGCAACAAACGGGCCCGCACATGCGGGTTCCGCGCGCTTCCTGCCGTTCGTCTCCGACGCGTCCGACGGGCTCTCGACCGTGTCGCTGCTCCGGCGTCTGCCGGACGACACCTTCGCGTCCGTGTGGTCGCACGAATGTGCGCCCTTGGCTGCGCGCGCGATCGGCGAGTGGATGTGGTCGCAGCCGGAACAGTGGCGGTACTGGGGGCAGCTCGCGGTGCGTCTCGGCGACGCCGTGGTCGGCCCGATCATCCTCGACGCTGCAACCGAGGCGGCCGTGATGCAGGCGAAGGAGCAGCGCCGCGAAGAGGAACGGCGGCTCGAGGAGGAGCGGCTCGCCCAGGTGATCACGCTCTACTCGTTCGATCCGAAGAAGGGGCGGCCGGCACTCGGTCTGGAACGTGGCTGTGATGACGCACCGTTCTGGAAGATGAAGTTCAACGAGAAGTGGGAGCGGGACCGGGTCGTCGACTATCTGCGCTGGCAGAAGCCGCGCTTCGTCGACCTTGATGCCCATTTCCGGGAGCGTGGTGCGCTTGAGCTGGAACGCCTGATCCTGTCGGAGATGCGGGAGGCCGAGAAGCGGGCGAGGACGCTGGGCATCAGCAGCGGCGGGCGTCGTCCCCTCAGGTTCTGGAGGGGCGAGGCATGAGCGCCGACGAACCCGTCCATCGTGACGCGGGCGGTAACTCGCGTGAGCCGGCCGGACCTGCCGGTGCGGCGCTGCCGGTGATCGTCCCGGATCAGCCCCGGCTGCCGGCGTCGCCGCATCCAGCCGTTCCGTTGCTCCAGGCGGTCATGCCGTTCTCCGAGCGCAGCGGTCTTGCTGGCGCCTTCGGTTGCGATGGGGCCTACGAACTGCGCGGTGGTGATCGCCTAGGTTCGACCGGCATCGCGTTCGACCTGGCGATGGACTGGCACCCGCAGCTGATGCGCGCGGTGGAGAAGGCCTGCGAGGATCAGCGCATCCTCGGGCGCGACTGGTTCGTCATGCCGCCGACCCTCCTGCTCGGGCCGGACGGGGTGGGGCGCACGCACATCGCGCGCCGGCTGGCGACGGCCGCAGGCGTGCCGCACGTCGAGTTCGACCTCGCGGATCCGCGCATCGGCCGGCACGAGGCGGCGCCCGACGTCCGCATGCCGCTCCCACCGTTCGTCGGCATGTGGATCAGCCGCTGCGCGAACCCCGTGGTCTCGGTCGTGAACGTCGACCGGGCAGGTCCTGTAGGGCTCGCCCTGCTCCAGCGTCTCGTCGATCCGCGCGTCAACGGCCGCGTCGTGGCATCCGCGCTCGCCGCGCAGTTCGACCTGAGTCAGGTCACCTGGCTGGTGCAGTCGGGCGCCGCCGACGCGCTGCCGGCCCGGCTGCACGACCTGCTAGTCGAGGTCGGGCTCGAGGACACGGAGATCGACGACGGGGCCTTCCTGAAGATCGACCTGATCGCCGAGGTCGTCGCCGACTTCGCGCTCGAACCACCGTCCCCGGCGGACGTGGAGGAGATCGTCGGGAAGCGCCACCCCCGCGGCTATCCCGCCCGGCACGTCGGCGTGGCTGAACTCTATGCGGACATCGCCCGTCGGCTTCGCCCAGGCGTCACCTGAACCCTGTCGGGCCCCGCTCGAGGGCGGCCCGATTTTCAATCCAGCTTCCGAACCTTTTCAACCGCAGCAAGGAGAAGTGAAATGCCTGTGCATAACGTCATGGTGCTGGTCGATGGCCGCGAGGTCGTCCTGCCGCACGACAGGCTCAACGGGCGTGAGGTGCTCGCCGCCGTGGGTGCCGATCCCGACCGCCGCGACGTGCTGATCCGCGACGATGGCGGCCGGGCCCGGCTGGTCGCGCCGGCCGACGAGATCGAGACCGAGGAGGGCGTAGTCGCCACCTTCCGCGTCCACCGCAACGGCGGCCTCTACCATCTGAAGGTGGACGGCCGGTCATGGGAGTGGGGCGCCCCCGGCATCTCCGAGGACTGCATCCGCGACATCGCGGACATTCCCGACGACGTGGGGCTGTTCCTCGCCAACGGCGGCGGCGAGCCGATCCGCCGCGGGTCGTTGATCGACCTGTCGACGGAGTGGGTGCCACAGGTGGTGTCGCATCAGGTGGCGCCCGAACGCTCGACCGTGCCCGTCGTGATCAACGGCCGCAGCCTCGAACTGGCGACGAAGGAGATCACGTACGACGACCTCGTCGGGCTGGCCTTCCCGAATGCCGGAGACGGCCGCGATCTCCTGCCGGCCAACCGCCTCTTCACGGTGACCTTCCGCAACGGACCGGCCGACCGCCCCGAGGGCAGCGTCGTGCCGGCCCAGACCCTTCACGCGATCCAGGGGACGGTGATCAATGTCTCGGCAACTGATAAGTCGTAATCCCGACCTCGCGCGGCTTGAGGCCGAGGGCTACGACGTGTCCGTCGAGGGTGGGTTCCTCGTCGTGCGCGGCGTGCCCTTTGTCGACGCGGCTCGTCGCGTCCGCAGGGGCCTCGTGATCTCGAGGCTGGATCTGGCGGGCGACCGCACGATCAAGCCCCGCGACCATTTCGTGTGGTTCGCCGGCGGAGAACCGTGCGATGCGCTCGGCCGTCCGATCGGGGAGATGGTGAACGGCCGAGCCCGTTCCAATCTCGGCGGTGGGCTGATCGGCGAGTACATGCTCTGCAGCCGGGCGGTCGGGGGCGAGTATCCCGACTTCCACGCCAAGATCACGACCTTCGTCAATCAGGTGACGGCGCACGTCCACGTGATCGACCCGACCGCCACCGCGCGGTCGGGTCACGTCGTGGCGGCGCCGGTCGGGCGCTCGCCCTTCGCGTACGTCGACACCGCCAGCTCCCGCCACGGCATCGGGGCGTTCTCCGACCGGCTCGCCGGGCAGAGCATCGGCATCGTCGGCCTGGGCGGCACCGGCGGCTACGTGCTCGACCTGGTGGCGAAGTGCCCGGTGTCGCGCATCCATCTGTTCGACGACGACCGGATGGAGCAGCACAACGCGTTCCGCGCCCCGGGCGCGGCGTCGATCGACGACCTGCGGGGGCTGCCGAGCAAGGTGGCGCATTTCGAGGCGATCTATTCGCGCATGCACGTGGGCATCGTGGCGCATGAGGAGCGGCTCGACCGCGCCAACCTGCACATGCTCGACCATCTCGACTTCGTGTTCCTGTGCGTGGACTCGGCGGCGTCGCGCAGCCTGTTGGTCGCGGAGATGGAGCGGCGCGGTTTGCCTTTCGTCGATGTAGGAATCGGCATGCAGGCGACCGCCGAGGGACTGCTGGGTACGGTGCGCGTCACCACCGTAACGCCGGACATGCCGCACGCAGGCCGTCCGCACCCGCGCATCCCGATGGAAGCCATCCTCGAGGACGATCCCTACGGTTCTGCCGCCCAGGTGGCCGATCTCAACTCCCTCGCCGCCACTCTGGCGGTGATGCGCTGGAAGCGCAGGGCGGGCTTCTATCTGGATCTGGCGGGCGAGCACCACAGCGTGTTCACCGTCGACGGCAACCACATTCTCGGCGAGGATCATGCCGTGGGTGCCGGGTCATGAGCCCGCGGAGCATGCCGGCGGGCGATCAGCGTCCCGAGCCGGTCATCGACGATCTTCTGGCCGCAGATCTGGTGGAGCTGCGCGCCCACGTCGCGGAGCGGCGCCTGCGCATGTTCAGGGAGTTCACCACTCGTCGGGTACGGCTCGCCTCGCCCCTGCTTCTCGACGTCTGTCGACCCGGCGAACTGGATGACGCGGCGTGGCGGATGCGCCCGAACGATCAATGGCCACTGATGCCGGTCAGTCTCCACTCCATCCGTGGCTGGTCGGCGAAGGCATCGGCCAAGGGACCCTATCGCGTAGCGGTCAGCTTCCTCGATCAGGACCCGATCGAAGTGGCAGACAGGCTGACGCTGAGGGTGACGGATCGCTCAGCACACATGACGCTGGTGATCGGCAGGGGATCGATTAGGACGATGGACACCGGGGGGGATCTCATGCTGCCCGGCCTGATGCCGCGCGAGCAGAGGGATGTGCTCGTCGGTGGGCCGCTCGACAGGGTCGTCCGTCACCCCGCCGTATCCGACCGGCCCTATGTGATCGGCGCCGCGTCGGTGGACGAGCGCCGCAACCGGACGCTGCTGCGGTTTGCGGCCGCGCCGGTCGAATGGCGGATGCCGTGGGCGCGGCCGTGGGAAAGTTTCAGATAGCGGGTAAGGATGCGCTTGCACTATGATGGCAGCCGAAGTGATGGCGGAGCGTCCGGCCAACTGGAAAATGTGGAACCGAGCATGACGACCCTGCCAGAGCGCCTGAGCGAAAAGACTGTGACCGAATGTCTCGATGCGCTCGACTGGGATGGACTGCGGGATCATCTGGATGCGCTCACCCTCGACGAGGAGTCCGCCATCAAGTTGGTAGGGATCGTACTTCGCTCCCGTCGTCTGGTCTTCCGTTACCCCGGGAAGATCAAGAAGCGGAAGGCAATCATCGACGGCGTGATCTCCAAAGTGCGCGCAGACATCGGTGAGGATGCCGCTGATCGAGCAAGCGATCGATTGGCGGTGTTCGATCTCGTAGACGAGGGTTACGCTGGTATTCGCAAGCTGATCGACGACCTTCCTCTCGCGGGGCTGAGTCAGACAGAACAGGTGTCGGCGTACATGGCCCGCATCGCGCGCGACTGGGATGGCATCCGGCAGCAGATGGAGGCTGCATCCGCGTCCGCTTCCGTCGTGATTTCCGGCGTGGTCCTCGAAACTGAGGACGGTGAACGATATGGCGCAGACTCGGCGACCTCGATGTTCGTCAATCTGCTTGGCATGAATATTTCGCTCGCTGCCCATCGCGGCAAATGGTTCGACGAGCAGGATATCGTCCGAATGCCGGCGCTGCCTGTCGCAACGGAGGAGCAGATCGGGCTGGCCGGAACTGCGCATTCCACAGCTCTGGCCTGGCAGCAATGGCAGCTTATCGAGGAGCGGTGCTGCTACATGGACGGCGGCCTTCTGAAGCGGCCCGCAGCCGAAGATGAAGGCCTTCCGGAGGGCGCACAGATAATTGAGCACAGTCCGCGCGGAATCGAATGGGAGATGCTCGACACGGTGGCCAACGAACGGCTCGGCGAACGACTGGGGCAGACGTTCCAGGAGATGAGCATGAAGACCAACCTGTTGACCAAGGGGGAAGGGATAGATCCCGGAGCCGACATGCCGCCCTCGGGGTATGTGTCATCAATCGAGATGCACAGCGTCGTAATGCTCAGCGAATTCCTGGGCCTTAACGTCGCCACCCATCCGGCGGATCTGGGCGGCCTACGGCTCTGCGAATGGATGCGGGGCTTTGCGGTTCTCCAGCAGCTAGTGAACGACCGCCTCTCGAATGAGGCAGACGTTCTGAGGCGTGCGTTCCCGCCGATCGCGCTGGATGAGCTTGAGGCGATCCTGGAGCGCAATGGGCTTGTTGACGGCAGGGCGGGCGTCTTCATCGATCACGCGAGCTATGCGAAATCCAGCCGGGATCTGTACGATGCACCTATCCTGAGGGGTGAGGGCGACACGTGTCTTCTTGTAGGTGCAGCGCTGTCCGATGCACTGCTGATCAGGCTTGTGCTCTCTACGCTTGCGAACAAGGGTCTCGTCATTGAAGGGAAGGGAGAGGCCTTCGAAGAGCAGTTTCGCGCTGTCCTTGAGACTGAAGGGCTGACGGCATACTATTTCGAGGTTCGTCGGAATGGTGAGGTGTACGAATACGACGCCGTCGTGCCGTGGGGAAAATACCTGTTCGTGTTCGAGTGCAAGAACCGGTCCCTTTCCGGCACCAACCCAATCGCGTCATATAATTTGCTGAGGTCCACGGCTGGGCATGCACAGCAGGTCCAAAGGCTGGCGCAGGCACTAATCGATCATCCGGACATTCTGACTAGCCAGATCAAGGAGGACTGCGCTGGCCTCGAGATCGTTCCGGTGATCGTGAATTCGATGCCCTTCGCCATGCAGGGAGACTTTGACGGCGTCTATTTCAGCGATGTTGCTTCGATCAATCGGTTCTTCAGCGAGCGCTACTCTCACTTTTCCCGGCTCCACTCCGTCGGCCCTCACAAGGTCCTTCATCGGGTTCGGCTTCACGACCTTTGGGGTGGGGAGAATGCGGATGCGGATGCGTTCATGCGGCATCTGGAAGATCCTCTTCAGCTACGCATCATGATCGCGCACATGCAGGTCGAGCCGCTTGGCATCCAGATCGGTGATCGTCTCTACGCGTCTACGAACAGGGTGCGCCGGAAGGAAACGACCATGGAGTCAGTCGCCCGGGTTTCCGGCATGACGGCTGAAGCGATCGAAGCAGAGATGGAGCGTTTCGCATCGAGCCTGGCAGAGGTCCGTGAGAAATATGAGGCCGACAATCCGCCTGCACCCTAATATGCGGTGAGTGCCGTCGATGGGTGATGCATACCCATTTTACCGGGATGCGCGGCTAAGCCGGCGCGCCGGTCAAATTCGTCGTACCCGGGGTGACGTCGGAATGCCGAAGTAGAAGGGTTCGAATGGCTAGATCCGCCGGAATGAAGGCGGCTTCGTACCCCATGGCATGCCAATCAATTGCCGTCCGCGCGCCAATTTGGTCTTGATGGAGTTTGTCCCGAACGTCCGCAGTCTGGCTGACGGCCGCGTCTAGCCCGTGATCCCCTGCAGGATCATAGACTGCGCAAAGGGCCGGCCGCCAAGCGTTGCGGTTGATCTTCCCGTGGCCTGCGCCGTCACGGTGCTGTTGACTGAGCCAGTGTGCGGACCCAAGCCCTTCAAGCACCGAAAACACGCCTACGCAGAACTCGAAGATCAGCGTCTGGAAGTATGGTTCGAACAGGACGCCACCGCCTTGAGCGTGCGGTTGGATGAGCGCCTTCTTGAGCTCAAGCCCGACAAGGATGTGCTTCAGGTTGGATCCCAGGCGGGCTCTGACATCGGCATGGAGATCAGGTGGAATGTTTTGCCCGAGCCAGACAGGCCAATGGTTGGCGTCGGACAGATTGACCCAGCCGTCTGGCCGGTCATCGGATGCGGTGATGAAGAACATCAGCCGCTTCTACCTCAACAACCCGGATCGACGAGAGGATATTCCGTTTTACGCTTCGCCGGCGAAATTGATTGCCGGCAGAGCGGGCTCAATCGGTTAGCCGCTTTCAAAAGGCGGCGAACCAGAACTAGGGCCATCAGCTGGGAAGAAGAAACCATCAGGTAGTGCCAGCGGCTGACGAGCAGGAACTGGTTAACGCCGCAATGGGACACTCAGCTCGGATAGCCCGAAAACCTAGAAAAACCGGGCGATGTCATCCAAGGTTGGACGAATGACAATGCAAGGTTGTGCCAGCGGAAGGCATAAAACTGGTGGGCGATGACGGGCTCGAACCGCCGACATTCTCGGTGTAAACGAGACGCTCTACCAACTGAGCTAATCGCCCCCATTCGGGAGAGCGCCTCTCTACGGCAAAAAGCGGGCCGGTCAAGGGTGGAACATAGCGGTCAGGCGCTGAGCAGGCGTCGGCTGGCGCCGAACCAGCGGGTGAGCGCATCGGCCGCCTCCTGCGCCAGGGCGATAAAGACGCGGCGGCCGTCATGCGGGTCGGCCTGGCGCTCCACCAGCCCTTTGTCGGTGAGCGTGCGAATCCAGCGTAGCGCGGTGGTCGGCGGCACGGCGGCGGCGATGCAGAGGCTCGACACCGACACCCGCTCATGGTCAAGCCGCGCGGCGAGCAGGTCCAGCATCATGTCCCAGGCAGGGTCGGCGAACAGGTCGCCGGGCAGGAAGTCCGCGCGGATACGCCGCGCGCGCAGCAGGTCGCGGACCTGGGCGGCGGTGATGGCGGGCGCGGCTTTTTCCACAGGCTGCAACGGCGCGCCGATGGGGTGCAGGGCGGGCATCCCGATATAGTCGCTTGGCCGGTCGGAAATGCGCGGCCCTAGGTCGAAGCTGGGCGTCGCCATCCGCGTCCGCTCCGTCAGCGCATCGAGCGTGCGGGCGATCCGGCCTACCTCCTCGCTCAATTGCTGGAGCCGGGCGCCTTCCCGGTCGATTTCATGGACATGGCCGGCGACCGGCCGATGTTCGCCCGCGGCGACCAGCGCCGCAGCCAGTTCGGTGCGGTCGGGATCGCAGAGCAATTGGGTATGCGGACCGCGCAGGCAGGCAAAGGCGAGTTCCACCGTCTCCCACCCGGCGACCAGGATCACCGCCATACCATTCTGGATCGCCTGGGTTTCGAGTTGCACCAGCAGCCGTTCCAGCAGCGGCGTCATGGTCGGGCAAAAGAACAGGACCGTGTCGCATTGGGCCTGAAGGTCGAGCCGGACCGGGGCGTCGGCCAGCGCAGCCACGCCCAGCAAGCGGAAGCCCGCGGCGGCGGCCACCGGCGCCAGATCGGGCGCATCCATCTGGTCCGCGATCACCAGCAGGCTGGCGCGCTCGTCCCGCGGCGCCAGCAGCGCGGTTTGGCCGATGATTGGCTGGGCGTAGGAAAAATCGTCCATCATGATCCGAATCCTGTTCTACCTTCGTTCCCAAGAATAAAGCAAGAACGGATCGTTTCAGCCCCATATAACGGCCATTATGGACGGGCTATGGAGCAAAGCCGTCATAGGCCCGCGCGCCGTGCTTGTTTCACGCCCCCTTTCGTCCAGCTTGCCGCCGTTTTGGCGGGAGAATGCAGGACATTTCCTATCCTCTCAACACAGCGTGAAGCTACCTCCATAATGGAGTTAATTGTCAGACCCCCGTTGCGCGGGCGAAATCGATGTAGAGCGCGCGCAAACGCATCGCGACCGGGCCGGGCGCGCCGTCGCCAACGCGCTGCCCGTCGATCCGCACCACGGATAGGCACAGGGTCGAGGCGCTGGTGATGAAGGCTTCCTTAGCGGCGAGCGCTTCATCGACGGTGAAAGGGCGGCGGATGACGGCGATGCCGCTTTCCTGCGCCAGCGCGGTCAGCGCCGCGCCGGTGCAGCCGGCCAGAACCGACTGGCTGTAGGGGCGGGTGACGACGCCTTCGTCGGTGACGATGAAGGCGGTGGACGATGCGCCTTCGGTGACGAAACCGTCCTCGATCATCCAGGCTTCCTGCGCGCCCGCTTCCTTGGCGGCCTGTTTCGCCATCGCCTGGGCGAGCAGGCCGACGCTCTTGATGTCGCGCCGCGCCCAGCGCAGGTCGGGCATGGTCGCGACAGCGATGCCGGCGGCGACCGCGGGCAGATCTATCAGCGGTTTGTCCTGCATGAACATGAACAGGGTCGGTTGAAGGTCTGGAGCGGGGATGAAGTCGCGGGTGGCATCGGCGCCGCGGGTGATCTGGAGATAGACGAGGCCTTCGCTCAGGCCGTTGCGGGCGACCAACTCCGTCTGCGCGGCTTCTATATCGGCCAGACTGAGCGGCAGGACGATGCCGATCGCGGCGGTGGAGCGCTCCAGCCGGGCGAGATGGCTGGCGCTGTCGACCAGCTTGCCGTCGATCACAGCCGCAACCTCGTAAATGCCGTCGGCGAACAGGAAGCCGCGGTCGAGCGGAGAAATGCGGACATCTTCTAGGGGCAGGAAGCGGCCGTTCAGATAGGCGATGGCGGTGGAGGGGGACATGGGGGTGGGTGCGATCCTTATCGGGTGGGGGCCGACCGCCGCTGTCGCCGGCCGGGTCTGCGGGGTCAAGGGGTGACGGGCAAGGATCGTCGCGGCCGGGTCATGCATCGAAGTTCACACCGTCGCTGGTGTTTTTTTCGGGGACTGAAGCGTCGATAATGGGACGGAGAAGCGTGGGGTAGGCCGGGTGCGCGCTGTGTCCAGGCCTCGGTTGAGGCCCGCATAGGTATCGCGGACGCGCCGCCTGGGTCACGCCCACGCGCCAGTGACGCCATCCAGGTCACGTATGGGTTGGGGCGGGGGGCAGGGCGCTGTTCCATCACATAGGGTAGATCAGAGAAAATCCTACATTGGAAGTATAGTGGGGAAGGGGCGGCCGCAATCGACCAACATCGGACATGTTCCCCCTCCCGCTGGCGGGAGAGGGTTAGAGGGGCAGGACGTCGCAACGGCCCACCCCGCTGCGACTAACGCGCTCCGCGCGCAAGTCTCGCTGCCCCTCCCGCAAGCGGGAGGGAAATGTCCGCTTCCCACCCTTTTTCGTCACCCTCGCTTTACTTAATGCTTGCCCGGCTTGTTCGACGTTCCCGGCGCGGCCGGGTTGATCAGCGCTGCGCCGCTGGGCAGGCCAGTGCCGCCCATGTCCAGCTTCCGCGCCTGTTCCTTCGCCACGCGCAAGGGATTGTCGCGTTCTTGGATCGCGGCCCTGGTTTCCGCGTCCGGCGCGTCGTCGTCGCCATCGCCGCCGCCGCGGGTCCAGCCCAGGATGATCGACATGCGCCGGTTCCGGGGATCATAGGCGTCGTCCTTGATGAACGGTTCGCGGTCGGCCACGCCCTCGATCCGGGCGAAGCGGGCATTGCCGATGCCTGCTTGGTTCAGTGTCTGGCGCGTCGTTTCGGCGCGGCTGGACGACAGCATCCAGTTGTTCATGGTCCGGCCCGATGCATAAGGCAGGCCGTCGGTATGGCCGCGCACGATCAGCGGGTTGGGCATGGTCTGCAACACGGTGGCGACCTCGGAGATCAGCGCGCGGGCCTGCGGCACCAGCCGGTCGGTGCCCATTGCGAACATCGCGAAATCGGCCTCGTCGATCAGGTCGATGCGCAATCCTTCGCGCGTTTCGGTAAAACGCACATTCTTGCGCAGCTTGCCCAGCCCCTTGGCGATCATGCGCTCTTCCAGGCTCTTCTTGATCGATTCGAATTTCTGGCGGTCGGCGGCGCGGGTGGCCTTGCCGCCCTGATCCTTGGTGCCGCTGGCGTCGCGCGGGATGGTGATGGCCAGATTGCCCTGGCCGCCGGTGGTGGGATAATTATCCTTCCCCATCATGCTGTCGCCGCCGAACATGCCGTTCGACCCGGCCGAATTTTCCTTCATCTGCACCAGGGTCGGCGTGAAATAGTCGGCCAGCCCCTTGCGCTGCTTTTCGGTGGTCGCGCCCAGCAGCCACATCAGCAGGAAAAACGCCATCATCGCCGTCACGAAGTCGGCATAGGCGACCTTCCAGGCGCCGCCATGATGGCCGCCATGGCCTTCGACGATGATTTTCTTGACGATGATCGGCCGGGGTTCCGGCTCGTTCGCGCCGCGCTTCTTTTCCGCCATGGCTTATTTGCCCCGCATACCGTCGAACACTTCGGCAAATCCGGGCTGGTTGGCATGGGTCAGGCCCGAACGGGCGGCTTCGATCACCAGCGGCTGCGGATGGCCGTGGAGCGAGGCGATGATGATCTGCTTGACGACCTGATAGATGGCGCCGTCCGCCTCGATCACGCTGCGGCAGCGATTGGCGAAGGGATTGACCATGCCATAGGCGAGCAGAATGCCCAGGAACGTGCCGACCAGCGCCGAACCGATCATCGCGCCCAATATGGCGGGCGGCTGGTCGATCGAGCCCATGGTCTTCACCACGCCCAGAACCGCGGCGACGATGCCGAGCGCGGGCAATGCGTCGGCCAGCCCCTGCAAATTGTCGGCCGGCTTGATCGCCTCGTGATGATGGGTCTTGAGCGTATTGTCCATCACGTCCTCGACCGCATGGGGATCGAGCGTGCCGGACGAGATGACGACCAGGCGCAGCGTATCGCTGATCAGGTGGACCAGCGCCTTGTCCTTCATCAACTTGGGATATTCGGTGAAGATGGTGGAGCTGGACGGGTCTTCGATATGGGGTTCCAGCGCGACCGGCCCTTCCACGCGCAGCGTCTTCATCAACTTGCTGACCAGGAAGATGCAGTCGAGAAAATCCTGCTTCTTATACTTGGCGCCCTTGAACACCTTGCCCAGGCCACCGCCCAGCGCTTTCAGGTCCGCGCCGCTATTGCCGATGACGAGCGCGCCGACAGCGGCGCCGCCGATGATCAGCATTTCGTGCGGCAGCGCATGCAACACGGGGCCAAGGTCGCCGCCGGTGAAGGCGAAGCCGCCGAACACCATGACGATCAGAATGACGAGGCCGATGGCTGCGAACATGATTATCCCCGATTGACGCGCCCGGAGGCGGTAGCTCCCCGCGTCGCGTGCGACGCTGTGTCCTTGTGGTTAATACGGACTGGTTAGCGTCCGGTTTAGGACCGCGCGGCTTTTTAGCGTGCGATCAGCTGATCAGGTCGAACAATGTCTGCTGGTTGATGCGGGCGAAGGCCGACTGCGCCGCGTCGAGTTGCAGCAACTGCGCCTTCACATTCGCGATCACTTCGCTCAGGTCCGTCGATTCGAGCGATGCGCGCCGTTCGGTCAGGTCGAGGTCGACATCAGTCAGTCGCGTGCCGATGACGTCCAGCCGGTCGCCCCGCACGCCCTGCCTGGCCTGCTCGACCGCGATATGGCCCTGCGCGGTCTTGACCCCCTCCAGCGAGGCGGCCACGGCTGCATCGTCGCCGCTTTGGACGGCGGCGATGCTTTGCGCCAATATCTCGTCGATCGACATCGGCACGCCATCGACGTCGATGCCTTCCGATACTTCCTGCTTCGTGCCGACGACCGCCAGGTTCAGGCCGCGGCTGACCGGCACCAGCACGCTCTGTCCGTCGTCGAAAACGGACACGCCCTGATAATCCTTCTGGTTCAGCAATTCATCGATCGTCGTGCGAATGGTCGACATTTCCTCGGTGATCGCGGCGCGGCTGGTGTCGTTGAGCGACCCGTTGCGGGCCGACGTCACCAATTCCTGCGCGCGGGTCAGCAGATTGTCGATTTCCGACAGATTGGCCTCGGCATTGCCGGCGCGAGTGGCGCCATAGCTGATGTTGGACTGCCAGGCGGCCTGTTGCGCCTGGGCGCGGCCGATGTCGGACACCTGGACCCATGCGAGCGAATTGTCGGACGGCTTGTTGAGTGTGATCCCGGTGGAGATCGCGGTCTGCCCGTCGACAATGTCCTGCGACAATTTCTGCTGCCGCCGGATTTCGGCGAGCATGATCTTGTTGGTGATACCTACCATGGCTCAATCCTTTCCGGGTCAGATGATGTTCATGATAGAATCGATCGTCTCTTTGGCGATCTGCAGGATTTTGGCGGAGGCCGAATAGGCCTGCTGGATGCGCAGCAGATCGGCGGCTTCCATGTCCAGGTCGACGCCGCTCACCGCTTCGCGCGCGGCGACCGCCTGGTCGTTGCGGCTGCTCGCCGTGTCATATTCCGCCTGGGTCGACGCCACCAGGGTGGCGTGGGACGCGATCAGCGTCGTCCAATTCTGCTCCACGCTGCCATTGCCGCGCAGAACGGAATTGACGGTCAGCAGATTTCCGTTGAGCGTCCCGTCCGAAGAGCGGGTCGCCAGCTGGGCAGGATCGGTGATGAGCGTGGCGACGGTCGCGGCGCTGCCGCCATAGGATAGCAATGCGCCGCCCGCTGCGCCGCCGTCGGTCACACCCTGCGCGTGCCAGGCGTTAAGGTCGGTGACGAACTGTTCGGCCAGCGTGTCCAGATCGGCGCGGCGATCCGCCACCGTGTCGGCGGCGGAAAACAGGCCGCCCAGCGTGCCGTTGGCGGGCGCGGTCAGCGCCGCGCCATCGGCCAGGTTGAGAGAGAGCGTGCCGTCGTCATGGGTCGCCATGGACAGGCTGGTCGCGCTGTCGCCGGTGACCAGCGTCTGCCCGCCGAAACTGATCTGCGCGCTGTCATGCGCGCCAAAGCTGATGGTGACGTTCAGATTGTCCGACAGCGTCTGCAACGCAGAATCGCGGCTGTCGAGCAATTGGGCATAAGCGGAGGTGCCGGGCTGGGCGCGCAGCAGGCTGTTGTTGATGTCCGCCAGCGACGCGAGCGAGCGGTTGATCGTATCGACGGACGATTGCGCTTCCGTGGCGATGCCGCTCGACACTTGTTGCAGATCGGCGGACGTCTGGCTGAACGCTTCCGACACCCTGTTGATGCTGTCGAGCGTAGTGACGCGCAACGAGGCGTTGCCAGGACTGGCCGCCAGTTTTTCCATATTCTGGAACATGCCCGTCATCAGTTGGCCGATACCGGTGCCGGTGTCGTTCAGCGCCGTTTCCGCGTCGGTCAGCCAGCGCAGGCGGGCGGTCGAACTGCCCAGCGCCATGCCGGTGTTGCGGACCGTGGCGTCGAGATAGGGGTCGGCCGCGCGATTGATGCCCGCAACCTGCACCCCGCCGAAATTGGCGCGCGAGATATAGGTCGTCATCGTTGCGGTGGACGACCCGGATTCGATGGTCCGCACCGATCGGCGCGCATAGCCGTCCGTACTGGCGTTGGCGATATTTTCGCCGATCGCGGCCATGGCCGATCGATAGGCCTTGGTGCCCGAAGCGCCGATGATGAAAAGATCGCTCATGCGCTTGTCGCCGGCGCGGGACCATCAGAGACGGTCGGCGAGGGCGTGTCGCTCACCCGGTCGCCAAATTGTTTCAGCAGCAATTCGGCGATGCCCATCGCGCCCTTGCTGGCCATCGCGTCGGCGGTGCGGGAATCGGCCATGTCGCGAAATTGCTGGGTCGCGGCTGAATCGTCGATCCCTTCGGCCAGGCTGGCCGATCGCATCGCGCCGATCATCTGGCGCAGGAAAACGGCCTCGAACTGCTGCGCCACTTTTTGCAGCGACGCCTTGTTCGATGTTCCGGCGCTCGCGGCGGCGGGGGAGGTTGTCGTCGCTACCTGCATCACAGCACCACCAGTTCGGCTTTCATCGCGCCCGCCTGTTTCAAGGCTTCGAGGATCGCGACCATATCCGCCGGGGAAGCCCCGATCGCATTGACCGCCTTGACTATATCGGCCAGCGACGCCCCGCCTTTAAAATTAACCATAGGTTTTTTCTGTTCGTCGATGCTGATGCTGGTCGATTGCTCCAGCGCGGTCTGCCCCTGACTGAAGGGCGCAGGCTGGACGACGCGCGGGCTTTCGTTGACGCTGACGGTCAATTTGCCGTGCGCGACGGCGGCCGGATGAATCTTGACCGCGCCATTGATGACGACGGTGCCGGTGCGCGCGTTGACGATCACCTTGGCCGGCGCATCGGCGGGCGAAATCTCGATATTCTCGATCATGCCCATCATCATGATGCGATCTTCGGCGCCGGGCGCGGCGTCGATCGCGATCGACACGGCGTCCATCGCGCGGGCGCGGCGGTCGCCAAAGGCGCGGTTGACGCCGTCCGCGACGCGCAACGCCGTGGTCAGGTCCGCTTCGGCCAGGTTGAAGGTCAGCGTCGGGGCGGTGTCGAATCCGGTCGCGACCGCGCGTTCCACCGTCGCGCCGCCGGGAATACGGCCAGCCGACGGGATGTTGACCGACACTTGGCTGCCATCGGCGCCCGATACGCCCAAGCCGCCGACGGCCAGGTTGCCCTGCGCCATGCCGTAAATCTCGTTATCCGCGCCGCGCAATGGCGTCAGGATCAGCGTGCCGCCGCGAAGCGACTTGGCCTTGCCCAGCGCCGATACGGTGACGTCCAGCCGCTGTCCGGGCTTGGCGAAGGCGGGCAGGTCGGCGGTGACCAGAACAGCGGCGGCATTTTTGAGCGCCGGATTGACGCCTTGCGGCAGGGTAAGGCCAAAGCGCGAGACGACGCCCTTCATGCCCTGCGTCGCATATTCGATGCTGTCGTCCCCGGTGCCGGCCAGGCCCACGACGATGCCATAACCGGTCAGCTGGTTGGGACGGACCCCCTGGAAGGTGCCGAGATCCTTCACCCGCTCGGCCTGGGCCGGACAGGCCATCAGCGCGAAGATCGGCAGGATCAGGCGGAACAGACGGATCATGGCGTTTGCGGCTTCCATCAGAAGGGGCTGATCGCGGCGAAGAAACGCTGGAGCCAGCCCTGGCGGCTGGCATTGGCGATCTCGCCCTTGCCCTTGTAAATGATCTTGGCGTCGGCGACGCGGGTCGATGCGATGCGGTTGTCGGGCGCGATGTCGGCCTGGCGGATCAGGCCGCTGATCTGGATGAATTCGTCGCCGCGGTTGAGCGTCAGCGCCTTTTCGCCCTTCACCAGCATGGTGCCATTGGGGTAGGTCGCCGCGATCGTCACGGTGATCTCGCCGCTCAGCGCGTTCGACTGGCTCGCGGCGCCCTTGCCAGTGAAGCTGTTCTGGCCGCCGGCGGACACGTCGCTGGCGGAAAACAGCTTGGACAATATGCCGGTGCTCGGCGGCGTGATGCCGATCGATCCGTTGCGGGCGGTGTCCGCGCTTGTCGTCTTGCTCGCCTGGGTCCGTTCGACCAGCACGATGGTGATGATATCGCCCACGCTGGTCGCGCGCGCGCCGCTGGTCAGCGGGGTATAGCCGGTCGATGCCTGAAAGATCGACCCGTTCGCGGGCGGAGCGACGGGCAGGGGGATCACGGTCGGCGCGTAGAAATCGCGCTCGATATCGCGCTTCTTCTGCTTGGCAGCGTCGGCGGGCGACGCGGCCAGTGCGATCAGCGAAACCGCGGCGATGGTGGCGTAGGAGAGGCGCATCATCTGGCCTTAGATATTCTGGTTGACGTACTGGAGCATCTCGTCGGTCGCCTTGATCATCTTGCTGTTGACCTCATAGGCGCGCTGCGTCTCGATCATGTCGACCAGCTCTTCCACGATGTTGACGTTCGATGTTTCCAGATAGCCCGACCGCATCAGGCCGCGGCCTTCGAGGCCCGCGACGCCGACCTGCGGCACGCCGCTCGCAGCGCTTTCGGTCAGCAGGTTGCCGCCGATGGAGGTCAGCCCCGCCGGGTTCATGAAGGTGGCAATTTCGATCTGGCCAAGCTGGCTCGGCGCGCTTTCGCCCTGCAGCGTGGCGGACACGGTGCCGTCATTGCCGATCGAGACCGACGTCGCGCCCTGCGGCACGGTGATCTGCGGGATCAGCGGCAGGCCGTCGCTGGTGACGACGGTGCCTTCGGCAGTGACGCTGAAATTGCCAGCGCGGGTATAGGCGGTCGAGCCGTCGGGCTGCTGCACCTGGAAATAGCCCGATCCTTCGATCGCGATATCCAGCACATTGTTGGTCTGGTTCAGCGTGCCCTGCGTGTTGATCTTGCTCGTGCCCTGCAACGCGACGCCGGAGCCGAGATTGAGGCCGGTGGCGAATTTATTCTCGCTGTCCGAATTGGAACCGGCCTGGATGATCTGCTGATAGGCCAGCGTCTCGAAATCGGCGCGGTCCTTCTTGAAACCGGTCGTGTTGACGTTCGCCAGGTTGTTGGCGATCACGCGCATCTTCGTGTTCTGCGCGTCGAGGCCAGTGCGGGCGACATGAAGGGCGGCGTTGCTCATCGTTCATTTCTCCGTGGCGCATCCCCATAGGGTGCTCATGCGTCAGTCACAGCAAGATGCGTGCCAAAATTAACCATCTAATTTCATGAGCGATGCGCCGCCGTCGTCCAGCTGCCTGGCGGTGTCGATCATCTTCACCTGGGTTTCCCAGGCGCGGCTCGCTTCGATCATCTGGACCAGCGCCTGGGTCGCATTGACGTTTGATCCTTCGACCGAACCCGACGTGACGGTCGCCAGCGGATCGGACGGCAGGGCGCCGCCATTGACTTCGCGGAACAGGTCGTCGGTGCCCTTGGCGATGCTGGAGCCGGCCGCATTGACCAGCTTCAGCTTGTCGACCTGCTGCGGATTGGCCGGATCGCCACCCTGTGGCACGCCCCAGATGCTGCCGTCCTTGGCGATGGAAACACTGTCCATCTGCGGCAGGGTGATGGGGCCGCCTTCGCCCAGCACCGGCAAGCCGTCGCCAGTGGTCAGCAGGCCGCTGTCAGTGACTTTCAGGTCGCCGCGGCGCGTATAGGCTTCGCTGCCGTCGGTGGCCTGAACGGCGAGCAGAGCATCGCCGTTCATCGCCACGTCCAGCGGATTGCCCGTTTCGGTGACCGCGCCCTGCGCCATGTCGGCCGCAATCACCTGTTCCGAAGCCTGCGCACGGGTGTCGAAGCTGTCGCCCTTGATCCAGCGCGTCTCGGCATTGGCGATCTCGGCGCGAAAGCCGACGGTATTGACGTTCGCGAGGTTGTTCGCGACCGCCGTCTGCCGCGCCATCGTGCCGCGCATCGCGGTAAGAGCCGTATTGACGAGCCGGTCCATGGGCTATCCTTGTTCTTCCGTCCAAATTCGCTCGGCCCTTCTACTCCGCTCAGGGCGAACGGAGTATCAGGGCGCCAAGCTGAATTAGGTGCGCAGGTTGACGATGGTCGTGGTCAGCGTGTTGGCGGCCTCGATCGCCTTGCTGTTCGCCTGGAAATTGCGCTGCGCCGCGATCAGGTTCACCAGTTCGTCGGTGATATCGACGTTGGAGCGTTCCAACATGCCGCTGTTCACCGCGCCGAACATGCCCTGATTGCCGGTGCCCAGGATCGGCGCGCCGCTCGCCACGGTCGACGTCCAGTGGGCGTCGCCCTCCTGCCGCAGGCCTTCCTGGCTGTTGAAGGACGCCATGGCGACCTGACCCAGATAGACGGTGCTGCCGTCGGCATAGACCGCCGAAACCAGGCCATCCTTGCCAACGCCTACGCTGGTCAGCTGCGCACCATCGGCCGTGCCGTCATAGGTGTTGGGGATCTGCAGATCGGTCAGGTCGGCCGGGGTCGCGCCGATCGGATCGACGGTGGTGTCGCCGGTGGCGGGATCAACGGCGAACACCTGGATGCGCGCGCCGGTCGTATCGACGGCGAAGCGGTCGTCGTCAACGGCGAAGGCGCCGTTGCGGGTGTAGCTGATGGTGCCATCTTCGCCCCTGACCGTGAAATAGCCTTCGCCGGTGATGGCGAGGTCGAGCGTCTTGTCGGTGGTTTCCAGCGTGCCCTGCGTGAATTGCTGGGCGACGCCCTGCACACGCACGCCCTGGCCGGCGACCTGGCTCGTGGTCTGCATCGGCGCGGCGGCGAAGATGTCGCCGAACTGCGCCTTGCTCTTCTTGAACGCGGTGCTGCTGACGTTGGCGACGTTGTTCGAGATGGTCGACAGGTCGGTCTGCGATGCTTTCAGGCCCGACAGGGAGATATAGAAGGACATGGCGTTACTCCTTGGGTGAAAAGGATGGTTGGATAAGGCGGGTTTACATCAGGCTGATCGCGTCGGACGGACTGTAGCTGCCGAGCGCGGTGATGAGTTTGGAGGATGAACCGTCGGCGGGTGACTGGACGGCGGCGATGGTGGCCCAGGTCGCGACCTTGGAGGGCGTTGCGCCGTTAACCTTGACCTGCAGGGCGGCGGTTGAGACGGTTTCGCCCGTGTCATCCTTGCCGTCCCAATAGAAGGTGACGTCGCCGGCGGCCTGCGATCCCATGTCGATGGTCTTGACCACATTGCCGCTGCTGTCGACCAGGTCGATGGTCGCGCCTTCGGTGGCGGCGGGCAGGGTGATCTGGCCTGCATAGGTGCCGGACGCATCGGGCGCGGCGATATTGCTCTGCACCAGCATCGACTTGCCGATCCAGCTCGCCGCATCGCCCAGCCGCGTGCCGGTCATCTCGCTCGCCAGGCTCTTGAGCGTCGCGTTCATTTCCGCAATGCCGGACGAATTGGTGATGGTCGCCATCTGCGACACCATCTGGGCGTTATCGACCGGCTCGAACGGGTCCTGATACTGCATCTGCGCGGTCAGCAGCGTCAGGAAGCTCGACTGGTCCATATTCGCGTTGCCCGTGCCGACCGTGGCATTGGCATTATAGACCGAAAGCCCCGCGCTGTCGGTGACGGTGGAGGTCGTCGTCATTTGCCGATCCTTATGGTCTCAAGCATCAGGGATTTGGCGGTGTTGAGCACCTGCACATTATTCTGGTACATGCGGGCGGTCTCGATCATGTCGACCAGCTCGGCATTGCCATCCACCGCCGCTTCCCAGACATCGCCATTGGCGTCCGCCAGCGGATGGTTGGGATCGTGGCGCTTGGTCGGCTCGGCGCTGGTTGTGACGACATTCTTGACCTTGACGGTCGATACGCCGGGCGTGTCAGTCACGGATTCGAACACCGGCTTGATAGCGCGATAGGCTTCCGCGGCGCTGCCGGTGACGTTGCCGGCGTTCGCCATGTTGGACGCGGTCGCATTCAGGCGCACCAGCTGCGCGCTCATGGCGCGGCCGGCAATGTCGAAGACGTTCATGGGCGGCGAATTGCTCATGCTCATTCTCCCTTCAGGGCGCGGTTGATGGTGTTGATGCGACCCTCCAGAAAGGACAGGGTCGTGCGATATTTGACCGCATTTTCGGCAAACAGCGTCTGTTCGGTGCTCAGCTCGACGGTGTTGCCATCCAGGCTGGGCTGTAGCGGCACGCGATAACCCATGGCATCGTCCGCGGCCTGCAAAACATCGGTCGCGCTGCTGCCGGCCCGCGTCGTCGCTTCCTTTAGCGCGGCCTCGAAATCGATGTCGCGCGCTTTGTAGCCAGGCGTGGAGGCATTGGCGATGTTGGACGCGAGCAGGGACAGGCGTTGCGAACGCAGCGCCAGCGCCTTCCCATGTATCCCGAAGAGATTGTCTTCCACTGCCATCGTCAAATTCGCTCTAAATATTTGCCGTCCCCCGCCGTTCTGACACCTGATGGCGTCTCCTGCGGGTGATCCAGCCTGAGATGAGCAAGAGCCGTGCCAATTTGCGTGGGTGACGTATCGGCAGCGCGGGCAATCGCGGAAAACCGGGCTTTTTGCAGGAGAGGCGGCAAGGGCGGCAAAATTTTGCCGGGCGGCGGCAGGGCGTTGCCGCTGTCGGACGAGACGACAAGGAACAGGCGCTCATGATCGCGATTATCGGCCATTTGTTCGATCCATGGACCTTGGCGGCAATGTTGGGCGGGATCGCCTTGGTGGCGCTGTTCCAGAACGGCGGCGGGGAAATGGCGCGTGCCGTGGCGGCGCTGCATCCGCTGATGACCGCCGATCCGGCACGCGATCGCGACGCTGCGCGGGCGGCGATGCTGAAGATCGACCAGGTGGCGCAACTGCGCGGCCTGTCCTGCACCGACCGGGTGAAGACCGACAATATCTTCCTGACCGAAGCTGCGCGCAAGCTGGCCAATAGCGAGCGCGCCGACATGTTCGAACTGTGGGTAGCGCAGACGCTGGCGGACCGGGGGCAGCGTCATGGCGCGGTCCACAAGGCCTGGCTGTCGATCGCCGACGCCGCGCCGGCGCTGGGCATGGCCGGCACGATCATCGGCCTCATTGGCATGTTCGCCGCCATGGACGATCCCGCCGCGCTTGGCCCCGCCATGGCGCTGGCGCTCCTCACCACCTTCTACGGCGTCGTCATCGCCAACATCATCGCCGCGCCGATCGCCGCGCGCCTGTCCGACCTGTCCGAACGCGAACTGGCCTGGCAGCGGGAAGTGGCGGACCGGATGCTGGCGATCGCGCGCCGCGAAAATGCGCCGCTGCGCCGCGCCGCGATTCGCGAAGTCGCATGAGCGCGCCGCTTTCGACGGCATCCGTTACCGTTGCCCGGCGCAATCGCTGGGCGGTCAGTTTTGCCGATCTTCTCCTGCTCCTCCTCGCCTTCTTCGTGCTGCTACAAGCCAGCGGATCGCGCCGCGACGCCATGTTGTCGCAGGTCAGCCAGCAATTTGGCGGACGGGCGATGCGGCAGGGCGTGGAATTGCGCGCCGCCGACCTGTTCGTGCCGGGCGACGCCTTGTTGAGCGACGCCGGTCGCGCGCGCCTCGCCATCGTGGCGCAGCGTTTTGCGCGGGAGCCGGGCGGGCTGGAAATCCGCAGCGACGGGTCGGACCGGGGCCGGCAGCGCTTCGACGACTGGGATCTGGCGGCGGCGCGGCTGGGTGCGGTTGCGCGCGCGCTGCGCATGAACGGCATCGCACAGGATCGCCTGCTGATCCGCGGCCTCGATCAGGGCGACGGCCGGCCAGGGCCAGGGCAGCCGCGGGGGCAGGTGATCCACATCGCGCCGGGCCGTTAGGGATGATTGGCACGGATATTGCTGAAATCCTGGCAAAGACCGTCCGTCCGTCAGGAGACATGCCGTGTTTCGATTGTCGTCCCTCCTTCTCGCCGCCGCGCTGACCAGCGTGTCGCCCGCGCTGGCCCAGATGCAGGGCAACCAGAAATTCGAGAATCTCGATCGCATCGACAGCCTGGTGGCGATGACCGTCGGCGCCAATCTGGGCGAACCGGGCGGCCCCGCCGCACCGGTTGATCGCCGCCTTCGCCTGGCTGCCTGTCCGACCACGCCCAGCGTTGAAGGGCCGGTGTTCGGCGCGGCGATGGTGCAATGCGCGGCGCTGGGCTGGCGCATCCGCGTGCCGTTGATCGCGGGCGCATCCGCCGCGGCATCGGGGCCGGTGCCCCGTTCGGCTCCGGCCTATGGCGCCGCCAACCGTTTCACCCGCGCCGCGCCGGTCGCGGCGAAAGAGGCGGTCGTGCGCAAGGGCGATCCTGTGCAGTTGATGGCCGGCAACGCCGTATTCAGCGTGTCGCGCATGATGGTCGCGGATGAGGATGGCGCCATGGGCGAGACGATCCGCGTGCGCGAAGACAAGAAAAGCGCGCCGATTTTCGCCCAGGTCGTACAAATGGGCGTTGTGCGCATTCCGGGATTTAATGATTTTTGAACTTGTCCGTTATACGCCATAGGGACGAGTGAAGGATTTACCCAAATGATCAAGTCTGTGGGCCAGAATATCAGCGCCGCCATAGAGGCGACCCGTCTGCGGGAAGGGGCCAAGACGCGCGCGTCCGCCGCCACCGGTTCGGCCACGTCCTCCGCCAGCGCCGCGTCGGCCAGTCCCGCCGCGCGCATGGCCGGGCAGGGTGCGCCGGTTGATATGGATCGCATCGCCGCGATCAAAGCCGCGATCGCATCGGGCAACTACCCGGTGGACGCCAACGCCATCGCCGAGCGCATGGTCGCCCTAGACCTGTCAGCGGCCTGATAAGGAACATAGATCATGCCATTGGGTCTTGCCGCGCTGGATGATCTTTTCGACGCTTTCGAAGATCTTCGCGACGTGCTCGATGGCGTCGACGCCGCCGCCATCGAATTGGCCAGCAATCGCGTCAGCCGCGCGGCTGCGTCCGTCCGCGCGATCGGCGCCTGGCGTTCCGAACCGGCTGTGATCGAACGGCTGGCCGTCATGGTGCCGTTGCTCGATAGCGCCCGTATCCGCGTCAAGCTGCTCGCCGATCATGCGCAACAGCGACTCGCCATCCTTGCCGCCCATGGCGCGCAGACCGCGCCGCTGACCTACGGCCGGTAAACGGGCGGCCACTCAAATAAATTTCGGTTTCGACTAAAGCGGCGCCCTACGGCGCCGTTTTTCGTTGTGGGCGCGATTTCCTTCGCCCGCGTTAACCAAATCTTGGCACAAGCCTTGCTCTAATGTCCTCGCTAGCAAGTGAGGATTTTAGTCGTGTCGGCTTTCGCAGACATATCAGCAACCGGGACTTCGACAGGCAATCGCGTCACTAACGCGATTGCGATGGCGAGCCGCCGTACTGGTGTCGACTTCTCCTATTTGCTCGGTCAGGCCAAGATCGAATCCAGCCTGAACCCCACGGCCCGTGCGGCGACATCGTCCGCCACCGGCCTCTATCAGTTCATCGACCAGAGCTGGCTCGCCGTCATCGACAAGCATGGCGGCGAATATGGGCTGGGCTGGGCGTCCGATGCGATCCAGCAGAGCGGTGGCCGTTACTATGTGGCCGACCCGGAACTGCGCCAGCAAATACTCGACCTGCGCAAACATCCCGAAACCGCGTCGGTGATGGCGGCGGAACATGCCGCCGACAACAAGGCCTATCTGGAATCGAAGCTGGGCCGCGAAGCGCAGCCGGTCGATCTCTATCTCGCCCATTTCCTGGGCGTAGGCGGCGCATCCAAATTCCTGTCGGTCCATGACCGCGCGCCGGATGCGAGCGCGGCATCGCTGTTTCCGTCGGCGGCGCGCGCCAACCGCTCGATCTTCTTCGACCGTAGCGGCAATGCCCGCAGCTTCGCCGAAATCCGCGATCGCTTCGCCTCGAAGCTTCTGAAAAGCTCCGATGGTCTCGGCGCCGACATCCAATATGCGGCCGCCGCGCTACCTTCGGGCGCGAAGACGGTCCAGCCCGCCGACTATGTGCGGATCGAAACCCAGCGGCTGAGCGAGCAGGTGGATGTCGGCATCCGCCCGCAGCCGCAGACCGCGCGCCTCGCCTATCTCATGCTCGCCACCCTCGGAAGGTAACGGCCCCTTATGTCTCCCGCCCAAGTCAAAGCGAAGATCTGGATGAGCGCCGTCAAGGGCGCCGTGTTGCCGTTCGCGACGTTGATGGTCGTTGTGTTCATGATGGTCCCGGTGCCGGCGGTCATGCTGGACATCGGCTTCATCACCAACATCATGATTTCCTTGGCGGTGCTGATGGTGGCGCTGAACGCGGGCAAGCCGCTCGATTTCTCCAGCTTCCCCACGGTGCTGCTGTTCGCGACGCTGCTGCGTCTGGCGCTCAACGTCGCTTCCACCCGCGTCGTGCTGGTGTCGGGCCATGAAGGCTCCGACGCGGCAGGCCAGGTGATCGAGGCGTTCGGCCACTTCCTGATCGGCGGCGACTATGTTGTGGGCATCTTCGTCTTCGCCATCCTGATGATCATCAACCTGGTCGTCATCACCAAGGGCGCGGGCCGCGTCTCCGAAGTCAGCGCGCGTTTCACCCTGGACGCCTTGCCCGGCAAGCAGATGGCGATCGACGCGGATCTCAACGCGGGCCTCATGACCCCGGAAGAAGCCAAGCAGCGCCGCGTCGAGGTCGCGACCGAGGCGGACTTCTACGGCTCGATGGACGGCGCCAGCAAGTTCGTGAAGGGCGACGCGGTCGCGGGCATCCTGATCCTGGTCATCAACATCGTCGGCGGCATCATCCTGGGCGTGGTCAGTCATGGCCTGGCCATTGGCGAAGCCGCGCAGACCTATATCGTCCTGGCGATCGGCGACGCGCTGGTGGCGCAGATTCCCGCGCTGCTGCTCTCGATCGCCGCAGCCTCCATCGTCACCCGCGTCAAGAGCGAGCAGGATCTGGGCGGTCAGATCGCCGGCCAGTTCGGGTCGGGCCGCGCCTGGGTGCCGGTCGCCGCGATCCTGGGCTTTCTGGGCATCCTGCCTGGTATGCCGCACCTCATCATCCTGTCCGCTGCGGCGATCGCCGGCGGTATCGCCTGGCAATTGCGCAAGGCTGTCCAGAAGAAGGCGGCCGAGCCTGCCCCGGTCGCTCCCGCGCCTAATCCCGCCGTCATCGAATGGGACGATGTGTCGGACGGGGCGATCCTGGGGCTGGAGATCGGCTATGGCCTCATCGCCCTGGTCGACGAGCGCAAGGGCGCGCCGCTGATGGCCCGCATCACCGGCATCCGCCGCCAGCTATCCAAGGAACTGGGCTTCGTCGTGCCGATGGTCCGCGTGAAGGACAATCTGGCGCTGGAGCCGAACCAATATCGCATCACCATCGCCGGCGTGGTCGTCGGCGAAGACGAGATCTGGCCCGACGATCTGCTCGCGCTCGACAGCGGCGCGCTGGAAGGCGCCGTCGCCGGTCGCCCGGCCAAAGACCCGACCTTCGGCCTCGACGCCGTCTGGATTTCGCAGGCCAAGCGCAGCGAAGCCGTGGTCGCGGGCTATACCGTGGTCGATCCGCCGACGGTCGTCGCCACGCACCTCAACCAGTTGATCGCCATGAACGCGGCCGAAATGTTCGGCCTGGACGAAGCGCGCAAGCTGCTCGACACGCTCAAGGACGCCGCGCCGCAACTGGTCGATGGCCTGACGCCGGGCACGCTCAGCCTGACGCAGATCAGCGCGCTATGCCGCGCGCTCCTGTCCGAAGGCATCGCGCTCAAGGACTTCCGCCGTATCTGCGAAGCCATGGTCGACGCCGCGCGCCCCGACATGAGCCACGAACAGCTTGTCGAGGCGGTGCGCCAGCGCATCGGCGCGCTCATCATTCAGGGTCTGGTCCCGGTGAAGATGCCGCTGCCGGTCATCACTCTGGACGGCGATCTGGAAGGATTGCTGGCCCAGGCCATGCGCGTCGCGGGCGACGCCAAGCATCCGATCGAACCGGCGCTCGCCAACCGCATCGTAGAGGCGGTGATCCACGCCGCCCGCCCGCTGCTGGGGCAGGCGCGCAACTTCGCCATCGTCACCTCGCCGGTCGCGCGCCGCGCGCTCGCCCGCCTGTTCAAGCCGCATCTGCCCGAAACGCCGATCCTGTCCTTCCTCGAAATTCCCGATGGCAAGGGCGTCGAAGTCGTGGCCGTCGTCGGCAACGAACAACGCCCCACGCCCCGCCACGACCCCGCGCCCCAGCGCGAACAAGCGCGCGAGCGGGTCGCCTGAAAGGAGGCTGAGCCATGTATATGAACAAGATTGCGGCCGGCGCCCATACCTATGCCAAGCCCGGCGACAACAGTCCCGAACGGCTGGCCCGCCAATATATGCCGCTGGTGCGCAAGATCGCCTGGCACGTCCATGGCCGCGTATCGACGGCGATAGAGATTGAGGACTTGCTCCAGATCGGCATGGTCGCACTGGTCGAGTCCGCCAATAGTTTCGAGGATCGCGGCCTGGGCTTCGCCGCCTATGCCCAGTTGCGCGTGCGCGGCGCAATGATCGACCATCTGCGGCGGCAGGCAACGATTTGCCGGTCGGCGATGGCCAGGCGGAAAGAACTTGCCGGGGTGCGCAACCGGCTGGAGCAGAAGCTCGGCCGCTTGCCGACCGAGGCCGAAATGTCCGCCGACATGGGGCTGGAGCCGGCCGCCTATCGCGAGATCGCCGACAGCGTCGAAATGGTTCAACATACCAGCATGGACGAGGTCTATTCCGACCAGTCGATGTGGTTCGCGGATGTCGAGGATCGCGCCGACGACGTCATGGAGCGGGAATCACTGAAAAAGGCGCTGGCCGCCTGCATCGGCGAACTGCCCCAACGCGAAGCTTTGGTGCTGCAACTCTATTTCGTCGAGGAACTCAATCTGGAGGAAATCGGCCAGACCATGGATATCGGCGCAGCGCGGGTGTGCCAGATCAAGAAAGCGGCGCTCGACAAGCTACGCGAGAAACTGCGCGACTGGGACGACTGACATTCAGGCTGGTGGTGTTCCCGCGAAGGCGGGAACCCAGTCCTGCGATCCCCACAACGGCTGATTACCTATCCATCACTCATCATTCGCCGCCAGCGGCCCGACCCGTCGGCCATCCGTCGTCGGCCAGCGAAAGCGCAGCGGGCGATAGCTTTGCGTGCGCCACCACGGATCGGCGACCTGGAACAGGCCATGTTCCTCCGCCTTGCGCCCCAAATCCTTGCGCGCGGTCAACGCCGCCAGCACCGGCGCGGCGAACAGGCCGGCGACCACCGGCGACATCCAGCCCAGACTGCCGGCCTTCACCGCCATCGCGGTCAGCCCGGCGCCCAGCAGCAAATGCCATTTGAACAGCCAGATCGCGCTGGTCATCGCCATGCCGTCGCGATCGCGGGTCTGCCCGTTCCAGCTCGCCTTGCGGCCCATCAAGATGCTGAACAGGTTGATCGTCTGGGTCAGCATCGCCACCGGCGCCATCAGGATCGACAGGATGATGTCGACCAGCACGCCGCGCGTCATCCGCGCCGCGCCGCCAAAGCCGATGCGCCGGGCCGGATCGGCCATCGCCCACAGAATCGCCAAAATCTTGGGGCCGAACAGCAGGATCGCCGTCAGCGCCAGCAATCCGCCCGACGGCAGGATCGCGGCGGGCGGCCACACCCCGGCCAGCGCGCCACCCAGCACCACCAGCATCAGCGCCAGCCAGAGCGGCGACGTGCAATAGGCCGATGCGCCGACCAGCAACTGGAACCGGCTGACCGGATGCAGGCCCTTGATCTTCACCAGCAACGGCACATGCTGGATATTGCCTTGGCACCAGCGGCGGTCGCGGGTGAACAGGTCCGGCATCGACGGCGGAAATTCCTCGAAACTGTCGTCGGCCGTGACCATATGCACGTCCCAGCCGCGGCGGCGCAGCAGCGCGGCCTCCAGCATGTCGTGGCTCAATATATGCCCGCCGAACGGCGCGCGGCCCGGCAATTCGGGCAGGCCGCAGCTTTCTGCGAAGGCGCTGACCCGCACGATCGCATTATGGCCCCAGAACATGCCTTCCGATCCCGCCCACCAGATCATGCCGGCGGCCGAGGTCGGGCCGAACAAGCGGCTGGCGAATTGCTGCCAGCGCGCGAACAAAGTGGCGGCGCCCATCACGGTGGGGACGGTCTGGATCAGACCGACATGGGGATGCCGCTCCATGTCGGCAGCCAGCCGGGCCATCGTCTGCCCGCTGACCACGCTGTCGGCGTCCAGCACGACCATATAATCGTAACCGCCGCCGAAACGCTGCACCCATTCGGCGATATTGCCCGGCTTGCGCCCGATATTGAGCGCCCGCCTCCGATAATGGACCGGGCGGGAAAAGGAGGCGCGCATCTCCTGATAGGCGCGGCGTTCGACTTCGCCACTTTCGGGATTGGAATCCGACAGGATGAAAAATTCGAACCGTTCGCCGCCCATTACCTGGGCCAGCGACCGCTCCATGATCGACAGCCGGCCCAGCACGCCCAGAAAATCCTCGTTGCACACCGGCAGCAGGATGGCGGTCTTGCCTTTGAGCGGGGTGGCGGCGTTGAGCGGGCGGGGGGTCACGCTGCGGCCCTTGCCGACCGTCAGCAGCAGGAAACCGATCATCGCGGTGGCGAAACCAAAGGCGATCCAGGCGAAAAGCGGAATGAATAGCGCGAGATAGACGCCCTCCCACGCGGAAATCCCGTCCAGCCCGATCGACCGGCGCATCTCATGCGCGGCCATGGCGGCGGGGAGCAGGGCGAGCAGCACCACCAGCAAACGCCGCGCCCAGATGTCGATGTTGAGCGGACGGCGCGCGATCAGGTCGGGCCTGACGCCGAAATCCTGTTCCGGCATCGCCAGCGCGCTTTCCGGCGGCACCTGCTCAAAGGCCCGCGCCAGCGGCTTGCCCCCGGCATCGGTGGTCGGCGCTTGCGCGCCTCCATTCCCCATCATCCATCAGACCCATCGCGATTGACCCAATATGTCACAACCGCCCGATGCATAGACGGTTCCCTTCAGACACCGAGCGGATAATGCACATATTCGCTCAGCGCGCGATCGCCCGCCCGCAACTGCATCCGGATATCGGCCGACTTGCCCTGCGCGCGCTGTATGTCGAGCACCGCGCGGAACAGGCCGTCGCGGCCCAACACCGGATAGCCGGCCTTCTTGACGAGCGTGCCGCTGGCCACATCCGCCCAAATATCGGGCTTGCCGCCAGCCGCCACGCCGGCGAAATCGATCACCAGTCGTTCGGCATCGCCGTCACCGCGTCCGCGCCAGACATTTTCGACGATGGCTATGCCGGTCGAAGCGGGCGAGCGCGCCGCCGACCAGTCGAGCCGATAGGCCAGGTCGATCCGCGCACCCGCGCGCGGGGCGACGTCTGGCGTCCAATAGGCGGCGACATTGTCGGTATATTCGCTGTCGGTGGGAAAGGCGTAGAGGCGCACCGCGCCCGCGCCGAGCGGCCTGGTCGGCGTTGACCAGAGCGACGGGCGGCGATCGTAGAAGACGCCGTCATCCTGATAATGGTCGAAGTCGCGGTCGCGCTGGAGCAGCCCGAAGCCCTTCGGACTGACTTCCTTGAACGCGCTGAAATGCGGCGCGGACGGGTTCACGATCGGCCGGGCATGGGCGATGCCGTCGGCGCTGGCGATCGACAGCATGTCGCTGTCATGGATTTCCGGCCGCCAGTCGGTCCCCTGAACGCGATTGGCTTGGTCGTACCAGAACATGCTGGTCATCGGCATCAGTCCCAGTTCGGGAATGGCGCGGCGCGGGAAAAGGGCGGCGCTGATATCCTGCTGGACACCCTGCGGCCCCAGGCTGCTGACGAAGCGGAAGGCGCCGGCGATCGACGCGCCGTCGAGCAGCGCATAGATGGTGACGCTGCTGGCGCCGGTCCGCTCCAGCCAGAAATGGGTGAAGCGGGGAAATTCCTCCTGGCCGGGCAGGCTGGTGTTGATCGCGATCGCGCGCGCCGACAGGCCGAACTGCTTTTGCGGGCTGGGCGCGCGAAAATAGCTCGCGCCCAGGAAGGACAGCCAGTCCCCGTCGCGCGCCGCATTCATGATGCGAAAACCGGCAAAGCCCGCATCCGGCCCCAGCGCGGCAACGGCATTGCCTGCGGGCGTTTCGAACATGGTGGGATCATAGCGCAGCTGGCTCGCGCGCCCTTTCTCGACGATCGCGATCGACACGGGCTGGGCGGCGTTCACCGACAACGGAAAGAAACGGACCCCTGTGTCGCCGGGCAGGTCGCCCCATAAAGTGCGCGCATCGCGAAACCGCGCCTGATGCAGGGCGTCGTAATCGACCTCCGCTGCGCCGGGATGGGGCGGCGTTTCCCTGAACGGCGCGCGGGCGAGGCGCTGCGCCTGGCCAACCAACCTGTCCCAGGAAAAGGCGGCGCCGCCGGTTTGGGCAAAAAGCATGTCGGGCAGCAGGAGGGCGGCGCTGGAGGCGGCGATCATCGCGCGCCGATTAATCTCGTTCATGGCTTTTATCATGGGGCGGACAACCGGCGAAGCCAAGTCTGTATCCGCGGTCATGCGAAGAAGCCTCCGTCCGGGGGGACGGAGGCTTCAAACAGGCTGGTCGTTCGATCGAAGGTGTCGCCCCCGGCACGGTGGGGACTGTTGATGTGCCGGGGGCCACTTGGGCGGCTGGCGGTGACCAAGACCTCAGCCGACCAATCTTGTTATGTCTTAGCCGATCAGCTTGAGCACGCCCTGCTGGCTCTGGTTGGCCTGGGCCAGCATCGCGGTGGACGCCTGGCTCAGGATCTGCTGCTTGGCGAGCGCCGTCGTTTCGGCCGAGAAGTCGGCGTCTTCGATGCGGCTGCGAGCGTCCGTCAGGTTGGTGATGTTGTTGGTCAGGTTGTTGACCGACGATTCCAGGCGGTTCTGCACGGCGCCGAGCGTGGCGCGGGCGGTGGCGACCGTCTGCAACGCGGTGTCGAAGGCGGCGAGATTGGCGGTGTCGAGCGCTTCGGTGGCGCTGGCCACGCCGGACACGTCGATGTCGCTCAACGTGATTTCCACGGTGTCGCTGTCGTTGGCGCCGGCCTGGATCGTCACGACGTCATCGGTGGTCGGGAAGAGCGCCTTGCCGTTGAACTCGGTCTTGGTCAGGATGTCGTTGATCTGAACAGCCAGCTGGTCCTTTTCCGCGTCGATGTTGGCGACCGCTTCGGTGCTGTTGGTGTCGTTGTTCCGCTGCACGGTCAGTTCGCGCATACGCTGCAGCATGTTGCTGACTTCGTTCAGCGCGCCTTCCGCGGTCTGCGCCAGGCTGATGCCGTCATTGGCGTTGCGGATGCCCTGGGTCATGCCCTTGATCTGCGAGGTCATGGTGGAAGCGATGGCCAGGCCGGCGGCGTCGTCCTTGGCGCTGTTGATGCGCTTGCCGGTCGACAGGCGTTCCATTGCGGTGCTCAGCGACTTGCTGGCCATCGACGAAGCATTGGCCGAGCGCAGCGCTGCAGTGTTGGTTCCGATAACAGTCATGGTGTTCCCTTTCGTTTCGCTATCAGGTCGCTGCCATCCGTTAGAGCGCTTGCGGCCTCGAAAGGGGATAACGGCGGGGCGCCACGGGCTTTTAGCGCCGACGTCGTTTTTTTTGAAAAAGGCGTGATTCGGGCGGCCCGAAAATGCCCTTACGCGGGCGCAATGCGCGCGCCTTAGACTGAAGTCGGAGATATTGCCGTTTTTGCCGGAAAAAAACTGCCGCATTGCGGCAAGCCGGCAGACGGCATTAACTATCTGATAACCACAGACGGGCTATTTGTTAACCATCGAAGGGGGTTGGGGCGTACGGGGGTACAAGCCAGCCAAATGATGGGGTTTTGTTCATGTCGACACTAGACGTGAGCCGTGGCGTCTGCGCGCTTCTTCCGGGGCTGCAGCACTGGCTTGAAAATGCCTTCTATGAAGTGCGCATCGTCGATGCGGCCGACCCCCGTGACAGGGACGACCGGCGTATCCTGCTGGCGACCGAAATCGGTCACGCCACCTATCGCGATATCCTGATCAACGTGCGTGACGGCGCGCCTTCGCTGGCGTCCGCCGCCAACGGCCTGCCGGCGCGGGTCGCCTTTGGCATTGCGGATATGGGCTTCGCCTTCGCCCTGATCGCAGAACTGGCCCGCCCCGCCGCCATCCCCGCGGTCGGCGACAGCGGCAGCGCCCGGCTGATGACGCTGGCTGGCCGTGTCGCCCGCAGCGACGCCACCGTTCTGATCCAGGGCGACACCGGCACCGGCAAGGAAGGCATGGCGCGCTTCCTGCACGCCCAGTCGGGCCGCACCGGCCATGACTTCATCGCCGTCAACTGCGCAGCGCTGCCCGAAACCATGATGGAAGCGATGCTGTTCGGTCATAAGAAGGGCAGCTTCACCGGCGCATCCAATGCGTCGGAAGGTCTGTTCCTCGCGGCGGACGGCGGTACGCTCTTCCTCGACGAAATCGCCGAACTGCCGCTGTCGCTCCAGTCCAAGCTGCTGCGCGCGCTTCAGGAAGGCGAAGTGCTGCCCGTCGGCGCGACCCACCCCATTCCGGTCAATGTCCGCATCATCGCGGCCTGCAACCGCAACCTCGCGCAGGAAGTCGCCGCGGGCCGCTTCCGCGAAGATCTTTACTGGCGTCTCAACGTCATGCCGCTGGAACTGCGTCCGCTGGCCGAACGCCCCGGCGATGTCGCCGCGATCGCCGCCGCGATGCTGCTGCGTCATCAGGACATGGCCAAGGCGTCGTTCGTATGGCCTAGCGCCGCTGCGATGGATAAACTGACCGCCCATCTCTGGCGCGGCAACGCCCGCGAACTGGGCAATGTGCTGCAGCGCGCGCT
The DNA here is from genome assembly GCF_028538045.1 of Sphingobium sp. AntQ-1. NCBI lineage: Bacteria > Pseudomonadati > Pseudomonadota > Alphaproteobacteria > Sphingomonadales > Sphingobiaceae > Sphingobium > Sphingobium sp. AntQ-1. The sequence continues at coordinate 2,562,312 of NZ_CP117158.1, forward strand.
TGTGCTGCGCGACGGCGCGATGATCGAGGCGGATGACCTACACCTGACCGGCGCGCCGCAGCCTTTGCGCGTGGTCGCGCCGATCGCGGCGCCGGCGTCCGTCGCGGTCGAACCGACCCGGCTGCGCGACGTCGCCCATCATAGCAAGCTGGAAGCCATCCGCACCGCCCTCCGCGAAACCGATGGTCACCGCGCCGCCGCCGCCCGCAAGCTGGGCATTTCCGAACGCACGCTGCGCTATCGGCTCGCCGAGATGCGCGAGCTGGCAGCGGCTTGAAGGAGGGCTGAATCATGGCCATCGCCGGCGTTTCACCCACTGACAGCGTCATGGCGATCCGCAACGCCATCCTGCAAAAGAACGCGGCCCTGCGCGATGTCGCCTCGACCGGAACGGTCGGCGCGCCTGGCGTCGGCGGCGCCCAGGGCACGGCGCCGGGCGGCTTTACAGAGGCGCTCAACAGCGCCCTGCAACAGGTCAACGGCCTCCAGACCCAGGCCGGCGAAGCCGCCGCCTCGTTCGAACGTGGCGAAACCACCGATATCGCCGCCGTCATGCTGGCCAAACAGCAGGCGTCGGTCAGCTTCGAAGCGACCCTCCAGGTCCGCAACAAACTCCTGTCCGCCTATAAGGACATTATGAGCATGCCGGTCTAAACCATGGAAAACGCACTCAGCACCAATGTCGGCGCATCGACGCCCGCTCTCGCTCCCGCTCCCGCCTTTGGCGGCAACGCCAAGGGCATGGACGCGCTCAAGGCGCGCTTCACCGGCTTCATCAAACAACCGGCGGTGGCGAAAAGCCTCCCGCTGCTCGGCCTGCTCGGCACCGTCGCGGTGGCGGGCGCCGCCTGGCTGGCGCTGCGCGAACCGCCGCAGCGCGACCTGTTCCGCGCCCTGCCTGACAGCGACAAGTCCGCCGTCGCGCAGGTCTTGGACCAGAGCGGCATCAAATATGACTTCGACAACAGCGGCGGCATGACCGTTGGCGAAGACGATTATTTCAAGGCGAAGATGATGCTCGCCGCCCAGGGTCTGCCCAAGAGCGCGCCTGACGGCAACAGCATGATCGACAGCCTGCCGATGGGCGCATCGCGCGCCGTCGAGGGCGAAAAGCTGCGCTCCGCCCGCGAAATGGACCTCGCCCGCACGATCGAGGCGATCGACAGCGTCGAAACCGCCAAGGTGCATCTCGCCGTCGAACCGCCCAGCGTGTTCCTGCGCGAACGGTCCAAGCCCTCCGCCTCGGTCATGCTGCGCCTGGCCAACGGCCGGACGCTGACCGATGCGCAGGTCAACGCCATCGTCCACCTCGTCGCCTCCTCGATACCGGAACTCAACCCGGACGATATCTCGCTGGTCGATCAAAATGGCCGCCTGCTCAGCAATAATGACGGCAACGCCGCCGACGATCGTCAACTGGCGGTGCAGGGCAAGATCGAGGATCGCTATCGCCAGTCGGTGATCGCGCTGCTGACGCCGATCCTGGGCGCCGGCAATTTCTCGACCGAGGTTCATGCCGAACTGAATTTCGCCGAGCGTCAGGCGACCCGCGAAACCTATCCGCAGGATGAGGCGCGGTTGCGCAACGAAACCGGCACCTGGGCGTCCGATCCGCGCGGCCAAGGGACTGGCGAAGCGTCCGGCATCCCAGGCGCGCTCAGCAATCAGGCCCCGGTCAACCCGACCGTGACCCAGACGAACCCCAATGGCCAGGCCGTGACGCAGGGCCAGACCGCGCAGGGCGCGCAAGCGACCCCCGGCACGCCGCCCAACCCGCTGATGAAGACCGAAGAAACCTTCAACCGCAGTTTCGAACTGGGCCGTGAAGTGTCGGTCACCCGCGACGCGATCGGCACGGTCAAGCGCCTGTCGGTCGCCGTGGCGCTCGACACCGCGCCGGACGGCAAGGCGCGCACGCCCCAGGAAATCGCCGCGCTTGAAGCGCTGGTCAAGGGCGCGGTCGGTTTCGACCAGGGGCGTGGCGACGTGGTCGCCCTGTCCTCGCGCAGCTTCCTCAAGGAAACCACGCCCGAAGCGCCCTGGTATGAAGCCGACTGGATGTCGCCGTTGGTGCGCAACGTGTCGGCGCTGCTGGTCGCGCTGCTGGTCATCTTCGGCATCGGTCGCCCGCTCCTGAAGCGCCGCGCCGCAGCGCCCGACGCTCTGGCGGCCCCGACCCCGGAGGAAGGCCAGCGCATCGGTCGCGAGATTTCCAGCGAAATCACCAAGCAGGCCGTCGTCGCCGGGCCGGACGGCGCGGAGCCCAAGGTCACGCTCGACATGATCTCCTCCACTTACGACTATGCCCAGCGCGCGGACCTCATCCGCAATTTCGTCAAGCAGGATCCCGATCGGGCCGCGCTCGTCGTCCGTGACCTTCTGAAGGAAGGGAAGAAGGAAAATGCCTGAGATCGTTCCCGGTCGTCCCGAAGCGCTGAAAGGCAGCGCCGCCGCCGCCGTCTTGCTCATGCTCTTTGACGAGGATGAAGCCGCCCAGATCCTGTCGCGCTTGGAGCCGGACGAAGTGCGCCAACTCGGCTACGCCATGTATGATGTGGCGGACGTCGATCCCGAAGAGGTCAATGAAGCGCTCGACCATTTCGTCACCAAGGCGAAGAAGCGCACCACCATCGGATATGGCGCCACCCGCCATATCCGCGGCGCCATGACCAAGGCGCTGGGCGAGGAGCGTGCGGAAACCATCCTGGCCCGCATCACCCCGCCGACCCGCTCCACCCAGTTGGAAATGCTCAAATGGATGGACGCCAAGGAAATCGGCACGTTGATCGAGATGGAGCATCCGCAGATCATGGCGATCGTGCTGGCCCATCTGGAAGCGCCGGTCGCGGCCGACGTGCTGCAACTGCTGCCGGCCGAATATCAGGAAGAGATCGTCTATCGCATCGCCACGCTCGGCCCCGTGTCGAACGAGGCGCTGGACGATCTGGAACAGCTGCTGCTGCGCGGTCCGGTCAAGAAGCAGGGCGCAGCCTCCCAGCGCGGCGGCACCATCGAAGCGGCCGCGATCATGAACAATGTCCGCAAGGATAATGAGCAGCGGATCATGAAGGCCGTCGCCAAACGCGACAAGATGATCGCCCAGACGATCGAGGAGGAGATGTTCGTCTTCGACAACCTCATCGACATGGACGACAAGAATCTGGGCACGCTGATGCGCACCGTCGACAGTGCCGCGCTGGTCGTCGCCTTGAAGGGCGTGAACGACCTGCTCAAGGCCAAGATCTTCAGTTGCATGTCGGCGCGCGCCGCGCAGGCCATCGCCGACGAGATCGAGGAACGCGGGCCGATCCGCCTGGCCGAGGTCATGGATTCGCAGAAACTCATCATCGCCACCGCGCGCCGCATGGCCGACGCCGGCACCATCATGCTGGGCGGCAAGGGGAACGACTTTGTCTAATTTCTGGGGTGCGCAGGCGATCCAGGAGGCCGCACCCGTCGCGGTCGCGGGCTTCCGCCCGGTCGAAGGCGGCTTCCGCAGCCTCTACACCTCGCCGCAGACGCCGCAGGCCGGCACGATGCGCAACGGCGTGATCGAGGCGGAACCGGAAATCGACCTGATGGAGGAGGCCCGGATGGAGGCCTTCACCATGGGCTTCGATGAAGGTTGCCGCGTCACCGCCCAGACCCATGGGGAGGAAAGCGAAGCCCGCACCCGCCTCACCGAAGCGCTCGAAACCCTCGCGCCCGCGCCCAGCGGCATGTTGTCCACCATGTTGTCGGCCACGGTCGTCCGCCTGGTCGAACAGATTGTCGGCGAAGTGGAGATCGACATCGAACGGCTGGTGCAGCGCTGCGACACCGTTGCCGCCTTCATTGAGGATAATGAGGGCAAGAGCGCCCTGCATCTCCATCCCGACGACATCACGCTGCTGGAAGGCGAGACGATCGGCGTCAAGCTGGTCGGCGACAAGGCCATGCATCGCGGCTGCGTGCGGCTCGAAACCGCCGATGGCTGGGTCGAGGACGGCCCGGACGTCCGTCTGGCCCGCCTGCGCGCGCTAATGGACGATATGGAAGGGAAAGCATGATCCGCGCCGCGCTGGCCCAGGCCGAAAGCCTGTTCGACCATCTGCAGGTCCAGAACCGCGCGCCCCGCCGGATCGGCCGTCTGGTCAGCCATGATGCCGGGATGCTGGAAGTCACCGGCTTTCGCCGTCCGATCGGGTCGGGCGCGCGCGTCATGGCCAGCGATGGCTCCGTCTGCCGCGCCGAAGTCGTGGGCTTTCGCGGCGACCGCACGCTGCTGGTCCCGCTCGACGCCGACGCGCCGCTGGAAAACGGCATCCGCGTCGAACCCGACAGCCAGGCCAATATGGTGCAGGTCGGCGACGGCCTGATCGGTCGCGTCATCGACGCGATGGGCCAGCCGCTCGACCGCAAGGGGCCGATCATCGCGGGCGGCACCTGGCCGCTCAACGGCGTGAAGGGCAATGTCCTCGACCGTGGCCGCGTCACCGAAGCCTTTGATCTGGGCGTTCGCGCCGTCAACGCGCTGCTCACCGCCGGACGCGGTCAGCGTATCGCCATCATCGCTGGCTCTGGCGTCGGTAAATCCGTGCTGATGGGCCAGATGATCGCCGGCGCCGAAGCCGATATCGTCGTCGTCGGCCTGATCGGCGAACGCGGCCGCGAAGTCAGCGATTTCCTCGAAACCAAGCTCAAGCACACGATGCACAAGAGCATCGTCGTAGCCGTGCCGGCCGATCATCCCCCGGTACTGCGCCTGCGCGCCGCCTCGCGCGCCACCGCGATCGCCGAATATTATCGCGCCCGCGGCAAGAAAGTGCTGCTCCTCATCGACAGCCTGACCCGCTGCGCCCACGCCCAGCGCGAAATCGGCCTGGCGCTGGGCGAACCGCCCGCGATGAAGGGCTATCCGCCCTCGGCCCTCGCGCTCATTCCGCGTCTGGTGGAGCGGGCCGGGGTGGACGCCCGCACCGGCGGCTCGATCACCGCGCTCTATACCGTGCTGGCCGATGGCGACGATACCGACGATCCGATCGTGGACGCCGCCCGCGCCATTGTCGACGGGCATTTCGTCCTGTCGCGGCACCTGTCCGAACAATCCATCTTTCCCGCCATCGATATCGGCAAGTCGCTGTCGCGCGTCATGGCCGACGTGGTGGATGACGAACATCGCATGGCCGCCGCCAATTATCGCCGCCTCTGGGCCGCCTATGAGGAAAATCGCGACCTCATCCTGATGGGCGCCTATCGCCCCGGCAACGACCCGGTCATCGACGAAGCGGTCAAGCGCCGCCAGGAAATCCTCGACTTCATCCGCCAGGACCAGAAGAGCCGCATCGATCTCGACACCAGCGCCGATGCGCTGGTCGCGGGCTTTAGCGCATGAGGGGGCTAGTCGGTCGCCGCCAGCGCGTGTTGCGCGTGCGCCACGTTCAGCACGCCATGGCGGTGGCGGAAACCGCGCGCGCCCGCGACGAGGCGGATGGCCTCGCCCGCAATATCGAACGGCTGACCAAGGTGCGCAGCGAATTGTTCGAGACGCAGGGGATGGCGACCGGCGCGTCCTTCGCCGCGATGCAGGAACTCGCCACCCGGCTGGAACAGGCCGGGCGACAGCTTGACGGCGCGCTTTATGATGCGAAGCGCAAGGTCGAGGCCAAAGAAGGCATGACTCTTGCAGCGAACCGCGAGAAGGAAATCGCCACCCGCCTCAAGGACCGCGCCCGCGCGGATCTGGAGGCATGGCGCGAGACCAAGCTTGCCGCGCTGCCGCGCTATCGCCGGATGCAGCGTGAGGGGGATGTTTGACGATGACGATGCTGACCAGCCTCAAGGCGCTTTTGTTCGCTACGTCCGCGTCGTCGGGCGTGAAGACGGACGCCATCCCGACTGAGGGCGGCGGCGACTTTGCGCAAATGTTGAACAGCGTCGGTGTAGCCTCAACGGCAACCGCGCGGCCGACCATCGCGCCCTTCATCGTTGCGGATGCCGTCGCGACATCCAAAAAAATGCTTGAATATCAGGACCATGATGGAAAAGGATGGCATCCTGTCGTTGCCGATGCGACCCCTCCCTTAATCTCTGTCGCACCCGAACCGCAGACAGCAAACCTCCATTTACCTGTCCAACTCGCTGTTTCATTTCAAAAGCCTGAAGAGGCGCGGCCCCTCGCCGGCGCTGCGCTCGTCCCGGCGTCGCTCGCAGAGGTCGATGCGTCGATCGCGCTGATTCCGGCGCAGGTCGATACAATGGCCGACACCCCCATGCCGGGGACCGACGCCCCGACGCCGGAACAGGCGGCAGAGCCTATATCGCCTGCAGCAGCATCCTCCGCCACGCCCGCCACGCCGCCGGTCGAACCGGCCGCCCCTGCGCCCGCGTCGCTCAAGGCGCATCCCGCTGCGCCGCGCCACCCCGCGCCGCCAATCGACATGGCTGACACGCCAGAAGCCGAGGAGCTTCCCAGCGACGAAGCGAACGCCGTCGCGCAAGATGATGGCCAGTCTTCATCCCCGCCGATCGTCATGGTCATGGCGCCACCGGCTTTGGTCCTTCCGCTCTTCGTCGCCCCAGTTGAACAGACCCCGACCGAACAGGTAAAGCCCGCGCCGCGCCGCGCGCCCTCGATCGGCGCCCCGGCGCGGATGGCGCAACCAGCTCCGGTCGCCCCCCTCGATAGCGCCAGCATCCCTGGCCCGGCTGTGGCGGCAACGCCTGCTGTCCAGATGGTGGCTTCACCGGCGCCGATAGCCGCGCTGCACGACTCCGCGCCCCCGCTGACGGCCGAAGCGCGGATGCCCGCTGCTGATCAGTCGGCCGCCGCGTCCAACGCCGCGCGTCCGACCAGCCCGCTCACTTCGGCAAACCCCATATCGACGGCCCGCTCGACATCCGCTGCGCCGCTGGTCCCGCAGGTCGCGACGCCGCCAGTCGCGGCCGTGGCCGTCCCGGCAGCGGCGGCGTCGCCCGTCCCGACGATCGTTCCGCAAGGCGAAGCGCCGAGGCTGCCGGACGACGCGCGGGCTAGGACCATCGACGATCCCGCTGCCGCGCGGACAACCTCGAAGCCTATAGCCGCCTCCGCATCGGCTGCGCCGCTGGTCCCGCAGGTCGCGACGCCGCCAGTCGCGGCCATGGCCGCCCCGCTAACGGTGGCGTCGCCCGTCCCGACGATCGCTCCGCAAGGCGAGGCGCCGGGCCTGCCGGACGACGCGCGGACCAGGGGCACCGACCATCCCGCCACCGCGCCCGCGCCCGCGCCGGCGACCCCGATGCCGATAGCCGCCTCCGCATCCGCTGCGCCGCTGGTCCCCCAGATCGCGACGCCACCAGTCGCAGCCTTAGCTGTTCCAGCAGTGGCGGCGTCGCCTGCTCCGACAATCGTTCCGCCAGGCGTCGCGCCGACATTGCCGGACGAAGCGCCGATGATGGCCGCCGATCATCCCGCCGCTGCGCCTGCGCCGGACGCCCTGCGTCCGACCGGCCAGCCCGCTTCGGCAGCGTCGATGCCGACGGCCGGCTCTGTATCCGCTGCGCCGCCCGTCGCGGTCCTAGTCGCACCGACCCCGGAAATCCTGCCAGCCTCTTTGGTCGCGCCCGCCACGCCCGCCACCGCCGAAGCCCTGGATCTGCCCGCCGATGTTGCACAGGCCCCTATCCCGACCGCTCCCGTCAAACCGCGCGCGGAAGCCGTATCGCTGCTCCAGTTGGTGCGCGATCATATGAGCCTGCGCGTGTCGCGCCGACCTGAAACCGCCGCGCCGGCCCGCGACATGGCGCCCGACGTCGGGTCAGCGATCCTGCCGACAACCATCAGCGACGATAGCCCGTCGCTGGCGCCGCTGGTCCAGCCGACCGTCCAGCCGCTCGCGCCCCCCGCGCCCACCGCGCCCACCGCGCCGGTCATCCCGACCATCGACCTGTCCGCCAGTCTTGGCGCGCAGATTGTCGATATGGGCGTTTCGGGCCAGTGGATCGACGGGCTGGCGCGCGATGTCGCCGGCCTGTCGGCCAATGGGGCGCAGGGCCGGTTTCAGATCAACGCCGACCAGCTCGGCCCGATCCAGGTCGATATCCGACAGGGCGCTGATGGCGCCGCCATCAGCCTGACCGTCGCGACCGAGGCGGCCGAACAGGCCTTGCGGCAGGAGAGCGACCGGCTAAGGCTGGACGCGGGCCTGTCCGCCATGCGCATCAGCGAAGTGAAGATAGAGCGCGCGCCCCATGTCGCCGAAACCGCGCGTGCGGACAGCAGCGGCAACCAAAATTCGTCGCAGCAGCAATCCGGCGGCCAGGGCCAAAATCCAAGTCAATCCATGGGGCAGGGCGCAGGCCAGGGCATGGGCCAAAATCCCGGCCAATCGTCCGCTCAGTCGCATATGCAGGGCCACGGCCAGCAACGCGAAAATATCGCCCTGGGGCATAAAGCGGGAAGTGACGCTGCCGTTCTTAACCATACGGACGTCGGCGAAAGCGCCGGCGGTGCCGTTCGCGCGCGCTATGCGTGACCAGCGCTTTTCGTAGGGGACCAGACATATGAGCGACGAGCCAAAGGCCAAGAAAAAGAAGGGCGGGAGCATGAAGATGATCCTGCTGCTGGTCGTGGGCGTCGTCGTGGGTGGCGCGGGCGCCGCCGGTGGACTTTATGCCGCCGGTTTCTTCAGCCCGAAGGCGGAGGGGCCGAAGGAAGATCCCAACAAGCCCGTGTTGGTGCTGGCCGGTGAGGATGCGCAGGCGATCGCGACCGCCCATGGCTGGGCTGGCGAAGCGGGCGGCGGCGGTGGCGGCGAAGGCGGCGGCAAATCCGGCGGCGAAAGCCATGTCGTGTCTACGGGCCATGCGCCGGGCAAGGGCGTCGACCTGCCGACGCCAGCCAATCCGGCCGCCTATCAGGCCACCTATTTCCAGCTTCAGGCGCCCTTCACGTCGAACATGTCGGACACCGACGCCTTCGCCCAGATCTCCGTCGCCGTTTCGACCTATTATGACTATCGCGTGATCGCGGCGATCAAGCAGCATGAAATGCCGATCCGCAGCGAGATGCTGATGATGCTGGCGGAACAGCCGCAGGAGGTGCTCGACACGCCGCAAGGCAAGCAGGCGCTCCAGGGCAAGATCAAGGTCATCATCAACGATGTGCTAAAGCAGAAGACCGGCTATGGCGGCGTCGATAACGTCTATTTCACCAATTTCGTGATCCAGTAAGACCGCTGCATTGGCGCCCTGCTGCCGGCGCCGCTCGTCGCCCTGTTAACTCCAATTTTACCATTTTCGTTATTAATGGCGCTGCGCCAAAGGATCGGGGACGTGCCCTGATCCGCCATGGGGCAGGGGACCAAGATGGACGACGTACAGACCTACGCCTTCGGGCGCGGGGATTCGCAGGCGCCGATCATGCTGTCGGGGCTGGACCGGCTGGGCGAAAAGCTCGGCCGGCGGATGCGCGCCTTGATCGAGCCGATCGCGGGCGTGCGCCCGCACATCGTGGCGCAGGATACGCGCGTGCTGGATTTCGCCGCATGGACGGTCGATGTGCCCGCCTTTTGCAGCCTGTCCATCTATCGCCTGCTGCCGCTGAAGGGGCAGATGCTGCTGCGGATGGACGCGGCGATGATCTCCACCATGGTCGATTGTTTCTACGGCGGCATCGGCAACCGGGCCTTGCCCGCGCGCGGCGAATTCACGCCGACCGAAGACCGGCTGATCGCCCGGCTTTCCGACAGCATCGTCACCCGCCTGGTCGAAACCTGGGCCGACATCCTGCCACTGGAACAGGGGCTGATCCTGCGCGAAAGCGCGGTCGGCTATGCCGCGTCGGCGCAGCCCGGCGACCAGATGGTGCTGCAACGCTTCGTCATCTCCATCACCCGCGAACAGGAATGGCCGATCGACATCGTCTTTCCGCTGTCCGCGCTGCGCGGGGTAGAGGCGCTGATGGGCAGCAATCTGCCAGCGGACGAGGAACAGCGCGACCCCGTCTGGCAGACGCGCATCGCCCGGCGGATGCGCGACATCCGTATGCCCGCGCGCACCGTATTGGCGCGTCCCAATCTCTCGCTGGCCGAACTGATGCAGCTCAAGGTCGGCGACGTCATTCCCGTCACCATCGGCCGATCGCTGCCGTTGATCGTCGGCAACCGGATCGTCGCCCATGGCACGATCGGCGAACAGGACGGCCGCGCCGCCTTCCAGATTGAAAAGCTTGCACAGGAACCCGATCAATGAGCGACATGAGCGAAGCCCCCCGCATGGACCGGGGCGAAGACCCGCTGAGCAAAATGACCAACAACCGCCAGTTCAAGCTGCTGGCCGACATCCCGGTCCGCATGTCGGTGGAGGTCGGCTCCACCTCGCTGCGCCTGGCCGAAGTCATGGACCTTGCCGAAGGCAGCATCGTCGAACTGGACCGCCAGGCCGACGACCTGCTGGACATCATGGTCAACGGGGCGCTGATCGCCAAGGGCGAGGTGGTGACGGTCAACGGCCGCTATGGCATCCGCATCGTTGACATCGCCGCGACCGAAAATCGCCTCGCCGGGATCGAACGGCGCGGTTGATCCGCCGCTTCTGATTTTAAGCTTGCCTTCGGTCGCGAAACTGCGGATCGCAGGCGCTGTTAACCATAGCTGCGGGCAGGCCATTTCATGTTCTGGTATTTCGTCAAACTGCTGATCCTGCTGCCGCTGGTGGGCGGCATGGCCTTTGGCGCGCTGTGGCTCTGGCGCAAATATCAACCCGGCATGATGGCGGGGCAGGGCGACCGTTCCTTGAAGCTGCTCGAAGCGCTGCCGATGGGCGCGTTCGGCAAGCTCGCCGTGGTGGAGTTCGAGGGCAAGAAGATACTCCTGTCCGTCACCCGCAGCCGGATCGAGAAGATCGCGGAAGGCGATCATGTCCGCCTGCGCTGAGGCCGGACCGTGGAGGCGGTGGTTGCCCGCCCTTGCGGCCATGATCCTTGTTGCGGTCCTGCTTTTCACCGTCCCCGCCTTTGCCCAGGCCGCACCCGCCGCCACACCGCCCGTCGACAATGGCGGCGCATTGAGCCGCGCCATGGGCCAGATTTCGGGCGACGGCCGCTCGCTTTCGCTCAGCCTGCAAATCCTCGTCCTGATGAGCCTGCTGACGGTGCTGCCGTCGCTCGTGCTCATGATGACCAGCTTCACCCGCATCATTATCGTCCTGTCGCTGCTGCGCCAGGCGCTCGGCCTGCAACAGACGCCGCCCAACCAGGTGCTGGTGGGCCTCACCCTCTTCCTCTCGCTGTTCGTGATGCGGCCTGCGATCGACACGATCAACGCCCAGGCCTTCGATCCCTATGGCAAGGGCCAGATCAGCATCGAGGAAGCGGTCGGTCGTTCGGGCAAGGTGCTGCATGGCTTCATGGCCAAGCAGACCCGCGAAAGCGACCTCAAGCTGTTCCAGAATCTCGCCAAGGCGCCCGCCTTCCGCACGCCCGACGACATTCCCTTCACGATCCTGCTGCCCGCCTTCGTCACCAGCGAATTGAAGACCGCGTTCCAGATCGGCTTCATGATCTTCCTGCCCTTCCTCATCATCGACCTGGTGGTCGCGTCCACGCTGATGGCGCTGGGCATGATGATGCTGTCGCCCACGATCATATCCATGCCGTTCAAGCTCTTATTGTTCGTGCTGGTCGATGGCTGGGCGCTGACCATGGGGTCGCTCGCGGGATCTTTCGCGACATGACCGGCCATCCTCTCCCCCATCCATTGGTGCGGTAGGCCATGGAAAATGCCGATTTCTTCATGGGGTTGGCCCAACAGGCGCTGTGGATCACGGCGCTTGCGGCTGCGCCCGTGCTGATTCCGGCGCTGATCGCGGGCCTCATCATCGGCATGGTGCAGGCGGCGACCTCGATCAACGAACAGACGTTGAGCTTCATCCCCAAGATCATCGTCGTCGGCGGCATGCTGGCGCTGTTCGGCGGGTCGATCATGGTGCTGATCGCCGACTTCACCCGCGAAATCTTCGAACGCATCCCGGACCTGCTTCAATGATCGCGCCGGGCTTCGCCGGGGTCGAAAACCAGCTTTGGGTCTGGCTGATCGCCATGATCCGGCCGGGCGCGGCCTTCATCGCCGCGCCGGTCTTCGGCGCGCCCGCGGTGCCGCTGCAACTGCGCCTGATCCTCAGCCTGGCCTTGGGCCTCGCCGCACTCAACAGCGTCACCATCACCCTGCCGCAGGACGGCGTCGCCAGCTTCGAAGGCGTGATGATGGTCGCGGGCGAAGTCATGGCGGGCCTCGCTCTGGGGTTCGCGGTCCAGATCGGCTATGCCGCCGCCTTCGTCGCGGGGGAGACGATCGGCAACGCCATGGGTCTGAACTTCGCGGCGATGGTCGATCCCTCGTCGGGCCAGTCGACCCAGGTGCTGGGCACCTTCCTCTCGATCCTCGCCACCTTCCTGCTGCTTGGCATGGACGGCCATCTGCTGCTCGCCAGCTTCGTCGTCCAAAGCTATCAGGCGATCCCGCCGGGCGCGGGCATATTGTCCAACGACACGGTCTGGCGCCTGATCTCCTTTGGCGGCGCGCTGCTGGGGGCGGGCGTCACCGTCGCGCTGCCGGTCGCCTTTGCGCTGGTGCTGGTGCAGGTGGTGATGGGGATGCTGGCCCGCGCCGCGCCTTCGCTCAACCTGTTCGCGGTCGGGATGCCGGTGGCGATGATGGCGGGCCTGATCCTGCTCGCCATCGCCACGCCGATCATGGCCGAAGGCATGACCGCCTCGCTCAAGGCCGGGCTGGAAGAAGCCCAGTCGATCGCGGAAGGACGCTAAGCCATGGCGGACAGTCCCGGCGGCGGCGAAAAGACCGAGAAACCAACCCAGAAGAAACTGGACGACGCCGCCAAGAAGGGCGACATCCTCCAGTCGCGGGAACTGGGCACGGCGCTGGTGGTGATGGCGGGCATCGCGTGGCTGGCGATCACTGGTCCGTCGCTGATCGATGCCCTGTCGGACATGCTCACCGACGCGCTGCGCTTCCGCCGCGAGGATATCGTCGATTTTTCGCCGGCCGCGCGCGGGGCCGAACTGCTCGGCACCATCGCCCTGCCGGCCGCCGGTGTGATGCTCGCGACCTTCATCGCCGCGATCGCCGCGCCCGCCTTGCTCGGCTCGCTCGGCTTTCGTCCCGGCGCCTTCGCACCCAAGGCGTCGAAGATGAATCCCGGCGCGGGCCTCAAGAAGATTTTCGGTACGCAGGGCCTGATCGAACTGGTCAAGTCGATCGCCAAGATCGGCCTGCTCGGCAGCATCGGCATCTGGTTCATATGGGATCGGCTGACGCAGATCACCGCGCTGGGCAAAATGGGCGTCGCGCCCGCCATGGCGGATCTGGGCAATCTCTTCATCCTGACCTGTCTGGTGATGGCGGGCGGCCTGTTCCTGATCGCGGGCATCGACGTCCCCGCCCAGATCATGCAGCGCGCCAAGCGGCTGGGCATGAGCAAGCAGGAGATCAAGGACGAGCATAAGGAAAGCGAAGGCTCGCCCGAAATGAAAGGGCAATTGCGCCGCCGCCAGTTCGAGGTGCTGAACGGCTCCACGCGCCAGGCCGTGGCGGAGGCCAGCGTCATCATCACCAACCCGACCCATTTCGCAGTCGCCCTGCGCTACAAGCCGGGCGTCGATGCCGCCCCGGTCGTGGTCGCGCGCGGCTGCGATGCGATCGCCGCGGCGATCCGCGAACTGGCGGACCAGAATGGCGTGACCGTCCTGCAATATCCCGAACTGGCGCGCGCCGTCTATTTCACGTCGCGCGCCGGGCAGATCGTCAACGAAGGTTTGTATATGGCGGTCGCGACCGTCCTCGCCTTCGTCTTCCGCGTGGAAAACAAGATGGCGACCGAGATGGACCGGCCGTTCATCACCGTGCCCGAAGATCTGCGGTTCAACGCGGATGGACAGAAGCAATAGGCGGCATGGTGGACCGGCCCAAACCCGGCCTTATCTCCATTGCGGTCGCCCTTTATCTGCTGCGGAAAAAAATCCGCATGATGCATTAAAGTTTAACCGCGCTCGTCCGTATTCTCTTCATTGGGGACGCATTAGGATGGTGCGTCATGAACGATTATGTTTCCAGAAGCGAACTGACGCCCGTCGACAGGGCCGTTTCGCGTCCGCCCATACCCGTCCAGGCTGTTCAGCCTGTGGCGCCCGGTCGTTCGACCCAGATCCCCGCAAATCAGGCAACAAAGGCGTCCCCGCAGGGCGACGGCGTCGTGGTGGACGATGACCTCGCCAGCATCGCCGAATATGTAGAGGTGCACGCCAGGATCGCCGACATATTGGCGGACCTTCAGTCGGGCGTCGGCGGCGTCGATGATGCGGTCGATGCGATCCAGTCGATGATCCCGCGCCCCATGGTGCTGGTGCCGCTGCCGCCCGCCAGCAAGGAAGCGGTGGAACATGCCGCCGTCCTGGCCAAGCGCATCGTCGAGCGGGCCTCCTATGCCCACGGGGCGCACGCCCATGTGTCGCGCGCCACGGTCGAGCAGGTCACCACGTCCGCGGGCTGATTCCGCTTGTTCCGGCGCAGCGCAAATCATTCCTAAAGGTCTGGCCGCTACCGCCGTTCTATCCCCTTGAAAGGACGGCGCATGACTTCGGTAGGCAGCAGCATTTTGACGGCGCTCAACGCAGGGTCGGGGATCGACACCTCCGCGTTGGTGACCAGTCTGGTGAGCGCGACCCGCGAGCCCAAGCAGACCGCGATCACGAGTCAGCAGTCGCTCAACAGTTCGCGCATTTCCGCGCTGGCCTCCGCCATCAGTTCGCTCGATACCTTTGCCGACGCGCTGACCGAAGTCTTGTCCGGCGCCGATTATACCGGCGCCGTCGCCTCCAATGACGCCAGCATCGCATCGGTCAGCTTGCTGAGCGGCGGCAGCCCCGCCGGCCTGCCCGCCCAACTGACCGTCGATCAACTGGCGTCCGCCCGTGTCTATTCGACCGGCGCGACCAGCGGCGCGACCGGCAGCACCGTGATTGGCACGGGCAGCTTCACCCTCACCAATGCGGCGGGCGAAGACACCGTCATCACGCTCGATTCGAGCAACAATAGTTTCGCCGGCCTGGCCGCCGCCATCAATGCCGCCAATACCGGCGTCACCGCGCGCGTCGTCATCGACACGCAGGGCGCCCGCCTGGTCTTCAAGGGCGAAACCGGCGCCGACAATGATTTCACGATCAGCGCCAGCGCCGACGACAGCGGCAGCATCCTGGGCGGCATGAGCTTCACCAGCTCGTCCGCTCCCTTGAATGCCAAGGTGACGCTGGATGGCGTCGCCTATGAATATGCCAGCAACACGATCGACGATGCGATCCCCTATCTGCGGATCGACCTGAACAAGGCGTCGCCCGGCACCACCGTGACCCTGTCGATGAGCCAGCCCACGGCCGGCCTGTCCGATCTGCTCAAGGAATTTGTCGACGCCTACAATACGTTGATGAAGGCACTGAACACCGCAACGGCGACCGGCGCGGATTCGTCCAGCGCGGGTGTGTTGAACGGCGTGGCCGGCGTGCGCGACATGAAGCGCCAGCTGGCGGCGATCACATCGACCCAGCTGGCGGCGACCGGCACCTACAAAACGCTGGCCGACATTGGCGTGTCGACCAATCGCGACGGGACGTTGACGCTCGACACGGCCCGGCTGGCATCGGCGATGGAGGCGGACCCGGAAGGCGTCACCAACATGGTGAACCCCAAGGTGTCGACTACGGCCAGCCCTGGCCTGTCCGCCCTGATGGACACGGTGCGCGACAATATCGAGCAGGAGGATGGTCCGCTCAAGACGGCGCAGGCGCGCTACGACGCGCAGGCCGAGGAATTCACCAAGCAGCTTGAAGATCTGGATGAGAAGATGACCAATTATGAGGAGCATCTGACCAAGATCTACGCGGCGATGGAAACGCGCCTCAGCGCGCTCAAGGCGACACAAAGCTACCTCGAACAGCAGATCGAGGTCTGGAACAACAGCGATAGTTAATCGGGGACGCAGACGATGTTCTATAATCAGGGTTATGCAGGCGCCAGCGCGGCGCGCCGTTATGCCGCCATCCATTCGGGCAGCCGCACCGAAGGCGCGACGCCGCACGCATTGGTGAAAATCCTGTTCGACGAACTGCTCCAGGCGCTCGAAGCGGCGGCGCTGGCCGAACGCAATGGCGACCGGGTAAAGGTGTCGGACAAGCAGGCGCGGGCGATGTCGATCCTCTTCGCGCTCGAATCGAGCCTGGACTTCGACAAGGGCGGCGACATTTCGGTCGGTCTGGCGCAAATCTATCGCGAAGCGCGCCGGTTGCTGCTGGTCGGCGCCAAGGAACGGTCGGCCGAGCCGGTCGATCAGGCCTACGCCATCGTTGCGGAAATCGCCGACGCCTGGAACCAGATCGGCCGTTGATCGTCGTGCGACGCCGCCCGTCCGGGCGGGGTTGCGCCCCAAACATGCCCCCTGTATAGGCGGCACTCGCACAAGGGCGGCCCGGCGGGGGCCGCCTTTTTGCGTTATATTCAACGCGCGCAGGACGCGCAGCATCAACCCAGAAAGGGAAGGCTCATGTCGATTACGCCGCTCATGCCCGTTTACCCCCGGTGCGATGTCCGTCCGGTGCGAGGCGAGGGCTGCTATCTGATCGGCGAGCGCGGCGAGCGTTATCTCGACTTCGCCAGCGGCATCGCGGTCAATCTGCTGGGCCATGGCCATCCCAGGCTGGTCAAGGCGATCGCGGATCAGGCTGCGACGCTGATGCACATATCGAACCTCTACGGCTCGCCGCTGGGGGAGGCGTTCGCGCAGAAGCTGGTGGACAACAGTTTCGCCGACACCGTCTTCTTCACCAATTCGGGCGCCGAAGCGGTCGAGTGCGCGATCAAGACCGCCCGTCGCTATCATTATGCGAACGGGCAAGCGCACCGGCACAAGATCATCAGCTTCGACAACGCCTTTCACGGCCGGACGCTGGGGACCATTTCGGCGACCAGCCAGCCCAAGATGCGTGACGGCTTCGAACCGCTGTTGCCCGGCTTTACCGTCGTGCCGTTCAACGATCTCGACGCCGCGCTGGCGCAGATCGACGACAATACGGCAGGCTTCCTGCTGGAACCGGTTCAGGGCGAAGGTGGCGTGACGCCGTCGACGCAGGCGTTCCTCAAGGGCCTGCGCGAGGCGTGCGACGCGCATGGCCTGCTGCTGATCCTGGATGAGGTTCAGTGCGGCTATGCCCGTACCGGCACTTTCTTCGCGCACGAACAATATGGCGTCACGCCGGACATCATGGCGGTGGCCAAGGGGATCGGCGCGGGCTTCCCGCTCGGCGCCTGCCTCGCAACCGAGGAAGCGGCCAAGGGCATGGTCTTCGGCACCCATGGCTCAACCTATGGTGGCAACCCCCTCGCCATGGCGGTGGGCATCGCCGTGCTGGAAGAAGTGCTGGCCGATGGCTTCCTGGATCGTGTCACCGCCATGGGCGCGCGCCTGCGGTCCGCGCTGGAACAGCTCATCCCCAATCATGACGGCATGTTCGAGGATGTGCGCGGCATGGGCCTGATGCTGGGGGTCAAGCTGAAGGACGCGCATGACGCGCGCGCCTTCGTCGGTCATCTGCGCGACCATCACGGCCTGCTTGCGGTATCGGCCGGCCAGAACGTGCTGCGCATCCTGCCACCCCTCGTCATCGAGGAAAGCCATATCGCCGAATGCATCGAGAAGATCTCCGCCGGCGCGCGGACCTTCGCCGAGGCGCAGGCGGCCTGATTGATACTGCCCCGTTCGTGCTGAGTAGGGGCTGAGCGAAGTCGAAGACCCGTATCGAAGCATTGATCCTTCGATACGCCATTTCGACTTCGCTCAATGCCTGTCCTGAGCGACTGCCTTTGCAGGCAGTCGAAGGGGCTACTCAGGACGAACGGTGGTTGGAAGCGGAGAAAACTTCCAATGACCAAGCATTTCCTGAATCTCTCCGATGCGGGCGGCGACGCCATCGCCGCGATGATCGCCGACGCCATCGACCGGAAGGCCGCGCGGGCGGGCAAGCCCAAGGGCGCGGCCGATGCCGACGCGCCGCTCGCCGGCCACACGCTGGCGATGATCTTTGAAAAAAACAGCACCCGTACCCGCGTCAGCTTCGACATGGCGATCCGCCAATTGGGCGGCTCGTCCCTCATCCTGGAGGGCGCGACCAGCCAGATCGGCCGGGGCGAGACGATCGCCGACACCGCGCGCGTCCTGTCGCGCATGGCCGACGCGATCATGATCCGCACCGACGAACATGCCAAGATCGAGGAGATGGCCCATTACGCTACCGTCCCGGTCATCAACGGCCTCACTGACCTGTCGCATCCCTGCCAGATCGTCGCGGACCTGTTGACCGTGGTCGAACATGGGCTGGCGCTGCCCGGCAGCCAATGGGCCTGGCTGGGCGATGGCAACAACGTCCTCCATTCGATCGTGGAGGCGGCGGGCCTGCTCAAATTCGATGTGCGCATGGGCATTCCCGAAGGCTATGATCCCGATCCGGACTTTGCCGAAGCGGCGCGCGCGGCAGGATCGACCATCAGCCTGACCCGCGATGCGGCAGCGGCGGTGGCGGGCGCGGACGTCGTCGTCACCGACACCTGGATCTCCATGGGCCAGTCCCACGCCGAAGAAAAGCTGGCGGCGATGATGCCCTATCAGGTGACGCCCGCACTGATGGCCAGCGCCAAGCCGCAGGCCAAATTCCTCCATTGCCTGCCGGCCCATCGCGGCGAGGAAGTGGTTGGCGCGGTGATCGATGGTGCGCAGTCGCTGATCTGGGACGAAGCGGAAAATCGCATCCATGCTCAGAAATCGGTGCTGCTCTGGGCGCTTGGAAAGCTGTAGGCGGACCTTATATTCGGGCTAAATTTCCGTTATCCCTCGAAGTCGTCGGGGCCTGTCCTGCGCTGAAGAGCGAAGGGCGGGCTTTCGCGGCTTTCGGGGGACGGAGGGATCGGAAGGAAATAGCGTGACCAGTTCCCATCTCGACCAGGCCCTTGGCTTCACCATCCCCTCGCGTCATGCGCGTGGTCGCCTTGTACGGCTGGGGCCGGTGCTGGACCAGGTGCTGGCCGCCCATGCCTATCCGCCCGCGATCGAGCGGCTGCTCGCCTCCGCGCTGGTGCTGGCGGCGCTGCTGGGCAGCACGCTCAAACAGGCGAACGGCCAACTGACCTTGCAGGCGCAGACCGAAAATGGCGTCGTCAGCCTGCTGGTCGCCGATTACAAGGATGGCGACCTGCGCGGCTACGCCAAATTCGATGCCGATCGCCTCGCCGAGCAGGGCGCCGATCCGACTCTGTTCGGCTTGTTCGGCAAGGGCTATCTGGCGATCACCTTCGACCAGGCGGTGAGCGGCGAGCGCTATCAGGGCATCGTCCCGCTGGAGGGCCAGTCGCTGGCGCAGGCCGCCGAACATTATTTCTTCCAGTCCGAACAGATCCCCAGCGTGATCCAGATCGCGACCCGGCATGACAAGGGCGCGGGCTGCGTCGCGGCCGGTATGCTGCTCCAGCATCTGCCGGAGGGCGAAGTAGGGCGCGAGCGGCTGCATGTGCGCCACGATCACCCGGAATGGGAGCATGTGCAGGCGCTGGCCCAGACGCTGAAGCCGGACGAGTTGACCGACGAGGCTCTTCCGTTGAGCGATATCGTGTGGCGGCTGTTCCATGAGGAGGATGAGGTGCGGGCGACCGATCCCACGTCGCTCGCCAAGGGGTGCCGCTGCGACATTGATCATATTCGCGACGTGATCGGCCGATTTCCCGCCAGCGAACGGATCGACATGGCCGACGAACAGGGCATCATCGGCGTGGATTGCGCTTTCTGCTCGCGCCTGTTTCCGCTCGCGCTCGACAGTTTCGTCGCCCATTGATCCGGCAATCGTTTCGCTAACGCTATTTGTAATTGGGGCAGGCATGGCCGCTTGCGCTATGAAAATGCCGCAATTGGACGGCATGGACAGCGTGTGCGGCCATGGGCCGCAAGAGGCTTTAGGGCCGGCTACAGGATAGAGCGGAATCATGAAGAGGGCGGAACGGCACGCGCTCGGCGCGGTTGCGGTGATGATGGCGGCGATGACCGCAGCGTGGATCGGCCCCATGGCGGCTGCGGCGAACGTCCCGACGCCGCCGATCGCGCATCAGGCTTTGCGCACGCTGGAAACCGGCGAATGGGAATTGCGCGGCCGTGGCGAAGGCGCGGAGACGCGCAAGCTGTGCGTCAGCGACCTGCGCCAGTTACTGCAAGTTCAGCATGGCAAGGCGCTCTGCCGCAGCTTCATCATCAGCGACGAAGCGCATGCGATCACGATCACCTATGATTGCGCGGCGGCGGGCAATGGCCGCACCGACCTGCGCGTGGAAACCAATAAATTGGTCCAGATCCGGTCGCAGGGGGTGGCGCAGGGCGCGCCCTTCGCCTTCGCTGCGGAAGCGCGGCGCATCGGCGCCTGTTCCTGATCGTGACGCCTGATCGTGCTGCGCTTGCGCTGCGACGTTTCGGGCGGTAGCGCGGAATCATGGTTGCCAATAATGGAAAATTCGCCGTCGTGCTGCTGTCGGGCGGTCTCGATTCGATGGTCGCCGGCGGGCTGGCGCGCGAGCAGGGCTATCGTATCCTGGCTTTGTCGATCGACTATAATCAGCGGCACCGGGTCGAACTGCGCGCCGCGTCCCGCGTGGCCGAAGCGCTCAACGCGATCCGGCATATCGTCCTGCCGCTGGACCTGACCGCGTTCGGCGGATCGGCGCTGACCGCCGACATCGCCGTGCCCAAGAGCGGGGTGGGCGACCAGATTCCCGTCACCTATGTCCCCGCGCGCAACGCCATCTTCCTGTCGCTGACGCTGGGCCTGGCCGAAGTCGCTGGAGCGAGCGACATCTTCATCGGCGTCAACGCGCTCGACTATTCGGGCTATCCCGATTGCCGGCCGGAATTTATCGACGCCTTCCAGAAGATGGCGACGCTGGCGACCAAGGCGGGGGTGGAAGGCCATCCGATCCGCATCCAGACGCCGCTGCAATATATGAGCAAGGCCGACATCGCCCGCGAAGCCGACCGTCTGGGGCTGGATGCGGGCATCAGTTGGTCCTGCTATGATCCCACGCCCGACGGCAAGCATTGCGGCCTGTGCGACAGCTGCCGCCTGCGGTCGAAGGGTTATCAGGAAGCGGGCCTGCCCGATCCCACCATCTATGCCGTGCAGCCCTGAACGATGAGTTATGCGGTCAAGGAAATGTTCCTGACCCTCCAGGGTGAAGGGGTTCAGGCCGGGCGGCGCGCGGTGTTCCTGCGCTTTGCCGGCTGCAATCTCTGGAGTGGGCGCGAGCAGGACAGGCGCGATGCCGTCTGCCGCTTCTGCGACACCGATTTCGTCGGCACCGATGGGCTGGGCGGCGGCAAATTCGCCGACGCCGATGCATTGGCCGATGCCGCGCTGGCTTTCTGGGGCACGGGCGGCGAGGGCCGTTATATCGTCCTGACCGGCGGCGAACCGATGTTGCAGGTCGATGATGCGCTGGTCGATGCGCTCCATGCGCGCAGCTTCATCATCGCGATCGAAAGCAACGGCACCATCGCCGCCCATGCCGGCATCGACTGGATCTGCATCAGCCCCAAGGCGGGCAGCGACGTCGTGCAGCGGTCCGGCCATGAACTGAAGCTGGTCTGGCCGCAGCCCGGTGGCGGACATAGCCTGGCCGATGTGGCCGCGATGGAGGGATGGGCGTTCGACCATCATCTGCTGCAGCCGCTGGACGATCCCCATGCGACCGACAATGCCCGCGCCGCGATCGCCCTGGTGATGGACCGGCCGCAATGGCGGCTGACCGTGCAGGCCCATAAATATCTGGGCCTGCGTTAAACGTCAGTCAATCAGGGCTGCACGCCGGTCCGGTCGTTCCACGCCTGATGACAGACCGGCAGCAAAACGCCCTTCTTCCAGCATTTGGGAGCGAAGGAGGGCAGGGCGACGACATAATCATAGCCCGGCGTGCCGTAAAATTGCTCGCCCGCCGCGACCAGCGACTTCTTGATCGAGCCAAGGCCGACGCGCCCCACTTCGTTAAGCGTGCCACGTTCGGCGAAGATCGCCTGCCGTCCGACTTCCGCCGTGGCCTGGCAGAAGCCCTTTTGCGCCTGTACCGTCGAATAGCCCGAATAGATGCGGGTATTATACATGTCCGACGCCGACTGTCCCGGCTTGCCCCTGCCCACGGTGCGCTGGAAATAACCGAGCAGCACGGTCTGCGCCGTGTCCAGTTCCGCATCATGATGGGCGATCATCGCATTATAATTGCTGATCGCCAGCAGGGTTGGTTCGAATTGGCATTGCAGCGCCGCGACATTGAGCGCGGCTCGCAGATTCCACGCCAGCCCGGCCTTGACCTCCGCCGCCGTGGCGCCCGGCAGGCCCATCGCGGCCGCGGCGGCGTCGTCGGTCAACGGCGGTGCGCTCATGTCGGGGGGCGACCAGAAGAACTGGGCCGATGCTGGCTGCGCGATCATGGGCGCGATCGCTAGGGTAAAACCGGCCAGCACGCGGCTCAACGGGGAACGCAATGTCATTCGAATCTGCCTCTTGGGAAGCGCGTGGGGACCAGCGCCTTGATATTATGCGCTTATCATATCAGTCCTGAACGATTGCGCCAGCTTACTGGTCGGAAAGCACTTCCGCCTCCTCGGCGGGCGCTTTGTCCGTCGCCGGCTTGGCCGGCGCGCTGCTGTTGTCGGCGGTGTTGCCGCTGGGCAGGGCGATGGCGGTGCCTTCGCTCTGCACGCCGTCCAGGTCGGTCATGGCGTCGGTCGCGGTGCCGTCCACCACTTCCATATCCTTCATCTGCACCTTGTTCCCGCCCTGCTCCTTGTCGCCACACGCCGCGAGCGCGATGCAACCGGCCAACAACGCGGCGGTAAATCCAGTCTTGGTCGTCCGGCGCATCCGGGTCTCCTTGATAGAGGGTTCAGGCCCGGTCCCCGCCCGGCGAAATAAGGCGCGAACCTAGCCGCCCGCTTCGCATTGCTCAACCCCTGTGCCGCAACGGGCCAAGCAACTGAGAAAAAGCGGGAAATGATCGCGAAGCGCGCTGTCGAGCGCCGCCATGGACGCATTGCCGCCCAGGGCGGCGACGCTGGTCACCGGAAATTCGCTGATGCCGCAGGGTATGATGCCCCCGAAATGGGACAGGTCGGGATCGACGTTGATCGAAAAGCCATGCAGCGTGACCCAGCGTCGCACGCGGATGCCGAGCGCCCCGATCTTCGCCTCCCGGCCATCGGGATCGTCAGTCCAGATGCCGATCCGCCCTTCCGCCCGGCGCGCGGCGATGCCCAGGTCGCTCAGCGCCGCGATCATCCAGCCTTCGAGATGATGGACGAAATTGCGGACATCCTTGCCGCGTTCCCGCAAGTCGATGTTGAGATAACCGATCCGCTGACCCGGCCCATGATAGGTATAGCGTCCGCCGCGCCCGGCGTCATAGACCGGAAAGCGCGGGGACAGGAGTTCGGCCGGATCGGCGCTGGTCCCGGCGGTATAGAGCGGCGGATGCTCCAGCAGCCAGACGCGCTCCTGCGCCTGCCCCTCATGGATGGCGGCGGCGCGCGCCTCCATATCGGCCAGCGCTGTAGGATAATCGACCGGCGCGGCGGCGATTCGCCATTCGACATGGTCGGGAAAGGGGAGGGGCGCAGGATGATCGGGCGGAAGGTCAGGCGGAAGGTCAGACATGGGGCGCTTCCTTGACTTGGCGGGGCCGAGCGATCAAGTCTCGCGCCGGATTTTCAGCATGACGCATTTCATCATGGCAGGGTAGGCAGCATAGATATGGCGACGATGTCGATCGGCAAGGCGTGGGAGGAAGCGGTGGCTTTCGTCGCGCGCGAAGCGACCCTGCTGTTCCCGGTGGCGCTGTTGTTCGTGGCGCTGCCCGGACTCATCCTGCAGGAAATGACGCCGCCGCAATTGCAGGCCTGGTTCGCCGCGCCCAAGGCGGACACGATTCCCGCCATGCCGCCCGGTTTTGGCCTTGCCATGCTGTTGACCATCATCCTCATCTGGTTCGGCTCGCTGGCGCTGTTCGCGCTGGCGCTGCGCCCCGGCATCAGCGTGGGGGAGGCATTGCGCCTCAGTTTCGCGCGCCTGCCGGTGCTGATCGGCACGGCGCTGGTGGTGGTCGGCGCGGTGGCGGCGGTCGTTGTCGGCGCTGCGTTGGTTGGCGTCGTCCTATCGCTCGCGTCAAAGCAACTGGCGGCGACGATCGGGCTGCTGCTGGGCTTTGGCGCCGTCGCTCTCATCTTCTTCGCCAGCATCCGGCTGGCGCTGCTCAATCCTGTGGTGATCGACAGCAAGGCGGGGGTGATGGACTCGCTGCGGCGGGCCTGGGCGCTGACGCGCGGCTATTTCTGGCGGCTGTTTGGCTTTCTCATCATCGTGATGCTGCTGTCCACCATCGCCGGATCGGCGGCGCAGGTCATTATCGGCCTGCTCGGCGGGCTGGTCGCCGGGGCGGAAGGCGCACGACTGGCCGGTGGCCTGGCCGGGGCGGCGGTGTCGAGCATCGTGCAGGTCTATATGCTGGTGATGCTGGCGCGGCTGTACCGTCAGGCGGAGCCGCACGATATGGCGGACGTGTTTCGCTGATCGCCGCCTATGGCGTGTCCAGCAGCGGCATATGCGGTGCGGCGTCGCGCGGCAGCACGCCGGCCAGTCGCGGATCGGCGAACGTCTCGACCTCCCGCCGATAGGGCGCAAAGCCCGACCGGATGTAGAAGGGCAGCGCCGCCGGACTGTCGAGCGTGCAGGTGTGGACCCAGAATCGCGTCACCCCCTTGCGCCAGGCCAGCGATTTGGCCTTCGCCATCAGCCAGCGGCCCATCCCCTGGCCGCCCAGTTCCGGCACCAGCCCGAAAAAGCTCAGTTCGCAATCGGGCAGGGACCGGAAATCCAGTTCCAGCAGGCCGATGGCGGCGCCGCATGGATCGGTGACGGCATAGACCTCCACCGCCGGGTCGTGGAGAATCGCCGCCAGCGCCGAATCGGCCATCACCAGCCGCGAAAACCACAGCCAAGGCGTCCCGACGCGGCGGAACAGCGTGCGATAGGCGTCCAGGTCCGGCGTCTTCCACGGCGCCAGCCGTAGCGGGGCCACCGGGACAGGCGCGGGCCTGGGCCGGTCCCGCATCTCCAGATGGGTGACGATCGTCGCCACCATGCCCGGCTCGACCGGCGTCAGCGCCATGGGGGTCAGTTCCAGCTTGCCATCGGCGGCAGGCTCATCAGGATCGCGTCGATATTGCCGCCAGTCTTGAGCCCGAACAGCGTGCCGCGATCATGCACCAGATTGAATTCGGCATAACGTCCGCGCCATTCCAGCATCGTGCGATAGTCCGACTCGCTCCACGCATCGCCCATGCGTCGCCGCACGATCGGCGGGAAAGCGTCGAGGAAAGCGTCGCCCACCGCGCGGGTGAAGGCGAAATGGGCGTCGAACGCGGCGTCGTCCGCACATTCCAGATGATCGTAGAAGATGCCGCCCACGCCGCGATGCACGCCGCGATGCGGAATGAAGAAATATTCGTCGGCCCACGCCCTGAAGCGCGGATAATGATCGGCGTCATGCGCATCGCAGGCGGCCTTGAACACGCCATGGAAAAAATCCGTATCCTCCGCGCGGGGCAAGGGCGGATTGAGGTCCGCGCCGCCGCCGAACCAGCTCTTGGTCGTCACCAGATAGCGCGTATTCATATGCACGGCGGGCACATGCGGGTTGGCCATATGCGCGACCAGGCTGATGCCGGTGGCGAAGAAGGCGGGGTTATCGCCCGCGCCATGGATGGTCTGGGCGAAACCGGGCGCAAATTCGCCACCCACGGTGGAGACATTGACGCCGACCTTCTCGAACACCTTGCCCTTCATCACGCCGCGCACGCCGCCCCCACCTTCGCCCGGCGTCTGGCCCTCGGCCTCCCGGTCCCAGGCGGCATAGTCGAAGCGCGCTTCGCTGCCGGCCTCCCGCTCGATCGCCTCGAACGCGGCGCAGATGCGGTCGCGCAGCGATTCGAACCAGCTGCGCGCCGCCTGTTGCCGGGCATCGAGGGCGAAGGGCACGGCGGGAATCGGGTTGATGGCAGTCATTGGGGAAACTTTCCGGTCTGGCGAAGGGCTTCGGCGACGGCGATGCCCGTGGAAACGGCGATGTTCAAGGATCGAAAGCCCGGCGCCATGGGGATGCGGACACGAATGTCGGCCAGGTCGCGCACCTCGATCGGCACGCCGGCGCTTTCCGATCCCATCATCAGCACGTCGTCGGGGTGGAACTGCACGTCGGGCAATGTCTGCGACGCATGGGCGCTCATCAGCAGCAGGCGGCGGCCTTCCGCGCGACGCACCGCGTCGAAGGCGCTGAAATTGGCGTGGCGGGTGACGTCGGCGGCTTTCCCATAATCCATCGCCGCGCGCTTCAGGCGGGTGTCGGAAAAGGCGAATCCGGTCGGCATGATGATGTCCACGGGCACGGCGAAACAGGCGGCGAGGCGCAGGATCGCGCCGACATTGCCGGCGATCTCTGGTTGGTAAAGGGCGATACGCATGGCCCGCGCCATAATGCACTGCGGCAAATTGTCATAGGGGGGCGACTTTGCTGTTGGCAAAGAGCGCGCAGTCCGGTTATCAGGCGCGCAAACCACGCCGGGGGGTAGGCGGGGACCGTATGTGCACGGCGCCCTAAATCCCTTGATAAACAGAGTCGGTCACGGCATTGCGGCGGGGTCAGGGACGTTATTGCAAGGGTAGAGGTGCATGGCGAGCGTTGAACATATAGACGGCACGGGTCCATCCGGCGAAGATGGCGTGCGCCGCCGCGATTTCATCAACATCGCCGCGGTCAGCTTTGCGGGGGTCGGGGCTGTCGCCGTCGTGCTGCCGCTCATCGACCAGATGAACCCCAGCGCCGACGTGCTGGCGCTTGCATCGACGGAAGTCGATCTTTCCGCGATCCAGCCAGGACAGGCGATCAAGACCACCTTCCGCAGCCAGCCGCTCTTCGTGCGCCAGTTGACGGAAAAGGAAATCGCCGAGGCCGACAAGGTGGACGCCTCCACGCTGCGCGATCCGCAGACGCTGGAAGAGCGCACCGTCGACGGCAAGAAGCAGTGGCTGGTGACGATGGGTGTCTGCACCCATCTGGGCTGCGTGCCGCTGGGCGCGGGCGAGGGCGAAAATCGCGGCGAATATGGCGGCTATTTTTGCCCATGCCATGGCTCGTCCTACGACACCGCCGCGCGCATCCGCAAAGGCCCCGCGCCCAAGAACCTGGAAGTGCCGAAGTTCAGCTTCACTTCCGACACCGCCATTCTCGTAGGCTGAGGTAAGAAACCATGAGCTTTCCCTGGGCTGAGCAATATACGCCGAAAAATCCGGTGATGGTGTGGATCGACGAGAAGCTGCCGCTTCCGCGTCTCGCCTATAACGCCGTGGGCGCGGGCTATCCCGTGCCGCGCAACCTCAACTATTTCTGGAACTTCGGCGTGCTGGCCGGTCTGGCGCTGGTGATCCAGATCGTCACTGGCGTCATCATGGCGATGCACTATGGCGCGAACGATCTGGTTGCGTTCAGCACCGTCGAACAGACGATGCGCGACGTCAATGCGGGCTGGCTGATGCGCTATGCCCATGCGAACGGCGCCAGCTTCTTCTTCATCGTGGTCTATCTCCACATCTTCCGCGGCCTCTATTTCGGCTCCTACAAGGCGCCCCGCGAAATGGTGTGGCTGCTCGGCCTCGTCATCTTCCTGCTGATGATGGCGACCGCCTTCATGGGCTATGTGCTGCCCTGGGGGCAGATGTCCTATTGGGGCGCGAAGGTCATCACCGGCCTGTTCGGCGCGATCCCGGTCGTGGGCGAGCCGATCCAGACCTGGCTGCTGGGCGGCTTTGCCCCCGGCAACGCTTCGCTCAATCGCTTCTTCTCGCTGCACTTCCTGCTGCCGTTCGTGATTGCAGGCGTCATCATCCTGCACATCTGGGCGCTGCATATTCCGGGTTCATCGAACCCGACCGGCGTGGAGGTGAAAGGGCCGCAGGACACTGTGCCCTTCCACCCCTATTATACCGCCAAGGATGGCTTCGGCGCGGGCATCTTCCTGATCGCCTTCTCCATCCTGCTGTTCTTCGCCCCCAACTTCCTGGGCCATCCGGATAACTATATCGAGGCGAACCCGCTCTCGACCCCCGCGCATATCGTGCCGGAATGGTATTTCTGGCCCTTCTACGCGATCCTGCGCGCCTTCACGGTGGACTTCTTCTTCGTCCCCGCCAAGCTGCTGGGCGTGCTGGCGATGTTCGCGTCGATCCTGCTGCTGTTCTTCCTGCCCTGGCTCGACACCTCGCCGGTGCGGTCGGGCAAATATCGGCCGACCTTCAACAAGTTCTTCTGGATTCTCGTCATTGACGTGCTGATCCTGGGCTGGTTGGGCGGCGCGCCGGCGGAAGAGCCGTTCGTGATGATGAGCCAGGTCGCGGCGGCCTATTATTTCGCCCACTTCCTGATCATCCTTCCGCTGATCTCGCGCTTTGAAAAGCCGCTGCCGCTGCCCGGCTCGATCACCGAGGCCGTGCTCGCGAAATATGGCAAGACCGACGGCGCAACCGTCGCGGTCCCGGCCGAATAAGGGGTAGATAAGACCATGGTTCGCATTGGCGCATTCCTCGTCGGCCTCTTCTTTGCAGGCTGGCTGTTCATTTCCTTCCTGATCGGCGCGGTGGCTTATGTCTCCGAGCCGCCGGTGCCCACCGTGGAGCATGAGTTCCACAAGGCGCCCAAGCATGTGTCCTTCTCGTTCGACGGGCCGCTTGGCCATTATGACCGGGCGCAGCTCCAGCGCGGCTTCCAGGTGTTCAAGGAAGTCTGCTCGGCCTGCCACAGCCTCAAGTTCGTGGCCTTCCGCGATCTCGCGGCGCTCGGCTATAACGAAGCCGAAGTGAAGGCGATCGCCAAGCAATGGGCGATCAAGACCCCGTCGGTCGATCCGGCTACGGGCGAAGCCTCCACCCGCGAGCCGGTGCCGTCGGATTATTTCCCCAAGCCCTTCGCGAACAATGTCGCGGCGGCCGCGGCGAACAATAATGCCATCCCGCCAGACCTGTCGCTGATGACCAAGGCCCGCCATCATGGCAGCGCCTATGTCTATTCGCTGATCACCGGCTATCAGGCGCAACCGGCCGAATTGCTCAAGGAGTTCCCGGACTCCAAGACGCCTGAGGGGCTGCACTACAACCCCTATTTCGCCAACCTGAACCTCGCCATGGCGCCGCCGCTGACCGCCGAAGGCCAGGTGACCTATGGCGACGGTACCAAGCCGACGGTGGACCAGATGGCGCAGGACGTCGCCGCGTTCCTGACCTGGACCGCCGAACCGAAGCTGGAAAATCGTCGCCGTGCGGGGCTTGCGACCATCTTCTTCCTGCTGATCGCCACGGGCCTAGCCTATATGTCCTACCAGAATATCTGGGCGGACAAGAAGAAGGCGGCCTGACCCCAGTCCGTCACGGACGGTGGTAGAGATTGGGGCGCGGTTCCTTGTGGGAACCGCGCCCTTTCTTTATGGGAACGGCCATGAGCACCGACAGCCTGACCGCGCTGGTCCGCACGATCCCCGATTTTCCCAAGCCGGGCATATTGTTCCGCGACGTCACCACATTGCTGGCCGATGGGGACGGCCTGCGTGACCTGATGAATCGCATGGCCGCTGTCGCCCAGCCGCTCGACCCGGACCTGATCGTTGGGATAGAAGCGCGCGGCTTCATCCTGGGGGCGGCCCTCGCGCTGGCGCTGGGCAAGGGGTTTGTGCCCGTGCGAAAAAAGGGCAAACTGCCCGGCAAGACCGTGGGCATCGACTATTGCCTGGAATATGGCGCCGATCGGCTGGAAATGCATGAAGGGCAGGTGCCGCCCGGCGCGCGCGTGCTGCTGGTCGACGACCTGATCGCCACCGGCGGCACGGCGCTGGCCGCGGCGCAACTGCTGCGCGAGCAGGGCGCGATCGTGCTGATGGCCCTGTTCGCCATCGACCTGCCCGATCTGGGCGGCATGGCCGCGCTGGCGGCGGACGGCGTCGCGGCGCAGGCGATTATCGCCTTCGACGGCGACTAGCGGGCTTCAGGCGGCGCGCGCCAGCGCGTCGGGCAGCAGGTCCACCGCCGCCGCCAGTCGCTCGTCGAGCAGGCCCAGCAATGCCGTCCAGCTGTTGATATGGTCCAGTTCGCCCGGCCCATCCGATATGCCGCGCAGGCCCATCAGCGGCACGTTGAAGCGTGCGCAGGCCCGCGCCACCGCAAATGTCTCCATATCGACCATATCGGCGTTGATCGCGGCATAATCCTCGCCGCCCACGATATTCGCGCCGGTCGATAGGCGGGCCAGGGGCAGGGCCAGCGGCGTCGCCAGCGGCAGGTCGACGGGATGATCGATGAACGGCGTCACCCCCTTTGTGAAGCCCAGCCGCGACGCATCCATGTCGCGCCAGGACACGCTCGCCACCTGAAATATGTCGCCCAGCGGGCACAGGCGCGATCCCGCCGACCCCAGACAGACCACAAGGTCGGGCAAGGCCCCTTGCCGCGCCAGTTCCTGTAGCGCCATGCCGGTGGCCACCGCCGCTTCGACCGGCCCGACGCCGGTCAGCAGCGGGGTGAAGCGCGCGCGCAGATGCGGCCCATATTCCGCATCGACCGCCATCACGAACAGCACGCGCCGCGCACTTATGGTTTCGCATCCGATCGTCATGGCCGGTCCTGCCCTCATTGCCTGTCTGTAATGTTCGGGACATCCCCCTGACAGCCGCACAGACTATAGTCGAGATCATGTTTCCTCATGAGTTGACCATCGATATGCCCGTTCCCATTCCCTTCCCCGTCCGATTTTCCGATGCGGAAACGATCACCGCTGCCGACATAGAGGCCTGGGCGAAGGTCGAACGCGCTCTGGCGGGCAAGCGCGATGCTTGTCACAAGCTGCGCCAGGGACATGCCGCGGCGCGCTGAACCGGATCAACCAAAAACTGGAAAAGAGAAAGCCCGCCGCTTCATCAGAAGCGACGGGCTTTGTCATGGTGGGCGTGGCAAGGATTGAACTTGCGACCCCTGCGATGTCAACACAGTGCTCTACCACTGAGCTACACGCCCGCCGTGGAGGGGGCCAATAACGGGGGCGGGGCTAGGGCGCAAGCAGGAAATTGAAACGCGCCGATATTCTTCTGGACAGGGCAGGGGCGGCCCATATGCTGCGAGCCAAACAGGGGACGCCAAGACATATGCTGCCATCGCCATCCTCGCCGATTCAAACGGCGCCACGGCTACCCTTCTATCGTCAGCTTTACGTCCAGGTGCTGGTCGCGATCGCGCTGGGCGTGCTGATCGGGCATTTCTGGCCCGATGCGGGCAAGCAGCTCAAACCGCTGGGCGAGGCCTTCATCAAGCTGGTGAAGATGATCATCGCGCCGGTCATCTTCCTGACCATCGTCACCGGCATTGCGGGCATGAAGGAACTGGGCGCGATCGGCCGGGTGGCGGCGAAGGCCTTCGCCTATTTCCTGACCTTTTCGACGCTGGCGCTGATCGTCGGCCTGATTGTCGCCAATGTGGTGCAGCCCGGCGCGGGGCTCGATATCGATCCGGCCACGCTGGATGCGGGCAAGGTCGCGGATTATGCGCACAAGGCGCATGAAAGCAGCCTGACCGGCTTTCTGATGAACATCATTCCGTCGACCATGGTGTCGGCGGTGGCGGACGGCAATATCCTTCAGGTATTGTTCGTGGCGATCCTGTTCGGCATCGCGCTGACCATGATCGGCGACAAGGCGCAGCCGCTGATGACGGTGCTCGAATCGGCCAGCCATGCGGTGTTCAAGCTCGTGTCCTTTCTCATGAAGGCGGCGCCGATCGGCGCTTTCGGGGCGATGGCCTTCACCATCGGCGAATATGGCGTCGGCACGCTCGCCAATCTCGCCGGGCTGGTGGCGACCTTCTATCTCACCGCGCTGCTGTTTGTGCTGCTGGTGCTGGGGACGGTGGCATGGTTCGCCGGCTTCAACATCCTGCACCTCATCCGCTATCTGAAGGCCGAACTGCTGCTGGTGCTGGGCACTTCCTCGTCCGAAGCCGCGCTGCCCAGCCTGATCGAGAAGATGGAGCGTGCCGGGTGCCGCAAGTCGGTCGTGGGGCTGGTCGTGCCGACCGGTTACAGCTTCAATCTGGACGGCACCAATATCTACATGACGCTGGCGGCCTTGTTCATTGCGCAGGCCTGCAACGTCGATATCAGCCTGGAGCAACAGATATTGCTGCTGCTGGTCGCGATGATCTCGTCCAAGGGCGCGGCCGGCGTAACCGGCGCGGGCTTCATCACGCTGGCTGCGACGCTATCCATCGTGCCGTCCGTGCCGGTGGCGGGGATGACGCTGATCCTGGGCGTCGACCGCTTCATGAGCGAAGTGCGGGCGCTCACCAACTTCATCGGCAATGCGGTGGCGACGGTGGTGGTGTCGGTCTGGGAAAAGGGGCTGGATCGCGAACGGTTCAACGCCGCCATGGCGGGAATCCCGCTCGATCCGACGCCCGACATGGAAGAAGTGGTGCCCGATTAAGTTCGGGCATCGCGGTTGCCGCTTTTACGGGCTGTCGGTCGACGCCGGCACGCTTTGGGCGCCGAACATCCGCTCGACCTCCAGCACCAGGTCGCGCAGGTGGAAGGGCTTGGACAGCACCTTGGCCTGCGGCACCGCCTTGCCGGCCTTCAGCGTGACGGCGGCAAAGCCGGTGATGAACATGATGCGCATGTCCGGCGCCACGGACGCTGCATGTTGCGCCAGTTCGATGCCGTCCATTTCGGGCATCACGATATCGGTCAGCAACAGGTCGAACCGATCCGTGTCGATGTGGGGCAGCGCGTCGCGGCCATTCTCCACCGACACGACTTCATAACCCGACCGTTCCAGCGCACGGGCCAGATAGGTCCGCATACTCTCGTCATCTTCGGCCAATAAAATGCGAACCATCGCCCCCAACACTCTCATCCGGCCGCCCCGCAGCCCCTGGCGCATACCCGACGGGGTGGCGCGAAGCCGCACTATATGCGACAAGGTGTAAATATTATCCAGCCGGACAAGATTTTTCGGCGCGCTGGCGAAAGGAGCCGCATTGGATTATTCCGCGCCGCGCGCCCCGACCCATAGCGAAACCGCTTTCGACCTTTATGGTCCTGCGATTCCCGATCGCCCCGTCCTGATTTCCGTCCCCCATGCGGCGCGTGCCTATGATAAGGATCTGCTGGCCGCGGCGCGCGTGTCCTCGTCGATCCTGCATCGGCTGGAGGATCGTTGGGCCGATCTTTTGGTCCATCCGCTGATCGCGCAGGGTTTCACCGTCATCGTCGCCCGCGCGCCGCGCGCATTGATCGACCTCAACCGGCACGAGCGCGAGATCGACCCCGGCATGATCGCCGACCTGCCGCGCGACGCCCCGCTTCAGAGCAGCGCGAAGCTGCGCGGGGGCCTGGGCCTTTTCCCGCGTCGCCTGCCGGGCGCGCATGAATTGTGGCGCGGCCCGATGCGCTGGGCGGAGGCGCGCCGCCGGATCGAGACGCTCCACCGGCCCTATCATGCGGCGCTCGGCCAGATGATGGCGGCCGCGCGCGACGCGCATGGCCATGCGATCCTGATCGACATGCATTCCATGCCGCCGCTGGCGCCGACCGGTGCGGGGCAGCCTGCGCCGGGCATGGTGCTGGGGGATCGGTTCGGCCGCAGCGCATCGGGGCGACTGATCATGCTGGCGGCCGATGTCGCGGCGAGCCATGGCCTGACCGTGGCGCAAAACCACCCCTATGCCGGCGATCATCTGATCGACCGGCATGGGCGCCCTGAGCATGGATTGCACGCGCTGCAGGTCGAAATCGACCGGGTGCTGTATCTGGACGCGACGCTGGACCGGCCGGGGCCGGGCGTGGCGCGGATGCAGGCGGTTGTGACGCACATGGCGCAGGCATTGGCGGCCGAATTGCCGCGCGCGGGCTATGCGCTCGCCGCCGAATAGGTCAGCGATTAGCTGCGATCACCAACCGAGCGCCCGCGGTGCTGAGATGATGCGAATCGAAATAGAGCGGCTTGCCGTCGCGTTCGATGGCGCAGCGGCCGGTCGGGCACAGCGCCGCTACAGGATCGATCAGCGAGACGCCGCGCGCCTTCCAGCGAATGAAGAGCGCGCGCAGATGCACAGTCCGCGCTTCGACATGAGCGCGGTCGACGCCCCGTGCTTCCCCCAACTGTCCGGTCTGCGTCAGATGCGCCAAGCGCCGCGGCACGTCGAACGGCTGGGGCGGAACGGGGCCGATCAGAACGACCTGTCGCTCTAGCGCCCGGATCGCGGCTATGGTGCGGTCCAGCTTGCCCACAAAGGCGGGATCGTCGAAATCGCCATTGGCCCAGAAAGCGGCGAGATAGACGCGGCTGATCCCTGGATCGGCGCGTATCGCATCGAACGCCGCCTGGTTGGCGGCGGCGCAGCGCGCATCCTTGGCCTGATAACCCAGCACCGGCGGGCAACTGGACGTGGTGCGTTCGATCAGCGATCGATTCTGCGCCTTTGCCTCCAGCGACAAGGCATAGGTCAGTTCGACGCCATGGCTGTCCCCCCACAGCATCGCGTCGGGCGCCGCCGCCGCGCCGAGGACGCAGGGCGTCGCGTGACGCATGAATGTGTCGTGGCATGACTTGCGCGTGGGTGCGAAATCCTGTTGCCCTGCCATCTGCGCCAGCACCTTCGGCGGGAAGCGCGACGGCCAGCCGCCCTTCGCCAGCAGCGCCAGCGCCAGGATGCAGAGCAGGCCCATCGCCGCGCAGGTGAACAGAAAGATCGCCCGCCCCGGCACGCGCCGCGAATCGCGGAAGGGGCGCTCGACAAAGCGCCAGGACAGCGTGCCCGCCAGCAGCGATGCGCCGATGATCGCCATCTGCCTGCCCCCCGCCAGCGGCAAATCGGTCGCATATTCGGTGAAGACGATCAACGGCCAGTGCCACAGATAGAGCGAGTAAGAGATGAGGCCCACGCCGACCAGCGGGCCCCAGCCCAGCAACCGGCCGATTCGCGTACCCGGCGCGGCATGGATCAGCGCCGCGGCGCCCAGCACCGGGGCGAGGGCGGTGATGCCGGGGAAGATCGTGGTGCGATCGTAAAAGCCGACCGCCAGCGCGATCGCGATCAGGCCGCACCCCGCAATCGCCTCGCGCAGCCAGCGAGCCGGGATCACTGGAACCGCGCCCAGCGCCAGCAAAGCCCCGGCGAACAATTCCCATGCCCGCGTCGGCAACAGGTAGAAGGTGAAGCCGCTGGTGTCGCGTTGCATGACGATGGCGATCGCCAGCGATCCCGCCGTGATGGCCGCGACGACGCCGGTGCGCCAGCGCGGCGCGGTGCGCGCCAGCAGCATCAGCAGGATCGGGAAGCCGATATAATATTGCTCCTCGACCGCCAGCGACCATGTGTGGAGCAGCGGCTTCACGTCCGCGCCGCCGGAAAAATAACCGGTGTCGGTGAAGAACCAGAGGTTGGAAGCGAACAAAGTCGCCGCCAGCGCCGATCGCGGCACGCCTTCCAGGTCGCCGGGCAGATAGAGCCAGGCCGCCGCACCGAGCACGGCCAGAATCATCAGCGCCAGAGCGGGCATGATCCGGCGGAAACGGCGTTCGTAGAATTGGGCGAGCGAAAAATGACCGTCATCGACTTCGCGAGCGATGATGCCGGTAATCAGATAGCCTGATATGACGAAGAAAATATCGACCCCGACATAGCCGCCCGAAAAACCTGGCGCATGGGCGTGGAACAGCAGCACTGGCAGGATCGCCAGCGCGCGCAATCCGTCTATGTCGCGGCGATATCGCCCGGCGGCATGAGGGGCGTTGGCGGCCCCATCCGCCGGACCCGAAGTTGGCGCTCGTCCGTGCATGGTGCCGGGCTTAACCGCCAAGCCCTGATATTTGCTTTATGTCGATGAGCGCGACTCGGAAACACGCGGCTATTGGGGGGCGGCCCATCATCGTGGGGGAGGCGGGTCGGCAAGCGATTGCGGATTTTGCAACTGCCCTGTCGTCCTTCGCATTTGCGAAAATCCGGTTGGCGGGACAAAAAGACTGTGCCTTTCAGGCATCCTCTCCTAAAACTTTCGGGCCGATCTTGTGATCGGCCTTTTTTTTGTCACGCCGTTGGTCTAGAGCGTTGCTGCTGCTCGGCGCGCCACTATAAAAAGTTTCTGGAGAGGAGCCGCCGGTAAGACCGGCAAGGCGAGCCGAAGCATCAGGGGGATCGAGCGCTAATCGCGCTCTCCCCCTTTTTCTTGCCCGGCTTACGCGCTCGCCATTTCCGCGCCATAAGCGACGACCGCTTCGACTTCCGCCTTGTCGCCCAACACCACGCCGACGCGCTGGTGCAGGCCAGTGGCGGGTACGTCCATGATGGGCACGAAGCCGTCGCTCGATGCGCCGCCCGCCTGTTCGATCAGATAGCTCATCGGATTGGCTTCATACATCAGGCGCAGCTTGGCCTTGCCAGGATTGCGATGGTCATAGGGATATAGGAAGATGCCGCCGCGCTTGAGTATGCGGTGGACGTCCGCCACCATGGAGGCGGTCCATCGCATGTTGTAATCCTTGCCGCACGGGCCGGCGCCGCCCATCACGCGCTCTTCGACATAGCGGGCCACCGCAGGCGACCATTGGCGGCGGTTGGACATGTTGATCGCGAATTCGCACTTGCCCTGGGGCATCTGCATGTCCGGGTCGGTCATGACCCAGCTGCCGACTTCCCGGTCCAGCGTGAATTCATAGACGCCGGTGCCGACGCTCAACACCAGCAGCGTTTGCGGTCCGTAAATGGCGTAGCCTGCGGCGACCTGTTGACGGCCGTCCTGAAGGAAATCCTCTTCGGTCACCTGCCGTCCGGCGCAGGCGTCGGGGGCCTTGAGCACCGAAAAGATGGTGCCGACCGA
This sequence comes from Sphingobium sp. AntQ-1, assembly GCF_028538045.1. Classification (NCBI taxonomy): domain Bacteria; kingdom Pseudomonadati; phylum Pseudomonadota; class Alphaproteobacteria; order Sphingomonadales; family Sphingobiaceae; genus Sphingobium; species Sphingobium sp. AntQ-1. The sequence goes on from NZ_CP117158.1 coordinate 2,599,376, forward strand.
CAGGTCGACGTCGATATTGCTGGACCCGTCGATCGGATCGAACAGCAGCAGATATTCGCCCTTGGGATAGCGATTGGGGATGAGGTGGATCGTCTCCATCTCCTCCGACGCCATCGCGGCCAGATGCCCGCCCCATTCATTGGCGTCGAGCAGCAGTTCGTTGGCGATCACGTCCAGTTTCTTTTGCACTTCGCCCTGCACATTCTCGCTGTCCAGGCTGCCCAGCACTTCGCCCAGCGCGCCCTTGCTGACCGCATGGCTGATCGTCTTGCACGCGCGCGCGACGGTTTCGATCAGCAGGCGCAGTTCGCCGGGAAGGACATTGGCGTTGCGTTGCTGTTCGATCAGGAAACGGGTCAGGGTGGTTCGGGACATAGGCCGCCTTTCGCAAATAATATGGGACGCCGGGCAGGAAAGAAGAAACGCGCTCTTCGCTAGGACAGACGGCCAACCTAGTCCAGCCATCGTCCCCCTTCAAAACCGGCTGTTAGCGTTGTCATGTTACAAAGCATGTATGAGGGAACCCGGCCCAACGCATTTTGGTTTCGGAGGCGTGCCGATCAGCATAAAGCAAGGACCGATATGGACAGCCTGATTACCGCCTTTACCGACCCCACGGCTCTGGCGGCGCTTGTCGCGCTGGTGGTGATGGAAGTGGTGCTGGGCATCGACAATCTTGTCTTCATCTCCATCCTGACCAACAAATTGCCCGAAGCGCAACGGCCCAAAGCGCGCAAGATCGGCATAGGGCTGGCGCTGGCGATGCGCCTCGTCCTGCTGTCGATGATCGCCTGGATCGTCGGGCTGACCGCGCCAGTGTTCGACTTGGGGCTGAGCGGCCCGCTGGACCAGCATGGCGCGCCGACCTTCGAAACCGATTTTTCCTGGCGCGACCTGATCCTGATTGCAGGCGGCCTGTTCCTGATCTGGAAGGCGACCAAGGAAATCCATCACACGGTCGATCCCGCGGGCGGCGACGATGTGCTCGACAAGAAAAGCGTGGCGACCATCACCTTCGGCGCGGCGATCACGCAGATCATCCTGCTCGACATGATCTTCTCGCTCGATTCGATCCTGACGGCGGTCGGCATGACGGACAATCTGGCGGTCATGTATATCGCCGTGATCGTGGCGGTGACGGTGATGCTGATCGCGGCCGATCCGCTCGCCAACTTCATCGCCCGCAACCCGACCGTGGTGATGCTGGCGCTCGGCTTCCTGCTGATGATCGGCGCGGTGCTGATCGCCGACGGTTTTGGGGTGCATGTGCCCAAGGGTTATATCTACGCTGCGATGGCCTTTTCGACGCTGGTGGAGTGTCTGAACATCTTCGCCCGCCGGGCGCAGGCGCGGAAGGTGGCGAAATAGGTCTGGTGGCCCGATTATGAAGTTCGTCATATTATTGGGCCAGGGCTGAACGAACTTCAGATTCATCAGGGCCATTAGCAAATATTTGATTCTCGTGTGGTTGACGGATTTGAAATAGGCTCCGGACCAAGCCGCAACGATGTGGCGTATTTCAAATCCACCACATGAGCATGGAAATTCACGCGATTGCGCGGTGCGGCGGAAGATGCGACAGGCCGCCCCGACCAACAATGCAGGATCGGGAATATATGCTGGCGACGATCGAACCGGGCGCAATCTTCAAGGATAATCTGCCGTTATTGCCGCCGATCGACGGCGTGCAACGGATAGATCTGGTCGACGCCAACGGCGTGGTGATCGCGACAATTGAAAACCAGCCGGGCAAGCAGGGGTCGCTGGCGGTCTATCATTATCTGAAACAATGTTTCGGCGGGCTGGATACGGCGGCGGCCGACCATGGCCTGGCGGTGTTCGCCGAACATACTGCCGACGCCCGCAACCGGCCGGGCGCGCATCCCAATGTCGATCGGTTGATCGGAATCGCGGAGGGCGGCGAAGCGCTGACCATCGTGGTGGTGGCTGAGAGCTGATCGGGCCGTCGATTATTTCAGAAGACCGGGGCTTGGACAGGCTCAGCCCGAACGGGTTGAGAGGGTGATGCCCGGATGGAAAAAGGGCGGGATCATGCGATCCCGCCCTTCTTGCGTCACGCTGCGGCGCGCCGCTCCTTCAATTCCTCGTTGAGCATTTCGGCCAGCAGGAAAGCCAGCTCCAGACTCTGCGCCGCGTTCAAACGCGGGTCGCAATGGGTGTGGTAACGGTCGGCCAGGCCTTCGTCGGTGATGGCGATGGCGCCGCCAGTGCATTCCGTCACATTCTGCCCGGTCATTTCGGCATGGATGCCGCCGCCAAAGCTGCCCTCGGCGCGGTGGACGGCGAAGAAGCCGCGCACTTCGGCCAGGATACGCTCGAACGGGCGCGTCTTGTAGCCGTTCGCCGCCTTGATGACATTGCCGTGCATCGGGTCGCAGGACCAGATGACTGGATGACCTTCGCGCAGGACCGCGCGCACCAGCTTGGGCAGGCCGGCCTCGATCTTGTCATGACCATAGCGGGTGATGAGCGTGATGCGCCCGGCTTCTCGTTGCGGGTTCAAAACATCGAGCAGGCGCAGCAGCGCGTCCGGCTCCAGGGTGGGACCGCATTTCAGGCCGATCGGATTGCCGATGCCGCGCAGATATTCGACATGGGCGGACCCTTCGAACCGGGTGCGATCGCCGATCCACAGCATGTGGGCGGATGTGTCGTACCAGTCGCCGGTCAGGCTGTCCTGCCGCGTCATCGCCTGTTCGAACGGCAGCAGCAGCGCTTCATGGCTGGTGTAGAAGCTGGTCCCGCCAAGCTGCGGCACGGTTTCCGCCGACAGGCCGCAGGCGCGCATGAAGTCGAGCGCCTGGCCGATCTGGTCAGCCATCTGTTCGAACTTCGCCGCCCAGGGACTACGTCCCATGAAATCGAGCATCCAGCCATGGACGCGATCCAGGCTGGCATAGCCGCCGGTCGAAAAGGCGCGCAGCAGGTTGAGCGTGGCGGCCGACTGATTATAGGCGCGCACCATCCGCGCCGGGTCAGGCTCGCGCGATTCCGGCGTGAAGGCGATGTCGTTGACATTGTCGCCGCGATAGCTGGGCAGTTCGACCCCGCCGATCACTTCGGTATCGGCCGAGCGCGGCTTGGCGAACTGACCGGCCATGCGACCGACCTTCACCACCGGCAGCTTTGACGCGAAGGTCAGCACGACCGCCATCTGGAGCAGCACGCGGAAGGTGTCACGGATGTTGTTCGGATGGAACTCCGCGAAGCTTTCGGCGCAATCGCCGCCCTGCAACAGGAAGGCTTCGCCATTGGCGACCTTGGCCAGGTCGGTCTTCAGGTTGCGCGCCTCGCCCGCAAAGACGAGCGGCGGAAACTGGCCAAGCTGGGCCTCTACCGACGCCAATGCGTCTGCATCCCGGTAAAAGGGCATCTGAATGCCCTTTTGGCTCCGCCAGCTATCCGGCGTCCACTTCGCCGCCACGTCGAGTCTCCTTGGTCGAAATAAAATAGGGGGCGCACCTACGCTGGTCCGGGGGCCAAGGCAAGATTGTACCAGTTGGACCATAGGTGCGCGCAATCATTTGTCTATTTCTGGCAGGGCCAGCGTTCGTTGAGCGCGACGCTGACCAGGAGCGAAGCGGGCGTCTGGCGCTGGTCGGGCCAGCGTTCGAGATAGGCGGTGACGGTGCGCCGCGCCTCGTCCGCGCTCATGCGGTCGGGCCAGCAGACCGGGAGGCCGCGGCCGATGAACATGTCCTTGCGGATGCCATCGACCACGCCGACGATATAGGCGGTGCAGGCGAGCGCATATTCGGGCGCCTTGTTGCGGCATTTGGCGAGCAGGGTGGTGCCGGTTTCGAACATGAACGCCTGCGCCGCGACCGGGGTGGGGGATGCGGCGAGCAGGGAGGTGGCGAGGAGAAGGAGGCGCATCATTCTTGTCCTGACGGAGGAGTGCGAACCTAGATGACACCGCCGGTTCGTGTCGAGCGAAGTCGAGGCACGATTGCGCCGCGCCAGCCACTTATCGAATTCGCTCGAAGCGAACGGAGAATGTCAATCCTGCCGCTTCGCCGTGAAGGCGAAGGTTAGCGCTACCTGCGGTCCCAGGCCGGTGCTGCTCTCGCCATTGCCCACGCCAAAGGGCGCGCGGGCGATGGTCGCGCTGCCGCTGACCTTGCGGATCGCGTCCTTGCCGGACAGGGTGAAGCGGATCGTCTGCGGCTTGGTCACGCCCCTGAGCGTCAGCGTGCCGCGCGCGCGGTAGCGGTTCGCACCGGTGGCTTCCGCGCCCTTGGCCGTGAAGGTTGCGGTGGGATGAGCGGCGACACCGAAAAATTCGTCGCCGGGCAACATCCCGTCCTTATAGGCGTCGCCCACGCTGGCCGAGGCCATGTCGATCATCACCTTTATGTCGGCGCTGTCGGGATGATCGGGGTCCATGACGATCTGCGCGGTCCATTTGGCAAAGCCGCCGCTGATCGTCTCGCCATCATTGCCGACGGAAAAGCCGATGTGGCCGCCGGGCTGCACGGTCCAGGCGGGCGGCGGGCCGACGGGTTCTTCGACGGCGGCCTGCGTCGCATTGGCCGCTACATTGTCGGCGGGGGCTGCGGCGCTGGCTGCTTCGGCGATGTTGGCGGGCGCGGCGTCCTCGTCCGCTTCCTCGACGACCGGCGCTGGCGCAGGCGTCGTTTGCGGCGCGGGCAGGATCGCGCGGCCGGCGACGAAGCCAACCAGGATCAGCGCGGGCAGCGCGACCAGCAGAGCGGTGGAACGCCCCGGCACCATCCGCCAGATGAGGCCATCGCGCATCAGCAGATGATGGCGCAACGCGCCCGCGACGTGCAGCGCCAGCAGCGCGATGCCCAGCCAGGCGATGAGGCCATGGCCGTTTTCGGCCAGGCCATGCGCACTCGCTGGCAAGGGCAGATGGGGCAGGGGGATGACGCCGAACAGCAGGGTCGGCACCTTGACCTTCGCGGTCGACACCAGCGCCCAGCCGGTTAGCGGTGCGCCCAGCATGAAGGCGTAGAGACCGCCATGTACGCCCGACGCGAGTGCGCCCTGCCAGCCATTTTCCAGCTTGGCCGGGCGCGGCTTCCAGTAACGCACCGCGATCCGCGCCAGCGTCAGCGCGAGCACGGTCATGCCGACCGACTTGTGCAACTGGTAGAGGGCGAAGCCGCGCGCGCCCAGATCCTCCAGCGCCCAGCCGACGGCGATCTGAAAGGCGAGCAGGGCGGCGATCGCCCAGTGCAGGAAGATGGCGGCCCGGCTATAGCGTTGCATGGTGGTTCCCTGGATCATGGCGGACCCGAAACTATGACGCCCTTGCGGCCAAGTCCATTGGTCGGGGGCGAAACGCTTCGTTGCCGCCGCATCGCCTTATGTGTCCCAAAGGACGCAGTTGCGGCATTTTTATGGGCGCGATTGCATCACCCGCCATCCGGGTTAAGAGACTTATCTGTTGGATTGACGCGATTTCCGGCGTCCGATCGGAAGTCGCTACGGCACGCTCATTATCAGGGAAATAGCAGGACATGGCCAAACCCGAATCCTGGCGTCTGAACCCGGAGGCTTATCGCTTTGTCACCAGCATCGACACGCGGTTCCAGGATCTCGACACCATGGGCCACATCAACAATGTGGCGATTTCCGGCATTTTCGAAACCGCGCGCATCCGGTTCCATCATCATATGGGTCGCCATCCGCAGGAACAGGGCGTGCGCTGGCTGGTCGCGAACGTGAACCTGAACTTCGTCGAGGAATCGCATTTCCCCTATCCGTTCGAGGTGCATTGCGCGATCGGCCATATCGGCCGCACCAGTTGGACGATCAGTTCGGCCGGCTTCCAGAAGGGCGTGTGCGTCGCCACCTGCGACACCACCGTCGTCACCCATGGGGCCGAAGGCCGGCGCGCGATCGACGAAACGCTGCGCGAGGCGATGGAGCTGAACTTCCTGCGCCAGCCGGAGTGATTTAAAGCGCCATTTAAGCGTTGCGTGTTCCCGCCTGCGCGGGAACGCGCAGGGCGTTAGTCAGCAGTCAAGGGACTGAATGTCGATCGGTCCTAGCGAAATCCCGCCATGCGCCGGCTCCATTGCACCGCGATCACCGCGCCCTTGACCGGCTGGATCATCGCCACGGCCAGCAGCACGGCGAGGCTGGGCCAGATCAGCGCCTGCCAGCCCAGCGGGATGGCGAGGGCGCTGTTCACCTCGATCATCAGTGGCACTAATATATGGCCCAACAGCAAGATGACGATATAGGCGGGGAAGTCGTCCGCCTGATGCGCGTCGAGCGCCAGGCCGCAGGACGGGCAATTGGGCGCGGTTTTCAGGAAGCGGGCGAACATGCGCCCCTCGCCGCAGGCCGGGCATCTTCCCCGCAGCCCATGGCCGATGGCGGCGCCTGTCGGGCGGTCGGACGGGGGCGCGGGATCGGTCACGTCCCGGCAGCTAGGGGCTTTGAATGCCGGGCGCAATGGCGCGTCGGTGGCTTACCGCCTTTCGCCGATTGTAAAGCCTGTTAAGAAGCGCCCATGCGTCTGCCCGGTCCCAACGAAGCCTATTGTTTGTTCGACGACGCGCGCGCGCGCAGCGTGGCGCCCGCGCGCCTCTACCGCGACCCGGTGGAGGTCGTCGTCGCCCGCCGCATGGCCGATGTGCAGCCTGCGCTCGACCGCATCGCCGAAGCGCAGGAGAGCGGCCTGCATGTCGCGGGCTATATGGCCTATGAGGCGGGACTGGCGCTGGAGGAGCGGCTGGCGCCGATCGCGCACCGGCAGGACGCGGGCGCTGCGCCTCTGTTGTGGTTCGGCCTGTTCGAAGGGGTGCGGCTGATCCCGCCCGGCACGCTGCCCGACCTGCTGCCCGACCCGGCGGGCGCGACCGTCGGCCCGCTGCGCCCCTTGGTGGACGAGGCCGCTTATGGCGTCGCCTTTGGCCGAGTGCAGGATTATATCCGCGCCGGCGACATTTATCAGGTCAATCTGACCTTCCCCTGCGACGTCGATGTCGCGGGCGATTCGCTCGCCCTCTATGCCGCCGTCCGGCCACGCGCGGCGGCGGGCTATGGCGGGGTGATCCGTACCGGCGATCGATCGATCCTGTCCTTCTCGCCCGAACTCTTCTTCACCCAGGTTCGTGGCCAGCTGACTGCGCGGCCGATGAAGGGCACCGCCACCCGCGCCGCCGACCCCACAGCGGATGCGGCGCAGGCCCGCTGGCTGGAAAGCGATCCCAAGCAACGCGCCGAAAATCTGATGATCGTGGACCTGCTGCGCAACGACCTGTCGCGCGTGTCGCGCGCAGGCAGCGTGACCGTGCCCGATCTGTTCAAGGTCGAAACCTATCCTACCGTGCATCAATTGGTGTCGACGGTGCGCGCGCGCATCCTGCCGGGCCTGTCGCCGGTCGATGTATTGCGCGTATTGTTCCCCTGCGGCTCCATCACCGGCGCGCCCAAGGTGCGGGCGATGGAGATTATCGACGCGGTCGAACCTCATGCGCGCGGCGTCTATACCGGCACGATGGGCTGGATCGACCCGGAGGGCGACGCCGCCTTCAATGTTGCCATCCGCACCATTTCCGTCGAAGAGGGCGCAGGAACGGGGCGGCTTGGCCTGGGGTCCGGCATCGTCGCGGATTCGGATTGCGCATCCGAATGGGCGGAGTGCCTGGCCAAGGGGCGCTTCCTCTCCCGCTCCCTCTCCTAACCTTGGGCTTGATCCTTAAGGGGTGGTTGACTTTTGGCGCGCAAGGGCTTGAAAAGTTTCAATGGCATTGGCTGACGGACGGTTCGACCTCATCGAAACCATGGCCTTCGACCCGCTCGAAGGCATCAGGTTGCTGGAACGGCATCTTGCCCGAATCAAGGCGAGCGCCGACGCGCTCGGCTTTCATATCGATCGCCATGACGTGCGCAACGAATTGCAGGCCGCGACCTTCCGCCTGCGCGACCGCAGCCGGGTGCGGCTGATGCTGTCGCGCGGCGGGGCGATCGCGATCGAGGTGCGCGGTCATCTGGGCTGGCCCGATCCGATCATGAAGGTCGCCGCCGTGCCGCGCCATGCGCCCGCGGATGACCTGCGCCTGCTGCACAAGACCAGCGATCGCAGCCTCTACAAGGACGCGCTGAAACGTGGCGGCACCTATGAAGTGCTGCTGATCGATGCGCAGGGCTATCTGACCGAAGGCTGCTTCTCCTCCATCTTCGTCGAACGGGGCGACAAGCTGGTGACGCCGCCTTTGTCGCGCGGCATCTTGCCCGGCATCTTGCGCCAGAGCCTGATCGACATGGGGGAGGCGATCGAAGGCGATCTGCGCCCCTACGACCTGGAGCGCGGTTTTTTCATCGGCAATGCGGCGCGGGGCATGGCCGCCGCGACATGGTCGCGATGACGGGGCGGCGATAGCCGGTCTATTCTGCCGTAAATTCAATAAGCGGCATCTGGCGGTTGCCCCTGTCCCAGTTGCGCATTAAGGGACGCCGCGTCCGCTTTATTGCGGACCTTGGGGATTTTTCAGAAAGATTGTTGCCATGAGCCAGACTTCCGCCGCCTTGGGCCGTATCCAGCCGTCCGCCACGCTCGCCATGAGCGCTCGTGTGAACGCGCTCAAAGCGCAAGGCGTGGACGTGATTGGCCTGTCGGCCGGCGAGCCGGATTTCGACACGCCCGATTTCGTCAAGGAAGCGGGCATTGCGGCGATCCGCAACAACCTGACCCGCTATACCGACGTGGACGGCACCGCCGACGTCAAGGAAGCGGTGATGTTCAAGTTCAAGCGCGACAACGGCCTGGATTACAAGCGCAGCCAGATCAGCGTCAATTCGGGCGGCAAGCACACGCTGTTCAACGCGCTGGTCGCCACGGTCGATGTGGGAGATGAAGTCATCATCCCGGCGCCTTACTGGGTCAGCTATCCCGATATCGTGAATTTCGCGGGCGGCACCCCGGTCTTCATCGAAGGCCCGGCGTCGCAGGGTTACAAGATCACCGCCGACCAGTTGGACGCCGCGATCACGCCGCGCACCAAATGGGTGATGCTGAACTCGCCGTCCAACCCGTCAGGCGCGGCCTATTCGGCCGATGAACTGAAGGCCTTGGCCGACGTGCTGCTGCGCCATCCCCATGTGCTGGTGATGACCGACGATATGTACGAGCATGTCTGGTACGCATCGACCCCCTTCGCCACCATCGCGCAGGTGTGCCCGGAGCTGTACGACCGCACGCTGACGGTCAATGGCTGCTCCAAGGCCTTTTCCATGACCGGATGGCGCATCGGTTTTGCCGGCGGTCCCGAATGGATCATCAAGGCGATGGGCAAGTTGCAGTCGCAATCGACCAGCAATCCCTGCTCGATCAGCCAGGCGGCCGCCGTTGCCGCGCTCACCGGCCCGCAGGATTTTCTGGAGGAGCGCAACGGTGTGTTCCGCAAGCGCCGGGACATGGTCGTCGCGATGCTGAACGACGCGCCGGGGCTGGATTGCCCGACGCCCGAAGGCGCCTTCTACGTCTATCCCGATGCCAGCGGCGTGATCGGCAAGGTGACGCCCAAGGGCGTGACCATCGACAGCGACGAAACGCTGATCGCCTATTTCCTGGACGAAGCGAAGGTCGCCGCCGTCCATGGCGCCGCCTTCGGCCTCTCGCCCGCCTTCCGCATCAGCTATGCGACGTCGGACGACGTGCTGAAAAAAGCCTGCACGCGGATTCAGGAAGCCTGCGCCGCGTTGAAATAAGGATGAGTTTGGTGCTCCCGCGAAGGCGGGAGCCCAGACCAGCCGTCTGAACTGGGCTCCCGATTTCGCGGGAGTACGGCGCGGGCTTTCCTCCCCGCGCGCTTTTTGTCACAAAATGGAAACGGTCCTTTTCCCGCCGTGCCGTCTTGCGATTGACGCGGCATGGCTTATATGCCCGTTGCATAGAGAAACTGATTTAAGGGCTGCCGCCTTTCGTCGTTCTATCCCTGGCACTGGTCGAAACCCGCTCCCGCGCGGCCGACCGTTCAGTCAGGGGCAAGGCGCATGGAGGTAGTCGACAGGTCGAGACGGCCTGAACCATATGTTAGAAAGGCGTTGGCCATGGTGGCATTCCTGAAATCCGATCTGTTCCTGCGCTTCCTGGGCGGGTTCGCGATTGGCGCGGTGGGCATGTTCATGCTCCAGCCGGAGGAGGCTCCGGTATTCGGATCGCCCGCGATCGCGGCGACCTCGACCAATGCGACGCTCTGACCGCCTCGCCCTGATGTTTCTGGCGGCGCTTGCCGTCGCCACCCCCCTGCGCGCCGAGCGCACCGTCCTCGCCCCCGTTCCGACCGTCGACGCCTCGCCCACGCGCAAGCTGGAGACAGCGGTGTTTGCGGGCGGCTGTTATTGGGGTGTGGAGGGCGTTTTCTCCCACGTCAAAGGTGTCCAACTCGTCGTCTCCGGCTTTGCCGGCGGGCCGCGCGGTCGCCGCGTCGATTATGACATGGTGAGCGGCGGCGACACCGGCTTTGCCGAGGCGGTGCGCGTCACCTACGATCCCGCCCAGGTCAGCTACGGCACCTTGCTGCGCATCTTCTTCTCGGTGATCGCCGATCCCACCACGCTCAACTATCAGGGGCCGGACCATGGCACCCAATATCGCAGCGCACTGTTCCCGCTGAACGGCGAGCAGGGCAAGGCGGCGACCGCCTATCTGGCGCAGATCGGCAAGGCCGGCCTGTGGCGCGATCCCATAGCGACGAAGGTCGAGCGCTTCACCGGCTTCCAGAACGCCGGGCAAGACCATCAGGATTTCATGCGCAAAAATCCGCGCCACCCCTATATCCTGCGCTGGGACGCGCCCAAGCTGGCCGCGTTCAAGGCGATGTTCCCGACGCTGTACCGGAATACGCCATCGGCTTGAACGGTTATTGACAGCAGGTTGCCATGACGTGACCATTCTCCCGCTCTAGTGGGGGATGGAGATGTGCGACATTCAAGATAATTCGCAGAAGAAGCCATCGATATCTGACATGCGCGAAGATGCCTGGCGCGAGTATGAGGCCGCTCGCGCAGGCATCGAAAAATATGACGAGCATCTATATCGTATTAGGCAGTGGAACATCGCGCTTACTGCGGCATCAATCGTTGCGATATTAGGGTTGGCGCAAACGGGGAATTTTAGGCCGTCGATGGCTTTGTTCGGTTACACTGCCATATGCTTCGTGTTCTGGTTGCTTGATGCGATGAACAAATCTCTACAAAATGTTCATATTCATGTGTCGCGCGACATTGAACGCTATCTGAGGAGAGAAACAAATATATATATTGGTCCAGCCATATCACTCCGTTTTAATAGGAAAACAAAAAGGCATCTTATTGAGACGATAAAGAATCTGACAGATCAGTCAGTGTTACTTTTCTATGTAATGCCGCTCGCGGTATTTTGGGGGGTGACGATATTTTCTAAATGGGAAAATTTGTGTTTCAGGATAGCATGTGATTTTCCGCTATACCGACTTATACCTTTGGTATCTTTATTGTTTGTCTTATTCACCATTAGCCTTTCCAGATTGTGGAAAAACGGGAAGCGACATGGCAATCCGATCGCGCCATTGAGCAGATATTTTCTCAGATCCCATGCTGCGGCACGCTGTCGATTGCGGGCGTCTGTGGCAAAACGGATAGATGAAGCAAAAAAGGAGGATCAATCGCTCTTTATTCAGCAGGATGTGCGAATTTGCCCGTTCAATATCGATTTCTTGAATCTCAAAACCGGCCGGGTTTTGCTGATCGATCGTTACCCTTTGTCTAAGAATATCGAATATATTGAAGAGCGGCGTCGCAGCCTCGATCGATTGAATTTACAAGTTTTGAGTTTCGAGTGGTCGCCTCCGAAATGGCATATGATGTTTTATTTCAGGACGCATCGCATAAAAAGACAAGCTCTTCGTAATATGCGATTTTTCTATCAGGATGATAATCCAATTAGCGGATATTGTGCTCAATCTTTGGGATTGTCCGCTAGTCCTCCGATAGCACGGAATGGTGAGAATGGCATTTCTACTGCCATCGCCGATCAATCTACTGCAACCAAAAAGGGCGGAGCCTGCATCCAGACTCCGCCCCTTTGAGGTTTATAAACGGCGCGGCATCGCTTATTTAGGCGAAAGAACCATCAGCATCTGGCGGCCTTCCATGCGCGGATAGGCTTCGACCTTCGCGACTTCCTGCACATTTTCGGCCACGCGCTGGAGCAGGGCCATGCCGAGCTGCTGGTGGCTGAGTTCGCGGCCGCGGAAGCGCAGGGTGATCTTCACCTTGTCGCCGTCGCCGATGAAATCATGGACCTTCTTCATCTTCGTATCATAGTCATGATCGTCGATGTTGGGACGCATCTTGATCTCTTTGAGTTCCTGCGTCTTCTGGGTCTTGCGGGCGATATTCGCCTTTTTCTGGGCTTCGTACTTGAACTTGCCGATGTCCAGAAATTTGCAGACCGGCGGGTCGGCATTGGGGGATACTTCGACCAGGTCGAGGCCGACATCGGCGGCCTGCTCGATGGCTTCCTGCGTAAACATCACGCCCAGATTTTCGCCTTCGTCGTCGATCACGCGCACCTTGGGCACGGTGATGAACTCGTTATACCGGGGGCCGGACTTCGGCGGCGGCGCCAGCGGGCGGCGCATCATCGGGGGACGTATAGCAGTATCTCCTATGGTCGTTTCAAAAACGAGTGGCTCTTAGCGGCTTTTTGGCAAAGCCGAAAGGGGTCCGTGTCCCCGCCGTAACGGAATCACGAACCCTTGTGGCATTGCCGCCTCACTGCATATCGGGTGCGCGGGCCTCGATTGCAAGACGCGAAATGACATCGTCCAGCGACAGGACGCTTTGTCCTTCCTTGCCCAGTTCGCGCAGCGCGACGGTACCTTCATCCGCTTCGCGCCGTCCGACGACCAGCAAATTGGGCACTTTGGCGAGGCTATGTTCGCGCACCTTGTAGTTGATCTTCTCGTTACGGACATCGATTTCTGCCCGGATTCCCGCAGCGCGCAGCTTCTCGACTGCCGCCTTCGCATAATCGTCCGCGTCCGACACGATGGTCGCGACCACGGCCTGCACCGGGGCCAGCCAGAGCGGGAAGCGGCCCGCATAATGTTCGATCAGGATGCCGATGAAGCGTTCATAGCTGCCGAAAATGGCGCGATGGAGCATGACCGGGCGGTGCCGCTCGCCATCCTCGCCGACATAACTGGCGTCGAGTCGGTCGGGCAGCACGCGGTCCGACTGGATCGTGCCGACCTGCCAGGTGCGGCCGATCGCGTCGGTCAGATGCCATTCCAGCTTGGGTGCGTAGAAGGCCCCTTCGCCGGGTAATTCCTCCCAGCCGAACTCCGGCGTGTTCAGGCCAGCGGCGGCGACTGCGTTGCGCAGTTCCTCTTCCGCCTTGTCCCACATCTCCTCGCTGCCGAAGCGCTTTTCGGGGCGCAGCGCCAGCTTGATCGAGTAGGTGAAACCGAAATCCTTGTAGATGCGGTCGGCCAGCGCGCAAAAGGCGCGGACCTCCTCCACGATCTGGTCCTCGCGGCAGAAGATATGCGCGTCGTCCTGCGTGAACTGGCGCACGCGCATCAGGCCGTGCAGCGCGCCATGCGGCTCGTTGCGGTGGCAGCAGCCATTTTCGTAGAAACGCAGCGGCAGGTCGCGATAGCTTTTGATCCCCTGCTTGAAGATCAGGATGTGCGCCGGGCAGTTCATCGGCTTGAGCGCCATCCAGTTGGCGTCGTCCGACACCAGCGGGCCTTCGTCCTCGACATTGGGCACTTCGTCGGGGATGACGAACATATTCTCGCGATATTTGCCCCAATGGCCCGACTGTTCCCACTGGCGCGCGTCCATCACCTGGGGCGTCTTCACCTCGCGATATCCGGTTTCATCGATCGCGCGGCGCATATAGGCTTCCAGTTGACGCCAGATCAGATAACCCTTGGGGTGCCAGAAGACGCTGCCATGCGCTTCCTGTTGCAGATGGAACAGGTCCATCTCCGCGCCCAGCTTGCGGTGGTCGCGCTTGCCCGCTTCTTCGAGGCGCGTGAGGTGCTCGGCCAACTGCTTCTTGTTGAGCCAGCCGGTGCCGTAGATGCGGGACAGCATCGCATTCTTCTGGTCGCCGCGCCAATAGGCGCCAGACACGCGCGTCAGCTTGAACGCGGCGGGGTCCAGACGCCCGGTGGAAGCCAGATGCGGGCCGCGGCACATGTCGTACCAGTCGCCTGAGCGATAGACGGTCAGTTCCTCGTCTTCGGGCAATTCGGCGGCCCATTGCGCCTTGAACGTCTCGCCGGCGGCTTCCCACTGGGCGATCAGTGTGTCGCGGGCGACAACCTCACGCACCAGCGGCTTGTTGGCGGCGATGATTTTGCGCATCTCCGCTTCGATCGCCGGCAGGTCTTCCTCGGTAAAGGGGCGGTCCTTGGGCGCGAAGTCATAATAAAAACCATCGTCGGTCGACGGGCCGAAGGTGATCTGCGTGCCGGGGAACAGCGCCTGCACCGCTTCGGCCAGCACATGGGCGAAGTCGTGCCGCGCCAGTTCCAGCGCATCGGACTCGTCCTTCGCCGTCACCAGTGCAAGGTGGGCGTCCTGCTCCAGCGGGCGCGTGATATCGCGCAACTCGCCATCCACGCGGGCGGCGATGGCGGCCTTGGCCAGCCCCGGCCCAATCGCCGCTGCAATGTCCGCCGGGGTAGTGCCGGGCGCGACGTCACGCACGGAACCATCGGGCAGGGTAATCTTGAGCATGGCGGACACGGACATGGCTTTCTGTGAAATGGGCGGGTTGCGCGGCCCCAATTGCCGCGCCTTCCCCTTAAATGGGCGGCCCGCACTGTCAATAGAAGGGTTCGGAGGCGGACTGGCGCCGCCGGCGGCTCGCGGAACGCGGCATCGCGAAAGCGCTCTTGCCAACGCCCGTCGCAAAGCGCATGTCTCATGTGTTGTTATAACATATTTCAACAGGAGGGTTTATGGCCTTGCACCTTGCACGCCCGGAGTGCGCAGACGCACCGATGGGCGAGATGAACACGACGCCGCTGATCGACGTCATGCTGGTCCTGCTCATCATGTTCATCATCACCATTCCGATGCAGACCCACAGCGTGGGCATCGACCTGCCGCAGGCGCCGGTTCAGCCGGCCCAATGCACGCCCGACCCGGTCAAGAACAAGGTGACGATCGACGCCGCCGGCGTGATCCGCTGGAACGGGGCGGCGATCGATCGGCTGACGCTGCGCCGCTATCTGGCGCGGTCGCTGGCGTTGCCGGTGGAGCCGGAACTGCAATTCCAACCGGATGCCGCGGCGCGCTACGTCACGGTGGATGAAGTGCTGGCCGACATCCGCCGGTCGGGCGTGACCAAGCTCGGCTTCGTCGGCAACGAACGCTATCGGGATTTCTGAAAAACGGCCTGCGCCTTGCCCCCGGCCTGCATCGCCGATAGCATCGGCGGGCGGAAGGGCAGGGCGCATGAAGACGGTTCGCTATGGTCTGATCGCCTGCTTCTGTCTCGGAGCGGCCTGGGGCGTTGCCCATCTCGCCACCTTGCCGAACGCGGATGCGCTGGCGACGCCGGGCCTGTCGATCGTTCCCGCAGCGCATGACCGGTCGCAGGAGCGATGGCGCTACCTGCCGATCCTGCGATAGCATCAGGCGAAGAGCAGCCGGGCCTGATCGTCGGTCGCTTGCAGGAAGCCGACCGGTCCGCCCGTTTCGACCCCTTCGGGAAGGTCCGTCGCCGTCATGCCGTACAGGGCAAGGCCGCTCTGGCAGGCGATCAGCGTCACGCCCAGCGCTCGTGCGTCGTCGAGCAATAGGGCAAGGTCGGGCAGGCCGGCGAGGCGATGGGCCGCATCGCGGGGCGCGACGATCGGCCCGCGTAGAAGCGCTACCGCATCCGTTTGCAGGAAGAGGGTCGCCGCGCCGCCCAAGGCGGCCTGCGCCGCCGCGAGCATCAGCGCGCCGCGCAGCCGCTCCGCATCGGCCGTCGCGACCAGGATGTTCAGGGCGCGCATAGCGCCACCGCGCAGGCCGGGCAGGCGGAGTCTTTCGGCACATCCAGCGTGCGGAAACGCATGGAGAGCAGATCGGCGATCAGCAATCGCCCGGCCATGTCCGTGCCGAACGGCACCAGCGCGCGAATGACTTCCAGCGCGGCCAGGCTGCCCATCGCGCCGGTCAGTGCGCCGATGACGCCGGTTTCGGCGCAATTGCGTTCCGGCGCATCCTGCGGCGCGCCGACCAAGCAGCGATAGCAGGGCTTGTCCGCTTCCCAGCCGCGATAGGTGGCGATCTGCCCCTCGAACGGGCCGACCGCCGCGGATACCAGCGGGATGCGCAGGCGCTGCGCGCTGTCCGCCACCGCCAGCCGGGTGTCGAAATTGTCGCAGCCGTCCAGAATTACGTCGGCGTCGCGCAGCATGATCGCGGCATTGTCCGCATCGATCCGGGCGTTGATAGGGATCAGCTTCACATCGGGGTTGAGCCGCGCGACGGCCGCCATCGCGGCCTCCGCCTTGGGCGCGCCGATATCGGCGGCGCCGAACAAAATCTGCCGCTGCAGGTTGGACAGGGCGACCGCGTCATCGTCGATTACCCGGATCGTGCCGACTCCGGCGGCGGCAAGGTAAAGGATCGCGGGGCTGCCGATGCCGCCCGCGCCGATCACCGCCACGTCCGCCGATAGCAGCCGGGCCTGCCCCGCGCCGCCAATTTCCTTCAGCACGATATGCCGGGCGTAGCGGTCCAGCTGCGCGTCGGTCAGGGTCATGGCGCGTCGGACCAGAGGAAGCGGACCTGCGAGCGCATCCAGACGGGCTGCGCTGCGCCGCTTTTGGGGAAGGAGCCGCTGAGTGTGCCCAGGATACGCTTGCTGACGAACGTCTCCACGTCCGGGCAGCGCGCATTGACCGGGGCGATCTTCATCGGCTTGCCGTCGCCTGACAACAGGAACAGCATGTCGATCTCCAGCAACCGCGACCCTTCATGATTGACCGCGCCGCTGCAGTCGCCGTGGCGATAGAGTTTCGCGACCGTTTCCGACCAGCGCGGCGATATCTTGCGCCCCAGCCAGCCGTCGATGACCGGCACGGCGGCCAGATCCTGCGGCATCGGCGGGGCGTCGCCCGGCATCGGGATGGCCGCCAGCATCAGCGAAAGCAGCATCGTCATCGCGTCACACTCCTGTCGAACCGAACCCGCCCTGTCCCCGAACGGTATCGTCCAGATTATCGACTTCTGTAAAGCTGGCAAGCTGCACCGGCGCCGCGACCAACTGTGCGATCCGGTCGCCACGCGCGATGGGGAAGGGGGCGTCGCCCAGATTGATGAGGATCACCTTCAATTCGCCGCGATAGTCCGCGTCGATCGTGCCGGGCGTGTTGAGCAGGCTGATGCCATGTTTCAGCGCCAGGCCGGATCGGGGGCGGACCTGCACTTCATAACCCTCAGGAATCGCCATGGCGAAACCGGTCGCCACCGCATGGCGGCCGCCGGGCGCGAGTATGAGGTCTTCGGCGGACACCACGTCCATGCCGGCGGCGTGGGCGGTGGCATAGGCGGGGACGGGCAGTCCCGCCCCATGGGGCAGGCGTTTGAGCTGTATGTCAATCGACGAGAGCGGCGAGGGCATGGGCGACCTTTTCGATGAGTTTGTCGGCGACCTTGCTTTTGGGCAGGGTCGACCAGGATTCGATGCCGGCGGCGGTGACGATCTGCACGGCGTTGGCGTCGCCGCCCATCACGTCGCCCGATACGTCGTTGGCGACGATCCAGTCCGCGCCCTTCTTCGCCAGCTTGGCCTGGGCATGGTCGGCGATATGCTGCGTTTCGGCCGCGAAGCCGACCAGCAGCGTGGGGCGGTTGGCGTGGTGGCCCAGCGTTGCGAGAATGTCGGGATTTTCGACCAAAGCGAGCGGGGCGGGCTGGCCCGTTCCGTCCTTCTTGATCTTCTGGTCGGGCGCGTCGGCGGTGCGCCAGTCGGCGACGGCCGCGACCATGATCGCGGCGTCGGCGGGCAAAGCGGCCTCGACGGCGGCGAGCATCTGCCGCGCGGTTTCGACATCGACACGGGTCACGCCAGGCGGCGTAGGCAGGTGCACCGGCCCTGCCACCAGCGTCACCCGCGCACCCGCCTGCGCCGCGGCGGCGGCGATGGCGAAGCCCTGCTTACCCGACGATCGGTTGGCGATATAGCGCACCGGATCGATCGGCTCATGCGTGGGGCCGGCGGTGATAAGGATATGCTTGCCCACCAACGCGCCGTCCGTTTCGAGCGAAGTCGAGAAAAGCCGCGCCTCACGCGCGAAATCGGGCTGGTCCGCCAGCGGATCGGGGGCCTTGGGCAAGGCCAGCAGCCGTTCGATCTCCGCCGCGATCGCCTCCGGTTCGGGCAGTCGTCCCTTGCCAAATTCGCCGCACGCCATCGCGCCATCGTCCGGCGTCATGATGTGGACGCCGTCGGCATGGAGGCGCTCCAGATTGCGCTGGGTCGCCTTGTGATGCCACATCCGCACGTTCATCGCGGGCACCGCCAGCACCGGCTTGTCAGTCGCGAGCAGCAGCGTGGTGGCGAGGTCGTCCGCGATGCCATTCGCCATCTTGGCCAGGATATTGGCGGTCGCGGGCGCCACTATGACCAGGTCGGCCTGGCGGCTCAACTGGATATGGCCGATCTCCTGCTCATCCTTCAGGTCGAATAATTGCGTAAACACATGATCCTCGGTCAGCACGCCCAGGGACAGCGGGGTCACGAATTGCTGCGCGCTCTGCGTCAATACCGCCCGCACCGCGATCCCGCGCTTGCGCAGCAGGCGGACCAGTTCGAGCGCCTTATAGGCGGCGATACCGCCCGAGATGATGAGGAGGACACGCTGCGTCATAGATGCAGATGTAGGAGGGCGGAGCCCAGCACGCCAGCCGCCGCCGCGATCGCGGCCACCAGCGCATAGCGCCAGCCGCCGCCCACGCGGATCAGCTTGATCTCGCTCAAGGGGGGCGGGGGCGGGGCGCCGCCCTTTTCGGGGAAGGCGTCCTCGATCCGCTTCACCAGCCCCGGCAGCCGTTGCAGCGTGCGCCAATTTTCGATCAGCGTGTCGGCGGCCTTCGCCTCCGGCCCCAGTTCGTCGCGCAGCCAGCCCTTCACGAAGGGGCCGCTGGTTTCCCACATGTTGATGTCGGGGTCGAGGCTGTGCGCCACGCCCTCCACCATCACCATCGTCTTTTGCAGCAGCAGCAGATGCGGCTGGGTTTGCATGTCGAAATCGCGGGTGATGGCGAACAGGCCGTCGAGCATCCCGCCGACCGACAATTCGCTGGCCGCCTTGCCGCGCATCGGTTCGCCCACGGCGCGCAGGGCGGTGGCGAATTCGTCGACATTATGATGGCCGGGCACATATTGCGCCTCGAAATGGATTTCCGCGACGCGCTTATAATTGCCGGTGATCAGGCCGTAGAGAATCTCCGCCAGCCACATGCGCGCGCGTCGGTCGATCCGGCCCATGATGCCGAAATCGATCGCGACGATGTCGCCATTGGCCCGGACGAACAGGTTTCCCTGATGCATGTCGGCGTGGAAGAAACCTTCGGAAATCGCCTGCCGCAGGAAGGCGTTGACCAGCCGCGCGGCCAAATCCTTGACGTTATGCCCCGCCGCGATCAGCGCATCGCGGTCGGAAATCTTGATGCCGTCGATCCACTCCATCGTCATGACCTTGCCGGTCGTGCGATCCCAGTCGATCGCGGGGATGCGATAGCCGGGCATCGCCTCCATGGCTTCGCTGAGTTCGGAGGCGGAGGCGGCTTCGCGGCGCAGATCCAGTTCGCGCACGGTCCAGCGCTTGAAGTTCGCGATGACCAGGCGCGGGCGCAGGCGCGCGATCTCGCCGCCCAGCATCTCGACATGGGCGGCGGCCCATTCATAGGTCGCGATGTCGCGATTGAACTTGTCGATCACGCCGGGGCGGATCACCTTGACCGCGACGTCGCGGCCGTCGGTCGTGACCGCGCGATGCACCTGCGCGATCGACGCGGCACCGACCGGCACCTCATCGAAGCTCTTGTAGACGGCGTCCAGCGGACGGCCGAAACTCTGCTCGATCTGTGCCCGGATCGTGTCGAACGGCACGGGGGGCAAGGCGTCCTGCAAGCGCAGAAGATCGTTCGCCGCATGATCGCCGACCAGATCGGGCCGAGTGGCGAGCGTCTGGCCCAGCTTGATCGCGGCCGGGCCGATCGACTGGAAGGCGTCGGCATAGCGCGGCTGCCTGGGCACGCGCGCGCCGAGCCGGGCGATGCGGACCAGCCGCCGGACGGGGCCGGGGGTCAGCGGATCGCGCTCGATGCCGGTCAGCGCGCCATGCCGCGCCAGGGTGCGGCCCCATTTCAGGAGGCGCCAGATGTGGGTGATGTGGGACGTCATGCGGGCTTCAAATCTTCCAGCCCGAATGGATCGCGACCAGCCCGCCCAATATCGGCTCGACCTTGGTGTTCACGAAACCGGCCTCGCGGATCATCCCTTCGAACTGGGGCATGGGCGGGAAACGGCGGATCGATTCGATCAGGTAGCGATAGCTGTCGGCGTCGTTGGCGAACAGCTTGCCGAGGTGCGGCACCAGCTTGTGCGAATAGACGTCATAAACGTCCGAAAAGCCCGGCCAGGTAGTGGTCGAAAATTCCAGGCAGAAGAAGCGTCCGCCGAACTTGAGAACACGGTGCGTCTCGGCCAGCGCCCGGTCGATATGGGTGACGTTGCGGATGCCGAAGGCGATCGTATAGGCGTCGAACGACCGGTCGTCGAATGTCAACTCTTCGGCATTTTGTTCGGACCAAATGAGGCCTTCATAGCCTTTTTTCTGCGCCCGCTCGACGCCCACGGCCAGCATTTCAGGATTGATGTCGGATACCGTGACCTGCGCGCCACGCTTATGCATCCGAAACGCGATGTCGCCGGTGCCGCCCGCCATGTCGAGTATCTGCTCGCCGGGCCGCGGCTTGACCCGGCGCACGAACTGGTCCTTCCACAGCCGATGCGCGCCGCCCGACATGGCGTCGTTCATCAGGTCATATTTCGCCGCGACGTTGGAAAAGACGTCGCGGACCATGCCCTGTTTGTCAGCGGCATCGACGTCGCGATAACCGAAGGATGCTGTGTCGTTCATGGGCCTCGCTCTAGACATTCTTGCGCCGTCATTCCAGCGCCAAGGCATGTCCTTTGGAACGCTTCGCGGCAATCATCCATTCCGTTGCATGATCGCCTGTTGAAAGGGGGGGAGTGATGACCGCGCACCGTTCCGTATTTTGCGCCTTCGCCGCGCTGTTGTGCAGCGCCCAGGGGGTCGCGTCGCCGCCCCCGCCGCCCAGCCCGCAGCAAATTTATGGCCCGTTGTTCGAAGCGGTGCAGCGCGAGAAGGTTTTCCCCGACGGCAAGACCTTCGTGGATGCGGTGCCCAGGGGCGATCCCGCTACAATCCTCGACCGCTATTCGCAGGAGAAGCCGCAAGGCCCGGCGCTTCGCAGCTTCGTGCTTCAATATTTCGATATGCCGGGCGAACCGGCGGCGATGGCGGCGCAGAGCCTGCGCGGCCATATCAAGGCGCTCTGGCCGCAATTGACGCGCCCGGCGCTCAGCCCGCCGGTCGGCTCCTCCGCACTGGCCCTGCCCGCGCGCTATGTTGTGCCGGGCGGGCGCTTTCGCGAGATTTATTATTGGGACAGCTATTTCACGATGCTGGGACTCAAGGCCGACGGGCAACAGCCTTTGATCGATTCGATGCTGGTCGATTTCGAAAGTCTGATCGACCGCTACGGCTTCATCCCCAACGGCACGCGGACCTATTATCTGGGCCGCTCGCAGCCGCCCTTCCTGGCGTTGATGGTGGATCTGGCGAGCAATCCCGACAATCCCCGGCACCTCAAAGCCCTCCGCGCCGAGCATGATTTCTGGATGCGCGGCGCGGAGGGGCTGGCGACGGGCGCGACCCACCGGCGCGTCGTGCGGATGCCCGATGGCGCGCTGCTCAACCGCTATTGGGACGACAGACCGGGGCCGCGCGACGAGAGCTGGGCGGAAGATGTCGCCACCGCCGGGGAAAGCAACCGTCCGGCAGCCGCCATCTATCGCCACCTGCGCGCGGGCGCGGAAAGCGGCTGGGACTTTTCCTCGCGCTGGCTGGACGACCCCAGGCGGCTGTCCACGATCCGCACGACCGACATCGTGCCGGTGGACCTTAACAGCCTGCTCTGGTCGCTGGAGCGGGCCATCGCTCGCCGCTGCGCCGCGGCGGGGGACGCCGCCTGCGCCCGGCAGTTCGAATCGCTGGCCACCGCGCGCGCCAAGGCGATCACCCGCTGGCTATGGCAGGCGCGTGATGGGCGTTATGCCGACTGGGACATGCTGAGCCGCAAGCCGACCGCCGTCGTCTCCGCCGCAACGCTCTTCCCGCTCTTCGTGGGCCTGGCCGATCGGCGTCAGGCGGACGCCCTCGCTCGCCTGACGCGCGACCAGTTGCTGGGGCAGGGCGGGCTGCGCACAACCCGCATCGCCAGCGGCCAGCAATGGGACAGCCCCAATGGCTGGGCGCCGCTCCAATGGGTGGCGGTGGAAGGACTGGCTCGCACGGGTCATGAAGCGTTGGCGAGGGATATCGCCCGTCGCTGGATCGGCACGGTCGATGCGGCCTGGCGCGAAACCGGCAAGATGCTGGAAAAATATGATGTCGAGGCGCGCAAGCCCGGCGGCGGCGGGGAATATGCATTGCAGGACGGGTTCGGCTGGACCAACGGCGTCACGAGCGCGCTGATCGAACGCTGGCCTGATCTCGATCCCGATACCCCTGTTGCCGCAGCCCGCTAACGCCTACATGCATCGCCATGCCTGAGCTTCCCGAAGTCGAAACAACCGTCGCTGGCCTGCGCGCCGTCCTTCAGGGGGCTGTGCTGACGCGGGTGGAGGCACGCCGCGCCGACCTGCGCTGGCCGATCCCGGTCGACCTGCGTCAGCGGATGACCGGGGCGACAGTGACGGGGCTGTCACGCCGCGCCAAATATGGCCTGATCGAAACCGATCGCGGCGACATGATGATCTTCCACCTCGGCATGTCGGGTCGCTGGCGAATCGATCCGACGGAGATCGGCGCGCACGACCATCTGCTGATTGAGACAGGGCATGGCCATGTGCTGTCGCTCAACGACCCGCGGCGATTCGGTTCGCTGGACCTGGTGCGATCGGACGCATGGCAGGCCTACACGCCCTTCACCCGCATGGGGCCGGAACCGCTGGGACCGGACTTCGACACCACCCGCCTGGCCGCCGCGCTCAAGGGCAAGGCGACCTCGATCAAGGCGGCCTTGCTCGACCAACGAATCGTCGCCGGGCTGGGCAATATCTATGTGTGCGAAGCGCTGAACATGGCGGGCATCGCCCCGACTCGCGCGGCGGGCAAGATCGGGCGCGTGCGCCTCGGCCTGCTGGTGGAGGCGATTCGCGACGTGCTGTCCGCCGCCATCGTCGCGGGCGGCTCGACCCTGCGCGATTATGCGCGGCCCGACGGGGAATTGGGCTATTTCTCCAAACAATGGCGCGTCTATGGGCGGGAAGGCGAATCCTGCCTGTGCGGCGGCACGGTACAGCGCCGGGTGGATGGCGGCCGATCGACCTTCTTCTGCCCCAAATGTCAGAAATAGCATGGCCGAATCCGTTGACGCCTACCCCGATATTCTGTAAGGGGCGCTCCTTCACGAGGCATGTCGGACATTCGGCGGGCCTCTTCCCGAGATTTGATGAGAACCGAGGAATAGAATGGCCAATACGCCGCAAGCCAAGAAGCGCATCCGTCGCAACGAGCGTCGCGCCGCAATCAATGGCGCCCGCATCAGCCGGATCCGCACCCTGGTGAAGAAGGTGGAAGCCGCCCTCGCCACTGGTGACAAGGATGTTGCTGCGACCGCCCTGCAGGCCGTCCAGCCTGAGCTGGCCCGTGGCGTCGCTCGCGGCGTGCTGCACAAGAACACCGCCGCGCGCAAGTTCGGCCGTCTGACCAAGGCGGTCAGCGCGCTCGCCTAAACCCCTTCGGGTTTTCGATGGATTATAAGGCCCGCCCCAGCGATGGGGCGGGCCTTTCGTCGTTCATTCATATATGAGTCATTTTTGACGATTGGCCAATTTCCCGCGATTCGACGCGATGCAGCATAAAACGATCTACTTAACTCACTAAAATTAAACGATAATTTCTTTGCTGCGCGATTTCCGGGACTTTGCCAAGTCAACGGCTTTATTTCACTTTTTTGAACCATGCCGCCCTTGATCCGGCGGTGCGCCCCTGTCTATTTTTGAAATCCGGCCGCTGTCGAATCACCTTGATGCGGCCGTCATGTGAGATTGCATGTCGTAAGGAACTCGGGATGGCGGGGGCTTTTCCGATCGAGAATCCTTGCGTCTTTTTTCCTGCCCGAACCAGGGGGCACAGTTGGTGGGGTCGTTGAAGTCTATGAAGGATGTTGTGGGCGTGGTTGGTTGGCAGGACGGACAGATTAGCCAGGCCGATGCGGGCCTGGAATCCGCCTGGACCAGCATCCGCGCCGGTATGCGCCGCGATGTCGGCGCACGGATGTTCGACCAGTGGCTGAAACCCGTCCGTCTTGGCGACTATTGCGCCGAATCGCAGACGCTCGACCTGCTGGTCGCCAGCGACTTTAGCGCCAATTTCGTGTCCGGCCAGTTTGGCGACCGGCTGCGTATGGCTTGGCGCGGCGCAGGGGCCGGCGTGCGCGAGGTGCGGTTGCGCCGCGCCCCTGACGCCACCGGCCCGCGCCTGCTGGAAGCGGCGCCTGTCGAACAAGCCATGCCGACCGAAGACGCCGCGCCCGTCGCCATCGCCTCCAATTTTCTGCCGCGCCACGGTTTTGCCGATTTCGTGGTGGGCGACACCAACCGTCTGGCCAATTCGGCGGCCCAGGCGATGGCCGCCGAAGCCACGCCGCGTTTCAGCCCGTTGTTCATCCATGGCGGCACTGGCCAGGGTAAGACCCACCTGCTCCACGCCATCGCCCGCGCCTTTTCCGCCCATTCCCCCGCGGCGCCGGTGCTCTACATGTCGGCGGAACGCTTCATGATGGAGTTCGTGAACGCGATGCGCGCCAATGAGACGATGGCGTTCAAAGGCCGGCTGCGCGCCGCCCACCTGCTGCTGATCGACGATATCCAGTTCATCGCCGGCAAGGGATCGACGCAGGAGGAGTTTCTCCACACGATCAACGACCTGATCGACAGCGGCGCGCGCATCGTCGTGACCGCCGACCGGCCGCCGCAGATGCTCGAATCGATCGATCCGCGCATCCTGTCGCGCCTCGCCGGTGGTCTGGTCGCCGACATCCAGCCGGCCGGGCTCGACCTGCGCCTCGCCATCCTCGAATCGAAGCGTGCGGTGGCGGGCGATCCGCCGGTCCCCGACGCGGTGATCGATTTCCTCGCCCGCGCGATCCGGTCGAACGTGCGCGAACTGGAGGGGGCGTTCAACAAGCTGGTCGCTTATGGCCAACTGACCGGCCGCTCGATTGACCTCGATTTCGCGCAGGGCATGTTGGCCGACGCGGTGCGCGCCAATGCCCGGCGGATCACGGTGGACGAAATCCAGAAGGCATGTGCCGCCCATTTCAAAATCGATCCGTCGGAAATGCGGTCCAAGCGCCGCGCTCGCGCCGTCGCCCGGCCGCGCCAGGTGGCGATGTATCTGGCCAAGAAGATGACGCCGCGCTCGCTGCCCGAAATTGGCCGCATCTTCGGCGGGCGCGATCACAGCACGGTGATCCACGCCGTGCGCACGATCGAAGCGCTGCGCGAAAGCAACCCGGATATGGACGCCGACGTCCGCGCGCTCCAGCGCCTGCTGGAAGGCTGACGCAGCCCTCTGGCGTCCAGCAGCGGAGGAGTTAGGGTGGGCGCATGATTCGCACGCTTCTGCTTCTCCTCGCCGCCCTGCTGGGCTTCTCGCCTGCGATGGCGCAGACTCCGCCACCTGCATCGGCCGACATTCGCGTCGCGCTCGACACCGATGCCGGGCGGATCGTCGTCGCCGTCCATCCCGACAAGGCACCGGTCACAGCCGCCAATTTCCTGAAATATGTCGACCAGCAGCGGTTCGACGGCGCGTTTTTCTATCGCGGCGTGGGCGCGGCCGACTATGGCTTCGTCCAGGGTGGGGCGCAAAATGATCCGAAGCGGATATTGCCGCCGATCAAGCATGAACCCACGACCCAGACCGGCCTCACCCATGACGATGGCGCGCTGTCGATGGCGCGCTATGCGCCGGGCAGCGCGACCGGGGACTTCTTCATCGTGCTGGGCAAGATGCCCGCCATGGACGCCCATCCCGATGCACCAGGCGACAATCAGGGCTTCGCCGTCTTCGCCCATGTGGTCGAGGGGATGGAGGTGGTGAAGGCGATCCTGGTCGCGCCCAAATCCGCCACGGCCGGGGAGGGCGTGATGAAGGGCCAGATGCTAGCCGCACCGGTGAAAATCCTTACGGCGCGGCGGGCGCCGTAAGGCTGGGAACGGCCTTGTCCTCCGTGCGCCCTGAGCCTGTCGAAGGGCGTTGCGCGCGCCCTTCGACAGGCTCAGGGCGAACGGGATTTAGGCTGCGAGCGTTTCCCGCCGATCCAACATCCGCGCCGCCGCCATATCCGCGGTGACATTGCCCACCGTGCGGAAAATATCCGGCACCGTCTCCACCGCCAGCAACAGCGGCAGCGCCTCCACCGGCGCGCCCATGGCCAGGCAAATGGGACCGGTGGTGGTGAAGAAGGTGATCTGGCTGGGCAGGCCGACCGCTGCCAGGCTGACGATCGCGGCCACCAGCACGCCCATCACGAGTTGCGCCGGGCCGAGCGGCACGCCATTCATCGCCGCCACATAGAGGGCGACGCCCAGATTGGCGGGCGGGCTGGTGATGCGGAACAGCGATATGGCAAGCGGCAGGACGATGCTGCGCGTGGTTTCGCGCACGTCCAGCGGCCCGTCGCTCGCCTGGATCATCGCAGGCAGGGAGGCGATCGAGCTTTGCGTCGAAAAGGCGATGGCCTGGGCGGGCAGGGCGGCGCGCGCGAAGCGGCCCAGCCCGATTCGCCCGGCGACCACCACCATTGGATAGACGAGCAGCGTCACCGCGACGCAGATCAGCACGATGAAGCCAATATAATGGAGCAGCGCGCCCGCCGTCGCCAGCCCCGACCGCGCGCCCGCGACCAGCGCCAGCGCGAACACGCCGATCGGCGCCAGCCACAGCACCCAGCCGACCACGACCAGCAGCGCGTCTGCCAGCGCCTGGAAGAAGCCGGTCAGTTGCGCACGCCGATCCGGTGCGATGCGCGCGACGGCGAACCCGAAGATAAGCGCGAACAGCACCACGGCCACGACCTGTCCTTCGCTCGCGGACTTGATCGGATTGATCGGGATGAAGCCCAGCAGCCATTCGGCCGACGGGCGCACGTCCGGCACCTCCGATAGGCCGTCCGCGCCCGCCAGCGCCCCGACCGCACCAGGCGGCACCGGCCACAGATGCAGCATCAGCGGCCCAATCAGTGCGGCGACCGCGGCCGCCACCGTCAGCAGGATCGCGAACAGCGCGATCGCGCGACCCGCCATGAAGTTGGTCCGCGCGCTGGTCGCCGCCTGCGCGATACCCGTCACCAGCAGAGCGAAGATCAGGGGGATCAGCGGCATCTGCAACCCGCCCAGCCACGCCTTCCCGATCGGCTGCGCCACCGCGACGATGTCACCAGCCCAGCCGCCCGCCACGCCGCCACCCCATTCGGCCAGCGCAATGCCGCTGCCCAGGCCCAGCACGAGCGCGATCAGGATGCGGACGGTCAAGGACATAGGCGTGGTTTCCCCGGTGGCGATGCCGATGGCAACGGAACGGGGCACGCTATCCGCTATGCCGGGGCAGGGGACAGCGGAAAATGGCGCAACGCGGGTTTGTGCGCGTGGTCAGGGGTGGATCAACGCGAAAAGCCCGGCGCTTCGTCGAAAGCGCCGGGCTTTTCAAAACCGTTATGCCTGATGTCAGCCCTTCTTTTCGGGCGGCAGGGTGATCTTCACATCTTCCCCATTCTGACCGGGGAAGTTGGTGAACATCGCGTCGATCAGGTTGGGCACCAGATAGGTCAGCTTGTTCGACAGCGACTGGGCGCTCGCCTTGCCTTCGAACAGGCGGCGATTGTCGGCCGCGCGGTCAATCTTCATGCTCAGGTCGCTGGTGTAGACGGTATAGCTCGACACGTCGTTGAAACCGCCGCCGCCAAACAGCCACGGATCATAGAAGCCATAGCCCCATGGGCGACCCCAGCGGCCACCGAAACCACCGCCCCAGGGGCCAAAGCCGCCATAGCCGCCGCCAAAGCCGGTCGAGCGCACCTTTTCGCGGCCATTGTCGACATCATAGGCGACGCGCACGATCAGGTCGGCGCGGGCGGGGTCGTTGGCTTGGACATAGCCGGTCTGCGCCAGCCGCTGCCCGACCATGTCGGCATAATGGGCGAATTCCAGTCCGCCGGCGAGCTGAGGATTGTCGGCGACGACGACATAGCTTTGCCCGGCGGGGGCGGGGAGCTGCTGGAAACGCGCGACATCGGCCTTGAAGCCAGTGGTGCAGCCCGACAGCGCCACCAGCGCCAGAGCGGGCGCCGCAATCAGGCCGAACTTCTTGAAACGGGTCATTTTTCTGCGTCCTGTATCAGGCGTGAGCCTTTGAGCATCATTGCGCGTTGCTCTAGCAAAACGCAACTGAACATCGTTTGAACGCGCGAACCGACCGAACGGGCGCAAACCATGTCCCTGTCAAAGCAGGGACGACGCCCGCCCCGACGTCCCGTAACAGCTATGCCCAGCGGCAGGCCATTTAAGCCGACCCTGTGACATTATCGCATCAGCGCATTAAACCCCCAGCGCGTCAGCGCATCAATCCCATCGCGTCATAGGCAGCGCGCAACGTCGGCTCCGCCGCCGCCGCCGCCTTCGCCGCGCCCTTGTCGAGGATCGCGTCGAGCGCGTCGTCGTCGGTGCGCAATTGCAGGAAGCGCTCGCGAATCGGGCGCAGCGCCTCGACCAGCACCTCGCCCAGCGCCGGCTTGAAGGCGCCGAATCCCTTGCCGGCAAAGTCCGCGCAGACCGCATCGGTCGTCGTGCCCGACAGGGTGGCGTAGATGCCGATCAGATTGTTGGCTTCGGGGCGTCCCACCAGCCCGGCGGCCGTTTCGGGCAGCGGTTCGGGATCGGTTTTGGCCTTCTTCACTTTGTTCATGATGGCGTCGTCATTGTCGGTCAGGTTGATGCGGCTCATGTCCGAAGGATCGGACTTGGACATTTTCGCACTGCCATCGCGCAGAGACATGATCCGCGCCGATTCCTTGGGGATGATCGGATCGGGCAGAGTGAATAGCTCCAGGCCGAAATCGCTGTTGAATTTCGCCGCAATGTCGCGCGCCAGCTCCAGATGCTGTTTCTGGTCCTCGCCCACCGGCACATGGGTGGCGTTGTAGAGCAATATGTCGGCGGCCTGGAGCACCGGATAGACGAAAAGGCCGATTGATGCGCCCTCTCGGTCCTTGCCGACCTTGTCCTTGAACTGGGTCATGCGGTTGAGCCAGCCGATGCGCGCGGTGCCGTTCAGCAACCAGGCGAGTTCGGCATGGGCGGGCACCCGCGCCTGATTGAACAACACGCTGCGGTCCGGGTCGATTCCGGCGGCGACCAGTGCGGCCGCCATGTCGCGCACGTTGCGGATACGCTGCTCGCGCCCTTCATGCACGGTGATCGAATGCATATCGGCCAGGAAGAAGAAACACTGACTCTGGCTGTCCATCTCATCCTGCATCCGCACCCAGTTGCGGATCGCGCCAAGGTAATTGCCAAGGTGCAGATTGCCGGTCGGCTGGATGCCGGAAAGGACGCGCATGTCTGAATCCGTTCTTACTTAGGTTGCACTTTTGCGGCGCATCAGCGCCTTGATGTCGGAGAGCCGATAGGCCCCCGTGACGAAGGAGGCCAGCCCGTACAGCGCCACGCCCGCGCCCACAAGCAGGGCCAGCGCGACATAGCGCTGCACCATCGCGCCAGTCAGCCAGGGATCGAGCAGATCCTCGCCCGCCCAGAGCGCGACGCCCATGATGAGCGCGGCGAGCGCCAGGCGGGGCAGGCGACGGCGCAGCCCCGCATCGGCGGCGAAATGGCCGCGCCTGACCAATGTCCGATAGAGCATCGCGACATTGACGGTGGAGGACAGGGCAGTCGCCAGCGGCGGCCCGATATGGCCCAGGGTCGGGATCATCGCCAGATTGCCGATGATGTTGATCAGGATCGACAGCATCGCATAGCGCACCGGCGTCTTCGTGTCGCCGCGCGCATAATAGCCAGGCGTCAGCACCTTGACGAGAACATAGGAGGGCAGGCCGATCGAGAAGGCCGACAACGCCCAGCCGCACCGCATCGCATCGTCCGCGGTGAAGCGGCCATATTGGAACAGCCCGCGCACGATCGGTTCCGCCACGATCAGGAAGGCGACGGTGGCGGGCAGGGTCAGGAACAGGGCAAGCTCTATGCCCCTGTTCTGCGTCTCCATCGCAGCAGCGTCCTCCCCTTTGGACAACATGCGCGAAATGGTGGGCAGCAGGATAGTGCCCAGGCCAATGCCGATCAGGCCCAGCGGCAACTGGTTCAGCCGGTCGGCATAATAGATATAGGTGATAGACCCCGACGCGAGCAGCCAGCCTGACAAAGCGGTGGAGATCAGCAGGTTGATCTGCGACGCGCCCGCGCCCGCCGCTGCCGGAACGATCAGGCGCAGCAGTTCGCGCACATCCTTGTCGAGGCGGGGGCGTTTCAGCGTCATCGACACGCCGGCGCGCCTGCACGCCCAGATCAGCCAGAGCAGTTGCAGCGCGCCGCCGATCGTGACCGACATGGCCTGCACCCGCGCCGTCTGATATTCGTCGGCGCCATGGAAGAACCACAGGCCCGCGATCATCGCGACGTTCAGCAGGATCGGCGCGGCCGCGTTGACCCAGAATCTGTCGAGCGAATTGAGGATGCCGCCCAGCAGCGAGGCAAGGCTGATCAGCGCCAGATAGGGAATGGTGATGCGCGAGAGCGTGACGGCGAAGGCGAATTGCTCCGCGCTCGGATTCTGCCGGGCAAAGCCGCCCGACAGCGCCCAGGTGACGGGCCAGGCGGCGGCGATCAGGATGAGTGTGAAGAGAATGAGGACCGGGAGCAGCACCGCCAGCGCGCGCTCGGCAAAATCATAACCGGCCGGTAATCCGCCCTCGCCCGCCGCCTTTTTATTGAACAGCGGAATGAAGGCTGCGGAAAAGGCGCCCTCGGCAAACAGCGCGCGAAACATGTTGGGCAGGCGGAAGGCGACGCCGTTGAACGCGTCCGACGCGAAACCCGCGCCGACATAACGCGCGGCGAGCGAATCGCGCACCAGCGCCAGCACCCGGCTGACCAGCGTAAGCCCGCCCACCGAGCCAAGGGCTTTGACCAGCTTCATGGTCCAATCCCTCCAACGAGCAAAAGCCGTTCGTCCTGAGTAGCCACTGAGCGAAGTCGAAGTGGCATATCGAAGGATGGTTGCGCGGATGCTTCGATACGGGCCTTCGACAAGCTCAGTCCCTACTCAGCACGAACGGTTGTCTAAATGAATCAGGCGTGACCGGCCGGTTCGCCGCTCGTCACTTCCATCTGCTGCGCCTGTTGCAGGTACAGCGCGCCGAAATCGATCGGGTCGAGCAGCAGCGGTGGGAAACCGCCGTCGCGGATAGCGTCGGCCAGCACGCGCCGGGCGAAGGGGAAGATCAGGCGCGGCGCTTCGGCCAGCATGAAGGGCTGAATCTGGTCTTCGGGCACGTTGCGCATTCCGAAAATGGCGGCGTAGAGCAGTTCGACGGCAAAGGCGGTGCCCTGCGGCGCGACCGCCTTCACTTCGATTTTCAGCGCGATTTCGAGCACTTCATCGCCGACCTTTTCGGCGCCGATGTTGAACTGGACGTCGATCTGCGGCTGGTCCTGCCACTGATAGACCGCAGGCGCGTTCGGATTTTCGAACGACAGATCCTTCACATATTGGCTGATCAGCGCAATCTGCGGCGCGGTGTCGGCGCCATTGCCCAGATTTGTGGTGATGTGATCCGTTTCGTCGGCCATGCTCTTCCCTAGACTTTCGCTGTTGGCGGCGGCCTCAGGCCCCCGGACAATGATGACCCGCGCGCTTAGCAGGGGCTTGGGATCAGGGCAATGGCGCACCCTGGCGAAACGCCGTGCGATGCGCCATTTGAAGTTGGGTGCAAACATGCCTATGTTGGCTGGAACATTGTCCCACGCAAAAGGGTATAGCCTTCCGTGTATGTGATCGTCATCCTCGCCATGATCGCCGGTTTTCTGGCGCTGCGGCTCTATTCGGTGCTCGGCAAGCGTACGGGCCACGAACAGGAGCCCGCGCTGCGTCCTGCCGATGAACGCGCCAAGGTGACTGTGCTGCAACCCGGTCCGGTCGCGCAGAATAGCGGCGACTCAATCCGCCTGGCCGAAGGTCTGATCGCCCCTGGCGCGGAAAATGGCGTTCGCGCCCTGATCGCCGCCGACCGCAGCTTCGATGTTCCCCAGTTCGTGGATGGCGCCAAGAGCGCCTACAGGATGGTGCTGGAAGCGTTTTGGCGCGGTGACCGCGATGAACTGGCCTGGCTGTGCGACGATGACGTCCGCGCCTCTTTCGAGGAAGCGATCGCCGCGCGCGAGGCTGACGGCCATGTCCTCGACAACCGTCTGGTCCGCATAGAAAAGGCGCAGATCGTCGAAGCGTCGCTCAACGGCCGCATCGCCGAAGTCGCGCTGCGGTTCGAGGGCGACATCGCCGCCGTCACCCGTGACAAGGACGGCCATGTCGTCGCTGGGTCGATGACCGACGCGGTCGGCACCAAGGATGTGTGGACCTTCACCCGCGATATTCGTAGCGCGGACCCCAATTGGAAGCTCAGCGAAACCGACGACGTCGCATGATCGCGCGCCATTCGGGGGGGGCGCTGCTTGCGGCGCTGATGCTGTCCGCCTGCGCGGGCGGTATGATTCCGCCCTCTGCCGATGGTCCCGCACCTGTGCGCCCGATCCCGTCGGGCGAAGCCGCGACCCGTCCCGTTCCCGCCACGCCGCGTCCGACGCTGCCGGTTGAACTGCCGACTAACCCTGCGCTGGACAGGGCAACGGCAGCAGGGCTGGGCGTCACCCGCGGTCCCGACATCGCCAGCCTGATACCGTCGGGCGAACGCGCCCGTCTCGCGCTTCAGGCGTTCCGCATTTCCTGTCCGACGCTGATGAAGCGCACCGACGCCAGCGGCCTGACCAAGGGGTCCGACTGGAACAATGCCTGCGCCGCCGCATCCAGTTGGCCCGAAGCCTCGGCCAGCGAATTTTTCTCCCGCTATTTCGAAGCGGTGCAGGTCGGCGACGGCGCGGCCTTCGTCACCGGCTATTATGAACCCGAAATCGCCGGATCACGCACCCGCCAGCCTGGCTATGAGGTGCCGATCTACCGTCGCCCGACCGACCTGATCGACGTCGATCTCGGCCAGTTCAGCGACAGCCTGAAAGAGCGGACGATCCGGGGCAAGGTGAACGGGACGAAATTCGTTCCCTATGACGATCGTAGCCAGATCGTATCCGGCGTGCTTGCCGGGCGCGGGCTGGAACTGGCCTATGCCGCCGATCCGGTGGAATTCTTTTTCCTTCAGGTGCAGGGCAGCGGCCGGCTGAACCTGCCCGACGGCGGTGTCATGCGCATCGGCTATGACGGGCAGAACGGCCGCGACTATACCGGTATCGGCAAGCTGATGAAGGATCGCGGCCTGATCCAGGCCGGGTCGATGCAGGACATCATGCAATATTTGCGCGCCCATCCGGCCGAAGGCGCGGCTATCATGAACGAGAATAAGAGCTTCGTCTTCTTCCGCGAACTGACCGGGGCGGGGCCGATCGGCGCGCTCGGCGTGCCGGTGACGGAGGAAGCCACGGTGGCGGCCGATCCCAAATTCATCCCGTTGGGCGCGCCGGTGCTGCTCTCGCTCGACCGGGCCGAACCGGCCGGCGTGTGGATCGCGCAGGATACCGGCGGCGCGATCAAGGGCGCCAACCGGTTCGACAGTTTCTGGGGCGCAGGCGCGCGGGCGCGGGGCATAGCGGGCGGCATGTCGGCGCGGGGCAGCGCGCTGGTGCTGCTGCCGATCGGGTCGGCGGCGCGTCTCGTCCGACCCTGATCCGCGCCATGGCCCGGCGTCGCCTGTCCAGCGAGGAGGAAGCGCTCTGGTCGGCGCTCGCGCGCACCGTCCGCCCGATCCGACACAGCCCCCGCGCGCTCCCCGTCACCCCGACGACGGCGCCGCTGCCGATCGAACCGTCGATCAAGACAAGGTTAACGTCGCCACCGGCCCGGACCCTGAAAACGCCCCCTGTCGCCCCGCCCGCACGGTCCCCCGCAGCGGTGCTCGACACTGGCTGGGAGCGCCGAATCCGTAGCGGCAATGTCACCCCCGACACCAGCATCGACTTGCACGGACACACGCTGTCTTCTGCACATGCGCGCCTTAACCAGGCGATCGCCGCCGCCCTGTCGCGCGACGCTCGCGTGCTGCTGGTCGTCACCGGCAAACCCCCGAAAAGCGCGGAGAGCGAGGGAAAGGGGCGCAGGGGCGCGATCCGTGGCGAAATCGGCCATTGGCTCGAAACCAGCCCCTATGCCGATCGTATCGCCAGCGTGCGTGTCGCCCATCCGCGCCACGGCGGCGACGGCGCGCTCTACCTGATATTGCGCCGCAAAAAGTGACGTTTTCAGGACGTTTTGCTGACCCTTTCTTAACCACTGTCCTTCATATCCGACTGATCGGGGGCCTCGCGTCGGGGCCGGTATCGGGCTGGGAGGCACATGCAGGGCGTGACGTTGAAAAGCCGCGCTGCCGCCTTCGCTTGTGCCGCGGGGGCGCTGGTGTTCATCCTCTCGCTGGTGCTGGGCTATACGCCGGGCCAGGCAGATGACCTGATCCAGATCGGCCGTTCGCTCATCATCGCCATATTGTGCGGCACGATGAGCTGGGCGTCGGCCCGGCGCACCATCGCCACCGCCGCCACCGCCATCGATGCCGCCACCGAACGCCTGCTGTCCGCCGCCCATGGCGACCTGCAATCGCGGGTGCCGGCCGAAATCGGGCAGGAATTGCCCGATCTGTCGGTCGCGATGGAAAGCCTGTTCAGCCAGGTCCGCACCAATCTCGACCATGTCCAGACACTGGCGCTGTTCGACCAGATCACCGGCCTCGCCAACCGCACCAGCTTCTGCCGCCAGGTGGAGCGGCTGTTGGCCGAGCGCGACGATAACGGCCTCGCCACCCTCTTCTTCATCGATCTTGACGGGTTCAAGGCGGTCAACGACACGCTAGGCCATGCGGCCGGCGACCAGTTGCTCGCGCGCGTCGCGGGCCGCCTGCGCGAAGTTGTGATGGCGCAGGTCAGCGCGGGGGGCGGCGACGCCGTCATCGGGCGCCTGGCCGGCGACGAATTCGTGATGTTCTTCCCCCATCTGTCCGGCCCGGCCGCGGCGCAGCGGATCGCGCGCGCCATCCAGTTCGCGCTGGGCGAGCGGTTCGACCTTGGCAGCCAGCATGTGGACCTTGGCGCATCGATCGGCATCGCCTGCTATCCCGATCATGGCGCGACGCTGGCGGACCTTTTGCGCGCCGCCGACATCGCCATGTATCACGCCAAGCATCAGGGGCGCGGCAGGGCGGAAATCTACACCGACGCGCTCGCGCTGGAGGCGGAGGACCGGGCCGAGTTGGAGCGCGACCTGCTGCGCGGGCTGGAACGGGACGAATTTCTGCTGGAATTCCAGCCGCAGATCGACGTCGCCAGCGGCCGCGCGGTGTCGGCCGAAGCGCTGGTGCGCTGGGCGCATCCGCAGCGCGCGCTCGTCATGCCCGGCGCCTTCGTGCCGGTGGCGGAGGAAAGCGGCGCCATCGTCGCGCTGGGCGACTGGGTGATGAGCCGGGTGTGCCAGACCGCCGCGCGCTGGGCGCAAACCGGCGTGCATCAGCGGATCGCGGTCAACATCTCCACCCGCGAACTGGCGCAGGCCGACTTCTTCCTGCGCCTGCGCCACGCCATCGCCACCCACGGCACCCCGCCGGCCATGCTGGAGCTGGAGATCACCGAATCGCTGGCGATGGAGATGGACCCGCGCGTGCTGGACCAGTTGCGGGCGTTGCGCCGCGACGGCGTGCGCGTCGCCATCGACGATTTCGGCACCGGCTACTCCAACCTGTCGCGCCTGAAGGAACTGCCGGTCGACCGGGTCAAGATCGACCGCAGCCTGGTCCGCGACATCGCCACTTCCGCCGAAGCCCGCACCATCTGCTCCGCCGTCGTCGGCCTCATTCAGGGGTTGGGCATGGAAGTGGTGGTCGAGGGGATCGAAAGCGAAGCGCAAATGGACGTGCTGCGCGTCATCGGCTGCACCCTGTTCCAGGGCTATCACCTCGCGCGCCCGACCGGCGAGCAGGATTATCTCGCGCAATTCGGTGCGCAGCCGAGGGGCCAGGTCCGCGACGCGGGGTAATGTTTTTATCCCTCTCCCCATCGGGGGAGAGGGCTGCGCAGACTTGGCAGCTTGCTGCCTAGTCGATGCTGGGAGAGGGGACAGCGACCGGGCGTGGACGCGCCAGCCTCGCGCCAATCCCGCTCATCCAACTGCCTGTTCTCACCCCAGCGCCCGCTCCACCACCAGCGCATAAATTCGCACCAAATCGCGCAAATCCTGCACCGCGACCGCCTCGTCCAGCTTGTGCATGGTCGCATTGTTCAGGCCGAACTCCACCACCGGGCAAATCCGTGACAGGAATCGCGCGTCGGACGTGCCGCCGGTCGTGGACAGTTCCGTCTCCACCCCCGTCACGTCGCGGATCGCGCCGCTGACCAGATCGCTGAACGCGCCCGGCGCGGTCAGGAAGGATTCGCCGCTGATCTTGGCCTCCACAGTGCCGCCCTCGACGGCCGCGATACCCTTGATCCGTTCGATCAGCGCCGCCCCGCTATGCTGGTCGTTGAAGCGGATGGAGATGCGCGCGGTCGCGGCAGCAGGGATCACATTATGCGCGACATTGCCGACCTCCAGGTCGGTGATCTCGATATTGCTGGGCTGGAACCAGTCGGTCCCCTCGTCCAGTACCTCCGCTTCGATCGCCGTCAGGATACGCACCAGCTTGGGGATCGGATTGTCGGCCAGATGCGGATAGGCGACATGGCCCTGGCTACCGGTCACGCGAATCCACATATTCACCGACCCGCGCCGGCCGATCTTCACCACGTCGCCCAGCCGCTTAGCCGATGTCGGCTCCCCCACCAGGCACAGGTTCGGGCGCAGGTCGCGCGCCTGCATCCGGTCCATCAGCGCCATCGTGCCATAGGTGGCCGGCCCTTCCTCGTCCCCGGTGATGATCAGGCTGATCGTGCCGGGCAAATCGTCGGGCAGCGCGTCCAGCGCCGCGACGAAGGCGGCGATCGACCCCTTCATGTCCACCGCGCCCCGGCCGTAGAGCAGGTCGCCGCGAATCTCCGGCGCGAACGGGTCGCTGGTCCAGCCTGCGCCGGGCGGCACCACGTCCAGATGGCCGGCAAAGGCGAAATGCGGTCCCGGCCCGGTGGTGCGCCAGGCAAGGAGATTTTCCACCGGCCCGTCGGGCGCCTCGCCCACGGTGAACCGATCCACGGTAAAGCCGCGCGGGACCAGCATCGCCTCCAATGCGGCGAAGACTTCGCCGGTGGCGGGGGTTACGGACGGGCAGGCCAGCAGGCGCCGGGCCAGTGCCACCACATCGTCATTGGTGCTGGTCATGCTCATCCTGCCGCGTTAGCGAAAGCCATGCGGGTTGGCCAGCTTTTGGGGGCCAGCCCCAAGAGGACAGGCCACAGGAGGACCGGCCATGCCACGGATCGACCTGGACAGCATCGCGCAGACGAACAGCACCGGCTATCCCGCCGGCCATGCGGCTATCGTCGATGGGCGATGGGTGCGACGGCTCGGCCCCGCCCACGGCCTCAGCGATTTCGGCGTCAGCCATGTCGTGCTGAAACCCGGCGCTGCCTCTTCCCAGCGCCACTGGCATGAGGATGAGGACGAATTCGTGCTGATGCTGGCGGGAGAGGCCGTGCTGGTGGAGGAGGGCAAGCGCACGCCGATAACGGCCGGCGACATGGCGGCTTTTCCGAAAGGCGATCCGAACGGCCATCATCTGGTCAATGAAAGCGCGGCCGATTGCGTGTTCGTCGCGTTCGGCCGGGTGCCGACGGGGGATTGCCATTATCCCGATATCGATCTTCTCTGGTCGGGCGGGGCCTACCGCCACAAGGATGGGAGCAGCTATTGACGATGCGGATGGACCGGCGCGGCGCGCTGACCGGAATGGGCGCGATGCTCGCGGCGATGAGTATATCGGCGCGCGCCGCGCCTGCTCCCCTGGTGAAGCCGCCGCGGCTGCGCGCGGGCGACATGGTGGGCCTGATCGAGCCGGCGGGGTTCAGCGACGACGCGTTCGACCTCGATCTGGTCAAGGACACGATCCTAGCCATGGGCCTGAAGCCCAAGGCCGCGCCGCATCTGGCGGGCCGCTATGGCTATCTGGCCGGGACAGACGCGGATCGCGCGGCGGACGTCAATGCGATGTTCGCCGACCCGCAAGTGCGTGCGGTCTTCGCCGTGCGTGGCGGCTGGGGCTGCGCGCGCATCCTGCCCCGGCTCGATTTCGCGACGATCCGCAAAAATCCCAAGCTGCTGGTCGGCTTTTCGGACATCACCGCGCTCCATCTGGCCTTCGCCGCCAAGGCGGGTTTCACCACCATTCACGGCCCCAATGCCGCGAGCAGCTGGGGCGCATTTAGCTGGGACGCCTTCCGCGCCGTCGCGTTCGACGCGGCGACGCCGACCTTCACCACCCCGGTCGGGCAGGAGGATCGGCTGGCGCAGCGCAGCGGCCGCATCCGCACCTTCCGCCCCGGCGTGGCGCGCGGGCGGCTGCTGGGCGGCAACCTCACCGTTCTGGCCGCGCTGATGGGGACGGCTTATCTGCCCGATTTCACCGGCGCGATCCTGTTTATCGAGGATATTGGAGAGCAGCCCTATCGCATCGACCGGATGCTGACGCAGCTGTCGCTGGCGGGCGTGCTGGGCAAGCTGGCGGGCGTCGCCTTCGGCCAATGCACCGACTGCGGGCCGGGCGGTACAAGCTATGGCGGCTTCACCTTGTCGGAGGTGCTGCAACAGCATCTCGAACCGCTCGCTATCCCCGCCTTCCAGGGCGGCCAGTTCGGCCATGTCGCCAACCAATATAGCCTGCCGCTGGGCGTGGAGGCGGAAATGGACGCGAGTGCGGGCACGATCCGACTGTTAGAGCCGGCGGTCAGTTAAGGGGAACACTCTCAGCGTGGTGCGAACCATAGGCCCCTCCTTTGAAAGGGAGAGGATTAGAATTCACCCCTTGCCATCCAACCCGGCCACGGTCCCGCTCCCCGCTGGCTCCCCCTGCATCCCGGCCGCGACTTTCTCCGCCGCCGCCATCACCCGCAGCACATTCTCGCCGGCGAGCTTCGCGATATCCTTGTCGCTCCAGCCCCGCCGCATCAGTTCGGCCAGCAACGCCGGATAGGTCTGCACGCCGCTCAACCCCTGCGGCAGCGACCCCACGCCATCGAAATCGCTGCCGATGCCGACATGGTCGACCCCGGCCACCTTGGCGATATGGTCGATATGGTCCGCGACCTGCGACAAGGTCACCACCGGCTCTGGATTGGCCTTTTCCCACCCCGCCAGCGCCCTCTTCGCGCCTTCCGGATCGCCGATATAGAGGCCGCCAAAGGGCGGCGCATTATAGCGCGCCACTTCGGCGCTGCGGGCCGCGCCCCAGATGCGGCGCGCCTCCGACACATATTGCGGCGCATAATTCACCATCACCACGCCGCCATTGGCCGCGACCTTCTGCAACAGCGAGTCAGACACGTTGCGCGGCGTGTTGCAGATCGCCCGCGCGCTGGAATGGGAGAAGATCACCGGCGCTTTGCTGACCCGCAGCGCGTCCAGCATCGTGCCCTCGCTGACATGGCTCAAATCCACCAGCATTCCCAGCCGGTTCAATTCATGCACCACCGCTTCGCCGAACGGGGTCAGCCCGTCATGCTGGGGATTGTCGGTCGCGCTGTCGGCCCAGGCGATGGTGCGGGCGTGCGTCAGCGTCAGATAGGATGCGCCAAGCTGACGATAATTGCGCAGCACGGCCAGGCTGCCGTCGATCTGGCCGCCGCCCTCCACGCCCAGGAGGGACGCGACCCGTCCCGCCTTGTGCGCCGCGCGCAATTCCGCCGCGGTGTTCACGAAGGCGAAGTCCCGCGGATAACGGCGCGCGAAACTGTGGGCCAGATCGATCTGCTCCAGCGTATCCTTCACCTGCTGCAATTCGGGCAGGTCGGCCGATACCCAGACCGACCAGAATTGCCCGCCCACGCCGCCGGCCCGCAGCCGCGCGATGTCAGTGTGGAAGGTCGCCGGGTCCAGCCGGTCCAGCGCCATCGTCCAGCGCTGATCCTTCGCCTTGTCGGCCAGCGCTTCGGGCCAGTCATTATGCCCGTCGATCAGCGGCGTCGCCTTCAGCACCCGCGCCACGCGGGCGGCATAGGGATCGGCGGCGGCATGAACGGCGGGGGCGGCGAGGAGGAGGGGCAACAAGGCCAGAGCCAGGGAAAGAGATGGCGTTTTCATGGGGCGCGAAGCTAGGGCCGCGCGGTATCAAGTCAATAAGGGGCAATCACAGAACGGGGCTTCCCCCCTTCGCCTGGTCTGCTACGCCTTGGCCAGAATGATGATCGATCCGCTCGTCCTGCTTCAGGCCTATTCCATCGGCGTCTTTCCCATGGCCGACGACCGTGATGCGAAGGAGGTTTATTGGGTCGAACCCAAGCGGCGGGCGATCCTGCCGCTCGACGGCTTTCACCTGTCGCACTCGCTGTCCAAGCGGATCCGCCGAGACCGTTTCCGCGTCACCGCGAACCGCGCCTTTGCGCAGATTTTGGCGCTCTGCGCCCAGGCTGCGCCCGATCGCCCATCGACCTGGATCAACCATCAGATCGAAGCCGCCTATCGCGACCTGCACGCAGCCGGCTTCGCTCATTCGGTCGAGATATGGGAGGGCGACGAGCTGGTCGGCGGCCTCTACGGCGTCGCGATCGGCCGCGCCTTTTTCGGCGAATCCATGGTGTCGCGCCGCACCGATGCGTCGAAAGTGGCGCTGGCCTGGCTGGTCGCGCGGCTACGCTTTGGCGGCTTCACCCTGCTCGACTGCCAGTTCATGACCGATCATCTGCGCACCATGGGCGCCGTCGAAATCAGCCAGCGTGATTATCTTCAGTTGCTGGGCGCGGCGACCGGCGGCGTGGCGCTGGGGGCCGGGGCGGGCGCACTGGCGGCGGGTTCAGGCGCGGCGGCGGAACTGGCGTTCGCGCCGCTGGCGGGCGACGCCGCGGCGATGGGTTCGCCTTTGGCGCCCAGCTTGACCGTCTCCGGCCCGGTTTCGGGCCAGGCCATCGCACAGCTTCTGACCCACACGTCATAGATCGGATGCTGCACGACATTGCGGTCGGGCCGTTCGCGGAACAGCCAGCCGGAAAAAGTGCGTCGCCACTTGCCATCGGCGCTACTGCGCACGTCCAACTGGATGAAAGCGCCGGTTTCCTGCACATTTTCCCATGGCGCGCTGGTTTCGCACGCTTGCAACCGCACGATCGCATCGCCCACGCGCAACGCTTCGCCCGGCTTCATGGTGAGGTCGCGGGTCAGGCCGTTGCGCTTGTTGAGCAAGCCGATGACGGCGTTGCGCTCCGCCATCGGCGTGGTGCCGGGCAACGCGCCGCCGGCGGCCGACCGGATCGGCGATCCTTCGACCTTGACCGGTCCGGTCTGGTTACCCGCGGGCACGTCATTCTTGCCGCACGCGGCCAGCGCCAGCGCACAGGATAGCAGAGGCAAGTGCAACAGGATCGGCGGGATGCCCCCCGCCGCACGCCGGGTCATGCCGCGTCGGGGCTCCACGCCTCATAATCGCCGGTCGCCTTCTGGCGCTGGCCGCCCTTTTCGAGCGCGCCGGACGGGCGATAGGCGTTGATCGTGCCGGTGGCGTTGGGGGTCGATTCCCGTTCCCATATGCGCGGCGGCGGCAGGAAGCTTTCTGGCGCGCCCTCGATCGAATGATGCAGCCAGCCATGCCATTCGGCCGGCACGCGGCTGGCATCGTTGGCGCCATTATAAATGACCCAGCGGCGCGTCAGGCCATTGGGGTCGACGCCGCCCTGATAATAGATATTGCCCTGATGGTCTTCACCGACCTTGCTGCCCTTGCGGGAGGTGAAGAGCGCGGTGCCGATGGTCGCGCCATCCCACCAGGTGAAGATCTTGCCGAGGATTCCCATGGGCCAAGCGCTTAGCCGCTGCGACGGGCGTGGGCAAGGAGGATATGGGCTATCGCGGCGCGGCCGGACAGAAATTGCGGTCGGTCGTCACCTTCCCGCCCGGCACCGCGCAACCGCCCCAGTTGACGACATCGCCTTCCGCGATGCCCAACGCCGCCGCGCGCCCGCCGGCCAGTTCCAGCACGGCGGCGACGGGCACGCCGGCGGACACCGGGATGCGCGAATAGGGCTGTGCGTTGCTCTTGAGGAAAGCGATTGTCCCGTCGGTATGGATGAACAGCATGTCGAGCGGGATCAGCGTGTCCTTCATCCAGAAACTTGCCGTGCGCGGCGGGTCCATCGGGAAGAGCATTCCGCCGTCAGGGGCGAGTTCCTTGCGGAACATCAGCCCCTTTTCCTGCGCCTGCGGCGTTGCGGCCACTTCGACGTCGAACCGATGTCCGCCCTTGGCGGTGCGGATCACCACCGGCAGCATGGCATCGGCGGCTTGCGCCTGCGCGCTGTTGTCGGGCGCGGGCTGGCGGCTGGAACAGGCGGCCAGCAGGCAAAGGGCGAGAAGGGCGGGAAAGCGGATCATGCCGACTGCCTAATGCGATTCGCGGCCGATGGGGAGGGGAATGGCAGTTCACCAGCCCTTTTCGCCATTCCGCGACCCAAAGGGCGACCGCGGGGCGAGCGCTGGAACCTATGTCCTGATCTCAACCGCGCCCGCCTGTGCGGGGATGAGGGGTTTGATGTCAGGCGATTGGCCTTTCGAACAATCCCTTCAACCAATCCCGCACACCGTCCAAATCGCCATCCAGCTTGACCGCCGCGCCCAGGTCCGGTTGTCCCGGCCAGCCTGCATCCGCCACCGTCACGCCGCCGCCGGTCCGCTCGCCTTCAT
This sequence comes from Sphingobium sp. AntQ-1, assembly GCF_028538045.1. Lineage (NCBI taxonomy): Bacteria > Pseudomonadati > Pseudomonadota > Alphaproteobacteria > Sphingomonadales > Sphingobiaceae > Sphingobium > Sphingobium sp. AntQ-1. The sequence continues at coordinate 2,642,794 of NZ_CP117158.1, forward strand.
AGCGGGGGATGACGTGGAAATGGACGTTGGGGTCGATCATCATCAGCATCAGATAGTTGATCTTCGCATAGTCCACCGCGCCGCGCAGCGCCGTCTCGATCGTGGCGGTGACGTTTTTCAGCTCCGCATGGGCCTCTGCCGGCAGGTCGCCGAAGGCGGTCGCGTCGCTCTTTGCCGCCAATATCAGCGATCCCAGCGTCGGCTGGGCGGGACGCAGGAGGACCAGCCAATGATCGAACTCCGCGATCAGGGTCGTGGGGTAGCCGAATTTTGCGATGGTGGCGTTCACAGGGCTGCCTCCGCTTCATCCATCCAGCTGACGATCGGCCGGCCGTTGCGCTTGATGCCATAGGCTTGGCCCAGGCGGATGGCGTGGACGACCAGCGAGATGACGATCCACCAGGCCAGCGCGATCAGGCCGATGTCGGGGCGGGCGAAGAGCAGCGAGACGAACAGGATGACCATGTTCGGGTTGCGGCGCGCGGTGACCAGGCGGAACTGGCTGTCGAAGGGGCGCCAGACATGGATGTCCATCTTGAAATCCTTGAGGAACATCCCCTCGATCAGCCGTTGCAGGATATAGCCCGCAATCACTGCGGCCATCACCAGCGCAAAGGCCTGGGTCGAGAGCGAGAGGCCCCAATAGGCGAGGCCCGTGCCCCAGAAATACCACCAGAAGGGCGGGTGGACGAGGTCGACGCCATGGTCGATCACATTGCCCCATTTGGACGATGTGATGGTGCAGCGGGCGAGTTTGCCGTCCACCGTATCCAGCACCATGAAGATGAAGCCGGAGAGGAACCCGGTCCAGAACATGCCCTGCGCGAACAGATAGGTCGCGACGAGGCAGAGGGTGACGCCGATCACCGACACCATATTGGGCGTCATCTTCAACTGCGCGGCGATGCGGGTCAGGACCAGCGCCAGTTCGGGCCAGAGATATTTGGTGAGGATGTCGGTGACGCCCTTATAGGCGCCGAAATAGCTTTGCCGCTCGATTGCGCGCCGGGTCGCGGGGGTCAGTTCGCGCACCATCGGCTGCTCCAGCTTGCGCAACTGGCGGTTGTAGAGCTTGCGGCCGTCCGACAGGTCTATGACGTTGGGCGCGGCCAGCGGATCGCTGCCCTGCGGTATCTGGCCCACGATCGGCGTGTTGCGCCAGGCGAAGAGCGTGCCCGGCGTTTCGAGCGCCAGCCGCAGCAGCAGCGGGTCGAAGGCATAGGTCAGGTTGAAGACCAGTTCATGCCTCGGCGCGAGGGTGCTGCCGTTCTTGGCTGCGCTTTCCGCCATGCGGCGATTGCGTTCGGCATTGGTCATGCCCCAGATCGGCGTAGCGTTGTCGCCCAGAAGGCGCACGGGGCCGAGGGTGGTGGTGAGGGTCTGGGTCATGCTCTAGCTCTTCGCGGGATGAGAGGTTTGGGCGAAATTCAGGATGAGGTCGGCCTGGCGTTGCGAGGCGGGGACCGGGGACAGATTGATCGATTCCTGCATCGCTGCTTCCTGCGCAGCAACGAAGCCGGGTTGCAAGCCGGTTGCGCGGGCGAGGGCTTGCGGAAGGGCGTCGGCGCTGTCGATCACCTGGCCCAAGCGCCAATGGGCGAAGGCGTCGCCCGCGCCGTCGCGATGGTCGAGGTTGAGGAAGATGCAGGGCCGGGGGTGGAGCAGGAACTCGTATACCTGGCTCGATACGTCGCCCAGATAGACGTCCGCGCTCATCGTATAGCTCATGTCGATCGAGTGGCGGCTGCCCATATCGACGCGGATATGGGGCGCGTGGCTGACGATCGGGGCGGCGGCGCGCGCCAGCTTGGTATGCGGCGCGATGATGACGTTCCAGCCAGTGAGCGACTCCAGTGACGCCAGTATCGCCGGCCCGTGATTGACCCAGGAAGACAGCGCCGGGTCGAAATGCGGATTATAGAGCAGCACCGGATCGTCATTGTAGAAATAGCGTTGGCGCGGCGCCTTCAGTTCGAATTTGGCATAGCCGCCGACCGCGATCGCTTCGGGCGTGCACAGGCCCCGGTCGATCATGCGGCGGCGGTCCTTTTCGCCCGCGACCAGGGTCAGGTCGAAATCGGCGTGGCGCTTCTTGTAGCCGCCTTCCCGGTCGCCCGCGCCATGTTTGATAAGGATCAGATGCGATGTGAAACCCGGCACGCGCCGCAGCCAGGCGCTGCTGATCTCCGTCGTCACCAGAGTCGGGAAGCGGGCGATGGTGGCATAGTTGAGGAGCAGCGTCGCGAGCCGGGAAGGCTGGCGGAACAGCGAGTCGGCGCGCGAGGGTGGACGGCGCAGGCGGACGGGGCGCAAAATCCCTTGCGGATCATAGCTGGCGACGAGCGCCAATAGCTGGTCCGAGGGCGACAGCACACTGACCCGCACGCCGGGCCGCCGCGCCAGTTCCAGCGCGGCGGGCAGCCAGTGATAGAGCTGTTGCGCTTCGGCGATGGCGAGAAAGGCGATGTCGGTCGGCAAGACTATATCCTTGGAGATGTGCCGCCCTAACGTGGATGGTGGAGGAAGCAAGCGGCCGTCCGACCCGTTGCAATCCGTTTGCAACAAGTGGCCTGGGACAGAAACATGGTCCGCGGCGCTGGACCTTTGCTTATTTTTTGTTATGCGGACCCCCAACTGATAGACATCTTTCGAAGAGGCTCGACGAGCGATGGCCGAATTTGCGTTGCCCAAGAACAGCAAGATCAGCGGCAAGGGCGTGACCCACCCCGCGCCCGCCGGCGCGTCCAATGTGCGCAGCTTCAAAGTCTATCGCTACGATCCTGACTCCGGGCAGAACCCGCGTTACGATACGTTCGAGATCGACCTCGACACCTGCGGGCCGATGGTTCTGGACGCGCTGCTGAAGATCAAGAATGAATATGATCCCACACTGACCTTCCGCCGGTCGTGTCGCGAGGGTATTTGCGGCAGCTGTTCGATGAACATGAACGGCAAGAACGGCCTGGCCTGCACCACCGCGATCGACGAGTGCAGCGGCAAGGATGTGCGCATTACGCCGTTGCCGCATATGGACGTGATCAAGGATCTGGTGCCCGACTTCACTCATTTCTACGCGCAATATAACTCGATCCAGCCCTGGCTGAAGACCGTGTCGCCGCCGCCGTCGGGCAAGGAGCGGCTCCAGTCGCCCGCCGACCGCGAGAAGCTGGACGGCCTGTACGAGTGCATCCTGTGCGCCTGCTGCTCGACCAGCTGCCCGTCCTACTGGTGGAATAGCGACAAGTTTCTTGGCCCGGCGATCCTGCTCCAGGCCTATCGCTGGCTGGCCGACAGCCGCGACGAATATACCGGCGAGCGGCTGGACGAACTGGAAGATCCCTTCCGCCTCTATCGCTGCCACACCATCATGAACTGCGCCAATGTCTGCCCCAAGGGGCTTTCGCCGGCCAAGGCGATCGCCGAAACCAAGAAGATGATGGTCGAACGGCAGCTCTGATCACCGTGGAGGCGGGTGAAAAGGCGATAGCGCGGCGCGTCACCGACGGGCCGCGTGCCGGCTGGCTGCAATGGATGGAGCCGGTGCCGGACACGTTCCTCACCCTGCTCGGTCCGATCTATTCGCAGCCCGATGGCGCCGTGCGCGCGATCGTCGAGCTGGAACCGCGCGTCCATCATCGCAACCGCCTGGGCTCGCTGCATGGCGGCTTTCTCGCGGCTTTTGCCGATCATGCCTATTTTTCCGCGATGGTGGCCGTCGGCCGTCCGGCGCAGGCCAGCGCGGTCACGGTCGAACTCTCGATGCAATATATGGCGGCGGGCCGGGCCGATCATATTCTGCGCGCGCAGGTCGAACTGCTGGGGGAAACCGGGCGGCTGCTGTTCCTGCGCCTGACATTGGCGCAGGATGGGCGGACGATCGCCGCGTCCACCGCCACATTGCGCAAGGCGCCGGAAGCATGACGAGCCATGTGATGGACCGTTACCGCGCGCTGGTGGCGGCGGGCGAGTTGCGCGCTGACCCCGACCAGCAAGCCGGGGCGGAACGGCTCGATGCCCTGCAACGCGAATTGGAGGCGGCCCCCGCGCGCGGATCGACGCTGTGGAAGCTGCTGCGCAAGGCGCCGGAGCCGCCCCGCGGCCTCTATATGTGGGGCGGCGTCGGGCGCGGCAAATCCATGCTGATGGACCTGTTTTTCGACACGGTGCAGATCGCGCGCAAGAAACGCGCGCATTTCCATGAGTTCATGCTCGACGTTCATGCGCGGCTGGCCGAAGCGCGCAAGTCGGAAACGGGTGATCCGATCCCGCCGGTGGTCGAGTCGCTGGCCGACGAGGCGCGCCTGCTCTGCTTCGACGAGATGGTCGTCAACAATATGGCCGATGCGGCGATCATGTCGCGGCTGTTCACCGGCCTGCTGGAAAAGCGGGTGACGATCGTCACTACGTCCAACCGCGAGCCGGACGAACTCTACAAGAACGGCCTCAACCGCCAGCTCTTCCTGCCCTTCATCGACCTGATCAAGGTGAAGCTGGATGTGATGACGCTGAACGGGCCGGTCGATTATCGACGCGACCGGCTGGGTGACGCGACGCTGTGGCATTGCCCCAATGGCGACGAAGCCACACAGGCGTTGAGCACCGCTTTCTTCCGTCTGACAGACTATCCGCCGTCAGACCGCGCCCATGTGCCCTCGGAAGATATCGTCGTGCAGGGCGGCCGGACGCTGCATGTGCCCAAAAGCCTCAAAGGCGTCGCGGTCTTCTCGTTCAAGCGGCTGTGCGCCGAAGCGCGTGGCGCGCCCGACTATCTGGCGATCGCGCGTAAATATCATACGGTCATCATCGTCGGCATTCCCGTGCTGGGGCCGGAAAACCGGAACGAAGCCGCGCGCTTCGTGACTCTGATCGACTCGCTCTACGAATATAAGGTGAAATTGCTGGCGTCGGCCGATGCCGAGCCGGCGCGCCTGTATCCACAAGGGGACGGCGCGTTCGAGTTCGAACGCACCGTGTCGCGGCTGATGGAAATGCAGTCGGACGATTATCTCGAATTGGGCCACGGGCCTAAATAGTCTTCCTGACGGTTGGTCTGTTCATCGCCGGGCGAAATCCGTCCGTCCGATGGCGCGCGCCCCGTTCATCAGGCCGCAATCTTAAGGTGGGAAACAGGCCGGGCGCCTCCGAGGAGAAAGGCGCCCGGCAGGATACCGCTGCAGGGAAGGCTGAGGACCAGGGTAGAAGTCCGCAGCGACAGGGTGTGAATCGCATTTAATGCAATTGCGAATGAATTGCAAAGATAATTTGCCTTCCTGAGATTTCGGCGGTTGAAACCCCTGTTCGAAGGGCGTAGGCGGGCCAGCAATTCCAGTAGTCAAGACTTGGAGGATGATTGCATATGGCCCGGAACAAGATCGCGCTCATCGGCGCAGGCAATATCGGCGGCACATTGGCGCACCTGGCGGCGCTCAAGAGTCTGGGCGATATCGTTCTGTTCGACGTCGTCGAAGGCGTGCCGCAGGGCAAAGCGCTTGATCTCTCGCAGTGCGCATCAGTCGAAGGTTTCGACGCGAAGATCACCGGTTCGAACGATTATGCCGACATCGCGGGCGCGGACGTCATCATCGTCACCGCCGGCGTGGCGCGCAAGCCGGGCATGAGCCGCGATGACCTGCTGGGCATCAACCTCAAGGTCATGAAGGCCGTGGGCGAAGGCATCGCCGCCAACGCACCCGACGCCTTCGTCATCTGCATCACCAACCCGCTTGATGCGATGGTGTGGGCGCTGCGCGAATTTTCGGGCCTGCCCCACAACAAGGTCGTCGGCATGGCCGGCGTGCTCGACTCGTCGCGCTTCAACCATTTCCTCGCCGAGGAATTCCAGGTTTCGGCCAAGGACGTCACCAGCTTCGTGCTGGGCGGCCATGGCGACACGATGGTCCCGGTGATCGAATATTCGACCGTCGCCGGCATCCCTGTCCCTGACCTCATCAAGCAGGGCCGTTCGACGCAGGAGCGCATCGACGCCATCGTCGCGCGCACCCGTTCGGGCGGCGGCGAAATCGTCGCGCTGCTCAAGACCGGTTCGGCCTTCTATGCGCCCGCCACCAGCGCGATCGCCATGGCCGAAGCCTATCTGGGCGACAAGAAGCGCCTGCTGCCCTGCGCCGCGAACCTGACCGGCCAATATGGCGTCGACAATCTCTATGTCGGCGTGCCGGTCATCATCGGCAAGGATGGCGTGGAGCAGATCATCGAGATCGAACTGAACGAGGAAGCCAAGGCGAACCTTCAGGTGTCGGTCGATGCCGTCAAGGAATTGCTGGAAGCGTGCAAGGGCATCGACCCCTCGCTCGCCTGACTTTAGAGCTGCACCGTCCCGTTCCAGGTAAGTGCGCAGCCTGGGACGGGGCGCTTTAGATCCCAAGTGCCACTTCCACAGAAGAAAAGGGACACGCATGTCCATTCTGGTGAACAAGAACACCAAGGTCATCACCCAGGGTATGACCGGTGCCACCGGCACATTCCACACCGAACAGGCCCTGGCCTACGGCACCCAGATGGTTGCCGGCGTGACCCCCGGCAAGGGCGGCTCCAGCCATATCGGCCTGCCCATGTACGACACCGTTGCGGAAGCCAAGAGCAAGACCGGCGCCGACGCATCGGTCATCTATGTGCCGCCGCCATTCGCGGCCGATTCTATCCTGGAAGCGATCGACGCGGAAATCCCGCTGATCGTCGCGATCACCGAAGGCATCCCGGTCCTCGACATGGTCCGCGTGAAGCGCGCTTTGTCGGGCAGCAAATCGCGCCTGATCGGTCCGAATTGCCCCGGCGTTCTGACGCCGGGCGAATGCAAGATCGGCATCATGCCCGGTTCGATCTTCTCCAAGGGTTCGGTCGGCGTCGTGTCGCGCTCCGGCACGCTGACCTATGAAGCCGTGTTCCAGACCACCAATGCGGGCCTGGGCCAGACCACGGCCGTCGGCATCGGCGGCGATCCGGTCAACGGCACCAACTTCATCGACGTTCTGGAACTGTTCCTGGCCGACGACGCCACCGAATCGATCATCATGATCGGTGAAATCGGCGGCGACGCAGAGGAGCAGGCCGCCCAGTTCCTGATCGACGAAGCCAAGCGTGGCCGCAAGAAGCCGATGGCTGGCTTTATCGCCGGTCGTACCGCCCCTCCGGGCCGTCGCATGGGCCATGCCGGCGCGATCGTGTCGGGCGGCAAGGGCGACGCGGAAAGCAAGATCGCGGCGATGGAAGCGGCCGGTATCAAGGTCGCCGCCAGCCCGTCCGAGCTTGGCTCGACGCTGGTCGAAGTGCTCAAGGGCTGATCAGCCGATAGAAAAAGCGGCCGGGCTGCACCTTGGCCGCTATTTTCCCGCATCCGCGACTGCACGCGGCTGGGATGGGACGTAGGAACATGGGTTACGAGAACCAGGAATTCGAGTTTGAGCGCGGGCCAAGCTGGCAGCGCGACAACTGGCCGCTGAGCGATACCGACGATCTGACCGGGGCGATGGACCCCACGCAGATGCAGGTCGCCGTGAAGGTCGCCGCCAAGTCCGCCGGCAAGGCCGTGTCGGATGCCGACGCCGTCGCCGCCGCCGATGACGCCATTCGCGCGCAGATGCTGATTCGCACCTATCGGGTGCGCGGGCATCTGGCCGCCAATCTCGATCCGCTGGGCCTGACCAAGCGTGATCTGCCAGCTGATTTGACGCCGGAATATCACGGCCTGACCGACCCCGCGAAAAAAATCTATCTGGGCGGCACGCTGGGCCTGCAATATGCGACCGTGGCGGAGATCGTCGCGATCCTGCGCGCCAATTATTGCGGCAATGTCGGCCTGGAATATATGCACATCGCGGATGTGGAGGAGCGCCGCTTCCTGCAGGACCGGCTGGAGGGCAAGGACAAGGAAATCCAGTTCACGCCCGAAGGCAAGAAAGCGATCCTGGCGAAGGTCATCCAGGGCGAGCAATATGAGAAGTTCCTGGGCCGCAAATATGTCGGCACCAAGCGTTTCGGCCTGGACGGCGGCGAATCCATGATCCCTGCGCTGGAAGCGGTCATTAAATATGGTGGCCAGTCCGGGGTTCGCGAGATCGTGTTCGGCATGGCCCATCGCGGCCGACTCAACGTGCTGGCCAATGTGATGGCCAAGGGCTTCCGCGTCATCTTCCACGAATTTTCGGGTGGCACCGCCAATCCCGAAGATGTCGGCGGTTCGGGCGACGTGAAATATCACCTCGGCACCTCGACCGATCGCGAGTTCGATGGCGTCAAGGTCCATATGTCGCTGGTGCCGAACCCCTCGCACCTCGAAACCGTCGACCCGGTGGTGTTGGGCAAGGTGCGCGCGCAGCAGACCTTCCGCGATGACCTGGGCAAGCATGAGCAGGTATTGCCCGTGCTGATACACGGCGACGCGGCGTTCGCGGGTCAGGGCATCGTGTGGGAATGCCTCGGCTTCTCCGGCGTGCATGGTTACAATACCGGCGGCTGCGTCCACTTCATCATCAACAACCAGATCGGCTTCACCACCAGCCCGCAATTCTCGCGCGGCTCGCCCTATCCGTCCGACGTGGCGAAGGGGGTTCAGGCGCCGATCCTGCACGTCAATGGCGACGATCCCGAAGCCGTGACCTTCGCGTGCAAGCTGGCGATGGAATATCGCCAGACCTTCCACCGCGACATCGTGATCGACATGTGGTGCTATCGCCGCTTCGGTCATAATGAAGGCGACGAGCCGGGCTTCACTCAGCCCCTGATGTACAAGGAAATCCGCCAGCATCCGCCGGTCAGCGACGTCTATTCGGCGCGGTTGAAGAGCGAAGGCGTGGTCGATGACGACTATGTCAGCAAGGTGACGGGCGATTTCGTCAATCATCTGGAGGAAGAGTTCGAGGCGGCCAAGAGCTACAAGGCCAACAAGGCCGACTGGTTCGCCGGCCGCTGGTCGGGGCTGCACAAGCCGGCCGACGCCGAAACATCGCGCCAAAGCGTGGATTCGGCGATCAGCACCAAGCTGTTCGACAGCCTGGGCAAGACGCTGACCACCGTTCCCGAAGGGCTGAACGTCCACAAGACGCTGACCCGCGTGCTCGCGGCCAAGGCGGAGATGTTCAAGTCCGGCGAGAATTTCGACTGGGCGACTGGCGAGGCTTTGGCTTTCGGCTCGCTCCTGTCCGAAGGCTATGGCGTCCGCCTGTCGGGTCAGGATTCTGGACGCGGCACGTTCAGCCAGCGTCACGCGGTCTGGACCGATCAGGACAGCGAGAATAAATATATCCCGCTGTCGACCGTGCCGCATGGCCGGTTCGAGGTGCTGGATTCGCCGCTGTCCGAATATGGCGTGCTGGGCTTCGAATATGGTTTCGCGCTGGCCGACCCGAAGAGCCTGGTGCTGTGGGAAGCGCAGTTCGGCGATTTCGCCAATGGCGCGCAGATCATCTTCGACCAGTATATCGCTTCGTCCGAAACCAAGTGGCTGCGCTCCAACGGCCTCGTCTGCCTGTTGCCGCACGGCTATGAAGGGCAGGGGCCGGAACATAGTTCGGCGCGTCTGGAACGCTTCCTGCAACTATGTGCGGAAGGCAATATCCAGGTCGCCAACATCACGACCCCGGCGAACTATTTCCACGCGCTGCGTCGCCAGATGCTGCGGCCCTTCCGCAAGCCGCTCATCATCATGGCGCCCAAGTCGCTGCTCCGGCACAAGCTGGCGGTCAGCAAGGCGGAGGATTTCCTGGGCGAAACCCAGTTCAAGCGCATCCTGTCCGATCCCAATGGGTCGGCGGACAAGGATACCAAGCGCCTGGTCCTGTGTTCCGGCAAGGTGTTCTACGACCTGATGGAAGCGCGCGACGCCGCCGGGGACAAAGATGTGCAGATCGTTCGCATCGAACAAATCTATCCGTTCGCGACCGACGCATTGGCCACGCGCATCGAGCGTATGACCAATTTGGAAGATATCGTGTGGTGTCAGGAGGAGCCGCGCAACAATGGCGCATGGTTCTTCGTCGAACCCTATATCGAGGAAGCCCTGGTCAAGGCTGGCAAGGCGCCCAAGCGCGCCCGTTATGCCGGCCGCAAGGCGTCCGCCTCGCCCGCGACGGGTCTGGCGTCGCGTCATGTGTCCGAACAGGGCGCACTCGTCGCCGATGCGCTGGGTCACAGCGTCCGCACCGAAATCCGTCGCCAGAAGAAAGGCTGATCAAGCTCATGGCTACCGAAGTCAAAGTCCCCACTCTGGGCGAATCCGTTACCGAAGCAACCGTGGGCCAGTGGCTCAAGAAGCCCGGTGAAGCCGTCAAGGTCGACGAGCCGATCGTGTCCCTCGAAACCGACAAGGTCGCGGTCGATGTGCCCTCGACCGTGGCCGGCGTCATGGGCGACATCATCGCCAAGGAAGGCGACACGGTTGAGGTCGGCGCGCTGCTGGCCTATGTGAACGAAGGCGGTTCGGTTGCCGCTGCTCCGGCGCCTGCCGCCGCTGCGCCCGCCGCGAAGGCGGAAGCCGCCGCCCCGGCCCCGGCCGCTTCTGCGCCGGCGCCCGCTGCTTCGGATGATGAAGAGGGTGGCAACCTGACCCTGTCGCCGGCGGTCCGCCGCCTTGTGCTGGAACATGGCCTTGACCCCAGCAAGATCAAGGGCACCGGCAAGGACGGTCGCCTGACCAAGGACGACGTCACCGCCGCCGCCGCCGCCGGCACCGCCAAGGCCGCCGCCGGTGCGGCTGCTGCCGCTGCTTCCGCCGCCGAAGCGCCTGCCGCTGGTCCCAGCCGCGCACAGGAACGGGTGAAGATGACCCGCCTGCGCCAGACGGTCGCCAAGCGGCTGAAGGAAGCGCAGAACACCGCCGCGCTGCTGACCACCTACAACGACGTCGACATGACCAACATCATCGAGGCGCGGGCCAAGTATAAGGATCTGTTCGAGAAGAAGCATGGCGTCCGTCTGGGCTTCATGGGCTTTTTCACCAAGGCCGTCTGCATGGCGCTGCGCGACATTCCGGGCGTCAATGCGCAGATCGAGGGCGACGAGATCGTCTATAATAATTTCTGCGACATCTCGGTCGCGGTGTCGGCGCCCACCGGCCTGGTGGTTCCGGTCATCCGCAACGCCGAATCGCTGAGCGTCGCGGACATCGAAAAGACCATCGGCGGCTTTGGCAAGAAGGCCAAGGAAGGCAAGCTGACGATGGAAGATATGAAGGGCGGCACCTTCACCATCTCCAATGGCGGCGTGTTCGGCTCGCTGCTGTCCAGCCCGATCATCAACCCGCCCCAGTCGGGGGTTCTTGGCCTGCACCGCATCGAGGACCGCCCGGTCGTTCGTGACGGTCAGATTGTGATCCGTCCAATGATGTATCTGGCGCTCAGCTACGACCATCGCATGGTCGATGGTCGCGAAGCGGTCACCTTCCTCGTCGCGGTCAAGAACGCGATCGAAGACCCAACCCGCCTGCTGATCGACCTGTAAAGGTCGCGACCAGACATCCTATCCGTTCGGGCTGAGCCTGTCGAAGCCCCGTCCTTCCCGAAGGACAAAAGAAGAAGTAATGCCCTTCGACAGGCTCAGGGCGAACGGAGATTGTTATGGCTGACTTCGACTACGACGTCCTGGTAATCGGCGCTGGCCCCGGCGGCTATGTCGCGGCGATCCGCGCGGCGCAGCTGGGCCTCAAGACCGCCTGCGCCGAAAGCCGCGAGACGCTGGGCGGCACCTGCCTCAATGTGGGCTGTATCCCGTCCAAGGCGATGCTGCACGCATCGGAACTCTATGACGAGGCGGCCAATGGCGCGCTCGCCAAACTGGGCGTCAAGATCGACAAGATGAGCCTGGACCTGCCCACCCTGCAGGGCCAGCGCATCGACGCGGTCAAGGGCCTGACCGGCGGCATCGAATTTCTGTTCAAGAAGAACAAGGTGACCTGGCTCAAGGGTCTGGCCAGCTTCACTGGCGCGAACAGCGTCGAGATCAACGGCGAGAAGGTGACGGCGAAGAATATCGTCATCGCCACCGGATCGTCGGTCACGCCGCTGCCCGGCGTTGAAGTTGATAACGCAGGCGGCAAGATCGTGGATTCCACCGGCGCGCTGGAACTGGACAAGGTGCCGGGTCATCTGGTCGTGGTTGGCGGCGGCGTCATCGGCCTGGAACTGGGTTCGGTCTGGAAGCGCCTGGGCGCCAAGGTGACCGTGGTCGAATATCTCGACCAGATCCTGCCCGGCATGGACGGCGAAATCCGCAAGGAAGCTAACAAGATCTTCAAGAAGCAGGGCTTCGAGTACAAGCTCGGTACGAAGGTGACGGGCGCGCAAGTCGGCAAGAAGGGTGTGACCCTGACCGTCGAGCCGGCCGCCGGTGGCGACGCGGAGACGATCGAGGCGGATGTCGTCCTCGTGTCGATCGGCCGTCGTCCCAATACCGAAGGGCTGGGCCTCGACAAGATCGGCCTGGAGCTGAACGCGCGCAGCCAGATCGAGACGGATCATGATTTCGCGACCAAGGCGCCCGGCGTGTGGGCGATCGGCGACGTCATCCCCGGTCCGATGCTGGCGCACAAGGCCGAGGACGAAGGCATTGCGGTGGCCGAGAATATCGCGGGCCTGACCGGCATTGTGAACCATGCCATCATCCCGTCGGTCGTCTATACCAAGCCGGAAATCGCGGGCGTGGGCCTGACCGAAGAGGCCGCCAAGGAAAAGGGCGCGATCAAGGTCGGCAAATTCCCGATGATGGCTAACAGCCGCGCCAAGACCAATCATGAGCCGGACGGTTTCGTGAAGATCATCGCCGACGCCGAAACCGACAAGGTGCTAGGCGTGTGGATCATCGCCGTGCCCGCAGGCACGATGATCGCGCAGGCGGCGCAAGCGATGGAATTCGGCGCGTCGAGCGAAGACATCGCCTATACCTGCCATGCGCATCCCACGCATAGCGAGGCGATCAAGGAAGCGGCGATGGCCGTGACCGGCAAGCCGATCCATATGTGATCGCGCGGCGGACCAAGCTTTGAAGGAAGGGGCCTCCGTATTGCGGGGGCCTTTTCTTTAAGGAAAGGGCGCGCAAACAATCGGCTGCGGATGCAAACCTTCCCTTTCAAGGCAGGGGAATCGCATATGAAAATGGTGACGGCAAAGGTTTCTATATGCGTCTGCTGATATGGTGGGCGTATTGGGGAGGAGTTTTCGGATTGTTTTGGTAGGATGGAGGATTATCGGGCAGGGAAGGCGCGGTACGACTTGTTGGTCGATGCTTTCAGCACCGACCCCGCCCGACCCGTGACCCGGCAGGCGCGTCGCTGATGCGTCGGCGGTGCGTTGGCATGACCCAAATGGTCGACGGCCGGGAAGCCGTGGGCGCGTCGCTGGCGCTTCGCGGGTGCATAGCCGACGCTTCGCCCTGTCTTGCGCCCGCAAAATCATTCCATCTACGGTGTGAACTTCGCACGGGTGACCCGGTCATGACCCAGCCATGACCTTGGGCCTATTCGTCTTCCGCCGCCATCGGCTCCCCCGGCGGCGCATCGACCCAGCGCCGCGCCACCGCATAGGCATGGCCCGCGCGCAAAAACGCCGCGATCGCCTTCTCCCGCTGCTTGGGGTCGATCGGCCCGGTCGCATAGGGGCCGATCCGTTTGCGCCGGGCGAAGCGGTCCGCCGCCGCCCAGGCTTCGGACGCAATCTGCGCGTCCGCCTGTTCGCGATCCTCTTCGCCGATCCCCGCCGCGCGCAATTCCTCGCCGATGCGCCTTGCGCCATAACCGCGCCGGGCCAGCGCCCCGCTCTTCATCACCGCATAGCCCGCATCATCGATATAGCCCAGATCCACGAAGCGGTCCGCCAGCCCGTCGGGGTCCGCTGGCGCCTCGCCGCCCCATCCGCGCTCCTTGATCTTGCGCTTGAGATAGGCGAGCAGCTTTCCCCGGCTGGTGGCGAAGCGGGCGACATGGCGCAGCGCCATGTCGCGCAGCGCGCTTTCATCAAGCGGTGGGGGGAGGCGTTTGCCGGTCATCATGATGCAACATGCGACATGCGCCATCTTTATGCCACAGTCGGGCCGGAATTTCACCGCGCCTTGTCGGCTATGAGTGCATATTGGAATGCAATATCCGGTGCAAATGGCGGTCAAAGCTGCTAGCGGCCCCGGTTTCAAGATTTTCAAGACATTGGGTCAACCAATATGACGGGTTCGCAAGAGATGATGGCACCGACGCCGACCACCGACGATCTGCCGCGCCGCTTCTCCGATTTCGGGACGCTGGGCGCAGCGCTGGACTATGCGGCGCAGGGCAAGCGCGGGCTCAATTTTCATGATGCGCGCGGCAATCTGGCGCGGCCCTATCCGTTCAGCGAATTGCGCGCCGACGCGCTGGCCTGCGCCCATCGCCTGATCGGCCATGGCGTGAAACCGGCCGACCGCGTCGCTCTGGTCGCCGAAACCGGCGCGGACTTCGCCATGCTCTTCTTTGGCATCATCTATGCCGGTGCCTGGCCGGTGCCGCTGCCGCTGCCGACCAGCTTCGGCGGCAAGGACAGCTATATCGACCAGCTGAATGTCCAGCTGTCCAGCTGCGATCCGATGCTGTTCCTCTTCCCCAAGGAGCTGGAAGAGATGGCGGGCGAATCCGGCCGCCAGAAGAATGTCGAAAGCATCGCGTTCGAAGATTTCATCGCCCGCGACGCCGTCCCCGCCGCTCTGCCGGAGGCGCAGCCGGAAGACGTCGCCTATCTCCAATATAGCAGCGGCTCGACCCGCTTCCCCCATGGCGTCGCGGTGACGCATCATGCGCTCCTGTCCAACCTGTCGGCGCACAGCCACGGGATGCAGGTGCAGGACAGCGATCGCTGCATCAGCTGGCTGCCCTGGTATCATGACATGGGGCTGGTCGGCTGCTTCCTGTCGGTCGTCGCCAACCAGGTATCGACCGATTATATGAAGACCGAGGATTTCGCCCGCCGTCCGCTGGCCTGGCTCGACCTCATCAGCCGGAATGACGGCACATCGATCAGCTATTCGCCGACCTTCGGCTATGACATCTGCGCCCGCCGCATTTCCAGCCAGACCAAGGCGGAGGATCGGTTCGACCTGTCCCGCTGGCGCCTGGCCGGCAATGGCGCGGACATGATTCGCCCCGACGTGATGCAGAGCTTCGTGGACGCCTTCGCCGATGCAGGGTTCAGCCCCAAGGCTTTCCTGCCCAGCTATGGCCTCGCCGAAGCGACACTGGCCGTCACCATCATGCCGCCGGGCGAGGGGATCATCGTCGAACTGGTCGAGGAAACCGACCTGTCGGGCGGTCACGCGACCGAGGGGCGTCCCCAGCGTTTCCGCTCGATCGTCAATTGCGGCAAGCCGGCCAAGGACATGGTCGTGGAAATCCGCGACGAGGATGGCGGCCTGATGAACGAGCGCCAGATCGGCAAGGTGTGGACCACCGGCCCGTCGCTGATGGTCGGCTATTTCCGCGATGAAGTCGCGACCAAGGCGTGCATGGCCTCCGATGCATCTGGCCGCGTCTGGCTCGACACCGGCGACATGGGCTATCTGTCCGATGGTTATCTCTACATCGTTGGTCGCGCCAAGGACATGATCATCATCAACGGCAAGAATCATTGGCCCCAGGATATCGAATGGGCGGTGGAGCAACTGCCCGGCTTCAAGCAGGGCGACATCGCAGCCTTCGCCATCACCACCCCAGGCGGCGAGGAAGCGCCCGCCGTGCTGGTCCATTGTCGCACGTCGGACAATGAAGAGCGTTCGCGCCTGCGCGACCAGATCCGCGAACGGGTCCGCGCCATCACCGGCATGAACTGCGTCGTGGAACTGGTGCCGCCGCGCACCTTGCCGCGCACCAGTTCGGGCAAGTTGAGCCGGTCGAAGGCGCGCAACCTCTATCTGACCGGCGAAATTCGGCCCTACGACATCGCCGCCTGACGCCCCGGTCAGATCGTAACATCCTTCAAGGCCAAGGTTACTGATTGATAACCCATGACTGCTAACCCAGTCCCGTGGGTAGCAAGCAGGAACAAGCCGAAGAACCGGACCGCCAGGAACGCGCATCGCTGCGCGCGATCATGGGTCTTTGTACCATCCTGGAGGATGGCGGGATCCGCGTGCTGGAAGCCCAGCTGCGATCCGCCGACAGCGTCGCCATACTGCGCCATGGCATGAATATTTGCGGGATGCTGTTCCTGTGGCAGGTCTTTTCCCATTGCTGTTCACCGTTCCTGCTCGGCGGATGGAGCCTGGCGCTGATCGCCGCGACCAGCATTACTCTGCTGCTCGACCGACAGCGGCGCGCCAACGATATCGGCCTGTCACCGGCCGACCTGCGCCGCCATGCGCTGGGCGGATTGCTGCACGGGCTGGTCTGGGCGGCCTGCATGGTGCTGGTGTCCCAATCCGGGCAGACCGAAGAACTAGTGGCGCTGTGGACGCTCATCAGTTGCATCATGGTCTGCGGCGCGATCAGCTATGCGGCGACGCCGTTGTCCGCCACCGCCTATCTTCTGCCCTGCATCCTCGGCCTGTTCGCCATGTTCGACGAAGGCGGCCAGTTGCCGCTAAGGGCGCTGGCGACCAGCTATGCGCTGTCGCTGCTGTGCGGCTGCTTCATCTACGCCCGCACCTTCGCCCGTCAGCACAGCACCACCGTGCAATTGGCGGAAAAGAGCGAGGTCGTCAGCCTGTTGCTGCGCGAATATGAGGGAGGCGGGTCCGACTGGCTGTGGCAGACCGACGCGCTGCGCCGGATCAATGGCGTGTCCAGCCGCTTCGCCGAGACGATGGGCATGGAGCCGGGCCAGCTGGAGGGCGCGCCGCTGGTGCAGATATTGGCCGGTAGCGGCTGGGATGACGGCCGATTCGCCGCTGGCCTGCACAGCCTGGCCGACCATCTCAAGCGGCGTGAGAGTTTCAGCAATCTGGTCCTGCCAGTCGAGATACAGGGGCAATGGCGCTGGTGGGAGCTGTCGGCGTCGCCCCGTCATGACGAAAATGGCATTTTCCAAGGTTTTCGCGGTGTCGGATCGGACGTGACGGCGCAGCGCGAATCGGCCGACAAGATCGCGCAGCTCGCCCGCTTCGACCCGCTCACCGGCCTGCCCAACCGCAGCCACCTGCGCGAAGTGCTGGACCAGGCGATGGACGCTTCGAAAGGGCGCTCGCCCGGCTGTGGGTTCCTGATGATCGATCTCGACCGGTTCAAATCGATCAACGACACGCTGGGCCATCAGACCGGCGACAAGCTGTTGAGCCAGGTGGCGCGGCGGCTGCGGCAGGTCTGTGTTGCGGACATATTCTGCGGCCGGATCGGCGGCGACGAATTTGCGGTGATCATCCCGCATGTCGCCGATAGCGCCGCCATTCCCCGCCTGTCGTCGGCGATCATTGGCGCATTGTCGATGCCCTATCAAGTCGGCCAGCATATGCTGCATGTCGGCGCATCGGTCGGATCGGCGCTGTCGCCAATGGACGGCCGCGATTCCGAAGCGTTGATCCGCAGCGCCGACCTCGCCCTCTATCGCGCCAAGGACGAGGGCGGCGGCGTGCATTGCGCCTATGAGCCGCGGCTCCACGCGCAGGCGGAAGAGAGGCGTCAGCTGGAACTGGCGCTGCGCGAGGCGTTGGAAAAGGACCAGTTGCATGTCCTGTACCAGCCCGTGGTCGATGCCGAACATGGCGCCGTATTGGGGTTCGAGGCGTTGGTGCGGTGGACGCATCCGCAACTGGGGGCTATCTCACCGGTCAAATTCGTGCCGGTGGCGGAAGAAGCGCGGCTGATCGCGCCGATCGGCGAGTGGGTGCTGCGGACCGCCTGCATGGAGGCGGTGACCTGGCCGGACGATATCCGCATCGCCGTCAACGTCTCGGCCGAACAGCTGACTCATCCCAGCTTCGTCGCCGCGGTGGTGTCCGCGCTGGCGCAGAGTGGGCTGGACGCCCGCCGGCTGGAGCTGGAGGTCACTGAAAGCGTGTTCATGAACGAGGATGCGGGCGCGCTCAAGGTGCTCGACCAATTGCTCAGCCTGGGTATCCAGCTCTCGCTCGACGATTTCGGCACCGGCTATTCCTCGCTGGGCTATCTGAGCCGTACCCGGTTCAACACGATCAAGATCGATCGCAGCTTCGTCGTTGGCGCGTCCAAGAATACCGCCGAAAGCCTGGCCATCATCCGGGCCGTGGTGACGCTGGCCGACAGCCTGGGCATGAGCACCACGGCCGAAGGCGTGGAAACCGAAGCGGAATTGCAGATGGTCCGGCGGCTGGGCTGCAAGAAGGTGCAGGGCTATTATTTCGGCCGGCCGATGCTGCCGCAGGACGCGGCGCGCCTGTTTCCGAAACCCCAGCGTGTCGCCATCGGCTGACGCCGCTCTAGCCGGCCTGCAATTGCCGCTCGACCATCGTCCACAGCGAGGCGAAGGCCTGTGCCGGCGGCGAAGTCGGGGCGAAAGCGCCTAGCGGCTTGCGGCGCACCGTCATCTGCTCGATCGTGCTGGCCATCGGGATGGCGGGCCAGTCCGGCTGGCTGTCCAGCGCCGTTCGGTGCAGGCTGCGGCGGCGATCGACCATGGAATAGACCGGCAGGATCGGCGCATGGTTGCCGCCGCGCTGGACCAGATAGCGGGCGACCTCGCCCATCGCCCGCTGCGACAGGGGGGAGGGGATGACAGGGATGACGATCAGGTCGGCGGCGCGCAGCACCTGCTCGCTGGTTTCGGTGAGGCCGGGCGGGCAATCGAGGATGATGCGGTCATAGTCGCGCCCCAGGCTCTCGATCAGCTTGGCCAGCCGCTTCTTCTTGTCCATTTCGCGGAAGAGATGATCGAGGCTGCGCAGCGACGTGTCGGCGGCGATCAGGTCCAGCCCCGGCACGGTCGAGGGCTGAATCAGCTTGCGGACGTCCACATCCTTGCTGAAGATCGCCTGCGCCGCGTCGCGGCTTTCCATATCGGTGGACAAGAGCCAACTCGACGCCGCCTGCGGGTCCAGATCCCATAGCAGGGTGCGCCGCTTGGAGATGGAGGCGGACGCCCAGGCCAGGTTGATCGCGAAGGTGGTTTTGCCCACGCCGCCTTTCAGACAGTAGACGGCGATGGTCGCCAATGTCGGTTCCTTTGCCATGAGCGAGAAGCTACGGCTTCCCGCCATCAAAGCAAGCGCTCAGATCATGGCTTTGTTACGGCGGCGTGACGCAGCGATATGAGACAGCGACATGGACAGTAGTACGGCATTTTCACGATGACATTTCGTTTCGATATAGAAACGATAAGTCGGACAATTCCTAGAGTATTTCCAATACCTTATCCTGCGGCCGACAGAAGCGAACGCCCTTTTCCGTCTCGACAAAAGGGCGATTCACATAAGCGGGATTTGACGCCATTTCGTCCAGGATCGCATCGGCGTCCATCGCCGGCAGACCGCGTTCCTCTGCGTCGGTGCCCATCTTGCGGATCGCCTCCGCCGGGGTCAATCCGGCGTCGGCGATGATCTGCGCCAGCTTGTCGCGGGTGAACGGGGTTTTCAGATACTCGATCACCTCGACCTCGACGCCCGGCGTCTCCTCGATGATCGCCAGCGTCTTGCGCGAGGTGCCGCATTTGGGGTTGTGCCAGATGGTCGCCTTCATGCGTCGCCCTCCCGCGCCAACCATTCCTCAAGCCATTTGATCGTGTAGTTGCCGTCGAGGAAATCGGGGTCACGCAACAGCGCCTGATGCAGCGGGATGGTGGTCTTCATCCCTTCGATCACATATTCCTCCAGCGCCCGCTTCAACCGCATGATCGCGCCCTCGCGGGTGCGGCCATAGACGATCAGCTTGCCGATCATGGAGTCGTAATAGGGCGGCACCTTATAGCCCTGATACAGGCCGCTATCGACGCGGACATGCATGCCGCCCGGCACATGATAGCTGGTGACGGTGCCCGGCGACGGCGCGAAGGTCTTGGGATCTTCGGCGTTGATGCGGCATTCGATCGCATGGCCGGTGAAGCGCAACTCGTCCTGCGTGACCGACAGCGGCTTGCCCTCGGCGATGCGGATCTGTTCGCGCACCAAATCGACGCCGGTGATCATCTCCGTCACCGGATGTTCGACCTGAAGCCGGGTGTTCATTTCGATGAAGTAGAATTCGCCGTCTTCCCACAGAAATTCGATCGTGCCCGCGCCGCGATAGCCCATATCGGCCATCGCCTTGGCGCAGACGCCGCCGATGCGGTCGCGATCGGCCTGGCTCAGAATCGGGGAGGGGGCTTCTTCCAGCACCTTCTGGTGACGCCGCTGGAGCGAACAGTCGCGCTCGCCCAGATGGATGGCGTTGCCATTGCCGTCGCCGAAAACCTGGATTTCGATATGGCGCGGATTGCCGAGATATTTTTCGAGATAGACGGTGGCGTCGCCGAAGGCGGCCTTCGCTTCCGAACCGGCCTGCTGCATCAGCGTTTCCAACTCGTCGGGCGAAGTGCACACCTTCATGCCGCGCCCGCCGCCGCCGGACGCCGCCTTGATGATGACGGGATAACCGGCCTTCTCCGCGATCGCCTTGGCTTCGTCCAGGTCGCTGATCGCGCCATCGGAGCCGGGGACGAGCGGCAGGCCCAGCGCGCCGGCGGTGCGCTTGGCTTCGATCTTGTCGCCCATGGTGCGGATATGTTCGGGCTTCGGCCCCACGAAGGCGATGCCGTGCGCTTCCACGATTTCGGCGAACTTGGCGTTTTCCGACAGAAAGCCATAGCCCGGATGGATCGCATCCGCGCCGCTGATCTCGGCAGCGGAAATGATCGCTGCGACATTCAGATAGCTGTCCTTGGCCGCGGGCGGTCCGATGCAGATCGCTTCGTCGGCGAGGCGTACATGCATGGCGTCGGCGTCGGCGGTCGAATGGACCGCCACCGTCTTGATGCCCATTTCATGGCAGGCGCGGTGGATGCGCAGCGCGATTTCACCGCGGTTGGCGATCAGCAGCTTTTCGATGGCCATGGGTCCGACGGCCTTATTCAATGACGATCAGCGGCTGGTCATATTCGACCGGCTGGCCGTTATCGACCAGCACAGCCTTGACCGTGCCCGCGACCGGCGCGGCGATCGCGTTCATGACCTTCATGGCTTCCACGATCAGGATAGTCTCGCCGGCCGCGACCTGCGATCCGATGCGGGCGAAGGGGGCGGAGCCGGGTTCGGCCGACAGATAGGCGGTGCCGACGATCGGCGATTTGACGAGCGTGCCGGCCGGCAGCGACGCTTCGGCCGGCGCCGCGGCGGCTGGTGCAGGCGCGGCAGCCGGTGCGGCGGGGGCCGCGGCGGCAGGGGCGGACGTGGCGTAGACCGGCGCGGCGCTGGCCGCGGCCTTGCGCGCGACGCGGATCTTGCGGTCGCCGTCCTCGACCTCAATCTCGGTCAGGTTGGTGTCGTCGAGCAGCGCGGCGAGATCGCGCACCAGCTGTACGTGTACCTGCATTGCGCCCTTTTCTTGTTTTTCGGTCATGTGAAGTCCCTGGCCGGTGAATATCGGTTCTGGTGCCCGCGCCTATGCGCATTTACGCCCAAGCGCAACTTTTGTGCGCCCAAACGCGCCGCCCTATAGTTCTAGCGCGGCTTCCAGAGCCAGCATGTAGGACATCGGGCCAAAGCCCGCGATCGTGCCCCTGGCCGCCATGCCGACATAGCTTTTATGGCGGAAGGCTTCGCGCTTGTGCGGGTTGGACAGGTGGATTTCGATCACCGGCACGGTCACGGCCTTGATCGCGTCATGCAGCGCGACCGACGTGTGCGTGAGGCCGCCGGGATTCATGATGATGGCGTGCGCGCCCTCGGCATGGGCTTCCTGCACCCAGTCGATCAGATGGCCTTCATGGTTGGACTGGCGGAAATCGATTTCGACATGGGCGCGGGTGGCGGCGTCGTCCATCCGCTCGGCAATATCGTCCAGCGTGTCATAGCCGTAGATTTCCGGCTCGCGCGTGCCCAGCATGTTCAGATTGGGTCCGTTTAACACATAGATTTTACGCATGTCGGCCATGGCGATCCCCTTGCATGTTGCGACCGGGGCAAGGCCGCCCCTATATGCGGCACGATCCTTAGCCCTTCGTGTCTCGCTTAGTCGAGATATCTTCGCATGTTCGGGAAAGCCATGATGAGCACAGACGGCACCATCTCCATCCATATCAATGGCGAACATCGCCGCATCCGCGACGGCATGACCCTCGCGCAGTTGGCGAGCGAACTGGGTTTCGTACCCGAAAAGGTTGCGGTGGAACGTAATTTGACGGTCGTGCCGCGATCGACCCTGGCGCAGGTGATGGTCGAGGATGGCGACGAGTTGGAGATCGTCCACTTTGTCGGCGGCGGTGATGTGTCGGCGGTTACGGACGACAGTTGGACCGTGGCGGGCAAGACCTTCCGGTCGCGCCTGATCGTGGGCACCGGCAAATATAAGAGCTTCGAGCAGAATGCGGCCGCGCTGGCCGCGTCAGGCGCGGAGATCGTCACCGTGGCAGTGCGCCGCGTCAATGTCAGCGATCCCAATGCGCCGATGCTGACCGACTATATCGACCCCAAGAAGGTCACCTACCTGCCCAACACCGCGGGCTGCTTCACCGGGGAGGACGCGATCCGCACCCTGCGGCTGGCGCGCGAGGCGGGCGGCTGGGACCTGGTGAAGCTGGAAGTGCTGGGGGAAGCGCGCACGCTCTATCCCGATATGGTCGAAACGCTGCGCGCGACCGAGATATTGGCCAAGGAAGGCTTCAAGCCGATGGTCTATTGCGTGGACGATCCGATAGCGGCCAAGCGGCTGGAGGATGTCGGCGCGGTCGCGATCATGCCGCTGGGCGCGCCGATCGGGTCGGGGCTGGGCATCCAGAACCGGGTGACGATCCGCCTGATCGTGGAAGGGACCAAGCTGCCGGTGCTGGTCGATGCGGGCGTGGGCACCGCGTCGGAAGCGGCGCAGGCGATGGAACTGGGCTGTACCGGCGTATTGATGAACACCGCCATTGCCGAGGCGAAAGACCCGGTGCTGATGGCCGCCGCGATGAAGGCGGGGGTCGAGGCCGGGCGCATGGCCTATCGCGCCGGGCGCATGGGCAGGCGGATGTATGCCGATCCGTCCAGCCCCCTGGCGGGGTTGATCTAGGCCGCGGCGCCGGCGCGCAGGTCGAGCCGGCTCGCCCGGTCGAAAATCGCCAGCACCAGCGGATCGGACTCCGCGGCCCGCATCGCGACCTGAAATTCGACCGGGGGCATGGCGGGCGCATCGGGCACCGGCACCAGCCGCCCGCTTGCGATGGGTTGGCGCACCATCGGATGGGGAAAGATGCCGATCCCGCCGCCTTCCAGCACGATGTCGATCATCGTGCGGACATTGTTGCACAGGTTGAGCGGGCAATCGGCCAGGTCCGACGCGGCGATCGCCTCCTTCATGATGCGATAGAGCGGCGACAGGTTGGTGAGCGACCAGATCGGCGTGTGGGCCGCGTCCATGTTCCTCACCGTCGACGGGCTGGCCAGCCAGAGCAGATCGACGCTGCCGATCGGCGCGGTGCGCAGCATCGGATGGGCGATCCGGCCGGCGGCAAAGGCGATGTCGGTGCGGCCGGAAGCGAGTTGCTGGATCAGATCGACCGTCAGCGCAATGTCCACCTCCAGGCTGACATGGGGCAGGTCATGGCCCAGTTGCGCGACGAAGCCGGGCAGACAGCTGGCCGCCGCAATTTCGCCCGCGCCGATTCGGATGATTCCGGTCGCGCCCGATATGTCGCTACACCCCATCAGCACCCCCTGGAAACGCGCCCAGAGCGGTTCGCTTTCGCGCACCAGTTCGCGCCCGGCGGGAGTCAGCGCCATGGCTCGACCCTCCCGCCGGAACAGGGCGGTGCCCAGATGACTTTCCAGTTCGCGCACGCGCGCCGAAATGGCGGGCTGGGTCGTGTTGAGCCGCGCCGCCGCCGCTGCGAAAGTGCCCAGCCGGGCGATCCAGAGCAGCGTTTCGAGATGGTAGAAAGCGATACGATTGATAGACATTGGTTATGTTTAACTGAAAAAACAAATCATTGGTATTGATTGGTCGTGCTGCCTAAGAACGGTGTGAACTTTCAAAAAAGGAAGGATGCCGATGGCCAGGAAGCTCTACCCCGATGCCGCTGCGGCGCTGGAAGGATTGCTGTTCGACGGGATGCATCTGTGCGCGGGCGGCTTTGGCCTGTGTGGTATTCCCGAACGATTGATCGACGCGATCCGCGATGCGGGCGTCAAGGATCTGACCATCGCCAGTAACAATGCCGGGATCGACGGCGAAGGGCTGGGCAAGCTGTTGCGCACGCGCCAGGTCAAGAAGATGATCTCCTCCTATGTCGGCGAGAATAAGGAGTTTGAGCGACAATATCTGGCCGGCGAACTGGAGGTGGAATTCTGCCCCCAGGGGACGCTGGCCGAACGCTGCCGCGCGGGCGGGGCGGGCATCCCCGGCTTCTACACCAAGACCGGCGTCGGCACGCAGGTGGCCGAGGGCAAGGAGGTCAAGAGTTTCGATGGCCAGGATTATATTCTGGAGCGCGGTATCTTTGCCGATGTCGCGATCATCAAGGGCTGGAAGGCCGATGAGAGCGGCAACCTGATCTTCCGCAAGACGGCGCGCAACTTCAACCAGCCGATGGCGACCGCGGCGAAAATCTGCATCGCCGAAGTCGAGGAAGTGGTGCCGACCGGCAGCCTGGACCCCGACGCGATCCATCTGCCCGGCATCTATGTGAAGCGCATGATCGTGGGCGCGCCCTATGACAAGAAGATCGAATTCCGGACGGTGCGGACGCGGGAAGCGGCCTGATGTCGATGCCGAAGCGCTTGGGTTGGGGGCTGCTGTTGGCGCCGTTGGCCGCCTGCGCGACCGTGGCGCCGTCGCCCGCGCCGCCCGTCAATCCACCGGCGGGGATGCGATATCTCTACGGGTCGGGCGAGGGGGCGGCGATTTCGGCGCAGGCCTGGAATGCGCTGCTGGCCTATGTGTCCGCCAGGGTGAAGGCGCGGCCGGAGGATAGCGTCGTGCTGGCGGATGGGGCGAGCCTCGCCGCGCCGCGATTCGTGCCCTGTGGCGACAAGCCTTTCGCCGCGGTGTTCGACGTGGACGAAACGGTGATGCTCAACACCGGCTATGAATATCATGACGCGAAGACCGGCAAAGGCTTTGACGCCGCCGATTGGGATGCATGGGAGAAGACGGGCGAGGGCGCGGTCGGGCCGGTGCCGGGCGCCGACCAAGGGCTGGCCGCGCTGCGTGGCTTGGGTGTTACCGTCATCTTCAATACCAACCGCTCGGCCGCCAATGCCGATGCGACCGTCCGCGCGATCAAGGCCGCGGGCCTGGGCGATGCGGTGCATGGCCAGACGCTCTATCTGAGCGGCGACGATGCGATGGGATCGCGCAAGGATGGCCGCAGGGCGACGATCGCGGCGCGCTATTGCGTCATCGCCATGGGCGGCGACCAGTTGGGCGATTTTTCCGACCTGTTCAACGCCGGCCCCCTCAATGCCGAAAAGGCCGTGCCCGCACGCCGCGTCGCGACCCTGCAACCGCCGGTCGCGGGCCTGTGGGGCAATGGCTGGTTCGTGATGCCCAACCCCGTCTATGGCAGCGGCCTCAAGGGCGGGTTCGACGACATATTTCCGATGGACAAGAGGTGGGCGCCGCCCGCCATAGGGGAGAAATAATCATGCCCTGGACTCGTGACGAAATGGCCGCGCGCGCGGCGAAGGAATTGCAGGACGGTTTCTACGTGAATCTGGGCATCGGCATTCCGACGCTGGTGGCGAATCATATTCCCGATGGCGTGGAGGTGACGCTCCAGTCGGAAAACGGCATGTTGGGCATTGGCCCCTTTCCCTATGAGGGCGACGAGGACGCCGACCTCATCAATGCGGGCAAGCAGACGATCAGCGAATTGCCGCAGACCGCCTATTTCAGTTCGGCCGACAGCTTCGCCATGATTCGTGGCGGGCATATCGACCTAACCGTGCTGGGCGCGATGGAGATTGCCGAAAATGGCGACATCGCCAACTGGATGATCCCCGGCAAGATGATCAAGGGCATGGGCGGCGCGATGGATCTGGTCGCGGGCGTCAAGAAGATCATCGTCGTCATGGAGCATACGTCCAAAAATGGCGATCCCAAGTTCATTCCGGCCTGCACCCTGCCGCTGACCGGCAAGAATGTGGTCGACATGATCGTGACGGACCTGTGCGTTTTCCAGCGCCCCGACCATGACAGCCCGTTCAAGCTGGTCGAAATGGCGCCGGGCGTGACGGCGGAGGATATCGCGGCTAAGACCAGCGCACATTATGTGAGCTGAGGACGGCCAGGATGAGCCTTGACGGCGTTTATGACGACAATAACCCCTTCGCCCTGATCCTTGCGGGCAAGATTCCGTCGATCAAATTATATGAGGATGCGCACACGCTCGCCTTCCTCGACATCCAGCCGCAGTCGAGGGGGCACAGCCTGGTCATTTCCAAATGGTCCAGGGCGCGCAACATCCTGGAGATAGAGGATGAGGCGCTGGCGCAGGTGATGGCGAGCGTGAAAAAGGTCGCCAACGCCACGCGCCGGGCGCTGGCCCCCGACGGCATCCACATCGCCCAGTTCAACGGCGCGCCGGCGGGGCAGACGGTGTTTCACCTCCATGTCCATGTCGTGCCGCGCTGGGAAGGTGGGCCGTTGGGATTCAGCGCCCATGCGCAGGGGAATGTCGCCGACGCGGCGGCGCTCACGGCGTTGGCCGACGAGATTCGCGCTCAATTCTGATGCGCGCCCGTTTCGCCGTTCGGCCGATATCTCCGCGGGGCGCGCGCTGATGGCGCTGCGTCCTTTCAACGCACCCGGCGCGCGCCTGGCGCTGCGGTCCAAGCGCGCCAGCCCGCTGTTTCAGGGCGGGCGTGGCGACAGCGAGGTGATCCTCGACATTTCGCGGCTGCTGTCCCGGTCCTTCCATCCCGCGCCGACCGGCATCGATCGGGTCGAATATGTCTATGCGCGCGAGTTGCTGGACAGAATGCCCGATCGCCTGGCTTTTTCCGCGGTGCATCCTGCAGGGGGCTATTATGGGCGGCTGGACAGCGCCGCCGTGCGACAGTTCCTGGCGTTCACCGCCGCCAAATGGCGTAATGCCCGTTCGGCCGATGTTGGTGAAAGCAAGGCGGCGGTCATCCGCCACCTGTTCGCCACCCGGCCCCGGCCGGTGCCACGCGCATCCGGCCCGCGCGTCTATCTGCAGGTGTCGCCGCACCATCTGGACGATCATGCGCAGGTCGGAGCGATCCTGCGGGCGGAAGGCGCGAAGTTCATTACGCTGGTGCATGATGTCATTCCGCTCAGCCATCCTGAATATGCCCGGCCGCAGGGCGCGGACGAACATCGCCGCCGGGTGCGCACGATCGACAGCTTCGCCAACGGCATCATCGGCAACAGCCAGGCGACCATCGATGCGCTGGCACCTCATATGCGCCAAGGCCTTGGCGGCCGCGCGATCCGGGTCGCGCATTTCGGGGCCGACGCGCCTGACATCTTCGGCGCCAAGGGCGAGGCGCTGCCGGGAAGGCCCTATTTCGTCTATATCTCCACCATCGAGCCGCGGAAGAATCACCTCTTGCTGCTCAACCTGTGGCGGCGAATGGTCGAACGGCTGGGCGATGCGGCCCCGGTGCTGGTGCTGATCGGCCGGCGTGGTTGGGAAAATGAGAATGTCATCGACATGCTGGAGCGGGCCGAGGCGCTGCGCGGCCATGTGATCGAAGCGGGAGAGGTGTCGGACAATCGGATGCAGGCGCTGGTCGCCAACGCCCGCGCCATGCTGATGCCGTCCTTCGCCGAAGGCTTCGGTATGCCGGTGGTCGAGGCTTTGGCGGCCGGCGTGCCGGTGATCTGCAGCGACATCACCGCCCATCGCGAGGTTGGCGGCGACGCGCCGGATTATCTCGATCCGCTCGACGGATTGGGATGGATGCAGGCGATCGAGGCCTATAGCCAGCCCGATGCGCCCGCCCGCGCTGCCCAGATCGCGCGGCTCGCCCATTGGCGCGCGCCGACGTGGCGCGACTATTTCGACATCGTCACCGACCTGATTGAAGAAGTAACAGCCTCTGTTCCTTGACCTTCCCGACGAGCGCCCGCATGGTTGGGCGAGGCATGGAAGGACAGGGGCATGGCCCGCATCGTGGCATCATCCGCTAAGGCGATATCCGCTAAGGCGATCGACGAGCAGGCCTGCGCGGGTCGGGTTGTGTCGGCTCATCATATCGCCCCCTGATGACGCGCGTCCCGTTCCTGCGTTCGCCGCCCTTTGCCGGCATTGCGTCATCGACCGCCGCGATCAGTCGGCCGGCTGATGATGGTGACGTCGCCGCGCCGGTGCCGGACGAGACTCTGGACCTGCTGACCCAATTCCGCGTCGGCGGCGATTTCTGGGGGCATCGTCCCCATGGACTGCGCCTGGTCGTGCGTGAGGGCGTGCTGGTCGAGGGTGCAGCGCTTGAAGGATTATTGCCGCAGCAGATCGGCATCCTACCGGCGTCGACGGCTATGCGGACGTCGAAGTCTCAGGGGCGCCTCTTGCCGGCCTGCTGCGACCCCTGGGCGTTGGTCGCGCAGGCCCGCGCCGTCCATGCCGCGCCCGATGACGATCTGGCATTGATCGCTGGCCTGTTGGGCATAACGCTATTCGGCCAGGATGGCGTACAGGTCGATCCGGCCACGCTACGGATGACGCTGAAGCGCCGCTTGGCCGCCGCCACCTATCGCGACTGTTTCACCGGCGCGCCGACCGATGCGGGGGCGGTCATCATGCAACTGGCCGACTGGCGTCGTCACCTGGACGGCAATCGCGGCCTATCCGCCGCCAGCGGCATGGCTTTTTGGAAGCGGGAGGCGATCGGCCATTGCCTATGGGATGGCCTGCAAACGCCGCCTTTCCTGTCAGCGCGTCGAGGATTGCGCCGCGCCCGGCGGGAAGGCGGCGCGTTGGCGATATGGCCTTCGCGTGTCCCGCCCGAAACGATCGGGGAAGCGACGGCGATGGGGGTTCCGGTCGCGCGGGTCGAGGATGGCTTCCTGCGATCGCGCGGGCTGGGCGCGGCGCTGCATCCGCCCGGATCGGTGGTGGTCGACCGGACTGGCATTTATTATAATGCGCGGGCAGCCAACGACCTCGAAACGCTGTTGGCGACGCATGATTTTCCGCAAGCTTTGGTCGACCGCGCGGCGCGGCTGCGCGATCGGGTCTGTGCGGCGGGCGTGACCAAATATGGGCAGGAAGCCGGGCGGATGATCGATCTGCCGGCGGGGCGTCGCACGGTGCTGGCGATCGGACAGGTGGAGGATGACCTGTCGGTGCGGCTGGGCGGCGCGGGCGTCGATGGCAATCTGGATTTCCTGACACGGGTGCGTCGCGCCGAACCGGATGCCTGGATCGTCTATCGCCCCCATCCCGACGTGCAGGCCGGACATCGCAAGGGGCATTTGCCCGACGCGAGCGTGTTGGCCCATGCCGATGCGATCGATACCGGCGCGCCACTGATGGAGCTGGTCCAGGCGGTGGACGATGTGCATGTCCTGTCGTCCCTCACCGGATTCGAGGCGCTGATGCGCGGCCGCGCCGTCACCGTTCATGGCATGCCCTTCTACGCCGGCTGGGGGTTGACCCGTGACCTTGCCAAGGCGACTGGTCGTCGCGGCCGTCGACTCAGCGTGGATCAGCTTGTGGCGGCGGCGCTCATTCTCTATCCTCGCTATATCGATCCGGTAACGCGGTTGCCATGCGGTCCCGAAGTGATGGTGGAGCGTATGGCGAATGGATCGACGCCACCGGTGACATGGCTTATCCGGTTGCGGATGCTGCAGGGGAAGTTACGCCGATTTATGACTTTGTTCGCCGAGTTCCTGCATGGCTGAAGCCGCCGCGAAGACATTCCTGTTCCTGCAAGGACCGCACGGCCCCTATTTCGCGATGCTGGCGCAGGCGTTGCGTGATCGGGGGCATCGTGCGCTGCGGATCAACATCAATGGCGGCGACAAGATCGATTGGCCAGGCGACGCTACCGATTATCGCGGCACGTTTCGCAACTGGCCGCTGTTCTTCGACGATTTCGTCGTTAACCAGGGCGTCACCGACCTGATCCTCTACGGCGATTGCCGCCCCTATCATGCGTCCGCCCACGGCATGGCGCGTTTGCGCGACTTGCGGGTCCATGTCGTAGAGGAAGGCTATATTCGGCCTGATTTCATGACGTTGCAGGATGACGGCGTCAACGGCAACTCCACCCTGCCGCTCGATCCGCAATGGTATATGGATCAGGCCCGCAGCCTGCCCAAGCAGGAAGCGGTCCTGCCGCCTGTGCCTTCCACCTTTCGCGCGCGCGCGCGCAACACGATGCGCAACGGCCTCGCCGCCGCGCTCATGCGGCCCTATTTCCCGTTCTACAACACCCATCGCCCGCACAGTTTTCTGATGGAATCCATCGCCTGGTGCTGGAAA
Source organism: Sphingobium sp. AntQ-1 (assembly GCF_028538045.1). NCBI lineage: Bacteria > Pseudomonadati > Pseudomonadota > Alphaproteobacteria > Sphingomonadales > Sphingobiaceae > Sphingobium > Sphingobium sp. AntQ-1. Next base: position 2,673,291 of record NZ_CP117158.1, read on the forward strand.
CTGGTGATGCGCCAGAGCCATGAGCAGCGATCCCGCGACGAATGGGAAAAGGTGCGGGACAAACCCTTTTTCACCCTGCCGCTGCAGCTCAATTCCGATTATCAGATTCGCATCCATTCGCCCTTCGGCAATATGCGGGCGGCCTTGCGCTTCGTGATCAAGAGCTTCGCGCAACATGCGCCCGCAGGCGTGTCGTTGGTGGTCAAGCGCCATCCGCTCGATCCCGGCCTGGTCGGGTGGGACCGGCTGACCCGCAGGCTCGCTCGTCATTACGACGTGGCCGATCGGGTGATCTATCTGTCCGATTGGGACATTGCGCAGGTCGTGGAAAAGTCGATCGGCGTGGTCACGGTCAACAGCACGGTGGGCACGCTGGCCCTCAACAGCGGCAAGCCCGTGGTCGTACTGGGTCATTCGGTCTACAAGATTCCCGGTGTGGTCTATCAGGCGAGCCTCGACGATTTCTGGGCGGCTCCGGCCGCCCCGGACATGAAGCTGTACGCCGCCTTCCGCAGCGTGCTGGTCGATCGCTGCCTGATCAGGGGCGGTCTGCTCAGCGAGGAAGGATTGCAGATGTTGGTCGCAAATGCCGTGGAGCGGCTGCTGCATGATCCAGCCACATTATTGGCCATGTCTCATGGCGGTCGCCGTAAGCGCAGGACGATCAATATTGTCCATGGCGATGCTGCCTGACGACCCGGTTCGCGGCGCCATGTCGCGCCGGTGTCGCCAGCACGCTGCTCATGCGGCCGCTGCGCTGGCAATGACGAAGCAGATCAACGTCAAGTCATCAGATTCTAAAGCGGTTTGCGACCCGATAGCAGCCGCTCATTCGACACCCAGGCTCTCCTAGCATAGCGCGCCGATCGGATTGTCCGACGGTTGATCGAATCGCTGGGGCAGGACAGCCCTGCCCCAGGATTTGACGACGGATCAACTGCGCACTCTTTCCAGCATTGAATGGGGGCACCCCCCCCATTCCCATCAATTTCTGGACAGGGCGTTGTCGATCGAGATGACCGGAATGATCGTCGACGCCATTATCCCAACGAAGCGCTGAAATTCCGATATCGGACTGTTGGCGACGTAGATCACATCCTTGTCGCGGATCTGGAATCGCTGCATCGTGAAATAGGTCGTCGGATTCTTCATATTGACCCGGAATATGACCGGCACCTTGCCTTCCGCATTGACGATCGTGCCCGCTGTGCGGTTCGGGAACAGCGCAGCATCCTCCCAGCGAAAGATGAAGACGCCCTTGGGATCGGCGGACAGCAGGCCGCCTGCGCGACCCATCGCCTGCGACAGGGTCAGGCCGGTCGATTCGAACGGGATTTCCTCATTCTTCTTCACCGCGCCCAGTGTCGTGAAGCTGAAGGGCTGGAACAATGCTGTAACTACGTCGCCAGGCCGCAGAATGATATTCTGCCGCGGGTCGCGGATGACAGCCTGCAACGGCATCATCACGGTCCGCCCGCCACGGGTCACCTGCACCGTGATCTTGTCGGCCAGTTGCCGGGTCCCGCCCGACGCGGCGATGCCGTCGAGGATAGTTTCGCCTTTCGCGGTCAGCGGCAATCTTACGCTGGTGGCGACTTCACCAACGATAGACGCGGTAGAGGCCGCATTCTGCGCCAGTCGCACCGTCACTTGGGGCATATGCGCCTTGTTGCGCAGTCGAGCCGCGATGTCCTGTTCGATTTGCAAAAGGGTGCGGTCCGCAGCCTGTATTGATCCCGCAAAAGGAACATTGATGCGGCCGGTATCGCCGACTAGGAAATCGGGCAGAACGGTGCCCTGGCTGCCACTGACGGTGCCAGGGACAGTGACGCCGCCGAAGAGCACGGCGGGCGGCGCTTCCCAGATCATGATCTGGAGGACATCGCCTTTGCCGACAAACTGGCTGAGCGGGGCGGCCTGGCCGAAGGTTGCCGCAAAATCAGGCGTCGGCTGCAACTGGACGAGATAGGGTGAGTTGCCATCGTCGAGACTGACGATCTCGATCCCGCTGATCGTGGATTTTTCAGGCGCATTCATGATGCGCCCGCTGCCGGGACCGACGGATGTGCAGGCTGAAGTGAGCATCAGCAAAGCAACCAAAGCAGCCGCATGGCGGCGCGGGCGCTTTGTCTCTTGATAGATCAGGCGATTCATGCGGTCTTCCAATATTCAGGGTGGTCGGCGAGAGAGCCGGACTGCCGTCGCCTTTCCACTATAGGCCATGGCGGGTTGCAAGCTTAATATGAGCGGCGGTCCAGGCCGGGCTTCTTTTGCGATCAGTCGTTCAACATCCATTTCAGCGTCTGCGCGATCGGAACCGTGCGCAGCGGACCTATCATGTGTTCAAGCCGCTGAGGGTCGCCACATAGCGAAGCCGGCTCGTTCGGCCGGATGAAAGCCGGATTGGATATAGGATCGAACCGATGCCCAGCCAGTTCGCCCACCATATTCAGCACCTGGCGCAAGGCGATCGGTCGCCCTGAACAGACGTTGAAGACGCCGCCCTGGCTGTCGGGCGTGGCAAGCAGGCGTTGATAGGCATCGATCACCGTGCGAACATCCGAAAAGTCGCGTTCGACGTCGATATTGCCCAATTCTATCCGCTCGATGCCGCGCCGCGCATGATCAACGATCTTGGGGATCAGAAATTCAGCCGACTGGCCAAGGCCCGTATAGTTGAACGGCCGCACCAGGATGATCGGCAATTGTTCGGAAAATAACCCGCAAACGATTTCGGTGGTGGCTTTGGTCACGCCATAATCGTTGAAAGGCGCGGCCGGCATATCCTCAGTCAGGCGCCCCCCCCGATGGCCATAGATGTTGGCGCTGCTGGCGACGAGCACGGCTTCAGGACGTATCGGCGACTGCGCCAGCGCACCCAGAAGATTACGGGTGCCCAATATGTTGGTGCGGTACATTTCGGCCAGATCGTCATGGGGCGCGAAGGATATGGCGGCCAGATGCACCACCTGATCGGGCGATATCGTCCGCACCAGACGGGACAGGGCTGCCTGGTCGGTGACGTCGCACCGATGCAGCGCCTGCGCCGACGGGATCAGGCGGTTTTCGCCTTCATGCACCAGGGCATGAACCTCATGGCCGTTGGCGGCCATCGCGTCGGCCAGGTGACGTCCGGTGAAGCCGCCGCAACCGGTGATCAGCACCTTGCTCATCGCGGGCCGCTAAAAGCTGACGCCGGCCCGGTTGCGCCGGATGTCCGCCTGGACCATCATGTCGCACAACGTCTCCAGCGACGTTTCCGGGCGCCAGGCGAGTCGGGTTTGGGCATGACTGGCGTCGCCGACCAGATGGTCGACCTCCGCCGGGCGGTAGAAGCGCGGATCGATCCGCATCACCGTCTTGCCGGAATGGGTGTCCACCGCCACTTCCTCTTCCCGTTCGCCGGAAAAGGCGATCTCGATGCCGGCGGACCGGAACGCCAGTTGCAGAAAGGTGCGGACCGTTTCCGTCCTTCCGGTCGCCAGCACATAATTGTCCGGCGCGTCCGCTTGCAACATGCGCCACATGCCATCGACATATTCCTGCGCAAAGCCCCAGTCGCGGGCGGCGTCGATATTGCCCAGCGTCAGGCAATCCAACTGCCCCAGCATGATGCGGGCGACACCGTCGCTGATCTTGCGCGTCACGAATTCGCGCCCGCGCAACGGGCTTTCATGATTGAACAATATGCCGCTGCACGCGAAGATGCCGTAGCTTTCGCGATAGTTGACCGTGCTCCAATGGGCGAAAAGCTTCGACACGCCATAGGGACTGCGCGGGTAGAAAGGCGTCTGCTCGGTCTGCGGAACGCTCTGCACCTTGCCGAACATTTCCGACGTGCTCGCCTGGTAGAAACGGATCGCGGGGTTCACGATCCGAATCGCCTCCAGCAAGTTAAGCGCGCCGATCGCGGTGATCGACGCGGTGGCGACGGGTTGTTCGAACGATACGCCTACGAAGCTCTGCGCGGCGAGATTATAGACCTCGCTCGCTTCGGATTGCTGAAGCAGGCGCAGCGAGGCCGACAGGTCGGTCACATCATATTCGACCAGATGGAGCCGCGGGTCGTCGGCGATGCCGAGTTCCTCGATCCGCCAGAAATTGACCGAACTGGTGCGGCGATAGGCGCCATAGACCGTATAGCCCTTTTCGAGCAGGATCTTGGCGAGATAAGCACCATCCTGACCGGTAATGCCTGTGATGATCGCGCTGGTCATCCGGCATTGTCCGAACGGGAAAAAGCGACAGGAGGAGTCATCCGGCCCGCGATCGCGCTCACACCTTTCCACCGACGCGGGAGAGTGCGAGGCCTGCAGCTTCGATCTCGTCTGCGGGATAGATGTTGCGCAGGTCGATGAGCGCGGTGCCGGTCATGGCGGCGGCCAGGCGCTTCAAATCCAGGGCGCGGAAGATGTCCCATTCGGTGACCAGCACGACCGCGTCGGCGGCGTCGGCGGCCTCATAGGCGTCGTTGGCCATGACCACCTTGGGCATCATCGGCGCGGCGACCTCCATGCCTTCGGGATCATAGGCGACGATCTTTGCGCCCGCGTCTTCCAATGCCTGAACGATGGCGAGGCTGGGGGCGTCGCGCATGTCGTCGGTGTTGGGCTTGAAGGTCAGGCCCAGCAGCGCGACCGTCTTGCCGCGGGCGTCGCCGCCCATCGCCTTGACGATCTTGCGGCCCATCGCCCGCTTGCGCAGGTCGTTGACCTGCACCACCGTTTCGACGATGCGGATCGGGGCGTCATGGTCCTGGCCGGTCTTGACCAGCGCCAGCGTGTCCTTGGGGAAGCAGGAGCCGCCATAGCCTGGCCCTGCGTGCAGGAATTTGCTGCCGATCCGGTTGTCGAGGCCGATGCCGCGCGACACGTCCTGCACTTCCGCGCCGACCGCCTCGCACAGGTCCGCCATTTCGTTGATGAAGGTGATCTTGGTCGCCAGGAAGGCGTTGGCGGCATATTTGATGAGTTCGGCGGTGCGGCGGCCGGTGAACATCAAGGGCGCCTGGTTGAGGTTGAGCGGACGATAGACCTGGCTCATCACCGCGATCGCGCGTTCCGAACCGGTGGTGCCCACGACGACGCGATCGGGCCGCTTGAAATCGCCGATGGCCGCGCCTTCGCGCAGGAATTCGGGGTTGGACACGACCTGGATGTCGAGGTCGGGATTCAATTCGCGCGCGATCCGCTCGACTTCGTCGCCGGTGCCCACCGGCACGGTCGATTTGGTCACGATCACCGCAGGCGCATCCAGCGCCGCAACGATTTCCCGCGCCGCAGCATAGACATAGCTCAGGTCCGCATGGCCGTCGCCCCGGCGCGAAGGCGTGCCGACCGCGATGAAGATCGCGTCGGCGCCCTTGACGCCAGCGGCCAGGTCGGTGGTGAAGGTCAGCCGGCCCGACGCCGCATTGTCGCCCACCAGCTTGTCCAGCCCCGGCTCGAAAATCGGCATCCGCCCGGACTCGATCGCCGCGATCTTGCCGGCGTCCTTGTCCACGCATACCACGTCATGACCAAAATCCGCAAAACAGGCCCCTGACACAAGTCCAACATAACCCGTGCCGATCATCGTGATTTTCATGGAATGCGTCCGCCTCCGCGCTGGTCTTAATCCCGCATGTGCGTGATGTACCGCAGATACAAAGGCGATGGCGGATATGGCAAGCCTTCAGCGGTCCTTTTTTGTCGGCAGGGCGAGAAGCAAGTCGCTGGACATTGAATTGTGCAGCGCGTAACAAACTCGCGAACCGAGAGACTTGCTTTTCAATGACAAAAATTCCCGCAAAAATCGGTGGATTGCCTTCGCTTTTCATCATCACGGTGCTTGTTCCGACCGCAATTGCGACCATTTATTTCACATTGAGTTCCAGCGTTTATACGTCGGAATCACGGTTCGTCGTCAAAAGTTCGGAAAAGAAATCCACGGGCGGGCTGGGCGCGCTTCTGAGAAGCGGCGGCTTCTCCAATGCGACGGATGAAGCCTTTGTCGCGACGGATTACATCATTTCCCGCGACGCTCTGAAGAATTTGAACCGGGACGGCTTGATCTCGCAGGCCTATGGCAGCCGGGACGTGTCGTTTCTGAATCGCTTCAACGGCCTTGGCTTGAACGGCAGCATGGAAAAGCTGTATAGTTTCTACCAGGATCAGGTCGAAATCAAATATGACGGCGGGACGGGTATTGCGGTTCTGACCGTCAAAGCCTTTTCTCCAGAAGCAGCGCATAAGATCAATCTGCGTCTGCTCGATCTGACCGAGGAGTTGGTCAATCGTCTCAACAAGCGCGGGCGTGAAGACGTCGTCAGCAACAGCAGTCGCGAAGTAGAGGACGCAAAGGAAAAGGCGCGCGCGGCGGCGCTCGCCTTGTCCGACTATCGCAATCGCGAAGGCGTGGTGGACCCTGAAAAACAGGCGACGGTCCAATTGCAGATGATTTCCAAGCTGCAGGACGACGTGATCTCCACCAAGACCCAATTGGTGCAATTGCAGATGCTGACGCCGCAGAATCCGCAAGTTCCGGTGCTCCGCGCGCGTATCGCTGAACTGAATCGGGAAATTGCGGAACAGACGGGCCTCGTGGCCGGCAATCAAAAGTCGCTCGCTGCGACGGCCGCTCAGTTCCAGCGGCTTCAACTGGAAACCCAGTTGGCCGACCGTGATCTGGGTGCAGCGATGACGTCGCTGCAGGAGGCGCGTAACGAGGCAAGGCGCAAGCAGGCCTATGTCGAGCGGATCGTGCAGCCCAGCCTGCCTGACAGCGCGTCAGCGCCGAAGCGTTTGCGCGGTATTCTGAGCATTTTCGCGATCGGTCTGGTCTTGTGGGCGATCACCTCTATGCTGCTGGCCGGCGTGCGGGAGCATGGTGACTGATGCCGGAAGCGGAAAATCCGGGACAAACGCCCAGCCTTGCCCGCTCGTGGCAAATTCAGCGCCGCGTCATTTTCGCATTGCTCATGCGTGAGGTGATCACTCGTTACGGTCGACATAATATCGGCTTTTTGTGGCTGTTCGTAGAACCGATGATATTCACGATAGGCGTGACGCTGCTGTGGAGCGCATTGCGCAATCTTCATGGCGCGGACCTGCCAATCGCGGCCTTCGCATTGACAGGCTATTCCAGCGTGCTGGTCTGGCGTAACATGCCCAACCGTCTGGTCGGCGCCATTCATCCCAATCTGTCGCTGATGTACCATCGCAATGTGAAGGTCATCGACATTTTCGCCGCGCGCGTGTTGTTGGAATGCATTGGCGTCGGCACGTCCTTCTTCGTACTGACCCTGTTTTTCGCATCCATCGGCTGGCTAAATTTGCCGGAAGACCCGGCCAAGGTTGTGATCGGCTGGATCATGCTGGCGTGGTTTGGCATATCCTTGGCGATGTTCATCGGCGCCCTATCGAATCGCTCGGAACTGATCGACAAATTCTGGCATCCCATCACCTATCTGATGTTCCCCCTTTCCGGGGCAGGCTGGTTGGTGGATGCAGCACCGGCAGCGTTGCGTAATTTTATCCTTTACGTCCCGATGGTGCATGGCGTCGAATGGGTCCGGGACGGTTTCTTTGGCTCGCACTTCGAGGCGCACTATGATCCGGCCTATCTGATAACGTGGAACGTCGCGTTGATGTTGTTCGCACTTATCGAAATTCGCTATGCTAGCCGGAACCTCGTGCCCGAATGATCCGCCTCGTCGCCATCAACAAATATTATGATACCCGCCGGGGCAAGAATCATGTGCTCAAGGACGTCAACCTGACCCTTGAAAAAGGGCAGAAGATCGGCATCCTTGGTCGCAATGGCGCAGGCAAGACCACGCTGATTCGAATCTTGGGCGGCGTTGAAAGGCCAACGACAGGCTATGTCGAACGCGACATGACCATTTCCTGGCCGCTCGCTTTTTCGGGCGCTTTCCAGCAATCGCTGACCGGCTATGACAATCTGAAATTCATCTGTCGAATCTACGGCAAGGATCCCGAAGAAGCTCTGCCGGCCGTCGAGGATTTCGCCGAACTTGGCCGTTATATGCGCGAACCGTTGAAAAATTATTCGGCGGGTATGCGGGCGCGGCTGGGCTTCGCCATCTCTCTGGTCGTCGATTTCGACTGTTTTCTGATCGACGAAGTTGTCGCCGTCGGCGACCAGCGGTTTCAGGATCGCTGTCGTGAGGAACTGATCGTCAAGCGCGCCGATCGATCGATGTTTTTCGTATCGCACAACCCTGGCTTCATCCGGCAGAATTGCGACATCGCCGCCGTTCTGGTCGATGGCAGACTCGTGCCCTTCGACGATGTCGATGAGGCCTATCATTATTACCAGGCGCATTATAACGAATGAAGCCTTGGGACTGGCTTTTTCGCGCCAGAGGATGGGGACATGGAGCGCGTCGCCGGACGGACCATCCGTCAGATCGCCTGCGAATGCTGGCTGTGGACCTCTCTACCATCGCTCAGCATGATGCCGGGACCGGCATTCAGCGCGTGGTGCGATCCCTGTGGGAACAGTTGCGGCAGGCGACTCTGCCCGGCTTCGAACTCGTAGCGGTCGCCGCGACGGTGAAGGGGGGCTATCGTCGCGCAGATTTGTCGGATGGGGGCATCGCCCTGCCGGACCCGAAGCAACCGCTGGTCGAGCTGCAATCGGGCGATATCTTTCTGGGGCTGGATCTGGCGGCGCATCGGCTGTGGCGACACCGACGACAGGTAGCGCGGTGGCAGCGGCATGGCGCAAGCATTGCCATGGTCATATATGATATATTGCCGCTGCGCCGCCCCGACTGGTTTCCGCCGAGCACAGCCCGCCATTTCGGTCGCTGGATCAGGATCATCGAACGGCATTGCGACACGGCGCTTTGCATATCGCAGTCGGTTTCGGTCGATCTGGATGATGTGCTGCGCACGCGCCGGAGCAAGCGGCGGCCTGTGATCCGTCATGCCCTATTGCCGCTGAGCGGAGATATCGGTGCAAGCCGTCCCAGTCGCGGAATGGATGCGGACGGTCATGCGTTGCTCATGCGGATGCGGCGGCGCCCGACGATCCTGATGGTCGCGACGGTCGAGCCGCGCAAGGCCCATGCGCCGCTGCTGGACGCCTTTGATCGGTTGCAGGGGCGACTGGGCGAGCAGGCACCCGACCTGGTGATGGTCGGAAGACCGGGTTGGCGGACGGAAGATGTCCAGCGGCGCATGACCGATCATGCCCGGACATGCGCTGGCTTCCATTGGCTGCGTGACGTATCGGACGAGTTCCTGACGGCTCTCTATGATAATGCGGCACTGGTGGTGGTGCCGTCGCTGGGCGAAGGCTATGGCCTGCCGATCGTGGAAGCGTTGCGCCATGGACGCAGGGTGCTGGCCCGCGATCTGCCCGTCTTTCGCGAACTGCAGCAATCAGGGCTGGACTATTTTCCCTCCGATGCCCCTGATGCCCTTGCCGACGCCATCATCGCATCGATGAATGCGCCGCAGCCACCCTCCATAAACTATGCTGGAGGATGGGATGAGAGCCTGGCCAGACTTTTGAAGGCGCTGGCGATCGCCCAGGCGCCAGCCGTAAACGATCGGCCCTTAGCTTCAGACATCAGCCCTGGGCTTTGATCGCTGCGATCATGACCCGCAAATTATGCCGCCAATGCGGCGCCGGGCCGCCGATCGCGGCGAAGGTTGCGCTCTTGTCCAGCACCGAATAGCTGGGGCGTTGGGCCGGTGTAGGATAGTCGCTGGTCGCTATCGGAATGATGACGGCCTGGTGCGTCAGCAGCCCGGCCGTGAGCGCTTCTTCCTGAATCGCGACCGCAAAATCGTACCAGCTGGCCGCGCCGCTGTCGGTATAATGATGCATACCCTTGGCGTCGGCGGCGAGCAGCCGCCATATCGCATCGGCCAGAGCCGGAGCATAGGTCGGCGTACCGATCTGGTCGGCGACTACCCGCACTTCGGGCCGCTCCCCCATCAATCGCAACATGGTGCGCACGAAATTGCCGCCTTCGGGGGCGTAGACCCAGGCGGTGCGCACGATCAGCGCATCCGGGCCAGCCGCTTGCTCGCCCGCCAGCTTCGAGCGACCATAAGCGCCCATCGGGTTGGTCGCAGCATTGACAGGATAGGGCGTGCCCGATGCGCCATCGAACACGAAGTCGGTGGAAACATGAACGAACCGCGCGCCTTGGCGCCGTGCCGCCGCCGCCAGATGGCCGGCGCCCGCACCGTTGATGGCGAAGGCGCGCTCTTCTTCCTGCTCTGCACGATCGACGGCGGTATAAGCCGCCGCGTTGACGACGATGTCGGGGCAATGGTCCGCAATTTGTTGCGTGACAGCCTCGGCGTCACTGATGTCCAGATCGGCCGAACCCAGGCATATCAATTCCGCGCCGACCGGGGCCGTGGCTTGAAGGCTGCGGCCCAACTGGCCATTGCAGCCGGTGATGACGATCTTCACGCGAACGCCTCTATCTCTGCCAGCGTCTTGGCCTGTTGATCCTTGCCGGATAGCTGCGGTTCCAGTCCTTCCAACGGCCATTCGATGCCGATCGCGGGATCGTTCCAGAGCAGGCTATGGTCCGAAGCAGGCTCGTAGAGCGCCGTGCATTTATAGAGGAAGTCGGTGCCGTCCTCCAGGCTCACAAAACCATGGGCGAAGCCTTCGGGCACCCAGAACATCCGTTTATTGGCTGCGGACAGTTCGACGCCGACCCATTGGCCGAAATGCGGGCTGGAACGACGGATATCGACCGCAACATCCCACACGCGACCCGCCGCCACGCGCACCAGCTTGCCCTGCGGATTGGGATTTTGAAAATGCAGGCCGCGCAACACGCCACGAGCCGAGCGGCTGTGATTGTCCTGCACGAAATTGAGGTCGAGTCCCGCTTCGCGGAAGGCGGATGCGTTCCAGCTTTCCATGAAGAAGCCGCGATCGTCACCGAAGACGCGCGGTTCGATGATCAGCGGGCCGGGAATGGCGGTTTCTATGATTCTCACGCAATGGCTCCCTTGCCCGTGAGCAGGCCCATCAGATAATTGCCATAACCGCTCTTGAGCAGCGGCGTGGCGACCTTTTCGAGCTGGGCATCATCGATGAAGCCCTGGCGCCAGGCGATTTCTTCCGGGCAGCAGATTTTGAGGCCCTGCCGATCTTCGGTTACGCGCACATAGAGCGCCGCGTCCAGCAGCGAGCCATGCGTGCCGGTATCGAGCCATGCATAGCCACGCCCCATGATCTCGACCGACAGTGATCCTTCCTCCAGATAGAGGCGGTTGAGGTCGGTGATCTCCAGTTCGCCGCGCGGCGAAGGGGCAAGGTCGCGGGCGAAATCGACGGCGCGGCCATCGTAGAAATAGAGGCCGGTGACAGCATAGTTGGATTTGGGCGCGACCGGCTTTTCCTCGATCGTCTCCGCCCGCCCATCGGAGCCGAAGGACACCACGCCATAGGCGGTCGGATCGCTGACATAATAGCCAAAGACGGTGGCGCCCGTTTCACGCGCGCTGGCGTTGGATAGCAACTCCACCAAGCCATGACCGTAAAAGATATTGTCGCCCAGGACCAGGGTCGAGGGATTGGACCCGACAAAATCGGCGCCAATATGATAGGCCTGCGCCAGTCCGGCCGGTTCGGGTTGCACCGCATAGGAAAGGGACAGGCCCATTTCCTCGCCGCTTCCCAGCAGGGCCTGGAATGCTGCAGCGTCATGCGGGGTCGTGATGATAAGAATTTCCCGAATCCCCGACAACATAAGTGTCGACAACGGGTAATAGATCATCGGCTTGTCATAGACCGGCATCAATTGCTTGGAGACGCCTTTAGTCAACGGATAGAGTCGGGTGCCTGAGCCGCCGGCCAATATTATTCCTTTGCGCACGATATTCTCCGATTGACGCCGTGCCGGCAGATTAGGGCAGGGTAGGGTGGAAAGCAAGAATCGTGGACGGCAGTAACCTTATTCCAAACCGCCCGCAATTGGCGAAGTCTATGTTGCTTCCTTTCCGCGCGGCGAATTGTCGGCGTCCGATGGCGCGATTTCCAGCAGCATCAGTCGCGTCGGGCTGGGATGGGTTCGGCGCGGGCGGTCGCGATGCGGCGGGAAGGTCGGCCAGGCCAGCAGGAAATGCCGGTCCGGCAGCGCCAAGGGGACGTGGCTCCATTCCATGCCCTCGGGCAGGTCATGTTGCGCCAGCAGGTCATGTACAGCGTCCTGAGGCTGCTCGACCTCGTCCAGGCGAGCCAAGGTCCTGCCGTCCAGCCGTAGCAAGCTTTTGCGACCCAAGCGCGAGACGGGGGCGACGAGCCGCGATCCCTTCTGATAGGGCGGCGCCAGGGTGATTTCGAAATCCAATGTCCCTGGACCCCCGAAATCCCAGCGATAGCCTGACCACTCGCTGGCTTGCGCAATTTCCCAGCGTCTTCGTTGGTAACGGGCCAGGAAAATCTGGGTCTGCCCGTTGGCGTCATATTTGTGGTAGGTGATGACGGGGCGGTGGAGATGGTCGAAGCCGATCAGCGTATTATTGTTGATTATGCCTCCACCTTGCGGAACGGGGTCCACGATCGGCGCATCGGCACAGGCGATCGGCAGGGTGAGCGGTTTCCCATTGGCCCGCTGCCAATGCACCAAGTCGCGACTCATCGCGTGGCAGAGGCTGTGATTGGTTTCCGCCATCCGCGTTTCGCGCCAGACCCAGACGAGATGGAACCAGCCATCCTCGCTCAGCACGGGACCTACCGGATAGGCGTTCCGTTCGCCGCCGCCGTCCAGGATCGGCGCGCCGGTCAGATTGCGCCAATTGCGTTCGCTGTCGTCGTAGCAATAATAGAGCGTATTGCCATTGCCGCTGCGACCGTCGCGAAACTTGAACACCAGGTCGCCGCCGGGCAGATGCAGAAATTCAGGATAGGTGACGCGACTTTCCTGTTCCGGCTCGACCAGAAACGGCGCTCGCGTCATCGTATCGATCTGGCCGGGTTGCGCCATGATGTGATAGTTGAGAGGCGAGACGTGCATGTTTGCGGCCATGTGGAGCCGACCATGCCCGTCTAGCGCCAACGCGATATATTTATGGCTGTCCCAGCCGACTTTCGATGGAAAGCTTCGAAACGACCAGTCACCGCCCGCCAGCAAGCGGCTTGCCAGCGTCAACATACGGTCGGCGTCATAATAGCCGATGTAGAGGCGCTCTTCATCGGCCGCCATGGCGAAATCCACAGGATGGCCTGACCAGACGCGATCGACGATTTGAGGCGGCGGGATCATGAACAAGTCTCACTGTGCGCCGGGATTCCCCGCCTCATGCCTATATCGACATGGCGCGGGGAAATCGGTGCGGCCTATGCGGCTGAGGCGGCCTTGGGCTGCAGGACGGCGAAAGACGCATCCTTGACGACCTTACCTTCCACCCTGACGCCTTGCCAGCCGGACAGCAGCGTTTTAGCTTGGGCGATCGGGGCGACAATCATTCCGTCCTTGTTCAGCTTCGACGCCAGTCGCTTGGAGAAGGCCGCTTGGTCCTGACCCACCAGATCGACAAGATTGTTGGTTGGCTCGATCACGATCATGTCGAAATGTTTGTTGGCGATCCCGCCCATCTCGCGATCCATCAAGACGTGCCACGGCCCGCGGCCAAAGCCGCCGGACAGATAGGAAATCTCCTTGTTGGCGAACAGGGAGGATGTGCCCCAAGGCGTCGGGCAGAGATGCAGCGTCTGCAGTTCGCGCGTGACCCCGGCCTTGCGCAGCAATTCCACCGCCTGGCCAATCACGGAATTGAGGGGGGCGGCCGATGCGGCGCTGGCGCCGTCCGCATCATAGCATAGCGAACTGCGCAGCGAATGAGTCGTCGTCGCCCAATCCCATATTTGGGCGGCGCGCGCGTCGAAGCTGTAACTGGCGCCGATCCGCTGCCACAATTCATGCGCACGACCGAGTACGGAGGGATAATCGAGCAAATATTCTTCGATCGCGGCGCCGAAACTGTCCATATCGGACGCATAGAGGATGCCGTCGCCACACACCGATCTCAGTTCGGCAAACTCGTCAGTCAGGATCGGGGTTCCGCAGGCCAGGCAATCAAAGATGCGGTTGTTGATATAGCCGAAATGGGCCATGTCGCTCCAATGGTCGTTGAGCGTCAGGCGGGTTCGGCGATAAAATTCGGGCAGCGCGTCATTGTCGATATATTGCGATCGGACGAGATGACCCAGTCCCAGATTGCCCCAGTGACGGCCGACGACATGGACCGGCGTGCCGGCCCCCACCGCCCAACTGAGCACTTCGCGACGCACGCCGCGGCTGTTGGCGACGAAGGACACGTCGCGGCGCAGACTATCCTTGCCGTCGGCGAAGAACACGCTGGTGTCGGTGCATTGCCGCGCAACATCGACGGTCAGGCCAGGCAGGGCGCGGATCGCCTTATAATGGGTTTCCGACGCGACATAGACCATGTCGAACTTGGAAATTTCGTCATATTTGATCGTGCCGGGATGGCTGATGATCCAGATGAGCGACAATTTGGAGGGGGGCGGCGTGTAGCTGCGCTTTCCGCGCAGCATGATGACCATGTCTTCGCCGTCATCGGCGTCCCAGTTCGGCCAGAAATGCTGTACGACCGTAGCGCCCAGCTTTTCCAGGGACTTGGCGAGGGCCAGGCCGAAATGATAATCACCCCATTTTTCCAGGTTGGGACCGATAGGCGCCGGATTCTTGATTGCGATCTTCATGGCCTTATTTCCCCGCGAGCGTGCGGCGGCGATATTCGGCGAAGAATTCGGCAAAGCGTTCCGACACCGGATAAACCTTATTCTGTTCCAGCTTCGACACGCCTAGCGCAAAGGCCGGGAATACGGCCGGGTAGGAAAATTCGCGCTCGAAGAATTTGCGTGCCCGTTGCTGGCGCTTGGCCGTTTCTTCCGGCTGGTCAAAGACGCGGCGGATGGTCGCCACCAGCTTTTTCTGGTTGCCGAACGGCACGTTGAGCATCAGCCCTCGCGTCGCCAGGTCCGCCAGGTCGCTGGTGGGGGACGCGATGATCGTGGGTCCCATCGCCAGCGCGTCGGACATCTTGTATGGGCTCTGATACTGGCCCGCGGGCACATTGGGATCGAGCCACAGCACGATCAGGTCCGACGCCAGGTTGATGGCGGCCATCCGTTCGGGCGGCTGGGGCGGCAGCACGGTGATATTGTCGCGATGCTCCTTGCTCAGCTTCATCAGGTCGGGCGTGTCGCGGCTGCCAACCACCAGCAGCTTGTATCGCTGATCGCCCAGCGCATTGAGCAGATCGACCAGTTCGAAGATGCCCTTATGCTTGCGTACAAGGCCGCCGAACAGGATGATCCGATCGTCGGGCTTGAAACCCAATTCCTTGCGGATCGCATCGCGATCCATGTCCTCGGGGCGGTAGAGCGAATCATCCTTGATATTGCGCATGTACAGGCAGCGCCGGTCATAATGCAGGTTCAGGTTGATATTGTGCGTGAACACCGTCGGGATTTCGGCCACCAGCGGGTCGAGGATTTCCGACCAGATGAGTTCATAGGGTATCTTGGCCTTGTCGGCCGCGTTGAACAGGTCGGTCAATTGCTTCTGCGCATGGGCGTCGGTGGCCTTGGCGTTATTGACCACCGTCTCCAGGTCGTTGCATTCCAGCATCACGGGCTTGCCCGTGTGATAATTGGCCATCAAACCGAGGCCGAAGGATGTCAGCCGCGGCTTGACCGCATAGATGACGTCGCCGGTGATCGCTTCCATGCCCTTGGCGAAATTGCCGAAGAAGTCGGGAAAATTGCCGCCTTCGAAATATTTGCATTCGAATGGGGGCTTCTTGTCCGCCAGCGGCTGGAAGATTTCCTCGTCGAAAAAGCGATAGGAGATCATTTCGACCTCCACATGCTTGCTCAGCGCTTCGGCCACGCAATAGGCCTTGGCGAAATGGTTGCGGCTCATGTCCCACGACACGACCGACACTTTCTTCACCCAGGACGGCAGCTTGGCGGGCAGGCCGTTCTTGTAATAGCCCTCGATCTTGTCCGCGATGATCTTGGGGGACTTGGTGTCCTCCTTCTGCATCTTGGTTATCTGCTGGGCGTTGGCGATGCGTTGATAAAGGTTCAGCACCTGCGGCACCACGCGCGGTTCACGCAGCCAGCAATAGCGCGCGATCATGTCATAGTCCTGGCGACGCGCGAGTCGCTCGTCGAACCCGCCCAGCACATCGTAGAGCTGGCGGCGATGCATGAAGCTGTTAAGATCGACGAAAGGCAGGACGACCTGATCCTCCAAATGAAAGCCCTTGATCTCGGCTTTCTTGATACGGATCGTGTCTTCGCCGATGTCGATGTCGAAATAGCCGGCATAGGCCGACATATTGCCGGGCCAGTTGGCCAGTTCCTCCAGCATGATCTCCAGATAGCGGGGATGCCAGACATTGTCCGAATCAAGATAGGCGATGATCTCGCCCCGCGCGAGTTTGAGGCTGCTGTTGCGCGCTGCGGCTGCACCTTTTTGTTCCTGATGTCGGGTCAGGACGATGCGGGGGTCCTTGAACGACTTGATCACAGCGACGGTGTCGTCCTTGCTGCAGTCGTCGCAGATGATGAGTTCGAAATTCTTATAGCTTTGCGCCAGGGCCGATTGGATTGCGTCGTCGATCAGATCCTCGCGATTATGGGCGGGCATGATGATCGACACCAGCGGCCCGACCTTGGGCAGCTGTCCTTCGCGCGCCTGGTCGATCCGGGACAGCGTGGTCGTGATCTGCACGAAACAATCGAGCCGTGTCGTGCCGCGCGCCGCCAGCCGCAACCGTTCATAATAAGGCGTTTCGGTGTAGAGATTGCAGAATTTGTTGAGCGCACCGATCGCGCCATTGAAGATCAAACTTTCCGACACGGAGCGCTGGGTGGTGTTGAACGCTGCCGATTTCGCGTCGATCTTGGGAATCAAGGCGGATTTACCCTTGCCCGGAACGAAGGGCTTCGCGGGAGCAGCGGGCGTTTTCGCGTCTGTATGTGCCGGCTTGGCCGTTTTGGCGCTGGCCGGCTTGACGTCTGCTGCATTTTTCGGCGCTTCTACGGCGGTCTTGAGGGGTTCAGGAGCGGGCTTCGCCGGCAGGGCAGGCTTGGCCTCAGCCGCTGGGAGCGCTTCTACGGCGGTCTTGAGGGGTTCAGGAGCGGGCTTCGCCGACAGGGCAGGCTTGGCCTCAACCGCTGGGGGCGCTTTGGCCGCAGCCTTGGCTTCGGGCGCGGGCTTGGTTTCTGGAGCAGGCGTTGCCTGGGGTGCGGGCTGTGCCGGAGGCGTTTCGACCTTCTGCTCGGCGGGGCGGGGAGGTGGAGGGGACGCAGCATCTGTGGACTGGAAAGTGAAGGCGGGCGCCAGCCGCCGCTGACCGCCATTCAGCCATAGTTCGACCTTGTGCGATCCACCTTTCAGAAATTGTCCGGGAATGGCGATGCGGAAGCCGCACAGGCCGTTATTCACCCCGGCGCGCTCTAGGTCGGCACGATAATTATTGGCCGCGGCGAAGGCAACGAACTCACCGTCGATCATCGCCATCACTTCAGAGGGATGATTGGCGGGATCGAATACCCATCCAACCAGATTATTTTGCTGAACGCCGTCGAAATTGCCGTAGATAGTCGTGCTCATTCTTCCCCGCCCTTATATGCAACCACCTGTTGCCCACGCTTCATGTCATAATGATGTCGCGCAAGCGTGATGGCCCGCGCGCCGATGCGACCCAAATGCCCTCGCCCCAATTTGTCGGCCTTTTCTTGCTTATGTTGCAGCGCGGCGCAATAGCAGATGGTGTCAGCCCAACGCTAGACTCTGTCGTTTCGGCACCGGATTGAAACAGGTGAGGTGCCGTGATGATGCCAATTCAGTCTGGCAGGACGAGATAGATGGGGGAGGCGGGCGGTTTGCACGCCATCGGAGCTTTGGCGTCGCAGGCAGGCGCGCGGTCGCGATTCGAATCCTGCGCGAAATATTGCACGACCCCCGTCGTCGGCTTTCCGCTCGCCGCATCGATCACGGCGACCTTGCGCAACGTCGGCCGCAACAGGCCGCGCGGCAGGGGCAGGGCCGCCGCGATGCGCGTCGGCCGATCGACGCCGTCGGCGGCCTGGCGCATTGGGCCTGACGGCGGGGCAAAGCGCAAGATTTGGGCTTTCGATTTCGGGAATGTGACCGTCACCGTACCCTTGCCTGGATCGAGATTGGCGATGCTGGTCACATCCGCACGCTGCCTGGTTCCGCGGCCCTGCACCGCCACCCTGGTCTTGCCGCTGGCCAGCCGTTTGATGCTCCAACCTCGCGCCGACGGGCGCGCCACATAGACGGCATTGGCGCCCGCTTCGTCATATTTGGTATAGGCGATCACCGGCTGTCCGCGACCATCAAGAGACAATGACGCGCTGGTGCCCAGTCCGTGATCGACGCCGACATCATCCACGCTGCCGCCATTGTCCGGCGTGATCGGGCCGCGCACCACCTTGCCGGAGGCCTGTCGCCAGGTCTGAAAGTCGGTGGTGGACACGTAACTGACGCGGAAGTTGGTCGCCGTATCGGGGGTGCGGCGCCACACGATGGCGACATGGAAGCGGCCGTTCGCGTCCTGAACCGGATTGGTTGGATAGGCGCTTACCGGTCCATCCCGGTCGCGCGCAGCGAACAGCGCGCCGCCACTAAGTCTCGACCAACGGCCATTCTGCAACCGGTTGGCGACCCAGGCGCCGTTGCCGCTGCCGCCCGAACGGTAAAGGAACATCAATTGACCGTCAGCATTCTTCTGAAAGCGGGGATAGGTAACGCGCGCTTCGTCGCGTCCGATCATCGGCGCCAACGCGATACCCTGGGCTGAATCGGGGCGTGGAGCGCGCGCATAGACAAGCGGCGACGCATGCATGTTGCCGGCGACGTGCAGATATCCCTGCGGATCGAAAGCCATGAAGATGCCATTATGGCTATCCCAGCCGCCAAAGCGCGATGCGATGCGATTGACGCATATTTTCCGCTGCGCTGGCGCATATTCGGCGATGGCCAACTGTCGGGCGGCATCGAAATAGGCGAAATAATATTTGCCGTTGCGCCTTAGCGCCGGATAGCGGACTCGGACCCCGGACCAGGCTTCGCCAATGCGCACTATGTGCAGGCCTGCGCGCGCAGGTTCCGATGCTGCGACGCGGCATGTTTGCGCGCGGTCCTGCGGCGCGCCCGTGGCGGCTAGGCTGAAGGGGGCTGCGCTTATGAACGACGCGAGGGCGAGGGGGAGTGACGCTATCATGCGGGACATAACTATCTGGACCTTCACCTTGTTTCGGCATGGACGCTGTTGGACGGGATGGTGACGGCCTCCCTTGCGGACCATCACGACATCCTTGCGCCTGCTTTCAAAGCCATGTCGATGATTCTTCGCTGGAAAGCAGGTTGTGACCGTGCCACATGGGGGCTGAATTGTAGATCGGTCGCATGGCGGCCATGTGAAATGGAAGATGAAGATGTCGGATCAGGAGGCGGGCAATTTCTTTTTCGACGCTGTCGCCCGCAAGAAGGACAAGCCTGCATCGATCGCCGTGATCGGTAATTCGCCGCGCTTGGGGCAGGACCGCAACGGCGAACGGATCGACGCGCATGATGTGATCATCCGCGTCAATGACGGTCGTACCACCGGTTTCGAGGAATTTGGCGGATCGCGTACCGACATCCGTTTCGTCGGCGTGCCGCTCAAGGAGCGTTATTGGGATTTCTTCCGGGAATTGGACGAGCCGTCAACCATCATAACCCGCGTCGAAAACGAGCCAGTCCTCAAAAATTTGGGCTATGCGGGTGAACCGGTCTATTATCCCAACCGGGATGTGCATACCCATGCGGCGCTGCCCATTCTCTCGCGCTATGTCGAGACGGGCGCCTATCCTAAAAAGCCGCCGCGGTCGGGCATCGTGATCCTGTCTTTCCTTTCGCCCTTCTTCGAAAAGGGCGTTCCCATTTCCCTGTTCGGTTTTGAGATTGAGCCGCGCAAAGGCGGTGAGGAGCATTATTACAAGGATGGCCGCGATTTCGGCCGGGCGTTGCAGCATTGGGATGATGCGCACTGTCCGATGGAAGTGGAGTTTGCCGTTCTTGGCCGGCTGCGTGACAAAGGGTATATCCGCTTCTTCTAGACCGGTCGATCAAACGATCTTATTTGTTGGTTTTGTACGATTTCCCGGTCATCATATGGCCGAATCTGATTGGAAACCGTTCTGATAAATGAAAAAGGGTGCCAAGTGGGCGACGTAGAAATAAAGAACGGGGTTATCATAGGGAAGAAGGGCGAACTGTTCTTGGCTGATGGCCAGCATCGCCCGATGGACTTCATCACCGGCAAGGTCGATGTCGCGGAAACTTCGATCATGAACTTCCAGGCGAACCTCGTAGCGCGTGCGGAACATGCCGCGAGCTGCGGCGCGCGCCATGTTCATCTCGTCGCGCCGGACAAGCATACGGTGCTCAACGAGTCCTTCCCGATCGAAAATCCGGTGATATTGGGTGATATCTATCGGCAGCGCGTGCGCGCGCCCTTCCTGTTTCCCACAGAAAAACTGCGCGCGCTTGAGGGTGGCGGCTACGGGTTTGCTGATACGCACTGGACCTGGAGCGGCCGGTTGGCGGCGGTCGAGGAGATCGTGCTGGGCTTTGGTTTGGACGAAGCGATGGTGCGCGAGCAGATCGCCGCACTCGCCAAGCTGATCCGACCGCGCGCGGAACAGATCGCAGGCGATCTCGGCAAGCGGTTCAAGCCGCCTGTCATGCAACCTAATGAGACGCTGGCGGCGAACTGGAAAGTCCACAAATTCGATAATCATGTGACCAGCGGCAATGACGGCCGCATCAACCTGTTGATCAGCGAGCATCCCAACGCGCAGGGACGCATCGTCATTTTTGGCGATTCCTTCATCGCCCAGGCGCTCTCGCTGTTCACCGTCTTCTTCAAGGACGTCCTGTTCTGCCGGACGCAATATTATCACCGCGAGATCATGGTGGGCGCGCGGCCCAACTATGTCCTCACGGAAAATGTCGAGCGTTATCTGAGCAATGTCCGTCCTGACGAGGAAGCGCCGCCGCTGCTGCTGATGGCGATGTTGCGCGGCAATCCGGTCCATTATGAAAAGAGCGACCTGGACGCCTTTTCCGCGGTCCTGTCGGGTCATGGAACGCGCTATAAAGGGCTGGTGGAAAAGCTGAAAGCCGCATAATGGATAGGATGCCGCCGCTGTGTCGGTGGTGCTGGCGTGTTGGCGATGCGCCCGGACAGTCATGCAAATCAAGGATCGGGGGCTAGGTGTCGATTTCATCCGTGCTGGAAGATAGTTGGGCTCTTGTCCGGGACAATCTTGACCAGACCGTCTCGTTGCGGCGCGAGATCACATGGAAGCCCGACGGCAGCCCGGTGACGCAGGCCGATCTGTTTCAGGAAAAGCTGATCGCCGACTTTCTACGGGCGCGCCTGCCCGACGTGACCTTGATCGCCGAGGAAAGCTATGTCGCGGGGCAGGATATGCAGTCCGGCTGGGTCGCGGTGCTCGATCCGATCGACGGCACTGAAAATTTCTGCTCCGGCCTGAAGGAATGGGGCGTGGCGCTGTCGATCTGGCGCGATGGCGCGCATCAGGGCAGCGCATTGATGCTGCCGGAAATGGGCGATATCCTGATGTCCGGCATGTCGATCCCGACGTACAAGTCTCGGATCGTCGGCCTGTCTTCGTCCTATAACGCGGAAATCGGCGCCATCCTGGCTGACAATCCCGAAGGGCGCGTCATGGGGTGCGCCGTCTATAATATGTATAATGTCATACGCGGAGCCTATGCGCGTTTCGTCAACCCCAAGGGAGCCTATTCCTGGGATTTGTTGGCGGGTGTAGCGCTGGCCCATGAAGCCGGTTGCGCGGTATTTCTCGAAGGAGAACCTTATCATGGACAATTTCTCGACCCCGATAAGCGCCATCGCGTCGACATATGGCACCGACACGATCTTCATCCTGGGCAAGGGCCCGTCGGCTGACGATGTTCCCGCGGAAGTCTTCGCGGGATCGCTGGTAATCGGCATCAATGACGCAGAGCGCATTTATCCGGCCGATATTTCGATTTTCCATGCCGACTGGGTGAAGCAGTCGCTGGCGGAAAGCGGTGAGCGCGCGCGCCTCTATCTGACATCCACAGATTTTCGGTCTAAGGTCGCAGACGTGGTGCGGGCCGAGCATGTCCCGCTCAGCCAGGAAGGCGGTGACCTGATGATGCAGCGCCTGCTCGGCGGCGATTTCGTCATCGAGGACGTGCTGCTGATTTCCGCGTTGCAGGTCGCCCGCAAAGTGGCTGAGGCGCGCGGGCGGTCGCAGACTGTCTATCTGGTCGGATTCGATTTCCGCGCCGACATGGGCAGCGCCCATTCGCTGGGCCGTTCTTACGAGAATGACACGGCGGATCAGCGGCGGCTACGCATCGACATGCAGGAAAATTTTCTGCTGAACGCGCTCTACATGCTGCGCGGGACCAATCTCGACGTGGTGCATGTCGGCGATCGTTCCTATTCACGCATGACGACCACCGACCTGCGTCACGAGTTTTTGCCTGGTGGCGGCGAAGCGGAGCGCGCCTGGAATGTGTCCGTCATTGCCGAATTGACGACCAACCATTTCGGCGACCGCGGCAGGCTCGAACGGATGGTGCGCGCGGCAAAGGCGGCAGGCGCCAATTTCGTCAAGTTTCAGAAGCGCGATGTGGAAAGCTTCTACTCGCGTGAACAGTTGGCGGCGCCCTACAAGTCACCATTTGGGAAGACTTTTGGAGATTATCGCCATCAGCTGGAACTCAGCGATGACGACTTCGCCTATCTGGATGGGCTGTGCAAGCAACTGGGTATCCAGTGGTTCGCATCGGCGCTGGACGCCAAATCCTATCGCGAACTGATGGATCTCGGTTCGGCGATGATCAAGCTGCCGTCGACCATTTCGGAACATACCGACTATCTGTCGATGGTGGCGCAGACCTGCGATCGCCCGATCGTGTTGTCGACCGGCATGACCGACAAGGCGTTCGAACATTGGGTGCTCAACACCTTCAGGAACAGCCCCCAACTATATCTGCTGCAATGCAATTCGGCCTATCCGACCCCGGCGGAAGACTGCAATGTCGGCGTGGTCCGGCATTATGACCGGTTGTCGCGCGACCAGCCCCAAATCGTGGCGGGCTATTCCAGCCATGACGCAGGCTGGTTCGGCTCGGCCCTGGCGGTCGCAGCCGGCGCACGCATGGTCGAAAAGCACGTCAAGCTGGGCAACACCGAGTTTGCGCATTTCGATGCCGTGGCGCTGGACCTGACCAAGTCGGAATTCAAGGATTATGTCGCCAAGGTCCGCGAAGCGGAGATCGTCGTGGGGTCCGAGGAGAAGGATATCCGTCCCAGCGAGCATCATAAATATCGCGTGGCGGCGGCCGAATAAAATTTGGCCGCCGTTGTCGTCCAGCCATGGTTGTCATGGCATGGACGCAATTATAGCGCGTGGTCGTCCCTGTGCGAGCCGCGCATCAGAATGAGGGCATATTCTTCATGTCGAAGTCCAGTCGAATAGTCGCGCTGATGATCGGGCGGGGCGGCAGTTCGCTCAAGGGCAAGAATGTCCTGCCTGTCCATGACGTGCCCCTGATGGTATGGGCTGCGTCCGCGGCCCACCGCAGCGCGCATATCGGTCGCTATTATGTCAGCAGCGATGATGACGAGATATTGGAGACGGGTCGCAAGGCGGGTTATACCTCGATCCGTCGCCCGGATGAACTGGCCAGCGCGACGGCGCAAAGTTCGGACGCCGTGCGCCACGCCATGAAGTTGATCGAGGCGGAGGGCGACGTCGATATCGTGGTCGTCCAGCATGCCAATGTCGGCACCATCACCGAACGGATCATTGACGATTGCATCGAAGGTCTGTTGCAGGATCCGTCATTATCTTCGGTCGTGCCGTGTCACGACATGTCCGAATATCATCCTTATCGCGGCAAGACCGTGCTGGAGGACGGCACCCTGTCGCCCTTCGTGCCAGGATCGGGCAATGCGTCCGCCAACCGCCAGGAATTGCCGCCCTGTTTGTTCTTCGACCATTCTATCTGGGCGCTGCGCGCATCGGCGATTTGGGACAAGGATGGGCAGGGACCCTGGCCAGTGATGGGGCAGCGGATCAAGCCCTACATCACCGAGGGCTGTTTCGACGTCCACACGCTTGAAGACGTCGCCAAGACGGAAGCCTGGATCACCGCCAACGGCGTGGCCAAGCCGGTCTATCCGTTGGCATGACCGCTCCGGACGATAAGGGTTCTCATGGCCTTTATGCCGGCCGGCCATTCATGAATCATGTGCCGCGCTTGGCGTCATAGCGGCCCTTACAGGCCGCCAGCCATTCGGGTTTTGCAATTGACACGGCCTGACGGGCCGGTGCAAGTTTCGGCAACTTAAGTTATAGTGGGGCAAGATTAGTGTCGAGTGGTCCTAAGTCGATAACCACATCCGGGCCGCAGAACGCGAAAAGCGTCGAAATAGAGAGTAAAACGCCGGCCAAGCCTTCGGCGGTGAAGGCGAAGACGCCGACGATCATGATTACCGGCGCGCCATTGTCAGGTGGCGGCGTGCTGACGCGAATCTTGTCACTATTGGGTTGCGCCGCGCCGTCGACGCTTGCTCCCGCAAAGGCCGAACAGGGCGCCGAACCCTGGGAGTCGCAGCCGTTGGGCGATATCAACGCCCAATTGCTGGCTGCCGCCAAAACCGAATGGTCCGATTGGCGCGGCGTCGATCTAACGACCATCTCGTCAGCCGATCATGCGCGCCTGAGCGACGCGGCGCGAGGCGTGCTGAAGACTGAATTTCCGGGCGATCAGGCGCGCGTGTTCAAGGACCCGCGCAACAGCCTGCTGCAATCCTTCTGGACCGACCTATTGGGCGATCGGTCCAGGCAGATGGCGATCATCATGATCCGTAATCCGATAGAGGTGTCTGGATCGCTGTCGCAACATTTTGGTGTCGAACCACTTCAAGGCACCTTACTTTGGTTGCGCTACACGCTCGATGCCGAGCATGGCAGTCGGACTTTGAAGCGCATGTTCGTCAGTTATGACGATCTTCTGCAATCGCACCGGGCGCAGATCGAACGCCTCGAAACCGGCTTGGGCCTGACCTTGCCCAATTCCACTGAGCGTGCTTTTGTGGAAGTGGCCAATTATCTGTCGGGCTCGCTG
Source organism: Sphingobium sp. AntQ-1 (assembly GCF_028538045.1). Taxonomy (NCBI): domain Bacteria; kingdom Pseudomonadati; phylum Pseudomonadota; class Alphaproteobacteria; order Sphingomonadales; family Sphingobiaceae; genus Sphingobium; species Sphingobium sp. AntQ-1. The sequence continues at coordinate 2,698,543 of NZ_CP117158.1, forward strand.
CGCAACCACCGCGACACTAACGATATATTCCGTCCTCTGCCTCATGCGAGCGAATGGGTTGCCAATGTGTACCGCATCATGCGGTCCTGGGTGCTCCATGGGGAAAATAGGGCGGACCATGCTGTTTTGGACGCCATCCGCGCCGAGATGGGCCGGGCAGCCGTCATTTTCGCGCCAGTCGTGCGTGATCATGCCATGCAGGCTCGCAAGCTGGGCAGCATCTCTGGAAAGCTCGCAAAGGAAGAGGCGGGGCGCGCGAGCGAGCGCAAGAAACTCGACCAGACCATTGAGGAGTTGCAACAGAAACTCGCAGCCGCTGGCCCGCAGGCGGACGTCGCCAAGTGGGAAAAGGAACTGGGCGACAAGAACAAAACCGTCAAGGCGTTGCAAGAGGCGGTCGCCAAAAGTGATGCGCAAATCGCAGAATTGACCGCCACGCTAGACGAGCGGCAGGTGAAAATTTCATCGTTCCGCCGCGAACTGCAAAAGCGTGAAGCTGCGCTTGCCGAGAATTTGGCGGCGCAGGACGCATTGAAAGAGCAATTGTCTCAATCGATGTCCGAGGCGGACCGGGCCAAACGCCTCTGCGCCGATCTGGAAAAGGAAGCGGGCACGGCAGGTGAAAAAGCGGCGGCGCTCCAGGCGCAGCTCGCGGAGGTGACGGCCACAACGACGCAGCAGCAGGCCGAAATCAGCGCCTTGCGTGCAGCGGCTGCGTTGCATGAAAAAGCGCTGGCGGATCGCGATGGTCTGATGAAGGGGGCGATGGAGGCGCGCGACGGCGCCGATGGCCGCCTCGCCCAGTTGACCGAGAAATTCACCGAGCAACTTACCGCTTATCAAGTGCTGATGCAGGAAAAGTCGGCGGTCGAGGTCGAACTGGTGCGGTCGGGCATCGCGTTGGACAAAGCAGGTCATGACCTTGCTTGGGTCGAGGGCGAGAAACAGGGCCTGCGTCGTGATATCGCGGACCGGGATGGCCAACTGGAACGGCTGCAGGCTGAACTGGAAGCCGCGCGCGAGCAGAATATCTCTGGTGGCGAGCGCGCGACTGCCCTCGCCAATGATTTGGCGCAGCGTGGCGACGAGTTGACCGCTGTGAAGAGCGCTGCGGATTCGCTGCAAAAGGCCTTGGACGAGCAGAGTGCGGCTTTCGCAGCGACCCAAGATGAACTGGATAAGGTGAAAGCCGAACAGCGCGTCGCGGCGGAAACCGGTGATAGGCAGGCGGCGCAAGCCAAGGATGCCATTGCCGCTCTCGAAAAATCCATAACCGATCGCGATGGCCGCATAGCTGCCGCGGAAGACCAGCTTGCAACGCTGGGCGTCGATGTTACGCGGCTTCGGGAGGAGCGGGATGGGCTGCTCCAACAGCGAGATGCCGACGCGGAAGGGTTGAAGAATGCACAAGCGGCGCTGGCCGAGCAGGAAAATTTGCTGACTGCGCTCAAGCGCGATAGCGAGAGCAAGGCCGAGCAATTGTCCATGCAGGCAGCGCAGATGATTGCGTCGCGCGCCAAGCAGACGCAACTGCAGCAGGAGCGGTTGGCGATTGGGGACCAGCTCAAACAGGCGCATGAAGAACTGGAGCAGGTGCGTGGCGACCTGACCGTGCGCGAGGATGAAGCCGAAAATCTCGCCCAATATCTGGAGGAGCGGCAACGTGACCTGGATGCCGCGCGCGCGCAGGCGGCCAAGGATCAGGAAGTATTTAACCAGCAATTGCAACAGGCGCGCGCTGATGCGCAAGGGTTGGAGCGCCAACTCCTGCAGACCCGCGGCGAAGCGCAGGGCCTGAAGAATGAGAAGGCGGAAATGGAGCAGCTGCTCAAGCTCCGCCTGGATGAAGTGGTCGCGCTGAAACGGGACGTAGAAGTGCGCGATGGCGCGTTGACCGAACATAGCGCGCGCCTCAAGGACGTTGAAAGCAATCTGGCGCAGACCCAGAGCGCACTGTTGCAGCGGCAGTTGGAAACCGAAGAGGCGGCGGAGGAACTGCGCTTCCTGCGCAGCCAGTTGAAGGAAGAACAGGAGGCGAGAGGCGCCAAGGAAGAGCAACTGCGCCTGACAGACGAGAAGCTGGAAAAGTCCCAAGCTGAATTGCTTGCTGAGAAGGACCAGTCGGCCAAGGCCGAACTGGATCATGAAAAGACGCTGCAGGCGCGTTTCCAGGAAATCGCCCTGCTGATGACCGCGCTCAAGGAGGCGCAGGAGAAAGAGACGGACCTCGCCCATCTCAGAGTCGTTCGACATGAATTGTCGCGCCGCACGGATTCGCTCTATCTGCTTTTCGTGCGCGTCATGGATGCGTTGCTTGCGCAGGTGGCGTCGCCGCTGCTGCCTCGAAAGGTCAATCTGCGCCGCCAGCAGGCCGTGCTTGAAAAATACGGCTTGTTCGACGCAGGCTGGTATCTGGAAAACAACCGGGATGTCTATGACGCTGGCATGGATGCGACGGCCCATTTCGTCGCTTTCGGCCTGCAGGAAGGGCGGACGCCCAACCGGGCGGTGGATGAACTGCGTCGCAGCGCCGCGGTCATGGCGGAAGGCAAGGGGCGGTAACGGCAAATCAGTGCCGTGCCATATATTAAACCTACCGACCTCGACGATGGAGAGGGGCGCGTTGGCGCCTGATCGTAACAAAGGCTGACGATGTTGAATTTTGAAGAACTGGCCAAAGAAATCGATCAGTCGGGCCTGTTCGATCAAGACTGGTATGTGCGGAGCTTCCCTGATGCCAGCTTGCTGGACATCGGGCCGCTGGAGCATTTCGTACGTTTTGGCTTGCTGCTGAAGCGCGATCCTGGGCCGGGGTTCGACACGCATCATTATATGGACACCTACCCGGACGTGACCGCGGCCGGTATGCACGCGCTGGTCCATTATATCCGTTTTGGAAAGGGGGAGGGGCGTCAGCCGTTGCCGCCCATGGCCCAGCCGCCCTCCGGCGCGCCGACGGAAACGGCGCCTGACGGTGCCGGCTGGGTTTTGCGGCACGCGACCGACGCCTTCGGTTTGCGGGGATTGGAACCCGGCGCCCCGATGGCTGTCATCGCCAACATCGTCACCGCGCAGGACGGGGCGGCGATCGATCGCATTATCGGGCGCATGTCGTCGGACTTCGATCTCTTCCTGTTGGGGGGCACGAATCGTCTGGATGTGGGCGCGCTGCCGCCGTCGGTCCGTTCGTTGACCCTGCTGGGGGACGCTGATGAGACCGGCAATGCGCGGGGCTTCGCGCGACTGGCTGGATCGGGCGCGCTGGATGGCTATGCCGACGCTCTCTGGCTATCGCCGCAGGATGCAGCAGATCCGCTCTCTGATGAGGATATCGAGCAGCTGATCGCTCTTCATGGCGCCTTCAGCAGCGACGCTCAATGGGGCGTCGCCAGCGACCGCTTCATTTCCCTGAACAGCAACGATCCAGCGCAGAAATCCTTGGTGACGGCGCTCAATACCGCCTTGCCGCGGCTGGGCCTGTCGCTCGGCCAGGCGCCGTTGACCGTCCCGGCGGGATGGGGGCTGTGGTTCAAGCCATTTCTGTCGCGCATATTGGGCGGGACGGTGCGTCCGTTCGAAATGACGGCCGATGGCGCGGCCGGCAAGTTTCCCGGCCGCGCGACAGTGCTCGCCATGCTCGCCGCTGGCGCGCGGGAAGCCGCGCTGAACGTACGCCCGGCTGCGCGCAGCCTGCCCGCCGCACCGGCGGACCGCATGGTCAAGGCAGTGGCTTTCTATCTGCCGCAATTCCATCCGATCCCCGAAAACAACACATGGTGGGGCAAGGGCTTTACCGAATGGTCGAACGTGGTACGCGGCCGCCCGCTGTTCCGCCATCATTATCAGCCCCGCGTACCGGCGGACCTGGGCTATTATGACCTGCGGCTGGAAGACACGCAGGTCGCGCAAGCCGACCTGGCCCGGCAGTTCGGCGTCCACGGCTTCTGTTTCTATTATTACTGGTTCAACGGCAAGAAGCTGCTGAACCACCCGATCGAGCAACTGGCGCGTTCGTCCCGGATCGATACCGGCTTCTGCGTCTGTTGGGCCAATGAGAACTGGTCGCGCAACTGGGACGGGCAGAATCGCCACGTCTTGATGGAGCAGCAATATTCGCTGGAAAGCAATATCGCCTTCATCCACGAAATGATCCCGATGATGAAGGATCCGCGCTGGATCCGCTATTGCGGCAAGCCGGTGCTGCTCGTCTATCGCATCTCGATCATTCCCAACTGGCTGGAAACCGCGCGGATATGGCGCGAGGAATGCCGCAAGGCGGGGTTGGGTGAAATTCATCTCTGCGCGGTCCGCTTCGGCCTGGAGACATTGGGCGGTCAGCCCCAGGATCATGGTCTGGACAGTTATGTGCTGTTCCCGCCGCACGAAGGCGTGCGTGTCGATCTGCGTGATCAGGTGGATGACTTGCACAGGAATTTCGGTGGCGAAATCTTCGATTACAACGCCGTGGCCGATGGCGACGTCGAAAAATATGCCGCGGGTTATGAATGGCCGGTCCATCGCGGGGCTATGCTGGGTTGGGACAATACCGCCCGCCGCTTGACCGATTCGCGCATCTTCCGCGGCGCGACGCCCTATGGGTTTCGGCGCTGGATGCACGGCATATTGGAGCAGGATAACCGCCACAATCCCGCGCCCGAAACGATGATGTTCATCAATGCCTGGAACGAGTGGGCGGAGGGCACCTATCTGGAGCCGGACGAGCGTTGGGGGCTGACCAACCTGGCCGCCTTCGCGTCCGCGGCGCAGGCCGTGCCGGGCCTGCGCCCCGTAACCCTGCCGCAGGGGGTGGCGGCCCAGCCCAAGTCGGAAAACCGGCTCGCCCACCTTGGCAGCCCGCTGCGCGGTCAGGCGGACATGCCGCGTGGGCCAGTCTGGTATCGCGGCTTCAAGGAGGCCGATCCGACCAAGCCGACCATCCTGCTGTGCGCACATATTTCGGGACACCAGCTCTTTGGTGGCGAACGCAGCCTGCTCGATGTGCTGGAAGCCTTGGCCAAAATGCCGGTGAACGTCGTCATGACCCTGCCGAGCGATAATAATCGCGATTATATCAAGCGTATCCAGAAGCTCTGCGCGGGCGCTTACGCCTTCCACTATCCGCAATGGATGGACAAACGCGCCGTCTACGCCTGGCTTGCCCTGGATTTTGCCGACATCATCGCGCGTCATGCGGTGGATATCGTGCATGCCAACACCATCGTCCTGTTGGAACCGATCGTCGCTGCGCGTCGCATGGGGCGGGTCGCCCTCACCCATGTTCGCGAACTGATTTCCCTCGACGAAGGGTTGCAGGAGCGGATGAAGCAGACCACAGGCGAGATCGTCAGCGCGTTGTTCGGCAATACCGACTGGCTGATCGGCAACAGCCGGGCCACTTGCGACCTGTTCGCGCGCGGCGACCGGACTCTCTATGTGCCCAACGCCATCACCGCCGACGATTTCGAGATGCGCAACGTCTTCGGCAACGGCATCAAGTTTGGCATCGTCAGTTCCAACATACCCAAAAAGGGGATTGCCGATTTCGTGGAAGTGGCACGGCTGGCGGCTGGTCGCACTAACCGTGCGAAGTTCGTGATCATTGGACCGCGCACGCCGCAGATTGATAGCTGGATGGAGGAGGTCGCGCGGGGTGAACGGCCCAACAACCTGGAATTCGCCGGCTATAAGGATAGTGCGCGCGCGGCGATGCTTGAACTGAACGTGCTGCTGAACCTGTCCACCTTCGCCGAATCCTTTGGTCGAACCGTGGCGGAAGCGATGGCGGCGAAGCGGCCGGTGATCGCCTATCGCTGGGGCGCGCTGCCCGAACTGGTTCAGCATGGTGAGACCGGTTATATGGTGCCGTTCCGCGACATCGTCGGCGTGGTCGATGCGGTGGTGGATCTGTGCGAGCATGACGACAAGATCGTGGCCATGGGCGAGAAGGGCCATGCTTTTATCACCAGCCAATTCTCCCAGGAGCGTTTGAGCGAGCATGTGACGTTGGCCTATGAGCGTATCTGCGGCCGGCCGATGGGTGCCGATTCGTCGGTTTCGGCCGACCAGCCTTTGCCGATCGCAGCGCAGACGACGGGCGCGGCCTTGCCCACGACGGTCATTATCCCAGTCTATAACGCGCCGGAAGAAGTGCGCGCCTGCATCACATCGGTGCTCAAACATACCGACCTGCGGCAAACCCAGATATTGGTGATCGATGACGGCAGCCCCGATCCCGCGATTGGTCCGCTGCTAGACGCTTTTGTCGGCACACCGGGGCTGACGATCCAGCGCTCGCCGCAAAATCTGGGCTATACCCGCACGATCAACATGGGCATCGCACAGGCTGAGGGGCGTGATGTCGTGCTGCTCAACAGCGACACGCTCGTCACGCCTAAATGGTTGGAAGGGCTGCGCGCCACGGCCTATAGCAGGCCGCAGGTTGGCACGGTTACGGCAATGGGCGACAATGCCGGCGCCTTCTCCTTCCCGATCTTCAACCAGAAATGCGACAAGCCCGCGCATCTGGGCCATGAGGAATATGCGCTGGCCATAGTGCAGGGCGCGTTCGCCAGCAGGCCGCCGGAAGTGCCGACCGGATCGGGCTTTTGCCTGTTCATCCGGCGCGCGATGATCGATCAGTGCGGCGCATTTGACGAGGAAGGATTTCCGCGCGGTTACGGGGAGGAGAATGATTTCTGCCTGCGCGGCATGAAGGCGGGCTGGGTCAATCTGATTTCCCCCTGGGCCTTCGTCTTCCATGTTCGCACCGCCAGCTTCAAGGGTGAGAAGGACAAACTGATCAAGGCGGGTGTCGATGTCGTGACGAAACGCTATCCAGACTATGCGCCAATGGTAAAGGCGGCCTTCTCCGCGCCCGATATGATAGCGTTGCGGGAGGCCACGGCGCGCGTGGTGAGCGATCTGACGGCGACATGAGGGAGCATCAGGCGACAGCCCTCATGCGATCTGCCAGTGTGAGCGTTCGAAAAGGCGAGTTCGGTGGCTGCGGGCGTTTTGGCGCGGGGTTGATCGCGATTGTTCGGCAGCGTGGGCCAGGTGAGGCGAAAGCGCTTACCAGTGACTTCAGCAGGCAGGATATTGAGTTTCATTCCCGGTGGCGTAGCAACCAGACTTCACCCAGAGCCTTGGTGCCGCTGGATGCGGAGCATTGGCGGGAACGAGCGTGTCTGCGTTCAGTCGCAACTGCATAGTCTTGCCCTGACGAGCAACAGGCAAAATGAAGACATCGGCGCGTTGATCGGGTGGGGCCAGATGCACTTCACCCAATAGGGTTCCTCCTCCCTTAAGTCCCAGCGACAGCCTCTCCAGCGGCTGGCTCGCGCAATATGCCATCCATTTTCTTCCCATGTGAAACCAGCCATCAGGACCCAGCATGGGGCCGTCGGATAGGTATTGCGCTTCCCTCGTCCATCCAGCACCGGGGTCGGCGTCAGGCGTCGCCAACGACCGGTCGATGCGTCGAATATGACATAAGCTGACGTAGTCGACAGTTCAGGGCTTCACGATCTTATGGAGTTTTGCCGGCCAGCCGCCCTTGCGCTGTGGTTCCAGATGTTCGCGCCCGGCAACGATGACGCTACTGGCGCGCTCCTGATATTCGCCCGATTGCAGGATAGACCGTAATATTCCAGCCTTCGTCTCTCCCCGCTCCAACAAGGCCAGATGGTGGCTGAGGCCGGCGGGGTCGGCAGCGCGTCCCAATAGCTGATCATAGAAGGTGCGGACAAATGTATCATTGTCCAAGGCCAGCATATCACCGATCTGGATAACAGGTTTTCCGGGATGCACAGGAGCCAGAGGCGCCGGAACAGCAGGGGCTTTTTCCGCGACGGAAGGCGTTGGAGAACGCGACGGCGCGGTTTTCCTGCGCCGTCGCGAGTTGTTTTCCGGGGCGAGTAATTCCATGCCCTCTACCGATACGGCATCGCTGTTACGCTCAAACTCGCCCGATTTGAGGATGGAGCGCAAAATATCGGCCTTGGACGTGCCGCTGCCGAGTAATGCGATATGATGATCGAACCCTGCCGCATCCGCCTCGCGACCCAGCAGTCGGCGATAAAAGGCGTCGACAAAGTCGGCTGCATCAAGCGCCAGCAGATCGGCGATACGCACCACCGCTTTATGCGATGCGGCGGACACCTGTTGCGACGGAGCCGGCGGGGGGGCGATTACTGGCCATTGCGGCTGGACAGAAGGCGGCGGAGCGGCGTCGATAACCGCGCCCGGTTCATTTTTCGCGGCGGCTTCGTTTTTGATCTGAGGGAAACGCAAACCCTTTGGCCAGCGCGATTTGCGGAGCAGTTCCCGCCCGACAACGCTCACAGGGGTGCGGCGCTCGCGAAACTCTTCGGTTTCCAGAAAGGCTTCGATGATCTGAGCCTTGGTGGTGCCGCTGTTCAGCAAGGCGATATGATGTTCGAGGCCCGACGGATCCACCGGACGACCCAGCAATTGCCGGTAGGCGGCTTGGACAAACGCATCGCTATCCAACTGCAATAGGTCGGCGATCCGCACGACGGCCCCGTCGCTGCGCAGGCCAAGCGCGCTGTCCGCTGCATATTCCGAAGATGTGCTGGTGAAAGCGCTTGTAGCGCCGTGCAGCGCGTCGGCGGCTTCGATGCGGCCGACGAGCCGGTCGTGGAGGTCCGGACTCCTGGCCAGTTCCATCGCGAAATCGAACAGACCCTTCGACCACTGATCCCAGTTGCCGCCGCTTTTTTCCTCAACCTTCGACTGTTCGGCGCTGATCGCCTTGCCGATGAGGGCGGGCACGTCCCGGTTGTCGGTGAAGAGGAATATGCCGCTGGTCGCGCCAAATGTCGCCAGAATTTCCCGCGTCGGTGCGATGTCGCGCGCGATCACGGGCTTGCCGAGGGCCAGGGCGTTCATGATCGACAGGCCAAAACCTTCATAATAGGAGGGCAGGACGACCGCGCTGCTGCGGGCGAACAGGTCGTTCATCTGTTCGTCAGGCAGGGTGCCGGCCTGCACCGTCCGCGCATTCCCATCGACCCTGCTGTCACCGCCCAATATGGTGATGGCGAGATTGGGATGCGCCTGGGCGATGAGCGCGCCTATCTCTTGCGATGCCTTGTGCGGGAAATGATTGCCCATCACCAGCACATGGTCTCGCGCCCGATCGACCTTTTGATAGCGTCCGGCATAGGCTGCGAGCTTGGTCGGCAGCAACCGGGTGTAGGCAGGCACGGTGAATTGACGGGGGAACCGATTGCGGAAGGTCGTCTCGGAAAAGCGGCTATTGAAGAACAGGCCGTTGGCGTGGCGAGCGACATAGGCCCACAGCGCGTCAAGGCCGTTTTCGGCGCGCATGTGGCTGCAATCCAGCGCGATGACGTCGAGCATACCGTATAGCGTAACCGGCGCCAGATGCTCCATCGTGCGCACGGTTTGCAGATCGAAAGGCTGGCCGGGCATGATCGCGACGGCGTAGATGGGATCGCATTCGCGGCGCTGTTTGATCCGCTGCATCTTGTCGATGCCGTGGAAGCGCGCGATCGATGGTTCGCAAATGGCGTGAATTTCCACGTCATTCGGCGCCGCGCGCTCGCACCAGCGGATGAAGTTCATCATATGGTCGGTGGTGCCATTATGGTGGCGGCCGAAGGTGAGCAGGTTGATGGCGATCTTCAGCTTGCCGTCGACATTGGGTACCAGCTGCCGGAGCTTTAATTCGGCTCGATAGCCGGCCGACGCTTCATAGGATCGGACCAGCGGCAGGAATTCAGGATGCCGGGCGGCGATTTTCTGCAAATTGCCTTCGCGCTGCCCTTTCAGATCGATATCGCGCAGCAGGAAGGATGCGGAGCCGGCATGATAGGCATAGGCGTGATTGGCCATGACTGCGCGAAAGCCGACCTTGCCGGCGCGCATCACCAGGTCGTTTTCTTCCTCATAGCCGACACCGAATGCTTCATCGAGGGGCGCGAAATTGGCGACCACGGATGGCGCGATAAGCATGTAGAAACCGACCGCCGTCGGCGCCCAACTGTAACGCGGCAGGAAGGATTGGACCGACCGCCAGGCGGCATAGCAAGCGTCTGGCATGACGAAGACGCCGGACATGGCGTGCGGCGACTGGGGGAAGGTGGAAATGGAGGCGTTGTTGGAGCGAGGGCAGACGAAGCCGATCTGCGGGTCCGCCTGCAGCACCGCCAGCATTTCCGCCAGCGTGTTCTTGTAGGTCAGCGTGTCGCTGTTGACCAGCAAGGCGGCCGCGCCCCGATCCTGGGCCAGGGCGAGGCCCTTGTTGACGCTCTTGACGAAGCCGACATTTTCCTGGTTCGTCACGAGTTCGTGGATCAGGCCGCGTTTTGCATATTTTGCCAGCAGCGCGGCGACGACCTGATCATCGGGAGAGTCGTTGATGACGATGACGCGAGGCGCATGGTCCGCCACTTCAGCGACATGGGCATTCAATGAATCCAGACATGCTTCAACAAGATCGGCGTTGCGATAGACCGGGATGATGATGTCGAGATTCATGAACGATCCTTGGCAGGCATCTGGGTAGGCGAATCAGGCATTTCGTGTTGCCGCCTTTCAGCGGGCGATCTTGGCGCGTTCCACCAATGGCCGCCACCAATGCTCGTTACTCAGATACCAGCGCAGCGTTTCCGCAAAGCCCTGCGGGAAATCGCGGGCGGGTTCATAGCCGAGTTCGCCGCGAATCTTGCTTTCATCGATCGCGTACCGCCGATCATGTCCTTTGCGATCCTCCACATAGGTCATGAGATCGACCGACGATCCGCCGCGTGCGGCGGGAGCGTCGGGGAAGGTGGCCGCCAATGCGGGATTTTCGGCGAAGGCTGCGTCAACCCCACGACAGATTTCACGCACGACTTCGATATTGGGCAATTCCTGGCCACCACCGACATTGTAGGTTTCGCCAATCCGGCCCTTGCGCAGGATCAGTTCGATACCGACGCAATGATCCTCGACATGCAGCCAGTCGCGGACATTGAGGCCGTCGCCATAGATGGGCAGATTCCGGCCCGACAGCGCGTTGAGCGTGAACAGGGGAATCAGCTTTTCGGGAAACTGATAGGGGCCGTAATTATTCGAGCAATTGCTGGTCGTCGTTTCCAGCCCATAAGTGTGGTGATAGGCGCGAACGAGATGATCCGATCCGGCTTTGGATGCGGAATAGGGCGAGTTGGGCGAATAGGGCGTGGTTTCGCTGAACGCGGGATCGTCCATTTCCAGCGACCCATAGACTTCGTCGGTCGAAACATGGTGGAAGCGGTGAGGGCGGCCGCTGCCCTTGTCCAACCAGGCGATCTTGGCGGCCTTCAGCAGGCTGTGTGTGCCCACGACGTTGGTGGTGACGAATGCATCCGGACCTGTGATCGACCGATCGACATGGCTCTCCGCGGCAAAATGGACCACAGTGTCAATGGCATGGTCATCCATCAGGCGCGACACGAGCGCGGTGTCGCAAATGTCGCCCTCGACCAGTTCTACCCCGTCCAGCCCCGCGATATTGGCAGGGTTGCCCGCATAGGTCAGGACATCCAGAACGATGATATTGTCCTGCGGCGCAACCTTGCGCCAATGATGCACGAAATTCGCGCCGATAAAACCTGCGCCGCCCGTTACAATCAGATTTGCCATCGTACTATTCATGCTCCCTGCACAAAATCTTTGCCGAATCGTTCGGGCCGGCTTCAGTCGATTACTCTTCTTTTCCCGCCTCGGTCGAGGGTTTAGCTTCCGCTCTCCAAGTCCGCTTTGCCGCCACCGTTACACCGTCGTCCAGGCATTCACGATGCTCGCTGCGATGGCCAGCGCCATCATGATCGCGGATGGCGGAAAGACGGTGTTGGGTCGAGAAGAAATTAGGCTGCTTGGACCGCAGACGGAAAATGGCCGATCAGCGTCTATCGCGTCAAGCCGGGATCGGTGATCGTCGCCGCCATGCGCCGGAATAGCGCTGCAGATCGGATAATCCATAGCGCGGGCAGCGCGATTGCTCTCAGCATTGGCCGTCATCCGTTCGTCATTGCCGCATAGGCGCCTCAGCCGATGCTTCAATACAGCCCCAAAGCGATAAGGCCTGCGCCCAGCATACGCCTGTCCTTGCTCTCGCCGAAGGTTGCGGGCGATTTCGGTTCGTTGCATTGCAGGTAGAGGATGACGTCGCCGTGGCCGATCGCGACAGACGGCAGGCGCAGGCGGATCGTCTGTGGAACCGCGCGCACATCGTAGCGGCCGAGAAACACACCGTTCGCTGTGATATGCACCTCCAATGGATCGCTGTCTGATGGCAGGAACGCCTGGAGGTTGAGGAACATATCGACATATCCCCCCCGGTAGTCCTGAATATGGAAGCGGATCGCATGCTGCTGATCGCGACCCCAGACGCCCCACCCTTCCATATTCCACCAACCGGACGCCAAAAAGCGACCGAAGGCCTCGGCCGTTTCGGTCGTGACGACGATACCCTTGGTCAAAACGGGGAAACCGCTGGCCGACCACAGAGCGGCATCCGTTGGCACGGCATCCCGTTTGAAGCCGATGAGCAGCGCTATTTCGGTTTCGAGCCGCGCGATCCGTGCCTCCATCGCCGCCAAGCGATCTTCGCTGCCACGGGATTCCTCATGAGCTATGATGTCGTCCAATCCGATCCGGCCTCATTGTTGTCGCGGGGAACGCGCGTCGCAAGACACGTTATCAACCGCGCGCCACACTTTCGATATAGTCCTTCAGATCCTCGATGCGATCCTTGGTCGCGTCGAGAAAACGAAGCGCCGCATCGTCATGAACATCATTTCGATCGGCCTGTCGAAAATATTCATGGTCGAAGCGCTTGAATTTTTCGGGATGATCGACCCTCGTCGCCATAGCGGCCATGATCAAGAAATACGTAATGGATATGACGCTCCATTCTTCATGATGGCGAAGATCGTGATTGTCGTCATCAGTCTGTCTGTGGCTTTCTGGACATTGGCTGGTCGTCTGATATGGCCGAAGGTCCCGGCTTTTCGTTATAAGATCATGATCCGACTGCGCTTTTGCAATGGCCCGATCACCCGCCGTTCCCATCTATCATGGGGCGGCGGGCTACAACAAGTCACGACCCTGTACAACCTAAGGTGTCAAGCGGGATTGAGGACATCAATCCGGGTGGCGTCAAGCGCGTCGATTTCTGCAGCATCGTGGGTCACGTAGAGAATGGGTATGCCGGTTCGCCCCGGTATGTCCCGTATCAGTCCCAGCAGACCGGCCTTGCGCCTGTCGTCCAGCGACGACAAAGGTTCATCCATCAGCAGGATCTGCGGACCGGACAGCAGGGCGCGGCCGATCGCAACGCGCTGCGCTTCGCCGCCTGACAAAGTGATGGGCCAGCGGTCGAGAAGGCCATCCAGGCCCAGCAGATCGATCACCGTCGAAAGGGAGGCCGGTCCCTCACCCCTGCGGCCGTAGAGCAGATTGGCGCGGACGCGCAGATGGGGGAACAGCCGAGTATCCTGAAATACATAGCCGCATCCGCGCAATTTGGATGGTATGTCGATGGCCTGCCGATGATCAAACAATAATGTCCCGTCGATGCGGATATGTCCTTCGTCGGGGCGTATCAGTCCCGCGACCATATGCAATATCGTCGTCTTGCCGATTCCCGACGGACCGAACAGGGCGCTGATGCCTGTATCGGTCCGCATCGTGACGCCAATGATCCGCCCTCCTACCCGGCGTCGCACGTCAATATCGATCAACATGGCTCCGCTTTCCCCTCGTCATGCGGCGCGCCAGCAGTTCCGCAGCTACCAGGGCGGATAGCGAAAGCGCCAATGATATCAGGGCCAGTCGCGTGACCAGTCCTTCGCCGCCGGGTGTTTGCATGGCGGCGTGGATGGCGATGGGCAAGGTCTGCGTTTCGCCCGGAATGTTGGAAACAAAGGTGATGGTCGCGCCGAATTCTCCCATGCAACGCGCAAATCCAAGAATGGCGCCCGCCAGCAGGCCGGGCATGGCGAGCGGCAGAGAAATCGTCCAGAAGGTGCGTATGCGCCCGGCACCCAATGTGTGGGCGGCTTGCTCCAACCGCCTGTCGATCGCCTCGATAGAGAGGCGGATCGCGCGCACCATCAGCGGCATGGCCATGATGGCGGCCGCCAGCGCCGCGCCGGTCCATCGGAACAGGATGGTGACACCGAACCATGTGTGGAGCCACTGGCCGATCGGTCCCTGAGCGCCGAACAGCAGCAGCAGCAGCCATCCTGTCACGACCGGCGGCACAACCAGCGGAAGGTGCACCAGCGCGTCGAGCAGCAATTTGCCTGGAAAGCGCCATCGCGCCAATATCCAGGCCAAGGTGAAGGCGAACGGCAACATCGCGGTCGTAGCGACCAGGCTGATCCGCAGCGAAAGGCCGATGATGGTCCATTCTTCCGGGGTGAAAGTGGACATCAGGACCGGCCGATCTCAGGTGAGGTCGCAATCATGGACCATCGAAGCCGGAAAGTGATTATCGCGCGGGCCATGTCGGCTCCGTCTTAGGACCGATCAGCGTGGCGGCAAGTCGATTTTCGATGCCATGCTCAGGATGGGATCAAGTGATATCGCCAGAATTATCATTGGCCAGCATTGCCCGGCGGCGTGGCAGTCGCTAGCGCACTATCCTACCATCGGCATGACGGGAAACGGGACTGGAATGAAGCAACTGATCGCATTCGACCTGGACGGCACGCTGGCCGAGAGCAAGCAGCCGTTGGGCGAGGCCATGGGCGAAGCGCTGGCGGACCTGCTCGGCGTAGCGCATGTGGCGGTGATCTCCGGCGGCGACTGGCCACAGTTCGAAAAGCAGGTGGCAAGCCGCCTGCCGGCGCATGCAGACCGATCGCGCCTATGGCTGATGCCAACAACTGGTACGAAGCTGTACGTCTATGCGGACGGCGATTGGTCGCCCGTCTATGCCGAACTGTTCGATGCGGCGCAGAAGGCGGCGATATTGAAAGCCTTTGACGCGGCGTTGGAGGCTACTGGCTTTGTTCCCGAACAGACCTGGGGCGAACGGATCGAGGACCGAGGGAGCCAAATCACTTTTTCCGCGCTGGGCCAGCAAGCGCCGATCCACGCCAAGGAAGGTTGGGATCCCGATTTCGCCAAGCGCAGGATCATTCAGGCGGACTTGCAGCAGCGCCTGCCCGGCCTGTCCATCAATATGGGTGGCGCCACGTCGATCGACATCACGCGCGAGGGGGTGGACAAGGCCTATGGCCTGAAGAAATTGCGGGATGCCAGCAGCATTGCGCTCGACGCGATGATGTTCATCGGCGACGCCATTTTTCCCGGCGGCAATGATTATCCGGCCCAGCAATTGGGTCTGGACACGGTGCGAGTGCGCGATCCGCAGGAAACGCTGGCGGTGATCGCGGCGATCGTCGCCTGTCAGAAACAGGGCGTCAGGGCGCGGTGAAGCCGTAGCGGGCGAGTACTGCCTTGCCTGTTCTTGACAGCAGGAAGCGGCGGAAGGCTTCGGCGTCACGATGGCGACTACCCGTCAGGCGGGCCAGCGGATAGCGGATCTGGGCATGGCTACCGATGGGAAAGGCGCCGACGACACGGATTGCGCGCGATGCGCGGGCATCGGTGGCGTAGACGATACCCAGCGGCGCTTCTCCACGTTCGACAAGCGCCAGTGCTGCACGGACATTTTCTCCTCGCGCGATCTTGTTGGCTACCGACCGCCAGACGCCCAATGTGGTCAGAGCCGCCTTGCCATATTTACCCGCCGGAACACTGTCGGGATCGGCCATGGCAAGGCGCGAATCGCCCAGCACGCGGGCGATCGGCATATTCTTGCCGATGCGCAGCCGCACTGGCCGATTGGCCGGAGCGATGAGCACCAGCCGATTGCCCGCGATATTGGCGCGCGTGCTCCGCACGACGAAGCCGGCGCGCTCCACATCGGTCATCCAGTCTTCGTCGGCGGACAGGAACAGGTCCGCCGGCGCGCCCGCCTTGATCTGTCGGGCAAGCGCGGACGAGCCGGCGAAGGACAGGACAGGGCGGGCGTGACCCTGCGCCGCCCATGCGCCTGCCGCTGCCGTCATCGCTTCTTGAAGGCTGGCTGCAGCCAGCACCAGTGGTCCGCGTTCGCCGGGCGCCGCATGGGCCAGCGGCGCGATGATCATGGTCAGGATGGCGGTCAAGCGAAAGAACAGGCGTGTCATTCGTCCTGTCTGCCTCCTGGCGACGGACGATGCAACCAACCGACGAGATGCTTTTGTTCCGCGCAGCGATCGGCTAGGCACCGACGCATGATGGCGCGTTTCGCCTTTTCCCGCCGTTTGCCTGCGGAACGCTCCTGAAGATGGCGGTCATTCGAAGCCAATGCGGCCAATGCGGCGTGGGTTGCGGCATTCGTGCGATGGTGCGCGACAATCGGGATGTACGGATCGAAGGGGATCGGATGCATCCCGCCAATGGCGGGCTGCTATGCGCCCATGGACGGGCGCTGGATCAGTCCGCGACGCTTGATGGTCGCTTGCTTCATCCGTCGGTAAACGGGCGATCGGTGGGTTGGGACCGAGCTATCGCGCATGTTGCGCGACGCCTGACCGACATCATGACGCGCTACGGGCCGGGCAGCATCGCATTTCATGTGTCGGGCGGGCTGCTGACCGAAGATTATTATGTCGTCAACAAGATGATGAAGGGCTTTCTGGGGGGCGCCCATATTCACACGTTCTGGACCGGAGAGGGCGGCTTGGGCGCGTTGCAGCGCGCCGCTTTCGGCGAGGATGTCATGCCCGCCGCCGTCGAGGATATCGAGCGTACCGACACGCTGTTGCTGTTGGGCGGGCGGACGGGGCGGGACTATCCCGTGCTGCTGGATCGGGCGATGGCGGCACGGCAGGCGCATGGTATGCATATGACTCTGCTAACCGATGATGATGCAAGCGCCTCGGTGGATGCCGATCTGCGCCTGCGCGTCAATCCCGGAAGTCTCGATCGGCTGCTCACGGGCGCGCTGCTTCATTGCCGCGCCGTTGGCGCGATCGACCAAGCGTTTATCGATCGGCACGTCAGTTTGCCGCTCAACCTTTGGCGCGATATGGCGCAAGGGCACGACATCTGGTCGATTGCGCGCGCCTGCGGTTTGCCGCCCGCGACGATCCGTGCCTTCTATGAGCAGATGGCGTCGACGGGTCGGCTGGTGACGCTATTTGGCGATCGCTGTGGTGTCCGGGCAGCCGCTGCCGTTCTCAATCTCCATCTGGCGACGGGGCGTATCGCTCGGCCGGGCGCTACGCCGTTCCCGCTTGCCGACGGCGCCAATGGCATGGGCGCGCGGGAGGTTGGATGCTTCGGGCAGAGCCTGGCTGGGCATCGTGCTTTTACGCCCGATGCCTGTGCCGATGTTGGGCGCTTTTGGAGCGCGCGCCATCTTGCCGAGGGTCCAGGGTTGGACGGTGCGGCGTTGATCGACGCCATGCACGACGGACGAATAAAGGCATTGTGGAGCATTGGCCCGGATGCGCAGGCGTCGTCGTGGCTGCGTGAGGCGCGAGCCGCCGTTCCCCTTGCGATATGCAGCGTCGATCGGACGGACGGCGTGGAGGATTTCGACATCCTGTTGCCGGCCCCGACCTGGATCGAAAAGGACGGCACATCGACCGGGAGCGACCGGCTGATCAGTCGCCAGCGATGCCTGCTCCCGCTACCGGGCGATGTGCGGCCGGACTGGTGGATAGTGACGAAGGTCGCGCAAGCGATGGGTTGGCGCGACGCCTTTCATTATGAGCGTCCTGCCGACATTTATCGCGAACATGGGCGGCTGACCGCCTATCGCAATGACGGTCAGTGGCTGCTCAACCTCAAGCGCCACGCAGCCATTTCCAATCCTGCCTATGACGAACTGACGCCATGGCGTTGGGGCGATGTTCCCTTCGACGGTGGCCATTTCCCGACCCCGGACGGACGCGCCCGCCTGCTCTGGCCGTTGGATCAGAACTGGGCGGCGATCGCCTGAAGATGGGCCAGCAAGGTGTCGCCATTGGCCGTCCAGGTGAAGCGCAGCGCCGCTTCGCGCACATTTTTTGCGGCGGGCGGGGCGTCCAGTATCGCACGAACCGCTTCGGCGATCGCTTCGGGTTCGCGCGCGACGATCCGGCCCGCTTCGGCCCGGTCCAGCAATTCGCGCGCGCCGCCGACGTCGGTGATGACGATCGGCGTGCCGCAAGCGAGGGATTCAACCCAGGCGTTGGCCAGCCCCTCCGATTCGGACGGCAGCACCATCACATCGGCGGCGGTGTAGATGCGGGGCAATTTGTGATGCGGCACCGATCCCAGGAAGCCGATGCGCCGTTCGACTCCCAATTCCTGCGCGAGGTTTTCGAGCGTGCGGCGGAACGCGCCCTGTCCAGCGAGCAACAGGGTCACGTCCGGTAGCATGGGCAACGCCCGCACCAGCAAATCCTGCCCCTTGCGCGGGATCAGCGCACCGACGCACAGCAGGACCGGGCCGCTGAAATCCAGCGCAGCCTTGGCGGCATCCCGATCACCCATTTCGAACGTATCGAGATCTACGCCGGTATAATGGACGCGAATCTTTTCGGCATCGATCCCCATCCGGGCCATCGACCGGCGCATCGCGTCAGACACGGCGAGCAGGCCCGCCGCGCCTTCAGCCGCTTGCAGAACCATCTTGCGGGTGCCGCTTTGCGTGCCCCAATAATGGATGTCGGCACCGCGGGCCTTGACCGAATAGGGGATGCCGAGCGCTTTCGACAGGCGCTGCGCCACCGGACCGTCAGGGAAGAAGAAACTGGCGTCTATCACATCGAACGGCTTTTCCGCGTGCAGTCGCCTGACCAGCGGCAGGATGGCGCGGGTCATGGCGCCGACATTGGTGCGACCGCCGAATTTGGGAATGATGGAGAAGGTCGGCCGATAGACCGTGAGTTCACGCCAGCGTTCCTTGCGCGGTAGCGCGCGCAGGGGGGCATAGCGGGCCGCGAGCGACAGCGGCCAGGGCGGCAGGCCGACTGGCGCGATCACGGTGACGTCGGCTTCGGGGCGGCTGGCGAGTTCGCGCGCCTGCCGTTCCACGAACACGCCAAAATTAGGCCGGCTGATGTCGGGAAAGAGGGTCGATAGCATGAGGACGTTGAGCGCCATGGCCTCTCTTTCGCAGAATAATGTTTAGCGCACGGTTAAGCAGCCTCGTGCCGCCTTGGCTAGAGGCGTCGGACGAGTTGCACCGCCACCGCGGCCCATGGCGGATCGGTCAGCACCAACTGGCGCGCGCCAGCACCCAGCGGGAGAAGTTGCAGGCGGTCGCCTTCCCGGCCGATCAGCCGACCGAACAGGAAACGGCCGGCTGGCCGGGGGAATAATATGTCGCGATTGAGTGCTGCGGAAAACTCTTCTGGCGCGATGCGGCGGCACCAGATCGCGTCCCCGCTGCGATAATCGCCGATGCTGGCGCTGACATGCACCCCAACCATTCCGTCGGAGGCGATTGGGGACGGAAAGGCGAGCGGCCGGGTCGGCGCGCGCGCGCCGTCGGGGCCGAGCAAGGCGGCGACCGCTATGTCGGCCTGTCCCGGCAGCGCCACCAGTTCGGCGATCGTGACGCCCAATGCCAGCGCGATCCGGTTGAGCCATTTGACCGATACGGTGCGCGTGCCTGTTTCCAGTCGTCCGATCGTCTGGGCGGTGGTCGGTGGATCGCACAGCGCGCCAACCTGTTCCAGCGTAAGCGCCTTCGCCTTGCGGACCTCGCGGATGCGGGTAATCATCTGCACCTCGAAATAGAACCTATTTGGTTTTCTCTTTCCTACAAACTATCCCACATGGCAAGGCTTTCCGTATCGATTCCCGTCAGGCAGGAGAGGCAGATGGCCGCCACCCATATCGAGCAGATGATCGAAGACCCCGAAGGACAAACCCAGGCCGTGCTGGTGCATGTCGGCGAATCGCCCCTCGCCTGGCTGCATGCGCGGGGGTTGTTGAGCGAGCGCCACTATTTGGCCGGCGATATGCTGCGCCGTGATTGGGAAAGGGCTGGATTGGGTGCGCGGGTCACCATGCGTTGGGATGCCGCGCCACGCAGCGCAAATAGCGGGGGAGGGGCGGGCGATCCCACTCTGGCGCAATTGTCGGCGCGCGAACGGTTCCACGGTGCGATCGCGGCGGCCGGGCCTGGCCTGGCCGACATATTGTGGCGTGTCGCCTGTGCGGGCGAGGGGCTGGTTGCTGCCGAAAAAGCGCTCGGCTGGCCCAGTCGGGCAGGCAAGCTGGTTCTGACGCTGGCGCTCGACAGGGTGGCCGGATGGTATCGCGTGTCGTGATGCGACGCCGACACTGATCCGCGGCCCATGCGACTCTGTCAGGCGATCATGCCCGCGCCCAATAGCAAAAGCAGTTTCACATCCATCGCATAGCCCTGTTCTCGCCAGAGGGCGATCTGGTCTGGCAGGGTGGCGATCTGCACGCGATGGACGTGGATGTCTTCACCGTCCACCCCGCCGCCTTCGCCGGTCTTCTCCAGGCCGCGCGCGCGGAACAGGGTAAAGCTTTCCGACACCATCCCAGGGGAGCTGTAATATTGCCCAAGCGATTCGAGACGGTCTGGGCGGAAGCCGGTTTCCTCCTCCAATTCGCGCGCCGCCGCGATACTGGCCTCTTCGCCTTCCTCATGATCGCCGACCAGGCCGGCGGGCAATTCGATGCAACGGCGACCCAGAGGCACGCGATATTGATCGACCAGCAGGACATGCGGGCCGTCGTCCGCCTCGTCGATCGCCAGAATGACGGCAGCGTGAATGCCGCGTGCCCGCCCGACATATTCCCACTTGCCGCGCCTCTTAGCAGTGATGAAGCGCCCCGCCCACATCACTTCTTCGGGCGCGCTGTGGTCGGGGTCGGTCATAATTCGATCAGCCTGTCGGGCAATTCGTTGATGTCGTCATCGGCGCGCGGGAAGTGGCCGGCAAGCACGACGCCGACCTGCCGCACCGCCTCGGCCAGACCCTCGCCCGCATGACCGGCGCGGATCGCCTCTATGAGCGCGGCCATCGCATCGCCCCAGGCTTCGCCCGACACCTTTTCGTTGATCGCGCGATCGGCGACGATTTCGGCGCGATGCTCATCGAGCGACAGATATATAAGCACGCCGGTGCGCCCATGCGTGCGCGCTTCGGCGGCGGTGCGGAACAGCAAGATGGCGCGCCGCCGCACCCGCCGCGCCTTGGTCGCGCGCGGGGTCATGACCATGCGGAGCGGCATGATCGCCAACAGATAGCGCACGACCAGGAATTTGAGGGTGAGGATGCCAAGTAACCCCGTCAGCAGCTTCCAGTCGGCCAGTTCATGTTCCCAGTCGAGCAGCAGCGCGGACAGGAAGGCGCGTAGAGGCGCGGGGAAGGCGGCTATCACCGCCAGCGCGATGAATATGGCCGCTGCTGCCCAGCTCAGGCCGACGTCATGATAGCTGTCGGATCGCCGCGCGACGATGGTCATGATTTCGCCCGACGTATGCGCTTCCGCGCTCGCCACGGCGGCCGAAACAAGGTCATGGTCGGCTTTGGTCAAATGAAGCTGCATCACCAGTCCCCCGATGCGCCGCCGCCGCCGAAGCTGCCGCCGCCCGAAAAGCCGCCACCGCCGTCGCCGCCGCTCCAACCGGAGCCACCGCCTGATCCCCAGCCTGAATTGCCCGCACTTGGCCCCCAGAGAATGATGGGCGCGCTTCCGCCGACGCGAGCATAACGCTTCCCGCCGCGAGCGCGCGACAGGAGGGGAAGGGCGACGAAGAAGATGATGAACAATATGATCCAGAAGCCGATGATCGCGCCGCCCTCGTCATCCTGTTTTCGGGCATCCGCCTCGGCGGCGGCGGCGCGCGCCTTGGCCTGATCCGGTGGCAGGGCCAGCAGGCCAGAGATCTGATCGACCCCTGCATCGATACCGCCCGGCATGTCCCCAGCCTTGAAACGCGGGGCGATGGCGTTGCGAACGATCTGCGAGGACAGCGCGTCGGTCAGCACGCCCTCCAGGCCATAGCCGACCTCGATCCGTATCTTGCGCTCGGCCGGCGCGACGATCAGCAGCGCGCCGTTGCTGTCCTTGTCGCCGATGCCCCAGGCGCGACCCAGGCGATAGCCATAGTCGGCTATGTCATAGCCCTGAAGATCGGGAATCGTCGCCACGACGAGCGAGCGGCCGCTCGCCTTTTTCTGCGCGATCAATTTCTGACTGAGCGCCTGTTCCTGCGCCGGGTCGAGCAGGTTCGCGGCATCGACCACGCCCTTGTCATCGAAGGTGGGAAAGCTCTGCGCCCACGCCGCCGGCGCGAGCGCCAGCAGCGTGAGGATCAGGACCAGGCGGCGAAGCATCCGATCAGTTGCCGAAGTCGACCTTCGGCGCCTCCTCCGCGCCCGGCGTAGTGGCCTGGAACGGGGTCATGGGCTTCGCGCCATGGATCAGCTTGGCGCCGATCGCGTCGGGGAAGGTGCGGATGCGGGTATTATAGGCCTGCACCGCGCCATTATAGTCGCGAATGGCTACGGCGATGCGGTTTTCCGTGCCTTCCAACTGGGACTGAAGTTGCAGGAAATTCTCGTTGGTCTTCAACTCAGGATAAGCCTCGACCGTGGCCAGCAGACGTCCCAATCCCTGGCTCAACTGCGCTTGGGCCGCCTGGAATTGCGCGACCTTGGCTGGGTCGGACAGATCGTCGGCGCTCACCTGCACCGACGACGCCTTGGCGCGGGCTTCGGTGACGGCGGTCAGCGTCGCCTGTTCCTGCTTGCCCGCCGCCTTCACCGTCGCGACAAGATTGCCGGTTAGATTGGCGCGGCGCTGATATTGCGCCTGGACGTCGGCCCATTTGGCCTTCGCCTCTTCTTCGGCGGTGGGAACGCTGTTGATGCCGCAGGCGGACAGGGCAAGCGCCCCGAACAGCGGCAGCAGAATTTTAGAGAAGCGGCGCAGGAGCGTCATGGAACATCCTCGGCTTTTTGTTTCGCTTGTGGAAATAGGGCGTTGTCCTTAACGGCGCAACGGGCCATCCTGATATTATCATATATAAGGCAAGGAGTTCCCGATGGGGCTGATTTCCGAATTCAAGACCTTCATCAACCGCGGCAATGTGATGGATCTGGCCGTCGGTGTGATTATCGGCGGCGCCTTCGCCACCATCACCAAGTCGCTGACCGACGATCTCATCATGCCGGTGGTCGGCTATATCTTCGGCGGCGCCGACTTTTCGGGCTATTTCGTGCGGCTGGGCGAATTGCCCGCAGGCTTCAAGGGCAATCCCGAAAGCTATACCGACCTGAAAGCGGCGGGCGTCGCGATGTTCGGCTGGGGGCAGTTCCTGACCGTGCTGGTCAATTTCATCATCCTGGCTTTCATCATTTTCCTGCTGGTCAAGGCGATGAAC
Organism: Sphingobium sp. AntQ-1; assembly: GCF_028538045.1. Lineage (NCBI taxonomy): Bacteria > Pseudomonadati > Pseudomonadota > Alphaproteobacteria > Sphingomonadales > Sphingobiaceae > Sphingobium > Sphingobium sp. AntQ-1. The sequence goes on from NZ_CP117158.1 coordinate 2,721,977, forward strand.
AAGCTGACGACCAAGCCGGAGCCGGAAGCCGCCGCACCCGCGCCGACGCCGGAGGATGTCCTGTTGCTGCGCGAAATCCGGGATTCGCTTAAAAAATAATCGTTTTTGCGACGAAACGAGGCGTCTATGGGAACCATCGCGTCGGCGGCCGGTTGATCGGCGTCAGGGTTTCAGGTGGCTTCGCACCATCTGTACCTGTGCCGAATGACGTCAGCCCCTGGGGGCGCAAACAGGAGAACACGCCGTGAAAACTTTCGTCACAGTCCTTGGCCTTGCCAGCCTTGTCGCGCTCGCCGCGTGCGATTCCGCGAAGGAAAATAAGGTCGAGAATGCTTACGAGAATCAGGCGGACGCACTCGACAACCAGGCCGACAACATGGAAGCCATGGCCGACAATCTGACCGGCAATGCCGAAAGCGCGGCTGAAAATGCTGCCGACGCGCTGGAGAACAAGGCCGACGCCACCCGCGAAGCGGGCGACAAGGCTGAGGATGCCGTAGAAAAGCAGCAATAAGCAGCAGGTCTAGATTATCGGATTTTTGCGATTTCCGTGTTTTCAGATGGTATCATCCGATTGGAAATCACTCTAGCCGAGCCGACAAGGGCGTCGCGTCTGTGCGCGACGCCCTTTTTGCGCGTAATCCTTGCGCGTTTCGTTGCCCCTTTAACGCCCCTTTAACCACGCCCCGCCATGGTGCCCGTGCGCGCATCCGTGGGGCCGATTGGGAATGGACGAACTACTTCAGGAATTCATATCCGAGACGCAGGAAACGCTGGAGGCTCTCGCAGGCGAAGTGGTCGCCTGGGAAGCCGACCCATCGGACCGGGACCGGCTGGATGCCATTTTCCGCTTTTTCCACACGGTAAAGGGCAGCTGCGGCTTCCTCAATCTGCCGCGTTTCGAGCGATTGAGCCACGCGGCCGAGGATGTGCTGTCCGAAATTCGCGCGGGTAAGCGCGGGGCGGACCCTGCGACTGTCAGCGCCGTGCTGGGCATCATGGACCGGATCGGCGAACTGACCGAGGCGGTGGCCATCGGGGCGGCCCTGCCCAGCGAGAATGACGATTTTCTGATCGGCGCTCTGAGCATTTCGTCCGCCGATGTCGCTGAACCGGCGGTCCAGGCGGTGGCCGCCTCGGTCGCGGTGGCTCGCCAGGGCGGAGTGCAATCGGGGCCGCGGACGATCCGCCTGCCGCTCAGCCTGATCGATCAATTGATGAACGGCGTGTCGGACATGGTGCTGGCGCGCAATGAATTGTCGCGCAAGCTGCGCGAACGATCCGCCGATCCTGAATTGGACAATGTGTTCGAACGCCTGTCGACCTGCGTGGCCGACATGCGCGATGTGATATCCAAAACGCGGATGCAGCGGGTGGATCGCCTGTTCGCCGCCATTCCGCGCATGGTGCGCGATCTTGGCCGCGATCTTGGCAAGCGCATCGACCTGACGTTGGAAGGCGGCGATGTCGAAATGGACCGCGAGATGGTGGAGATGGTCGTCGACCCGCTCACTCATATCGTGCGCAACAGCATCGATCATGGCATCGAGACGCCGGAAAAGCGCCGCGCCGCCGGCAAGCCGGACGCTGGCCGATTGCGGCTGGAGGCGCGCCAGTCGGGCAACCAGATCGTCATCGCGATCGCCGACGACGGGGCGGGCATCGATACGGCGCGTCTGGTGGACAAGGCGATCGCCGCAGGCCGGTTGACCCCGGAGGCGGCCAAGCGTCTGTCCGAAGAGGACAGGCTCGACCTCATTTTCCAGGCTGGCCTGTCGACCGCCAATCAGGTGACTGCGATTTCAGGCCGCGGCGTCGGCATGGATGTGGTGCGCGCCAATGTGGAGCGTATCGGCGGGGTTATCGCGCTCGACAATCATCCGGGGCAGGGGCTGTGCATCACGCTGCGCGTGCCGTTGACCCTGACCATCATTCCGGGGCTCATCGTCCGGGCCGGCGGCCAGCATTTTGCGATTCCGCGTTCGGCCGTGGTCGAAATCCTGCACGACAATAATGAGACGCTGTACATCAGCGAAGTCGGCGGCGCGAAGATCGCGACGATCCGTGCGATCCGTCATTCGATGGTCGATCTGGAGGATGTGCTGGGCATGGAAAAGCCGGTGCAGCAGGGACCGCGCGCCATCATGGTGGTGCGATCGGCAACCGGCGTGCCCTTCGCCATGGGCGTATCGGCGGTCGACAATCATGAGGAACTGGTGATTCGCCCGGCTTCTCCGCTGGTGATGGCTACGGGGGTCTATGCTGGCATGACTCTGCCTGACAATGGCAAGCCGATGCTGTTGCTCGACGCGGCGGGTCTGGCCAATGCGGCGCGCCTGCCCAACATTATCGATGATCGCGCGGCGCGGCAGCAGGGTCAGGAAGCGGACGCACAAGCCGGCGTCGAAATGGTCGCGGCGCTGCGTTTCGAGGAGTTGTCGGGCGAACGCCGCCTATTAAAATTATCGTTGATCGAACGGGTGGAAGATATCGACGCGGGCCTGTTTGGCCGGTCGGGTGGCCGCGCCTTCGTGCGGCTCGACGAGCGATTGGTGCCCGTCGCCAACGGACTGTCGCAGTTCGATCGGGCCAAGGTGTCCGCGCTGCGTTTACGCGACGATCGGCGAGAGGCTTGCTATCCGGTGGCGGCCGTACTGGACATCGTCCAGATGCCGGCCGTCCCCGACATGGTGGCGATGCATGGTATGTTGAGCGGTGTCGCCGTGGTCGATGGCGAGCATCTGGAAGTCATCAATCCGTTCGCGCTTTTCGCCGGACTTCCCGAAGAAGCGCTGGTCGAACGTGCGCGGGGACGGTGCGTGCTGGCCGACAGTGGCGATGGCTGGACGCGCGAGATATTGGCACCCTTGCTGCGCCAGGCGGGGCATGAGGTGGTTTTGGGCCTGCCCGGCGACTGCGCCGTCGATCCTGACGACGTGGTGCTATGTACGGAAGCGGACGCCGCGCAGGCGGCGGAAATCATGGGATGCCGTGTCGTGCATCTGCGCGCCTCGCCTCGTCCGACCGGGCCACAGGACGGCAGTATTTATCGCTATGACCAAGATGCGCTGATGGCGGCGATCGCCGGTCGGCGGGCATAAGGAACGCGGCCATGGATCAGCTCTATCTTCTCGCGACGCTGGCCGACACGCGAATTGCGGTCGAAACCGGCGAGGTCGAGGCGGTCGTTCGCCTGACCGACATATCCCCCGTCCCCGGCATGGGCGCGCATGTGGCCGGCCTGTCCGCGCTGCGGAGCCGGGTGCTCACTATCATCGATGTCGCTGCGCTGATCCATGGTCGGGCGACGCCGGCGGCGCGGCGCGGCCTGGCCATCATCGCCAATATCAGCGGCCACAGCTATGGCCTGATGGTGGATGGCGTGTCCGATATCTGTCGCGTGCCGGAAGGGGAACTGCCGTTGCGCGGTCAACTCGATCCGGCCTGGGCGCCCTATGCCCGCGCTCTGGTTGAACATGATGGCCATCCCTGGCTCCTGGTGTCGCTGGCTGCGTTCATCGAGGGCGGGGCGCTCGCGCAGGCGGCGTAAAATATGCCCGGCTCGTTTACCAAATACTTGGCTTTGCCGGTTAAGCCCGCTGAAACGGGACGCAAAAACCTAAGGGACGCTTCATGAAGAATTGCCTGGTCGTCGACGATTCAAAGGTCATCCGCAAGGTTGCCCGTCATATTCTGGAATCCCTGGACCTGACGGTCAGCGAGGCGGTGGACGGGCAGGACGCGCTCACCCAGTGCGAAGCCTCTCCGCCCGATGTGGTGCTGCTCGACTGGAACATGCCAATCATGAGCGGGATGGAATTCCTGCAGGCGCTTTCCACCGCCAAAATGGCGGCGCGACCCAAGATCATCTTCTGCACCACGGAAAACGGGATCAGCCATATCAAGGCGGCGGTCGAGGCCGGCGCCGACGAATATGTCATGAAGCCGTTCGATCGGGAGACATTGGAAAGCAAGCTGGCGATCGTCGGGGTGATCTAGCGGCGCCTGCCCGCTGACCCATGAGTGCCCGATTTCCATCTGATCCTTCCGCGCAGAAAGCCCATGATGAACGCGATCATGCCGATACCATCCAGCCGCATCAGTGAACAACATGCCGTTCGCACGTTGGTTGTGGATGATTCGGTAGTCGTGCGGACGGTCATCGAACGCATTCTCAATGGCGATTCAAGCTATAGCGTGGTGCACAAGACGAACAGCGCCGAACATGCGCTGGGCTATCTGGCCGAACATGCGGTGGATCTGGTGCTGCTCGACATTGAATTGCCGGGCCAGAGCGGCTTGGCTGCCTTGCCGCAGATACTGCGGGCCAATCCGGCCGTGAAGGTCGCGATCCTGTCAGGCAAATGCGAGGAAGGCAGCGCCGCCGCGATCGAGGCGCTGGCGCTGGGCGCCAGCGACATCGTGTCCAAGCCCGGCAGCGGCAGCTTTGGCGAACAATTCCCCCAGGCATTGATCGACCGGTTGAACCGGTTGTTTGGCGATCGACCGGTGGCTCCGCCCTTGCCGCGTCTCACCAGTTCTCCGCCCATTAACCCGGCCGCCGCGCCGCTTGCCTGTATCGGCATTGGGGCATCGACCGGCGGCATCCATGCCCTGGGCCAGCTGTTTCAGGGATTGGCCGCGCCGCTGGGCGTGCCGTTGCTGTTGACTCAGCATCTCCCCGCCAGCTTCACCGTCTATTTCGCGCAGCAACTGTCGCGCATGACCAGCCTGCGGGTGAAGGTCGCGGAAACCGGCGATCTGCTGATGCCCGATATCGTTTATGTCGCGCCCGGCGACGCGAATATCCAATTGCGGCGCGGCCTACATGGTCGAGCCATGATCATCCTCAATCCTGAACGCACGCCAACCGGCAACCTGCCCGGCGTCGATCCGATGTTCGCCAGCATGGCGGAGGTTTACGGTGCCGGTGCGGCCGGGATCGTTCTGACCGGCATGGGGCGCGATGGTACGCTGGGCGCGCGCGAGATTGTCGCGGCTGGTGGCTGGATCATCGCCCAGGACGAGGCGAGCAGCGTCGTATGGGGTATGCCGGGATCGGTCGCGGGAGCGGGGCTCACCTGCGCAGTCATGGAGCCGCTGGCGATGATGCATTTTGTCGCGCGTCGCGGGAAGGTCACCGCCTGATGCCGTTGCCACCAGCCGGAGCCGCCATTTTCCAGGGCGCCGCGCGGATACTCTCCGGGCTTCTGGAGGCGCGAACAGGCCAGATATTGTCGGAAGGCCGGGCATGGCGGATGGAGACCGCCCTGCGGCCGATTCTGCGCGCGCATGGGTTGCAGGATATCGACGATCTGGCCGCGATGCTGTTGCGCAAGCGCGACCCGCGCCTGGACGAGGATGTGGTCAATGCGCTGCTCAACAATGAAAGCAGCTTCTTCCGCGACCTCCAGATTTTCGACATGATCCATCGCCAGATACTGCCGCGTATCCAGGAGGATCGGCAGGATCGCACATTGCGGATCTGGAGCGCGGGCTGCTCGACCGGACAGGAGGCTTATTCGCTGGCGATCCGCCTGCGTAACGACACGGCGCGCTGGCAGGGGTGGCGCATCGAGATATTGGCGACGGATATTTCCACGGCCGCGATCGAACAGGCGCGCGCCGGCATCTTTTCGCAGATGGACGTGCAACGCGGTCTGGCTGTCGGCGACCTCATCAAATGGTTCGAACCGCATGGCGAGGATTGGCGCGCCAGCCCCGATCTGCGCCGGATGATCGATTTTCGGCATGACAATCTGTTCGATCCGCGCGCGCCATCGGGCGAATATGACTTGCTGCTGTGCCGCAATGTCTTGCTCTACTTCACGCCGGAACGGCGCGGGGACGTGTTGCGCCTGCTGGCCCGACACAGCCATGCCGGGTCGGTCCTGCTGCTGGGCGCGGGGGAGACGGTGATCGGGCAAGGCGACGATTTCCTGTCCCATCCCGAATTTCGCGGCGGCTATGCCCGCAAGGCGCTAACGCCCAATTGCGCCGGTGGGCCGATGCGCCGGACGGGCTGACGCGGCTTCGCTCATATTAACCCTGCTTGATTGCCGGGCCGGTCTAAGTCATTGTCGCGTTCAGGGCGCCAAAGAGGCGCGCCGGAAGGGTGCGATGATCGAGCAGCTGCAAGTGACTGGCCTTTCCCGATGACCGACATGCCGATGATCGAAACGCCGTCGCCCAATTTCGACGAGCGCAGCCTGCCCATCTCCATGTTGGTGCTGCACTATACCGGTATGCCCGATGCGGCGAGCGCCATCAATTGGCTGGCCAATCCCGAATCGAAAGTATCGGCCCATTATGTCGTGACGGAGGACGGGCAGATCATCCGCATGGTTGATGAAGCCAAGCGCGCTTGGCACGCGGGTCGATCGCACTGGCGCGGCGTTGATGACGTCAATTCTGCGAGTATCGGCATAGAGATTGTCAATCCGGGGCATGAATGGGGCTATCGGCCTTTCCCGGAAACGCAGATGGGATCGCTGATCCCGCTGGTCCATCAAATCGTTCAGCGCCATCGCATCACCCGCGGCAACATCGTGGGCCACAGCGACATCGCGCCCGCGCGCAAGCAGGATCCCGGCGAACTTTTTCCTTGGGGGCAACTTGCGCGCCTGCGCCTGGCCCTGCCGCGGCCCACCAAGAATCTGATGGACCCGCACTGGACCGACGGCGGCTTCATGCTGGCGCTTGAGCGCTTCGGTTATGACATTGCCGATCCGCAGGCGGCGGTGGTGGCTTTCCAGCGTCGTTTCCGTCCCGAACTGATCGACGGCGTGGTCGACGGCGAATGTCGCGCCATCCTGCTGGCGCTGCTGCTGCCCAAACCGCGCGGCGATGAATAAGCGGGATGACGAAGCCGGAAAATAGGTCTAAGGCCCGTTTCGCCAGAGGGCCGGGCGGCCGCGGCGTGGCGGGTAACCGCCACGGCGAGGAAAGTCCGGGCTCCACGAAATAACGGTGCCGGTTAACGACCGGCTGGAGTGATCCAAGGGACAGTGCAACAGAAAGCAGGTCGCTACAGCTTCGGCTAAGCGAAATTGAAAGGGTGCGGTAAGAGCGCACCGCGTCTGCGGCAACGCAAGGCGGCACGGTAAACCCCACCGGGAGCAAGACCGAATAGGGGCGGCGCGCGGCTTGACCGCTAGGCCTGTTTCGGCCGAGACCGTCCGGGTTGGTTGCTTGAGGAGCGGAGCAATCCGTTCCCTAGAGGAATGGTCGCCTATCCTTGGAAACAGGGTGGACAGAACCCGGCTTACAGGCCCTCTGGCATTTTCCTGTTCGAAATCCCCAGGCGGGGTAGCGTTTCTCCCGCTTATTCCCTAATTCGGCAATATGGCACGACACAGCCGATCCAATGACTGGGGATTTCCGCGATGGCGCGCCTATGGCGCGGCGCGTGAAGCGCAGCGCGTGCGCATGTGCGATCGCTTCGGTTGCGACAAGCCAGGCGACTGCCCTGCGCCCAAATCGCCCAACAGCCCGGAGCGCTGGTATTTCTGCGCTGACCATGCCGGCGAGTATAATCGTAATTGGGATTATTTTCAGGGGTTGGACGAGGAAGAGCGGGCGGCCCGCGAGAAGACAGAGCGGCGGGCGGCGGGCGGTTACCAGTCAAGCGCCTATCATGGCTGGGGCGGGCCGGGCGATGGGAGCCGATCCCGCGACGAACTTCATGCGCTTAAGGCATTGGAGCTGGAAGACGACGCCGGTTTCGAGGATGTGAAGAAGAACTGGCGGCGGCTCGCCAAAGCCTATCATCCTGATGTGAAGCCTGGAGACAGCGACGCGGCGGTCCGGTTCCAGGCGATCCAAGCCGCTTACGAGGTGCTGCGTGCGGCCGAAGAGCGTCGGACCTGGAAACCGCGCGGAGCGGAGGCTTGAAGGATCAGGTCCGGTCGAATTGGTCCAATGTGGCGCTGGTCTGCCGCAAATGTTCCAAGAAGCTGGACGGTGGCTTCGGTCCGGTGGGGGCGAACGACTGGCCAAGGCGCTACGCAAGCATCTGTCCTTGAAGACGGGGCGCAAGGCGGCGGCAGGCGTGCTTGAGGTGAAATGCCTGGGCATATGTCCCAAGGGCGCCGTGACCGTGGTGGATGGTGCGGCAAGCCGCGAATGGTTGTTGGTCCGGCCGGGCGCCGACCTGGATGAACTGGCGGAAACTCTGGGTTTGAACGCGTCCGAACATCCTTAACATTTTCCTTACCAATATATCCTATTCGGGTGGAATGAAGCTGGTTGCCCCCTATCGCTGCATCCTGCCCTTGGCGGGGCAATGCGGCCTGATCCTGTTTGGTCTTCTGGGGCTATATGCTGTTCCGCCGACGAGCGGCCGGATGGTCCTGCTGCCATTGACCGACGGGGCAAGGCGCGCGCTAGCGTCCATCGCTATCGCCAATGGCGCCAGGCTGGTCGCGAAAGGCCCTTGGACAGGCTCCTTGCTGGTCGAAGGCAGGCGGGGCGAACTGGCCCCTGCGCTGCTGCGCCGCGGAATAGTCGCCTTGTCGACGCAAATGAGCGGTTGCGGAGCACCGGCTCGGTGAGCGCGATGACCAGCCTGGATCGATTGCGACTGCAGGGGCTGCGCATTCTCCTGTTCGCCAACTGGATCTGGACCGTGGCGATCGGCCTCGCGGGCCTGTTGCTAGGGGGGGAACATAGTGGCCGCGCGCTGTTCCTGTCCGCACTGGTCAATGCGCTGCCGACCATCCGCGTGATGCGGGAGCGGCGCGACCTCGAAGCGCGTCTGGCCATGGGTACGCTGGCCGCCGTGCAACCGGCGATCGGGCTGTATCTGCTGTCTGGCTATGGCTGGCAGATGGACGGCCATATGTTCTTCTTCGTGGCGCTGGCGGGGTTGGCGCTGCTCTACGACTGGCAGCCGATCCTGCTGGCGGCTTCGCTTACGGCTGCCCATCATCTGGCGCTCAGCCTGTTCCTGCCGACCTGGGTATTTCCGGACAATGCCAATATCGGTCGCGTCACGATCCACGGCGTGGCGGTCGTGCTGCAAGCGGCCATATTATGCTACCTGACCGTTCGGTTGCGCGCGATGCTGCTGGCTCTAGACGGGCATGTGGCGCAGGCCGGGCAATTGGCCCAGCAAGCCGAAAAGGGGCGTCATGCTGCGGAAGCGGCGATGACGGCGCGCAGCGAGTTGGAGACACGCGCTGCGCATCTGCGCGAACAGCAAGAGGCGGAAAAGGCCCGCATGGCTACGGATCGGCGGGCGGCCACGCTGACGCTGGTCGGAGATTTCCGCCATTCAGTGGCGGAAATCGTGGGCGCGGTTGGTGCTGCTGCCCAAGAACTTGACGATTCGGCCCGGCAACTCAATCAATTGGCCCAGCGTGCGAGCGAGGGCACCGCAGAGACGGTGGCGATCGCCGAACAATCTTCCGCCAATGCGACCATGCTGGCCCGACGGATCGACCAGTTGTCGGAATCGATCACCGCCATCGCATCCGCCTCGCACCAGCAGGCGATGCTGGGCGGCGAAGCGCAGCGCGTATCGACTAAAGGGCATCAGGCCGTGCACGATCTGGAGGATCGCACCACATCGATCACTAGTTTCGCCAATTCCATCACGGATATTGCCGCGCGCACCAATCTTTTGGCGCTCAACGCCACGATCGAAGCCGCGCGTGCCGGGGAGGTCGGCCGCGGTTTCGCCGTAGTGGCCGGAGAAGTGAAGCAATTGGCGGGTCAGGCCGCCAACGCGACCGGCGAAATTCACGCTCTGGCTTGGTCCGCCCGTGAGGGGGCTGGCGTCGCGCGCGAGGCGCTGTCCGACGTCGCCGGCGCCGTCGAACAACTGGCGGACGCGGCGGAGGACATCCAGCGGGCGGTCGTCGATCAGCGCGATGCGACCAGCGCTATCGGTGAATCGGCGCGTGATACGGCGCAGGACGCCGCCATCATGACGCGGCAGATGGAAGGGGTGGCCGATGTCGCGCGCGACACGGAAAGCCTGTCGGGGCGCGTTTCCAGCGCCGCATCGAGTTTGTCGCAAACGGCCAAAGCGTTGCAGCGAGCGGCGGAACAATTTGTCGCGCAGTTGGAAGCGGCCTGACCAGATCGCTCCAGCCACACGCCGCATAAAAAAGGGGGACCGGTCATGCGACCGCCCCCCCTTTTTTTCAATCAGCCTGGCTGGTCGGCGCGGTCGGCGCCTTCGCCGTCCAGGTTCAACGCTGCGAAGTCCCAGTTGATCGCTTCCTTGAGGATGCGATCGGCATAGCTGGGGCGCAGGTTGCGATAGTCGATATAATAGGCATGTTCCCACACATCGACGATCAGCAGCGGCGCATGGCCTTCATGGGCGACAGGGGTGTCGGCGTCATGATAGCTGGTCACTTCCAGTTTGCCGTCCTTGAGGACCAGTGCGGCCCAGCCGCTGGCGAAATGGCCGACGGCCTCCGCCTTCAGCTTTTCGATCAGCGCATCGACCGAGCCGAAGGCGTCTTCGATCTTGGCCAGCAGTTCGCCGGTCGGCGCGGTCTTGGTCGGCGAGAGCGACTGCCAGTAGAATGTGTGGTTCCAGATCTGGCCGACCTGGTTGAACAGGCCGCCCTTGGCCGACTTGATCAGTTCGACCAGCGACTTGCCCTGAAGGCTGGCGTCGGCGGCGACCAGTTCATTGGCCTTTACCACATAGGCGTTGTGATGCTTGCCATGGTGGAAATCGAAGGTTTCGACGGACAGGATGTCGCCAAAAGCATCCTTGGCATAGGGCAGGTCGGGCAGAACAAAAGCCATGGCGGAACTCCTCGGGTTCGTTATGGGGCGGCCGCACGCGGGTCGGAGCGGCCGATTGGTCATATGGTCCATGCGGGGCGTGGACGCCTCCGCCGCTTCCCATATGCTCCCCCAACGCCCAAGAAAACAGATATGTGCCTATTGCGAAACGATCGCAGAAATAAGCGCTTATCCCTGGGGCGGGGTGGTTTCGCCGACCTCGTCGCTGTCGAGGCTGTCGCCCAGCGTCAGGCCGTGGCGCATCAGCATCGGAATGTTGGCGGCGGCGAAGACGATCGACACGATGGTCACGCCCCAGACCTTGACCGCCAGCCAGCTGTCGAAGCTCATTGACCGCCGCATCAGCTCGTTCGCGATGGCCATGGCGACGAAGAAAAGCGCCCAGTTGCGCGACAGCTTCAGCCAGCCGGTTTCGCTCAGGCCGTCATAGGCGGCCTGGAGCAGATATTTGAGTAGCGGCTTGCCACGTAACAGGCCTGCGAACAGCATCAGCGCGAAGAAGCTGTAGATGATCGTGGGCTTTAACTGGATGAAGCTCTGATCATGGAAATAGATGGTGAGGCCGCCGAAAAACAGGATCAGCAGCGCCGACAGCCACAGCATCGGCGACACCCGGCCCAGCTTCACTTTCGAGAGGATCACCGCAATCACGATCGCCGCCATGAAGGCGGCCGTGCCGAAGGTCATAGCGGTGATCGGATTACCCGCCCCCATGAGCCAGCCGGCGCCCTTATAGGTCAGGAAGAACACCAGCAGCGGCCCGAAATCGAGCGCCAGGCTAAGCGTGCCGCCATGGGCAGGCTTTGCGGCGGGCTTGGCGTCAGCGGGCATAGGCCGTCCCTGCAATGGCGCGCGCCATGTCGCCCGCATCGAAGGGGCGCAGATCCTCGATCTTTTCGCCAACGCCGATGGCGTGGATGGGTAGACGAAATTTCTCCGCCGCCGCGACCAGCACGCCGCCGCGCGCCGTGCCGTCGAGCTTGGTCATGACCAACCCCGTCACCTGCGCGGTTTCCTTGAAGACTTCGATCTGGTTCAACGCATTCTGTCCCGTGGTGGCATCCAGAACCAGCACAACGTCGTGCGGGGCGGCCGGGTTCAATCGGCCCAGCACGCGGCGCACCTTGGACAGTTCGTCCATCAATTCGGTCTTGTTCTGAAGGCGCCCGGCCGTGTCCACGATCAGCACGTCGATGCCGGTTTCCGTCGCCTGCTTGACCGCGTCGAATACGATGCCCGCCGCGTCGCCGCCTTCCTTGCCGGCGACGATGGGGATGCCCAGACGCTCGGCCCAGACCTTGAGCTGGCCGATGGCCGCCGCGCGGAAGGTATCGCCTGCGGCCAGCATCACGCCATAATCCTGCTCCAGGAAATTATTGGCGAGCTTGGCTATGGTGGTGGTCTTGCCTGATCCGTTGACGCCGATCACCAAGATGACCTGCGGCCGCGGGAAGGCTTCGATCTCCAACGGGCGGGCGACCGGGGCGAGCACCTTCTCGATCTCTTCCGCGATGATCGCGCGCAGATATTCCTCGGTCAGCTCCTTGTTGAAGCGCCCTTCGGACAGCCGTTCGCGCACGCGGGCGGCCATGGCGGGGCCAAGGTCTGAAACGATCAGGGCTTCTTCGATCTCGTCCAACGTCTGGTCGTCGAGCGCCGCCTTGGAGAAAAGGCCGGTGAGGTTGTCGCCAAGCCTGTCGGATGTGCGCTTCAGCCCGCCGAAGAGGCGGTCGCGCCAGCTGGTGCCGGTGTCTGTCATTGCTGCGCCTCTTGCGCGATCAGCGCGCCATTCTCAAGCGCCGTGATGGTAGCAGGGACGATGGAGGAGGAGGACTGTGCCGTCATGAAGCGGACTGGCGCGAAATTTTCGGCGTGGCCGCTTAACCCGCTGCGCTCGACCAGCACCGATTGGGTGGTGCCGATCAAGCTGCGCAGCCAGGCCTCGCGTCGCGCGGCGCATGCGTCACGCAGGCGGGCAGCGCGCGCCTTGATCGTCGCGCGATCGACCTGTGGCATCCGTGCGGCCGGCGTGCCGGCGCGCGGCGAATAGGGGAAAATATGGCCGTGCACGATGTCGCATTCATCGATGAGGGCCAAGCTGTTTTCGAACATCGCCTCCTCCTCGGTAGGGAAGCCTGCGATGATGTCCGCGCCAATGCTGATGTCGGGGCGGGCGGCGTTGAGCCGTTCCACGATGGCAATGGCGTCGGCGCGGCTATGACGACGCTTCATGCGCTTGAGGATCATGTCGTCGCCCGCCTGTAGCGAGAGATGCAGGTGCGGCATCATACGCGGGTCATGCGCGATGAGATCGAATAGCCGATCGTCTATTTCCACGCTGTCGATCGACGACAGGCGCAAGCGGGGGAGGTCGGGCACGCCCTTCAGCAGGCGTTCGATCAACAGGCCGAGCGAGGGGCTGCCCGGCAGGTCGGAGCCATAGCTGGTGACATCCACGCCGGTCAGCACGATTTCGCTATAGCCGGCATCGACCAGTTGTTTCGCCTTGTCCACCACCGCGCCGGCGGGGACAGAGCGGCTGTTCCCCCGGCCATAGGGAATGATGCAGAAGGTGCAGCGATGATCGCAGCCATTCTGGACCTCCAGAAACGCGCGGGCATGGTCGGCAAAAGCGCTGGCCATATGCGGGGCGGTGTCGCGGACGGCCATGATGTCGGATACGCGGACCTTCTCGGTTATCGCGGCGAAGCTGCTCGCCTCCATCTTCTCCCGATTGCCGATCACGCCATCGACTTCGGCCATGGCGGCGAAGGTCTCCGGCTCGGTCTGGGCGGCGCAGCCGGTGACGAGGATGCGGGCGTCGGGCCGTTCGCGGCGGGCGCGGCGGATCGCCTGGCGGGTCTGGCGCACCGCTTCGGCCGTCACGGCGCAGCTATTGACCACGATCAGATCGTCCTGGCCGGCCGCCATGTCGCGAATCGCCTCGCTCTCCGCGATGTTGAGGCGGCAGCCCATGGTGATGATGTCCGGCGCTTTGGTTGAGGCAGGGGGCATCAGAAGCGGTCCCAGTCAGCCTCACCGTCGAAGACATGGGTGGCGGGTCCGGTCATGCGGATCGTGCCGCCCGGCGCCCAGTCGATCACCAGATCGCCGCCCGGCAGACTGACCGTCACCGGCCCCGTCACCAGCTTGCGGCGGACGGCGGCGACGGCGGTGGCGCAGGCGCCCGTGCCGCAGGCGCGCGTCAGCCCCGCGCCGCGTTCCCATACCACCAGACGGAGATGATCGTCGCCCACGACCTGCGCGAAATTGACGTTCACGCGCGCCGGGAACAACGGATCATGCTCGATCAGCGGGCCGAGACGGTCGAAGTTCACACCGTCCAGATGGTCCACGAAGAAGATGACATGCGGGTTGCCGACATTGACCGCGGCGGGGGCGGGCAGCTCTTCCCAACTCGCGCTCATGGTCAGCGTGTCCATGGGATAGGCGAGCGGGATCGCGTCCCAGTCGAAACGGGGTGCGCCCATATCGACGCTGGCGCCGCCATCCACGCTCTTGGCGTCGAGCAGGCCGGCCTTGGTGCGGATCAGCACGTCGCGGCCGACGAACAGGGGCACGCAGCGGGTCGCGTTGCCGCAAGCTTCCACTTCGCTGCCGTCGGCGTTGAATATCTGCATCGACACGTCCGCGTCGGGGGCGTTGCCGATCAGGATCAATTGATCGCAGCCGATCCCGGCGTGTCGATCGGCGACGGCGCGGGCGCGCGCTTCCGTCATCTCGACCGCGCCATCGCGCGCGTCGATCACAACGAAATCATTGCCCAGGCCGTGCATTTTGGAGAAGCGTCCCATGGGCGGGCATGTAGTGGGGGTGGAGGGAAAAGGCGAGTCCGTGGTTATTCTGCTACCTTGAATAATATGCTCAGGCCTCGCACTACTGAGATGGAATTGCCGTCCTTGTCCTTGGTGATCTCCACAGGCATGGCTTTAGCTTGCTCACAGGCAACTTTGGCGAGTTTTATCTCTTTAGGATTGCTCGGACCTGGTCTCACGCGACCATCTGTCCTGCTGTATCCAATCTGGTGACAAGCCGAACAATTTTTCGCGCGTGCCGTCAGGCAATTTCTGGACTGTCAATTCCATGTCGGGCTGAGGTGGCGCGGGCTTTCTAATTCTGATTGATCCAGAGCGACCGGGTAAAATCCATGTCAAATGCCCGTCATAGACATTATAGCGTCGCTGACCGGCTTCATCGATTGCTGGCGTGAACGTCGAATGTGCAGGAATTATTTCGTTCGATCTCCCTACGCCGCGGTCGCCCGCTTCTGCCCGTACAGAAAATAGACGAGTAAACCGATCGCATTCCACACCAGACAGGCGAGGATCGTCTTCATCGGCAGGCTGACGAACAGATAGGCGCAGCCGCCGATCGCGCCCACGCCGACGAACCAGGCGGCCGGCGTGCGGAAGGGGCGGCGGAGGTCTGGGCTGCGGCGGCGCAGGACGAGCAGGCACCAGCCTACGGCGGTGAAGGCGATCAGCGTGCCGGCATTGGCCAGCGCGGCGATCTCGTCGATCGGCAGCAAACCGGCGATGACGGCGACCAGCGCGGCGGTGACGGCAGTGATGCGCGCGGGCGTACCGCGCTTGGAAATCTTCGCCAGGCTTTGCGGCAGGAATCCGTCGCGCGCCATCACCAGGAAGATGCGGCTCTGGCCGTAGAGGAAACCCAGCAGCACGGTGGGCAGGGCGATGACCGCGGCGATGGCGACGATGCGGGCAATGCCGCCCTGGCCCATTTCGCGCAGGATCAGCGCCAGCGGTTCGGGACTGTCGGCAAAGCGGGTGAAGGGCAGGGCGCCGATCGCGGCGGCGGCCACCAGAACATAGATGAGGGTGCAGATGATGAGCGATCCGACGATGCCGATGGCGAGATCACGGTCCGGGTTCTTGGCTTCCTCCGCTGCGGTCGAAATCGCGTCGAAACCGTAGAAGGCGAAGAAGATAATCGCGGCCGCCGCCATCACCCCGCGTTCGACCCCGTCCGGCCCCATATGCTTGGCGAAGCCGAAGGGCATGAATGGTTCCAGATTTTGGGCGTCGAAGGCGGGCAGGGCATAAGCGACGAACAGGCTGAGCGTCACGATCTTGATGAGTACGAGAATGGTGTTGAGGCGCGCGCTTTCGCGCGTGCCGAGCATCAGCAGTCCGGCGACCACGGCGATGATGAAGATGGCGGGCAGGTTGATAAGGCCGCCCAGTTCCGGTCCCTGCGTCAACATCTTCGGGAAGCCGATCGCAGTGAGCAAAGGCGCGGCATAGCCCGACCAGCCCACCGCCACGGTGGACACGACCAAGCTATATTCCAGGATCAGGCTCCACCCCACGACCCAGGCGATGCCTTCGCCCAGCGCGACATAGCTATAGCTGTAGGCGCTGCCCGCCGCGGGCATCATGGTCGACAATTCGGCATAGGCGAGCGCGGCGCAGGCGCAGATCGCGCCCGCTATGGCGAAGGAGAGCAGGACGGCCGGTCCGGCGCGGTCCGCGCCAACGCCGATCAGAGTCAGGATGCCGGTGCCCACGATCGCGCCGACGCCCAGCGCCAGCAGATGCGGCCAGGACAGGGTGCGCGCCAGTTGATGGCCCGCTTCCTTGGGTGTCATCGCCTCCATGGGCTTGCGGCGTGTCCAGCTCATGATCCTAGGCTCCCCGATATTCAACTTGGGCTGTTGTGCTGGCGTAAAGCAGCGCATTGTGCAAGCTGTGGCCAAATTTGCATCCGGCTGCCGTCCGCGTGCCTCGCCCCGGATCGCTTGCATCATGGACGCCCTTGCGCTAAGGGCGCCGTGCAATCGGGCGGTCTGCCGTCCGGTCCCTGACAAATCCAGGACGCCCATATGGGGCATCGGATGGACGCTGGTTGGCGAGGTTTCGCCCACCGGCGATTTTGTCGTTTGGCAGGGATGCGGGATTTTCCGGGCCTTTGTGGCCCAAATGAGGTGATGATGTTCGATTCGCTAAGCGATCGTCTGAGTGGGGTATTCGACAAACTGCGTGGGCGCGGCGCGCTGACGGAGGACGATGTCCGCGCCGCGATGCGTGAAGTGCGAATCGCGCTGCTGGAGGCCGACGTCGCGTTGCCGGTCGTGCGCCAGTTCGTCGATCAGGCCACCGAACGGGCGGTCGGCAGCGACGTGCTGCGGTCGGTCACGCCGGGGCAGATGGTCGTCAAGATCGTCTCCGACACGCTGACCGAAACGCTGGGTTCCGAAGCGTCCGACCTGCTGATCGACGTGACCCCGCCCGCCGTCATTATGATGGTCGGCTTGCAGGGGTCGGGCAAGACAACCACGACTGCCAAGATCGCCAAGCGCCTCAAGGAAAAAGAGCGCAAGAAGGTACTGATGGCGTCGCTCGACGTCCAGCGTCCGGCCGCGCAGGAACAGTTGGCCGTGCTGGGCACGCAGATCGACGTCGCCACGCTGCCGATCGTGGCGGGCCAGCAGCCGGTGGATATCGCCAAGCGCGCGCTCCAGTCGGCGAAGCTGCAGGGCTTCGACGTGGTGATGCTCGACACCGCCGGTCGGCTGCATGTCGACCAGGCGTTGATGGACGAGATGAAGGCGGTCGCCGACGCCTCCAACCCCGCTGAAATCCTGCTGGTGGTCGATTCGCTGACCGGCCAGGATGCGGTCAATGTCGCGACGAACTTCTCAAGCCAGGTGCCGCTGACCGGCGTGGTGCTGACCCGCATGGACGGCGATGCGCGTGGTGGTGCGGCACTGTCGATGCGGGCCGTCACCGGCCGCCCGATCAAGTTCGCCGGCACCGGCGAAAAGCTCGATGCGCTGGAGCTGTTCCATCCGCAGCGTGTCGCGCAGCGCATATTGGGCATGGGCGACGTCGTCAGCCTGGTCGAGCGCGCCGCCGAGACGATCGATGCGGAGGAAGCCGACAAGCTGGCCAAGAAAATGGCCAAGGGTCAGTTCGACATGAACGACCTGCGCAGCCAGTTGAACCAGATGCGCCGCATGGGCGGTCTGGGCGCGCTGGCGGGCATGTTGCCGGGCTTGAAAAAGGCCCAGGCGGCGATGGCCAATAGCGGCGCGAACGACAAGACGCTGGTGCATCTGGACGCCATGATCGGCTCCATGACGCCCAAGGAGCGGGAGAAGCCCGCCCTGATCAACGCCAAGCGCAAGATTCGCATCGCCAAGGGCGCGGGCCGCACCGTGCAGGACGTCAACCGTCTCCTGAAAATGCATCAGGAAATGGAAGGCGCGATGAAGAAGATCCGCAAGATGGGCGGCCTGAAAGGGCTGGCCAAGATGTTCACCGGCGGCGGTGGCATGGGCGGATTGGGCGGCCTTGGCGGCCCGGACGGCGGCGCAGGCGGGGGTGGACCCGATCTGTCGGGCCTGGGCGGATTGGGCGGCAACATGCCCAAGCTTCCACCCGGTTTTCAAAATTTCATGAAGAAGTAAGCAATTCCCACATTTTTGGTTTGAGTAGAAAGGTCAAATTCCATGGCAACCTCCATTCGTTTGTCGCGCGGCGGCTCCAAGAAGCGTCCCTATTATCGCATCGTCGTGGCCGACAGCCGCGCCCCGCGTGACGGCAAGTTCATTGAGCGCATCGGCAGCTACAATCCCGTCCTGCCCAAGGGCGACGAGAAGCGCGTCGTTCTGGACGTCGAGCGTGCGAAGCATTGGGTTGCCGCCGGCGCCCAGGCGACCGACCGCGTCGCCCGCTTCTTGGACGCCGCCGGCGTGAAGGAGCGCATCGTGCGCAACAACCCCAAGAAGGCGGAGCCGGGCCAGAAGGCCAAGGATCGCGCTGAAGACCGCGCCACCAAGGCCGCCGAAGCGGCTGAAGCCGCCGAAGCCGCCAAGGCGGCCGCTGCCGAGGCCGCCGCTGCTCCGGCTCCGGCTGCTGAAGAAGCGCCGGCTGCAGAAGTCGCTGCCGAACAGGCCGAAGGCTGAGCCTCTTGACCGACAAGCCCGTCACTCTCGCCGCGATCATCGGTGCGCATGGAGTGGCGGGCGATGTCCGTCTGAAGCTCTTTGGCGAAGGGGCCGAAAGCCTCAAAAGCTACAAAAGCTTCAATGCGGCCGGGCGCATATTGACGTTGAAGTCGGTTCGCCCCGGTCCCAATGGCGCGGTCGCCCGTTTCGCCGAGATCGGGACACGCGGTGAAGCCGAAGCCTTGCGCGGCACGGCGCTGACCGTGCCCCGTTCCGCCCTGCCGCCGCTGGGCGAGGGCGAATATTATCATGCCGACATTATCGGCCTGTCCTGCCTGTCTAGTGCGGGCGAGGCGCTGGGCGAGATCATTGCGATCGAGAATTTCGGCGCGGGCGACATCATCGAGGTCGAACGGCCATCGGTGGAAGGCAAGAAGGGCAAGCGTTTCATGGCGCCGATGCATGCGGTGACGCTGGAGGCGGGCCGCGCGATCATTGACGCGATCTTCGTCGAATAAGGGGTAAATGTCCCTTGCGGCCATGATGCAGCGTGGCATGGTTGATCCTCCGTTGCTGGAGGGATGTTTCGATGCGCCTTGCCGCCTGCCTGCTGTTGATGATCGCTGCCGTGTGTCCGGTCCACGCCGCCGACGCGCAGAAGATCGCGCAGGCGATTCCCGCAATTGATCGCCTGTTCGCCGATTTCCAAGTGGATAGCCACGCGCCCGGATTGGTGTACGGCATCGTCGCCGACGGGCGACTGGTCCATGTGAAGGGGTTGGGCGTACAGGATCTGGTCCATAAGCGGCCGGCGACGCCGGACAGCCTGTTCCGCATCGCGTCGATGACCAAGGCCTTCACCGCGCTGTCGATCCTGAAGCTGCGGGAAGAGGGCAAGCTCTCGCTCGATGATCTGGCCGAAACCTATGTGCCGGAGATGCGCGCCTGGACCTATCCGACCAAAGATAGTCCGCGCATCCGCATCCGCGACCTGCTGACCCATAGCGCGGGCCTGGTCGACGACAATCCCTGGGGCGACCGCCAGACGCCGCTGCCGGAAGCGGACTTCACCCGTATGCTGCAACAGGGGGTGCCGTTCAGCAGCGCGCCGGGCAGCCATTATGAATATAGTAATTTCGGCTTCGCGCTGCTGGGCCGGATCATCGCCACTGTCTCCGGTCGGCCCTATCGCCGCTATGTCGAACAGACGTTGCTGATGCCGCTGGGGATGGCGTCGAGCGGCTATGCGGTGGACGAATGGCCGCTCGATCGGCGCGCGATCGGCTATCGCTGGGAAGAAGGGCGATGGAAGGCGGAGCCGACGATGCGCGACGGCGCATTCGGCGCGATGGGCGGGCTACAGACCAGCGCCAATGATTATGCGCGCTGGGTCGCCTTCCTGCTGTCCGCCTGGCCCGCGCGGGACGATCCCGATGCCGGACCGGCGCCGCGATCGGCGGTGCGGATGCTGGCGGAGGGGAGTAATTTCGTTAGCCTCGCCCCGCGATATGGCGCCAGTGGCCCGTCCGCCTGTCGTCAGGCGGCTGCCTATGGTTTTGGTATGCGGGTGGCGCAGGATTGCGACCTGGGCCTGACGCTGGCCCATGGCGGCGGCTATCCCGGCTATGGCAGCCATGTGATGCTGATGCCCGACCATGGCGTTGGCATCTTCGTCTTCACCAACCGCACCTATAATGGCGGCGCTGGCCCCGCCTGGGACGCGGCCATGGCGTTGCAGAAGGCCGGCGTGCTGGTCGAGCGGACGCAGGCGGTGTCGCCCCTGCTGGCGGATGGCTATGCCGCGACCGGGCGCATCTATGCCGCTGGCGGCGTGCAGGGCGCGCAGGATCGGCTGGCGATGAACTTCCTGATGGACAGCGACATGGACAGTTGGCGCAAGAAGCTTGCCGCGTTGAAAAGCGAGGTCGGGGCGTGCCGCACCGACGCGCCGATCAAGGCCGGCGGCAATCTGTCGGGCAGCTTTACCTGGACCTGCGAAAAGGGGCGCGTGGCGGGGTCTATCCTGCTCGCGCCGACGCAGGGTGCGCAGATTCAGGAACTAAAACTGTCCGTAAAGACCCCCTGAGCGACAGGCAGGCGAGGCGAAACTGGACGAGGCGGCGCGCTTATCCTAAGCGCGGGTCATGGCGCAAATACTCACCGCTCTTTATCTTCTGGCAATGCTGGCCGCCGGTTGGCGCCTGTTCAGCGTCGACTGGTCGCGCGGCGTGAAGGTCGTCAGCGCGGTTGCGCTGGTATGCCCGATCCCTCTGCTGGTCCTGATCCCTGGTGTGCTGCACCCCGAACGACCCTTTGCAGGGCTGCTCCAGAGCATCGGTGTCGCGCTGTTGATCTGTGGCCTGTTGTGTATGGGCGGAGGAGCGTCCGCGGCCTGGTTGCGGTCGCGCCGGAAATGAGCTTCGCTGCGCAGATATTGACCCTCTATCCAGAGATGTTTCCGGGGCCGCTGGGCGTTTCGCTGGCGGGGCGAGCGCTGAGCGAGGGGAAGTGGGCGTGCGACCCGATTCACATCCGCGATTTCGCCGCCGACCGGCATCGCACCGTTGACGATACGCCCGCGGGCGGCGGCGCGGGCATGGTGCTGCGTGCGGACATCATGGCCAAGGCGGTGGATCACGCGCTGGAGAAGCGGCCCGACCTGCCCGTGCTGGCGATGACGCCGCGCGGCGCGCCCATCACCCAGGCGCGCGTGCGCAGCCTGGCGGAAGGGCCGGGCGTGACCCTGGTCTGCGGCCGGTTCGAGGGGTTTGACGAGCGTATCTTCGACGCCCGGCCGATCGAGCAGGTCAGCATGGGAGACATCATCCTGTCGGGCGGGGAAATGGCGGCTTTGCTGCTGCTCGATGCTTGTGTTCGGCTGCTTCCCGGTGTAATGGGCGCGGCTTCCAGCGGAGTCGAGGAATCCTTTGAAACGGGATTGCTCGAATATCCGCATTATACCCGCCCGGTAGAATGGGAGGGGCGCGCGATCCCGCAAGTGTTGCGATCGGGGGATCATGCGAAGATCGCCGCCTGGCGGAAACAACAGGCGGAGGATGATACACGGCTAAGGCGGCCGGACCTTTGGGAACGTCACATCGGCGTTCGGGTCCAGTCGCCCTCTGGTGCGCAACGAACGACCAAGGACTGAGTTGACATGAACATCATCCAGCAGATCGAGGCGGAAAACATCGCCGCCCTCGGCAAGGACATCCCCGAATTCCGCCCTGGCGACACGCTGCGCGTCGGCGTGAAGGTCATTGAAGGCGAGCGTAGCCGCGTTCAGAACTATGAAGGCGTGTGCATCGCCCGTTCGAACAAGGGCATGGGTTCGAACTTCACCGTGCGCAAGATTTCGTTCGGCGAAGGCGTGGAGCGCGTATTCCCGCTCTATTCGCCCAACCTCGATTCGATCACCGTCGTCCGCCGTGGCGTCGTGCGTCGTGCGAAGCTTTACTATCTGCGTGGCCGTACCGGCAAGCGCGCTCGCATCGCCGAGCGCCGCGACAACCGCGAAGGCTGATCACGGCAAGATTGAGCGTCTAACAACGCTTCTTGACAGTTGTAAAAAAGATACAGGCGGCGACCCCCAAGGTCGCCGCCTTTTTCGTTATGTTACAAGGATTTGACAAAATTTGACGATCGTCCGGCTTTGTCCCGTGCGAAAGATTTTGCGCTGCGGCAAAAAGGGCCATTTTGTTGATGGTGGATTTATGTCAGCCTTCCGTTTCCAATTGTTACGGATTGTAGTTGCACTGAAACTTTCAGTTTCGGTCGGGGAATTTTGCAACTTCATGACGTTGAAAATAAAATAAGGTGGGGGATGTCGAAAAGGCCTCTGTAAAAGAGAAATAGGGGGCTTTTTTGATGAAGTATAAGGGTCTGATTTCACGCAGCGCAATTGCTGTTTCTCTCTGTTCTTCCATGCCTGTTCTTGCGCAGGATGCGCCGCTGCAGACTGCTGCCGCCGAACCGGGCCAGACCATCATCGTGACCGGCACCCGCCGCACCGATCGCACCGTGGCGGAATCGCCCACGCCGATCGATGTCTATTCCGGCGTTGAACTGCAAAAGCAGGGCACGGCCGACATGAATCAGGTGATCCAGAACCTCGTTCCCTCCTTCTCGGTCGCGCGCTACGCCATTGGCGATGGCTCGTCCTTTGTGCGTCCGCCCAACCTGCGCGGCCTGGCGCCCGACCAGACGCTGGTGATGATCAACGGCAAGCGTATGCACCGTTCCGCGCTGGTCCAGATCGGCGCCAACGCCCAGTCCGCCGGCGCCCATTCCGCCGATTTGGCGCAGGTGCCCGCCATTGCGGTCCGCGCGGTCGAAGTGCTGCGCGACGGCGCATCGGCGCAATACGGATCGGACGCCATCGCCGGGGTCATCAACATGACCCTGCGCGACGATACGGACGGCATTTCGGGCTATGCCCGCTACGGCCAATTTTATCGCGGCGATGGCGAGGATTATCAGCTCGCCTTGAACGGCGGGTTCAAGCTGGGCGACAGCGGCTTCATCAACATCAGCGGCGAATATGTGAATGCGGCCAAGACCAGCCGCGGTGTCACGCGCGCCGGCGCGCATCTACTGGCGCAGGAGCAGCCCACCATCGGCGTGCCGGCTCTGGCGCAGCGCTACGGCAATCCGGCGATGGAATCCTACCGCTTCTTCGTCAATGGCGGGTTTGACCTGGGCGATGACAGCAGCGTCTATTTCTTCGGCAATTATGGTCACAGCTTCCAGGAAGAAAGCTTCAACTATCGCCAGTCGGTCAATACGTCCGGCGTCGATATCGAAGGCAACAGCTTCGGCAAGAACGGCATCTTCAACGATTACTTCACGGACTTCGACAACACGCTGCCGGGCATCCAGACTGGCGCTGCGGGCGGGAATGTCTATGCGCCCAACGATTATGAAGTCACGACGCGCGACTATACCCAGGTCGCGACCTGTTCCGACCCGCTGGTCCAGAATTGGAGCTGCGTCTATCCTGGCGGCTTCACGCCGATCTTCTTTGGCAAGATCGACGATATTTCAGGCACCGTCGGCTATAAGGGCAAATTAGGCTTCGGCCTGAACTATGACATTTCTGGCAGCTATGGCCAGTCGACGCTGCGCTACACGATGAACGGCACGATGAACCCGTCGCTGGGCATCACGTCGCCGAACGAATTCTACCTGGGCAAGCTGGAGCAGCGCGAAACGCTGATCAATGCGGACTTCAGCTATCCCTGGGAAGTCGGCTTCGCCAGCCCCGTCACCATCGCCTTTGGCGGCCAATATTTCCGCGAATCCTATGAATTAGGTCTGGGCGACGCGGCCTCCTACGCGATCGGGCAATATACCGGGAACCTTGTCTTCCATCAGGACGGCACGCCGGTATTGAACGCCGACGGATCGCAACTGTCGGTCACGCTGCCGGTCGGCGCCAATGGCTTCCCCGGTTACGGCCCGGCCATCGCCGGCGAAAGCAGCCGCAATTCCAAGGGGCTGTATATCGACATCGAAGGGGACGTCACCGAACAACTCTCCTTCGGCATCGCTGGCCGCTATGAGCATCTGTCCGACTTCGGCAATTCGACCACCGGCAAATTTTCGGCCCGTTACGCGGTCGTTCCCGATATCGTCGCCCTGCGTGGCACGGTGGCGACGGGCTTCCGCGCGCCGACGCCGGGCCAGGTCAACAGCAGCAGCATCGCAACTGGCTTCAATCCCGGCAATCCCAACGCGATCGAATCGATGACGCTGCCGGTCACCAGCCCGGTCGCGGCCTTCCTGGGGGCAACGCCGCTCAAGCCCGAAGAGTCGGTCAGCTTCTCGCTCGGCAGCGTGTTCACGCCTGCGCCGGGCTTCACGCTCTCGATCGACTATTACAACATCAAGGTGAAGGACCGGATCGGCACATCCGGCACGTTCGAAATCACCAATGACCAGCGGCCCACGCTCCAGTCGCTGGGGCTGGCCAACTATGCGACCGTCAACGAAGTGCAGTTCCTGACCAACGCCTTCGATACCCGCACCCAGGGTGTGGACGTCGTCGGCAGCTATCGCTTTGCGACGGACACCATGGGCAGTTTCAGCACCACGCTGGCGTTCAACTATAACAAGACCAAGGTCATCGCACGCGATCCCGACATCGTATCCGATGTTCGCGTCGCCCAGCTGGAAAAGACCCTGCCCAAGACCCGCGTCATCCTGACCGAGAATTGGAACAGCGGTCCCTTCTCCGTGCTGGCGCGCATGAACTGGTATGGCAAATATACCCAGACGGATGACGGCCCGGTGTCGCAGACGTTCGGCAGCGAGTTCGTGTTCGACTTCGAGAGCAGCTATGAAGTGAACGACAATTTCACCCTGAGCGTGGGTGTGCAGAACCTCTTCAGCAACTATCCCGACAAATATTCCAACACCAAAGGGACGTTGGGTCCGGTCTATGGTTCGACCGGCGGCCGATTCACCGGCGACATCTATCCCGACGTGTCGCCCTTCGGCTTCAATGGCGGCTTCTGGTACGGGAAGGTCGGTTTCAAATTCTGATCCCTGCATAACAGCGACGATTGACGGCCGGTCCCTTGCAGGATCGGCCGTTTTCGTTGCAGGACATAATATGCCGCTGACCCATCGCCTCGCCATCCTGGCCGACGAACCGCGCCTGTCGGCGCTGATGACCCGCGCCATCGAAGATTTGCAATCCGCCTGGCTGACCCCCGGCCAGGTCGCGGCCAGCCACGCCTTCATGGGGCTGGACAGCCGGCTGATCGCGGACGGCACCTATTTCGTCATCGAGGATGCGGGCGCCATCGCCGGATGCGGCGGGTGGAGCCGTCGGGCGACACCCTATGGCGGCAATCATAGCGCGGGGCGGGACGACCGGCTGCTTGACCCGGCGACCGAGCCGGCAAAAGTGCGGGCGATGTACACCCACCCCGATCATGTGCGCAAAGGCGTGGGCACGCTGATCCTGTCGCTGTGCGAGGCGGCGGCGAAGGGGGAGGGCTTTGCCGCGCTGGAACTGACCGGCACGATGGCCGGGGTGCCGCTCTACCGCAGTTTCGGGTTCGAGGGGGTGCGGCCGTTCGAGGATAGCGGCGTGCCGATGCTGCTGATGCGCAAGCCTATCTGATCGCGGACGTCCGGCTGGTGAACCAGAGACCGACGAGGCTGAGGAGCGCGGCCGCCGACATGTAGAGGCCGACCCAAGCGACGCCCTGTGCGCCGATCAGCCAAGTGGCGACGATCGGGGCGAGCGCGCCGCCGACAATGCCGCCCAGGTTGAAGGCAAAGGACGCGCCGGTATAGCGTAGCTGGATCGGGAAGAGGGCCGGCAGATATGCCCCCAGCGGGCCGTAGATGAAGCCCATGACGAACAGCGCCAGGCTGAGCGCCACGAAGATCGGCAGCAGCGCGCCGGTGCCGATCAGCGGGCCGAAGACGAGGCCCATCGCCACCGTGCCCGCGCAGCCCCAGGCCAGTGCGGTTGTGGGGCTGGTGCGATCGGCCCACCAGCCGGCGATGACGATGCTGATCGCCATGAACAGGATCGCGCCTAACTGGATGGCGAGGAAGCTGCTGCGGTCGATCCTGAGCGCGGTGGTGCCGTAGCCGAGCGCGAAGGCGGTCGCGATATAGTAGACGGCGAAACAGGCGGCGCAGGCGAAGGTGCCGGCGATCGCCGCGCCGAGGTGCGAGGAGAGGAGGGTCGCCAGCGGCACGGAGGGCGGTGGGGTTTCCTTTTGCGCGGCGGCGAACTCCGGGGTTTCGGTCAGCTTGAGGCGGACCCAGAGGCCGAGAATCACGAGCACTGCGCTGCCCAGGAAGGGCAGGCGCCAGCCCCAGGCGAAGAAGTCTTCGTCGGTCAGGAAGGCGCCCAGGATCAGGAACAGGCCGTTGGCGGCGATGAAGCCGACCGGGGCGCCCAGTTGCGGGAACATGCCGAAGCGCGCGCGCCAGCCCGGCGGGGCGTTCTCCACCGCCAGCAGCGCCGCGCCGCCCCATTCGCCGCCGAGGCCAAAGCCCTGGCCGAAGCGCAACAGACACAGGATCAGCGGCGCCCAGTAACCGATCATCTGATAGGTGGGCAGGAAGCCGATCAGCAGCGTGCAGCCGCCCATCAGCATCAGCGAGGCGACCAAAGTGGCCTTGCGCCCGATGCGGTCGCCAAAATGGCCGAACACCGCGGCGCCGACGGGCCGGGCGAAGAAGGCGAGGGCGAGGCTGCCATAGGAGGCCATCAACTGCGCCGAGGGCGAGGAGGAGGGGAAGAAGAGCGAGGGGAAGATCAGGCTGGCGGCGGTGGCGTAGATGTAGAAGTCGTAAAATTCGACCGCCGTGCCGATCAGGCTGGCCGCCAGCACGCGCTTGTGCCGCCACATTTCCCCGATGCCGCTTGTGTTGGTCATGCCCGTTCGCCCCCTGTCGCTTCTTTTCTTTGTCATTCCCGCGCAGGCGGGAATCCATCTCCTGCGCTGTCCTTGCCGCAAGGCCGGAGATGGTTTCCGCCTGCGCGGGAACGGCGTGATATTATCGTCGTCGCTTCTGGTTCAACAATTCATAGGCCATGACGGCGGTGGCGACGGCGGCGTTCAGGCTGTCCGCCTTGCCCAGCATCGGCATCTTGACCAGTATGTCGCATTCCGCCTCATAGCTTTCCGGCAGGCCCTGCGCTTCGTTGCCGACCAGCAGGAAGCTGGGGCTTTGATAGGTTGGTTCCTGATAGTCCTGCGTCGCCTTCAGGCTGGTGCCGATCAGTTCGCCCGGTCCCTGCCGCAGCCAGTGCATGAATTCGCCCCAGCGCGCCTGGGTGATCGACTGGGTGAAGAGCGCCCCCATGGAGGCGCGCACCGATTCGACCGAGAAGGGATCGACGCAATCGTCGATCAGGATCAGGCCCCCCGCGCCGACCGCGTCGCCCGTGCGCAATATCGTGCCGAGATTGCCGGGATCGCGCAGCGACTGGGCGACGATCCAGATGTCCGCCTTGGTACGGTCCAGCCTGTCGAGCGGGGTAAGCCGGTCGCGATAGACGCCGACCACCGCCTGTGCATTGTCCTTGCCGCTGATCTTGGACAGGATGTCGGGCGTGGTTTCGATGACGTCGCCGCCGGTCGCCTCCATCGCGTCGATCAGGTCCAGCGCCAGGGGATGGGTGGAGCCGGCGTGGAACAGCATTTCGGGGAGCACGCCTTCCTCGCGCGCTTCGGTCAGGATGCGCAGCCCTTCGGCCAGGAACAGTCCCTCGGCCTTGCGATGCTTTTTTTCCCGCAAGCTGCGGACGCGCTTCACCAGCGGGTTGGAAAATCCGGTGATCTCGCGTGCCACGTCTGTCGCTGGTCCCAAATGAGCGGAAGGAAGCGGCTTCCTTAGCCATGGAAAGGTGAAAAGGACAGGGGGAAGCCGATGCGCATCTTCCACGATGGATTTGAATCGCGAATTTTGCGAAGGGTCGCCGATGGACGCCAAAACACCCCCGCCACCCGTCACGCTTGCCCCGGTGCCGCCGCTGCATGTCTCGCCCCGCATCGAGGACGGATTTTTCCTGGGCGTCGTGCTGGTCGTGTCCATCGCGTTCGCGCTGGTGATCGAGCCTTTCTTCGCCGCCGTGCTGTGGGGCGTGATCGCCGCGATCCTGTTCGCGCCGCTCAACCGGCAGATATTGTCGGCCATTCCCACGCATCGCAATGGCGCGGCGCTCATCACCCTGTTCCTGATCCTGGGGGTGGTGATCGTCCCGGCCTTCGTGCTGGGTGCGGCGCTGTTGCAGGAAGGGGCCTATTTCTATGCCAAGATCCAGTCGGGCGAGATTAATTTCGTGCGCCTGTTCGGGCAGGTGCTGGCGGCGCTGCCCGATTGGGCGACGCCCTATTTGCGGCGATTGGGCCTGACCAATTTCTATGCGGCGCAGGATATGGTGACCAAGGGCGTGACCAGCAGTTTCCGCACGCTGGCGGCGCAGGCGTTCCAGATCGGGCAGAGCGCGTTCAGCTTCTTCGTGGCGCTGGGCGTCATGTTGTACCTGACCTATTTCCTGCTGCGCGACGGGGAAATGCTGTCGCAACGCATCGCGGCGGCGGCGCCGCTGCGCGCCAGCCAGCGCCAGGCGCTGATCGATCAGTTCGTGGTCGTCATCCGCGCCACGATCAAGGGCAGCATTGTCGTCGCCATCGTGCAGGGCTTGATCGGGGGCATCGTCTTTTGGGCGCTCGACATAGAGGGCGCGTTGCTGTGGGGCGTGCTGATGGGCGCGCTGTCTTTGTTGCCCGCGGTCGGCACAGCGATCGTCTGGGTGCCGGTGGCGATCTATCTGTTTGCGACAGGGGCGATCTGGCAGGGGGGCGTGCTGGTGGCGTGCGGCGCATTGGTGATCGGGTCGGTCGACAATGTGCTGCGCCCGATCCTGGTGGGGCGCGAGACGCGGATTCCCGACTATGTCGTACTGATATCGACGCTGGGCGGGCTGGAGATGTTCGGCTTCAACGGCATCGTCATCGGCCCGGTGATCGCGGCCCTGTTCATCGCGACCTGGGATATCTTCACGCGGATGCGGAGCGCGGCGGAGGGGTGACCATTGCGCGTCACGGCGAAGTTCACACCGTTGTCGGGTTAATCGGGCGATAGTGCCGGTAAAACCACGGTAACGTAAGGCTGGGGCCATGGCGACGATGCTGTTGCGTAACGGATGGGTCACGCGGACGCGCCAGTGACGCGACGCCCGCGCGACGGGCGCTGGGGCAGCGCGCGGCGGGGCTGGCCCATCTTTCAGGATAGATCAGATAAAATCCTACATCGGAAGGAGTTTGGCAGGGGCGGCTTTGGCGTGAGGGTTGCAGGCTCGCTGCGCTCGCCACCCATCCTGTAAAGGGAGGAGGATGACAGGAAATCACCCCATCCCCAACAACCGCAGCCTCACTCTTCCCCGAACTTGTCCTCGACCAGGCCGACCAGCTTGCCCAGCGAATCGGCGGCTTCGGGTCCGGTGGCCTTGATCGTGATATGATCGCCCATCGCGGCGCCCAGCATCATCAGGCCCATGATCGACGTGCCGGTGACATGGTTGCCGTCCTTGCTCACCAGGATGTCGGCGGGCAGGCCGCTGGCCAGGGTCACGAATTTGGCGCTGGCGCGGGCGTGGAGGCCGCGCTTGTTGCTGATACGGACTAACTGGCTGACTTCATTCATGTGGTGCTGCCCAACAGTTCCGACGCGACGCTGATATATTTCTGCCCGGCTTCGCGCGCGGCGGCCACCGCGGCGCGCACGTCCATCACCTTCCGCGCGCTTTCCAGGCGGATGAGCATGGGCAGGTTGATGCCCGCGATCACCTCGATCTCGCCGGCTTTCAGCAGCGAGATGGCGAGGTTGGAGGGGGTGCCGCCGAACAGGTCGGTCAGCAGGATCACGCCCGATCCGTCCTGCACGCGGGCGACCGCCGTCGCGATGTCGGCGCGGCGCAGTTCCATGTCGTCTTCCGGCCCGATGCAGATCGTTTCGATCTGCTGCTGGGGGCCGACAACATGTTCCATGGCTACGACAAATTCGGTCGCCAGCGACCCATGGGTGACGAGTACGAGTCCAATCATGTGCTTCTGCGGCCCACCTGCTTCATGATATTGCTTTCGGGCCTCCCGGACGGCGCTTCTCCAGACTATCCTGGGGCGTCGATTCAATATTGCGGTGCAAGACCGTGGGCGAAAAGCCCGCATCTTGCAAGTAGTTCGCGACACGTTCCGCCACATGGACGGAGCGGTGCTTGCCCCCGGTGCAGCCGAAGGCCACGGTGATATAGGCCTTTCCGCCTTCCGAATAGCGCGGCAGCAGGGTGGCGAGCAGGTCCTCGATCTTGCCGACCGCTTCCTCATAGGCGGGATCGGCCTGGATATAGGCGGCGACGTCCGGGTCTTGCCCGGTCTTGGGCCGCAGGTCGGCGTCCCAGTGCGGATTGCGCAGGAAGCGCATGTCGAACATCAGGTCGGCATTGCGGGGCACGCCGCGCGAAAAGCCGAAGGAGAGAATGGTCAGGACCGGGTCCGACAGCCGTTCGCGCGAGAAGCGGCTGCGAATTTCCTGCTGTAGCGAGTTGCTGGTGAAGCCGGTGGTGTCGATCACCTGGGTCGCCCAGCGGCGCAGCGGTTCGGTCAGTTCGCGTTCGCGGGCGATGCCGTCGGCGGCCGGGCGATCGAGCGCGAGGGGATGGCGACGGCGGGTTTCAGCGAAACGGCGTTCCAGTTCGGTGCCGGAGCAGTCGAGGAACAGGGTTTCGATGTCATGGCCATGGCGTTCGCGCATCGCCTTGATCCGCTGGACGATGGCGTTGGCGTCGAAATCGCGGGTGCGGGCATCGATGCCCAGCGCCAGCGGCCGCTCGTCCGCGCCAGCATGGCCCGCGGGCAGGGGGGTGTCGAGCAGCCGGTCGAGCAGGACGAGGGGGAGGTTGTCGACGACTTCCCAGCCCATATCCTCCAGCGTCTTGAGCGCAGTGGTCTTGCCCGCGCCCGACAGACCGGAGAGCAGGAGAATGGTCTTGGGCGGGGTCATGGCGCAAATCCGAGGGATTTCAACGCGAGTTCGACCTTGATCGGGGCGGAGGCTTCGAACGGGGCGATCTTGATGACGGGCACGTCAATGCCCGCGACGGCGCGAAACAGCGGCTCCAGAGGCATACGGTCCACAATGTCGAACAGATCGGCGAGCAGGGCCACCGGCGCATCCTGCGCCACGGGCAGGGCGATAATGCCGAGGCCGCGCACTTCCATCTTGCCCCGGATCGTGTCGGGGGCGGTGGCGACCAGTCGGCCGTCGATGCGTTTGACCAGCGTATAGTCGTCGCTGACGAGGATGCCGCCACGGTCGATCAGGCGCAGGCCGAGGTCGGACTTGCCGCTGCCGCTGGGGCCGCACAGCAGCACGACACGGCCAGCAATGGCCACGCTCGTTGCGTGGAGCGTCTCTGATGAAAGTGCGCGCGCCATATCCCCGACACCCCTCTTAACCTGTGTTGGTCGTGATGGAAATGCCGCTGGGACGGCCTTTCGTCCTATTCCGAAACGATGCCCGGATCGCGCTCCACCGCCATAGGCAGGCGCAGGATGAAACGGGCGCCGCTTTGCGCGTCTTCCCGGTCGCCGATGCCGATCTTGCCCTGATGCCCTTCGATGATCGAGCGGGCGATGGCGAGGCCCAGGCCCGAATGTTTGCCAAACGCTTCTCCTTCCGGGCGGACGCTGTGGAAGCGGCGGAAGATATGCTCGCGTTCGGATGGCGGGACGCCTGGCCCTTCATCCTCGACGCTGACCAGCACTTCATGGTCGGCGACGGTGGCGATGATCTGGACGAGGCCGCCGTCGGGGGAGAAGGAGATGGCGTTGTCGATCAGATTGTCGAGCACGCGGATCAGCCGCCCTTCCTCGCCCAGCACCACCGCGACATCCTTGCGCGGACGGGCGAAGGCGAGGCGGACGCCGCGCGGCACGCCGCGCGCTTCGCGCGCGATCACCATCCGTTCGATGAGGAGACCAAGGTCGATCGGCTCGAATCGGGTGCGGGACAGTTCAGCATCGACGCGCGAGGCTTCGGCGATGTCGGTGACGAGACGGTCGAGGCGGCGGACATCGTCCTGAGCGATGGCCATCAACTGGTCGCGCAGGTCGGGCCGCTCCGCCCCGACCCGGTCGAGCGCGTCGAGGGCGGAGCGCAGCGAGGCGATCGGGTTTTTGAGTTCATGACTGACATCGGCGGCGAAGGCGTCGGTCGCGTCGATCCGCTGGCGCAGGGCGTGGCTCATGTCGGACAGGGCGCGGGCCAACATGCCGATCTCGTCGCGTCGTTCGGGCAGGCGCGGCACGGTGACTTCGCGCGCGCGGCCGAGGCGCACCCGCACGGCGGCGCGGGCGAGGCGCTGGAGCGGGCGGACGATGGTGCGCGCCAGGAACAGCGAGAGCAGCACCGAGGCGAGCGCCGCTACGGCCAGCACCATGCCCAGGCGCAGCCGTTCGGCGCGCACGATGCGGGTGATGTCGCGAGCGTTTTCGGTCGCCAACAACGCCGTGCCGTCGCGCACCTGCGTCGCGGCCGAAATCATGAAGGTGCGGTCGGGGGCGTAGCGGTTCATCGCCTGCGGCTGGCCGGTCTTGCGGGCTAGCAGCAGTTCGGGCCAGGCCTCGGCGCGGTCGACCGTGGGCTCGATGAAGTCGGGCGGGCGGTCGGCCGACACGATCCGGTCCACCGCCTTGTCGAGGAAACGGGCGACATGGCGCTGCCATTCCTCTTCGGATGGCAGGCGCAGGCGGTAGCGCGGCGCATCCATGGTGAAGCTGTCGGCAATCAGGCCACCGCTGGCCGCATAGCGGCGCACCCGGTCGCCGGTCTGGCGCGAATAGGCGGCGATCAGCGCATCGTGCCGGTCGGCAGGCGCATTTTCGAGGCCGATAGCGAGCAGCTTCAATTCGCGCGCGGACTGTTCCAGCCGGGCGTCGACGATGCGCGTGCGATAACTGTCGAGATAGAAGAAGCCCCCCGCCAGCAGCGCCAGCGCGAAGACGTTGACGGCCAGGATGCGCGGGGTGAGGCTGATCCGGCCAGACCAGCGCAACCCGGCATCGCCGCCTTCATTCCTCCGAGAAACGATATCCGGCGCCATAGAGGGTGTCGATTGCATTGAAGTCGGAATCCACCTCGCGGAATTTGCGCCGCAGCCGCTTGATATGGCTGTCGATCGTGCGGTCGTCGACATAGACGTCGTCCTGATAGGCGGCGTCCATCAACTGGTTGCGGTTCTTGACCACGCCGGGCCGCTGCGCAAGGGTTTCCAGGATCAGAAATTCGGTGACCGTCAGGGTGACGTCCTGGCCGTTCCATTTCACCCGGTGGCGCGCCGGGTCCATTTCCAGCCGGCCGCGGATGATCGGGTCGGCGACCGGCTGGTCGGGGGCGTCGGGGATCTTGCTGACCTCGGCGCGGCGCAGGATGGCGCGGATGCGCGCCAGCAGCAGGCGCTGGGAAAAGGGCTTGGCGATATAATCGTCGGCGCCCATGGCGAGGCCCAGCGCTTCGTCCAGCTCATCCGCCTTGGACGTCAGAAAGATGACCGGCATCTGGCTCTTTTCGCGCAGGCGGCGGAGCAGTTCCAGCCCGTCCATGCGCGGCATCTTGATATCGAAGACGGCGAGGTCGGCCGGGTTGTCCAGCAGCGCCTTGAGCGCGCTTTCGGGATCGGAATAGATGCGCGTCAGAAAACCTTCGGTCTGCAGCGCGATCGACACCGATGTCAGGATATTCTTGTCGTCATCCACCAGGGCGATGGTTGCGGTCATGCGGTGTCCCATGGTCGTGAAAGGGGGATGGAAGGAGCGTTAGACCATGGCGGCCGGGCTCGCAAGGAAGGCGGGCGGCGGTTCCACTGACAGAGGTGATGAAATTCGAGACATATCGCTGCGCACGGGGATTTGACGCTTTCGGCGCAAAGCCCTATGCCTTTGATTGTCAGCAGCAAGGGACGCCGTGCGATATAAGCGGCGCCCAAGGGGCGGATCGGTCGCGAACAAGACGAATGACGCGATACGAGCACAACATATTCAGGAGCAAAGGCGTGCAGGCCAAATCCTCAATCACCCTGGCCGACCAGGGCATCAAGACCAATGCCACCCAGTTCTGGAATCTGGGCACGGCGCCGCTGGTCGAAGCGGCGGTTCGTAATGGCGAGGGCATATTGTCCAAGGACGGCCCGCTGGTCGTCAAGACCGGCAAGCATACCGGCCGCAGCGCCAAGGACAAGTTCATCGTCCGGGACGCCGAAACCGAATCGACCGTCTGGTGGGGCGACACCAATCGCGGCATGACGCCCGACCATTTCGCCGCGCTCAAAGAAGATTTCTTCAAGGCGCTGGGCGAGAAGAACACGCTCTATGTCGCTGACCTGTTCGGCGGGTCGCAGCCCGAACATCGCGTCAATGTGCGCGTCATCAACGAGCGCGCCTGGCACAATTTATTTATCCGCACCCTGCTCGTGCGTCCCGGGGCAGAGGAACTGAGCAGCTTTGCGCCCGAATATACGATCATCGACCTGCCGACCTTCAAGGCCGATCCGGCCCGCCATGGTTGCCGCAGCGAAACCGTGGTCGCGGTCAATTTCACCGAGAAGCTGATCCTGATCGGCGGCACCGCCTATGCCGGCGAGATGAAGAAGTCGGTCTTCGGCATCCTCAACTATCTGCTGCCGACCAAGGGCGTGATGCCGATGCATTGTTCCGCCAACATCGGCGCGAACGGCGACACGGCGGTCTTCTTCGGCCTGTCCGGCACCGGCAAGACGACGCTGTCGGCCGACGCCAGCCGCACGCTGATCGGCGATGACGAGCATGGCTGGTCGGACACGGCGGTCTTCAATTTCGAGGGCGGCTGCTATGCCAAGATGATCAACCTGTCGGCCGAAGCCGAGCCTGAGATCTTCGCCACGACCAAGCGGTTCGGCACGGTGCTGGAAAATGTTGTGATCGACGAGGAGACTCGCGAGATCGACCTGGACGACAACAGCCTGGCCGAGAATAGCCGCGGTTCCTATCCGATCGATTTCATCCCGAACACGTCGGAGAAGAATCTGGGTCCGGTGCCCAAGAATATCATCTTCCTGACCGCCGACGCTTATGGCGTTCTGCCGCCTATCGCCCGGCTGACCCCGGAACAGGCGATGTATCACTTCCTGTCTGGCTATACCGCGCGCGTCGCGGGGACAGAAATTGGCGTGACCGAGCCGACCGCGACCTTCTCGACCTGCTTCGGCGCGCCGTTCATGCCGCGTCATCCATCCGTCTATGGCAATCTGCTGAAAGAGCGGATCAACAAGGGCGGCGTCACCTGCTGGCTGGTCAATACCGGTTGGGCGGGCGGCAAGGCGACCATGCCGGGGATCAAGCGGATGCCGATCAAGGTGACGCGCGCGCTGCTGAACGCGGCGCTCGACGGCAGCCTGAACCAGGCCGAATTCCGCACCGATCCGAATTTCGGCTTCGACGTGCCGGTGGCGGTCAATGGCGTGGAGCCGACCATCCTCGACCCGCGCGCGATGTGGGCGGACAAGGGGGCCTATGACGCGACCGCCGCGACGCTGGTGAAGGCGTTCGTGGACAATTTCGCCCAGTTCGTGGACCATGTCGATGACGGCGTGCGCGACGCGGCGCTGGTCGCCGCCTGATCCACGGCGACAGGCTGCGCAAAGAGCCGGGGGAGCGATCCTCCGGCTCTTTTGCTTTGGGTTAAGGGCGCAAGCTGCTATTCTGCACGCCAACCTTCATGCGGGAGTTGCGGGCATGTTCGAGAATCTGATTGGCAAAATGGGCGGGCTGGAAGCCATTGCGGCGCAGATCGGCGTCACGCCTGAGCAGATGCAGGGCCTGATGAGCGAGATCAGCGCCAAGATCGGGTCGGGCGAAACCAGCGTGTCGGCGCTGGCCGAAACCGCGGCCGAACACGGCGTATCGGCGGACAAGTTGCAGGAATTGCTCGGCACGTTCGGCGGGCCGGAAGCGATATTGGGCAAGCTGGGCGGCTTTTTCGACAAGGATGGCGACGGCAATCCGATGAACGAACTGGGCGGCATCGCCAAGGGCCTGTTTGGCTGACCAGGCGGCTGGGGGTGTCTGCGAAAACGCGCGCCCTGCCGGTAGCAGGTTTATGCTCCCCAAGTTTTTTTGGCCTTGCCTTCGCACGGTGGACGGGCCATTCGCAGACTTCAATATTATTGCGAGCGATCCGCAAGAAACATCGCCCAACTGCGGTGCTTTGCGTAGTGCAAGGATAGACTGTTGACCGACGAGACGATCGAAAAGCCGGTTTTGGAACCCACCGGCGCGCTTTCCGTGGAAACCGTGCTGTCTGTGAAGCACTGGAACGAGCATCTGTTCAGCTTCCGTATCACGCGGCCTGCAAGCTTCCGTTTCCGGTCGGGCGAGTTCATCATGATCGGCCTGAAGGGCGACAATGGCAAGCCGCTGCTGCGCGCCTATTCGATCGCCAGCCCCGCCTGGGACGAAGAGATCGAGTTCCTGTCGATCAAGGTGCAGGACGGGCCGCTGACCAGCAAGCTCCAGAAGATCGAGCCGGGCGACCAGATATACCTCGGTCGCAAGCCGACCGGGACTTTGGTGACCGACGCGCTGTTGCCGGGCAAGCGGTTGTTCATGCTGTCGACCGGCACGGGCCTCGCCCCGTTCCTGAGCCTGCCGCGCGACCCGGACGTGTATGAATTTTACGAGCAGGTCGTGGTGGTCCATTCGGTGCGCCGGGTGAGCGACCTGGCCTTCCGCGACGAGATGGAAGGCAAATGGTCGGAAGACCCGCTGGTATCGGAGCAGGCGCCTAACCAGTTCCATTATGTGCCGACCGTGACCCGCGAGCCGTTCGACGGCCATACCGCGCGGATCGACAAGCTGGTCGAGAGCGGCGCGCTGTTCGAGGGGATTCCGGGGGCGGCGAAGTTCGATCCCGAAACCGACCGGATCATGATGTGCGGCAGCATGGAGATGATCAAGCAGTTCGGGGCTTATTTCGAGGAACAGGGCTTTACCGAAGGCTCCAATGCGGCGCCGGGGCAGTTCGTGATCGAGCGGGCGTTCGTCGGGTAAAGGCTGACGCAGCGATAATAGGGAAGGGCCGGGGGAGTGATCCTCCGGCCCTTTTTCATATGGGTAATAGCGTTGCGTGTTTCCGCGCGGGAACATGTAGCGAGGCTGTTGATTGCGCCCTCCTCCGTTCCGCCACCCAGACGTCGATGCTCTGGCCCAGCACGGTCATTGGGACGCCGCCGCTCTTGACCACGGCGTCGTTGAACAGGCGGAAGTCGAACCTGTCGCCCAGCGCCTGTTGCGCTTGTGCCCGCAGGCGGACGATTTCGCCATGGCCGACCTTGTAGCCGCAGGCCTGGCCCGGCCAGGCGCAGTAGCGGTCGACTTCGCCCTGAACATCCTCGACCGTCGAGCCGTTGGTGGTGGCGAACCAGTGAATCGCCTTGTCGCGGGTCCAGCGCTTGGCGTGGAGACCGGTGTCGACCACGAGGCGGCAGCAGCGATAAGCGATCGACTGGAGATAGCCCAGCCGCCCGGCGATATCGCCATCATAGGCGCCCAGTTCGTCGCCCAGTTGCTCGGCATAGAGCGCCCAGCCTTCGCTATAGGCGTTGAAGGCGAGGAGCGAGCGGATCAGCGGCAGTTTATAGCTATATTCGCCCTGCCAGATATGGCCCGGAATCCCTTCATGATAGCAGAGCGTCGGCAGCGCGTAGCGCGGCCAGATGCTGGTGTCGCGCAGGTTGATATAATAGTTGCCGGGCACCGAGCCGTCGATCGACCCGGCCCCGGCATAGGCGCCGGGCGCGCCCGCTTCGATTTCCACCGGCACGCGCTTGACGATCAGTTTTGCGGGCACCAGCGTCGCGAAGGCGCGGGGCAGGCGGGTGCGGATGTCGGCGAGGCGGCCGTCGATGAAGGACAGGATCTGCGCCCGGCCGGCGTCGTCGTTGGGGAAGAGATAGCGCGGGTCTTTGCCCATCGCGGTCATGCGTTCGCCCACCGTGCCTTTGGTCATGCCGAGCTTGCCGAGCAGCCCGTCCATTTCGGACTGGAGCGCGGCGAGCTGGTCGAGGCCGAGCCTATGGACCTCGTCGGGCGCCATGGTCGTGGTGGTCCCGGCCTTGAGCGCCCAAGCATAATAGCCATCCCCCTGCGGCAGTTTCCACACGCCCGCGTCCATCGTCGCGGTGGCGCGCTGGCGGGTGAGTTCGGCAACCTGGGCGGCGAGGGCGGGGGCGACCTGATCATGGACGATGGCCTGCGCCTTCGCGGCATAATCGCCGGGCATGTCCTTCGTGCGGCGGGCGAGCGAGGCGACCGGCACCCACTGGTCGAGGGGGAGCGCTTGCACCGCCTTCATCTGGCCCAGTGTCTTGTCGAGCAGGAAGGCGGGGGCGGTGACGCCGATGCCGGCGTCATGCTTCAACCGCTCGGTTTCGCCGGCCAGGTTCGCGGCATAGGCGGACAGGCGGGCGAGATAGGCGTCGGCGTCGGCTGCGTCCTTGACGCCATGGTTGCTGTCGAGGAAATCGGGGGTTTCCACGAAGCTGCCGGTATTCTGGGCGACCGCATAGGGGCTGTTGCGGTAGGACCAGTTGCTGTTCATGATCGCCATGTCGCCGAAGGGAAAGGCGAAGCCTTCCGCCGCGGTGTTGTGGGCGGTGCGGACCACCTCCACATCGATGCGGGTCGCGGGTGAGAGCGGCGCGAGATCGATGCCGCGCAGCCGGGCGAGGCGGTCCTTTACATGCGCGGCGATCTGCGCCTGGCCGGCGGGCGTCTTGTTGCCGAGGCGGCTTTTGAGCGGGGCGCGTGCGCCGGTGTCGATGCCCAGGCCGCTGGCGGTTTCCGGGGCATCGGCCAGCATCGCTTCGGCCATGTCGGCGAGCAGCGCCTGCGCGGCGGCGTCCGGGCCGGTGGCGGCGCGGGCGGGGAGGGCGGTCAGGCTGAGGGCGGACGCGCCGGCGGCCAGGAAATCGCGGCGATTGGTGCGCATGGAATGTGGGTCTCCGGTAGATCGTGGCGGTCAGCTTGGCATATTTTCGCTGGGCATATGGCAGTTTATTTGCGGCCGTCGTGGCGCGTGCGAAAAGCCTGCGAAGTTCACACCATTCTGGCCGACGCCTTTTTGCGGGTCACGAACCGGCGGCGTCGATGTCGCAAATAGGCGCCGGAAAGAGCGCCTGAACCTGAACGAACGGCCGCCTCCGGAGAATGGAAATAGGACGTCGGATGGCGGCAAATCCGCCTAAACCCCCTCCACCCGTAGCATCGTCCCGTCCGCGCCCACGATCCGCACCCTGGCGCCAGCGTCGGCATCCGCGCCGGTGGCGGTCCAGACGCTGTCGCCGACCCTGACGCGGCCTTCGCCGCCGACGATCGGTTCCACGACCGTCACGATCTGGCCGATCAGGCGGGCGGTGCGGTCGTTGAGGAGGGGATCGGTGGAGGCGACCGGATTGTCGACATACCAGCGGCGGCCGGCATAGACCGCCGCGATGCTGAGCGCTGCGAAGAGCAGGAACTGGAGCGGGAGCGCGATCGGCAGGGCGAGCGCGACGAGGCCGGTGATGGCGGCGGCGATCGCGATCCAGATCAGGAAGACGCCGGGGATCATCACCTCCGCAATGCCCAGCAGGGCCGCGAAGACCAGCCAGCCCCAATGATCCTGGAGCAGGGAGAGAGTGGCAGTCATGGGTGGATGGTCCGATTACGCATTGGGGAGGTTGGTTTAAAGGACGTCGCAGCGATGTGGAGAAGGAAGGGAAGGGGCTTCGACAGGCGCGGGACGAACGGCCGGGCGCTTGTAACCGTCCAGCGTGATGTGGCTGTCACCATGCCCATCACCCCTGGCTCTGGCCGAAGGGGCCGCGGCGGGGCGGTGCCGGCGGGGTGGGCGCGGGGGTGCCGTCGGCGCCCAGCGCTTCCTTCGCCAGCGCGCCGATGCCGCCCAGCGTACCGATCAGCTGGGTCGCTTCGACCGGGAAGAGAATGGTCTTGGCATTGGGGCTGGTCGCGAACTGGCTGACCGCCTCGGTATATTTTTGCGCGATGAAATAGTTGAGCGCCTGCGGATTGCCGGCGGAAATGGCGTCAGAGACCATCTGCGTCGCCTTGGCTTCGGCCTCCGCCTCGCGCTCGCGGGCTTCGGCGTCGCGGAAGGCGGCTTCGCGGCGACCTTCGGCTTGTAATATCTGGCCCTGCTTTTCGCCCTCGGCGCGCAGGATTTCGGCGGCGCGGGCGCCTTCGGCATCCAGGATGTTGGCGCGCTTCTCGCGCTCCGCCTTCATCTGGCGGCCCATGGCGTTGACGATGTCGGCGGGCGGGCGAATGTCCTTCAGCTCGACGCGGGTGATCTTGATCCCCCAGGCGTTGGTGGCGTGATCGACCACGGACAGCAGGCGGGCGTTGATCTCGTCGCGCTTGGAGAGGGTCTCGTCGAGGTCCATCGAGCCCATGACGGTGCGCAGGTTGGTGGTCGCGAGCTGCATGATCGCGACATAGAGTTCGGACACTTCATAGGCGGCCTTGGCGGCGTCGAGCACCTGGAAGAAGACCACGCCGTCGACCGACACCATGGCGTTGTCCTTGGTGATGATCTCCTGCCCCGGAATGTCGACCACCTGCTCCATCATGTTGATGCGGCGACCCACGGCGTAGAAGAAGGCGGGGTAGAAATTGAGGCCGGGCTTGGCGACTTCGGTGAACCGGCCAAAGCGTTCGATCGTATATTGATAGCCCTGCCGCACCACCTTCACGCTGACCGCGAGGTAGAAGAGGACGAGGCCCGTGAGCGTCAGTGCGAAGGTCGTCAGCATATCCATGTCTCTCCCCCGGATGTGGGCTTGGATTATGCGCCCTAATCGTTAACGGGGAAAGGCAAACCGCTACCCAGGAGAATATCATGTTGCTGCGTCACGCCCGTTCGCTGCTGTTCCTGCCCGCGTCCAACGCGCGCGCCATCGCCAAGGCGCGGACATTGCCGTGCGACATGGTCATATTGGACCTGGAAGATGCGGTGGCGGACGACGCCAAGGAAGAGGCGCGGGCCGGCGCGATCGCGGCGCTGGGCGAGGGTTTTGGCGGGCGGATCGGCGCGGTGCGGATCAATGTCGCGGGGACGCCTTGGCACGGGGCGGAGATGGTGGCGGTCAAGGCGTCGGCCGCGGACTATGTCGTGCTGCCCAAGGTGGAGGCGGGGCGGCAGGTGAAAGACGTGTATAGCGTGTGCGGCAAGCCGGTGATCGCGATGATCGAAAGCGCGCGCGGCGTGCTGGCGGCGGTGGAGATCGCCGCGGCGGAGGGCTGCGCCGGGCTGTTCATGGGCAATAACGACCTGCGCCGCGACCTGGGCATACCGGCGGGCGTGGGGCGCGAGGGGCTGAGCCATGCGATGCAGGCGGTGGTGCTGGCGGCGCGGGCGGCGGGCATCGCGGTGTTCGACGGCGTGTATAACCGGCTGGACGATCTGGGCGCGCTGGAGGCGGAATGTGTGGCCGGCCATGCGCTGGGCTTCGATGGCAAGACGCTGATCCATCCGAGCCAGGTGCCGGTGGCGAACCAGGTGTTCGGGCCGGACGCGCAGGCGGTGGCGGACGCGCGGCGGCTCATCGAGGCGGCGACCGGCGGGGCGGAACGCTATGAGGGGCGGATGATCGAGGCGATGCATGTCGGGGAAGCGCGCGCGCTGGTGGCGCGGGCTGAGGCGGTGGGGCAATAGGCCTATGCCGTAGCGGAAGGAGCGGCGACCTGCCGTTTTCCGCAGTCA
This sequence comes from Sphingobium sp. AntQ-1, assembly GCF_028538045.1. Lineage (NCBI taxonomy): Bacteria > Pseudomonadati > Pseudomonadota > Alphaproteobacteria > Sphingomonadales > Sphingobiaceae > Sphingobium > Sphingobium sp. AntQ-1. The sequence goes on from NZ_CP117158.1 coordinate 2,764,002, forward strand.
GATTTTCGCGGGACTGGCCGCGGATGGCGCGCTGGTGTCGCGCGACAATTTCGACATGGGCGTGCGCGGCGAGAAAAATGAGCGCGAGACGATGCGTTTCGTAGGCGGGTTCGAGGGGGAAATTTCCGACCATGCCCGCTATGAACTGTCCTATACGTTCGGCCAGACCAAGTCGAAGGTGCTGCTGACCGATTATCGCATCGGCGATCGTTATTGGGCCGCGATCGACGCGGTGCGCGACCCGGCCACCGGACAGATCGTCTGCCGGTCCGACCTGGACCCCACGGCCAACATCAATCCCGACAATTATGACGCGCCGGCCACGACCTTCACGCCGGGCGCGGGCAGCGGTTGCCGTCCGCTCAACCTGCTGGGCAACGGGTCGCCCAGTCAGGCGGCGCTCGACTGGGTCAATGCCGACATATTGAACCGCGCCAAAATCCAGCAGCATGTCGTGTCAGGTTCGATCTCTGGCGATTTCGGCCAGTTCTTTGAATTGCCGGGCGGTCCCATCGGCTTCGCCATCGGCGGCGAATATCGCAAGGAGAAGAGCAGCTTCGTGCCCGACGACCTGTTGCAGCAGGGCGCGTTGGCGGACTTTTCGCTGCAATTGCCTGAAAAGGGCAGCTTTGACGTGAAGGAAATTTTTGGCGAATTGTCGGTGCCGGTGCTCAAGGAAGTGCCCTTCGCCTATAATCTGAGCTTTGGCGCGGCGATCCGGCTGTCGGATTATTCGACCATCGGCAAGACCACGACCTGGAAGGTGGACGGCACCTATGCGCCGATCCCCGACATCACCTTCCGCGGCACTTGGTCCGAAGCGGTGCGCGCGCCCAACATCACCGAACTGTTCGCGCCGCGCAACGGCGGGTTCGATTTCATCGGTGATCCATGCGACCCGGTCTATATCGGCGAGGGCACGCAATATCGCGTCGCCAATTGCCAGGCGACGCTGGCGGCCGCGGGCCTGACGCCGGAACAGATTGCTGCGTTCAACCCGGAAAACGATCCGACCGCGACTGTCAGCCTGCCGGGCTTTTCCGGCGGCAACCGCAATCTGAAGGAAGAAACGGCGCGGACGTGGACGGCGGGCGTGGTGCTGCGCCCCAGCTTCATTCCGGGCCTGCTGGCGTCGTTCGACTGGTATGACATCAAGCTGAAAAATGCCGTCAACACCGCCACAGCGGAAGAAGTGGCGGAACTGTGCGTCGATCAGCCGACGCTGGACAATGTGTTCTGCCAGAATATCGGCCGCGACACGACGACTGGCTATATCAATAGCTGGTACGTCCAGCCGCAGAATGTGGCCAATTTCCGAACGTCGGGTGCGGACTTCAAGCTGAATTACGGCTTCAACACCGCCAAGACGGGGTCGTTTGCGATCACGCTGGTCGGTGGTTACCTCAACAAGCTGGAATTCATCCCGACGCCGGGCGCAAGCGTCGATGTGGACCGCGAGGAAGCCTATTATCCCAAGTGGAACGCGACCGGGGACATCACCTGGAAGATGGACAAGCTGACGATCAACTATGGCGTGAGCTGGTTCAGCAAGACGCGGCGATACGAGTTGGAGCAGACCAACGCCAACCCGGATATCGCCGAGAGCAAATATCTAAAATACAAGGAAAAGTGGCAGCACGACCTGTATGTCGCCTATGATGTGGACGAACGGTTCCGCTTCTATGTCGGCGCGAACAACCTGTTCGACCAGCAGCCGTCGATCGCGTCGTCCAACTATCCGATCAGCTATGTCGGCCGGTACATGTATGCGGGCGCCAAGATCACGATGTAATTGGTTGGTGTCCGATCACGCGGGAGGAGGGGCGGTTTTCCGCCCCTTTTCTTTTTGGAGAGGCGGGTGAGCCGCGCCTATTTTCCGCTCGCGCTTGCCTTTGATGGGAACGGACGTCCTGCCGGCGCATTGGCCGTGCGACAGGGAGTATGGCATGACCTATGACGACAGGATGACCCTTTTGGCGCGGATCGGTTTTGCCGCGCGGGGGCTTGTCTATATCCTGATCGGCTGGTTCGCGCTCGACGTCGCGGTCAATGGCGGGCAGTTGAAGGATAATCAGGGCGCGCTCGGCACGCTGGCCAGTGCGCCGTTGGGGCATGTGCTGCTGGCGATCTGCGCGATCGGATTCGTCGGCTATGCGATCTGGCGGCTGACGGAGGCGATCACCGACCCGGAAAATCGCAGCCGCGACATTAAGGGGCGGTTTGCGCGCGCGGGATATGCGGTCAGCGGGATCACCCATCTGGCGCTGGCGACGGCGGCGGCGCGTCTGGCCCTTCGCCAGACACCGGCGCAAGGCGGCAGTCCGGGCGACGAGAGTGCGCAAAGCTGGTCGGCCTGGCTGCTGGCGCAGCCGGGAGGGACGTTGATGTTGATAATGGTCGGCATCGGCTTTTTCGCGGTGGCCGCCGCTCAGGCGGTCAAGGCCTATAAGGCAAGGTTCGACGAATTGGACGCCCAGGTTCCGGCCCCGCGCTATGTGCGGTGGGTGGGGCGGTGCGGCTATGCGGCGCGTGCCTTGATTTTCGCCATCATCGGCTGGTTTCTCATCATGGCGGCGACAAACCATGACGCCGACCGCGCCGGTGGCCTGGGCGAGGCGCTCCAACAGTTGCGGTCGCAGTCGGAAGGCGCGGCAATCCTGGGCATCGTTGCGTTCGGGCTGGCTTTGTTCGGCATGTTCAGCCTGATCGAAGCGCGCTATCGCCGGATCAGGGTCAAGAAGCCGGGTTTCCTTTAGGTAATGGCGGCCCACCGACCTCCGGCCTCCTTGCGGACCAGGGTGAGCGAGCGCGGGTTGATTTCCGGTGATTCCTGGCCGAGGTCGAAATGCCAGACATGGCCCTGGCGGATGCGCCAGTAGAGTTGCGACCCCTGGTCCAGGCCGAGCGGGCCGCAGGCGGTGCGGATTTCGTCCTGCCGCATAGCGGCGGCTTCGGCGGCCGGGATATCGACCACCAGCGCGTCGGCGGGCCAGCCGGGGATGTCCGCCTTGCGCACATGGCAACCATGGTCGTCGGCCTGATCGGTGATCGCGGCGCGGGTGAGCGCCAGGATCGTGGATTGGGGATCGTGGTGGTCGGCCGGGGCGAAGGCGACCAGCGTGGCGCCCTTCGCCTGATCGCCGCCCATGGGCGAAAGCGCGTAGACGAGGCGGGCGAGCGGCCGGGCCGGCGCATAGGCGAGGGCTGTGGTTTTTCCGGCGCAGCGGGCGGCGCGATAGAGCAGCCAAATGTCGTCGGGCAGGGCGGCTTCGTTGACCGACCAGGCGCAGCCGTCCGGCAGCGAGGGATGATCGTCGGCGGGGAGCAGCGCGGCGGCGTCCGCCGGGCACAGGCCGGTGCCGGGTAGGCGGGCGGCCTTGTCCGGGCAGGCGGGGGCGCTCGTCATGCTGACGACAGGCGCGGCATTGGATGTCTGGGCGTTATTGGCTGACTGGTCGGCGGGCGGGGGCGCGCAGGCGGTCAGCGATGCGAGCAGCGCGCAGAAGAGCAGGTGTCGCATCATGGGTCTATTCTGATCGGAAGGGCGGTCAGGCCTGTCGGTGCCGCGCGGTCAGCAGATAGTTGATCGCGCTGTTGGCGGACAGGGTGAAGCCGCGGCCGGGATCGAAGCTGAGGCCGCTGCTGTCGATGACAGTCAGGCCCGCCTGTTCCAGCAGCGCGGTGAGTTCTTCGGGCGTGATGAATTTGTGCCAGTCATGCGTGCCCTTTGGGATGCCGCCTATGCTTTCGCCGATGGTGATCATGGCGAGGCGGGAGAGGGGCGTGCGGTTGGGGGTCGAGAGGATCATCAGGCCGTCGGGGGCGAGTTTGCTGGCCAGCGCGGCTATGAAGGCGGCGGGATCGGCGACATGTTCGATCACTTCCATCGAGGTGACGAGGTCGAAGCCGGTGTCGGTCATCGCTTCGACCGGGGTGGCGCGATAGTCGATGGAGAGGTGCTGGCTCGCCGCATGGGCCTGAGCGGCGGCAATATTTTCAGGGGCTGCGTCAAGCCCGGTGACGGTCGCGCCGAGGCGGGCGAGCGGTTCGGCCAGCAGGCCCGCGCCGCAGCCGACGTCGAGCGCGCGCTTGCCGGCGAGCGGGCGGAAGCCGTGCGCATCGCCCGGCCAGCGCTGGTCGATCGCGGCGCGAATATAGGCGAGGCGCACCGGGTTGAGTTTGTGCAGCATCGCGCTGGAGCCGGCAGGGTTCCACCAGTCGGCGGCCATATCACCGAAATGGGCGGCTTCCTTCGGGTCGATCGTGGCAGTGTTTTGGGTCATGATGCGCCTTGGTCTGCAATCCCCGAAAAGAAGAACAGCCCTTCGACAGGCTCAGGGCGAACGAGGAGGGGTGGTTTCGATTATCCTGTATCGGCTTTTAGCAGGCCATGGACGGGAGGCAAATGGACCTATGCCGTTGAACCGAAAAGAGCGGGCCTTTCATACGATAGCGCGAGCGGCAGGATTGCTTGCCATATGCGCCCGCGCTGCTAATAGGAGCGCCGTTTGGCCCTTTTGGGACATTTTCTTTCATAATAGTGGATAAGGTTCGACACACACATGGCGCGCATCGTGATGAAATTCGGCGGCACCTCCATGGCGGGGATGGAGCGAATTCGCAACGTGGCCGCGCGCGTCAAACATGTCGTGAGCCAGGGCCATGAAGTCGCCGTCGTGGTGTCGGCCATGGCGGGCGAAACGGACCGGCTGGTGGGTTTCTGCAAGGAAGCGTCGGCGCTGTACGATCCGGCCGAATATGATGTCGTGGTCGCCGCGGGCGAGCAGATCACCAGCGGGCTGCTGGCGATGACGCTCAAAGCCATGGACGTCGATGCGCGCAGCTGGCTGGGCTGGCAATTGCCGATCCGCACGATCGAAGCCCATGCCAAGGCGCGGGTGAGCGATATCGACACGCTGGACCTGCTGGCGTCGATGCGGTCGGGCACGGTGGCGGTGATCCCCGGTTTCCAGGGCATGATGGCCGATGGCCGGGTGTCGACGCTGGGCCGGGGCGGGTCGGACACGTCGGCCGTCGCAGTGGCCGCAGCGATCAAGGCGGATCGCTGCGACATCTATACCGACGTGGACGGCGTCTATACGACGGACCCGCGGATCGTGGCGCGCGCGCGCAAGCTGGACCTCGTCACCTATGAGGAGATGCTGGAACTGGCCTCGGTCGGGGCCAAGGTGTTGCAGACGCGCTCGGTCGGCCTGGCCATGAAGGAGGGCGTGGTGGTGCAGGTGCTGTCGTCCTTCGACGATCCCACGCAGGATGATTTGCCCGGCACGCTGATCGTCAGCGACGTGGAACTGGAAGCCAAGCTCAAGGAAGACAAGATGGAACGTCAGCTCATCACCGGCATCGCCCATGACAAGAATGAGGCGAAGATCATCGTGACGCGCGTGCCCGACAAGCCGGGCGCGGTCGCCAACATCTTCGTGCCGCTGGCCGATGCGGCGATCAACGTCGACATGATCATCCAGAATGACAGCAAGGACAATGAAGAGACGGACGTCACCTTCACCGTTCCGCGCGCCGACCTGGCCCGCAGCGTCGACATTTTGGAAGCGAACAAGGATGCGATCGGCTTTCGCCGGATCATCACCGACACCGAAGTCGCCAAGATCAGCGTCGTGGGTGTGGGGATGCGCAGCCATGCGGGCGTCGCAGCGACCATGTTCAAGACGCTGGCCGATCGCGGCATCAACATCGAGGCGATATCCACCAGCGAGATCAAGGTTTCGGTGCTGATCGACGAGGATGAGACGGAACTGGCGGTGCGTGTGTTGCACACGGCCTATGGGCTGGACGCGCCGATGGCTTGACCTTTTCTCCCCTCCCCTTCAGGGGAGGGGCCGGGGGTGGGGGATTGCCCCACATGCCGCGTCAAGTGGACAGCCCCCACCCCAACCCCCTCCCCTGAAGGAGAGGGGCTTTTTGTGATTCTAGAGGCTAAGTTCATGACCCACGCAAAGCTGAACTCCCTGATGGCCCGCGGCGCCGCCTTTTTCGGGTGCGAGAGCGCTATCCTGTGCGGGGCGATGAGCTGGGTCAGCGAGCGCAACCTGGTGTCGGCGATTTCCAACGCCGGCGGGTTCGGTGTGATCGCGTGCGGCGCGATGACGCCCGAATTGCTGGACGCGGAGATTGCAGCGACCAAGGCGCTGACGGACAAACCGTTCGGCGTGAACCTGATCACCATGCATCCGATGCTGTTCGACCTGATCGATGTGTGCGCGAAGCATGAGGTCAGCCATATCGTGCTGGCCGGGGGGCTGCCGCCCAAGGGCAGCATCGAGGCGATCAAGTCGAAAGGGGCCAAACTGATCTGCTTTGCGCCGGCGCTGAGCCTGGCCAAGAAGCTGGTGCGGTCGGGCGTGGATGCGCTGGTGGTCGAAGGGATGGAGGCGGGCGGCCATATCGGTCCTGTCGCAACCAGCGTGCTGGCGCAGGAAATCCTGCCGGAAATGGCGGAGCAGGTTCCCGTGTTCGTCGCCGGTGGCATCGGCCGCGGCGAGGCGATCGCCGCCTATCTGGAAATGGGCGCGGCCGGCGTGCAGTTGGGCACGCGCTTTGCGTGCGCGACCGAGAGCATCGCGCATCCCGCTTTCAAGAAGGCGTTCTTCCGTGCGTCGGCGCGCGATGCGATCGCCAGCGTGCAGATCGATCCGCGCCTGCCGGTGATTCCGGTGCGGTCGCTGAAAAATGCCGGGATGGAGAATTTCACCGTCAAGCAGCGCGAGGTCGCCAATTTGCTCGACGAAGGCGCGGTCGACATGATGGAAGCGCAGTTGCAGATCGAACATTATTGGGCGGGCGCGCTGCGCCGCGCGGTGATCGACGGGGATGTTGAGGGCGGGTCGCTGATGGCGGGCCAATCGGTCGGCATGGTGACCAAGGAAGAACCGGTCGCGAACATCATCGCGCAACTGATGGATCAGGCCGCCGCGGCGCTGGAGCGGCGAGCCGCCTAAAGGCTTGCGGCGAACCGAGCGTTAGGCATATTTCCTCCGCACAAAATGCACGGCATGACCGGCGCACAGTCCCATCGGAGAATTTGATGTTGTCATCGCGCCGTCTTGGCCGTCTTTCGCTTGCGTCGCTTGCGTCGCTGGCCGTGTTGGCGGCCTGTTCGACCCCGCCGCCACCGCCGCCGACCCCGCCGCCGCCGGTGGTGCCCACCATCCGCCCGATGCCGCCTGCGAATGCGGTCGAAGGCATGAGCATCCCGACGCAGGGTGCGGACGGCAAATATCTGACCGCCAATCGCGGCGTGACGTCGAATACCGCGTTGTGGCACCTGCGCATGGGACTGAACGTCGCGGCGCTCAATTGCGACAAATATGGGCCGACCGCGCGCAACCAGTATAATCAGTTGCTGGCGGTGCATAAGGCGGCGCTGAACGGGGCCAATGCGGCGGTCGATCGCAACTACAGCGTCGCCTATGGCAGTTCAGGCATGGCGTCGCGCGAACGGTTGAACACGGTGGTCTATAATTTCTTCGCGCTGCCGCCGGTCATCAAGAGTTTCTGCCCGGTCGCGGTGACGGTCGGGGCGAAGATGATCGCGATGCCATCGGACCAGTTGCTGGAAGCCGCGCCGGCCTTGCTGGCCGAACTGGAAAAGCCGTTCCAGGAATTTTACGCCGCCTATGCGGATTATCTGCGTCGTCTGGCCGAATGGCAGTCGCGTTTCGGTGCGACGGTGACGGTCGTCGTGTCGCCCACCCCGCTGCCGCCGCCGCCGATCCCGCCGGGGGAGGCGCCGCCCAAGGGATGGACGCCCAGTTACAAGAGCGCGCTGGAGGCGACCCCGCCGCCGCCATCGGACGGGGGCGTTGCGCCAGCTGTCGCGCCCGCCGCCTCGGTATCTGGTCCGCCGGCCGCTACACGCACTCTGCCGGACAATAGCCAGCCCAAGCTGATCGTGCAGCCGCTGCCGACCACGAGCGAGTAAGGACACGCCGCTCCGCTAGAACGACCGCGCCGTGAATCAGTCGCGCGCGTCAAAGGTGGCGCGGGCGGCTTCGACGATGTCGAGATGGCGTTCGGCCCAGACCCAGACGCCGCAAAAGGCGGCGCTGAGGCTGTTGCCGAGCGGGGTGAGCGCATAGTCGACGCGCGGCGGCACGACCGGATGGACGGTGCGGGTGAGCAGGCCGTCGCGCTCCATCTGGCGCAGCGTTTGCGTCAGCATCTTCTGGCTGATGCCGTCGATCTGTCGGCCGATTGCGGAGAAGCGCAGCACGCCTTTCTCCTCCAGCAGTTCCAGCACCAGCAGCGTCCATTTGTCCGCGATGCGGCCGATCAGGTCGTTGACGAGTCGCTCCACCCGCGGGTCGAGTTCGGCGGGGGGATCGGTCGCAAGATAATGTTCGGCCTGCGCGATATCGTCGGCATGAAAGCGGGTTTGGAGCGGATTCGCCATTTCTTACCTTTGGGTGACTACAGCACTTTTTGGTGCCTACTTTCCAGAAGAGAGCATAAGCCTAAATGGCCTTTCAAGCCAATTGAAAGGAAAGATCCATGCAACCCACAGGCAACAGCATCCTCATCACCGGCGGCGGTTCGGGCCTTGGCGCGGCGCTGGCGCATGAATTTCATGAAGCAGGCAATCAGGTGATCATCGCCGGGCGACGGCAGGCGGCGCTGGACTCGGTCGTGGCGGCGCATCCTGGCATGGCCGCGATGGTGCTGGACATGGCGGATGCGGCGGGGATCGTCGCCTTCGCGGAGAAGCTGATTGCGGACTTCCCGGCTTTGAACGCCGTGCTGCTCAACGCCGGGATCATGGTGGCGGAGGAGAAGATCGACTTGGCCACAGCCGAAGCGACGATCGCAACCAATTTGCTGGGGCCGATCCGGCTGGCCCATGTGCTGCTGCCGCATCTGGAGGCGCAAGCGGCATCGACGATCCTGACCGTGTCGTCGGGCCTGGCCTTCGTGCCGCTGGCGGCGACGCCGACCTATAGCGCGACCAAGGCGGCGATCCATAGCTGGTCGGTCGCGATGCGCGCGCAGTTGAAGGCGACCAGCGTGGAAGTGATCGAGATCGTGCCGCCGGGCGTGCAGACCGACCTGATGCCCGGCCATGCCGAGAATGACCAGATGATGCCGCTCGCCGACTTCATCGCCGAGACGATGACGTTGCTGCGGCAGGAACCGGCGCTGCCGGAAATCCATGTCGCGCGGGTGAAATTGCTGAGCGAAGCCACGCAGCGCGGGGAATTTGCGCAAGTGTTCGGGATGCTCAACCAGCATTGACGGTAGAGGGCGCCCTGGGGGGTAGGGGGAAGAGGGTGGCGAAGCGGTCGGCCAGCGCCTCATCCCCCTCCACGCTCAGGGCGCCTGCCATGTCGGCATAGCGCGCGCCGCCATAAAGGACCGCGACCAGCGCATTCTGGTCGCCGCTGATGATCGCATCCGCGCCCGCCGCCGCGCCGCGATCTATTAGGACATCGCCGTCTTTGAATGTGGCGCGAAATTCCTCTTCGCCGAAGCGGAAGCCGATCGTCGCGTCCATGGCGCCGATGCGGCTGCGGTCGATCATCGTGCGCATCGACAGGATCACCGACACCTGGCTCATCGGCTTGCCCGGCTCCATCGTGGGAGAGCGGCAGGCCCATCGGCCCAGCACCTGAAACAGGATTTCCGATTCGCGGCCCCAGTCGGTCAGTTCGTAAATCTGGCTGGCCGCGGGCGGGGGCAGGCGGCGGCGGCTCAGGATGCTGGCCGCTTCCAGCTCCTCCAGCCTTTGCGTCAGCACATTGGCGCTGATTCCGGGCAGGCCGGCGCGCAGGTCGGTGAAGCGCTTTGGCCCCAGCATCAATTCACGCATGATCGGCATCGCCCAGCGATCGCCGATGATGTCGAGCGCGTGGGCGACGGCGCATCCGTCCTGATAGGCGCGTTTCTGACTCATTGGTTATCTTTTATAACTTAACAGTTGTAATAGATAATGACGAGGCGCAGAAAGTGCAAGCGATGAGTCGCCTTCCGCAGGGAAAGAGCGCCGCGGCGTGGACAGAAGAGGAGAGAGACGATGGCCTATATGGACGGTTTCGTGATCCCGGTGCCCAAGGGCAATAAGGAACGCTATAGGGAGGTGGCGGCCTTTGCCGCGCCGATCTTCATCGAATATGGCGCGCTGCGCGTGGTCGAATGTTGGGGCAATGATATCAAGATCGGCAAGACCAACGACTTTCGTACCGCGGTGATCGCGGAGGAGGACGAGGAGGTCGTCTTTTCCTGGATCGAATGGCCCGACAAGGCGACCCGCGACGCCGGGGCCGAGAAGGTCATGAAAGATGAACGTATGCAGCCCAAGGAGGGCGAGGACATGCCGTTTATCGGCGCGCGGTTGATCTATGGCGGGTTCGAGATGTTGGTGGACGCGAAGGGTTAGGGCGTGCGTGTTCCCGCGCAGGCGGGAACACCCGATGATGCAGGAGGAAGACCATGACCGATCTGACCGGCAAATTCTTCTGGTACGAGTTGATGACCAGCGATCCGCAGGCGGCGCTGGCTTTTTATGGCGATGTGATAGGGTGGACGAACGCGCCCTTTGGCGGCGATCTGGGCGAACCTTATCATGTCGTGTCGGGCAGCGCGGGCGCGGTCGGCGGCGTCATGGCGATCCCGGCCGAGGCCCGGACATGCGGCATGACGCCCTGGTGGGGTGGCTATGTCGGGTCGGCCGATGTGGATGCGGACGCCGCGCGGTTGAGCGCGGCGGGCGGCACGGTGAAGCGCCCGGCCGAGGATATTCCCGGCGTCGGGCGCTTTGCGGTTATGAGCGATCCGGGCGGAGCGATCTTCATGCTGCTCAAGGGGTCCAGTCCAGACGGGATGCAGGCGGCTCCGCCGATGGCGTCCGGCCATGTCGGCTGGCATGAACTGTATAGCGGTGATTTCGACGCGGACATGGCGTTCTACACCGGCGCGCTGGGTTGGACCAAGGGCGAGGCCATGGATATGGGCGAGATGGGGCTGTATCAGTTGGTGTCGCAGACCGGCGGCGCGGACTTCCCCGACATGACCGGCGGGATCATGCCGGCGCCCAAGGAAATGCCGGGTCCGGCATGGCTCTTTTATTTCACCGTCGGCGATATCGACGCGGCGGTGGATCGGGTGAAGGCCGGAGGCGGCGCGGTGCTGAACGGCCCGATGGAGGTGCCGGGCGGTGCTTGGATCCTCCAGGCGGCCGATCCGCAGGGCGCGATGTTCGCGCTGGTCGGCAGCAAGGGAGACGCATGATGAGCAAAATATCGCCCTGCCTCTGGTTCGACGGCCAGGCCGAGGAAGCGGCGCGTTATTATGCGGGCGTGTTCGGCGGTTCGGTCGATCATGTCAGCTATTATCCACAGGAGAATCCCTCGCCGTCACCGATGGCGGGCGGCAGCGTGCTGCTGGTCGAGTTCACCCTGTTCGGGCAAAGCTATCAGGCTTTGAACGGCGGCCCGCAATTCACCTTTGACGAGGCGATATCGCTGTCGGTCGAGTGCGCGGATCAGGCGGAGCTGGATCGATATCATGACGCGCTGATCGCCGATGGCGGATCGCCGGGTCCGTGCGGCTGGGTGAAGGACAAATATGGCCTGTCCTGGCAATTAGTCACCAAGGCGATCATGGCGAACTATCACAGCGACGACAAGGTGGCGATCGCCCGCATGATGGCGGTGATGATGACGATGCAGAAGCTGGATACCGCCGCGATGCAGGCGGCCTTTGACGGAGAGGCGGCATGAGCGAGGCCGAGCATGAACTGTCGGTGAGCTGTCATATCGCCGCGCCGCGCGCGATCTGCTGGAAGGTGTGGACCGACCTGAAGGACGAATGGTTCTGCCCCAAGCCCTGGCGCGCCGACGTGATCGAGGAGGATTTGCGGCCCGGCGGGCGCAGCGCGGTGCAGATGTTCGGACCCGACGGCGAGGAGACGGGGCCGATGGAGGGCGTCTTCCTGGAGGTGGCGCCGGGCGAGCGGGTGGTGACGACCGACGCCTATGCCGCAGGCTGGGCGCCGCAGACGCCGTTCATGTCGGCGATCTGGGACTTTGCCGACGAGGATGTGGACGGCGATGGCGGCACGCGCTTCACCGCGACCGCGCGCCATTGGGATGCCGAGGCGAAGGCGCGGCATGAGGCGATGGGTTTCCATCCCGGCTGGGACCAGATGATGGCCCAGTATAAGGCGCTGTGCGAGACGTCGGCGGCGAGCGCTTAGCGTCGCCTTGCGATCGATGGGGCGGCGCAAGAGACGATCGCGATCGAGCATGAAAGGAGAGGGCGCCCGGTTTCCCGGACGCCCTCTCCTTCGTGACGCTATGTCGGGCGTTTACGCCTTGTAGACCTTGTCCACAGCGGCGCGGAACTTGGCCATGTCGTCTGCGGAACCTACGGTCACGCGCGAGACGTTGGGCCAGATCGCCCAGCTGCGGCCGATCTGCACCTTTTCTGGCGCGGCGATCAGCGCGGCCTGCATCTCCTTGGCCGGCTTCTTCCAGTCGACCATGAACATGTTCGCCTGACTGCCGGGATGGACTTCGATACCCTTCTTGGTCAGCCATGCGATGGTTTCGTCACGGTTGCCGATCATTTCGGCGCGGCGCGCCTTGATGAGGGCGGCTTCCTTGTAGACCGCGTTGCCGCAATGCATGGCGGTGATCGCCAGGCCGCCGGCCGAGGGACCGAAGAGCGAAATGCGCTTTTGCACTTCGGGGTCGGCGAAGGTGAGGCCAAGGCGCACGCCGGCCATGCCGAACAGCTTCGAGAAGGTCCGCATGACAATGATGTCCTTGCGGGCGCCGATCAGCGAGGCGGCGCTGGGGGCTTCGGAGAAGTGGATATAGGCTTCGTCCACCAGCAGCATGGAATCGGCCGGCTTGTTGTCCAGCAGCCACTTGATGTCGGCCAGTGGGGTGATGGTGCCGGTCGGGTTGTTGGGGGTGCAGATATAATAGAGGCCGGCATTGGGGTTGGCGGCGAGCATCGCCTTGACGTCATGGCCCTTGCCGATCGCCTGGGGCGCCTTGGCGATGGGGGCCTTCATGTAATCAGCCGTGCGCCACGCGGATTCGAAGGTCGGGTCGGCGGTGACCAGACCCTTGGTCGGCGAGCAATAGGCCGCCACGATGCTGACCAGCGGGCCGCCTGACCCTGGCCAGGGCATGACCTGCGCTTCGGGGATGCCTTCGACGGTGGCGACGGTCTTGATGAGGTCGCCCTTATAATTGTCGGGGTCGTACCAGTTGCCGAACGAGGCGGCTTCGGCGGCGGCCTGAACGCCCGAAGGGAAGGGGCCGGCCCAGCATTCGTTGGAACCGATGCGCACCGCGCCCTTCACGCCGCGCGCGGCCTGCTGCTGCGCCATGGCACTTCCGCCCAGCAGCGAACTGGCGGCGACGCCCGCGCCGAGCAGCGCGGTGATTTCACCCAGTTGGCGGCGGGAATAGCCGCGCTCGATCATGTCGTCCTTGGCGTCTTTGGTCAGCATCATGGTCATGTCGTCCGTCCCCGTCTGATTTCGGTTTCAAATCTCATGGGGGAAAACGAAAGAGCGGCGCATTTCCACAATGCGCCGCCCCGTATTTTCGCAATTTTTATGCGTTTTTGGCCGATCATATGGCCGTGTCCTACGTGGCGTGTTCCCGCCTGCGCGGGAACACGCTATTCTTGCTCAATCCGTATTTCAGGCCTTCCAGACCGTGTCGACGGCGGCGTTGAACGCTTCCATTTCCTCCATCGAGCCGACCGACACGCGCGAGACGTTGGGCCAGATCGGCCAGCTGCGGCCGATCTGCACATTGGCGGCGAGCAGGGCGGCCTGCATGTCCTTGGCGGGCTTGCCCCAGTCGATCATGAACATGTTCGCCTGGCTGCCGGGAATGACCTTGATCCCCTTGGCCTTCAAATGGCTGACCGACTTTTCGCGGGCGGCGTTCATTTCGGCGCGGCGCGCCTTGATGAGGGCCGCTTCGGTGACGGAGGCGGTGCCGCAGGCGACGGCGGTCATCGGCAACATGCCCGTGACCTGGCCGCCGTCATAGCGCATCATCTTTTCCATCAGCGAAGGCGCGGCGAAGGTGAGGCCGAGCCGCATCCCGGCCATGCCGAACAGCTTCGAGAAGGTGCGCAGGATCAGCACATCGTCGCGGGTGGCGGCGAGCTTGGCGGCGTTGGGGCCATCGACCCAATGAATATAGGCTTCATCCACAACCAGGATCGAATCCTTGGGCTTGTTGTTGGCCAGCCATTCGATGTCGGCGATCGGCGTGACGGTGCCGGTCGGGTTGTTGGGCGAACAGACATAATAGACGCCGGCATTGGGATCGGCCGCCAGCATCGCCTTTACGTCATGGCGGTAGTCGCTGGTCAGCGGCACCTTCGTCACCTTCGCGCCCAGCCAGTCGCCGGTGCGCCAGATCGCTTCATAGGTGGGGTCGGCGGTGACGATGCCGCGCGTGGGCGAGGCATAGGCGACCGCGACGCGGCTAAGCGGGTCGGACGATCCGGGCCAGGCAACGATGCGGTCGGCCGGAATGCCCTCCACCGATGCGACGGCGTCGAACAATTTCTGATGTTCATTGTCCGGTTCGTAGCGATTGCCTTCCTCCACCAGTTTGAACGCCGCCTTGGCCGCGACGGGGAAGGGGCCGGTCCAACATTCGTTGGCGCCGATGCGCACCGCGCCCGCAACCGCCTTTGCCGCCTGCTGCGCGCCCGCACCCGTCACGCGGATGGCGGCGGCGCCCGCGCCGAGCAGGGCGGCGACCTTCGCCAGTTGGCGGCGCGAATAGCCGCGATCGATCAGATCCTGTTCCATTTCTGGTTGAAGTCGCGTCGCCATGATCCCGTTCTCCCTGCGCGCCCGGTGACGGGCTTTCCACTTGATGGACGATTGTACAGAATGTTTCCGCCATGCAAATATGGCCTGTCGAACAATATTGCCGGCGCGGTGAACGGAAACGCCTTGGAAAGCCGGGCTTCAATCTGATAGCGCAATAATATGCCCAGCACACCCGCCGCCGCCGCCCGCCAAATTCTCGTTCGCCTGCAGGAGGTGATGGCCGCGCGCAATAGCGCCCAGGCCAAATTGAACAAGGTGGTAGAGATTATCGGCGAGTCGCTGTCGAGCGAGGTCTGCTCCATCTATCTGGTGCGCGAGGGCGTGCTGGAGCTGTTCGCGACCCGCGGGCTGAAGCAGGAGGCTGTCCATGTCACCCGCATGGCGATGGGGGAGGGGCTGGTCGGCCTGATCGCCACCAATGTCGAGACGCTGAACCTGGACGAGGCCGCGTCGCATCCCGATTTTTCCTATCGCCCCGAAACCGGCGAGGAATTGTTCCACAGCTTCGCCGGCGTGCCGATCGTACGGCGCGAGCGCGCCATCGGCGTTCTGTGCGTGCAACATGCCGATCCGCGCAAATATGAGGAAGTGGAGATCGAGGCGCTCCAGACCGTCGCGATGGTGATGTCCGAGCTGATCGCCAATGCTGAGCTCGCCGATGACGGCCCGGCCGACCAGCGGGTGACCGACACCGGCACGACCATGTTGCACGGGTTGCAGCTGGTGATGGGCATGGCGCGCGGCCATGTCGTGTTCCACCAGCCGCGCGTCCATATCGAACATACCGTCGCGGAGGATACCGAGGCGGAGCGGCAGCGCGTCATTTCCGCCTTCACCAAGATGCGCGAACAGATCGACCGGATGACCGGCGCGGCCGAGTTCGGCATGGAGGGCGAGCATCAGGAGGTGCTCGAAACCTACAAGATGTTCGCCTATGACGAGGGCTGGACGCGGCGCATCAACGAGGCGATCGACAGCGGCCTGACCGCCGAGGCGGCGATCGAGCGGGTGCAGCAGCGCACGCGGATGCGGATGCGGCAGATCGACGATCCGCTGCTTTCCGACCGGATGCACGATCTGGAGGATCTGGCCAACCGCCTGCTGCGGATCGTTTCGGGGCAGTTGGGTACGGCGGCGCAGATGGGGCTGCGGCAGGACGCGATCCTGATCGCGCGCAATCTTGGGCCGGCGGAGCTGCTGGAATATGACCGCCGGCGGCTGAAGGGCGTGATCCTGGAGGAAGGGTCGCTGACCGCGCATGTCACCATCGTCGCGCGCGCCATGGGCGTGCCGGTGCTGGGCCGGGTGCGCGACATTCGCCATCTGGTGAATGAAGGTGACCTTGTGCTGATGGACGTCGGCGCCAATGCGCTGTTGATCCGCCCGACCGCCGACATGGAGGAGGCGTTCGAGAATAAATTGCACGTGACGCAGAAGCGCCGCGCCGAGTTCGTCGCGATGCGCGACCTGCCGTCGGTGACGGCGGACGGGCAGCGGGTCGAGCTGATGGTCAATGCCGGATTGCGCGAGGATGCGCAGGCGCTGGACATGGTGGGCGCAGACGGGATCGGGCTGTTTCGCACCGAGTTTCAGTTCCTGGTGTCGGCCACGTTGCCGCAACGTGAGAAGCAGCAGCGACTTTACAAGGATGTGCTGGATGCGGCGGGCGACCGGCCCGTCATCTTCCGCACCGTCGATATCGGCGGCGACAAGGCGCTGCCCTATATGCAGCGCGACGATGACGAGCATGAGGATAATCCGGCGATGGGCTGGCGCGCGCTGCGGCTGGCGCTGGACCGCGACGCCCTGATGAAGGCGCAGGCGCGGGCGTTGCTGGAGGCGAGCGCGGGCAAAATGTTGCACGTCATGTTTCCGATGGTGTCGGAGCCGTGGGAATATGAGGAAGCGCGCGCGCTGGTCGAGCATCAGCGCGAATGGTTGCAGGCGCGCAAGAAGAAGCTGCCGATCGCGGTGCGTTATGGCGCGATGCTGGAGGTGCCGGCGCTGGCCGAAGTGCTGGATATCCTGCTGCCCAAGCTGGATTTCCTGTCGATCGGGACCAACGACCTGACCCAATTCCTGTTTGCCGCCGATCGCGCCCATCCCAAGCTGGCGGAACGCTACGACTGGCTGAGCATCGCGATCCTGCGCTTCCTGGACCGGGTGGTGCGAACATGCCACGACTATCAGGTGCCGGTCGGCGTGTGCGGCGAAATGGGCGGGCGCACGCTGGAGGCGATGGCGCTGGTCGGGCTGGGCGTGCGCCGGCTGTCGATCACGCCCGCGTCGGTCGGGCCAGTCAAGGCGATGATCCGCGCGATCGATGCGGAAGAGTTGCGCACGCTGATGCGGGAGTTGCTGGACGACGGGGTCATCGACATTCGTGGACGGTTGACCCGATGGGCGATTGAACGGAACATCGAACTGAGCTGAAATGGGCGGACGCGGCGTTGACAACGCCCGTCCCGCAATGAGACAAGGCCGGCCATCACAGGTCGCGGAGCAGCATGGCAGACGAACCAGAACTCGAAACCGGCGCACAGGGCGCGCCGGAAGCGCAGCCGTCAACCCCCGGCGCCAAGCTGCGCGCCGCGCGGGAGGCGCGGGGCCTTTCGATCCAGGATGTCGCGACCCGCACGCGCATCGCCCAGCGTCAGTTGGAAGCGGTCGAGCGCGACGATTATGCGGCCCTGCCGGGCATTCCCTATGCCGTCGGGTTCGCCCGCGCCTATGCCCGCGCGGTCGATCTGGACGAGGTGGCGATCGCGGCGCAGGTGCGCCATGGCGTGCATAATAGCGACATGGGCGCGCGGTACGAGGCGTTCGAGCCGGTCGATCCGGCGCGCGTGCCGCCCCGCCGATTGGCATGGGTCGTGCTGGCGATCGTCGTCGTGCTGATCGCGGGCTACACCATCTGGCGGACCCAGTTGATGACGTTGCCGACCGGCGAAGAAATCGCCCAGGAGCAGGCCCAGCCTGCGGCCGCGCGTCCCGCCGGCGCTGACCCCGTCGCGCCCGCCGCCCAGCCGGTAGTGTTCACCGCTATCGACGACGTCTGGCTGCGCATCTATGACGACGCAGGCGAGCGGTTGAAGGACGGTCTGCTGAAGAAGGGCGAGAGCTTTACCCTGCCGTCGACCGCCAATGGGCCGATGATCCTGACGGGTCGCCCTCAGGCGCTGAGCGTGACAGTGGGCGGCAAAGTGATGCCGCCGCTTGGTGCGGCCGATCGCACCATCGCCGACGTGCCGGTCAGCGCCGAAGCGCTGCTGGCGCGGGGCGAAGCCCCGGCGGAGGCCATGCCAGCGCGGGGAACGCGCCCGTCTGCGGCGCCGTCACGTCCTGCGCAACGGCGCACCGCTCCTGCGCCTGCGTCCAGCGAGATCAGCGCGCCGCCTGCCCCAGCCGCGGTTGCGCCGGCGGGCGACGGCGCCGCTGCGCCGCAGCCCTGACGCGCGCCGCCGGGGGTGACGGGCGACGTCGCGCTTTACCGCGCGAAATATCGCCTTATGGTTAAGCCAGGAATATCAGTCGGGGATCATCATGCGTAACGCCCTTCTTGCGACAACGGCGGCTTTGCTGGCCGTTGCCATGCCTGTCATGACCCTGCCCGCCGCTGCGCAGAACGCGCCGGTGGAGGTGCGGGTCGACCGGCTGGAAAAGGAAATGCGCGCGGTGCAGCGCAAGGTGTTTCCAGCCGGAACCCCGATCGAGGCGGAAATCAGCCGTCCGGCCACGCCGACGATCGCGCCGGGATCGCCCGCCTCCACCCCGATCGCGGACCTGACCGCACGGGTCGGCGCGCTGGAATCGCAACTGGCGTCGGTCACGGGGCAGGTGGAGCAGAATAGCTATAAGCTGCGCCAGTTGGAGGAGGCGTTCAACAAATATAAGGCGGAGACTGACGCGCGTATGGCGCCCGCCGCCGAAGCGCCGCCGGTGCCGGCGCCTGTGGCGGCAGAGGTTGCGCCCGTCACGCCCCGTTCCGCAGCGCCCAAGCCAGCCTCCAAGCCGGCTCCGGTCGCCGCACCGCCGGTCGCGAGCGACGCGCGCAAGACCGCCGTCGCAGCGGTCGAGCACCCCGACACCGGCGATGCGGCGGATGACGCCTATACTTATGGTTTCCGTCTATGGGACGCGAAATTCTATCCTGAGGCGCAAGGCCAGCTAAAGGCGACGGTCGAGAAATATGGCGACAGTTCAATCGCCAGCAAGGCGCAGAACCTGCTGGGCCGGGCCTATCTGGACGATGGCAAGCCGGCGCTGGCGTCGGTCGCCTTCTATGAAAATTACCAGAAGCGTCCGCGCGGCGACCGTGCGCCCGACAGCCTGGCCTATCTGGGCGACGCGCTGATCCAGCTCAAGAAGCCGGCCGATGCGTGCAAGGTCTATCAGGAACTGGAGCAGGTCTATGGCGAGAGCCTGTCTTCCTCCCTGCGCGGCATGATGACCGCGGGTCGCGCCAAGGCGAAGTGCAGCTGACCAACGAAGCGACCGCGCTGGTGGCGCGGCTGGACGCGGTGACGCGGACGCTGGTCGGGGACGACCCGGCGGCGCGTTTCGGCGTCGCGGTGTCGGGCGGGCCGGACAGCATGGCTTTGCTGTGGTTGGCCGTGCGCGCCTTTCCGGATCGCGTGGCGGCGGTGACGGTCGATCATCGGTTGCGCGCAGACTCGGCGGGGGAAGCGGCCATGGTCGCGCGCTGGTGCGCCGATCAGGACATCGCCCATGCCACGCTGACGCCCGACCGGCCGGTGGCGGGCAATGTTCAGGCTTGGGCGCGGGCGCTGCGCTATCGGTTGATCGAGGCGTGGCGGGCGGCGCAGGGGATCGATTGGATCATGACCGCCCACCATGCCGACGACCAACTGGAAACCATGCTGATGCGGCTGAATCGCGGGTCGGGCGTCGGTGGGCTGGCCGGCGTGCGGGCGCGGTCGGAGGCGGGCGCGGGCCGGGTGATCCGTCCGCTGCTGGGCGTGCGCAAGGCGGCGCTGGAGGCGCTGGCGCAGGTCGAGGGGCTGCCCCATGTCCATGATCCGTCCAACGCCGATCCGCGCTTTGACCGGGCGGCGCTGCGGAAGGCGTTGGCCGATGCGTCCTGGCTGGACGTCCAGGCGGCGGCGCGCAGCGCGGCGGCGCTGGCGGAGGCGGACGAGGCGATCGACTGGAGCGTGGCAGCGCTGGCGGCGGCGCATGTGCGGGCCGACGGGGCGGGGTGGCGGCTCGCGCGCACCGATGTTCCGCGCGAATATCTGCGGCGGTTACTGTCGCTTATGCTGGAACGGGCCGGGTGCAGGCCGCAGCGTGGCGATAGCCTGGATCGCGCTATTGGAGCCGCCATGGCGGGCAGGCAGATCAGTTTGGGCGGCTGGCTATTGAAGGGCGGGGCGGTGTGGACGCTGCATCCTGCACCGCCGCGGCGGACGTTCTAGAGATCGTTACGGAAAGGTTCCGCGGATTGTCGCGATCCCCCCACGCTTCGCCGATTTGACGCGGCGCAATGACCTTTCCTTAATCGCTGTCATGGCTATCCTGCGCGCTTTATAGCGGGGAATATGGTGCATGGTGGAGTTTGCGGCACTGACCTATGGCCTGTTGGCCAGTGTCATTCTTTCGGCGGCGCAGCGTAATCGCAAGCGGGGGCGCCCGCATCCGCCGCTGCTGCTCTATGTCGGCTATCTGCTGTGCGGTCTGTCGGGCGGCGTGGCGTTGGCGCTGTCCTATGTTGCGCTGACCTTGCTGGGCGCGGTCTGAACGACGGCTAACGGCGCATGAAATAGCGGGCGGAACGCGGCGGCGCGCGCTTGCGCTTTTGTCGGCGCGCCCTATCTTGGCCGGTGAAAGCGAGTGATGATGAACGACGAAAAAGACCCGCAGGGCAATCCCTGGATCAAGAGCGCCATGATTTGGGCGGGCGTGATCGTCGCCCTGCTGATGTTCGTGTCGCTGTTCGACAGCCGGACCGCGTCCAGCGCGGGATCGGGCATCGCCTATTCCGAATTTCGGTCCAAGGTGCAGGAAGGCCAGGTCAAGGACGTCGCGATCGCGCCGGACAAGATCAGCGGCACCTTGTCGAGCGGGCAGAAGTTCACGACCGTGCCGGTCAATGATCCGGGCCTGACCAGCCTGCTGGACGATAATGGCGTCAAATATTCGGGCCAGGCGCAGGACCAGCCCAGCTTCTGGCAGATTCTCATCTATCAGTCGCTGCCGTTCCTGCTGATCCTGGGCATCGCTTTCTTCGTGCTGCGCCAGATGCAGAAGGGCGGCGGCGCGGGCGGCGCTATGGGCTTTGGCAAGTCCAAGGCCAAGCTGCTGACCGAAAAGCATGGCAAGGTGACGTTCGATGACGTCGCCGGTATCGACGAAGCGCGCGAGGAGTTGCAGGAAATCGTCGAATTCCTGAAAGATCCGACGAAGTTCGCGCGCCTGGGCGGCAAGATCCCCAAGGGCGCTTTGCTGGTCGGTTCGCCCGGCACCGGCAAGACGCTGCTGGCCCGCGCGATCGCGGGCGAGGCGGGTGTTCCCTTCTTCACCATTTCCGGTTCCGACTTTGTCGAAATGTTCGTGGGCGTGGGCGCCAGCCGCGTGCGCGACATGTTCGAACAGGCGAAGAAGAACGCGCCCTGCATCGTCTTCATCGACGAAATCGACGCGGTCGGCCGCCATCGCGGCGCGGGCCTGGGCAATGGCAATGACGAGCGCGAGCAGACGCTGAACCAGTTGCTGGTCGAAATGGACGGCTTCGAGGCCAATGAAGGCATCATCATCGTTGCGGCGACCAACCGCCCCGACGTGCTGGACCCTGCGCTGCTGCGGCCGGGCCGGTTCGACCGTCAGGTCGTCGTGCCTCGTCCCGACATCGACGGGCGCGAGAAGATTTTGGCCGTGCATATGAAGAAGGTGCCGCTGGCCCCTGACGTCGATCCCCGCGTGATCGCGCGCGGCACGCCGGGCTTTTCTGGTGCGGACCTCGCCAACCTTGTCAACGAAGCGGCGCTGACGGCGGCGCGGCGCGGCAAGCGACTGGTGGCGATGGACGAGTTCGAATCGGCCAAGGACAAGGTGATGATGGGCGCGGAACGCCGTTCCATGGTCATGACTGACGACGAGAAGAAGATGACCGCCTATCATGAAGCGGGCCACGCTATCGTGTCGGTCCATGAAGCCGCGTCCGACCCGATCCACAAGGCGACGATCATCCCGCGCGGCCGCGCGCTGGGCATGGTCATGCGCCTGCCGGAACGGGACAGCTACAGCTATCATCGCGACAAGATGCACGCGAACATGGCCGTCGCCATGGGCGGGCGCGTCGCTGAGGAAATCATCTTCGGCTATGACAAAGTGTCGAGCGGCGCGTCTGGCGACATCCAGTACGCGACCAAACTGGCGCGCGACATGGTCACCCAATGGGGCATGTCGGACAAGCTGGGGCCGCTGCAATATGAAGAGCAGCAGGGCGAGACGTTCTTGGGCTATTCGCAGAGCCAGCGGGTCCATATGTCCGACGAGACGGCCAAGCTGATCGATGCGGAAATTCGTGGACTGGTGGAAAAGGGCTATGCCCGTGCGCAGGAATTGCTGACGGGTCACGAGGACCAGTTGCACCTGCTGGCCAACGCGATGCTGGAATATGAGACGCTGAGCGGCGAGGAGATCAAGGCGCTGCTGGAAAAGGGCGAGATCACCCGCGACGACGGCACGACGATCAAGCCTTCGGTGATTCCGGCGGCGGGTTCCTCCATCCCGCGGACACGCAAGCGCAAGGGACCGTTCGGTGAGGCGAGCCCTGCTGGGGCCTGAGGGCTGTCATTGGGTCAGGGAAAGGGGCGTGGCTGAGGCTGCGCCCTTTTTCGTAGTCGGGTGCTGACGGCCAGAAGCGGACCTTGTTCCCCCTTGCGCCGGCAGTAAGGGGTTAGGGGGTGGGCTTGCGCAACGAGCGATTGCTCATCCCGGCGTGACTAACGCGCTCCGCGCAATACTATAATCGCGCGAAGAGGCAGAGGCGCGGAGAAGGTTGGATGGGGGTCTTGCGGCGGCTCTCCTATCGCTGCCAAGATGGCAGACATATCGCCGCTCGCGACTTTCGCCGGTAATGGCGCGGCGGCCTTCGGCCTCCACAATAAATCCCCCAAAGGGTCTGGCCGTGCGCGCCCATAGTGGTTACATGGGCCGCCACAAATCCCCCGGAAGCGCCGTCTTTTTCGGCGTCGGTTCCGCAGCAGAAAGTGGCTTTTTCCATGGATATCCGCCTCGGCCTCACCTTTGACGACGTGCTGTTGCAGCCCGGCGAATCCGATGTGCTGCCCAGCCAGGCGGACACGTCCACTTTCGTCACGCGCGAGATCAAGTTGAACATCCCGATCCTGTCGTCGGCGATGGACACGGTGACCGAGGCCGACATGGCGATAGTCATGGCGCAGTTGGGCGGGATTGGCGTGTTGCACCGGAACATGACCGTCGAGGAGCAGGCGGACGCCGTGCGCGCGGTCAAGCGGTTCGAGAGCGGCATGGTGGTCAACCCGATCACCATCCTGCCCACCGCGACGCTGGCCGACGCGCAGATGCTGATGCAGCGGCACAAGATCAGCGGCATTCCGGTCGTGGAAGCCAATGGCAAGCTGGTCGGCATCCTGACGCATCGCGACACGCGCTTTGCGGAAAATCCCAAGCAACCGGTCAGCGAGCTGATGACCAAAGATAACCTCGCCACGGTCAAGGTCGGCGTGGGCCAGGAAGAGGCGCAGCGGCTGCTGCACCAGCGCCGGATCGAAAAGCTGCTGGTGGTGGACGAGGGCTATCATTGCGTCGGCCTGATCACGGTCAAGGATATCGAGAAGGCCGTTACCTATCCGCAGGCGACCAAGGACGGGACGGGCCGCCTGCGCGTCGCCGCCGCGACGACGGTCGGTGAAACGGGGCTGGAGCGCAGCCGGGCGCTGATCGACGCGGAATGCGACCTGATCGTCATCGATACCGCGCACGGCCATAGTACCCAGGTGTCGGCTGCCGTCGAGGCGGTGAAGAAACTGTCCAACCATGTGCAGGTGGTCGCGGGCAATGTCGCCACCGCCGAAGCGACCAAGGCGCTGATCGGCGCGGGCGCGGATTGCGTGAAGGTGGGTATCGGGCCGGGGTCCATCTGCACCACCCGCGTTGTCGCGGGCGTGGGCGTGCCGCAGCTGACGGCGGTTATGGACTCCGCCGAGGAAGCCGCCAAGCAGGGCGTGCCGGTAATCGCCGATGGTGGACTGCGCACTTCGGGCGATCTGGCCAAGGCGCTGGCGGCCGGCGCGGGTTGCGTCATGGTGGGATCGCTGCTGGCCGGCACCGCCGAAGCGCCGGGCGAGACGTTCCTATACCAGGGCCGCGCGTACAAGAGCTATCGCGGCATGGGCAGCGTAGGCGCGATGGCGCGCGGGTCCGCCGACCGCTATTTCCAGGCGGACATCAAGGACCAGATGAAGCTGGTGCCAGAAGGCATTGAAGGCCAGGTGCCGTTCAAGGGACCGGCCAAGGATGTCATCCACCAGTTGGTCGGCGGCGTAAAGGCGGCGATGGGCTATACCGGCAGCGCCACAATCAAGGATTTGCAGGAGCGCGCGCGCTTCGTGCAGATCACCAATGCCGGGCTTTCGGAAAGCCATGTCCATGACGTGACGATCACGCGGGAAGCGCCCAATTATCCGACGCGGTAAATCCTCCCCGACACGGGGAGGGGGACCGCTGGCGAAGCCAGTGGTGGAGGGGGATAGCCTTTCCTCACGACCTTCGTTGAGTGACTTTTTACGACTTTTCATGCAGCTATTTCCAGAAATGTCGCGTTTGCCGCCCGCCCCCTCCACCAGCCTCTGGCTGGTCCCCCTCCCCGTGTCGGGGAGGATATGACCCCGTCCGCTCGTATTCAGGCTGCGATCGATCTGCTGGACGCCATCATTGCGTCGGCGCGCGATGGCGGGCCGGCGGCTGATACGCTGATCGCGCGCTATTTCAAGGAAAGGCGCTATGCCGGGTCGCGGGATCGGCGGGCGGTGCGCGACCATGTCTATGACGCGATCCGTCGCGCGGCGGAGCGGCCGGAGACAGGGCGCGCGGCGATGATTGGCGTGGCGCTGGAGCGGCCGGACATGGCTGCGCTGTTCGACGGATCGACCCATGCACCCTTGCCGATCGAGCCGGGCGAGACGGGGGCTGAGGCGGGCGCGGTGCCAGAATGGCTGCAAGGCTTGCTGGCGGACAAGGTGGAGCAGGATGCGCTGCTGGGCCGCGCGCCTGTGGATTTGCGCGTCAATCGGCTGAAGGCGACGCCGGAGGCGGTCGCGCCTGCGCTGCCCGATGCGACGTCGATCGCCGGCCTGCCCGACGGGCTGCGCCTGCCCGAAGGCTTTCCCGTCGAGCAGCAGGCGGCGTGGAAGGACGGGCTGGTCGAGGTGCAGGACGCCGGCAGCCAGTGGATCGCGGCGGCGTGCGGGGTGCAGCCGGGCATGACGGTGGTCGATCTGTGCGCCGGGGCGGGTGGCAAGACGCTGGCGCTGGCGGGCGCGATGGCGCGGCGCGGGACTTTGGTCGCCGCTGACACGATCCGGTCGCGGTTGGCGCGGCTTGAACCGCGCGCGGCGCGTGCGGACGCGACCTTCATCGAGACGCTGTTGCTGGACCAGAGTCATGAGGCGCGGGGGCTGGAGAGTTTGAACGGCCAAGTGGACGTGGTGCTGGTCGATGCGCCCTGTTCGGGCACTGGCACCTGGCGGCGCAACCCGGAGGCGCGTTGGCGGCTGACGCAGGCGCGGCTCGACCGGCTGGTCGCGGAACAGGCCCGCATCCTCGATTTTGCGGCGCCCCTGTTGGCGCCGGGCGGGGCGCTGGTCTATGCGACCTGCGCGCTGACCGAGCGCGAAGGGCGCGGGCAGGTCGACGCCTTTCTGGCCCGCCATGCGGGGTGGACGGCGGAGCCGATCGACCTGCCCGTCGGCCGGGCGCATGGCGCGGGGCTGCTGCTGACGCCGGGGCATGACGGCAGCGACGGCTTCTTCTTTGCGCGGCTGCGCCGGGAGGGATGAAACAGGCCATGGACAAGCGCCCGCAAAATCGCGACACTTGGGGCGTGGGCTATGGGCCGAAATCAGCGCCTGAAACATGGCTGGAGATATTAATGCGTTTTACCCCCGCCTCGATTGCGCTCGCTATCGTCCTGACCACCGTGTCGAGCGTAGGCCTGAGCCAGAAGCCGGATAGTCAGATCAGCCCCCAGTCGGTCGAATGGCAGAAGGCGGGCGAGGCCGCGCACAAGGCCGGCAATCTGGAAGGCGCGACGGATGCGCTGGAAAGCGCGCTGGCGATCGATCCGCGCAACCGCGCCGCCTTTGTCGAACTGGCCGAAGTCGCACGCGCGCAGGGGCTGCAGGGCAAGGCGATCCGCCTTTACAAAGAAGCGCTGCTGCTTGACCCCACCGATGTCGCCGCGCTGGCCGGGCAGGGCGAGGCGATGGTCGAAAAGGGCGCGATCGCCAAGGCGAAGGATGTGCTCGCGCAGGCGCAAGCCTTGTGCAAGGGCGACTGCGCGTCGGTCGGCAAGCTGGCCGCGGCGATCCAGAAAGGGCCGCCCGCCGTCGCGATGACGAGCAAGGACGCGGTGACCGTGCCCAAGGCGGCGCCGACGCAAACGCCTTAACGCGCTTTGACTTCGTCGGGTTAGCCCGGCAAGGCCGTTGGGCGGGCGCATGAGGCGCGCCGCTGAACCGCGGGCAGCCCATGCACTTCACAGATTTCGACGTCGACCTGTTCCTGCGCGATTATTGGCAGAAGAAACCGCTGCTGATCCGCAATCCGTGGGCGGCGTGGGTGAACCCGCTGGAACCGGACGAACTGGCGGGTTTGGCATGCGAGGAAGGCGTCGAGTCGCGGCTGATCGGCCAGGGCGACGGGCGCTGGATGGTCGAACATGGGCCGCTGCCCGAAGACCGGTTCGGCGCGATGGGCCGCAGCCCCTGGACATTGCTGGTGCAGGCGGTGGACATGCATGTGCCGGCCGTCGCCGCGCTGGTGGCGCCGTTCCGCTTCATCCCTAACTGGCGGATCGACGACGTGATGGTCAGCTACGCCACCGACGGCGGCGGCGTGGGCGCGCATTACGACCAATATGACGTGTTCCTGATCCAGGGGCTGGGCCGGCGGCGCTGGCAGGTGGGCGGGCGGTGCGACGCCGATACGCCGCTGATGCTGCATGAGGATCTGCGCCTGCTGGCCGATTTCCAGTCCGAAGCCGAATGGGTGCTGGAGCCGGGCGACATCCTCTATGTGCCGCCGGGCGTCGCGCATAATGGCGTGGCCGTAGGCGACGATTGCATGACCTATTCGGTCGGCTTTCGCGCCCCGTCGCGCAGCGAACTGGTCGAGCAATTTTGCGCCCATGTCGTCGGCGGCATGGATGATGACGACCGCTATGCCGACCCGGATCTGATGACGCAGGCCAATCCGGGCGAGATCGGCGCGGCGGCGCTGGCGCGGTTGCAGGCGATGGTCGGCGACGCGCTGAGCGATCGCGCGGCCTTCGCCCGCTGGTTTGGGGAATATAGTAGCGAGCGTAAATATCCCGAACTGGACTTCCGGCCGGAAGAGCCGATCGCGGTCGAGGATGTGCGGGAACTGGTGGAGGAGGGCGTCGCGCTGTGCCGCAATCCGGCGAGTCGCTTCGCCTTCGTGGCGGCGGGGGAGGGCGCGGTGACATTATTCGTCGATGGCGAAAGTCATGATTGCAGCGGCGATGTGGCGGTGCTGGCCCGGCAGATTTGCGCGGCGGACAGCGTCCTGATCGATCCAGTGCTGATGGAGGCCGATGAAGCGATGGCGTTGGTGGTCACGCTCTATAATGAAGGTAGCGTCAGCTTCCTGACCGAGGATTGAGCGATTCGCACGCGACTCAGCATTTGCGCGCGCAAGCGGCGGTTCGGCTCGCAGGAGGCGGCCCTGGCGGCGGCGTTGGAGGGGAGCGTGCCGCTGCGGACCTATCGTTGCGACCGGTGCGACCAATATCATCTGACCAGCCGGACCAAGGGCAAGCGTTTGTTACGCCTGCCCGGTAATGCCGATCAGCCGACCTGAACCTCGCGCCATTCGCCCGGTTGCAAGCCATCGAGCGTCCAGTCACCGATGCGCCAGCGGACGAGGCGCAAGGTGGGATGGCCGACCGCGGCGGTCATGCGGCGGACCTGCCGATTGCGGCCTTCGCGGATAGTGAGGCTGATCCAACTGTCGGGAATCGCCTTGCGCACGCGGATCGGCGGATTACGGGGCCAGAGGTCTGGCGCGTCGATCCGTTCGACATCGGCCGGTCCAGTAAGACCGTCCTTGAGGCCCACGCCGCGGCGGAGCGTGGCGATCGCGGCGTCGGTGACGTCGCCCTCGACCTGCGCCAGATAGGTTTTCGCGGTTTTATATTTGGGATCGGCGATGCGCGATTGCAGCCGGCCGTCGTCGGTCAGCAGCAACAACCCCTCGCTATCGCGGTCCAACCGGCCGGCGGGATAGACGCCCGGCACGGCGATGCAGTCGGACAGGGTCGCGCGCGCCGTGTCGGTGCCGCGATCGGTGAATTGCGACAGCATGTCATAGGGCTTGTTGAACAGGATCAGGCGGGACATGGGGTTTCCAGACAATGCTTCGATACGAGCCTTCGACAGGCTCAGTCTCTACTCAGCACGAACGGATGGGCTGAATATCGGCTTGGGATTTAACGGCTCAATATCCGTGCGATGGCGACAAATTCCTCGACGCTGACGGTTTCGGCGCGGCGTTGCGGGTCGATACCGAGATTGTCCAGTGCGTCGAGTGCGCCGGGCAGGCCTTTCAGGCTCTGGCGCATCATCTTGCGGCGCTGGCCGAAGGCGGCGGCGGTGAGGCGTTCGAGATATTTGAGCTGCACCCCGTCGGGTGCCAGCCTGGGGGTGATGTGGACCACGGCGGACATCACCTTGGGCGGGGGGGTGAAGGCGCTGCGGTGGACCTTCATCGCGATCTTCGCGTCGCTGCGCCATTGGGACAGGACGGCCAGGCGGCCATAATGGTCGGATCCGGCCTTGGCGACGATGCGCTCGGCGACTTCCATCTGGAACATCAGCGTCAGGCTGGACCACCAGGGCAGCGGCCCCCATTCGGCGGATAGCCAGCCGACGAGCAGCGGCGTGCCGACATTATAGGGGAGGTTGGCGATGATATGGGCGCCGTCGCCCGCCTCGGCATGGGCGTCGACCGCCATCGCGTCGCCGGAGATAACGCGGAGCTGGCCGGGGAAGGCCTCCTCCAGTTCGGCGAGCGCGGGCAGGCAGCGGCGATCGCGCTCGACCGCGACCAGCCGCGCCCCGGCGCGCAGGATCGCGCGGGTCAGGCCGCCAGGGCCGGGACCGACTTCGAACGTCGGGGCGTCGGCCAGCGCGCCGGGAATGGCGGCGATCCGGTCGAGCAATTGTTCGTCGAGCAGGAAATTCTGGCCTAGCGCCTTGCTGGCGGCAAGGCCGTGGCGCGCGATCACGTCGCGGAGCGGCGGCAATATGGGGCGGGTGTCAGCCATGGGCGATGCGGGCGCGCGCGGCTTCGGCCGCCATCTTGAGCGCGGCCATCATCGCGCCGGGATTGGCGCTGTCGGTGCCGGCGATGCCGAAGGCTGTGCCATGGTCGGGCGATGTGCGCACGATCGGCAGGCCCAGCGTGATGTTGACGCCTTCGTCGAAATAGAGCGTCTTGATCGGGATCAGCGCCTGATCGTGATACATGCAGAGCGCGGCGTCATAGGCTTCGCGGGCGCGGGCATGGAACATGCCGTCGGCGGCGAGCGGGCCGACGATATCGAGGCCGTCTTCGCGGAGCAGATCGATGGCGGGACGGATCACGTCGATCTCTTCCCGGCCCAGCGCGCCATTTTCGCCGGCATGGGGGTTCAGACCCGCTACGGCGAGGCGCGGGCGGACGATACCGAAATTGCGCTGCAATCCCTTGGCGGTGGTCAGCGCACGCGCGCGGATCAGGTCGATGGTCAGCACCGACGGCACATCGGCCAGCGGGATATGGATGGTGATTGGCACGACTTTCAGCGACGGTCCGGCCAGCATCATCACCGCATTATGGAGCGACACGCCGCAGCGTTCGGCAACGAATTCGGTCTGGCCCGGATGGGTGAAGCCGACGCCATATAGCTGTTCCTTGCCCACCGGCGCGGTCACGATCCCGGCGGCGGACCCTTGCCGCGCGAGGCCGACCGCGACTTCGAGCGCCTGGAACGCGGTGCGCGCGCCGTCGATGCTGGGGCTGCCCGGCACGATTTCGCCCGCGTCGGCGACCTGAAGGCAAGGCAAGGCCGTGCCGAACGCGTCGGCGGCTTCCTCCGGCGCGCCGATGATCGTGATCGGTCCCAGCCATACCGCGCGGAGCGACGCGGCGTCGCCCACCGCGAAGAAGGGCGGCAGGCCGCGCGCTTCGCGCATCACCCAGCTTTTCGCGACGATCTCCGGCCCAATTCCGGCGGGATCGCCGAGCGACACCGCAAAGGGCGCGAGAGGCGCGACGTCAATTATATTCGATGACCGCATCACGACGAAGGTCACGCAGGTAGATGCGCGCGCGCTTGTTGACCCGTTCTTCTTCCAACTGCGCCTGGATTTGTTCGGCGTTGGGGGCGTTGGCTGACACCGGATCGTCGCGACCGCAAACCACCAGCACGCGCACGCCATCGTCGATCGAGCCAAAAGGCGGAGTCGATTCGCCGACCTGCAGATTAATCAATATGTCCTGCAACTGCGGCGGCAGGTCGCGCACCTTGACATTGTCGTTATCGACCACGTCGGCGCCGATCTTCGCCCCGACCTCATTCGCCTGGCCGCACCCCTTGATCTCCTTGATCGCGGCGGCGAAGCTGGCGGCCTTGGCGCTGGCCTGTTCCTTGGTCGTTCCCTTGGGGAAAAGCACGGAAAGCTGTTTCAAGCTGAGCAGCGAATCGCGCGGATCGGCGGTCAGGACCTTCCGTTTGTCCATGACATAGACCAGTGACACGCCGCCCACGGTTTCGATCGGCCCAGCGATCTGGCCGACCTGCATTTCCGCAGCGGCCTGCGCCAGTTCGGGCGGCAACTGCGCGGGGCGGACCCAGCCCAGATCGCCGCCGACCGCTGCGGTCGAGGCTTCGGAAAACTGTCGGGCATAGGCCGGGAAGCTGCCGCCCTTTTGAATCTGCTCGATGATGTTGCGCGCGTTGGCGACGATCTGCGCGCGATTTTCCGGGGTCGCCGACAGATAGATTTCGCCGATCCGATATTCATCGCTGCCCTTGGCGGCGTTCAGGCGGTCGACCACCGACTTCACTTCGTCTTCCGACACGTTGACGAACGGTTGGATGTTGCGGCGTTGCAGACGGCTCCAAGCCAGTTCGCCCTCGATCTGGCGCTTGATGCTGGCGGCGGAGCTGCCCTTTTCGCGCAGATAAGCGTCGAACTGGGTCGGCGACTGGCGGAAATTGGCCGCCACGCGCTCATAGCTTTGCTGGACTTCTGCCGGATCGACCTTGATGTCGTTGGCGGCGGCTTCCTGGATCTGGAGCGTTTCGTCGATCAGGTTGCGCAGAACCTGGACGCGCAGTCGCTCCTTCTCCGCTTCCTCCACCTTGCCGCCATTGGCGGTGATGATGAGCGCGAGGCGCTGGTCAATGTCCGTACCCGTGATGATCCGGCCGTTGACGATCGCCGTCGCCTTGCGGACATTGGGGTCGCTCTTGCCAAAGACGGTCACGTCCTTGGGCAGGTTAAGTTGCTGCGTCGCGACATCGCTGCCGTCATCGACCGTCTGGGCGAGAAGCGGCTGGACGCCGACACTGATCAGCGCCGAAGACAGGAGCAGGGTGCGAAGGCCCGAACGGACGCCATGAAACAGGCTGATGGGCGAGGAAGCGACAGGCAGCATCGTCGGCAAAAATCTCCAATACGAACCGGCGCGTGATGCGCTGGTCCGCCTTAACCAGTCCTGACGGTAGGCGGGAGCCTGTTCCTTATATGCCAATATTGCGGAAAGCTAGACGTAGCTGGAAGCCATTGCCCTTTCGCGCGTCGCCATTGGCCTGATAGTCGCGGCGCCAGGTGAGGCCGAGGGTCAGGCAATCATCCTCATAGGCGACGCCAAGGCGGTGGCGAACGGGTTCGTAGCCGTCGGACGTGCTGTTCGGCGCTTCCTTCGCATCGGTTAGATCGATAACGGTCGAACCGAACACCGACCAGAAGCGGGCGAACTGGATGCGACCGCCCAGGCGCAGTTCCTCGCGGTCCTGCAAATCCTCCAGCCCCGACGCCACATCGCGGTTCAGGCGCAGATAGCCGACCATCGCATAGGTTTTCTTGGTGCCGACGGTCGCGTCGATCTCATTGCGGCGGACGGCCAGATTGTCCTTGTCCACGCGATAGCGGTGAGTGAGGGCAAGGAAATCCTTATAGCGGACGGTGGTGCGGCCGACGATGTCGGACGTGCGGTCGGACAGGCCGGTGCCGTCGGGCAGGATGGCGGGGCGATTGTCGATCCGGTAACTCTGGCCGACATTGGCGTCGAGCGAGAAGTCGGGCAGCGCCAGGCTATATTCCAGCCCATAGGTGATGCGGGTTGAATCCTCGAACCGATCATAGCCCGCGAAACGATTGAGCGCGAAGAGGTTGCTGTCCTCCAGATCGACGGCGCGGGCGTCCTCATTGGGCAGCGACAGGTTGGCCAGATGCGGCGCGGCGACGATCTGCACGCGCGGGGCGATGCGCTGCACGCCGCCAAATGCTTCGCCGACGAAGGGCCAGCGCATGTCGACCGCGGCGGCGGCGATCCCGCGCGCCTGCCAGCCGGGATCGCCGGCATAGCTGACCACTGATGTCAGCGCGTTGTCGCTGCTGTGATAGACGTCGCCGCGCAGATAGCCGGTGAAAGTGACTTCCTGCCCCAGCCCGGTCAGCGTGCGGAGGCTCCATTCCGCCGCGGCGAAGGCGCGCTGCGTATCCTGACCGCTGGTGCGGGTGATGGCCAGCGTATTGGCCTGCAACTGTAGCACGCCGCCCAGCAGCGGGTCCTTGAGCCGCAGGCGATAGTCGATGACCGGCAGCGCGATCGGCGTTTGCCCCTGCGAATCGCCTTGGCGCAGGGTCTGCACCGTCCAGCCGCGAATCGAGAAATAGCTGTCATCGCCAATCCGCTGCGCGCCCAGCGTCGAGCGCAGCCGATCGTCGCGGCTGATGTCGTAGCGGCGCAGGAAGGTGCGGTCTGTGGCGAAGCGGATCGACCCGTCGAGGCTCCATTCGGGCGACAACTGCATCTTGCCGCTGGCGTCTAGATAGCCGCGAATATCCTTTTCGGATGCGGCCGGGGTCGTGCCCGCGCTGCTGTCGCTGGTGGCGACGCGGCTGCCATGGGTGATGAAGCCGGTGACCTGATAGGCGCCGCGATCGTAGAGATGGCGGTAATTGGCCTCCAGCATCGGCAGCGTGTCGGTATAGACATGCGGCGTGACGGTGATGTCGCGATTGGGCGCCAGCTTGAAATAATAGGGCAGCGCGACTTCGAAGCCGTTATTGCGGTCATAGCGCAGATTGGGCACCATCAGGCCGCTGCTGCCGCCATCGCCGACCGGGTGGGACAGGCCGGGCAGCGGGATCAGCGGCAGACCGAACAGTTCGATATTGGCGTTCTTGTACGTCACGCGCTGCCGCACCGGGTCGTAGATCACACGGATGGCGTTGATCTGCCAGGTGGGCTCCTTGGGACAGCCATGGCTGTCCTCCACCGCGCAGCCGGTATAGGTGGCGCGGTTGAGCGTGTAGACGCCGTTGGCGCGCGTGCCCTTGACCGACGCCAGGCGGCCGCCCGACTGAAGCACGAGCAGCATATTGTCGACCGCGCCGTCCTTCAGCGTATCGGTGACGTCGATGCGGTCGCCATAGGCGATATTGCCTTCAGGATCGATGATCGACACATTGCCGATCGCCTCCACCTTGCCGCTGGTGCGGTTCCACACGATCTTGTCGGCGCGCAGGCGGTTGCCGTCGCGCAGCAACTGCACATTGCCGTCGGCGGTCACGATTTCGCTGTTGCTGTCATATTGCAGCGCATCGGCGGCAAAGCCGATCTGGTCGTCATTTTCCGGCATCGGCGCGTCGGGCGCGCTGATCGGGGCGGCAGGCTCGTTCAGCTGCTGCGCCAGCGCTGCGGGGGCCAGCAGGAAGCCGGGCAACGCCGCGCCAGCCAATAAGGCATGGCGGACAGGGAAAGGGAACAGGACGGTTTGCAAGCGGTGGGGCCTCATCAACGGGGCGCATATTGCCGTCCCGCCTATCGCACTGATTGCCGGTCCGCAATCGCCCGTCGCGCATCTTTGGCCGGAAATCGGTCGAACGGCTTTGCCAGACGGGGAAAGGCGCACTATCTGACGGGTAAGAGCGCGGCTTCGCCCGCCCAAGAGACAAGAGGACAAGAACCCCGATGGATATCCAGTTCAGCCCGACCCGCCCCGATGCCGACACGCTGGTCTTCGCCGTGCCCAAGGGCGGGTTCGACACGCTGCCCCTGTCGGCGGCGCCGATCCTGGCGGCGGGCGCCGCCGCGTCGCGCTTCACCGGCGAGACGGGGACGAGCTTTGAAAGCTTCGTGGCCGAAGGCGGCAAGACGCTGCGCGTGCTGTTGCTGGGCATCGGCGCGGGCGGCGAACTGGACGTGGAAAAGGCCGGCGCGGCGCTGACCGCCAAGCTGTCGACCAGCGGCGCAATCCATGCCGCGGTGGAGTTTTTCGGTGGCGCGAGCGGCGAACTGGCGGCGCATCTGGCGTTTGGCGCATTGCTGCGCGGCTGGCGGATCGATACCTATCGCACCCGTCAGCCCGAAAAGGCCAAGCCGACGCTCAAGACGATCACGCTGGTCGCGGCCGGGGCGGACGCGGCCTGGGAGCGGCTGTCCGCGGTCGCCGCCGGTGTCGCCTTCACCCGCGAACTGGTGTCGGAGCCAGCCAACATCCTCTATCCCGAAAGCTTCGTTGAACGCTGCCAGCGTCTGGCCGAACTGGGCGTGAAGATTACCGTCCTCGACAAGGCGGCGATGGAAGAACTGGGCATGGGCGCGCTGCTGGGCGTGGCGCAAGGGTCCGTGCGAGAGGCGCGGTTGCTGGCGCTGGAATGGGACGGCACCAATGGCGCTGTCGAAAAGCCGGTCGTCTTCGTCGGCAAGGGCGTGACCTTCGACACGGGCGGCATCTCCATCAAGCCGGCGGCCGGCATGGAAGACATGAAGTGGGACATGGGCGGCGCGGGCGCGGTCGCCGGCGCGATCAAGGCGCTGGCCGGGCGCAAGGCGAAGGCGCGGGTCGTGGGCATTTGCGGTCTGGTCGAAAATATGCCGGACGCCAATGCGCAGCGCCCCGGCGACATCGTGACGTCGATGTCCGGACAGACGATCGAGGTGCTGAACACCGACGCCGAGGGGCGGCTGGTGCTGTGTGACGCCATCACCTGGGCGCAGAAGACTTACGCGCCCGAAGTCATGATCGACCTGGCCACGCTGACCGGCGCGATGATCGTCGCGCTAGGCGATCAATATGGCGGCCTGTTCGCCAATGACGACGGCCTGGCGGAAGACCTGACCGCAGCGGGCAAGGCGAGCGGCGACCAGTTGTGGCGCTTCCCGTTGTCCGACGCCTATAACAAGATGATCGACAGCCCGATCGCCGACATGAAGAATATCGGCGGGCGCTACGCCGGATCGATCACCGCGGCGCAGTTCATCAAGCGGTTCGTGGACGAGGGCGTGAAATGGGCGCATCTCGACATCGCCGGCATGGTCTGGTCCGACAAGCCGGGCGCGACCTGGGACAAGGGCGCCACCGGCTATGGCGTGCGCCTGATCGACCGGCTGGTCGCGGACAAGTTCGAGTTCTGATGCCAACCCGATAAGGGAGACTGTCGTGCAGGTCGATTTCTACCAGCTCAGCCGCGATCCGGTGGACCAGGTGTTGCCCGCGATCGCGGCGCGCATCCTGGGCCTGGGCGCGCGGCTGCTGGTGGTGGCGCAGGAGCCTGATCGGCTGGAGCGAATTTCGGCGGGGCTTTGGGCCGGGCCTCCCGAAAGCTTCCTGGCGCATGGCCGGGCGGGTGAGGGCGGCGAGGCGCAGCAGCCGATCCTGCTGAGCGAGGCGTGCGAGGCGCTGAACGGCGCGGCGCATATCGCGCTGGCGGACGGTATCTGGCGCGACGCGGCGCTGGGGTTCGAGCGGGCCTTCTACTTCTTCGACGATGATACGGTCGACGGCGCGCGGTCCAGTTGGCGGGTATTGTCGAAGCGCGAGGAGACGGTTTCGCGCTACTTCAAGCAGGACGGCCGCAAATGGGCGCAAATGGCCTGACGCACGGTCAGGGTTAAGCCCCTTGCGGCCTGGCCCGGCCGCGTCTAAAGGCGCGCCCAGCATTTCCAACAATTCGGAGTTTCGAGGGCCATGGCCGTCACGCGCACCTTTTCGATTATCAAGCCCGACGCGACCCGTCGCAACCTGACCGGCGCGGTCGCCAAGATGCTGGAGGAAGCAGGGCTTCGCATCGTCGCTTCCAAGCGCATCCGCATGAGCCGCGAGCAGGCCGAGGGCTTCTATGGCGTTCATAAGGAACGGCCTTTCTTCGCCGACCTGGTCGCCTTCATGATTTCCGGCCCTGTCGTCGTCCAGGTGCTGGAGGGCGAAAATGCCGTGCAGCGCAACCGTGACGTCATGGGCGCGACCAACCCCGCCAACGCCGATGCCGGCACGATCCGCAAGGAACTGGCCGAATCGATCGAAGCCAATTCGGTCCATGGTTCGGACAGCGAAGAAAATGCCGCGATCGAGATCGCCTATTTCTTCAAGCCGGAAGAGATCGTCGGCTAAAGCCAGGATCCTTTCGAGCGGAAAAAGCCCGGTCCTCACACATGAGGGTCGGGCTTCTTCATGTCGGCAGCCTGTCCGCTTCCGTGTTCCTGCGAAGGCGGGAATCCAGTCCTGCCGTTTGCCCTGGTCTCCTGCCTTCGCAGGAGCACGCGGCGCAATGGCTCAATGCTGTGCTTTCGCCATAACCGGCGCTTCGACCTTCACCGGGGCGGGCGTGCGCGCCTTGACGAAGAGTTGCCAGGAAGAGATGGCCAGCACCGCGGCGAGCAGGGGTTGCAGCACCCGGTCTGGGGCATGGGACGACAGATAGCTGCCAACGATCACGCCGGGTATCGACCCGATCAGCAGGGTGATCAGCAGGATGAAGTTGACGTCCCCCATCAGCCAGTGGCCGGTCCCGGCGATCAGCGCCAGAGGCACGGCATGGGCGATGTCAGACCCCACGATGCGCGCCATGGGCAGGCGGGGATAGAGGAACAGCAACACCGTCACCCCGATCGCGCCCGCGCCGACCGAAGAGAGCGAAACGGCCGCGCCGATCAGCGCGCCGAGCGCCGTCGTGCCATAGAAGGTGGTGCCGGCCGAGTGGGTCGCCCCCAGGTCGCCGCGATGACGGAACAGCCATTTGCGGCCGATCACCGCGACCGACGTCAGCGCCAGCAGCGAAGCGAGCGCAATCAGGATGAGATTTTCGGTCGACTGGCCGACATCGCCGATCCAGCCAAGCGCCAGCAGCGTGATGAGCGCGGCCGGCACGCTGCCCGCCGCCATGCGCCGCACGATCGGCCACTCGATTGTGTCGCGCTTGCCATGCACGGCCGATCCGACGATCTTGGTCAGGGCGGCGAAGAGCAGGTCGGTGCCTACCGCGGTCTTCGCGCTGACGCCGAACATCAGCACGAGCAGCGGCGTCATCAGCGAGCCGCCGCCCACGCCAGTCACGCCCACTAGGACGCCGACCAGCAGGCCGGCACTGGCATGGAAAATGTCGATCGATCCCATCAGGCTCATGGCGCCCGCTTGTCCTTATTATGATATGCAACGACCCTGCGCGGGTCTTGCACCCGTTTCATCGCCGCAAGACAAGTGGTTTTGCGGTTTCAGGCGACGAAGCAGGACTTGGGCTATTTACCGCTCAGGCGCGCCCAGCGGGCGTCGACCATGGCCTGGGCGCTGTCCGGCTTGAGCGTTTCGACCCGCGAAAGCCCACGCAACGAAAGGCTGTGGCCGGCGATCCAGCGACCTGCTACGCCATAGCCGATGTCGTAGAGCGCGATATTCTCATGCGTGTCGCCGCCCACCACGAAGCGGGTGGTGATGGCCACTGGCAGCCGTTCGTCGCCCACGCTGTCGTCGGGCAGCTTCGCCTTGGCCCGCGCTGTCTTCAGCGCGTCGCTGAACCAGTCCGCCTCGATCCGCGGATCGCCGGTGGTGTCGACCGGCGCGATGCCGAGCGCGCGGGGGAAGAGGATCGTCTGGCTCTGGACGACCTGGTCGGGGTCGGTGGTCTTCAGCGCGATGCGATCGTCCTTCACCGAATCGGCGTTCAGCACCAATATCGCGGCGCGGCCGGACGCCTTGCGGCTTTCCGCCGCTTTTTCGGCGCGCTGGTCTTTCTTGTCCGCCCAATTGAGATAGAGGGTGAGGGCGGAAATGCCCACCGCCAGAACGGCGAGTATCTCGCCCAAGGTGATCCAGCGACGGCGAATTGCGGCTGCTTCGGCCGCGCGCGCTTCCTTGGGCGTGTCGGTTTCGGGCGTTTCGCTCATGATCGTCAGGCCGTCTGCGGCGGAACTTCGAATCGGTCGATCACCCAGTCTTCCGCTTGCGCGCCGCCGATCCATTCCTGCATCCAGGGATGGGCGATGATCGCGCGCATATAGGCGTTGGCGAAACGGGCGACCGGCAGTTGATAGGTGATGAAGCGAGTGACGACCGGAGCGAACATCAGGTCCACCGCGCCGAACCGTCCGAACAGGAAATCGCCATCGCCGCCATAGCGGGCGCGGGCCTGCGCCCATAGCTGCATGATACGGGCGATGTCGTGGGCGACAGGTTCGGACGGCGGCACCGCGGGGTAGATTTGCCGGATGTTCATGCTGTGTTCGCGGCGTAGCGCAGCGAAGCTGCTATGCATTTCGGCCGCCATCGACCGGGCCATGGCGCGGGCGGCGGAATCGGTCGGCCAGAACAGGTCGCCATCCGTCTTTTCGTTGAGATATTCGACGATGGCCAGGCTGTCCCACACGACGACGTCGTCGCCATCCCACAGGATCGGCACCTTGCCGGAGGATGGCGCGAATTCGTCGCCCTCGCGCCGTTTCTCCCAGGCTTCGTCATAGAGGGGGACGACTACCTCCTCGAACGGGAGAGCGGACAATTTGCACGCCAACCAGCCGCGCAGGGACCAGCTCGAATAGGCTTTGTTGCCAATGAACAGCTTCATCATGCCGCCTTCTTAGACGGTAGCGGCGGAACAAGTCGAGCGGGAAGAAATTGGAGGCCCGAGCCGGAATCGAACCGGCGTGCAAGGATTTGCAGTCCTCTGCGTAACCACTCCGCCATCGGGCCTCGACAAGTGGGTGGCCGCAAATGTGCGGCTTTGGATGCAAAGTCAAGCGGGGGATGGGGCGGGCGCCGCAAGATTCTTATCCACCGTCGCGCAAAGCCGCTTGGCGCGGGCCGCGCGCTGATTTAGAGGTCCGATGATCCCCTTAGTGTATTGCATTGCCAATACAGTTGTGCCAAGCCCACCGGACAAGCGAGGAACTATCGTGACCGAGCAGAACTATTCTTCGATGCGGGCCGCCATGGTCGAAAGCCAGTTGCGCACCAGCGACGTGGGCGACCAGCGTGTCATCGCCGCGATGGCGAAGGTGCCGCGCGAGGATTTCGTGCCTGCGCAGCGCCGCGCCATGACCTATATCGACCGTCCCATTCCGCTGGCGGGGGGGCGTTCGCTCAATCCGCCGCTGGTGACGGGGCGGCTGCTCGATGAAGCGCATGTGGTTCCAGGCGACAAGGTGCTGCTGATTGGCGCAGCGACCGGCTATGCCGCCGCGCTGTTGTCCGAACTGGGCGCGCAGGTGACGGCTGTCGAGGAAGAGGGCGGTGCGGAGATCGCGCTGTCCGGCGTGACGGTCGTTCGCGGCCCGCTTAACGCCGGCGCCGCTGATGGCGCGCCCTATGACCTGCTGTTCATCGACGGCGCGGTGGAGGAAGTGCCAGCGACGCTCGTTCAGCAGCTTGCCGAGGACGCCCGCGTGGTGACGGGGGTCGTCGATCGTGGCGTTACGCGCCTGTGCGGCGGCCGGGTGGTTGCGGGAGTGCTGGGCCTGAGCAGCCTTGCCGATATCGAAATGGTGGCGTTGCCCGGTTTCGGCGCGCCCAAGGGATTTGTGTTCTGAAAATGATGGGCGGGGACAGATGACGGCGAAGCGCACCTCTTATCGGCATCGTGCCGCAGCCGCTTTGCTGTTGCTGTCCTCCGCCCTGACCAGCGGCGCGCAGGCCGAGACGTTGCAGAGTGCGCTGGCCAAGGCCTATGCATCTAACCCGACGCTGACAGGCGCGCGCGCGGGGCAGCGCGCGACCGACGAAAATGTGCCCATTCAGAAGGCTGCGGGCCGGCCCGGCGTGGACGTGACGGGCAGTTTTTCCGAAAGCATCCTCAAGCCCACCATCAGCTTCACGTCGCCGCAAAGGACGGTGAATGCGCAGGCGCAGCTGAACGTGCCCATCTATTCGGGCGGCGCGGTGCGCAACGGGGTGAAGGCGGCCAGGACGCGCGTGGAGGCCGGGCAGGCCAATCTGCGCGGCACCGAAGCCAGCATCTTTTCGCAGACCGTGGGCGCATATATGGATGTGATCCGCGACAGCGCGATCGTGTCTCTGAACCAGTCCAACGTGCGCGCGCTGGAGGTTAATCTCCAGGCGACCAACGACCGGTTCGAAGTCGGCGACCTGACCCGGACCGACGTAGCCCAGTCGCAGTCGCGCCTGGCGCTGGCGCGGTCGGACCTGCAGATAGCGCAAGCCAATCTGATCGCCAGCCGTGAAAATTATATCGCGCTGGTGGGTGACGCACCCGACGTGCTGGAGCCGCCGCCCGCGCTGCCGGGGCTTCCCGCCACACCGACCATCGCGGTGCAGGTCGCTCTGAACGACAATCCAGACATAGTGGCGGCCAAGAAGGATCGGATCGCCGCGGGCTATGATGTGAAGGCGGCGCGCGCCGCGCGTTTGCCGACGCTGTCGGGCTTCACGACGGCAGGCTATACCAATTATCTGCATACGCTGGGCGGTAGCGCGCAGGATGTCGATGGCAATTCGGTGGAGGGGCCGCAGATCAACAAGCAGGCCACCGCCGGCGTCCAGCTGACCATCCCGCTCTATCAGGGTGGTCGCCCCGCCGCGCAGGTCCGCCAGAATCAGGCGCGCGAATCGCAGGCGATCGAGCGCGAGATCGAGGTGGAGCGCAGCGTTATCTCCCAGACGCGCGCCGCCTATGCCAGCTGGAAGGCATCGCTGGAGAGCATCGAATCGAACCAGAAGGCGGTCGAGGCCGCCAATCTGTCGCTGGAAGGCGTGCAGGCGGAAAATTCGGTCGGCAGCCGGACCATTCTGGACATCCTCAACGCCGAACAGGAAGCGTTGAACGCCAAGGTCCAGTTGGTGACGGCGCAGCGCAACGCCTATGTCGCCGGTTTCAGCGTCATCGCCGCCATGGGCCATGCCGAAGCCGACGATCTGGGCCTGGAAAGCGGCACGCTGTACGACCCGATGGTCAATTATGAACGGGTGAAGGGCAAGTGGCTCGACTGGAGCTTCGATTCCAAGCCAACCCCCGTCGCTACGCGGACCGTTGACACGCCCGCGCAAAACGCCAATGTCGGACCCGCTGCGCAGCAGCCTTAACCGCTTGTTAACCCGGCCGGGTAATCTTGGCGTTTAAGGATGCGCAATGGATTTTGGACGGGGACTATCCATGGGTGACATGACCAAGGAACCCTCGATGGAAGAGATACTCTCGTCCATCAAGCGGATCATCGCCGAAGAAGGCGAGGAAGCGGTGCAGGCCGCCCCGCGCCGCACGCGCGCTGAGGCCAAGGCGGTCGCCGCGCCAGCGCCCGTCGCGGTAGAAGAAATATTGGAACTGACCGACGAGGTCGCGGAGGAGATTGCCATGCCTGCTCCCAAAGCCGCCGCCGCAAACGCACCCGCCGACGACTCGATTCTATCGGTCGAGAGTGAAGTCGCCGCGCGTCATTCGCTGTCCGCTTTGTCCTCCATGCTGGTCGCGCCCAAGGATGGGCAGGACAATACGCTCGACGGGTTGGTTCGCGCGATGCTCAAGCCGATGCTGAAGGACTGGCTGGACCAGCGCCTGCCGGCTTTGGTCGAAGAGATGGTCGCCAAGGAAATCGCGCGCATCACTGGCCGCTAATCCAGGTCCGCTCCCTTTTTTGCGTCAGCCCGTCCGATATTCCATGATGGACAGGCGCACCCCTATGCCCGGATAGAATGCCGGGTTTCAAAGGGGTGATGATCGATGTTCAGCAGGCGCGCGGTAATCCATGGCCTGTTGGGCGCCCCTTTGGCCGCCTGGATCAACGCCGCCCCGGCATGGGCAGCGTCTGACGACGTCGCTGGGGCCGACATGGCCCGCTTCATCGCGGCGATGCCCAAGGCGGAATATCATGTCCATCTGGAAGGCACGCTGGAAGCGGAGATGAAGTTCGCGCTCGCGCAGCGCAACGGGCTGGACCTGCCCTTCGCCGATGTCGCCGCGATGAAGGCCAGCTATCGCTATCATGACCTGCCCAGCTTCCTGGCCATCTATTATGACGGCATGAAGGTGTTGCGGACGCAGCAGGATTTCTACGACCTGGCCTATGCCTACCTGGCCAAGGCGGCGTCGCAGAACATTCTCTACGCCGAAATTTTCTTCGACCCGCAGGAACATCTGAAGCGCGGCGTGCCGATGGCCGCGGTGATCGGCGGCATCACCCGCGCGCGCGCGGCGGCCGCGGCGCAATTGGGGATAGTGTCGCAACTCATCCTCTGCTTCGTGCGCGACCTGTCGGCGGAGTCGGCGATGGCGGCTTTGGACGCGGCATTGCCGTTCCGCGATCAACTGGTCGCCGTCGGGCTGGATTCGGATGAGAAGGATCATCCGCCGGTCAAGTTCGCCGCCCATTTCGCCAAGGCGCGCGCCGCGGGGCTGAAGGTCACGGCGCATTGCGACCTTAATCAGAAGGATATTGTCGAGCATCTGCGCCAGGCGATTATCGACCTGCGCGTCGACCGGATCGACCATGGCGGCAATATATTGGAATCGCCCGAACTGATCGCGGCGGCCAAGGCGCGGAACTTGTATTTCACCGTCTGTCCGACCTTTTCCGGCACCGTGCGGGGCGATGCGCCGCCGATCGACGTGGTGCGCGGGATGATCGACGCGGGCCTCAACCTCACCATCAATTCCGACGATCCGGCCTATATGGGCAGCGAATATCTCAATGAAGTGCTGGTCAAGGCGCAGGCGCATAGTGCGTTGACTAGGGCGGAACTGGTGCGGTTGCAGCGCAACGCCTTCAATGCGGGCTGGATGGACGAGGGGCTGCGCGCCGCCTGCCATGCCAAGCTGGACGCCTTTGCCAGGGCGGAGGGTGTCGCCGCTTGACCCTATCACCGCACGCACCATTTGGTCGGGATTGTCGTTGAAAGTGATGGATAGCCCGGTCTGAAGCCTCGCCTCTCTTGCGTGTCGTGCGGCAGGCGTTAAAGCGCGATCATGACCGAATTGCCGAAAATCTTCGACCCCGCCGAGATCGAATCCCGCTGGTACGCCCATTGGGAGAGCAACGGCCTGTTCCGGCCGGAGCGGCCGGATGCGACGCCCTTCACCATCGTGAACCCGCCGCCGAACGTCACAGGCAGCCTGCATATCGGCCATGCGCTCGACAATACGTTGCAGGACATCGTGATCCGATACGAGCGGCTGCGCGGCAAGGACGCCTTGTGGGTGGTCGGCACCGACCATGCGGGCATCGCGACGCAGATGGTGGTCGAGCGCCAGCTCAACGCCAAGCAGCAGAAGCGCACTGATTTCACCCGCGACGAATTCGTTGCCAAGGTGTGGGAATGGAAGGCCGAGAGCGGCGGGACCATCACCAGCCAGTTGCGGCGGCTGGGCTGTTCGATGGACTGGGCGAACGAGCGCTTCACCATGGACGAGGGCTTTTCGAAGGCGGTCGTCAAGACCTTCGTGGAGTTGCACAAGCGCGACCTGCTCTATCGCGACAAGCGGCTGGTGAATTGGGATCCGCATTTCCGTTCCGCCATTTCGGACCTTGAGGTCGAGACGGTCGAGACGAAGGGTGGTTTCTGGCGCTTCCGTTATCCGCTGGCGGACGGCGTGACGCTGGCGGATGGCAGCGACCATATCGTCGTGGCGACCACGCGGCCTGAGACGATGCTGGCCGACA
Source organism: Sphingobium sp. AntQ-1 (assembly GCF_028538045.1). Classification (NCBI taxonomy): domain Bacteria; kingdom Pseudomonadati; phylum Pseudomonadota; class Alphaproteobacteria; order Sphingomonadales; family Sphingobiaceae; genus Sphingobium; species Sphingobium sp. AntQ-1. Next base: position 2,808,250 of record NZ_CP117158.1, read on the forward strand.
TGGCGATCGCCGTGCATCCTGACGATGAGCGCTACAATGCGGTCATCGGTAAGGAAATTCTCCAGCCGATCACCGGTCGCCGGTTCAAGATCGTGGCCGACGAACATGCCGATCCGGCGCTGGGCACTGGCGCGGTGAAGATCACGCCGGGGCATGATTTCAACGACTTCGACGTGGGCAAGCGCGCGGGCTTCAAGGCTGGCGACATGCTCAACATGTTCGATGCCGACGCCAATGTCGTCCAGACCGCAGACGGGCTGATCCCCGATCGCTTCCTGGGCCTGCACCGCTTCAAGCGCGATGGCGTAGACGGCGCGCGCGAAGCGGTGGTCGCGGAGATGAAGGCGCTGGGCCTGCTGGTCCCGCACGTCACGAAGGACAAGGAAGGTGAGCCGGTCGAAGCCGATTTCGAGCCGCGCACGATCCAGACGCCGTTCGGGGATCGCTCCAACGTCGTGATCGAACCCTGGCTGACCGACCAATGGTATGTCGACGCTGAAAAGCTGGCGGTCGCCCCTATGCAGGCCGTGCGCGACGGCGCGATCGAGATTGTGCCCAAGACATGGGAAAAGACCTTCTTCAACTGGATGGAGAATATCCAGCCCTGGTGCGTGTCGCGCCAGCTCTGGTGGGGGCATCAAATCCCGGCATGGTTTGATGAGGATGGCAACAGCTATGTCGCTGAGAGCGAAGCCGAAGCGCAGGCGCTGGCGGGCAACAAGGTGCTGACCCGCGACCCCGACGTTCTCGACACATGGTTCTCGTCCGCCCTCTGGCCCTTCGGCACGCTGGGCTGGCCGGAGCAGAGCGACAAGCTGTCGCGCCATTATCCCAACGACCTGCTGATTTCCGGCTTCGACATCCTGTTCTTCTGGGATGCGCGCATGGCGATGCAGGGGATGGAGTTCATGGGCGAGGCCCCATGGAAGAAACTCTATCTCCACGGGCTGGTCCGCGCGGCCGATGGGCAGAAAATGTCGAAGTCCAAGGGCAATGTGGTCGATCCGCTGGGCCTGATCGACAAGTTCGGCGCGGACGCGCTGCGCTTCTTCATGGCGGCGATGGAAAGCCAGGGCCGCGACGTGAAGATGGATGAAAAGCGGGTCGAGGGCTATCGCAACTTCGCGACCAAGCTGTGGAATGCGGCGCGCTTCCTCCAGTCGAACGGCGTCACAGCCTCGACCAGTCATGAGGCGCCCGCCGCCGCGCTCCCGGTCAACCGCTGGATCATCGCAGAAACGGTCGCGACCGTGCAGGCGATCGACACGGCGATGACCGAACTGCGGTTCGATGCGGCGGCCAACGCCATCTATCATTTCGTCTGGGACCAGTTTTGCGACTGGTATATCGAACTCACCAAGGGCGCGATGGACGACGAGACGCGCGCCGTCGCGGGCTGGGCGTTCGACCAGATATTGGTGATGCTGCATCCCTTCATGCCGTTCATCACCGAAGAATTGTGGCATCTGACCGGTGCGCGTCCCAATGAACTGATCGTCGCGCAATGGCCGCAGGCGTTGGCCGCGGTCGATAGCGAGGCGCAGGCGGAAATCGACTGGCTGATCCGGCTGGTGAGCGCGATGCGCACGGCACGGACCGAACTCAACGTGCCGCCGGGCGCTAAACTTCCGGTGATCGTGCGCGATGCATCCGAAGAAACGCATCGTCGTCTCGATCGTCAGGGCGTGGCGCTGGCGCGGCTTGGCCGGGTCGAAAGCCTGACCTTCGGCGAACCGCCGGCTGGCGGCGCGGCGCAAATCGTGGTGGACGAAGCGACCTTCATCCTGCCGTTAGTAGGCGTGATCGACATTGCGGCGGAAAAGACCCGCCTGGCCAAGGCGCTGGCCGCGGCGGAGAAGGAGCGGGATAGCCTGGGGGGTCGCCTGTCCAACCCCAGCTTCGTCGAGAAGGCCAAGCCCGAAGCGGTCGCCAAGGCGCGTGAGGATCATGCCGAAAAGGCCGCCGAGGCGGAAAGGTTGAAGGCGGCGCTGGAACGATTGGGATAAGTCGATAGATGTGTTCCCGCCTTCGCGGAAACACGGATATATAGGGAGAGGCAGGCGCGTGGCAGCAAGCAGATCGGGCGCAAAAGACCTGACGCAGGGGCCGATCGCCGGCGTGCTGCTGATGTTCGCCATTCCGACGCTGGCGTCCAACATCCTCCAGTCGCTCAACGGGTCGATCAACGCGATCTGGGTCGGCCGCTTTCTGGGCGCGCAGGCGCTGGCGGCAACCGCCAACGCCAACATCATCATGTTCCTGATGTTTTCGGTCGTGTTCGGTTTTGGCATGGCGTCCACCGTGATGATCGCGCAGGCGACGGGCGCGCGCGACCTGGATGCGGCGCGGCGCGCCTTTGGATCGGCGGTCGGCTTTTGTTCGATATTGGGTCTGGCCGTCGCGCTGGCGGGCTGGATCGGCGCACCGGCGCTGCTGCGGTTGCTGGCGACGCCGGCGGAAGCGTTCGACATGGCGCTGATTTACCTGCGGGTCATTTTCTTCGCGATGCCCGCGACCCTGCTGGTCGTCATGATCATGATGGGGCTGCGCGGCGCCGGGGACGCGCGCACCCCGCTGATCTTCATGATCGTCAGTGTGGCCGTGGACCTGATCCTCAATCCGGTGCTGATCCTGGGGCTGGGGCCGATCCCGGCTTATGGCATCGCCGGATCGGCGGCGGCGACCGCGGCGGCGGGCTTTGTCAGCCTGATCGGCGTCGTCGCCTTCATCTATGCCAGGGATTTGCCGCTGCGGCTGCGGGGGCGCGAATTGCGCTATCTGTGGCCCGCCGCCGACCAGATGCGCGTGCTGCTGGCCAAGGGCTTTCCCATGGGTTTGCAGATGATCGTCATGTCCGCTTCCGGGCTGGTGATGATCGGGCTGGTCAATCGCGAAGGCTTGCTGGTGACGGCCGCCTATGGCGCGGCGCAGCAGATATGGACCTATCTCCAGATGCCGGCGATGGCGATGGGCGCGGCGGTCAGCGCCATGGCGGCGCAGAATATGGGCGCGGGCCGATGGGACCGAATTAGCCGCATCACCGGCTATGGCATAGGCTATCTGCTGGCGATCACAGGGGCGATGATCGTCGTCATCCTGCTGTTCCACGGATCGCTGCTGTCGCTGTTTCTGGGTGACAATGCGGTCGCGATCGCGGCGGCGTGGAACATGCAGTTGCTGGCGAGCTGGAGCTTCCTGCTGTTCGGCTGCACCATGATCCTGTTCGGCGTGATGCGCGCCAATGGCGTCGTGGTCGCGCCGTTGCTGATCCTGATTTTTACGCTGTTCGGCGTCCGGCTGGGCTTTTACCACATGGGCTACCCGCTGTGGGGCGCTGACGCGCTCTGGCTCAGCTTCCCGGCGGGGTCGTTCATGTCGCTGCTGCTGGCGTGGATCATCTATGCGCGCGGCGGCTGGCGCAACGCGCGATTGCTGGTCCCGGTGCATGAAGAACAATGCCGCGAAACGGCCAATAGCGACGCTGAACCGGCCGGCCGGATCGCGCCGGCGGGCTGAAGCCGTTTACCGCCCCTGGTTGCGCCAGCGGGTGATGGTGCGTTCCAATATGTCGGCTTCGCTGCCGGACTGACGCCATAGCTCGGTGAAGCTGGGGTCGCCCGATGCGGGGCGGCGATGCTCCTCCAGATTGTCGAGCGCGACGCGGATCGGCACGGCAACGCCTTCGCCGCAGATGATCGCCTCCCGATTGCGTAGGGCGGGGATCGAATCGAGGAAGCCGCGGGCGCCTTCGGGCATGGCGGCCTTCACGAACGCCTGATCGCGGTCGTTGTTGAGGCGCATCGAGATGATCGTGCCGCATTGCGACAGGACGCCTTCGGCAAGGTCAGACGGGCGCTGGGTAATGAGGCCCAGCGAAACGCCGTATTTACGGCCTTCCTTGGCGATCCGCTCCAATATCTTGCGCACGGCCTGACCGTTGCCGGTGGTCGTGTTGGGGATGTAGCGATGCGCCTCTTCGCAGACCAGCAGGATCGGCCGCTGCGGCTCGTCGCGCGCCCAGATGGCATAGTCGAACACCAAACGAGACAGCACCGACACCACGGTCGAGGTGATGTCGGAAGGCATGGCGGACACGTCGATGATAGAGATCGGCTTGCCGTCGGAGGGCAGGCGGAAAATCTTGGCCAAAAACGCCTGCATCGTATCGGCGACCAACATGCCGGAGAACATGAAGCTGTAGCGCGGATCGGCCTTGATCTCGTCGATCTTGGTTTTCAGGCGCATATAGGGCAGCGAATTGGTGCCCTTGTCGAGCTTGCCCATCTCATTTTGCAGGATCGTGGTGAGGTCGGACAAGAGATAGGGGATCGGCGAATCGACGGTCAGCCGCCCGATGCTTTCGGCCAGCCGGTTCTTCGTCCGCGCGGCGAGCAGGCATTTGGCGAGAATATCGCAATCGACCGTGCGTTCGGAACCGGAGGAGGTCACGAACACCTCGCAATGCTCCTCGAAATTCATCAGCCAATAGGGCAGGGCCAGGTTGTTGACGTCGAACACCGCGCCGTTGGTGGCGAAGGCCGCGCCATATTCGCCATGGGGGTCGATCATGACGATATGGCCCTGCGGCGACAGGTCGCAGATGCGGTGCAGGATCAGGGCGGCGCTGGTCGATTTGCCGGTGCCGGTGGAGCCGAGCAGCGCGAAATGCTTGCCCAGCATTGAATCGACATAGAGCGCCGCGCGCGTGTCCGTGGTGGGATAGACGGTGCCGATCTCCACATTCGCGCGGTCGTCCGCGGCGTAGATCTGGCCCATGTCATGCCCGGACACCGGGAAGATGTCGGTGCCTGGCGTGGGATAGCGGGTTACGCCGCGGCGGAAGCGATAGATCCGCCCGGTCAACTTCTCCTCATCGCCTTCGCCCAGGAAATCGATGTCGGCGACGATGCCCTTACTCGCCTGATCCAGCGTCATCGCGCGGACGCTGGCGACCAGCCAACTATTGCCGACGCGCATCTTCACTTGGCTGCCGACCTGGCCGGCCATGGCGGTGCAGGGATCTTCGTCCTGCTCCAGCAGCGCCAGACGCTGGGCATCGATCAGCACTTTGGAACTGGACCCGGCGATCTGGAACACCATGCCCATCGACTGGACTGACGTCAGGTGCACAGGCGCTGATGCAGACGAGAAATGTTGTGCGCCCGGCATATGGGTCATGAGCCTTTTGTCGTCCCTTGGACCGGAACGGCTTCCGGTTAACAGGATGCTTCTAGGCAAAAGAGGTAAAGATTGGCTTAGCTTCTGTCGCCGGCCTGGCCGTAAAGGCCCGCTTCAGGGTGGAGGGTTAAGGTTAAGAGACGCTGAGCCGGGGTCCGATCTGGACCAGTCGTTTGGTTTACAGGAACATGGATCAAGTTCGGGCATTGGGAATAGGCAACAAACAGGATGGCCGCGTGTCCGATATCTCGAAGATTCATGGCCATACAGATGGCGGGCGTCGGTCCGCCGCGATCGCCATCGCGCGCGTGATCTGCATATTGGGCGTCGTCTATGTTCACGCCTGGACCGGCTTGAATGGCGAAGCGCTCAAGGCGCTGCGCGGCAGCGGGCAGGATAATCTGCGCTGGCTGCTGATGGAATTGTTCGGCCGCAGCGCGGTGCCATTGCTGGGCCTCATATCCGGCTGGCTAGTGGCGCAGTCGCAGGCGAGCCGCGACTGGGGCCGCCATGTGCGGCGCAAGGCGCGGACCATTCTTCTGCCCATGCTGTTGTGGAACATCATCGCGATCATCCTGGTGTCGGGCGCCGCCTGGCGGCTGGGCCTGTCCGCGCCGATGCCGCAATCGGGATGGTGGGTGGTCGACGAGATACTGATCCTGACGCGCAACCCCGACATCAATGTGCAGATGCCGTTTCTGCGCGACCTGTTCCTGTGCATGGTCGCCGCGCCCTTGCTGGTGCGGATGCCGGGATGGTTGCTGGCGCTGATCGCGGCCGCGGCGGCGGGATGTCATATCGCCGGTTTCGGGCCTCCCGTGCTGATGCGGGCGTCGATCCTGGTCTTCTTCACGCTGGGGATATTGGCGCAGCGCGGCGGTTGGGCCGAGCGAGTGGCGGGCAAGCCGATGCTTCTGATGGCGATACCCTTCGCCTTGCTGATGGGGGTGCAACTCTATCATGCCGTCACGGTCGGCGACGACGCCTGGCCGGTGGCGCAGCGGGCGCTTGACCTGACGCTGCGGATAGCGGCGGCCGTCGCCTTCTGGCGGATCGCCTGGGCGCTGGCGGACAGTCCCGCGCGGCCGATGCTGCTGCGGATCGAACCTTATATGTTCTTCCTGTTCAGCGCCCACCTGATCCTGATCTGGCTGTTGGGGCCAGTATTGGGCGGACTGTTCGGGAAAATGGGCACGCCCTTCTATCCCTTCTACCTGATCGCGCAGCCACTGATGGTGCTTGGCGCGGTGGCCGCGATCGGCGCGGGATTGCGCCGCGTCGCGCCAGGCGCGGCGGCGCTGCTCAGCGGCGGGCGGTTGAAGCGGCCGGAGCCTCAGGCGGCCTCGCAGGTCGTGACCGTCTGAGCCGCCGCCATGGCGATGGCGAAACTATGCTTGCGCGCGGCGGGATCAAAAATCTGGCCGGTCAGGATCAGTTCGTCGGCCTGGGTGCGGCGCAGGAACGCCGCAATGTCGCTCTCCACATCCGCCTGCGTGCCGATGCTGGAGACGCTCAGCACATCGGACAGCATCGCCTGCGCTTGCGCGGGCAGGGCGTCATAATAGCCCGGCACCGGCGGTTGCAGCTTACCCGGCTGGCCGGTGCGCAGCCGCACGAAGGACTGCTGCATCGAACTGGCGAGCAGATGGGCCTCCTCCGCCGTGTCGGCGGCGAAGACGTTGTAGCCGGCCATCACATAGGGATATTGCAGCTGGGCCGAGGGGCGAAATTCGCGGCGATAGATGGCGATCGCCTCATCCAGCGCGGCGGGCGCGAAGTGCGAGGCAAAGGCGTAAGGCAGGCCGAGCATGGCGGCGAGTTGCGCGCCATAGAGGCTGGAGCCGAGTATCCAGAGCGGCACATCCGCCCCCGCGCCCGGCGTCGCCTGGATGCTCAGCCGTTCGTCCTTGCTGAAATAGGCCTGCAACTCCATCACGTCGCGGGGGAACTGGTCCGCACCGCCGGACAGGGTGCGGCGGATCGCCTGCGCCACCCGCTGATCAGAACCGGGCGCGCGGCCCAGGCCCAGGTCGACGCGACCGGGGAAAAGGGCGTCGAGTGTGCCGAACTGCTCGGCTATCACCAAGGGGGCATGATTGGGCAGCATGATGCCGCCTGCGCCGATGCGGATGGTCGATGTCGCATGACCGATATGCGCCAGCACGACCGCCGTCGCGGCCGACGCGATGCCCGCCATGCCATGATGTTCGGCGACCCAGAAGCGGTGATAGCCCTGCGCTTCGGCATGGGCGGCAAGATCAGCCGCGTGGGCGAGCGCCGTGGCGACAGTGTCGCCTTCACGGACGGGGACGAGGTCGAGCAGGGAGAAACGGGTCATGCCTGCCATATGGGGGCATGGTCGGTTTTACTTCAAGACCTATTAGATGGTCGCGCAGCAGTTTGCGATCGACGACTGCAGATCAGACCGCCCGGCCAAATCCCTGTGCGGGGACTTCGGCGCGGCGGCCGAAGGTGGTGGGCCGGCGGGCGACCAGCGGGTTGGCGTCGCGATCGAGCAGCGCCATCGTCTCAGTGAAACAAGGGCGCAGCGCGACGACCACCTCGATCAATTCGTCGGGCCCTTCATGCGTTTCCACGCAACGGCGGGCGACCATCTCAATTTCTTCGGCCATGGCGCTCAGGCGATAGGCGCCGAACTGCGCCGATTCGCCCTTGAGCGTATGGGCGGGCGTGACCAGCGCGGCGGCGTTGCGCGCGCGAAACGCTTCTTCGACAGCGCCGATGGATTTGGCGCCATCTTCCCGGAAATAGCCCAGGATACGAAGAAAGGCGGTCCCCAGCTCGCTGCGGGTCCGCGTAAATTCGCGCCAACTGACCAGTTCGGTATCGTGATAGGACACCCACGCCGCTCCTTCATTCTAACGAAGCCAAAATAGACGCGGCGCGTAAACAGCAGGTTAAAGCGTGGCGGAAAGCCACCCATTGTGGAGGATAATCACTCGGTCCGGGATAGGACGAAATGGCGATCGCCCAGCGCCGCGAAGGTCCAGCCCTGCGTCTGGGCGAGCGCCTCCAGCTCGGTGGCGGCGATCGGGTCGTCCGCTTCGATGACGATGGCGCCGGCGTCGCGCATCGCCCGCGCCGCACGCAACGCGGGCCAGGGGCATCTCATGCCTCTGGCGTTCACGAAAACGGGATCGGCCGCCATTGCTCTATTTGGTCGCGTAGGGGTTCTTCTGGCTGCGCAGCGTCAGGCGCACCGGCACCGCGCCGAACCCCAATTCGCGGCGGATGCCGTTCACCAGATAGCGGCGATAGCTTTCGGGCAAATCGTCCAGCCGCGTGCCGAACAGAACGAAGGTCGGCGGACGGGTCTTGTTCTGGGTGATGTAGCGCAGCTTGATCCGCTTGCCGCCGGGCGCCGGCGGCGGATTGGCCTCCAGCGCGGTTTCGAACCAGCGGTTGAGCACGCCGGTGGAGACGCGCTGCGACCAGGCGGTGCGGGTTTCGAAGGCGACATGGATCAGGTCGTCCAGACCCTTTCCGGTGGCCCCGGAAATGGTCATGATCGGCACGCCGCGCACCTGCGCCAGGCCCTCGTCCAGCGCCTTCTTTATGCCCTGGTAGAGCGCTGAACCATGTTCGACCGTATCCCATTTGTTGAGTGCGACGACGAGGGCGCGGCCCTCCTCCAGCACCCGGTCGGCGATGCGCAGATCCTGCGCCTCCAGCCCGCGGGTGGAATCGATCATAAGGACGACGACTTCGGCGAAGTTGACCGCGTTGATGCCGTCCGACACGGCCAGCTTTTCCAGCTTTTCCTGTACTTTGGCGCGCTTGCGCATCCCCGCCGTGTCGATCAGGCGGACGGGGCGTTCCAGCCCGTCGCGGCTGGTCCACATCCAGTCGACGGCGATGCTGTCGCGGGTGATGCCCGCTTCCGGCCCGGTCAGCAGGCGGTTTTCGCCCAGCAGCCGGTTGATCAGCGTGGACTTGCCCGCATTGGGACGGCCGACGATGGCGAGCTTGAGCGGGGCGCTCTCGTCATCCTCGTAAAATTCCTTTTCATGCGGCTCTTCGCCCTCGCGCTCCAGATGCGGGAGCAGCGCCTGGAACAGGTCGGCCATGCCCTGGCCATGTTCGGCGGAAAAAGGGACAGGTTCGCCAAGGCCCAGCGAAAAAGATTCCATGACGCCATCGTCGGCCGCTTTGCCCTCCGCCTTGTTGGCGACCAGTATCACCGGCGCGTCGTTGGCGCGCAGCCAGCGGGCGATTTCCTCGTCCAGCGGGGTGATGCCCGCACGCGCGTCGATCATGAACAGGGCGACGTCGCAATTTTCCACCGCCGCCTCGGTCTGCATCCGCATCCGGCCGGGTAGGCTATTGGCGTCCTCATCCTCATAACCGGCGGTGTCGACGATCGTGAAGTCGAGGCCCAGCAGATGCGCCTCGCCCTCGCGCCGGTCGCGCGTCACGCCGGGCTGGTCATCGACCAGCGCCAGCTTCTTGCCGACCAGACGGTTGAAGAGGGTGGACTTGCCCACATTGGGACGCCCGACAATGGCTACGGTGGGCAGCATGGTGGCCCGTTTCCTTCTTAAGATTCAAAATCGATAAACGCCGTGCTCCCGCTCAGGCGGGGGGCCAGTCCAGACGAAGGAACTGGACCCCCGCTTGAGCGGGAGCACACTTAGCATATTCGCGTCGCTTAACGGAACGCCGTCAACTTCCCGTCGTCGGCCAGGACGTAGAGCATGTTGTTGGCGACGATCGGCGAAAGCGACATGGACCGATCCATGTCTACCGTCGATTGGACCGATCCGGTGGCGGGATCGACATAGACCATCTCGCCGCGGGTCGATACGACGATCAGCCGGCCGCCAGCCAACACCGGGCCGGTCCAACGGATCGCCTTGTCCTTCTTCTTTTCCTTCTGCCAGCGGCGCAGCTGGCTGACCCAGCGGATCTTGCCGGTGGCGCGCGCGACGCAGAGCAGTCGGGCGTCGCTGGTCACCGCGAACACCCATTCGCCCACCACCCAGGGGGTCGAAATGCCCGCAATGTTGATTTCCCACAGACGCTGGCCGCTGGTCAGTTCATAGGACGCCATGCGGCCGCCCTGGCCGATCGCAAAGACGCGGCCGCGATCGATCACCGGATCGGCGTCGATATCGGTCAGCGATGCGACGGCGGTCGAAATGCTGGTGCGCGACAGGGCGTCGCCCCACAAGGTACGGCCATTTTCATAGCGATAGGCGTTGATTTCGCCCGAACTATAGCCCGCGATCACGGTGCCCTGCGCGGCGGCCGGCGCGGCGACGCCGAAAATGCCGGTGACCTGCAAGGTGCCGCTGTCGGTCCACTGGGTTTCGCCGTCGGACTGGTTGAGCGCGAACACCTGATTATCCTGGCCCATCACATAGACATGGCCGTTTTCCAGCGTCGGTGCGCCGCGCAGCGGGCCGGACAGATGCTTTTTCCAGAGGATCGCGCCGTCGACGCCATTCAGCGCGAAGACGTCGCCAAAGCCGGTGCTGGCGAACACCCGGTCGCCCAGGACGCTGACGCCGCCGCCAAACAGCACGCGGCCATTGCCCTTGCCTTCGGACGGCAGGTTGGTCTGCCACAATTTTCCGCCGCTGGCGGCGTCGAAGGCGATGACATGCGCGCCCGCGTCGGTCACGAACAGCTTGCCGCCCGCGACGACCGGCGATGCGGCCAGCCGCGCCTGGGGCGAGCTGCCCTCGATCGAGGCGGTCCACACCTGCGAGGGCGATCCGCCCAGCGAGACATGGCCCATCGCCTTGGATGGGTCCCCGCCCGGCTGCGACCAACTGTCGTTGACATAGGGGGCGGGCAGCGTGACCGGCACATCGGCCAGGCTGGGTTCGACCTCGACACCCTGTTCGTTGTTCAGGATCGATGTGCGGTTGCCGACGACCGGCGTCTTGGGGCCACCCTTCTTGCCGCCGATCACGCCGCAGCCAGCGAGCAGGGCGACCATCGCGGCCATCGTTACGACACGGCCTATCGGCGCGAATTTCATGCTGGTCATTCCCATCCGCTCGGTCATCCTTCGCTCGGCTCGGCCGGAATCTCGACCGCGTCGATCCCCATTAATCCTGCCATCTGTCGCGCGCGTGAACGGATCGACTGCGGCACATTGGCGTCCTTCGCGATTCCGGCGAACATAGGCCCGGCCAGGTCGGTCTTGCCCATCTTCATATAGGCGATCGCCACCAGTTCGCCGGCGCTGCCGAACCAGGGCGCGCCCTCGATCGCCAGCGGCTTGAGCCGATCGACCACCTGCTGGGGCTTGAGCGCCTCAAACTCCAGCGCGGTCTGGCGGATCAGCGCCAGGTCGCGATAGGGCTGGTCCAGCTTGGCGTCGGCGACCATGGCGGCATAGAGGGCGATCGCGCCCTTGGCGTCGCCCTTGCGCGACGCCGCGCCGGCCTGAGTCAGCAGGGCGGATGCGCGATAGCCCGGCTGGTCGGCCTTGGTCAGCGCGTCGAGCTGCTTGGCGTCGGGCGTGCCGCCACCAGCCGCCGTCGTCAGCACCGCGTCCATCTGCTCGGACACGATTTCCGACTGGGTCTTGCTGTAATGCTGCCAATAAAGCCAGCCGCCAAAAGCGACCAGGCCCAATACGACGGCGACCAGAATCCAGCGGCCATAACGCTGCCAAAAGCCCAGAAGCTGGTCCTGGCGGACGGCGTCGTCCACCTCGCGCATGAAGGCTTGGCTATTTTGCGGCGTCAGGGCCACGATATTCTCCGAGAAATGGATCAGAAACTAAGCGCAGAAGGCGCGATCAATAGCGGCGCTTATGCCACAGGCAAATCAAATTTTGGCCAATTAGATTTTAGGCCGATACACCTGATCGTCGGTGGGAAAGCTGCGGGCCCGCACTTCCGCGGCGTAGCGGGCGGCCGCGCCGTCGATGGTCTGGGCGATATTCTCATAGCGTTTGACGAAGCGCGGCACCCGATCGAACATGCCCAACATATCTTCGGTCACCAGCACCTGCCCGTCGCAATGGGCCGATGCGCCGATGCCGATCACCGGCACGTCGACGCTGTCGGTGATGGCGACCGCCAGTTCCTCCATCACCCCTTCCAGCACCATGGCGAAGGCGCCGGCCTGCGCCACGGCGCGCGCGTCGGCCATGATCTTGGCATGTTCCTGCTGGCTCTTGCCGCGCGCGCCATAGCCGCCCAGCGCGTTCACCGCCTGCGGCGTCAGGCCGATATGCGCCATCACCGGGATGCCGCGCTGGCTGAGGAAGGAAATCGTGTCCGCCATCGCCTCGCCACCCTCCAGCTTGACGGCGGCACAGCCGGTTTCCGCCATTATCCGGCTGGCGCTGGCGAAGGCCTGTTGGGGTGAGGATTCATAGCTGCCGAACGGCATGTCGACCAGCACGACGCTGTGATAGCTGCCGCGCACGACCGCCGCGCCATGGGCGATCATCATGTCGAGCGTGACGGCGAGGGTGGAGGGCAGGCCGTAAATCACCTGACCCAGCGAATCACCGACCAGCAGCATGTCGCAATGCGGGTCGAGCAACTGCGCCTGGCGCGCGGTATAGGCGGTCAGCATGACCAGCGGTTCGGCGGTCTTCCCCTCGAACTTGCGCCGCTGGATGGCGGGCACGGTCAGGCGCTTCATCGGCGCGGGCGTGGGGTTGGCGCGGCTGGTCGCGGTGTCGATCGTGAAGGTCGTGGACATGGACGCGCTCTACCGCAGCGTGGCGCGGGGCGCAAATGCCAGACGGGCCGGAGCGGTATGACGCGCCGACCCGGCTCGCGCCGTCATGGTCAGAACAAAACTTTGATCGTGCCGCCCCAGGTCTGCGGATCGCCGACCTGGCCGGCGATCAGGCCGGTGTTGCCCGGCGCGACCTGCAGATTTTCGATATAGTCGACGTCGAAGGCGTTGCGGACCCAGCCGAAGATGTCGAACCCTTCGCCGCGGAACCCGGCGCGGAAGTTGGTGAGGGCATAGCCCTTCACGTCGGTATAGATGGACGGCGAGGCGTTGCTGTTCCAATGGGAACGGTAATTGCCGTCCACGCCCAGATAGGCCTGGCCTTCCTTCGCCAGCAGCGTGACCGGAATGTTATATTCTGCGCCGTAGGAGAAGGCCCATTTCGACACGCCGGGCAGGGTCTGGCCGGAAATGTCGCACTGGCGCGGGCTGAGCGCGCCGGGGACGCCCGGCTGCGAATAATCCGCCGGCTGTCCCGGAGGCTGCAACGTGCCGCCCGACAATTCGGGCGGGCAGGGGGCGTTGGTGAACTTCTTATATTGGGCGTCGGTATAGGCGGCATTGGCATAGGCGGTGAAACGGTTGCTGGCGACGATCTTGAAGTCCGCCTCGATCCCCTGCGAGCGCACCCTTTCCGCATTGGCGAGATAGCCGCGCACCGTCCCGAACTGACCGCCATTCACCGTCGCCTGGAAATTCTTGATGTCGGTGCGGAAGGCGGAGAGGTTGAAGGTCGCCCGGCGATCCCAGAACTGCGTCTTCAGGCCAATTTCATAATGGTTGACCGATTCCGGCTTCACCGTGCCGGCGTCGTAATTGACTGTATTGTCGGCGTTGAGCGGCAGGCCGTTCTGGTTGATGCCCAGCGTCTTGAAGCTCTTGGCGTAGGTCGCATAGGCGAGGACGTCGCGGGCGACCTTGTAATTGACGTTGAGATCATAGGTAAAGTTCCACGCGCTGTCTGACGGCGCGCTGACCTGCGGCTGATAGACGCCGCACTGGGCGGCCAGCACCGATCCGGCGGCAGGCGTGGGGGTGCAACTGATGATCGCGCCGGCGCCATTGGTGACGATGCGTTCGTAGAAGCCCGACTTCTTGTCATAGTTGAGGCGCGCGCCCGGCTGGATCGTCAGCGCGTCGGTCGCCTTCCAACTGACCTGCCCGAACAGCGCGACGCTGGTGCTTTTGAGCCATTGGGTGTTGCTGGCGGTCAGCCCTTCCAGAACGCTGGGATCGTTCGCCAGCGCGCCGGTCAGGCTCCATTGGCTGGCGGCGCTGCCCTGCTGTTCGGTGCCCTGGGTGTCGATCCGCTGCTTGAAGCCGAACAGGCCGACGACGAAATCGACCTTCTCGCTTTCGTAATTGTAGCGAAATTCCTGGCTATACTGGTCCTGCTGCGACGGGTTTTGCGATTTGGCGACGATCGACAGGCCGGTGAAGTCGCGGTCATTTTCCGGCTTCCAATCCCAGAAGCGCCAGGCGGTGACGGACGTCAACGTGCCGGGGCCGACATTCCAGACCGCCTTGGCCGACACGCCGCCGATCTTGTTGCCCGCATTCAGGTTGGAATCGAGGTCGCTCAGGCGATCATAGGGGTTGCGGCTGGGCGCGACATAATTTTGCGCGACGGCCAGCGCATCATATTGGCGGGCGAGCGCGCGCTGGGTCTTGCCGACGCGCACGAAGGTCGTGCCGCAACATTCCGGGTCCTGCTTGCTATAGTCGCCCGACAGGGTGATGCTGAAATCGTCATTGGGCTTGAACAGCAATTGGCCGCGAATGCCCAAATTATCCTGTTCGTTGATCCAGCGCTGGCTGGTGACATTGTAGAGCGTGCCGCGGCGGGTGGTCGCGGCGATCGCGATGCGGGCGGCGATCGTGTCGGTCAGCGGACCGGACACGGCGGCCTTGGCCTGCTTGTAATTGAGGTTGCCCACGGTCAGTTCGGCGCGCCCTTCGAAATCGAAGGTCGGCTGGTTGGTCGTGATGTTGATCGCGCCGGCCGTCGTGTTCTTGCCATAGAGCGTGCCCTGCGGCCCGCGCAGCACTTCGACCTGGGCTACATCCAGAAAGTCGAAGGTCGCGGCGGCGACGCGGCTGTTATAGACATCGTCGACATAGATGCCGACGCCCTGTTCGAAGCCGTCGCTGGTCAGGCCGAACGGCACGCCCAGGCCGCGGATGTTGACCGACGTGTTGCGCGGGTTGGTGGTATAGACCTGCAAGGTGGGGGCGAGCTGTTGCAGCTTCACGATGTTGAAATTGCCCGTCGCCTCGATGCTGTCGCCCTTCACGACGGAAATGGCAAGCGGCACTTCCTGCGCGGTTTCCTGTCGGCGACGGGCGGTGACGACGATCACTTCGCCGCGCACATTGGGTTGCTGGACGTCACCGGCGGCCGGCTGAACCGCATCCTGCGCGAAGGCGCCGGGCGTGATGATGGAAACGCCCGCGACGCTCGCGAGCAACAGAAAACGCGCAATCATGATATTCCCCTTTATCCGGCTGTCCGGTGGTTTCTGATCGCGGCGTTTCCGGTCGTCCGGTCAAAGCCGATAATAAGGGATGAAATGGCAATGCGGCTCACCCCCTGCCGCCTGGACCGCTTGTCGCAGCCCGAAATTCCGTTTCGCCCCCGCCTGATCGCTCAGTTGGTCAGGCGGGTCTTTTCCGTCACGTCGATCTGGACCACCCGCGCGTCATGCACGGTCAGCGTGATCGATCCAAAACGCAGCGCCTCCAGCACGCTGCGCACCTTGTCGACGCTGGCGACGACGTCGGGACGCAGCTCCGGGCGAGCGCCGTCGATGCGGGAGTGGCGGAGTTCGATGGGTTTATGTTCGCTCATGGGCACCTCTGGTTCCGTCTAATATCTCAACTGTAAAGATAGACAAAAAAGCAAATATTAGGGGCGCGCAAGTTTGCCTTGTCGCGCCCCTGTGGGGTGAGCTTTAGGGATGCAGCGTCGGGCGCACAGCCTGCGCCATGGGCAGCGCCGGGCGCATCTGGCGCATGGCCGACGCCTGTTCCTGCGCATTGTCGATCAGCCGTTCGAGCAAGCATTGCCCGAACTGCCAGTCGCCCAAACCCGACTGGGCGTTGATGTGGCCGGCATGACCGGCATCGACAAATTGACTGCCCCAATATTTGCCAATGCTATGGGCGCGTTCGAAGAAGATATAGGGATCGTCGCGACTGCCCACCAGGATAGAGGGGAAGGGCAGTTGCGCGCGGGGTGTTGGGCCGAATCCGCCGATCGTCTCTGGCGTTTCCATCCGGTCGCAATCGGGCGGCGCGACCAGCAGCGCGCCGGTCACCGGCCAGCCATAGGCCTGGCTTTGTAAGGCGCCCCACCAGGCGACGGCCAGGCAGCCCAGGCTGTGCGCCGCCAATATGACCGGTCCGTTCGCTTCGCGGATGGCCGCGTCGAGCCGCGTCACCCAGGAATTGCGGTTGGGGCTGGCCCAGCTGCCCAGGTCCACCCGCTCGCAATCGCCGCGCGTGTCTTCCCAGATTGTCTGCCAGTGGCCCGGCCCGCTATTGTTGAGGCCGGGGATGGTCAGCACGACCGGTTGGCGCGTGTCACTCGAAAAACCGAATCGCTCCATGGTCTGATCCTCATCCTTGCTATCGAGGCTCCGACAATAATTCTATTAATCTGGTAGACAATAGGCAAGCGGCGAAATGTGGTGAAATCTAGGCAGCCGGAAAGACGCCATCACAGCGGGATCGTCAACAGCAATGCGGCCGGGCCGGCTGATGCCGGCCCGGCCGATCGGTCACGCCTCAGGACGCCTTACCAGGGGTAGATCAGGCCATAATATTGGTAGACGTTGCGACCATAGCCGTCGTCATAATCGGGACGCTGGTCCGCACCATAACGTGGGGCATTTTCGAGCAGTTGCTTGTCGAGATCGACGACATAGCCATGCTGGCCGGTGTCATAGGCCAGCATCGACCAGGGCAGGGGATAATGGTCGTGCCCCATGCCCAGAAAGCCGCCGAAGGACAGCACAGCGTAACGCACCTGGCCGCTGCGCTTGTCCACCATGAAGTTGGAGATCTTGCCCAGGCGTTCGCCCTGGCGGTTATAGACGGCGGTGCCTTCGACCCGGTCGGAGGCGATAAGGTCGCCATGATTTTCCATAGTCAGGTCAGTCATTGTCATGCTCCTGTGAGAAATGACGCTATGATGATGCAACCATGGGGGACCGCTGGGGTTCCTTTGGCTCATCACAAGGAGCATCGCCCATGAAAATCAATCGCAGCGGTTCGGCAGTCTGGACGGGCGGCCTGAAGGACGGGAAGGGCGCCATCTCTACCCAGAGCGGCGCGCTGGACGCCTATCCCTATGGTTTTGCGACGCGCTTCGAAGGACAGCCGGGCAGCAACCCGGAGGAATTGATCGCCGCCGCCCACGCCTCCTGCTTCACCATGGCGCTGTCGCTGATCCTGGGCGAAGCCGGTTTGACGGCCGAGAAGATGGAGACGACAGCGGTCGTGACGCTGGAGAAGCTGGACGACGGTTTCGCCGTGACCGCGAGCAAGCTGACGCTCAAGGCGACCATCCCCGGCACGGACGATGCGATCTTTCAGGAACTGGCGGGCAAGGCCAAGGCGAATTGCCCGATCTCCAAGTTGCTGAAGGCCGATATCAGCCTTGAGGCGGAACTGCTGAACTGACGACCGGACGCCTGGCGCGGATATGTTCGCGCCAGGCGATATAAAGGCCGCTGACCACGATCAGCGCCGCGCCGGCCCAAGTGGTCGCCATTGGCCAATTCTCGCCGATCGCCACGCCCAGCAGGCTGGTCCAGATGATCGTCGTATAATCCATCGGCAGCACCACCGACACCGGCGCCCAGCGCAGGGCGGCGGTCAGGCACAGTTGCGCGATGCCGCCGAACAGGCCGATCAACATCAGCAATCCCCATGTCAGCGCATCATGCGCCTGCGCGACGAAGGGCATGGCGATGCCCAGCGGGATCATGGACAGGATGGTGAACCAGAACACGACGACGCCCGCCGCTTCGGTCCGGCCCAGTTCACGCAGCACCAGGCTGACGCTGGCGGTCACCAGCGCGGCGGCGATGGCGACCGCGACGCCCTGGATCGGGAAATGGCCTGCGTCGGGTCGAACGATCACCAGCACGCCGAGGAAGCCGACCAGCACCGCGGCCCAGCGATGGATGCCGGTCGCTTCCCGCAAGATCAGCGCCGACAATATCGTGCCGAAGATCGGCATGGTGAAGCCGATCGTTGCGGCTTCGGCGGGTGGCAGCAGGATGTAGGACAGGAAATTGAGCAGCATCCCCGTCAGGCCCAGCATCATGCGGCTGGCATGGACGCCGATCCGCCGGGTGCGCACGGTGCGCAGGCCGCCCGCCAGCGCGACCCACAGGAGGATCATAGGCAGCGCCAGCGCCTGCCGGTAAAAGAGCGATTCGACGACATGGACGCCATGTTCGCTCGCCACCCGCACGGTCACGAACATCACCGACAGGCACAGCACGGCGATCAGGCGCAGCCCGATGGCGAAAAGCGGGCGATGGGGACGGACAGATGCGGTCACGCCGCCGCCTTAGCCCGGTTGCGCCGTGACGCAACCGGGCCTTTGCTTATTTAACCGGCTTGCGGAATTTCAGCGTCATCCGGTCGCTTTCGCCGATGGCCAGATATTTGTCCTTGTCGACATCCTTCTGGCTGAGCACCGGCGGCAAGGTCCATACGCCCTTGGGCCAGTCGGCTGTATCCTTGGGATTGGCGTTCACTTCGGACGCGCCGACATAGTCGAAGCCGGCGGCCTGCGCGATGCGGCGGATGGTGGAGACTTTCAGATAGCCGCTGCTCTTTTCCAGCGCGCTGTCGCGATCTTCGGGCAGACGATGATCGACCACGCCCAGCGTACCGCCGGGCTTGAGCATGTCGAAAAACGCCTTGAAGGTCGCGGCCTCGCTCCCGGCCATGACCATGTTATGGACGTTGCGGAAGGTCAGCACGGTGTCGACGCTGCCGGCCGGAATGCTGGCGGCCGCTTCGGGATGGGCGACCAGCTTCACCTTGTCATAGGCGACCGGATTGGCGGCGAGGAAGCTCTTGTAGCCGTCCAGATAGCGGCCGGTGGGCTGGAGCGCATAGAAAGTGCCATGGTCGCGCAGCAGCGGCGCCAGGACTTCGCTGTACCAGCCGCCGCTTGGGCTATATTCCACAACTGTCTGACTCGGTGTCACACCGAAGAAGGCGAGCGTTTCGGCCGGGTGGCGATATGGGTCGCGGGCGACATTTTTGGGCGTGCGGCTGGGCGCAGCGACGGCGGCGGCGATCGGATCCGCCTGGTGGGCGGCGTGATCGGCATGTTGCGCGGCGAGCGGCGGCAGCGGCATGGCAAGGCCGGTCAGCAACAGGGCAACGCGGGCGAGACGATTCATCGGGGGCATCCTCTCTTTTCAGGGAGAGGGTGATGTGCCGGTCCCTTGCGCCGGGCGCAAGAGGGCGGCGGGGACAAATCCCCGCCAGCCACATAATCTTACAGCCAGCCTGTCAGAGACAGGCTTCCAGGAACGGCTGGTCGAAGCCGAACATGCGCGCCTTGTCGAGCGTATAGGGACGCAGGCCCATCGAACGATATTCGCCGATGATCTTCCCGCTATCATCCTCATCATGATATTCGAATTTGAACAGTTCCTGGGTGACGATGACGTCGCCTTCCATGCCGATCACTTCGGTGACGTTGGTGATGCGGCGCGACCCGTCACGCAGGCGCTTCACCTGGATGATGAGGTCGACCGAATCGGCGATCTGTTTGGAAATGGCTTCCTTGGGGATCTTGATGTCGCCCATCAGGATCATGTTTTCCATACGGCCCAGACATTCGCGTGGGCTATTGGCGTGGAGCGTACACATGGACCCGTCATGGCCGGTGTTCATCGCGGCGAGCAGATCGAAACATTCCGCGCCACGAATTTCGCCCAGGATGATGCGGTCGGGCCGCATACGCAGGGCGTTCTTGACCAGGTCGCCGATGGTGATCGCGCCATGGCCTTCCAGGTTGGGCGGGCGCGTTTCCAGCGGCAGCCAGTGCGGTTGTTGCAGACGCAGCTCCGCCGCGTCCTCGATCGTCAGCACGCGCTCGCCCGGATCGATCATCTTCGACAGGGCATTGAGCATCGTCGTCTTGCCAGACCCCGTACCGCCCGAAATGACCACGTTGAAGCGGCACGCGCCAGCGATCTTCAGCGCCGTCGCCATCTTCGGGCTCATCGCGCCCCATTGGGCGAGCATGTCGATGGTGATCGGCTTGGCGGAGAATTTACGAATCGATATCGCCGTGCCTTTCAGACTGAGCGGCGGCACGATGACGTTGACGCGCGAACCGTCGGGCAGGCGGGCGTCGGCCAGTGGCGTGGTCTGGTCGACGCGGCGGCCGACCTTGTTCACGATCCGCTGCGCGATCTGGAACAGATGCTCCTCGTCGCGGAACTTGATCGGGGCGATGACCAGCTTGCCCTTCTTTTCGATATAGGTCTGTTCCGGCCCGTTCACCATGATGTCGGTGATGTCCGGGTCGTTCAGCAATTCTTCGAGCGGGCCAAGGCCCAGCAATTCGTCGACCAGCACCTTTTCCAGCGCGAACTGTTCGCGGCGGTTGAGCGTCAGCTTAAGTTCCGCCAGCACTTCCATGATGATCGGGCGGAATTCCTCCGCCAGTTCATCCTTGGTCAGTGTCGCCGCAGCTTCCGGGTCGACGCGCTCCAGCAGGCGGGGCAGCACCTGCTCCTTGATCTTGTGGACGCTCGCTTCAAATCCCTGCGGCCCGGCGTCGGGCACATGTTCGGCATTGGCGCGGTGCGACAGGCGGGCCATCGCGTCGGAATTGCGCTGCATCTGGCTGGTTGGGGCCGCCAACGGGTCGAAGGGGACTTCGCCCGGCAGCGACGCGATGTCCAGGGGCGGGAACTGGTCGCCGCCGCGCGGGGCTTCATCTTTCGGGCTGCCGCCCTGCATCGGGCGGGCAACGCCAAAGCCGGGCTTGATGCCGGCGGGTCCATTTTTCCGTCCAAAGGCGCTCATATTTCTCCGCCACTATGTTCGCGACAGGCCCGGTCGAAAGGATGGGGACCGGTCCTTGGGATGATGAAGGTGAATAAGCTGGAAACTTTGATAAATGCCTAATGGCGCGGCGGAGCAGGCTGCGGCGCTGTCACGAAGCGCGGATCGGCCGCAAACCAACTGCCGATCCGCCGTGCGCTCGACAGCAGTCGGCGGCCCTGCGGCGTCAAGGCGATGCGGCCATCGTCATGCTGGACGATATTCCCCGACAGCGTCTGTTCGCTCATCCGCCGATCGATCTGATGCAGATCGCCCAGATATTCGCGCACGAACAGTTTCTCCAGCATGGGCGGCGTCAATTGGCCGTCCTGCCGCTCGATTCGGGCCAGCAGAAACATGGTGATCGATCGGTCGAACGTGACCGGGAAGACGATCAGGAAACTGATGTTAAACGCCAGCGAGAGCGCGACAGCGCCGACCCCGGTGGACAGGTCGAGCGCGGTTATGCGCCGCGCCGCGATCGCCAGCAACAGGCCCAGCAGCAACGCGCCGATGAAGGCGATCAGCACGCCGCGGTAGAAGAGCAGCGGGATCGCGCCTAGCAGCGGCGACGCGATCAGCGCCAGATAGAGGAGGAAACCGCCGATCAGCACCAGCAGATAGATGAGGGCCAAGCCGCCCAGACGACGCAGAGTTTCCGTCATGATCCGATATCCTTGACCGATACGAGACACGCGAGCGGCTCCCTGATCCGGCAGCGCAGGCCAACCGGCGGGCCGCCGTCCGCGCGCCAGATCGGATCGACCGACGCGAAGAGCAGATGGTCGATTCCCTCGGCCTGCGCCCGGCGCCGCATGTCTTGGGGATTGAGCGCCGTTTCGAAAATCGGCCGCAGCCGGGCGATGCGCCGCTGGACGGCATCCTGGGATGCGCCGAACAGATTGGCTTCCCGATCCGCGACGCCGGTGCGCTGCACGCCATAGAGGCCGAAATTAAAGATGCGCCGATGGAGCGCGGGATTATGCTGGATCACGGCGTTGGCGGGGAGCAGGCGGGCGGCCCGTTCATAGACCCGCCGCTGGTCGTCGTCATCGGCGCGCGGGCTGATCAACTCGCTCGACAGCAGTCGGCGGCCCTGCGGCGTCAAGGCGATGCGGCCATCGTCATGCTGGACGATATTCCCCGACAGCGTCTGTTCGCTCATCCGCCGATCGATCTGATGCAGATCGCCCAGATATTCGCGCACGAACAGTTTCTCCAGCATGGGCGGCGTCAATTGGCCGTCCTGCCGCTCGATTCGGGCCAGCAGAAACATGGTGATCGATCGGTCGAACGTGACCGGGAAGACGATCAGGAAACTGATGTTAAACGCCAGCGAGAGCGCGACAGCGCCGACCCCGGTGGACAGGTCGAGCGCGGTTATGCGCCGCGCCGCGATCGCCAGCAACAGGCCCAGCAGCAACGCGCCGATGAAGGCGATCAGCACGCCGCGGTAGAAGAGCAGCGGGATCGCGCCTAGCAGCGGCGACGCGATCAGCGCCAGATAGAGGAGGAAACCGCCGATCAGCACCAGCAGATAGATGAGGGCCAAGCCGCCCAGACGACGCAGAGTTTCCGTCATGATCCGATATCCTTGACCGATACGAGACACGCGAGCGGCTCCCTGATCCGGCAGCGCAGGCCAACCGGCGGGCCGCCGTCCGCGCGCCAGATCGGATCGACCGACGCGAAGAGCAGATGGTCGATTCCCTCGGCCTGCGCCCGGCGCCGCATGTCTTGGGGATTGAGCGCCGTTTCGAAAATCGGCCGCAGCCGGGCGATGCGCCGCTGGACGGCATCCTGGGATGCGCCGAACAGATTGGCTTCCCGATCCGCGACGCCGGTGCGCTGCACGCCATAGAGGCCGAAATTAAAGATGCGCCGATGGAGCGCGGGATTATGCTGGATCACGGCGTTGGCGGGGAGCAGGCGGGCGGCCCGTTCATAGACCCGCCGCTGGTCGTCGTCATCGGCGCGCGGGCTGATCAACTCGCTGAACGAGGTACGGAACCAGGGCGGCCGGATCAGACGCAGGCCGACCACGTCCCAGACGACGGCTGCGATCCCTAGCGCCAGCAGCAGGCGGAAGGTCAACGGCTGGCCGCGCAATGTCGGGGTCGGCCCCTGCAGCCAGGCGGCAGTCCACAGCATCGCGGCGCACTGGGCGAACCAGATCGAGCGCCAGGCCAGATCGTTGTTGATGATCGTGGATTTGAGGAAGCTGGCGATGAGCAGCGAGCAGGCTGCGCTCGCCAGCAGCAGCATCTGCACCGGCTCGCGCCGGTCGAAGCGGCGCGACCGCAACCAGCCGATCGTGCCCCAAAGGAAGATGCCAAACTCCATCGCATAGTTGAACGGCAACAGCGCGAGGTGAAGCCAGATCCAGCCGCCGCCTTCGGGCAGCAGCACGGTGAAGGGGCGGACGGCAAACGCGATCGGCAATCCGCTGTCGTGGCGATAGCTGAGGAGGTCGGACAATTGCACCGACGCGGCGACCAGTGCGACCAGCCCGGCCAGCGGGAGCAGCGGTTCGCGGCGCCGCAGGGCAAGGACGCCCCAGCCGACGAGGATGGGTGCGGCGGTGATCATGATCCAGACCGAGGAGCCGAAGCAGGTGGCGATGCCCAGCCCCGCAGCGCCGGCCAGCACCCAGCGCGCTGACGTCGCGCAATGCTGCGCGCGGGCGAGAAGCAGAAAGGCGCCCCATGCCGCGATCATCGCGGTCATGTGATGGGGCACCCACAGGGTCGATCGCAGCGCGAAGACGATCTCCGTATTCCACCAGTCTGACTGCGCCTCTATCTTGCCGCTGGCTATCAGCCGCACGATCATCATCAGCAGGTCCGCGCCGGAGGTGACGCAGAAGAGCAGGAGGAGGTTGAGAAAGGCGCGTTCTCGTCCGATACGGATCAGCCGGGCATCGACCGCAATCCGCCACAGCAGCGCGACCAGGGCAAGGCCCGCCCAGAAATCCGCCGCAGCGAAGGCCATGCGCGCGTCAATGACGCCGCCGCCGGACCAGAGGAGCGCGGCCGGCCAGAGGTAGAAATAATAATAATAGCCGACAAAGCCGGGGCGGGCGAAGAAGGGATCGGCGAAAGGCAGCCCCTCCCGCGCGATCGCGCCAGTGACGGCGGCATGTTTCACCAGGTCGAGATCAAGCAGCGACTGGTTGAGCGTGCCGCCGACGCTGAAATCGACAAAGACGAAGGCGACGACGATCGCCCAGAGCATGATGAACGGCGCTGCGAGCATCCAACCGGATCGTCCGGCAGGCATGAACTGGCGCGGCTGCATCAGGGCGATGAGGGCGAGCGCGCCATGCAGGCACGCCATCAGCGCCATGCCGCCGACCCGGACCAGCAGAGCATCGATCGCAGGGAGCAGAGTCACCGCCAGCAGCAGCGCCCAACTCAGCCTGTCCCAACCCCGGCCGCAATCGACCCCGAAGCGATCGAACAGGCTGGCGATGCCGACGCCAGGCAGCAATAGCCAGCCGATGCCGAGCAGAAGGCCAAGGGCCAGCCCGATGATGTCCGCCGCGAACAGGCTATCCATGGCGGACGCCATGGTGGCGGGCCGGGCCGAATCGGATCGGGTAAGGGGCTATTATCAAAAGTCGCATCGACCCAATGCCTAGGCGATCGGGGTAAATGGCTGTTTAACCGTTGCGATCGGCGGAAACGAAAAAGGCGGCCCGTATAGACGGGCCGCCCTTTTTGCACATGCGTGGCCAGTTGGCCTGTCAGCCGGCCTTTTCTGCCAGGACCGTCAGGCCCTTTTCATTCACTTCGGCAAAGCCGCCTTCGACCGGGATGATTTCCGGCGCGGCGCCGGCCGACGCAAATATCTGGATGCTGCCGTCGCGGACCGTTGACATGAAGGGCGCATGACCCTCCAGCACGCCGAAGTCGCCATCGGTGCCGGGCACCACGACCTGCCAGACTTCCGCCGAGCGGACGAGCTTTTCCGGGGTTACGAGTTCGAAATGCAGTGCCATTGTCTAGTCCTCAGAACCCCTCTCCCAACGGGAGAGGGAGGGGCCCGCCGCAAAGCGGTGGGAGGGTGAGAGCTATCGCAATGCCTTGCGCGCCCTCATCCAACTTCGACTAGCCGGCAAGCCGGCAAGTCTGCTTGTCCTTCTCCCACAGGGAGAGGATGGTTTTACGCGGCTTCCGCAGCCAGCTTCTTGGCCTTTTCGACCGCTTCGTCGATGCCGCCGACCATATAGAAGGCGTTTTCCGGCAGATGGTCATATTCGCCATCGACCACGGCCTTGAACGACTTCACCGTGTCTTCGATCTGGACGAACTTGCCGCTGATGCCGGTGAAGACTTCGGCGACGTGGAAGGGTTGCGACAGGAACTTCTGGATCTTGCGCGCGCGGGCGACGGTCAGCTTGTCCTCTTCGGACAGCTCGTCCATGCCCAGAATGGCGATGATGTCCTGCAACGACTTGTACTTCTGCAGGATCGACTGGACGGCGCGGGCGGTGTCATAATGTTCCTGGCCCACGGTGCGCGGCTCCAGCACGCGGCTGGTGGAGTCGAGCGGATCGACCGCAGGATAGATGCCCAGCTCCGAAATGGCGCGGTTGAGAACGGTCGTCGCGTCCAAGTGCGCGAAGCTGGTCGCCGGCGCCGGATCGGTCAAATCGTCTGCGGGAACGTAAACGGCCTGCACCGAGGTGATCGACCCCTTGTTGGTGGAGGTGATGCGCTCCTGCAACTGGCCCATGTCGGTCGACAGGGTCGGCTGATAGCCCACGGCCGAAGGAATACGGCCAAGCAGAGCGGACACCTCTGCGCCTGCCTGGGTGAAGCGGAAAATATTGTCGACGAAGAACAGCACGTCCTGATTTTCGACGTCGCGGAAATATTCCGCGATGGTCAGGCCCGACAGGGCGACGCGCGCACGGGCGCCCGGCGGCTCGTTCATCTGACCATAGACGAGAGCAACCTTGGAGCCTTCGGTGATGGCATTGCCATCGGCATCCTTGGCGATGACGCCCGCGTCGAGAAATTCATGGTAGAGATCGTTGCCCTCACGGGTACGTTCACCCACGCCGGCGAACACCGACGTGCCGCCATGGCCCTTGGCGATGTTGTTGATCAGTTCCTGAATAAGAACCGTCTTGCCCACGCCCGCGCCGCCGAACAGGCCGATCTTGCCGCCCTTGGCGTAAGGGGCGAGAAGGTCGATGACCTTGATGCCGGTGACCAGGATCGCGCTTTCGGTCGACTGGTCGACAAATTCCGGCGCCTTGGCATGGATTGGCGAGCGCAGTTCGGTCTGCACCGGGCCACGTTCGTCAATGGGTTCGCCAACGACGTTGAGGATGCGGCCAAGCGTGGCCGGACCGACGGGCACGCTGATCTGCGCGCCGGTGTCGGTCACTTCCTGCCCGCGGGTCAGGCCTTCGGTCGAATCCATCGCGATGGTGCGAACGGTGTTTTCACCCAGATGCTGAGCGACTTCCAGCACCAGGCGCTGGCCGTTGTTGCTGGTTTCCAGAGCCGAGAGGATCGACGGGAGCGCATCGGGGAAGGTCACGTCGACGACGGCGCCGATGACCTGCGAAATGCGGCCTACATTGTTGGTGGTTGCCATGACTGCTTCCTTGCGTGCGTGTGCTTAGAGGGCTTCCGCGCCCGAAATGATTTCGACGAGTTCGGTGGTGATCGCGGCCTGGCGGCTGCGGTTATACTGGATCGTCAGCTTGCTGATCAGGTCGCCGGCGTTGCGCGTTGCGTTGTCCATCGCGGTCATCGACGCGCCCTGTTCTGATGCGTTATTTTCCAGCAGCGCCTTGAACAACTGGATCGAGATGTTGCGCGGCAACAGATCGTCCAGGATCGCTTCCTCGCTTGGCTCATATTCCACCGTGGCGGGAATGGCGTTGCGGTCGGCGTCGGCCGGGATCTTGACCGGGATGATCTGCTGCTCGGTCGGGATCTGCGCCAGCGCGGACTTGAAGCGCGAGTAGAAGAGATGCGCGACGTCGAACTTGCCGTCGAGGAACATCTTGCTGAGTTCCTGTCCGATCGCCTGCGCCTGATCATAGCCGGGCTGCTTGGCGCCGGTGGTGTCATATTGCGCGACGATCTTGCCCGGATAGGCGCGGTTGATGACCGGGCGCCCCTTGCGGCCGATCAGGTAGAATTGCACCTTCTTGCCGTCCAGCCCCAGCGCGCGTGCCTTGGCGAGCGCCGCCTTGACGATATTGGCGTTGAATGCGCCGGCCAGGCCCCGGTCGGAGTTGGCGACGACCAGCAGATGGACTTCGTCCTTGCCAGTGCCGGCGAGCAGCGGGGACGCGCCTTCGCCGGCGCCGCCCGCGATCTTCGACGCCAGGCTGGCGACGACCGCTTCCAGCCGGCTGGAATAGGGGCGGGCGGCCTCGGCCGCGGCCTGCGCCTTGCGCAGTTTCGCGGCGGCGACCATCTGCTTCGCCTTGGTGATCTTCTGGGTCGATTTCACCGACCCGATGCGGATCTTCAATTCTTTGAGGCTAGCCATGACGAACCCTTCAGTTCGTCATCCCAGCCTTTGCTGGGATGACGAAATTTATCTTATGCGAACGTCTTGCCGAAGCTGTCGAGCGCCGCCTTGAGCTTGGCCTTGGCGTCGTCGCCCAGATCCTTGCTGTCGCGGATCGTGGTCAGCACGTCGGCATGGTCGTGGCGCAGATAGGCCAGCATCAGCTCTTCATAGCGCGTCACATCTTTGACCGGGACGCTGTCCAGATAGCCGTTGGTGCCCGCGAAGATCGACGCGGTCTGCTCTTCGAACGGCAGCGGCGAGAACTGGCCCTGCTTGAGCAGCTCGGTCAGGCGCGCGCCGCGGTTCAGCAGCTTCTGGGTCGAGGCGTCGAGGTCCGAACCGAACTGGGCGAAGGCGGCCATTTCGCGATACTGGGCCAGTTCCAGCTTGATCGAGCCGGATACCTTCTTCATCGCCTTGGTCTGCGCGGCGGAACCGACGCGCGACACCGACAGGCCCACGTTGATGGCCGGACGGATGCCCTGGTAGAAGAGGTTGGTTTCCAGGAAGATCTGGCCGTCGGTGATCGAAATCACGTTGGTCGGGATATAGGCCGACACGTCGCCCGCCTGCGTCTCGATGATCGGCAGCGCGGTCAGCGAACCGGAGCCGTTTTCCTTGTTCATCTTGGCCGCGCGCTCCAGCAGGCGGCTGTGCAGATAGAAGACGTCGCCCGGATAGGCTTCGCGGCCCGGAGGACGACGCAGCAGCAGCGACATCTGACGATAGGCCACGGCCTGCTTCGACAGATCGTCATAGACGATGACCGCGTGCATCCCGTTGTCGCGGAAATATTCGCCCATGGTCACGCCGGTATAGGGCGCGAGATACTGGAGGGGTGCGGGTTCCGAAGCGGTCGCGGCGACGACGATCGAATATTCCATCGCGCCATTTTCTTCGAGCTGCTTGACGATCTGTGCGACGGTCGAACGCTTCTGGCCGATCGCGACATAGATGCAGTAGAGCTTCTTGCTCTCGTCATCGCCCGCGTTGGCGGCCTTCTGGTTGATGAAGGTGTCGATGGCGACGGCGGTCTTGCCGGTCTGGCGATCGCCGATGATGAGTTCGCGCTGGCCGCGGCCGACGGGGACGAGCGTGTCGATCGCCTTGAGGCCGGTCTGCACCGGCTCATGGACCGAGGTGCGCGGGATGATGCCGGGCGCCTTGCGCTCGACGCGCATACGCTGGTCGGACACGATCGGGCCCTTGCCGTCGATCGGATTGCCCAGGCCGTCCACGACACGACCCAGCAGACCCTTG
This sequence comes from Sphingobium sp. AntQ-1, assembly GCF_028538045.1. Taxonomy (NCBI): domain Bacteria; kingdom Pseudomonadati; phylum Pseudomonadota; class Alphaproteobacteria; order Sphingomonadales; family Sphingobiaceae; genus Sphingobium; species Sphingobium sp. AntQ-1. Next base: position 2,837,050 of record NZ_CP117158.1, read on the forward strand.
CCGACGGGCACGTCGACGATGGTGCCGGTGCGCTTGACGGTGTCGCCTTCCTTGATCTCGGCGTCGGAGCCGAAGATCACGACGCCGACATTGTCGGCTTCCAGGTTGAGCGCCATGCCCTGCACGCCGTTGGCGAACTCGACCATTTCGCCCGCCTGGACGTTGTCGAGGCCATGGACGCGGGCGATGCCGTCACCCACGGTCAGCACGGAACCGACTTCGCTGACCTGCGCTTCGGTGCCGAAATTGGCGATCTGGTCCTTGATGACCTTCGAAATTTCTGCGGCGTTGATATCCATGACTTAGCCTTTCATCGCCTGGGCGAGCGTATTCAAACGTGTGCGGATGGAGCTGTCGATCATCTGGCTGCCGATCTTGACGACCAGCCCGCCCAGGATCGCGGGGTCGACCTTCGCGTCGAGCATGACGTCGCGGCCGACGCGCGCCTTCAGGCTCTTGGTCAGAGCGCCCATCTGGGTCTTGGTCAGGGGGTGGGCGCTCGTTACTTCGGCGCGGACCTCGCCCTTGTGATTCGACAGCAGCGTTTCATAGGCGCGGATGACCGCGGGCAGTTGGCCCAGCCGACGATTCTCAGCAAGGACGCCCAGAAATTTCGTCGTCAGCGGGTCGGTGCCCATGGAGGATGCGACGGCGGCGATCGTTTGGCCACTTACATCCCGGCTGAGTACGGGGCTGTTGATCAGGCCCTTGAAATCGGGGGATTGGGCGACGGCCGCCTTCAACCCGGCCAGGCTGCCTGCCACCGTGTCGAGTGCGTTCGCGTCGCGGGCCAGATCGAACAGCGCCACCGCGTAGCGGCCGCTGAGGCTAGCCTGAATGCCGCTGTTAATCTCCACGCGCTTGCCGTCCTCCGTAATTGCGGGTCATGCAAAAAGAGGGCGCGGTCTGATCCCGTCCCGTGCCCCTGTTGCCCGGCCGGTTAGCAGCGGGATTATGACTATGCAAGTCATGTGACGCGATTCCATCGATAGTGCGAAATCGCATCTATTTGCCTGAGTATTTCAGCCGCGACGAATCGGTTATTCGGCAGGATCGGCCGGGGCAAGCCGTCCCTTTTGGCAATGATAGACAATCCGCTCGTTGGGCTGGGCGGGCAACAATGCGCCAAGGTCGCTCTGGAGCGTGGCGATCCGGGCGAGCAGGGCGGAGTCGGCGCCGCAGCCCTTGATCGTCCCCTTACCCGTCTCGTCCTTCAAAAGCGCGCGCGCCTTGTCCATCGTATCTAGATCGGGCAGCCAGCGCTGCACCCGCAGCGTGCCGGTCGCCGGGTCGAACTGGCTGGTGGACACATAATTGGCCTCGTCGGGCACGCTCGCGCGCTGCCACAGGGTGCCGGACGCGACATATTGGGTGTCGCCGTTGACGCAGCCGCCTTCCGCCCAATTGAGGCCGATATCGTTGGGCTGTGATATCGTCAGCCTGCTGCGCGCCAGGTCGATCTTGCAGACATTCTCGCCGCTCCAGGCGAAGGCGCTGTTGCCCACGATAGACTTGTCCGCAGGCAGCTTCACTCGCTCGTCGATGCTGGCAAAGCTGGGCTTGAGGAAGAAGAGGCCCAGCGCCGCGAACAGCAGCACGCCGCCGCCCGCCAGGAACCAGGTCGACTGTTTTTCCTTGCCCTGTGTGTAGAACAGCCCGCCCGCGCCCAAGCCCAGAACCGCGAGCGCCAGCAGGACGGCGGCGCCCGCCATCGCATTCTCGCGCGCGGTGATGACGTCGCGTTCCGCCGCATCGCGGGCGCGGGTCATGGCCTGTTCGCGCGCATCGGCGCTGGCCCGGCTCTTCTGCTCGGTCGCCTGCGATTCGCGCTGGGTGATGCTGGCCTCCGCCGCATCGGCCTCCGCCATGGAGCGGCAGGGCACGACGGTATGGAGCGACGACACACCGGCTTGGCGCAGGAAGGAGGCGACCTCGCGCCAAGACACGGCGAAGCCGAATTCCGCATCATTGCCGTCCGATACCGACCCGAAGCTGTTGACGCCCAGCACCCGGCCGCAATCGTCGGTCAGCGGCCCGCCGCTGTTGCCGGCCGCGAGCGGGGCGGTGTGCAGCAGCGTGTCGAAACTCTGGCTGGCGCGGCCGGACGAGATATTACCACTGGTCTTCACCGTCGCGAGCGGCTCGACCATCTGCTTGAGACCCAGGCCCTGCGCCCGGTCGACCGTGCCGGGATAGCCGATCGCTGTCACATGCTGCCCGTCGGTCACGGCCCCGGCGTAGAAGGTCGACACCGGCAGGCGGCCTTCCTCCAGCTGGATCAGGGCCAGGTCGTTGCCCGGCGAATAGGCGATGATTCGCCCGCCATAGGTCTTGCGCCCTTCCGACGGTATGACGCCGATGACGAGATTTTTCTCCTCGCGCGCCAGTTCGACGACATGGGCGTTGGTCAGCACCTTGTCCGGTGCGACGGCAAAGCCGCTGCCATGGCCGACGAAATAGGCGTCTGATCCATCTGTCGCGACCAGCGCGACGCGCACGACCCCGCGTGCGGCGGCGGCGATGTCCTGCTGTTCGGCATGGAGCGACGCAGGCGCAAGCAAGGCGATCAGGCAGCCTAGGGCAGGGGCGAAGCGGCGGAATAGGGCGATCATCGTGGCGCATTCATATGCGATGCCGGGCGCGGCGCAATCGGGAAATGCCGCGGCGCCTTTGACAGCAAGGCGCGGGAAGCATGGTCAAGCGCGCCGGGCTATCCCATATGCATGAACCAGATGACTCGCTTTAAACCCGCCCCAAACCGCGTTGACGCCGCGATGCCGGACGATAACGCCTGCTGGGACGCCTTCGTGGCGCGCGACCGGGCGATGGACGGTCGCTTCGTCGGCTGCGTCGCGACGACCGGCATCTATTGCAAGCCCAGTTGTGCCGCGCGGCACCCCAAGCGGGAGAATATGGCCTTCTTGCCCGATCCGGCGGCGGCGCGAGCGGCGGGCTATCGCGCCTGCCTGCGCTGCCGTCCCGATGCGGTCGGGCGCGACCGGCTGGCGGTGGCGGCGGCGATCGCCTTTATCGAGGCGGCGGAGGAAACGCCCCGGCTGGAGGCAATCGCCGTCCATGCCGGCTATGCGCCGCATCATTTCCACCGCCTGTTCAAGCGCGAAACGGGGCTGACCCCCGCCGCCTATGCCCGCGGCGTGCGGGCTGGGCGGCTCAGGGCGGCGCTGGCGCAGCCGGGCAGCGTGACCGCGGCCATCTATGACGCGGGCTATAGCGCGCCGAGCCGGGCCTATGCTGATGCGCGGCAGCATCTGGGCATGACGCCGAGCGCCTGGAAGGATGGCGGGCGTGGCGCGGCGATTCGTTGGCGCGTGGTGGACACTAGTCTGGGGGCGATGCTGGTGGCGGCGACGGACAAAGGGTTGTGCCGGATCAGCTTTGATGAAGGAGAGGCGGACTTGCGCGCGCGCTTCCCCCACGCCACGCTGCTGCCTGCGGACGAGGCGCTCGACGCGATGGCGCAGCGGGTGGCGGCGCTGGTCGATGATCCCGCGTCTGGCGCCGACCTGCCGATCGATGTGCGCGGCACGGCGTTTCAGCAGGCGGTCTGGGCGGCGCTGCGCGCGATCCCGGCTGGCGAGACGCGCAGCTATGGCGCAATCGCCGCGGCGATCGGACGCCCCGGCGCGGTCCGGGCGGCGGGGAAGGCGTGCGGCGGTAATAATCTGGCCGTGCTCGTCCCTTGCCACCGCGTTGTGCGCGGGGACGGCAGTATCGGCGGCTATGCCTGGGGCATTGAAAGGAAGCAGGCGCTGCTGGCGCATGAAAGGCGCAAGTGATGGATTAAATTCATCTTTTCATTTCCGTCGCGCTCCGCCACCTTGGACCGGGACTTTGGGGGAACATGGGCGAATGATGCGAATCTGCGTGAAGGCGCTGGCTGGGTTGGCGCTGGCGCTATGCGGGATGGGAACGGCGCAGGCGGCGTGGTGGCAGGCGCAGGGCCGGCATTTCACGGTCTATAGCGAAGGCAATGACGAGAAATTGCGCGACTTTGCCGAACGACTGGAGAAGTTCGACTTCCTCCTGCGGCGATTGACCGGCGTGGCCAGTCCGGAAGCGGGCAGCCCGGTGAAGGTCTATATGCTGTCCAGCGAGGCCAAGGTGAAGGCGCTGGCGCGCAACCCCAATGTCGCGGGTCATTATACGACCTCGCAACGGACGGCCTATGCGTTTCTGTCGCGCGGCGGCAAGGACAGCAAATTCGACGTGGGCGCGGAAGAAGTCCTCTTCCACGAATATACCCATCATTTCATGCTGCACCATTTTCCCGCCGCTTATCCGACATGGTATGTCGAGGGGTTCGCGGAATTTTTCTCGGTCGTTAAGTTTCCGAAAGATGGCTCGATCCAGTTCGCCCATGTCCCCATGGCGCGGGTGCCGGGGCTGGTGCTGGGCCAGCCCTATCCGCTCAAGCAGCTTTTCGCCCGCGATACCGAGGGGCTGAACCTGCGCGATGGCGATCGCTATTATGGCACGGCATGGCTGCTGACCCATTATTATTTTCAGCAGAAGAATGCGCGCACAGCAGAAATTACCCAGTATCTGCGCGATCTGGCCAGCGGCGCGGGTGACGTTCAGCCGGACCGCTATTTCAATGGTGGACTGGATGCGCTCGAAAAGGATCTTAAGGCCTATATGCGCCATCGGCTGAATATTTCGGTGCTGACCCCCAAGGAGATGGTGATTGGGACGATCGCCGTCAGCCCAATCGATCAGGCCCAAGGCGCTCTGATGGAAGATGAGCTATGGCTCATCCACCGTCCGCCTGAAGATGAACTTCCGGGCATTGCAGCGACGATCCGCACCAAGGCGGCGCAATATCCCGACAGCGCTTATGTGCAGGCGCTGCTCGCCGAAGCGGAATGGGCGGTCGAACAAAAGGACGCTGCGCTAGCCGCTGCCGACCGGGCCATCGCGCTCGACCCTAAATCGGCGCGCGCCTATGCGGTGCGGGCGAATGTGCTGCTGGAGCGGGCGCAGGACAGTGACGAGGAAGGCGACTGGAAGGCCGCGCTCACATCCATCGTGCGCGCTAATCGGGCCGATACCGAAGATCCGGTGCCGTTGGCGCTTTTCTATCGCTATCACGCCATGCGCGGGGGCAAGATGCCGGATTTGGGCTATGACGGCCTCTACAAGGCGTTCACCCTGTTGCCGCAAAATCCCAATTATCGCTTCAACATGGCGCAGGCTATGGCGTTTCGCGGCGAATATAAGGCCGCATCGATCCTGCTCGATCCGATCGCCTTCTCACCTCATGGGTCGGGGATGCGCGACGCGGCGTTGAAGATGAAGGCGCAATATGAGGTGCGAGGTGAGAAAAAGGCCGCTGCTAAGCCCGATGTTCAACCGGCTGGAAATCCCGCACCCGCTTCATGGCGGCGGCGCGCGCCGCACCGCTCATGCTACGCCAATGGACGATCTCCTCTATCGTCCGGCCGCATCCGGTGCAGCTTTTCCGCTCCCGGTCCAGCGCACAGAGGTTTCGGCACGGCGTTTCCATCACATGAAGCTGTAGGGATCGACGTCCACCGCGACGCGCGTCCCCGATTTCCACGCCAGATTGCCCAGCCATTCGCGGATCGCCGTCTGGACATCCACCGATCTCGTCGCATGGATCAGCAGCCGATGGCGATGGCGCCCGCGCAGGACGGACAGCGGCGCAGGCGCAGGGCCATAGACGCGCATCCCCTCGATCACCGGGGCCGACTTGCCGATCAGCCGCGCGGTCTGCGCGGCGTCGTCCGCATTTTCGCTGGAAATGATGATCGCGGCGAAGCGGCCGAACGGGGGCGCGTTGGCGCGCCGCCTGTTCTCCGTCTCGACCGCGTAGAAGCGTTCGGTATCGCCCTCGATCAGCGATTCGATCACCTCGCTGGTAGGCATCCGGGTTTGAATGAAGACCTTGCCCGGCTTCTCGCCGCGCCCGGCGCGCCCCGCGACCTGCACGATCTGCTGGAAGATCCGCTCCGCCGCGCGTAGGTCGCCGCCCTCCAGCCCCAGATCCGCGTCGATCACGCCGACCAGCGTCAGATTGGGGAAATGATAGCCTTTGGTGACGAGTTGCGTGCCGACGATGATGTCGATGTCGCCGGCCTCCACCGACTTGACGAAATCGGCGACGCGGGCTGAGGAGGATAGCGTATCGGACGTGGCGATGGCGGTGCGCGCCTGCGGCCACAGCGCCTTCACCTCGTCGGCGATCCGCTCGACGCCGGGGCCGCAGGCGACCAGGCTATCCTCCTCCTTGCAATCGGGGCAGCGGCGCGGGGCGGGGATCACATGGCCGCAATGATGACAGGCGAGGCGGTGGGTCAGCCGATGTTCGACCATCCAGGCGGTGCAATTGGGGCATTGGAAGCGATAGCCGCAATGACGGCAGAGCGTCAGCGGCGCATAGCCGCGCCGGTTCAGGAAGAGCAGGCTCTGCTCGCCCTTGGCCATCACCTCGTCGATCGCCTTGACCAGAGGCGGGGCGATCCAGCGGCCGCGTTCGGGCGGGTCGGTCAGCAGGTTGATGCCCTCGATCGCGGGCATCACCGCCCCGCCATAGCGCGCAGGCAGCTTGATCTCCGCATAGCGGCCCAGTTCAACCTGGTGGCGCGTCTCGATCGCGGGAGTGGCGGACGCAAGGATGACCGGGAATTTCTCGATCAACCCGCGCATCACCGCCACGTCGCGGGCATGATAATGAACGCCGTCCTCCTGCTTGAAGCTGGCCTCGTGCGCCTCGTCCACGACGATGAGGCCGAGATTGGGATAGGGCAGGAACAGCGCCGATCGCGCGCCCACCACCACCTGCGCCTGTCCGCTGGCGATGGCGCGCCACGCCCGCCGCCGCTCGCTTTGGCGCAGGCCGCTATGCCAGTTGACCGGTATGGTGCCGAACCGCTTCTCGAACCGCTCCAGAAAGGGTTCGGTCAGAGCGATTTCGGGCAGCAGCACCAGCACCTGTCGATTCGCCCTGATGGCCGCCGCGATCGCCTCGAAATAGACCTCGGTCTTGCCGGACCCGGTGACGCCGTCCAGTAGGAAAGGCGCGAAATCTTGGCGCAGCACCGCGTCCGCCATGGTCGTCGCGGCACTGGTCTGCGCTTCCGACAGCACGGGCTGCGCATGGCCGGGGTCGGGCATGGGGAAGGGGGTGTCGATGCTCACCTCCACCGGCTCGAAAATATCCTGCTTGATGAGGCCGCGGATAACCGCGTCGCTCACCCCGCCGATCATCGCCAGTTCGCGGATCAGCCCCTGCCGTTCGCCGATCCGCTCCAGCGCCTGCGCGCGCTGCTCGGTCATCCGTTCGGGCACGGCCCCAGTGGCGCGATATTCGATCACCGTCCGCGTGCCCTCCAGCGCCGCCATGGACGACAGCGCCATGCGCAGCACGGCGGCGGGGGGGCTGAGATAATAGTCCGCGGTCCATTCGATCAGCCGGCGCAGCGTTTCGGGCAGCGGCGGGGCGTCCACCACCTCCAGCAGATTGCGCAGCCGATTGTCGCCGACCGTCTCGATGTCCGGGAAGCTGTCCTCCTCCCACACCACGCCGATCAACTGGCGCGGCCCCAGCGGCGCGATGACGATGCTGCCGGGCGTGACGGTCATGCCATGGGGCACGCGATAGTCGAGCGGCCCCAGGGCGGCGTTGAGAATGAGGACACGGGCGCGCGAAGACATGGGCCATCCTTAGCGCGCCGGGCGCGGCTGGCAAATCGTCACAGCCGCCAACTGAGTGTCAGCCAAGGAATATGGGCGACCGTATCGGGCCGTCCGTCGCGAAAATTCTGCTGGCGCATATAGAGCAGTTGCGCGTCCACCATGCCAGTGATCGGATGGCGCAGGCCGATCTGATTACGCATCGTCGCCAGCCCGGTCTGGTCGCTCGGCCGCGCGCGGTTGAGGTGGAAGAAGATTTCGGTCGCCGCGATCACGGTCCATCGCTTCGCTCGGTCGATCGGCGCCGCCGCCTGCACCCGCTGGCGCAACCGCCAACTGGCTTCATCCGCCGTGCTAAAGAAACGCTGCTCGATCCGGGTGCGGCTTATCCAGATGCCGCTGGTCCACGTCGCCTGTTGGAACAGGCGCATTTCCTGATCCACCTCGCTGCGCAGATAGGCGATGCCGCCGCCCAGCTGCAGCGCGGGGGTAATCCTGTGGTCGATCGCGACGCGGGCGAGAAACTGTTCGCCGCCGCTCTGGCCGTCGGATCGGATACGCTGGCTTGAATCGATGGTGACGATATTTGTGTCGCCGGCGTGCAGGATCGCCTGCTCGGTAATCCATGCCTGTGTTTCTTCGGTCGCGGCCCCCGCCGGCGATGCGCCCCATAGAGCCATCGGAATCGTCAGCAGACGGGCGTCGCGCTTCATATTGGGTCCTTTGAAAAGGTGCGTCGGCCTTAGTCGCGCGGGGCAGGGGATGCAATTCATGCCGTCACCATGGCGAATCCGACCGCCAGCGGTTAAAGGAGCGCGATTCGCCCTATCCCGGAGTGCCCCATGAAATTCTTCGTCGACACCGCCGACACCGCCGAAATCCGCGAACTGGCCGCCACCGGCTTGCTCGACGGCGTCACCACCAACCCCTCGCTGATCCACAAGTCGGGCCGCAAGTTCCTGGAAGTGGTCGAGGAAATCTGCGGCATCGTGGATGGCCCGGTGTCCGCCGAAGTCGTCGCGCTCGACCATGAGACGATGATGAAGGAAGCCACCGTGCTGCGGAAGATCGCCGACAATGTGTGCATCAAGGTGCCGCTGACGATCGACGGCCTCAAAACCTGCAAGGCGCTGACCGACGACGGCGCGCTGGTCAATGTCACGCTCTGCTTCTCGGCCAATCAGGCGCTGCTGGCGGCGAAGGCCGGCGCCAGCTTCATATCGCCCTTCGTCGGCCGTCATGACGATAACGGCTTCGACGGCATGGCGTTGATCCAGGATATCCGCCTGATCTACGACAATTACGGCTTCGACACCGAAATTCTGGTCGCCAGCGTCCGCCACCCGATCCATGTGCTGGAAAGCGCCCGTATCGGCGCCGACGTGATGACCGCGCCGCCCGCCGTCATCAAGCTGCTGTCCAAGCATGTGCTGACCGACAAGGGCCTCGAAGGCTTCGCCGCCGACTGGGCCAAGACCGGCCAGACGATCCTGTGACTTTTCCGGGCCGGGCGCAGGAACCTGCGCTCGACCCGTTTATTCTCCTTGAATAAAAGGAGAAAAGCGATGTTCGTCGCGGTCTATTGGTGGCGGGTCCATCCCGGCAAGGAGGATCAGTTTCGCGCCGCCTGGAGGCGCGGGACCGACCTGATCCGGGAAAAATATGGCAGCTATGGCTCCCGTCTGCATCGGGACGCCGATGGTCGGTTCGTCGGCTATGCCGAATGGCCCGACGAGGCGACGTGGCGGGAGGCGTTCGAACAGAAAATGGTTTATGACGATGCCGCGACGCGCGCTGCCTTCGTCGATGCGATTGCGCAGGTGCCTCCCGATGCCGATCCCATCTTCACCATGACGGTGCTCGATGACCTGCTGGAGCGTTCGCAATGAGGATGGGCGCTATGAAGACGGGCGCAAGCAAGAAGGAGAGGCGCGATGAGAGACCCTGACAAGCCGGATTTCGGATTTCTCGGCTTCGCTTTCATTCTGACGCTGTTGGGTCTGGCGATGCTGATCTTGAACTTCTGACAGCGCTCGTCGTTGGTGACCCCGGCTGGATTCGAACCAGCGACCATTCGCTTAGAAGGCGAATGCTCTATCCAACTGAGCTACGGGGCCGCGCGCGTGTCGCGATAGCGGGCGTTGCGCCAGCTTGCAATCACCTGACCACGCGATATGCAGGTGCGCATGAGCGACGGGGCGGTTCACAAGGTCGATGCAGGGGCGCTAGGTGCGCGGCCGCTGCGCTATTACGACTTCTTCATGGCGGCCTTCGTCGCGATCCTGCTCCTCTCAAACCTGATCGGCGCGGCCAAGCTGTCGACGCTGGGCGGCTTCACCTTTGGCGCCGGCATCCTATTCTTCCCCCTGGGCTATGTCATCGGCGATGTCCTGACGGAAGTCTATGGCTATGCTCGTGCCCGCCGCTGCGTGTGGGCGGGGTTCGGCGCGATGCTGTTCATGGCGCTGATGAGCTGGGTGGTGGTCGCGCTGCCGCCTGCGGACGGCTGGCCCGACCAGAAAGCTTATGAGGCGGTGTTCGGTAGCACTTGGCGCATCGTCTTCGCCTCGCTCATCGCCTTCTGGGCGGGCGAACTGGCCAACAGCTTCGTCCTCGCCCGCATGAAAATACTGACGCAGGGGCGGCATTTGTGGATGCGCACGATCGGCTCCACCGTCATCGGCCAGGGCGCGGACAGCCTGCTCTTCTACCCGCTCGCCTTCTGGGGCGACTGGAGCAATGCCCAGGTGCTGACGGTGATGGTCACCAACTGGGCGATGAAGGTCGGCTGGGAAGCGTTGCTGACGCCGGTCACCTATCTGGCGGTCAACGGCCTCAAGCGCCGCGAAGGGCTGGACGTCTATGACAGCGGCACCGACTTCACGCCGTTCCGCACCCGTCTCTGACAATTTTATGACCGCGCGGTGGCGTAACCACCTGTTTACCATTTTCCGTGCAAGAGCGGACGATGAGCAGGCAGTCGCACCGGCAGTTCACCGGACCATTTTCAGCCAAATCTTCCCCCGCACCGGCTCAGCGCATCGCGCGGGACGGAGCGATCGCCGCAGCCCTCGCGCTGGCGCAGCGTCGTTTCGAGGCGACCTTTCTCCATGCGCCGGTCGGCATCGCCCATGTCGGGCTGGACGGTCGCTTTTTGCTGGTCAATCCGCGCTTTTGCGAGATCAGCGGCCATGACGCGGAAACGCTGATTCGCACCGGATTTCAGCAGATCACCCATCCAGACGATCTGAACGCCGACGAAGCGCTGCTGGCGCGGCTCAATGCGGGCGAATTGCCGCGTTACGCGATGGAAAAACGCTATATCCGCGCCGACGGAACGATCATCTGGATCAACCTGACCGTCGCGATGGTGCGTGACGATGCCGACCAGCCCGAACTTTACGTGGCGGTGATCGAGGATATGTCGGACCTGCGCCAGGCCAGTTTCGAAGCGGTGCATGATCCGCTGACCGGCCTGCTCAACCGCCGCGGCTTCGCCTGTCGGGCCAAGGATGTGCTGGCCCATGCGGCCCATGCACGGCTTGGCGCCAGCCTGCTGTTCCTTGATCTCGATGGCTTCAAGCAGTTGAATGACGGGCAGGGCCATGCCGCGGGCGATGCCTGCCTGGTCGATATCGCCCAATTGCTCAAGGCGCAGGCCGATGCGGGCGATGTCGTCGCGCGCATCGGCGGCGACGAATTTCTGGTCCTTTTGGCCGACCGGGATGCACAGGCGGTCCGGGCTTTTGGCGAAGATGCGCGCCTGGCGCTCGCCGCCTATGGCATGGGCATCAGCGGCAGCTTCGGCCTGGTCACTGCCGACACGCCCGATCCGGCCGATCTCGACCGGCTGATCGCCTGCGCCGACGATGCGATGCGCGCCGCCAAGCGCGCCGGCAAGAATCAGGTTTGCGCCGCCGCCTTCATCTGACGGCGGCGCCGGGGTAGACCGCCTGCACGAAATACAGCCCGTCCGGCGGCGCGTTGAGGCCAAGCGCCGCGCGATCCCTGGCCTCCAGCGCGGCGCGTAGATCGTCCGCACGCCATCGACCCATGCCGACCATCGCCAGACACCCCACCATCGATCGAACCTGATGATGCAGGAAGGAGCGCGCCGCCGCGTGGATCGCGATGCGGTCGCCGTCACGCTCGACATCCAGCCGGTCGAGCGACTTGACCGGGCTTTGCGCCTGGCAATGGGCCGACCGGAAGGTGGTGAAGTCGTGCCGCCCGACCAGCAGCTGCGCCGCATCCTGCATCGCTGGGACATCAAGCGGCTGGATCACCCGCCACGCCAGCCCCCGCTCGAAGGTCAGCGGTGCGCGGCGATTGGCGATGCGATAGATATAGGATCGCCCGATACAGGAAAAACGGGCATGCCAGTCGTCCGCGACCGGCTCACACGCCACGATGGAGACGGGGGCTGGTCGCATCCGGGCGTTGATCGCTTCCATCAGGCGGAAGGGCGCGATGGCCTTGTCGATCTCCGCATGGGCGCGCATGGCCAGGCCGTGGACGCCAGCATCGGTGCGCCCGGCGGCATGGACCACGGCGCGCTCGCGGGTCACGGCGAAGATCGCATCCTCGATCGTCTGCTGCACGCTGGGGCCATGGGCCTGACGCTGCCAGCCCATGAAGGGGCGGCCGTCAAATTCGACGGTGAAGGCGAAACGGGTCATATCCGGGCTGCGTCCCGCCTATCCATCCACCCGGCTCCCGGCCGGCATCTCATAACCGCGCAGCAATTCGCCAGGCGACATCGCCGCCTTGCCAGCGCGCTGGATCAGCGTCGGGCGGATCGCGTCATGGCCGCAACCGATCAGCAGGCTATCGTCCAGCAGTTCGCCTGCCGGTCCGCCATGATGTTCGACATGGGCGGCCAGGATGCGAAAGCGTTCGCCGCGATATTCGAAGAAGGCGCCGGGGAAGGGATTGAAGGCGCGCACCTGCCGTTCGACCTGATGCGCCGAATGGCCGAAATCGATCCGCGCCTCCGCCTTGTCGATCTTCGACGCATAGATGACCCCGTCTTCCGGTTGAGCGAGGGGGGGGTGCTGCGCGATATCGTCCAGCACCTCGACCATCAGCGCCGCACCTGCCTGCGCTAGTTCGGTGGTCAGTTGGCCTGCGGTCTTGTCCTCGATCGGCGTGACATGCTTGGCGCGCATCGGCCCGGTGTCCAGGCCCGCCTTCATGTCCATGATCGTGACGCCGGTGACATTGTCGCCCGACAGGATCGCCCGCTGGATCGGCGCCGCGCCGCGCCAGCGCGGCAGCAGTGAGGCGTGGATGTTCATGCAGCCATGGCGCGGCGCATCCAGCACGGCGCGCGGCAGGATCAGGCCATAGGCCGCGACCACCGCTACATCGGCGTCTAGCGCAGCGAAGGCGGCCTGCACGTCGCCGTCCTTCAGCGAAACCGGCGTGCGCACCTCTATCCCCATGTCCCCGGCGCGGGCGTGGACGGGTGAGGGGCGCAGCGCCTTGCCACGGCCGGCGGGGCGGGGCGGCTGGCTATAGACCGCGACGATGTCATGACCCGCTTTCGCCAGCGCGTCGAGCGCCGGAACGGCGAAATCGGGGGTGCCCATATAGATGATACGCATAGTCTGTGTCCAGTTTCCGCATGGATAGGGCCGGCGCCGCATCCGAAATGCGCGTTAAGGCGCATTTCCAAAGAAGCTGCTCAAACCCCTTGTCTCTCCCGGTTGCAACCCTTTATCTCACGATATGGCTTCACCTGAAATCGAGACGCTGACCCAGGCGCTGTCCCGCCTGCCCGGCCTTGGCCCCCGTTCGGCCCGGCGCGCGGTGCTGCACCTGCTGAAAAAGCGCGAGGGCGCGATGGAGCCGCTGCTGCGCGCGCTGGAGGCGGTGAACGACCGGCTCGTCACCTGCCATGTCTGCGGCAATGTCGATACGATCGATCCCTGCGGCATCTGCGCCGATCCGCGCCGCGACGCCCGCGCCCTGTGCGTGGTGGAGGATGTCTCGGATTTGTGGGCGCTCGACAAATCGCGCCTCTTCCCCGGCCGTTTCCATGTGCTGGGCGGGCGGTTGTCAGCACTGGAAGGGATAAGGCCCGAAGACCTGACTATCGACGCGCTGGTCGCGCGGCTGGAGCCGGGCGGCGTGGACGAAGTCGTGCTGGCGATGAACGCCACGCTGGAGGGGCAGACGACCGCTCATTATCTGGCCGAACGGCTGGAGCGGTTTCCTATCCGCCTGACCCAACTCGCCCATGGCGTGCCGGTCGGCGGCGAACTGGATTATCTGGACGAAGGCACGCTGGCGCAGGCGCTGCGCGCGCGCAGGCCAGTGGGTTAGCGGCTCTGAGTGCGGTGCGATGGCTTGAAATATCGGGCCGTTCCGTCTATGTTCGACACATGGCAATCCTACCGATCCTTGAAGCGCCCGATCCGCGCCTGCGCACCATCTCTACCCCTGTCGATACCATTGACGACGACCTGCAAAGGTTGATCGATGACATGTTCGAGACGATGTATGACGCGCCGGGCATCGGTCTGGCTGCGATTCAGGTCGGCGTGCCCAAGCGGGTGCTGGTGATCGACCTGCAGGAACCAGAATCGGATGCAGAAGACGCCAAGCCGGTCAGGAAGCCGATGGTCTTCATCAATCCGCAGATTCTCAAGGGTTCGGAAGAACTGTCGATTTATCAGGAAGGCTGCCTGTCGGTTCCCGACCAATATGCCGAGGTGGAACGGCCCGCCGTCGTCCGCGCGAGTTGGATGGACCGCGACGGCCGTATCCATGAGGAACAGCTTGAAGGCCTGCTCGCCACATGCCTCCAGCACGAGATGGATCATCTGGAAGGCGTGCTGTTCATCGATCATCTGTCGCGCCTGAAACGCGACATGCTGCTCAAGAAACTGAACAAGGCACGCCGCGCGGCGTAAATCTTTTGACATCGCGATATCGAACCGAATGTCGCTGCGCATATTATTGCTGTATCCAAGGACGTTCTGACTTGGTCAGGGCCGGAGAAAACTATGCGTGCTTGGTTCGAACGCCGCTATCTCGATGTGCTGGGCAGCATATATATCTACAATGAGCATCGCGGATATACCGCCATCGACCGGGTGATCGAATCTGTCGTGAAGCGCTCGCCTGACGATGTTGTCCTCATCGCGCGGCTCCAGGCGCATCGGGCGGACGAGCGCAAACATTATCTCATGTTCCGCCGCTGGTTCGAACGGCGGGGCATCATGCCCTTCGCTGTGGGGCGGACCTTCGGCCATATCGACCGTTTCGTCGAGATCATGTTCGGCACGCCGATAGCCCGGCTCAAGACGCAGGACGTCGTCGAAAGCGACAGGCTGTTCGCGCGCCTGTGCCGGGTCATCGCGCTGACCGAAAGGCGGGGATATGTGCAGGTGGAAACCCTGCTCACCAACCGGATCATCCTGTCGGACCCGATTCTGACGCGCATCTTCAGCATCATTCGCAAGGACGAACCCAGCCATTGGGCGCCCTATGAAGATTGGCTCGATGCCTACGCGCAACGCGGGCCAATATGGTGGGAGCGTATCGTCGACCATGTCGTGCATGCCGAACTTCTATTCTTGAAGCTGCCCTTTTTGTTTCTCAATCCATGGGCCAGACCCCGTGGCCGCTGGCCAGACGAGGCAGACCGGAACGCCATGTCGGGCGATGGCTTGCACAATGCGCCAGTCCCAGGCGGTCCTGCATAAACGTCCGTGCCGGATGACGATCGCAACTGACAAAAACCGCTCCAAATATCGTTGGAGAGGTTTTCGTTTGAACCACGACAGGTGCGTTGCGGGGCCTATCCGATCCCGTCGGTATCCAGCGCATAGCCCGCCGACCGCACCGTGCGGATGATGTCCTGATATTGGCCATCGCCATTGATCGCCTTGCGCAGGCGGCGGATATGGACATCGACCGTGCGTAGCTCGATATCGCTGTCCTGGCCCCACACGCTGTCGAGCAGTCGTTCGCGGGAGAAGACCCAGCCGGGATGCTCCAGGAAATGCTTGAGCAGGCGGAACTCGGTGGGGCCGAGCGGGATCACCTGGCCGCTGCGGCGGACCTTGTGGCCGACCGTGTCCATCTCCACGTCGGAGAAGGTAAGCGTCTCGCCCGCCAGGGCCGGGCGCACGCGGCGCAGCACCGCGCCGACGCGCGCCACCAGTTCGCGGGGGCTGAACGGCTTGGTCACATAATCGTCCGCGCCGGTTTCCAGACCCCGGACCCGATCCTCTTCCTCGCCGCGCGCGGTCAGCATGATGATCGGAATGTTCGCGGTGCCGTTCATGCGGCGCAGGCGGCGGCAGACCTCGATCCCCGACAGGCTTTCGACCATCCAGTCGAGCAGCACGATGTCCGGCACATTTTCCTGCGCCATCAGCAACGCCTCTTCGCCGTCGACCGTATGGGCGACTTCGAAATCCTCACGCTTGAAATGCCATATCAGCAGTTCGGCCAGCGCCGCGTCATCCTCGACCAGCAGCATTTTCGCTCGTGCCATGGTCTAGTCCTCCGGCTGCATGTCGGCGCCGCGCTCGCGCTCTGGCAAGGTCTGGCCGGTGGCAGCATAATAGACCATTTCCGCGACGTTGGTCGCATGGTCGCCGATCCGCTCGATATTCTTGGCGATGAACAGCAGGTGCGCGCACTCGCTGATCGTCTTGGGATTCTCGACCATGAAGGTGACGAGCGTGCGGAACACGCTGTTGTAGAAATCGTCGACCACCGTGTCGCGCTCGACCACCGCCAGCGCCAGGTCGGCGTCGCGCGCGGCGAAGGCGTTCAGCGCATCATGCACCATCTCGCCCGCGACCTGCCCCATGGAGGGCAGCAGGGAAATGGGTTCGAGGATGCGGGTGTTGGTCGCGATGAGCGGCACGCGCTTGGCGATATTCTTGGCATAATCGCCGATGCGCTCCACCACGCTGACGATCTTCAATGCCGCGATCACGTCGCGCAGATCATTGGCCATCGGCGCACGGAGCGCAATCACCTGGATCACCAGCTTTTCGACCTCCGCTTCGATCGCGTCGATGCGCTTGTCGCCTTCGACGACATCGGCGGCCAACACTTTGTCCTGCCGTTGCAGCGCCAGCATCGCATTTTCGATCGCCGCTTCCGCGCGCCCGCCCATTTCGGCGATCAGTCCGCGCAGCCGGTCGATTTCCTCGTCAAATGCCTTGATCGTATGTTCAGCCATGATGTCTCTCCCCCGGCTCAGCCGTAGCGGCCGGTGATATAATCCTTGGTCCGCTCCTGGCGCGGATTGGTGAAGATGTCGCTCGTCACGCCATATTCGACCAGGTCGCCCAGATGGAAGAAGGCGGTGCGCTGCGACACGCGCGCGGCCTGCTGCATGTTGTGCGTGACGATGACGATCGCGTAGCGGCCGCGCAGTTCGTGGATCAGTTCCTCGATCTTGGCGGTCGCGATGGGATCGAGCGCGGAACAAGGCTCGTCCATCAAGATCACTTCGGGTTCGACCGCAATGGCGCGGCCGATGCACAGCCGCTGTTGCTGGCCCCCCGACAAAGCGGTGCCGCTGTCGTGCAACCGATCTTTCACTTCCTCCCACAGGCCCGCGCGGCGCAGCGACTTCTCGACGATAACGTCCATGTCCGCCTTGCCCGCGGCCAGGCCGTGGATGCGCGGCCCGTAGGCGATATTCTCGTAGATCGACTTGGGGAAGGGATTGGGCTTCTGGAACACCATGCCCACCCGCGCGCGCAGCTGCACCACGTCCATCGACGGAGCGTAGATATTCTCTCCGTCCAGCGTGATCTCACCTTCCACCCGTGCCGAGGCGACCGTGTCGTTCATGCGATTGAGCGTCCGCAGGAAGGTCGACTTGCCGCATCCCGACGGGCCGATGAAGGCGGTGACATGGTCCATGCCGACGTCGATCGACACGCCCTTGATGGCCTGCTTTTCGCCATAGAAAACCTTGACGTCGCGAGCTGACATCTTGGGGTTGTCGATGGTCAGGTTGATTTGCTCTTCTGTCATGGGTGTCATTACCACCGTGTTTCAAACTTGTTGCGCAGATAGATGGCGAGGCCGTTCATCGCGAGCAGGAAAGCCAGCAGAACGATGATCGCGGCGGAGGTCTTTTCGACAAAGCCCTTGGAAACTTCGTCGGACCAGAGAAATATCTGCACCGGCAGCACGGTCGCAGGATCAGTGATGCCGCCCGGCGGGGTCGCGATGAAGGCGCGCATGCCGATCATCAGCAGCGGCGCGGTTTCGCCCAGCGCGCGGGCCATGCCGATGATCGTGCCGGTCAGGATGCCGGGCAGGGCGAGCGGCAGCACATGCTGGAACACGACCTGCACCGGGCTGGCCCCGATGCCGAGCGCCGCGTCGCGGATGCTGGGCGGCACCGACTTGATGGCATTGCGGCCGGCGATGACAATGACCGGCATCGTCAACAGCGCCAGCGTCATGCCGCCGACCAATGCGGCGGATCGCGGGAGATGCGCCAGGTTCAGGAAGATCGACAGGCCAAGCAGCCCGAAGATGATCGAAGGCACCGCCGCCAGATTGTTGATCGACACTTCGATGATGTCGGTCCACCAGCTTTTGCGGGCATATTCCTCCAGGTAGAGCGCCGTGGCGACGCCGATCGGGAAGCTGAGCACCAGCGTCACGATCATCGTCAGCAGCGATCCCTTGAACGCGCCCCAGATACCGACCTGGGTCGGATCGGTGCCGTCGCTGGCGGTCAGGAAGCTGGTGTTGAAGCCGGTCGACAACACGTCCTGCTGCTTCAGCCGCGCGACCGCGGCCTCCATTTCAGGCGAACCCTGGCCCTTGGCGGCCAGGTCCAGCCCGGTCGAGGCCGGCACGCTAATCGTTTCGGTCCGGCTCAATATCTTGGGATCGGCCTTGATGGCATCGCGGATGCTGATCCAGGCGGTGGGCGACAGCAGTGTGTCGGCGTCCGCGCCCAGCAGCTTTTTGGCGACCGTGTCGGTCACCATCGGCAGATTGGCCTGGTTCAGCGATTCATCGGTGATCGCGGCGGGATCGAGCAACAGCGGCGAGGCCGGGAAGTCGATTTTGAGCGCGATTTCGGTCCGGGTGAAGCCGCGCAGGCCATTGCCCATCATGGTGACGAGCAGGAAGGCCAGGAAGGAGGCGGACAGCAGCACGGCGAACAGGCCGGCATATTTGAAGCGGCGCTCGGCGGCATAGCGCCCTGCGATCCGCTTGCGCATGGCGTCCGACTTCCAGTCGGTCGGGAGCCTTTGCGGGGGCGTGGGGGGGACGCTCATTCGTAAGCCTCGCGATATTTCTTCACGACCCGCAGGGCCACGATGTTGAGCAGCAGGGTGACGATGAACAGCACCAGGCCCAGCGCGAAGGCGGCGAGCGTCTTGGCGCTGTCGAATTCCTGGTCGCCGGTCAGCAACTGGACGATCTGGGTCGTCACCGTCGTCACGCTGGCGAAGGGATTGACGGTCAGGTTCGCGGCGAGGCCCGCGGCCATGACCACGATCATCGTTTCGCCGATCGCGCGGCTGACGGCCAACAGCACGCCGCCGACGACGCCCGGCAGCGCGGCGGGGATCAGCACCTTGCGAATCGTCTCGCTGGTGGTCGCGCCCATCGCCAGGCTGCCGTCGCGCATCGATTGGGGCACGGCGGCGATGCTGTCGTCGGCCATGGACGAGACGAAGGGAATGATCATCACGCCCATGACGAGGCCGGCGGCCAGCGCGCTTTCGGACGAGGCGCCATGTATGCCGATCGCGACGGCGAAGTCACGAAGAGCCGGAGCGATGGTGAGCGCGGCGAAATAGCCATAGACTACCGTCGGCACGCCCGCGAGCATCTCCAGCGTCGGTTTCATCCACTTGCGGACCGTCGGGCTGGCATATTGGGTCAGGTAGATGGCGCTCATCAGGCCCAACGGAATTGCCACGATCATGGCGATGATCGCGCCGATGAAGATGGTGCCCCAGAAGAGCGGCACCGCGCCGAAGGCGTCGTCATTGCCATAACCCATGGCGGCCGATTGCGGCGACCATTTGGTGCCGAACAGGAAGTCGATGGGATTGACCATCGAGAAGAAGCGGAAACTTTCCCACAGCAGGGAGGCGACGATGCCGACCGTCGTGATGATCGCGATCAGCGACGCGATCAGCAGCGACGCCATCACCAGCCGCTCGACGCGCGTGCGCGCCCGGAAATCGGGGCGAATGCGGGTGAAGGCGTAGGCGCCGCCGGCAAAAGCGAGCACCAGCGCCAGCACACCGCCGGCTACGCCATATTTGTTGAGCGCTTGCGCGTACGGCTCGACCAGACCCTGCGACAGGGGGTTGAATGCGCCTGCCTGATCCCCGCTGGCGATCGCCCGCGCCTCGCCAAGGATGGCGGAGCGGGAGAAGCCGTCGAGGGGCAGGCTTTGGGCCGCCGGATCGGCAAGCACGCTTTGCGTGACGAGGCCCGGCACGACATTGGCCCAGACCGCCAGGAAGATGGCGGCCGGGATCAGAGTCCATAGCGCGACATACCAGCCATGATAGCCGGGTAGCGAGTGGACGGCGTCGCGCCGCCCCGTCGCCCGCGCTACGGTCTGGAGCCGCAGGGCGCGGGCGCGAGCACTGACCCAGGCGATCGCGCCCAGGCCCGCCAGCAGCAGGAGGATGGCTGGTCCGGTCATGTCGCCCTTACTTCAGTTGCGAACCGTCAAGGACGGTCAGCGTCTTGACCGTTTCGGCGTTCGCCTTTCGCACGTCTTCGGGCGCTGCGACCATGCCGCGCTTGGTCAGTGGGCCGTCGGGGCTCCAGTTGGCCGCGAAAGCGTTCAGGAAGCCCTGGAGGCCGGGGATGGCCGTCATGTGCGCCTTCTTCACATAGATGTAGAGCGGACGCGCGCCCGGATATTGGCCGGTGGACACGGTCTCATAGGTCGCCTCGACGCCGTTGATCGGCACGTCCTTCAGGCTGTCCTTATTTTCCTCCAGGAAGCTGAAGCCGAATACGCCGACCGCATTGGGATTGGCGCCCAGCTTCTGCACGATCAGATTGTCGTTCTCGCCCGAATCGACATATTTGCCATCTTCGCGAACGCGGGTGCAGGTCGCCTTATATTCGTCCTCATTCTTTTCCTTCAGCGCCTTCATCGCCTCGTCCGACTGGCAGCCCTTTTCCAGGATCAGTTCAGCGAGCGAATCGCGCGTGCCACTGGTGGACGGCGGACCGAACACGGAGATGGCGATCGCGGGCAGGCTGGGGTCCACATCCTTCCAGGTCTGGGCCTTGTTTGGCCCCTTGCCATAAGGATTGGCGGCCAGCGCCTCATAGACGATCTTGGGGGTCAGCTTCAGGCCCGGACCCTGCTTCGATTCGGCAAAGGCCAGGCCGTCGACGCCGATCTGCACTTCGATGATGTCCTTCACGCCATTGGCGGCGCACATGTCGAATTCGGCCTTCTTCATACGGCGCGATGCGTCGGCGATGTCGGGATGCTGCGCGCCAACGCCAGCGCAGAACAGCTTCATGCCGCCGCCGGTGCCGGTTGATTCGATGATCGGCGACTTCATGCCGGCATTGCTCTGCACGAACAGTTCGGCGACCGCGGTGGCGAAGGGATAGACCGTGGAGGAGCCGACCGCGCGGATCTGGTCGCGCGTCTGGCCTGCGCCGCCGCCGGACTGGTCGCCGCAAGCGGCAAGGCTGAGAACGCTCACGGTCGTCGCGGCGAGCAAGGCGAATGTCTTCACGGGAACCTCCAAACAACAGAGCCGCGATTCGCTTGTCGCCGCCCCCCTGGGAAGCGCCCTAGTCGCGGACCATCGCGCCTTTGTGACAGTCAGGTTTCATTTTCATGACATAGCACCCGAAAGCGCCGAAGGGCGCCTTTTCTCGTCGCTTTTATTTGGCGCATCTTCCATCGGCGGGGGCAACAGGACGGTGATGGTGGTGCCCTTGCCCAATGTGCTGGCGATGTCGAAGCGGCCGCGATGCCGCTCGACAATATGTTTGACGATGGCGAGGCCCAGGCCCGTGCCGCCCATCGCCCGGCTGCGCCCCGAATCGACCCGATAGAAACGCTCGGTCAGGCGGGGCAGGTGGTCCGGGCCGATCCCTTCGCCTTCATCGGCGACCGTCAGGCGCGTCATGCTGCTCGGCCCTTCGTTCAGCGTGACGCGAATCGGCGTGCCGGGCCGGCCATATTTGATCGAATTGCCGATCAGATTGTGCAGCAACTGCGAGAGCTGCGCCCGGTCGCCCTGCACGCTGGGCAATTGCGGCGCGATCTCCATCTCTACCTCGCGGCCGCGCTCGCCATGGCTGGAGCGGAAGACGCCGACCACTTCGGCCGCCAGTTCGGACAGGTCGACCAGCGTGTCGGGCGCGCGATATTTCTCCGCCTCGATCCGGCTCAAGGAGATGAGATCGTCGATCAGCCGCTGCATCCGCCGCGCCTCGCCATCCATGATCTTCAGGAAGCGCTGGCGGGTTTCATCATCCTTGCCCAGTTCGGGATCGGCCAGCGTTTCGATGAAGCCCAATATCCCGGCCAGCGGCGTGCGCAGCTCATGGCTGGCATTGGCGACGAAATCGACGCGCATCCGCTCCGCCGCATGAGTGCCACTATGGTCGACCAAGTGAACCAGACGGCGCATGTCGGCGACCTGACCGACCGGCGCGATCCGCATCTGCCAGCGCTGGTCGCGGCTGCCCAGGCCGACCAATTCGACCATCACCGGCTCGGCCAGCGGGGCGGTGCTGGCCAGCCGTTCTGCGGCGGCGGGGTGGCGGATCGCGATGCGCGCATCCTCACCCTCGATATGCGTGCCCAGCAGGCGTTGCGCGGCGCGATTGGCGCGGGCGATGCGGCTGCGCTCGACCAGCATCAGCGGGTCGGAAATGCCTTCCAGCAGGCTGGCGAAATCGGGATGCCCGATCAGGTCGGGCGCTTCCTGCGGGACGGGGGCGGACTGCCGCGTCGCCACGCCCTGCGCGCAGATGAGCAGGACGAGCAGGCCGCCCAATATCGGCAGGGCGATGGTGATGGGCGACGCGCCCAGCAATAATGCGCCTCCGGCGCCAAGCAACAGCATGGCGAGGGAGGCGGTGATTTGCGAAGTTGTCAGTCGATTCATGGTTACCGCGCTGGATTTGTCGCGCAATTGCTGCGATGGCTTATCCCAATAGCGTGCAATCTTTACGCTTTGGCAAGCGTGACGAGCGGATCATGACGATATGAGCGACCCTAGGCCCGAACAGGATAGCCCCGAAGCCCGCGATGACGCGCCATCGCTGGCCGTCCCGTCGCGTCGCCAGTTGCTGATGGGCGGCGCTGCCGCGGCGTCGGCGATCGTGTCGATCCGCCCTGCGCTGGCCAACACCGCTGCGTCGGTGCTCAACTGCACCATCCCGGTGCCCGACCAGAGCCGGGCGGGCAATTTCGTTGCGCCCAACGGCCAATTGGTCCCGGCCGGCACGCCCGGCGCCTATCCGGGGACCGGCCGCAGCTTCACCGGCGAACAGGTCAAGCAGGCGCTGCGCGGCCGTCCGCTGCCCGGCACCGGCTATGAACAGAACCAGGCCTATCTCAACTATATCCGCCGGCTACAGCGCGGAACGAGCGGCTTTACCTGCTACGCTTCGCTGCAAATGCCGCGCTGAACCGATCGTCGCACCCGTAACGGTTTGAACGGATACGGATCGTCCGCGTTGACGACGTCGAACCTGAAATGGTTCGATGTTTGGCGAGGCACAGTCCATGTTTCAGTTCGGCCGCCCTGCGGAGCGTGCTTTTTCGGTGGCGGTCTATCTGTACCAGCCGGGCGATGGCGGTCTGGATCGCGTCGCCATATTACTAGCCAATCATCTGCTTCAGCGCGGCGTGCCGGTCGAATTGTGGATGGCGCGTACCGATGGTCCTGCCGCGCACCTGATTGATCCCGCATTGACCGTGCGGCGCGTGCCCGCGCCCGGCGGCGTCCGTCGTCTTTCCATGATCGCGCAATTTCCCGCGCTCGCCGCGATGGTCCGGCGGCATCGGCCGGATATCCTCTATTCGGCCGGCAACCAGAGCAACATGCTGGTCGCGCTCGCCGCGCTGGGCACCAATACAAGGGCGGTCGGTCGCATCTCCAACCCCATCGTGCGACCCGGCCAGCGCGGTCCCGGCGCCTGGGCCCGGCTGATGCGTTTCCGCAGTATCGCGCGCCTGAGCGACCTCACCATCGTCATGGGCGAGCATGACCGCACCCTGCTGGCGCAAAGCGGCGACGTTCGCCTGCTGCCCCGCCCGACAGTGACGCCCGCGATGGAGTTGGCCCGCGCTTCCCGGACGCCGCGCGGGTCCGGCGATCCCTGGCGGTTGCTGATGGTCGGGCGACTGACCCGGCAGAAGGATCAGGCGACCGCGCTCGCCGCGCTGGCGCGCCTGCGCCATATCGACTGGCGATTGACCATCGCCGGACAGGGGCCGCTTCGTGCGAATCTGGAGCAGCAATGCGCGGCGCTGGGCATTGCCGATCGCGTGGATTTCGCCGGCTATGTCGGCGATCCCGACGCCCTTGCGGCGTTGATGGCCCGCACCGACCTGCTGCTCCAGCCGTCGCGCTGGGAGGGGTTGTGCGCCACGCTGATCGAGGCGCTGGCCTGCGGCGCGGGCGTGGTGGCGACCGACAGCACGCCCAATATCCGCTCGCTTCTGCTGGAGGCCGGCCAGCATCCGGCGGTGCGCGTAGGCGATGCGGCCGCTTTTGCACGGGCCATCGAACGCGCTTTGGCGCATTCGGCGTCGCCTGCGCTGCTGGCTGCGGCGACGCGCGACCATGGCGTCCAGCGCGCGCTCGATCGCTATCTGCGCACGTTCGAGGGTCTGGTCGGCGCCCCTGCGCCGCAATCCGTCCGGTCGCCAGCGATGTCCTGATGCGTTAGGCACTTGGCTACGTCTTTCGCGCTACAGCGACATGGACAGTAGTTTGGGATGCCGGATTTGGACGGAGCGACAGCCTATCGCCGGGACGAGACGGACGCGGTGGCGACCTGCGTCCTCGACGATCTCGTCCTGCTCTACCATCATCGATCGGGCCAGACGCATATGGTCATCAGCCCCGTGCCGGAGATTTTGGCGCGCATGGCCGACGGCGCGCCGGTGAGCGCGCAGGCGATGCACGACCGACTGGCGCGCGACTATGATCTGGAGCCGGTGGACGACGCCGTGGCGGAGATCGGCGCGCATCTCGACGCGCTCGTCGCGCTGGGACTGGTGCGCCCGGCATGAGACACGCCATTACCTTGCGCATCGGTCCGGCGACCTTCCGCATCGGGTCCGCCTGGCGACAGCCGATCGCGGAACTGGGCCGGCTCTATGCCACCTATCCCGATATGGACGGGGCGATCGCCGACTTCACCGTTCGGCTCCAGCCCACCAGTCTGGCGCGGCGCTGGGTGCGGCCATCCATCTTCATCACCGGCGACCATGGCCTGGCGGACGCCGCGCCGATGAGTCTGGCCCACGGCCTGCTGGCGGCCGAAATGGGCATGAACCTGCAAATGGCGCTGGGCTGGCGCCGTCACCTGCTGCTCCATGCGTCGAGCGTGGAGAAGGACGGGCGCGTGCTGGTGATGACCGGAGAATCGGGGTCGGGCAAATCGACGCTGGCGGCTTTGCTGGGGGAGCGCGGCTGGCGCTTCATGGGCGACGAGTTCGCGCTGCTCGACATGGACAGCGGCGCGATCCTGCCTTTTCCGCGACTCGTCAGCCTCAAGAACCGGGCGATAGACGTGGTGACGCAGGCGGTCGGCTTAGCGCGCATGGGACCGCTGCTGGCCGCAACGGCGAAGGGCGACATCCGTCATATGGTGCCGCGCGGGGACGCGGTGGCGCGCATGGGCGAGGGGGGAATGCCCGCTTTGCTGCTGTTCCCCCGTTTCGGCCATGACGCGGCGGTGCGGCCGGTGGGGCAGGGCGAAATCTTCATGCGACTGACCCAGGCATCCACCAATTATGTCGCGCTGGGCGAGCCGGCCTTCACCGCGCTCACCCGCTTCGTCGCCAATGTCCCGGCGCGGGCGATCGATTTCCCCTCCGGCGACGATGCCATCGCCATGGTCGATCGGCTGTGGGAGCAACTGGCATGAGCGCGGCGCTGCTGGTGCGCACGCTGCGCGATCCGGCGTCGGCCGGGACGCTCGACGCGGACGGCTGGAACCGCCTGCTCGCCGCGGCGCGGGCGGAACGGCTGATCGGGACGCTCGCCTATCGGCTGGAGGGTGTCGCCCTGCCAGACGCGGTGCGGCCGATCCTGGACGACGCCCGGCGCGACAGCGGGCGGGAGGCGCAGCAGGCGCTGTGGGAGGCGGATCGGGCGGGGCAGGCGCTGCGTGGCCTCGACGTCAAACTGGTGCTGCTCAAGGGCGCGGCCTATGTGGCGGCGGACCTTCGCGCCGGGCAGGGGCGGTTCATCGGCGATCTCGACATTCTCGTGCCGCGCGACGCCATGCCTGCGGTCGAGCGCGCGCTGATCGCGGCGGGATGGGAATGGGTCAAGGAAGACCCCTATGACGACGCCTATTATCGCCGGTGGATGCATGAACTGCCGCCGATGATTCATGTCGAGCGCGACCGGATGATCGACGTCCATCATACCATATTGCCGCTGACTGCGCGCCAGACCCCGGATGCGGCGGCGATGATCGCCGATGCGCTTCATATAACCAGTGGATTATATATACTTTCGATTGAGGATCGGATCGTCCATTCGGTCGCGCATATGCTGGCCGATGGGGATATGCAGGGCGGGCTGCGCAACTTGTGGGACATATATTGCCTGCTGCCCGATGCCGATCCTATGGCGCTTGCCGCGCGCGCGACGCGCCACGGTCTTGTTCGCCATGTGCGGCAGGCGCAACGACTGGCGGGCGCGATCTATGGTTCGGGCGCGGGCCTGACCCTGTGGGACAAACTGGTGCGCGCGCGATTGCTGGCGCGCGACGGATGGGGCCGGGAAAGCCGCAAACTGCTGGTCTTCGCCTTCTTCGTGCGGTCGCACTGGCTGCGGATGCCGCCGCTGATGCTGGCGCGGCACCTGCTTATCAAATGGCGCAAGGGGCATCGTCCGCAATAAGAGAATGAGTCAGACGCGCGATCAGCCATCGTCCAACATGGCCGCGATCGCCAGCCCCGCCATGTCCGCGACAGCCACCAGTCGATCCGTGGGCGTCCCCGCGCGCGCGTCCGCCGACAGGCCCGACATCACCGTCACCATATAGTCGGCCACGACCGCCGCCTTGTCTGCATGGGTCGGGATCAGGAAGTCGCGCACCCGCTGCGCGCTTGCGGCCTTCCAGTTGCGGGCGCAGCAGGCCGCTTCGGCATCCGCGCCGCGCGCGCCCTCCAGCACCATGCAGCCAGCCGTCTGCGGATCAGCGGCGTAGATATGCGCGGCTTTGCGCAGCAGCGTGCCCAGCGAGGCGGCGGGCGGCGCGCCGGGCGCCAGCAATGCGTCGATCGGCAGGCCGTTACGCGCATAACGGCCCAGCACCTCATCGAACAAGGCGGCCTTGCTGCCGAAGGCGGCATAGAGGCTGGGCGGATTGACGCCCATCGCCTGCGCCAGCGCGGCCACGCCGACCCCGTCATAGCCCTGCGCATGGAACAGCGCCTGTGCCTGATCCAGCGCCGCTTCCCGGTCGAAGGTGCGTGGGCGGCCGCGGCTTTTCGATTTTTCTTTAACGGTCACTACAAAATTCCTTGACCCAATCGATCAGCAATTTATATAGCGATCATTACAAAAATACAAGGAAGACCGACATGACTGATTTCACCTCGAAGAAGGCCCTCGTTCTCGGCGGCAGCCGCGGCATCGGCGCCGCCATCGTACGGCGTTTCGCGGCCGACGGTGCGCAGGTGGCCTTCACCTATGCCGGGTCGCATGACGCCGCGCAGGCGCTGGCCGCAGACTCCGGGGCCAGCGCGATCCGCTCCGACGCGGCCGATCGCCAGGCGGTGATCGATGTCGTCGCAGCGCAGGGACCGCTCGACATATTGGTGGTCAATGCCGGCGCCGCCATTCTGGGCGACCCGCTGGAACAGGATGCCGACGCGATCGACCGGATGATCGACATCAATGTCCGTGCGCCCTATCATGCCGCGGTCGAGGCGGCGCGGCACATGCCCGACGGCGGCCGCATCATCGTCATCGGATCGGTCAATGGCGACCGGATGCCGTTCGAGGGCGGGGCGGCCTATGCGCTGACCAAGTCTGCGTTGCAGGGCATGGCCCGTGGCCTGGCCCGCGATTTCGGCGCGCGCGGCATTACCGTCAACATCATACAGCCCGGCCCGACCGATACCGACATGAACCCGGCGGATGGCCCGATGAGCGGCCTGATGCACGGCTTCATGGCGATCAAGCGCCATGCGACGGGGGAAGAGATTGCCGGCCTGGCCGCTTATCTGGCGGGACCGGAAGCCGGCATCATCACCGGCGCGATGCACACGATCGACGGCGGTTTCGGCGCCTGAGATTCCGCGATCAGACGGCGACGATGCCCGGCGGCCGCAGGTCGTCGGACATCAGCCGCATTTCCGTGGGCGGTTGCGAGGAGAGGGCCGCGACGATCGCCTGGCCCAGGCGGGCGCGGACATAGAGTTTGTCCGCGACATTGGCGACCAGGATAGCGGCCCGGTCGGTGGGCAGGTCAGTGCGATCCATATGCCACAGGATAGGCGCCTCGATATCGGGCGCCTGCCGCTCCGCTTCGGTGACGTCGGACAATATGCGGATCGGCCACCCGTTACGACGCCGATCATCCGATGTGAGGGTGAGATGGCTATAATGACGATAGATGTCGGCGATCATCCATACGCCGGTGGCGTGCACGAAGATGATTCCGTCCGGATCGTCCAATTCACATGCGATCAAGGCCTTGACATAGGGTGCTTTCACTTTGACTGGCAAATGACTTTCGAGAAAGGATCGCGGAAAAATCTGTTCCGCCATCCTTTCTCTTTGATTTACGGCTTCTTCAATATGTCGAGCGCCAAAACCGTCATCGCCTCGCTCGCGGTGGCGATCACCTTGTCGGCTTCCGGCGCCCAGAAAGGACTGTGCAGCGATGGCAGGCTGGCCTGGCCCGTCTGCGCCGCCGCCATCTTTTCGGCCGGCACGCCGCCGACCCAGAAGATGAAGCTGTTGATGCTCTTGTCGGCGCGATAGAAACGGCTGAAATCCTCGCCGCCCATAACCGCGCTCGTCTTGATCACGCGGCCGTCGGGGAAATGGTTTTTGAGCAAACCCGCCATCTGTTCGGCGAATTCGGGCGGGTTGAAGGTGGAGGGGGTGAATTCGTCCTTCACGCTCACCACCGGCATCTTGTCCTCCGACACGCCAGCCGCGATCGCCTCGCCGCGGCTGATCCGCCGTATGCCCTCGATCAGCTTTTCGCGCGTCTCGTCCGAATAGCTGCGGACGGTCAGCAGCAACTTCGCCTCGTCGGGGATGATGTTGTGCTTGGCTCCGGCCTGGAAGCTGCCGACCGTGACGACGGCGGGGTCTTGCGGGTCTTGCTCGCGGCTGACCAGCGTCTGGAGCGAGGTGACGATCCGCGACGCCAGCACGATCGGGTCGCGGGTCGTCTGCGGATAGGCGCCATGACCGCCAAGGCCTTTCACCAAAATATCGACGCTGTCGACATTGGCCAGCGCATAGCCGGGCGTATAGCCGATCTGTCCCGCCGCCATATTGGCAGCGTCGTGGAAGGCGATGGCGTGGGTGGGCTTGGGGAAACGGGTGTAAAGCCCATCCTCCAGCATCATCCGCGCGCCCTTGCCCACTTCCTCGGCGGGTTGCAGGATCATGACCAGCGTGCCCTTCCACACGTCCTTGCGGGCGGCGAGCAACTTGGCGGTCTCGATAAAGGCGGTCATGTGCGTGTCATGGCCGCAGGCATGCATGACGCCGGTCTCGACCCCTTCGGGTGTCTTGGTGCGGACTTTGGACGCGAAGGCGAGGCCCGTCTGTTCGACCACCGGCAGTCCGTCCATGTCGGCGCGGATCAGCAGCGTCGGGCCGGACCCGTTCTTCATCACTGCGACGACGCCGGTGCCGCCGACCTTCTCGGTCACGTCGAACTTGAGCGCCTTCAGGCGCTTGGCGAGTTTGGTCGCGGTGTTGACTTCCTGCAACGACAGTTCGGGATTGGCGTGCAGATCGCGATAAAGCGTCATCAGACCATCCATGTCCTTTGCGACCGCAGCGCCGATGACGCTCTGCGCGGGCGAGGGGGGCGGCGCGGCCGGTGTTGTCTGGGCGGCGGCGATGGACGAAAGGCTGGCGGCGGCCAGAACGGCCGTGAGCGCGTGGCGCATAGTGATAATCTCCCTTGCTGGGCGGAAGCATAAGGGGATTTTACGACTGTTAAAGGGGGAGTTTCGCCCGCCGCGCGCGCTGCTGCCAGGGCGCTTTCTTGAAATCGCCATGCCGAAGCACCATTTCACAAGCGAAAGGAACGATCCGGCGCGTCATGCGTCTCTATGATGGTTCAACCTGTTGCGGCGCGACCGCGTCTGCGCTGATCTTCACGCACCCCCTGCCGCCGCTTTATTTCAGCCCCATCGCTCGAAAAATAAGGAGCCTGTCCCATGGCCCAGACATCCGCATTCTGCCTTGCGCAGCAATCGTTGCATCAGGCGCGCGCATCGTCCGAAACCCTGCCCAATGCCCGCCAGATCGCGCAACGGGCGGCCAATGCCTGGGGACGGGAAGCGGAACTGGCCGCCGGCGCCGAACGCCGCCGCGCCACCCGCGCAGTCCTGTCGGAGGACGAGGCGATCGTCGCCGAATTCCGCGCCGAAGACGACGCTGCGCGCGCTGCGCTTTGAACGACTGATTTTCAGGAAGGACCGACCATGGCCAAGGGCCAGAAGAAAACGAACCGCGAAGTGCGCAAGCCCAAGGCGGAAAAACCACCCAAGGGCAATGCGTCCAACCCCTCGACCAAACCGGGCGTGGTCGGCATCGTGACGTTGAAGAGTTGAGCATGGCGGACGATATACCTGCCGATCCGACCCAAACTCCCTCCACCGGAGGGCGCAGCATGTCCGGACGGCGCTTCATCCCGCGCAACGCCGTGCGTCTGGCCCCCGATGCCGCCGAACGGCAGGGGCGCATCACTCGCATGGCGATAGAGACGCTGGGCGCCTCGGACGCCATCCTGTTCCTCAACAGCCAGCATGACGGGCTGGCCGATCGCCCGCTGGCGCTGGCGACGACCAGCGAAGACGGGTTGCAGTTGGTTCTGCGCCTGCTGACGCCGGCGGCGACCTGATAGCCATGACGCCCATCGGCCGGTCAACGGCCGATGGGCATTTTTCTCCTACTGCGCGGTCCAGCCGCCATCGATGCTCAGATTCGCGCCGGTGATGTTGGCCGCGGCATCGCTGCACAGGAACAAGGCGGTGGCCGCGACCTGCTCGGCCGTCACGAACGTCTTGGTCGGCTGGCCGGCCAGCAGCACGTCGTTCATCACCTGCTCGCGCGTCATGTTCCGCGCCTTCATCGTGTCGGGAATCTGGTTTTCGACCAGCGGCGTCCAGACATAGCCGGGCGATATGCAGTTGGCGGTGATGCCATCGGTCGCCACTTCCAGCGCCACCGTCTTGGTGAAGCCCGCCAGTCCGTGCTTGGCGGTCACATAGGCGCTTTTGAAGGGCGACGCGACCAGAGAATGGGCCGACGCGGTCTGGATGATGCGCCCCCATTTCTTCGATTTCATATAGGGGATCGCCAGCCGACTGGTGTGGAAGGCCGCGTTCAGATTGAGCGCGATGATGAGATCCCATTTGTCGATCGGAAACTCTTCCACCGGCGCGACATGCTGCATCCCGGCATTGTTGATCAGGATATCCACGCCGCCGAATGTGTCGGCGGCTTGGCTCATCATCGCCTCGATCTGATCGACCCTGGTAAGGTCATGGCCGCAATAAAGCGCCTTGGCGCCGCTCAGCGCCTCCAGCCCGACGCGCTCCTTTTCGATCGCATCGGACTCGCCGAAACCGTTGATGACGATATTGGCGCCTTCGCCGGCCAGAACCTTGGCATAGGCGAGGCCGATGCCGGATGTGGACCCGGTGATAAGGGCCGTCTTGCCCGCCAAGCTCTTGCTCATGCCTTCTTCTCCTTCAGGTGATCCGGTGCGTCGAGGTCGAAGGTCGCGCTCTTGCCGTCGAGGATGTTGCGCGCGATCAGATCGCCCTTGTGCATCACTTCCTCCACCGCATCGCGGCCCTGGCTCCAATGATCCAGCATGGTCGAGCGGGAAAATTCGAAATCCTTCGCTCCGCTTTCCCAGGCGCGCGACCGATAGATCAGGTGGACGATGTTGACTGAACCCTGATCCAGGCACTGGCGCAGCGCCTGCGCCTCGCTTTCGTCCTGCAATTCGGGCGGCAGCTTGTCGAGCAGCGCCTTGATCGCGCCATGCTCGCGGCGCAGACGCAGATATTGGTCCGTCACCTGCCGGGTGCGGCTGCTATACTGGATGTCCTTCATGCGCGAATAGACGTCGGTCATCTGCCGCGGCATTGGCCCTTCGGCGGGGAAGAGGTCGACCTGGAACACCAGCATATCCTCGGTCTGGTGATTGAGGACATGGGCCAGCGGCGTATTGGACACAATGCCGCCGTCCCAATACCAGCGCCCGTCAATCTCGATCGGGGGCAGGCCGGGGGGCAGGGCGCCCGACGCCATGATGTGGCGCGCGTCGATCCGGGTATTGCCGCCGGGACCGCGCGTGTCCCAATAGGCGAAATTGCCCGTTTCCACATCGACCGCGCCCACCGACAGGCGGACGGGGCCGTCGTTCAGCAAATCCCAGTCGACGCAGGCGTCCAGCGTGTCCTTCAATGGCGCGCTGTCGTAGAAACTGATCGCACCCGGCGTGCCTTCCGGCATCAACGGCGCGGGCCACAGGCGCGGACGGAACATGCCCGGCACGCCGAAGGTGGCGACAGCGCTCGCCGCCCCAAGATGCATCGCTTCGCGGATATGGTCGATTTCCGGCAGGATCATGTTGGGCATCCCGCCCGATACGGTATACCAGAATTTCTTCAGCCGGCTGAGTCGCCGATGCGGCAGGTTACCCGCGATGATCGCCGCGTTGATCGCGCCGATTGATATGCCCGCGACCCAGCTGACATCGACGCCCAGTTCGTCCAGTCGTTCATAGGCGCCGGACTGGAAAGATCCCAGCGCCCCGCCGCCCTGCAACAGCAACGCGACCTCGCGGGGGAGGGGAAGGGGTGTGCGCGCGCGGCGAAGCGGTTTCGCTTCCGACGCCTTGGGTTCCATATCAGCCATGTCGCAGTGCAATATAGTCTTTGGCGTCATGATTCCAACTTAATGTCTCGTAACAAATCACTTGTCGCCGCAACCTTCATGTCGGCGGACTGTTCCCCGAAGACATTGAATCGCGTAGGCAACGATCAAGAGAAAAGGAGGGCGCCATGCGGCTCGACGACGAACAGGAAAGCAGCCATTACGAGGTGCAGGACGGCCGTGGCGGCGGCGGTTTGGGCGGAGGCCTAGGCGGCGGGCTTGGCATGTTGCTGCCGTTGGTCGGCAGCCGTTTCGGATGCGGCGGGATCGTCGTGGTCCTGATCATCATGGTCGTCATGGGCATGAACCCATTGAGCCTGATCGGCGGCGGCGGTGGACAGCAGGTGCAAACCGAACGACCCGCGACCGGCGCGCTGAGCGACATACAGCGCACTTCGCTCAAGGTGCTGGGATCGACCGAACGCCGCTGGACCGACATCTTCAAGGCGGAGGGGCAACAATATCCCCCGCCCACCCTGGTCTTCTATAGCCAGAACGGCCAGTCGGGCTGCGGCGCGGCGCAATCGGCGATGGGGCCATTTTACTGCCCGGCCGACCAGCGCATCTATATCGACACCGATTTCTTCAACGAGATGGAAAGCCGCTTCAACGCGCCGGGCGATTTCCCGATCGGCTACATCATCGCGCATGAGGTCGGGCATCATATCCAGACCATCACCGGCGAGTCGGACAAGATTCGCAGGGCTCAGCAGCGCGCCAGCGAGGCGGAAGGCAATGCGCTGCAGGTGAAGATGGAGTTGCAGGCGGACTGCTATGCCGGCGTATGGGCCGCGCGCGACACGAATTTGATGGAGGCGGGCGACCTGGAGGAAGGGATGCGCGCGGCGCAGGCGATCGGCGACGACACGCTCCAGAAATCGGCCGGGCGACGGCCTGTGCCCGAAAGCTTCACCCACGGCACCGGCGCGCAGCGGACGGAATGGCTGCGCAAGGGGCTGTCGACCGGCGATCCTGCCCAGTGCGATACGTTCCAGGGCGCGATCTGACCCTTATTCCGAATTGGGCGATCCGGCGGGGGCGTCCTGCGGCGAAAAGCCGGGTGCCATGCCGCCGGTCATCGGCGGGGCCGATGTGTCTGGCAGGCCGGCGCCCGGCGCCAGCGCGGGCTGATCCGCACCGGCCATGGGCTGGCCGAAGGATGTTGCAGCCTCTACCGAAGGCGCGCCCGGCGTCACGACCGGCGCAGCCGGCACGGGGGGCGGCGGCGGCGGCACGTCGGGCTTGATAGCGGATTGGTCCTGCTGCGGGGCGTTGGGCTGGGGCAGGAAAGCCTGGGTCGCCATGACGATCAGCGGCGCGGCCAGCAGCGTGGCGATGGCGAAATTGCGATAGAGCATGAGCGTGCGACTTTTCTGGAAAGATAAGCGCCGACTTCTATCCGCTATGGGTAAATAAAACCCTGCCATGCCTTCGGCCTGGTCGAACAGGCCGACCTGAGCAGGATCAGTGCCGGTCCAGCTTCGTCAGCAACGCCAACATATCATCTGGCACCGCGTCTCGGCCGGGCGCAAAGGTTGCACGCAATGCGTTGCCGACACCTTCATAAGGCTCCGGCAAGGCGACGGTCACGATGTGACCGGCGCCGCTTTTGCGGTCCGGCGCCGATCGGCCGACAACTTTGTGCTGGATGTCCATGAAGGACTGAACGGCCTTGTAGGCCAAAAGTTTCTGGCATTCGTCGCAAGCCCAAGCGATAGCGCCCGAAGATAAGGGAGAGCAGACGTGACCGACTGGCTGGAAACGCAAGCCCGGATCAGGGGCCATTCGCCTTTTCTGGCGCGCGCGCTGGACCGTTTTCCTAAGGTGACCGAACGGCTGGCGGCGGGCGACCATGACGGCGCGCTGGGCGCGGCGCTGGCGGCGGGCAGCCCGGAGGACGGCGTCGCCCGGTCGCTGCGCCGCCGTCGCGGGGCGATCGCGCTGGCGGTGGCCGCCGCCGATCTGGCGGGCGTCTGGGACATGGATCGCGTCACCCGCACCCTCTCCGACTTTGCCGACCAGGCGCTGGAGGAGGCGCTCGCCGCGGCGATGCAGGAACGCTATCCCGATGCCGAGCATCGCGGTTTCGTCGTCCTTGCGCTGGGCAAGCATGGCAGTCGCGAGCTGAACTACTCGTCGGATATCGACCCGATCCTGCTCTACGATCCCGCCACCCTGCCGCATCGCGAGCGCGAGGATGTGGCCGATGCCGCCGTGCGCATCGGCCGCCGGATGAGCGAATTGCTCACCGCCCGCGATGGCGACGGCTATGTCTTTCGCGTCGACCTGCGCCTGCGGCCCTCGCCCGAAGCGACGCCGATCGCGCTGCCGGTGGAGGCGGCGATCGGCTATTATGAATCGACCGCGATGGGATGGGAACAGGCCGCCTTCATCCGCGCGCGCCCGGCGGCCGGCGATATTGCGCTGGGCGACTATTTCATGCGCCAGATCCGTCCCTTCGTCTGGCGGCGCAGCCTGGATTTCGGCGCGATCGACGCGATTGTCGATATCAGCCGCCGCATCCGCGACCATTATGCGCAGGGGCAGGCGTTCGGGCCAGGCTATGACCTGAAACGCGGCCGCGGCGGCATTCGCGAGGTCGAATTTTTCGCGCAGGTGCATCAACTCATCCATGGCGGCCGCGACCCGTCGCTGCGATCGGGCAACACACGCGAGGCGCTGGCTGCGCTCGCGGCGGCGAACGTGATTGAGGCCGATGTCGCCGCGCGGCTGGACGAGGCCTATATTCTGTTTCGCACCATCGAACATCGGCTCCAGATGGTGGAGGACCATCAGACCCATCAACTGCCCAAATCGCCCGCCAGTCTCGACAATGTCGCCCGCTTGCATGGCCTGCCAGACGCGGCGGCGCTGCTCGACCTGCTGCGCCCGCATGTGGAATGGGTCGGCCGCAACTATGATCGCCTGAGCCCGCAAAAGGACGATGCCGGGCTCTCCCAGGACGAGGAGCGGCTAAAGGCGCAACTCATCGAGATCGGTTTCGTCGACCCCGACACCCCGCTCGCCCGGATCGCCCACTGGCGCGGCGGCACGATCCGGGCGCTGCGCAGCGCGGCGTCGCGCGAGGCGCTGGAGGCGCTGATGCCTGACCTCATGCGCGCGCTGGCCAAAGCGCCCGATCCCAGCCGCGCGCTCAACCGGCTGGACGACATGATCGGCCGACTGCCCAGCGCGATCAACTTCTTCAAACTGCTCGCCGCGCGCCCCGCTTTGGTCGAACTGCTGGCCGAAATATTGAGCCATGCGCCGACGCTCGCCGACGCGCTGGGGCGCCGCGCGGAATTGATCGACGGCCTGATCGACGCCACCGCCTTCGATCCGCCGCCGCCGGTGCCGCAACTGGCGCAGCAACTGGGCGCGCTGGAGCCGGGCGAGGATTATCAGGCGCTGCTCGACCGGGTGCGCCAGCGGGTGGGCGACCGCCGCTTCGCGCTGGGCGCGCAGATCATCCGCGGCGGCGATCCGCTGGAGGCGGGCAGGGGGTATGGCCGCGTCGCGCAGGCCGCGATCGAAGCGCTGGCCACCGCGACCGTGGCCGAATTCGAAATCGCCCATGGCAAGGTGCCGGGCGGCGAAATGGTGATCCTGGCGCTGGGCCGTATGGGCGGCGGCGTGCTGACCCACGCCTCCGACCTCGATCTTGTCTATCTCTTCACCGGCGATTTCTCGACCGAATCGGATGGGCGCAAGCCGCTGGGCGCAACCCAATATTTCAACCGCCTTGCCCAGCGCATCACCAACGCTCTGTCAGTCGCCACCGCTTTCGGCCCGCTCTATGAGGTCGATACGCGATTGCGTCCATCGGGTGCCCAGGGGCTATTGGCGGTCAGCCTCGACAGTTTCGCAAAATATCAGCGGGAGGACGCCTGGACGTGGGAGCATCTGGCGCTCACCCGCGCCCGGCCTGTCTTCGGTTCGCCCGCCGCGCGCGCGGCGACCGACGCTGTCCTGATAGAAACGCTCCGACGTCCGCGCGATTTCGACGAGCTGGCGCGCCAGGCGGTGAAGATGCGCGGCGACATCGCCAAACATAAGCCGCCGGCCAGCGACCTCGACGTCAAACTCGTGCCGGGCGGCCTCGTCGATCTGGAATTTCTAATCCATGTGAACCAGTTCCGCCACGGCATGGCATTTGACCCGGATTTGGGCCAGGCGCTGGCCGAATTGGTCTCGTCCGGCCATCTGCCTGCCGACTTGATCGCCGCGCATGACCTCATCACCCGCTATCTGGTGGTGTCGCGTTTGGTGTCGCCCAAATCGACCGAGCCGGCAGAGGCGACGCGGCCGCTGGTCGCCCGCGCCTGCGGCGTGGCCGATTGGCACGGGCTGCTTGCAAGCTATGCCAAGGCGCGGCAATGCGTGGGCGAGGCCTGGGCCGCGCTCGCCGCGCCCTATCAGGAGGAACTATGATGCTGGAACAGGGTATGTCCGTCCCCGCCGTGACGCTGACCGACGCTGATGGCGTGGATTTCACGCTGGACGCTTATCAGGGCAAGCCGCTGGTCGTCTATTTCTATCCCAAGGCGGACACGCCCGGCTGCACCAACGAGGCGAAGGATTTCACCGCGCTGGCCGATGATTTCGCCGCTGCTGGCGTGCCGATCGTGGGTATTTCTAAGGACAAGCCGGGCAAGCTCAAGAAATTCGCCGACAAATATGGCTTGCGCGTCATTCTCGCCTCCGACGAATCGGGCGCCGCGTGCGAGGCGTTCGGCACCTGGGTCGAAAAGTCGCTCTATGGCCGCAAATATATGGGGATCGAGCGCGCGACCTTCCTGGTCGGCGCGGACGGCGCGATCCTGCGGATCTGGCCCAAGGTGAAGGTCAAGGGCCACGCCGCAGAGGTGCTGGAGGCGGTACAGGCGCTTTGACCCTGCCCATTGTCGTGACGAGCGTGGGCGCGGGGTGCGCCCATGTCCTGCTGACGCCCGATCCGCGCGCCAAGCTGATGGCTGCGCGCGCGGTGGCGCGGGCGTGGCGGCAGGGACGGTTGGCGCACCGGTTCGACGTCGTTTTGCCGGATCGGCCCGCGCGGCCCGCCACGCCGATCCTGTTGCCGCCCGGCCAGATACCCCGGCGCGGCAAGATCGGTTCGGATCGGGCGCGGATCGCCATGCTCCATGCGATCGCCCATATCGAATGCGTTGCAATCGATCTCGCCTTCGACCTGATCGGCCGTTTTGGTGGGCAGTTTCCCGCGGTCTTTACCGACGAATGGATGCAGGTCGGGGCGGAGGAGGCGATGCATTTCGCGCTGCTGGAGCGCCGTCTGCGCCAGATGGGCAGCCATTATGGCGCGCTGCCCGCCCATGATGGCCTGTGGCAGGCGGCGGAGGAAACGGCGGGCGATGCGCTCGCCCGGCTCGCCATCGTGCCCATGGTGCTGGAGGCGCGGGCGCTCGACATCACGCCGGCCACGATCGAACGGTTCGAAATGGTGGGTGACATGGCGTCCGGCCGGATGCTGCGACGCATTATGATGGACGAGATTCGTCACGTCGCGGCCGGGACGAAATGGTTCATCGCGGCGACGAACAGATTGGGCGTGGATGCGGCCAATCATTACCAAATGCTTGTGAAACGCCATTTTCGCGGCAGCGTTAAGCCGCCGTTCAACGACTCGGCGCGTCGACAGGCCGGTCTGACGGAAGAATTCTACGTCGCGCTTGCAACATGACCGGCGATTTGCAGTTTGCATCCGGCGGGGGCGATCCAGGTCGCCAATAAATTAAACACGGGAAGCGCCGAGGGGCATAAGCCTCCGGTGACATAGTCGGGGTCTGCATGTCGGTTCTTCACACTGTAAATGCTCGCGGTTCGCGTTGGTTCCAAACGAGCAAGGTTAAGACAATTTTTGCCAATATCGGGGCCAGCATCGGGATCGTCGGCGCGCTCTGCGCGACCGCCCCGGTCCAAGCTACCGAAAGCGACGACCCCTATGGCGACGCTTCGGAAATCAACACCAGCGCGCTCGGCCCGTCCGACGTCGGCTTCTCCAACCTCTTCTCCAGCCTGCAGCGCCTTGATGGCAATGCCAAGACCGCGGCCTATATCCCGTCGGGTCGCCCCGTCGAAAAGCTGATCCTGACCTCAAATTTCGGCGTGCGGTCCGACCCGTTCAACCGCGCCGCCCGGATGCACAAGGGCATCGATATTCCCGGCCCGATCGGCACGCCGATCCACGCGACGGCCGACGGCATCATCAGCCGCGCCGGCTGGGCCAGCGGCTACGGCAACCTGGTCCAGATTTCGCACGGCAGCGGCATGGAAACGCGCTACGGCCATATGTCGAAGCTGCTGGTCGCCGAAAATAGCTATGTGAAACGCGGCCAGATCATCGGCCTGATGGGTTCGACTGGCCGCTCGACCGGCAGCCACCTCCATTATGAAGTCCGCGTCGATGGTGCCGCGATCAACCCGCTGCCCTTCGTCGCCGGCCCCGACTATCTGGTCGCGATGAACACCAAGCCGCCGCTCGCGATGGGCGGCCCGACCAAGGCGCAGGAACAGGCCGCAGACTAAGGTCCGTTTTGCCGACATTCGTACAAGGCCCGGCGCCCTATGGGTTGCCGGGCCTTTTGCTTGACCCTATCTAGGCAGCATGGCCGACATTGATCTTACCCCTTCCGCTGCCGCGCGTGTCGCTGCGATCGCCGCAAAGCAGGGCAAGCCCGCGATTTTGCGGCTGGCCGTGGAGGGCGGGGGATGTTCCGGCTTCCAATATCGCTTTGGCTTGGCCGAAGGCGTCGAGGTGGACGACCTGTCGGTCGAGCGCGACGGCGTGACGCTGGTGGTCGATGATGTCAGCCTGGACCTGGTCCGCGGCTCGGCCGTCGATTTCGTGTCCGACCTGGGTGGCGCAGCCTTCAAAGTGACCAATCCCAACGCGACCGCCGGCTGCGGTTGCGGGACCAGCTTCTCGGTCTGATTTTCTCATTGACGGGCTCTCGCGAAGGCGGGAGCCCGGTTCGGCGGTTGAGACTGGGCTCCCGCCTTCGCGAGCGCCTATTTCATGCTATGGGCGGGTCAGTGAGATAAGATTCGAAACGGATTGCCAGCCATGCGCATCGCCACCTTCAACATCAACGGCATCAAGGCGCGCCTGCCCCGCCTGCTGGAATGGCTGGACGAAACGCAGCCCGACATCGCCTGTCTTCAGGAAATCAAGACCAGCGACGAAACCTTCCCGGTCAAGGATATCGAGGCGGCCGGCTATGGCGTGATCTGGCACGGGCAGAAGGGCTTCAACGGCGTCGCCATCCTGGCGCGCGGCGAAACCCCGATCGAGGTGCGCCGCGGGCTGGAGGGGGAGCCAGAGGACGAGCATAGCCGCTATCTGGAAGCCGATGTGAAGGGCGTGCGCGTCGCGTCCATCTACCTGCCCAACGGCAATCCGCAGCCCGGTCCCAAATTCGATTACAAGCTGCGCTGGATGAAGCGCCTGCGCGACCGTGCGACCGAAATCTGGGCGGAGGAAATCCCCGCCATCCTGGCTGGCGACTATAATGTCATCCCGCGCGATGTGGACACGTTTTCGGTCAAGGCGATGCAGGACGATGCGCTGATGCAACCTGAAAGCCGCGAGGCCTATCGCCGTCTGCTCGGCGACGGCTGGACCGACGCGCTTCTCGCCCGCCATCCCGCCGGCGGCGTGTGGACCTTCTGGGACTATCAGGCGAACAGCTGGCCGCGCGACGCCGGTTTCCGAATCGACCATCTGCTGCTCAGCCCCACCGCCGCCGACCGCCTGGTCGATGCGCAGGTCGACAAGGAATTTCGCGGCCGGGAAAAGGCCAGCGACCATGCCCCGACCTGGGTGGAACTGCTTCCGGCGTAATTATACCCGGATTATATTGACGCAATTAATGCCGGGTAATAATGATCATGTCGAAGGGGATTCGGCATGGAACGGACATTGACGGCTTTTGCAGGCGATCTGTGGATCGCGACCGGCGACGACGGCGAAGTGCGCGAGGCGCTGCGCGCCATGGGCGACGACCACCAGTCCGTCCTGCTGTTCGACGACGCCACTGGCCGACAGGTCGATATCGACCTGCGTGCTGGACCAACGGTCGCGCCGCGGGGCAGGGGGCGCCCGAAACTGGGGGTGCAACCGCGTGAGATCACATTATTACCGCGCCATTGGGACTGGCTCGCCACCCAGTCAGGCGGCGCATCCGCCACGGTCCGGCGACTGGTGGAAGCGGCGCGCAAGGCCGATGCGGACAAGCCCGGCCCGCGTGCGGCCATGGATGCGGCCTATCATTTCATGACGGCGATGGCGGGCGACCGGCCCGGCTATGAAGCGGCGATCCGGGCGCTCTATGCAAAGGACGAACACCTGTTCAACTCGCTGTCTCAGGACTGGCCATCGGGCATCCGCGACCACGCCCGCGCGCTGGCGGCGCCGGCGTTCCTGTAGGCCTGTCGAACCGTTCGGGCACGGTTGGGCGAACGGATGTGGACTTTATAGAATCTACGCCGCCAGCCGCAAAAACGGCACGGGCTGGGTCGACCGCAGCACGATCGGCTTGCCTTCCGACGCCTCGAACAACTCGCCGTCCAGGATCACGCTGCTGCGATCGCCTTCGATACGGATCGTGTCGCCCTGTTCCAGATGGATGCCCTGCATCTTGTGCTTGCCCACCCGTTTGAACAGGCTGCCCCAGACCAGGCGCAGCAGAGCGGGGAGATTCTGGTCCACCGCCATCAGCTTCATATTGCCGCTTCGGCTGTCGCCGGGGTCCACGCCCAGCAAAAGCCGTTCCAACGTGGTCACGATCAGCACCGCAAAACGGCCGACCAACTGGCCGTCGCGAATCAGCGATATCCGCACCGGATTGCCCGAAGGCGGCAGGAATTTGGCGCGGATGCCGAAAAGCAGCGAAAACACCACCGCAAGGGCGGTGATGACATGGCTTAACCCGTTGGATAGGCCCAGCGGATAGATTTGGTTGCGGCAATAGAGCATGTAATCGGCCAGCCCCGCGCCGCCCAGGAACATGCCCAGCACCGGGCGGCTGCCGACCGCGCCATCGGACAGGGCAATCAGTTCGCGCGCGACGACATGATCGTCCACGCCCGCCTTGGCGATCGCCACGATCCGCTCCAGCGCTTTGATCGGGTCGCCATGGATGCCCAGGTCCAGCGCGATCAGGTTGGTCTTGCCATTGGGCAGCACCGCGATCGGCGGCACCCGGCCTTTGAAATGTTCGCCCTGATAGAGTTCGGTCAGCGAGGCCTGCACCGTCCCGTCGCCGCCATTGATGACGATGACGACCGGATCGACGCGGGCGATCGTCTGGAACGCCCGGCCGATCTGATCGACCTGCTCCACCTCATAATGGAAGATATCGGGGTTGCTGGCGCAATAGCTGCGCACCAGCGGAAGGGTCTGCCGGTTGCCCGTGGACTTGGGATTGGACAGGAGCGCGACGCAGACCATGGCTTTGGATCACATATATTTGAGGTTGATCGTGATTTTCGTCACGCCCGGTCCAACATGGAAGGCCGCCTTCTCCACGCCCGGTTTCCCCAGGTTGAAGATGCTGA
The DNA here is from genome assembly GCF_028538045.1 of Sphingobium sp. AntQ-1. Taxonomy (NCBI): domain Bacteria; kingdom Pseudomonadati; phylum Pseudomonadota; class Alphaproteobacteria; order Sphingomonadales; family Sphingobiaceae; genus Sphingobium; species Sphingobium sp. AntQ-1. The sequence continues at coordinate 2,879,655 of NZ_CP117158.1, forward strand.
TCGATGGATTGTTGGAAAATCCACCGCCATCGCGCGAAATGTCCGTCTTGCCATTGCCGTCGCGGTCATGCCGCACGGCGATGCCATATTCGCCCGTCTTGGGCACCGGCACGCAAAAGCGCATCGCGCCATTGGCCGGCCGCACCGCCGTATCGATACGGTTCAGCCACTCGCCCTTCGTCAGCCAAGCGGCTTTGGTGGCGGGATAGGACTGGACGCGCACCTTGCCGGTGGGGGCCGCGAAACCGCGCACATCGACCAGCACGGCCGGTCCCTTGGCGCTGCTCTCGCACCGCCCCAGATCGTTAGCGATTTCCTCGCCATGGGCCATGGCCGGTATCGCCGCGACCAGCGCTGCGACCGACATCAGACCCATTGCAACTTTTACCATGACCATCAGACTCCTGGAAGCTATAGCCGCCGATATCGACCGGCGGACAAACCCCTGTTCGCCCCGCTTTTCTACCTGACTCGCATATGAGATGGGTTTGCGGCCAAAACATGGTGATGGGACGACGACTTAGAGAATGCTGACCGCCACCGACCGTTATCTCGCCCGCCTGATCGCGGTGCCCATGCTGGGCACGCTGGTGATCGCCGCGATGCTGCTGGTGCTCGACAAGATGCTCAGCCTGTTCGATTTCGTCGCGGCGGAAGGGGGCCCGGTCAGCGTCGTGTGGCGGATGCTCGCCAATATGCTGCCCGAATATCTCTCGCTCGGCATCCCGATCGGCCTGATGCTCGGCATCCTGCTCGCCTTCCGCAAGCTCGCTTTGTCATCGGAACTGGACGTGATGCGCGCGGTCGGCCTTTCCTACGGCCGGTTGCTCCGCGTCCCTTATATGTACGCCATTGCGCTGGCCCTGCTTAATTTCGGCATCGTCGGTTTCGTCCAGCCTTTGTCGCGCCACGCCTATGAAGCGCTGCGATTCGAGCTGCGCTCCGGTGCGCTGGGCGCCTCGATCAAAGTCGGCGAATTCACCAATCTGGGCAAGCGCATGACCCTGCGGATCGAGCGCAGCCTGGACGAAGGCCGCAATCTCCAGGGCATCTTCGTCCGCGCAGTCAGTCGCGACGGCCAATCGGTCGCGGTCACTGCGGCGCAGGGCACCTTCCTCGCCACTGACGATCCTGATGTCATCATCTTCCGCCTGCGCAACGGCGTGTTGGTGAACGACGCGCCCAAATATAAGACGCCGCGCATCCTCTCCTTCTCCAGCCATGACCTGCCGATCGACCTGCCGCAGATCGAGAATTTCCGCGGCCGCGATGTCGATCGGGAAAAGACGATTCCAGAACTGATGGTGATCGGAAAAAATCCCGCGACGCCGGAAAAATTAAAGGATGAAGTGCGCGCCAATTTTCATTTCCGCATGGTGGAGGTGGTGTTCATGTTCCTGCTGCCGCTCGCGGCGCTGGCCTTCGCCATCCCGCCCAAGCGATCGACCTCGGCGCTGGGCGTATTCCTCTCGATCGTGTTCATCGTGACCTATCACAAGGTGAACCAATATGGCGAAGGCATCGGCGCGCTGGGGAAGGTCGATCCTATCATCGCGCTATGGGGGCCGTTCCTGCTCGCCTCCGGCCTGGTGTTGTGGATGTATCATGTGATCGCCAATCGACCCGGCGGCCAGCCGATCGGCGCACTCGAAGTCGCCTTCTCCAAGCTTGGCAAGCACATCGTGCGACTGCTGCGCTTCGGGCGGCGACGTCCTGCTGCGCAAGGAGCGGCCTGACCCATGCAGCTAAACTTCTTCCCGTCGCGCCAGATCAGTTGGTATATGGCGCGCCTGTTCCTGACCCGCACCTTCGCCGTGCTGATGTTGCTGGTGGTCGTCCTCCAGACGCTCGACCTGCTCGGCAATTCGGGCGACATATTGTCCTATCCCGGCAATGGCGACCCCGAATTGTGGCATTATGTCGGTCTGCGCGCGCCGCAGATCGTTGCACGCTTCCTGCCGTTTTCGGTTCTGCTCGGCACGCTGGTGATGCTGGCGACGCTCAACCAGAATAGCGAAATCATCTCGATGAAGGCGGCGGGCCTGTCCGCGCATCAGATATTGGCGCCGCTGATCGCGACGGCGCTGGGCGTATCGGTCATCAGCTTCGCCTTCAACGAACGGATCGTCGCCCGCTCGACCGCGGCGCTCAGCGCCTGGCAGGCGGTCGACTATGGCCCGATTCCGCCCGACAGCGGCGTAAAGAGCAATCCCTGGGTGCGCGACGGCAACAACCTGGTCAACGCGGCGATCGTGGCGGGGCGCGGCACCGAAGTCCAGTTGCGCAAGGTCCAGATCTACAATCGCATCAATAATAGTCTGACGACCATCGTCCAGGCGCCCAAAGGCCATTATGACGCCGCCAGCAAGAGCTGGCTGCTGGAAGATGCGCGCCAGTTCGACGTGGCGCGTGGCACGGTCCGCAATGTCGGCACTGTCCGTTTCGGCCGCGACATCCGCCCGGACCAGTTCACCCTGGCGAAGGTCGATCCCGACGCGCTGACCTTCCGCGGACTGGAAGCGGCGATATCGGACTTGCATGACGCCGGCCGGCCGACCGCGGAGCTGGAGGGCAGCCTGTGGCACAAGCTGTCGGGGCCGCTGTCTGCGCTGCTGATGCCGATTCTGGGCTCGGTTGCCGCTTTCGGCCTCGCCCGGTCTGGCCAACTATTCATGCGCGCGGTGCTGGGGATGGCGCTGGGCTTCGCCTATTTCGTCGCCGACAATTTCTCGCTCGCGATGGGGAGCCTGGGCGCCTATCCGCCGGTGCTGGCCGCCTGGGCGCCCTTCTTCCTGTTCCTGCTGGTCGGCGAAACCGTGTTGTTCAGGACTGAAGAGTGATGGCCGCGAGGCGGGAACCGGCGGCCAGATAAAAAGGCCCCGGCGACCAAGGGACGTCGCGCGGGGCCTCCAGAGGGGGCGTTCCGATCCTCATAGGGGGAGGGGAAAGAGACCGGAACGACCCCGATATAGGCCGCGCCAAATCAGGTTTCAACAGGCAACGGAAATTAATCGATCCGCCTCAGCGCGCCGCCATCGTGCTGCGCGCGATCTTGCCGACCAGCGGCAGCATCCCCGGATAATTGCCGCGATGATAGGGCGATTCCCCGTCCAGCGTGGCGATCAGCCGGGCATGCGCCTTGCCCAGCGCATGATAGGGGACGCTGGGCAACAGATGGTGCAGCGCATGATAGCGCAGGCCCACCGGTGCCCAGAGCGCGGGCAGCGTGCCGGGCGGGGGCACGTTGACCGAATCGAGATATTGCGCCGTCACCGTCATCGGCTCGCCCTCATTCTCCCACAGATGCGCGACCAGCGTGCGCAACTGGTTGATGACGGTCATCGCCGAATGGATCGCCATATAGACGAGCAGCGGCTTCCAGCCGAAGGCGAAGACGCTGCCGACCAGCGCCAGCGCGAACAGGGAAGCGCCCGCTTCCTGCCACATCCACATGCGGGCGAAATCGCCTTCGGGCGCGCGGCGGCGATAGGCGGGATTGATCGACAGGGCTGACAATTCCGCCACCACCTTGGCGCGCAGCGGCGGGATCAGCAGCGAGAGCGGCGTGATCAGGCCGAAGCGCAGGATCAGGCCGACCGGCGCCAGCGAGGCGACGAGGATGAACAGTGGCAGCGACCAGGGTTTCATCAGCGCCAGCGGCAGATATTCGGGGTCTTCCGTAGTGCCATAACGGGTACGGGCATGATGCTGGGTATGGACGCCCTCATACATAAAGGACGGGATCATCAGCGGGATGCCGACGATCAGGTTCCAGACGAAGCGGAAGCCGGGGAGCGCGCCCTTGCGGATATGAGTCAGTTCATGGATGAAACTGGCCGCGCGATACAGCGCCAGCATGGCAAAGAACGCGCAGCCGATCGCCACGGCCACATTCTCCGCCAGAATCGCGCCGGCCATCGCGCCCCAGCCCAGCAGCGCGGACGCCAGCAGGTCGGGCCAGTAGATGCGCGGATTGGCGACCGCATAGTCGCGCGTCAATTCGGCCGCGGCGCGGAGCATCGCCGTGTCGTCGGGGATGGCGGCGCGCGCGCGCTGGGCGGCGGCCAATATGGGATCATGCACAGTCATGCGGGCGGTCCTAGCCTCCAAATGCGCTGAGATCATGGCAGCACCATGACATATTCGCTTGCGGTACGCGCCCGTTTCCCCCGCATGATTGACATTGCGCAAACAAGGGGCGAACTGCACCGCACTTCTTTTTTGTTCAAGGCGGCACCCGTGGCGCACACTGATCTGGTTATTACTCCCGTTTCCGGCAAGGCCGACTTTAAGGCCTTTATCGACCTGCCCTGGCGGCTCTATGCCAATGATCCCAACTGGGTGCCGCCATTGAAGGCGGAGGTGAAGGAATTGCTGACGCCGGGGAAGAATCCCTTTTTCGGCCATGCCGAGGCGCAATATTTTCTCGCCCGCCGCGGCGGGACGGTGGTCGGCCGCATTTCCGCCCATATCGATCATCTCGCGCTGGAACAGCCGGTCGCACAGGGGATGGGACCGGGCACCGGCAATTTCGGCCTGTTCGAAGCGGAGGACGCGGGGACCGGCAAGGCATTGATCGCCACGGCGGAGGATTGGCTGCGCGCAAAGGGCATGACCCGCGTACTGGGGCCGATTTCGCTGTCGATCTGGGAAGAGCCGGGCCTGTTGATCGCGGGGCATGACCATCCCCCCACGGTGATGATGGGCCATAACAGCCCGGCCTATCAGGCGATGATCGAGGGGGCGGGCTACGTCCCGGTCAAGCAGCTCAAAACCTATGAACTGGACATCACGCGCGATTTTCCGCCGCTGATCCAGCGTATCATCAAATCGGGCGAAAATAACGACCGCATCCGCATCCGCCGGGTCGACAAGTCGAAATTCGACGCCGAAGCCGCGATCATCCTGGCGATCCTGAACGACGCCTGGGGCAACAACTGGGGCTTCGTGCCGATCACGGACGCGGAAATCGCGCATACCGGCAAGAAATTGAAGCCGATCGTGTTCGAAGACCTGATCATGGTCGCCGAACTGGACGGCGAGCCGGTCGCGTTCATGATGACGCTGCCGGACCTCAACGAAGCGACCAAGTCGCTCAATGGCGCGCTTTTCCCCTTCGGCTGGATCAAGCTGCTGCGCTGGCTGCGCAAGCCTCAGGCGCGCACCATGCGGGTGCCGCTGATGGGCGTGGTGCAGCGGCTGCAAAGCTCGCGCATGGCGGGCCAGCTCGCCTTCATGATGATCGAAACCATCCGTCGTCAGGCGATTGCCGATTATGGATCGACGCGGGGCGAGATCGGCTGGGTGCTGGACGACAATCAGGGCATGAACGGCATCGCCGAGGCGATCAACAGCACCGTCAACAAAATCTATCAGATTTACGAAAAGCCTTTGTAAAAGCTTCGTTTCGCCTGCGTATCGTCGGCAACCCTTTGTGCGGTGCATCGTTGAAACTTGCAACCACCCTGAAGGAGTAACGACATGGGCGAAGCAACCGACAAGCTGAAGGCCGCTGGCAACAAGGCGGCTGGCGCCGTCAAGGAAAGCGTGGGCAAGGCGACGGACAATGAGCGTCTGGAAGCCGAAGGCAAGGCGCAGAAGGCCAAGGGCACGGCTCAGGATGTGGCCGGTTCGGTCAAGGGCGCGCTTGGCGACAAGATCTGATCGCCGGCCGTTGAAAAAAGGCCCCGCTCCGAAAGGCGCGGGGCCTTTTCGTAGATGGGGTCATGTTAGCTATCCGCGTCCCTCGACAGATAGGCTTTCACATCCCGGCGCAATTCCCCGGCGCATAGATAGAGCGCGATGACGTTGGGGATGGCCATCAGGAAAAAGCTGCTGTCGACGATGCCGACCACGCGGCCCAGGTCGATCGCGGCGGCGGGGGGCAGGGCGACGACATAGAGGATCTTGTAGGTCCATTGCGCCCGCGGCCCGTTGCCGAACAGATAGCCCCAGGCCTGCAAACCATAAAAGCCCCAGGCGACCAGTGTCGAATAGGCGAACAGGAACACGACGACCGCCAGCAGCCAGGGGAACCAGGGCGACACCTGGGCGAAGGCGGCCGATGTGATCGCGATCCCTTCCAGCCCCGTATTCCACGTTCCCGCGACCACCAGCGCCAGGCCGCCCAGCGCGCACACGATCATCGTGCCGAGCAGCGGCTCCAGCAGCGCGACCAGCCCTTCCGATACCGGATGCTGGGTCCGCGCCAGGCTGTGCGCCATGACGGCGGACCCCACGCCCGCCTCGCTGGCGAAGACAGCGCGCCGCATCCCGGCGACGAAAGCGCCGACCGCGCCGCCGGTCGCGGCCTGTCCGCTCCATGCGCCTTTCCAGATCAGCGCCAGCGCGCCGGGTATCTCGCCAAGATGCAGGATCAGGATCGCCACGACGCCCAGCAGATAGACGCTGACCTTGAGCGGGGTCAGTCGCTTCGCCACCTCGCCCAGCCAGGCCGCGCCGCCCAGCGTCACCAGCGCCACCGCGCCGGCCAGGAACACGCCATAGGCCCAGCCGTTGGTCAGGCCGGTGACGACCTTCACCTGCGCGAAGCTCTGGTTGACCTGCACCATCGGGATCGCTCCGAACAGCGCGAAAAAGGCGTAGGCGCCGCCCAGCGCCAGCCCGACCTTGGGCCAGCCGCGCGCCGCGCCCACGGCTTTGAGCACATACATCGGCCCGCCATGGACATGGCCCTGCGCGTCGAACACGCGATATTTGAGGCCCAGCGTGACCTCCGCCATTTTCACCGTCATCGCGAACCAGCCGATGATGAACATCCACAAGATCGCGCCCGGCCCGCCCATGGTCAGCGCCACTGCGACGCCGGCGATATTGCCGAGGCCGATCGTACCCGACAGCGCGGTGGAGAGCGCTGCCCACTGGCTGACATCGCCCTTCGCCTCGCCTTCCTGCGGCTGCGTGCGCAGGATATGGATCGCGCGCCCGACCTGCCGGATGTTGGGAAAGCCCAGCCAGAGCGTGAAGAACAGCATCGGCAGCGCCAGATAGAGCACGATCAGTTCGATCTGCGCGCCAAATAGCGGCACCTTGAAAAAGACGGCGGCGGAGAGGCCGTCGATGAAGGCGTTGAAATTTTCCATCGCCCCCGGATGCCGCCGGATCGCGGGAAAGTCGATTAAAGATTGCTCATGCGATCGCGGCGGGTTGATCGGGCGGCCCCGATGGGTGCAAGGAAGGGGCATGAGCAGGCAATATTTCGGCACCGACGGCATCCGCGGCCGCACCAACCAATGGCCGATGACGGCGGAACTGGCGATGAAGGTCGGCATGGCCGCCGGCACCCATTTCCTGCGCGGCAGCCATCGCCATCGCGTAGTGATCGGCAAGGATACCCGCCTGTCGGGTTATATGGTGGAAAATGCGCTGGTCGCGGGCTTTACCGCCGTGGGCATGGACGTGGTCCAGTTCGGGCCGATCCCGACGCCTGCGGTCGCGCTGCTCGCCCATTCGATGCGCGCGGACCTGGGCGTCATGATCTCGGCCAGCCACAATCCCTATTTCGACAATGGGATCAAATTGTTTGGGCCGGACGGCTATAAGTTGTCGGACGAGGATGAGCTGAAGATCGAGGCGCTGATCGGGCAGGACATCCCGCTCGCCGCATCCAAGGATATCGGCCGCGCCCGCCGGGTCGAGGATGCGCGCGGCCGCTACATCCATGCGGTCAAGTCCAGCTTTCCCGCCGACCTGCGCCTCGACGGGCTCAAGATCGTGGTCGATTGCGCCAATGGCGCCGCCTATCAGGTCGCGCCGTCGGCGCTGTGGGAACTGGGCGCGACGGTCGTGGCGATCGGGGTGACGCCCAACGGCACCAACATCAACGACGGCTGCGGATCGACCGCGCCTTTGCTGTTGCAGGAAACCGTGGTGTCGTCCGGTGCCGACGTCGGTATCGCGCTGGACGGCGACGCCGATCGGCTGATCGTCGTGGACGAACAGGGCCAGATCGTCGATGGCGACCAGATCATGGCGCTGATCGCCGCCAATTTCATGGCCGAAGGCACGCTGCGCGGCGGCGGGCTGGTCGCGACCGTTATGTCCAATCTTGGCCTCGAACGCTTCCTGGCGGCCAGGGGTATCGCGCTTGAGCGTACCAAGGTCGGCGACCGCTATGTGCTGGAACGGATGCGCGAGGGCGGCTTCAATCTGGGCGGCGAACAGTCCGGTCACATGATCCTGTCCGATTACGCCACCACCGGCGACGGCACGGTCGCGGCGTTGCAGGTGCTGGCGGCCTTGGTGCGTTCGGGCAAGCCCGCCAGCGAGACGCTGCACCAGTTCGATCCCGTCCCGCAACTGCTCAAGAATGTCCGCTTCTCCGGCGGCAAGCCGCTGGAGCATGACGAGGTCAAGCGCGTGATCGCGCAGGCGGAAGCGGAACTGAACGGCACCGGCCGCCTCGTCATCCGCCCGTCCGGCACCGAGCCGGTGATCCGCGTGATGGCCGAAGGCGACAAGGCGGATCAGGTCAAGGATGTGGTGGAGCGCATCTGCGCGGCGGTCGAGAAGGCGGCGGCGTGATGCTTGCGATGCGCCCAGATTGCGAACGCTGCGGCACGGACCTGCCGGCCGACGAACCTGGCGCGTTCATCTGTTCGTTCGAATGTAGCTTTTGCGCGCCCTGTGCCGAGGCGCTGGACGATCGCTGCCCCAATTGCGGCGGCGAACTGATGGACCGGCCCAGCCGCGTGGGCAAGGCGCTGGCGAACAATCCCGCCTCGACGGAGCGGCACTTCAAGGGATGAAGCCTGCGCGCATCCTCATCATCGCCGGTTCCGACAGCGGGGGCGGCGCGGGTATCCAGGCGGATATCAAGACCGTGACGATGCTGGGCGGCCACGCCATGACCGCCATCACCGCCATCACCGCGCAGAACACGCTGGGCGTGCAAGGCGTCCATCCAGTGCCGACCGCCATGGTGCTGGCGCAGATCGAAAGCTGCCTCAGCGACATCGGCGTGGATGCGGTGAAGATCGGCATGATCGGATCGGCGCAAACTGCCGCAGCGGTCGCGGATCGCCTGGCGCAATTGCAGGATGTCCCTATCGTTTTCGATCCGGTCATGGTCGCGACCAGCGGGTCGCTGCTGGCGGATGCAGCAACCATCGCCGCCTTCGAGAGGCTGATGGCCGTGGCGAGTGTCATCACCCCCAATGTGCCGGAGTTGGAAGCGCTGACCGGCAGGACGATCGGCGATGTCGAGGCGCTGGAGGCGGCCGGACAGGCGCTGCGCGATCGCACCGGCGCGGTCATCTTCGCCAAGGGCGGGCATCTGCCGCAGCAGGCCGACGACGATCGCCCGTTGATCCACGATCTGCTGATCGATGAGGATATGGTCGCGGACTATGCGGTCGCGCGGATCGAAACCCGCAACAGCCATGGCACCGGCTGCACTTTGGCCAGCGCCATCGCGACCGGCTTGGGCGGCGGCCTGTCGCTGGCCGACGCGGCCGACCGGGCGGAAGCCTTCGTTGCGGCGGTTCTGGCCGCGGCGCCGGGGCTGGGGCAGGGCCATGGTCCGATGGGCCATACGCTGGGTCTGACGCCCTTCTACCATCTGTTGGCGGCGGTCGACCCGACCGGCTGGGACGCAGCGGCCTTGGCCGCGCGCTATTCCGACCATGCCTGATTTTTGCCACGAGATGCGCCATCATCCAGGCTTGGTCGCCGGCGTGGACGAAGCGGGGCGTGGTCCGCTGGCGGGACCGGTGGTCGCCGCCGCCGTCATCCTGCGCGCGGAGGATTGCCCCGACGGCCTCAACGATAGCAAGCAATTGACGGCCAAACGCCGGGCAGCGCTGGAGGTGGAGATCAAGGCGCGCGCACTCTGCTGGGGCGTCGGTGTCGCCAGCGTGGAAGAGATCGACCAGATCAACATTCTCTGGGCGACGATGCTGGCCATGACCCGCGCGGTGGAAGCGCTGGGGCACGATTGTGCGCATGTGCTGGTGGACGGCAATCGCTGCCCGACATGGCGCTGGGCCTCGACAGCGATCGTGGAGGGCGACGCCAAATGCCTGTCGATCGCGGCCGCCTCGATCATCGCCAAGGAAAGCCGCGACCGGATGATGGTGGAGGCCGCTGCGCAGCATCCCCATTATGGATGGGACACGAACAAGGGCTATGGCAGCGCCCGCCATCTGGCCGCGTTGCGCGAACATGGCCCGACCCCACTGCACCGCCGCAGCTTCGCGCCGGTCGCGCAATTGATATTGCTTTAAGCCGGCTGCACCGTCGGCGCGCCCATCAGCAGCCGCTGCGCCATCACCATCCCGCCGCCCAGCGCCAGCCAGCCGAGCATCAGCCAGATTTCGACCGGCATCCCGTCGCTGACGCCGAACGGCGTGGCGATGGCGGCGCTCGCCACCACGGCGGCGCCGATGCTGATCGCGACCAGCAGCGGACTGCCCCCTGCCAGCACGAAAGCGGGCGGAGTCGCGCCCTTGTCGCGGCTGCGCAGCCGCATCAGCGCGAGCATCGCGACCGCGGCGATGGCGGTGGTGCACATCGTCCCCATGGAGATGATCGGGCCGATCGCCCCGCGCCCTGCCAGCACGCCAAGGCAGGTCCACAGCCCCACCAGCAGCGCGGCCCGCCGCGGCGCGCCGGTGCGCGCGTCGATAAGGGCGAGGCTGGCGGGCAGGAACCCCGCCCGCGCCTGCGCCAGGATGACGCGCGTCGCGGACAGGTGCATCGCGTTCCACGTCTTGAGCAGGGACGCCATGGCGACCAGGATGATCGCCTTGGTGGCCAGCCCTCCCGCCAGCGCATGGTCGAAGGCGGCAGTGACCGGCAGCGCGCCGGACGTCAGGTCGCGCCATGGCGCCAGCGACGCCGACGCCAGGATGATGAGGCTGTAGAACAAAGCCGCGACCGCCACCGCCGCCATCATGGCGCGGGCGACGGTGTGGAAACTGGTGCCGGGCGCGCGTTCCTCCACCGCCGACGCGGCGGTCTGGAACCCCGACAGCCACATGCCCGCAACGCCCAGCATCACGAACATGCCGCCGGCGAAGCTGCGATCCTGCGCCGATTCGAACAGCGGGTGCCAGTTCCCCGTATCGCCCTGCGCGAAGCCCAGCAGCACCAGCACGGCCGACGCGGCGAGGAAGGCGAAGGTCACGATCTTCTGGAAGCCCACCGCGATCGTCGCGCCCGATGCGTTGAGGATGGTCATCACCACCGCGCCCGCCAGTCCGACGATCAGGTCCATCGCCGTGATCGGCCGGCCGAGCAGCGTATAGAGCGGGGCCTGCCCGCTGAGCGACGGCGCGAGATTTTCCAGGAACCAGGACAGGGCCAGCCCCTCGAACGCAGCGATACCGACGAAATAGAGCGTCAGATACCATCCGGTGACGAAGCCGGACCATGGTCCGAACGCCTTTTCGACGAACACGAACTCCGCCCCTGCGCGCGGCACGCGGGCGACCAGTTCGGCATAGGCGGCCGCGACCGGCACCATCAGCAGGGTCATGCCCAGAAAGGCCAGCACCGCGCCGCCCGGTCCCGCGGGCGCGACCCATTCGCCCATCAGCACCATCCAGGCGGACCCGACGATCGTGCCGAAGGCGAGCGCGAAATAGCCCGGTCCGGTGACGCCGCGCTTCAGCGCTGGCTCCGCCGCAACATTCATCGGCGCAACTGCACCAGGCAGAGCAACTGAAACAGCATCTGGGCAGCGGCCTGCGCCGTCACCGTGGTCGGATCATATTCGGGCGCGACCTCCACGACGTCGCCCCCGATGATGTCGATCCCCGCCAGCCCGCGCAGCAGGTGCAGCGCCTCGCGCGTCGACAACCCGCCGATTTCCGGCGTGCCGGTGCCCGGCGCATAGACCGGGTCCAGCCCGTCGACGTCGAACGTCACATAGGTCGGCCCGTCGCCGACGACCTCCAGCGCTTTCGCGACGACGGCGTCCATGCCCATCGCCGCGCAGTCCTCGGCATGGATCACGGTCATACCGCTGGCGTAGGAAAATTCCCACAGATATTCCGCCCCGCCCCGGATGCCGATCTGGATCGATCGCCTTGGGTCCAGCACGCCTGCCAGCACGGCTTCGCGAAAGGGCGCGCCATGGTGGAATTTGGAACCTTCATAAATGCCGCCGGTGTCGCAATGGGCATCGAAATGGACCATGCCCATAGGGCCTTTGGCAGCGGCCAGTCCCTTCATGATCGATCCGGTGATGCTATGGTCGCCACCGACCGACAGCGGGATCGCGCGAGTGGCGCCGATCATCGCGTAACATTCTTCGATGTCCGCATGGCAGAGCGCCAGGTCGTAGCGGCTCTGCATCGCGACATCGCCCACGTCCGCGACCTTGAGCGCATTCATCGGCGCGACGCGCAACTGATGTTCATAGGGACCGATCCGGTCGATCGCCCGCACCGCCCGCGGGCCATGGCGTGCGCCCGGCCGGTTGGTGACGCCCAGGTCCATCGGCACGCCAACCAGCGCGACGTCCAGCGTATCGAGCGTTTCCGGCGCCAGCCCGCCGGCGATATAGGGCGCGTCCAGCAGCGTGGACGGCTGGGCGAAGGGCCAGCGCCGCTTGTCGCCGCTCTTGAATTGCAGTCCCGCCACCTCGCGGAAATGGGGATCGTGAATGTCGGCCCCGCCACCCCCGGCATAGAGGCGGCGGAGTTCTTCGAGGTCGATCGGATCATGGGCCATGGGCGTCAGTCTGGACGGCGGCCAAGGGGCGGCAATGGGGCGAAGGACGTATGGCCTGTCGCGCGCAGGCCGTTGCGCCGCAGGGCAAAGCGGGGGAGGGTGGTGACCATGACCCATATGGATTTCGACGCGCTGGTGGCGCTGCTGACCCGCATCTTCATCGCCAACGGCGCGTCGCCCGGCGTGGCGGATATACTCGCCCGCAACTGCGCCGGGGCGGAGCGGGACGGGGCGATGAGCCATGGGCTATTCCGGATGCCGGGTTATGTTGCGACGCTGCGCAGCGGCTGGGTCGATGGGCGGGCCGAGCCGGTGGTGGAGGATGGCGGCGCATCCTTTCTGCGGGTCGATGCCGCCAATGGCTTTGCCCAGCCTGCGCTGGCCGTTGCCGCGCCCTTGGCGATGGACAGGGCATGCGCGACTGGCGCCTGCGTCGTCGCGATCCGGCGATCGCATCATTTCGCCGCACTATGGCCCGATGTCGAACCCTTTGCGGAGGCGGGGCTGGTTGCGATCGCGATGGTGGACAGCATGGCCGTCGTGGTCCCGCCCGGCGCGGGAAAGCCCGTTTATGGCACCAATCCGCTGGCCTTCGCCGCGCCGCGTGGCGGGGGCAAGATCATCGTGTTCGACCAGGCGGTGAGCGTGCTGGCCCATGGCGATGTGCAGATCGCCGCGCGCGAGGGGCATGACCTGCCGGAAGGGGCGGGCGTCGATGCGGCGGGGCGGCCGACCCGCGATCCGCGCGCGGTGCTGGATGGCGGCGCGCTGCTGCCCTTTGGCGGGCATAAAGGGGCAGCGATCGCGATGATGATCGAGATCATGGCCGCCGCTCTGACCGGCGGGCTTTATTCGCATGAGGTCGATTGGTCGGGGCATCCCGGCGCGCAGACGCCCTGCACCGGGGAGTGTGTGATATTGATCGACCCGGCGCGAGGCGGATCGGCGGCGGGGTTTGCGGCGCGGGTCGAGCAACTGGTCGAAGCGTTGCGGGCGGCGGGGCAGGAGCGGATGCCCGGCGACCGTCGTTTCGCCGCGCGGGAGAAAGCGTTGCGGGTGGGGGTGGCGGTGCGTGCCGAGATGCTGGCGCGGCTGGAGGGGCTTGTTGCGAACGGAACGTCGCCTTCCCCTCTCCCGACGTCGCCTGACGCGCTGCGCGATTAAGGCTGCATATCCTTCTCTCTCTGGGTGAGAAGGGGGCTCAATGCGCGATAACCCGCACCGCGAAGGCGGCCGCCGCAGCCCGCGTTTCCACGCCCAGTTTCTCGAAAATCTGCTCCAGATGCTTGTTCACCGTGCGCGGGCTGATGACCAATATCTCGCTGATGACGCGGTTGGGCTTGCCGTAGCTGATCCACAGCAGCACTTCGGCCTCGCGCTGGGTCAGGCTGAAATGGCTTTGCAGCCGGCCGATATCGGCCTGCGGGTCGATATGGTTGAGGCGGATCAATATCTCGTCGCGGCGCGGTCGCCCGACGATGATGAGTTCGACCGTATCGCCCTGGCCGCTGTCCGCCTTCGCCGTCGCGCCGGGGGCGAGATCGTCGGCCAGCAGCCGTCCGACGGCGTTGCGCAGCAGCGCAGGCGGCGCGGCGTCGCCGCGCGACCAGCCCGGCGCCAGCGCCTCCATCAATTTCTCCGCACCCGGCGTGCTCCAGCTCAGCCGCCCGTCGGTTGCGACCGCGATCAGGTTCCGCCCGGTGGCGTCGAGCGCGAACTGGCCGCCCTGGGTCTGGCGCGCATTGGCCATATGCACGCGCACGCGGGCCAACAGCTCCTCGACCACGATCGGTTTGCGCACATAATCGACGCCGCCCGCCTCCAGCGCATGGACGACATGCTCGCTTTCGGTGAGGCCGGTCATGAAGATGATCGGAATCGGCGCGCCCGCGGGCATCTGCTTGATCGCGCGCGTCGTCTCGAACCCGTCCAGCCCCGGCATCACCGCGTCCATCAGGATAAGGTCGGGGGCGACATGGTCCAGCAGTTCGATCGCCGCGTCGCCGCTGGTGGCGATCAGCACGGAGATATTGGCCGCCTCCAGCGTGTCGGTCAGGAAGCGCAGCGATTCGGGTGTGTCGTCCACGACGAGGACGGTATCGGTGTGGGAAGGCGTGGTCATCGGGCGGCCCTTATGGTTCTGATCAGCCCCTTGAGGTCGAAACGGTCGAGATGGGCGAGGAGGCGTCGGGTCAGCGGCGCGGCGTCGGGCACGGTTTCCTCCAGCGTGCGGATGCTGGATTCGATGCCGCGGACATGGCCGATGATCGCCTTCTGCTCGATATCGGCCAGGATCGGCGCGGCTTCTTCCGGCAGGGGCGGCATCGCTTCGTCTTCGATGGCGGGAACAGGCGTCGGCAGCAGGTCGCCGGTCCAGCGGATGCGTAGCTGATCGGCGATTGCATCGAGCAGCGCGTCGAGATCGACCGGCTTCATCAGGAACATGTCATGCGCCGCGCGCCCGTCGCCGCCGCGGTGAAATTCATGCGCATTGGCCGACACCATGACGATGCGGACCGCGCCGCCCAGCGTCTCGCGCAGCGCCCGGCACACGTCCCAACCCGATTCGCCGGGCATGGAGATGTCGAGCAGGACGATGTCGGGCTGTTCGCGTGCGGCGATCTCCATGCCGGTGCGTCCGTTCAGCGCCTCGAACACGATGAAGTCGAGCGGCTCCAGCAGCCCGCGCAGCACCGCCACCTGGACGGCGTCATCGTCAATCAGCAATATCTTGCGCCGGTCGCCTTCATAGCCCTTGATCGTTTCGACCGGCTGGCTGTCGGCCACGCCCGCGACATGGCCCAGCATCAGCCGCACGGTGAATTGCGTGCCTTTCTCCGCCGTGCTGACCACGGACAGGTCGCCGCCCAAAATCTGCACCAGCGCCTGGGTGATGGCGAGGCCGAGGCCGATCCCCTTCTGCTTTTGCGCATCGGGATTGGAGCCGCGTTCGAACGGATCGAAAATGCGTTTTAGATCATCGGGCGCGATGCCGATGCCGGTGTCGATGATGTCGAACGTGGCCATCTGGCTGCGATACTGGACGCGGAAGGTGACCGATCCGCTGCGCGTGAACTTGATCGCGTTGGACAGGAGATTGATCAGGATCTGGCGCAGTCGCTTTTGATCCGTGCGGACGAAATCGGGCAGTTTTTCGGGCCGCTCGTAGAGGAAGTCGATTCCCTTGGACTGCGCCTGCGGGCGGAACATATTGGCGATCTGATCGACGAAGGGAGACAGGCGCACCGTTTCGCTGCTGATGCGCAGCACGCCGCTTTCGACCTGGCTGATATCCATCAGCCCTTCGACCAGATTGGTCAGATGCTCGGCGCTGCGGCGAATGACCTTGGCCGCTTCGATCGGGGCGATCTCGTGACCGCGCTCCATAAGCTGGGCATAGCCGTAGATGCTGTTGAGCGGGGATCGGATTTCATGGCTGACGCTGACCAGATAGCGGCTCTTGGCGGCGTTGGCGGCTTCGGCCGCCTCCTTGGCGCGTTGCAGTTCCGCGCCGGTCACGTCATGGGCGATCACCTCTTCCATCAGTTTCTGCACATGATGCTCGCTTTCCTGCATCGCCGACCGGCGGCTCTGGTGTGCCAGCACGATCATCCAGGCGATGACCCCGCCGAACAGCGAAAAGAGCAGGAACAGGCCCAGCATCAGGCTGGATGTCTGCGCGGCGATGGATGGCGCACCCCGCGCCACTTGCCAGCCGATGCCGCCCATCAACGCGCCGTTTGCCAGCGTGATGATGCTCATGACGGCGATGAAATGACCGACGGGCGTATGCACATGTTTGGCGATGGCGCGGGGCAGCAGCCGTTCCAGCCAGCGAGCGGCCTGTTGCGTCGCGCGACTGTCGGTCTTGCACCGGTCGTGGCAGCGCGCCTCCAGCGTGCAGCAGAGCGAGCAGATCGGCGCGGCGTACATCGGGCAATGCGCCATGTCGGCGTGCTGGAAGGCGTTCTCGCAGATGATGCAGGTTTTTATATCGCTGCCTTCGGGCCAGTGCGACCGGCGCGCGATATAATAGCGGCCATGGGTGATAAGCGCGATGATCGGGGCGCTGGTGAAAGCGACCGCCATGCCGATCACCGGGGCGAAGGCGCGGGCGATGTCGCCCATCAGGCCGAAATGGGCGATGGCGGACACCGAAATGGACAGCAGCATCGCGCCGATGCCGACCGGGTTGATGTCGAACAGATGGGCGCGTTTGAACTCGATCCCGGCGGGCGACAGGCGCAGCGGCTTGGAGATCATCAGGTCCGCGGCCAGCGCCCCGATCCAGCCTGCCGCGACTGTGGCGTAGAGGATCAATATCGCTTCGATCGCGTCGAAAATGCCGACCTCCATCAGCAGCAAAGCGAGGAGCACGTTGAAGATCAGCCAGACGACGCGGCCGGGATGGCTGTGCGTCAGCCGGGCGAAGAAATTCGACCAGGCGATCGATCCGGCATAGGCGTTGGTGACGTTGATCTTCAACTGGCAGATGATGACGAACAGGCCGGTCAGGATCAGCGACAGGCCGGCATGGCCCGACATGGCGGTATAGATGCCCTGGAACATCGCGGTGGGGCTGGACGCCTCGCTCTGCAACGCCGCGCTTTTGACCAGGAAATGCGCCAGCCAGGAACCGAGCAGCAGTTTCATGCCGCCGATCAAGGTCCAGCCAGGCCCGCCCGCCAGCATCGCCGCCCACCATTTGCCTTTGCCGATCGTCTTCGCGCTGGGCAGGAAGCGCAGATAATCGGCCTGCTCCCCGATTTGCGGCAGAAGGGAGAGGAGGGTGGACAGCGCGAAGCCGAAATAGAGCAGGCTGACGCTGCCGTCCTTCGCGCCCAATTGGCCGGTGAAGCGGCTCCATTCGGTCAAGGCCACCGGCCCGGACCAGAGGATATAGGCGATCGGCGCGACCTGTAGCATGACCCAGACCCATTGGGTCGCGTTCTGGAAGCGGGTGATGGCGCTCATGCCGTAGAGCGCGATGGGGATGACCACCAGCGCGCTCGCCAGATAGGCGAGGCTCATCGGCATCCCGGTCATGGCTTTCAAGGCGACCGCCATGATCGTCGCTTCGACCGAAAAGAGCAGGAAGGTGAAGCTGGCGTAGATGAGCGAGGTGAGGGTGGAGCCGAGATAGCCAAAGCCCGCGCCGCGCGTCAGCAGGTCGATGTCCAGACCATGCTTGGCGGCGTGATAGGCGATCGGCAGGCCGATAACGAACATCAAAGCGACCGCGGCGGCGATCGCGGCGACGCTGTTGGCGAAGCCGTAGGTCAGGGTGATCGACGCGCCGATCGCTTCGCAGGCGAGGAAGGCGGTCGCGCCGATCGCGGTGCCCGCCACCTGGCCCGCCGACCAGCGCCGTGCGCTGTCGGCGGTGTAGCGCAGGGCATAATCCTCCAATGTCTGGCTAGCGACCCATTTATTGTAGAGCCGTTTTTCGCGCAGGACATAGGCGGCGCGGTCCATCAGAGGCTGGCGGGATAAGGGCGCAGGCCGCCGGTCGCGACGATGAAGTCGATGACGGCGGGCAGGCCGATATTGTCCTTGAGGTTGGTGAAGAGGAAGGGGCGCTGCCCGCGCATCTTCCTGGCGTCCCTGTCCATGACGCCCAAGTCCGCGCCCACCAGCGGGGCGAGGTCGATCTTGTTGATGAGCAGCAGGTCGGACCTCGTGATGCCCGGCCCGCCCTTGCGCGGGATCTTGTCACCGGCCGACACGTCGATGACGTAGATGGTGATGTCGGCCAGTTCGGGGCTGAAGGTGGCGGCCAGATTGTCGCCGCCGCTTTCGATGAAGATGACCTCCAGGCCGGGGAATTTGCGGCTCATCGTATCGACGGCGGCCAGGTTGATGCTGGCGTCCTCGCGGATCGCGGTGTGCGGACAGCCGCCGGTTTCCACGCCCATGATCCGTTCGGGCACCAGCGCTCCGGAGCGGGTGAGAAATTCCGCATCCTCGCGGGTGTAGATGTCGTTGGTGATGGCGGCGATGTTGTAATGGTCGCGCATCGCCTTGCACAGGCGGTCGGTCAGCGCGGTCTTGCCGGAGCCGACCGGGCCGCCGATGCCGACGCGAAGGGGACCGTTGGTGCCAGAAAGAACCGGATTCATGATCGGAACAACCTTGTATAGAGTGTTTCGTGGGAGAGGCTGGCAAGTTCGAGTTCCGGGGCGGCGGTCCCCAGATTGTCGAGCGGGGTGGCGAGGGCTTTTGCGGCAATGGCGGGAATGGCGTGGGATAGCGCGGCCAGCGCCAGTTGGCCATCGGTCTGGCCCAGCGGCACGAGCCGGACGCCCGCCGAGACGAGATTGGCGGCGGTGGCGTGGAGCCAGCCGTGCAGCGCCGGTTCGAGCGGAATTTCGTGGACGGCGCAGGCGAGCGCCATGACCGTTGCGTGGGCGATCGGGTGATCGCCATTGCGCGCGGCGAAGGCGTCGAGCGCGGGGTGGGGCCATGCCTTGCGCGTGACCGAGAGGAAGGAGCCGCCCTGCTGGCGGCTTTCGAGCGCGGTCTCGCTGCTGCCGCGAAAGGCGGTGGCGAGTTCGGAGAGGGCGTCGAAGGCGGCATCGTCCTGCGCGGCGCGGTGGGCGTGGACGAACAGCACCGCGTCGATCCAGCCGCCGCCGCGCGCCAGCACCGCTTCGACATAGGCGGCGACATGAGCGGCCGTCGTGATGCGGCCATCCTCCACCGCTGTTTCAAGACCGTGGCTGTAGGTGAAGCTGCCCACCGGATAGGAAGGCGACGTCCAGGCGAGCAGGCGGTGGAGCGCGGCGTCAGCCAGCATGGTCGTGATGGTGGTGATCGCGGTTGTGGTCGTGGCCGTGATGATGATGATGGCCATGACCGTGGCCGTCGCCGGAATAGGCGCCGCCTTCGGGGGTGAAGGGGGCGTGGATTTTGGTGACGGTCGCGCCCAGCCCCTCCAGCATCGCGTTGATGACATGATCGTCGCGCAGGCGGATCGCGTGGGGGTGCAGTTCGGCGGGCAGATGCCGGTTGCCGATATGCCACGCGAGGCGGATCATCGCGGACGGATCGGAGGCGGTGACTTCGACCAGCGCTTCGGGCGCGGCGAGGATTTCAATGAGCCGACCGTCGGAAAGCTGCACCGCGTCGCCATGGTTGAGGACGGTTGCGCGGGCGAGGTCGAGCAGGAACAGCGTGCCATGATCGGCGGTATAGACCCAGCGGCGGCGGTGGCGCGCGTCATGATCCAGCATGATATGGTCCGCGGCGGGGCCGGACCAGTGGCCGTGGGGGAGGACGGTGTGGGCGGTCAGCATGGTGATGCTCCGAAATTGACTATAATGTGCTCCCGCCTGCGCGGGAGCACATTGCTGTATCGGGTTGGCGCGGCACCCATCAGAACAGGAAATATCTTTGCGCGAACGGCAGGACGCTGGCCGGTTCGCAGGTGAGGAGTTCGCCGTCGGCGCGGACTTCATAGGTTTCGGGGTCGACCTGAATATCGGGCATCGCGTCGTTCAGGATCATCGACGCCTTGCCGATGCCGCTGCGGGTGTTGCGCACGGCTTCCAGCGGGCGGGCGAGGTGGAGCCGTTCGCCAATCCCATCGGCGATTCCCGCCGCCGATACGAAATGCAGCGACGACAGGGCACCAGCCCGGCCCATGGCGCCGAACATCGGGCGGTAATGGACCGGCTGGGGCGTGGGGATGCTGGCGTTCGGGTCGCCCATCGGCGCGGTCGCGATGCTGCCGCCTTTGATGACCATGTCAGGCTTCACCGCGAAGAAGGCGGGGGACCACAGCACGAGATCGGCGAGCTTCCCAACAGCGATTGATCCCACGATATGGCTGATGCCATGGGCGATCGCCGGGTTGATCGTATATTTGGCGATGTAGCGTTTGACGCGGAAATTGTCGCTGTTGGCATCGTCCGATCCCAGCGACCCGCGTTGCTGCTTCATCTTGTCCGCACTCTGCCAGCAGCGGATGATCGTCTCGCCCACGCGCCCCATCGCCTGGCTGTCCGACGACATCATCGAAAAGGCGCCCAGATCGTGGAGAATATCCTCCGCCGCGATCGTCTCCTTGCGGATGCGGCTGTCGGCGAAGGCGACATCCTCGGCGATGCGCGGGTCGAGATGGTGGCAGACCATCAGCATGTCGAGATGTTCCTCGATCGTGTTGACGGTATAGGGCCGGGTCGGGTTGGTGGAGGAAGGCAGGACGTTGGGCAGGCCCGCGACCTTGATGATGTCGGGCGCATGGCCGCCGCCTGCACCCTCGGTATGGAAGGCGTGGATGGTGCGCCCCTTGAACGCGCCGACCGTGCTTTCGACGAAGCCCGCTTCGTTGAGCGTGTCGGTATGGATCGCGACCTGGATGTCATAGTCGTCGGCGACCGACAGGCAGCAATCGATCGCGGCCGGGGTCGTGCCCCAATCCTCGTGCAGCTTGAGGCCGCAGACGCCCGCGCGGATCATCTCCTCCAGCGCTTGGGGCTGGCTGGCATTGCCCTTGCCGAACAGGCCGAAATTCATCGGCATGGTTTCCAATGCCTGCAACATGCGTCCGATATGCCAGCCGCCGGGCGTACAGGTGGTCGCCAGCGTGCCGTGCGCCGGGCCGGTGCCGCCGCCCAGCATGGTGGTGATGCCCGCATTCAGCGCCTCGTCCACCTGCTGGGGGCAGATGAAATGGATATGGGCGTCGATCCCGCCCGCGGTCAGGATGCGGCCTTCGCCCGCGATGATCTCCGTACCCGGCCCGATGGGAATGGTGACGCCGGGCTGGACGTCCGGGTTGCCCGCCTTGCCGATCGCAGCGATCAGGCCGTCGCGGATCGCCACGTCGCCCTTCACGATACCCCAATGATCCAGGATCAGTGCATTGGTGATGACGGTGTCGGGCGCGCCGTCCGCCCGGCTCATCTGGCTTTGCCCCATGCCGTCGCGGATCACCTTGCCGCCGCCGAACTTCACTTCCTCGCCATAGATGGTCCGGTCTTCCTCGACCCGGATGATGAGGGAGGAATCGCCCAAGCGCACGCGGTCGCCGGTCGTGGGGCCGAACATGCCGGCATAGGCGCGGCGGGTCATGGTTACGGGCATGTCAGAGCTTCCCCATCATATCGCCGCGGAAGCCGATGACGATCCGGTCGCCGGCATAGGGAATGAGCTGCACGTCGCGCGTCTGGCCAGGCTCGAAGCGGACGGCAGTGCCCGACGGTATGTCGAGCCGATAGCCGCGCGCCGCTGCCCGATCGAAGACCAGCGCCGGGTTGGTTTCGGCGAAATGATAATGGCTGCCGACCTGGATCGGCCGGTCGCCGCTATTGGCGATAGTGAGGGTGACGGGGACACGCCCCTCGTTGAGCAATATGTCGCCGCTGGCGGGGATGATCTCGCCGGGGATCACCGGATCGGCCTGTGCACGGTGACCAGCTTCGTGCCGTCGGGGAAGGTCGCCTCGACCTGTATGTCGTGGATCATCTCGGCTATGCCCTCCATCACCTGATCACGGGTCAGCACATGGCCGCCGCTCGCCATCAATGCGGCGACCGACTGGCCGTCGCGTGCGCCCTCCACCACATGGTCGGTGATGAGCGCGATCGCTTCGGGATGGTTCAGCTTCACCCCGCGCGCCAGCCGGCCGCGCGCGACCATCGCGGCCATCGCGACCAGCAGCTTGTCCTTTTCCCGCCCCGTGAGATTCATGGCCCTAGCAGTAACAGATGGTTGGCATGGTTGGCGACAGTCCGAATATGGCGGCGCGCAATATGCCCGCCGCGCGCATCACATCCTTGCGCAGCGCCTGCGGATCGGCGGCGGTCAGACGCAGGATCAACAGGCCGTCGAAGCTGGTCGCGCCGCTGCCCGGTCCTTCGAACAGGCTGCGCGCCAGGTCGAGATAGTCGCCTGCGTCCGGGCCGGCATAGACAAGCGTGGCGATCGCGGTGGCGTCGCCGAAGCCGAAGGGCGCGCGGCCCTGGCTTGCGAAATCGCCTTCGACATGGAGCGTGTCGGCCCAGACCAGCCGCCCGTCGCACCGGATGCGCCAGGCGTCGTGGATCAGGCCGCTGGCATAGATTTCCCCCATCGCGCCGCGCCCCAGCACCAGCATCTCCATCGCCAGCATCCGCGCGTCGGGCGCAAGGTCCGCTTCGAGCGTGCGCCGCATCCGGCTGCGGTCGAACAATATCGCCTCCTGCGCCAGCCATTCGCAGGTGGCGCCCGCGCCGATGCTGATGCGGGTGTCGATGCGGGTCGGTTCGTCCTCGTCCAGCGCGCGGTACAGCTTTTCGGCTGCCTGCGGCACGATCGTCGCCGCCGCGCCGGGATCGACGATGATGTCGAGCGCCAGCCGATCGCCGCCGGTCAGGCCGCCGCAGGTGGTGACGGTGACGGCCAGGGGAAAATCACCCTCGCGCCCATCGGGGAACAGCAGCCGCGCCGGCGCCACCTGGATCATGTCGCGGACGCCGCGCGGGGAAAAGGCGACCATGGCGCGCCCGTCCACCCGCTGGTGCCGGGACTTGGGCGGCACGGTGATGGCGCGTTGCACGGTCATGTAAGACATGTGGTTAGCGCAGGCAGGTCGCGACATGGGGCATATGACGTATGTAACGAAAAGGGTGGCCCGCGTCCGCCAGCTACCCCTCCGCATTCATTCGCAATAACCCGATCAGGTCGTCGGCCGACGACCGCCCCGCGCGAAACCGGGATCGACCTTCTCCGCCTTGCCGTCCTTGGCCGCCTTGTCGCCATAAAAGGGTTGGCCATGCTCGGTCGTCAGGTCGGACAGATAGCCCGCCTGCCTGATCCCCTTCTTGCGCATCGCCACCCCGGTCAGGCAGGCGTGCATGATGAAATTGGCGTTCAAGGCGCTGCGATAGGTCGGGTCCAGCACGGGGGCGAGTTCGACGATCTCGAAACCCACCAGGTCATTTTCCGCGCACAAACGGCGCACGATCGGGATCGCCTCCCGCATCGTCAGCCCGCCGGGGACCGGGGTGCCGGTGCCGGGGATGAAGGCGGGATCGAGCACGTCCACGTCGAAGGAGACGTAGAGCTTCTTGCCACTCTCCCGCGCTTCCTTGAGCGCGCGTTCCATCGTCGCGGCCCATCCATTCTTCTCGACCTCCGGCATCGCATGGTAGCGCACGCCATTGTCGCGCATCCATTCGAAGCCTTCCTTCTCCGGCCATGGTCCGCGCAGGCCCACCTGGATATAATTCTTGCCCAGCACATGGCCTTCCTTGACCGCGCGATAGACAGGGGCGCCATGGGTGATGAAATGGACACCGCCCTTGCCCGCATCATAGTGGGAATCGAAATGGACGACGCCGAAACTGCCCTTGCCATGGACGTCGGCTATCCCTGCGACATCGCTATATTCCAGGCTATGGTCGCCGCCGACGATGAAGGGGATCGCGCCTGTGCGGGCGATTTCGGCGACCCGTTCTCGGACATGGGCGACGGTGCGCTCGGTCGACATATTGTCGACGGCGATGTCGCCATAATCGACGATCTTCAATTCCTTGGACGGATCGACCATCGTGTACATGTCGATGCCGCCCGCGCCATATTGGGTGCGCATCGCGGACGGCCCGCCCTTGGCCCCGCGATAGCCGGATCCCATGTCCAGCGGGGCGCCGACGATCGCGACATCGACCTTGCCCGCGACCAGATCTTCCGGGAAGATCGCGACCGGCGCGCCGGCGAAGGTCGCGATGCCGCCGCCATAAACGCCGCCGCCGCGACCATGGGCGTAATAGCTGAGTTCAAACGGCCCCGGTTCGCGCTTGGGGTCAAGTCCAGCGGGACGACGCAGCTTCCAGCCGTTGAAATTTTCATTGTCAGTATCGAGCGGGATCGCCGCCATGTCGGTCTTGGCGTTGAACTTTGATGCTGCCACCGCGTCCATCATCGCCTCGATATAGGCGCTGATTTCTTCCGGTGTCTTGGTCGCCAGCCGCTCGAACAATTTGTCGTAGGAGCCGGCGAACATCTCGGCCGGGTCGGAAGTCAGGAAATCGCGCTTGTCCTTGGACAGTGTCTTGATCTTGGCTTCCAGCGCGGCGGGCACGGTGGGCTTGTCATTCTGGGCGACGACCGCCGCCGACGAAATCACCGTGGCGGCGAGCAACGCGCCCAGCAGCGCATGTTTCAGCCTCATCGCATTACCCCCTTTTAACACCCCTGACCTTTGTCACGGAAGCTAGGGGCGGGCGGCGGAGCGGCAATGGGGTGAACGACGTAGCATTGCGCGCTTACCCCGATATGACGGCCCGGACCCGTAAGGAGTCCGGGCCGGAGCAAGCCGCTATGGGAGAGGCTTTTTGCGTGCTTGCTGCGAGGCGGCCTGCGCCGCCCAAAGGGTTCCTGCGAACGACCCTGCGTCCGGCATAGCGGGATGCCCGGCCGAGGCCCTACGTCAAACGCCCTATCGAGCGGCGCGGATCGCCGGGTTAGCGCCATGCTCCAATGTCTGTGAGCATGACCGCCTGGTGCTGATCGCGTCTCTCTTCCTCCTCTGGATCATCGTCATCCTGCTGGTGGTGGCGGTGGTCGCGCTGGCGCGCCAGGTGCGGCTGTTGCAGGATCGCGCCACGCCGATGGCGCAACGTACGGGCCTGCCCGGTCCCGGCGGCGCGGCCCCGGTGGTCAGCGCGCCGACCCTGGCCGGGGACATGCTGACGATCGGCGGGCCGAGCGCGGACGGGCGCGCGCTGCTGCTGCTGTTCATCCGTCCCGATTGCCCGGCCAGCCGCGCCGCGATCCGTGATGCGCTGGCGCTGACCGATCGCAAGCGGCTGCGGCTGCTGTTCCTGGGGGAAGGACGGGCGGAAGATTATGGCGACATGCTGCGCCAGCATCATATCCGCGACACCGACGTCATCATGAGCGCCGAGGTGATGCGCGATTTCCGGTCCGGCGACCGACCGTCCGCCGCGCTGATCGACGCGCGCGGGCGGCTGCTGGCGCGCGGCGTGGTGGAGGCGCGCGACCAGCTCGACGCGTTGCTGGTCCATGTCCAGCCGCGCCCGGTCGCGCGCGACAGCGGGGATGTCGTATCGCTGCTGTCATGACGACTGGACAGACGCGTGCAGATGCGCCTCTATTGGCGGCAAAAGAGACGGGGTAGACATATGGCGATCAGCTTCACGGTCAATGGTCAGAAACGACAGGTCGATGGCGACGCCGCCAAGCCCCTGCTCTGGGTGCTGCGCGAGGATCTCGACATGGTCGGCACCAAGTTCGGCTGCGGCGCGGGACTGTGCGGCGCCTGCACGGTGCATGTCGGCGGCGACGCGGTGCGATCCTGCCAGACGCCGCTTGGCGATGTGGCCGGCAAGGCGATCACCACGATCGAAGGCGTGCAGACGGGCGATCCCGGCACGCGCATCGCCGCCGCCTGGGTGAAGCATGACGTGCCGCAATGCGGCTATTGCCAGGCCGGGCAGATCATGAGCGCCACCGCTTTGCTCGCGACGACGCCAAAACCCAGCGATGAAGAGATCGATGCGGCGATGATGGGCAACCTCTGCCGCTGCTCCACCTATGTGCGCATCCGCGCCGCGATCAAGGACGCCGCCGGCATTCAGGACGTGCAGGCATGAGCGCCGCTGCTCTTTCGCGCCGGGGCTTCATCTCCGCTTCGCTGCTGGCGGGCGGCGGGTTGTTGTTCGACCTCAACGTGCCGCTGGCGCGGGCGGCCGACGGGACACCGGTGATCCTGACCGCCTTCATCCGCATCCTGCCCGACAACCGCGTCGTCATCGGCGCGAAAAATGCGGAGATCGGGCAGGGCGCCAAGACCATGCTGCCGAT
The DNA here is from genome assembly GCF_028538045.1 of Sphingobium sp. AntQ-1. Lineage (NCBI taxonomy): Bacteria > Pseudomonadati > Pseudomonadota > Alphaproteobacteria > Sphingomonadales > Sphingobiaceae > Sphingobium > Sphingobium sp. AntQ-1. The sequence goes on from NZ_CP117158.1 coordinate 2,906,160, forward strand.
GATGATCGCCGAGGAACTGGGCGTCGACTGGAGCCAGGTGACGATCGAGCAGACCCATGCCGACGCCAAGGTCTTCGGCGGCCAGAGCGCGGGTGGGAGCCGCACGACGCCGCGCGAATGGCTGCCTACGCGACAGGCGGGCGCAGCGGCGCGTGCGATGCTGGTCGCGGCGGCGGCGCAGGGCTGGGGTGTCGCGCCTGAAACGCTGAAGACGGCGGGCGGCACAGTCAGTGATCCAAAATCAGGCAAGTCGGCGACTTATGCTTCGCTCGCCACGGCGGCGGCGAAACTGCCCGCGCCTGATCCGGCGACGCTCAAGCTGACGGACCCCGCCGATTTCCGCATCATCGGCCAGTCGGTCGTGGGCGTCGACACCCCCGCCATCGTCGCGGGCAAGCCGCTGTTCGGCATCGATTTCAAGCTGCCGAACATGCTCTACGCCGTTCTGGAAACCTGCCCGGCGTTCGGCGGCACGATCAAGTCCGTCAATCTGGACGAAGTGAAAGCGTTGCCCGGCGTGGCCCATGTGCTGCCGATCAAGGGCGACGGCACGCCGGAATCCGGCTTTGATGGCGTCGCCATCCTCTCGAAAAGCTGGTGGAGCGCCAACCAGGCGCGCGACGCGCTCAAGATCGACTGGGATGTCAGCGCGGTCAGCGGCTTTTCGACCGAAAGCTATGCGAGCCAGGCGGCGGCCAAGCGCAAGGGCAAGGCGGATGCCGACATCGTCCGCACCGGCGACGTCGATGCCGCTTTCGCCAGCGCGGCCAGGACGGTCACGGCCGACTATGACTATCCCTTCCTCGCGCATGGGACGTTAGAGCCACAAAATTGCACCGCTTTGTTCAAGGACGGCGCGGTTGAAATCTGGGCGCCGACGCAAAATCCCGAAAGCGGGCGCGGGCTGGTGGCCAAGGCGCTGAACATGCCGCCCGAAAAGATTCGCATCAACTTCACCCGCATCGGCGGCGGCTTCGGCCGGCGGCTGATGAACGATTATATGGTGCAGGCGGCGTCGATCGCCGCGCAAGTGCCGGGCGTGCCGGTCAAGCTGCTGTGGAACCGGCAGCAGGATATCCAGCGCGATTTCTATCGCCCCGCCGGCTGGCACGGTTTCCGCGCCGCGCTCGACAAGGGCGGCAAGCTGACCGCCTTCCACGATCATTTCGTCACCTTCGGCAAGGATGGCAAGCCGGTGCGATCCGCGGAAATGTCCGCCAGCGAACTGCCCGCCGGTTTGATCGACAATGTCCTGCTGGAACAGAGTTTCCTTTCCACCAACATGCCGACCGGCTGGCTGCGCGCGCCCGGCTCCAACGCGCTGGCCTTCGTCACCCAGGCCTTTCTCGACGAGGTCGCGCAGGCGGCGGGCAAGGATCTGCCGACCCTCATGCTGGAGCTGCTACGCGATCCAAAGGAACTGCCGCGCGGCCCCAACCAGCCGCCCTTCGTTACCGCCCGCGCGCAAGGCGTGATCGAAAAGGCGCTCGCCATGGGCGGCTGGGCGACGCGCAAGGCGCTGCCCAGGGGCACGGGCAAGGGCTTCGCCTTCTATTACAGCCATATGGGCTATTTCGCCGAAGTGCTGGAAGTGGCGATCGTCGATGGGATGCCCAAGGTGAAGACCGTCTGGGTCGCGGGCGATGTCGGCAGCCAGATCATCAACCCGATCAACGCGCTGCATCAGGCGCAAGGGTCTGTGATCGAGGGGCTGGGTCAGGCGCTGGCCGGTCAGCAGATCACCCAGGTCGCCGGCGCGGTGGAGCAGGCCAATTACGATACCCACCCCTATCTGCGCATCGCCGATGCGCCGCGGATCGTGGTGGAGTTCGTGAAGACCGATTATCCGCCCACCGGCCTGGGCGAACCCGCCCTGCCGCCGGTCATCCCCGCCCTGGTCAACGCCATCCACGCCGCGACCGGCAAGCGCATCCGCACCCTGCCGGTTACGGCGGAGATGCTGGTTTAATAGGCCTCGTTGCTATCGCCGGGGGCTGCACCCATGCGTCATTTGACGTAGGTGGACGAGTCCGCAGGATCGTCATAACCTTTGCGAAGAACGCCCGCTCCATCGGGCGGGTGTGAAAGGATGCACGCGCTGATGCGCCGTTTGACTGCCCCGCTGCGCGCTTTGGCGGCGCGCGATCCGTTCCTCGTCTTTGTGGTCGTGTCGGGGGCGATCTTCGTGCTCTATTGGGCGGTGACGGCCAGTCGCGCGACGATCGACGTGCCGCTGTCGGTTCAGAAAAGCCTGTCCGACGATTATGAGATGATGGCGGGCAGGAAGCCCGATGCGCAGGCCAAGGCCAAGCTGATCCACGATTATGTCGCCGACGAACTGCTGTTCCGCGAAGCGGTGGAGCGGGGGATGCACATGACCGACAAGACCACCAAGCAGCGGCTGATCGATCGGGTCCGTTTCATGATCGCGGGCGCGCCTGCCGAACCGAGCGAAGACCAGTTGATGGGCTATTATGCCGGTCATCGCGATCTCTATCGCGCCGAACCGCGCATGTCGCTCGACCATGTCTTTTTCGAGCGGAAGCCGGCGGATGCGCCCGCGATGCTGGCGACGCTGCGCGCGGGCGGCACGGTCAAGGGCGATGATTTCTGGATGGGCCACGACCTGCCCAACTACGGCGAATCCATGGTGCGCGGGATGTTTGGCCAGCCCTTCACCGATGCGCTGAAAAAGGCGCCGGCCGGGGCGTGGATCGGCCCGCTCCAATCGACCCGTGGCTGGCATTTTGCGCGGGTGCGCGATCGCGGCCCGTCCGCGATGCTGCCCTATACCGATGTGCGCGATCAGGTGAGCCAGGACTATCTGGCCGCGGAAACCGGCGCGCTGGTCGAGAAGGAAGTGCGCAAGCTTGAAAGCGCCTACCGCATCCAGGTGGAGCAATGATGGTGCGTCGCCTGCTGCTGATCCTGACGCTGTTCCTGGGCTTGGCCGCCCCGGCGCAGGCGGACGTGTTCCGCGTCGGCGATTTCAATATCCAGCAGGGCGCGGACCCCGGCAGTTTCGAATTGAGCGCGTCGGTCCCGTCGGTCCTCGCCAGCGACAAGCCGCTCGGCCTGCCCGAAGGGTGCCGCGAAACCAGCCGGGAGAGGCTGACCGAAACGGTGATGACCCGCTATGCGATCGGCATCGCCTGCGACCGGGCGCTGGGGGGCGACGATGCGATCGTTACCCCCTGGGCGGTCGATGGCGGCACATTTCTGTCCACCGCCACCGGCGCGCGGGTGCAGCAGGCGCTCCAGCCCGATGGCGACAGCCTGTCGCTGCCGATCGGTGAGACGGCGGCGCGGACGCGCGCCCTGCCCGAAATCGCGGTCGAATATACGGGACAGGGCATCGTCCACATATTGGGCGGCTGGGATCATCTGGCCTTCGTCCTGTGCCTCTGCCTGCTGGCGCGCGGGCACTTCCTGCTGGGGTTGGTGACGACCTTCACCATCGGCCATTCGCTCAGCCTGGCGCTGGCCTTCTTCGACATCGTCACCGTGCCGGTTCCGCCGGTGGAGGCGGTGATCGCGCTGTCCATCGCGTTCATGGCGCGCGAAGCGATCCGCGCGAAAGAGGAGGACAGGGCCGATCCGGCCAAGCGTCGCCGGCAACTGACTGTCGTGGCGGGCTTTGGTTTGCTTCATGGGCTGGGCTTTGCGACGGTGCTACGCGAACTGGGCGTCGCGCCGCAGGAAAGGCTGTCGGGGCTGCTCTTCTTCAACGGGGGCGTCGAGCTGGGGCAGTTGATCTTCGTCGCCTGCGTCCTGGGCGCGCTGAAGCTGGCGGCGATCTTCGATCGCGACCAATGGGTGCGGCAGGCCGCGCTTTATGGCGCCGGGATCGTCGGTTGTTTCTGGGTGATGGAGCGGGTGGCGGGCTTCACCTTGGGAATGGCATGAGCCTGGAGGCGCTGGCTCGCGCGGCGCTGGCGCGGGGCGATTTGACCGCTGCGGCGCAGGCGGCGCAACGCCTGGCGATGGAGCAGCCCGAACGCCCCGCCGGTTTCTTCCTGCTGGGCATGGCGGCGGCCGAAGCGGGGCAGATGGCCAAGGCGCTGCCTATGCTGGAACAGGCGGTGGCGCGGGGCGGGCAGGCCGAGCATCTCGCCCAATATGCGCGCCTGCTCATCCTGCTGCGGCGCGATGGCGAGGCTGGCAGGGCGGCGCGCGATGCGTTGGCGGCAGCCCCGGACGATGCGCTGACGCTCGATACGATCGGCTGCGTGCTGGCGCGGCTGGGCGATCATGCGGCGTCGGTTGCGCCGTTCGAGGGGGCGGTGGCGGCCGAGCCGGATAATCTGAGCTATCGCTACAATCTTGCTGCCGCCTGCGGTTTCACCGGGCGGGTCGATGCGGCGCGGGATCATTATGAGGTGATATTGCGCGCCGATCCGGGGGACGCGCGGGTCCATTATGCGCTGGCCATTCTGTCGCGGCAGAGCGTACAGGCCAATCACGTGCCGCGACTGGAGGGGGCCTTGGCGAAAGCGCAGCGGTCCGAAGACAGGCTGCGCATTCGCTATGCGCTGGCCAAGAGCCATGAGGATATAGGGAACGCCGCCGACGCTTTCGCCCATCTTGCTGCGGCCAATGCTGCGCACAAACAGGCGATCGGCTATGATTTTGCGGCCGATGCGGCGATCTTCGACGCGATCGAACGGTTGTTTGCGGACGGCGCGCCCAAAGGTTGGGGCGCGGGACTGGACGATCCTGCGCCGATCTTCGTCACCGGTATGCCGCGCACTGGCACGACCTTGGTCGATCGCATCCTGTCGTCCCACCGCCAAGTCGGGTCGGCGGGCGAGTTGCAGGCGATGCCGCTGGCGGTGAAGCAATTGTCTGGCACGCGATCCCGGCTGGTGATCGACCCGGATACGATCGCGGCGAGTGGGGGGGCGGACCCGCTGGCGATGGGACAGGCCTATATGACGCGCGCCAGCCATCATCGGCCCGACGGGAAGGCGCGCTTTACCGACAAGCTGCCGGCCAATTTTCTTTATATCGGCCATATCCTGCACGCGCTGCCGCAGGCGAAGATCGTCTGCCTGCGCCGCCATCCGATGGATACGCTGTGGAGCAACTATAAGAATCTCTTCGCCAGCCAGTCGGCTTATTACGCCTATAGCTACGACCTGATGGACATTGCGCGCTATTATGCGCGCTTCGACCGACTGATGGCGCTGTGGGATCGACTGTTTTCCGGCCGGGTGCTCCAGTTTTCCTATGAAGCATTGGTCGCCGATCAGGAGGGCCAGACGCGCCGCCTGCTGGACCATTGCGGGCTGGAATGGGACGCAGCCTGCCTGTCCTTCCATGAAAACAAGGCGGCGGTCGCGACGCCCAGCGCGGCGCAGGTGCGCCGTCCGCTCAATGCCGATGCGGTGGCGCGCTGGAAACGGCATGAAGGGGCGCTGGTCCCGGTCCGCGACTGGCTAGTGGCGCAGGGCATCGCCGTGGCCTGAACGGCGCAGTCTCGGCGATTTTTCCAACATCGTTTTTGTATGTCAGGCACGGCGTGGACGGGACCAAAAAAGGGCGTCTTCCAATCTGGAAGACGCCCTTCTCCTATCCTGTAAACCGCGATCAGAACTTCAGGCGGCTTTCGACGCCGATCACGCGCGGCTGCGCGACCGACTGGGCATAGCCGCGATAGATGACGCCGTCGTTGACCAGGCCATAGCGGGTCAGGTCGTTGCCAATGCCCGTGATCGCATATTTGTCGAAGATGTTGTTGGCGAACACCCCGATTTCATAGGCGTCGGTCTTGTAGCTGATGTTCGCGCGGCTCATTGTGTAGGCCGGGATACGCTCGCCACCGCCACGCAGGCCCGGACGGCTGTAGATGCCGCCGGTGTAGGTGGTGGTCCAGCCCAGCACCAATGCGTTGTCACCCATGGGAATATCGTAGGTGACGCCGATGGCGCCGCTGTTCTTGGTCGAACCCGGCAGGCGGTCGCCAGCGAACACATCGACCAGATCGCCGCCCTGGACTGACAGAAGCTGTGGCACATCCTCGGTCAGCTTCGCGTCGAGATAGCTGTAGTTGCCGCGAATGGAGAGGCCTTGGATCGGCCGCGCATCGAAGGAGAATTCGATGCCCTTCGATTCCGCCGCGCCGCCATTGGTGATGATGCCGATCGCGCCATTGGCGGTCTGGCCATCCAGCTGGATACCGTTCCATTTGATCTTGAACGCCGACAGGCTCATCGACAGCTTGCGATCGAACAACTGGGCGCGAACGCCGATTTCGGCATTCTTGACCGCGTCCGGTCCATAAGACAGTTCGTTTTCAAGTGCGCAGAGATTCTGGCCAGGCGGCAGCGGCAGGACGCAGGGCGCGACGCGATTGACACCCCCGATGCGATAGCCCTTCGAATAGGTGCCCCACACCATCAGGTCCGGTGTGATGTTGTAGGAGCTGTTGAACTTCCAGACCGTGCCGTCCTTGCCGGTCGAACCGGCGCGCGAGCGGAAGTTGATCGCAGGAAAAGTTTGGAACAGTGGCAAGGCGGTGCCGCCCAGCACGTCGGCGGCATATTTGAAATAGCGGATGCCCGCCGTCACCTGCCATTGCGGCGTGATCTTGAAGCTGCCTTCGCCGAAGATCGCTTTCTCGTCGAGCTTGGTCTTTACATAGGACGCATACTCGACTTCGTCGGGCCGATTGATGCCCGCATAAGCCGGGTAACCAGGCACGATCTCACGATAGTCGGAATTGGTGCTCTGCCGATTCCAGAAGCCGCCCAAGACCCAGCTGAACGGGCCGCCATGGGTGGAAACCAGCCGCAATTCCTGATTATATTGCTCGTCCGTGCCACGCGACTGGGTATAGCCGGAGAAGGCCGGGAACAGTTCGTAATCATAGTCGAGGTCGAGCAGCAGATCGGTCACGTCGATCGAGCTGCGGCGTTTCTTGTTGGTGTATGCCGACACGAAGATCGCCTGCGCCACGTCGGCGATATTGCCCTGCACTTCGAGCGAAACGAGCTGCGAGGTGCGCTTGGACGGCTCGGCGGAGCGCCATGGCGCTTCATATCTGCCTTCGCCAATCACATTGCCACCGGTCGCCTGGCGGCCCTGGGTCTTGGTCTGCTGGAAGGCGTAAGTGAAATAGGCCTGGAAATCCGCGCCCGTGAAACCGAGTTGGTTGCGGCTGGTGAAGGTCTTTTCGGAGTTCAGATCCTTGCGGCCCGCGAAGTTCGCCGCCTTGTCGGCATCGGTGCCGGTGGGGTTGGCGACGCTGCCCGGCTGGGGCAGCGACGTGCCGGGCGATTTGAGGATGAACGGATAATCGATGAAGCCGGGATCGTAATAATAGCCGGTGACGGTACGGAAGGCGATCGCGTCCTTGACGATCGGGACGTTGAGCACGCCGTAACCAACATAGCCGATGCCCTTGCTATGGGCGACGTCATAGGCGCGGCCATAGACTTCGCCGCTGAATTGGGTCGGATCGGGGCGGTTGGGGATATAACGGATCGCGCCGGCCAGCGTACCCAGACCGTAAAGCGTGCCCTGTGGGCCGAGCAGCGTTTCGACGCGCTCCAGATCGATCAGCTTGTAATCGACATAGAGCGGCACATCGCCCAGATAGATGCCGATCGCGGTATCGCTGTTGCCGCCGGTGGAGCTGGTGTCGCTGGCCGAAAGACCGCGCATCACGATGTTGGCTGCGCCATAGGGGCCAGTATCGGTGATGGTGATGCCCGGCGTAAAGGCGGCGATGTCGCGGATGTCATCGATCTGCTGGCTGGCCAGCTGCTCGGCGCCCACGGCCGAAATATTGATCGGCGTTTCCATCAGCGTGGTGCTGCGGCGGGTGCCGGTGACGACGATGACGTCGCCGTCCGCTTCGGCCGCTGTAGCGGCGGGCGCGGTCTGGGCCATGGCGGGCATGGCCGCCGCGGCGCTGGATATGATCGTCGCGGACAATAGTCCCAGCTTGAGCTTTGCGCGATACGACATGGTGTTCCCCTTCTTTTTGCAATTCTTCCCCGGTCGTAATCCTCTGCCTGGATCGGCCATGGCGTGCATGTGACGCAGCCATGGCGCGGCGGGCGGCATGGCCTGCCGCCTCTTGGCTTTTGGCATGGCGCAGAGGCTATGGAGCGCGCAGGCACTCAAACATGGGGCATTTGACGTAGCTTGTCCGTCTATCCCGCCATGGCGCGGTCCTACGTCAAACGCCCTATTGGGATCGAGGGGGCGGACCGCCTACCCATCGGGTCGAAGGCGGATTTTCCGCCCCCGTCCTGATGCCTATGCCCGCTTGCGGGGCTGGAGACTATGCATGTCGTCAATGACCGCCATCACGGGATGGAGCATGGCCGGGATCGCGGCGATGGGCGCTGCGATAGCGGGCGTGCCCGATCGCAATGCCGGCACCCCCGCGATGCAGACGCCGCTGGAAGATGATATGGGTCGGCCCAAGCCGCTGGAGCTGCCCAAGGATGTCGAGGCGAAGCTGGCGGGTGTCGATCAGGCGAAGATCGATTTCCTGAAAAGCGGCGTCGCTGGCCGCTATGTGGAAAAGGACGCATTGTTCGACCGCATCCGCAAGGGCACACCGGAAGAGATCAGCGCCTATATCGATGCGATGCAGGCGCTCCACGCGCAGGTGGAATATAAGGCCGGGCGCGATCTGGCCGCCATTCCGCTCGACACCCGCTCGCCCTGGTTCAACGCCTGGAAGGCGAGGCGATCGGGCGCGCTCGATCCCAAGCGGGCGGCCGGCCCGATCGAACTGACCCGCTATGTCGGCGGCTGGGGCGGCGGCTTCGCCACCTTTGCCGGCGCGCCGGCGGCGATGACACCGGACGATCTGGTTGCCGGCAAGGTGGACGTCGCGATCGTCGGCGCGCCGCTCGACATGGGATCGGGCTGGCGCAACGCGATCGACGGGCCGCGTGCGATGCGCATGACCGGCGGCGCGGCCGGCAACGACATGTATTCGATGATCAACCCCAATGCCGCGCTCAAGATCGTGGACTATGGCGACATCGCCATCGACCAGAACAGCACCGAACGCAGCGTCGATCATGTGCGCGACATGGTGGGCGAGATTGCCAAGACCGGAGCGATCCCGATCGTCATTGGCGGCGACCACAGTCTGGAATATCCCAATGTCGCGGCAGCCGCCGACGTGCATGGGAAAGGCAATGTCAGCGTCATCCACTTCGACAGCCATTATGATATCGGGCGCGGGCGCGTGCATCTGCTCGATCATGGCCAGCCGGTCTATCGCGTCATCAGCGAAGGCCATGTTCGCGGCAGCGACTATATCCAGGTCGGCCTGCGCGCCCGTGGTCCCGACCTCGAAACCTTCGGCTGGATGCGCAACAAGGGGATGCGTTATCACACCATGGTCGAGGTCGAGAAATGGGGCTGGGACAAGGTGATGGCCCGCGCGCTCAAGGAAGCGCGGGAAAAGGCCAAGAAGCTGTGGATCAGCTTCGACGTGGACGTGCTGGACCCCGCTTTTATGCCCGGCACCGGCACGCCCGTTCCCGGCGGCCTGACGATGCGCGAAGCGCAGCCGATCATGCGCAACCTGTGCGCCCAGAACGACATCGCGGGTATCGATATCGTTGAAGTCGCGCCCTATCTCGACACCAGCTACAAGACCGCGCTCAACAGCAATTTCCTGCTGAACGCCTGCCTGGCCGGCATCGCCATGCGCAAGAAGGGTCTGAAGCCCGGCTATCTAAACCCTGTTTCGGTCGATCACGGGCTGGACGCTTATTATGGGAAGAAGAACTGATGGCACGCTCCATCCTGCTGGCGCGCAGCGCTGCCGTCTGCCTTGCCTTGGCGACGCTTGCCGCGCCGGCGCTGGCGCAAGGCAGCGACCCGCTCGCCAGCCTTTCGCCGGAAAAGAAAGCGTTCCTGTCCGATCCCGCAACGCTGGAACGGTTCGGCCTGACGCCGGAGAAGTTGCAGATCGCGCTGGCCGGCCGCCCGGCCGCCGACGTCGATGCCTATGCGACCGCGCTGATGGCGGTGGTGGAGGACAGCAAATATAAGGCAGGCCGCGATCCCGCGGAAATCGCGCTCAACCCGCAGGCGCGCGGCTGGAACGCCAGCACCACGGTTCGTCCCAAGATGTTCGACAAGCTGGCGCGTGAAGACGGCCCGTTCAGCCTGAAACGCTATATGTTTCAAAAGGGCGGTATCCCGACCTTTGCTGACGCGCCGGTGGCGATCCGCAAGGAAGATCTGGTCGCGGGCAAGGTGGAGGTCGCCTTCGTCGGCGTGCCGCTCGACTTCTCGTCGGGCTGGCGTGACGCGAAACATGCGCCGATGGCGCTGCGCGGCATGGATGGCCTGGTCGGAGCGGATGCCGATGGCGGGGTCGATCCGGGCCTTGTCCTCTCGATCGCCGATTATGGTGACCTGACCCCCGATTATATGGCGCCCGACCGGGGCCTGGACCATATCCGCGCCATGATCGCGGAAATGGCCAGTGTCGGCGTCGTTCCCTTCATCGTCGGCGGCGACCATACGATCATGTTCCCCGATGTCGCCGCGATGGTGGACGTCTATGGCGCGGGCAAGGTCGCGCTGGTCCAGTTCGACGCCCATGCCGATGCCGAACTGAACGGCGATCATCTGATTTCCGATAACCAGACGCTGACCCGCCTGCTGGAGCAGAATCTGCTCCGCGGGAGCGACGTGACGCTGGTCGGCCTGCATGGCCGCGATGCTGGCCCGGCGACGCAGAAGCGATTGACCGACGCAGGCGCGAAGATCGTGCCGACGGCGGCGATCCAGGAAAAAGGCTGGCAGGCGGTCACGACCGATCTGATCGCGGGCCTGAAGACGGGGCCGGAAAATGTCTTCGTCTCCTTCGACATGAGCGTGCTCGATCCGGGCGATGCGCCCGCATCCGGTCGCCCGGTGCCGGGCGGCATAACGATGCGGGAGGCCATTCCGATGGTCCGCCAGATCTGCGCCCAGACCAAGGTGGTGGGCTTCGACCTGCTCGACGCCGCGCCGATCCTGGACCCGACCTATGTCAGCCGGATGAGCGCCAACTACATCCTGCACGCCTGCCTGAGCGGCATCGCGATACGCAAGACGGGCGCGACGTCGGTCCAGACCGCCAAGCGCTGAACCAGGGAGAACCGCCATGCCGTCGATCAATGCGATAAGCGGATGGGGCATGGCGGCGGCCGCGGCGGCCTCCGCCGTGGTGGCGGGCAATGGCTTCGACACGCCCAACCCGCCGCCGCCTTTGCCGCAGGAAGATATCATGGGAGAACCCAAGCCCATCGAGATTCCCGCCGATGTCATGGCGAAGCTTTCTGGCATTGCACCGGAGAAAGTGGCCCTCATCAAGCAGGGGCGCACCGGCCGCTATGTCGAGAAAGATGCATTGTTCGGCCGCATCCGCACCATGCCGGCGACCGAACTGGCCGCCTATATCGATGCGATTGCGGCGCTCCATGCGCAGGTCGAATTTCAGGAAGGGCGCGACGCCAGGACGATCCCGCTCGACACCCGGTCGGCCTGGTTCAACGCCTGGAAGGCGAAGCGGCCGCTGGTGATGGACCCCAGGCGCGATGCTGGCCCCATGGACCTGGGCCGCTATATCGGTGGGCGGCGCGGCGGTTTTGCAACCTTTGCGGGCGCGCCGGTGGCGATGACGCCGGAAGATTTGAAGGCGGGCAAGGTCGATGTCGCGATCGTGGGCGCGCCGCTGGACATGGGATCGGGCTGGCGCAACGCGATCGACGGGCCGCGCGCGCTGCGCATGACCGGCGGCGCGGGCGGCAACGACATGTATGCGATGATCAACCCCGGCTCCGTGCTGGAGATCGTCGATTATGGCGACATCGCCATCGACCAGAACAGCACCGAACGCTCGGTCGCCCATGTGCGCGAGATGGTGCGCGAAATCGCCCGCACCGGCGCGATCCCGATCGTCATCGGCGGCGATCATAGTCTGGAATATCCCAATGTCGCGGCGGCGGCGGACGTCCATGGCAAGGGCAATGTCAGCGTCGTCCATTTCGACAGCCATTATGATGTCGGGCGCAACGGCGTTCACTGGATCACCCACGGCTCGCCCGTCTATCGCGTTCTGCACGAAGGCCATGTCCGGCCGCAGGATTATATCCAGGTTGGCCTGCGCGCGCGCGGCCCGGATCTCGAAACCTTCGGCTGGATGCGCAACAAGGGGATGCGCTACCACACCATGGTTGAGGTGGAGAAACATGGTTGGGACAAGGTTATGGACCGCGCCATCGCCGAAGCGCGCCAGAATGCCAAGAAACTGTGGATCAGCTTCGACGTCGATGTGCTGGACCCCGCTTTCATGCCCGGCACCGGCACGCCCGTTCCCGGCGGCCTGACGATGCGCGAAGCGCAACCGATCATGCGGCGGCTCTGCGCCGAAAACGACATCGCCGGCATCGATATTGTTGAAGTCGCGCCCTATCTCGACACCAGCTACAAGACGGCGCTCAACAGCAACTATCTGCTGAACGCCTGCTTGACCGGGATCGCCATGCGCAAGAAGGGCCTGCCGCCCCGCTACTGGAATCCGGTGTCGTCCGAACATGGGCAGGATGCCTATTACGGTCCGAAAAAGAAATCCTGACACTCATCAAGATTCTGATGGCGGATTGCGCAGCCGCCATACGTCATTTGGGCAATAGCGCCGTTCGAGCGCCTGCTTAGGCTTCGACATCCGCCCAAGGCAAATGGCTGGGCGCCAAGGGGGACATACAGGGTGAAGCGGCTTCCCGTCACGAAATTTGGCTTGGTTGCGCTCTTTTCCGCGTCGGTCGTGTTCGCCCAGGCGGATGGCGGCCCCGATGGCGCGACGATGAAGGAGACGGAAGCGGGCATCCCCGTCACCGATCCGCTCGTCACCGAAAAATGCAGCGCCTGCCACACCGCGGACGCCAAGGGCAATCTGTCGCGGATCAGTTGGGTCCGCACCACGCCGGAGGGCTGGGCGCAGGCGATCAAACGGATGGTGCGCCTGAACGGTCTGGCGATCACGCCGGAAGAAAGCCGGGCGATCGTGAAGTCGCTCTCCGCCTCGCACGGCCTTGCGCCCGAAGAGGCCCGTCCGGTCATGTATCTGCCCGAAAAGCGGATGCTGGACGAAACGATCATCCCCAACGAAACCATGCGCGGCGCCTGCGCGAGTTGCCACAGCTATGCCCAGCCCCTGTCCTGGCGCCGGTCGAAGCTGGAATGGAAGACGTTGCAGGACTTGCACGTCGCCCTCTATTCGCAGGCCGACGCCCAATATCGTCGCCCGGCCGAAGATGCCGAACAGCCTGTCGGGCGCGATCCCAAGGACAAGCTGACCCGCGGCGACTATGCGCTGACCTATCTGCCCAAGGTGGCGCCGCTGCACACCCCCGAATGGGCCGCCTGGAGCGCGCGCCAGCGCAATCCGCGCCTGGCTGGCGAATGGCTGGTCGTCGCATCGGTGCCGGGCAAGGGCCGCTATGTCGGCGAACTTACCGTGGCGCCGGGCAAGCAAGCCGACGAATTTACCACTAGCGCGACGCTGCGATCCCTGACGGACGGTGGCACGATCGGCCGCACCGGCACTGGCATCGTCTATGCCGGCTATAGCTGGCGCGGCTCCTCCACCGGCGCAGGCGCTGCCAAGCCCGATGACCTTGGCAGCGCGGCGCGCGAAGCGATGTGGTTCGCGCCCGACCAGCAGAGCGCGCAGGGCCGCTGGTTCTGGGGCGACTATCAGGAATTTGGCTATGACGTGAAGCTGGTCCGCGCGACCGCCGCGCCCGCGATCCTGGCGGTGACGCCGGGGCCGGTGAAAGCTGGGAGCAAGGGCATGCAACTGCGCATCCTGGGCCACAACTTGCCCGCTTCGCCCAGCGCCGCCGATATCGATCTGGGCGCAGGCGTGACGGTCGCCAGAATCGTGTCGGCCAGCCCCAAGGAACTGGTCGTCACCGCCGATGTCGCACCCGGCGCATCGTCCGGTCAGCGCGACGTCGCGATCGCCGGCGCGGTGCTGGAGCAGGCCTTCCCGGTCTTCCACAAGATCGACTATATCAAGGCGACGCCTGAAACCGCGCTGTCGCGGCTGGGCGGCATCAAATTCCCCAAAGGCTATCAGCAGTTCGAGGCGATCGGCTACGAAAACGGCCTCGACGGCAAGCCTAACACGCCCGACGACATCGCCGTTGGGCCGGTTGCCGCCGAGTGGGCGATGCAGGAATTCCTGTCGGTCTATTATGACGACGACACCAAATATGTCGGGGCGCTCAGCCCCACCGCCTTCTTCACCCCCGCCGAGGAAGGGCCGAACCCGGCCCGCCGCTTTGGCCGCAACAATTATGGCGAAGTCTGGGTCGTCGCGACCGCCAAGACGGAAAAGGACAAGTTCGGCAAACCGCTGAGCGCCCGATCCTACATGGTGGTGACGGTGCCCGCCTATCAGAAATGGGATCAGCCGGAGGTGTCGCGATGACCGTCATGCAGGCGCCCGCCTATCGCCGGGCCGAATATCACGGCTTCCAGGCGGGCGGCGGCCACTTCGTCTATCTGGTCAGCGCGGGCGCGATCTTCGAGATCGACGCGGATGTCCGCGCGGTGTTGACCCGGTTGGATGGACAGGAACTGTCCCATGCTGCGCTGGTGCGCGAATTGTCGAGCGACGGGACCGATCCGGCCGATGCCGAAGCGCTGGTGCGCGAACTGCGCGCCGCCCGCCTGATCCAGCTTGGCGCAGCCGCCCCGGTTATGCCGCAGGCGCCACCGGCCGATTTTCCGCTCCAGGCGCTAGTGCTGAACGTCACCAACCAGTGCAATCTGGCCTGCACCTATTGCTATGAATTCGGCGCGGACAAGATCGCGACCCCGGCGGGCAAGCCCAAATATATGACGTTGGAAACGGCGCAGGCTTCGGTCGACCTGCTCATCAGAGAAGCGGTTGGGCGCAAAGCGGTGCATATCACCTTCTTCGGCGGCGAAACGCTGATGAACTTCAAGCTGCTGCGCGACGTGGTGGACTATGCGAACGCGGCCACGGCGGCGGCGGGGAAGGCGATCACCTACAGCCTCACCACCAACGCCACGCTGCTGACGCCGGAGATCGTGACATTCCTCTCCGATAATCGCATCGGCGTCACCGTGTCGATGGACGGCCCGCCGGAGATGCAGGACAAGCATCGCGTCTACAAAAATGGCAAGGGCAGCTATGCGGTGATCGAGCCGCGCCTGCGCACGCTGATCGCGCACCACAAGACCCGCGCCATCACCGCGCGCGTGACGCTGACCGAAGGCGTCACCGACGTCGTGCGCATCTTCCGTCATCTGAAGGACGATCTGGGCTTCCACGAAGTCGGCTTCGCGCCAGTGACGACGGGCGAGGAAAGGGCCTATTCGCTGGATGACAATGGCATGGACAGCGTGCTGGCGCAGTTCAGCCTGCTCGCCGACGAATGGCTGGAATATGCGCTGCGCGGAGAATCCCACGGGTTCACCAATGTCAGCGAGACAATCAGCGAGCTGATTTCCGGGGTCAACAAGTCGCATCCCTGTGGCGCGGGTCTGGGTCTGATGGGGGTCAGTCCGTCGGGCGACCTGTCCCCCTGCCATCGCTTCACCGATGCCGACACGCACAGCATGGGTCATGTCTCCAGTGGTATCGACCGGGCCAAGCAGGGCGATTTCCTGGCCAAGGGCCATGTCGAGGCGAAATATGACTGCCAGAGCTGCTGGGCGCGTCCGCTGTGCGCGGGCGGATGCCATCATGAGGCGTTCGTGCGCTATGGCGACACCGGCCACGCCAACCTCCATTATTGCGACTGGATCCGGCAATGGACCGACACCTGCCTGCGCATCTACGGCGTGCTGGCCGTAAAAAATCCCGGCTTCCTCGAACGCTTCGCTGAACGGAAGGGCCTGTCATGAAGCATCTTCGTGCCATCAACAAAAAGGCGCGCGCGATCGGCGAAGCGGTGGCGCAGATCGAGGCGGTGTCCGCCGGAACGCCTGCCGATATGGATGAGGATGTCGTCGCCCTCCAGCAGCAGCCGCGGCCCCATGTGCCGATGGGTTGCACTTTATCCTTTTCGCCCGGCTGGGAAGTCGATGCGGGCGGCGGCACGGCGGGCCTTTGCCAGCCGGTCGAGCGCGACATATACGACTGCTACGTCACTTGCTTCTGGCCCGTCCAGGTGCCCGACCATGTGAATTACTCGCCCGACTGGGCCAGCAACTGCGCCACCGCCACCAAGGATTGGCGCAGTCTCGATCTCGTTTTTCCATGAGGCGCGCCATGTCGATCTATCGCACTATCGTCGCTGCCGGGCTTGCGGTGCTCGCCGCGCTCCCGGCGTCTGCCGCCACCCTGTTCATGGGCAGCTATCCCGACGAATTGCTGGTCTTCGACGAAGGCAAGGCGGCGGTGACGGGCAAGATCAAGCTCGACACCGGCCTGCCGACATCGATGCTGCTGTCGGACGACGGCAAGCGCATCTATGTCACCACCATCACCACCAGCGGGATCGAGGTGATCGACACCGCCACGCGCAAGGTGATCAACAAGTTCAGCCTGAACGACGGCGTCACCCGTTATCGCTTCTGGGGCGGGGCTGCGGACCCGACCGGCCGCTATTTCTACACCGTCATCAGCCGTTTCGACAAGGAAGCGGATCGCTACAAGGTCAGCAAGCCAATGTACGGCGTGATCGACCTGAAGCTGCAAAAGGTCATACGCACGGTCGATATCGACAAGGAAGATGAAAAGGCAGGCGGTGGCTATCGCGCCGCCTATAAAGTGTCGCAGGACGGCAAATATCTCTACATCTTCGGCGACAAGGTGCTGATCCTGACCGTCGCCGACATGAAGGTCATCGACCGCATCGACCTGGCCAAACCCGAAGGGACGGGTCTGGAAAATGTCGGCTTTGGCGGGGCGATCGACACGATCCGCACGCCCGGCCAGTTCGTGTCGCTTTTCAACGCGGCGGACCCCTATATCCACAACAAGATGTTCGGCCTCGCCCGTTTCGACCTGAACAGCCGCCAGTTCGATTTCACGCCGATCGGCCCCGCGCCGGACAATATGGCCGGCCTGCAAATGACGCCCGATGGGAGCCAAGCCTACACCGTCGTGACCAACGGCAAGCTTGGCAACAAGCGCTGCGAATTCTGGCACATGGACATGAAAAGCAATGCGGTCGTCGACAAGGCGGAGTTCCAGTGCCGATCCCGCTTCCGGTTCGGCATGTCGATGGATGGGACCAAGCTTTACATTTACGGCGCCAGCTATGATGTGGAGGTCTATGACGCCAAGACGCTGAAGCTGGAAGCGACCTGGGATCTGGGCAACGACACCACCGGCGCGGGCATGGTCGCGGTGGAATGAGAATAGAGATTATCTGTTCCCCCTTCCTTCGTTCACTTCGAGCGAAGTCGAGAAGCGGCAAGCGCCGTGTTGGCGTTTCTCGAAACGCTCGAAACGAACGAGTGTCGCCACGATGACCATCATCGCCATCCGGGGCAGCGGCATCGCCGCCACGGGATGCGCGCATATATTGGCTGGCGCGGGCTTTCGGGTCGCAATCGAAGAACGCCGCCGCCCGTCCGTGCCGACGATCATGCTGAGCGATCCGGCCCTGCGCCTGATCCGCGGCGTGTTCGATCGGCCGGACCTGTTTGCCGACCAGCCGCGCGTGAAGCGACGGCTGGTCGCCTGGGGCGGGGCGCCGGTCATGCTGCCCCATGACGCGGCGCTGGCATCGGAGGAGCAGGTCCAGGCGGCCTTGCCATCCATCGCGGCATTCGAAGCAGGGCCAATCGATTTCACCATTCATGCCGCGTCGCCCGCGCGGCTGGGGGACATGCACATCTTTGGCGAACGCAACGCGATCGCGGCTAAGGTGACATTGCGCGATCCCGCCTGCATCGAAGAGGCGCGGATCGAGGCCGTTGCGACAGGCTGGCTCTATCTGGTGCCGGCCGAACCGGGCTTTGGCTGGCTGCTGGGCGTGGGTGGCTCGGTAGATGGGTTGCTGGGTAAGAGCGCGCTGATCGCGCCGGTCGTGGACGCGATCGGCGCGACATCCACGCCTTTTCCGGCTGCGCCCCGCCTGCAATTGCCGCTCCATGGCGATGACTGGCTTGCCTGCGGCACGGGGGCGCTGGGCTTCGACCCGATTTGCGGCGACGGCACGGCGCAGTCGGTGCGGGAGGCGATATTGGCGGCAGCGGTCGTGATGGCCATGGCCGATGGCGGCGATCGCGCCGCGCTGCTCACCCATTATCGATCGATGCTGATCGCGGCGATGCGCCGCCACCTGCTGCTGTGCGCGCGATTTTACGCCAATGGCGGGCAGGGTGGCTGGTGGCGCGCGCAGCATGACGCGCTGATGGAGGGGCATCATATATGCACCGGCCTGCTGGCCAGGCTCCCCGAACCGCGCTTCCTGCTCGACGGTTTCCGGCTGGCGCCCCGGCAGGTGGCGGCATGAGCGCCCCGACCGCGCCGCCGATCGCCAATTGGGGCGCCTACAAGCGCCTCACGCCCTTCCTGCGCCCCTATCGCGGCGCGTTGCTGGCCGTGCTGGCGATCAGCCTCGTCTCGACCATGCTCGGCCTCGCCCAGCCCTATCTTTCCAAGCTGATGATCGATCAGGCGCTGCTCAAGCGTGATATGAGCGCATTGGTCGACATTGCGGCGATCATGATCGCCGTCACCATCGCGGGCTTCGCGGTCAACATCCTCGCCAGCTATCGCTATGTCGCGCTGTCGGCGGCGATGCTCTATGATATCCGGGCCGCGTTGCTACGCCATCTCCAGACGCTGTCGCCGCGCTTCTATGGCAGTTTCCGCCTCGGCGATCTCGTCTCCCGCATGAACAGCGACGTCAGCGACGTGCAGCGGATCGCCTCCGACACTTTGCTGTCGGTCGTCAGCAACCTGCTCTTCTTCGTCGGCTGCGTCGCGATGATGCTGTGGCTCGACTGGCGGCTCTTCCTGGTGAGCGTCGTGCTGGTCCCGGCCAGCCTGGCGACCTTCAGCTATTATCAGCGTCGCCTGACGGCCCTCACCCGCGACATGCGCGAGCGGGGGGCGGACCTGGGCAGCCTTCTGGTCGATACGGTGATGGGGATGCGTGTCGTCGCCTCGCTCCGCGCGGGCGAGCATGAAGTGGGGCGTTTCAAGACCAAGAACGACGCCTTCGTCGCGTCGATGCTGCGGATGCAGGTGGCGTCCTTCATGACCGGGGCGCTGCCCGGCACGCTGATGACGGCGGCGACATCCGCGGTGATCCTCTATGGTGGCTGGCGGATCATTCATGACGGAATGAGCATCGGCACACTCGTCGCCTTCATGACCTATCATATGCGGCTGCTCTCGCCGATCCAGACGCTGATGGGGCTAACGTCCGGGCTGGCGTCGGCGCGGGTGTCGCTGGGGCGCATCTTCGAACTGTTCGACACAAAGCCTGATGTCATTGAGCGCAGCGATGCGCTGCCCATGGCGCGGGCGGGTGAGATGCGCTTCCAGCAGGTCGCGATGCGCTATGATCGCGATGCCGTGCTGCGCGATATCGACCTCACGATCCCGGCGGGCAGCCTGTGCGCTATCCTTGGCCCCAGTGGCGTCGGCAAATCGACCATGGCTGACCTGATGGTCCGCTATCTCGATCCCGACAGCGGGCGTATCACGGTCGATGGCCGCGACCTGCGCGACTATCGACTGGACGATCTGCGGCGGGAGATCATCCTGGTCGATCAGGCGCCCTATCTGTTCAACGACACGATCGCGGCCAATATCGGCTTCGCCATGGCCGATGTGTCGCCCGACGCCATCGCGGCGGCGGCCCATGCAGCCGGGCTGGACGGCTTCATCGATAGACTGCCGGAAGGCTATGCCACGCGCGCGGGTGAGCGCGGCATGGCGCTGTCGGCGGGCGAGCGGCAGCGGGTGGTGCTGGCGCGCGCCTTGCTGCGCCAGCCCAGCATCCTGATTCTCGACGAGCCGACATCGGCGCTGGACGGGGACACCGAGCAGCTTGTGGCGGGACGGCTGCGCGATGCGCTGCCCCACGCCACGATCATCGTCATCACGCATAAGCCCGCGCTGGCGCGGATGGCCGACAGCATCATCACGCTGGAGCAGGGACGGGCGCAGATGACGTCGCGCGCAGAGCCTGTCGATGCCTGATCCGATCCGTATCGCCGTCATCGACAGCGGCGCCCATCCCGATCATCCGCATATCGATCCCGCCCGGTTGTTGCCCGGCATTGCGATCGCGGGCGACGGCGCGATCAGCGAGTGCGACACCATCGACGCCCTTGGCCATGGCACCGCCGTCACCGCTGCCATCCAGGGGCAGGCGCCCGATGCGCTGTGCCTGCCGATCCGGGTGTTTCACGATGCGCTGCGCACCACCGCGCGCGCCTTGATGACCGCGACCGATTGGGCCGTGGCGGCGGAGGTGGATATGATCAACCTCAGCCTTGGCACGGTGAACCCGGCGCATCGCGATCTGTTCGCGGCGGTCGCCGATAGGGCATTGGCGGCGGGGGTGCTGATCGTCGCCGCGCGGGAGGTGGAAGGGACGCCCTGTTATCCGGGCAGCCTGGCCCAGGTGCTGGGCGTGTCGCTCGACTGGGACTGTCCGCGCGAGGACTATGTTGCGCGGGACGGGATCATCTTCGCGTCCGGTCATCCCCGGCCGATCCCCGGCGTGCCGCAGCGGCGCAACCTTCATGGTGTCTCGTTCGCTGTCGCGAATATGAGCGGCATCGTGGCGCGGGGCGGGCGACCGGCGATAGCCCGCTATCGCGATCAGGCGATGCCGAACCCCGCGACCCGCTCGACCATCCAGAAGCAGCCGATCGCGCCGACCGCATAGAGCGCGGCGACCCGCACCGGCGTTGCCAGCGACACCGCGCGTAACCCCGCCAGCGTCGCGACGATCGCGCCGACGAAGATCAACTGTCCCGCTTCCACGCCGATGTTGAAAAAGACCAGCGCCGGCAGCTTCTCGCCCGCCTGCACGCCCAGTTCGCCCAGCGCCGTCGCAAAACCCAGACCATGGAGCAGGCCGAACAGCGATACGACGATCGCCTGCCGCCGGAAAGCGAAGGCCTGCTTGCCCTTGCCGATCAGCAGCGCCTCACGCGCCATGAAGGCGATCGACAGGGCGATGGCGGCCTCCACCGGCGGCACGGGCACGCGCACCAGTTCGAAAAAGGCGATGGCGAGCGAGATGGAGTGGCCGGCGGTAAAGGCGCTCACCAGCCAGAGCAGGTCGCGGCCGCGCGCCAGCAGCGCCAGACAGAGGACGAAGGCCAAGTGATCCCAGCCCAGCCAGATATGCCAGACGCCCTGGGCCAGAAATTCCGGCGCGATCCGGGCGATCGGCCGCGCCGTTGCGGCGGTTTCGCCGACCGGCACGGCGATGCCTTGCGCGTCGCCGGTCAGGCTGCGATCGACCTGCGCGCCCATGACATTGGTGACGAAGCGGCCGCCATCGGCCTTCCACGGCGTCTGGATGACGTCGCCAGCGGCAAAAGGCCGGTCGCACGCCAGCTCAAACCCATATTGCGCCCGCCCGCCGCCGGTCTGGCGGCTCATGCCGGTCTGGCGGCAGCCGTCGGGCAGGATGAGCGGTGCTGGCTGTCCCACGGCTTCGGGAACGGCGGCGGTGAAGTCATAGGTGTTCGGGTCTTCGCCGCGCGTCAACGCGAAGTCGGCGGAAAGGAAGATATCGGCCATCGCCGTGCCGGGCGCCAGCGCCGCCAGCGCGAGCAGCAGCAGGGCGAACAGCTTATTCTTCGACATCCAACTTCTCCTTCAGGCCCGCCAGCGCGTGTTGAATGGCGGCGTTGCTATGGGCGATCATATAATCCTGCCGCACCTGATCCCTGATCGCGGGAAAGGGGATCATGGCGGACGCGATGCTCTCGCTCTTTTTCACGAAATGCCAACCGCGCGGGGATGCGATCGGGCCGATCCAGCGGCCTTCGGGCGCGGTCTTGAGCGTGTCGACGAAAGGCTGGCCGAAAATGCCGCGCACCATGGAATCGCCATAGCGGGGGAAGTCGCGGCCCAGCCAGAAATCCTCGCTGCCGATCGTCTCGCCCGCATTGAGCTGGGCCAGCAGGACGTCGGCGTCAGCGGGCTTTTGCTGGCGGAAAATCTGGGTGAAGCTGGTGCGCGGTTCGGCGCGATACAGGTTCAGATGGTTCGAATAATGATCGACCAGTTGTTCTTCGTTCGGTTCGGGCGGGGCGCCGGCGATCAGGTAGCGGACCTTGTCGACCAGTCGCTTGCGGGTTTCCCCGTCGGTCAGGTGCATGTTGCGGTCGATCGCCTCGCGGAACAGCAATTCCTCGGCCAGATATTCGGCCTTCAGCCGGGCGCGATCCTGCGCCGTCGCCTTGCGTCCGGTCAGCGTCTCCAGGTCCGCGACCTGCGCCTGCTCGATCTCCGCCGTGAAGATGACGGGCGGCTTTTCGAAATGCTGGACGACCTGATAACTGCCGAACAGCGCCACGCCGGCCAGCAGAAAAACGAACAGCGGATCGCGCGCCACCCGGCCGATCCCCGACATCGGATTGCGCCATTGCCGCGGCGATGTCGCCGCCTTGCATGTCGCCATAATATCCATGGATTCCGCCCCGTTCGCCATGCCCGCAATATTAGGGGGAAGCGCATCGCCATAGCCTACGTCAAATGACGCATACGGGCGCTAGGCGGCTTTCCATAGCCTTTAAGCACGAGATTGCTGCAGCGCCGCATTCGGTCCTGCCCCAGGGAGACCTTCACATCATGATCCGTTCCAGGCTGCTTTTGCTTGCCACTTCCGCCTGCGCCCTGGCGCTCACCGCATGTTCGGGCGGCAACGGCAACGCCAGCGCGCCTGCGGGCGATACTGTCTCGGTCGGTGTTCTCCAGTCCCTGACCGGCACCATGGCGATCAGCGAGATCACGGTGAAAAATGCCGAGATGCTGGCGATCGAGGAGATCAACGCGGCCGGCGGCGTGATGGGCAAGCAGATCAACGCCCTGGTCGAGGACGGCGCGTCCGATCCTTCCACCTTCGCGCAGAAGGCGTCGAAGCTGATCGAGAGCGACGGCGTTTCGACCGTTTTCGGCGGCTGGACGTCGGCCAGCCGCAAGGCGATGCTGCCGGTGTTTGAACGCACCAAGAACCTGCTCTGGTATCCGGTGCAGTTTGAGGGCAATGAATGTTCGCCCAACATCATGTATTCGGGCGCGCAGCCCAACCAGCAGGCGCTGCCCGCGCTGGAATGGGCGATGGCGCAGGGGCATAAGAGCTTCTTCCTGGTCGGCTCCGACTATGTCTATCCCCGCACCGCCAACCTGATCCTGAAAAAACATATCGAAAAGCAGGGCATGAAGGTGCTGGGCGAAGCCTATGTGCCGCTGGGCGGCACCGATTTCTCCGGTGTCATCGCCAAGATCGCGCAGGCCAAGCCTGCCATGATCATCAACACGCTTAACGGCGACAGCAATGTCGCCTTCTTCAAGCAGTTGCAGGCCGCGGGCATCAACACCAAGACGATGCCGGTCATGTCCTTCTCGATCGGCGAGCAGGAAGCGCAGGCGATGGGCGCCGGCCTGGTTGAGGGCAGCTATGCCGCCTGGAATTATTTCCAGAGCCTGCCCGGCGACGCCAACGCCAGGTTTATCGCCGCCTATAAGGCGAAGTTCGGCAAGGATGCGGCGATCACCGACCCGATGGTCCATGGCTATCTCGACGTCTATGCCTGGAAGGCGGCGGTGGAGAAGGCCAAAAGCTTCGACCCGCAAGCGGTGCGCAAGGCCGCGGCGTCGCTGGGCGGCTTCGACACGCCGATGGGCAAGGTCAGCTTCGCGGCCAACCAGAGCCTGGTGCAGAAGGCCTATATCGGCAAGCTGAAGGGCGACGGGCAGTTCGAGATCATCGCCGACAGCGGCAAGGACATCGCGCCGGAGCCCTATGACGCGCTCGCCTTCCCCGGCAAGACCTGCAAGCTGTAACAATGTCCCACAACCCCGTTCGGGCTGAGCCTGTCGAAGCCCTTCATCGAATGGAGCGAGATACCTTCGCTTCGCTCAGGCAAGTCCTTCGACTTCGTTCAGGACGAACGGATTTTTAAGCGCATGGATGCCCTTTTCCTCAACCAGCTGTTCAACGGCGCCTCGCTGGCTTCGCTGTATCTGCTCGCAGCGCTCGGCCTTGCACTCTCCTTCGGGCTGATGCGCGTCATCAACATGGCGCATGGCGAAATGCTGATGCTGGGCGGCTATCTCGCCTGGATGACGCTGCTCGTGGTGCCGGGCGCGCTTGGGATCATCCTGGCCATTCCGGTCGCTTTCGTTGGCGCGGCGGCGATGGGCGGCTTCATTCAATCCACCCTGATCCGTCGGCTGTCGGCGCGGCCGCTCGATACTTTGCTCGCGACCTGGGGCGTCAGCCTGATCCTGCAACAGGGCGCGCGCGACCTGTTCGGCGCGGTCGGGGTGGAGGTGCGCGCACCCGAATGGCTGACCGGCAGCTTCGTGGCATTCGGCGTCACATTGCCATCGGCGCGCCTGTTCATCATCCTGATTGCGGCGCTTGTGCTGGGCGGCCTGGCGCTGTTGCTGCTCAAGACCCGGATCGGGCTGCTGGTCCGCGCCGTCAATCAGGACCGGATGATGGCCTCCGCGTCCGGCATTGATGTGAAGCGGGTGGACTTCGCTATCTTCTGCTTGGGGTCGGGCGTCGCGGGCCTGGCGGGCGTGATGCTGGCGCTGCTCGGTCCGGTCACGCCCAATGTCGGGCAAAGCTATATCATCCCGGCCTTCCTCGTCGTCGTGATGGGCGGCCTGGGCAGCATAGTCGGCACGACCGCCTCGGCCATCATCCTTGGCCTGTTCGCTGCGCTCGCCCAGATTTTCGTCGATGTCAGCGTCGCGCAGATGCTGCTGCTCGTCTTCGTCATCCTCTTCATCCAGGTCCGCCCGCAAGGGGTGATCGCCGTAAAGACCCGCCAACTCGATGCCTGACCTGTCCCGCCTTGATCCGCTGAAGCCTGTCCTGCCCTGGCTGCTGCTGGCGCTCGGCCTCGTCGCGCCCTTCGCGCTGTCGGCTTATGACCTCAACCTGCTCGCCCGCTTCATGGCGATGGGCATTCTTGCGCTCGGCCTTGTCCTCATCTGGGGCCATGGCGGCATTTTGAGCCTGGGGCAGGGGGTCTTTTTCGGCCTGGGCGGTTACGCCATCGCCCTGCATATGAAGCTGGCGGACCTGCCTTCGGGCGAAATCCCCGACTTCATGGTGTGGAGCGGCCGGGACAGTCTGCCCTTCTGGTGGATACCCTTTTCCAGCCCCGCCTTCACCATCGCCGCGATCCTGATCGTGCCGACCTTGGTAGGCGCGCTCTTCTCCTGGGCGGTGTTCCACCGGCGCGTCGGCGGCACTTATTTCGCGCTCATTACCCAGGCGCTGGCGCTGGCCTTCTCCACCCTCATCATCAGTCGGCAGGATGTGACCGGCGGCTTCAACGGCCTCACAGACTTCTATTCCGTCTTCGGCTTCGGCCTCGCCAGCCCCGGAACCGGATCGGGCCTCTATTGGGTGACGCTGGCGGTCCTGTGCGTCGCCTTCATCGCTCTACGCTGGCTGCTGGCCTCGCGCTTTGGCATATTGCTGCGCGCTGCGCGCGATGGCGAGAATCGCGTGCGCTTCCTCGGCTACAGCCCCACGCCCTTCAAGGTCGTCGCCTTCGCCATCGCCGCGATGCTGGCCGGGATCGGCGGTGCGCTCTTCACTCTCCACGCGGGCGTCGTGTCGCCTGCCTTGATCGGCGTGGTCCCCTCGATCGAGATGGTCGTCTGGGTCGCGATCGGCGGCCGCTACAGCCTGGCGGGGGCGATCGTGGGCGCGCTGCTCGTCAATCTGGCGCGCGATGCCGTGTCGAGCGCCTTCCCTGAATTGTGGCTCTATCTGATGGGTGTGCTCTTCATCTTCGTCGTCACCCTGTTGCCACGCGGCCTTGCCGGTTTGGTCAAGGGGAAGGCGGCATGAGCGGTTCGGCGGTTTCCGACCTGCTGCTCAGCGTCGATGGCGTCACCATCGACTATAGCGGCTTCAAGGCGCTCGATAATTTCAGCATGACGCTCAATCGCGGCGAAACTCGCGTGGTGATCGGTCCCAATGGCGCGGGTAAATCGACGCTGTGCGATACGATCATCGGCCGCGTCCGCCCCAGCCAAGGGCGCGTCCTGTTCAAGGGCGAGGAAATCCAGCGCCTGCCCGAACAACAGATCGTCGCGCGCGGCATCTGCCGCAAGTTTCAGGCGCCCGGCGTGTTGCCGACGCTCAGCGTGCGCGACAATCTGGGGCTCGCCGCGCGGAAGGACCGGCGCTGGTGGAAGAGTTTTGGCGCCGGCATCCCGGCGGACGAAAAGCGGGCGGTGGAAGACGCGCTGGAAAGCGTCGGCCTGACCCATCGCGCCGGGGTGGAGGCCGGCACGCTCGCCCATGGCGAGAAGCAATGGCTGGAGATTGCGATGGTCATGGCGACCGGCGCGGAACTGTTGCTGCTGGATGAGCCGACCGCGGGCATGGGCCCGGCCGAAACCAGCCGCACCGCGCAGTTGATCCTGGGGCTGGGCGACAGCCGCACCGTTCTGGTGATCGATCATGACATGAGCTTTGTCGAACAACTCGCCGCGCCCGTCACCGTCATGCACCAGGGCAAGTTCTTGAAACAGGGTAGCATTGCCGAAGTCCGCGCCGACGCAGAAGTCGCCGCCGTCTATCTGGGCCACACCGCATGAGCGCGCCGCTGATCGAAATCGCCGCCCTGTCCAGCGCCTATGGACAGAGCCAGGTTTTGTGGGACGTCGATCTGACCTTGGAGCGGGGACAGGTGATGGCGTTGATCGGCCGCAACGGCGTCGGCAAGACGACGCTGCTGCACGCGATCATGGGCACGCACCCCACGGTTGGCGGCACGATCCGTTTCGACGGGCAGGAGATTGCGAAGCTGCCCGCCCACAAGCGCTCGCGCGCCGGCATCGGCTTCGTGCCGCAGGGGCGGCATGTCTTCCCGCAGCTGACCGTCATGGAAAATCTGGAGACGGGCCGGTCCGCGCTCGCTGGGAGGGGCAAAGGCGCGGCAAAAGTGCCCCAGCATATCTTCGACTTGTTTCCCAAGCTGTACGATATCCGCGGCCGCGCCGCCGGCTTCCTGTCCGGCGGCGAACAGCAGCAGCTGGCCATCGGTCGCGCGCTGGCCGGGGAGCCCAGCCTGCTGCTGCTCGACGAACCGACCGAGGGCATCCAGCCCAATGTCGTGCAGCAGATCGAGGCGGCGCTCGTCCATGTCCGCGACGAACTGGGCATGACCGTGCTGGTGGTCGAGCAATATCTCGACTTCGTCTGGCGCTTCGCCGACCGATACTGCGCGATGCAGAATGGCCGGATCATCCGCCAGGGCAGCATCGCCGTAGAGAGCGCGAAGGATGTCGCGCATCTGGTCCAGATTTAGCGGACCGGTGTCCAGGTCTGGGTCTTGCAGAAGAAGGCGATGCAGCCCTGCACCTTGAGCGTGCCGTTGCCGTTGCGGGTGAGCTTGGACGTATAGCTTTTACCGCTTTCGGGATCGTAGATCGTACCCTTCCAATGATCGCCGGCATCCTCGAACCCCGACAATAGCGCCAAGCCGACGAGCGGCTTCGATCGTAGCGCGGGATCAGGATTCTTGATGTCAGTGTGCGGCCGACCCGGTGTGGGCTTGACGATTTTTTCGATCCTGCCGCACACATCCCCGCCGCATGGCGCAATCTGGACGATCGCCTTGCCATCCACGGTTGCCCATCGGCCGGTAACCGGCTGGGCCGCCTGCGCGGGCATAGCGGCAAAGGCGGCGGTCAGGGTTGCGGTGGCGAAAATGGCCAGTTTCATGCGATCCACTCCTTGTGTTTGATGCAAGGATAAGCATGAAAAAGCCTGGCCGCCACCGCCTTTTTGAGGCGTGGCGGGCAGGCTTTTCGGGCGACGCTACGGCAGCGCCTGTCCCGCTCTCCAAAGTTTTTAGAATGCGGTGCTGATCGAACAGGCCGCCGGACCCAGGATGACGACGAACAGGGTCGGCAGGATGAAAAGGATCAGCGGCACCGTCATGATCGCGGGCAGGCGCGCGGCCTTTTCTTCGGCGCGCATCATACGTTCATGGCGGAATTCGGCTGACAGCACGCGCAGCGCGGAGGCGAGCGGGGTGCCGTATTTCTCGGTCTGGATCATGGTCGTGACCACGCCCTTGATCGCGTCGAGCTTCACGCGGGTCGCCAGATTTTCGAATGCCATGCGTCGTTCGGTCAGGAAGCTCAGCTCGATCGCCGTCAGCTGAAACTCGTCGCCCAGTTCGGGATAGGCCTTGCCCAGTTCGCGCGACACGCGATTGAAGGCGGCATCGACGGTCAGGCCCGCTTCGGCGCAGATGACCAGCAGGTCAAGTGCGTCGGGCAGCCCTTTGCGGATGGCGGCCGAGCGCTTTTGAACCTTGTTGTTGATATAGAGATCGGGCGCCTTGTAGGCGAGCAGCAGCGCTGCTGCGAAGGCGAAGAAGCGCTTCATCGGACCCCATTCGGGTTCGATGCCGACGCCATAGAGCATGATCGCGGCAAAGCCGCCGATCACGATCGGCAGGATCATCCGGCCGAAGATGACCGCGACGGCCCAGTCCTTGGATCGGATCCCGGCCTGCGCCAGGCGGATCTGCGCGTCTTTCAGTTGGTCGTCCTGGAGAACCTTCAGGCTCGACAGAAAGGACCGCATATTATCGGTCGTCTGATTCTTGCGGACCAGTTTTGCGCGGCGCTTGGCCGTCGATGCGGTGATGCCCGCTTTCAGCTGTTCGCGCCGATCGTTGAGCGCCTTGACGCGCTTGGCCATGGGGTCGCGCACGGTCATGACCGCATAGAGCGCGAACAACACGGCAAGGGTGGCCAGCGCGGCCAGCAGCGTGCCGAAATCGGTTGCCGTCAGGCCAAAGAGCGTGCCGGCTGGGGCAGGGGCGTCCATATTTCTTATCCCTTCCCGATCAGATTTCGAAGTTGACCATCTGCGCCATGATAAAGGCGCCGATGCCCATCCAACACATGCCGCCAATGCCGATCACCTGCATCGTTCCTAGCCCGAAAATGCCCGCCGGATCGGGGGTGAAGAAGGGACTCATATAGTTGAAATTGATGTAGCAAATCATGCCGAACACGAGGAAAGGCAGTACGCCGATGATATAGGCGGACGCCTTCGATTCCGACGACATGGCCCGGATCTTCAGCTTCATCTGCGCACGCTGGCGCAGCACTGTGGCCAGGTTGGAAAGTGTTTCGGCCAGGTTGCCGCCCGTTTCCCGCTGGATCGCCAGGGTGATGACGAAGAACTGGAATTCGGGCGTGCCCAGACGGTCAGCGGTTTCCTGGAGCGCCTGCTCCATGGTCCGGCCGATCTTGATGCGTTCGGTGATCAGCTTGAATTCCTCGCCAACCGGTCCGGGAATTTCGCTTGACACGATGCCCAGTGTTTCGGCGATCGGCAGACCCGACCGCAAGCCGCGGGTCAGCAGTTCCAACGCATCGGGAAATTTGGCATTGAATTTCTGGACGCGCTTGTTGATCAGCCGCCCGACCCACCAGTGCGGCAGGCCAAGCCCGGCGGCGAGGCCGAACATGACGGCGAACAGGAAGGGGAAGCCGCGAATCATCAGCAACGCCGACAGCAGCAGGAATATGCCTGCGCTCGCCGTCATATATTGGCTGAGCGTCCATTTCTTGCCGGTCATCTTCAGACGCTTGGTCAGATTTTCCGGGTTCGGAATCAGCGACACCAGCATCTTGGCTTCGACGCCGGTCGCGCGATTGGAAATGACCTTGCGCATCCGCGCTTCCAGCAGCGCTTCGGCGGATTCGCTGTGACGGCCGCGGATCATCGCGACGCGGCGTTTGCGCGCCTTGTCCGGCGACGGACCGGCGAACGCGACCACGCCCAACCCCAGCAGGGTCGCGATCAGCACCGTTATCAGGATGAAATTACCGTCCATCTCGTCGCCTGTCTTTTAAGAAGCCGCGCCGCCGATGAGCGGCGGCGCACGCGATCAATTGTCCAGCGCAGCTTTTTCCTTGCGGCGCGACGGCATCATCGACCGGAAGTCGCCGATCTTGCCGAGCAGGGAGTCGCCCTTCCTGCGTGCGCCCTTCGGCGCCGCGGCCTCATCCTCGCGGTCGGCAGCGCCGAGCACCTCGTCCAGCAAGCTGGCGCAGGCCGCACCGACCTTGCTGCCCTTGGCAGTTTCGGCCAGCGTCTTGCCCAGCTTCGCCGCCTGCGATGCGATCCGCAGGTCGAACGGCACGATCACGTCCACCTTGCGTTCGATCGATTGCTCGAAATCCTTGCGGCTGATCTCAGGCGCGCCGGGATGGACCCGGTTGGCGACTACCAGCACGCGCGTCTGCGGCGCGTTGGTCTTCAGCCAGGACAGGATGCGAATCGTGTCGCGCGCCGCCGCCAGCGTCAGTTCCGTCACGACCAGCGTCACGTTGACGTCGGCCATCAGGTGCGGATGCTGGATCAGCATGTTGCGCGGCAGGTCCATGACGCTGCATTCGAAGGCGAGGCGGAATTCTTCCAGCAACTGGTAGAAGGCGCCGCCATCGGTCATCATCGGCTGGCTGATCGGCGCTTCGGCCGACAGGATCGCCAGCGTGTCGCTCGCCCGCACCATGGCGCGTTCGATGAACAGGCCGTCGATGCGGCTTGGGTTTTCGATCGCGTCGGTCAGGCCGCGGCCCGGCTCCAGGTCCATGGCCAGCGCATTGGTGCCGAAATGAACGTCGAGGTCGAGCAGCGCGGTCGGGCGCTTCTTCTTTTCCGCCAGCATCCAGGCGAGCGAGGTTGCGATGCTGGACGCGCCCACGCCGCCGCGGGTGCCGATCACGGCCATGGTGGCGTGCGGGCGTTCCGGCGCGGCGTCGCGCGGCGCCATGAACACGGCCTGCGCCTGGGCCAGCGCGTCGCGGAGCTGGTCTGCACCGAAGGGCTTGAGCAGATAGTCCTGAATGCCGCTGGCGACGAGGTCGCGATAGAGGCGCACGTCATTGACCTGCCCCGCCGCGATGACCACCGTGCCGGGCTCGCAGACTTCCGCGAGGCTGTTGATATCGTTCAGCGGATCGCCGCTTTCGGACATGTCGACGAACAGAATCTGTGGGCTGGCGGTGATTGACAGGCTCTGCACCGCGTTGCGCATTCCGCCCTTGTTCACCTTTTCCGGCGCCCAGCCCAGTTCGGCGGCGACGGCGCGCAGCATGTCGAAGCTATGATCGTCGCAGACGAAGGCATGGAAGGGGTCGCGTGGCCCGGTAGCGCCGGGTTTCCAGGGTGCGTTCATCTTATTGCCCTCCCGCCGTCATCTGCTTGAGGTCGCCAGCGCCGGTCGGCGCCTTGTCGCGATAGGTAGAAATGGCGCGGTTCGATGTCGCCGTGCGCAGGTCGCTGTCGGTGCCCTGGCCACGGACCAGATCTTCGGGATTGGCGACCATGGCGGCCAGGTTGCTGTTGACGCCGCAGCCGAAATTGGAGCTGGTGCCGAGACTCGGATCGGTTTCCTGCTTGCCGCTCCAATCGGGGCAACCCGGCACGCTGGCCGTGGCGCGGCGAACGATCAGGCGGACGCTGCCTGCCGGCGCGGCGCCGGCGACGGCCGAACTGTCTTCGGTCACCAGCAGGCCGTGGCGGGCGACGACATCGGCGACCCCATCCCGCATCGTCGGACTGAAATAGGCGCCGTCGGTGACGATCGCCACCTGGTCGCCATAGCCAAGGCCGATCGAGCCGAACCAGTCGTTCAAGCGGCGCGCTTCATAGGCGGTCATGCCGCCGTCCGATCCCGCCTGCACATCGAACGTGTAGGCGGCGTAGCTGACGACCGGCTGATGAAGCGATTCCACGCTGCGGTTCGGCGTGTCAGTGACGCATCCGGCGAGCGGCAAGGCCAGAACGGCCAGGGCGCTCAGCATTTTCATGGATAGACTGGTCTGGAGATGGGAGGTCATGTCGTGTCGTCCTTCCGTCAGAAACTGAAACCGGGGGCCACGGCGCCGGGCTTGCCCGGTTTGGCGGCGACCGGGGGCAGGGCGGCGGCGGCTTGCGGGCCGGGCGTCGGCATCGGCGAACCGGGTGCGCGGGTCGGCATCTTGCCGCGTGCGCCGCTGACGCCATCGCTGCCCTGCTGGATGAACAGGCCTTGCGCTTCGGTGGCGGCGCGGAAGCCGTCTGTCGGCAGGCGCACGTCCGATGCATTCATCGGTTTGACCAGATAGGGGGTGACGACGATGACCAGTTCGGTTTCGGACCGCTGGAAGCTGCGCGATTTGAACAGGCTGCCCAAAATCGGCAGTTCGCCCAATAATGGCACCTTATTGACGGTGTTGCCCGTTTCGTTGTTAAGCAGGCCTGCGATCATGAACGCCTGACCCGAACCCAGCTCGACGGTGGTTTCCGCAGTGCGGCTTTTGAGCGCGGGCACGTCGGTGTTGATCGAAAAGTCCAGGCTCGACACGGTCGGGCGGACCCGCAACGAAATGCGGCCGTCAGCCAGCACCGTCGGCGTAAAGGCCAACTGCACGCCATATTGCTTGAATTCAATGCTGTTGCCGTTGTTGGCGCCATTGTTGATCGTGTAGGGATATTCGCCGCCGGCCAGGAAACTGGCGGTCTCACCCGACAAGGATGTAAGGTTGGGCTGCGCGAGCACCGTTGCAAGGCCGCTCGATTCCGCGAGGTCCAAAGCGCCGGCAATGTCCAAGCCAAACAGCCTCGCCACGCCGCCCAGGCTGTAACCACCGTCGGCCGGCGTCGTGAAGGTTCCGCCGCCATTTTCGTTAAATTCAACGAAATTGCGCGAGCCGCCACCGATAAAGCCAGCGGTACTGCCGCCGCTGCGGTCAATGCTTGAAAAGTTGGTGCCGATCTTGTGGCCGATATCCTTGCTGACTTCGGCGATCTTGACCTGCAGCATCACTTGCAAGGGGGTCGCCATCCGCAGGCGGCTGACCACGGTCACTTCCTTGCCGACGAAGGCCTGCGTCAGACGCTCGGCCTCAGCCGCGTCTTCCGGCGCCTTGATGGTGCCGGTCAGCAGGACCATGCCGTTCATCTTGTTGACCGCGATGTTTGCGTCGGGCATCGCCAGGCGGAGCATATCATCGATGCTGGTCAGGTTATTGCCGACGCGGACCGTCCCCGAAAACAGCACCTTGCCGTTGGGCGCGGTGGCGAAGACGGTGGTTTCTCCGGCTTTCTTCGCGATCAGATAAAGCTGGTTCTGCGAACGGACATGAACGTCGACCACATCGGGGTCGGCGATCACCACGTCCGACATTTTGGACGGCAGGTTGACGACCCGGCTGCCACCGACCGACATCAGGATCGCATTGTCCTGATTGCTGGACGGCGCGGCGTTGAGGGCCGTGGTGGGCGCTGCGATCGTAGCGATCGCAAGGCCAAAGGCGATCGCGGGAGCGGCAAGCCGCGGAGCGCGATTGTGCAGGCTCTTCATCTTACTTCCCCCCGACCGGAACTTCGGTCACGTTAGTGCCGCGGGCCACGCGGATCACCGGCCCCTTGAAGGCGACGGTGCCTATGGGCGCACCATTGGCGGCCACCATCGGCGACATCGGCGCTTCGGCCTTTGCCGGGACCGAGCTGCGCTGGTAGCGCGACACGTCGGCGCCGGTCGAATAGGTGGAGCCGCGATCGACGGGGCGCGAGGCGAGCTTCGCAATGATCGATTTTTCGGCATTGGGATTGGCGCCGTCGGGCAGATCCACGTCGGTTCCCGCAATGGCGGCATCCAGATCCGACGCGGTGTCCGCGATCGACCGGAGCGACATCGACAGCGATCCGATGGTCTGCGAAACCGCGATCTTCTCGGCGATCTTGGGCGTCACTTCGATGGTGACGTTGGAATAGGTGCGCACTTCGGGTTTGCCGTCGGCGCCCATCGCATCCATGCGCTGGTCGGTGGCGAGCACGCGCAGGTTGCGCAGGATGGTTTCGGAAACCCGCAGCGGATCGCCATCGCCGCCGCCATTGACGCTCTGCGTCAGGACAAGGTCGATGCGGTCGCCCGGAAAGACGAAGCCTGCGACCGAGCTTTGCGCCGACACGGGCACCGTCACGGCGCGCATGCCAGGGCCGAGCGCAGCGGCCAGGAAGCCGCGATCGCCGGGCTTGACGATGCCGCCCTGCGTCAGCGGTTGTCCGGCCGTGATGGCGGAGCGCACGACGCTGCCGGCCAGCTTGGCGGGATCTGCCTGACCCTTGAGATAATAGGCCTGTTCGATGAGATCTTTCGGCCAGGGCTGAAAACGGAAGCTTTCCGCGTCCAAAATGGTGCCCACGGGGAGAGCCTTGGTCGCCACCAGCACATGGGGCTGGTCGGCTTCATTCGGCATCGCCGCAGCGTTCACCTGTGGCGCGCTCGACGAACTCAACATGCTGCGCGCAAGCAAGGCTGTAGTGACCGCTATGATAAGCGCCCCCACCAGCAGCACGATCTTCTTAGCATCCATGACGAAATTCGCCTCCCTCAAATGGGTGCACTGCCCCCAGTGCCCCACTCATCACGCAAAATGGTTAAGATATCGTTCGCCAAGCAACCACAGGGCTGCGATCGAGATGGCGACGCCATAAGGAATTTCAGGCTGTCCCAGCCTTTTGGTCATCCGGTGATGGATGACCGTGACGATCGTCACCAGGCCGCCCAGCATCGCCATCAGGACGATCAGGGACAGCACGGCCTGCCATGGGAACCATAGCGCCAAAGCGCCAAGCAGCTTGACGTCGCCGCCACCCATCATGCCGGCTGCGAACAGCGCGGCGAAAAGGGCGAAAACGATCGCGCCGACCACCAGTTGCACGGCGACGCCGGGCCAGAGGTCGAGGCCGCTGGCCAGCCACCACAGGGGCGCCAGCGCCGCGACCGTCAGGTTCAGGCGGTTGGAAATGATGCGGGACCGCAAATCCGTGATCGCCGCCGCGATCAGCAGCGCGCCCAAAGCGCCTATCAGCGCCAATCGGAAAATTTCCCCGTTCATGGGGCTTATCCCCTAGACCATATGGCTTACCAAAGCTTTACCAAGAAGGCAGGTTTTTGGCGCGTCTCCACGGATCGACCCGCAAAACCTCCGCTATTTGAATCAATATCATAGCGGTCGGACGCAAAACCAAAACGGGCCGAACCAGCGCGCCAACGCTGTCCGGCCCTAACCACAATCGCATAGGAGGCGACCATGGCTGAGTTCAGCAAAATAGAATGGACTGACCACACGTTCAACCCATGGATCGGTTGTACGAAGGTCAGCCCGGCGTGTGACAATTGCTATGCCGAAAACCTGATGGACACGCGATACGGCCGGGCCAAATGGGGCGCAGGTGAAGCGCGCGTTCGGACGGCGGCAAGCAACTGGTCGCAGCCAAGAAAATGGGACCGCCAAGCGGCTAAGGCGGGAGAGCGACCGTTCGTGTTCTGCGCTTCTTTGGCCGATGTGTTCGACAATGAGGTTGATGTGGTCTGGCGGCGCGACCTGTTCAAGCTGATCGAGGAGACGCCTAACCTTGTATGGCTGTTGCTGACCAAACGTATCGGCAACGTCATGAAGATGACGGGCGGCGTCTTGCCGATCAATGCGGCGATCGGGGCCACAATGCCCAACCAATTCGAATATGACCGCGACCGCATGAAGCTGGCAGAGGTGAAGCGGGAAGCGCGTCCGCTATTCACGTTCGGCAGCTTTGAGCCGATGCTTGGTCCTATCATTCTCGACTGCAACGCGCCGGACTGGATCATCGTTGGCGGAGAAAGCGGCCAGAAAGCGCGGCCGATGGATCTGGATTGGGCGCGATCGATGAAGCGCCAAAGCGACGATCTGGGCCGCGTGTTCAACTTCAAGCAGGTTGGCGGACGTGGCGGCGACAAGGGCGGCCATGAACTGGACGGTCGGATGTATTTCAACCGGCCCACTGTCGCCCGCCTTACCGGGGAGGCTGGCCGTGGGTGAGCGAACGATAGCCCGATCCGATGCCAAGCTGATAGCTGAGGCTGTTTCCGAGTGCGCCGACAAGGCGCTGGTGTGGAAAGAGCGGGCGCTTTCAGCTGAGGCGATCTTGGCCCACTTTGTCGACTGGATAGATAAGGCGGACGCGCCAGATGATGACGCGCAATATCTCAACGGTGAGCATCCTGAGCAGCGGGCGAAGGGTCGCGATGGATGGGACGACATTCGTGAGATTGCTGAGGATGCACGCACCCACCTCAAAGGAGACACAGCCCATGTCAGGTGAGAAGGGGAGGGATGGCTAATGCAGACATATATCGTCAAACTGAAACCGCCGAGCGTCGAGGAGTGGCGCACATGGGTGCAGATGGGCTATCTCGGCTCATACGATCACTATGCGGCGCAGGCAGCTATCACAGCGGGCGACCGCATGTTCATCCACGGCGACCTTGGCCCGCATTGCACAGAATGTTCAGCGCCGGGCGAAAACCTATGCGACTATCCGGTAGGCGACGGCAAAACCTGCGACCGGCACTTGTGCGACGAGCATAGCAAGGGGGTGGCGGCGGACATCCATTATTGCCGCGACCACTGGCTGATGTGGATGGACTATCTCGGCAGTCAGCGCGGCTATGAAGTGCTGAACAATGTGACCCCGATGCGTGGCCTCCCCTCCGCGCCCACCGTGCGAGAGGGGTGACATGCAACGTCAACGCTTCCGATTAATTCAGGGTGGCATCCCCGTCGCTTGGGCTGAGGGCGGCCAAGCGCTAACGGAGATCCAGCATTATGCTGCCGTCTAACGCACCGTCATCGGACAAATCCGCGCCATAGCCGCCGTAGCGAGCTGGGCCGCAATGCGCGCTGTGTCGCAGGTGGCGTAGGGCTGGAGCGTGGTGCAGCCGGTTAGCAGGAGGAGGATGGGGAGCCATGCGATTATAGCGAGCGGGACGAAGGCCAGGCGGATCATCGCATCCCTTTCCAAAACACATTGGCCACGATCGCAGCGCAACCCACGCCGATCGCCGCCGCCATGAACAGGCCGACGAAGATGCCTTTTGCGAGGTCGGGGGTCATGGCTGCTGGTCCACAGGTACAGGCTTTCCGGGAGGCTGGTCGATCACGACCGGCTGCGGGACATCACCGAGAGGGGACGACTGGCCAAGCTGCGTTCCAAGCCGCTCGACCTGGCGATTGCTGGACAGCGCCACGACGGCAGAAATGACATCGCCGATCTTGAGCAGCGCACCCGTTGCCATCGCGACAAGGACGTTTTCCGCCCAATTGGGGATGCCCTCAGCGCCAGCCGGGACAGGATCGACGTTGAATATGCCGATGACGATGGCGAACAGTACCGCCACAAGGCCAGCGCCAACCGTGAACAGGACTGCGCGATCGGGGAGCCAGTCGCGGCTCATGTCAGCGCCCCCACCCGATTTGCGATCCAGCCATAAGCAAAAGCCTCTTGGCTCTGCGATGCCTCCGCAATCTCGACGTAGCGAGCGCACTGGAGTCCATCAAGCGCCTTCCGCAGCACTTCACCCCCCGCCACCCCGCGCTTGGCCATGTAGGCTTTGAGGGCGGCCAGCGTCATAGGGCCGACATTGCCGTCTACTGTGAGGTCGGGATAATCGACCGCGCCGCGATTCAGCACATTGAGCGCGCGTTGCAGAAACTTGCCCGCCGCCCCGGTCCCCATGTTGATCCCGGTATCGAACAGTTCGTCGCCGATCGCTGGGCATAGCGCGGCCACCTGATCGAACTTCGGGCCGGTCCAGTAACGCGTCTTATAGATGTTGACGGCGGCCGAACGCGGCAGGGCTTGCATATCGCCAGCATAGCCATAGGCGCGGGCAACCTGCTGCGTGATGCCCCAATTGGTCGGGCCGCCGCGATCGTTCGGATGGTTCACATAACCGCCTTCGCGGCGGATCACCTCGTCAATCTGCTTGTCGATGGTCATATCATTCCCCTCCCATCGGCCGCTTGCCGGACGCGACGTCCTGCACGAAGCGTTCCGCGCTCAATTCGGTCTGCATTTCCTCGCGGATGATCGCTTTCCGCCGCGATGCCTCATCGGCAATCAGGGCGTCCACCTGGCGCATGAACCGCTCTGTGTAGAGTTTGACGATACGGTCGGCGCACACGGTCGCCGCAGCGGTTAGGAGCGCCGAACCCTCGCCTTTGACGCCAGCCTGCGTAATCACCCAATAGGCGATCAGGGCGACCATCGGCAGGATCAGAAGATCCGCGAAAACCAGCACCGGCCTGATCCGAACGCCCTGTTTCAGCAGCAGCGCATATTTGGCGGCGAACCCGAACGTGAGGCCAATCCATATCCACCCGTAGCGGTCGATTGCCGCCTCAAACCATGGCGACATTCCAGCGCCTCCCTTTTGTGATGCCATGCTGGCGCTGATCGTCATTGCTCGCCACCTCCCATCAGCCATTGCGCGGCGGTTGGTTCGTCGGTCATGGCTGCGCCTCAAGACCGCCATCGGCGCGGGTGGACACAGCCTCGTCGGCATAGGTCGCGCCGTCTGGAACGGGGTTGTGGATGACCACATCGCCCTCCTCCAGCGTCTCGGCCATCAGATCCCATTCGTCGTGGTTCATTGACGGCCCTTTCGACATGGCTCTGTCATCATCCGGCTTCGGCATGATGTGCCGCCCCATTCATCGCCCCGCCATCCCCGCCTGATACCCAGGCACAGGGGCGGCGGCCCACCTCACGAAGGACTGCTTGGGCTGTCGCAACATCACCGGATCAATCTCGCCGCTCGGAGCGAAACGATCAGTTCATTGAGCTTTGCTCGCGCTTCGGCGTCCACGGTCGCGCCCCCGGTCGGCACGCCCACCGACGCGCCACGGCTAAACGGCAAGATGTTTGACCCGGCACTATCCAATACCGCCCCGGCATAACTTCCCGTCGCACGCGCTGAGACGATGCGGGCCGTGCCATTGACGGTATCAACAATCCGCATAGCTGAGGTTGTCGATGTGTCATGATGCATAACGGCAGACCCAACATAGACGCTATCCGGTGTTCCGGCGAATTGCGCTGCATATGTCGTGCCGCAATTTTTGCTCTCAAAGCTGTCCGCGTGAAATGTATGAGCGGTCGAATAAAGACCGAATTGCTCGGTATCTTCCGTATAAATCCGGCCATAGCGTGCTGAAAGGCGTGCGCCGGATCCCAGCATCGAAACGCCCATCACACCGGCCCGATATACGCTGGCGGACCCAATATCGAGGTCTATCGTCTTGCCCTCTGCGCCTGCTTCGATACCTAATCCCGATATATCGGCAAAATAGCTTGTGCCGATTTTGACGCGACCGCTGTGTTTGATAGACAAGCCGGTCCCGCCGCCGAAATTTGTGACCGTAAGAATCCCAATCTGAAGCAACTCAAAATCGGCGTTCGACCATACGCAAGGCGATCCCGAACTTATCCCAGCGTGATCGTTGTTGGAAACCGCCTGCCCAATGATGATCTTTTGACCCGGCGAACCAGCCACCTTGAACGAACTGATGCCGTTGTCGCGTGTGGAGATGCTGTTGACGGTCGCTGCGCCGGAGGCAAAATCTATCCCGAAGCCGTTGTTGGCCCGACCGTTTTCGTGCGAAATCACGCGGTCCAGAGTGATGACCGTGGGGTCGGTGATAGTCGGGCAGGCGATGCCGATGCCCTGCGCGCTCGTTGTCAATCCCGGACGATTACCGTTATCGAAAGTGACCAACGTACCGCCGTCAAAATCGGTAGGCGCACCCGCGATCAGAACACCATGCTTCGTGAAGCCGTGCGTCCAGATTTTACCGAACCCGCCGCCATTTTGCGAATGTGAGCGGAAGCCGACCGTCGAGGTGGCGTCGTCGCCAGTCGCGGTTCCGCCGTAAAAGCGCATCTGATCTACGAGAAAATTATGCGGCCCCTCGACTGCGCCGCCGCCATATGGATCACCGGGCGCGGCAACACTCAAGACGGCGCGCTGATTGCCGACGCCGCCCGAATAATCGCCCATGAGGCACAGACAGGTTTCGTAGCCTTGTCCGAGGAATGTCACGTTGTCGGCGCGACGATCGGGGAATAGAGGTGTGGTGAAGAAATTGCCCTTGCCTGCCAAAACCGTCTTCGCGCCGCTATGAAGGGCGCGCAGGATCATATCGCGATTGTCAAAAGCAGGATTGTTCGCCTCCGCTCCGAACTGCTCAATCCAAACCGTTCGGCCAAGGATTTTTGCGAGGGTTTCTGGTACAGCGTCCGCATAAGGCGCGCGGTAGGCCATCAACGCTGCGCCCTTGTCCGGGTCGGGGGAGGCGAGGGCGGCGGTGGTGGCCTCTGTATAAAGCAATTCCGACCCACCCGAGGTCCGCTTGCGCACATCGGAAAGACCGTCGTGCACCCACTTGAAGATCGTCCCGACCGAAACCGCAGCCTCGGCATCAGCGAGCGTTCCGGTGGCGAAGATGTTTTGCGGCAGGATGAGGCTTGCGGCTTGGTCCCGCGCGACGGCAGCGGCGAGGGCGTCTGCACTCGCGGATGCGGCGGATGCTTCGGCGTCGTCGGCACTGGCGGATGCGGCGTCAGTCTTGGCGTCGAGTTCAGCTCGGTCATCACTGGTCAACCCCGGCCCGCGCAGCCCGCGCGCGCGATCACGAATAGGCGTTTGCATGCTCATGTGCGGTCCACTCCAGGTTCGAGGTAGAAGCCGCCAGCCCAGAGGAGGTCTTGCGCCTCGTCCGAGTAGGTCAGCTTGATTTCGTATTCATATCGGTCGGCCTCACCGACCTCGGGTTTGTTCAGGCCGGTTGGCAGAGCAGCGAGCGTGGCTTTGACGATCTTTGGCTCAACGGTGAGTGTGCGCAGTGCCGGGTCGGTTTCGTGCGGGGCGTCCGAGAAGGTCACGTCCACGTCTTCCGCGAGGGGCGCATCGGGCGCGCCAGCATAGAGACGAACCTGCATCGAGGCGGTGGCACCTGTCAGCGGCAACTCTGCGCCCGAATAGTCAAGTTCCAGCACCGGCGCGAAGTCGAGGTTTCGCGCCGCGTATAGATCGCGGGTGATTGTCATGATGGCTCCGGGGAATGGAGGGGTCAGGCGATGGCGGTGATGATGCCGCCGACTGTCGTGATCGTGATACCGCCAGCCGTGTGCGGGCCGTCTGCGATCGGCGTCGCTGCTGCTATTGCGGTCAGATTTGCGGAATCGTCTTGCTTGCCGTCCAAAGCGGTTTGCAGGTCTGTTTGATCAGAAAGGGTGCCGTCGATTCCGCCCCAAGATACGGATGAAACCGAATATGACAGACCGGTCCAGGCCGTCGCGCCGTCGCCATATTTGGTTCGGCGCGTGTCCGTTTCTAAGCCCGGTTCGCCCAGCGCAAGCACAGGGTTAACGGTGGTCCAATTAGCCGATGTGTCGCGGCGGATGCGGAATTTAACGAGGGCCATTATTCGACCTCCGTCGTTGCATCGCCGCCATCCATGTCATCCGGCTCTTCGATTCCAGAGATCAGGTCATCCCGATCGGCCGGGTCCACAAGATCAGGCGGCGGCGGCGCGGTGCCGGTCAACGCCAGAACGGTGGCATGTTTGCCCGGCGTCTCCTCCATGAATGTCAGCGTCACCACCATGGTTGCCGGGTCCAT
This sequence comes from Sphingobium sp. AntQ-1, assembly GCF_028538045.1. NCBI lineage: Bacteria > Pseudomonadati > Pseudomonadota > Alphaproteobacteria > Sphingomonadales > Sphingobiaceae > Sphingobium > Sphingobium sp. AntQ-1. Next base: position 2,947,881 of record NZ_CP117158.1, read on the forward strand.
GCTGCGATCCACGATCACCGCGTCAACGCCGTCCAGATCATGGTCCGGCAGTTCGAGCGTCAGCATGTCGCCCGGCCCATATTTGCGGAGGCGCGGCTTGCACGGGATAACCAGCGGAAAGCGCTCGCGGCCGTTGACAAGCTCATAGCCCGCAAGCTGTGCTGCATGGTCCTTGTCCTGGACTAGATTATACTGGCGTTCCTCGTTCTTTTCCTCGCCGTCCTCGGTTACATAATCGGCAACCTGCACCATGTCGGACTGCACATAGTCCCACTTGTTGGCTTCGCTGCGATACTTGGGGATGATCCCGTTGCGCCGGTCCCGCCATGACTGCATCGCCGTGACTTCGGCATCGTCATCGGCCAGATCGGCGGGCGTTACCGTGTCCAGCGAGACGCGCGGCGCATTGATTTTCAGGCCCAGCTTGCCGCCGATAAACAGCGGTTCCGCGCCCCCGGCCTGGAGAATGTCTTTCAGGTTTGCCCATCGATCGCCCGGCTCGAATATCACGCCGCCAACCTTCCAGCCGTTGGCATCGCAGACGTTGGCCAGGGCAATGAAATGCTCGACCATGATCCCCGCGACCGGCAGCCCGACGCCGAAAATCTTGATCCCGTTCTGGTAGCTGCCAAGCGCGTATTTCAGCGCGTGCAGGCCGGGACATTCTGACCATTCCCATGTGGCGCGATTGTCGATCCGATGCGCGCCGATCCCGCCGGGATAAGTGTCATCCTTGCGCGGATCGTAGCATTTGACGCCCTTCCAGACCGCGCCCTGGATCGGGACGCCGGACGAAAACCGCTTGGCCTTCTTGTCGAATTTCAGGTTCCACAGGATCGACGCCTTGCCGGACAGCTTATAGTCGGTTCCCCAATTTGGCATTCCAGGCCAGTTGGGCGTCAAGGCGGTGTCGGGCGTCAGGCCGAGTCGGAAGTCGCGATAGAGGAACCCCGCATAATAGCCCGTCGCCGCCGTCCCGCTGAACGGGATCAGCTTGAAATCGAGATACGCCCCCTCCAGCGCTTCGAGCGGGCCGGCGACCGAATAGACGATCGGCATACCGCGGTAGGGGTTCTTGACCTTGCTCAGCGTCGCGCCGTAGCCGACATCGTGACGGAGGACGCCACCCGCGTAAGTCCGGCCGATCAGATATGGGGAAAGCGCATCGGTGTCGATCGTGACGCTGCTGACAGATCCTTTCGCATTCGGTTTTTTCGCGGTCAGTTGCGCGCCGACACTGGCGACAGTTGCGGCAAGGCTCGCGTAGGTGGCAAGGGAGGTGATCGACAGGCCACCGACGCCCGCGCTACCTGCTGCGCCTGCCGCCGCTGGCCCCAACGCCGCGCCGACCCCGCTCGCGACCAATGCCACCGCGCCAGCAATCAACGCGACCTTTCGAAGCGTCCCGCTCATGCGCGCCACGCCCCCTTTATTTCCGTCACGACCAGCGGCTTAAGGCCGCCCAGGTCATCCATGTGATAGCCAAGCCATTTGCCGCCCGCATGGATGACGATGCTGTCAAAGCCTTCTCCGCCCTCCAGCACAGCCAGGTCGCCGACCCATGCCGACGCGGGCGCGATGCTGGGCAGAAGGCTGTCAAGCAAAGCCGCCATATCCGCGAACCCCGTCTTTTCCAGCGCGCGCTTCGCCCCCAAGGCCGACCGAAAGTCAGGGATCGCCGGTGGCCGATGGCCCATGTTGCGCAGATGATAGCGCGCCAGGTGGATACAGGTCGCGCGCTTGGACCAGTCGAAAGGCAGGGTTCGGTATTTCGCCAGCGTCTTGCGGGTGGCCGCTGCCCGCTCAACGCTAGAAAGCATTGATACGCGATCCGTTGACGGCGGCGCGGGCGGCACTCAGTCCGGTCAATGAAGCGGTCCCCTGCGCCTCCACGCCCCAGGCGACCGAGACGCCCAGCCCCGTCGCATTGTCCTCGCCCAGCTCGCCGGGGTTGACCACCTTGTGAAAGCGCGGGTTCAGGCTGTTGCCTTCGTTGATCGAAAACAGGCGTTCGGCGGTGGATACGAAATCAATGTCGAGTTCGCGCTTGCTCTTGCCGATGCGCAGAATCGTTTGATCAATCTGGCCGTCGAACATCAGGTCAGGATCGCCAATGATCAGGCCGGTATCAGCGTCCACCTCTGCGATCCAGAAGCGCGCGATCGAGCCTTGCATCCCCGGCGCGGAAATATCCGAGGCGGCGGCGGTGGAGGCGGGCAGGAACGTCAGCTTGAACGCGGGCACGCTATCCCCGACGCCCTCGCTGAAAGCCTCCATAGAGCCGATCGTGCCAAAATCCGGATCGCTGCTGCGATAGGTGTTGCCGCCAAATTCCAGAAAGCCGCCATCGCACAGGCGGATATTGCGGCCATCGCGAAGCTGCATTTCCATGAGGCCAGACAGGAAGATGCGATCCATCTATTCCGCCTCCTCAACCACGAAACTCAGGCTATCGACCAATTCGCCTATCGCGAGCGACCAACTCACATCGCCATCGACCAAGCCTTCGATCGTGGGCTTTGCCAGTTCGACATGCGCGCCGTTGGGGAACGGGATGCGCAGGTTCGGGGTGACGATCAGTTCCATGTAGCCGCTGCCATCCGCAATCGACTGCGCTTTGACGTTGTGCAGGTAGCCTTGCGTCGTTGCGTCGCCGTCGTGGATAGTCAGCCAAAAGCCTTCCTTCGCCGCATAGTGAGGCGTCCCACCGCGCAGCAGGATCGCGTTGCCGGACTGCCCAGCGCCATCGACCACAAAGCTGCCGGGCGTCCCCTGATAGACGCCTTGCAGCGGGTACTCGACTTTCAACCCTTCGGACTTTGCAGCCAGCAACCGAGACACCACCCGGCGCGCATCCTCGCCCGAACGGATAGGCAGGGTCATCGCGACCCGGTAGCGATTGCCTCCGCGATCGAGACGCAGGATCTTCGCGCCGGTTGATGGCCGGATGATCCCGCCGAAGTCCAGCAGGGTAGGTTGCGCGCTATTGGGAATAGCGCCTTCGGGAAGCGTGATCATGCGAGGCGGCGACTATTCGCGCGGCCGATGGCTTTTTGTGTCCCGCCGCTGATAGAGGGCGCGGCACTGGCCACGGTCTGCGCTGATACGCCGCCGGAGATTTGAGTAACGACAGGCCGGAATAGCGCGCCTTCGACCACTTCGATGCGGACGCTGCCGCCGCGTCCGCTGTTGTCGTTTGCGCCATTCGCATGGACGTAACCCGACCGCGAAGGCGTGAACATTTCCGGCCCGCGCTCGCCAACGACATAGGATTTGCCGCCCGTCACCGGCCCGCCGTTCGCGCGGAAACCAGAGATGGCGGTGAAATTGGCGAACGAACCGGCGAGGCCTTTGCCAAGGATGCCGCTCTGCGCGATCTGGCCAAAAGCGTTGAAGGCGCTGGACAGAATATCCAATATCCCGCCGCTCTTGATCGACTGGGCCAGGTTGGAAAGGGCGTTCAGGGACTTGTTGGCCATGTCCACAAAGGACTGCCCAGCAACCTCATTCGCGGCCTGGATATTCTTCGCCGCCGTCTCGCCAGCGCGGGCAACGGTCGCCCATGCTTCATCCAGCGCGCCAGCGATCGGCACCACATCGGGGATCGCGGTTTCCTGATTGGCTTCGCGCTGGGCATCGGAGACGCGGAAGCGCTGCTTCATCACCGCCGCGTCCCTAACCGCCGGGGCCAGCGTCGTATCAGCCTCGATCAGCGCCAGCTTTTCCAGTTCTTCGCGATAGGCTTTGGTGGCGGGGAACAGTTCTTCCAAGATGCCGCTGATACGGGCCTGCATGGCCTTGAAGTGATCGGCAGCCGTCTGCGTGGCCTTGGTGGTCGGATCGACCATGACGCTATCAAGCCGCGCAAATTCTGTCGCGACACCATCAACGAGGTCAGGGACATAGCTATGTCCGACAACCACGTCCCAAAGCCACTTGAACTTGTCGGCGACCGTCTGGATGCTGCCGGTGATCGACTTCCAGACGCCCGCGAGGGAATCGACCAACCAGTGGCGCACATCAGCCACCATACGCGATGTCCATTCCACCGCAGATTGATGCATTTTGCTGAAACTGTCACCCGCCGACCGGGCCATCCGCAGGAAAGCGGCGTCAAAGTCATCGGCCCATTTCTGGATTGCGGCAAGATTAGCGTCGCCTGTGCGAACGGCATCTTTCAGGGCGTCGCCGATCGACTTCTGAAAATCACTGCGGCTTGGAATGCCAAAGCGCTTGTCATGCGCGTCTGCTGCTGCCTGAATCTCGCGGAGCTTGCCGTCGATGGCGTTGTAGGCGGCGGTGGTGCGCTCTGCCACGCCATCGATCCATGGACCGATCTTGTCCCAATTCTTATAGGCCAGATAGACTGCGCCAACAGCAGCGGCCAGGGGGATGAGAACGCCGGTCATACCAGCACCCGCGCCCAATGCAGTCGTAAGCTGGGGCAGGAGGGGCAGGATATTGGAAACGCCGGACAGGAGCCCGCCGAACGCCAGCGCCACAGGCCCGGCGGCGGCGGCAATGCCGGTGGCAATGATTAGAAACTTCTGCGCTTCCGGCGATAGCCCGGTGAAGGCGTCCAGCAGTTTGCCGATATAGTCCGCCAGCACAGGGATAATCGGGAGCAGCTTTTCGCCGATCGCGTCGCCAGCCTGGCCCAGCTTGACCATCACTTGGCGCATCGGTTCAGCCTTCGCAGCAGCCTCCGCCGCGCCACCGAACTGCTTGTTCAATTCAGCCAGCATGATCGCCTGCGCGCCAGCGGTATCGCCGCCTTCCTGCATGGCCTTGATCTGCTCTTTTTGCTGAGCAGTGAACTGAATACCTGCGCGAGACAGTGCGGTTAGACCCTTGATCGGGTCGTTAAGCGCCTTGCCGACCATCAGGGTAGCGCCCTGCAAATCCCCGCCCATGCGCGTGGCGAGGTCAACCGCCGCCTGCTGTGCCTTTAGGAAATTCTCGCCAGCCACATTGCCGAATGTCAGCAGGTTTGCCGTTGACTTCTGCAGAATCTCGTCTGCATCGATCAGGCTATTCATTTCCAGCTTGTCGGCGAACTTGGCGAGTTTTTCGGACGAAAGCCCGGCGGTGTTGCCCATCGACTTGATCGCAGCGTCAACCTGAGCGACCGCTGCTGCCTGAGACTTCGCCCCCTGCACAGTCTTGGCAGCCAGTGCGATAAGCGGGCCGGTAATGCCAACGGTCATCACGGATCCGATGGTTTTGAAGCGATCAGCCGTCTTCGCCATCGACTTCTGAGCAGACTTGAGCCGCTTTTCAGCATCGCCAACGCCCTCCTGAAAGGCGAGGCTGTCGAATCCGAGGATGTATTTCAAAAAGCCAAGAACGACCCCTTGCCCTTGACCATTTGCCATAGCAGCCTCCTACATCACGTGCTTCCACTTCCGTCCAAGGCGAATTTCGCGAATGGTCGGGGCAGAAACGCCGAATTTTCTTCCTAGAGAAGCGGACGATTCACTCGTAGCTGAGCGAATATACCGGACCTTTTCGTCATCAAGTTTAGCCATGCGAGATCTATCGCCACGGTTCCAAGTGCCGTGACGCTGCATGTCTTTGCTATTCTGTTCTGATGTTACCCATCGCAAATTAGCGGCGGCATTGTTCAATCTGTTGCCGTCACCGTGGGCAACTTCCATGCGCGCATGCTTAGCTGGGCCGTGGAAGGTTTCGCATACGATCCGGTGAACATAAGAGCGGGTTGCTGTGTTTTCCCTGCACAATGAAACCTGATAGTATCCGTAATCTCTAGCTTTCAGGCTTAGTATCTTTGCGCTGTATCGCCGTGGCTTTCGGTCTTTTTGAGCGACAACTCTATCAACCGACCTAATCCGGCCAGCTGAGCTAGCCTCGTAGAAACCTTCAAAGCCCTTGACGGGCAGCCATACCTCGCCATCAAGATTTAGCGGCGGCGCGCGGTCTGGAGCTTTCGACCGGCGGCTTTGGCACTTCTCACAGACGTAAATAATCGTTACTGATTGCTCAGCCATATCGCTCTCCTAGACAGAAGCGGTTGGTTAGGACCGGGTTGGCGTTGGTAGCGCTCGCCCGGTCCGAATTTTTTACATCAGAAAGCGTTAATCCGCAAGGCATTGGCCCTTGTTCGGGCGTTTGAACTTTGTGCAGCGCCAAAGAGCCTGCTCAAATCCTGTAGTCCGGTTAAGTGAGTAATTAAATACTACAGCTTGGGCCTCCCGATCCAGCAACGGCATTGCTGTTCCCGCATTTTCGGCATCGTTCCATGCGATGACTTGGCAAATTTGCTTACCTTCGCATTGTGATCGAGCAGCTTCCAAATATCTTTCTGCATCCATTCCCGGCGCAGAAACCATAGAAAAAACCATGCCGTTATTGATGTCTTTGAAGACGGGAGAATCAATAGTCGGGGCTTCTGAACCACCGTCACGCCCGCACATCGCGAGAAGCACAATTGCCACCCCTAGAACAGCTAAACCGGCAACATTGCTCTTCTTATTTTTCGTCTCCGACATGGCAGACCCTATCCCCCTGATACCGCGCCCACCGGAGCGCCATACCAGACTTCACCATAGCGCAGGATAGGTCAACGCCCTTCGGTGTCCTGCACCATGCCGCTGTTCGCGCGCCCCGTCCGTTGCCTTGAGACAAGCATGTCAGGACGGGGCCGCGCACAATGATATGACCTTCTTTACGCTGCCCGATCTTCTGGCCGACAAGCGCCGCCAGAAAGTCACGAGACTGCGCCGCCCCTGCCTTCGGGCAAGGTTGATTGGCGCGGCATGTTCCGTTCATTTCCCGCGCGGCGATCCCCGCCAGTCTAATCTTCGGGCCTTCCTTGCACCATATCGGACCATCGCCGTCATAGACCGCTACCGGAGTGCAGGCGAACATTGTCCCAGCGGAAACGATTTTGGTCATCAGTGCAAGCATCATTCGGGCTTAGCACGCTTGACCCGCCTGATCACCACATTGCCGCCCTTGGCAGCCAATTCCTCGAACATGGCAATGACCGCGAAATTATCGCCGCCCGCCTGTTTCGGTTTTGCTTGGTCGAGATATTTCGCGAGAGGCTTGAGACGCTTTTCCCGCGCCATGGCTTCGATTTGATGCGCCAGGATTATCGTGCGTTCCCGTTCGCCCCGCGCCCGCCCGCGCATGACGTTGGCGTAGCTGCGGAACGTCTGACGCCAGAAGGATTCAGGCTCTAGGCCTTGGGCTGCCCACGCTTCCTGAGCTTCGTCCCAGTCCCAAGGCTCGGCTGCACCTTTCCCTCCGCACTCGGATCAGCTTTGGGCATGATCGCGCTCATTGCGGCGGCGATGGCTTCCCCGACCACTTCACCCTCACCGAGCAAGCGGATCGCATCGGCGTGCGTCATGTCGGGATGCGCGGTTTTCAGGCCCCCATAGAGCAATCCGCCGATGACCTTGAGCGGCGGCGACTTCACCACCTTACCCTTGGCGTCGAGAACCGGCGTCATGGCAGCCATAAGCTCATTCGGCCCCAACCCGGTCACGTCCTCCGCTTCCGCAAAAGCGTAGAGGTCGAGGATGATCTTATATTCGTCCCCAGCCTCGGTCAGGAAGGAAGATTCCCCGCGCATCCTGGCCATTACGCAGCGGCTTCCTGCGTATCGGCGGAAGCGATGCGAATGGTGACGGTCGCTTCCATCTTGCCATCGGCAGAAACTTCGCCGCGGTCGATCGAGTTGCACTTGCCGGTCGTTTCGATGACCACAGATGCAACGCCGCTTTCAGGGATATGAAATTCCATGGCGCGGATCGCGCGAGAGGTCCGCCAAGCGAGCAGCTTGGTATCGGTGTCGGAGCCCGGCCGATAATTGAGAACGACCTGAACTTCGCCGCCGTTGATCAGGCTGTCGATATATTCGCGATACCGGTTTGCCGACTTGAGGTGCGTCGATTCGACTTCCTCGTGTTCGGGGTTTGGCAGCGTGAAGCTGACCACTTCGACCGCCTCATAGAGCGCGGTGCCGTCGTTGAAATGAAACTCGCCACCCCAGCCGACGCTGGCTTCCTGCGTTTCCGCCATGTTTAATCTCCTACGTGCCAGATGATGAAATCGACGGATTGCCGATGGATGAAAGAACCGTCTGCGATGTTCTCGCCAAGGTCGCGCTGTGCATCGACGCGGGCGTTTCCGAACTTCTTGCCGCTGATCGTCGCGGGCGGCTGCAATGCGGCGATAGCGGCCTGCGCCAGTGCCATCGCGGATGCATAGGTTGCGGCCCAGCAATCGCACTGGACCAGCGTCGCCCGCGCGCCGTCAACGCCTTTCAGATGGTCGGGCCGGGGGTCACTGATCGTTTGCAGGCTGATCGCGGGCAGCGCGGCTTTCTGTGGCCGCGTCATCCAATCAACCCGCGTGCCTACAATCCCCCTGACCGTGTTATTGGCCAGCAGGCGGGCGCGAACGCCGGATTGAAAATCCATGCTACCCCCTGGCCGCTTTCTTTGCGTCGCGCGCTGCCTTGCGGATGATCGCCGCGTCGGCTTCGATCATCAGGGCGTCGGCGAAGGCTTTGAACCGTTGATCCTTGCCACTGTCGATCGCGGGCCGGAAAACCGGGGTCGCAGCCTGATCGCTATTGCCGAACTCAAGCTGCACGCCCGCGATGTCTTGGAGGACAACCTCCAAAGCAACGCCGCCCTTCGCTTTGCCTGGCAGGACATCGACGCTTTCGTATGTGTCGCCGCTCAAATTATGCGGCGCGATATTGGACCGAACGCCGCGCGCCAGCATTTCAGCCGGGACGCCAAGCGACTTGCGCCCAACGCCGCGTGCCGCAGCCTTGCCCATTTCGTTCAATTGCCGGGATGCCTCGCGGAAACCCGTCATGCTTGACGCGCCGCGTGCCATCACCGAGCCGCCCGAACGACATTCATATCAAGTACAGCCGCTTCGCCTGTTTCCGAATGTTTTCTGTCGCCCAAAGCGGTCGCAAGTTTGACAAGGCCCAACATAGTTTAAAATCCTCGTCATGAATGCTTTCATAAGAAAAACTGCTATCTGGCACGATGTGGTCAATGTGCCAAAGGTGTATGTTTTCCCAAGACATTTTTGGTAGAAACTGCCGCTCAAGGTGAATTTTTAGTTCTGCCCATGAGTATCCTAAAGCCGTAGCCCAGTCTTCCTTTGCCGAACCGCGTGACAGCTTTGACTGTAAACGTCTGCGCATTGCGCATTGAAGGCGATGCCTAAGAGGGTTTAGAGTTCTATTCTTTGCCACCGCTTTTCGCTGACGCTGTTTTCGGGCCTCTCTCTGCTCTGGCGTCTCGTTCTCACGGACTCTCTGCCTGTAGGCGCTATCTCGAGACCGTATGTAATCGATGTTTTCAATTCTATATTGGCGAAGGCGCGAAGCCTCTTTTCCCTTGATCCGCGCTTTGCGCGCTCGGCTGATCCGGTCTTGGCGAATTTTACGGCACGGTGCGCAAACCTTTTGCCTGTTGCTCGCCTTGCGCGCGACAACTCTACAGTCTTCGCAAACGAAGCTACCTGTCGCCTTTGGTTTTGACCTTAATTCTCGTTTAGCCTCAACTAAACACATTCTACATCGAGCATTTAGGCCAAGGCTACCGCCACTTTGGCGGTAAAAGTGCTCGGTGGTTGCCGGTTTTGTCGTATTGCACTTGGTGCACGTCTTCTCAGACGCTAAAGCATCCGCAGCCATTCGATCCTCACATGATCGTTTCGGTTAGGGCCGAGAAGTTGTTAGCGCAGCTTCTTGGCCCGTTTGATTGAATCATGTTTGGCTGCGAATTGCAAGCAGACGAACACCGTCATTAAACCCAAGGTCGTTATGCGCGGTGATATCCCAAGCGGGCCAGTTGTCCGGGTTCGCGTCCGTCACCGGATAGCAAACCCGATCGCCGACACTGACAGCCCGCGTTTTGCTGTTGCTCAGCACCTCGAACGTCGCGGCCTGCTGTGCCTGCTCCTGTGCGGCCTGGCGCTGCTCTGTGCCGGTCCCGTAGTAGATCGCCGCATATTCCATGCACCATGTCGCCCATGCGCCGGGGATGGTGGTGTAGGTGTCATCTACCGGGGTGCCGGGGCGTTGGATGGCGATTTTGTGGGGGCGGTTGCGCGACTTCATGCCAGCACCGGATCACGCCAGCGGTGAAGGATATTCTTGACGCCATCGGTCAGCCCGGTTGCTTCTTCGGAGGCGAACAAGTCTTGCAGGGTCAGGATGATCGCCGCCTTGATCAGATAGGGCGCGGTTTGGTCGGTCCATGCAGGGTCCGACTGGTTGGCGTATTGCATCACTATTTCGGAAGCCGCGTGCATCCTAAGCTCAATGTCGGAATCATGGTCGTTATCAAGGACGCGAAGTGCGTCCTTCGCCTCCTCCATGGTGATCAGGGACGCCATCCGCTAACTCCATACCCAGCTATCAGGAAGGGTATTCCGGTATGAACTGCGCCATGCGACGATTCCGTCGATCGTCGGCATACCTTGGCCAGTAAGCAACCAGTCCCAATCGAGCGGAGAATAACCGCCAATGAACTCGCGACTGGCGCGACGCTTGCCAGTTATGACGTTGATCTCATACCGCCACACGCCAGCAAATGAAGCGATGCGCCAAGCGAACAGGGAGCGCAGCCAGGTAATCACAGCTTATCCCTGCCATCACGGCCGCGCTTGGCTGCCAGCGTCCAGTCGCCGCTATCGGGCTTGCCGCTGGTAGCCTTGTCGGCGTGCCATAGGCTGCCGCCCCATGTGATCGTATCGCCCTGCTCATAGGCAGAACCTTCGCGATAGACGCCACGATAGATCATGGTCGGGACGCCGATCTGAAAGGCGTATTCGGTTTCTCCCTTGGCGAAGGCTAGGCGGATTGTCCGGCCGTCCTCCATCAGGCTCATATTGAGGTCATCGACGCCGAATGGGATGCCGTCTTTGCCGTCGATCCCGTCGCGGCCGTCCTTGCCAATGATCTGGCCAAGCGCTTTCAATCGGCCATCGGTGAAGCTGGCGATAAGATTGCCATCGCGATCGATCACAAGATCCGCGATTCCCGCTCCATCCTTGCCATCAGCACCGTCGCGCCCGTCCTTGCCGTTGATGCCAACGCCATCCTTGCCATCCACGCCATCGCGCCCGTTTGAAGGGGCGGGGATAGAGGCCACGGCATCGGCAACCACCTTGGCGATCAATTCCGGGTCGGCATCAGCACCGTCGCGCCCGTCCTTGCCGTCCTGGCCCTTTTCGCCTGCCTGCGGGGTGCGTGCTTCTAGTTCGGCGATGCGATCAGCAAGCGCTTTGTTTTCAGCGATCAGAGGCGCAGTCGCGCGATCGACATAGCCTTTGACGATGCCAACCATCTCTTCGCCGAACGCTTTGCCATCGAACATCACGCCAGCCCCTTCATCATCGTCAGCAGCGCGCGGGCGGCTTCTGCATTGTCGTTAGCAGGCGCTTCTGGCGCAGCAGGGGCGGGGGCAGTCTTATTGAATGGATCAGGCTGAGCATCGCGCTTCGCAAGCGCCGCCAAGCTGTAATTCTGCTGCTGTAGGTAGACTGCATCACCGCCAGGCGTTGGTTTCTTGTCCAGCTTCGCCCGCATTTCATCGACCATCAGTATGCCTGCACCTTCCTTCAGCACCTGCATCTGCGTCACGCTGTCCATGCGGAGCAGGTTTTCGACATCAAATTCAGTGCCAAGGTTTTCGCCAGTCGCAAGGCCTTCATCCAAACACAGTTCGATCGACTCGATCAAAACCTGCAAGCACTGCGAATAATATTCGGTGTTGAGCGCCTGGACATTGTTATAGGTCGGCTGCGCCCCTATCCCGATTTTGTAAGGTGGGACGTGATAGGTGGAACAGACGACTTCCGCAGTCCATTTCAATTGCTCGATAAGCTGCGCATCGACAGCTTTGACCGCCATGGCCTCGTATTTCAGGCCATCGCCAAGGACGGCGACCTTGCCGACATTATCGCCGGTATAGTTTGCTTCCCAATGCGCCTTAAGCCGCTCAGCCGTATCCTTGCCGATCTCTCCGGGCGCTGTAAGGATGCCGCCCGGCTGAGAATTGTTGCCGAAAAACTTGGCCGAATTATTCTGGATCGACAGGCCTTGCGTGGATGCCAGGCCGTTGGCAAAGATCGGAGAAAGCCCGACCAGCGGATGGAAAAAGCAATTGAAACGGTCGTGGATGATCTCGCGAGCTGGCACGATCACCGGGTCTTTGAGTTCAGACAGGTGGTCGGCGTTCAAATCATAAAAGACTTCGCCATTTTCAGCGACAAGGGGCTTCACGCGGTTCGGGTCAAGCACATACATCTTGACCACGACGCCGCGCCCGTCTCGCTGTTTCAGGATATAGACGTTGCCCGACTGGAGCTTGCTCAACACCCACGATTCAAAAAATTGGATGCGGTTCTGGAAGGTGTTGGGCTTGCGCAGGACCGGCGAATATGCGGCGCGCTTGGTTTCGCTCCAGATGCCAGCACTGTCCTGCTCTACCAGCTTGACGCGCAGCTTGGCGACATCACTCGCGATAAGGGTTTGGCAGGCGAATACGGCGTGGAAGGACAGGACGCTATCCAGCTTGATCTCAACATTCTTCTGCCAGGCCCCGGTGAAGCTTTCCTTGATAAGGGGCCACCAGCCACCGCGACCGGAAGGGGCGGACAATTGCCCAGCCGCCTTCTCGCGCGAGATGTTGAGGCCCAGGAAGCGCATCAGTAGATCGCCACAATCCCGGTGGCGGTCGTCCCACTGACGCGAACAGCTTTCGCCTGGATGGGCAGCAGTTCGCCAGCAGATACCGCGAGGGTAACGGGGGCAGCGTCATCGCGAGCGACAATCGAAATATTGCCAGCGCCGCCTATTTTGAGCGCTCGGCAAGGCCCGTCCGGCAATTCGTTTGAGGCGTGTGGAGTGACAGCGCGAAGCGCGCGACCAGGCCCGGCGGATGATGTGGTGCGTATGGCCATATCAGCCATTTCCCCGCTTCTCAGCGATTTTCTCAGCGAGCGTTTCTGCGCTCCAGCCGTTGAAAGGTCGCTTTCCGAGGACTTTCTCGTAGAGATCCCGCAGAGATTCAATATCAGGCGCATCATCGGCCACAAGACTGGTCGTGCGGTAGCCCAACTTTTCAAAGATGCGTGCGTAGCGCGGATCGCTCGCCTTGAGCGCCCGCGTGAAATAGCCTTGGTGCTTCATGGCAAAACTCCGCTGGAGGAATGAGGGCGGACCAGAAGGCCCGCCCATCTATTCTTATTGGTAGGCGGTGCCGGTGATGAACTGGACGGCGCCAGCGCGACGCTTGCCCCAGTTGATATACCGTTCGGCACGGATACCGACCATGTTCATCTGCCAAAGCGAGACGAACACGGTGGCGGCAGCGGGCGGATCGGTCGGGGCGCTGTCCATCTGGAGCGATGCTTCGCTGCTGACATCGAGCATCGTCTGACCATCATCGGCCAGCAGGATTTCGCTCGCCTTGACGAGGATGATCCGCGAACCGGCAGGGATCGCCGGAGGTCCGGTGACCGCCGCCTGCGCAGGGATATTCTCCGAAATGACGACCGGAAGGCCGAGCAAAGTGCCTGTCCCGGTGATCGACATGCCAGGGAACTCCGCCTGTCCGAGCGGATTGAGCATCAGCGCCAGGCCGAGAGCCTGCGTTTCGGTCATGATCCACACCGCGCCTGCGAGCGACATATTCGCCGCCACGAAAGCCGCCATGAGCGCCTGCGCATCAGCGCGGAAAGCGTCCGCGTCGGTGCCGGAAGCGGTGATTGCCGTGACGCCATTAGTGATGGACGCCGGGGACACTCCTGCCGATGCAGCCACGGTCGGGTCCACGAATTGACGATCAAGGAACTGCGCCGTCTGGTCGATCAAGTCCTGGCGAACCACCTCTTCGGCGGAAGGCGAGGACGAACGCGCCAACTCGTCGGTGATGACGACGATCCCGGCCGTCTTGGCCATCCCGAGCGTCACCTGATCGAACGCCAGGGCGCTGACCGGCTTGGGCTTGCCTTCACCAACCCAACCAACAGTCGAGCCGCCGGTTTGGCGCGGGATTTTGATATTGAACGGCACGCGGCGCAGGCCGGGAATGCGTCCGATGATGGTTGCCGGACGCAGCAGTTCGGCGAACTCGCTGGCCATGTTCTGATATTCGACCAGCGGCTTTGCCCAGGTGGTGTCAGTCGTGGTGCCTGCTGCGACGGCGGCCTTCAAGATCGTTTCGACTTCCGGCGTGCTATCGTGCCAGCCCTTGGCGATTTCGGCCGCCTGCATCAGGTTGCCCTTGGAGCGCGCAAGCGCCATGGCATAGCGGGTGAACGAAGTACCCTTCGGCAGGTTGGTGCCCTTCACTTCGATCCGGTGCCCGCCGCGCGCGGCAGAACCTTCCTCCGTGCCCGAACCAACCACTGTGGTCGTTGCGGCGGCCGTGGCGTTCGACTTTTCCATGGAGCGCAGGCGCTTCAAATGGTCATCGATTTCGGTGATGTCCGCTTGATTGCCGTCGAACTGCTCCTTTTCGGAAGCGTCGAGCGTGGCGCCTGCGGTTGCCGCCTTTTCCATGATGGTGCTGTTGGCAGCCACCAGCGAGGCGCGCTTCGTTTCGAAGGCGCTGATCTGTTCAGCAAAATTCATGATAATGTCCTTGAATGGGGGGTCTTTGCTTGCCCCCATCGCGGGGCAGTGTCCGAGCCAATCTAACCCTATTGCCAATCGCGGCGGGTAGATTTGCTTGAATTTAGGCGGCCTTGTTCTTTCGTGGGCCAAATTTCTTACCAGTCAGAGCCGCCGCAATCGCGGCGCTATGCTCCGCAGTGCGCGGCTTATATGGTCCGCGCTTCTTTCCTGCTTGGTTCTCCGAAATCTGTTTGCATCGGGCCTCGCTCAAAGGGCCTTTCTTTTTACCCTTGTGCGCAGCGCTCATCTTGGCGCGCGTTTCGGCTGAATGTTTCGTCCCGGTCTTGGCAGCGCTCATTTTCGCCCGCGCGCAGGAAGTGTGAGTCTTCCCAATATTCGCCGCTCGGATGCGATCTTTCACTTCCTCTTGGAGAGTCACCCCGAGGATAGATCCTGCTAGGGGTGCAATATTATATTCCGGCTTAAGCGCATCGATCGCCGATTGCTCTCGGTCGATGATTTTTTCCCGTTCGCACTCTTCAAGAATTACGAAAGAGAAATTGCTCTCGCCGTATTTCGCGAATGCACTCCGCAAATGCGCGTTGTGGTGTCTTCCGGTCCGCAGTTTGCGCAAATGCACCTTCCATCGCGCCTGCAAATCAACCGAACTCCCGACGTAGCGCTTGCCATTGACTAGATTGACGATCTCGTAGATTCCAGACTGAGCCATTGTCGCATCTCCATTGCGATTTCGGTTAGGCTCGGCGCGGTGTTACCAGCACCCGTCGAGCCGCATTCAGCCTAGAAGAAAACCCCAAAAAATCAAGGTTTGGCGCGCTTGATTTCGCGGATTACGAAGGGAGGAGCCCGATCGCGGGCGGGGTCATCCAACGTCACCACACGGGCGCTTTTGCCGGTCGCGGCGGCACCTTCGGGGTTGGCGGGGATTTCAGGGTCAGGGATACCTTCGGCCGCGCGAAACGCTGCGTCGATGGACTTCACCTGAGAAATGATTGCATCAGCCTGCGCGGGGATGGTCACGGCAGACAATTCGAACACTTCGGTTTCGGTATAGTGGACGCCGCCACTCTCCATGAAACTGTATTCAATCGGCCTGAAACCCACCGATGTCGCAGTAACAAGGCCGTATTTGATCTCACCCCAAGCGGTATTTACCCGGTCCTGAAGCTCGCCCGGCTCTTCGATCTTGGGAATCTCAGCGCGAAAAGCGATCCCGTCCTTCGTCGGCTTTTCAAACCAGACCTTGCCGATTGGCTTGTCATGCTTGTGCTGCGACAGGAGGGGGAGGGGGTTCGTGAATTTGACACCGAGCGGGTCGATAATGTCGCCCACGCGATCGACGGTTGGCGTCGTTGCGATCCCGCTAAAAGTGCGGGCGTCATCGTCCAGAGCTTTGATTGCCAAGACGCTATATGCACGATTCTGCATTCCGATATCCTTTACAGAATGAGCATTTGGAATTTGGCGCGCTCTTGCGTCGGCACCCGCGCAATCACACCCATGGCCATACAAAGTGCAACAGCAGCGTCGATCTTGTTCACAGCGCGCTCCTTTGCCAGCCAGTAATTGCCCCAGCGATCTTCGTCCGTGACCGCGCTCATCATTGCCGAGATCAGCACCGGGTTCCGCTTCAAGCGTATCCGGCCTTCCATCATCGCGCTTTCCAGCTCGCGCACGCTGCCGGGCATCCACAGGCCTTCCGGCTCCGTGCTTTTCGCCTTTGCAGCCTCGATCATCGCCTCAGTGGGCTTACCCTTTTTCGTGCCGCCCTGGGGATGCTCCACGAACTGGATGCTCAGTCCCAATCCGTTGCATTCTTCCTCGAACCGGCGGAAAGCGTAGCGGTCATATCCCACTGCCACGATATCGAAATTGCGATCATCATCGGCCAGCGATTGGGCGACGTGATCGAACCGGATGCTCTGGCCCTTTGGCGCGTGCAGATGGCCGTCACGCACCCAAACATCGTAAGGCGCTTTGTCCCTTAGCGCGCGCTCCGAAAGCGTATCCCCCGGCGTCCAAGCCTCAATCCATGCGTCATAGGTCGGCTTCGACACGATCGCCGGGCGATCATCAATCATCACCTCGACATCGACGCTGCCGGTTTCCACGATGCTCGCCTTGACGGTCAAATCTCGCGATTGGCTAAGGTCGATGCCTTGCGCGATCTTCTTGCCGTGGTGGTCGGCTATATCGAAATCAGCGAGGCATGGCTCCAGCACCGCCCGCGACATCCACGCCGTGTCCGCGTCGGTCCAGACGCAGAAGTGGAGGCGCAGGATGCCGTTCAGCTTACCGGGGATGGCCTTGGCCTGGGCGACAACGCCCGCCAGATAATCCTCCGTCAGAATCGTGCCGAGCAGCGGGTTCGCCTTTGGCCAGCAGCTTGGATCCGTCAGTGGATCATCGCCGGGGTCGAGCGAACACACGAAAGAAAAGGTGCTGTCATCGATCGGGTCGCCCACATAGGCGAAATCTTCGCCCGGCGTCGCGGTCCCTGCGGCAACCTTGACCGCGTGTTCATGCTCCTCATAGCAGATCGAATTGCGGTCAGACCCGCTGTTGGTGATCATCAAAAGCAGCGGTTGCCGCCTAAATTTGAAACCGCGTTCGATCATCTCCACCGCGTCGCGGTTCGGATGCTCGTGCATTTCGTCCGCCAGCCCAATGTGTGGGCGCAGACCAGAGCCAGACTTGCCAGCGCTGCGGCTCAGGGGCCGGAAGAACGACCCCTTGGGCAGCCACGCCAGATTATAGACCCGCCCCGGCCCGCCGCTTTGCGTGATCCGGGCTGCCAGGTCGGGCGATTGATCGACCATCGCGACGGCATCGTTGAACAGAATCTTGGCCTGATCCCGATGCGCCGCGACCGCGTATATCTCAGCGCCAGCCTCATCGTCCGCCATCATGCCGTAAAGGCCGATGCCGCCCGCGAAGGGGCTTTTCCCGTTGCCCTTGCCTTCCTCGATGTAGGCGCGGCGGAAGCGGCGATAACCGTCGGCGCGCAGCCAACCAAAGATATTGGCCAGCTTGAACGCTTGGCTGGGGTGCAGCAGGAATGGCCGCCCCTCGAATTGCCCCCCGTTCAGTCTCAGCTTTTGCTCATAGAAGCGGATGACCCGCTCAGCCTTCTCAACCGAGTAATGCAGGCCGCGTTCGTGTCCCCGCGCCAGGTCGTCCAGATGACGGCGGCAGGCATTGCGAACATGAGGGCCAGCGACGAATTTACCGGCTAGAACGTCGAGCGCGTATTGGGTGCCGCGATCAGGCGTTGCCGAAGAACTCATCCTCTTGCGGTTCCTCGTCTGGCGCACCGACCTTGCTGCGATCGGCGGGGGTGCCGCCCATCTTCGACAGGATCGATTGCAACATGCTCAGCGCCGTCACGCCGACATCCTGCCCGCCCAGCAACCGGCCGCGCACGCTGGACGCGATTTCGACCAGCGAGCGGTCAGCTTCCATCAGCCATGGCAGTTCGGCGCGGTAGCCTTCCCATGCCTGCTTGCCGTGAAGGTCCAGAAACGAGGATGGCTGTCCAAGCGGGGTTGATTTCGGGTCGCTGCGGCCATTGTGGCGCTGCGGATTCTTGGCTGCCGCGCCGGTGACTTTCGCCTTGGCTGTCGGAGTGCGGGGTGCGGGCATAAAACCTCAGTAATTATATTACAAAAGCAAAAGACACTTAGTAACTGTTCCACGCAATAATAATGCTTATCTGCGGCTAAGGTTGAATTTTAATTTGTGGATGTGCGAAGTTCTGGCCGACATCCGGTGTCCTGCTGCTCATTCCTCAACTTTTGGGCACCCCCGCCCTAAATGCTCAGAAATAAGTTACAATTCTCGTATGATAATTGGAATTTAATTACTCGACTATGATTGCTTGTTACTGTTCCACGCAACTATCTTTTATATCGGCCAGCCGTCCGATGACACGCCTTTGTAGTAACCAAATTGCTCTGCGGTAGCAACCTTGTGACACGGATCGCAAAGGTTGCGCGTGTTCTCGTCGGCGTCATCGCCGCCCAATGCCAGCGGCTTGATATGGTCCACGACGGTAGCGAGGGCAGTCTTGCCCTTGGCTTGGCAGATCTCACAAAGACCGGAGGATCGCATAAGGCGGCGCTTGCGCTGCTCCTGCCCAGCTCTACCGCGAAGGCGCTCAGCCACGTCCGCGCACCACGGCGCGCACCTGGGCAGCGATCCGCTCACCCTCATCAATCAGCCGCTCGGCGCGCTTCGTGCAGCGCGACGGCTCGCGCATGTCAAAGGCCAGCATGTGCAGCGCGCTGGCAAGGCTCTCTATCTGATCGGCGGGGGAAGGGCGCTGCTGCATGGGGGCGCTCCGTTCGAACTGGTTGCCCCGGCAGAAGTGCTGTGACACAGGCCGGGCCAGATTTCCGTTTAGGCCTATCCAGTCGGCAATTGAATTTCAGGCATTGCGCCGCAGTCCTACCGACCGCCCATCAGCGTCCGGTAGTTTGGTCGGGGAGCGCAAGGGTCAATGCCCCAGATCGTCTAGCCCCGCCTGCTGCTTAGGCAGCGTCGCTCATGTGCGAACCATCGGTTCTTAGCACAACGGGTAATATGCGCCAAGCCTCGACAGTCATAGAATAAACGCCGCCGAAATCTATTTCGGCCTTGGTTCCGTCGCTCTTCAAGACGATGCCTTCCAATCCTTGGAGCGCATGGGAATCACTCACCGTCACCTGCTCACCCGGCGTGAATGAGCGGCGAACTTGTCGCAGAGCCTTGATGCGTGCTCGCTCACTTCCCAACCGCTCGACGCGCAACCGTCGCGCATCCTCTCTGCTCTCGGCGTCACGCTCCGCTTGGGCCACCGCTTCCGCCGACCTTTCCGCGTCGCGAAGCCCGGCAACACTCGCCTCGCTTACCAACGCTGCATGGCCACATCGCTGCATGACGACGAACGGGAGATGTACGTTCGCGGGGCTTCGCGCGAACCGGACGAGGTCATCCTCTGCGCCCTCCCGCACGAATACAAAGCCGGACATGATCGGCACCGCCACCTCAATCATTCGGCGGCGCTGGCCCAGCACTAGCTCACGGCGCTCGCCCGGTGCAGGGCGGCGGATGGTGCGCTTGGGTGTCCACACGTCGAAGCCGCCGCGCGTCAGCGCCGCCGCCAGATTGATCGTGGTGCGGCCCAACGTCCGCAGTATGCACCACCGCTTGCCCTGTTCACTCATTTGTTCACTCACCCGATCACCCTCCAGTAAGATTGCGCGATGTTGGTCATGCTGAACCGCCCCATGGTGCGCTCTCCGCAGTTCCAGCACTTCCTCGGCCGCTCTTGCCCCTCGTCGCGCTCGCGGGCGGAACACAAACACTCAAGCTCTCGGATTTTCGTCATGCGGCCTCATCCTCAGCATTGCCGTAAAAGCTGTAGCTGTTCTTGGTCGGATCGAATTGCAGGACGACCTTGCCCATCTTGCCGGGCAGGCCCATTCGAACCTTCGTGCAAGCAATCGTGCTGGTCCAAAAATCGCGGTTCTTGGCTTGAACGATCAGTCCATAGTCCGCCTTATTCGCCCAATTCGCCGACCCGCTGATGTCGTAAAGGCCTGGCAGTTTGCCGCTCGATTTGCCGGGGAAAGGCTTGGACGGGTGCGCGATGATCCAGACCGCAACATCGTTCTGCTTGGCGAACCGCTTCATCATGCGAATGGCGCGGCCGGTATAGTCGGTTTCCGTCTCGTCGCCGCGGCGCTTGTGGTCGATCTCGTTCCATGGGTCGATCAGCAGCAACCGCGTGCCATTACGAATGACGCTCGCCCGGCCAAGCTCCAGAACCTCTTCGACACCCAGGCTGTCATCGTCGTCGTAAGGCGAGTGCGCGATGAAGGCGGTGTAGCGATCAATGAGGTTGTCAGCCCATTCCAGATCCTCGACCGTGTGGCGCGAAAACTCGCCCGCCATAATTAGTGCAGCACGCAGCTTGCGGATGAAGATCGGCTTGATGTCCGTCTCGAAACTGGCGATCGTCACATGGACCTGACGCCGGATCAGGTTCGCCAGCAACCACATCAGAAAACTAGTCTTACCCTGGCCGGCATAACCACTGACGACCGTGAAGGTGCGCGGCACGACCTGAAACAGTTCATCGACTTCCGCAACGCCAGTTGGGTAGCAGGTGTAGGCAGGCTGTTCGGGGAAGTCCCGCGCCGCGTAAAGCCCCTTGACCGGGTAGGGGCGGGCGCTGTCCAGCATTTCCAAAAGACGCTGGTGTCCATGGTGGATCGCCACATCGTTGGCGTCCTTGCAATGCTCTGGATACTCCACGAACATGCACCGCTCAGGCCCGAACAGGCGACAAAGATCGGCGGCCAACGCCTTACCGGCTTCGTCATTGTCCACGCACAAGATCACCTGCTTGACCTTCGCAAGCGCGGTTTCATGACGCCAGAACCAGGCATAGCGCGCGCCTTCGGTAAGCTCCTGATCGTCACTGGATTGCTTAGGTGCGCCGTTCGGGACGGAGACGACCCGGCGCTTGCCTGCCGTCATCGCTGCGAGAAAATCCCACTCCCCCTCCGTGATGATTAGCGGCTGGTTGGCGAGTGAGTCGTCCAACAGGCAATCGTGGTTCAACAGGGTGAGGGGTGCGCCCGTATCCATGCGCTGGAGCGACTTGTCCGAGATGACGCGATACTTGTGATTTATCGTCGTCCCGTTCTCGATGTAGGGGACCGCAAGCCAATTCTTGCCCTCTCGGCAAACGGTATGAAGCCCCAATTTTTCGGCCAGTATCGGGTCGATTGCGCGGGCGTCGAGCCATTCTTTGTGCGGCGTCTTCAGTTCCACGGCTTCCGTCCTTCCAATTGCAATGATGGCAAAAACAGCACCAGCCATCCGGGTCGATCAGGACCGACAGACAGCGGACCTTCTTCTTTTTTCGAGTGTGGGAGCATTGCGGGCAGGTGGTGGCGTGTTCGCCATGCCCGTAGCTCGGCAACCGGATTTTCAGGCCGGCGAGGGCGTCCGCGACGTTCAGCATATCGGCATCTCGTCATCCTGTTCGGCCTGCGTTTTGGCCTTTCTCAGGATTTTCTCGATATACTGGACTGGCGACACCGGCCTGGCGACCTGCGCGTCGGTTATGGCCTGCGCAGTCTCAACCTTGCCGAAATCACGCGACCACTTGCCGACAAGGGAACCGGGGTCGGTCTTCACATGAGGCCTGAGATAATCCTTGGCGTTGGTCCAGAACACCGTATCGGAATCGGCGGGACGCCCGTTATCGTTAGATAACGGAATAACTGTCCCTGTCCCTGTCCCTGTCCCTGTCCCTGTCAAAGCAGTCTCACTTTGGTCTACAGTAGACGGCGCTGTAGACGGCGTTGCGTCTACAAGTAGGCGTTCCAATGTAGACAGGGACGCTCCGCTTGGAGGCGTCACGCCAAGGCCGCGTAGTTGCTCTGCAATTTCCTTGAGGCGTATCCGCCACCGTTGCTGGCGCTCGTTCTTGTTGTTCTGTTTCTCTTGCCAGTCGCTCCGACGCTCCCATGCATCGTTTGCCTTTTCGGCAACGACTTTATGATACAGACGCCCGTCTGAGCATTTGACGAACCCACGCAGCGCTATGCTTTTGACCTTCTTCCACTTCGCGCCAGCGCCCGACAGGTGTGCTAGAACGCGATCGTCATCAGGGAGTGAGGCTGCGGGTATTTGCAGCCAGCACTTGCACCAAAGCGCGATTGCAGCCTTGAACTCGTCACCCGACGATAGCGCAAAAAGATCGCTGTCCGCCAAACGGGTTACGTCGAGCGGCATAAATGGCAGGCCGCGCAAATCGCAATCGGCAGGCGTAAGGGGGTCGGTCACGCCGTCTCCAATCCATAGGTTTCGATCAGCATCCGGCATTCGTCGCAGTCGATCAGGCCGCCAATCTTCGCGGTCATGATCATTTCCTTGCGACGTGCAGCGGTGCCACATTCGTTGATGAGCGCCTGAAACGACGCCATGCTTTCGGCCCTGGCGATAATGCGGGGCAGGATGTCGCCAAGGCGTTCAGCCATCAGAGCGCCTCCACCTCGACCGTCAGGCCTGGCGTTTCGCCATAGACCTTGATGATACGCGCCGATGCGACTTGGCTGTCGTCTTTCCAGACGACGCCATTGAGGCCGTCGCCAACAGCCTTGAGCAGGTTGTCGCCGTCCGGCTTACCAACATGCCATTGAGCGGCCCGTTGTCGCTTCTTCGACCAGCTCGGAGGAATGGCGAAGACAGCGGTGACATTGAGGCTCACCGGCCCGGCATATTGCGGGGCGTCGCACATGGCGATTTCCGCCGCCAAAGCGATCAGCCCCTCATAGGCCACCGTCTTCTGCGGCGTGTAGGCGCGCGCGAAGCCGCCCCGCGTTGATATGCGGGGACGGCCTTTCGCTACAGGTGCGCCGGGGACGGTGAACCGCAACATTATGCGGCCTCGTCGTATTCGTCGCCGATGCCAGGGATGCCAGGTTGGTCCGCGTCGATTTCAGCCTCGCCGGCTTCACCCGAAACCTCGTCATAGCCGCTCGTGACGATCAGGACTTCGCGGCCGCAGGCTTCGTGCAATGCCGCCACGTTGGCACCCGTGCTGGCCAGTTTCAGCTTAGCCTCTACGCCTTCCTTCTCCTTGTATTCGACAAGGTTGGCGACGATCACAGGGCGCTCGTTGGCCGCGATGATCTGGCAGGCCTGTTTAACCAGGCTACGGGCCGCACGATCGACAGTATCAGCGAAATCACGCTGCTCGCGTTCGCTCATCTGGCCCCATGGCTTAGGGGTAGCCTTGAACCACGACAGCATCGCGTCGCGGACATCGCCGCGCAACGTATCGGACGCCAGTTCGACCAGCATTTCGCCGCCGTCCAGGGTGGTTGCAGTTTCCTCGTTCTTTGGCATATAAAGCTCCTTGCGGTAGTAGGGTCCGTGTCTCGCGTTCATCGGGGCGCGGACCATCCGCCCCGGCGAATTTCATGCTCTGCTGAACCGTCCAACCCGATCCCGCGCAGCCGGAAACCTCGCATTGGCAGCGGCGCGTAACGGCGCAGCCCAGCGGCTATGCTCAAGGTCGAATTTGTGCGGGTTGATCGCCATGTGGCGGCGAAGGTGGAGTTCGATCACTTGCCCTCCTCCCGCTTGGCCGCCCGGTCGGCGGCCCGGCTGAACTCGCGGTCCCAGAAGGCGTCCTTGCGCGCCTTCCGCGCCGCTTCTGCGACTGCCTGTTCGGTGGTGAGGGGAGCGCGCGTCACGCCACGGACCTCGGACGCCGCAGCGCCTCAATCTGGCCGATCCAATTCCCCGAAGCGCCATGAAGCTGGCGGATCAACGCCTCCATCCCCAGCAATTCCGAATGGGTGACGGATCGACCACCGGGGCTGTCAGGATGCTCGGCCTCTTGAAGCTTGACCAGCAGGCGGGCGATCAGCAGCGAAGCGTCGTCCGTATCGCAGACGGCTTCCTGATCGACCAGACGCAGCCCCTTTTCGCGCAGGTACTCGTCCAACACGGTCGGGCAGACATCAAGCGCTGCATCGATGACATCGAAGCCAGGCATCGATCCGGTGAGCTGCTTGTCCAGCGCAGGCACGCTCACGCCGATCTTGTCGGCGAACGCGCCCTTGCCCAGCTTCACGATCGCGCGGGACCAGCCTTCCATAAGGAGGGCGTGCAACCGTGGTTTGGAGAGAGGGCGCTTTTCGCCCACTACGGTGCGGTGCAACATAGCTAGTCAGGCTCCATGAACAGGCTTGGAAACATTGGCGAGCGAACCACCAGCGACCTTGGCAGGACGCCCGCCTTCACCGGCGCTAGGGGCGGCGGCTATGGGGATAGGGTTGATGTAGAGGCGGCCATCGGGGGCCTCGACCAGGGCGTGGTAGGCCAATGGCTGGGTGATGCGGTGCGCCATGTCCTAAGCCGCCTCCGCAATCGGGTTACCGTCGAGATGCCCGATTACCGCCGTGTAGAACTGCGTGAGCGTTTCGGCATCGATTGCATTGCCGTAACCGCGCAGTCGTCCCACACGGGCGGGAGCCTCATGAGCCAACGGGAATGTGCCGGGTTCAACTGGCCGCCACTTTCCATCCCGGCAGAACAACCAGTCAGCAGCGTCCCGTCCGAGCATAGGCGCGCTGGGCCTGCTGTTGTGTCCCAATTGGCCATGGCGGCGGCTGTCGGCAGGGAATACCCACCGCTGTTCGGGCGATCCATTATCGCGAAGTCCGGCCCCGCTGATGCGTCCGCCGCTCGCGATGTCGGCCAGCCTGCCGTCGCCGCGAAGTCCTGCAACCGCTGCTGGTTCTTGGAACCGTCCTCGCGCTTCATCACCACCAGGCGCGCCGATCTGTCGTTGCTGCACGATGTCGTGGGCCAGCCCGCTACCCCGACCAGCATCGACAACTCGATGCTCTTCCCGATGACCTTGCGACGCTGGATCGCCGGATCGTCCCACTTGCCGCGATCCCGATTGTCCGCCGCCATTGGCGTGACCCAGCCAGAAAGCGCGATCTCGGATATGCGCCCCGCCGAAGCCCGCAGCCGGAAGCGGGACAAGCCCGAAGGCGTAACCCATGGCTTCCAGGTCAGCTTGTACAAGATCGAACCATACGCCAGTGCCGCCGCTCGCAACCTGCTCTCCAGCGACGACTGGAGGCTCGCACTGCTCGATGAGGTGGTAGAAAGCGGGCCACAGATGCCGCTCGTCAGCAAACCCTTTTCCTTGGCCTGCCGCGCTGAAAGGCTGGCACGGGCACGATCCCGTCCAGATCGGACGATCATCGGCCCAACCGGCGCGGCGCAGGGCGTAGCTGTGGACGCCGATGCCGGCGAAGAAGTGGCACTGAGTAAATCCAGCAAGCTCATCTGGGCTGACATCTTCGATGCTCCGTTCGTCAACGACGTCGGGCGCGATGTGGCCGCCAGCGATGAGTTCGCGCAGCCATGCGGCGGCGAACGGGTCGATTTCGTTGTAGTAGGCGCCACCGCATCCACCCGCGTTGTTGAGCGTGTCCATGGTTTACGCGCCCTCCCCCGGAACGAGGCCAGCGGCGACGAGATCGGCAGACAATTGCGAACATCTGCCACCATGGTTTGGATGGTAGCCCGCACGCGCCTCAGCCAGCCGCCTCGCAGCTATCGCGTCATCGAGACACTGATATCCGCCAATGGCGACCTTCTTGCCACCAGCGGCTATTTGCGCGCGCCATTCGCGACCTTTGACGCTCCAATACACACCGGAGCAACCGCTCTTGTTTGCGCGACTAAGACCCATATTTCTGGCGTTTTCGGACCGCGTTACTACTCGCAGATTTGCAATTCGGTTGTCGGCGCGGTTGCCGTTCACATGGTCGATTTCGCCGATAGGCCACGCGCCATTCTCAAGCGCAAACGCAACGCGGTGGGCGAGATACGTGCGCCCGAAAATGCGGCCATTGAAATATCCGTGGTGATCCTTGGAAGTGAAGGCGGGCTTGCCTGCCCACTTTGCGTTCCAAGAATTGAAAATTCTATTGGACTGAAAATAATGCCTGGGCCGGTGAAGCCATTCGAGGCCTCCTGTCGCGGAATCGTAATTTATCAATTTGCGGAGAGCTTGAACCCCGGCGATCGTGTCGCGCAAATCCTCCAGGAACTCGGCGGCCTGCTGCTGGACGGTATCGTAGTAGAATATGACGCTCATCTACCGAACCCCCGCAGCCAAAGCCCAGCCACCAGGGCGACCGGTGGTGAGATAAGCAGGCGCATGACGCTCGCAGTTGATCGAAGCGCACCGGCTACAGATCACGCGGGGCGGGGCAGCGACGGCCTGCGCGGCGTTTACGTTGGTGAGGCGGGCGCTCATACCACCCCTGCCTTCGCGGTCATGCGGCCCGCCCGCTCTGGCGAGCCTGCGCCACGATAGGGGAAAGGAACGATGCGCTCACCGAGCCAGCGGTTTCAGCCTCCGCTTTCATCGCCAATTCTGGCGGCCAATCCGTCGATTCCCTCAGTTGAGAGAGGCGGCTCTTGGAGACGCCCATCTTGGCGGCCAGCGCCGTGAGTGAAAGCGCGCCACCGCGCTTGAGATATGCATCTAGCGTCATGCCTGGAGGTTTAGATGATCTAAACCTAACGGGCAAGCGGAAATGTTTAGATAGGCGAAACGACAGCGGTTTGCCGCGCTGGTATTATGCAGGCATGGCAGAACCCCGTCACGACTGGTATTTCAAGCAATGGCTCGAACACCTCCGCGTGATCCAAGCTGACCTTGTGAAGGCGCTCGACTGGAATAAGTCGAAGGCCAGCCTGATGTTTAACGACAAGCAGCGCTATCACCGCGATGATGTGAATGAGGTGGCCGCCTATCTTAAGATCGAGCCGTTTGAACTCCTGCTGCCTCCAGAGCGCGCAATGGCGTTGAGGCAGTATCGGGCGAGCGCCGAACAGATTGTCACATTGGCGCACGAAAGCGACGGCGCGGGCGGCGTCCATAATGTGTCAACGATCCGACGCACTGGCACATCAGATTGACCGTCCAACTCGTCATTTACCTGTCGATCGCCGGCCAAGAGGAAATCCTTGGCGTGCGCGAGTTCAGCTTTCCGCCACGCGTTGGCGAACTGCTGCAAATCACGCATCAGGGCGAGGTTTTGAAGCTCCAGATCGAGCAAGTCCGCCATCGCGTTGATGAGCAGGGCCATATGGCGCATTTGGTTTGCGCGCGGGCGGATGCTGCCTAGTCCTTGGCTACCCATAGGCATCAGCGGCATCGCAGCGCTAATTAGCTGCGGTGCGATCACCTTATCCATTTTGAGCTACCGTCTGTCCAAGCGAAACGTGACTCTGGCTGAACCTTATGTCTCCGGTCGAATGACCTCGACGGACTTCGGTCCAGAGATCGCGTTCCAGCTAGCAGGGCCGAACCGCGAGGCATGGCGATTGCACAGTGCGAGCGTTGCGCTGTTCTCGGCCAATCGCCTAAGCCGCGCGTTGATCGGTGACGATGGTTACGTCAGCAACGCAATAGTCGGCCGCTCGCCTCACTCAGAACGAAAGATCGTTGACCTCACCTCGACGCTGTTTATCGAGCCGCTGGCCTCACTCCCGGTTTCAGTAAAATTCGAACTCAGGTCACGCAGCAACTCAAACCTTCGCATCTGGCGCACTGTCAAATACACCAAGATGGATTGACCGAGCATCGCGGCGGCTGAGATTGCTAAGGCGATTTCAACAAAGCGTTCTGCGTTCATATCAGCCCTTTCCTACATCCCCACATAGCACGTAGCATCGCGCGTTGCGAGGCTGCGATTCGTAATGCTCGCGAGAAAGTTTCGCTAAACTAAACTTTCTGCTTGCGCTTGGCGTTTAGCCATTCTAAACATCCCTTCATCAGGAGCCACCCGCTCCGCATGATGAGGGATTGAAGATGGAAGCCGTCACCGAACAGTTTGAAGTCGTGAACCGATGGACCAACCGGGTTCAGTTCACGGCCGAAATCACCTGCGCGCCTGACGCTACGATCGGTGTGAAGATTGGGCTGGCAGTGAAGTGGGCGCGCAATAGCGGTGCCGACCTGCGCGGTGCCGTCCTGCGCGGTGCCGTCCTGCGCGGTGCTGACCTGCGCGATGCCAACCTGAGCGGTGCCGACCTGCGCGGTGCCGTCCTGCGCGGTGCCGTCCTGCGCGGTGCTGACCTGCGCGATGCCAACCTGAGCGGTGCCGACCTGAGCGGTGCCGACCTGCGCGGTGCCGTCCTGCGCGGTGCTGACCTGCGCGATGCCAACCTGAGCGGTGCCGACCTGAGCGGTGCCGACCTGCGCGGTGCCGTCCTGCGCGGTGCTGACCTGAGCGGTGCCGACCTGCGCGGTGCTGACCTGCGCGATGCCGTCCTGCGGTCCTTCAAGGCCGATATGTGGATGACCTTGGCGCAGAACATAGCGGAAATCCCAGCGCTTATTCAGGCACTCAATGATGGTCGTGTCGATGGCTCGCAATATGCTGGCGACTGCGCCTGTCTGGTCGGCACGATCGCGAACGCCAAGCAGGTTCATTACGGGTCGCTTGAGCACAATTCGCGCAATCCTGCCGAACAATGGTTCCTGATGATCCGCGAGGGCGACAAGCCCGGCGATGACACTGGCGGCGGATTCGCTGCTGGGAAGGCTCTTGAATGGGCAGAGGAATTTCAGCGCCTCATAATCGATCCGGTGCCCGCATGACCGCCGCCCTCCACACCTTCGCGGCGAGCGGGCCAGCACCCTGGCACCAGCTTCCAGATGCGCGCGCCATCCTGTGCGGCATGGTCGGCAACCTGCCCACCAGCATCCGCCACGAACGCGGCTACGTCACCACCAGCGACGAATGGCTGGCCTATAATCATGAAGACCCGCGCTATGTCCGCCTGAACGAGATCAAGGCCGAATATCTGGCACCCTATCTCGCCAGCGCCGCCGCATGTCGTGACGGTCGCACGGCCGCCGCCATGGATTGCACGACGGACGAGGCGATCGACGCGGTTGCTGACACGCCGATGCTGTTCAACGTCAATGACGAGGACGAGCGCCGGACATGGCTGCATTTGAAGGAGCAGATTGTCGGCTTCGACATGCTCGCCGCCCGTCGTGGTGGATTGGCGGTGGTGTCGTGAAAATCGGCAACTATCCAGCGTTTCCATGCGAGGCGCAAGGTGATCGCTCGGTCCCGCAAGAGCATGATTATATTCAGGTCGGCATCCATGCTGCCAAGTTTCCGGGGCTGACGATCCGGGATTGGTTTGCCTGCCAAGCCCTCGCTGGACTGCTCGCCAGTCCGTTTGATGGACCGGCAGGCGCGTTTGAATCTCAGACCGCGCATTTTGCTGGAGCGGCATATCAGTACGCCGACGCCATGCTGGCCGAACGCGCCAAGGTAGGCCCGGCATGACCGCCACCAACGACAAAATCCCCGCTCGCCACCTCTATGAGGGCGAAACTGGCGGCTGGAAGGATGGCCGCTTTGGTCAGGCATATGACCTGATCGCTGAGGCGCTGAAAGAGTGCGGCGACTGTCTGCTTGAATGGCGTCGGCACCCACTTCTCAGGGCCATCGAAGCTGAGGACGAAAACCATGAGTGACCTTTGGTTCGCATGGCGTCCTGTGCGCCTCGTGTCCGGCAAGTGGGCATGGCTCCGTCACGTTCACCGCATCCGGCGCGGCACTTTCCGCCTCAATCCTGATGACCGCACATGGTGGGAGTATTGGGCATGAATATTCGTGGATCAGGCTGGCAGGCTGATTGCCCGCAATGCGTCGCCAGCAAGTTTACCTGCGATGAGCATTACGCGGCTGCGCAGTGCCCCTCGTCCCCCAACGGCCGCCACCAGGTCGATACGTCGATGGAGAGCGGCCCGAACAATTGCTTCTACTGCGAAAGGCCAATGCCATGACGCACTACCTCAATGGCTTCGTCCCCGACGTGGAATGCAAGCGCTGCGATGGCAACGGCTGGATTGAAGTCCGCCGCCACGGAATTTTGCGCGGCCTGCATCAGGAGGACTGCCCCGACTGCTGCGGCCATGGCTGGCGACCGATGACCGATGGCGAAATGGCTGACGCCGCCGAAGCCCAGCACGAAGCCATGTGCGAGGGCGAGCCGCCTGTTAGCGCGGACGAACATTATCGGATGGCCGCCGAACAGAAGCGCAGGCTCCGGTCATGATGCCCCGCCTCCTCACGATCCCCGAAATGCTGGCCGTCGTGCTGGCGATTATCCTCATCGGCGGGGCGGCTTTGCTGCTGATCCCGAACCCCGGAGCCTACTGATATGGCAACATCGCCGATCATCGAATTGCAGCCGAATTTGGCCGCCATGCTGGTCGCGCTGCATCGCAATCGCGCTGTGCCGATGGCTGACAATGCAGTATCCGATCAAGCGCAACGCAATGTCGTGGCGCTGGAGCAGGCCATTGCTGAGCGCGTCAATGCGCTGATCGCCTGTGATGGCGTGACGCTGGCCGATATTGCGGGGGCGGGGCTGTGAGCCGCGCCGCGAAGTCATACTTCGATGAGAAGTATTCACCCGCCTTGAAGGTGGTCGCTGGGGAAGGTCGCGCAATACGCCAATTCGCCATCCAAAACGACACACCCCGATTTGACGATTTCGACCGGCAATATGTCGAAATTAGCGGGTTCTTTGGCGAGCATTCTCCTCACACTTTCGCGGAGGCTCCGGCCCTTCTTGCGATGTTGCGTCGGTGGGCGGCGCTTGAAGCTGGGGCTTGGCATGTTGACCGCCACGCAGCCGAGAAGACGCGGCTCATGGCCGAAACGCGCGCCCTGATCTCCAAAGCTGAAGGATTGGGAGCATGAACGCCGTCACCAACATCATGGCGGGCGATGGCCGCAGGCGTCGAAAGCCAAGGCCGATCGCGACAGCCGAACTGATCCAGCTTTTTGAGGCCGGCATGCACGAGCCTGATCCATTCTTTGAAAGGAAGACCAATGACCGCAATCGCTGAGCGTCAGGAAGCCGCGTTGGCTCCCGTTACCGACATGGGCGGCGGCATCCTGGCTGTCATCGACCGAGCGGTGCGCGATCCGAGCGTGGACGTGGAAAAGATGGAGCGGCTGCTGGCTATGCACGAGCGCGTGATGGCTGAGAGCGCCCGCAAATCCTTCATGGCCGCCTTCCGCGATGCCAAGCAGGAAATGAAGTCGGTCGTCCGCAACAAATACAATGAGCAGACGAAATCGGGCTATGCCGATCTGGACGCGGTGAGCGCGCAAATTGATCCAATCTGCGAGAAGCACGGCTTCTCCATGTCGTTCGGCAGCTTCCCGGCCACCAAGGAAGGCCATTACGGCGTCTCCTGCGTCCTCATGCACGAGGAAGGCCACGAGAAAGAATATTCTGCGGAAGTTCCCGCCGATATGACCGGCATGAAGGGCAACCAGAACAAGACGGCTACCCACGGCTTCGGCTCAACCATGTCCTATGGTCGCCGCTACCTCAAGTTGATGGTGTGGGATATCGCCACCCGCGACGACGACGGAAACGACGCCAGCGCCATAGAGACGATCAACCCCGAACAGGCTCAGCAGCTGCGCGACATGCTCAACATCAAGGGCAAGTCGGAACCGCGTTTCGTCACCTTCCTCAACGACAAGTGCAGCTACAGCATCGCCAAGATCGAAGACCTTTGGGCTTCCGACTTTGCCGCTGTGCTGACCACTCTCAAGGCCGCCTGACATGCAGATATTCGATTGCACCCAAGGCACCCCGGAATGGTTTGCGTGCCGCATGGGCATCCCAACCGCCAGCCAGTTTTCGACCATCATGGCAAGTGGGCGAGGGGGCGGCGAAAGCAAGACTCGGCGCACCTACATGCTGAAACTGGCTGGGGAAATCCTGACCGGCGATCCCATGGACAATTTCAGCAACTCGCACACCGAGCGGGGGCATGAAATGGAGCCGCAGGCGCGCAGCTTCTACGCGATGCAGCGCGACGTGGATCCGCAGCTGGTCGGCTTCATCCGCAGTGGTGACAAGGGCGCCAGTCCTGACAGCCTCATCGGCAATGACGGGATGCTGGAGATCAAGACCAAGATGCCCCACCTCATGCTTGACGTGCTGCTGCGCGGCGAATTTCCCGCCGACCACAAGGCGCAATGCCAAGGCCAGCTTTGGGTCGCTGAACGCGAGTGGGTGGACCTCATTTGCTACTGGCCCAAGATGCCCAGCTTCATCATCCGGGCGCACCGGGACGAAGAATATATCAAGCAAATTAGCGGCGCGGTGGACCGGTTTAACGATGAACTGGCTGAGATCGTCGCGCGCTTCCAGAAAAACGAAAGGATCGCGGCATAATGGCCGGGTCAAAGTCCTGCGAGGTGTGCGGTGCCTCATTCGCCCGTCGCGCGCGGGACAGCCAATCGCAATGGGAAGCGCGGCAGTTCTGCTCGTGCGCTTGCGCCAATAAAGTCAAAAAGGCGAAACCGATTTCGGCTGCACTTCTCCGCAACTTGGCGGGCGATCGGTGCATAGTCTGGGGCGGAACCTTCAATGGCCACGGCTATGGCGTTGTCCAGCATGATGGCAAGCGGTGGATGGCGCATCGTCTGGCTTATGTGCTGGCTTACGGTGAGATCGATGATGATCAGATTGTCTGTCACCGCTGCGACAATCCCGGCTGCGTAAATCCGAAGCATCTGTTCGCCGGAACGCAAGCTGACAACGCCCAGGACATGGCCCGCAAGGGCCGAATGAATCCGTCATCCATCCTCAATCTTCGCCCCGGCAAGCGCGGCTTCCACGGCGCGGGGCCACTTTCTCGAAAGGAACTCGCATGGCGGGCTCAGTAAATAAGGTCATTTTGGTTGGAAATCTTGGCTCTGATCCAGAAGTGAAATCCTTCACCAACGGCGGGAAGCTGTGCAATCTACGCATTGCCACTTCCGAAAGCTGGAAGGACCGGACCAGCGGTGAGCGAAAGGAGCGAACCGAATGGCACAGTGTGGCTATCATGTCGGATGGGCTGGTCGGCGTCGCTGAGCGTTTCCTGCGCAAAGGATCGAAGGTCTACGTCGAAGGCCAGCTTCGCACCCGCAAATGGCAGGATCAATCGGGCAACGACCGTTACACGACGGAGATCGTGTTGCAGGGGCCGAATAGCGTCCTGACCATGCTCGATGCACCGCAAGGCGGCGGTCAACAGGGCGGACAGCAGCGCCGTGATGCGCCGCGCCATCAGAACCAGAATGGCTTTGGCAGTGATGGCGGCTTCGGATCGGGCGGCGGATTTGGTGGTGGCGGCTACGACCTCGATGATGAGGCGCCATTCTGATGCTTCCCCGTCGCATCCCGAAGCGGCGCAGTGACGCGCAGACCCGCAAGCGGTCGATTGCGCACTGCAACTTCGTCCGCTCTCACGCTTGCTGCTCATGCGGTTCGACTGCGGCGATCGAGGTCGCCCATGTCCGAACCGGAACAGATGGCGGTATGGGCACCAAGCCCTCCGACTGCTGGACGATCAGCCTGTGCCACGACTGCCACGCTCGCCAGCATCAGATGGGAGAGGGGTCATTCGAGAAGTGGGCCGGGATCGACATGAAATATCTGGCGCGGGAATTTGTGAAGGCCAGTCCGCGCCGCCGCGAGCTGGAGGATATGGTCAATGGCTGACACTGCACCGCTGATCTTCGCGCCCCGCCTTGGTGGGCTGTTCCCGGCGTCTCCTGCTGCTGAAAAGGCGATGGCTGATGTGAAGGGCAATGTGCGCGTCAAGATCACGCGGATGCAGGGCAACCATAAGCGGATCGCTCTTTACTGGATCACGCTTGGTATCTGCGCGCCGATGCTTTCCGCCATGTGCGAGGGCGATGCGATTGATGACGCGATGCTCCACCGCATCCTGAAAGATCGGCGCGGCCTCTACACGACGACGACCCTCCCCAGCGGAGAGGTGGTCAAGAATTACGACAGCATCAGCTTTGCCAAGATGAGCGAGCCTGAGCGCAATGAATACATCAGTTGGGCCTTTGAGACGCTGAGCAAATGGCTTGGCGTCCCGGTCGAAGCCCTCACGACAGAAGCCCGCGCGGCTTAACCCAGGGAGACGAGAAATGTCCTTTTTCGGATTGATGACAGTGAAGGCGCATGAGGCGGCGATGGCCGTGTTCATCAGCGATCGGGCGAAGGCGATGGTTGACGCGCAGCAGGAACGCGAAACGGCGGGCCGATTGCTGGGCAAGAACGTGGCCCTGCGGTCCGAGGTTGCTGCGCTGACCGCAGAACTCGCCACCCTCAAAGCCGAGCGCGACCGCCGCCTGGCACCGCTGATCGCTGCCAATGCTGAACGTGCCGCTGCCAGTGCGGCGAAGCGGGCGGGGAAGAAGGAGGCGGTTTGATGGACGGTCCACGCCAGATCACCCTTGAGCAGTTCCATGCCGACATCAAAGCGCAGAACGCAGCCAGCAAAGAGGATATCACTTTCGTTTGCCCCATGTGCGGCACCCACCAGTCGGCCAGAGATCTGATCGATGCGGGCGCTGGCAAGACGTTTGATGAAGTCGAAAAATATCTCGCATTCTCTTGTCTGGGGCGATTCACCGACGCTGGGCCGCCGCGGAATAAACCAGATGGTAAGCCATGCAATTGGACGCTTGGAGGCCTGTTCCGGCTGCACAAACTAGAAGTGATCGCGGACGGGAAGGCTCACCCGCGTTTCGAACTAGCTGACCAGCCGAAGATTGCGCGCCACGCCGCCGCCTAACCAGTCCCCCAGAAGGCGGGGCGCCAGTCTAACAAACGGCCCCGGAAATTTCGATGACCCGCGACCCCGCCCTATCCCAAGCGATCCGCGCGAAGACGCTGGCCCTGATGAGCAACCCTCTACGTCCGATCGATCCGAAACCCCGCGGCCATCGCGAATGGATGGTGCCGCTTGCTGAGAGGAAAAGCCGGTGAGTGATTCCCAAACCCCCGCGCAGGATTTGCGGAGCGCGCTGGAGCCGTTTGCGTCATGGGCGCAACGCAATGTCGATGACAGCGGCTGGAACGATGATGGCGTAACTGGTTGCCGCGAACGGATAGTCGATTGGTTCGGTCCTTCGCAATTTCGCGCTGTGATGGAGGCCTATGCCGCCCTCGCCCAACCCGCAGAAAACGCAAAGGCCGGGGAGGTGGAAGGCCTAGAACGCGCCGTGAAGATGGCGCATGAAACGATGGCGATCGGCGACGATGGTTCTGATGCGCATCTTCATCGCGCCCATGTCCATGCCGCGTGGGTGGTCAAACTCGCATCCCTATCCCCCGCCGCCCATGCCGATGTGCGAGAGGCTTTGGTTCATGATGACGACTGCGAGGCGATGCTTCGGCCGCGTGCTGATTGCACATGCATCCCCCAATTGCGTTCCACCCCGGCCGCCGCTCTGGACGAGGGGGAAGGGTGATGTTTGGCGATCGATGCTTGGGGCTGTCAGGGTGCGGCCATTCGACTAACTGGACATGTGGCCGCACCTGCGACGAGGTAATTGAACGAGACGAACATATTGCCTCGGCCCCGCCTATCAGGGCCGATCCGCCTAGCGATGTTGAGCGGTTACAATCCCAAATCGAAGGCATGGCGCTCTACGTCCAGCATGGGACAGCGTGCGATGCCAACGACTTTGACTATCTCGACAAGACACCATGCACATGTGGCCTGCGAGCGTTTTACAATCCAAAAGGCCAAGCCCTCCAGCAAGGATCGGGACAATGAGCCGTCAAGAAGAATTGAATGAATATAGGCGTCAGCGGATGTGGAAAATCTGCGATTGCAGCGATGAGCTTAAGGCGGATGTTCGTCGTCATGGAACATGCTTATCCGGGTCGTGCCCTCTTGCATGGAAAGCCCTGGGACTTCCTAGACCGAGATCGGGACAATGAGCGCCTGCCAATCCTATCGCGTTGGCGCAATATGCGCAGACGGGTTCGTTCAGAAACCGATTTGCCACGGACACGCAGGATGTCCGCACTGTGGCCATCTGACCGGCGCGGCAACGCCGAATTGTTGCCGGGATGAATTGCCAGCGGTATGGGCCAACGCAGACGGTTCGCCACGGTTTCTTAAGGGACGGTCGCGATGAGCGGAGTAACAGCGCGCGCGGTCCAAGCCGCTGCGGAAAAGCTACGCGACGAACTGACCGAAATGGGCATCGGTCCGCGCATTTTCCCAATGGCGTTTGATGTGATCGCATCCCGTAGCGCCATCTGCAATCGGTTTGCTGCGATCATCAACGAGATTAAGGACACCACCCATGCCGATTGAGCCGAGCGAGAGGGCGCGGAAGGCTGCGGAAGCGCTGTTCTATCTTGCCTGTGACGGTGGCGACAAAGGTCACATTGAAGAATCCTTCGCCCGCTTCGAAGCCGAGACGCGCAAGGATGAGCGGGAGAGGTGCGCGGAGGTGGCCAAAAACACCAACGCGCCACAGCCAGAAAGCCTTGAGCAATGCGCGATTGTCAAATGCATCTATGCGCACGGAGAGAAGATCGCCGCCGCCATACGCAACCGGGAGGGTAAGCCATGAGCGCGACATACTCGCCCGATTCGCGCGGTCATTTCTGCGTCCATTGCGGCAAAACGTCGATCCGGCATTTCATTGTTTCTGGCCAACGGTCTTGCGATTTTGGGACCGCCAACGACAACCGCGCCCCGGTGGCGTTCAGCGACGACATCGATCCTGGCTCGCGTGATCCGGTTTTGGGTGAGAGGGGGTAGGGGTGGGCGCTCACGTTCCGCACTGGCCCAGGATGCTCAAGAGGGCGTCCGTTTGCGCCTATCTGGAAATCTCCGCCGCCGAACTGGAGCGTGAGATTGCAGGCGGTCGCTTGCCGCACCCTGTTAAGCTGGGCAATGGCCTTCATTGGAGCCGGGTCGATATCGACGCGCATCTGGAGCGCCTGACCGGCGAGGCCGCCGCAGACGATTGGCGCAAGAACACAAAGCTGTATGCGAATGGCTAGGATCGTCAAATATGTGAAGCGGACCAAGGCCAAGGGTCGCTATTATTACTATTTCGACACCGGCCAGGATGACGACAACGGCAAGCGCGTGTGGAAGCGGTTGCCTGATCCTGCTGACCGGACCTTCTCCGCGACCTATGCGGCCCTTCTTGGACACCGTTCCCGGCGCGTCAATGCGGCTCAGCAATTGAGCGTCGCCAAGCTGGTCGAACTGTATCAGGCGAGCGCGGAATTTGAGAAGAAGAAGGCTCCATCCACGCAGCGGCTCTACCGCCTCTATCAGGGTGAGTTGGTCGATAAGCTGGGCACCGCGCCGGCGCAGTTGGTCGAGCGCAAGGATATCGTACTGCTTCTCGATCAGATGGCCCACAAGCCCGGCGCGGCGAATATGGTGAAACGAGCTGGCAGCGCGGCCTATGCGTGGGCGCGAGATCGTGGCCATGTGACGAATGATCCATTTTTCGAGATCGAGGAAATGGAAACCGGCGAGCATGACCCATGGCCGGAACAAGCGCTTACAGCGTGCCTCGAATCGGATGACGATCTGGTGCGCCTGTCCGTCCACTTGCTTTATTACACGGCGCAGCGAATCGGTGATGTGTCCGCGCTGAATTGGCGCGATGTTCACGACGATCATATCGCGGTCACTCAGCAGAAGACGGGCAAGCCGCTGGAGATTCCGATCCACGCCGATCTGGCGAAGGAGTTGGCCCGGCACCCACGCAGCCTGGCTACCATCATTCCCGGCAAGCCGACCGAGGGGAAGAAGAACAAGATCAGGCTGGCGATCCAAGCGGCCTGCGCTCCGGTCAAAGTTGTACCACACGGGCTGCGCAAGAACGCGGTGAACACGCTGCTGGAGGCGGGGTGTAGCGCGGCGGAAACGGCATCCATCAGCGGCCAGTCGCTCCAGATGGTGGAGTATTATGCCAAGCTTCGATCGCAGAAGAAATTGAGTCAGGCGGCCATGCTCAAATGGGAAAGAACAAAGCGGTGACTTTCAAACTCCTTCAAACAGGCCCGATTCGCGGCGGAAAAGCGTTGCTATTTTTTACCAAAGCGTAACCATGGAACAGATGGATTCACCCGACTTCCCCGTTGCCGCATTCGACCGGCGGGCCTGGCCGATAGGCGGGCGGCTGGACTATTGGACCGCGCCCGATGGCTGGCCGATCCGTCGCTATCGGCTGGGTTCGGGCGCGCGCGGGCGGATGCTGGTGATGGGCGGCCGCGGCGACATGATCGAAAAATATCTGGAGGTCATCCATCACTGGGCGGCGCGCGGCTGGGCCGTGACCAGCTTCGACTGGCGCGGGCAGGGCGGATCGGGCCGACTGACCGACGATCCCCTATGCGGTCATATCGACGACTTTGCCAACTGGATCGTGGATCTGAACGCCTTGGCGGCCGACTGGCGCGCGGAAGGCGACGGGCCGACCGCGATGGTGGCGCACAGCATGGGCGGCCATATGCTGTTGCGCGCGCTGGCCGAAGGGATGCCGTCGCCCGACGCGGCGGCCGTGGTCGCGCCGATGCTGGGCGTCCATAGCGCGCCTTTGCCGCGCTGGCTGGCGGTGGCGATCGCCCGTTTCATGGTGGGGACGGGTCGGGGAGAATTGCCCGCCTGGACGCAGAAGGAGCAGTCGGAACGCCAGCGGCGAATGCGGCAGAAAAGACTGACGCATGATCCTGACCGCTATGCCGACGAAATCTGGTGGCGCGATCATAGCCGCGACATTGCGCTGGGTCCGCCGAGCTGGAACTGGGTGTTGCAGGCGCTGGAATCGACGAAGGCGCTGGCGCAAGGCGACGCCATCGCCCGCATCACGACGCCGCTGTTGGTGCTGGCGACCAAGGCGGACCAGCTTGTGTCCACGCCCGCCATCGTCAAGGTCGCGAGCCGGATCGCGAGCGCCCGGCTGCATATTTATGGCCGGGAGGCGGCGCACGAGATATTGCGCGAGCTGGACCCGGTGCGCCTTGACGCGCTTCACCGGATCGACGCTTTTCTGGACGAGGCCGCGCGTTGAATAACCCGGATATCGTCATCATCGGCGGCGGCATGGCCGGGGCCAGCCTTGGCGCGCATCTGGCGGCCGACGCCCGCGTGCTGATTCTGGAGATGGAGGATCGGCCGGGTTATCACGCCACCGGCCGTTCGGTCGCCTTCTGGGAGGAGACTTATGGCGGGGCGGAGGTGCAGCCGCTGACCACGGCATCAGGGTCTTTCCTCGCCACGCCCGATGCCGATTTTCACGACGGCGGTTTCCTTTCGCCGCGGCGGACGCTCCATATCGGACGGGCAGGGGATGAAGCGCGGCGCGATGCGCTGCTCGCGCAATTTGCCGGCAAGGTCGATTTGCAGCTTGTCGATCCCGCGGCGCTGGTGCCGGGTTTGCGGCCGGATTGGACGCTGGGTGTGCTGGAGGCGAGTTGCCAGGATATCGACGTGGCGGCGCTCCATGCGGCCTATTTGCGCCGCTTCCGCCGATCGGGCGGCGAGATTCGGCTCGGCACGATGCTGGTTGCGGGTCGGGTCGACGGACATGGCTGGCGGATCGAGACGAGCGAGGGGACGATCCGGTGCCGCCTGCTGATCGATGCGGCGGGGGCATGGGCCGATGCGGTCGCGGTCGCCTGCGGCGTTGCCCCGATCGGCATCCAGCCTTTACGACGAACCGTGGCGCAACTGCGCGTGCCCACGATGCCCTCGGCCGATCTGCCGCTGGTCATGGACCTGTCCGAACGCTTCTACTTCAAGCCGGAAGGGCAGGGGCGGTTGTGGTTGACCCCGCATGACGAATCATGGTCGCCGCCCTGCGATGCCGCGCCGGAGGAACTGGCGGTGGCGGAGGCGATCGCCCGGTTCGAGGAAGCGGTCGATTGGCCGATCGCGGCGGTCGAACGGAAATGGGCGGGGCTGCGCAGCTTCGCGCCCGATCGCGCGCCTGTCTATGGCTTCGACCCCGACGTGCCGGGATTCTTCTGGTTCGCCGGGCAGGGCGGTTTCGGTATCCAGACCGCGCCTGCCGCGGCGTTGCTGGCGAGCGCGTTGATCCGGGGCGAAACGCCGCCTTTCGCCAGCCTTGATCCGGGCGCTTATTCGCCAGCCCGGTTTCGCTAACGCCTTCAACCGCGCATGGCGCGTCGGCTGGCCAGTCCCATCATCGCAAAACCGGCGAGCGCGGCGGCGACATTGGCCATTGCCGCGCCCCGCGTGCCGTAAAGCGGCAACAGCGCCGATTGCAGCCCCAGCAGCAGCAGGGTCGAAACGAAGGTGATGCGCAGCGACAGGCCGGCCCGGTCGGTCGCCATCAGCAACGGGCGATAGCTGACCCCCACCAGGTCGATGCAGGCCGCGATCCCCAGCAATAGCAGCAGCGGATAGGCGGGCACGAAATCCTTGCCCGCGATCAGCCCCAGCAGCGGATGGCCGATCGTCACGATCAGACCGATGATGACCGCGCCCGCCACCAGCGCCAGCCGGTTTGTGCGGCGGAACAGCGCGCCCAGCGCGTCCTTGCCATGCGTGTTGGTGCGGGACAGTTCGACGAAGATGCTGCGCGAGAGCAGGCTGGAAATCTTGGTCAGCGAATTGGCGAGCTGGTTGGCGAGGCGGTAGAGGCCCGCGCCCATCGGGCCGACGAAGCCGCCGACGATCAGCACCGCGACCTGCTGCCCGATGGAGGACAGGCTGGTCTGGAGATTGGTGGCGGTCAGGAAGCCGATGATGCCGGGATTTTCGCGGCGCGCGTCCAGCGCCCGGCCGGTGCGCCAATTACCGATCCGTCCGCGTCCGACCTTCAGCGCAAGATACCAGTAGCTTATGGCGCAGAGCAGTTCGGCAAAGGCCCAGGCGATCAGGAAGCCGCTGATGTCGGGCATGACCGCCAGCGCCACGCCTGCGCCGATCATCCGCCCGACGGGGATCATGGTTTCGGCGAAGGCGGCCGAATCGAACCGGTCGAACAGGCGCAATATGCCGGTCGGGCTGGATCGGATGGTGATCATCATCACCATGCAGAAGGCCCAGACCTGCCATCCCATGTCCGGCCCGCCCATCCCTGAATCCAGGCCCAGCAGATCGCCGAAGAGCAGGATGATGGCCGCGGCGATCAGGCCGCCGGCGACCGCCGAGGCAAGGTCGATCAGAATGCAGAAGCGCAGCACGCGGTTGAGGGCGTCGCCATTCCCGTCCGTCACATGCGGCTGGCCATAGCGCACGACGATCTGCCAGCTGTCGAAGCTCACCAGCGTCTTGATGACGTTGGCGGCGCTCAGCACAAGGGCGAAACGGCCGAAATCCGCGACGCCCAGCGTGCGGGTGACGATGGCGAGATAGGCAAGGCTCAACACCGCGCCCACGCCCTTGCCGCCCAGCAGCCAGCCGGTATTGGCCAGGATGCGGGCGAAACCGTCGCTTGTCTGCCCCGATCCGCGTTTGAACATCACCGGCGACTGGTCCTTCATTTGCGCAGGAGCACGCCGCGCTTTAGGCGAGCGCAGGAACGAGTGCAAATGCCGCCTTTTTTTTGGCAAGATTGCCGACTAATGCCGCCCCCATGACGATCACCAAAGCCATCATCCTGTCCGCCGGCCAGGGTTCGCGCCTGCTTCCACTGACCCGCGACGTGCCCAAATGCATGATCGAGTTCAACGGTCGCACCCTCATCAGTTGGCAGATCGCCGCACTGGTCGCCAATGGCGTGACCGATATCGTCGTCGTCACCGGATTCCGTACCGAGCGGGTCGAGGATCATGCGCTGCAATTGTATCGCGAAACGGGCGCGCGCATCCGTTGCGTGTTCAATCCCTTCTTCCAGGTCGCCGATAATCTGGGCACCTGCTGGATCGTGCGGGAGGAGATGGACTGCGACTTCATCATCCTGAACGGCGACACCATCATATCGGACGAGATCGTCGCACGCCTGATCGCCGGGGCGCAGGACGCCATCACCGTCACCGTCGATATAAAGGCGGACGGTGATTATGACGATGACGACATGAAGGTGAACCGGGACGCAAGCGGCCGGTTGCATCATATCGGCAAGCGGCTGTTGCCGCCCGACACCAATGCCGAATCGATCGGTATGCTGGCCTTCACCGGCGAAGGCCCGGCGATTTTCCGCAACCAGATCGACCAGATGATGCGCACCCCCGAAGGCGTCGAACGCTGGTATCTGCGCGCCATCGACATCATCGCCAAGGGCAACCGCGTCGGCACCGCCTCGATCGAGGGGCTGGAGTGGCAGGAGGTCGATTTCCACCAAGATGTCGAGGCGGCCAAGGCGCTGACGGCGAAGTGGGTAGCGCAGGGGCGGTACGGAAAATAGGCGGCGCACCGGGCGAGAGGCAGAAGTTCACTCCGTTGTCGGGTGAAATCGGCCAATAGTGGCGGTGACGTAGGCGCGGAGCGCGTGTTAAGCCGGCATGGGGCCACGACGCCTGCGCGACTCGCACGCGACGCTGATGCGCCAGCGACGCGCCACCTGCGCAATCTGCGTGCATCCGCATTGGGCAGCCATCGCCCCTTAAGGCCCGCTATCCTCGCCCTCATCCAACTGCGTCGGCGCTATCCTCGGTGGTGGCGTGCCTGAAGGGGCGATCGGCAAACGTATTGGCCCGCCGCCGATATTCACCGTCATGCCGCCTTCGTCCACGCCCAGCCCGACATTGCCGATGCCGGTTTCCACCGTCACATTGGCGATGGCGTTGACCAGGTCGGCGTCCTGCGTCTCCTCCGGCGCGTCCTCGACCGGTTCGTTGATCGCGCCGCTCATGAAATTGCGCCAGATGCGCGCGGGCACGCCGCCGCCGGCCGCGCCGCCGGGCAGGGGGGCATTGTCGTCATTGCCGATCCACACCGCCGTCACGAGGCCCCCGGCATAGCCGACGAAGATGGCGTCGCGGCTGTCCTGCGTCGTACCCGTTTTCCCGAACGTGCTGGTGCGCAGCGCCGCCGCGCTGCCGGTGCCGCGATTGGCGGCGGAGGAGAGGAGGTCGCGGATCATGTCGAGCTGATCCTGGCTGAATTGCCGCTGGCGCTGCATCAGCTTTTCGAACCACCGCTGTTCTTCGGGCGGCAGGCCATGCGCCAGCACCGGATAGGCGCCGGCAGCGACCGCCGCATAGGCTTCGGCCAGTTCGACCAGCGGGATTTCCGATGTGCCGAGCGCGAGGCTGAGATCCTCGGTCAGCGGCGCCGTGACGCCCAGGTCGCGGACGACCTTAATGACGTTGTCGACGCCAACCTTTTGCGTCAGGCGGACGGCCGCGACATTGCTCGATGCTGCGAACGCCTGGCGCAAGGTGATGCGGCCGCGATATTTGCCGCCATGATTGGCGGGGCGATAGGCGCCGGTGGTGATGGGCGTGTCGTCGATCATGTCGTCGGGCGTCATCCCCGCGCGGAAGGCGGCGAGATAGACGAACAGCTTGAATGTCGATCCCGGTTGACGCTTGGCCTGCACCGCGCGGTTGAAGCTGCTCTTGGCGTAATTTTTGCCGCCGACCATGGCGACGACGCTGCCGTCGGGCTTCATCGCCACCAAAGCGGCCTGCGCGCCGCCAAGGGGCGCGCGGCGGATGGCGGCTTCGGCAAGGCGCTGGATGCGCCAGTCGAGCGTGGTCTCGATCTTCTGTTCGCCATAGACGGCCCCAGCGCGGTCGCGCGCGTCAGCAAGCACCCAGTCGGCGAAATAGGTGCCGGTGGTGGCGTCGGGCGTGTCATGGACGTTGAGCCGGGCGGGGGGCAGGGCGTTGCGCTCCGCTTGGGCGAGATAGCCCGCATCGACCATCGCCTGCGTCACCAGCGCGGCGCGCGCGCGCGCGCCTTTCAGGTTGCTGGTAGGGGCGAGGCGGGAGGGCGCCTTCAGCAGCCCCGCCAGCATCGCGGCCTGCGGGATGGTCAGCCGTTCGGGCGCGCGGTTGAAATAGTGGAGCGCCGCGGCGCGCAGGCCGTACACATTGTCGCCGAAATAGACGTTGGAGAGATATCTCTCCATGATCTGGTCCTTGGTCAGCCACGCTTCCAGCCAGAGTGCGATCAGCGCCTCGCGCGCCTTGCGGCCGAAGGTGCGGTCGCTGGACAGGAAGACGCCCTTGGCGAGTTGCTGGGTGATGGTGCTGCCGCCCTGCGACGATCCGTCCGACCAGAGATTATGCCAC
Source organism: Sphingobium sp. AntQ-1 (assembly GCF_028538045.1). Lineage (NCBI taxonomy): Bacteria > Pseudomonadati > Pseudomonadota > Alphaproteobacteria > Sphingomonadales > Sphingobiaceae > Sphingobium > Sphingobium sp. AntQ-1. Next base: position 2,992,156 of record NZ_CP117158.1, read on the forward strand.
ATCGCGCGGGCGATGCCGCGCGGATCAACGCCCCAATGGGTCATGAAGCGGCGATCCTCGATCGCCATGAACGCCTGCGGCACATGGGCGGGGAGTTCGGCCATCGTCACCGGACGGTCGATCACCGCGCCGCGCCGGGCGATCAGGTGGCCGTCCGCCGACGTCAGGCTGATGCTGGGCGGGGCGATGGGCTTGAGCGAGCGGGAGAGCGGTGCCGTGACCGCGAGCCAGGCGACCAGAATCATCAGCACGGCGAGGCCTGCGGCGATCACCCATCCGGTGATCTGAAGCCGGCGACGCCAGGGCGTGGGCCGTGCGAAGGCGCTGGGCGGACCCGCGCCGAACTCGCGCGGAGGTTGCGCGAAGGGATCGCGTGGGGCGGAATCGGGCATGTCTTGGGTCATACTGTGTTATTCATATCATACAGTCAAGCCTGTCCCGCACCGGGACAGCGCGAAATTAGCCGCGATCGGGACTGGTCCAAATGGTAAATTTCGCGTTAACCAATCATCATGCGAAACCGACCCCTCGTCCTCACCACCGAATCGGCCCGCCATCCCTTCCGCCAGCGGCTGCCCGCCCATGTGCTGCGCGTGGCGGACCATATGTCCGCGCGCAAAAAGCGCGTCAGCGACGACGACAGCGACTGGAAGCTTTTCGGCCTGAGCTTCGCGGCCTTCTTCACGGCCTTCTACAGCTTCATTTTCTGAACGTCCGACCGGGTGTCCGGTCAGTGGCATAGAGGGCCGTCGCAGGCCTTGTGCAGCTTCCACGCCATCGCCGCGCAGGGCAGCGTCAGGAAGGCGACCAGCAGCAACTGCATCACCACCGATACGCCGGCGATGCTCAGGCCGATGGCGCAGAGCGATCCGGCCACCATCGCGCCCGAATTGACGATATTATTGGCCGCCACTGTGCGCGCCGCTTCGCATTTTTCGACCGTCGTGGTCAGGAAGGCGTAGAGCGGAACCACGAACATGCCGCCGAAGGTCGCGACGCCGAGCAGGCAGAACGACAAGGGAATCGCCAGCGGATGGGCCAGGAAGCCGGTCAGCGAGAGCATTTGCCCGTCCGGCGAGGGCGTCCACAGGTCGCACACGATGTGAAAGGCGACGATGCACAGCCCCATGCCGATCACCGACGCGGGCGCATATTTGGCCGAGACATGGCCCTGCAACAGCCGGTTGATCGCCACGGAGCCGATCGCAATGCCGATCGAGAAGATGGCCAGGAACAGGCTGGCGACCGGCTTGTCGGCGGTCAGGACATTCTTCACCAGCGGCGGGAACTGGATGAACAGGATCGATCCGACCGCCCAGAACAGGCTGATCGCCATGATCGCTAGAAACAGGCGGCGGATATGCATCGTGCCACGCACCAGCGCGACGGACGAGCGGATGATGTGGAAGTCGATCGGCTGCTGTTCTAGCAGCGACGGCGCGGAAGGCACTTTGCGACCGGCGACATAGCCGATCAGCGCGGTGATGATAATGCCGATCGCGGCGATCTCCACCGGGATCAGGCCGGCCAGGATCGTGCCGGCCAGGATTGCGATATAGGTGCCCGCTTCGACCAGGCCGGTGCCGCCCAGCACTTCGTCGTCATGCAGATGCTGGGGCAGGATCGCATATTTGATCGGACCGAAGAAGGTCGAATGGATGCCCATGGCGAACAGCGCGATCAGCAGCAGCGGAATCGCCAGCGTGTGGACCGCAATGCCGCTCCAAATGAGGCCAAGGCCGATCGCACCCACGCCCATGATGCCGATTTCGGCCGCCTTTACCCAACGGATGATGACCGCCTTGTCGCGCTGGTCGGCCAATTGGCCCGACAGCGCCGACAGCAGGAAGAAGGGCAGGATGAACAGGCCCGTGGCCAGCGCGCTGAACCAGGTTTCCGACTTCTCGTCATTATACACCTGATACACTACGAACAGGACCATCGCGTTCTTGAACAGATTGTCGTTGAACGCACCGAGCAGTTGAGTGATGAAAAGCGGCAGAAAACGGCGCTTGTTCAAGAGCCTGAGAGAGGCTTGCATGGATAGGGGCGTCTTCTTTTCCGTGAGCGACCGGGGCGGGGTCTAGCGGTTGCCGACGTCTGTGTCCAATGGGTTGGGCATGGGCGTACAGCTTTGCTTGTATGCCGCGCCGGACTGTGGCAGTTCGCGGCGATGCTCACGCTGCCCAATTTGCTGACGCTTTCGCGGATCGTGACGGTGCCGTTGCTGGTCGCTCTGCTGTGGCCGGCCGAACAGGGCGCGCGTTGGACGACCGGCTATGCGCTGGCCTTCGCCCTCTATTGCCTGATGGGCGTGACCGATTATTTCGACGGCTACCTCGCCCGCGCGCAGGGCACGGTGTCGAAGCTGGGCGTGTTTCTGGACCCCATCGCCGACAAGATCATGGTGGGCGCGGTCATCCTGATGCTGGCCGCGACCCGCGATATCGCGGGCATCCATATCGCCGCCGCGATGATCATCCTGCTGCGCGAGATCGCGGTGTCGGGCCTGCGCGAATTTCTGGCCGGGCTGCAGGTGTCGGTGCCGGTGTCGCGCCTGGCGAAGTGGAAGACCACGTTTCAGATCATCGCGCTGGGCGCGCTGATTCTCGCCGGGGCGGTGCCTCATATCCCCTTCGTTCAGACGGTCGGCATATTCACCCTGTGGGCAGCGGCGATGCTGACGCTGGTCACCGGCTGGGACTATCTGCGCGTCGGCATCAAGCATATGGACTGACCGGCGATGGCGGAACTGACCATCGTCTATTTCGCCTGGGTGCGCGAAGTCATCGGCCGCGACGAGGAGCAAGTCGAGCGGCCCGCGCCGGATAGCAGCGTGGCCGATCTGATCGCGACGCTGGCCGCGCGGGGTGGTGGCTATGCGCAGGCTTTGGAAGATCCGACCCGGCTGCGCGCGGCGATCGACCAGCGTTTCGCGCCGCTGGACACGCCAATCGGCGATGCGCGCGAAGTGGCGCTGTTTCCCCCGGTGACGGGCGGATGAAGCGGATCGCCATCCAGACGGCGGATTTCGATGTGGCCGCCGAACTGGCCGCGCTGGAGGCGCTGGGCGGTGGCGGCGTGGCGAGCTTTACCGGAATAGTGCGCGGGGAGGAGGGCGGTCTGATTGCGCTGGAACTGGAACATTATCCGGCGATGACGCAGGCGCAGGTCGACCGGATCGTGGAGGAGGCGCTGGCCCGCTGGCCGCTGCTGGGCGTCAGCGTGATCCATCGTTTCGGGCGGCTGGAACCGGGCGCGCGCATCGTGTTCGTCGGCACAGCGTCGCGCCATCGCGCCGCTGCGCTGGAAAGCTGCGCCTTCCTGATCGATTGGATGAAGTCCGACGCGCCCTTCTGGAAGAAGGAGCATTTTGGCGACGGTGCGACTCAATGGGTCGAGGCGCGGGCCGAGGATGAGGCGAAGGCGCAGGGTTGGCGTAGCTGACAACCTCCGTTCGCTTCGAGCGACGTTGAAAAGGAATAGCCCTGTGCCAGCTTTTCTCAACTTCGCTCGAAACCAACGATTATTTGCAGTTAAGCCGCTTCGGGCAACCGGCAGTTCAGCGCCGCGGCGTCGCGCAAGATGCCGGCCAGCAGGTGAAATTCCTTTTCGCGCGGGCTGTTCTTGCGCCACACCAACGCGATGTCGCGCCAGGCGCGATCCGACTGCAACGGCCGCGCGACGATCCGGGTGTGTTCCAATATGCCGCTCGCGATAGCCATTTCGGGGATCATGGTCATGCCCAGGCCATTGTCGACCATCTGGATCAGAGTGTGCAGCGATGTGCCCATCATGGTCGCGCTGGCGCGCAGGTCCGGGCGGTTGCAGGCGGCCAGCGCATGGTCCTTCAGGCAATGGCCGTCCTCCAGCAGCAACAATTTGCTCTCGTCGATCATGTCGGGGCCGATCCATTCGGGCGGATCGCGTGGTTCGTCATGCGGGAAGGCGACATAGAGCCGGTCCTGGAACAGGATTTCGCTGTCCACCTCGCCCATGGTGAAGGGCAGCGCCATCAGCACGCAATCGACATGGCCGTGGCGTAGCGATTCGATCCCCGCCTGGGTCGTTTCCTCGCGCAGATAGAGTTTGAGGTCGGGCCGGTCGGCGCGCAGCCTGGGCAGCATCCGCGGCAGCAGGAAGGGCGCAATGGTCGGGATCACGCTCATCCGCAACTCGCCGGTCAGCGGCTTGCCCGACGCCTCGGCGATGGCGGCCAGCTCCTCCGCCTCGCGCAGCACGCGATGCGCCTTGACCACGATGCGATCGCCCAGGGCGGTGAAGCGCACCACCCGGCGGGTGCGTTCGACCAAGGTGACGCCGATCAGCGATTCCAGTTCGCGGATGCCCGCCGACAGGGTCGATTGGGTGACGAAGCAACTGTCGGCGGCCTTGCCGAAATGCCCCTGTTCCTTGAGCGCAACCAGATATTGCAGCTGTTTGAGCGTGGGCAGGTAACTGGACATTTATCGGATTCCTCGATCAGAAATCCGAATATAAGCGTTTTAGCCGATATATCCAAGATATTTGGCGACACCGAACAGCGATGTGATGGTCAGGATCACGCCGACGGCGGTGAAAATGATGCGGGGGGCGACCCGGCGCGCCAGCATCGCGCCGAAGGGCGCGGCGATGACGCCGCCGATCAGCAGGCCCAGCGTATAGGTGGTGAAGGCTTCCCAGCCCAGATGGAGGAGGAAGGTCAGGCTGATCGACAGGGTCAGGATGAATTCGACCGTATTGACCGTGCCGATCGTGTGCCGCGGGCTGGATCCCTGGAGCAGCAGGTTCGACGTCACGATCGGTCCCCAGCCGCCGCCGCCGCTGGCGTCCATGAAGCCGCCGATCAGGCCTAGCGGTCCGACCCATTTGGGATCGCGCGGCTTGGGCGGCAGATGGAAGCCGCGCCAGATGAGGTAAAAGCCAATCGCGGCGAGATAGGCCAGAACGAAAGGCTTGATCACCGCGCCGTCGATATTGGACAGAAAATAGGCGCCGCTGACGCCGCCGATCACGCCGGGAATGATGAGCCGGGCGAAGAGTTTCCAGTCGACATTGCGGTGCAGGATATGGCTGATCGCCGATACGCCGGTGGTGAAGGTTTCGGCGACATGGACGCTGGCGGAGGCGCGGCTGGGCGACACGCCCAGGGTCAGCAGCAGGGTGCTGGAAATGACGCCATAAGCCATGCCCAGCGCGCCGTCGATGATCTGCGCGCCGAATCCGACGAGGATGAAAGGCAGGATTTCGCCGAAATGGGCGATAAAAGTGTCGATCATCCGCTACCCCTCACTGGAATTGTCTACTTCCATGATTGGTATATCGCGTGCCGCCAAGCAAGTTTCTATTTGCAGCGAAAAAGCGCGGTTAGCGCGCCATCTGGAAAAGCCGGGCAATCCCTCTTATATAGGGTGTTCACAACAAGTCTAGGAACGGTCAGGGACGTCTGGATGGTGCGCAACCTCATTTCCTATCTGGATTCGATAAAATCCCGCGATCCGGCGCCGCGGTCCCGTGCGGAAATCCTGCTCTACCCCGGCGTCTGGTCGCTGGCCTTTCATCGGGTGGCCCATCGCCTCTATCGCGCGCGGCTCTTCTTCCTTGCGCGGGCGGTAAACCATCTGTCGCGGTTCCTGACCGGCAACGACATCCATCCGGGCGCGAAGATCGGCAAACGCTTCTTCATCGACCATGGCTTTACCGTGATCGGCGAGACGGCCGAGATCGGCGACGATGTGACGCTCTACCAGAATGTCACGCTGGGCGGCACCGATCCCGCAAACGGCATCGCCGGCAAGCGTCACCCTACGCTGAACGACGGCGTGATCGTGGGGTCGGGTGCGCAGGTGCTGGGACCGATCAATGTCGGCGCGCGGGCGCGGGTCGGCGCGAATGCGGTGGTGACCAAGGATGTCGCCGATGGCGCAACCATGGTCGGCATTCCGGCGCGGGCGATGCTGGTCGATGTAACCGCCTATCAGCGTGACTTCATGCCCTATGGCACGCCTTGTTCGGACTGTTTCGACCCGGAAAAGCAGAAGCTGGAAATGCTCCAGTGCGAGGTTGAGCAATTGCAGAAGCGTCTCGCCGAACTGATGGCGGAGCGCCAGAGGCCCGTGCTGGCCGATGATGACGATGCACCGCTGTTCAAGGAGCGCGGCCGGGCCTGATGACCAATGTGACGCCGTTTCCCCATCAAGGAGCGGGGCCGGGGCCGAAGGACGGTCAGGTCGGGTTCGAGCGGCTGGAACTGCAACGGATCATGGATCTGTACGGCCGCATGGTGTCGGCGGGCCATTGGCGCGACTATGCGATGGATATGGGGCAGGAGGCGGCGATCTTCAGCGCCTTCCGCCGTACCGCCGAACGCCCCGAATATCGGATCGAGAAGCGCCCGGCGCTGCGCCATCGGCAGGGCATGTGGGCGCTGGTCGGGGAAAGCGGCCAGATATTGAAGCGCGGCCAGGAGTTGCAAGGCGTGCTGGCGCCGGTCGAACGCAAATTGCTGCGCATTGTCGAGGATTGACCATCACGCTGGCTGTCCCCCGCCGCCAAGCAGGGGACAGCCATCGCCGTCACGCGACGGCGCGATCCAGATAGGGCAGGCGTTCCGAAAGGCGCGGCGGCAGGCCGCCCACAATCAGCGCGCGGGCATGGTGCCATAGCGCCGACAGCAGCAGCAGCGCCGACCCGATCACCAGAGCGGTGAGCGCCCAGGACATCTCCACCGCACCGGCCTGGCGAAACAGGCCGTAGAGGGCGAAGAGGACGTAGGCGAGGCTGGAGACGAGCAGCGCCCGCCGGTCGATCGCCAGCGCGACCAGGCCGAAGGCGACGTAGAGGGCGATCACCAGCGCGGCACGACCGGCGCTGATCTCGTCGCCTTTAAGCACCCCCAGCAGGTAGAAGAGCGAATGGGCGATCATCGGCGCAGCGGCCAGGTGCAGCCAGAAGGCGACATCGGACCGGCGCGTGGTGCGGGCGCGGTCGCTCATGTCCCACCACATGGCGAGCGCGAAGATGGCGAGGCCAGCGACCAGCAGAAGGGTGAAAGGCAGGGTCATGCTGCCGGGCATGGCGGCCATGACCAGGCTGACGCCCACGCCCGCGGCCGCCGCCGCGCCGACCGCCACGGTGATCGGCACCATGAAGCGCCGCCAGTGCGCCCAGGCCGCCAGCACGCCCGCGCCGGCCGCGACGCACACGATCATCGAGGCCAGGCTGTCGCCCGCATGGGGGAATATCTGCGCACCCAGCGCGCCGACCGCAAAGACGATGCCGCCGACGAAACCGCCCAGCAAAAGGATGGAGGGCAGCGCCATGTGGCGGCGCCGGGTGAAATATTCGGCCAGGCCCCAACTGACGGCAGCCACCAGCAGGCCGGCCATGAAGGCAGGATGATGGTCCGGCGCCCCGAATCGCAGGCTGTTGCCGAGCCAGCCAACCGCCACCAGCAGCAGGACGCTGGCGATCGCGACGAAGATGTCGTTGAAGCCCGTCAGCAGCCGGAAATGTTCTTCGTCCACCATCGGCGAGGCGCGCAGTCCCGCCACATGATCGCGCAACGCCTGCGCCGCCTGCGCGGGGATTGCGCCCGCCGCTACGGCATCCTGTAGATCGCTCTCGCTATACATCGTCCTGCTCCCGACACTCTCTGGCAGCGTCGTTATAGCATTGCTGTATTAATACATCAACACAGTTGATTTTGGCCTTTTTCCGAGGGTCGAGCGGTGTTAGCGCGGTGTGATAATAGAGGAGACGCCTGTTCCATGACCCTGCCGACATTGCTGGAAAGCCGCCTTGCGCTGCCGCTGATCGGGTCGCCGATGTTCATCATCTCGCAACCCGCCCTGGTCATGGCGCAATGCCGCGCAGGGATCGTCGGCGCCTTTCCCTCGCTCAATGCGCGGCCGTCGGGCATGTTCGAGGCGTGGTTGCAGCAGTTGCAGGCGGAACTGACCGACGCCGATGCGCCTTTCGCCGTCAACCTGATCGTCCACCGCACCAATGCGCGGCTGGAGGAGGATCTGGCGCTGTGCGTCCGATATAGGGTGCCGATCGTCATCACTTCGCTCGGCGCGCGCGAGGATGTGAATGCGGCGATCCACAGCTATGGCGGCATCGTCCTGCACGATATCATCAACGACATGTTCGCGCGCAAGGCGATCGAGAAGGGCGCCGATGGCCTGATCGCGGTGGCGGCGGGGGCGGGCGGCCATGCCGGCACGCTGTCGCCCTTCGCGCTGATCCAGGAAATCCGCCAATGGTTCGACGGGCCGCTGGCGCTGTCGGGAGCGATCGCAAGCGGCCGCGCCATCGCCGCCGCGCGGATGATGGGCGCGGACCTCGCCTATATGGGGTCGCCCTTCATCGCCACGGCGGAGGCCAATGCCGATCCGGCCTATAAGCAGATGATCGTCGACAGCCATGCAGCCGACATCGTCTATTCCGACGTGTTCACCGGCGTCCATGGCAATTATCTGCGCCCCAGCATCGTTGCTTCAGGGCTGGACCCCGACAGCCTGCCCAAGGCGAAGGACATGGATTTCGCGGCGATGACCGGTGGCGAGAAGAAGGCGTGGCGGGACGTCTGGGGTTGTGGCCAGGGCATCGGCGCAGTCGACAAGGTGCAGCCGACCGCCGATTTCGTCGCGGGGTTAAAGGCGGACTACCGTGCGGCTGTCGCCGGCTTCACCCTCTAGGAAGCCGCGAACCTCGCCGATGAAGCGGTCAAACTGGTCATGGTGCAGCCAGTGGCCGGCATCGGCGAACTCGACCAGCCGGGCGTCGCTGAAATGGCGGATGCGACCGTCCTTTTCCGGGTTGGATGCCCAGCTATCCTTGCCCAGGCACAGCAGGGTGGGACAACTGATCCGCTTCCAGAAGTCGGGCAGTTCCTCATCGGTACCCGCTTGCGGCGCCATGCCCTTGAGATACGGATCGAATTTCCAGCCGTAGCTGCCGTCTTCATTGCGATTGACGCCGTGGCTGGTCAAGTGCAGCGCCTGTTCGACCGTCAGATGTTCGTTGCGTTCGCGCATCCGGCCGATCGCCGCCTCGATCGTGGGATAGCGGCGCGGCGTGCGACGGGCGCCAGCGCGGCGGGTGTCGATCCATTCGCGCCAGGCGTCGGGCGCCGACTCCTCGGCCTTTTCCTTCAGACGTTGCGGCGACAGGCCAAGTCCTTCGATCGCGACGAGCTTGCGTATTTTATATGGGAAAAGACCCGCATAGCGCAGGCTGATCGCGCCGCCGAGCGAATGGCCCACGATCGTCACCGGCGACCGGTCTAGCAGGTCTACCAGTTGCGCCAGATCATAGACGAAATTGGCCATCATATAAGAGCCGTCGGGCGACCAGTCGCTGTCGCCATGGCCGCGCAGATCCGGGGCGATGACATGATAGTCCCGCGCCAGCGCCCGCGCCGTCCAGTCCCAGCTACGCGCATGGTCGAAACCGCCATGCACCAGGATCAGCGTCGGCGCTGACGGATTGCCCCAGTCGAGATAGTGTAGCCGAGTCCGCAAAGACGTGAAGAAATGCGAAGTCGGGGTCGGCGCGGTCAAGATGTCCATGCGATCCTGCGGGCTGGGAACAGATATGGACCCCATCAGGGAACTGCACCGGTGTTGCAAGCAAAGAGCGACGAAAAATGCCGCCTTTCCAATATTTCAGCCGAGCTTTTCGAAAAGTGGATCAGCCGCCGGGAAGGGAAGGATCGGGTCCGTGCTCCACGATCGCCGCCGTCAGCGCAGCGCGCATGGCGGTCGCGACCGTGCGCGCCAGCTCCGCCTGCCTGAAGGGCTTGTCGAGGCGCAGGCGCTGCGTGGCGTGCGGCGGCAGCTCTGCAAAGCCAGTGATAATGACGACCGGCAGGCCGGGCTGCATCTGCTCGATCGCGTCGGCCAGTTGCGCGCCGGTCATGCCCGGCATGGCATGATCGGTGACGACCAGGTCCACGCTGCCGCGCTCCAACAACCGCAGCGCATCGGCGCCGGAAGACGCCTGAAACACGGTATGACCCAGATCCTCCAACATGCCGGCGGTGTTCGTCAGCACCAGATCGTCGTCATCCACCGCCAATATGACCAGAGGCGTATCGGGGTCGTGCATATCCTCCACCACCATGGCGATGTGCCGGGCATTCGCGTCGACCTGCGCCATCGGCAGCCATAACGACACGCTGGTGCCGACGCCGGGTTCGCTGGCGATCGTCAGCGATCCGCCGCATTGCTGGGCGAAGCCATGCACCATCGACAGGCCAAGGCCGGTGCCTTTGCCCACGCCCTTGGTAGTGAAGAAGGGTTCGCGCGCGCGCTCCAACGTCGCAGCGTCCATGCCCTCGCCCTCGTCGATCACGGACAGGCGGATATAGTCGCCAGCGCCCAAATCCGGCCTTTCGTCCTGCGCGACGATCATCTGCGCCGCTTCGACGATGATCCGTCCGCCGTCCGGCATGGCGTCGCGCGCATTGACCGCCAGGTTGAGCAGCGCCAGCTCCAGTTGCGAAGGGTCGGCATGGGCCGCGCCCAGCGCCGGCGGAAAGCGCATCTCTATGGCCACCGCCGCGCCCAGCGTGGTGCGGAATAATTCGGTCATGCCCTGCACCAATGTGATGCAGTCGATGCTCTGCAGCTTCAGTTCCTGCTTGCGCGCAAAGGCCAGCATCCGCTGCGTCAGGGTCGCTCCGCGCTCGGCCGCGGTCATGGCATTGTCAAGATAGCGGGCGATGTCGCCGCCGGTGGCCAGCCGTTGCCGGGCAAGGTCCAGGCTGCCCACGATCACCGCCAGCAAATTGTTGAAATCATGCGCCACGCCACCGGTCAGCTTGCCGATCGCATCCATTTTTTGCGTCTGGATGATGGCGTCGCGCGCTTCGTCGAGCGTGCGCTGCGCCTCGCGCCGTTCGGTCAGGTCGCGGGTGATCTTGGCAAAGCCCAGCAATGTGCCGTCCGGGGTGCGGATCGGGTCGATCACGACATTGGCCCAGAAGCGCGATCCGTCCTTGCGGATGCGCCAGCCTTCCGCTTCGAACCGGCCCACGCTCTGCGCGGTATGGAGCGCGCGGGAGGGGAGGCCCGCCAGCCGATCCTCCTCGCTGTAGAAGCGGGAGAAATTCTGGCCCAATATCTCCTCGGCCCTGTAGCCCTTGAACCGTTCCGCGCCCATGTTCCAACTCGTCACCGTGCCAACGGGGTCCAGCATGTAGATGGCGTAATCGGTCACGCTCTGGACCAGCAGCCGGAAGCGTTCCTCGCTCGCGCGCAAGGCGTCCTGCGCGGCGCGACGCTCAGTCAGGTCGCGCGTCACCTTGGCGAAGCCCAGCAGGCGTCCGTCGGGCGCGCGGATCGGGTCGATCACCACGCTGGCCCAGAAACGTCCCCCATCCTTGCGGACGCGCCAGCCCTCCGACTCGAACCGGCCTTCATGCTCGGCGGCGTAGAGCGCCATGGCGGGCACGCCGCTCGCCAAATCCTCCGGCGTGTAGAAGCGCGAAAAATGCTGGCCGATAATCTCATCCGCCTCATAGCCCTTGAAGCGGCGCGCGCCCGCGTTCCAACTGGCCACGATGCCCGTGGGATCGAGCATGTAGATGGCGTAGTCGGTAACGCTTTGAACCATAAGTTCGAAGCGATTGCCTGTTTCGTCAGTGGAGGCGGTAATCATGATGTCCCCGAATTAAGCGCCGGCGGACGGTGCTCTCTTTGCCATTGGCAAAACGGCGCTGCGACGCAATCGTTCCATGGCCTTGCACGGCCCGCCCCCTTGACTTGAAACGCCGCGCTGCGCACCACGCCGGCTCTATTGCGCAGGGAGCGGGCATGGCGACGAAGGCGACGATCACGGTCATTGGCGAAGCGATGCTGGAACTGAGCCGCGGCGATGGCGACAGCTGGAACCTGCGCTATGGCGGCGACGTCATCAACACGGCGATCCATCTGGCGCGGGCGGGCGACACAGTGCGCCTCGCCAGCGCGCTCGGCGCTGATCCGATGAGCGCGCAGCTGTGCGCCCAGTGGGAAGCGGAGGGCGTGGACACGTCGCTGGTGATCGCGGCGAAGGGCAGGCTGCCCGGTCTCTACGCCATCGAGACGGATGCGGCGGGCGAGCGCAGTTTCCATTATTGGCGCAGCGAGGCGGCGGCGCGGCGGATGTTCGACCTGCCGCAAAGCGCGGCCATGGTGGCGCAGGCGGCGCGATCGGACCTGCTCTATTTTTCGCTCATCACCCTGGCGATCCTGCCCGATGCCGGGCGGGAGGCGCTGCTGGACCTGTGCGCGCAGGTGCGAGCGCAAGGCGGCCGCATCGCCTTCGACGGCAATTATCGCGCCCGGCTGTGGGATGATGCTGCGACCGCGCGCCATTGGCGCGACCGGGCGATCGCGATCAGCGACGTGGGTCTGCCGACCCTGGCGGACGAAGTCGAGATGGGCGAGGCGGACGACGCCCGCGATGCGGCTGCGCGCTGGGGCGTGGGTGAGGGCAAGGACGTGGTCGTCAAGCTGGGCGGCGACGGCTGCCTGGTCGCGGGCGAGGTCGTGCCGATCCCGCGCCAACTGGACGTCATCGATTCGAGCGGAGCGGGGGACGCTTTCAATGGCGGCTATCTCCACGCCTGGCTTGCCGGCGCCAGCCCGCATGAGGCGGCGCTGGCCGGGCATCGCCTTGCCGGCTGGAATATCGGCCACCGCGGCGCGATCCCGGCGCGTGATGCAGAGGCGCCTTACGGCTGATCCCCGTTGACAGCAGGCCATAGCTTGCGCCATGGGCGGGAACCGGCGCGCGGGTGTAGCTCAATGGTAGAGCTTTTGCTTCCCAAGCAAGTGACGAGGGTTCGATTCCCTTCACCCGCTCCAACAGTCTATGGCGATGAACCCTCGTTTTTAGAGCGCTCCGCCGCGATGGGCTGCGCTGGGGGTTGGATTTCCTTCACCCGCTCCATTTTCAGATATGCCGTCAGCCGACCTGACGCTTCGCCAGTTTGCGGGCCAGGGTGCGGCGATGCATACCCAGTCGCCGCGCGGCTTCGGAAATGTTGAACTCGCTGTCCTTAAGCACTTCATGGATATGCTCCCATTCCAGCGTCTTGATCGACGTCGGCCGAGGGGCGAGCGGCGCTGCGGGATCGCCGCCGGAGCGGGCGAAGGCGGCCTCGATATCGTCGGTGTTAGAGGGCTTGGCCAGATAGTTGGTCGCGCCCAGCTTGATCGCCTCTACGGCCGTCGCGATGCTGGCGAAGCCCGTCAGCACCACGATCAGCATGGCCGGATCATGGGCGTGGAGCGCCTGGACACAGGCCAGGCCCGATTGCGGGCCAAGCTTGAGATCGACGACCGCGAAGCCGGGGCGGTTGTCGGCCAGCACGGCCATCACCGATTCCAGGCTGTCGGCCGACAGCACGCTATAACCGCGCCGTTCGAACGAGCGTTTGAGCGTGCGGGCGAAACCTTCGTCATCCTCGACGATCAGCAATTGCCGTTCATCCGTCATCATTCGCCTCCTCCAGCGCCAGCGTTGCAAGCGGCAGGCGCAGCAGGATCATCGCGCCGCCCTCCGCGCCGTTGCTGGCATCGACCCGCCCGCCCAGCTTGCGCACGACATTGACGACGAGAAAGAGGCCAAGACCGCCGCCCTGCTTGCCCTTGCTCGACCGATAGGGTTTGCCGACATCGGCCAGCATCGCCGCGTCGAAGCCGCGGCCATTGTCGCGCACCGCGATGTGCAGCCACTGGCTGTCGCGGCTGACCATCATGTTGATATAGGTCGCGCCCGCCTCGCGCGCATTGTCCAGCAGGTTGGTCACCGCCTGGCGGATCACCGGATCGGCGATGATGCGCGGATATTCATGCGGGCCGAAATCGCAGCGCAGCGGCATACCCGGATTGGCGATCCGCCAGTCGCGCGCGATGTTGTCGATGAAATCGCGGACATTGGTGACTTGGGGCGCTTCGCCGCGCGCTTCGCCGGCGGACATCAGGATGCCGGTCAATATGGTCTTGCAGCGTTTGACCGCCGCTTCCATCTCGCCCACTTCCTCGACCAGCGCGGGGTGCGCCTTGATTTCGGGCATGTGCCGCCAGTCGCCCAGCACCACGGCAAGCTGGGCCAGCGGCGTGCCCAGTTCATGCGCCGCGCCCGACGCCAGCAGGCCCATGCGCACGATATGCTCTTCCTCGACCGCCTGCTGGCGCAATTCCGCCAGATAATGCTCCCGCTGTTGCAGGTTTCGGGTCACGCGAGTCATGAACAGCACCAGCAGCACCGCGATCATCGTGATGCAGATCCAGGTGCCGACGATATGCAGGTCGAACAAATGCCCTTCCAGCGTTTCGCTGAGGTCGAGCGGACGATAGACGAAGGCCAGCATCGCCGTGCATAGCGTCGATACCGCCACGATGCCCCATACGCTCCACCGGTGCAGCAGCACCGCGCCCAGCGCCACCTGCACCAGGTAGAGGGACACGAACGGATTGGTCGCGCCGCCGCTCAGGTAAAGCTGGGTGGTCAGCGCGAACACGTCGAACAGCAGCGCCAGGAACAATTCGGCATGGGTGATGTCGGTGCGCCGGCGCAGCACCATCAGGCTGCCGATGTTCATCGCCGTCGCGATGCAGGGCACGACCAGCATGGATGGCAGCGGCAGGCGGATGTCCATGGCGAAATGGACGAACAGGATCGTCGCGACCTGCCCGGCGATGGCGATCCAGCGCAGCTGCACCAGCAACGCCATGTTGCGACGGCCGGCTGCGTCGGCAGGCCACCGGCCGGGCAGCCAGCGCATACGTCTTGCAGGCGGTGCGGTCATTCCCGGCGATCTTTTCCCGACTGGCGCATGACCAGGCTATAGGCCCCGGCGACCATCGCCGCCAGTATGAACCAGGTGATGGCATATTGCAGATGGCTGTTGGGGAAACGGACGACGGTCAGCCCGCCGACCGGCAGGGCGTCGGGCGAAGGCCCCGCCTGCGCGTCGATGAAATAGTTGGCGATCGGCATGAGCCTGCGCGTGGCGGCGATGGCGGCGACGTCGCGTGAGTACCAGCGGTCGGCGACGGGATCGTTGCTGCGCAGGAAGCCGCCGCCCGGTTCGGTCAGGCGCAGCAGGCCGGTCACGCGCACCACGCCCTGGGGCCGGTCGTAACGGGTCTTGGCTTCGGGCGGCACGAAACCACGGTTGACGAACAGGATCGCACCGTTCGCCTGGCGCAGCGGGGTGAGCACCCAATAGCCCGCGCCGCGGACCGTGGCGGCCTGCACCAGCGCGGCCTTGTCATGCAGGAAGATGCCGGTTGCGGTGACGCGGCGATATTCGTCGGCTTTGTTCGCTCTGGCCGGGGCTGGTCCCGGCGCGGCGTGGATGCGGGCATCAACGCGGGCGATCAGGTCGCGCTTCCATGCCAGCCGTTCCACCTGCCAGACGCCAAGCGCCATGAGGCCGACGAACAGGATCAGCGCGGCCAGCGTCAGGCCGACCGGGAACCCCGCCTTTTGGGGGCGGGGGTCCATGTCTGTCACGGCATCTGGCTCATGTCATGCGACATGGTCGGCATCATATTATGGTTCAAATGATACATGACCCAGGTCGATCCCGACAGGGTGATGACGACCAGCACCAGCGTGAAGATCAGCGCCATCATCGACCAGCCGCCTTCGGAACGGGTGTTCATGTGCAGGAAGTAGATCATATGCACCACGATCTGCACGATCGCGAAGGCCATGATGATGATCGCGGTGGTCTGCGGATTGGCGAAATAGCCGGTCATGACCAGCCAGAAAGGGATGGCCGTCAGCAAAACCGACAGGCCGAACCCGATCATATAGCTGCCCATGCTGCCATGTGCCCCGGCATCATGATGATCGTCATGGCCATGCCCGTGATTGGCGTGCCCATGATCGTTTTGGGCGTGATCGTGCGCGCTCATCGCAGCATTCCCATCAGATAGACAAAGGTGAAGACGCCGATCCAGATGACGTCGAGGAAGTGCCAGAACATGCTGAGGCACATCAGGCGGCGCTGGTTGGCGGGGATCAGGCCCTTTTTCGCAACCTGCACCATCAGCGTCACCAGCCAGATGCAGCCGAAGGTGACGTGCAGCCCGTGGGTGCCGACCAGCGTGAAGAAGGCAGACAGGAAGCCCGACCGCATCGGCGTCGCGCCCTCATGGATGAGGTGCGCGAACTCGTACATTTCGATGCTGAGGAACGCCAGGCCGAACAGGCCGGTGATGGCCAGCCAGCCCTGCGTCGCGCCGACCCTGTTCTTTTCCATCGCCAGCATGGCGAAACCATAGGTGATGGAGGAGAAGAGCAGCATGGCGGTGTTGAGGGCCACCAGCGGCAGGTCGAACAAATCTTTCGGCCCCGGCCCCGCCGCATAATTGCCGCCCAGCACCGCATAGGTGGCGAACAGGCAGGCGAAGATGAGGCAATCGCTCATCAGGTACATCCAGAAGCCCAGCATGGTGCTGGACCCTTCGGGATGATGCGGCTCGTGGGCCAGGTGGAAAAGCGGGTTGCCGTCCTTGTCGAGGAAGGCGGGGTCGATCGGAGATGCGCTTGCCATGACGATTTAACCCTGGCTTGCGAGCAGCGCGGTGCGCTCGCCCTCGGTGCGCTCCACCACATCCTTGGGGATGTAGAAGTCGCGCTTATAGTTGAAAGTATGGCCGATCGCGACGGCCAGGATGCCGACGAAGCTGAGGCCAGCGAGCCACCAGATGTACCAGATCATGCCGACCGAGAAGGCGATGGACAGCCCCGCGATGATGATGCCGGTGCCGGTGTTGGACGGCATGTGGATCGCTTCATAACCCGACAGCGGCCGCTGATAGCCGCGCTTCTTCATGTCGGCCCAGGCGTCATTGTCGTGAATGACGGGCGTGAAGGCGAAATTATAGTCTGGCGGGGGCGAGCTGGTCGCCCATTCCAGCGTGCGGCCGTTCCACGGATCGCCCGTCGTGTCGCGCAGCTTCTCGCGGTTGATGATGCTGACCGCGAACTGGACGAACATGCAGGCGATGCCGGCCGCGATCATCAGCGCGCCGAAGGCGGCGATCTGGAACCAGATCTGTAGCGAAGGGTCGTCGAACACGCGCATCCGGCGGGTCACGCCCATCAGGCCCAATATGTAGAGCGGCATGAAGGCGAACCAGAAGCCCACGACCCACAGCCAGAAGCTGCGCTTGCCCCATGTGGTATCCAGCGTGAAGCCGAACGCCTTGGGCCACCAGTAATTGATCGCCGCGAACAGGCCGAACAATACGCCGCCGATGATGACGTTGTGGAAATGCGCGATCAGGAACAGCGAGTTGTGCAGTACGAAGTCGGCGGGCGGCACGGCGAGCAGCACGCCGGTCATCCCGCCGACGGTGAAGGTCAGCATGAAGGCCACGGTCCACATCATCGGCAGGTCGAACCGGATGCGCCCGCGATACATGGTGAACAGCCAGTTGAACAGCTTGGCGCCAGTCGGGATGGAAATGACCATCGTCGTGATGCCGAAGAAGCTGTTGACGCTGGCGCCCGACCCCATGGTGAAGAAGTGGTGCAGCCACACGAGATAGGACAGGATCGCGATGACGACCGTCGCATAGACCATCGAACTATAGCCGAAGAGCCGCTTGTTCGAAAAAGTCGAGGTGACTTCGGAGAACACGCCGAACAGCGGCAGGATGAGGATATAGACTTCCGGGTGACCCCAGATCCAGATCAGGTTCACATACATCATGGGGTTGCCGCCCATGTCGTTGGTGAAGAAGGCGGTGCCGACATAGCGGTCCAGCGACAGCAGCGCCAGCACGGCGGTCAGCACCGGGAAGGCCGCGACGATCAGTATGTTGGCGCACAGCGAGGTCCAGGTGAAGACCGGCAGCTTCATCATGTTCATGCCCGGCGCGCGCATCTTGACGATGGTCGCGATCAGGTTGACGCCCGACAGCAATGTGCCGATGCCTGCGATCTGCAAGCCCCAGATATAATAATCGACGCCGACCCCTGGCGAATAGGCGATGCCCGACAGCGGCGGATAGGCCAGCCAGCCGGTGCGCGCAAATTCGCCCACGAACAGCGACATCATGACGATCACGGCACCCGCCGTGGTCATCCAGAAACTGAAATTGTTGAGGAAGGGGAAGCTGACGTCGCGCGCGCCGATCTGGAGCGGGACGATGTAGTTCATGATCCCGGTGATCATCGGCATCGCGACGAAGAAGATCATGATGACGCCATGCGCCGTGAAAATCTGGTCATAATGATGGGCGTTCAGATAGCCTTCCGACCCGTTGAACGCCATCGCCTGTTGCAGGCGCATCATCACCGCATCGGCAAAGCCGCGCACGAACATGATGAGGCCCAGGATCATGTACATGATCCCGATGCGCTTATGGTCGACGGTGGTGAACCAGTCGCGCCACAACATGCCCCATAATTTATATTTGGTGATGCCCGCGACGACGACGAGGCCGCCGAGCATGACCATGATGAAGGTGCCGACGACGATCGGCTCGTGCAGGGGCAGCGAACTCCAGTCGAGCCGACCGAATATCAGCTTCCAGATGCCGCTATTTTCAGAGGCGGGGGAGGGGGACATGGCGTCTAGCCTTCAGGCGAGAGAGGAAAGAAAGAACGGGGGCAGGGCATGGGCGATCACATGCCTTCATGACCGGCATGGCCACCGCCATGCCCATCGCCGTCCTGCTGGCCGGGGGCTTGCTTGCCCCGCGCGGCCGGGGTGCGGTCCGCGGCCGGGGTCATGCCCGCGGGCTGGGCGATTTCGCCCTTCTTGCCCGGTTCGACCGGATGATAACCGCCGACGTCGATCGTGCCGTCATGGCGCAGCCCTTCGACGTCATGCGCGGACTCCTTGCCCGCGCCGCCTCGGCTGTCGGTCATCATCACCGCGTCCATGCACTTCTTGCCCGGCTGCACGCACATGTTGAGCGCAGCGTGGAAAAGCCTGGGCTCGACGCCGCTGAAATACATCGGCGGCACCTTTTCGCTGGGCTGCTCCAGCTTGACATAAGTCGCCCGGTCCAGCGTCGCGCTGCTGGCCTTCACCTTGGCGACCCACTGGTCGAAACCGGCCTGGTCCACGGCGTGGAAGCGGAAGCGCATGTTGGAGAAACCGGCGCCCGAATAATTGGCGGAGAAGCCCTCATAATCGCCCGGCTTGTTGGCGACCGCGTGCAGCACCGTCTGCATCCCCGGCATGGCGTAAATCTGACCAGCGAGCGCGGGCACGAAGAAGCTGTTCATGATGGTCGAGGAGGTGATTTTGAACTCGATCGGCCGGTCGACCGGCGCGGCCAGTTCGTTCACCGTCGCGATGCCCAGTTCAGGGTAGATGAACACCCATTTCCAGTCCATCGCCACCACTTCGACCTGCAACCGCTTGGCGGCCGGATCGACCTTGCGCGCATGATCGACGCGATCGAGCGGGCGATAGGGGTCGAGCAGATGGGTGCTGCTCCACGTCACCGCGCCCAGCGCGATGATGATCAACAGCGGCGCCGACCAGATCAGCAGTTCCAGGCTGGTCGAATGATCCCAGTCGGGGTCATAATCCTCCGCTCGTCCCTTTTCCCGATATTTCCAGGCGAACCATATGGTCATCGCCATCACCGGAATGATGATCAGCAGCATCAGCGCGGTGGAAATCAGGATCAGGTCGCGTTGCTGCATTGCAACGTCGCCGGCGGGGGACAGGACCACCCAGTTGCATCCGCCCAGCGGCAGCAGCAGGAGTGGCGCGATTCGGCGCAGGAATGCGCGCTTGGTGGCGGGATGACGGGCTATCATGCGGCCCGCATTATCAGGATGGCCGGCGCGCGACATTGGACCTTTTGTCCTATCCCTGTGCATC
Organism: Sphingobium sp. AntQ-1; assembly: GCF_028538045.1. NCBI lineage: Bacteria > Pseudomonadati > Pseudomonadota > Alphaproteobacteria > Sphingomonadales > Sphingobiaceae > Sphingobium > Sphingobium sp. AntQ-1. Next base: position 3,012,017 of record NZ_CP117158.1, read on the forward strand.
TGCAAAATAGAGCATGGGTGAATTCATCACCGGGATGATTCGTCGCGCAACGAAGTGCGGCACGGATCGTTCCCGCAGCATGAAGGTCCGTTTTACCCCATGACTTCCGCGACGACCACGCCCAATTCGACCCAGGCGGAACGCGACGTGCGCCAGCTTCATGCCCATGGGCACAAGAAGATCGCGCCCGGCGAGATCGCGATCGGCGTCATCATCGGGCGGACGTCGGAATTTTTCGACTTCTTCGTCTATGCGATCGCGTCCTGCATCGTCTTCCCGGCGCATATCTTCCCCTATATGTCGCCGCTGATGGGGACGCTCTGGTCCTTCGCCATCTTCGCGCTCGCCTTCATCACGCGCCCGATCGGGTCGTTCATCTTCATGGCGGTCGATCGCGCTTATGGTCGCGGCGTCAAGCTGACCATCGCATTGTTCCTGCTGGGCGGATCGACGGCGGCCATCGCCTTCCTTCCGGGCTATGACACGATCGGCCATGGCGCCGCCTTCCTGCTGGCGCTGTTCCGCGCCGGACAGGGCGTGGCGCTGGGCGGCACTTGGGACGGGCTTGCTTCGTTGCTCTCGCTCAACGCGCCGCAGAACAAGCGCGGCTGGTATGCGATGATGCCGCAACTCGGCGCGCCGCTGGCGCTCATGGTGGCGGCCGGCCTGTTCGCCTTCTTCCTCAACACCCTCTCGACCGCGGACTTCCTCGACTGGGGCTGGCGCTATCCCTTCTTCGTCGCCTTCGCGATCAACGTGGTGGCGCTGTTCGCCCGCCTGCGGATCGTCGTGACGCACGAGTTCGAGCGCCTGTTCGAAAGTCGCGAGTTGCAACCCTCGCCGGTTATCGAAACCGTCCGCAGCGAGGGGCGCAACATCGTCATCGGCGCGTTCGCGCCTATGGCCAGCTTCGCGCTGTTCCACATGGTCACCGTGTTCCCGCTGTCCTGGATCGCGCTCTATACCGACCAGCCGCTGGAACGATTCCTGATGATCGAGGTAATCGGCGCGTTCGTCGGCGTGCTGGCGATCATCGTGTCGGGCTTCGTTGCCGACATGGTGGGCCGCCGGACCCTGATTGGATGGTCGGCGGTGGGGATCGCCATCTTCGCCGTCGCCGCGCCCTTGCTGCTGAACGGCGGCGATCTGGGTGAAGTCGCGTTCATGGTGCTGGGCTTCATCCTGCTGGGCCTCAGCTTCGGCCAGTCGTCGGGCATCGTGGCCTCCAACTTCCGCACCGCGACCCGCTATACCGGGTCGGCCCTGACGTCGGACCTCGCCTGGCTGGTGGGCGCGGGTTTCGCGCCGCTGGTGGCGCTTTTGGTGTCCGCCGAATTCGGCCTGGCCGCGTCGGGCGTCTATCTTTTGTCGGGTGCGGTGGTGACCGGGGTCGCCCTGTTCGTGAACAAGGAACTGGCCGGCCGCGATCGTTAAGAGGCCGCGCGCATCCTTTTGAGCGCCTTGCGGTCGAACCAGGCGGTGAGGCCGGGGCGCGGGCGGAAACGCGGCAGCCATTCGGAATAGAGGCTTGCAAGACGCGCGGGGAGGCCGGCCGGCCCCTCGCGCGTCATGATGTCCGACACGATCCGGTTCTGGTAGAAACGCACCGAATAGTTGACCAGCCGCTTATAATGCATGCGCCAGGTTTGGGGCCGGGCCAGGCTGACCTGTTCGCACAGGAAACCCGCATCGTCGCAGGGCACGACCCCCGCCAGATCCCAGGCGATATCCTTTTGCAGTCCGGTATGCGCCCAGGACGCCACCAGCCCGTCATCGCCGATCAGGTCGTCGGGCAGGCGCAGCCCGCGGGCGCGGATATCCCGCACGAAATTCCCAGACAGTGCATAGAGATCGCCGAACAGCCCGCCTTCGCTGTGGAGCGTGCCGCGATAGGTTACCGCCATCCGCCCGTTCATCGGCATCCCCGATGCGGCATTGGCGCGGGGGTGGGCGGCCAGATCGGCGACCAGCGCGTCGATCGACCCCGCTACGATCTGCGCATCGCCATCCAGGAAGACGACCGCATCCTCGGACCCGGTCAGCAGGCCATGGACCATATGGTTCCAGGTCCGCGATTTGCCGCCTGCCTCAATGTCATGGACGATGACATTGGCCCGGCCGGTCGCCGCTGCCCGCGCCCGCGCGACCGTGGCGTCGGTCGTGCCGTTCACCAGCACATGGAAGATTGTGTCCGCCCGGTCGAGCGGCAGGGACGCCAGGCAGGCGCCGATCCGGCGTTCTTCCTGATGGGCGAAGATGGCGACGGCGACGGAAGAGGGGGGGACCGTCATTGCCTTAACGGAAGTCCCAGCCCTGCTGGCCATGCTGGCTGGCGTCGAGGCCGTCGGCCTCTTCCTGCGCGCTTACCCGCATGGGGATGACGACCGACACGACCAGCGCGGCGATCGCGCTGCCGACCATCGCCCACAGCGCGACCACGACCAGGCCGATGGCCTGAGAGGTCAAGGCTCCGAGCAGGCTGATATTCGCGTCGAAGCCGACCCCGCCCAGCAGCGGCAGGACGAACAGCGGCAGCAGCAGTATGCCGGTCAGGCCGCCCAGCCCATGGATGGCGAAGACGCTCGCGCCGTCGTCGACCCGGCCGGACAGCAGCCCCATGCCGATGCGGGACACGCAGGCGGCGATGACGCCGATCAGCATCGCGCCGCCGGTGCCGACCAGCGCGGCGCTGGCCGATATGGCGGCGATGCCCGCCAGCGCGCCGGACAGGATGCCCGTCGCACTGGTGCGGGCGCTCAGCATCCGGTCGAGTAGCCCCCAGGTCAGCGCTGCGGCGCAGGCGGCGAAGAGGTGATTGAGGATGGCGGTCGCGGCGTCGTCCGTCGCGCCCAGCGCCCAGCCGCCGACCACGCCGGACAGGCCGATCCAGAGCAGCCCGCCGCCGGCCAGGCTGAGCAGCGGCGCATGGCCGGGATCGGACGGCTCGCGTCGTGCGCCTGCGATCAGGGCGAGAGCGAGCGCGGAAAAGCCCGCCACGCCATGCAGCACCAGCCCGCCGGCGAAATCCATGACTCCCAGGTCCGCGAGCCAGCCGCCGCCCCACACCGCATGGGCGACCGGGGCATAGACCAGCAGCAGCCAGAGCGGGGTGAAGGCGATCCACCAGCCGATCCGCGTCCGCTCCGCCACCGCGCCCACCAGCAGGCAGGCGGCGAGCAGCGCAATCGACAACTGGAACAGGACGAATGCCGATTCGGGCACCGTCAGCCCTTCACGCAACTGGGCGAGATTGGCGAGCAGCAAATTCGCGCCGCCGCCCAGCCAGGCGCTGCCCGGCGCATAGGCGATGCTGTAGCCCGCAATGGCCCAGGTCAGCGCGGCGACCGCCGCGACCGAGGCTCCCTGCGCCGTCACCGACACGGCGTTGCGCACATTGACCTGCCCCGCATGGCGCAGCATCAATCCCGGCAACGCGGCCAGCAGCACCAGCAGAGCGCACAGGATCATCCAGCCGGTGTCGCCGCTGTCGGCCACGGCCACCTGCGCCCAGGCAGGTTGCGGCATCGCCAGCATGGTCAGAAGGGGCAGGGCGAAGGAAATGCGCATCATCAAAACCCGGCTATGGACAAGTCCGCTGTGTCTAGCGGCGCTCTGGTAAAGTTTTCGATAAGCAAGGTCGATGGCGGTAGAGGATGGCGCGGGGGTGACGCCCCGGTCGAAGCGACCGCGACGCGCCACATGGGTCACATTCATGCGACAGCGGCGCGACGCCTACGTGACAGTGATGCGCCGATGGCGGAGCGCCAGGGCTGTCGGGGAGAGGCGGGTTCATCCAGAAGGATAGACCAGACAAAATCCTATGTTGAAAGCCTTCCGTGGACGGGCGTCTGGCTCGTCTTTCCGCCGATGGGTGGCGAGAGGCGGTTTACAGGTGCCGCTATGGTAATGGCGCTCCCTTCCCTTTAGAGGGGCGGCGCAGTTCCAAGACATTCATGCAGACGATGGCAGGTAGATGATGGCCCGCAAATATTCGAAACATGGTCGCTACGAAGACGTGGCTGTCGAGGAGGATGCGCCCGCGCCGGTGATAGACTGCTGGCTGTGCGGGCGGCCGACCGGCAAGACAATCGTCTGGCATCATCCTGTTCCCAAAAGCCGGGGCGGGCGCGATGTCGTTCCCATGCATGGCATCTGCCAGCAGACGCTGATCGCCAATTTCACCAATTCCGAATTGCAGCGCCATGGCACGGATGTCGAGGGCCTGCTGGCCCATCCCAATGTGCGCAAATTCGTCGACTGGGTGGCGAACAAAGACCCCGATTTTACCGCGACCACGGCCAAGAAGCAGCGTTAGGGCGCGCGACGATTTGCCTGCTGCGCTCGGATATGAGCAGGATGCCGGGTCAAGCCCGGCATGTGGAAGGGAATGCAGGCGACCGGAAGCGGACTGTCCCGCTTTGCCCTCTTCCGCCTTCGCGGGAGAGGGCTCAGGCAGCAGAACGTCTGCTACCCACCTCACTATCGCCACTAACTTAACGCTCGCCCTGCGCCTGAAACCACGGCGCCATCCGCGTGATCGCGTCCTCCACCCGGTCGGTGGACACCGCGAAGCTGAATCGGATGAAGCGATGGCCGTCCACGGGATCGAAATCGATCCCCGGCGCGGTCGCCACCCCGGTTTCGCGCAACAGCTTCTGGCAGAAGCGCAGGCTGTCTTGGGTCAGGTGGCCGATGTCGGCATAGATGTAGAAGGCGCCGTCGGGCGGCGCGATGCTGGCCAGGCCCATTGCGGGCAGGGCGTTCAGCAGCAATTGCCGGTTGCGGCGATAGCTGGCGACATGCCCCTCCAGTTCGTCGGTGCAATCGAAGGCGGTCAGGCCGGCGCGCTGGGCCAGCACCGGCGGGGTCAGGAACAGATTGCCCATCCGCGCCCGCGCCGCGTCGATCAGGGCGGGCGGCACCACGATCCAGCCCAGCCGCCAGCCGGCCATGCTGTAATATTTGGAAAAGCTGTTCACGATCACCGCGTCGGGCGCATATTCCAGCATGGAGTGAGCCGGTTCGCCAAAACTCAACCCATGATAGATTTCGTCGGAAATGATGCGGATGTCGCGATCGGCGCAGACCGCTGCGATCCGCGCCAGTTCGTCCGACGGGATGATCGTGCCGGTGGGATTGGCCGGGCTGGCGAGGATCAGCCCGTCCGGCGCGGGATCGATCGCCGCCAGCGCATCGGCGCTGATCTGATAGCGTTCGGCCGGGCCGCAGGCGATCTCGACCGGCTCCAGATAGAGCGCCTTTAAATTATTGCGATAGGCGACATAGCCCGGCCGCGCCGTCGCCACCCGCGCGCCCGGCGCGAACAGGCAGGTCAGCGCCAGCACCAGGCCGGGCGACGCGCCGCAGGTCAGCAAAATCTGTTCGGGGTCCACCGCCACGCCATGCCGCTCGCCATAATGGCGGGCGATCCGTTCCTTGAGCGGCATGCTTTCCCAATAGCCCATGGCCTCCGTGTCCAGCACATGATGCGCCGTGGCGATGGCGTCGGCGGGCGCGCCGGTGGAGGGCTGGCCGAATTCCATATGCAGGATGGACCGGCCCGCCGCTTCGAGCGCATGGGCTTCGCGGCTGATGGCGATGGCGTGGAAGGGGGATATGTCGGCGATCATGGCCGCGCTGGGTAGAGGGGCGTCGCAACCATGTCCATGGCCGCTACGTTCTAGCCGGCATGAACCAGACCCTGCTTGCCGCTTTACAATATTATGGTGCGGGCGCGGCGACGATCGCCGCGCTAATCGTATCGCTCAACCTGGGACGACGCATAACCGGATGGGCATTCGTCCTGTTCGTCACCTCCTCGATCGCGCTCACCGCCTGGGGTTTCCTGGACAAGGACAGCGAGGGGATAGGCTGGCAGAATGTCGCCCTGCTGCTCATCAACGCGGTCGGCGTGTGGCGCTATCTGATTTCCAAGCATGAGGTGCGGGATTGAATCCTGTCCTGCAAGGGGAGGGGGACCGTTCGCGAAGCGAATGGTGGAGGGGTGTCACCCTATCGATAGCGCGCTACCCCTCCGTCACGCGCTTCGCGCGCGCCACCCCCCCCTTTGCAGGGGAGGATTTATGCTTCCGCGATCCACACCTCAACCGGCACGACATCCTGCAACAGCGCCAGCCGGATCGGCAATTCCTCGACGACGCCACCCGCCAGCGCGCGATCATAGACCGCTTTCTTGGCCGCGCCGCTGATTTGCAGGAAGATATGGCGGCTCTGCGAAATCCCGTGCGCCGTCAGGGACATACGCTCGTGCGGCGCGACCGGGGGCGTCGCTGCGATGGTCAGCGCTTGGCTCGTCAGCCCTTCGGCCAGTTCCTTGCCTTCCGGGAAAAGCGACGCCGTATGTCCGTCATCGCCCATCCCCAGCAGGATGATGTCCAGCGGCCAGGGCAGGTCGGCGAAGGCCGCCTCGACCGCGGCTTGCCCCGCATAGGCGTTCGCGGCCGGCGTCTTCATCGGCACGAAGCGCGCCTGCGCCGCCGCGCCCCTGAGCAGCGTGTCGCGGACCAGCTTCTCATTGCTGTCGGCGTTGTCGGGCGCGACCCAGCGTTCGTCGACCAGTGTCACCACGACCTTGCCCCAGTCGAGATCGACCTGGCTGAGCGCTTCCAGCACTGGCCGGGGCGAACGGCCACCCGACAATGCGATGCTGGCGACGCCGCGCTGCGCGACCGCATCGGACAGGATCGTGGCGATGCGCGCGGCGATGTCGGCCGCGGCCTGCGCGCCGGTGGCGAAAAGATGTTCAATCGGCATTGGGCTCACTCGGCTGCTTGCGGAATCGTGCAGATGTCGATCCACGTCGCCCCGGTCAAGGCCGCCAGCCGATCGGGCGTCAGTTCGACCGAACTGGTGCGGGATCCGGCCGCGGGAAAGACGGTGGCGAAATCCTTGAGCGACAGATCGCAATAGACGGGCAGGGGAGAGGCGAGGCCGAAGGGGCAGACGCCGCCGACCGGATGGCCAGTGATCGCCTCCACCTCATCCGCGCCCAGCATCCGCGGCTTGGCGCCCAGCGCCGCCTTCGCCTTGCCATTGTTGAGCCGCGCGTCGCCCCGCGCGCAGACCAGCACGACCGTATCGCCCACCCGCAGCGACAGCGTCTTGGCGATCCGCGCCGGTTCGACGCCCAGCGCGGCGGCGGCCTCGATCACCGTTGCGGTGCTGACGCCATGGTCGATGATCGCCACATCGGGCGCGTGGGTCGCGAAAAAGGCGCGGACGCTCGCCTCGCTCATCCGCGCCCGCCTGTTTCACGGTCCTCCAGCTTGCGCTCCCACGCCAAAGCATGGGCGACGATCTGGTCCAGATCGGCATGGCGCGGCGTCCAGGGGAAGGTTTTCAGGATCGCGCCATTGTCGGAAATCAGCTTGCCCGGATCGCCCGCCCGACGGCCAACCATGACGCGCTCGATCGGATTGTTGGTCGCCCGATCGACCGCGTCCAGCACCTCCAGCACGGAAAAGCCCCTGCCATAGCCGCAATTGAGCAGATGGTTGCGATCCGACTCGGCGATCAAGGCCTCCAGCGCCAGCAGATGCGCGGCGGCCAGGTCGGTCACATGGATATAGTCGCGCACGCCCGTCCCGTCCGGCGTATCGAAATCGGTGCCAAATACGGCGACGCTCTCCCGCTTGCCCAGCGCCGCCTCGACCGCGACCTTGATCAGGTGGGTCGCGCCTGCCGTCGATTGGCCCGTCCGTCCCTGCGGGTCCGCGCCCGCGACATTGAAGTAGCGCAGCGCACAAAAGTTCATCGGATGCGCCGCCGCCACGTCACGCAACATATATTCGGTCATCAGCTTCGACATGCCATAGGGATTGATCGGCCGCTGCGGCGTATCCTCCCGCACCGCTTCGACGTCCGGGGTGCCATAGGTGGCGGCGGTGGACGAGAAGATGAAATGCGGCACGCCCACCCGCACCGCGCTTTCGATCAGGTCACGGGTCTTGGCGCTGTTGTTATGGTAATATTTCAATGGGTTATCAACGGACTCCGGCACGACGACCGATCCTGCGAAATGCATGATCGCCTTGATGTCATGCTTGCGCAAGGTCGCTTCCACCAACGGTTGATCGGCAATATCGCCGCGCACCAGCGGCACGCCGTCCGGCACCGCCCAGTCGAAGCCGGTGACCAGATTGTCGATCACGACCACGCCATAACCGGCATCTTTCAGCGCCAGCACGGCATGGCTGCCGATATAGCCCGCGCCGCCCGTGACTAGAACGGTTGGTTTGATGGTCATGCTCTCGCCCCGGTAACGCATGTGTTCCCGCGAAGGCGGGAACCCAGTCCGGCGGCAGGACGGGATTCCCGCCTTCGCGGGAACATGCTGAATGATGTTCGCTCTCAGCCCTATCCGAGAGTCTCGAACATTTACAGGGGGGTCATGCGGCCTGCGCGGTCGCAGGCCGGTAGAAGGTCGCGCCGCTCGCCGCCATCTCGCGCAGTTGCGCCGTCGGCGCAAAGCGCGGGCCATGCGCCGCCGCCAGCCGGTCCAGAACGGCCACGACATGGGCGATGCCGACCGTATCCATATGGCTGAACGGCCCGCCGGTGTAGGGCGCAAAGCCCCAGCCGAAGATCGCGCCGATGTCGCCATCCTCCGGCGTCTCCAGCACGCCTTCCGCGAAGCAACGGGCGCACTCGATCAACTGGCGATAGAGCAGCCGCTCCTTCACCGCCTCGACGCCGGGCTGCTCCGCGGCGCGCGGGAACATCTCGCCCAGCACTGGCGACAGATATTTCTTGCCGCCTGCGGGATAATCGTACCAGCCCTTGCCATTCTTGCGGCCCAGGCGACCGGCCTCGACCATCTGCACCATGATGTCGTCCGAACCCTGCGGCACATAGGCGTCGCCCAGTTCCTTCTTCGCGGCGCTCATGATCTTCCAGCCCAGTTCGATCGACACTTCGTCGCTGACGGCCAGCGGGCCGGTCGGCATCCCCAGTTGCTTGCCGGCATTTTCGATCAGCGCCGGATTGACGCCTTCGCCGACCAGCTCCGCGCCCTCCTGCACATAGGTGCCGAAGCTGCGCGAAGTGTAGAAGCCGCGGCTGTCATGCACGACGATGGGCGTCTTCTTGATCTGGCTGACGAAATCCAGCGCCTTGGCGATGGCGGCGGGGCCGGTCTTCTCGCCCAGGATGATCTCCACCAGCGGCATCTTTTCGACCGGTGAGAAGAAATGGACGCCGATGAAATTCTCCGGCTTCGTCCACGCCTGCGCCAGCTTCGTGATCGGCAGAGTGGAGGTGTTGGACCCGAAGATGGTGTCCGCGCCCAGAACCTCCTCAACCTTTTTGGTGACTTCCGCCTTGATGCTCACATCCTCGAACACCGCTTCGATCACGAAGTCCGCGCCCGCCAGATCGGCATAGTCGGTGGTAGGCGTCACGCGCGCCAGCGTCTGTTCCAGCTTTTCCGGCGTCATGCCCTTGCCCAGGCGCTTCTTCAGCACGTCTTCGACATGCGCCTTGCCCTTCTGCGCATAGGCCAGGTCGCGGTCGAACAGGACGACCTCTATCCCCGCCTGCGCGGCGACGGTGGCGATGCCCGCGCCCATCATGCCCGCGCCCAGCATCGCCAGTTTCTGCGTCGGCGCCTTGGCCTCGCCCTTGGGCCGGCGCGCGCCGCGTTCAGCCGCCTGCTTGTTGACGAACAGGGTACGAATCATGTTGGACGCCTGCGGGTCGGCGGCGACCTTGGCGAAATATTGGCTCTCGATCTGGATCGCCTTGTCCATCGGCAGGGTGATGCCTTCATAGACCGCCGACAGCAAAGCGATCGGCGCGTGCATGTTGCGCTGGGTCTGCTTGAGCGTCATCGGCAGCGCTCCGGCCATGGTCTGGACAAAGGCCGGATTGAAGCCGCCCGCGCCGCCGGGCACCTTATAGCCCTTGACGTCCCACGGCTGGGAGGTGGCGTTGGGGTTAGCCTTCACCCACTCCCGCGCCGCTGTGACCGCCGTTCCTTGCGGCACGACCGCATCGACCACCTTCAGCATCGCCGCTTCGGCCGGACGGAACAGCTTGCCCTGAAGCATATACATCAACGCGGCCTGCACGCCCATGATGCGCGGCAGGCGCTGCGACCCGCCGCCGCCGGGGAAAAGGCCGATCAGGATTTCGGGCAGGCCCAGCTGCGTCTTGGGGCTGTCGCCCACGAAACGGCGATGGCAGGCCAGCGCCAGTTCGAAACCGCCACCGACGCAGGCGCCCTCAATGGCGCAGGCGACCGGCTTGCCGCTGGTTTCCAGGCGACGGAACAGCGCGTTCAGCACGAACAGATCGTCGTACAACGCGGCCGGGGCGGGGGCGTCGCCCGCCTTCGCCAGCATCGCCCCGAAAAATTTCAGGTCCATCCCGGCCATGAAGCCGCTATCCTTGCCAGACGCGATGACCGCGCCCTTGATGCCCTCTTCGGACGCGATGCGCGTGATCGCGGCGTCCAGATCGGCCAGGAAGTCCGGGCCGATGACGTTCATCGACTGGCCGGGAACGTCGATGGTCAGCGTGGCGATGCCGTCGGCGTCGATGTCGAATGCGATGGTGTTCATTGGTATGGCTACCTTTCCCAACATCCGTTCGTCCTGAGTAGCCCCTTCGACTGCCTGCCAAGGCAGGCGCTCAGGACAGGCACTGAGCGAAGTCGAAATGGCGTATCGAAGGATGCTTCGATACGGGACTTCGACAAGCTCAGTCCCTACTCAGCACGAACGGTTTTATTCTTGTTTCAGATACGCTCGATGATGATGCCGGTGCCCATGCCCGCGCCGACGCACAGGTTGACGAGCGCCGTCCCCTTGCCGGTCCGTTCCAGCTCGTCGAGCGCGGTGCCCAGCACCATCGCCCCGGTCGCGCCCAGCGGATGGCCCATGGCGATCGCGCCGCCATTCACGTTGATCTTGTCATGATCGAGGTTCATCGCCTGCATGTAGCGCAGCACGACCGACGCGAAGGCTTCGTTCAATTCCCACAGGTCGATGTCGGCGGTGGACATGCCTGCGCGGGCGAGCAGCTTGCCGGCGACGAATTCCGGCCCGGTCAGCATGATCAGCGGTTCCGACCCGATCGACGCCATGGCGCGGATGCGGGCGCGGGGCTTCAGCCCATATTTGTCGCCCATATCCTTGTTGCCGACCAGCACGGCCGCTGCGCCATCGACGATGCCGCTGCTGTTGCCGGCATGATGGACATGGTTGACCTTCTCCAGTTCGGGATAGCGCAGCAGCGCCACCGTATCGAAACCGGGCATGTCCTCGCCCAGCGCGGCGAAGCTGGGTTTCAGCGCGCCCAGCGACTGCATCGTCGCGTCGGGGCGCATATGTTCGTCATGGTCCAGCGCCACGCGGCCGATCACGTCCTTGACCGGCACGATCGACCTGGCGAAGCGGCCCTCGTCCCACGCCTGCTTGGCGCGCTTCTGGCTCTCGACCGCATAGGCGTCCGCATCTGCCCGGTTGATGCCGAACTTGGTGGCGATCACGTCCGCGCCTATGCCTTGGGGCGCAAAATAGGTTTTGTAGGCGACCGCCGGGTCCATCGCCCAGGCGCCGCCGTCCGACGCCATCGGCACGCGGCTCATCGATTCGACCCCGCCGCCGATCGCGAACATCGCCTCGCCCGAATAGACTTTCGCGGCGGCCATGTTGACCGCTTCAAGACCGGAGGCGCAGAAGCGGTTGATCTGCACGCCCGGCACGGTCTCCGCGTAGCTGGCGTTCAGCACCGCGACGCGGGCGATATCCGCGCCCTGTTCGCCGACCGGGCTGACGCAACCCAGGATCACGTCGTCAACGTCCGCCGTGTCGATCTGGCTGCGATCGCGCACCGCTTCCAGCACCTGCGTCGCCAGTTGGATGGGCGTGATATCGTGCAGCGATCCGTCGGCCTTGCCCCGGCCACGGGGCGTCCTGACGGCGTCGTAAATATAGGCTTCCATGTTTTTCCCTCTCCGTGGGCTGCCCTGCGGGCGCACTGGATGTGGGGGAAATGTATTTACGTTTACGTAAAGTGCAAGTGTAAATGTATGGGCTTGATGCCGTTCCGCCCTGCCGTAGCGGCAGGGCGAGGCTGTTTCGCAAAACATCCGTACAACTGTCCAACTCCCTGTCGCACGCCGCCCTTTCGCCGTGCGAATCCCTGTGCCATTGACGGGCGATGCGGATCGCCATCCTCTCCGACATTCACGGCAATATCGCCGCGCTCGACGCCGTGTTGGACAATGTCGCAGGGCGGGGCGCGGATGCGATTGTAAACCTGGGCGATATAGTGTCCGGCCCGCTTTCTCCCTGTGAAACCGCCGACCGGCTGATGGCGCTGAACCTGCCCACGATCCGCGGCAATCATGAACGGCAATTGCTGACCCGGTATCCGGGCCATATGGGCGCGTCGGACCGCTATGCCGACGCGGTGCTGCAACCGCGTCATCGCGACTGGATCGCGTCTTTGCCCGAAAGTCTGTGGCTGGCCGACGATGTGCTGATGGTCCATGGCGCGCCGGGCGACGATCTTTGCTACTGGCTCGAAACGCTCGATCCTGACGGATTGCGGCCCGCCACAGCCGATGAAGTGGAGGCGCGGGCAGGGGGCGTCGCCGCCCCGCTCATCCTGTGCGGCCACACCCATATCCCGCGCATCCACCATCGGCCGGGCGGCGGGATGATCGTCAATCCCGGCAGCGTCGGCCTGCCCGCTTATGATGACGACCATCCCATTCCGCATAAGGTGGAGACGGGATCGCCCCACGCCCGCTATGCGATCGTCGAGCGGACGGCAGGCGGATGGACGGCCGAACTGATCGCCGTCGGCTATGATTGGGACGCCGCCGCCCGCGCGGCTGAAGCGCACGGCCGGGCCGATTGGGCCGCCGCGCTGCGGACAGGTCGCGCCTAGAAGCGTTGCGCGTCGGCCGTTGCGGCCTATATCCCCCTGCATGGATAGCGTGACGCAAGCCCCGACTCAGCAAACCCCTTCGCCGCTTTCCATCCCCATCTTCCGCGCGATCTGGACCGCCAGCCTCGCGTCGAACTTCGGCGGCCTGATCCAGTCGGTTGGCGCGGCCTGGATGATGACCTCGCTCTCGGCCTCGCCCCAACTGATCGCGCTGGTCCCGGCCGCGACCACCTTGCCGATCATGCTGCTGTCGCTTTGGGCCGGGGCGGTCGCCGACAATCTGGATCGGCGCAAGGTGATGATCGCCTGCCAGGCGTCGATGCTGATCGTGTCCACCGCGCTGGCGCTGACCGCCTGGGCCGGGCTGGTCACGCCCTGGCTGCTGCTGGGTTTCACCTTCCTGATCGGCTGCGCCACCGCGATCAACGGTCCCGCCTGGCAGGCGTCGGTCGGCGACATGGTGCCGCGCGCCATCCTGCCCAGCGCGGTCGCGATGAATTCGATGGGCTTCAACCTGGCGCGCAGCGTCGGCCCGGCGCTGGGCGGCGTGATCGTCGCGGCGGCGGGGGCGGCGGCCGCTTTCCTGACCAACGCGGTCAGCTATATCGCGCTGCTGACGGTCCTGTTCCGCTGGCGGCCGGACCTGCCGCCCAAGCTGCTGCCGCGCGAGCGACTGGGCGTCGCGATGCAGGCGGGCCTCAGCTATGTCGCCATGTCGCCCAATATCCGTCTGGTGCTGTTGCGCGCCGCGGTCTTCGGCGTGGGCGCGAGCGCAGTGTCTGCGCTGATGCCGCTGGTCGCGCGCGACATATTAGGCGGCGGGGCGCTGACCTTCGGCCTGACCAGCGGGGCGTTCGGCATTGGCGCTGTGCTCGCTGCGCTTTCAACCCGTCATCTGCGCGCGCGTTTCTCGGTGGAAACGATGGTGCGGTCGGCCGCGCTGATCCTGGCGCTGGGCACCGCGATCACCGGCGCGAGCGGCTGGCTGGCGCTGGCCTTGTTTGGCTATCTGCTGGCGGGCATGGGCTGGGTGACGGCGCTCGCGACCTTCAACGTGTCGGTGCAGATGTCGGCGCCGCGCTGGGTCGTCGCGCGGGCGGTGTCGCTTTATCAAATGACCGCCTTCGGCGGCATGGCGATCGGCGCATGGATGTTCGGTTGGATCGCCGAGCATCATGGCGTGGTGGAGGCGCTCTATGCCTCCGCCGCCGCGCAATTCGCCGCCGCGACGCTGGGTTTTCTTCGCCCGCTGGCGCAGACTGGAGAGGATAATCTCGACCTCCAGAACAGCTGGCGCGAACCCGATACGGCCGTGCCGGTGGAGCCGCGCAGCGGCCCGGTGGTCGTCACCATCGAATATCGCATCCCGGCCGGTTCGGTCGTGCCCTTCCTGTCCGCGATGAGCGAGCGGCGGCGCATCCGCCGGCGCGATGGCGCCCATGGCTGGACGCTGATGCGCGACCTCGGCGATCCGGCTTTATGGGTGGAGCGCTATCATGTCTCGACCTGGCTCGATTATGTCCGCCACAACCAGCGGCGGACGGTGGCGGACATTGACAATAGCCAGGCCATTCATGCGCTCCATGCCGGGCCGAACCCCCCGGTGGTGCATCGGATGCTGGAGCGCCAGACCGGATCGCTGCCGATCAGTCGCGCGCCCGATCCGCGCGAAATGGGCGATCCGATGACCGATCCGACGCGGTCGAATTGATTATTGCTGTGGCGTTACCGGCCGCCAGCCGGGCAGATCCTCCGGCGTGTCGACGTCGTGCAGGACATTGCCGCTCGTCTCGATCTGGATGCCGTGGCTCAGCAGCGCGCGCGCGCCCTGGTCGCCTTTCAAGGCCAGCAATTCGGGGAAATGCTTGCGCCCGATGAATGCGGGCGGGGAGGAGGAGAAGCCGTCGGTGGAGGCGACCACGGACCTGATATCCTCCGCCGCCAGGCAGATGCGGTTATAATGGGTCTGCGGCACGTCGGGCATGTCGGCCAGGCAGATTAATATGCCGCGTATCTTCATATTGGGCATGACATGTTCGACCGCGCGCACGATGCTGCCCGATATGCCCTCTTCGGGCCGGTCGTTGACGATGATGGTATAGCCGCGCCGGTCCAGCTTGCGGTGGATGACCGGGGCGTCCGCGATCGGGCGCACGACCGCGATCAATTCGGCGAAGGCCATGGACGCGACCGTTTCCAGCACATGGGCGGCGAGCGGCTTGCCGCGCAGGTTGGCCATCAGCTTGTCATCGTCGCCAAAGCGGGAAGATGATCCGGCCGCCAGCAGGACGGCGGCGATCCGTTCAGTGCGCATGATAGGTGAAACGAAAATACATGGTCTTGTGGCGATCCCGATTATCCCTTGATCTGCCACCATGGCGATCTTGTGTCCAGCGGTCCCGAAAGACACTGGCCATTGCAAACCCCAGCCGCCATATGCGACGCCAACAGCATAAGGAGTGGCCCTGTTCATGGCATGTGAACTCGAAACGGAAACCGTCGGCGACGGCAAGGAGCCGGTCCCGGCCGAAGTCAGCGAGGCGATCCGCACCCTGATCCGCTGGTCGGGCGATGCGCCCGAACGCGAAGGGCTGGTGGAAACGCCTGAACGGGTCGCGCGCGCCTGGCGCGAATATTGCCGCGGCTATGGCGACGACCCGGCCTATCATCTCTCGCGCATCTTCCATGAAGTAGGCGGCTATGACGATGTGGTCCTGCTCAAGGGCATTCCGTTTCAGTCGCATTGCGAACATCATATGGCGCCGATCGTGGGCCAGGCGCATATCGCCTATCTGCCCGGCGATTATGTGGTCGGCATTTCCAAGCTGGCCCGCGTCCTCCACGCCTTCGCCAATCGGCTCCAGGTGCAGGAAAGGCTGACGTCCGAAGTCGCCAACTGCATCTGGGATCACCTGAAGCCCCAGGGTGTGGCCGTGGTGATCGAGGCGACCCATGGCTGCATGACCGGGCGCGGCGTGCGCACGCCGGGCGTCATCATGAAGACCAGCCGTATGCTCGGCGTGTTCCGCGACGATGAAAAGTCGCGGGAGGAAGTGCTGAAGCTCATCGCTTCATGAGCGACGACAAGGAACCCGCCTATCGTCCCCTGGGCAAGGCACGCAGCGACGCCGCGCCGGTCGGTGCGCCGCTGGCGCCCAAGCGGCTGGCGCTCGTCACCGGCGGGCATCGGCGGCTGGGCGGCATCATCGCCGCCGCGCTGGCGAAGGCCGGCCATTCGCTCGCCATCCACGGCAGCCACGACACCCGGCTCGATTCCCATCTGGCGCTGACGTTCGAAGCGGAAGGGACGGAATGGGAGGGCTTCGTGGTCGATTTCGCCGATCCCGAAGGGGCGGAGGAACTGGTGGCCAAGGTGGCGGATCGCTTCGGCCGGCCGCCGGACATATTGATCAACAGCGCCGCCCTGTTCGGGCAGGACCGGCTCGACACGGTCACCGCCGACGACCTGATGCGCCATTATGCCGTCAACTGCGCCGCGCCCACTTTGTTGACCAAGGCGTTCGCCACCATTCCGGCGGGCGTTGGCGATCGCTGCATCGTCAACATTCTCGACCAGCGGATCGACCATCCCCATGCCGACCAGCTGGCCTATACATTGTCCAAGCTGGCGCTGGCCGGACTGACCCGCACCAGCGCCAGCAGCCTGGCGCCCAAAGTGCGGGTAAACGCCGTCGCGCCGGGCCTGACGATCGCGACGCCCGATTATGACGAAGCGCAAATGGAGCGGCTGGCGGAGATGATGCCGCTTGCGCGCCTGCCGCAAGCGGAGCAGATCGCGCAGGCGGTGCTCTATCTGGTCGAAGCGACTGCCGTGACCGGGCAGACGCTCTATGTCGATGGCGGGGCGCACCTTAAAAGCTATGATCGCGACTTCATGCATCTGTGCCGATAGGCTCGGCGCAAATGCGTTGCGTTGGGGGCTGGCGAAGCGCCGCCCATGGCAATAGAGCGGTCCCAAAGCTAAAAGGAGACGGCGATGACCTATGAAACCATCCTGGTCGAACAGCGCGACGCGGTGACGCTGATCACGCTTAACCGGCCACAGGCGCTGAACGCGCTCAACAGCCAGGTCTTGAAAGATCTGAGCGCGGCCTTTGGCGCCTTTGACGCCGATCCGACCCAGCGGTGCGCAGTGCTGACCGGCAGCGGCGAAAAGGCGTTTGCGGCAGGCGCCGACATCAAGGAAATGGTCGATAAGGACGCCGCGGACTTCTTCCTGGAGGATTTCTTCTCCGGCTGGCAGACCGGGGTGGTCGGGACCCGCAAGCCGTGGATCGCAGCGGTGCAGGGCTTTGCGCTGGGCGGTGGGTGCGAACTGGCGATGATGGCCGACTTCATCCTGGCCGGCGATACCGCGAAATTCGGCCAGCCCGAAATCAAGCTGGGCGTCGCGCCCGGCATGGGCGGGTCGCAGCGCCTGACCCGCGCGGTGGGCAAGGCCAAGGCTATGGACATGTGCCTGACCGGCCGGATGATGGACGCCGCCGAAGCCGAACGCGCCGGGCTGGTGAGCCGCATCGTCCCGGCCGCCGACCTGCTGGAAGACGCGCTCAAGACCGCCGCGGCGATCGCCGCGATGCCGTCCATGGCGGCGATGGTGAACAAGGAAATGGTCGACATCGCCTTCGAAACCGGCCTGGCCCAGGGCCTGCTGACCGAACGCCGCCTGTTCCAGATATTGACCGCGACGCAGGATAAGAAGGAAGGCATGACCGCCTTCGTCGAAAAGCGGCCAGGCGTCTGGCAGGGGCGCTGAGCGCCTCCATCTGCCCAATATACGGCGTGCTCCCGCGGAGGCGGGAACACGCTGCTCTGTCTCGCCCCGTTGAATATCCCGTCATCCGCTGAGAAATTCTCATTGGTCCATGGCGGGTATTCCCGGCACTTTCGTTTCACAAGGAAACTGAAGAATGATTTGGCGGGCGCAGCGATGCGTCCGTCCTTGTCGTCCGTGGGAGAGGTGCGGCGCCCATGCGCCCCCTGATCGGCTCGTTGTGAAACAGGGAGCCTTTGCATGTCCGTTATCTCGTCCATCCACCTTTCCTCGCGCGCGGCATTGCTGCTCGCCTGCGCCACCGGCGCGCTGAGCGCCGCCCATGCGCAGGAACCGGTCGGGAGCGATGAGGAAACCATCACCGTCACCGGCCGCCGCATCTCCCAGTCGGCCGACGCGATCGGCGAAGACAAGGTGAGCAATGTCGTGGCGGTCACGCGCGAAGCTTTGCTGTCGGCCCCGTCGGGCATTTCGGGCCTCAAGATGCTGGAGCAACTGCCCGGCTTCAACGTGCAGACCGACGGGGCGCTCGGCCTCTATGAATTTGGCAACAGCGTCCAGACTCGCGCCTTCAACCTCGACCAGATCGGCTTCGTGGTCGATGGCATCCCCACCGGCCGCAGCGACGCCTTTGGCGGCAGCCCGGTGTTCCGCTATGTCGACAATGAAAATCTGGGCGTGGTGGAGGCCGCGGTCGGCGCGGGCGACGTCGGCCTGCCCAGTTATTCGACGCTCGGCCCGGTCGTGCAATATAACAGTATCGCGCCGCAGGAAGAGATGGGCCTGTTCGTTTCGCAAAGCTTCGGCGATTTCGACATGAAGCGCACCTTCATCCGCGCCAGCACGGGCCAAGTCGGCCCGTTCCGCGCCTATCTCAGCCGCACCAAGCTGGACACCGACCTGTGGCGCGGCGAGGGCACGGTCGATCGCGAACATTGGGAAGGGATGGTCCACGCCGATCTGGGAGGCGACAGTTGGGCGCGCTTCAAATTCGTGTCGAACAAATTTTACGACTTCGATTCTCCGACGCTCAGCCGCAGCCAATATCTGACCGGGACCGACATCGGCGGCAAGAGCGGCCGGGATCGCGGCTATATCTCGGTCGTTCCCAACACCACGCCGGGCTTCGCGCCTGTCGCGGGCGGTCCCGCCTTCAGCAACGCCAACTATGCCTACACGAACACCCTCGCCATCAACGTGCGCGATGACAAGCTCTATGGCGGCACGGTCCATGCCGGCATCGCCGATGGAGTATGGGCCGAAGCGACCGCCTATTATGAGGATAAGGGCGGCTATGGCGTGTCGCCCGACACTTATGCCAACAGCCTGCTGCAATATCAGCGGCAGACGGCGGCGGGCATAGCGCTCAGCGCGCCCAAGGGCACGCAATATGGCCTGTCGACCGTGGGCGGCGAACGCTATGGCCTGACCACCAAGCTGCATTGGGAACTGGGCGTCCAGACGATCGAGGTCGGGCTTTGGGCCGAAGTCGATACCTATAACCGCACCCAAGCGCGTTACAACACGATCGACGGGTCGCCCGCCAGCGCGCCCAATCTGGACGATCTCGTCTATGTCCGCCGCAATTATCAATCGGAACGCAACACGACCCAGGCCTTCGTCAAGGACCGGATCGCGCTGCTGGACGACAGCCTGATCTTCGACTTGGGCGTCAAGGCGCTGAACATCGACTATCGCTACAGCGGCTATCGCGACTTCAACGATTATTACCGCAATGCCGGCACGACCGCCGCGCCGATTTGGGTCTCCGGCTGGGGTCCGCAGACGCTGCGCACCAGCTATAGCGACGGCTTCCTGCCGATGGCGGGCGTGCTGTACAAATTTGACAACCAGACCCAGATATTCGCCTCCTATGCGGAAAATATGGCGCTGCCCAAGGGGCTGGACGATGTCTTTTCCGTCTCCCTGAACAGCAGCGCGGCCGGCGTGCCTGCGCCTGCGCCGGAACGGTCGCAGAATTTCGAAGCGGGCATCCGCACCAACCAGGGGCAATTCTACGCCTCGCTGGCGGGATATTATACCAAGTTCAAGAACCGCATCCAGTCGATTGGATCGATCCTGCCCGGCACCACCAACGTCATCGAAACCTTCTTCCAGAATGTCGGCCGGGTCAGCGCCTATGGCGCGGAATTCAGCGGCACGTTCAAGCCGTCGGCGCTTAATGGCCTGGCCTATTTCAACCTCAACGCCACGTACAACATTGCGAAGTTCAAGGACGATATCGTCACCGCGACGACCACCTACCAGACCGACGGCAAATATATTCCCGACAGCGCCAAGTGGATCATCAACGGCGGCGTGACCATCGAACCGGCCAGCTGGCTGGTGGGCAACTTCTCCGGCAAATATACCTCGCGTCGCTGGTCGACCTTTGACAATTCGGCCGGGTCCAGCGTCAAGGGCTTCACCGTGTTCAGCGCCTATGTCGATATCGGCGACGGCTTCAGCCTGGGTCCGGTCAAGGGCATGAAGGCGCGGTTCAACGTCGACAATATCTTCGACAAGGATACGCTGTCCTATATCTCGCCATCGGTGACGGGCGACGGCTTCTTCCGCCCGCTGTCCCCGCGCACCTTCCAGTTCACCATTTCGGGCGAAATCTGATGCGGGCAAACTGGATGATGGGGGCGGCGCTTCTGGCGCTGCTCCCCGCCGTCGCACAGGCGCAAGATGTGCCGAAAAAAGTGTATCAGCTTCACCAGAAGCTGATCACCCTCGACAGCCATCTCGACACGCCGGCCTCGCTCGACCTGCCGGGTTGGTCGATCGACGAGGAACATGGCGTCCATAGCGACTATACCCAGGTCGATTTGCCGCGGATGAAGAAGGGCGGCCTGGATGGCGGTTTCTGGGCGATCTATACGGGGCAGGGACCGCTGACGGTCGAGGGGTTCCGCAAGGCGCGCGACTTCGCAATCCTGCGCGGCCTGTCGATCCGTACCATGGTGGCCGCCGACCCCGCCAATTTCCAGCTCGCGCTGGAGGCGAAGGACGCGGCGCCCATCGCGGCGGCGGGCAAGCGCATCGTCTATATGTCGATCGAGAACGCCTATCCGCTGGGCGAGGACCTGTCGTTGATCGACCTGTTCTACGACATGGGCGTGCGTGTGTCGGGCTTCGCCCATTTCGCGCATAACCAGTTCGCAGACAGCTCGACCGACCCGTCGAAAAAGCCGCGCTATGGCGGGCTTAGCCCGCTGGGCAAGGAATTGCTCAAGGAAATGAACCGGCTGGGTATCGTGCCCGACGCCTCGCACTCGTCGGACCAGGTGCTGGATGACCTGCTGGCGCTCTCGACCACGCCGGTCCTGCTGACCCATTCGGGGTGCAAGGCGGTCTATGACCATCCGCGCAATGTCGATGACGATCATCTCAAGGCGCTGGCGGCCAAGGGCGGCGTCATCCAGATGAACGCCTATGGCGCCTATCTGCGCGCGTCCAAGCCAAACCCGGATCGGCAGAAGGCGCTGATGGCGCTCTATGGCCAGATGCGCGAAGACGCCAAGGTCTCACCGGAAAAGCGCGCCGAACTGCTGGCCAAGCGGCAGGAGATCGACAGGCTCTATCCCGACACCGACAAGCCGACCTTTGATGATTTCATGGCGCACATGCTGCACGCGCTCAAGGTCGTGGGGCCGGATCATGTCGGCATCGGCCTGGACTGGGACGGCGGCGGCGGCGTCGTGGGCATGGAGGATGTGGTCGCCCTGCCCAAGATCACCGACGCGCTGCTCAAGGCCGGCTATAGCGAAGCCGACATCCAGAAAATCTGGTCTGGCAATGTCCTGCGCGTGCTCGCGGCGGCGGAAGCGGCGAAAGGGAAATAGAGTTCCGTTCGCCCTGAGCGAAGTCGAAGGGTCAGGCCGAGGGGAGCGAAGCCGCTTCGCTTCGCTCCGCCCGAAAGGGGGCGTTACTTCCCCTCCAGCATTTCAATCATCAGCGAGAAATCGCGCGCGCCTTCGCCCCGGTTTGCAAGCAACTGATAGAGCGCCTCGGCGGCGTTGCCCATCGGCACGCTGGCCCCGACCGAGGCGGCGGCCTCGGTCGCCAGCTTCAAATCCTTGAGCATCAGGCCGACCGCAAAGCCGCCCTGGTAGCCATTGTCGGCCGGGGTTTGCGGGCCGACGCCGGGGACGGGGCAGTAGCTGGTCATCGACCAGCTCTGGCCGGAAGAGACGCTGGAAATATCGTAGAAGGTCTGCGGGTCGAGGCCCAGTTTCTTCGCCATGGCGAAGCTTTCGCATGTGGCGACCATCGTCGCGCCCAGCAGCATATTGTTGCAGATTTTCGCGCCCTGGCCATTGCCTGCGCCGCCGGCATGGATCACCGCCTTGCCCATGGCGGACAGGATCGGCTTGGCCTTGGCGAAGGCCGCATCCGCGCCGCCGACCATGAAGGTCAGCGTGCCGCCATTGGCCGCCGCGATGCCGCCCGAAACAGGCGCGTCGACCATTTCGAATCCCTTGGCGACCGCCGCCTCGATCACCCGCCGCGCGGTGGCGACGTCGATGGTCGAACAGTCGAGGAAGAGCGCGCCGCGCTTGGCCGCGCCGAAAATCTCGCCGGCATAGACGCTCTCGACATGCTTGCCGGCGGGCAGCATGGTGACGACCGCATCGGCGCCGGTCACGGCGTCCGCGGCACTGGTCGCACGGACGGCGCCATGGCCTTCCGCCTTGGCCAATGCCTCTTCGGACAGGTCGAAGGCGCGCACGGCATAGCCGTTTTTCAGCAGGTTGGCGGCCATCCCGCCGCCCATATTGCCAAGGCCGATGAAGGCGATCGTCTGGGTCATGTTCCGGGCTTCCTCTTTCTTAATCTGGTCAGGCGGCGTCCGTGGCCACCGGCAGCGGCGTCCATTGCTTGTCCGCCGGCAGGGGCGCAAAGATCGCGTCGATCATCGCATCGCTCACCCCCTCCAGCGTGGCCGGATTCCATTGCGGCGCATTATCCTTGTCGAAAATCACCGCGCGCACCCCCTCGACGAAATCGGGGCGGCGGATGATCGCGCAGGCGAGGCCATATTCCATCGCCATATTGGCGGCGAAGTCGGTCTTGGCCGCGCCCTCGACCAACTGGCGCAGCGCCACCTTGATCGTCTGGGGCGATTTGGTGGCGAGCACCGTCAGTTGCTTGCCCGACCACTCGCCGCCGTCCGCCTGCAGCGCGGCGACGATCGCCTCCGCCTTGTCGGAGGCGAACAGCCGGTCGATGTCGGCGCGGTGCGCGTCCAGCTTAGATGGCGGCGGGGTTTCGCCATTTTCGTCCAATATCTCGTCCAGCCCCAGAGGGTCGGCCAGGATGCGGGCCTTGATCGCATCCAGCCTGTCCGAGGCGATATAATGGGTGGCGATGCCGACCGCGGCGCAATCCGCCCCGTCGATCCGCGCGCCCGTCGCCGCCAGCCAGGCGCCGACCCGGCCGGGCAGGCGCGGCAGATACCAGCCGCCGCCCACGTCGGGGAACAGGCCGATGCCGGTTTCGGGCATGGCGAAAGTCGTCCGCTCGGTCGCGACGCGATAGCGCGCGGGCAGCGACAGCCCCACGCCCCCGCCCATGACGATGCCATCCATGAACGCGACGATCGGCTTCCCATAGACGAACAGCACATGGTTCATTCGATATTCGACATGGAAGAAACGCTCCGCCTCGACGCAGTCGGCCTTGGCGCTGTTGGCGATAAGCGCGATGTCGCCGCCCGCGCAGAAGCCACGCGACAATTTGGGATCGCCATCGGCGGCGGGCAGATGATCGATCATCACCGCGACGACCGCATCGTCCTGCGCCCAGCCCAGCAGCGCGTCGTTGATCGCTGCGCACATCTCAGGCGTCAGGGCATGGATCGCCCTGGGCCGGTTCAGGCGGATGCGGCCGACGCCGTTTTCGATGATGGTCAGGACTTGGTCGGTCATTCTTATCTCCTTGCTCGCCCCTTGGGGGGAGCTGGAAGAGGGGGATCGCGCACAGGCCCCTCTCCAATTTCGCCTAGGCGCGTGCCGCGCCAAGGCTAAATATCCTCTCTCCCCCCAAGGGGGAGAGGATCGGGTTCAGCGCAACATATCCCGCGCCACGATCATCCGCATGACCTGGTTGGTGCCTTCCAGAATCGAATGGACGCGCAGGTCGCGCCAGATGCGTTCGATCGGATAGTCCATCAGATAGCCATAACCGCCATGCAGTTGCAGCGCGCGATCGACCACCGAGGATCCGGTGTCGGTGGCGAAGCGTTTCGCCATGGCGGCAAAGCGGGTCTTGTCGGGCGCGTTGTCCGTCACCTTCACGGCCGCGGCATAAAGCAGCGTGCGGGCGGCCTCCAATTCGGTCTGCATGTCGGCCAGGGTGAATTGGGTGTTTTGAAAATCCGCGATCGACTGGCCGAACTGCTTGCGATCCTTGGTATAGCGCACGCTCTCATCGATGCAGCGTTGCGCCCCGCCCAGCGAGCAGGCGCCGATATTGAGGCGACCGCCGTCCAGCCCCATCATCGCGATGCGGAAACCTTCGCCCTCCGCGCCGACCCGATTCTCCATCGGCACGCGGACGGCATCAAAATTGACCTGCGCGGTCGGCTGCGAATGCCAGCCGAGCTTGCGTTCCTGCGCGCCGAAGCTGACGCCCTCCATATCCTTTTCGATGACGAGGCAAGAGATGCCCTTCGGCCCGTCCTCACCCGTGCGGACCATGACGACATAGACGTCATTCTCGCCGCCGCCGGAGATGAACTGTTTGGAACCCGTTACGACATAATGATCGCCGTCCCGGACCGCCTTGGTCTTGAGCGCGGCGGCGTCCGATCCTGCGCCTGCTTCGGTCAGGCAATAGCTGGCCATGCGCGCCATGGGTACGAGATCGGGCAGATATTTGTCTTTCACCGCCTGGTTGCCGAACCGGTCGATCATCCAGGCGCCCATATTATGGATCGAGATGAAGGCGCTGGTGGACGGGCAGCCATAGGCCATCGCTTCCATGATCAGGGCGGATTCCAGCCGACCAAGGCCGATGCCGCCTGATTCCTCCGACACATAAATGCCGCCAAAGCCGAGGTCCGCCGCAGCCCGGATCGTGTCGCGGGGGAAGATATGCTTTTCGTCCCATTCCGCCGCATGGGGCGTGATCGCGTCGGCGGTGAAGCGCTGCGCCATCTCCTGAATGGCGCGCTGGTCCTCGGTCAGGTCGAACTGGGTCATGCTCTCCATACTCCGCCATCCTGTCCGGTGCGCCGATGATGGGCGTTGCGCAGCAGGATCGCTTTCTCGAACGCTTCTAGCAATGCCGCGTTATTGCAAGCAATGGCGAAGTTGTGCATGGACAGGCTGCAAATTTGCAGGATAGGCGCGCGCATGTTCGACTGGGACGATCTCAGGGTATTTCTGGCGGTCGCCCGCGCGCGCAAGGTTGCGCCTGCCGCCCGCGCGCTGGGCATCGATGCGACCACCATCGCGCGGCGGCTGGCACGGCTGGAAAAGGCGCTCGACGCCGAATTGTTCGAACTGGCTGCCGGGGAACGGACGCTGACGGCGCGCGGGCAGGCGCTGCTCCACCATGCAGAAGGCGCGGAAAGCGCGGCGCTGGCCGCACTGGAGGATGTGAAGGGGCAGGAGCATCGGCTGGCGGGGCAAGTGCGCCTGTCGGTGGCCGAAGGGTTCGGGACCTGGGTATTGGCGCCCGGCATGGGCGATTTCAACCGGCGGCATCCCGGCATCAGGCTGGATCTGGTGACGGCATCCGGTTTCCTCAACCCATCCAACCGTGAGGCCGACATGGCGGTGATGCTGGCGCGGCCGCAGCGTGGGCGGCTGACCGTGCGGCGGCTGGGCGATTATCGGCTGCATTTGTATGCGTCCCCCGCCTATCTGGCGCGGGCCGGCACGCCGGGCGTCCCGGCGGACCTGCGCGACCATGTGCTGGTCGGCTATGTGCCCGAATTCATCTTCTCGCCCGAATTGGATTATCTGGACGAGGTGGAGGCGGGGCTGGAGGCGGCCTTGCGATCGACCAGCATCATCATGCAGCAGCGGATGATCGCGGACGGCGCGGGGATCGGGGTGTTGCCCGACTTCATTGCGCGGCGCGACCCCGGCCTGACGGCGCTGATGGCCGAACGGGTGGAGATTACCCGCAGCTTCTGGCTGGTTATGCATGGCGACCTGCGCAAGCTGGCGCGGATCGGCGCGGTGGCCGACTGGTTGCAGGAACGGGTGGACATGCTGTCGGGCCAGCGCGATGCTGGATGACCTAAGCGAAAGGCAATCGACGCCGCCCCTTGTCCCCGCTAAGGGAGTCGCGATGGAAATAAAGCGGTCGCATTTCGCTTATGCAGCATAAGCCCAAGCGCAGTAGAGCGATCGCCCTGCCGAGCGGGGAATTTCGCGCCCGCGCCACCGAATATCTCGATTTCCTGACCGCCTGGGTCAAGAAACCGCGCCAGACGGCGTCGGTGGTGCCGTCGAGCCGCTATCTCGCCCGGTTGATGGTGGCGCAGATCGATCCGCTGGATGGTCGCGTGCTGGAACTGGGCGGCGGGACCGGGGTATTCACCCGCGCGATCCTGGAAACCGGCCTGCCGGCAGAAAAGCTGGAGGTGGTGGAGATTAATCCCGCCTTCGCGCGCGGGCTGCGCCGGCATTTTCCCCATGTGTCGATCCTGGAGACGCCCGCGCAGATCGTATCGACCGCGACGGCGGGCCAGGCGGGCGATTATCAGACCGTGGTCAGCGGTCTGCCTCTGCTGGCGATGGACCGTTACATGCACCATGATATCCTGACGGAATCCTTCCGGATGCTGCGGCCCGGCGGCAGCTTCGTTCAGTTCACCTATTCAATGCGCCCGCCGGTGAGCCGCGACGTGATCGACGCGCTGGGGCTGGACGTGGTGCGCGCAGGCCAGACAGTGCGCAATTTCCCGCCCGCGACCGTCTTCCGCTTTTCGAAGCGCGGCGAATAGGTTGCACTAAGCCATTCACCCCCTATCTTTGCCGCAACGCAAAAGGGGCAGAGCCATCCATGGCATCCATCATTGAGATCAAGGGCCTGACGAAACGCTATGCGTCGGGTTTCGAGGCGCTGAAGGGCGTCGATTTGACCATCGAGGAAGGCGAGATTTTCGCGCTACTGGGGCCAAATGGCGCGGGCAAGACGACGATGATATCGATCGTCTGCGGCATTGCGCGCGCCACCGGCGGCAGCGTGACCGTGGCGGGCCACGACATTGTGCGCGACTATCGCGGCGCGCGCACCGCGATCGGGCTTGTGCCGCAGGAATTATCCACCGACCAGTTCGAACGGGTGATCGACACGGTCAATTTCAGCCGCGGCCTGTTCGGCAAGCCCCGCAACGACGCCTATGTCGAGAAGGTGCTGCGCGACCTGTCGCTCTGGGACAAGCGCCACAGCAAGATATTGGAACTGTCCGGCGGCATGAAGCGGCGCGTGATGATCGCCAAGGCGCTGTCTCATGAACCGCGGGTGCTGTTCCTGGACGAGCCGACCGCAGGCGTCGATGTCGAATTGCGCCGGGACATGTGGAAGCTGATCGGCGAACTGCGCCAGACCGGCGTCACCATCATCCTGACGACGCATTATATCGAGGAGGCCGAGGAAATGGCCGACCGGGTGGGCGTCATCAACAAGGGCGAACTGATGCTGGTCGAGGACAAGACCGCGCTGATGAAGAAGCTGGGCAAGAAGACGCTGACGGTCGTGCTGGCCGAACCGATCGACGTGGTGCCCGCGGACCTTGCCGAATGGGGCGTCACGCTGGGCGGGGAAGGCCATGAACTGGACTATATCTTCGACACCCAGGCGGAGCGGACCGGGGTGTCGTCGCTGCTGCGCAAGCTGGGCGACCTGGGCATCGGGTACAAGGATCTGAATACAAGGCAGAGCAGCCTGGAAGACATATTCGTCAGCCTCGTCCATCAGGAGAAGGCCGCATGAGCCTCCAGAATCTGCGCGCCATCGCGTCCATTTATGCGTTCGAGCTGCACCGTTTCCGTCGCACGCTGCTGACCGGTCTGCTGGTCCCGGTCATCACCACCTCGCTCTATTTCGTCGTGTTCGGCGGGGCGATCGGGTCGCGCATGACGGAGGTGGACGGCATCCCCTATGCCGCCTTCATCGTGCCCGGCCTCATCATGATGGCAATGTTCACCGAAAGCATCTTCAACGCCAGTTTCGGCATCTATATGCCAAAATTCACTGGCACCATCTACGAACTTCTGTCCGCGCCGGTGTCCGCGACGGAGACGGTCATCGCCTATGTCGGCGCGGCGGCGACCAAGTCGCTGATCGTGGGGAGCATCATCTTCCTGACCGCACATATGTTCGTGGACGTGCCGGTCGCGCATCCTTTCGCCATGGTTGGCTTCATGCTGCTGATCGCGGTCAGCTTCTGCCTGTTCGGTTTCATCCTGGGGGTCTGGGCGCAGAGTTTCGAACAGTTGCAGGTGATCCCGCTACTGCTCATCATGCCGATGACCTTCCTGGGCGGCGCCTTCTATTCGGTCCATATGCTGGCCGAACCCTGGCGCACGATCACCCTGTTCAACCCGATCGTCTATCTAATCTCCGGCTTCCGCTGGACCTTCTTCGGCAAGGGCGACGTCGCGATCGGGCTGAGCCTGTTGTTCGTCGTGGGGATGCTGGTGGTCTGCATCAGCGTCATCGGATGGATGTTCCGTACCGGATATCGACTGAAGAAATGACGGCGGACGACGGCTTTGTGGCGCCGATCTTCGGCTCGGCGTTCGCCGCGGAACTGGAGACGCTGCTGCATTGGCGCCGCGACGTGCGCCATTTCGAGCGGCGAGCGGTGCGGGAAACCGACATGCGCGACCTGTTGCGCTGCGCCTGCCTGGCGCCGTCGGTCGGCAATGCGCAGCCCTGGCGGTTCATGCGCCTGCGTTCGGCCGCGATTCGCGCCACGTTGGCCGATCATATCGACGACGCCAGCGCCAGCGCTTCCGCCCGCTATGCCGATCCGGCGCAGCGCGACCGGTATCAATCCCTGAAGCTGCACGGGGTACGCGAAGCGCCCGAACTGATGGCGGTGTTCTGCGATGAAGCGCCGTCGGCCGGCCATGGCCTTGGCACCGCCACCATGCCCGAAATGTTGCGCTATTCGACGGTGCTGGCGATCCACAATCTGTGGTTGGCGGCGCGGGTGCGCGGGATCGGCGTGGGTTGGGTGTCGATATTGGAACCGCAGGCTGTCGCCGCCATGCTGGACGTCCCCGTCCACTGGTCGCTGATCGCCCTGCTTTGCATCGGCTATCCGGCCGAACAATGCTCGATACCAGAATTGGAGCGCCGCGGCTGGCAGGCGCGCGAGCCATGGCCGGACCGGCTGTTCGAACGCTAAAACCGACAGTCGCAGCGGCCGGATGCGAGGATCAGGCGGCGGCGCTTTCGGGCGCGACGGCGAACAGGGTCACACCCTTATATTTGTCGTCGCCGTCATTATAAAGGCCATACATCGCCTCGAACGGCTCATCGAGCACCTGTAGATCGGACAGACCGACCAGCTTGAATGTGCCGAGCTTCAACTCGCGCGGCGGGCGGCCGTCGCGGTCTGTCGTCACCGCGTCGATGAACAATTCGTCATGACGGGTGTAAAGGATGTGCGGGGCGAGGGTGACGACCATTTTATTATAGGTCACCTTCAGGCACTTCTGGAGCGCGATGGCTTCAAAAATCTCGGTCGGAGCTTGCATGATGTCGCTTCCCTGACCGATTTTGCCGATTCTTTCAATTGCTTTGTGCGCCGCACCATATCCTTTCCGTGCAATCAATACGATGGATCGTGTCAGGCCGGCGCCAATCTTAGCCGTTCGCGCAGCGTCCAGCGGCTGATGAGCAGTACGGCCACCACGCCCAGGCCGCTGGCGAGGCCCAGCCAGATGCCCAGCCCCTTCATGCCGAACGGGAAGGCGAGCAGAATGCCGACCCCGATGCCTACCACCCAATAGCCGATCAGCGCGAAGATCATCGGCACAGTCGTATCCTGCACCCCGCGCAGCACCCCTGCGCCCACCGCCTGCGCCGCATCGACCAGCTGGAACAGGGCGGCCACGGCCAGGAAACTGATGGCCAATGTCACGGTGCGCGCATTGGCGGGGTTGGACAGGTCGAGGAAAGCCGAAACCAGCGTGCGCGGCATGAAGATCAGCAGCGCGGCGGCGCAGACGGCAAAGCCGGTGCCGATCATCAGCGCCAGCCAGCCCGCCCGGCCGATGCCGGCGCGGTCCTGCCGACCATAGGCGATGCCGACCCGGATCGTCGCCGCCTGGCCGATGCCCATCGGCACCATGAAGACCAGCGCGGCAATCTGGATCGCGACGGCGTGGGCCGCGAGCGAATCGCGGTCGATCAGGCCCATCAGGAAAGCCGAGGCGTTGAACACGCTGGTTTCGAATCCCAGGGTGATCGCGATAGGCAGGCCCAGCGCCCAGACCTGCCGCTGCCGTTCGCGATCGCGGGTCCAGAAACGGCCCATCAGCCGATAGCGGCGGAATCGCCGGTCGATCAGGATGACGGCAAGCAGGCCGAAGAAGAGGAAGCAGGAAGACAGGGTGCTGGCCAGGCCCGCACCGAACAGGCCGAGCGACGGAAAGCCCAAATGGCCGAAAATCAGCGCCCAGCCCATCAAGACGTTGAAGGGAATGGCCCCCAGCATGACGATCAGGCCCCAAATCGGCCGTTCGAGCGCAGCGATGAAATTGCGCAATGTGGTGAAGCCCAAAAAGGGCAGCAGCGCCCATTGCAGGCCATGCATCAAATGCCCGGCCTCACGCGCCAGATCGGCGTCCTGCCCCATCGCCAGCAATATCGTTTCGCATTGCCACAGCAGCAGCCAGGCGGGAGCGACGAAGAAGAGCGCGGCACGCAGGGTCTGATGGACCGTTCGGCGCACGTCGCGCACGCTATGGCGGCGGCGGCCCCGTTCGCTCGCGATCAGGGGCGATGCGGCGGTGACCAGCCCCATGCCGAACAGCAGCAGCGCATGAAACAGGTTGATGGCCAGCGCCCCCGCGGCGACCGCTTCCGCTCCGATCCGGCCGAGCAACAGCAGATCGGTGGCCGCAATCGCCGACCAGGCGATATTGCCAGCGATCATCGGCAGCGCGAGCGCAATCAATGCGCCGGCCTCGATACGCCAGGGGGAGGGGTGGGTCACGTTTGCGGTGGGCTCAATGCTTCTTTGACGGCAACAGATGCAGCGCGCCAACAATGATCCCGCCGATCACCAGCCCGACGATCGCGCCGCCGATGGCGTTGACCAGCCAGTCGAGGAAGCCGCCGATCGCGGGCATGGCATGGGCCGCGCCCTCCGCGACATGATGGATCGCGCCGGGGATGAGGTCGAGGTGAAATTCATGCAGGCCATGGACGATCAATCCGCCGCCGACCCACAGCATCGCCGCGGTGCCGACCACAGACAGGATCGCCATCAGCACTGGCATCGCTTTCACCAGCGCGCGGCCCAGCGCCTGCGTGCCCGCGCCCTTTTTGGTGGCGAGATGCAGCCCGATATCGTCCATCTTCACGATAAGGCCGACGACGCCATAGACGCCTGCGGTGATGAGGATGGCGACGACCACCAGGATCAGCGCCTGTTCCCATACCGGCTCGGTCGCGACGGTGCCCAGCGAAATCGCCATGATTTCGCCGGACAGGATGAAGTCGGTGCGGATCGCGCTCGATACCTTCTGGTTTTCCAATTCGGCGGAACTGTGCGTCTCCACCACTTCCTGCGCAACATCATGGCCGCCCTGGACAGCCTCCAGCAGCTTTTCCACGGCCTCGAAACACAGGAACGCGCCGCCCAGCATCAGCAGCGGGGGCAGCAGCCAGGGCGCGACGGCGCTGATCAACAGCGCGGCAGGTAGCAGGAAGAGCAATTTGTTGCGCAGCGATCCCTTGGCGATCTTCCAAATGATCGGCAATTCGCGGTCGGGAGTCAGGCCCATTACATATTTGGGGGTGACGGCGGCATCGTCGATCACCACCCCCGCAGCCTTCGTTCCGGCGCGACCGGCCGCCGCCGCCACGTCGTCCAGCGACGTCGCCGTCAATTTGGCGATGCCCGCCACGTCATCGAGCAGCGCGATCAGACCCGAAGGCATAGATAATATATCCCCTGTTGCAGGCGGCGATGTCGCCCTTATGCCGCCTCATAAGGGGCGCGCGTCGGGGGAGCAATGGACTGCGTTCATGCTATAGGAGGGGGCCTCAGTAATTGCCGGGCGGGTCGCTGGCCGGGAAGGATTCGTCGGATTGTTCGTCCACCTTGTCCCATTCCCTGGACGATACGCCCTGTTGCGGCCCCGCATCGCGCACTACGCCCGATGAACCTACCGGGCCGCGATCGTCGGGCGCGGCGCCATCACCCATCCAGTCGCGCCATCCCTTGATTGCAAAGGCGCCAAGACCCGTGACGATGGCCAGTTTCAACAGCCCTTTCATATATCTTTCTCCTGCCCATGATGCAGATGAACCCAATCCGCGCGATCATGTCCCACCGCATCGGAAGTCAGCCTGATTTCGCCCTCTTCGTCCGATCCGCCGACTTCGTTCGGTTCGGCGGCAGGTTGCGCAATCGCCCAGCGCTCGCGTAGCGCGGCATCGATCATCGCGCCCCACATGCCCACATCGCCCGCTTCGCGCATCGCGGCATCCGGCTCCTTGAGGATCGCAAGGATGCTGGCGGCGTCCTCTATCCGGGCCTGCCATTCGCCGGGAGCCGCTGCGGCGAGGTGACGCGCCAGACGTTCGATGAGCGTGTGGTTTTCCATATCGATCGAACGCGCATCGGCGGTCGCCGTTCCGCTTGTTCGTGACGGTATCGCATCGATGTGAACCGGCATAGCGATGGCGTGTTGGAAGGGTGCGGGGACGACCAAGGAGATGGGTCATGCCTCAAGGGGACAAGAGCAGCTATACCGACAAGCAAAAGCGCAAGGCGCAACATATCGAGGAAGGTTATGAGGATCGCGGAGTGTCCAAGGACGAGGCCGAGCGCCGGGCCTGGGCCACAGTGAACAAGGAATCGGGCGGCGGCAACAAGTCCGGCTCCGGCCGGGGCAAGCCCGATACTCATGTCGCGTCGCGCAAGGGCGGAGCTGCATCGGCCGGACGACCTGCCACGGATCGTTCCGCTGCCGCAAAGAAAGGCTGGGAAACCCGGCGACGACGCGGCCATGGCTGATCTTTTGTGAGGCAAATGCGACGCTGTCGCAAAAAAGACGCGCAGATTGCTCAATCTGGCTCCAGATAATATTGCGAAACATTATTAATAACATTATTGCAACCCGTCACGGATGCCGTCGCGGCTTTGGAGTCTATCCATCGCTGAGGGCCGGCACCGCAAGATCGGGGGCTTTAGATGATTCGCAGATATTCTCTCTTCCTGACCGCGTCGCTGGCCGGCGTCGCCGTCATGCCGGCCACGGCGCAGGCGCAAGTGGCGGCCGACGCTGCGCCGCCGGAGGAGCAGATCATCGTCACCGGCGCATACACGCTGCCCGACAAGATCGACACCGCCACAGGGCTTGGCCTGACGGTTCGGGAAACGCCGCAGTCTGTAACCATCCTGACCGCTCAACGCATTATCGACCAAAATCTGGTCACCGCCGCCGATGTGTTGCGCAATGGAGTCGGCATATCGGTCAACAATCTCGACGATCTGCGCAACCAGTTTTATGCGCGCGGTTTTGAAATTCGCAATTTCCAATATGACGGCATTCCGCTGGCCTGGACCCTGGCGGGCGGCGCGGGCGAAACCAGCACGGACGTCTCCGTCTATGAACGGGTGGAGATCGTGCGCGGCGCAACCGGCCTGCTGACCGGCGCGGGCGACCCGTCGGCGTCGATCAATTTCGTGCGCAAACACGCCGACGCCACCGACCTGACCGGCTATGTCAACGCCAGCTATGGCAGTTGGGACCGCTGGCGCGTATCGGGCGATGTCAGCACGCCAATCACAGCCGACGGCCGGATCCGCGCGCGCGTGGTCGGCCGCTACGAGCAGGGCGACAGCTATATCGACCGATTCAGCGACAAGCGGATCATTCTCTATGGCGTCGTCGACGCTGATCTGACCGACAATACGCTGGTCCGCGCCGGGATCAGCCATCAGGACACCAATCGCGATTCGCCGTCCTGGGGCAACCTGCCGACCTTCTACGCCGATGGCACGCTCACCGACTGGTCACGTTCGAAGAGCACGACCGGGGACTGGACCTATTGGAACACGATCAACCAGAATATCTTCGCGACGATCCGCCAGGAGATCGGCGAACACTGGACGGTCACCGCCAATTATAATCGCCTGAAAAATGCCGAAAAGGCGCAACTCCTCTATTTGTCGGGGGCCGTCGATAAGGCGACCGGCACCATCCAATACGCCTTCCCCTACAAGGATCATGGCGAAAGCATCCAGAATGCCTATGATGTTCAGGTCAAGGGCAGCGTCAACCTGTTCGGCCGCGACCATGAAGTCGTACTGGGCGGGATGAAGAGCATCCAGAAACGCTTTACCGACAGCTTCAGCGCGCTGGCATTCCCCACCGGGCCGAATTTCGTCGCGGAAACGGGCGCGGCCTATGAGAATCCGGGTTTTTCGACCACGGCGTTTCGCGCGGTCGAGGAAAAGATCACGCAGAGCGGCGTCTATGGCGCGGTCCGCCTGAACCTGGCCGACCAGTTCAAGCTGATCGGCGGCGGCCGCCTGGCGACGTGGAGGCAGAAAGGGCTGAGTTATGGCGTCACCAGCGATTATGGCGACAAGAATGTGTTCATTCCCTATGTCGGCGCGCTCTTCGACGTCACCCCCAGCCATCGCCTCTATGCCAGCTATACCAGGATATTCCAGCCGCAGAGCGCGCTCGACGCCAATCTGCGGCAACTCGATCCGCTGGAGGGCAACGCCTATGAAATCGGCTTGAAAAGCGCCTTTTTCGACGAGAAGCTGCAAACCTCGATCGCCCTGTTCCGTATCGAGCAGGACAATCTGGCCCAGGTCGATCTGACCGCGCCGCCGATCACGCCGCCCGGCGGCCTGCCGCAGCAACCCTCGATCGCGATCGACGGCACGCGGAGCGAGGGTTTCGAATTCGAAGTCAATGGCAGCCCGCTGGAGAACTGGAACCTCAATTTCGGCTATAGTCAGTTCAAGGCGAAGGATTCCGATGGCGATGCCGTATCGGTCAATCAGCCGCGCAAATTGCTCAAGCTGTTCACCACTTACACCTTCCCGGACATCCTGTCGGGCTTCACTTTCGGCGGCGGCGTGAATTATCGCAGCAAGGCCTATTCGGCGGGCCTCAATACGGTCACCGGCGCTCCGTTCAACTTCCAGCAGGATGGCTATGCCCTGGTCAGCCTGATGGCGCGACTGGCCGTGAACGAACAGCTTTCGGTCCAGGCGAATCTGGAGAATCTGACCGACAAGACCTATTTCGCGCAGATCGGTTTCTACGATCAATATCGCTACGGTCCGCCGCGCAATGTCACGATCAGCGCAAATTATCGGTTCTGATCGACCGCGAATGACAGACATGGACGGCCGGGGGAGCGATCCTCCGGCTTTTTTGGTCATCGACCAAAGGTCGGGCGCGCATCCAATGCCGCGCTTGTCGACGGCGAACCCCTGCTAGAAGTTCTCGCCGCCACATCGCACGCGGCCGGTGCCGCGATTATCGACGGTGCAGGCGGCCTTGCCGGTGATGGTGACGTCGCCCGATCCTGACGTCGTCACCTTCGCGGTAACGTCGGCGGTCAGGGTGCTGCTGCCCGGTCCTTCGTTGCTGATGCTGGCCTGGCGCGCGATCAGCGGCTCGGCCGCCAGCGCGCCGGGACCGTTGACGCGGATATTGGCGACGCCGGTGCGCCCGGCCATCGTCACCCGGCCGCCGCCCGACAGCGTTAGGTCGATCCGGTCCAATTCGACTTTCGCGACATTGATATCGCCATTGCCGCCGAGCACGATCTGCCCCAGCAATCCTTTCATGCGATCGATCGATATCGAGCCGCCGCCGGTCAACACGATCCGTTCGACCATGCCGGTGGACAGGCGCAGCGTGGCCGCGCCGCCGCTCTTTTCGCCCGGCCGCGCCCGGTCCATGCCAATGGTGAGCAGCCGGCCCGACACGTCGACCTTCAGCCGGTCGAGCGCGCTCTGGTCGCCCTCCGCCCGCGCCGATGCGCCTGCGCCGGTGGTCAGGATGACGGTGACGGGCGCATCCACGCGGATCGCGTCAAAGCTGGTGATGGTGTAGCCGCGTGTCGCGGCACTAGCGGGCGCGGCGAGGAGCAGCGCGGTCGCCGTCAGGGTGCGCAACGCGCTTCGCCCGGTCCTACGCCGCTTGTCGTACATTGCGCCTTGCCCTTCACCTTCACGTCGCCCGGACCCATGATGCTGATAGCAACCCTGCCGTCGGAGGCAATGTCGATGTCGCCCGCGCCCAGGATCGACAGGTCCGCCGTGCCGACCTTCAGCGCTTCGGCGTTGATGTCACCCGCGCCGGTGATCGACATTTTCGCCGTGTCGGCGGCGCCCGCAATCTTCACCGATCCCGCGCCGGTGATGTCGGCGCTCAGCGTCTTGACCGCCACCGTGCCGATGCGGAAATCGCCCGCGCCGGTCAGGGACAGGTCCAGCCGGTCGCCCTGCGCCTTGTCCAGGTCGAAATCGCCTGCGCCTGTTAACGCGGCGGCGGCGATGGCGGGCATCGTCACATGAACCGTGGCCCCCTTGTCCCCATCCTTGCGGCCCCAGCTCCAGTCGCCCTTGGACTTCCGGCCGATCACCAGCTTGCCATCCTTGACCCGGATATCGAGGTCGGCGACCGCCCTGGCATCGCCGTCCGCCTTCACCGCAAAGCCGCTGCCGATGGTGACGGCGACATTGTCCGGGCCGGTCGCGTCGATTTCCGTGAAATCCCTGAGCGTCGCCCAATCTTGCGTGCTGCGGGCCACTTCGTCGGCAGCGGGCGATTCGTCGGTGCGCGAACAGGCGGTGGTGGACAGCGCAATGGCGGTCAAGGCCATGCCGGTCAGGGCCAGCGTCAACAGGGGCAAGGGGCGGGGCATCACAATCTCCTCATCGTGTGTTGCTTGAGCAATACACGTTGTCCGTGGCGGTTCCAAGCCCCTTGTTCGTCGAACGGGTTCAGGCATGATAGATGACTGAAATTACGGAGTGTCCCGTCCATGCGCCTTTCCCTTCTCGCTCTTCCCCTGCTCGCGATGATCGCCGCAACCCCCGTCAGCGCGGCGCCGGAGGGGGACGCCGGCGCGCGCTGGTGGGCGCATGTCCAGGCGCTGGCCAATGACGGGATGGAAGGGCGCGGCACCGGCACGCCGGGCTATGATCGCGCGGCCGACTATGTGATCGCCCAGTTCAAGGCATTGGGCCTGAAACCCGCGGGGATCGACGGCTACAAGCAGCCGGTCGCCTTTATCGAGCAGGTGATCCTGGCGGACCAGAGCCGCGCGTCGCTGGTCGGGCCGCAGGGCGAAACGGCGCTGGCGGTGCCGGGCGACCTGATCTTTTCCGGGAGCGGCGGCCCGGTGCCCGAAAGCATCGACGCGCCGATGGTGTTCGCCGGCTATGGCCTGCACCTGCCCGAAGCGGGGCATGACGATTTCGCCGGGCTGGACCTCAAGGGCAAGATCGTCGTCGTGCTGTCGGGCGGCCCGTCCACCATTTCCGGCGCGCTCAAGTCCCATGCCCGTTCCGAACGCGCGCATTGGCTGGCCGAGCAGGGCGCGCTGGGCCTCATCACGCTGGTCACGCCCAAACAGGTGGAGATTCCGTGGGTCCGCCGGGTGGCGCTGGCGGGCGCGCCCGCGCTCTATTATGCCGACGCGACCCTGCGCGAAACGCAGACGCCTTTCCTTGGCGCGCAGGTCGATCCCGCCAAGTCGGCGCAATTCTTCGCCGGGACGGACAAGGATTTCGCTGCGATCGCCGCCGCGGCCGACGCCTCCGCCGCGGTCGCCAGCTTCCCGCTCGCGCTGCGTTTCAAGGCGCAGGTGGCCGCCAAGCGCCGCGACCTGTCGTCGCCGAACCTGATCGCCCTGTTGCCGGGCAGCGATCCGAAATTGCGGCCG
The DNA here is from genome assembly GCF_028538045.1 of Sphingobium sp. AntQ-1. Taxonomy (NCBI): domain Bacteria; kingdom Pseudomonadati; phylum Pseudomonadota; class Alphaproteobacteria; order Sphingomonadales; family Sphingobiaceae; genus Sphingobium; species Sphingobium sp. AntQ-1. The sequence goes on from NZ_CP117158.1 coordinate 3,049,863, forward strand.
GAGCATGTCGTGCTGTCGGCGCATCTGGACGGCTATGGCGTGGGCACGCCGATCAAGGGCGACGCCATCTATAATGGCGCGTTCGACAATGCATCGGGCGTCGCCAGCCTGCTGGAGATCGCGAAGGCGCTCAAGGCCAGCAAGGTGAAGCCCAAGCGGTCGATCCTGTTCGCGATCGTCACTGCGGAGGAGAAAGGGCTGCTGGGCGCGCGCTATTTCGCGCGGCGGCCGACCGTGCCGCAGTCCAGCATCGTCGCCGACCTGAATTTCGACATGGCGCTGCCGATCTTCCCGCTGACCAGCGTGACGCCGATCGGCTATGACCAAAGCTCGCTCGGCCAGGATGCGGCGGCGGTGAGCGCGCAGATGAACCTGCCGATCACGCCCGATCCCTTCCCCGATCGCAACGTCTTCATCCGGTCCGACCAATATGCCTTCATCCGCGAAGGCATTCCGGCGCTCTTCTTCAAATATGGGTTCAAGGCCGGCACGCCGGAGGCAAACGCCGAAAAGGCATGGCGGGCGAACCTCTATCATTCGCCGTTCGACGATCTGAACCAGCCAGTCATGCCTGCCGAAAGCGCGAAGCTGAACGCCTATGTGACCGCGGTCACGCTGCGCGTCGCCAATGCGCGTCCGGCGTGGAATGACGACAGTTTCTTCAAGCGGTTCGCGAAATAAGCCACCTGCTCCCTCGAAGGCGGGAGCACGTCAGCTTTTTACCTGCTCATAAAGTTCGAGCGGCAGACCGTCGGGGTCGGCGAAGAAGGTGAAGCGCTGGCCGGTATATTCGTCGATGCGGATCGGTTCGCATCGGACCCCTGCCGCGTCGAGCCGCGCCACCTCCGCGTCGATGTCCGCGACCGTGAAAGCCAGGTGGCGCAGCCCGCAGGCTTCCGGGCGGCTGGGCCGGGCTGGGGGCGCGGGGAAGGAGAAAAGCTCGATCTGCGCATTGCCCGCGTCGAGATCGCATTTCCACGATCGCCGCTCGGCGCGCCACACTTCGCGGATGACGGGCAGGCCCAATATGTCGCGATAGAAGGCGCGCGAACGGTCATAGTCGGAACAGATGAGGGCGATGTGATGGATGGCGCGCATCCATCGCTCATAGGCGATGGCTGTGCGGCGCGCCAGTTTCGATCGGTTCAGGCGACGCGGCGCTGCTGCCCGACGTCGAACAGCCAGGCTTCCGCTTCCTCCACCGAGGCGAATATCTCGGCGTCGTCGCGCACGCTATGGGCAATGTGCCCCGCTTGATCCCTTGGCTCACGCCGCCTACACCCGCGCCATGACCTACGCACCCTATCCGGCGCTGCGCCTGCGCCGCACCCGCGCCTCGGCCTGGAGCCGGGCGATGCACGCTGAAAACCGCCTGTCGCCCAGCGATTTCCTCTGGCCGCTGTTCGTCACCGAAGGGGCCGGGGTGGAAGAGCCAATCGCTGCGCTGCCCGGCGTGTCGCGCTGGTCGGTGGATCGGATGGTGGAACGGGCGAAGGAAGCGCGCGCCGCGGGCATCCCCTGCCTCGCCCTGTTCCCCAACACGCAAGCGCAGCGACGCAGCGACGACGGGGCCGAAGCGCTCAATCCCGACAATCTGATGTGCCGGGCGATCCGCGCGATCAAGGACGCGGTGCCTGATATCGGCGTGCTGACCGATGTGGCGCTAGACCCCTATACCGCCCATGGGCAGGACGGGTTGCTGGACGACACGGGCTATGTCCTGAACGACGCGACGATCGACGTGCTGATCGGCCAGTCGCTCAACCAGGCGGCGGCGGGCGCGGACATCATCGCGCCCAGCGACATGATGGACGGCCGCGTCGGCGCGATCCGCGCGGCGCTGGAACAGGACGGCCACCCCAATGTCCAGATCATGGCCTATGCCGCCAAATATGCGAGCGCCTTTTACGGTCCGTTCCGCGACGCGGTGGGATCGCGCGGGTTGCTGAAGGGCGACAAGAAAAATTACCAGATGGACCCGGCCAATGGCGAGGAAGCGTTGCGCGAAGTTGCGCTCGACCTGGCGGAGGGGGCGGACAGCGTGATGGTGAAGCCAGGCCTGCCCTATCTGGATATCGTCGCGCGGGTGCGCGATCGCTTCGCCGTGCCGGTCTTCGCCTATCAGGTGTCGGGCGAATATGCGATGATCGAACATGCCGCCGCCGCCGGAGCGGGGGACCGCGATGCGCTGATCCTGGAAACGCTGATGGCGTTCAAGCGGGCGGGATGTTCGGGCGTGCTGACCTATCACGCGCTCCACGCGGCCAGGCTGCTGGGGGCCTGATGCGGATCGGAACCCGCCCGCGCTTCGTCGTCACGATCTGCGCGGGCTCGTTTCTGCTCTTCCTGGTCCAGCCGATGATCGCCCGCATGGCGTTGCCGCGCCTGGGCGGCGCGCCGTCGGTGTGGAATTCGGCCATGTTGGTTTATCAGGTGCTGCTGCTGGGCGGCTATGCTTATGCCCATATGCTGGGGCGTTTCCCGGCGCGGCGGCAGGCGCTGATCCACCTTAGCCTTTTCCTGGTCGCCGCCATCTTCCTGCCGATCGGCCTGATGGGCTGGCAACCGCCGCAGGACATGGAGCCGGCGCTGTGGGTGCTGTGGCTGCTGGCCGCGTCGATCGGCCCGCTGTTCTTCGTCGTCGCGGCGCAAGCCCCGCTGCTGCAACGCTGGTTCGCGCTGGCGGACGGGCGCGATCCCTATCCGCTCTATGCCGCGTCCAACCTCGGCAGTTTCGCGGGGCTTATCGCTTATCCCCTGCTGGTCGAGCCGTTGCTGACTTTGAAGGCGCAAAGCCTCCTCTGGTCGCTCTGCTACGGCGCGCTGTTCTTCCTGGTCTATGCCAGCGCCCGCCGCCTGCCGCCTGGCGGCGCGGGCGAAGTCACGGCGCAGGCGAGCGATGCGCCGCGGCCCGACGGGCGCAGGATGCTGCACTGGATGGCGCTGGCGGCCGTGCCGTCTGGCCTGATGATGTCGACCAGCCTCTACCTCACCACCGACATCGTCGCGATGCCGCTGCTCTGGGTGCTGCCGCTCGGCCTTTATCTGCTCAGCTTCACGGTCGCCTTTGCGGCGCGGCGCGGCGCGGCCGACTTCAGCATCCTGATCGCGCCGCTTATACTGCTCATCGGCGCGTGCATCGCCTTTACCGGCGGCATCCATTTCCCGGTTTTCATCGCGCTGGGCATTCTGGCGGTCCTGTTCGTCGTCGCCATCGCGCTCCATGCGCGCCTCTACGACCTGCGGCCCGAACCGGCCCATCTCACCCGCTTCTACCTGCTGATGTCAGTCGGGGGCATGGTCGGCGGGTTGTTCTGCGCGCTGCTGGCCCCGCTGATCTTCGACTGGACCTATGAATATCCGATCCTGCTGATCGCCGCGGCGCTGTTGCTGCCGGCGCGCAAAGCGACGCTGCGCCTGCCTCAGCTGCTGTGGGAAGATGCGCGTCGCCGCGTCTGGCTCGCGCCGCTCATGCTGCTGCTGGGCCTGGCGCTGTCGATGGTGGGCGGCGGGCTGGCCCTGGGCGACGCCACGCCGCCGCTGGTCAAATCGCTCAGCTTCTGCGCGATCATCGTGATGGCGATCCTGACGCTGGGCCAGCGGTTCATGACCGCGGCGATGCTGGTCTATCTGATGCTGTGCCTGAGCGGCTGGGAAAAACTGTCCCAGTCGGCCAGCGGGATGCTGACGCGCAGCTATTTCGGCGTCTATGGCGTCGCCAATAAGAGCGCGACCGAACGTATCCTGTTCCACGGCACGACATTGCACGGCGTCCAGAATCTGGAGCCAGGCCGTGAACGCGACCCGACCAGCTATTATGCGCCCAAGTCCGGTGTCGGGCTGGCGCTGGGCCATGCGCCGGACCTGTTCGGGGGCAAAGCCCGGATCGACGTTGTCGGACTGGGGGCGGGGACGCTTGCCTGCTATGCGCGCCCCGGCCAAACTTGGCGTTTCTACGAAATTGATCCGGCCATTGTCGCGATCGCGCGCGATCCAGCCGATTTCAGCTTTCTGGCGCGGTGCCAGCCGCGCGCCGACATCGTTATCGGCGACGCGCGCATGACGCTGGCGCGTCAGCCGGCGGGCGGTGCGGACATAGTGGTGATCGACGCCTTCTCGTCCGATTCCATCCCGATGCATCTGCTGACGCGCGAAGCGATGGCGATCTATGGCCGCCGCCTCGCGCCGGGCGGGCTGCTGCTGATCCACATTTCCAACCGCTATCTCGACCTGCGGCCGGTTGTGGCGGGCGATGCGATGGCTGGCGGCTGGCACGCGCGTCTGCGCCATTACAAGCCCGCCAAGCGCGACGCCGCGCGTCGCTACGCCGCATCGATTTGGGTCGCCCTGTCGCGCGATCCGTCGCAACTGGACCGGCTGGCGCGTGTGTCGGATGGCGAAACATGGCGATGGCTTAATCCAACGCCCGGTTTTTCCGCCTGGACCGACGATCATGCCAGTATCCTGCCGGTATTGAAGATCAGACCATGAGAGGAGAGCCATAATGGCCGCTACCGAGTATCCAGATGTCAGCATCATCCCCTTCAACGGCAAGGCGCCGGTCATCCACCCCAGCGCATTCGTCGCGCCGGGATGCCGCATCATCGGCGATGTCGAGATCGGCGAGGACGCCAGCATCTGGTATAATTGCGTCATCCGCGGCGACGTGAACCGGGTGCGGATCGGCGCGCGGAGCAACGTCCAGGACGGCACCGTGATCCATTGCGACAACCCCGGCGACCGCGCCGATGGCCGTCCTTCCGACGGTTGGCCCGCGATCATCGGTGACGATGTGCTGATCGGCCATATGGCGATGATCCACGGCTGCGTGTTGCAGGATCGCGCCTTTGTCGGCCTGGGGGCTGTCGTGATGAGCGGCTGCACAGTCGAAAGCGACGCGATGCTGGCGGCGGGCGCCTTGCTGTCGCCTGGCAAGACGGTGCTGCACCGTCAGCTTTGGGCCGGCCGTCCCGCCAAATATATGCGTGACCTGTCCGATGCCGCGCTGATCGACATGCGCGAGGGCGTGGATCATTATGTCCATAGCGCCAAAGCGCATAAGGGCGCGGTCAGGGCGATCGGGAACGCATAGCGGCGGCGGTTACTGGCCCCTAACCGACCGTTGCCGGATGACGGCGCGTCACGCCGCGGGCAGGCGCAGCCGCACCAGCAATCCGCCCAGATCCTCGCTTTCCTCCAGCGCGACGGCGCCGCCATAGATTTCCGCGACGTCGCGGACGATGGCGAGGCCGAGGCCTGTGCCGGGCTTGCCGGAATCAAGGCGCACGCCGCGGTCGAAGATGCGGACCCGTTCGGTTTCGGGGATCCCCATGCCGTCATCCTCGACCAATATTTCCACCATGCCGCCCGCACGCGCGACGACGGTGGCGAAGACGCTGCCGCCGCCATATTTAGCCGCGTTTTCGATGAGGTTGCCGAGCATTTCGTCAAGATCCTGGCGTTCGACGCGGACCGCAGCGTCCTTATAGCCGTCCATGTCGACACGGGCGTCGGGATAGAGACGCTGGACGGCGCGTTCCACGGCCGTCAGGCTGGGCCACACGTCCGCCCGGCTCTGCGCCGCGCCGCGCCGGCCGACGGCGCGGGCGCGGGCGAGATGATGATCGACCTGCCGCCGCATCGTTGTCGCTTCGCGGATCACCGCGTCGCCCAGGTCCGGCGCTTTGGCCGTGGCCGCGTTCATGATGACGGTCAGCGGCGTCTTGAGCGCATGGGCGAGATTGCCGGCATGGGTGCGCGCTTCCTCCGCTTGCCGCTCATTGTGGGCCAGCAGGGCGTTCAATTCCTCGACCATGGGCAACACTTCGGCGGGCATGGGTTCGGTGACGCGGCTTTTGTGGCCGTCGCGCATACGGATGATCTCCAGCCGCACCTTGCGCAGCGGGCGCAAGCCATAAATGGTCTGGAGCGTCGCCAGCATGAACAGGCCGAGCGCCAGCAACGCGAAGCTGTTGAACAGGGTGGAGCGCAACGTCTTGATCTGCGCGTCGAGCCCTTCGCGCGCCTGGCCGACCATGAACAGCCAGCGCGTGTCGGAGCCGGGGAGAACGACGGTGCGCTCCATCACGCGCAGATCCTCGCCGGGGAATTGCTTGCTGTCATAGGTGTGGAGGTGGCGGTCATGATGTTCCGCCGGCACCTTGAGCGCGCGGTCCCACAGCGAGCGAGAGCGCCAATCCTCATGCCCCTTGGCGCTGATCTGGTAATAGAGGCCGCTATTGGGTTCCAGGAAGCGCTGGTCGGCGAGTTCGCGGTTGAACAGGACTTCGCCATCCGGGCCGATTTCCGACGCTGCGATCATCGCGGTCAGGACATAGTTCATGCCGTCGTCGAAATTGCGTGTGATCGCGTCGCTCAGCACCCGGTCCAGCGCCACGCCGCCGCCCAGCAGCAGCACGCTGATCCACAGCGCGGCAATGCCGATCATCCGCCGGCTGATGGAGCCGGTGGAGCGGACGGGGGGCGGGGATGCGGGATCGGTCATATTTTCAGACTGTTCCCATATCCGTTCGCCCTGAGCTTGTCGAAGGGCCGTCCTTCTTAAGAAAGTGCTGGGCTTCGACAGCCTCAGTCCGAACGGAGTAGGGCGGAAGGCTGATTACCGCCCCGGCTCGTCCAGACTGTAGCCAAGACCGCGAATGGTGGTGATGACGTCGGCGCCCAATTTCTTGCGGATACGCGTCACGAACACTTCGATCGTATTGGAATCACGGTCGAAATCCTGATCGTAAATATGTTCGATCAATTCGGTGCGGCTGACCACCTTGCCCTTGTGATGGAGCAGATAGCTGAGCAGCTTATATTCCTGCGCGGTGAGCTTCACCGGGTCGCCCTTAAGCGTCACCTTGCCCGATCGCGTGTCGAGGCGAACGTCGCCGGCGGTGAGTTCGCTAGACGCATTGCCCGATGCGCGGCGGATGAGCGCACGCAGGCGGGCGATCAGTTCCTCGCTCTGAAAAGGCTTGGCGAGATAATCGTCGGCGCCCGCGTCAAGCCCGGCGACCTTGTCCGACCAGCTGTCGCGCGCGGTTAGCACCAGCACCGGGAAGGCGCGGCCTTCCTTGCGCCAGCGGTCCAGCACCGTCAAACCGTCGATGGTCGGCAGGCCAAGGTCGAGCACGACCGCGTCATAGCTTTCGGTCGCGCCGAGGAAATGGCCATCCTCGCCATCGGTGGCGAGGTCCACGGCATAGCCTGCGCCCTCCAGCGTGTTCCTGAGCTGCTGGCCCAGATTTGGTTCATCCTCGACGATCAGCAGACGCATGAAAGGCCCTTTTCTTTTTTAGAGCGATTTCTAATCAGATGGAATCATCTGATGACTCGGAAATCGCGTAAAACCAATAATCTAGAGCGGTTGATCCGATGCAATCGGATCGCAAACCGCTCTGGAATTGCGGCATGGGCGGATGTTAGCGCGCCATGCCGATGATATCGCCCGTCCGGCCATCCGCATCAACCCACATCACCTTGCCGTCCTTCACATATTTCAGGCGGTAGCGGTTGGAGGACGGGTTGAATTCGCTGCCGACATAGGTTGCACCGCCCATGGTGGCGTCGACCCGGCGCTTGATCATGGCGAAGGGCATGACCTGACCGTCGAGCATCGCCCGGCGCGCGGCGTCCTGTTCATCGCGGCGATTGCCCGCATCGGCGGCCGGGATGGCGACGCCAAGAGCAAGCGCGGCGGCGATCGCAACGGTCAGAGAGCGGGGCAGGCTGTTCCACTTCATATTCATGGGCATGGCATAGGCGAAGGGCATTGAACAGGTGGTGAATGGCGCGCAGATGAACAGAAATGGCGGCGATGCCCAGGCGCCGCCGCCTTTTATCCGCGCTATGGGCGCTTATTTGTCCAGCGCATACTGGACCGTCAGCGTGACCGAGGCGCTGACCTGGCCGGGTTCGATCGGGGTCGAAGGGGCCGAATCCGCCTTGAAGCGGGCGCTCTGCATCATCGGCATGGGCGGCTGGCCGCCGCTGTTGCTTTCGCTGATCGACACGAGGCGCGCGTTGCGGAAGCCAGCGGCTTGGGCATAGAAATCGGCTTGGGCCTTGGCGCTTTTGAGCGCGGCGCCGCGGGCCTGCTGGATCAGCGGCGAGGGGTCTTCGATCGAAAAGGTCGGGCCGTTGATGTTGGTGGCGCCGGCCGCGACCATGGCGTCGAGCGAAGCGCCCACTTTCTTGATGTCGCGCAGCTTCACGGTCAACTGGTTGGACGCTTCATAGCCGATGAAGCGCGGGCCTTCGGGCTGGCCGTCGCGGTTGCTATAATCATATTGGGCGGACAGGTTTATGCCGCTGGTCTGGATATCTTTCTTGGCGATCCCGGCCTTGGCCAGCGCGGCGATCAGCTTTTCGGTCTTGGCGGCATTGTCCTGCATCGCGGCCTGCGCGGTCAGCGCACGGGTCTGGACGCCGGTGCCGACGGTCGCGACATTGGGCGCGGCTTCGACGCTTTCGGTGACGTTCAATGTCACGACCGGCGCCGTCTCGGCGATGGTGACGCTGGTCTGGGCAAGCGCCGCCACGGGAAGGGCGGCAACGCCGAGCGCCATCAGGGCGAGAGCGGATTTCATCGAATATTCTCCTCTGCGATTATGCGCCCCTTTTTGGCCGGGGTGCGATGAATGGACGCTGTCGCACGTTGAAAGCCGTCCGACAGCTTTCCGGTTCCGCTCTTGCTACGAGGCATGACAGGCTTTAGCTGCACCGCCATGGCAGCACCTATTCTCTCGTTCGAAAATCTTGGCCTTTCGCAAGGCTCTCACTGGTTGTTCCGCGGCCTCAATATCGCCGTGGGGGCGAAGGACCGGCTGGCGCTGATCGGCCGCAACGGCGTAGGCAAGACGACCCTGCTCAAATTGCTGGGCGGGCAGATCGAGGCGGACGAGGGCGTACGGTCGGTGCAGCCAGGCGCGCGGGTCATCACGCTGGAGCAGGATCCGGACGTCACGCCCTTCGCCACGCTGCATGATTTCGCGCTGGCGGGCGAATTTGCGCCGGCCCCGCATGAGGTGGAGGCGATCGCCGACCAACTGGGCATCGACTTGTCGCGCGAAGCCAGGACGGCAAGCGGGGGCGAGCGCCGACGCGCCGCCATCGCCCGCGCGCTGGCGAGCGAGCCGGACCTGCTGCTGCTGGACGAGCCGACCAACCATCTGGACATCGCCGCAATCGACTGGATCGAAAACTGGATGGCGCGGTACAATGGCGCCTTCATCGTCATCAGCCATGACCGCGCCTTCCTGACGCGGCTGACCCGCCAGACCTTGTGGCTGGATCGTGGGCAGATGCGCCGTAACGAGATCGGCTTTGGCGGGTTCGAACAGTGGATGGAGGCCGTCTATGCCGAAGAGGCGCGGGCGGCCGAGAAGCTGGACGCGAAGCTGAAGATCGAGGCGCACTGGCTGGAGCGCGGCGTCACCGCGCGGCGCAAGCGGAACCAGGGGCGGCTGGCCAAGCTGTGGGAAATGCGCGAGACGCGCGCCGCGATGAACGGGCCGCAGGGGATAGCGAAGATCGCCGTCGCCAGCGACGACAGCAAGACCAAGAGCGTCATCAAGGCCGAGCATGTCACGAAGAGTTTCGGAGAGCGCACGATCATCGACGACCTGTCGATCCGGGTGCAGCGCGGCGACCGGATCGGCATCGTCGGCGGCAATGGCGCGGGCAAATCGACGCTGCTCAAGCTGCTGACTGGCGAACTGGCGCCCGACAGCGGCAGCGTGACGCTGGCCAAGACGCTGGACATGATCTTCATCGACCAGCAGCGCAGCCTGATGCAGGGCGACAAGACCGTGCGCGACGTGTTGGCCGAGGGGGGCGACTGGATCGACGTGCGCGGCGTGCGCAAGCATATCCACGGCTATCTGAAGGATTTTCTGTTCGACCCGTCGCTGGCGGAGGCAAAGGTCGCGACATTGTCGGGCGGGGAGCGGTCGCGCCTGCTGTTCGCGCGGGAATTTGCGCGCGAATCCAACTTGCTGGTGCTGGACGAGCCGACCAACGACCTGGACCTGGAAACGCTCGACCTGTTGCAGGAAGTGATCGCCGACTATGACGGCACGGTCCTGATCGTGAGCCATGATCGCGATTTTCTGGACCGCACCGTTACCGTGACGCTGGGGCTGGACGGGACCGGCGTGGTCGATGTGATCGTCGGCGGCTATGCCGACTGGATCGCCAAGCGTGATCCGCGCAAGGCGGCCAGGATCGAGAAGAAGGCGGTGAGCGCTGCCCCGCCGCCCAAGCCGGTATCGACCAAGCTGACCTATAAGGATCAACGTGATCTGGAATTGCTGCCCAAAACCATCGAGCAGTTGGAAGCGACGATCGCAGGGCATGAGGAGGCGCTGGCCGACCCGGCGCTCTACACGCGCGATCGGAAACGGTTCGATATGTTGACGGGCGCGATCGAGAGGGCGCGGACGGAAAAGGACGCTGCCGAGATGCGCTGGCTGGAATTGGCGGAAAAGGCGGAAGGAATGGCGGGGTAGCATTTCCCGCCTTCCTTTCGACAGGCTCACGGCGCATGGATGCCGGGATAGGGGCCAGGCGAAGGGGTTGATCGATGGACGCGCAGACCGACACCGCAATCGACCAGCCCCATCATGCCGTTCATTATGTGAACCGCGTCGGCTGGTTGCGCGCGACCGTGCTGGGGGCCAATGACGGGATCGTGTCCACCGCCAGCTTGATGACCGGCGTCGCCGCGTCGGGGGCTGACAGCCAGACTATATTGCTGACCGGCATTGCGGCGCTGGTGGCGGGCGCGATGTCGATGGCGGCGGGCGAATATGTGTCCGTCAGCGCGCAATCCGATACTGAACGCGCCGACCTTGCCAAGGAGCGCAAGGCGCTGGCGACCCAGCCCCATGCCGAATGGGTGGAGTTGCGCAATATCTATGTCGAACGCGGCCTGACGCCCGATCTGGCGGGGCAGGTGGCGCAGCAGTTGATGGCGGCCGATGCGCTGGGCGCTCATGCGCGCGACGAATTGGGCATATCCGATCTGGCGACGGCGCGGCCGGTGCAGGCGGCGTTGGCGTCGGCCGGCAGCTTCGCCGCGGGCGCCGCGCCGCCGGTGCTGGCCGCCGCGCTGGCCCCGGCGGGCCATGCGATTGTCGTGATCGTCACCGTCTGTCTGCTCTGTCTTGTCCTGCTGGGGCATGTCGGGGCGCGGCTGGGCGGGGCGAAGCCGTCGCGGTCGATCGCGCGCACGCTGTTCTGGGGCGCATTGGCGATGGCGGTGACGGCGGTTGCAGGGCATCTGTTCGGCGCGGCGATTTAATGGCAGGTTCGCGCTAATTTCATCTAAGGAGACGATATATGACCGATATTCAGCAGATTGCGCTCAAGACCATCAAGGGCGCCGACGCCAGCCTGGCCGATTATGCGGGCAAGGTGGTGCTGGCGGTCAATGTCGCGTCCAAATGCGGACTGACCCCGCAATATGAGGGGCTGGAAAAGCTTTATGCCGATTATAGGGATAAGGGCCTGGTCGTCGCAGGCTTCCCCGCCAATGATTTCGGCGCGCAGGAACCGGGCAGCAATGACGAGATCGCAACCTTTTGCACCACCAATTTCGGCGTCGATTTCCCAATGTTCGAAAAGATCGTCGTTAGCGGGCCGGACAAGCATCCGCTTTATGCCGCGCTGACCAGCGCGCAGCCGGACGCGCAGGGCGAGGGCGACGCCTTCCGCGAAAAGCTCAAGGGCTATGGCATGACCCCCAATCCGGTGCCCGAAGTGCTGTGGAATTTCGAGAAGTTCCTGATCGCCAAGGACGGCAGCGTCGCCGCGCGTTTCGACCCCACGACTGCGCCCAATGACCCGGCGCTGGTCGCGGCGATCGAGGCGGAACTGGCCAAGTGAATCGACAAAAACTGATTCGGGCTTTGGTGACGGGCGCGCTGCTGATGGGCAGCGCGCCTATGGCCCATGCCGCGCTCAGCCCGGCGGAGCAGAAGATGGGCGCGACGGTCGATGCCGGCTATGAACCGTCCGTCGCGTTGCTGGAAAAGCTGGTCAACCAGAATAGCGGGTCGATGAATTTCCCCGGCGTGAAGGCGGTGGCCGACATGCTGCGCTCCGAATATGAGGCGCTGGGCTTTACCGTCACCTGGAAGCCGATGGATGCGGCCAAGCGGGCGGGGCATCTGATCGCGGTGCACAAGGGGAAGGCGGGCGGCGCCAAGATGCTGCTGATCGGCCATCTCGATACGGTGTTCGAGCCGGATTCGCCGTTCCAGACCTTCAAGCGCGATGGCGATTGGGCCACTGGTCCCGGCGTCGCCGACGACAAAGGCGGGGTCGTTACGATGCTGCTGGCGCTCAAGGCGATGCAGGCGGCCGGCACGCTGAAAAACGCGAACATCGAAGTGGTGCTGACCGGGGATGAGGAGGATTCGGGCGATCCGGTTTCGATCGCCCGCGCCGATCTGGTGGCCGCTGGCAAGCGCGCCGATGTCGCATTGGATTTCGAAGGCTTGTCGCAGGAAAATGGCAAGGATATGGGGTCGATCGCGCGGCGATCCTCCAACAGTTGGACGCTGACCGCGACGGGCAAGTCTGGCCATAGTTCGGGCATTTTTTCGGCCAGCGCGGGCGACGGAGCGGTTTATGAACTGGCGCGGATCATAGTCGCGTTTCGCAGGGAACTGCCCGAACCCAATCTGACCTTCAACGTCGGCCTGATCGGCGGCGGGCAGAGCGCGGATGTCGACAAGGACGGCGTGCGCATCGCCGTGACCGGCAAGACCAACATCATCCCGCCGGTCGCGGTGGCTAAGGGCGATTTCCGCACGCTGAGCGAAGAGCAGACGAAGCGGGTTCAGGCGAAGATGCAGGCGATCGTCGAGGCAGGGCATTTGACGGGCACATCGGCCAGCATCGCGTTCGACCTGGGCTATCCATCGATGGCGCCAACGCAGGGGAACAAGGCGCTGCTGGGCAAGCTGAACGGCGTCAATGCGGATCTGGGCCTGCCGGAAATGGCGGCGCTCGATCCGTTGAAGCGCGGGGCGGGCGACATCAGCTTCGTTGCGGCCGACACGGACGGACTGGTGGGCCTTGGCCTGGCGTCCAGCGGCGATCACAGCCCGGCGGAGAAGGCCGACCTTTCGACCATGAAGCGCCAGGCCAAGCGCGCCGCGATATTGATGAGCCGGCTGGCGGTGGAGAAGGGGCGGAAATAGGGGAGACTGCGTAGGATGGGATGGCAGAGGAGCGTATTCCCGCCTGCGCGGGAACACGCATTCTGGGCTTCAATCATGCCAGGAAAGGGGGTAGATCGCGCCATGCTCCCACCCACGCCCCTGCTCGCCACATCGATCGGCCCGGTGCTTGAAACATTGAGTATCGTTGGCACTTTCGTATTTGCCGCGTCCGGCGCGCTGGCGGCGGCGCGGTTGCGGCAGACGCTGGTCACCTTCGCCTTCTTCGCGCTAGTGACCGGGGTCGGCGGCGGCACGGTGCGCGACCTGCTGATCGACGCGCCGGTCTTCTGGGTGGTTGATCCGGTGCCGGCCATCGCCTGCATGGGCGCGGCGTTGCTGGTGTGGTTCACCCCGCGCAAATTCTGGAGCGAACGGGCGCTCGACTGGCTGGACGCGATCGGGCTGGCCGCCTTCGCCGTGTTCGGCGCGGCCAAGGCGATGAGTTTCGGCGTGCCGCCTTTCGTCGCGGGGATGATGGGCGTCGTCACCGGCTGCGTCGGCGGCATCATGCGCGACCTGCTGGCGGGCGAGCCGTCGATCCTGTTGCGGCCCGAACTTTACGTCACGGCGGCGGCCTTCGCATCGGGCCTGTTCGTGGCGTTGCGCTGGATCGGGCTGGACGTGCCGGTCGCCGGCGTCATCGCCGCGCTGCTGGGCTTCCTGCTGCGGGCGATGGCGATCCGGCGCGGGTTGGGCCTGCCGGTCTACCGGGATGAAGAGCGTCAGATTTTGTGACGACGTTATGCCACCGGAGGTCGGACCGATGTCGACCGCCCATAATCAAGGTTGCGGCAGCCGCCCCTTCATAGCGTCGATGCGATCATTCTGCTGGTCCACCAGCGCCAGCGCGGCGCTACGGGCCGCGTCGATATCTTCCAGCCCGCCCGCCGCCTTGCCATCGGCCACGGCGTTGCTGCGCTGGACATAGAGGGTGTCGAGGCTGGCGAGCGCCGACACGCTGTCGTTGCGCGCGGATTCGAGAGCGCTGATCGCGACCTGCGCCGCAACCCAGACATCGCTCGACACGCCTGCGCCCTTCGCCGCGCCCACCGCCCGGTCGGCGCGCGCATAGGCGGCGTCGAAGGCGGCGGCGCCCTTGTCCGCCTGGGCGACATGGCGCGTGATTTCCGCCGACAGCGCCGCATCGGCCGGCACCGACGGGGCGGGCGGCGCGACCTGCGCCATCGGCGCACTTTCGATTGGCCGCTTGGCGAGCGAGGGGTAGCTTTGCGGCGCCCCCGCACAACCAGACAGGAACAGGGCCAGGGCGGTGAAGAGGCGGCGCGGTGTCATGACCTGCATCTAGGGCGGCGCGCGATCCGGCGCAATGGCGCGCGCGCCGTCTTTACCGCGGCAGCGCAGCGGCTTCGCGAGCCAGCGCTTCGATCTTCGCCGCGTCCACCGGCCCCTTGGGCACGACCCAGCTGCCGCCAACGCATTTGATGAAGGGCTGGGCCAGCCATTCGGGTGCGTTTTGCGGTGTGATGCCGCCGGTCGGGCAAAAGCGCGCGGTGTGGAGGGGCGCTGCCAAAGCCTTCAAGGCCGGCAGCCCGCCGGACGTTTCGGCCGGGAAGAATTTGAAATGGGTCAGCCCCATGTCCATGCCGCGCATGATGTCGCCAGCTGTGGCGGTGCCGGGCAGAAAGGGGATTTTCGCAGCGATCGCGGCCTTGCCCAGCGGCTTGGTGAGGCCGGGGCTGACGATGAAGCGGGCGCCCGCCTCCATCGCCGCATCCAGCTGCGCCGGGTTCAGCACCGTGCCCGCGCCGACGACCGCGCCCTCGACCTTCGCCATTTCGCGGATCACGTCCAGCGCGGCGGGGGTGCGCAGCGTCACTTCCAGCGCGGGCAGGCCGCCCGCGACCAGCGCGCGCGCGATCGTCAGCGCGTCTTCGACCCTGTCCACCACCAGCACCGGGATCACCGGGGCCAGTTCCATCACCTGTTCGACGGTCAACTTGCTCATCATCACTTCTCCCGGAATGCGGCGGCGGCCCCGAACAGGCCGATTTCATCATGGATGGCCATGCGGATCGGTACGGTCGCCATCAGGCTTTCGAACCGGCCCTTGGCCTTGAAACGAGTGTGGAAGCCGCTGTACGGAAGGAAATCGCGCATCCGCTGGGTCAGGCCTCCGGCCAGCACGACGCCGTGGGGTCCATGGGCCAGCGCCAGGTCGCCCGCGACCGATCCGTAGCAGAGACAAAAGCGCTCCAGCGCCGCTCGCGCGAAGGGATCGCCATCCTCCAGCGCGGCCTGCCACAATTCAGGGTCTTCCATCAGCACGACCCGGTCATGGCCGATCGTGGCCAAGGCCTTGTAGATATAGTTGAGGCCAGGCCCCGACACGATCCGCTCGGTCGATACGCGCAGGAACTTGTCGCGCAGATAGGAGAGGATTTTCTCCTCGATAGGATCGAGCGGGGCGAAGTCGAGATGGCCGCCCTCCGTCGCGATGACATGGGGATGGCCCTGGTCGTAGGCGATCAACGCGACGCCCAGGCCGGTGCCGGGGCCAAGGATGGTGACTCCGCCATCGGTGGGGAAGGGACGATCCTCGCCGAACAGCAACGGCAGATTCTCGGCCGGCAGGCGCGACACGGCATGAGCCACAGCCTCGAAATCATTGACGAGGCGGACGGTATCGACGCCGATGTCGTCGGCCAGCGTATCGGCGCGGATCACCCAATTGCTGTTGGTCAGCTTGATGACGTCCCGCCCGATGGCGGTGGCGAATGCGATCGAGGCGGCGCGGGGCAGGTCGCCATCGCCTGCCTTCTGCTCGTCTTCGGCGAACGCCGCCCAGCAGCTTTGCAGGCTGGGATAGTCGGCGACCTTATATTTGCGCACGGTGCCAAGCGTCGGCACGCCTTTGGCGTCCAGCGACGCGCGAGCGAAACGGGCGTTGGTTCCGCCGATGTCGGCGGCGATGATGTCGGTCATGTCACTCTCCATCCGTTCGCCCTGAGCTTGTCGAAGGGCAACTCTTCTTTGGAGAAGAGAAGGGCTTCGACAGGCCCTCCCGAATAAGTCGAGGGGCCGAACGGGTCTAAATCAAATCTCGCTTTCCATCGCCGCCAGGATCGGCGACGCGCCCTGTTCGGCGAGGTCGCTGTGATGGCGGAACAGGGCGAACAGTTCGCGGCCGGTGTCGTAGGGCGGGGGCGGGGCGGGAGGAATGTCCCGCGCTTCCCATGTCGCCGCATCGACCAGCGCATCGACCGCGCCGGTCTGCGCGCAGACCCGCACCAGATCGCCGTCGCGCAGCTTGCCGATCGGACCGCCGCCCAGGGCTTCGGGTGACAGGTGGATGGCGGCAGGCACCTTGCCGGAGGCACCGGACATGCGCCCGTCAGTCAGCAATGCGACCTTGAACCCACGATCCTGCAATACGCCCAGCGCCGGGGTCAGCTTGTGCAGTTCGGGCATCCCGTTGGCCTTTGGCCCCTGGAAGCGGACGACGACCACGACGTCGCGCTCCAGTTCGCCCGCCTTGAAGGCGCGCAGCACATCGTCCTGATCCTGGAATATGGCGGCGGGCGCCTCGATCGTCCAGCGTACCGGATCGACCGCGCTGACCTTCATGACGCAACGGCCGAGGTTGCCCTGGAGCAGCTTCATGCCGCCATCCGCGCTGAACGGATTGGCGACCGGGCGCAGCATCGCCTCATCGCGCGATGCCGGCACGTCGCGCCATTGCAGCGCTTCGTCCTCCAGCACCGGCTCCTTGCCATAGTCGGTCAGGTCGGCGCGCGCGACCGTCATGACGTCACGGTGCAGCAGGCCATTATCCAGCAATTCCCGTATGATATAGGCCATGCCGCCCGCGGCGTGGAAATGGTTTACGTCGCCCGACCCGTTAGGATAGACCCGCGCCAGCAGCGGCACCACGTCGGAAATCTCGGCGAAATCGGTCCAGTCGACATGGATGCCCGCCGCCCGCGCGATGGCGGGCACATGGATCGCATGGTTGGTGGAGCCGCCCGTCGCCATCAGGCCGATGATCGCGTTGACGATCGCCTTTTCATCGACGCAGTGGCCCAGCGGGCGATAATCGTCGCCATCCCAGCCGATCGATGCAATGCGATGCGCCGCCGCGCGGGTCAGTTCGCTGCGAAGCTTCGTGCCCGGATTGACGAAGGCGGAGCCGGGCATGTGCAGGCCCATCATCTCCATCATCATCTGGTTGCTGTTGGCCGTGCCGTAAAAGGTGCAGGTGCCCGCGCCATGATAGGAGGCGCTTTCGGATTCGAGCAGTTCGTCCCTGCCGACCTTGCCTTCGGCATAAAGCTGGCGGATGCGCACCTTTTCCTTATTGGCCAGGCCCGACGGCATCGGCCCGGCCGGGATCAGGATCGTGGGCAGATGCCCGAAACGCAGCGCGCCGATCAGCAGTCCCGGCACGATCTTGTCGCAAATGCCCAGCAGCAGCGTGCCTTCGAACATCGCATGGCTCAGCGACACGGCGGTCGACAGCGCGATCGTGTCGCGGCTGAACAGCGACAGGTCCATGCCCGCCTGTCCCTGCGTCACGCCGTCGCACATGGCGGGTACGCCGCCCGCGACCTGCGCCGTGGCGCCGACTTCGCGCGCCGCGATCTTGATCTGCTCAGGATAGCGGCCATAGGGCTGATGCGCCGACAGCATGTCGTTATACGACGTCACGATGCCGATATTCATCGCCCGGCCGGTGCGGATCACCGCCTTGTCCTCGCCGCTCGCGGCAAAGCCATGGGCCAGGTTGCCGCAGGACAGTTGATCGCGATTGGTGCCCGCGTCGCGTCCGCGCTCGATCAGGTCGAGATATTTCAGGCGCGACGCGGCGCTGCGCTGGACGATGCGCTCCGTCACCTTGGCGATTACGGGATGTAGGTCAGTCATGCCAGCTGGCTCCGTCACGTTCGATAAGGGCAATGGCCGAAGACGGACCCCAGTTCCCCGAAGAATAGGCGGCGGGCTTCACATTGGCCTCTCTCCACCCATCGATGATGCTATCGATCCAGGCCCATTGCGCCTCCACCTCGTCACGGCGCACGAACAGGGTCTGATCGCCCGCCAGCAGGTCCAGGATCAGCCGTTCATAGGCGATGCGGCGGCGCTGCCCGGCGAAGGCGGCGGTCAGCGACACGTCCAGCGTCACCTCCTCCAACTGCACTTGCCGCTCCAGCCCCGGCCGCTTGGTCATGATCTGCAGGCGGATATATTCTTCCGGCTGCAACCGGATGACCAATGTGTTCGGCTCCAACCCCGTGCCGCCGGCGCCATGCTGTCCGTCGCGGCCGAAGATGCTGTGCCGCACCGGCTTGAACTGGATGACGATTTCGGACTGGCGCGCGGGCATCCGCTTGCCGGTCCGCAGGTAGAAGGGCACGCCCTGCCAGCGCCAGTTGTCGATATAGGCTTTCAGCGCCACGAAGGTTTCGGTGTCGGACGGCTGGCCCAGTTCGTCGGCATAGCCGGTGACGATCTGGCCACCGACGGCGCCCGGCGTATATTGGCCGCGCACGCTTAGATGCTTGACCGTCTCGGCCGTCATCGGGCGGAGCGACCGCAGCGCCTTCACCTTCTCGTCGCGCACCGCGGTCGGGTCCATCCGCGCGGGCGGCTCCATCGCGATGATCGACAATATCTGGAGCATGTGATTCTGCACCATGTCGCGCAGCGCGCCGACCCCGTCATAGTAAGAGACGCGGCCTTCCAGCCCCACCGTCTCGCCGACCGTGATCTGCACATGGTCGATCGCCGTGGTGTTCCACAAGGGTTCGAACATGACATTGCCAAAGCGCAGCGCGAGCAGGTTCTGGACCGTTTCCTTGCCCAGATAATGGTCGACGCGGAAAATCTGTTCTTCGACGAACAGCGCGCCGATCCCGTCATTGACGATTTTGGAGGAGGCCAGATCCTTGCCGATCGGCTTTTCCATCGCGATCCGGGTGTGCGGCGTGATCAGGCCGGCCTCGCTAAGCCCCTGCGCGGTCGGGGCGAACAGCGATGGCGGTGTGGACAGGTACACGGACAGGCCGCGCTCCAGCCGGCCATCGATCCGTTCGGCCAGTTTTGCGAATTGATCGGCATTGCCGGCATCGACCGGCTGATAACCGATCAGGGCCACGAAGCGCGCTGCGACATCCCCGTCATAGCGGTCGGCAGGCAGGAATTGGCGCAGCGCGGCATCGACTTCCTTGCGGAAGGCCTCGTCGTCCATATCTGACCGGCCCGACGCCACGATCAGGAAGTCGTCGGGCAGCAACCCGTCCGACAGAAGATTATAGAGCGACGGAAATATCATCCGGCGGGCCAGGTCACCCGTGGCGCCAAATAGCAGGAACGTAGCAGACGGCTCGGTCAAAGGATGGTCCTTCTCCGTTTGAAGATTGTCTATGTCTGCACGAAGGCGCCCTTATAACGGCCGCGGATCGTTACGCAAGAAGGCTATCGTGCAAGTCGCCCTGCCGCAACAAGATGGCGCGACAAGGCGGAAAGCGGCGGGAACTTCCAGTGCCGTCATGCGATTGGAACGTGGACATGCCGAACGGGTCGATCACCCGGAAGCATGATCGCTGTATGAAGGGCAGGCTCCACGGTCTGCCTGAAATCCTATCATAATCGACAAAAATCAGGAGAATGTCTGATGGCCCAGGTCGCAACCCGCGATGGCGCGTCGCTGCACGTCAAGGATATGGGCAACGGCCCGCCGGTCGTGCTGATTCACGGCTGGCCGCTAACTGGCGATATGTGGGAATATCAGACGTTGGCGCTCCTGGAGGCTGGCTATCGAGTCATCACCTATGACCGGCGCGGCTTTGGTCATAGCAGCCATCCCGCCACCGGCTATGACTATGACATATTCGCCGACGATCTGGCGGACATACTCGACCATCTCGACCTGCGACAGGCCTCACTGGTCGGCTTCTCGATGGGCGGGGGCGAAATCGCCCGCTACCTTTCGCGCCATGGCGCCGGGCGGATCGCGCGCGTCGCACTGGTCGCATCGGTCGTGCCGTACCTTCTACAGGATGACAGCAACCCCAACGGCGTGGATATCGGCGTGTTGCAGGACATGAAGGACCAGGTTCGCACGGACCGCTTCGCTTTCCTCCAGAGCTTCGCCAAGACCTTTTATGGCGTCGGCTGGGTTAGCCGCCCGGTCAGCCAGGGCCTGCTCGACTGGAGCTTCCAGTTGGGCGTGATGGCCAGTCCCAAGGCGACGATCGATTGTATCGACGCCTTTGGACAGACCGATTTTCGCGGCGACCTTGCCGCCTTCACCGTGCCCACGCTCATCATCCATGGCGCCTCCGACAAGACCGTGCCGATTGATACCAGCGGCCGCGCGGCTGCGGCGGGCATCCCGCACGCCCGCTTCATCGAATATGATGGCGAACCGCATGGCCTGTTCGCCACCGCGCCCGACCGGCTCAACGCCGATCTCCTCGATTTTCTGGGAATCTGAGCCATGGCGATCACGGTGCAACCGCTCAACTGCACGTTGAAGCGCGATACGGGCGAGCCGAGTTCGACCGAAGCGATGATCGCCGTGCTGACGAAGGAATTCGAAGCGCTGGGCGTAGAGGTAGCGGACACGATTCGTGTCGCCTCCCGCAATGTGCTGGCCGGGGTGACATCGGACGAGGGGGAGGGCGATGATTGGCCCGCCATCCGCGCTCAGATTCTCGCCGCCGACATCCTCATCCTGGGTACGCCGATCTGGATGGGGCAGGCGGGCAGCGTCGCCAAGCGCGCGCTGGAGCGGATGGACGCCTTCCTCTCCGAAACGGACGATCAGGGGCGGATGCCCAGCTATGGCAAGGTTGCGGTCGCGGCGATCGTGGGCAATGAGGATGGCGCCCATGCCGCTTCGGCGCAGATATTCCAGGCGCTTAACGATGTCGGCTGGACGATTCCCGCCGTCGCCGCCTGCTATTGGGTGGGAGAGGCGATGGGATCGGTCGATTTCAAAGAGTTGAAGGACACGCCCAAGATGGTCGCCAAGACCGCAAAGATGGTGGCGGGCAATGCGGCGCATCTGGCGGCTTTGCTCAAGGCGAATCCCTTTCCCGGCGAAAAGCGCTAAGCCGGGCGGTATAGGGGAACCGGGGCTTCCAGTATCCGTTTTCCCATCGAAATGAAAATCCTGGCCCTTTGCTGCTTAAGCCTGCTGGTCGCGTGCGACGCCTTGCCGCGCGATCCGGCGGGCAGCAGCGATGCCATCGGCCATAACGGCGTGATGCGCGTCGGGCTGGTGAGGGGCGACGGCGATTTCGGACGGGCAGCCGCCGCGCGCCTGCTCGATCGCCTGTCGCGCCGGACCGGGGCGCACCCCGCAATCCGGCCCGGCGCCACCGAGCCTCTGTTTCAGGCGCTGGAGCGCGGCGACCTCGACCTCGTCCTTACGCCGCTGGATCGCAAGAGCCCTTGGATGACGCGCGTGTCGCTCAGCCCGCCGATCGCGACGCAGAGCTATAAAGACAATCGTCTTGATTATTACGCCGTCATGCGCAACGGCGAAAATCGCTGGATCATGACAGTCGAAAGCGCCGCCCGCGCCGCCGCCGATCCGGGTGCGGGGCGATGACCAGCGCCGACGACCTGCCCGACGATATCGTCAAGACGCTGCGTCAGGCGGAGCGACTGGAATATAGAAATATCTTCTGGACCATCAGCGTCGTCGCCGTGATGGGCCTGACCATGGGACAGAGCCAGACGATGAAGACCGCCTGGATCGAGGATACGCTCGGTCTCGTCCCGCCGATAGCCTTCCTCGTCGCTGCGCGTATGGAACGGCGCGGCCATCGGTCCGCGCGCTTCCCCTTTGGTTTTGAGCGGGTCAACGGCCTAGGCTTTTTCCTCGCCGCGGTGGCGCTGGCGGCGACCGGCGCGCTGCTGCTGTGGGATTCGGTGATGACGCTGGCGCGCGCCGAACACGCCACGGTGGCGTCGGTTCGCCTGTTCGGCCGTGACATATGGCTCGGCTGGCTGATGCTGGGTGCGCAACTCTATTCGCTGATCCCGCCGCTCATCATCGGGCGCAAGGAATTGCCGCTGGCGGAAAAACTGTCCGACAAGCTGCTCCATACCGATGCGCTGATGAACAAGGCGAACTGGCTGACCGGTGCGGCGGGCATTGCGGGGGTGATCGGGCTGGGTCTGGGTTGGTGGTGGGCCGATTCGCTCGCTGCGGCTATCATCTCGCTCGACATCATCAGCGACGGTGTGAAGGCGCTGCGCTCCTCCACCGCCGAACTGATCGACGGCGCGCCGCGCGCCTTGTCCAGTCCCGCCCTGTCCCCGGACGCGCAGGCCTTGGGTCAGCGACTGGAAGCGCGCTATCCCGGCGCGACCGTGCGGCTGCGCGAAACCGGCAGGCTGATTCGCGCCGAAGTCCATGGTCATGCCGTGCCGCAGGAACCACTAGATCATGCCGATCATTGGCCGGCCGAGGAGGAACGGCTGTGGCGGCTGGCGCAACTCAGCTTCGTACCGCCCCGTCGCTAAAGGATCAGGCGTGCAACGGACCGCGTCCGCGCCGCCAATTGAGAATATGAGCGCCTGCCAACAGCGTGCTGCCAGCCACCGTCCAAGCGGCCTCTGCGATCGCACCCTTCGCCGCCAGCGCCCCCATCGCCATGAGCCCAAGTCCGGCGACGCCGAACGGCAGCAGGCTGCGCGCGCGATGTCGGCGCCAGCCTCGCGCCAGCGCGAACAGGCTGGTCGGCGCCGCCAGCGCCAGCATGACGAGGTGGAAGGATTCGCCCGGATCGACGCGGCTGGCGACGGCGGGGAGCAATGCGAACAGCAATGGCAGGGCCAGACAGTGCAAGGTGCAAAGCGACGAGGCGCAGACCGCCAACCCATCGAGCAACGCTATCCGCCGGGGCAGGGATTGACCGATTTTCTGCCGATCTTCGCAAGAAGTCATAGCAATTTCCTAATGATATAACATAACATATATTTGTCGCATGTGCTCATGTCGGTTGGTGCTGTCAACCGGGACTGGAAGACTTTTCCGCCTGTTGCCGATTTTCGGCTGGACGCCCGCGCCGGATTTTGTCATCTGGCCGGAACCAGCCGTGCGGGCGTGGTGAAACTGGTAGACGCGCCGGACTCAAAATCCGGTTCCGCAAGGAGTGTCGGTTCGATTCCGACCGCCCGCACCACTGGCTCTTCCTATCATGGCGACGCGACTATCGCGGGCTGTGCGCGACCATGCTATGGTCGCTGCATGAAGGCTCGCCGCATCCTGCTGCCCTTGCTGTTCGGCGTGGCTGTCCTAATCGTCATCAGCGTGGGCGACGCCCTGTTCTGGAGCGTGTCCCACGCGCTCGAAAAGCTGCCGCCACGTCTGCTGACGGTCGCGGTTTTGACAAGCCTGTGGCTGGTGCATGTGTACAAGCGGACGGCACGCTGATCCTGCGGCACCGGCTAGGGTTGGGGATGGCCGCTAACGATCGGTGGCGGACCTTATTCCCCTCCCGATTACCGGAGGGGACACCCAAATCCGCCATGATTGCGGCCAATAAAAAAGCCGCCCGTTGCGGGGCGGCTTTCTTGTTCTTTCTGTCGGAAGACATCAGGCCTCTTCGGCCGGCTCTTCTTCGTCGTCGCTGGTGACCGAGGCGATTTCGCCCGGTTCCGCGTTGGGATCATAATCTTCGGTGAAGCCGCTCTCGTCCTTTTCGAACAGGTCGGCCATCACATCGACGCCCTGCGACTGAAGCTCTGCTTCTTCAGGCGAACGGGCGACGTTGACGGTGATCGTCACGGCGACTTCGGGGTGCAGCGCGACCTTGACGTCGAACACGCCCAGCGTCTTGATCGGGCGTTCCAGCACGACCATCGCCTTGGTGACGTTGGTCACGCCATCGGCGTGCAGCGCGTCGACGATGTCGCGCACCGCGACCGAACCGTACAGCGCGCCGGCGTTGGACGACTGGCGGATCAGGATGATCTGCTTGCCGTTGACGCCATCGGCGGCGGCTTCGGCGTCCGTGCGACGTGCGGCGTTGTCGGCCTCGATCTTCGCGCGGTTGGCCTCAAAGACCTTCTTGTTGGCGTTATTGGACCGCAGCGCCTTCTTGTTGGGCAGCAGGAAGTTACGTGCGTAACCGTCCTTGACGGTCACGACGTCGCCGATTGCGCCCAGCTTCTCGATGCGTTCGAGCAGGATGATTTCCATGGGTTTCTACTCCCTTACTTCACGATGTAGGGCAGGAGGCCCAGGTGACGGGCGCGCTTGATGGCCTGGGCCAGTTCGCGCTGCTTCTTGGCCGAAACGGCCGTGATGCGGCTGGGGACGATCTTGCCGCGCTCGGACACGAAGCCCTGGAGCAGACGAACGTCCTTATAATCGATCTTCGGCGCATCCTTGGCGGCGAAGGGGCAGCTCTTGCGGCGGCGGAAAAACGGGCGTGCCATGTCTCAGATCTCCTTATTCAGCAGCCGGGGCGTCTTCGCGGTCGCGGCGCGGGCCACGATCTTCGCGGTCGCCACGGGGGCCGCGGTCACCACGATCGCCGCGGGGACCACGGTCACCACGTTCGGGGCGGTCCTGCTTGCGCATCATCACCGACGGGCCGGTTTCCAGCTCGTCGACCTTGACGGTCATGTAGCGGATGATGTCTTCGTTGATCTGGGTCTGGCGCTCCAGTTCCGCGATCACGCCGCCTGGGGCGTCGATGTTCAGCATCACATAGTGCGCTTTGCGGTTCTTGGCGATCTTGTACGCGAGGCTACGCAGGCCCCAGGTCTCGACCTTGGTCACCTTGCCTTCATTTTCCTCGACGATCTTCGTGGCGGTTTCCGCCAGAGCGTCCACCTGCGCTTGTGCCAGATCCTGGCGCGCAAGGAACACATGCTCGTAAAGAGCCATGGGTATTACCTCATCTGTTGGCCGATCGCTGACGCCCACCCCATGTGGAACGCCCCTCCGGCTGTCGTCTTGCATAAGCGCAGTCCCGCCGAGTCACCCCGCCGTTCGTGCGAAGGCGCGCCTATGACGGAAAGGGATATGAAAGGCAAGAGGGCATCGGCGCGCAGCATCCGGGCAAAAAGCCCGTCGGCCTGAGCTTGTCGAAGGCTCTTACTTCTTTCTATTGTCGCAAGAAGAGGTAAGGCGCTTCGACAGGCTCAGTGCGAACGGGTGAGAGGGTTAGCTTATGGCAGTCGCGATCGCAGCATTATCGCTCATCCTGCTGATGATCGCCGCCTATCGGGGCATGAGCGTCATCGTCATGGCGCCGCTGCTGGCGATGCTGGCCGTGTTCCTGACCGATCCCGCCGCCGTCCCGGCCGCCTTTTCCGGCCTGTTCATGGAACGGGTGGCGAGCTTTCTCAAACTCTATTTCCCGGTTTTTCTGCTGGGCGCGCTGTTCGGCAAGCTGGTCGAGATTTCCGGCTTTTCCCGCGCGATCGTGACGGCGGTGATCGGCGTCATCGGCGCGGGCCGCGCGATTCCCGCGATCATGGCGGTGACGGCGCTGCTGACCTATGGCGGGGTGTCGGTGTTCGTCGCGGTCTTCGCCGTCTATCCCTTCGCCGCGGAGATGTTCCGCCGCGCCGACATTCCCAAGCGGTTGGCGCCCGCCACCATCGGGCTGGGCGCGCTGACCTTCACCATGGATGCGCTGCCGGGCACGCCGCAGATCCAGAACATCATCCCCACCAGCTTTTTTGGCACGACGACATGGGCGGCGCCGGTGCTGGGCCTGATTGGATCAGTCTTCATAGCGGCGACCGGCCTTGCTTATCTGGGCTGGCGGCGCCGGGCGATGCTGGCGGCGGGAGAGGGCTATGGCGCGCCCGAAACGCTCGTCAACGAACCGGAAGCGGTCGAGGAGGAAGCGTCTGTCCATCCGCTAATCGCGCTCTTGCCGCTGGTGGTGGTGGGCGTGGGTAATCTGCTGTTGACGCTGGCCATCCCGCGTTGGGTGGCGGGGGAAGAGGTGTCGCTGTCGCTGTCCGGCATGGCGGAACCAGTAACGGTAAAGGTGGCGCAGGTTTCCGCACTTTGGGCGGTCGAGGGCGCGCTGCTGCTGGGGATCGGCACCATCCTGCTGTTCGCATTCCGCACCGTGGCGAAGCGCTTTGCCGACGGGTCAAAGGCGGCGGTCGGCGGCGCGTTGCTGGCGGGCATGAACACGGCGGTCGAATATGGGTTCGGCGCGGTGATCGCCGCGCTGCCGGGCTTCCTGGTGGTCAAGGACGCGCTGCGGGCCATTCCCAATCCGCTGGTCAACGAAGCCATCACCGTGACCTCGCTCGCCGGCATCACCGGGTCGGCGTCGGGCGGGCTGTCGATCGCGCTCGCCGCAATGGCGGAACAGTTCGTAGCGGCGGGCGATGCGGCCGGCATACCGCGCGAAGTGCTGCACCGCGTCGCCTCCATGGCGTCGGGCGGCATGGACAGCCTGCCGCATAATGGCGCGGTCATCACGTTGCTCGCGGTGACCGGCCTCACCCATCGCCAGGCCTATAAGGACATCTTCGCGCTGACACTCATCAAGACGGTGACGGTCTTCATCGTAATCACGGTCTATTATGTGACAGGGCTGGTATGAGGCTCAGGCCGCAGGACGGTGCAGGTCAGCCGATCCAATGAAATGCGCGCGGGTGGAAGGCCCGGCTTGCACCAGCAAGGCGGCGACCTTGTCCTTCAGATCGGCCGAAGGGCGCGCAGGATCATCATAAGCCATCGCCCATTCGCCAAATTCCCGCGCGTCGATCGGTCCCTCGCGCAGCTTGACGACGGCGCGGTGGCGCGGATCGGCGTGGATGCGGGTGAAGATGCGATCGACGGCATCCTTAGGCCCTTCCAGCACCTGCAAAAATCGTCGCGAATTGAACAGCAGCAGGCCCGTGACATCGTTCCGCCGATTGTTGATCGCTGACATTTGGGCCATGGCCGCGCATTGCTGCGACGTGACCGTGCCGACGACGGTGCTGATATACATGATCTGATATAAGGACATGGACATTCCCGACATGGCCCCCCGGCTCAGCCCATATGCGGCGAAATCCCTTAATATCGGGTATTTAACTTCGATCATGAGCGATGACGCGAAAATGCCCCAGGGGGGAGAGAGAACCCCTGGGACATTGCGCGCCTTCCGGGCTGCGAAAGTTACCGGATCGCGCTGCCGACGACCGCGCCGATCAGGCCACTGGTGATCGCGATCAGCACCGCGTCATTGCCCGAACGAACCCAGTGATAGCCGCGCGGCGGGGCCGACAGGCGATAGTCGCGATAATTGTTCACGACGCGATAGTTGGTCGCATAGCGGCGATCGAAACGCTGACCCTTGGCCCAGCGGCGATGATTGTCCTTGCGCACGACGGTCTGTTTCTTGACGACGGTGCGACCATTGGCTTTATGCTTCACGACCTTGCGCGTCACTTCCTGGCGATGTTGCGGCGCAGCCTGCGCTTGGGCGGAGACGATGGGGCTGGCGACCAGGGTGGTGGTGGCCAGAGCCATGAGGATTTTTCTGAACATGATGAACTCCTTTGCCTTGTTACGGGCGCCATTCCGTGGCGTCGAAGACAGAGATAGGGGCCGCCTGTCGCGACGATGTGTCATGGGCAGGGTTAGATCGTCGGAAATTGTAACAATCTCAAATTTAAGCTGAACCGTCGTTCATCTGTGGCTGATTTCGGATGATTTGCGGCTGCGGACCATGCCGGGCCACACCCGCGACCGCTATTCGTGCCGCAGCGCGTCGATCGGGTTGAGCGCCGCCGCCCGCCGCGCCGGGAAATAGCCGAACACCACCCCGATCGCCGCCGAAAAGACGAAAGCGATAAAATTGACCTTGATGTCGAACAGGAAGGGCACCTGCATCAGCGGCGCGATGGCGGCGGTCGCGATCAACGCCAGGAACAAGCCTATCAGGCCGCCCAGGCAGGACAGCACGATCGCCTCCACCAGGAATTGCAGCAGCACTTCGCGGGCGACCGCGCCGATGGCCAAGCGAATGCCGATCTCCCGCGTGCGCTCCGTCACCGACACCAGCATGATGTTCATGATGCCGATGCCGCCCACAAGCAGCGAAATCGCCGCCACCGCGCCGACGATCTGGGTCAGGATCGTGGTGGTGCCGGTCAGCGTGTCGCTGATCTGCTTGGTGTCGAAGACGTTGAAATTATCCTGGTCGCCCGCCTTGACCTTTCGCCGTTCGCGCATGAGTTCCTCCAGGCTCGACTGGACGGTGCTGGTGTCATAGGCGTCGTCCACCGCGACCATGATCTGGCTGATGTCGCGATCGCCGGTGAAGCGACGCTGCACGAACTTGATCGGCATGACGACGACATCGTCCTGGTCGCCGAAACCGCCCTGGCCGCGCGTCGCCAGCACGCCGACGACCTGGCAGGACACGCCCTTGATCCGCATCCGCTTGCCGACCGGCTCCGTCCCCTGGAACAGGTTGGTGCGCACCGTATTGCCGATGATGCAGACGGATTTGCCCGCTTCCTCCTCATCCGGCAGGAACAGGCGGCCGTCGGCCACTTTCCATTGCTGCACCTCCGAATAGGCCGACGTCGTGCCATAGACGGTGGTGGACCAGTTATTGCCTTCATAGATGGCGGTGCCGCTCGACTGCACCACCGGCGCAACCGCGCGCACGCCGGTCAACTGGTTTTCGATCGCGGTGAGATCGCGCTCCTTGAAATCGGGCGGACGCGGACCGCCGCCGCCGCGGCCGAAACCCTGGCCGGGGCGCAACTGGAGCACATTGGCGCCCAGCGAACTAATCTGTTCGCGCACGGCGGCGGTCGCGCCATTGCCCAGCGTCACCATGGTCACGACCGCGGCGACGCCGATGATGATGCCCAACGTGGTCAGGAACGACCGCAGCTTGTGCCGGTTGATCGCGCGAAAGGCGAGCGTGATGGTGGTGCCTAGCATCCCAATGCTCCTCGCCCCCTGGGGGAGAGGATAGCGGAGCTTGCCAGCCTGCTGGCTAGCGTCGCTTGGAGAGGGGGGAGTGACCTGCCGGCCCCCCTCTTCCAACTCCGCCTAAGTCGCTTCGCGCCTAAGGCTGCGTATCTTTCTCCCCGGCGGGGAGAAGGTTTTGCGGTGTAGGTCATCACGCCGCCACCTTCTGTTCCACCCGTTCGACCAGCCCGTCCTTGAAATGGACGATGGTGCGGGCGAAGGCGGCCATGTCGGGCTCGTGCGTCACCATCAGCACGGTAATGCCGCTGTTGCGGTTGAGGTCGGTCAGCAATTCCATGATCTCCACCGACCGTTCCGAATCAAGGTTGCCGGTCGGTTCGTCCGCCAGCAGCACTTCGGGATGGGTCACGATGGCGCGGGCGATGGCCACGCGCTGCTGCTGGCCGCCGGACAGTTCGGCCGGCGTATGGTCCCACCAGTCCTTGAGGCCCACCTTGTCGAGCGCGGCCATGCCCATGTCGTAGCGGGTCTTCTTGTCCTCGCCGCGATAGAGCAGGGGCAGTTCGACATTTTCCAGCGCGGTGGTGCGCGACAGCAGGTTGAAGCCCTGGAACACGAAGCCGAGATAGCGGCGGCGCAGCAGCGCGCGCTGGTCGCGGTCCAGCGTTTCGACATGGCGGCCCTTGAACAGAAACTCCCCGCCTGAGGGCACGTCCAGGCAGCCCAATATGTTCATCGTCGTCGACTTGCCGGACCCCGACGGCCCCATGACCGCGACGAAATCGCCCTGCGTGATGTCGATGTCGATACCCTTGAGCGCCTGGAATGCGGTCGGGCCTTGCCCATAGACCTTGGTCACGCCGCGCATGGAGATGATCGGATCAGCGATCGACATGGCGCGTCAGTTTCCGCTCTGCCGGCCGGCGCCGCGCTCTTGTCGGGATGCGGCCTGGCCGTTGGCGGGCGCGACTGGCGCGGTTTCGGGCGCGGCGTCGCCTGAATTGCCCAGCTTGCCGACGCTGGCAGGGGTGCCGTCGGCCGACGGATTGCTCTGGCGGCGGTCTGGCGCCTTGGTGTCGCCGCCCGTATCGGCCTTCTGGTCCTCCGCCGGCGCTTCCTGCCCGGCTGCCAGTTGGCCGGTGATGACGCGCATCCCTGCCTTCAATGCGCCGCCGGTGACGGCGGTGCGCGACCCGTCGCTGGCGCCCACGGTCACCTGTAGCGCCTTGGGATTGCCGTCCTCGCCGACGATATAGACGGTCTGGCTGCTGCCCGCGCCGAAATTGACCTGGCGCTTGGCCCCGCCGCGGCGCATCCGGCCCGGACCCGGCAGGACGCTGGTGATGCCGCCACCCTGCGCCGTGGCGCTGGGCTTGAAGCGCAGCGCGCTGTTGGGGACGAGCAGGACGTTCTGCAACTCCTGCGTCACGATATCTGCGGTCGCGGTCATGCCGGGGCGCAGCGTCTCGTCGTCATTATCGACCGACAGCACGGCGGTATAGGCGACCACCGTGCCCGTCGTCGACGTGGTGGTGGTCGTGGAGGAGGATGAACTGCTGGCGCTGTTCGACCCGACATTGACCCGCGTGACCTTCGCCGGGAAGGTGCGGCCGGGGAAGGCGTCCACCGCGAAGGTGGCGCTCTGGCCTTCCTTCACCTGGCCGACATCGGCCTCGTCCACAGACACCTCGACCTCCATTTGCGTCAGGTCTTCGGCTAGGGTGAACAGCACCGGCGCGTTCAACGACGCGGCGACGGTCTGCCCCGGTTCGATGTCGCGCGACAGGACGACGCCGTTCACCGGCGACACGATCTGCGCGATCGACAGGTTGGTCTGCGCTGTCGAAAGCTGCGCGCGCGACACGTCCACCTGCGCCTGCTGCGATCGCAGCGTGGCCAGCGCCGACTGATAATCCGCTCGCGCGGCGTCGATTTCGGTCTTGGCCGGCACCTTCCCGCCGGACAGAGTGAAGACGTTCAATTGGCGATCCAGCGTGGCCTTCGTCAAGGCGACCTGCGCCTGCGCCTGCGCGACGCTGGCCTGCGACGACACGAGCTGCGCGCGATTCTGGTTGATCGTATCGACGAGGCGGCGCGTGTCCAGTTCTGCCAGCTTCTGCCCTTTGGTCACGCGATCGTTGACGTCCACATAGACGGCGGTGATCTTGCCCGACTGCTCGGACCCGACATCGACCTGGTTGATGGGCTTGAGGTTGCCGGTGGCCGATACGCTGACGGTCAGGTCGCCGGTGCGCACTTCGCGCGTCGCATAATCGGGCCTGTCGTCGCCGGAGAAACAACGCGCGAGCAGCAGGATAGCGACCAGTAGAACCACACCGATGCCGCCGCGGATCAACCATTTGCGCCACGGCTTTTCCGGCTTCGCGCCCAGAAAATCGTCCAGATCCTGATCCTTGGTCACATCATTGCTCATTTGGGCGGTTGTCCATGCTCTGCCAGCCGCCGCCCAGCGCATTATACAATTGGGCGATGGCCAGAACCTCGTCGGATTGCGCGGAAGCCAGGCTGTTGCGCGCGTTCAATAGGGCGGATTCGCTGGTCAGCAGCGTCTGGAAGTCGGTCAGGCCCGCCTGATACTGGCTGCGCGCCAGGGTTGCGGCGTTGTTCGATGCGTCATAGGCGACGGCGAACTCCGCCTTGCGCGCGCGGGCGCTGGTGAGCTGCGCCATGGCGTTCTCGACATCCTCCAGCGCGGTGAGAACGCTCTGTTTATAGGCGGCGAAGGCGGCGTCGGTCGCGGCCTTCTGCGCCCGCACCTGCGATTGCAGCCGCCCGCCGTCGAAGATCGTCTGCGCCACATTGGCGAACACCCCGCCGGTGATCAGGCTGAACAGGTCGCTGAACGCATTGGAGGTGGTGCCGATATTGCCGCTGATGCCCAGCGAGGGGTAAAGCTGCGCCTGCGCCACGCCGATCCGCGCGGTGGCGGCGGCCAGCGCCCGTTCGGCGCTGCGTACATCGGGCCGCTGGCGCAGCGTGTCGGCCGGGATTCCGATCGCGATCTGCGTCGAGGCGACGGGAATGGGGGCTGGGGTTTCCAGCGCGCGGGTCGCGTCGCCCGGCGCTTGCCCCGTCAGCACCGCGATGCGGTTCAGGCTGCCCCTCAGGCCCGCCTCGATCTGCGGAATGGTCGCCTTGGTCTGGGCGAGTTGCGCCCTGGCCTGCTGCTCGTCCAGCGAGGAGACGAGGCCCGCCTGCAACCGCCAGTTGGCGACATTATAATTATCCTGCTGCACCGCCTGGCTTTCGCGCGCGATCCGCAACTGTTCCTGCGCCAGCCGCGCCTGGACATAGTTGGTGGCCAGTTCGGACAGGATCGTCATGCGGACATTGGCGAGGTCGTATCCCGACGCGGCCAGGTCCGCCCGCGCGGCTTCGGCGGTGCGGGACAGTTCGCCAAACAGGTCGATCTGCCAGCTCGCATTGGCGCCCAGCGAATAGGTGCTCGACCATTTGCTCGCCCCAGTGCTGATGACATTGCCGCTGTCGTCGACGCGGGTGCCGCCCGCCTGGCTGCGGTAATTCTTGCCGCCGCTGCCCGATCCGCTGATCTGCGGCAGGAAGCTGGCATTGGCCTGGCGCAGCGCTTCCCGCGCCTGCCGCAACCGCGCCTGCGCCTGGACGATGTCTAGATTATTGACGATTGCCTGGTCGATCAGGCTGGTGAGCGTCGGATCATTCAGCCGCGTCCACCAACTGGCAAGGTCGGCGTCGCTCGCCGGCGCTCCGCTGCCTTGGCTATAGGCTGCCGGCAGGCCCAGCGTAGCGCCCTGCGGCGCGCGATAGTCCGGCCCCGCCGCGCAGGCGGCCAAAAGCGCAGGTAGGAGCAGCGCCGTACCGCTGATCAAGCTTATGCGATATCGCACCTTTTCCTTGCACTCCGTCGTCGTTAAAGGGGCGGCCACGCTGCCCCGATCGCAAAAGGGGGTGAGACGTCCGGCCCCTGACTGCCGCAGGGGCATGTACGGCTCAATGACATTTATGTCTCAAAGTGTATCGTGGTTGAATTTGGGCGCTTTTTGCGCATTTTGTGGTCAGGGGATAATCGATGCGGGCATTTCTTTTTCCGGGGCAGGGCAGCCAGTCCGTCGGCATGGGCAAGGCGCTGGCCGATGCCAGCCCGGCGGCGCGCGAGTTGTTTCAGGAGGTCGATGACGCGCTGGCGCAGAATCTGTTCCGCATCATGGTGGAGGGGCCGGACAGCGACCTGACCCTGACCGAAAACGCGCAGCCCGCGATCATGGCCAACGCCATCGCCACGCTGCGCGTAATGCAGAAAGAAGGTGGCTTCACCCTAGCCGACAAGGGCGATTATGTCGCCGGCCACAGCCTGGGCGAATATAGTGCGCTCTGCGCGGTCGAAGCGTTCGACATCACCACCACCGCGCGCCTGCTCAAGCTGCGCGGCCAGGCGATGCAGGCGGCCGTGCCAGTGGGCAAGGGCGCGATGGCGGCGTTGCTGGGCGCGGACATCGACAAGGCGCAGGCGCTGGCCGATGCCGCGGCGCAGGGCGAAGTCTGCACCGTCGCCAACGACAATGACCCAAGCCAGGTCGTGATTTCCGGCCACCGCGGCGCGATCGAACGGGCGATCGCCATGGTCAAGGATCATGGCATCAAACGCGGCGTGCTGCTGCCCGTGTCGGCGCCTTTCCACTGTCCGCTGATGCAGCCCGCCGCCGACGCGATGGCGGAAGCCTTGGCCAGTGCGGCGATCAACGCGCCGCTGCTGCCGGTCTACGCCAATGTCCTGGCCGCGCCGATCGCCGACGGCGAAGAGATCAAGGCTCGCCTGGTCGAACAGGTCACCGGCCGCGTCCGCTGGCGCGAATCCATCGCCGCCATGTGGGACGCGGGCGTCACCGACTTCGTGGAAGTGGGTGGCAAGGTGCTCGGCCCCATGGTCAAGCGCATTGCGCCTGACGCGACCGTGCGCAGCATCGTGACGATGGACGATATCGAGGCGGCGCTGGCGGCTTTTTAACAGGACGGGAAATAAAGACATGTTCGACCTAACAGGCATGACCGCGCTGGTGACCGGCGCATCGGGGGGCATCGGCTCCGCCATCGCCAAGGCACTGGCCGCGCAGGGCGCGACCCTCGCGCTTTCGGGCAGCAATGAGGAGAAGCTCAAGGCCTTCGCCGCCGAACTAGGGGGCGATCACAAGACGATCGTCTGCAACCTGTCCGATCCCGCCTCCGTCGACGCGCTCGTGCCGCAGGCGGTCGAAGCGCTGGGCGGCCGGGTCGACATCCTCGTCAACAATGCTGGCATCACCCGCGACAACCTGATCCTGCGGATGAAGGATGAGGAATGGAGCCAGGTGATCCAGGTCAATCTGGAGGCCGCGTTCCGGCTGGTCCGCGCCGCCGCCAAGCCGATGATGAAGGCGCGCTTCGGCCGCATCATCTCCATCACCTCGGTCGTCGGCGTCACCGGCAATCCGGGCCAGTCCAACTATTGCGCGTCTAAGGCGGGCATCATCGGCATGTCCAAGTCGCTGGGCCAGGAACTCGCCAGCCGCGGCATCACCGTCAACTGCGTCGCGCCCGGCTTCATCCGATCGGCCATGACGGACGCGCTGAACGATGCGCAGAAGAGCGCTATCCTGACCAAGATTCCGGTCGGCGATCTGGGGGACGGCGACGATATCGGCGCGGCGGTCGTCTATCTGGCGAGCAAGGAGGCCGGTTATGTCAACGGCCAGACGCTGCATGTGAATGGCGGCATGGCGATGATCTGATCGTCACGCGCTTTGCGCAACGCTCACTTGGACCTTCATATGAATGCGCGGTCGCACGCGAATGTGGATGGTCCGGCTTGCCACGCACAGGCTGAGGCCCGCGATCACGGCGCCGGCGATCACGTCGCTGAAATAATGGGCGCCGTCCACGGGCGTCGCGATCAAGGTAAGCGTGGCGACCATCATGCCGCCATAGCGCGCGGTCATGATGGTCGCACGGGAAAAGCCCCAGCAGAAGATGACGGCGAGCGCGCCATGATAGCTGGGGAAGGTGATGATGCCTTCCATATGATCCAGGGAGAGCAGGCGCAGCGACCCGTCACGAAGTCCCGTGATATCGGCCATGTGGACGAATGCGGCGGCCGGGCGAAGATGGGGATAGTCGGCCGGATGAAGGCCGTAATGGACGTAGGCGGCGACCGCCGGCATCAGGCCTGATAGCAGGATGATCGCCAGTCCAGCTATCATGGCGGCCTGAATGGTCGTCCGTAACGCCGCCAGCCTGCCGCACAGTCCCAGTATGAGAATCAGGACAATCATCTGAGGGATGAGGGTGCGATAGGCAAGGTTGAGCGGCGTGGCGAGCAACGGATGGGAATCGAGCCATCGCATCCAGACCAGCCAGTCCAGTCCCATGGCGCGGTCCCATCCGGCTAGGCGGGCATCCCATAGCGGGCCTGCTCGCGCTGCGATCATATAAGACAGGGACGCGCCTGCCGCACTGAACAACAGCATCAATTGCAGGGCGGTGACCATGGCGAAAATTTTCGCGTTGGTGCGAATCTGGAGGTAAAAAGTCGCTAGAGCGCCCAGCAAGAGGGCAAAGCCGAGCGGCGGAAGAAGGCCGGGAATCGACCAGGTGAACGGGTCGGACAATTGCAGCGGCGCCATGATCATGATCGTCAGGACCAGGCAAAGCCAGGCTGCATCGTCACATCCGTCTGAATGTTGATGGGTGATCACACGCGCCTGATCCATAAGGAGGCTCTAGGCGTTTCTCGCTAAAACAAGGTTAATGCGAGCGTCGCCAGCCTCATATCACCCGCGTTTCTATGGGGCGCCGCGACATCGCGGGGGCCGAGCGAATCCATCGTTCCATGATTGGTGCGCAACAGGTGGAACGGGCCGATCACCTACGCTCCCAGCATCATTATCGCCGTCAGCGGGACGCGCGCGTGACGCAAGGGGCTGGAAAGGAGGGCGCACCCCTTGCATAAGCGGCTGAATCTTGGCGAACAGACGGCAATCGATCGGCAATGAGCCTTTTTTGTTGCCGGATCGTCGTGTCAGGCAATGTGGGGGCTTGGCGACCTAGCCTCTTGCCTCTATCGGAGCTTGGCACTAGGGCTGCCTTAACGGTTGTTCAGACCACCAACGATACCAGTCAAGAAGGACCACTCATGAGTGAGACCGCGGATCGCGTAAAGAAAATCGTCGTCGAGCATCTGGGCGTTGAAGCCGAAAAGGTGACCGAGGATGCCAGCTTCATCGACGATCTGGGCGCGGACAGCCTGGATATCGTGGAACTGGTGATGGCGTTCGAAGAAGAATTCGGCGTCGAAATCCCCGACGATGCGGCTGAGAAGATTGCGACCGTCAAGGACGCGATCGACTATATCGACAGCAAGCAGTAAGGCGTCTTGTGGCCCGCGCCATGCGCGGCGGGCCGCTTTTCGCGCAAGGAAATGGCTCCTCCTGTCCGGCCAAGCCGGGGCGTGGGGAGCTTTTTCGTATCTGGCGCGCCGTTCACAAGTCCGTTGCGACGGGTTAGGGATGGGCGGTGCGGACTAAATTGATATTTCGGAGCTAGGATATGCGTCGTGTCGTCGTAACCGGCCTTGGCATGGTCAGCCCGCTGGGCGGGGATGTCGAAACCACCTGGAAGAACATCATCGCGTCGAAATCCGGCGCGGCGACGATCACGCGGTTCGACCCGACCGACTATAAGTGCCGCATCGCCTGCGAAGTGAAGCCCAAGGACCATGAATATGGTTATGATCCGGGGCTGGACGTCGATCACAAGATCCAGCGACAGGTCGACCTGTTCATCGTGTTCGGCATTTCCGCCGCCAGCCAGGCGCTGCGCGACGCGGGCCTCGACAATATGTCGGAGGAAGAACGGCTGCGCGCCGGTTGCTCCATCGGTTCGGGCATTGGCGGCCTGCCGGGCATCGAAAGCGAATCGCTGGTGCTGGCGAATAAGGGGCCGAGCCGGGTTTCCCCGCACTTCGTCCATGGCCGCCTCATCAACCTGATCTCCGGCCAGGTGTCGATCAAATATGGCCTGATGGGTCCGAACCATGCGGTCGTCACCGCCTGTTCGACCGGCGCCCATTCGATCGGCGACGCTGCGCGCATGATCGCGATGGACGATGCCGACGTGATGCTGGCGGGCGGCGCGGAAAGCGCGATCTGCCCGATCGGCATCGCCGGCTTCGCCCAGGCGCGCGCGCTCAGCACCAATTTCAACGACACGCCCGAAAAGGCCAGCCGCCCCTATGACGTCAACCGCGACGGCTTCGTCATGGGCGAAGGCGCGGGCGTGGTCGTGCTCGAAGAATATGAACATGCCAGGAAGCGCGGCGCGAAAATCTATGCCGAAGTGATCGGCTACGGCCTGTCGGGCGACGCCTATCACGTCACCGCCCCCCACCCGGAAGGCAGCGGCGGCTTCCGCTCGATGCAGATGGCGCTCAAAAAGTCGGGCCTGTCCCTGGATGACATCGACTATGTGAACGCCCACGGCACCTCGACCCCGCTGGGCGACGAGCTGGAACTGGGCGCGGTCAAGCGGCTGTTCGGCGATCACCTCAGCACTATGTCGATGTCGTCCACCAAGTCGGCGATCGGCCATCTGCTGGGCGGCGCGGGTGCGGTGGAGAGCATCTTCTGCATCCTCGCCATGCGCGACGGGATCGTGCCGCCGACGCTCAACCTCGACGAGCCGAGCGAGAGCTGCAAGGGCGTGGACCTGGTCCCGCACGTCGCCAAGGAGCGCAAGGTGCGCGCGGTGCTGAACAACTCCTTTGGTTTCGGCGGCACCAACGCTTCGCTTATCATGAAGGCGATCTGACTTTGATCTCAGGCTGACGGCTATGGCGAAACGATCAGGCAATCCCGCACGCCGCCTCGCCGGCATCGTCCTGCTGATCGGCCTGGCCGTCGCGGCCTTCATCGCCTTTCGCTTCGTCCATGGCTGGAGCGAGCAGGGACCAGCGGTCCAGGATGTCAGCATCACCGTGCCCGAAGGGGCGACCCTGTCCGACGCGGCGGTGCTGCTGAAACGGGCCGGCGCGGTGCGCTCGGCCGACGCTTTCCTGACGCGGGCCAAAGTGTTTGGCGCGGGCAAGTCGATCAAGGCGGGCGAATTCGTCATCCCCGCCGGCGCGAGCAACAGCGACATCCTGTCCATCCTGCAAGGCGGCAAAACGCTGACCCGGCTCATCACCATTCCCGAAGGCATGCCCTCGCTCCTGGTGCATGAACGGCTGATGGCGAACGACCAGTTGACCGGCAGCATCCCGGTGCCGGAGGAGGGCAGCGTGCTGCCCGACAGCTACGCCTTCGACAAGGGCGAGTCGCGCGCCGCCGTGCTCAAGCGGATGCAGGCGGCGATGGACAAGGCGCTGGCCCAGCTCTGGGCCGAGCGCGCACCCGAAACCGTCGCCAAATCGCCCAGGGAAGCGATCATCCTGGCCAGTATCGTCGAAAAGGAAACCGGCGTTCCGTCCGAACGGCCAATGGTCGCGGGCGTCTATGGTAACCGGCTGCGCACCAATATGATGCTACAGGCCGACCCGACGATCATCTACCCCATCACCCGCGGCAAGCCGCTCGGCCGCCGTATCCGCAAGTCGGAAATCGCGGCGGTCAACGATTACAACACCTATGCCATGGTCGGCCTGCCCAAGGGGCCGATCGCCAATCCGGGGCGGCTGTCGATCCTGGCGGTGCTGCACCCGGCGCAGACCAAGGCGCTCTATTTCGTCGCCGACGGCAAGGGCGGCCACATCTTCGCCGACACCTACCAGCAGCATAATGAAAATGTGCGTAAATGGTTCGAGATTCGCAGGGCGCGCGGGGAATTGTGAGAGCGCTATACCAGCATTTATGGCCGCTCGCCGCGGCGTTGCTGCCGTTCAACGCCGACGCCCAAACCCATGATCCGGCGATCCGTCATTCCGCGCGCTGCCTGATCGCGGTGGCCTCGCTGGCGTCGAGCGAGGATGCGACGCTGAAAATGTCCGGCCTGATGGGTTTGCTCTTCTTCGCCGGTCAGATTTTCGGCGCGGAGCCGGATATCGATCTTGCAAGACTGATGAAGCGCGAGGCGATCGATATCGACGAACGCCTGACCAAGGAACTGCTCGTCCAATGTGGCGGCGAACTGCAGCGGCGCGGCGGTCAGATCAGCGCGGCAGGGGAAGCCCTGAAGGCGATGAGCGGCAACGCGCGCTGATCCGGCGGCTTAACTCAGCGCAATATGCCCTTCGCCACCAGCGACCGGGCATAGAGCCATGCGAACAAAGCGACGGCGAAGATCAGGGCGGGGAAGGGGATGGTGACCGCCCAGCCCTTTTCCGCCAGCAGGTTCGTGCCGAGAAACGTATATTCGAACTGCGCAATCACGCAGACCAGCGACATCAGGAACAGAAACGCCGCAATCGCCTTGCGCAGCAGCAGCGCGATCGCGCCCAGCGTGCCGGTCGCCACGGCGATGGCATAGACGATCCAGACCCAGGCAGGCATCAGCGCAAAGGCGCGCGCGCCCGCCGGGTCGGTCCGCGCCAGCGCATCAAGGTCCATTGTATATTGCATGGTGAAGGCGGCTATGCCCATCAGCCCCCATAGCAACAGGATGATGCCGATGATCGTGACGCTGCGCGACGTGGCCATGATGTCCCCCTCCTTGCCTCGCGCCGCTGCGCCGTGCAGGACGCTAGGGGCCAATGATACACCCGATCGCGGCGGACAGGAAGACACATGACGATAGCGGAACATAGCGCCCCGATCATCGTCACCGCGCTGATGGGCGCGGCCGACTTCGCCTGGGCGGACGGGCTGCGCCGCGCCCATTTCCCGCCGCAGCGCAACTTGCTGTCGGCGCATGTCACACTGTTCCACCATCTGCCGCCCTCGTTGCTGCCAGAACTGGCGGATCGGCTGAAAGGGCTGTGCCGCGGTCCGGCCCCCGCCGCGACGCTCGCCGCCGTCATGGCGCTGGGGCAGGGGGTCGCCTATCGCATCGACAGTCCCGGCCTGATGGCGATGCGCGACGAATTGGCCGACGCCTTCACCGGCCTGCTGACGCCGCAGGACCAGGCCCGCCCGCGCCTCCACGTCACGGTCCAGAACAAGGTCAAGCCGGACGTGGCGAAAGCGCTGGCGACGCAGTTGGCGGCGGATTTCCGCCCGCGCCCCTTCACCATCGCCGGCCTCGCAGCCTGGCATTATCGCGGCGGGCCGTGGGATTTGGCGATGAAGGCGATGTTCAGGGGGTAGCGACCCTCGATAGGGCGACATCTCCCGTCAGGCCTTTTGAGGAATTACTATCGACGACCAGGGGAGACATGTTTCCATCCCGCTGGCGGGAGGAGGTTAGGGAGGTGGCAACACATCCCTGTCTCTCAATCCAATACGTTGGGCAGATCCTCGAAGCCCTTGCGCAGCGCGGCGCTCCAGCTTTGGGAGATCATCGCGAACTCCTCATTATCCGCCTCGATGCGGGTGCGGACGCGGA
This sequence comes from Sphingobium sp. AntQ-1, assembly GCF_028538045.1. NCBI lineage: Bacteria > Pseudomonadati > Pseudomonadota > Alphaproteobacteria > Sphingomonadales > Sphingobiaceae > Sphingobium > Sphingobium sp. AntQ-1. Next base: position 3,090,498 of record NZ_CP117158.1, read on the forward strand.
AGTCGAACGCATCCGTCGCAATCACCGTCAGGTCGAGCGGCATCCCGACCGAGAGGTTGGAGCGCAGCGTCGAATCCATCGACACCAGCACCGCCTTGGTCGCATCCTCCAGCGTGGTTTCGCGCTGGATGATGCGATCCAGGATGGGCTTGCCATATTTATGCTCACCGATCTGGAAGAAGGGCGTGTCTTCGGTTGCTTCGATGAAATTGCCGGCGGAATAGATGAGGTAGAGGCGCGGCTTGCCGCCCTTGCGCTGGCCCGCGATCATGATCGATGCGCCCGAACCCGATCCACCCATCTCGATATTCTCGCGATAGCGCTGTTGCATCTTCTGCATCGCGTCGCCCACGATCTGCGCCGCGCGGTGCATGGTGTCGCAATTCAGGATCGTTTCGACGTCGGGGTCGAGCTTCGATTCCTTGATCGCCTTGCTCAGCGTCGCCTTCACCCCCTGGGTAATCGACAGATTGCCCGAACACATCAGCGTGATCGCGCGTTCGCCCGGCACATGATAGGTGAAGCTCTTCCGGAAGCGCGCGATATTGTCCATGCCCGCATTGGTGCGGGTGTCGGACAGCATGACCAGTCCCTGATCGACGCGCACGGCCACACAATAAGTCACGGCCCGCTGGCCCCCTGTGTTCTGTCTGTCGCGATTCGCCCCATCATCGGATGCACCATATGACCTGCGATCGCGTCGATTAACCCGTCTGTTCGGGCGGCGGGACGCTTTGTTGTTGCTGCCGTTGCAGCTGTCGTTCCTCGACGCCGTCCTCCGCCTGCGCGATACGGACGTCCGCGTCAATCCAGATATCGCCCGCGACCGTGACGGAGCCACGGATCGGCGCGGCGTCATCGGCGTCCAGACCGCTGGCGAGGCGGAGATAGCGTTCGGTGACGCACACCCGGTTGGAAGGGTCAAATCCGATCCAGCCCAGGCCCGGCACATGGGCTTCGGCCCAGCCATGGGTTTCGTGCAGCGCGCTGCCGTCGCCGGCGAGCAGATAGCCCGACACATAGCGGGCGGGTCGGCCGATCGCGCGGGCGGCGGCGATGAATATCTGCGCATGGTCCTGGCACACGCCTGCGCCCAGGGCGAAAGCCTGCGCCGCTGTGGTGGCGGAGGTGGTGACGCCGGACCGATACTGCACCGCGTCGCTGACCGCTGCGGAGAGCGCGTGGAGCTGCGCCAGCGGGCTTTCGCCGGTCGGCGCCGCGCGGGCCATGGCGGCGATGCCGTCCGATGCTTGGGTGAGCGGCGTATCGCGCAGGAAATAGCGCAGGTCGACGCGGCTATCGGGAGAACCGACGACGCCATGGCTTTCGCGCGTGTCGACCAGCCCCTCCGCCACGATGACCGCATGGTCGAGCCGATCATGGCGGATCCAGATCGTCTCCATTTCGCCATAGCTGTTGCGCCGGAAGTTGGTGAGCGGCGCGTCATTGATGCTGACCTGCCAGTCGAGCACGGTCTGCGCGGGCGTATCGACCGGCATCAGCTTCAGCCGCATCGCCACACGGCCAGCGGTCGCGGCGTAGCGATAGACGGTCTGGTGGCGAACGAGCAATTTCATGAAGTCCCCCTTACCCAGTATGCGCCCCGGCCGTCCCTTCCCCGATCAGCCGAAATGATAGGCTTGGGCGATTTCTCCGCCCAGCCGGTTCGTCATCGACAGGCCGTGTTGCACCGTTTCGTGCAGGCCGAAGCGGAAGATTTCGCCGCTGTCCAACTTCTCCAGCGCAACGACCATGTCCTGCACCGTATCGTGGCAGGCGGCGCGCGCGTCGTGCCAGCCCGCCAAGCGATTGAGCCGATAGGCCAGTTGGTCGTAGCAATAGGCGACGCTGCGCGGGAACATGCGGTTGAGCATCAGGAAATCGGTGATCTGCCAGGGCGTGTAGGTGCCGCCATAGACATGATGATAGGCGCGGCTGCCCGACAGGGCGTGCAGTACCGAAGTCCATTGATAATGGTCGCGATTGCCGCCGATCACTTCGGTTTCGGGCAGCAGGACATAATATTTGACGTCCAGCAGGCGCAGCGTCATTTGCGCCCGCTCCAGCGCGGAGCCGCAGCGCAGGAAGTCGTGCCCCTCGTTACGCAACTGGCCCGAATGGGCTGCGCCGCGGAAGGTCATGACGCGGGTCTTGACCCAGTCGATCAGCGTGGGCAGTTGCTGCCGCGCTTCGCCGACATCATAGCTGTCCAGCTTGCGCCAGCCATCGTTGAGCGCTTCCCACATATCCTGCGTCAACATGGTTCGGGCTGACTTGGCGTTGGCGCGCGCCTTGAGCAGGCAGGAACGGATCGAACTGGGATTGTCTGCGTCCAGCATCAGGAAGGAGACGGCGTCGCTTTCGGTGACGATCGTGCCTTCGGGGAAGCGATGCTCCGCCCCGGTCGCGCGGACGACCGAGCGCCATTCGTCGCGATGATGCGCGCCGGGGAGGATCGCCATGCGCTGTCCCATGGTCAGCAGCCGCGCGGTGGCCTCCGCCCGCTCCATATAGCGCGCCATCCAGAAGAGATTTTCGGCGGTCCGGCTCAGCATGGGGTGATGCCCTGTCTTTGTGTGGGACTGGTGAAGAATATCGCCATCATCAATCCTGCAACACCCAGGTATCTTTCACCCCGCCGCCCTGGCTGGAATTGACCACCAGCGATCCTTCGGTCAGCGCGACGCGGGTAAGGCCGCCGGGAACAAGGCGAAGCTGCTTGCCGACCAGGCAATAGGGGCGGAAATCGGCGTGGCGGCCGACGACCGCCGCGGGACCGAGCGTCGGCACGGTCGACAGGTCGAGTGTGGGCTGGGCGATGAACTCGCCCGGATTGGCCTTGATCCGCGCAGCATAGGCGGCCACTTCGTCCTTGGTCGATTTGGGGCCGATCAACATGCCATATCCGCCCGATCCATGGACTTCCTTGCCCACCAGTTCGTGCAGATTCTCCAGCACATAGGCCATCTCGTCGGGCTTGCCGCACTGCCAGGTCTGGATATTGTCCAGGATCGGCTTTTCGCCCAGGTAGAAGCGGATCATTTCCGGCACGTAGATATAGACCGCCTTGTCGTCGGCGATCCCCGCGCCCGGCGCCGAGGCCAGCGTGACGCCGCCGTTGCGATAGACGTTGAAGATGCCCGGCACGCCCAGCAGACTGTCGGGGCGGAACACCAAAGGATCGAGATATTCGTCGTCGATGCGGCGATAGATGACGTCTACCGCTTTTGGCCCCAGCGTGGTCTTCATCCACACCCGGTCTTCGTCAACGAACAGGTCGGCCGGCTCCACCAGTTCGACGCCCATCAGGTCGGCCAGGAAGCTATGCTCATAATAAGCGCTGTTGAGCGAACCGGGGGTCAGCACGACGACGACCGGATCGCCCTTGCACGCTGGCGGCGCGACTTCCTTCAGGCTTTTGAGCAATTCGGCGGGATAATCGTCCACCGGCGCGACGATCCCCTGCGCGAACAGTTCGGGGAACATCCGCGTCATGATCTCGCGATTTTCAAGCATGTAGGACACGCCTGATGGGGTGCGGCAATTATCCTCCAGTACTTCGAAACTGCCCGGCCCGGTGCGCACGATGTCGATGCCCACGATATGGCTATAGACCTTCCCCGGCGGGGTGAAGTCGGCCATTTCGGCGAGATAGGCGCTGTTCTTGTAGATGATGTCGGCGGGCATGATGCCGGCCTTCACGATTTCGCCGCGATGATAGACGTCGTGCAGGAAGGCGTTCAGCGCCCGCGCCCGCTGGCGGATGCCCTTGTCCAGCACGCGCCATTCGTTCGCGGTGAAGATGCGCGGCAACAGGTCGAAGGGGATCAGCCGTTCGGGATCGCCGCCCTCGCCATAGACGGCGAAGGTGATGCCGATGCGGCGAAATATCGCCTCGGCCTCATCCATGCGGCGATTGAGTCCGGCAATGCCCGTTCGCTCTACCCATTTCTGCACTTCGTCATAACAGGGGCGTATCGAACCATCCGGCTCAAACATTTCATGGAAGGGCAATTGGACGTTCCTCCCTCGGCCGACAGGGCCGGTTGTGCATTGCAATATTAGTGCGCCGCCCTGTGGCGATTGCAAGGCAAAAATGGCGAGCGAGCAAAAGGTTGCCGGCGCGTTCATGATATATAGTGGAAAACGGGCCGAGTTTCGTTTCTGCGCTCGACCATCCGCGGCTTCGCGCATCCGTTCCCAAAGGGAAGATTAAAGTGGAAGAAAAGCAAGGATGAGCCATTTCAGCCGAACCACGGCATCATGGGCGATTGCTGCGACGCTGATCCTGACCGGCTGCGCCAGCGCGGTGCGTGAACATATCTACAAGGCGGATGAGACGCAGATAGACATCGCGCGATGGACCCATGTCCGGCCCCAGTCGCTGCCGGTGCGGACGGCGGACGGGCTTGCCCTGACCGGCTATTACTGGCCGGGCGACCCGATGGATCGCGACGTCATTCTCTTCTTCCACGGCCGGGGATCGAACCAGGGCGTTGCGGCGCGCTATGCCGAACATCTGATCGGCCGGGGCGACCATGTCATCGTGGTGTCCTATCGCGGCTTTGGCGGCAATCCGGGCAGCCCGACCCAGGCCGGGCTGATGACAGACGGTCGCGCCTATGTCGACCGCGCTCGCCAGTTGGTGGGTTCGAACGCACGCATTTTCCTGGTCGGCCATTCGCTGGGCGGCGCGGTGGCGCTGCATGTGGCGGCGACGGTGCCGGTCGCGGGCGTCGTCACCCTTTCAACCTTCGACAAGCTGACCGAATCCGCGCCGGCGGGCGTGGGCGCGCTGTTGCCCGACAAGTGGAACAATCTGGACGCGGCGACCAAGATCGGCGCGCCGCTGGTGATGATGCACGGCACCGCGGACGACCGGGTGGACATGGGCCAGGCCGCCGCGCTGTTCGCCGCCGCCCGATCCCCCACCGACTGGCTGATCGCGCCGGGCGCGGGCCATAATCCCGACATGACACGCATCGCCCCACTGGTCAGTGAAGCGGTGGAGGCCGTGGATTCGGGCGCTTTGGGCCGCTATCCTGCGGCCTTGCCCGCCGGGTGGGACATCCGGCGGAAATGATCGCACAAGATTTGCGCAAACCCCGTTGACCGACCCGTCCTCGCTGCGTATAGCGCCGCCTCACCGCAGGGCACGGCCCTGACGGAGCCCATTGGGGCGGAGTAGCTCAGCTGGTTAGAGCAGCGGAATCATAATCCGCGTGTCGGGGGTTCAAGTCCCTCCTCCGCTACCAAATATCATCCCATCGACAGACATCGCCCTTGCCTCCCGTCGCAAAGCGCGCCAATCAGCGGCGCAAACAGGGCAAAGAGGATAGTAGGCGGATGAGCTATTATGACGTTCTGATCGTGGGCGCGGGCCATGCGGGCGCGCAGGCGGGAATCGCGTTGCGGCAGGCGGGCTTCGAAGGATCGATCGCGATGATCGGTGATGAGAAATATCCGCCCTATGAACGTCCGCCGCTGTCCAAGGAATATTTTGCCGGCGACAAGACTTTCGACCGCATCCTGATCCGCCCCGCCACCTTCTGGGGCGAACGCAATATCGACATGCTGCTGGGCAAGCGCGTGAAGAATGTCGATCCGGTGGGCAAGTTCGTGACCGCGGGCGACGAGGAGATCGGTTATGGCAAGCTGATCTGGTGCACCGGGGGCAGCCCCCGGATGCTGACCTGCAACGGCGCGGACGCGCGCAATGTCCATGCCGTGCGCCGTCGCGACGATGTCGATGCGATGATGGCCAAGATCGACAGCATCACCCATGTCACCATCATCGGCGGCGGCTATATCGGGTTGGAGGCCGCGGCCGTCCTGTCCAAATTCGGCAAGACAGTGGTGCTGCTGGAAGCGCTGGACCGGGTGCTGGCGCGCGTCGCGGGCGAAGACCTGTCGCGCTTTTACGAAGCCGAGCATCGCGCCCATGGCGTCGACCTGCGCACCGGTGCGCGGATGGATTGTATCGAGGTCACCGACGGGAAGGCGACCGCCGTTCTGATGCAGGATGGCGAGCGGATCGAAACCGACATGGTGATCGTGGGCATCGGCATCATCCCCGAAACCGGCCCGCTTATCGCGGCGGGCGCGGCGGGCGGCAATGGCGTGGACGTCGACGAATTTTGCCGTACCTCACTCGACGACATCTATGCCGTGGGCGATTGCGCCGCCCATGCCAACCGCTTCGCCGGCGGCGCGCAGATGCGTCTGGAATCGGTGCAGAATGCGAACGACCAGGCGAAGGTCGCGGTGGCGCATATCATGGGCAAGGCAGAGGCCTATGACGCCGTGCCCTGGTTCTGGTCGAACCAATATGATCTGAAACTCCAGACGGTGGGGCTGTCGACCGGCTTCGATCAGGCGATCCTGCGCGGCGACCCTGCAACACGCAGCTTCTCCGTCGTGTACCTGAAGGGCGGCAAGGTGATCGCGCTCGATTGCGTCAACATGGTCAAGGATTATGTGCAGGGCCGCGCCCATGTGATCGGGGGCGCGGCGCTGGACGTGGCGCAACTGGCCGATGCCAGCGTGCCGTTGAAGGAAGTCGGTCTGGCTTGAACGGCGGGCGGCATGGGAAAATAGCAAATTGGGTGGTTAGCGGACATAGGAAATCCGTTCGGGCTGAGCGAAGTCGAAACCCTCTGCCGAGCGGAGCGAGGTCAAATGCTTCGCCTCCGCTCAGCAACGCCCTTCGACTTCGCTCAGGGCGAACGGGTTGCCAGGGTCGACCGATGGTCGCGACCGGCCGTTTCGCTTACCGGGCTGCGCCGCTAAGTTCGTCCACTCCTGTCAATTCAGGAGCGGAGGTCATCGCCAGTATTCCGCCAGCATCGCTAGCACGCTGCGCTCTTGCGCTGCGTTGCGGTGTTTTGGCGCGCCATAGCCGCGGCATTCCAGGCAGTCGGCGCGGACGCCGGCGCCCATGACCAGCGCCTTGACGTCCGACACAGCCTGCATCGCCCAGCCGCGCTGGATCAGCGCCTGGCGCGCGAGCATGTCGCGCGGCGGGGCGCTGGCGTCGCCCTGTTCGCGGTCGGCGACCGACTGGACGAAGGCGGTGAAGCTGTCGGGTTGCTTTTCGATATAATAGGCTTTCGCCTTTGCCGGATCGAGTTTCGCGCGGCGGGCGGCTTCGGCGATGGCCTCCTCCAGACCGCCGAAGCGATCCACCAAGCCGATCTGGCGCGCAGTGCCGCCGTCCCAGACGCGGCCCTGCGCGATGGCGTCGATCGCTTCCGGCGACTTCTTGCGCGATTGCGCGACAAGGCCGACGAAGCGGCGATAGATATTCTCGACGCCCAATTGCATGATCTGGTCGAATTCCGGCGTGGTGCCGCCCGCGATATCGGGCTGGCCGGACAGCGGCGTGGTGCGCACGCCGTCGGTGGTGATGCCCATCTTGGCCAGCGTGCCTTCGAAGCTGGGCAATATGCCGAACACGCCGATCGACCCGGTGATCGTGTCCGGTTCGGCGAAGATGATGTCGGCCGGGGTAGACACCCAATAGCCGCCGCTGGCCGCGACATTGGCCATGGAGACGACCACGGGCAGGCCGTCACCCTTGGCCTTCAGGATCGCGCCGCGGATCTTTTCCGACGCCATGACGGAACCGCCAGGCGAATCGACGCGGACGACGAGCGCCTTCAGTTCCTTTTCATCGAGCGCGGTCAGCAGCAGGTCGGAAATGGTGTCGCCCGCCGCGGTGCCGGGGCCGGCTTCGCCATCGACAATGTCGCCCGCGATCGTCAGCACGCCGATCTGGCCGTCATTGGCGGGCTTGCGCGCCTTCACATAAGACGCAAGGTCGATCGTGGCGAAGCTGCCCGCCTTGTCGCTGGCGGCTTCACCCGCGATCTGGGCGACACGCTCGCCGAAGGCCGCTTCGTCGCCCAGCTTATCGACCAGCCCGTTGGCCAGCGCCGCTTTGCCCATGTCGCCCCCGACCGCCTGCGCTGCGGCCAGCGGGTTGGCGGCGTAGGCGGCGATCTTCGCCTTGGGTCGCGCCTTGGCCACGTCGTCCTGCCAGCTTTGCCAGAGCGAACCGGCCAGCGCCTGGTTGGCCTGTTTGGCTTCAGGCGATTGTTCCGCGCGGGTGAAGGGTTCGACGAAGCTCTTATAGGTGCCGACGCGATAGACATGGGTGTTGACGCCCAATTTGTCGATCAGACCTTTATAATAGAGGTTCGATCCGCCCCGTCCCATGATCGCGACGCCGCCCAGCGGGTCGCTCCACACTTCGGTGGCATGAGCGGCAATCTGGTAGCCGTCGTCGCTGTAGAGGGTGGCATAGGCGAGCACCGGCTTCTTCGCGGCGCGCACCGCGTCCAGCGCTTTGCCCACGCGCGCCATGGCGACCTGGCCGCCGCCCAGGAATCCATCGAGGTTCAGCACGACCGCCTTGACCTTGGCATCCGTCTTTGCAGAGTCGAGTGCGGCGACGATGTCGGACAGGCGATACTCCTTGGCGTCCGGGCCGGAGCCGGAGAGCAAGGCCATCGCGCCGATCTCGGCCGGTTGCTCGACGATGCTGCCATTCAGGTCGAGCAGCAGCGCGCCCGACGACACGGTCTTGCCCGGCTTTGGCGAGTAGGAGAGGGCGGCGTAGAGCGCGCCGAAGAAGAGCAGCAGGAAGAGCAGGACGAGGCCGTCCTTGATCGCGACCAATATGCGCCAGGCGCCCTTCACAAATGCCAAGTTTCTGCTTCCTTCCGTTGACCCTGTCTGGCTATCCGATGGATGCGCCGACTGCAATGTGGGGGGCACGGATCGGGCGACAAGCTTGCGCGCGCGATTTAGCGCGTTATGGGGAGCCATCATTCGCCGTTATCGTGCAGGAGACGCGCCCAATGCCCACTCTCGTCCTCATCCGCCATGGCCAGTCGTCATGGAACCTGGAAAACCGCTTCACCGGCTGGTGGGATGTGGACGTGACCGAGAAGGGCGCCGAAGAAGCGCGCGCCGCCGGTCGCCTGATGGCGGAGAAAGGTCTGGATTTCGACCAGTGCTATACCAGTTTCCAGACCCGTGCGATCAAGACGCTCAATCTGGCGCTGGAGGAAATGGGGCGGCTGTGGTTGCCGGTCGAGAAGGACTGGCGGCTGAACGAGCGCCATTATGGCGGGCTGACCGGCCTGAACAAGGCGGAAACGGCCGCCAAGCATGGCGACGATCAGGTCAAGATCTGGCGTCGCAGCTTCGACATTCCGCCGCCGGTGCTGGAAGCGGGCAGCGCATTCGACCTGTCGGCCGACCGCCGCTATGACGGTATCGCCATCCCGTCGACCGAGAGCCTGAAGGACACGATCGCGCGCGTCCTGCCCTATTGGGAGGCGACGATCGCGCCCGACCTGAAGGCCGGCAAGCGCGTGCTGATTTCGGCGCATGGCAATTCGCTGCGCGCGCTGGTGAAGCATCTGTCGAACATTCCCGATGACGAGATCACCCATCTGGAAATTCCGACCGGCCAGCCGATCGTCTATGAACTGGCGGACGATCTGAGCGCGATCGATCGCTATTATCTGTCGGAACGGTAAGGGCCGGTTTACGCAAATCTACATTGCCCCTTGGCGGCCCGACCGCTAAGGGGCTTTGCTTTCCGGGCGACCTGTCGCGTCGCTCGTCCCAGGGGAAGCAGCATATGAGCGGGGCAGTCACGGTCGGCATCATCATGGGGTCGCGGTCCGATTGGGACACGATGCGCCATGCCGCCGAAACGCTCGAAGCGCTGGGCGTTCCCCATGAATGTAAGGTGGTGTCGGCCCACCGCACCCCGCAGCGCCTGTATGATTACGCCACCGGCGCGGTTTCCCGCGGGTTGAAGGTCATCATCGCGGGCGCGGGCGGGGCAGCGCATTTGCCCGGCATGACCGCGTCGATGACCCGCCTGCCGGTGCTGGGCGTGCCGGTCGAATCCAAGGCGTTGAAGGGCATGGATTCGCTGCTGTCCATCGTCCAGATGCCCGGCGGCATTCCCGTCGCCACGCTGGCCATCGGCAAGCCCGGCGCGATCAATGCGGGGCTGCTGGCGGCATCGATCCTGGCCACCACCGACGATGCGCTGGCCGACCGGCTGGACGCCTGGCGCGCACGCCAGACCGAGGCCGTCGCCGAAACCGTCGAGGATTGAAGGCAGGATCATGACGACCATCGCGCCTGGCGCCACCATCGGCATTCTCGGCGGCGGCCAGCTCGGTCGGATGATCGCCACCGCAGCGGCGCAACTGGGCTATCGCACGCATATTTACGCGCCCGAAGAGAGCGGCCCGGCCGCCGACGTGTCGCCCACCTGGACGCGGGGCGCCTATGAGGACCCGCAAGCACTGGGCGATTTTGCCGACAGCGTCGATGTCGTCACCTATGAGTTCGAGAATATCGATCCCGCCGCGGTCGAGATACTGTCCACCCATGGGCTGGTCCGCCCCGGCGCGCAGGCGCTGCGTGTGGCGCAGGACCGGCTGGCGGAGAAGCGCTTCGTTTGCGACCTGGGCGGGCTGACCGCGCCCTTCGCGTCGGTCGAAAGCCTGGACGATCTGGAAAGCGCGATCGAGCAGGTCGGCAGCCGCGCGATCCTGAAGACCAACCGCATGGGCTATGACGGCAAGGGGCAGGCCCGCCTGTCCGAGCCGGGCGATGCGGTGGGCGCGTGGAACGCGATCGGGCGGCAGAGCGCGATTTTGGAAGGGTTCGTGACCTTCGACCAGGAATTTTCCGTGATCCTGGTGCGCGGCCATGACGGCGCGGTGCGATTTTGGGATTCGGCGGCCAATGTGCATGTCGATGGCATATTGGCGACCTCGACCGTGCCCGCGGGCGCGCTGATCGAGGGGCAGATGGCGCAGGCGCGCGGCATGGCGCAGAAGATCGCTGACGCGCTCGATTATGTCGGCGTGCTGACCTGCGAATTTTTCGCCAGCGCCGACGGGCCGGTATTCAACGAAATGGCGCCGCGCGTGCATAATAGTGGCCACTGGACGATCGAGGGCGCGGTGACGAGCCAGTTCGAGAACCATGTCCGCGCGATTTGCGGCCTGCCGCTGGGCGATACTGCGCTGGCAGCGCAGGTCGTGGCGATGCGCAATCTGATCGGTGACGATGCTGACGACTGGCTGGCGATCCTGTCCGACCCGGCGAACCATCTGCACCTCTATGGCAAGCATGAGGCGCGGCCTGGGCGGAAAATGGGGCATGTGACGCGGTTGACGCTGTGAGCGAAATCGTCCTGGTCCTCGCCCGCGCCGACAATGGCGTGATCGGCAAGGATGGCGACCTGCCCTGGCGCCTGCCCGCCGACCTCAGGCATTTCAAGGCGGTGACGCTCGGCCATCCGATGGTGATGGGACGCAAGACGTTCGACAGCCTGCCCGGCCTGCTGCCCGGCCGCCGCCATATCGTGCTGACGCGCGATCGCAACTGGCGCGGGGAGGGGGCGGAGGTCGCCTATGATATAGACGGGGCGATCGCGCTGGCTGATGCGCCGACCGTCATGGTGATCGGGGGCGCGGAAATCTATCGGCTGTTCCTGCCGCGCGCTGACCGGATCGCACTGACCGAGGTGCATCTGGAGGCGGCGGGCGACGCCAGCATCGCCTATCCCGATCCGGCGTACTGGCGGGAAACGGCGCGGGCGGACCATGACGCGCTGGATGGGCGACCGGCCTATAGTTTCGTGACGTTGGTGCGGGGTTAGCCATCATGGCCTGCCGCGCAGGCGGGAGCGCAGTCCTGAGCGTGGAACTGGGGTTCCGCCTGCGCGGGACGCGGGCGCGACGAAGGATGGAACAGCGCATTGCCACGCCCCATCCACCCCCCTATAGGCCGCGGCATGGAGCGGCTTAGCAGCAGCGCCCCGATCCCTGCGCATCTGCGCGGGAGCATCATGGCGCTCGGCAATTTCGACGGGTTTCACGCGGGCCATCAGGCGGTGGTCGCGCGGGCGATTGCGCGCGCGCGGGCGGAGAGGCGTCCGGCGATCGTCGCCACATTCGATCCCCATCCGGTACGGCTGTTCCGGCCCGATACGCCCTGGTTCCGCCTGACGACGCTGGACCAGCGACAGGCGCTGTTCGCGGCGGCGGGGGCGGACGCGATGCTGGTGTTCGCCTTCAACCCCGCGATGGCGGCGATGCGCGCAGAGGAATTCGCCGCGTTTCTGGTGCAGGATATGGGCGCGGCCGGGGTCGTGACGGGGCAGGATTTCACCTTTGGCAAGGCGAAGGGCGGCAATGTCGCCACGCTCGCCGAACTCGGCGCGGCGCTGGACATGGTGGCTGAGGCGGTGCCGGCCGTGACCGACGACAGCGGCGAGATCGTCTCCTCCAGCCGTATCCGCGATGCGCTGAAGGCCGGCGATTGCGCCACCGCCACGCGGCTGCTGACGCGGCCCTTCACCATTCAGGGGGTGGTGCAGCATGGCGACAAGCTGGGCCGTACCATCGGTTTTCCGACCGCCAATATCGACATGGGCCATTATCTGCGGCCGGCCTATGGCATTTATGCGGTGCGCGGGTTGTTGGCTGACGGGCGGGTGCTGGATGGCGCGGCGAACCTAGGTATCCGCCCCAGCTTCGATCCGCCCAAGGAATTGCTGGAGCCGCATTTCTTCGATTTCGCCGAAAGCCTCTACGACCAGATCATTGAGGTGCAGTTGATCCACTATCTGCATCCTGAGTTGAAATATGACGGGCTGGACGCACTGATGGCGGGGATCGCGAAGGACTGCGTGGACGCGCGGCAAATCCTTGCGGGAACGCCTTACGTCGCTTAAGGCACGCTCTCCATTCACCCCGTTCGTCCTGAGTAGCCATTGAGCGAAGTCGAAATGGTGTATCGAAGGACTGGGCCTTGGCGCGGATGCTTCGATACGGGCCTTCGACAAGCTCAGTCCCTACTCAGCACGAACGGTTTTGCGTTCTAGTGCCGGACCCATCATGACCGACCAGCCCGATTATAAGTCCACCGTCTTCCTGCCCGTCACCGACTTTCCGATGAAGGCCGGCTTGGCCCAGAAGGAGCCGGCGATCGCCGCCAAGTGGGAGGCGATGGGTCTGTATGATCGCCTGCGCGAGAAGCGGGCCGGGCGTGAGCGCTTCATCCTGCATGACGGCCCGCCTTACGCCAATGGCGACATCCATATGGGCCATGCGATGAACAAGGTGCTGAAGGACATCATCGTCCGCAGCCAGTCGTTGCTGGGCAAGGATGCGCCCTATGTGCCCGGCTGGGACTGCCATGGCCTGCCGATCGAATGGAAGATCGAGGAGGAATATCGCAAGAAGAAGCTGAACAAGGATGAGGTGCCCGCCGCCGAATTCCGCGCCCAGTGCCGCGCCTATGCCGACAAATGGGTGGGCGTGCAGAAGGAGCAGTTCAAGCGTCTGGGCGTGATGGGCGATTGGGCCGATCCCTATCTGACCATGAAGTTCGACGCCGAAGCCACCATCGTGGGCGAATTGCTGAAGTTCGCGGAAAGCGGGCAACTGTATCGCGGGGCCAAGCCCGTCATGTGGTCGCCGGTGGAGAAGACCGCGCTGGCCGAGGCGGAAGTGGAATATGAGGATGTGACCTCGACCCAGATCGACGTGGCGTTCGAGATTGCCGAAGCGCCGAACGCGCCGGAACTGGTTGGCGCCCATGCGGTGATTTGGACGACGACGCCCTGGACGATCCCGGTTAACCAGGCGATCGCGTTTGGGGAGGCTGTAGATTATTCTATCGTGTCTTGCGTCGACCATGATGGAAAATCGCTTGGGCGTTTTCTCGTCGCAACCGATCTTGTTGCGGCCTTTCAGGCACGAGCAGATGCAGCCCTCCGAGGGACGGAGAGTCCTGAGCTTGTTGGTGTTTGGAGTATCGATGGCTTCGTCCATGGAACCCAACTCGCCGGCGCCATCGCCCGTCACCCGATGCACGCGCTCGGCGGCTTCTTCGCGCGTCCGCGCCCGCTGCTGCCCGCCGACCATGTCACCACCGACGCGGGCACCGGCCTCGTCCATATGGCGCCCGACCATGGCGAGGAGGATTTCCTCGCCTGCAAGAAACTGGGCATCGATCCGGTCTTCGCGGTCAATGATGCGGGCTTCTATCGCGACGACTGGGAGTGGCTGCCGGGGCAGGGCAGCGTCATCAACACCAAGTTTAACGGCGTGGACGGTTCGATCTGCGCCGACCTGCGCGCTGCGGGCGCGCTGCTGAGCGCCAGCGACTTCCGCCATAGCTATCCGCATAGCTGGCGGTCGAAGGCGCGGATCATCTATCGCTGCACCCCGCAATGGTTCATCCCAATGGATAAACCCCAGGACGGCGGGATTGCCGACGTCGATGGCGGCGTGATGCCGACCCCGATCGTCACGGGCAACGGTCCGACGTTGCGTGAAATCGCGGTCGATGCGATCGCACATACCCGCTGGGTGCCCGAGCGCTCGACCAACCGCATCCGTTCGATGGTGGAGGGCCGTCCCGACTGGGTGATCAGCCGCCAGCGTGCCTGGGGCGTGCCGATCGCCCTCTATGTCCATCGCAAGAGCGGGCAATATCTGGTTGATCCGGCGGTCAATGCCCGCATCATCGAGGCGTTCAAGGGCGCCGGTGCGGACGCCTGGTTCGGTGCCGATCATCAGGCGCTGCTCGGCCCCGATTACGACCTCGCCGACTATGAGGTCGTGAACGACATTCTGGACGTCTGGTTCGACAGTGGATCGACCCACAGCTTCGTGGTCGAGGGGCGCTATGGCGAGGGGACACGCGCTGACCTCTATATCGAAGGATCGGACCAGCATCGCGGCTGGTTCCAGTCCTCGCTCCTGGAAAGCTGCGGTACGCGGGGCCAAGCACCCTATAAGGCGGTGCTGACCCATGGCTTCGCGCTTGACGGCACGGGCAAGAAAATGTCCAAGTCGTTGGGCAATGTCGTCGATCCGCTCAAGATCATGGGCGAGAGCGGCGCGGACATTTTGCGCGTCTGGGTCGCCAGCACCGACTATTTCGATGACGTCCGCATCGGCAAGGAAGTGCTGGCCGGATCGTCCGACGCCTATCGCAAGCTGCGCAATACCTTCCGCTATATGCTCGGCGCGCTGGCCGACTATGATGAAGAGAGCGAAGCGGTGTCCTATGCCGAGATGCCGGAGCTGGAGCGCTATATGCTCCATCGGCTGGCGGCGCTGGACGCGGAGCTGCGCGGCGTAGTGGACAAGAGCAAGGGCAGCGAGACATGGCTGGAGTTCAGCCGCTATACTCGCGCGCTGTTCGATTTCGCCAATAGCGACCTGTCGGCCTTCTTCTTCGATATCCGCAAGGATTGCCTCTATTGCGATGCGAAGAGCGACCCCAAGCGTCGCGCCTATCGCACGTTGCTGGATACGCTGTTCCATGCGCTGGTCCGCTATGCCGCGCCGATCATCCCCTTCACGGCGGAAGAAGTGTGGCAGAGCCGCTTCCCGGATGAGGCTGACAGCGTGCATTTCCTGGAATGGCCGGAAGTCGACCATCATTGGATCAACGCGCATCTGGACGACAAGTGGACCGAATTGCGCAGCCAGCGTGAGCAGGTGAACGAGGCGATCGAGCCGCTGCGCCGGGAAAAGATCGTGCGGTCCAGTCTGGACGCCGACGTCACCATGGGCGAATTGGTGCCGGTGGGCGATGTCGACTTTGCCGAAGTGGCGATCGTCGCACGCGTGACCATGGGTGAGGGCGATGGCATCGTCGTGACGCCCAGCGACTGGCATAAATGCGGCCGCTGCTGGCGCAAGCTGCCGGAGGTGACGGAGGACGGGACGCTGTGCGACCGTTGCGACGGGGTGTTGAAGGCATGAGCGCCATCAATCACCGCCCGCTGGGGCTGACCGTCGCGATCGTGACGCTCGCGCTCGACCAGCTCGTCAAATATACGGTCACCTATCCGCTGGCGCTGAAAAGCCGGGTGGAGGGGATCGACATCCTGCCGTTCTTCCGCCTGCGCTGGCTGGAAAATCGCGGCGTATCCATGGGCTTTTTCCATGCCGATACCGACACGGCGCGCTGGGCGCTGGTGGGGATGACGATCCTGATCTCCGCATTTGTCGGCGTGTGGATGTGGCGCGAAAAGGCGCGGCAGGATGTCGCGGCGCTGGGGCTGGTGCTGGGCGGGGCGATCGGCAATATCGTCGATCGTGTGCGGCTGGGCTATGTCATTGATTATGCGGACCTGCATATCGGCGAGTGGCGGCCCTTCCTGATTTTCAACCTGGCCGATGCCGCCATCACCATCGGCGTGTTGATCCTGCTTGCGCGGGCGTTGCTGCTGCGCGACAAGGGCGCAAAGACGGAGACTTTGAAGTAATGCGTAAACTGATCCTCGCTGCCGGCCTTGTGTCCACCCTGTCCGCCTGCGGCGGCGGCGGCGGGCTGTTCAACCGCGAGCGCCCCGATGAATTCGCCGTCTCGCGCCAGGCGCCGCTGGTGATCCCGCCCGACTTCGCGCTGGTGCCGCCCGCGCCGGGCACCCCGGCGGCGGCGGCGGTCGATTCGCGCAGCGAAGCGATGCAGGCGATGTTCGGCGGTCCCGCCGCGCGCAGCGCATCGGAAAGCGCCGCGTTGAACGCGGCGGGCCGCGCCAATGCGGCATCGGGCATCCGATCGTCGGTGGGCGATCCAGACACCCAGGTCGTGGACAAGGGCGCCACCACCCGCGACATCATCGCCGCGCCCGAAGGCGACGGCCAGGAAGCCCGCGCTGCGACGCCCCAGCCCTGATCAATAGGGCTTGATTATCCAGACGGCGCGGTTGGCTTAGCCGCGCCGCCGGATGGCCGATAGCTGATCTGCGCCTGACCCGTCGCACGGACGGGCAGGTGCAATCCCTGGCCATAAGCGTGAATCTGACCTATATCGAACCTGTCGGCATGGGCATGGATGACGAAGGCGCCTTCCCGCCTTTCCGCGATGGCGCGGGCGATCTTGCGCTTGAGTTCCACAATATCCTTCGCGAAATTCTGACCAAGCGCGCTGGCGATCAGGCTGGAGAAGCCGGGGCTTCGCCCGATCGCCAGCAGCATATCGCCACTGACGCCGTCGGTATCGCCAGTAATGACCGGATCGACAAAGCCCACGCGCGGCGAATTGACGGCATTGACCGGACGCGCCGCCAGCCAGATGCGGCCATGGATGTCCTCCGTCGAATCGGCCAATCGCGCGGTGACATCCACGCCCACCGCGACACGTCCGCCCGTCGCCCCATAGCAGGTCACGTTGGAAAAGCGCGCGGACACCGGGCCGATGCCGGGCAGGTCGAACGGACGCGCAGCGCGTTTTGACAGGGCGCGCTGGATGACGGGTTGAAGCTGGCGATAATCCGCCGTCACCGGCAGATGGAAGGACAGGCGGTTGCGCACCGGCGCTCGGTTGAGTGGGGGCAAGGCCGTCGGCCGGGGCGCTGCCGGGGCATCGCCGACAAAGGTTTCCGTGATCGCCTCCATGCCTAGGTCCAGCCGAAGCGAGCGGCCGCGCATCGTGTAACCGTTGTAGAAGATCTTCTGCGGGCTGATGCGCATCCAGACTGGCGGATTTTGCCTGTTCAACTCCAGCGTAGCGAAAGCCTGACGCCAATATTTTTCCGCTTCGCCGCGCAGGTTCATCCGGCTGAGTTCGCGCGGCAAATCCCGTTCCAGCCTGGCGACGACGGGGCGCAGTTTTGCATCGGCTTCGTCGGTGAAGCGAATGCGCTGACCCAGGAAATCGATGCCGGGCGGCGCGGTCCAGTCATAATGGAGCCGCACCGTCCCCTTAGGTGTCCAGTCGCGCGCCAGGTCGATGGTGATGCGCGCCTGCACCATGGCCGATCCGGTGGCGGTTTCGCCTTTCAGCACACCGCCCACGTCGCGCGCGCTGATGCTGGCATGGATGGGCAGGTCGGCGACGATCTCCCGTCCCTCGCCGCGCAGGCTGACCGGGCCGCGGGTGACGGTGCCGACGATGGTGCAGCCGATGGGCGGCGTGACCTTTAACTCGCCGCCGAATATCTTGACCTTTTGCGGCGCGACACAGCGCGGTTCGCGCCGGTTGATGGTCCACAGGATGCGCGGCACCGCCTGTTCAATCGCCGCCCGCAATGCGCTGGCGTCGGCATCGACCGGCACCGCGATCAGGGACTTTTCCTGGGGCGCCGGTACAGGATCCGATGCGCGGGGCGGCGCAATGTCTACGGGCTTTTGCTGGCACGCGGCGCATAAGATTAACGCGAGAAGGGCCGGCGACAGTTTAGGCAAAGCCCGCGAAATCAACTGAAAATGCGCCGGCAACCGTTTCCTCCGCTCCTGATGATCATGCCGTTCAGCGTATTGACGGCACGGTTGATCCATTACGTTTGCGGCGGGAATTTAGTTCCTGTCTTTGGTCAGGCCCGCGCCTCTGCGCCGACGCTATTGTGGCGCAGGGCGGTCAGGACGGTGTCGACGATCGCGTCGGCGTCCAGACGGGCGTCGGCATATTGTTTTTCGGGCTTGTCCTGATCCTGGAAGATGTCGGGCAGGCGCAGGGTGCGCAGCTTGAGGCCGTTGTCGATCAGGCCGAGATCGCTGGCCAGCGTCAGGACATGCGCGCCCAGGCCGCCGATCGCGCCTTCCTCGATGGTCACGGCCACTTCATGACTGGTCAGCAGCTTTCGGATCAGCGCTTCGTCCAGCGGCTTGGCGAAGCGCAGGTCGGCGACGGTGGTGGACAGGCCCTTGGCCTCCAGCGCTTCGGCGGCTTTGAGCGCTTCTTCGAGGCGGGTGCCGAGCGAGAGGATGGCGACCTGCCGCCCTTCGCGCACGATCCGGCCTTTGCCGATTTCCAGCCGTTCGGGGATTTCGGGCATGGCGACGCCTGTGCCGTTGCCGCGCGGGTAGCGCAGCGCGATCGGGCCGCTATCATACATGGCGCAGGTATGGACCATATGAACCAGTTCGGCTTCGTCCGCCGCAGCCATCACCACCATATTGGGCAGGGTCGCAAGATAGGTGACGTCGAAACTGCCCGCATGGGTCGAACCGTCGGCGCCGACCAGGCCGGCGCGGTCGATGGCGAAGCGGACGGGCAGATTCTGGATCGCGACGTCATGCACGACCTGGTCGTAGGCGCGTTGCAGGAAGGTCGAATAGATGGCGCAGAAGGGGCGCATCCCTTCGGCCGCGAGGCCCGCGGCGAAGGTCACGGCATGTTGTTCGGCGATGCCGACGTCGAAGCTGCGGTCGGGGAAGGCCAGTTCGAACTTGTCGAGGCCGGTGCCCGACGGCATGGCCGCGGTGATGGCGCAGACCTTGGGATCGCGTTGCGCTTCGGCGATCAGCGCCTGGGCAAAGACATTGGTGTAGCTGGGCGGTCCCGGCGGAGCTTTCGCCTGGGCGCCGGTGACGATGTCGAATTTCTGGACGCCATGATATTTGTCCGCCGCCGCTTCGGCCGGGCCATAGCCCTTGCCCTTCTGCGTGACGACATGGACCAGGCACGGCCCTTCGGCCGCGTCGCGGACATTTTCCAGCACGGGGATCAACTGGTCGAGATTATGGCCGTCGACCGGACCGACATAATAGAAGCCCAGTTCCTCGAACAGGGTGCCGCCCATCGCCATGCCACGCGCGAACTCGTCCGTCTTGCGCGCGGCATTGTGGAGCGGGCGGGGCAGTTTGCGGGCGAGGCGCTTGGCCAGGTCGCGCAGGCCCAGAAACTCACGGCTGGACACCAGACGGGCGAGATAGGCGGACAGGCCGCCGACCGGCGGAGCGATCGACATGTCATTGTCGTTGAGGATGACGACCAGGCGATTGCCGGCCGCGCGGGCGTTGTTCATCGCCTCATAGGCCATGCCTGCCGACATGGCGCCGTCGCCGATCACGGCGATGCCCTTGCCAGGGCGATCCTGCATCTTGTTGGCGACGGCGAAGCCCAGCGCGGCGCTGATCGAGGTGGAGCTGTGCGCCGCGCCGAAGGGGTCATAATCGGATTCGGCGCGCTTGGTGAAGCCGGACAGGCCGCCGCCCATGCGCAGGGTGCGGATGCGGTCGCGCCGGCCGGTCAGGATCTTGTGCGGATAGCATTGATGACCGACGTCCCACACCAGCTTGTCCTGCGGCGTGTCGAACACATAATGGATCGCGGTCGTCAGTTCGACCACGCCAAGGCCGGACCCCAAATGACCGCCGGTCACGCCGACGGCGGAGATCACCTCCTGCCGCAATTCGTCGGCCAGTTGCCGCAACTGGTCAGGCTTGAGGGCGCGCAGGTCCGACGGCCAGACGACCTGGTCGAGAAGCGGCGTGGAGGGGCGATCGTTCATCGAAGACATAGACTCGTGTAGCGGCTAGGCCGTTCAGTGGGCAAGCGCAACGGCGCTCTTTAGGCCGCGCACCTGGCGCAGGTGCCCAATATCTCGATCACCGGCCGTTCGGCATGGAAGCCTTCATGTGCGGCGATCGCGCGCACATCGCCGGTCACCTTGTCGTCATCGACATGGGTCGCCTGCTTGCAATTGCGGCAGACCAGGAAGATGCAGTCATGGTGGCAGCCGGGATGGGCGTTGGCGATATAGGCGTTGGCGCTTTCCACCCGCATCGCGATATTGTTGGTCACGAACAGGTCGAGGATGCGATAGACGCTGTTGGGCGCGACGCGCTTGCCGCGCGCCTTGGACACGGTATCGGCGATGTCATAAGCCGAGGCCGGTCGTTCCTCCGCCGCGAGCGCGTCGAAAATGGCGGCGCGCATGGGCGTCCATTGTTCTTCCTGCGCCTCCAGCGTCAGGCGCGCGGCGTCGGCGAGCTTCGTGCCGGTCGGTTCATGATGGTGGTGATGGTCGGCCATGGCGTCAATCTAGGCTTGCAGGGGACCGGGGGCAAGGGCGGTGCGTCAGCGCTGCCCGAAGGACCATGCGGCCCATAGCCAGCCCGCGATCATCAACATGCCGCCGATCGGCGTGACCGCGCCCAGCCATTTGGGTCCGCCCAGCGCCATGGCGTAGAGGGTGAGGGCGAAGATCGCCGCGCCGACGAGCATCAGCGCCGCCGCGCCGCGCGCAACGCCGATGAGGGCGACCGCGGCGACGGCGTGGATCAATTGATAGAGGCCGCCGGTGCGCAGCCATTCCGCCGCCTTGGGATCGGCGACGCCATGCGCGCCGAACGCGCCGGCCCCTATCGCCAGCGCCGCGGACAGGCAGGCCAGTATCGCGATCATGCCTTTTCTCCATCCCCTCTGCTGAGCAGCCGCATGGACTTGCCGGGGCGATACATCAAGTCCTTGGCCGCGAGCAGACTGCCATGTTCGGTCTGGAGCGCCATGCGTTGCGCGTCATTCTGGCGATATTGGCGCTCGACTTCCTCGACTTCTTCGTCCGGTACGCCAAGCGACTGCATCGCCTGTACGCCCATGCAGATGGCCGATTCATAGACTTCGCGGACGATGCCGGCGAGGTCCATGTCCTGCAATTCCAGCACCTGTCGCCGGTCGAAGGCGCGGACCATCAAGGCGGCTTGGGGGAAGGCTTCGGCGATCGGCTGGAGCGCGCGCGAATCGAGCGAGGGGTCGTCGATGCAGAAGGCGATGAGGCGCGCTTCGTCCGCGCCGGCGCGGTGGAGCAGGTCCATGCGGGTGCCGTCGCCATAATAGACCTTCATGTCGAACCGGCTCGACACCTCGATCTGGGCGGGCTTCTTGTCGATCAGGGTGACGCCGAAGCCATGGCCCATCAGCATCTGCGCGACGGTCTGGCCGAAGCGGCCATAGCCCACGATGATGGCGGAGCCGCGCGGGGCATCTTCCGGGCCGGGCAGGTCGTGATCCCTGGGCTTGGCGAACTCGAAGCGCCGGGCGAAGAGCATCAGAAAGGGCGTCGTCGCCATGGAGAAGGTGACGATGGCGGCGAACAGGCTGGCCGCCTGCGGCGCGATGAGCAGGGCGTTTTGCGCCTGGGTGAAGAGGACGAAGCCGAATTCGCCACCCTGGCTGAGCAACAGGCCCGCACCCAGCGCCGGGCGCCATTCCATGCCGAACAAGCGGGCGAGGCCGGTGATGATCGCCGCCTTGGTCGCAACCAGAACCACCGCCATGGAGAGCACGAACAACGGATTGGCGGCGACGGCGCGCAGGTCCAGCACCATGCCGACGGCAAGGAAGAAGAGGCCGAGCAGGATCGAGCGGAATGGCTCGACGTCGGATTCGATTTCATGCCGGTAGGGCGAATCGGCGAGCATGACGCCCGCGACGAAGGCGCCCAGCGCGGTCGAGAGGTGCAGGCTGTGCATCAGTGCGGCGGCGGCCAGCACGGTGAAGAGGCCGACGACGACGAACATCTCCCGCTCGCCCATGCGGCCGACCAGCCCCAGTAGCGGGCGCAGGATGAAGCGGCCGGCCAGGACGAGGCCGGCGATGGCGGCGACGGTGTAGCCCGCCATCATCCAGCCCGGCGGGCCGCCGGCATCGGCGGGATTGCGGGACAGGGCGGCGACGATGGTGATGAGCGGGACGATCGAGAGATCCTGGAACAGCAGGATCGAGAAGACCTTCTCACCGAAAGGGGAGTTGATGCGGCCGCTGGACTTCAGGCCCGGCAGCACCTGCGCGGTCGAGGAGAGGGCGAGCGGCAGGCCGAGCGCGATCGCCGCGCCCCAGCTAAAGCCGGTCGAATAGAAGATGATGGCGGTCAGGATGCAACCGCACAGCACGACCTGCGCCAGGCCGAGCGCGAAAATGTCGCGTTTCAGGCGCCAGAGCCGGGCGGGATGAAGTTCGAGGCCGACGAGGAACAGCAGCAGGACGATGCCGATTTCAGCGATGGCGAGTTTCGATTCGCCGCCGCCGACAAGGCCCAGGCCCTGCGGTCCGACCAGTGCGCCCGCGACAAGGTAGCCAAGGACCGCACCGAGGCCGAAGCGGCGGAAGAGCATGACGAACAGCACGGCGGCGCCGAGCAGGATGACGCCTTCGGACAGGAGAATGTCGGTGGCGCTGACGGCCTGATGCGCTTCCATCAGGCGTCTGCTTGTCTGGCGGCTTCGGCGATCGCTTCGAAGCCGAGGCGAATCGAGGCGTGGCGAGCCGGGTAACCGCGCGCGGGGGCGAGGACGGCGAGGCCGGGCCAGAATTCGAGATCATCGCTGTCGCCCGACAGATAGGCGGCCAGCCTGTCGCGGGCGTCGGCCAGTTCGTCAGCCGTGAGGCCGATGGCGTGGCCGGCCATCAGCGCGGCGGAGGCCTGACCCAGCGCGCAGGCCTTTACGTCGAGGCCGAGGTCGGCGAGGCGGCCGTCGGCCATCCGCACGTCGGCGGTCACGCGCGAGCCGCAGGTGGGCGAGCGTCTTTCGACACTGGCCTGCGCGTCCGACAACCGCTGGTGATGCGGGATGCCGGCGGCGAGCCGCAATATGTCCTTGTTATACAGGGGGGCGTTCATGAAGGTCCATGTAGGGCAGGATCGGCGCGGGGTGAAGGCGGGGAATGGTCCCAACCGAAATAAGCCGGCATCCTTGTCTCGACCGGTCCCACCGCCTATCGCCCAGCGCATGAAGATATTGGTCGATGCCGATGCCTGCCCCGTGAAGGAGGAGATCTACAAGGTCGCCTGGCGGCATGAGATTCCCGTGACGATCGTGAGCAACAGCCCGATCCGCATTCCCGCCCATCCGCTGCTGGACCGGGTGGTGGTGAGCGACGGGTTCGATGCGGCGGACGACTGGATCGCCGAGCGGGCCGATGGGGCGTCGGTATGCATTACCGCGGACATATTGCTGGCCGATCGTTGCCTGAAGGCGGGGGCGACCGTGATCGCGCCCAACGGCAAGCCTTTCACCCATAGCTCGATCGGCGCGGCGATAGCGACGCGGGCGATCATGGCGGATTTGCGGGCCGGCGGCGATCAGGTCGGCGGGCCGCCGCCCTTCGGCAAGAATGACCGCTCGCGCTTCCTGCAGGCGCTGGACGAGACCATCGTCCGCCTGAAGCGGGGGCGGTGATGCTCGACGCTGATCCAGGCATTTGGGATGCGATCGTGCTGGGCGCGGGCGCAGCGGGGATGATGTGCGCCGCGACCGCCGGGCAGCGGGGCAAGCGCGTGCTGCTGGTCGACCATGCCGATGCGGTGGGCAAGAAGATCCTGATTTCCGGCGGCGGGCGGTGCAATTTCACCAATATCCATACCGCCGCCGACCGATATCTGTCCGCCAATCCGCATTTCGCCAAGTCGGCGCTGGGGCGTTACACGGCGCAGGATTTCATCGGACTGGTCGATCGTTATGGCATCGCCTGGCATGAAAAGACGCTGGGGCAATTATTCTGCGACGGGTCGGCGAAGCAGATCGTCGCGATGCTGGAGGAGGAATGCGTCAAAGGCGGCGTGACGCTGGCGCTGGGGCAGCCGATCGCGGATGTCGATCATGGCGAGGGCCTGTATCGCGTGACGATCGGCGGGACGGTGCATCGCGCGCCCGCGCTGGTGCTGGCGACCGGGGGACCGTCGATCCCCAAGATGGGCGCGACCGGCTTCGCCTATGATGTGGCGCGCCATTTCGGGTTGAGCATCGTGCAGCCGCGCCCGGCCTTGGTGCCCTTCACCCTGGGGCCGGAGGAGGCGCTGTTCCAGTCGCTGGCGGGGGTGTCGGCCGATGTCGAAGTGCGCTGGAACAAGACGCGCTTTCGCGAGGCCGCGCTGTTCACGCATCGGGGGCTGTCCGGACCGGCGATGTTGCAGATTTCCTCCTATTGGCAGCATCGCACGCCGATCCAGGTGGATTTCCTGCCGGACAAGGCGGCGGACTGGCTGCTGGCGGAGAAGCGGGAGCGGCCGCGCGCGACGCTGCGCCGGGTGGTGGCGCAGGCGCTGACCGAGCGGCTGGCCGACACGCTGCTGGAGCGAATCGGGGTGCAGGGCGAGATGGGCAACCTGTCGGACAAGGCGCTGCGGCAAGTGGCCGCGCGGCTGGGCGACTGGGCGTTCGCGCCGTCGGGGACGGAGGGCTATGCCAAGGCAGAGGTGACGGTGGGCGGCATCGCGACGGCCGGGCTGTCGTCGCGGACGATGGAAGCGGCCAAGGCGCCGGGGCTGTATGCGATCGGCGAGGCGGTGGATGTCACCGGATGGCTGGGGGGATATAATTTCCAATGGGCCTGGGCCAGTGGCGTGGCGGCCGGACAGGCATTGTAGGAAACTCGCCTCCGTTCGGGCTGAACGGTTAAAAGATAAGCCCCTACCGCCCCGTCATCGCCCGTGCGTTCGCCAGGAAGGTGCGACCGATGCGGATTTCGCCGCCGTCGGCGAGCGCCGCGAACCAGACGCCGCTGCCGTCGTGGCGCAGGCGCGCGATATGGTCGCGGCGGACGATGTGGCTGCGATGCAGGCGGACAAATTGTTGGGGGTCGAGCCGTTCCTCCAGGCTGCTGATCGTCTGGTGCAGCAGATAGCTGTGACCGCCGACATGCAGACGCATATAGTCGCGTTCGGCCTCTATCCGATCGATCTGGTCGGTGGCGATGCGGATCAGTTCGGAGCGGTGCGGCACCCAGAATTCCTCGGCCCATTCGGGCTGCGGGGCGCTGGAGATGGCGGGCGCGGTGTCGGGGGACTGATGGCGCAGCGCCAATTCGACCCGATCGATCGCGCGGGTCAGGCGATCATGGGCGACGGGTTTCAGCAGATAATCGACCGCAGCGAGATCGAACGCTTCCACCGCGAACCCTTCGAACGCGGTCACGAAGATCACCGCCGGGCGGATGCCCATGCGGCCGACCGCGCGGGCGACGCCGATGCCGTCCAGCAAGGGCATGGCGATGTCGAGCATGACCAGGTCGGGCTTCAACCCTTCGATCAGGCGCAGCGCGGCTTCGCCATCGGTGGCGGTGCCGACGAGCGCGATGCGCGGTTCGCGCGCGCAGAGCATCTGGAGGCGTTCGACGGCGAGCGGTTCATCGTCGACGATCATGGTGCGGACTGGCATAGCGCGAATGGACATGGGAGTCAGCAACCCCGGCGGATGATGGGCAAGGTGAGAAGGACGGAAAAACCCTTCCCCTCGCGCGGACCATAGACGATCTGGCCCTGATCCCCAAAGCGGGCCGTCAGCCGATCGCGCACATTGGCGAGGCCGATGCCGCTGCCGCTGTCCGACCGGCCCGGCGGATTGTCGCCATCGTCGGTGACGGCGATGTGCATCAGGTCGCCATCCTCGCGCGCGGTGATGCGGATCTCCACCGGGCTGGAGGTGCGCGAGACGCCATATTTGATCGCATTTTCGACCAGTGGCTGGAGGATGAGGCCGGGGACGCAGGCGTTCATCAGCACGGGCGGGATGTCGACCACCGTCTTCAACCGATCGGGGAAGCGGACCGATTCGATATCCAGATAGAGCGTCTGGAGATGGACCTCCTCCTCCAGCGGCACTTCTTCGAGCGGATCGTCGGTCAGGCTGGTGCGGTAGAAGTTGGAGAGCGACATGATCATCCGTTCCGCTTCGTCCGGGCGGTTGCGCATGACCAGGGTGGAGAGCGAGTTCAGCGTATTGAACAGGAAATGCGGGTTCACCTGATAGCGCAGCGAGCGCAGTTCGGCCTGTTGCGCCGCCTTTTCCAGCCGGGCGGCGCGCCGCTCCGTGCGATGGGCTTCGCTGGCGTAGGACAGAGCCAGATACAGGCCCGCCCAGGCGGCGAGAAAGAAATAGCGGCTGAGCGCGTCTTCCACGATCGAGACGAGGAGATAGCCCTCCTCCTTGGTCATCTTCATCATCTCGCCTTCGGAGATGAAGTTGCCCGGATCATAGACGTTGAAGATATAATAGTTGGCCGCCGCCATCGCGAGCGCGAAGGGCGCGGCGAGCGAGAAGGCGGCGACGACCCTGATCGCGAGCGGCCTGGCGTCGAAACGCCGGAGCGCGAGATAGAGTATCCAGGTCACGATGATGCCGATGACGGTGACGATGATGCGGCGGACCGCCATTTCGCCTTGCGATTCGAAGCCTACGATCATGGCCCGCAACGAAACCAGCAAGGCGTAGAAAAACCAGAAGCCCAAGATGGAATAGAGCGCGATCGCCGGCGCCACGCCGCGATCGCCGTCTTCGGGAAGATCAGTCATGGCCTCTGTCTACGCCGGTGCGGGGCGAAAGTCTGTAGGTCGCGCGGTTGCTGGTCGAACGGGCGGCGGCGTTGGTCGAAGCCGGCGAGGGGAACCGGGCCGCCGCGCCGTCCGTTCATCCTTGGTGGATAGAGGAGAGAGACAATGACGGACAACAAGACCGACATACGTCCCAACAGCCGCGAGGAAGCCGGCGACGCGCGCGAAAGCGACGCGCAGGATCATGTTCTGGATAAGGACGAAAAACTGGAAGAAGGCCTGAAGGATTCGATGGACGCATCCGATCCGCCATCGACCACCAAGCCGGGCGACCATGGCGATCCGGTGCCGTCTTCGGGCTATAAGAAAGGCGGGGATAGATAGCTCCGCCGATATGAACATGCTATCATGGCGGCGGCAGAGCGAAAGCGCCGCCCCGCGAGAGAGGAGTTTGCCATCCATGCCGACGTCCACCACCCCCGCCATCGAGCGTATCGCCCGCGTCCTGGCCGGTCGCCAGCTAAGCCTGAATGGCGGCGGTAGCGATCCCCATGCGTCCGGCGCGGTGGATGCGGCATGGCCCGACCATGTCGATGACGCCTACGCCATATTGCACACATTGCGCGAACCCGATGCCCAAATGGCGCAGGCGGGCGATGTCGCGGTGTGGCGGTCCATGATCGGCGCGGTGCTGGAGCGGCGCGCCGGAGCCTGATCCTTTTGCCGGCATTGGCCATCCTCCTGCGTTGTGGCAGGAAGGCGGACCGATGCTGAAGATCAAGATCCAGATTTATTGCGGCGACCAGATCGCCATGGGGCCAGGCAAGGCCGACCTGCTCGACGCGATTGCGGGCGAGGGGTCGATATCGGCCGCCGGACGCAAACTGGGCATGAGCTATCGGCGTTGCTGGCTGCTGGTGGATGTGATGAACCGATGCTGGGCGCAGCCGCTGGTTGCGACGTCGAGCGAGGGCGCGCGGCTGACCGAGATGGGGGCCGCGGTGCTGCGTGACTATCGGGCGTTGCAGCGGGCGGCTTCGGGCGCGGGCGAAGACGCATGGCCGGTGCTGGAGCGGCAGTTGCGGGCTGAGCCATTGGCGGCCCAGGCAGCGGAATAAGATTTCGGTAAGGCGGATCGGGCATGAGGGCCGTGGAGGCTGTCAGCATGTACGACATTAAATTTCGCCACGATATCAATCTGCTCGACATTAGTTGGCATGGCCTGTTCAGCGGCGAAGCCGTGGCCGCCTATGCGCGGGAGGTGAAAGGGCGGTTCGTAACCGAGGGTTTCTCGCCGGGCTATCGGTTGCGGATGGACATGCGCCGTAGCGCGGTGCAGCCGCAGAACGCGGTGGCGGCGTTCCGCGAACATCTGGGCGAAGGGCTGTTCCCGCGCGCGTCGCGCATCGCCATCGTCACGCCAAGCGCCATCGCCAAATTGCAGGTGCGGCGGGAGATGACGCAATCCTATCTGCGCATCTTCGCCGATGCGGACGCGGCGTTCGTCTGGCTGATGGAAGCGCAGGCGGCGGCGGCCTGACAGGCAACGCGACAGACGACACGACGGGCAAAAGCAACAACGAGTGAGACGCTTGTTGCGCGGTTTCATCGCTATATCCGAATATATATAGCGAATCCTTTTCAGCCTGTTTATCGGTCCCGTAAATCATGGGGGACGACAGGGTGACGATGGGGATGAAGATGGCGGCGGCGGTCCTGATGGGATCGGCCGTCTGGACCGGCGGCATGGCGCAGGCGGCGGAGGGCGATGCGGGCGACGGCGCGATCGTCGTGACGGCGCGGTTGCGCGAGGAAGACCCGCAGCAGGTGCCGGCCGCGTTGACACTCGTCAGCGGCCAGGAACTGACGCGGACTTACACGGTCAATGTCAGCCAGTTGAGCCAGTTGGCGCCGGCGCTCAATTATTCGTCCGCCAATCCGCGCAACACCGCCTTCACCATCCGCGGGCTGGGGTCGAGCGTCGTGGCGGTGAGCCAGGCCAATGACGGGCTGGAGCCGGGCATGGGCTTCTACGTCGACGGGGTCTATCATGCCCGGCCGGCGACGGCGGCGTTCGATTTTACCGATATTGAACGGATCGAGGTACTGCGCGGGCCGCAGGGGACGTTGTTCGGCAAGAACACGACCGCCGGCGCGATCAACATCCTGTCGAAAAAGCCGGGCTTCGATTGGGGCGGAGAGGCGGAGCTATCCTATGGCAGCCGCGATTTTCTGCAGGCCAAGGCGGCGGTGACGGGGCCGATCGCCGGGGACGTGCTGGCGTTCCGCCTGTCTGGATCGGTGACGCGGCAGGATGGATATATCCGCAATATCGTGCGGGACGAGGATCAGAACAATATTCATAATGACGCGATCCGCGGACAATTGCTGTTCGCGCCATCGGACGATTTTTCGCTGCGGCTGATCGGCGACTGGTCGAATTTCAAGAATAACTGCTGCGCGCAGGTGCATGTGCGGATCGCGCCGACATTGAAGCCGACGGCCCAGCAATATGCCGCGCTGGCTGCCAATGCGCCTGGCGGCGCCTATGCCCCGCCGAGCGCCAATCCCTATGACCGGGTGACCGATAATGACGCGCCGCTGGGCGTGGACACCAATGAGGGCGGGGTGTCGGGCATCGCCGAGTGGACGTTGGGCGGGGTGACGCTGACGTCGATCAGCGCCTGGCGTTTCTGGAACTGGGATGCGGGGAACGACCGCGACTATACCGGGCTGCATATCCAGACGACCCAGCATATCCCGTCGCGGCAGGACCAGTTTTCGCAGGAATTCCGCATCGGCTCCAACACGCCCGGCAATGTCGATTATGTCGCGGGCCTCTATTATTTCCACCAGAAGATCGTCGGCCATCCGATCAGCATCTATGGGCCGCTGGCGACCTACTGGCTGTTGCCGGGGCGGCCGGCGGACCTGCTGGACGGATACCAGACCGCCGGGCGCACCGATTTCCGGTCGGAAAGCTTCGGCATTTTCGGCGAGGTGACATGGCGGCCGCTGCCCCGGATCGCGATCACCGGCGGCATAAGATATACCTATGAAGAAAAGGACGGCGTCTATGATGTGACTGCCTTTGGCGGGCTGACCACGGGGCTGACGCCGGCCTTGGTCAGCGACAAGAATTCGATCCTGCGTAGCCAGTCCTACAGCGCGCATCTGGGCGATGGCAGCGCATCGGGACGGGTGAACATCGCCTATGACCTGACCGACGGGGTGATGGCCTATGCCAGTTTCGCGCGCGGGCAGAAGTCGGGCGGGATCAACATGTCGGGCCTGCCGGTCTATCCCGCCGGTGTGCCGGGCCATGCGTCGGGCGACCCGATCCTGAGCACGGTGACGGTGCGGCCGGAGAAGAACAGCACATGGGAGGGCGGGGTCAAGACACGGCTGCTGAACGACGCGCTGACCTTCAACATCGACGCCTATTATACCCGCGTCACCGATTTCCAGGCCAATGTGGTGGACAGCGCGGCGGTGATCGCGCTGCGCAGCTATCTGGCCAATATCCCCAAAGTGACGGTCAAGGGGATCGAGTTCGACGCCGCGGCGCGAGTGGGCGCGCGGCTGACGCTGCGCGCGGCGGGGGCCTATTCGGACGGCGTCTATGCCAGCTATCCCAAGGGGCCATGCCCGATCGAGAAGACAGGCAGCGGCACGGCGCAATGCGACCTGTCGGGGCAGGCTATGCCGGGCCTGCCCAAATGGACCGGATCGGCGGGCGGCGAATATCGCCTGCCCGTATCGGTGGCGGGCCGCGACGGAGAATTTGTGCTGCGCGCCGACGCGGTGACGCGGACGAAGATCTTCGGCGATGCGACCGGATCGGCCTATACCGTCATCGAGGGCTATACGCTGGTCAATGGCAGCATCGGTTATCGCACGCCACGTTGGGAGGTGGCGGTGTTCGCACGGAACATCTTCGACAAAAATTATATGCAGAACCTGACCGTGCAGGCCGGCAATAGCGGGCTGATCGTCGGCACACCGAGCGATCCGCGCACCATCGGCGTGACGTTGCGCGCGGCGCTGGGCGGTTGAGGCGCGCCCTGCGCCTGGTCGCGGTCGCGGGAGTTTGGGCTTTGAGATGCTTGCCGAAAATTCCGTTCGCCGCAGTCACAAGATTTTCATGTTGCGCTGCAAAAAGAAATCTGGTCCCTTGTGAATGGCGGTGGAACAGGCCCTTAAGCCTTCAGTAACCATAGAGGGCGCATGTTCCATCCTACGACTTCAAGTCGGAGGGCTTAACATGGGTACGAGTGCAAGACCGGCGGATGGGGCTGTAACCCTGGCGGAACTGCGAGAGTTCGCAAGCTTCTCATCCTCCACGCAACGCTATATTCGCCGATCGCTGGATATCGGGCTGCATCGCCGCGACGCGATGAAGCTATGGTCCCGCGACATGGTCGAGGAAGCCTCCATCCGGGCGCAGGCGCGCATCTATGGGCGGCTGGACGATATCAAGGCGCGCGTACCCGACGACAGCGGTCTGGAACAGGTGGAGCCGTTCATGGCGCCGCTGGTGACCATATCCGCCTTCGACCTGGGTCAGGATCGTCTGGGCAGCTTTTCCTCCTACCGCTTCCTGTATGAGCGACTGCTGGGCGCCGGGGCGCGGCCCTGGTTGCCGGGCGCCTTCTGCGCCGCGGCCAGCCTGCCGCATCTGCACCCCGAAAAGCGGCGCGCGCTGCTCCAGTCGATCAGCGAGGCGGCGGCGACGGCGGTGGGCTGGTCCAATCGCGAACCGACCTTCTACCCCGAATGGGTGGAAAAGGTGGATCTTTCCAAGGCCAACTGAGCGCGACCTTTACGGTCCGGGCTCGTTCGCCTTAACGAAAAGGCCGCGTGGGGTGGGGGCCCTGCGCGGCCTTTTTCATGTCCAAGCGGGCGGGCCTGGGCTATCGGTCCGGCTTTGACGGGAGGGGCGGATGATCGCGACGATGATGGTGGTGGCCGCGCTGGCCGGGGCGAGCGATATCGGCGTCGCCGATCCGCAGCGGCGGGCGCTGCTCGATGCGTTGCGGCCCGCGATCGAGCGCGACCTGATGCAGAAGGTCAAGTTCGTGGTGCGCACGCTGCGGCGGCAGGATCGATGGGCCTTCGCCCATGTCGTGCCGCAGACGCCGGTGGGCGGTTCGATCGATTTCAGCCAGACGCGCCATGCCGAGCGGGTCGAGGCGGGGATATTCGACGGGCCGGACGTCTACGCCCTGCTGGAGCAGAAGGACGGACGGTGGATCGTGCGGGACTTCTTCGTCGGGCCGACCGATGTCGCCTATCTGGCCTGGCCCGACGAATTTGGCGCGCCGATGGGGCTGTTCGAGCGAGCGGAGTGAGGGTGGCGCGGCCGCTCAGGCGCCCAACCCCACCCCTTCATTAAAAGCGAGGGGCTAAAATTTGCGCTTTATCCGTTGACGATCGTGCCTCCATTGGGATGAAGCACCTGGCCCGACATATAGCTGGCGTCATCGCAGGCGAGGAAGAGGAAGGCGGGGGCGACTTCGTTGGGCTGGCCGGGGCGGCCCATGGGGGTCGATTCGCCGAAATGCGCCAGCTTCTCCGGCGAAGCGCCGCCGCTGGGGTTGAGCGGGGTCCAGATCGGGCCGGGGGCGACCGCGTTGACGCGGATGCCGTCCTTTACCAGATTTTCCGACAGGCTGCGGGTGAAAGCGGTGATCGCGCCCTTGGTGCTGCTATAGTCCAGCAGTTCGGACGCGCCCTGATACATGGTGACGCTGGTGCAATTGACGATCGCCGCGCCCTTTTTGAAGTGCGGGCGGGCAGCCTGAGTCAGGAAGAACATGCCGAAGATATTGGTTTGGAAGGTACGGCGAAGCTGGTCTTCGGTGATATCGGTGATATCCTGATCGGGATGTTGTTCGCCGGCATTGTTGACGAGAATGTCGAGCCGGCCGAAGCGATCCATCACCTGCTGGATCGCGGCGTCACAAAAGCTCTTCTCGCCGATATCGCCGGCGATGGTCAGCGCCTCGCGCCCTTCGGCTTCGACGATTTGCGCGGTTTTGCGGGCATCGTCATGTTCGCACAGATACAGGATGGCGACGTCTGCGCCCTCGCGGGCGTAGAGCGCGGCGACGGCGCGGCCGATGCCGCTGTCCGCGCCGGTGACAAGCGCGACTTTGCCGTCGAGGCGCCCGGAGCCGGGATAGCGCGGTTCCCATTCGGGCTTGGGGTCGAGGCGGCTTTCGTGACCGGGCAGACCATCTTCGCGGATCATTTCCTCATGGCTGTTGCTGGACATGGCGTCTCTCCTTTCGCCATGCCCAACGTATGAGCCGCGCGAGGGTTCAGCGCCGCCGGTAGCGGAAGTACCAGACTTCGTGGCCGATGCGGCGGGCTTTGGCCTCATAACGGGTTTCGGGCCAGCCGCCGGGGCGGGTCTGGAAATCCTTCGGTTCGCTGGCCAGCCATTCGAAGTCGGGATGGCCGTTCATCACCATCAGCGCCCAGCGCAGATAGACCGGATGGTCGGTGCCGAAGCGAAATTCGCCGCCGGGCTTGAGTTTGCGGGCGATCATCGCGACCGGGCCGGGGTTCATCATGCGGCGCTTGGCATGACGCGCCTTGGGCCAGGGATCGGGGTGGAGCAGATAGACGAAGCTGAGCGCGCCGTCGGGGATGCGGGAGAGCACCTGAAGCGCATCGCCCATGTGGAGGCGGACATTGCCGAGCGCGCCGTCACGGACATGGCCGAGCGCGGTGACGACGCCGTTGAGGAACGGTTCCGCGCCGATGAAGCCATGGTCGGGCAGCATGTCGGCGCGATGGGCCATATGTTCGCCGCCGCCGAAGCCGATTTCGAAATGGAGCGGGCGATCGTAACCGAACAGGCCCGCGGCGGTGATCTCGCCGTTTTCCGGCACCGATATGGCGGGTAGGAGAGTGTCGACCAGTTCCTGCTGCCCCTGGCGCAGCTTGTGCCCCGACTGGCGGCCATAGAGGCGGTTGAGGGTCGTGGGATCGCCGGATTTATGCGCTGTCATGGGACGACTGACTAGCGGGCGAGGGGAGTGGGGGCAAGGGCCGAGCGCAGAGGCGCTCCGGTCGCGAGGCGATGCCATGGCGCAGCCTGAAACCTGTCCCTCCCCCAACCCCTTCTGTGCAGTTGGGATCGGCGGAAGGGACAGCATGAAAGGCGGTTGTCGGCGCGCGCTGAGGAGGAGCGCCGCCGGTTTCGGCGGATATGGCTGAAAGCCGACCGCCGCCTGGTTTCGTCAGGTTGGGCCTGTTACGAACTTGCCCTTCGCGTCCTTGCAGGGGGCGGCAGATGCAGGAGCAGCATGGCCGACGATCACGGCAAGGTCGACGAGGGCGTGGCAACCATCCTTGTCATCGAAAGCCTCTTTGGCAGAGGTGTCGGGTCCGACAGGGGTGGCGAACCCGACAAGAGCGCTATGGGCCGGGCGCGCGGGCTTTCCTAATGAACTTTTCGTCATCTTATGGACAGGTGGGGAATGCGCGAAAAGGGCGCCGGAGCATGGTGCTGCGGCGCCCTTTTTGGGGATTGGATGATATTTTGGAAGATGCATCCCCTCTCCTTCAAGTGAGGGGCAGCGAGACTTGGTTCGGCGAAGTCGGACCTAGTCGCAGCGGGGTGGGGGGCTTCAATAGTGCGCCTGGACGACAGCCCCCACCCCCTACCCCTCCCCTGAAGGGGAGGGGCTAAACAGGTTAGGCCAGCGCAGCCTTGAGCGCGTCGACCAGGTCGGTCTTTTCCCAGGGGAAATAGTCGCCGTCGGGGGTGCGGCCGAAATGGCCGTAGGCGGCGGTTTTCTGGTAGATCGGCTTGTTAAGGCCGAGATGGGTGCGGATGCCCTTGGGCGTCAGGCGCACGAGCGTCGGCAGGACGGCTTCGATCGCGGACGCCTCGACCGTCCCGGTGCCGTGCAGGTCGACATAGAGCGAGAGCGGCTCGGCGACGCCGATGGCGTAGCTGAGCTGGATCGTGCAGCGGCGGGCGAGGCCGGCGGCGACGATGTTCTTCGCCAGATAGCGGGTGACATAGGCGGCCGAGCGGTCGACCTTCGTGGGGTCTTTGCCGGAGAAAGCGCCGCCGCCATGGGGCGACGCGCCGCCATAGGTGTCAACGATGATCTTGCGGCCGGTGAGGCCGGCGTCGCCGTCAGGGCCGCCGATTTCGAACAGGCCGGTCGGGTTGACGTAGATGCTCTCGTCGCCCGGCAGCCAGCCTTCGGGCAGGATGTCGGCGAAGACGCCCTTGACGTAGGCGCGCAGCTTTGCGCGGCTTTCGTCATTGTCCATGTCCTTGGCGTGCTGGGTGGAGACGACGAGAGCGGTCGCGCGGACCGGCACTTCGTTGACATATTCCAGCGTCACCTGGCTCTTGGCGTCGGGTTCGAGAAAATCGACTACTTTGTTGTGACGGTCGTGGGCCAGGCGTTCCAGGATCTTGTGGCTGTAATAGAGGGTGGCGGGCATCAGGTCGGGGGTTTCGTCCGACGCATAGCCGAACATGATGCCCTGATCGCCGGCGCCTTCATCCTTGTTGCCGCTTTCATCGACGCCCTGCGCGATGTGGGCCGACTGGCCATGGAGGTTGTTTTCGAAGCGGAAGGTCTCCCAGTGGAAGCCGTCCTGCTCATAGCCGATGCGCTTGACGGTAGCGCGGACGGTCGCTTCGATCTCTTCCTTGGCGCCCGGTGCCCATTCGCCATTTTCATAGACGCCCTTGCAGCGGATTTCGCCGGCCAGGACGACGAGCTGGGTCGTCGTCAGGGTTTCGCAGGCGATACGGGCTTCGGGGTCTTTCGACAGGAACAGATCGACGATCGAGTCGGAAATCTGGTCCGCGACCTTGTCGGGATGGCCTTCGGACACGGATTCCGAGGTGAAGAGAAATTGATTGCGCATGAGACTCCCGTAAGACATGGGCGGACGAAAGGACATAAAGAAAACTTTATGTGGCTATTAGCTTTTGCCTCTGCGCAAGGCAAGGGCCGCGCCCAGCAGGATGAGCATCAGCAGGCCGGGCGCCCAGTTGCCAAGCCGGGCGAACAACGTGGGCGGGAGCGCCGGGGGCAGGGCGGCGTCGAGGAACCCGGCGCGGTTGAGGCCGAGCGCGTGGACGACATGGCCGCGCGCATCAATGATCGCCGAGACGCCGGTGGGGGTCGAGCGGATGATGGGGACGGCTTCCTCGATCGCGCGGAGACGCGCCTGGGCCAGATGCTGGACCGGGCCCCAACTGCCGAACCAGGCGTCGTTGGAGGGGTTGAAGAGGAAGGCGGGGCGGTTCGCGGCGTCGATGACATGGCCCGAAAAGATGATCTCGTAGCAAATCTGGACGCCCATTTTCAGCTCCGGGCGGCCGAGCGTTGCGGGCAGGGTCAGGCTTTGCGGGCCGGGGCCGGGCCAGAAATCGGCGTCGCCGGGGACGAGGCGCGACAGGCCGATCGGCTGGAGGATCGAGCGCATCGGCAGATATTCGCCATAGGGGACCAGATGCGCCTTGTCATAGCGGGTGAGCAGGCGCGCGTCGGGGGTGACGATGAACAGGCTGTTGTTCGCGCCGGCCAGTTTCTGCTCTCCCACCGGGCTGTCCGGGTCGGGCTTGAAATAGACTTTGGTCGCGCCGGTCATCAGCAGGTCGCCGGGGCCGAGCAGGCCGGCGAGGCGGGCGCGCCAGTCGGGTTCCATGTCCAGATAGGCGGGGATGGCGGCTTCGGGCCAGAAGATCAGGCGCGGGGCCGGGCGCGGCGTGCCGGACAGGGCGGCGAGGGTGCGGAAATGCGCCTGTTCGAGGGCGGCGGAATATTTTTCGTCCTGGCCGATATTGGGCTGGACCACGCGGACGCGGGGCGCGCCGGGGGGTGTGATCGGGGCGGGGGAGAGGAGGCCCCAGAGCGAGAAGCAGAAGAAGGGCAGGAGCAGCGCGATGGCGGGCCTTGCCTGCCGACGCCAGGCGAGCAGGCATCCGGCCGCCGTCAGGATGGTGACGGCGCCCAGGCCATAGGTGCCGATCACCGTCGCGCCGATCGCGGCGCGGGGCGCCAGCAGGACGGCGCCCAGCGGGTTCCAGGCGAAGCCGGTGAAGAGAGTCGCGCGCAGATATTCGGTGGCGAGCCAGGCGGCGGCGAGGAACAGGGGCGTAGCGTGTTCCCGCCTGCGCGGGAGCGCCGGGTTTTTGGACAGCCACCATGCGCCGAGCGTCGCAAAGCCGGGGAAGGCGGCGAGATAGAGCGACAGGAGGACCACCGCGCCATAGCCGAACCAGTGCGGCATCGAATCCTGGAAGGTGAAGGCGTGGGCGATCCAGTTGAGGCCACAGGTGAAATGGCCGACGCCGAACAGCCAACCGCGGGTGAAGGCGGCGCGGCGGTCGGGCGCGCGTTCGATCAGGACGATCAGCGCCGCTAGGCAGGCGAGGGTGACGGGCCAGAGGTCGAGCGGCGCGAAGCCGGTGGCCGAGGCGAAACCGGCGAGCAGCGCGGCCAGTTTCGGCCGGGCGGCGACCATGGCAAGCAGCGCGCGCATGGGCGTTATCGGGCGCCCGTCGCATTCAGCGTCGCCATGGTGGCGTGGCTGCACTTGTCGTCCTTCTTCACGCCGCCGGTCAGCATCGAGGCGGCGATGAAGCCGCCGACGATCAGGACGAGGAAAAGGGCGGAGAGGAGGGCGAGATATTTTTCGATGAACGCCTTGATCGGGCGGCCGAATTTCCAGAACAGGAAACCCACCAGCATGAACTGGAAAGCGCGGCTGACGATGCTGGCCCAGAGGAAGGTGAAGAGCGACAGGCCGACAAAGCCCGCCGTGATGGTGATGAGCTTGAACGGGATGGGCGTTGCGCCCTTGATCAGGATGATTTCCGCGCCGTAATCGCGCAGATAGCAGGCCGCGACCGGGAATTTGGCGGCGAGGCCCAGCGCAGTCAGGATCTGTTGGCCGAGGGCTTCGTACAGGAAATGGCCGATGCCATAGCCCAGCAGGCCGCCCAGCACCGAGGCCAGGGTGCAGATGAAACCGAAGCGCAGCGCCTTTTCCGGCCGGGCCAGGCACATGAGGCCGAGCAGCGGATGCGGCGGGATCGGGAAGAAGCTCGATTCCATGAAGCTGATGGCGAAAAGCCAGCGTTCGGCGTGGCGATGCGCCGCCTTGGCCAGGGTCCATTGGTAGAGCTTGGTGAGCATCGCGGCCGGGCCTAGCCGAGATCGTTTCGGGTCGCCAGCGCTTTTGCCAGCACCACCATCGCCAGCGGCGGATCGACCGGGATCGGGAAGGGGCGCGTCTCGCCGGTCAAGGCGTAGCCGCGGCGCTGATACCAGGCGATCAGTTCGGCGCGGCTGTCGATGACGGTCATTTCCATGAGGTGGGTGGCGAAGAGGCGGGCGGCGTGATCCTCCGCCGCGGCGATGAGGCGACGGCCAAGGCCGCCGGCCTGGCGCGCGGGATCGATGCAGAGCAGGCCGAGATAGGCGATGCCGCCGCCCCGGTCCGTAATCTGGACGCAGCCGATCGGCATTTCCCCCGCATCCAGCGCGACCACCAGCCGTTCGGCAGGGCTGGCGAGGATCGTGCGGAGTGTATCGAGGCTGGTGCGCGGGCCGCTGAGCAGGTCGGATTCGAAGGTCCAGCCGGCGCGGGCGGAGTCGCCGCGATAGGCGCGCTCTATCACCGGATGGAGCAGGGGCAGGTCGGCGGCGGTGGCGAGGCGGATGTCCATGGGCTTGCCCATAGCGATCCGGTGACGGCTTGGGCAAAGATATTGCGCCGGTTGATCGGGCGGATATTATGGCGGCGAAGGAGAGACGATATGCAGGGCATGGGCGAGGGCGGTTGTCCCTTCACCTTCAATACCGATCCCGCGACCTTCAAGGTCGGCGATCCGGTGAGTTACCGGGTGACGGGCAGCCTGGACGGTTTTCCGTTCGCCGGGGTCTTGCTGGAGGTGCATGACGACTATGTCGTGCTGACCAGCGACGAGGACGACAAGGCGAGCCGGATGCGGGCGACGCGGGAAAGCCGGCCGGTGGTGCGCGAAGAGGATGTGTGCTGATTAAGGGCTAAGGTAGCGCCGGCCGTTCGACCGACGGGGTTGATTGTCCGGCGTCGTCTGGGCATGGACTTACCCCATAGAGTCCTTTTGGTCGGCGCGTTTGACATTGCATTCCATTTTCAAGGTTCCCGCGATTCCGTGGGACAAGGTGCGGCAGCGCGCAGGCGGCATGGCGTTCGCGTTGGTGCTGAACCTGCTGCTGCTGCTCGCGCTGTTCACCTTGTCGCCGAACATGGAGCCGCCCAAGCAGGAGGATCGCCTGCCGGTGACGTTCGACGTAGAGACGGGGCAGAAGACCGAGCAGCAACAGGCCAAGGCCGAAAAGGCGGAAAAGCGCGAGCAGAACAACGCCGCGCCGCAGCAACAGGCCGATCCGGTGGTGCGCCCGCCCATCCCCGTCGAAAAGCCTGCGGAGCAGCCGCCATCGCCCTTCCCCTTCCTGACGCTCAGCCGCGAGCAGATGGCGTCGGCCGATATCGGCAATCTGCCCAAGGGCGCGCAGGGCGCGGGGCAGGGCAAGGGCGACAGCGCGGCGGTGGCCGGGCCGGGCGAAGGGCCGGGCGGGGTGCAGTTGTTCGAGGCCGAATGGTATCGGAGGCCGACCCATGCGGAATTGTCGTCCTACCTGCCCAATAATGCGCCGGCGCGGGGCTATGGCCTGGTGGCGTGCAAGACGATCGACCATTATCATGTCGAAAATTGCCAGACGCTGGGCGAGGCGCCGCTGGGATCGGGCTTTGCCAAGGCGGTCAGGCTGGCGGCCTGGCAATTCCTGGTGCGGCCGCCGCGGGTCAATGGCAAGGCGATGGTAGGCAGTTGGGTGCGTATACGGATCGACTATACGCGGACCATGGCGCCGGGCGGAGCGGAGCCGGACAGCAGCGCCGGGGCTGGGCCTGGATATGACGCCGGCTCTGAATCGCGGCCGGAGCCGAAGAGGCTTGCACCGGGAGTCGCCGGGCCGCAATTCTGAATGGTGCCAATTGCGCGCGAGCGGATCGCGCGGGCGCGTCGCCCTTCCCCTAGACAGAGGGAAAGGAGCCAAGGCGATGCGGGTTGCGGTTTTGACGTTTGACGGGTTCAACGAACTGGACAGTTTCGTGGCGTTGGCGCTGTTGAACCGGGTGCCGGGCTGGCGCGCC
The DNA here is from genome assembly GCF_028538045.1 of Sphingobium sp. AntQ-1. Lineage (NCBI taxonomy): Bacteria > Pseudomonadati > Pseudomonadota > Alphaproteobacteria > Sphingomonadales > Sphingobiaceae > Sphingobium > Sphingobium sp. AntQ-1. The sequence continues at coordinate 3,130,756 of NZ_CP117158.1, forward strand.
GAGATTTGCGGGCCGGGCGAGTCCGTCACGTCGATGAACGGCGTGCGGGTCGATGTGCAGCAGCCGCTGGAATATGCGGGGCAGGCCGATGTCGTGCTGGTCGGCAGCGGGGTCAGGACGCTGGAGATGGCGGCCGATGAGGCGCTGATGGCGCGGATCGCGCTGGACCCCGGCCGGCAGATCATCGGGGCGCAATGTTCGGGCGCGCTGATCCTGGCGCGGCTGGGGCTGATCGGCGACCTGCCTGCCTGCACCGACGTGACGAGCAAGCCCTGGGTGATCGCGGCGGGGGTGCGGGTGATCGATGCGCCGTTCGTGGCGCATGGGTCGGTCGCGACGGCAGGAGGTTGCATGGCGGCATATTATTTGAGCGCCTGGGCGATCGCCCGTCGTCTGGGCCTGGCGGGCGGTGGCGAGGCCGCGGCGCGGGATGTGATCGACTATGTCGCGCCGGTGGGCGAGAAGGCGGAGACGGTGGCGCGGGTGATGGGCGTGATCGCGCCGTTCCTGCCGATCGCGACGGCGGCATAAAATAGTTGCATATTGATACTGAATCGGCAGGATGCGTGACCGACCCGATGACAGGAGGAGAGACGATATGATCATTCATGGCGCGCGGCCGTCGCCCTTTGTGCGCAAGGTGGTCGCCTTCGCCGCGGAGAAGGGCATCGCGGTCGAGGTGCAGACGGCCGGGTTCGGCCGGGGCGCTGAAGGCTTTATGAAGGGGTCGCCCTTTGGCAAGATTCCGGCGTTGGAGGATGGCGATTTCCTGTTGTGCGATTCGACCGCGATCATCACCTATATGGATGCCCTGCACCCCGGCGAGGAGATGATCCCGACTGAGCCGAAGGCGCGGGCGCGCACCATATGGTATGAGGAATTTGGCGATACGGTGGCGCAGGCCATCGGGCAGAAGATCTTCTTCAACCGGGTGGTCGCCAGGGCGTTGAAGCGCGAGCCGGACCTGGACGCGGCGGATGTGGCCGAGGCAGATGAGATGCCAACCATATATGATTATCTGGAGGGCGTTCTGCCGGAAAGCGGCTGGCTGGTGGAGGATCGCTTCACCCTGGCGGACCTGGCGGCGGCGTGTCCGATCATCAATGTGGGCTATTGTTCCGACGGGCTGACGGCGGATCGCTGGCCCAAGGTCGCGGCCTGGCTGGCGCGGGTGAAGGCGCGGCCGAGCGTCGCGGAGGCGATGGCGCTGGAAGCGGATACGGTTCAGGCGATGATCCAAAAATAACCTATATGGAACATTTTGATTGACATCGTCACGCTGATCTGGCAGAGATTGACACAGTGGAAAAATGTGAGTCGCCAAGGCGGCGAGAATGAAGGGGCTGGTCCGAAAGGATCGGCCCCTTTTGCTTGGCGGGCATGGCGACGGGGGAACGGGCATGGGAGCGGAGACGGGCGCGCGGGGCGGACTGGTGGCGCGACGGCAGCGCGTGGGCGGGACGGCGCGGGCGCAGAAGGGCAAGGCGCGCAAGGATGGCTGGACCAAGGTGAAGGAGCGGCGGTTCCTAGAGACGCTGGCCGAGACATGCAATGCCAGCGAGGCGGCGCGGGAAGCGGGCATGTGCCGGGCGAGCGCCTATCGCCGGCGGCAGAGCGACGCAGGGTTCGCCCGCGCATGGGAGGAGGCTTTGGACGTGGGCTATGCCGAGATCGAGGCGCTGCTGATGCGCGAAGTGCTGTTTGGCAGCGAGGTCGAGGAATTGACGCTGGATGGCGAGGGCGTGGTGAAGGGGCGCAAGGTGAAGCGGACGCGCAACCTGACCGTGGCGTTGCGGCTGCTGACGCTGCACCGCGACCGGGTGGACAGGCGGCGGGCCGAGGCGGGACAGGGCGCGGCCGGGCGGCCCGACAGCCCCGACGCGATCGCGCGGGTAGAGGATGTGCTGGGTGCGATCGGACGCAGGCGCGTGGCGGTGGAGATGTGATGGGCGGTGTTCAACCAATGTCTCATCACCGGGACGCGGATAGGTCCGTTATGGAGGAGGGGGCCTGGTCCAGCCGTGCACCACCGCCAGGCCCCCACCGTTCAACCGGCATCTAAGCCCTGGGCCAGAGGGCGAAGTTGGGCTGGTCGGCCTGTTGCGAGTGTTTCTCAACCGGAACAAAGCGTTTCCAGGCCCGTTCGATGGCGCAGAATATGTGCAGGAGAGCAACATGGTTGACGTTCGTAACGATCCCTATGACGACCGCGTTGTCGTGAAGAAAAGCGGCGGCGGTCGCACGATCGCGATCATCCTGATCGTGGCACTGGCCGTGGTCGGCGTGCTGTTCGCCACCGGATTCTGGAAAGCCGATGTGAGCGGCGGCGACATGCCCGAAGTCAGCGTGAAGGGCGGCGACATGCCCAAGGTGGATGTCGATTCCAAGGCTGTCGTGGTCGGCACCAAGAAGGAAACGATCGAGGTTCCGACCGTGGGCGTGAAGGATAATGGGGAAGAATGATCTTCCCCAAAGCGCCGGACTGATAAAGATGCAATGATGAAAAGGCTCTTCCTGCGTGCAGGGGGAGCCTTTTCGCATGGATTGCTTTGCCCGACGCGCGGGCGCAGAGGATGGCGGATGATCGGACGGATGAAGGGAATGGCGATGCGGCGGTTGATAATGGTTGGTCTGTGCTGTGCGCTGGCCGCTTGCGGTGATGGCAGCGGCGACCGGGTGGTCGCCGACAACCGCCAAGAACCGGAAACCGGCGCGACGGCGGCGGTAGCGAAGCTGGACGACGGGCTGCGCAACGGCGTGTTCGAAAAGGCGATCCGGGCGAGCGGGGCGGCCTGCCCCAGCGTGACCGGATCGCAGCGCGCCGAGATCAGCCCCGGCGTGCGCGGATGGAAGGCGCAATGCGACAATGGCAGCGCGCATCTGATCCAGATATTGAGCGACGGCACGGCGAAGGTGACGAGCCGGACGCATTGAGTTGGAATTTTCGGGTGAGGGGTGGAGCGATCCGATGGGACGCTTCCGCCTCACCCGGCTTCGACCAGGCAGCAGACAGCCAAGTCTTCGCAGCCCTCTCCCCCGACGGGGAGAGGTTTTTTTGGTTCAGTTCGTCTTGATTTCGAGCGACGGATCGACCAGCGAGGTCTTGGTCGCTGCCGGGGTTGTCGCGGCCGGGGCGACAGCGGGCGTTGCGACCGGAACAGCAGCGGGCGCGGCGACGGGCGCGACGGCGGCGAAGGCGACGCTGACATCTTCATCGAGGAAGGCGGTGACCGGCGCGCCGAGCGGGATGCGGGCGCTGGTGCCGGTGGTGATGAAGCCGGCGATCGGCACGAAGGCGATGGCGGCGACGACGCCGGCGGTGCCGGTCGTGCCCTTGTCATCGAAGCTGCCGGTCAGGCGGATCTGTTGCCATTGGCGCGGACATAGAGGATGCGGCCGTTGATGCGGCCGGACTTGCCCCACATGCCCTTGTTGCGGACGTCGGTGATTTCGCCGGTGACCGGGCTGCCGGCCGGGATCACGGTCTGGCCGTTCAGCGATACGGTTTCAGCGACTTCGAGCTGAACACGCTGGCCGATGCGCAGCTTCTTGCCCTCTGTCGTGAGCGCTTCGGACATTTTGAGCGGGATTTGCATACCGGCGCGCAGGACGTTGCCGCCGGGCGCGGCGACGATGGTGGCGACCGGCGCGGCGGGCGCCGTCGTGACCTGGGCCAGGACGGATGGCGCGCAGGCGCAGGCGATCACGCCCACAAGGGCGCTGGCAACGAACTTCATGTGTAAAACCCCCACGTATAAAGACTCAGTTCGCCCCCGAACTGAGGATGCACTGGTGCAGTCGGGCGGGGTCTATCGTCAAGGGGATAAATATTTGATCTATAGTGATGTCTATTGTGCGGGTGCGAGAATTTCGCTGAGCGCTTTACAGATGTGCAACAGGCGGTAGACCAGAGCGCATGACAAAGATGCTATTTTTGACCGCCGCCGCCGTGCTGCTTCCGATGCCGATCATGGCCCAGACTGTTGGCCAGACTGTTTCGGGGAGCCGGACGCCCGATCCGGCGCGGATGAAGGCGACGGTGGAAACACTGGTCAGCTTTGGCACGCGGCACACGCTGTCGTCGGCGACCGACCCCAAACGCGGGATCGGCGCGGCGCGGCGGTGGGGCGCAGCGGAATTTGCGAAGATCGCCAAGGGTTGTGGCGGCTGTTTGACGGTGGAGACGATCGCGGATCGCTTTACCGGGCCGCGGGCGCCCGATGGGGTCGAGGTGGTCGACGTGCTGGCGATCCAGAAAGGAACGGGGGATCCGACCCAGGTCGTGATCGTCGCCGGGCATATCGACAGCCGCGTGACCGACGTGATGAACGTGACCAGCGATGCGCCGGGCGCGAACGACAATGCCTCCGGCACGGCGCTGGTGATCGAGGCGGCGCGGGTGCTGGCGGGCGAAAAGTTCGACGGGACGATCGTCTATGCGTTGCTGTCGGGCGAGGAGCAGGGGCTGTGGGGCGGCAAGTTGCTGGCGGCGACGGCCAAGGCGCGCGGCTGGCAGGTGCGGGCTATGCTGAACAACGATATTGTCGGCAATACGATCGGCCAGAACGGCAGGCAAGTGGCCGACCGGGTGCGGGTCTTTTCCGAGGGTATCCGCGCGGGCGACGACGCCAAGGCTAGCGCGACGCGGCGGGCGATCGGCGGCGAGGATGACGGGCCGTCGCGGGCGTTGGCGAAAAAGATCGACGGGATCGCGGAGGCCAATCCGCAGATCGGGCTGGATGTGTTCGCGGTGCGGCGCTTCGATCGCTTTGGGCGGGGCGGGGATCATTCGCCTTTCCTGGACCTGGGCTTTCCCGCGGTGCGATTTTCGGTGGGGATCGAAAATTATGACCGGCAGCATCAGGATCTGCGGACCGAGAATGGCCGCGACTATGGCGACACCGTCGCGGGGATGGATTTTCCCTATCTGGCGAAGGTGACGGCTTTGAACGTCGCGGCGCTGCGGCAACTGGCCGATGCGCCGGCGGCGCCGGCGAGCGTGTCGCTGGACGGGGCGCTGTCGATGGATACGCGGGTGTTTTGGGACGCGGTGCCGGAGGCGGCGGGCTATAGGCTCTATTGGCGGCGGGCCGATGCGCAGGACTGGACCGACAGCCGTGTCGTGACGGGCGCGACCGAGACGGTGCTGAAGGATATCGTCGTGGACGATCATTTCATCGGCGTGGCGGCAGTGGCCAAGGACGGGGCGGAGAGCCTGGTGACCTTTGGCGGGATGGCGCCGCGGAAATAATCGGGTTCGCGAAAATATCTTTGGAAGGCCGCTTTCGGGCGGCCTTTTTTGTGTCTGCGGATTGCATGTTTGTGGACTGGCGGTTGGCAGGGGAGCGCGATGCAGGTTTCGGATCAGGTTTTTCTGGCCGGTGACGATCGGCGGGCCAGGGCGGCGATATTGAAGCGGCTGGACGCGGCGTCGGCCGAGCGGCTGGAGCGGGAATGGCTGTATCTGGCGCGGCCGGCGCAACTGCCGCCGCCGGGTGACTGGCGCATCTGGCTGATGATGGCGGGGCGGGGGTTCGGCAAGACGCGGGCCGGGGCGGAATGGGTGCGCGGGATCGCCGAGGCTGATCCGCAGGCGCGGATCGCGCTGGTCGGCGCGACGCTGGGCGAGGCGCGCAGCGTGATGGTGGAAGGGGCGTCGGGCCTGCTGGCGATCGCGCCCTGGTGGAACCGGCCTGCCTATGCGCCCGCGCTGCGCAAGCTGACCTGGCCCAATGGCGCGGTGGCGAGCCTGTTTGGCGCGGCCGAGCCGGAAGGGTTGCGCGGGCCGCAGTTCAGCCATGGCTGGGCCGACGAGATCGCCAAATGGGCGGGCGGCGAGGCGGCCTGGGATAATCTGATGATGGGATTGCGGCTGGGGACAAGGCCGCGGGTGCTGGCGACGACGACGCCGCGGCCGGTGCCGCTGGTGCGGGCGCTGGTGGCGCGCGATGGCGATGACCTTGTGGTGACGCGGGGGCGGACGGCGGAGAATGCGGCGCATCTGGCCGACGGCTTTGTTGACGCCATGACGGCCAGCTATGGCGGCACGCGGCTGGGGCGGCAGGAACTGGACGGCGAACTGATCGAGGAGGTGGAGGGCGCTTTGTGGTCGCGCGACCTGATCGAGCGGCGCCGGGTGGCGCATGTGCCGGGCGCGCTCAGCCGGGTGGTGGTGGCGGTCGATCCGCCGGCGTCGGCGGGCGGGGACGCCTGCGGCATCGTGGTGGCGGGGGTCGGCGGGGACGGGCGCGCCTATGTGATCGCCGACGCCAGCGTTGCGGGCAAGTCGCCCGAAGGCTGGGCGCGGGCGGTGGCGGCGGCGGCCTTGGTCCATGACGCAGACAAGGTGGTGGCCGAGGCGAATAATGGCGGGGCGATGGTGGAAAGCGTGCTGCGCGCGGCGGAGGCGGCGATGCCGGTGAAGCTGGTCCATGCGAGTCGGGGCAAGGTGGCGCGCGCCGAGCCGGTGGCGGCGCTCTATGAAGCCGGGCGGGTGATGCATCGCGGCGCTTTCCCCGCGCTGGAGGACGAGATGTGCGGGCTGATCGCAGGGGGCGGCTATGTCGGGCCGGGGCGGTCGCCCGATCGCGCCGATGCGCTGGTGTGGGCGCTGAGCGAGTTGATGCTGGGGAAGCGGGGCGAGGCGCGGGTGCGGGGGATTTGAGGGGAACCGGCGCAGGGCCGCCTACGTTTTTCCATCGATCATGATTGCAATGGAGTAAGTGCGATGAAGATGGCCAAGATATTGGCGGCCGTCCTGGGCGTGTCGGTGGCGGCGTCTCCGGTGCTGGCGGCGAGTTTGAACAGCAAGGACCGGGCGCGGGTGGCGCGGGCCGCGCCGCGCGATCGGGATGATGTGCGCTATTGTTTGTTGAAAGGCAAGCAGGGGCGCGACAAGGGTACGGTGATCGGCGCGGCCGGTGGCGCAGGCGTTGGCTTGCTGGCGGGCGGCAGTCTGGGCGAGACGCTGCTGGGTGCGGGCGCGGGTGCGCTGGCGGGGCGCGTGATTGGCAAGAGCGAGGGCACAAACAGCGTTTGCGACCGGGTGCTGGCGCGGAATCCATAGAAGATCGGGCGTTAAAGGGCGGGTTAAGCCCCCTTTCCCAGTTTCGGTAGGCGGCTGAGGCCGCTGACCTTCACTAACCCTCTCCCCTGTTGGGGAGGGGGTTTTTGCGTTTGGGGACATATCCATGAAATGGTTCGGGACGAAAGCTGCGTCTGGCGCGGTGGGGCCGGTGGATGCGCGGCCTGTGCTGGCGCGCGCCTGGGGATCGGGGGCGGTGGCGCTGGGCGAGTGGCCGGCGAGTTACGAGGCGCAGCTGCGGGCCGGGGTGATGGGCAATCCGATCGCGCAGCGGGCGATGCGGCTGGTGTCGGAAGGGGCGGGCGCGTGCGCGTTGAAGGTGCGCGGCGTCGAGGATGGCGCGCGCGTGCTGGCGCTGGTCGGGCGCGCGTCGGCTGGGCAGGGGCTGGTCGAAACGCTGGCCTGTCATTTGTTGCTGCACGGCAATGCCTATGTGCAGGTGATCGCCGGCGCGGAGGGCAAGCCGGCCGAGCTGTTCGCGCTGCGGCCCGAACGGGTGAGCGTGGAGGCTGATGCGCGCGGATGGCCGGCGGCATATCTGTATCGGGTCGGGGAGAGCGTGACCCGGCTGACGCCCGAAGATGGCGCGGGGCGGACCAATATGCTGCATATCAAGGCGCTGCATCCGCTGGACGATCATTATGGGCTGGGATGCGTGGGCGCGGCGGCGGGGGCGGTGGCGATCCATAATGCGGCGAGCGTGTGGAACAAGGCGCTGCTGGACAATGCGGCGCGGCCGAGCGGGGCGATGGTCTATGATCCGGGCGACGGATCGGTGCTGTCGCCCGACCAGTTCGAGCGGGTGAAGCGCGAGATGGAGCTGGCCTTTGCCGGGGCGGCCAATGCGGGACGCCCGATGCTGCTGGAGGGAGGCCTCAGCTGGAAGGCGATGAGCCTGACCCCGGCGGAGATGGATTTTGTGGGGCTGAAAGCGGCGGCGGCGCGGGAAATCGCTTTGGCTTTCGGGGTGCCGCCGATGCTGATGGGGCTGCCCGGCGACAATAGCTACGCCAATTATCGCGAGGCGAACAAGGCGTTGTGGCGGCAGGCGATCCTGCCGCTGGTGGCGAAGATTGGCGGGGCGCTGGCCCAAGGGCTGGGCGATTGGTGGCCGGGGCTGGGGATAGAGGCGGATCTGGACGCGGTGCCGGCTTTGTCCGACGAGCGGGCGGCGCTTTGGGAGCGGGTGGCGGGGGCGGATTTCCTCTCTGCGGACGAGAAGAAGGCGATGCTGGGGATTTGAGCGTCGCGCAGAGGCGCGGAGGGCGCGAGGAAGGAAGAGAGACTGGTCGCCCTTGGCGGCTTTCTCTTTGCTCTGCGGCCTCTGCGCCTCTGCGCGAAAAATCTATTCTGCCGGGCGGGCGAGGCTGTCGAGGCGGCAGAAGCCGGCGTCGCCGTTCCAGCGGCCGTCCTGGATCAGGCAGTCGCCGGCGCGGAAGAGGCCGAAATGCCAGGCGACGGTGCCGAGCGCGAGCAGGACGAGCAGAATCAGGATTTTGCGAGGCGTGCGTTTCATGCGCGCCCCAATAGGCATGGGCGGTCCCCATGGGAAGGCGGGATATATGAAACAGGACATGCTGGCGCGGTTGGTGGCGCAGGCGGAAACCGCGCCGGGCGGGGCGGACATGGTGATGATCCGCGCGCTGATCGAGGAGGCGAGCGAATTGGGCGCGGGGCGCGCCCTGGAGCGGCTGGGGCTGGCCGACCGGCGGGCGGAGGGCGACATGCGCGAACTGCGCGAATTGCTGTCCGCCTGGCGCGACGCGAAGAAGGCGGCGCGCGGGGCGGTGATCGGCTGGGCGGTGCGGATCATGATGGCGCTGGTGGTGCTGGGGATTGCGGTGAAGGTGGGGTTGCTGGGGCTGGTCAAGGCATGAGCGCGGGCGACATACGCTTTGCCGGCTATGCGGCGATTTTCGATCGGGTGGACCGGGGCGGGGATGTGGTGCGGGCGGGCGCTTTCGGGGCGATCGATGCGGCGGGCGTGCCGCTGTTGTGGCAGCATGGGCCGGCCAGCGTGATCGGTGTGGTCGAGACGGCGCGGGAAGATGGGCGCGGGCTGCGGGTGATCGGGCGCGTGTCGCAGCGGACCGCAGCGGGGCGCGAGGCGGCGGCGGCGCTGAAGGCCGGGGCGCTGGACGGGCTGTCGTTCGGATATCGCGTGCGCGAGGCGCGTGGCGCGAGGCCGCGCGAACTGCTGGGGCTGGAACTGGTGGAGGTGAGTTTGGTGACGCATCCGATGCAGGATCTGGCGCGGGTGGTGGCGGTGGAGGGGTAGGGGTAGGGGAAAGCGCGCAGATGAGCGTCGACATCCCTACACTAATGCTCTCAAGCTATTGGCAAATGGCTGCCCACCTGCCTAAATGCGTATTATGAGCGAACTTCACGCACCATATATCGTCCAATGGGTCGCGAAAACGCTGTGGACGATACCTGCGCCGACCAAATCTTGGGCAGATATTGTTGGGCACTTGGTGTGGCCTTGTGTGACATTATTCTTGGTTTTACGATTCCGTATTTCCATAAGAAGGATGTTGAACATCCTCATCGAGCGATTAAAAACGGATCATGTCAAAACGCCTCTGTTCGAATTGACGCCTAACTCGCAGGTTATTGTTCTCGATCCTGAGGATGTCGCGGAGTCCACCGATCACTATGATTCAGATGACGTTCAACGGATTGAAGCCATATTCTCGTTCATCGCAGCCGACGATGGATGGGAAAAAATTTCAGATTGGGTCAACCAAAATTATGGCGAAGCGTTAGATATAGAGGATTTCGTAACCGACCCCGATCATGCTAAAGACCGCGAGCGAGCCTTCAGAGAAATTGAAGGATTAGAGATATGAACAAGAAGTTTTTCACCAAAGTTTCCCCCAAGGCTGTGGGCGGTATTCGCCGCCTATATGAAGCGCAGGGCGGTGAAGTCCACGCCAAGCTACAAGGCGATGGCTTGGCCATTGTGGTTGTGACGTTGGCGGAAAGTAAGGAAAAGCGGCGTAAAGCGCCAATCGCCGCATAATCGACCTAGCACCGACCCCGTGTCGGTATTCTGGCGGTTTATGAGAGGGCCGCGAGCGGTCCAGTAAAAAAAGCACGACTTATTCAAGGGCGGTCCTATCCGGGGCCGCCTTTTTTCGTTTCTGCAAGCGGGAGAATGTACATGACGGATCAGGTGACGGACGCACTGGAAGCGCGGTTCGATGCGGTGGTGCAGGGGGAGCGGATCGATGGACTGGAGGGGGAGATTGCGGCGCTGAAAGGGGCTTTGCTGGCCGCGCAGCGACCGGCGCTCGATGGCGTGAAAGGGGGCGCGGTCGATCCGGCGCGGGCGGCGTTTGTCGATCGCTATCTGCGGCAGGGGCATGAAGCGGGCGTGGAGCTGAAGAGCTTTTCCGGGGCGAGCGGTGGCGCGGGCGGCTATGCGGTGCCGCGGGAGATCGACCAGTTGATCGGATCGACGCTCAAGGCCATTTCGCCGATCCGCGGCATCGCCAATGTGGTGCGCACCGGAACGGCGGGGTATCGCAAGCTGGTGACGTCAGGCGGCATCGTGTCGGGCTGGGCGAGCGAGACGGGCGCGCGGGCCGAGACGGGGACGCCTGTCTTTAACGAGATCGCGCCGCCCAGCGGCGAGCTGTTCGCCAATCCGGCGGCCAGCCAGGCGATGCTGGACGATGCGCAATTCGATGTCGAAGCCTGGCTGGCGAGCGAGATCGCGCGCGAATTTGCGGCAGCGGAGGGCGCGGCCTTCGTCAACGGCAATGGGACGAACAAGCCCAAGGGTTTCCTGACCTATACTACGACCAATGAGGTCGACGGCGTGCGCGCCTTTGGCTCGCTGCAATATCTGGCGTCGGGCGCGGCGGGCGCCTTTGCCGCGTCGAACCCGCAGGACAAGCTGATCGACCTGGTCCAGAGCCTGCGCGCGCCCTATCGCCAGGGGGCGAGCTTCGTGATGAACAGCGCCACGCTGGCGGCGGTGCGCAAGATGAAGACGAGCGACGGCGCGTTCATCTGGCAGCCGGGGCTGAGCGGCGGACAGCCCGCAACCTTGCTGGGCTATCCGGTGGTCGAGGCGGAGGACATGCCCGATATCGCCGCCAACAGCCTGTCGATCGCTTTCGGCAATTTCCAGGCCGGCTATGTCATCGCCGAACGCAGCGAGACGAGCATCCTGCGCGATCCGTTCAGCAACAAGCCGTTCGTGCATTTCTACGCCGTCAAGCGGATCGGCGGCGCGGTGGCCAATAGCGAGGCGATCAAGTTGATGAAGTTCGCCGCTTCGTGATGGGATGGGGGGAGGCTGTGTGTCCTTCCCCCTCTTCCAACTGCGCCTGAGCCCTGCGGGCTAAGGCTTCGTATCTTTCTCCGCTGGGGGAGAAGGTTCTGGGGGAGCGTCCTTGCGCTCCCCCTTTTTTGTGAGGGGGCGGGCGTGGCGATCACGGAACTGGAGATGGCGGACCTGGTGCGCGAGACGTGCCATGCGGGGGGCGCGGGGCCGCTGGCGCTGGGCGGGCCGTTGCCGGGCTATCGCGGCTTTGCCGCGGCGACTGGTCCTGGCGCGACCTTTCCCTATGTCATTCAGGGCGTAGCCGATCCCGGCCAATGGGAGGCGGGGACGGGCGGAATCGATGACGAAGGCCGCCTGGTGCGGGCGCCGCAAGCCTCTTCGGCGGGCGGCGGCGCGGTGGATTTCGTTGTAGGCGAGAAGCATGTCGGGCTGGCGCTGCACGCGGGTTGGGTCGCACAGGTCAACGATCATGGCCATGGGTTGGATGAGATTGCGGGGCTGGATACGGCGCTGGCGGGCAAGCAGGCGGCAAGCGACGAATTGAGCGCGATCGCGGCGCTGGCGACGAGCGGGTTCGGACGGGGATTGTTGACGCAGGCCGACGGCGCGGCGGTGCGATCCTATGTCGGGGCGCTGGGGGGCAGCGGCGAGGCGCAGATATCGGCCGGTACGCTGACGGTCAATGCCAGCGGCGCAGCCTTCACCCCGATCGCGAGCGAGACGATCACCGCCTATCGCAATGAAGGGACCGCCATCATGGCGGTGCGCGGCGATGGGATCGGCGCGTCGATGCGGGCCTATGCCCATGGCGCCAGTTCCGCGTCGATGCGGCTCTATCGGGCGCTGGGATCGCAGGCGTCGCCGGCCAATCTGGAGAGCGGCGCGGTGATCGGCGACGTCGCTTCCTTCGCCTATATCGGCGGCGCGTTCGAGGAAGTGACGCGAATGCGCGCGACGCTGATATCGGCGTCGCCGGGCGCGTCGAACAAGCAGGTCATGTTTTCCTGGCACGCGACCCGCGACGGGACGAGCGGGGGGCCGGCCAGCCTGATGCGGTTGCAATATGGCATGGTCGATTTCGCCGGCCATGTCGCGCCGTTGACCGACAATATTTATGCGCTGGGCGGCGCTACGACGCGCTGGAGCCAGGTATATGCGGCGAGCGGGACGATCAACACGTCCGACGCGCGGACCAAATGCGATGTCGGAACGGTCGACGATGCCCTGATCGACGCCTGGGGCGCGGTCGGCTGGCGCCGCTATCGCTTCGTCGAGGCGGTGGCCGAGAAGGGCGACGCGGCGCGCTGGCATCTGGGGCTGGCGGCGCAGCAGGTGCGCGATGTGATCGATGCGCGATTGGGCGAAGGCGCGGCGATCCGCTGGGGGCTGTTGTGCCACGATAGATGGGACGCGGAGCCGGAATTGCGGAGCGAGGACGGCGCGATCGTGCGGGCGGCGCGGGATGCGGGAGAGCGGTGGGGCCTGCGCTATGACGAATGTTTCGCGCTGGAGGCGCTGTGGCAGCGGCGCGCGATCGCGGCGCTGGCGGCGCGTCTGGATGCGCTGGAAACAGGAGGCGGCGATGCTGGCGGGTGAGGCGATCGGCGCGGGCGCGCTGGGCGCGGTGCGGGTGGCGACGCCGGGGCCGTGGGACTGGGGCGTCCGGCCGGGGCAGGGCGCGCGGGTGGCCGCGCGCGAGGGGGCGATGCGGCCCGATCAACATGAGGGGAGCAAGGTCCGATGAGCCTTTTTGTCAAAGACCCGCAGGCGCGGGTCGATCATGCGATCGACTGGTCCGCCTATCTGGCCGGGCAGAGCCTGGTCGCCAGCCTGTGGACGGTTAGCCCGGTCGAGACGGGCGGGCTGGTGGTGGAAGCGAACGCCTTTGAGGCGCAGCGCAGCAGCGTGCGGCTGAATGGGGGCGTGGCGGGGCGCATCTATCGGCTGACCAACCGCGTCACCCTGTCCGACGGGCAGGTGGACGAGCGGTCGGTGACGATGCGGGTGGAGGAGCGCTGAAGATGGTGGAGCAACCGGAGAGCGGGGCGCTGGCGGCATCGCTGGCGGAGTTGAAGGCCTATTTGCGGATCGAGACGGGGGCGCAGGATGCGGTGCTGGCCGGGTTGCTGCGTAGCGCGGCGGCGCTGTGCGAGCAATTTATCGGCCAGTGGCTGATCGCGCGGGCGGCGCGCGAGACGGTGGCGGGCGACGGCGGCTGGCAAAGGCTGTCGGCGCGGCCGGTGGCGGCGATCGAGACGGTCGAGGCGGTGGATGCCGACGGGGTGGCGGAGATGCTGCCGATCGACGCCTATGCGATCGATATCGATGCGGCGGGCGATGGGTGGGTGCGATCGACCCGCGCGGGCGACGGGCGGCGGCTGGCGGTGCGATACCAGGCGGGGCTGGCGGCGGAGTTGAACGGCCTGCCCGAAGCGCTGCGTCAGGGGATCGTGCGACTGGCGGCGGAGCATTTCGTGGCGCGGGGCGGCGAAAGCGCGCCGCCGGCGGTGGTGAGCGCGCTGTGGCGGCCGTTCCGGCGGATGCGGCTGGCATGAGGGCGCGGCTGGTGGCGCTGGTCGAGGCGCGGGCGGCGCGGCGGCGAGCGCGGATCGTCGCGGCGCTGGAGGCGGCCGGGGTGGCGGCGGTTGTCGAGGGCGCGGCGGTGCGGGCGTCCGCGCCGGGGCTGGCGGCGCGCTGGTGGCGCGATCTGGCGGTGCGGGACGCCGGGAGGAATGGGCTATGAGTGCGGAAGTGGCGGCGCGGGCGGCGGTGATCGCCGCATTGCGGGCGGACGGGGCGCTGATGGACGGGCTGAACGACCTATATGATAGCGAGCCGGGGCGGGCGAGCGCGCCCTATGGCCATGTGGGCGAATGTATCGGCGCGGACTGGGGCGGCAAGGATGTCGAGGGGCGCGAGGTGCGGCTGACCATCGGTCTGCGGAGCGCGGACGAGACGCCGGCGCGGCTGGCGGGGATGATCGCGCGGATCGATCCGGCGATCGGCCAGGCGCAGGCGCGCGATGGATGGCGGATCGTCACCGCGCGGCTGGTGCGGTCGCGGGTGGCGCGGGATGGCGCGGGCGCGGCCTTGGAGTGGCGGGCGGTGATCGACTATCGGTTGCGGGTGGTGCGGGAGGGGTAATGCCCCTCCCGATGGAAGTTAGCCCGACTGGCTGTTTTCCTCATATTCGCTGGTGATCTTGTCGACATATTCCGCGATCTGTTCGTCGGCGTCGCTGTTGGCGGCGGCGTCGGCCATCTTGTCGGCCTTGTTCTGGGCGACGATCGCGGCGCGGAAGGCGGCTTCCTTGTCGGCGCAGGCTTTTTTCATTGCGGACTGGAAATCGCCGACCGGCAATTTCTTTTCCAGCGCGGGCTGAACCTGGGCGCTGAGGCATTTGGAAAATTCCTTGCGCCCGGCGCCGACAGCGTCAGCGGACGGGGCGGCGGCCAGCATCATCACGAGCGAAGCGGCAACAATCATAGAAACCTCTCCATAGCGGCGTCTTCACGTCGATGGCGGCGTGTCCACGCTGCGACCGGATGGTCGAATGCCATCCGAGTCTTTTATTTTTTCGCGATTTTCCGGGCGGCAGCAGGGTGCTTGTCGCGTCGGGGTCGCTTGGCTGGAGAATGCGCCATGGGCGTCGAAAAGGGAAGTGCGTTTCTGCTCAAAGTGAGCGACGGAAACATGCCTGCAACATATGCGACGGTGGCCGGGATGCGGACCACCCAGTTGTCGGTGAATGGCGAGGCGGTGAACATCACCAGCAAGGATTCGGGCGGCTGGCGCGAATTGCTGTCGGGCGCGGGGGTGCGATCGGTCAGCGTGTCGGCGGCGGGGCTGTTCACTGGCTCTGCGGCGGAGGTGCGCATCCGCAACCATGCGCTGTCGGGCACGATCGAGGATTATGAGCTGAGCTTCGAAAGCGGCGAGCGGATGCGTGGGCGCTTTCTGGTGACGCGGCTGGACTATGCCGGGGACTATAATGGCGAGCGCAATTATGCGCTGAGCCTGGAAAGCAGCGGCGCGGTGGTGAGCGAATGAGCGGGGCGGCGAACCGGGAGCGGCCCAATGCAGAAAGGGGCGAGGCGGCGCTGGCGCTGGGCGGGGAGGTGCTGACGCTCCGGCCGAGCTTTGCCGCGCTGGTGGCGGCGGAGGCGGAATTGGGGCCGCTGTTCGATCTGGTCGAGCGGGCGGCGGAGGGCAAGCTGTCGCTGGCCGATCTGGTGGGGCTGTTCTGGCATTGTCTGGTGGATCGCGAGGCGGTGAGCCGCGAGGCGCTGGGCGAGGCGGTGGTGGCGGTCGGGCTGGCGAAGGTGACGCCGGTGCTGAAAGCCGTTTTGCAGCAGATATTGGCGGGGAAGTGACGCGCTTTGCGCAGGCCGCGGGGCGGCTGGCGGGGGTGGCCGGGTGGCTGCTGGGCTGGCGGCCGGACGAGTTCTGGCGCGCGACCCCGGCGGAACTGGCGGCGGTGTTGAAGGCGGCGCGGGGGGACGAGGCGCCGGGGGATGGCGTGGATGGCGGGGAATTGGCGCGGTTGATGGGGGCGATGCCGGATTAAGCATGAAGGTAGGTGTGTGGGGCGCGCCCCCACCCCAACCCCTCCCCTGAAGGGGAGGGGCTTTTTAGGTTGGGAGGCGGGCTGTGGACGAGGAAATCGAGACGCTGGTGGTGCGGGTGCGGGCCGACACGCAGGGGTTGAACCGCGATGTCGAGGCGATGCGGGCGGGGCTGGAAGGGTCGCTGGGCGATGGGGCGGACCGGGCCGGGCGGCGGATCGAGCAGGGTCTGATGCGCGCGGTGCGGACCGGCAAGTTCGGGTTCGAGGATCTGCGCCGGATCGCGGTCAGTGTGCTGGACGAGATTGCAGCGAGCGCTTTGCGGTCGGCCGTGGGCGGCGGGAGCAGCGGGGGCGGGTTGGGGAGCCTGGGCGCGTCGCTGCTGACGTCGGCATTAGGTTTGCCGGGACGGGCGACCGGGGGGCCGGTGACGCCTGGGCGCGCCTATATGGTCGGTGAGCGCGGGCCGGAGATGTTCGTGCCCACGAGCAGCGGGCAGGTGGTCGCGCATGGCGGCGGCGGGGCGCGCGACGTGCGGGTGAGCATCGCGATCAATGGGCGCGGTGGGGAGAGCGAGCCGCGGTTGCTGGCGCGCAGCGCGCGGCAGGTGGCGCGGGCGGTGAAGGGGGCGCTGGGCTGATGGGCAGGATCGAATATTGGCTGGCGGATACGCGGCGGGGACAGGAGACGCGCTGGATCAAGCGCTTCGCCGCGACGCACTGGACCGTCAATTTCCCGCGGCCGATGATGGCGAGCGTGGTGACGAGCGCGCCCGACGCATTGCGGGTGGACACGGTGTTTTACGGGTCGGGCGATCTGGCGGGGCTGATCTGGGACGCGGCGGACCAGTGGAGCCATCCCTTGCTGGCCTATGACACGGATCGGGATTTTAGGGACTGTGTGCTGTCGTTCCGCTGGCGCAGCGGCGGCGTGCGGACATTGGACGAGACGCATGGGCCGACGCTGACGATCGAGGGGCGGGATCAGGACGGCAATCCGCGCGCCTGGTATGTGCGGTTGTGGAACTATGCCAATGGCGTGCCGGAAGATGCTGTCATTAGGCTGGATTTTTCCGTCATTATGGGCGGTTACGACCTGCCGGACGATGATAATCCGGTGTGGGCGGGCGATGTCGATCGGATGTTTATTTCGCTGGTGCCGCCCGGTTATGACGAGGGCGACACGCCCTTTGCCGGGCCGCAGGAGGGATGGGCGGAACTGAGCGAGATCGCCTGTGACGGGGCGGGGTCCATGCTGACGATCGGCGACGCGATGCTGCCCGAACATGGGCTGTCCATGGCGACCGGCTATGACGATTGTTTCAACCAGACGCCGGAGCGGGTGGTGAGCGCGATCCAGGCGCTGGGCTATCGCGGCGCGATCAACCATTATGTCGGGATGAGCCATTATTTCCGGCTCGAACGCTTGGGCGAGGGGCTTTACGTCAGTCTGGCTGGCGGGGTGCTCAATGCGCCCTGCGCGGCCTGGCATCGGGATTTTGCGGCGCGGGCCAGGGCATTGGGGTTCGGCGTCATCTGGTCGCTATCCTATGAACTGTTCGATGCGCATTGCTGGAACGACTGGAAGCAGCGGGCCGAGAATGGCGATCCGGCGCTTACCGGATGGTCGCCGCCATCGACATTGCTGTCGCCGGCCCATGGCGGGGCGATGGGTTATGTGCAGCAGGTAGCCGGGGCCTTTGTTTCCATTGGGTTGGAAGCGGATTTGCCGATTCTGTTTCAGGTCGGTGAACCCTGGTGGTGGGTGATGCCGGGCGACGGGCGGATATGCCTGTATGACGATGCGGCGCGGGCGGCGTTGGGTGGCAGTCCGGTGTCGATCCCGGATGTGCGCGGCGCATTGGACGGGGCGCAATGTGCGCTGCTGGATGCGGCGGGGGCCTTGCTGGCGGCGTCGACGGCGGCCTTGTGCACGGCAGTCAAGACGATCGCGCCGGGGGCGGTGACGCATTTGCTGGCCTATCTGCCGACCATATTGGACGCGCGCGCGCCGGAGGCGAAGCGAGCGAACATGCCGCTGGGGTGGGCGACGCCCGCTTTCGATGTGCTGCAACTGGAAGATTATGACTGGGTGACCGAGGGGCGGCCGGGACTGACCGCGCGGGGCGTGGAGATGGCGACGGCGCGGCTGGGCTATCCGATCGAAGAGCAGCATTATTTGTCGGGCTTCGTGTTGTTGCCGCAGCAGGCGGGGCAATGGCGGGAGATAGCCGCAGCGGCGCAGGCGTCGGTGGCGCGGGGGACGGCGCAGACATTCGTCTGGGCGCTGCCGCAGGTGTGTCGCGACGGCTTTACCTGCTTCAGCATCGATGGGGAGGATGATATGCAAGCCTTTGATGATATTATCTTTCCGATCGCTATCGGGCGGGAGGCGAGCCTCTCGCCGGCCTTTTCCACGCAGATTGTCGAAAGCCCGTCGGGCCATGAGCGGCGCAGCAGCGACTGGGCGGATGCGCGGCTGTCCTTCGACGCCGGGCCGGGGGTGCGGTCCGAAGCGGACATTGCGACGCTGATCGCTTTCTTTCGCGCGCGCAGGGGCGCGGCGCGCGGGTTCCGCTTCACCGACCCCTATGACGACCGCAGCGGCGCGCCGGGCGTGGCGCCTTCGCCGATCGACCAGCGGCTGGGGATTGGTGACGGGGTGCGCGCGACGTTCCAGTTGATGCGCTATTATGGCGTGGGCGAGGAGGCGCAGGGACGGATCATCACCCGGCCTGTGGCGGGGAGCATCCGCGTGGCGGCCGACGGGGTCGAGATGACCGACGGGTGGAGCCATGCCGGGCTGGGCGTGATCGCGTTCGACGAGGCGCCGGATGCGGGCGTGGTGCTGAGCGCCGGTTATCGGTTCGATGTGCCGGTGCGCTTCGCCGAGGACCGGCTGGACATCAACCGGGCGACCTTTGCCGCGGGCGAAGCGCCGTCGGTGCCGTTGGTGGAGATACGGGAATGACCGATGCGGAACGGCTGGGTGCGCCGCTCAATACGCTGGCCTTTTGCTGGCGGATCGAGCGGCGGGACGGGATGACGATCGGGCTGACCAGCCATGATCGGGATCTGGTCATAGGCGGGCTGACCCATCGCGCCGCGCCGGGGATGACGCCGTCGGCGGTGCGCGCAGGCATCGGGCTGGACGGCGAGGATAGCGACGTGGCGGGCGCACTGTCGAGCGATGCGATCCGCGAGGCGGACCTGATGGCAGGGCGGTGGGACGGGGCCGCGCTGGAATTGCGGCTGACTCAGTGGGAAGAACCGGGCGCGCTGTGGCTGTTGCTGGCGCGCGGCGAGATCGGCGCGGTGGCGCGCAAGGGCGGGGCGTTTACGGCGGAATTGCTGGGCGCGGCGGCGGTGCTGAGCGGGCCGGTGGCGCCATCGACATCGCCCGATTGCCGGGCAAGGCTGGGTGACGGGGCGTGCCGGGTCGACATGGCCGCGCGGCGCAAGATCGTGACGGTGAGCGCGGCGGAGGATGGCGATGTGGCGATGGTCGATCAGAGTGGAGGGGGGCTGGTGGCGGGGGATTATGCCTTCGGCACTTTGCGCTGGCTGAGCGGGGCCAATGCGGGGCTGACGCAGGCGGTGGTCGACAATGGCGCGGATGGGGTGGCGCTGGCCGATCCGCCGGCCTTTGCGGTGGCGGCGGGGACGTTGGCGTTGTTGACGCAGGGGTGCGACCGGCAATTGGCGACCTGTGCGGCGCGGTTCGGCAATGCGCGCAATTTTCGTGGGGAGCCTTATCTGCCGGGCATGGACCTGCTCACCCGCTATCCCGGCGCATGAGCGCGGTGGTGGCGCGGGCGCGCGCTTTGGTGGGGGTGCCGTTTCGATTGCATGGGCGCAGCCGCGCGGGGCTGGATTGCGTGGGGCTGGCGGCGCTGGCGATGGGACGGGAGGCGCATGGCGCCTATGGCTTGCGGAGCGGGGATATCGAGCGGGCGGAGCGCTGGCTGGCGGCGGCGGGATTGCGGCCGGTGGCGCAAGGGCAGCCGGGCGACCTGGCGCTGGTGCGGCCGGGGCCGTTGCAACTGCATCTGATGATCGGGACGGGGGCGGGGTTTATTCACGCCCATGCGGGGATCGGGCGGGTGGTGGAGATGCCGGGCGCGTCGCCATGGCCGGTCTTGAGTTGGTGGCGTGCGGCATGAAGTCGCGCGCTCGTTGTTTCTCGACTGCGCTCGAAACGAACGGAGGATAATATTATGGCGACGGTGGTGCTGACGGCGGTGGGGACCGTTCTGGGCGGGCCGATCGGCGCTGCGATCGGCGCGGTGATCGGCAATGTCATCGACAATCAGATATTGTTCAAGCCCAAGGGGCGCGAGGGCGCGCGGCTGTCCGACCTGCAATTGCAGACGTCGAGCTATGGCACGCAGCTTCCCAGGCTGTTCGGGACGATGCGGGTGGCGGGGACGGTGATCTGGGCGACCGACCTGAAGGAGACGAAGAGCAAGAGCGGCGGCGGTAAGGGGCGGCCGAGCGTGACCAGCTATGCCTATTCGGCGAGTTTCGCGGTGGCGCTGTCGGCGCGGGCGATCGGGCAGATCCGGCGCATCTGGGCGGACGGGAACCTGCTGCGCGGGGCGGCGGGGGATTTCAAGACGGAGATTTCCGCCTTTCGCGTCCATGCGGGCGACGAGGACCAGCCGGTCGATCCGCTGATCGCGGCGGCAGAGGGTGTGGGCCTGACCCCGGCGCATCGGGGGATCGCCTATGTCGTGTTCGAGGATCTGGCGCTGGCCGATTATGGCAATCGCATCCCGTCGCTGACGTTCGAGGTGGAGGCCGATGCTGCGCCGGTGCCGATCGGCGCAGTGGCGGCGGCGTTGAGCGCGGGGCGGCTGGAGGGCGACGGGCTGACTGCGGTCGATGGCTTTGCGGCAAGCGGGGCGGACGTCCGGGCCGCGATCGCGCCTTTGGTCGAGGCGCATGGGCTGGCGCTGCGGTCCGGCGCCGATGGTTTGCGATTGACGGCCATAGGCGCTGCGGACGGGGCGATCGGGGCGGACGGGCTGGCGCGGCGGGTAAACGGGCAGGCGATCGATGCGGTCGAGCGATCGGGCGCAGCAGCCGATGGCGTGCCGGTGGCGCTGAGCCTGCGTCATTATGATGCCGCGCGCGATTATCAGACCGGGGTGCAGCGGGTGACGCGGCCGGGGCCGGGGCGGCAGGAGATGGGGATCGAGCTGCCTGCGGTGATGGCGGCGGATGCGGCGCGGGCGGTGGCGGCGCAGCGGCTGGGCGCGGGCTGGACCGGGCGAGCGACGATGACGCTGCGCTGCGACTGGCGGGCGCTGGCGCTGAACCCCGGCGCGGTGGTGACGGTCGCGGACGCGCCGGGGCTGTGGCGGATCGAGGAACGGGAATGGGAGGCGATGGCGGTGCGGCTGGCGCTGCGCCGGGTGCCAGGAGGGGGCGGGATGCTGCCGACCGGGGCGTCTTCGGGTGCGATCGTGCGGCAGGCGGATGCGCCCCACGGCGCGACGACGCTGATGCTGGCCGACCTGCCGCAGATACAGGACGGGGCGGCGAGCGCGCCTTTGCTGGTCGTAGCGGCGAGCGGCGGGGAAGGGTGGCGCAGCGCGGCGCTGTTCGTGATGGGCGAGAGCGGGGAGGCGGTGCCGATCGGGCGCAGCGCGTTGCGGGCGGTGATGGGGACGGCGGACGCCGCGCTGCCCGATGGGAGCGCGACGCTGGTTGATCGGCGGCACGACCTGCTGGTGACGTTGCTGGCGGCGGACATGGACTTGAGCGATGCGGATGAAGCGGGGTTGGCGCAGGGGCGGAACCTGTGCCTGATCGGGCGCGAGCTGGTGCAGTTCGAGACGGCGGTGCGAACCGGACCGGCCAGCTATCGGCTGGGTGGACTGCGCCGGGGGCTGCGCGGCACCGAATGGGCGATGGCCGGGCATGAGGCCGGCGAGCCGTTCCTGCTGATCGAGGAGGAGCGATTGGTTCAGCCGCTGGCGGCGCTGGGCATGGTGGGCGAGGTCGGGGCGACGCTGCGGCTGGCGGCGGTCGGGCTGGGCGATGTCGAGCCGGTGGAGGCGGCGATCGCGATCAGCGGCGAGGCGCTGATGCCGCCATCGCCGGTGCACCTGAGGGTGCGGGGGCTGGATGGCGGGCAGGCGTTCGGCTGGGTCCGGCGCAGTCGCGCCGGGTGGCGATGGAGCAATGGCGGCGACACGCCGCTGGGCGAGGAGACGGAGCGCTATCGCGTCGCGGTGATGGACGGGGCGAGCGTGGTGCGCAGCGCGGAGAGCGGGGCGCCGGGCTGGACCTATTCTGCGGCGATGATCGCGGCGGACGGGACGGCGGGGCAGTCGCTGATGGCGGAGGTGCGCCAGTTGGGGACGCTGGCGCAGGGGCGGGCGGCGATGATCGGCTTTATCGCCTGACGCTTTTCACGGATGATCGAGGAGGAGACGAGCATGGACGAAACGCCGCGTTGGGCGTTGCCGCTGCTATTCGCAGGGCAGGCGCAGAAGGAAATCCAGCATAATGAAGCGCTGGTGGTGGTCGATGCATTGTTGCACGGACGAGTGGAGAGCGCCGACCTGAGCGCCCCGCCGGGTGCGCCGATGGTCGGCCAGTGCTGGATCGTCGCGGCCGGCGCGTCGGGCGACTGGGCGGGGCAGGCGGATACGGTCGCGCTATGGACGGAGGGCGGTTGGCGTTTCGTCGCGCCGCGCGCCGGGCTTCGGGTCGCGGCGGCCGACCGCGATCATGCCCTTTTCTTCGACGGGACACTATGGCGGAGCGATGCGGTGCGTGGCGATGGCGTCTATCTGGACGAAGAACGAGTGGTGGGACCGCGGATGGCGGCTATCGCGGCGCCGAGCGGGGGCGGCGTGATTGACGCTGAGGCGCGCTCTACGCTGATGGACATTCTGGCCGCCTTGCGCACCCACGGCCTGATCGCGACCTAATATTACGGGCCTGCGCATTTCTTGTTGCAGGCCCGCGTCAATAGTCTAGGATTCCTCCACATTAGCTTGGTAAAGCTGTGAAAGCCGGGCTAGTGCGTTATTTTTGCAACGGTTTCACTAATTGTGGACTTGCCATGAAACCTTCTTGCGAATACAGGGTTTCAGCAGTCCTTCGTGACACTCTTGAAAGGGGAATTCAAATGCGGAAGCTTGCCCTCGCGGCTGCGCTTGCGACCACCGTCCTAGCCACCCCGGCCATGGCGCGTGACAATAGCTGGTATGTCGGCGTCGACGCCGGCGTCCTGCTCGTCGAAGACCAGGACCTCACCTTCTCGTCCATTCCTCCCGGCGGTTCGGTCGTTCCTTCGATCGACTACCATAAGGGCTATGATTTCGACGCCAACATCGGCTACGACTTCGGCGGCTTCCGCCTGGAGGCCGAAGCGGCCTACAAGCGCGCCAAGATCGATTTCGACAAGACCGGCGGCGGCTTCGGCGGCGCAGCTTCGGCTTTGTCGTTCATGCTGAACGGTTTGCTGGACTTCGGTCCCGATGACGGCCTGCAGGGCTTCGTCGGCGGCGGTGTCGGCGTATCGCGCGGCAAGCTGGCTTCGGACATCGTGAACGACAGCGACACCGGTTTCGCCTGGCAGGCGATTGCGGGCGTTCGTTACCCCGTCACCAACAATGTCGATGTCTCGCTGAAGTATCGCTTCTTCAACCAGGACGACATCAAGGTCATCCCGGCTTATCAGAGCATCTACGGCGAAGCGGGTTCGACCGGCGACACCAAGCTGCGCACGCACAGCCTGCTGCTCGGCCTGACCTACAACTTCGGTGGCGAAACGGCTCCTCCGCCGCCGCCCCCGCCGCCCCCGCCGCCCCCGCCCCCGCCGCCCCCGCCGCCGCCGCCGGTTGCCGAATGCAACCCTGGCCCGTACATCGTGTTCTTCGAATGGGACAAGTCGGACATCACGCCTGATGCCGCGACCATCCTGGACAACGCGGTCTCGGCCTACAGCAGCTGCGGCAGCGCACAGGTCATGCTGGCCGGTCACGCTGACCGTTCGGGCGCCGCTTCCTACAACGTCGGCCTCTCGCAGCGCCGCGCTGACTCGACCAAGGCCTATCTGGCCTCGAAGGGTATCCCTGATGGTGTCATCACCACCCAGGCCTTCGGTGAATCGAAGCCGCGCGTCGACACCGCAGACGGCGTTCGCGAAGTCCAGAACCGTCGCGTGGAAATCAGCTACGGTCCCGGCGCGGGCATGTAAGCCGATTTCCATTCCTCGGAATGGAAATAGAATGGGGGGCTGGTCGCAGGACCAGCCCCTTTTTCTTTGCGCGGCGCCAAGAGAAGATTGTCTGGCCGGCATCGATTGCTCAGGTGATTGCGAAGCCCCGACGCGCCACGTTCGGTCCGATGTCCGGTCATCAATTATGCAAGGCCGTGGCATGGCCGAACGGCGCGTGGTCTAGGGCCGGCCGGCGAGATGATGGGGCTGTTGCCGAAGCGTCGATCCCGCGCCATGGCGCGGCGAGGGGATGGCGCGACCGATCGGTTCTGTCGCCGTCAAGCCGACGTCGCTCATGACCTTGCGATATTGTCCGCCGGCGGCCAGTTCCCCGACATCGAACAGGTTCCGGCCATCAACGGTCAACCCGACCTATCCGACGTCACCATTTGCCCCGCCAGGATGGGTTCATGGAAGCAGACGACCGCTTCGGCGATGTAAGTGAACCGGGTTGTGATCCTGATCCAGCTTCTTGCGAAAGCTTGTCAGAAGGGCGGTGACAAATTGGTGCGGTTGGGCAACAAAAGCGCTCCAGCGGCGTTAGCGCCTTATCTTGCCCTTTTCTGGGAGCTATCCATGAAAATTATTCCGCTTCTCACCGCCTTGCCGATCGTCCTCGCCGCGTCGGCCTGCGCCACCACGACGGGAACCGCCAGCGCCGCGCCGACGGCTTCGGCCAAGCTGGCGGCCGCCGACGGATCGGCGCGCGGCATGGCGACGGTGACGCAGGCGGCCGACGGGTTGCATGTCGTGGTCAAGGCGATGGGGCTGACGCCCGGCATCCACGCGGTGCATATCCACACCACCGGCCAGTGCGCCGCGCCAGACTTCGCCAGCGCCGGCGGCCACTGGAACCCGACTGCGCGCCAGCATGGCAAGGATAATCCCGCCGGAATGCATATGGGCGACATGCCCAATATGACGGTGGGACCGGATGGCGCCGGCGCGATCGAATATCATATCGCCGACGCGATGATCGGCGAGGGGGTGACGCCTCTGCTCGATGCCGATGGCGCGGCGGTGGTGGTTCATGCGCAGGCCGACGACAATAAGAGCGATCCGGCCGGCAATGCCGGTGGCCGCGTGGCGTGCGGGGTGCTGGCGGCGGGTTGAGCGCGTCAGGGCGTGTTGCTGTAAACTCATGCGCACGCCGGCTGTTGACGCCGCATCGTCAAGCCATGACGACTTCAGGCTCCGCGATACGAGCAAAGGAAGCGCTCTGGACCTTCGGGTTCGGGGCGCTTTTGCGATGGGCGGACCGTCAATCCAGCGGCGGTCGCGCCGCGCCGTTGGCGAGGTAGTCCGCTATCGCGTGATAGATCGCGCCCTGCTGACCCAGCCGGCTTTCGAACAGGGTGAAGCGATCGACCCTGAAGGGCGCGCGGTTGAGGGCGGCGTGGCGGGCCAGGAAGGGGTCGATCAGGCCGCCCGATCGGCCGAAGCGGGCAAGGGTGACATGGGGGAGATAGGCGCGGCTTTCGGGCGACAGGCCGACGGACACGCAGGCGCGGTCGATTTTCCGATGCAGCGCGGCCAACGGATCGCGCGGCTTCACGCCGGCCCAGAGCGTATCGACCACGCCCTTGCGGTCGAACGCGCCGACGCCTGTCAGATGGACGTCGAACGGGGCGAAGCGGATCGCGCCCAGCGCGTCGGCGATGTCGTTGGCGCGGTGGCGGTCGACTGCGCCGATGAAGCGCAGCGTCAGGTGCAGTTGATCGTCGCTTTGCCACCGTGCGCCATCGACCCCGTCCATCAGGGACAGGAGGTGGGCGCGCTGATCGGCGGGCGGGCGGATGGCGACGAACAGGCGGTGCATGGGGCCGATATAGGATGATCGACGCGATCCGTCACCGCTCGTGCCGGTTTGGCTTGAATCATGCGACCAATGCGCCGATAATAGGGATACCGGCAAGACATGCCGGTGAAGGAGACGATTTTCATGGCCAACTGGTCCGACCCCCGTTCCGACATTGCGGGCTTTGGCGGCGCCACCGCTGCGCGCGGCGAGGCGTTCGACGCCGGGCTTCGCAGCTATATGCTGTCGGTCTATTTTTATATGGCGAGCGGCGTGCTGCTGACGGGCGTCGTCGCGCTGCTGTTCGCATCGAGCGGCATGGCGGCGTCCGTGTTCACCGGCCCCGGCATCCTGAAATATATCGTGATGTTCGCGCCTTTGCTGTTCGTTATGGTGCTGAGTTTCGGGATTAATCGCCTGTCCACCGTGGCGGCGCAGGGCCTGTTCTGGGCCTATGCGGCGGTGATGGGCGTATCGTTGTCCTACATCTTCCTGGCCTATACCGGCACGTCGATCGCGCAGACGTTCTTTGCGACGGCAGCCGCCTTTGCGGGGTTGAGCCTGTGGGGCTACACCACCAAGAAGGATCTGTCGGGTTTCGGCACCTTCCTGATCATGGGCGTGGTCGGTCTGCTGGTGGCGAGCCTGATCAACATCTTCATGCAATCGAATGCGATGAGCCTGGTCATCAGCGGCGTCGGCGTGCTGCTGTTCGCGGGTCTGACCGCCTATGACACGCAGAAGATCAAGAGCATTTATGCGCAGGTCGCGGGCACCGACATGATGGGCAAGTCGGTGGTGATGGGAGCGTTGAACCTCTATCTCGACTTCATCAACATGTTCATGTTCCTGCTGCGCCTGTTCGGCGATCGTCGCTGATCCTTGCGGACTTGTGCGTATAAAAGGCCCGGCGGAGCGATCCGCCGGGCCTTTTCGTTGATGAGACAATGGCCGGTCGTTTCGAGCGCAGTCGAACAACGCATGGGAAGCGCCAGCCGCTTCTCGACTGCGCTCGAAGCGAGTGGAGGGGTAGCTCAGCCCTCTTTCTGCATCGCGGCGATCAGGGCGCCGTCTATTTCTTTCTGCCGCTTATAGGCGGGGCGGTCGCGCAGGCGGGCGGCATAGGCTTCGAAAACGGGGCGACTAGGGATGGACTGGAAGCTGATGCCCCAGTCGATCTGCGAGCCGACATAAACGTCGGCGGCGGTGAATTGGTCACCGCAGATCCAGGCGTCACCCGATATCGCGGTTTCCAGCGCATCGATCGTGTCTTCGAACCTGCCATAGCCCGCTGTGCGCTCGCGCCCTTCGGGCAGGGCGAAGCCCATCGCCTTGTTGGTGACGGCGGCTTCGACCGGGCCGGCGGCGAAGAAGAGCCAGCGATAATAGGCATGGCGATCGGCCGGGGGCGGGGCGAGGTTGGCGGCCGGGAAGGCGTCGGCCAGATAGGCGCAGATGGCGGCGCATTCGGTGACGATCCGGCCGCCATGGACGATGGCCGGCACCTTGCCCATCGGGTTGACCGCCAGATAGTCGGGCGCCTTCATCGACGCGGCATAATCGAGGACGACCGTTTCATAGGACGCGCCGACCTCCTCCAGCATCCAGCGGGCGATCTGCCCGCGCGACATGGGGTTGGTGTAGAAAATCAGCTCTTGGGTCATGACGCGCTCCTGAATCGCAAGGCGGCAAGGGTGGCGCACGGACGGGCCGAGCGCCACCCCGTTTCGATCAGCAGCCCACACCCATGGCGCCGCCGAGCATCCCGCCCAAGCCGCCGCGACACTTGTTTTTCTTCGGCTGGGGCGCGGGTTCGTCGCCTTCATCCGCGTCGTCGGCCTGGCTCATCATGTCCCCCATGTCCGGGCCGTTCAGCATCCACATTGTGTTGGCGCGATAGCGGACGCGGGCGATCCATTCCGGCTTCCAGGCGATCTTGGGATCTGCGGGGCGGGGCGGGTAGGCGAAGTTCGCTTCGGGACCATAGGCGTAGAGGCTGCCCATCAGCATCTCTCCGCCCGCCTGGGTGACCGCGGCGGGGACGGTGCAACTGGTCTGGCTGGGCGGCATGACGATTTTCTGCGCGATCATCTTTTGCACGGCGGCGGGCGACATCCAGTCCCAGACCGGGCCGCCGAACGCCTGGGTGGCGGAAGACGCCCACCAGACCATGTCGCCATTGCCCTGCGCGCCGAAGGCCCATGCATAATAGCCGGTCGCCTGGGGCAGGCTGTTCCAGCTAATAATCGTGGCGCCACCGGCGATCTGCCGGGCGGCGCCGGTGATGGCGGGCATGAAATCCTGTCTCAGGGTGAAGGCGATGTCGGGGCTGTAATTGCCGGCGATGCGATGGTCGCCGAGCAGGGAGCTGTTGGCGGGGACGGTCTTACGGGTCTGGCCGTTGGGCCAGTCGCCATAGGTCTTGCTGTTCGAGGCGCGGATTTGCCATTCCTGCGGGATAGATGCGCCGGTCATATAGAGACCGGGGGGTATCTGGCCCTTGGCCACCTTGGCGAAGTCGATCATAACGGGCTGGCCGGGGCCGGGCGTGGCGCCGCAGCCCCAATAGATGAGCAGGCGGCCCTTGGGGCGCTCGCCGGGGATCGGCTGGTCGTCGCTGGGCACGATGCGCGGGGTGACGAGCGGGACGGACGCGCCCAGGCCAGCGGCGGCGGGCAGGAAATGATCGGCGGCGGGTGCGCCGCTGGTGGGCGCGCGGGTGGAGCCGAGGCGCAGGACGAGTTCGTGGAGCGGCTGGTTGCGGCCCCCGCCCATCATCATGCCCATGGCTGCGCCCATGCCGCCTCCACCACCGGCCATGGCGGCCATGCCGGACAGGGTGCCAGCGTCGATCGTGTAGCGGGCGATGGGGCCGGACGCCTGCTGGCTGGAGCCGGGGGCGGCGAGCAGGGTGAAAGATGCAAGCAGAAATGCGCCGCGAGCGGGGCGCGAAGTCAGGAGTTTGCGCACAACATCTGTTCCTTGATCGTTACGGAAGAGATGCGACCTTTTTTCTGGGATGGGCGCTTGTAGCAGAGATTCAGGCGGCCGGGGAGGGGCGTTCGAACTGACCATGGCGCAGGAAATGCGTGATCTGGTCGGTGACCGGACGCGAGCGGTGTTTCCCCCTCATCCAACTTCGCCTAGGCAGCAAGCTGCCAAGGCTGCGTATCCTTCTCCCCCGTGGGGAGAAGGGCAAATAGAAAGGGCGGCCGTTGCGGGCCGCCCTTCTTTATCTTGCTGGAAGGCGCTTATTTCGTGCCTTCGGTCGTCTTGGCCTTCCCGCCCTTCTTGCCCTTTTTGGGCGCCGCAGGGGTGATCTGGAAGGCCAAAGCTTCGTCCTTCATATGGACATGGACCTCGCCGCCATGGACCAGTTTGCCGAACAACAGTTCCTCGGCCAGCGGCTGCTTGATTTTTTCCTGCATCAGGCGGCCCATCGGACGGGCGCCGTACAGCTTGTCATAGCCCTTCTTGGTCAGCCAGTCCTTGGCATCCTGATCCAGGGTGATGTGAACGTCGCGGTCGGCCAGTTGCAGTTCCAGTTGCAGCACGAACTTGTCGATGACGCGGGCCACCACTTCGGTCGGCAGATAGTCGAACGGCACGATCGCATCGAGGCGGTTGCGGAATTCGGGGGTGAAGAGTTTCTTCACCGCATCCTCCTGCACATCTTCGCGGGTAAATTCGCCGAAACCGATGCTTTCCTTCGCCATGTCCGACGCACCGGCATTGGTGGTCATGATGAGGATGGTGTTGCGGAAATCGACGGTCTTGCCGTGATGATCGGTCAGGCGGCCATTATCCATCACCTGCAAGAGGATGTTGAACAGGTCCGGGTGCGCCTTTTCGATCTCGTCCAGCAGCAGCACGCTGTGCGGTTGCTGGTCGACGGCGTCGGTCAGCAGGCCGCCCTGGTCATAGCCGACATAGCCCGGAGGCGCGCCGATCAGACGGCTGACCGAATGGCGTTCCATATATTCCGACATGTCGAAACGCTGGAGCGGGATGCCCATGATCGATGCGAGCTGGCGCGCGACCTCCGTCTTGCCGACGCCGGTGGGACCGGAGAAAAGATAGTTGCCGATCGGCTTGTCGGGATCCCGCAGGCCCGCGCGCGACAGCTTGATCGCGGAGGACAGCACCTCGATCGCCTTGTCCTGACCGAAGACGACGCGCTTCAAGTCCGTAGTCAGGGAACTGAGCACGGTCTTGTCGTCGGACGACACAGTCTTGGGCGGGATGCGGGCCATGGTCGCGATGACCTGCTCGATCTCCTTGGGCGTGATCGTCTTCTTGCGCTTGGACGGCACCACGAGCATCTGCATGGCGCCGACCTCGTCGATTACGTCGATCGCCTTGTCGGGCAATTTCCGGTCGTTGATGTAGCGCGCCGACAACTCCACCGCCGCCTTGATCGCGTCGGGCGTATATTTGACGTGGTGATGCTCCTCGAACGCGGTGCGCAGGCCGGCGAGAATCTTGATCGTATCCTCGATCGTGGGTTCGTTCACGTCGATCTTCTGGAAGCGCCGCAGCAGCGCACGATCCTTTTCGAAATGGTTGCGGAATTCCTTGTAGGTGGTCGATCCGATGCAGCGGATCGTGCCGCCCGACAGAGCGGGTTTCAGCAGGTTCGACGCATCCATCGCGCCGCCACTGGTCGCGCCAGCGCCGATCACGGTGTGAATCTCATCGATGAAGAGGACCGCGTGAGGCATCTTTTCCAATTCGGTGACGACGGCCTTCAATCGTTCCTCGAAATCGCCGCGATAGCGGGTGCCGGCCAGCAGCGCGCCCATGTCGAGCGAGTAGATGACCGCTTCCTTGAGCACGTCGGGCACTTCGCCCTCGACGATCTTGCGCGCCAGACCCTCCGCGATCGCGGTCTTTCCCACGCCCGGATCGCCGACATAGAGCGGGTTGTTCTTGGACCGGCGGCACAGGATCTGGATCGTGCGATCCACTTCGGCAGTGCGGCCGATCAGCGGATCGACCTTGCCCCGGCCCGCTTTCTCGTTGAGGTTGACGGTGAACTGTTCGAGGGCGCTGTCCTTCTTGGCCTTGCCGTCCTGCACCTTCTTTTCCTCCTCGGAAGCGCCCTTTGTCTCCTGACGCTCGGGCGTGGGCGTGCCCTTGCCGACGCCATGGCTGATGAAGCTCACGGCATCGAGGCGGCTCATATCCTGCTGTTGCAGGAAATAGACGGCATAGGATTCGCGTTCGGAGAAGAGCGCGACGAGCACATTGGCGCCCGTCACCTCATCCTTGCCGGACGACTGGACATGGAGGATGGCGCGTTGAACCACGCGCTGGAAACCGCTGGTGGGGGAAGGATCGCTGGACCCCTCGACCTTCAGGCTGTCGAGTTCGGTATCGAGATACTGGGTGACGGCGTCGCCCAGTTCGCCGATTTCCACGCCGCACGCCTGCATCACCTTTGACGCATGTTCGTCATCAATCAGCGCCAGAAGCAGATGCTCCAGCGTGGCATATTCATGCTTGCGCTCCGACGCATGGGTCAGCGCATTGTGCAGGGTGGTTTCCAGAGCGGGTGCGAAAGAAGGCATGTCTGTTCTACTCCTGGCCCCAAAGAGGGGCGGTATCGAACCATATGTCGGCATTGCTCGACGCGGGATCAAGGCCACGGCCCTGACCAGCGGAATTGCCTGACTGCCCAAGCCCAATGGCGCCCTTATCGGCGCACGGGGCACGGCGCGGGTTCATCGCCTGAATAACGCCTCGGCACTTGCCTTATGGTTAACGGCGTTTTCTTTTGTCGATCTGGCGCGCGCGATTTCCGTTTCCAGAGCGCGGATGCGGGCGTCCAGTTCGGCAACGGACAAAGGCCCCAGATCCTGCCTGAGCAGGCGGGCCAGAGGATCATCTCCCTTGTTCGGCAGATCGTCATCCAAGTCCATGACGCCAATGTTGACCCTGCGGGCCACTCTGTCAATAAGGGCGCTGGCTCCGTCCGTCGATTTCTGGTGCGGTGCAACATGGTTAATCACCGGGGACAGTAAGATGGCGGATGTGGACGCAATAGCGCGCGAAATGACGGCGATCGCGATTCCCACGCCGGGCGGGCCGGAAGCGCTGGTGCCGGAACGGCGGCCGGTGCCGGTGCCGGGCGCGGGCGAGGTGCTGATCCGCGTGGCCGCTGCGGGCGTCAATCGGCCCGACGTGCTGCAACGGCAGGGCAAATATCCGCCGCCGCCGGGGGCTTCGGACATTCCGGGGCTGGAGGTGGCCGGAACCATCGTGGCGGCCGGCAGCGGCGCGGATAAGCTGGTGGGGCAGAAGGTCTGCGCGCTGCTGGCGGGCGGCGGCTATGCCGAATATGCGGTGGCGCCGGCGGGGCAATGCCTGCCGCTGCCCGACGATTATGATCTGGCCGAGGCGGCGGCGTTGCCTGAAACGCTGTTCACCGTGTGGACCAATTTATTCGAGCGCGCCTATGCGGTGGGCGGCGATACGGTGCTGGTCCATGGCGGGACCAGCGGCATCGGCACGATGGCGATCCGCTTGTGCAACTTGTTCGACGTGCGCGTGATCGTGACCTGCGGGTCGGACGAGAAATGCGCACAGGCCAAGGCGTGGGGCGCGGACCATGCGGTCAATTACAAGACGCAGGACTATGTCGAGGAAGTGAAGACGATCACCGGCGGGCAGGGGGTGCAGGCGGTGCTCGACATGGTCGGCGGCGATTATGTGCCGCGTAACCTGTCCTGTCTGGCCGAGGATGGACGGCATGTGTCGATAGCGGTGCTGGGCGGGCCGAAGGCGGAAATCTTCATCCCGGCGATCATGAGTAAGCGGTTGACCATCACCGGATCGACGCTGCGGGCGCGGTCGGTGGGCTTCAAGAGCCTGGTCGCGGATGAGCTGATGCGGACGGTGTGGTCGTTCGTGGGCGAGGGGAAGCTTCGCCCGGCGATGGACCAGAAGTTCGCGCTGGCGGATGCGGCGAAGGCGCACGCGCGGATGGATGCGGGCGAGCATTTCGGGAAGATCGTGCTGGTGGTTTGATGGGGGTCATTAGCGAACCCGAAGGCTGTAAGCGTTGCGGACATCTCATCGGTTATCACTGGGATGGTGACGGGGAAATGTGGTGCACCGCCTGCGAGTGTAAGGGATATGTTGACCCCGATGAGCCAAAAGTCGTGAGCCGACGTCCTAATGCTGCGGATGATAAAAGGGAGATGTCACCCTGAACTTGTTTAGCTGCGCTGGCCTTCGGCTCAGGGTCCATTTTGCCAAATCGAGGGAAGGTTGGTGCCGCGCGATGGATGCTGAAGCAAGTTCAGCATGACAAATCAAATGAGGCGCGCTCCTCCGGTCAAGCCCCGCAAACCGTAGCATTTCCGTCATATTCTCTTCGGAACTGTAACATTGCGCGCTTAAGGATTCGCTCCCAAGGACATTGGTCTTTGGGGATCGTATCATGAACGCCATCACGCGCCTGCCCTTCCTGAGCGAGCTGGAAGAGGGCGCGGACGACCGCTTCCATATCCCTGAACGGGAAGGGCAGCGGCGCCGCTATCGCACCATCTGGATTTCGGACATCCACCTCGGCACGCGCGGTTGCAATGCCGCGATGCTGATCGATTTCCTCGACAATGTGGATAGCGACACCATCTATCTGGTCGGCGACATCATCGACGGTTGGCGGCTGAAGAAGCGCTTCTACTGGCCCGCCAGCCATAATGACGTGGTGTGGCGGCTGATGAAGCGGGCCAAGCGCGGCACGCGGGTCGTCTATATCCCCGGCAATCATGACGAGATGTTCCGGCAGTTCACCGGCATGAGCTTTGGCGGCGTCGAAATCCGGCGCAAGGCGATCCACACCACCGCCGACGGGCGGAAGCTGCTGGTGCTGCATGGCGACGAGTTCGACACGATCATGCTGGCGCATCGCTGGCTCGCCTTCGTGGGAGACGCGGCCTATACCACGCTGATGCGGCTCAACGTCGTGGTCAATGCGGTGCGGCAGAAGATGGGGCTGCCCTATTGGTCGCTCAGCAAGATGGCCAAGCACAAGGTCAAGAACGCGGTGTCCTTCATCTCCCGCTTCGAGGAGGTGGTGGCGCATGAGGCCGGGGCGCGCGGCGTCGACGGCGTGGTATGCGGCCATATCCACAATGCCGAGATGCGTGAGATCGAAGGCATCGACTATTATAATGACGGCGACTGGGTGGAAGGCTGCACCGCGCTGGTCGAGCATGATGACGGCCGGATGGACGTGCTGCACTGGGCCGACGAGATCGCCAAGCGGGAGCAGGGCGAGCAGGATGTCCGGGCGCGAATGGCCGCTTGAGGATTCCCGCCTGCGCGGGAATATGCTGGATTTGACGGGATGATGGAGTTGATCCCCATGCGCATAGCGATCGTCACCGACGCCTGGAGCCCGCAGGTCAATGGCGTCGTGCGCACGCTCCAGACGATCCGGGCCGAACTGGAGCAGATGGGGCATGTGGTCGAGGTCATCTCGCCCGATCTCTATGGCTCCATTCCTTGCCCGACCTATCCCGAAATCCGGCTGGCGCTGGTGCGATCGACCGTCGTGGGTCAGGCGATCGCGGCGTTCCAGCCCGATGCGGTGCATCTGGCGACCGAAGGCCCGCTGTGCCTGGCGGCGCGGCGCTGGTGTCTGCGCAGCGGGGTGCCGTTCACCACCGCCTATCACACCCATTTCCCCGATTATGTCGCGCAGCGCACCGGCCTGCCCGCGGCCTGGTTCTGGCGCTATATCCGCTGGTTCCACGGGCCGGCGCAGGCGGTGCTGGTATCGACCCGATCCGTGCGCGAGCAACTCCGCACGCATGGCGTGCCCAATGTGCGGCCATGGGGCAGGGGCGTAGACCTGGCTGCCTTCACCCCCGATGCGCCGCCGCCCGCGCTTTACGCCTATCTGCCGCGCCCGATCATGCTCTATGTCGGGCGGGTCGCGGTGGAAAAGAATTTGGAGGCGTTCCTGGCCACCGACCATGTCGGGACCAAGGTGGTGGTGGGCGATGGACCGGCGCGCGCGGCGCTGGCGCGGGCCTATCCGCAGGCCCGCTTCATCGGGCCGATGTTCGGTGCTGAACTGGCGGGGGCTTATGCCGGGGCGGATGTGTTCGTCTTCCCCAGCCGCACCGACACGTTCGGGCTGGTGATGATCGAGGCGCTGGCCTGCGGCACGCCGGTCGCGGCCTATCCGGTGACCGGGCCGGTCGATATCGTGACGGCGGAATGCGGGGCGCTGTCGGAGGATCTGGGGCAGGCGATCGCCGCCGCATTGCCGTGCGATCGCGCCGCCTGCGCCGCCTATGGGCGCAGCTTCAGCTGGGAGCGCAGCGCGCGCGAGTTCCTGGCGGGGCTGCACGCCATCCCGGCCACGCTGATCGAAAGCGCCGCCTGACGCTTTTCCTTGCTCAGCCTGCCGTCATGGACTATCTCTGATCCGTCGTGGCCGCCCTGCTTGGGCGGCCCTTATCGTTTTTACGCCGGAGAAGACCCCGTGTCCCAGCCCCTCATGCCTCACGCGACCGCCAGCTGGCTGATCGACAATAGCGCCCTGAGCTTCGACCAGATCGCGGAATTTTGCGGGCTCCACATTTTGGAAGTGCAGGCGATCGCCGACGACACCGCCAGCATCAAATATACCGGCCGCGATCCGGTGCGCGCCCATGAAATCACCATGGAGGAAATCCATAAGGGCGAGAGCAATTCCGACTATCGGCTCAAGATGCTCAAAGGCCCTGAGCCGGTCCGCCGCACCAAGGGGCCGCGTTACACCCCCGTCAGCAAGCGTCAGGACAAGCCGGACGGCATCGCCTGGATCCTGCGCAATCATCCCGAAGTGTCCGATGGCGCGATCGGCAAGCTGATCGGCACCACCCGCACCACCATCGCGGCGATCCGCGACCGCACTCACTGGAACATCTCCAACATCACGCCCAAAGACCCGGTGACGCTGGGACTGTGTTCGCAGCGGGAGCTGGACGCTCTGGTCGCCAAGACGGCCAAGAAGCTGGGCATCGAGGCGCCGACCGATTCGCGCCTGGATGGCGACCGCGAGGCCTTGATCGAGGAACTGCGGCGGGAGCGTCAGGAGACGGTGCGCCGCGCCGAAGAGGCGTTGAAGGCCGAGACGGACCTGATTTCGGCGACAGCCACGATCCTCGATCCGTTCAGCAGCAACAAGGGCGAGGTGTAATGCCGTAGCGTCATCGGCGGCTTGCTCCAAGTCGCGGCGACGCAGCATTTTTCAGGGCCGCGCGGTTCACGCCGCGTGGCCCTTTTTGCGTTGGTTGACGCTTGCGTAAAGTGCCCGGTGCCCATACACTTCGGGCATGGAGAGCATAGAAAAAATCTGGCGAGAACGCTATCAGCATCCCACGGCCTGGGACCAGACATTCCCCCCGTTGTCGATGGGCGACATGGTCACGAACAGCGCAACGGCCCACCCCGACGCGCCGATGATCGATTTCATGGGGCGGCATTTCAGCTATGGCGCGATGCTGGAGCAAATTCGCAGGATCGCCTGCGGCTTGCAGGCCATGGGCGTGCGCAAAGGCGACCGGGTCGGCCTCTATCTGCCCAACACCCCCCATTATGTCGCGGCCTATTATGGCGCGCTGATGGCCGGCGCGATCGTCGTCAACTTCTCCCCCCTCTACACCGCGGCCGAACTGGAACATCAGGTCGAAGATAGCGGCACGAAGATTTTATTCACCCTGTCGGCCAAGGCGCTGCTGCCCACCGCGCTGCAGGTGCTGGACCATAGCGCGCTGGAGACGCTGATCGTCGGGTCGGTCGCCGAGATGCTGCCGCCGGTCAAATCGCTGCTGTTCCGTTGGTTCAAGGCCAGCGAGTCCACGCCTTTGCCGGACGATCCGCGCATCATCCGCTACGACCGGCTGGTCGCCAATGCGGGGGGGTGTTCCGTGCCGGAGATCGACCCGGTCAACGACGTCGCGTTGCTGCAATATACCGGCGGGACGACCGGCACGCCCAAGGGGGCGATGCTGACCCATCAGAATCTGACCGCCAATGCGCGGCAGGCGCAGGCGATCGATCCGCACGCCAATGAGCCGGACCGGATCATCGCCGTGCTGCCCTTCTTCCATGTCTTCGCCAATACCTGCACGCTCAACCGGACGGTGGTGAATGGGGGCGAGATGGTGATGCTGCCGCGCTTCGACGCGGCGCAGGTGCTGGCGGCTGTGCAGCGGGTCAAGGCGACGTCGCTGCCCGGCGTGCCGACGATGTTCCAGGCGCTGCTGGACCATCCCGCCATCCGCAACATCGATTTCTCCTCCCTGCGGGCCTGCATTTCCGGCGGCGCGCCATTGGCGCTGGAGTTGAAGCAGAAGTTCGAGGCGGCGACCGGCGCCAAACTGATCGAAGGCTATGGCCTGACCGAAACCAGTCCGATCGTCTGCACCAATCCCTATGAGGGGTTGAACAAGAGCGGGACGGTGGGTCAGCCGGTGCCAGGGACGCGGGTGAAGCTGGTCGATCGTGAAGACCCGACCCGCCCGCCGGCCGAAGGCGAACCGGGCGAACTGCTCTTTGCCGGGCCGCAGATCATGAAGGGCTATTGGAACCGGCCGGACGCCGATGCCGAAGTGTTCGTCGGCGACTATGTCCGCACCGGCGATGTCGGCCTGGTCGACGAGGACGGCTATGTGAAGATCGTAGACCGGTTGAAGGACATGATCGCGGTCGGCGGCTTCAAGGTGTTTCCAAGCCAGGTGGAATCGGTCCTGTATCACCATCCTGCGGTCAAGGAGGCGCTGGTGATCGGCATACCCGACCATTATCGCGGTGAGCAGCCCAAGGCGTTCGTGACCCTGAACGAAGGCGCGGAGATGGACGGCGGGGCGCTCATGGACTGGCTCAATCCGCAACTGGGCAAGCATGAGCGGGTCTGCGCGGTCGAGGTGCGGCTGAACCTGCCCAAGACGCTGGTGGGCAAGCTGTCGCGCAAGGAACTGGTGGCCGAAGAGCGCGCCAAGGCGGACGCGGCGCGGGCGGAGGCTGGAACCGCGGCGTGAGAATGCTTATCTGTGGCGTCGAACATGGATAAGGAATGAACATGGCGCAGGAAATCGCGACGCTGGCCGGTGGCTGCTTCTGGTGCACCGAAGCGGTCTACCAGAATCTCAAGGGCGTCGAGGGCGTGGAAAGCGGCTATATCGGCGGCGCGTTGCCCGATCCGACATATGAACAGGTCTGTTCGGGCGCGACCGGCCATGCCGAAGCGATCCGCATCACCTATGATCCGGCGATCATCAGCTATGCCGACCTGCTCGACATCTTCTTCGCGACCCATAATCCCACAACCCTGAACCGGCAGGGCAATGATGTCGGCACCCAATATCGGTCGGCGATATTTCCCCATTCGGCGGAGCAGGAAGCGCAGGCGCGCGCGGGCATCGAACGAGCGCAGGCGGACCAGGCCGATCCGATCGTCACGACGATCGAGCCCGACGCGCCCTGGTATCCCGCCGAGGATTATCACCAGAAATATTGGGACCGGGTCGGCGACCGGAACCCCTATTGCATGGCGGTGATCCCGCCCAAGCTCGCCAAGCTGCGCAAGGGCTTCGCGGCCCGGATCGAGGGCTGAGCCGTCGCTACGGCCCGTCGCTTTTCGCGCCGTTCTTAGTGGGCTGTTCATGTCGCCCGTGTTAGGGAGGCGCGAACGACAAGTCGGGAATGGACGATGAAAAAATGGGTATTGCTGGCGACGCCCTTATTGCTGTTGGCGCTGCCGGGTTGCGTGCGCACGGTGGCGAGCGTCGTGACCGCGCCGGTGCGCGCCGGATCGCAGATCGTGGACTGGTCTACCACCAGTCAGGATGAAGCCGACCGCAATTATGGCCGCAAGATGCGCAAGCAGGAAGCGCGCGAGGGCAAGGAGCGCAAGAAGGCGAACAAGGAGCGGCGCAGACAGTGCCGCGACGCGGGTTATGACAATTGCGGGTGAGGCTGGGTTGAACGGGAATGCCAGGCGTTTGACCGGGGCGGAGCGTATGTCTGGTTTGGGTGGAGAGCGTACTGTCTACTTTGTGCGAGACTTCACGCGACAGGCAACGTAAAAATCCCGTCACCCCAGCGAAGGCTGGGGTCTCGTGCGGGGGCAAGCGGCGGTCCGGCTTGGCACATACTCAACCGCATCGCACTGTCGCCTGAGACTCCAGCCTTCGCTGGGGTGACGGTAGTGGGTCATCCGCTTGCCGATCATAAAGCCCGTCTGCTCAACGTCTGCTTTCTGTCGCGACCAACTAATCCCGATCAAGCCGCGGCTCGCCGCAGCCGGTCGTTGATCGCCGCGCCGATGCCCTCGTTCGGGATGGGCGCCACGGCGATGCGGGCGGCGGCGCTGGCGTCGGCGACGTGCAGGGCGGCGAACAAATGGGCCGCGGCCTCGCGCAGGTCCGCCTCCTGACTGAGGTTGATATGGCAGGGCATCAGCCCGAAGCCGATCAGATATTCGTCCTTTTCCGCCCGCAGCGCATTCAGTCGCACCGGCTTTGACGGCGCATAATGGCTTTCCAGCTGGCCGGGCGCCTCGATCTTCCCATCATCGGTCATCATCACCGGCAGTCCGGTCGCTTGCTCCAGCATGGCGGCGGTGACGGGGCCGGGGCGCAGCAGGCGGACGCGATCCTCTGCGGGCGCGGCGATGGTGGATTCCAGTCCCTCGCTGGTCGGCCCCTCGTCCAATATCATGCGGATCTTGCCGCCCAGGCTGGCCAGCACATGTTCGGCGCAGGTCGGGCTGATCGATCCGCTGCGATTGGCGGAGGGGGCGGCGAGCGGGCAGCCGCTTTCCCGGATCAGCGCGCGCATCGCCGGATGAGCGGGCAGGCGCAGCGCGACGGTCGGCAGCCCCGCCGTCACCAGCGGCGACAGGCCGCTGTCGCTGCGCACCGGCAACACCAATGTCAGCGGGCCTGGCCAGAAATGGTCGGCGAGCAGACCCGCCACGGCCGAGAAATCGGCCAGCCGCTCCGCCATGGCGCGGTCGGCGACATGGACGATCAGCGGATTGAAGCTGGGCCGCCCCTTGGCGCTGTAGATGGCGGCGACGGCATTGCTGTCGGTGGCGTCGGCGGCCAGGCCATAGACCGTCTCGGTAGGCACCGCCACCGGCTCGCCCGCACGGATCAGCAAGGCCGCCTCGCGCAGGGCTTCGGCGCCATAGCGGCAGGATTTCGTCGAAAATGATGGATGAGCGATAGTCACGACCCCCGCGATATAGACCCCGAATTAGGCAAGTAAAAGGCCATTGCGTCAGGGAAATGACATCGACGCGCAGGGAGGAGCAGGGCGCTTGCAGCCGCGCGGATCGGCGGTTAAGCCGCGACCATGACCGACGCCCTCCTTATCCGTATCGCCGAAGCGCTGGAACGGCTCGCGCCGCCGCCTCCCTCGTGCGCCGATCTCGCCGCTTTCCCCGCCTATGTCTGGGACGGGCGGGCGATCCATGCGGTGGAGGCATTCGCGCCGGTGGACTATGCGCTGCTGACCGGGATCGATGCGCAGAAGGGCGCGCTGCTGGACAATAGCCGCCGCCATGCGGCCGGCCATGCCGCGCATGACGTGCTGCTGTGGGGCGCGCGCGGGACCGGCAAATCGGCGGCCGTAGCGTCCGTCGTCGGCCTGTTGCAGGCGGAAGGGCAGGACATCGCCCTGATGCAATGCGCAATCGATGAACTGGCGAGCCTGCCCGCGCTCTTTGCCCTGCTGCGCGGCACGACGCGCCCCTTCATCCTGTTCCTCGACGATCTGGGGTTCGAGGAACAGGGCGTGGGCGACGCGCGGGCGCTGCGGTCGCTGTTGCAGGGGGGCACGGCGGCGCGGCCCGCCAATGTCCGCCTCTATGTGACGTCGAACCGCCGCCATATTGTGCCGCGCCACCTGTCCGAACAGGACGATCCCATCAATCCGCGCGATGTGGTGGACGACAAGATGGCGCTGTCCGACCGCTTCGGCCTCAGCCTCGGCTTCCATGCGCTGGATCAGGACGCCTATGTTGCGATCGTGGGCGGCTATGCGGCCAAGCTGGGCTTGGCGTTCGATCCGCTGGAGGCGATCCAGTGGGCGACCCAGCGCGGCAGCCGGTCGGGCCGTGTCGCCTGGCAATATGTGGTCGACCTGGCCGGGCGCAACGGGCTGAGTGTGTAAAGCCTGCATCCGTTCGCTCGAAGCGAACGGATGATTGCCATCACTGCGCCTTCGTCACCCGCCACACCACGCCCCCGACATCGTCGCTGACCAGCAGCGCGCCCTTGGCGTCGGCGGTGACGTCGACCGGCCGACCATGCGCGGCGCCATCCTTGTCCAGGAAGCCGGTCAGCAGGTCCACCGGCTTGGCCTTGCCCGCTTCGCCATCGGCAAAGCCGACATAGACGACCTTGTAACCGGCGGCCGGTTTGCGGTTCCAACTGCCGTGCAGGCCCACGATCGCGCCGTCGGTATAGGGCGCGCCCAGTTGCAGCTTGTCGGCGAAGGTCAGGCCCAGCGGCGCGACATGGTTGCCCAGCGCATAGTCGGGCCGGTGGGTATATTCGCGGATTTCCGGTCGCTGCGGCTGGACGCGGCGATCTTCATAACCGCCCCAGTAATTCCATGGCCAGCCGTAGAAAGCGCCGAACTCCACCCGCGTCAGATAGTCGGGGACGAGGTCGCCGCCCAGCATGTCGCGTTCGTTGACCACGCCCCACAGCGCGCCGCTCTTGGGTTCGAAGGCAAGGCCCACGGGGTTGCGCAGGCCCGATGCGAATATGCGCTTATAGCCGGTCTTGGGATTGACTTCGAGCACGAGGGCGCGGCCCTTTTCCACTTCCAGCCCATTGTCGGCGACATTGCTGTTGGAGCCGACGCCGACATAGAGCAGCCCTTCGGGGCTGGCGGCCAGGCTCTTGGTCCAATGCTGGTTGGGCGCCTGCGCGGGCAGGTCGATGATCTTGCGCCCCTTGGCGGTGATCCTGATATCGCCTTCCTTATAGGGGAAGGCCATCAGCGCGTCGGTGTTCGCTACATAGAGCGTGTCGCCGATCAGCGCCATGCCATAAGGGGAGTTGAGGCCGGTCAGGAAAGCGGTCTTGGTTTCCGCCCGCCCGTCGCCATCGACGTCGCGCAGCAGCGTGATGCGATTGGCGGACGGTGCGCCAGCCCCCGCCTTGTCCATCAGATAGCTCATCACCCGGCTGACGATGCCGTTCTTGGGCCGCGGCGGGCTGTTGGTTTCGGCCACCAGCACGTCGCCATTGGGCAGGCGCAGCAGCGAGCGCGGATGGGCCAGGCCATCGGCATAGCGCGCCACGTTCAGTCCCTTGGCCGCGACGGGCTTTTCATCGCCGGTCCACGGCTTCACCTCGGCGATATTGACCGTCGGAATCATTTCGTTGCGCGGGGTAGTGAACAGCGGCTCGCGCCCGGTATCCGCGCCCGGCGGGAGTTGCGCCGTGTTGCCCTGGGCGAGATAAAGGAAAATGCCGCCCGCGATCAGGAGCGCGATGAGGGCGAGGGCGATGATATGCTTCTTCATGCGCTCACATCTATGCGGACGCAGGGCGGCGGGCAAGGCGGCGTGTGCGGCTTATTTGCCGCGTTCGCGCAGCCACAGCAGGACGGCGATCAGCACGCCCGCGCTTGCGCCCGCCAGCAGCCCGATGCTGGGCTGGCCCAGCAGGCCGCCGCCGATCGTACCGGCCAAGATGAGGAAGGCGATGATCGCGCCAGCGCCGGTCGGGTTTTTCGTCTCCTTGGTCATGGCGGCCCCTTGCCATGGACCGCGCGACAAGGCCAGCGGCTTTGAAGGCCATCCCGGACAGCCCCGTTTCGGGAAGCATCGTCCCGTGACGGGATGGCTGATCCATATCGGGACTTCCCTAATGGACGATTTACCGTCCAAACCAGCCATTCACGCCAAAGCGTTGAAATGGCACGGTGATTGAACAGCGTGCTCCATAATAAGGTCGCCAGGAACGAGTCGGGGGTCGCAATGCAGGTGCCATATCTTTCGAACCGAAAGAGCTATGAAGACGCGACCGAGCTGATGGCGGCTTTCGGTGACAATGCCGGCTATGAAGCCGCCGCGCGCGCCGACCGCAGCCTGGATCAGGGCAATCATATCCATTTCTGCCATTGGCGTCAGATCGAGCGGCTGATCGTGCTGCTGACCTACGACCAGCCGCTCGGCACCATCCACTAAAATCCACGGCCGCAGTTACAACCGCAGGCCCGCGGTTTCGGGCAGGCCCGCCAGGATGTTGAGATTCTGCACGGCCGCGCCGGCCGCGCCCTTGCCCAGATTGTCGAGCGCCGCCACTAGCCGGGCCTGCCCGCTGTCGGCGTTGCCGCAGACGAAGAGCGCCAGCCGGTCGGTCGCGCCGACATGCTCCAACGCCACCTGGCCGATGCTCAGGCTGTCCTCCAGCGCCGCCACGCTGACGATTTGCGATCCGGCATAAGCGGCGGCAAGAGTGGCATGGATGTCGGCCAGCGCCGGCGCGCCCGGCATCGCCCGCAACTGCAACGGCACTTCCACGATCATGCCGCGATAGGCGTCGGCCACCGCGGGCGCGAACAGCGGCGGGTGGGTCAGCCCCGAATAGCGAGTCATTTCCGGCACATGCTTGTGGCCCAGGGCCATGCCATAGGGACGGAAGGCGCTGGGCGCGCCGGTATCGCCCTCATAGTCCGCAATCATCGCCTTGCCGCCGCCCGAATAGCCCGAAGCGCCCGACACCGTCACCGGCCAATCGACGGGGATCAGCCCCGCCAGCACCAACGGACGGACGAGCGCCAGAAAGCCGGTCGGCCAGCAGCCGGGATTGGCGACGAAGCGGCTGCCCGCCAGCACCTCACGATGACCCGGCTCCAATTCGGGAAAGCCATAGGTCCAGCCATTGGCCACGCGATGCGCGGTCGATGCGTCGATGACGCGGGTGCGATCATTGTCGATCAGCGCTACCGCTTCGCGCGCGGCATCATCGGGCAGGCACAGGATGACGATATCGGCGGCGTTCAGCGCGTCGCGGCGCGCGCCGGCGTCCCGACGCTGCTCTTCCGGCACGGTGATCAGCGACAATTCGGAACGCCCCGCCAGCCGGTCGGCGATTTCGATCCCGGTGGTGCCGTGACCGCCGTCGATGAAGACGTTGATGCTCATGCGCTGATCCTCCGCCGGGCGATGATCGGCTGCGGGTGCGCGTCGGCCAGCCGGGCGACGACGTCCGCCAGCGGCTCCTTCACAACCGCCATCCAATAGGCGTTGGCGTGCAGCAGGGTCTTGGCGTCGGCCATGATGCCGACATGGCCGGGGAAGAAGACCAGGTCGCCGCGTTGCAGCGCCGCGTCGCCGTCGATCGGCATCCCGATGCCTTCGCATTGCAGGTCGGTGTCGCGCGGGACGCTGATGCCCGCCTGCCCCAGAGCGGCCTGCACCAGGCCCGAACAGTCGATCCCGCGATGGCCGCGTCCACCCCAGACATAGGGCTGGCCCAGATAGCGTTCCGCCACGGATACCCAGTCGGATGACTTGGCATCGATCGGCTGGGCATGGCGGATATGGACGAAGCCTTCGGCGCAGGCGATGAAGTCGCCCTGTACAACGCCGGAAAACAGCGCGCCGCTCGGCCAATGTTCGGCAATGGACGACTTGATGTCGGCGGCGCTGAACAGTGGCGCGCTTTCCACCATGATGCGATGGCTGGGCGTTTCCAGAATGTCGAGCGCATCGCGGCGAATATAGCCGACATAGCCGTCATGGCCGCAAAAGCCCCATGCCCAGTCGGTCATCACGTCGAGTGCATGGAAGGTTTCGCCGCGCAGCAATTCGCTGACGGCTTCGGCTGTCGGCGTGGGGGCCGATGTTATCGCGGCGCCGGGCGCAACGCAGGTGAGCGGCACGGCGCGGGCATAATGGGCGGAAAACAGGACGCCAGCCAGCGACAGGTCCGCCAGGTCGCCGCGC
Organism: Sphingobium sp. AntQ-1; assembly: GCF_028538045.1. NCBI lineage: Bacteria > Pseudomonadati > Pseudomonadota > Alphaproteobacteria > Sphingomonadales > Sphingobiaceae > Sphingobium > Sphingobium sp. AntQ-1. Next base: position 3,175,714 of record NZ_CP117158.1, read on the forward strand.
GCCGCATGGATGCGCCGATCCAGCGCGACCGACCGGCCATCAAGCTCGAAGCGGGTTCGTTCAGGCGGTCCGTTCCGCAGGGGTGTAATTATGCCGTTCATCGCGCGCGGTTCCTGCGATGAAATGGTGAAAGGCGTCAAGAAATTCCGCGCCTTTTGGCGTCCGGGTGATGAAAATATTACGACGGTCCGCCACATCGCGTTCCCGGCGGAGGTAGCCGAGCGCCGACAGCTTGTTCAGTGCGCGCGTGATGACGGGCTTTGAAACATGGAGCGCTTCGGCCAGGCCGCGCACCGTATGGGGACCGGACCCGATATAGACGGTCATCATCAACGCCATCTGGCGGTTGGTCAGGTCGGGTTTGCCCGATCGGACATAATCGACGAGGGTGCGCATCCATTGGCCAAGCGATTGCAGGCCGGGGCGGTCGATTTCGGTTGCGGATAGCGCGTTCATGTCACCTTAACGCACCATTCCCAATCCGGTTGCGTAACGGATGAGACGCAATCGCAGCCTTTATCCGGCCCGCCCATAGCGATGTTGCAGCAGGCGGAAGACCGCGCGCAGCCCCAGCGCCTCGCCGCCCTTGGGTCGGCCGGGCTTGGCGGAGGGGCGCCAGGCGAAGGTGTCGAGATGCAGCCAGGGCGTGTCGTCGGGCACGAAGCGCTTGAGGAACAGCGCCGCTGTGATCGCGCCGGCAAAGCCCCCTTCGCCCGCATTGTTGAGGTCCGCGATATCGGACTTCAGCATGTCGGCATAGCCATCCCATAGGGGCAGTCGCCAGGTCGGATCGTCCACCGCGGCACCCGCGACCGCCATATCGGCCGCCAGCGCATCGTCATTGGCGAACAAAGCGGGCAGGTCGGGGCCGACAGCCACGCGCGCCGCGCCGGTCAGGGTCGCGAAATCGACGATCAGCTCCGGCTTTTCCTCCCCCGCGCGGGTCAGGGCATCGCCCAGCACCAGCCGCCCTTCGGCATCGGTATTGCCGATTTCGACGCTCAGCCCCTTGCGGCTGCGCAATATGTCGCCGGGGCGAAACGCATTGCCCGCGATCGCATTTTCCGCCGCCGGGACCAGCAGGTGCAGCCGCACCGGCAACCGCGCCGCCATGATGAGCTGCGCCAGCGCCAGCGCATGGGCCGCGCCGCCCATATCCTTCTTCATCAGGCGCATTCCCGACGACGGCTTGATATCCAGCCCCCCGCTATCGAAGCAAATGCCCTTGCCCACGATCGCAATGCGCGGCGCGGCAGGGTCACCCCACAGCAATTCGATCAGGCGCGGCGCGAACCTCTTGTCAGCCGCCTTGCCGACCGCGTGGATCATCGGATAGCCCTGTTCCAGCGCATCGCCGCTGATGGTCGCCACATGCGCGCCAAAGGCGGCGGCGACCTTCTCCACCGCGGCTTCCAGATCGGGCGGCCCCATGTCGGCGGCGGGCGTGTTCACCAGGTCGCGGACCAGCGCGACGGCTTGGCCCAGTTGCACCATCGGCGCGATCCGGGCGACATCGCTCGTCAGCAGGACGCGCGCGCCAGCCGACGCATCATCCCGGCGATAGCGGTCGAAGCGATATTGCGCCGTCAGCCACCCCAGCGCCGCGGCTCCCGCCGACCCCTGCGCCAGCCGATAGACGCCTTCGGGCAGGGTTTCGGCCGCCCGCGCCAGACACCATGATCCCAGGGCGTCGCCATGGGCCACCCCGGCGACCACCGACCAGTCATCGTCCCTCTCGCCCGGCAGAATCGCGACGTCATGGGGCTGGCCCCGGAATTTCTGCGCCGAAACCAGGGCGCGCGCCCGCGCCGGCTGGGCCGCGATCCATGTGTCATAACCCCTGGCGTCGACAAGCTGGATCGATCGGGCGGGTTGCTGGTTGTCGGCTTTGAGCAGGTCGGAAAAGTCGGTCATTGCGCGGGTGTAAGGGAAAGGGAATGTGGATGGAAAGCGCAATTTTTTCATCGCGCACCCGGCACGTTCGGCCCTTTCTTCGTTTGCGCTGCGCACCGGGCGGGCCTAGATTCACAGGCATAGATTAAAGGAGACGGACAATGATTCACGGTGATGACCGGGGCCTTCAGGCCGCCAGGGCGCGCGCCTATGCGCTGGCCGAAACGGGCCAATTCGATAACAGCCATGCGGTGCAGCAAGCATTGATCGCGGAAGGCTGGCCCAATGCCGGCTTGGCGCTGGGCAGCGATTACGCGCGCAAGGCGGTCGGCGAACGCTGCCGCGCAGCGAAGGCGCATTGATGCGAGCAGGCGTGATTGGGGTCAGGGGACTGGTCCCGGCGGCGGCCCTGTTGGCCGCCGCCTGCACGCCTTCGCAGGATAATGGCGGCGGCGACGCGGCGGCCAATGCGGCCGCCTCCCGCTATGTGGGAAAGATGGTCGGCGTCGAAGCGCCGACGCCGCCGGCCAAGCCCTTTGCCGAGAAGGACAAAAATCCTTTCCTCGAATTTTCCTATGCCTATCCGGCGCAGGCCGCGGCGGTGCCCGTCCTAGTGGAGAAGTTCGCGAAGGACAGGGCTGCATCCAAGGCGGATGCGCTGTCCATGGCGAAGGAAGACAGCGCCGCCGCCAAGGAGTCGGGCTTTCCGTTCCGGCCCCACAGCCTGGAAACCCAATGGCGCGTCGCTGCGGACACGCCGCTCTTTCTGGCGCTCCAGTCGGAAACCTATGTCTATACCGGCGGCGCGCATGGCATGACTGGCTTTGAGGCGCTGCTGTGGGACAAGGCGCGCAAGCGCGAGACGAGCGTCAAGGCGATGATGACGTCGCCCGCCGCCTTCGCAGCGGTGATCCAAGAACCCTTCTGCGCGGCGCTCGACAAGCAGCGCGCGGAAAAGCGTGGCGCGCCGGTGGTGCGCGGCGACGATGAATTCACCAAATGCATCGACCCGATGGAACAGGTTTTGGTGCCGACGTCGAAGGACGGCAAGCTGATCGACAGCATCACCGTGATCGTTGGTCCCTACAACGCCGGACCCTATGCGGAAGGCAGCTATGACGTGCCGCTGCCGGTCGATGCGGCGATGCGCAAGGCGATCAAGACCGAATATCAGGATGGGTTCGTGGCCCGGTAACCTGTGGCGCAAAGTGACTGTGTTCCCGTGAAGGCGGGAACACAGTCCCGCCGTCTGAACTGGGTTCCGCCCTCGCGGGAACGCATGTCGTAATGTACGACCCTGACTTATCGCGTTTCAGTCCTGAACAGGCGCCCCATAAAGGTCATGCTCGTCGGCATCCTCGATCACGACGTCGAATATATCGCCTGCCCTCCGCCCTTCGCCGACATCGCGCAGGAAGACATTGCCGTCGATTTCCGGCGCATCCGCCTGGCTGCGCGCGGTCGCGCCAACGCTGCCATCTTCCTCGTCCGGCTCGCCCACTTCGTCGATGATGACGGGCAGCACCCGGCCGATCTTCGCCTGCAACTTGGCGGCGCTGATCGCGGCGGTTTTCTCCATGATCCGCTGGTAACGCTCTTCCTTGACCTCTTCGGGCAAGGCGCCCGGCAGGGCGTTCGCCGGCGCGCCCTCGACCGGCTCGAAGCGGAAGGCGCCGACGCGATCGAGCTGCGCCTCGTCCAGCCAGTCGAGCAGATATTGGAAATCGGCCTCCGTTTCGCCGGGGAAACCCACGACGAAGGTCGACCGGATCGTGATGTCGGGGCAGATCGCCCGCCATTTATGGATGCGATCCAGCACCTTGGCTTCGTTGGCCGGGCGCTTCATGGCTTTCAGTACCGACGGCGCGGCGTGCTGGAACGGGATGTCGAGATAGGGCGTCAGCAGCCCGTCGGCCATCAGCGGAATGACATGATCGACATGGGGATAGGGATAGACATAGTGGAGCCGCACCCAGGGCGCGACGTCATCCGCCGTGCGCAACTGCCCCAGTTCGCGGGCCAGGTCGGTCATGTGCGCGCGCACCTCGCGCCCCTTCCACAGGCGCGGATCGTGCCGCGTATCGACGCCATAGGCCGACGTATCCTGGCTGATGACCAGCAATTCCTTCGTGCCCGCCTGCACCAGCTTTTCGGCTTCGCGCAGCACCGCGTCGATCCGGCGCGACACCAGGTCGCCGCGGATCGAGGGGATGATGCAGAAGGAGCAGCGATGGTTGCAGCCCTCCGAAATCTTCAGATAGCTGTAGTGGCGCGGCGTCAGTTTCAGCCCGCCTTCGGGCACCAGGTCGACAAAAGCGTTGGGGATGGGCGGCGACGCATCATGCACCGCATTGACCACCTGCTCATATTGATGCGCGCCGGTAACGGCCAGCACCTGCGGGAATTTCGCACGGATGACATCCGCCTCGTCGCCCATGCAGCCGGTCACGATCACACGGCCATTTTCGGCCATCGCCTCGCCGATCGCCTCCAGCGATTCCTCCTTGGCGGAATCCAGGAAGCCGCAGGTGTTGACCAGCACAACGTCGGCGCCGGCATAGTCGGGCGACATCTGATAGCCGTCGGAACGCAGCTTCGTCAGGATGCGCTCGGAATCGACCAGGTTCTTGGGACAGCCGAGCGAAACCATGCCGATCTTCGGCGCGTCAGGAAATTTGGTTGCCATGATGGTCGCGCACATAGGGATTTACGCGCCAAATGTCACGCGCCGCCATAGCGTCCCCGGAATCAGTCGCCGTCCGCAGGTTCGGGGAGGCCATTCCCTTCGGTGATCTCGATGATGACGTCGCCGCTCTGGAGCCGCTTGGCCTCCTCCTCCCAAAAGCCGATCGGGCGGTCGCCGCGATAGATGCGCAGGCCAAGGCCGGTGCCGATCGCCGACAATGGCCCGCCCACCTCTTCGGGCAGCACGGTTCGCTCGTTCAGCTTCACCCGCCCGCCCGATGCGGCCAGATCCGCCATATAATCGGCGATATGCCGGCCGCTGGTGCTGCCGGCCAGCAGCAGTCCGGCAAAACTGACCGGGTTGATGACCGTGGTCGCCCCGGCCTGCCGCGCGGGCAACTCATTATCTTCGTTGCGCACGACGATGCTGATCGGCAGGCGCGGCGCCAGGTGGCGGGCGGTGAGCGTGATGAGGATCGAGGTATCGTCGCGCCCCGCCGACACGATCATGCTGCGGGCGCGGTGGATCGCCACATCCTTGAGCGTGCGGTCGCGTGTCGAATCGCCGCACAGCACATTGCATCCCTGCGCTTCGGCCAGTTCCAGCGCCTTTTCGCTGCCGTCGATGACGACGATCTCGCGCGGGTCGGTGCCGCGGGCGAGAAGTTCATGCACCGCTTCCTGCCCGCTGGTGCCGAAACCGGTGACGATGATGTGATTGTGCAGATCAGCCTGAATACGCGCCATGCGCCACCTGTAGAGGATGTTGCGGAGGAAGAGGTTATAGGCCGTGCCGAGGAAGATCAGCCAGACGAACAATCGGATGGGGGTGACGAGCAGCGCTTCGAACAGCCGTGCTTCCGGCGTCACCGGGACGATATCGCCATAGCCGACCGTCGTCACCGTGACCGTGGTGAAGTAAAGGACATCGACGAAGCTGATATCGTTGTCGAGATTGTCCTTCAGCCCATCGCGCCCGACCCAGTGCAGCAACAGCACCAGCGCGATCAGCCCGAACACCAGCGCGACGCGCCACACCAGGTCCGCCCACATCGGCATAGACGATCGTCGCCGCAGAAAGCCAGCGGCGCCAAGCGCGGGGCGGGCTTCGTTGATCCTCATGCCGGCGGCAACTGACCGATCGGGTTCACCGGCGCCCGGTCCTTGCGCAATTCGAAATGCAGCTTGGGCTTGCTGGCGTAACCGGTGTCGCCGACCAGGCCGATCACCTGACCCCTGGTCACCTTCTGCCCGCGCACCACATCGACACGGGCGGCATGGCCATAGGCGCTGACCCAACTGCCGCCATGGTTGATGAGGACCAGGCCGCCGAACACCGCCACCTTGTCCCCGGCATAGGCGACGACGCCGTCCGCGGTCGCACGGATCGGCGTGCCGGCGGGCGCGGCGATATCGATGCCGTTGTTCTTCGCGCCGCTTTCACCGGGGCCGAAACGCGACAGGATCACGCCCTTGACCGGCCAGGCGAAGCTGCCGGCGAAGCGCGTGGGCTGGGCGATCGGCACGTTGGAGGGCAGGGGGCGTGGCGCGCTGGATGCGACGGCGACCGCCGCATTGTCGGCCGCGGCGGGCTGGCCGCCGGTCAGCACATCGTCGATATCGATGCGGAAGGCGGCGGCGCGTTGCTCGATGCCCGGCGCGCGGGCGGGCGCGTCGCCGGGCAGCAAAAGCCGCTGGCCCCGCCGCAGCATATAGGGTTCGCTCAGGCCATTGACCGTGACGATCCTGCTCCACGCGACGCCATAGGCCGATGCGATGGCGATGCCCGTCTCCCCCTCCGCCACCAGATGATAACGGCCGCCGGGGATTTGGAGCTTCTGCCCCGCCCGGATCGCATAGGGCGCGGTCAGGCCATTGTGGCGCGCGATCGCCTCCGACCCTGCGCCGGTGCGATTGCCGACCCCGCGCAGCGTATCGCCGGGCTGCACGACATAGGTGGCGCTGGCCACGGTGCGGGCGTTCGCCACAACCTGCTGCGCGGTCCAGACCGGCTGCTTTTCCGTCAGTTCGACGGTCGATGCGTCGGCATCCATCTGCGGCGGCGGCGTGGGCGCCGGATCGGCGCGTTCGGCCTGATAGGGAATACAGGCGGCCAGCAGGAGCGTGCCGAGCGGCAGGATCAGAAGAAACGGGCGCTGCATCGCGCCGTGTGTATCTGATCCTGCCATGGTTTCCAGCATTTTCAGTCCGCAGCGAGGCGGAGCGTGATTCAGTTAGTTAGCTAACTAAAAAAATAGCGCAATCGCGTGCAACTGTCGCACTCCCTGTCTCAAATGCCCGTTCGGTTCGCGCCTGTCGAGAACCGAACGGGGCAGGGTTCAGCGCGGCTCCAGCTTCGTGATCCCGCCCATATAGGGCGCCAGCACGTCCGGCACGGTGACGCTGCCATCGGCCTGCTGGTAATTTTCCAGCACCGCCACCAGCGTCCGCCCCACCGCCAGTCCCGACCCGTTGAGCGTGTGGAGGAAGCGGGTCTGCTTCTCGCCTTCCGGCTTGTAGCGCGCATTCATCCGCCGCGCCTGGAAATCGCCACAGTTCGAAACGGAACTGATCTCGCGATAGGTGGCCTGGCTGGGCAGCCACACCTCCAGATCCCATGTCTTGCGCGCGCCAAAGCCCATGTCGCCGGTGCACAGCAGCATCTTGCGATAGGGCAGGTCCAGCGCCTGCAATATCCCCTCCGCCGCCGCGCACATGCGCTCATGCTCGACCTCGGACTGTTCGGGCTTGGCGATCGCGACCAGTTCGACCTTCTCGAACTGATGCTGGCGGATGAAGCCGCGCGTATCGCGCCCCGCCGAACCGGCTTCGGACCGGAAGCACGGGGTCAGCGCGGTCAGCCGGATCGGCAGGCTGTCGGTCGGCACAATGTGGTCGGCAACCAGATTGGTCAGCGAGACTTCGGCGGTCGGGATCAGCCAGCGGCCGTCGGTCGTGCGAAACAGATCCTCGGCGAACTTGGGCAACTGCCCCGTCCCGAACAGCGCCTCGTCCCGCACCAACAGCGGCGGATTGACCTCTTCATAGCCGTTGGCGCCCGTCTGGGTATCCAGCATATATTGCGCCAGCGCCCGATGCAGCCGCGCCATCTGCCCGCGCAGCGCCGTGAAACGCGCGCCCGACAGCTTCGCGCCGCCCTCGAAATCCAGCCCCAGCGCCGGCCCGAAATCGGCATGGTCCTGCGGCGGAAAGTCGAAATCGCGCGGCGTGCCCCAGCGGCTGACCTCCACATTATCCGCCTCGTCCGCGCCCTGCGGCACATCGTCGGCGGGCAGGTTGGGGATGGCGGCCAGCATCGCGGTCAGCGCGTCGCCGACCGCCTTGTCCTGGGCTTCCAGCGCGGGCGCGCCTTCTTTCAGCGCCGCGACTTCCGCCTTCAACGCATCGGCCTTGGCCATATCCCTGGCGGCCATCGCCTGCCCGATCGCCTTGCTCGCCTCGTTGCGGCGGGCCTGGTCCTGCTGCAATTGCGTCTTGATCGACCGACTCTGCTCATCCAGCGCCAATATCTCGGCGGAGAGCGGGGCCAGACCGCGCCGGGCAAGGTCAGCGTCGAAGGCGGCGGGGGTTTCGCGGATGAAGCGGATATCATGCATGGGGCAGTCCTATGCCGCTGCGCGACGGGCCGCGCAACCCTATGCGCCGCTGGCTCGTTAGTCCTGCATCAATCAAAAAGAAAAGGACGAAGCGATGCAGATCGAACATGACGCGATGGTGCTGGTGGCGGACGGCCGCAAGCTGCTTTTCTTCCGCAACAAGGGCGATGACGCCTTTCCCCAGCTGGAGGCGGAAGAGGTCAAGGTGCAGGATAACCCCGCCAATCGCGATCAGGCTTCGGACGCCGCGGGTCGGTCTTCGTCCCCCATGGGCGGGCGTCAGAGTTCGATGGAGCAGGTCAACTTTCATGATCTGGAAGAAGCGCGCTTCGCCACCGAAGCGACCGACCTGCTCAAGCGTCGGGCCTTTGCGCAGGATTACGAGAAGCTGATCATCGTCGCCCCGCCCACCGCACTGGGCGAGATGCGCAAACATTATCATAAGGAAGTGCAGAGCCGCCTGGTCGGTGAGATCGCTAAGGATCTGACCAATCATCCGGTGTTGGAGATCGAGAAAATTATCGCAGCGGCCTGACCCGTCCGGCTTGGCACGACAAAAAGGGGCGGCGCCCGATGCCGGGGCCGCCCCTTTTTGTGGCGGGCGCTGCAATTAAGCGGCGGCCTTCGCCTTGCGTTCGGCGAAACGGCGGCGGGCGACAAGCGCCACGGCCGCCGCGCCAAACAGGAGCACCATGGGCGGAGCCGGAACATCGGTGCCCCCGGTGCTGCTCGAACCCCCGCTCGAACTGCTGGATGACGAACTGCTGGACGAAGAGGAAGAGCTGCTGCTCGACCCGCTGGAACCGGAACTGCCGCTCGATCCGGTGCTGCCCGTGCTGCCGAAGCTGGACGAGCCGCCCGACGAGGAAGAACTGCTGGACGACGAACTGGACGAGGAGGACGAACCGGACCCGCCGCTGGACCCGGAGCTGCCGCTGGACCCCGAACTGCCGCTGGAGCCGCTGCTGCCCGAACTGCCGCCGCTCGAACCGGGGTGACCCGGCTTGGGTGGCTTGCCGCCGCTCGAACCGCCCGAACTGCTCGACGACGAACTGGACGAGGAGGAGGAACTGGAACTGGAGCTGGACGAAGAAGACGAGCTGCTGCTGACATTGCCCGACGACGTCGACACATTGCCGGAAGAGGTCGACACATTCCCGCTCGACGTCGAAACGCCGCCGGTCGATGTGGACACGCCGCCGGTGGAGGTCGAGACGCCGCCCGTGGTCGAACTGGTCGAGCTGCTGATGCCGCCGGTCGAGCTGCTGGTCGAGGAGATCACGACCGATCCACCGCCGCTGCCGCCGCCACCGCCGCCGAAGAAACCGCCGATGAACCCGCCGCCGCCAAAGCCGCCGCCACCGCCCATCACGATCGGCACGGCGCCGCCACCGCCCGACATCATCGGCATTTCTGCGCGTGGCATCGGCGCGGGCAGCGGAATGGGCGCGGCCTGCGTCACCACCGTCACCGTCTGCGGCTTGGTGACCTGCACGGTCTTGACGATCTTGCGTTGCACCGTGCGGACGGCCAGGCGCTTCTTGGGCGCGGCCTTCATGCTCTTGCTGCTGTGAACCACCGCCGGCCGGGCGTTTTCGGCGACATGGACGGCGCCGCCGCCAATGATCGCTCCGCCGCAAGTGCAGGCGCATAATTTCGCCAAAGCCATCCGTACCGACATAGGATCCACTCTTCTCTTGTTACCCCCGCGCCTCTCTCTGGATTTCCAGCGATGGGCTGACGGGAACTTCCTATGCGCATGAACGCAAAAGAAAGGGTTAACTGCAATCCCGTTAACCCTCAATATCATCTCTAAGTCGAGGGGAAAGCTGCCATTGGCTGAAAGGAAATGGTTAACGTCCCACTATGAAACGACCGGCGGGGCAGGGTTGAACGAGCGCAGGCGATGCAAGGCCCTTCGTCCTTTTCCAGCGACTCGATGACAAGCGCCGTCATGCGTATGAAAAATGGGCCTGGACAAGCGGCGAGCCGGAGATTGCCCGCTTGTGTCGGTCCGCGGCCATGGCTATGAGGCGGGCACAATCAAAGTTTGGGCGCCCGGAACATCAAGCGCCGGGGCCTTACGAGTCGGAGAGCCAGATGGCATCGGTCCTGAATTCCGATAAAGACGGCGATAAGCCGCCCAAATCGACTGTAGCGCTTCCTGCCGATTACCGGCCGTCGTCCGACGAAGAATTTATGAACCCGTTGCAGCTGGAATATTTCCGGCAGCGCCTGTGGGATTGGAAGAAGCAGATATTGGCCGAAGCGGAAGGGACGCTGGCCGTATTGCAGAACGAGCCGTTGCGCGAACCCGACCTGAACGACCGTGCATCGAGCGAAACCGACTGGTCGATCGAACTGCGCACCCGCGACCGGCAGCGCAAGCTGATTTCCAAGATCGACGCCGCTCTGCGCCGGATCGACGACGGCGAATATGGCTATTGCGAAGTCACCGGCGAACCGATCTCGCTGGGTCGGCTGGAGGCGCGCCCGATCGCGACGATGACGGTGGAGGCGCAGGAGCGCCACGAGCGGCAGGAAAAAATCTCCCGCGACGATTAACGCTTTTTCCATCACCGCGCGGTTAGGATGGCGGCCTTCACCGCTTTCCAACCGTGGGTTTTTGCATGAACGACGAACAGGATATTTCGGACCGGGGACCGGCGCGCGCCGCGCCTCGCGACAGCCTGTTCCTGCTGACCACGCTCAGCACGCCCGAAGGCGCCCAGCTGGGCAAGGCGCGCGTGCGTAATCTGTCGGCGACCGGACTGATGGCCGATTGCGAACGGGCTGTGCCTGCGGGCATCAAGATTATCTGCGATCTGCGCGGCATCGGCAAGGTGACCGGCATGGTGGCCTGGTCGCGCGATGACAAGATCGGCCTGGCCTTTGACGACCCGATCGATCCCCAACTGGCGCGCAAGCCCGTTGGCGCCGCCACGCAGCAGACGCTGATGCCCGATTATCTGCGCACCACGCAGCACGGCGTAAAACGCCGCTGATCCTTTCCCATCTTGCCATATGCTAAAATGCCCCGCGAACCTGCCGGCTCTGGGGCATTTATGATTCCATTTCCCTAAGTTAGAGCGGTCGAGGCGGTCGGACGGGCGGTCTTTCGCCGCCGCGCCCTGACCTCCTCCCAGAGTGTTGCGCCAGCGATCAGTGCTGGGCCGCCAACTCCTCCTTCAGCCGCAATTTCTGCTTCTTGAGCGAGGCCACCAATATGGCGTCGGGCATGGGCCGACTCGATTCCGCCTTGATTCGGGCTTCAAGGCCGGCGTGCTTGGCTGAAAGAGCTGAAATGTGGCTATTTTCCATGACATTCTCCTTACGAGGGCGATGGATCACCAAATAAATCATGATTCGGATGGCTTGTCTCGCCTCGATTCGGGCTTTGCGGCGGGCTGCGTGAAAATTTGCGATGGTCCGCATCGTCACGGCGCGTTATCAAGCGCTGTTTGAGACGAGCGAAGTGGAGGCACAGGCGCGGTGAGCCGGGAAGACATCATGCGCCGACTGGAATTGCTGCGGGTCGAGCATCGAGATCTCGACAGCGCGATCGCCGCGCTGGTCACGGCCGGCGGCGGCGACCAGATGCAGGTCGCCCGCCTGAAGAAACGCAAATTGCGCCTGCGCGACGAGATCGCGATATTGGAGGATGCGCTGGTCCCCGACATCATCGCCTGATTGCCCCGCCGTCGAAGCGGCATTTTCGGTTAATGGTCCGCTAACCGATCCCAAATGGGACAAAGTCTGCCCGGACCGGCGCAACAGGCCTGACAAGGTTGCAAAAATATGGCAGCTCAATCCGATGCAACGCGCCGCCCTTCTTGATCCTGGCCTGCACCGCCGGCTGGTCGACGGACTCTATCTGGAAGCCATGATCATGGCGGACGAGGCGCGCGCCTATTTCGACGGCAGCGCTTCGCTCGACGACGGGGTGGACGATCCCCTGCGCCGGGTCGCCTTCGCTTGCGAATCCTTGAAAGTCACGACCCGTCTGATGCACATCATCGCCTGGCTGCTCAGTCAGCGGGCGTGGCAGCGGGGCGAGATCGAGCAGATCGATCTGTCGGACGAGAAATATCGGCTGGGTCGGGCATCGCACACCGACGCCGATCTGGCCGGCGCTTTCCCCTTCGCCGCCCGCGCGCTGATCGATGCGAGCCAGGAACTCTACGACCGCGTCGCCCGGCTTCAGGACCGGCTGGACGCAATGACCACCGCCGCCGCGACGGTCGGAATCAGCCCGGCGCGCGCGCTGATGGACCGGTTGAACACCGCTTTCTGACGATTGGCCTGTAATTGGCGGCGGTCGGCGTCTTCTGGGGCTGGCGTTTGCGCCCGCACTTGGTCTAGACCGGCGCCATGACCGATGGTTTGCGGATACGACGCCGCTCTTCAGGCCGCCCGTATGCCGCCCGGCTCCTTCTCGCGCCGCTGCTGCTGGCGGCGCCCGCCGCCGTGCGTGCGCAGCAGGAACCGGCGGCGGTCGCGCCGCAACAGGCGCTCGATGCGATGCCTGACATCGGCGTCGATTGGCCCGACATGGGCCAGCCCGACGCCATCGCGCCATTGCCCGAAGACCCGGTCGATACCGCCACGCAGGCCGGCGATCCGGCCAATCCCGCCGCGTCGGATGCCCAGATGATCGCCGATACCGCTCCGGCCGATGCGGATGACGCCGCCACCTTCGCCGATGCGGGCGAAGAGCGACGCTATACCGTGCTGTTGAGCGGCATCGATGCGATCGCCGACGCCCAGTTCACCTTGCGCTTCGACGAACTCTCGGCGCTGCGGCTGGGGCAGGGCAAGTCCGCCAACCTGGCCCAGATAAACCGGCGCATGAAGGAGGATCGCGAACTGCTCGACCGGCTGCTGCGCGCGAAGGGCTATTATGCCGCTCGCATCCGCAGCGCCGTCGCCGCACCCCCACCGGGCAGCGATCGGCTGGCCGTCACCTTCGACATCATACCCGGCACCCAATATCAGCTGGAATCGGTCGATGTCACGGGCCTTGCCGAAACCGCGGGCCAAGAGGCGCGGCTGCGCGCCGCCTTCCCGCCCAAGGTCGGCGATCCGGTCGATGCCGACGTCATCCTGGCCGGGCGCGATGCGCTGGCGCTCAAATTGTCCGAAAGCGGCTTTCCTTTCGCCAGAGTGGACGAACCCGAAGTGCGGATCGACCATGAGGAGCGCAAGGGCGATCTGGACATCATCGTCGCGCCCGGCGGTTTCCGCCGGTTCGGCGCGATCCGCATGGACGACACCCGTTTGTTCGATGCCCATCACGCGCAGGAAATCGCCCGCTTCGATCCGGGCGACGCCTATAGAGCGTCCGATGTCGAGGATCTGCGCCGCGCCATCGTCGCTACCGGCCTCGTCTCCTCGGTCAGCTTGAAGCCGGTCGATACGGGCGATGGCGCGCATGTCGATCTGGCCGTCGATGTCCGTCCGGCGCCGCTGCGCACAATCGCGGGCGAACTGGGCTATGGCACGGGGGAGGGCTATCGTGCCGAAGTCAGCTGGCAGCATCGCAACCTCTTTCCGCCCGAAGGCGCGTTGACGCTGCGCGGCGTGCTCGGCACGCAGGAGCAGACGGCGTCCGCCACCTATCGCCGCAACAATTTCCACCGGCGCGACAATGTGCTGACCGGGCTGCTCTCGGTCAGCAATATCCGGCGCGACGCCTATGACGCGCGCACCATCACCGTCGCGGGCGGGCTGGAGCGCCAGACCAACATATTGTTTCAGAAGAATTGGGTGTGGCGGGTCGGCGCCGAACTGGTCGCGTCGGACGAAGCGGATGCCTTTTCTGGCGGCGCGCGACGCACCTTCCTGATCGGCGCGATCCCCTTGAGCCTGACCTATGATGGCAGCGACGACCTGCTTAACCCCAGCAAGGGTTTCCGCCTGGGCGGCCGGATCAGCCCGGAATTGTCGTTCCAGGACACCACCTTCGGCTATGCCAAGGTGCAATTGGACGGCAGCGTCTATCAGCCGGTGGGCGAAAAGCTGGTCGTGGCCGCGCGGACCCGCTTCGGCACCATCCTGGGATCGACCGTCGATCAGATCGCGCCGTCGCGCCGCTTCTATGCCGGTGGCGGCGCGTCTGTGCGCGGCTATGGCTATCAGGCGATCGGGCCGCGCTATGGCGATGACGACGATCCGGTCGGCGGCAAGAGTCTGGCCGAATTTTCGCTGGAGGCGCGAGTCCGCTTCGGCAATTTCGGCGTCGTGCCCTTCGTCGACGCCGGCAATATTTCGACCAGCTTCCTGCCGCGCTTCCGCGACCTGCGGATCGGCGCGGGCATGGGCGTGCGCTATTACAGCAATTTCGGCCCGATCCGCGTCGATGTCGGCACCCCGCTCAACCCGCAGTCGGGCGATCCCAAGATCGCGGTCTATGTCTCGCTGGGCCAGGCCTTCTGATGGCCGACGACGCCCCCGTCGATCCGGTCGCGCCGGTTCCCCCGCTTTCCACTCCGCGCCCGCGCCGCGCCTGGGACGGTCGCTGGCAACGCTGGCTGGCCGGCCTGCTGGCGGCGCTGGGTATGATCGTGGCGGGCGCGCTCCTGTGGCTCGATACCGGCGGCGGGCATCGCTTCCTCGCCACCCGGATCGCGGCGATCAAGTCGTCGTCGGGGCTGCGCATAGAGGTCGGCGGGATAGAGGGCAGCATCTATCGCAAGGCGGTGTTGCGCGACCTCATCCTGTCCGATCCAAAGGGCAAGTTTCTGGAGGCTCCACGGGTCGAGCTGGACTGGTGGCCCTTCGCCTGGCTGTCCAACCGGCTCGACATCGACCGGCTGGTGATCCCGCGCGCGACTTTGCACAAACTGCCCAAGTTGAACCCGACCCAGCGGCGCGGCCCGATCCTGCCCGGCTTCGACATCAGGCTGATGGAATTTTCGGTTGGCCGGCTGGATATCGCGCCCTCCGTCACCGGCCGCGCGCAGGTCGCGACCATGGCGGGCGACGCCGATATTCGCGGTGGACGCGCCATCATCGATCTGGCGGCGCGCACGCTTGATGGCAGCGACGCTCTGACGATCGCGCTCGACAGCCGCCCGGATGACGATCGCTTCAAGCTGGACGTGACCGTCAACGCGCCCAAATCGGGGATATTGGCCGCGATGGCGGGGTTGAAGCAGGACGCCAATCTGCGCATCGGCGGCAAGGGCGGCTGGAGCCAGTGGGACGGCCGTTTGTCCGCCACGCTGGACGGCGCGCCTGTCGCCGATGCCGTGCTGGCCGCGCGCAGCGGCGCATATTCGGCGCGCGGCATGGTGGAGGGCAATGCGATCGCGGGCAATGGCCTGTTCCGCCGCATCGCCGCGCCGCGCCTGTCCGTGCGGGCCAGCGGGACCATGGTCGACCGGGTGATCGACGGCCGCCTCTCGCTCCGCTCCGCGGCGGTCGATCTGGCCGCCGACGGCGCGATCGACCTGCGCAACAACGCGCTCGACAATATGCGGGTCGACCTGAAACTGACCCGGCCCGAAGCGCTGCTCAAGGATGTGCGCAGCCGGGACGTTGCAGCAAAGATTCGGCTGGATGGTCCCTTTGCGGGGCTGGGCTATGAATATCTGGTCACTGCGCGTCAATTGACCATCGACCGGGCGATCATCAACGATCTGCGGGCGGAGGGCAAGGGGCGCGTCACCCGGAATGGCCCTACAGTCATCCCCCTGCGGCTGCGCGCGCGCAGCGTCGATGGTCAGGGCGATCTGGTCGCGGGCATAGTGCGCAATTTCCAGCTTGATGGCGTGTTCCAGATCAAGGGGCAGCAGATCGTCAGCAACCCCATGGTGCTGCGATCGGACAAGCTGCGCGGCAAGCTGGTGGTGATCGCGGACTTGAAGACCGGCCGCTATGACGCGGGGCTGGACGGCGAGATCGCCAATCTCTTCATTCCCAACTTCGGCATCGTCGACCTGACATCGAAGCTGCGCGCCGTCCCGCGCGCCGATGGGGGCTTTGGCCTGTCCGGCAATGCGATGGCGCGGGTGCGGCGGCTGGACAATGAATTTCTGCGGACATTGGGGGGCGGCCTGCCGATTGTGCGCAGCGGGCTGGACCTGCTGCCCAACGGCGATCTGGGGTTGCGCGACCTGCGACTGGAATCGCCGCTGCTGACGTTGGCAGGGCAGGGCGTGCGCTATCGCGACCAGTCGCTGCATTTGGAGGGCGTTGGCCGCCACGGCCGTTACGGGCCGGTGAAGCTGACGCTGGACGGTTTGATCGACAAGCCGACCATCGACGTCACACTGGCCCGGCCGATGGACGCGCTGGGCCTGCGCGACGTGCGGGCGAAGCTTATCCCAGACGCCAACGGTTATAGCTATACCGTCAATGGCGGATCGACGCTCGGCACCTTCACCGGCCGGGGCGTCATCCTGTTGCCGCTGGGTGGGCAGGCGGTGGTGCGGGTCGCGAGCCTCGCCGTGTCGGGCGTGACCGCCAGCGGCGATATCCGTCCCATTGCCGGCGGCCTGAATGGCCAGCTCAGTGTCCTGGGACCGGTCACCGGCTATATCAATTTCAAGCCGGTGGGCGTAAACCAGCAGGTGCAGCTCAAGCTGACCGCCAGCGACGCCAGCTTCGAAGGACCGACTATCATAGCGGTCCGGCGCGGTACGCTGGACGGCACCATCTTGCTCGATCCCACCGGCACCACCGTCACCGCGACGGCGCAGGCGCGGGGCTTGCGCGTCGGCGGCGTGCTGCTCGGCCGTTTCGCCGCCAATGCCGAACTGGTCGATGGCAGGGGCAAGATACGCGGCAGCCTGTCGGGCCAGCGCGGCCGCCTGTTCGATTTGCAGGGGGAGGCGGACGTCCAGCCCGACCGCATCCGCCTGACCGCTGGCGGCACCATCGACAAGCGGTCGATCCGCCTGACCCGATCGGCAGTGCTCACGCGCGCCGAAGATGGCTGGCGCCTGTCGCCCGCGACCATCGCCTATGCCGGCGGATCGCTGCAACTGGCGGGCGAACTGGGCGGCGCAGCGACGCATATCGAGGCGCGGATGCAGAAGCTGCCTCTGGCCCTGCTCGACATCGCCTATGACAATCTGGGCCTGGGCGGCATGGCGACCGGATCGTTGACCTATGCCCAGCCGCGCGGCGGCCTGCCCAGCGGCAAGGCGGAACTGCGCATTCGCGGCCTTTCCCGCTCCGGCCTCTCGCTCAGCTCCCGCCCGGTCGATGTCGGCGTCAATGCGGTGCTGACCGGCGAACGGCTCGCCACTCGCATGGTCTTCGTCGCCGACGGCAAGACGATCGGCCAGGCGCAGGCGCTGCTCAATCCGCTGGGGACGGAGGGCGGTCTGACGACGCGCCTCAACCGCGCGCCCTTCTTTGCGCAATTGCGCTTCAATGGCACGGCGGACACGCTCTGGCGGCTGACCGGGGTGGAGATCGTCGATATTGCCGGCATGGTCGGGGTGTCGGCCGACATGCGCGGCACGCTGGGCGAGCCGGTCATCACCGGCACCTTCGCCACGGACAATGCCGCGATCAACAGCCCGGTGACCGGGATGCGCCTGAAGGACGTCAAGGCGCGCGGTCGCTTCTCCGGCGCACAACTGGTTATTTCCAGCTTCGCCGCGACCGCGCAAAATGGCGGGACGGTCAATGGCGCCGGCCGCTTCACCTTCAACGGCATTGCGGGCGTGGGCATGGACCTGGCGCTGCAAGCCGACAATGCCGCCTTGCTGGAACGCGACGATATCGCCGCGACCGTCACCGGCCCGATCACCCTGCGCTCCGATGGGGTAGGCGGCACGATCGGCGGCGACCTGATGCTCAACAAGAGCCGCTTCACCATGGGCCGCGCCGCCGCCGTGGCGCAAATCCCCGAACTCAAGGTGGTGGAAATCAACCGCCGTGGCGACGAGATCGAGCGGCCGCGCTCCAACGTCCCCTGGGCCCTCGCCATCAAGGCGCGGGCGCGCAATCGCCTGACCGTCACCGGCCTCGGCCTCGACAGCGAATGGCGGGCGGACCTCGACCTTGGCGGCACCGTGACCAATCCGGCCATCGCCGGCCGGGCGCAACTGCTGCGCGGCGGCTATGAATTTGCCGGACGCCGCTTCGAACTGCGCGAGGGCAATATCCAGTTTGACGGCCGGAGCCCCGTCAACCCGACGCTCGACATCAGCGCGGAGGCCGACGTCAGCGATCTCAGCGCCACTATCCATGTCGGCGGCACCGGCCTGAAGCCCGACATCAGCTTCACCAGCGTTCCCGCGCTGCCGCAGGACGAACTGCTCTCGCGCATCCTGTTCGGCACCTCGATCACCAACCTGTCCGCGCCCGAAGCGCTGCAACTCGCCTCTGCGGTCGGCTCGCTCCAGGGCAATGGCGGCCTCGACCCGATCAACGCGGTGCGCAAGGCGGCGGGCCTCGACCGGCTGCGCATCATCGCCGCCGACCCGACCCAGGGGCAGGGCACGTCGATCGCGGCGGGCAAATATCTGACGCGCAAGACCTATGTCGAACTCATTACCGACGGACAGGGCTATAGCGCCACCCGGATCGAATATCAGGTCACGCGCTGGCTCTCGCTGCTGGGCGCCATTTCCACGCTGGGCCGCGAAAGCGCCAACGTGCGGGTTTCCAAGGATTATTGATGTGACCAAAAGCCGGATCGACGCGGCCACCGCGATCAGCGTGACGGACCTGTTCACCATCGGCATCGGCCCGTCCAGTTCCCATACGGTGGGGCCGATGCGCGCCGCCCTGATGTTCATGGACTCGCTGCCCGCCCAGCCGCAGCGGGTGCAGTGCGAACTGTTCGGATCGCTCGCCCTGACCGGCCGGGGCCATGCGACCGACAGCGCCATCCTGCTCGGCCTGTCGGGCTACCGTCCCGAAGGCGTCGACCCCGACGCCATTCCCGCCGTCCTGGCCGCCATCCGCACCGACGGCCGCATTCGCGCGGGCAGCGCCGTCGATCATATGGTGCCGTTCGAGGAAGCCCGCGACCTGCTGTTCCGCATGGGCGACTTTCTGGAGGCGCACAGTAACGGGATGCGCTTCACCGCCTGGCTGGACGGGCAGGCTGAACCACTGGTGCGCGACTATTATTCGATCGGCGGCGGCGCTGTCCTGCCCGGCGCCGCCCCGACCGATGACGCAGCGCCGCTCGGCCATAATGTCGTCCAGCCCTATCCCTTCTCCTCCGGCGCGGAAATGCTGGCGCAGGGCGAAGCGACCGGCCTGTCGATCGCGACCCTGGTCCTGCGTAACGAAGGGGCGTGGCGCGTACAGGCGGAAACCGACGCCTTCCTCGACAGCGTCATCGACGCCATGAGCGCCTCGATCGACCGTGGCCTGGAGCAGGAGGGGTTATTGCCCGGCGGCCTCAAGGTCCGTCGCCGCGCCCGCGCGATCCACCAGCGGCTGCGACTGCAACAGGATGCGCTGGGGCCGGCGCAGATTTTCGAATGGGTCAGCCTTTTCGCGCTGGCGGTGAATGAGGAAAATGCGGCGGGCGGCCGGGTCGTCACCGCGCCGACCAACGGCGCGGCGGGGGTGATTCCGGCGGTGCTGCATTATTATCGCCGCTTCGTGCCGGGGGCCGATCGGGATGGTGAGCGCCGCTTCCTGCTGACCGCCGCGGCCATGGGCTTCCTCTACAAGAAGCGGGCCTCCATTTCCGCCGCCGAAATGGGCTGCCAGGGGGAGGTCGGCGTCGCCTGCTCGATGGCGGCGGCCGGGCTTGCCGCGGTGCTGGGCGGCACCAACGGCCAGATCGAGAACGCCGCCGAAATCGGCATGGAACATAATCTTGGTCTCACCTGCGATCCGATCGGCGGGCTGGTCCAGATCCCCTGTATCGAGCGCAATACGATGGGCGCGGTCAAGGCGATCAACGCGGCCTATCTCGCGCTCCAGGGCGATGGCCGCCACATCGTCAGCCTGGACGCGGTGATCGAAACCATGCGCCAGACGGGCGAGGATATGGCCAGCCGCTACAAGGAAACCTCGCTCGGCGGCCTGGCCGTCAATGTGGTCGAATGTTGAAAATCGTTCCGGCGTTTCATCGCTCGATCGGCACGATTGCGCGGCGAATGGAGGTGATTTCGTGACATTAAGGTCACATAATCAACTGTTTATCTCCCGTTCATGAAACTAACTCGGCCGCTCCGGCTTGTGCGTCTCACCCCCTGAGAGAGGGGAAAGAATGACACACGGAGTATCTGTTATGCGTAAGTTGATGGTCGCAACCCTTCTGGCCGGCGCCACTGTCGCCACCCCCGTTTTCGCGCAGGATGTCGGCCCGACCTTCACCGGCCCGCGCGTCGAAGCGATCCTGGGCTATGATCGCACCGGGGCCGGCAGCGATGTGGACAATGACAATGGCAATGACGATCAGAATATCGACGGCCTGCTCTACGGTGTCGGCGCGGGTTATGACGTGAATTTGGGCAGCGCGGTCGTGGGCGTCGAGGGCGAATATACCGACTCCACCGCCAAGAGCAGCCGCACCGACTTTTCCGACCAGTTCGGCTTCGGCCGCGTCAAGCAGGGCCGCGACCTCTATGTCGGCGCGCGCGCAGGTATCCTGGCCAACCCGGCCACTTTGGTCTATGTGAAGGGCGGCTACACCAACACCAAGCTGGACGTGCTGGCCGGCGACAGCAATCAGGAAACCGACACCGCGTTCAAGCTGGACGGCTGGCGCATCGGCGCCGGCGTGGAGCGGGCGATTAACGCCAACACCTTCGCCAAGATCGAATATCGCTATTCCAAATATGAGGATGCCCACATCAACTTCGCCAATGGCGCGACCAGCGAAGAATTCGGTATCGACACCGATCGCCACCAAGTCGTCGGCAGCGTCGGCTGGCGTTTCTGATAATGGCCTGATCCCGTTCGCCCTGAGTAGGGTCTGAGCGAAGTCGAAGACCCGTATCGAAGGGCAGCCACGATCCTTCGATACGCCGCTTCGACAGGCTCAGCGGCTACTCAGGACGAACGGCGGTGACGTAGAAAAGGGGTCGGTCTTCGGATCGACCTCTTTTTCGCGGGGTAGGACGTTGCCCCCTATCAGCCTGCCTGTAGGGCTGCTATTAACATCCATGTGAGTAACGCGATTCCCCACCGCTTCCCGATCGGCATCGATCCGATCGACATCGACTTCATGGGTCATGTCAACAATGCCAGCTACCTGAAATGGGTGCAGGCGGCGGTGCTGGACCATTGGCGCGCGCTGGCCCCGGCCGAAGCGGTCGCCCAGCATCTGTGGGTCGCGCTGAAACATGAGATCACCTATCGCAAGCCCACCTTCCTGGACGACGACGTCATCGCCACCGTCTTGCTGGAGAAGGTGCAGGGCGCCCGCGCCTTCTACGAAACCATCATCAAACGCGGCGAGGACGTCCTGGCGGAGGTCAAGTCAAGCTGGTGCTGCATCGACGCCAGCAGCCTGCGCCCGGCGCGGCTGACGCGCGAGGTGATCCAGCATTTCTTTGTTGGGGATGAGGACGAGGCGGTCGGTAGGCGTTTGCGCTGAAGTTGTTATAAGAGGCGGTTTCCTGCCATCTCCTCCCGCCCTCCCGCAAGCGGGAGGGGAATAAAGCGCCTCCTACAACGTCGCTTCAATCTCCCGCGCCGCCATATCCGGGTTCTCCGCTAGGCTGATCGGCCGCCCCACCACCAGGATCGACGCGCCCCGATCCAGCGCCTCGCGCGGGGTTACAGCGCGCTTCTGGTCGCCCAGCGCGCCGCCCGCAGGCCGCACGCCCGGCACCACGAAGAAACCGTCTGACCAGTGTTTCTTGACCGCTGCGACTTCCTCGCCGGAACAAACAATGCCGTCCAGCCCTGCGTTCTGCGCCAGGTCGGCCAAGCGCCGCACTTGATCCTCCGCCTTTCCGCCCACACCGATATCCAGCAGATCGCCATCGTCCAGGCTGGTCAGCACGGTCACAGCCACGACCTTGGTCTTCACCCCGGCCGCCGCCTTGGCGTCTTCCAGCATCGCCCGGCCGCCAGCGGCATGGACGGTCAGGATCGCCGGTTCCAGCAGGTGCAGCGCCTGCACCGCCTTCGCCACCGTGTTGGGAATGTCGTGGAGCTTCAGGTCGAGGAAGATCGGCAGGCCGAACTTCATCATCTCATGCACGCCATGATGGCCGTTGGCGCAGAAAAATTCCAGACCCAGTTTCAGCCCGCCGACATGATGCTTCACCTGTCCGGCCAGCGTCTGCGCCTTGGTCAGGTCGGGCGTGTCGATGGCGACATAGATGGGGCTGCTCATGCTGGTCCTGTGGTGCTTGGAGTGGTGGGGGCGAGCGGATCGGGCAGGCCGCCCATGACGGGCGCGTCCTGTATTATGGGGGGCGGTGGCGGCGCGGCGGCGGCGGTGGCGACGACCAGCGCCTTTTGCGTGCTGTCGAGCCGGCGCTTCAGACGCCAGCGGGTGGCCCGCGCCATGATCCAGAAGGGCAGCGCCCCCAGCAGGAATGCGCCGATCAACAATACGGGCAGCTTGGTTTCCATCACCATGTCGCCCCACAGGCGCACGGTCACGGGCACGTAGTTCGCCATGCAGAAGAAGGCGAGTCCCACGGCGATGACGACCCAGAAGGCTGTCCGCAAAAATTGCATAGGCTTAACCCTTCGCTGCTGCTTTGGGGCAGCTTAGGCGATCCCGCCGCATTTCGGAAGCGTCTGGTCGATTTTGTCGATGGCGATGGTCATGGTGATGCGCGCGGTGTCGCCGGGAGCCAAGGACGCCATGCCGCCGCGGTTGATCGCGTCGGGCATGTGGCTGACCGGCTCCAGACAGAAATCGTCGCTGGCGGGCGGACGATAGACATGCAGGCACTGGGCGCCGGTGGCCGTGAGCGTCAGGCGCAGGCCTTCACCGCGCCGGATCGTCGCGCTGCCGCTCCAGCCGGTATAGGCGTTGTCGATCAGCCTATCGCCGCGCACGATGGCGGGGCGCGACCAGTCGCCCAGCGCATCGGCGGGAACTTGCCGATCGGGCAGCATGTCGGGGGTGGAGAGCCAAAGGCCGTCCGCGTCGAACTGGATCGTGGTGCCGGCATCCGCCAGAAAATAGGGGTGGAAGCCCAGGCCGGCGGGCATCGCGGCGTCGCCGACATTGGTGATGGACAGCGACATGGACAGTTGTAGGGGCGTCACCGCGACCTGCTGCTGCGCCCGATAGGACCAGGGCCATCCGGCGCCGCCGTCATGGTCATGCACCAGTGTCGCAGCCGTTTCAGCTGTCTCGCTCGCTGTCCATGCCGTCCGCCAGCCAAAGCCATGGATGCTATGCGGATGGTCGCCGAAATTGAGCGGCAATTGATAGCTTCGCCCGTCGAAGGTGAAGCGCCCTTCCGCGATGCGATTGGCGTAGGGGACCAGCGGAAAGCTGGCCATGGCGAGCGGATCGCCGGTGCCATCCGGCGCGCGGCGCAGCAGGTCCACACCGTCCAGCGTCAGACAAAGCAGCGATCCGCCGACAGCGGGGGAGAGGGCCGCTTCCAGCCCTCCCGCCCGCAAGGTGATGACGTCCTTGTTCAGCCTTCCATATCCTCAAGCTCGCGCCCCTTCGTCTCATGCACCATCTTGCGCACGAAGAAGAAGCTGATCGCTGCGAACAGCGCATAGCCGGTATAGGTCATAACCAGCCCCGGCGACACGGCGAGCGCCGGAAAACTGACCGAGATGGCGGCATTGGCGATCCATTGGGCGAAACCCGCGACCGCCAGGCCTGACCCGCGGATTTGATTGGGGAACATTTCGCCCAGCAACACCCACATGATCGGACCCCAGCTCAGATTGAAGAAGACCACATAGAGGTTCGCCGCGATCAGCGCCATCAGGCCGTTATGGCCGGGCAGGGACACCGCGCCATCCGCGCCGGTGACGGCGGTGGAGAAGGCATAGGCGACGATAGCCAGCGTCACCGCCATGCCGGCCGATCCGACCAGCAACAGCGGCTTGCGCCCGATTTTGTCGACCAGCATGATCGTGCCCAGGCACGCGCCGATCGACAGCACGCCCGACAGGATGTTGATCTGCAAGGCATTATCTTCGGAAAAGCCGACCGCTTCCCACAAAGTCGCGCCATAGTAAAAGACGACGTTGATGCCCACCAGTTGCTGGAAGACGGCGAGGCCAATGCCGGTCCACACGATCGGGCGGATCTTGCCGGTGGTCTTGCTGATGAGGTCCGACAGCTTGGGGCGATGATGGTCGGCGGACAGGCTGGCGCGAATCTCGCCGACCTTGCGCGCGGCCTCCAGCGACCCGAACAGCCGGGTCAGCACCGCCAGCGCATCGGCGTCGCGCCCACGCGCGACCAGGTAACGGGGGCTTTCGGGGATGGCGAGCAGCGCCAGAAAATAGATGGCGGCCGGTATCGCCTGCAACCAGAACATCCAGCGCCAGGCGGGATAGTCCAGCCACAGCGGCGCGGTGGAGCCGCCCGCATAGCGCGCCAGCACGAAGTTCGCGATGAACGCGCCGGTCAGGCCGGATATGATCATCACCTGCTGCACGCTCGACAGGCGCCCGCGCACATTGGCGGGGGTGACTTCGGAGATATAGACGGGCGAAATGACGCTGGCCGCGCCCACGCCCAGGCCGCCGATGATGCGCGCGAAGATGAAGATGGCCGAGGAACCGGCCGCGCCCGCCAGCAGCGCGCTGCCCAGGAACAGGATCGCGGACAGCATCATCACGCCGCGCCGGCCGATGATGTCGGCCATGCGCCCCGCGCCGAACGCGCCGATCGAGGAGCCGACCAGGATCGCGCCGACATTGACGCCGATGCCGAGTTTTCCCAGGTCGAAGGCCGCTTCCAGTCCCTTCTGCGTGCCGTTTATGACGCCTGAATCATAGCCGAACATGAATCCGCCGATCGTCGCCACTGCGACGATTGCGGCGACAAAGGCCATGTTGACCTTTTCCGCGCTCCCCTCATTCATCCTTACGCATCCTTCCATTTTTTATATCGTTGCGACATGGCCCGGCAGCCCCGCGACGCCGGGATCGAAGGCGAACAGATCGCCCGCCAGGGGTTGCTGTGTCAACGCTGTCATGTCCAGCCCCTTGCGCGCCGTCGTCGCATAGGCGGTGGACAGGTCGCCGCCGCCAAAGGCGATCTTGGTGATGTTGGCGACGGGGAAGCGCACTTCGCGCATCAGCGTGCCCGCCGGGTCGTAGCGGCGCACCGCCCAACCGCCGAACAGGCCGGTCCACAGGCAACCTTCGGCATCGATAGTCGGCCCATCGGGATAGCCTGCGTCGTCCTCGATCTTCGTAAACAGGGTCGTGTTGCCGACCGTGCCGTCGACATCCACGTCGGTGCGCCAGATGCGCTTGCCCAGCGTGTCGGTGTGATACAGGATACGGCCGTCGGGCGAGAGCGCCGGGCCGTTGGTGATCGATACTGCGGGCAATCCAGCCTCGACGCAGACGCCCTTGTGAACGCGATAGAAATATCCGCTTGTCGCTTCCTCCGCATCGTCCATAGACCCGAACCAAAGCGCGCCATCGGGCGCGACGCAGGCGTCATTCTGCCGATTGCCCGGCAGATGGCCTTCCGGGGCGTGCAGCAGGGTGAAGCTGGCGGCCGACGGGTCGAAGCGATGCACGCCCGATTGCATACCCACGGCGAATAGCCCGTCGTCGGTCGGCAATATCCAGCCGACCTGGCCCGGCGCGGCCCAACTGCGCCCGACGTCCAGCGCCGGATCATAGCGATGGATGCGATGCTGTTTGATGTCCACGAACCACAAAGCCGCGTCACGCGCGACCCAGACCGGCCCTTCGCCCAGCGTGGCGCCCACCGACAGGACGCTGTAGGGGGCAGCGTCCGCCATGTCAGCGCCAGCCGGCATCGATAAAATAATCATGGCTGGTGCAGTAGCGCGCATCGTCCGACGCCAGGAACATCGCCAGCGCGGCGACATCCGCCGGCAGGATGCGACCGTCCAGGCATTGGGCCGCGACGATCTCCGCTTCGCCTTCTGGCGTGTACCATTTTTCCTGGCGCGGGGTCTTCACATTGCCCGGAATGATGGTGTTGACGCGGATATTGTCACGGCCGAGGTCACGCGCCAGGCTGCGCGTCAGCCCTTCGATCGCGGCCTTGGCGGTCTGGTAGAGCGTCAGTTCGGGCAGGGCGAGGTGCCAGCTGATCGACCCGAAGTTCAGGATCACGCCGCCGCCCGCGCGCTTCATCGCCGGCACCGCCGCCTGCGCCGCGAAGAACAAATGGCGCAGGTTCACCGCCATCCGCTCGTCCCAATAAGCGGGCGTCACCTCTTCGATCGTGTGGCGGTCGTCATTGGCGGCATTGTTGATGAGGATGTCGATCCCGCCAATCTGCGCTTCCACCTTGCCGATCATGGCCTGCACCGCTTCGATGTCGCGCAGGTCGATAGCGTGGAAGATTGGGGCGACGTCGGCGTTCTGGAGACGCGCGACGAGCGCCTCGCTCTCGGCCACGGCAATGTCGCAGAAGGCGACATGCGCGCCCTGGCCGACGAACGCCTCGACCAGCCCCGCACCGATGCCGCTGCCGCCACCGCTGATGAAGACCCGCTTGCCCTTCAAACTGGGGTAGATGGCGCTCATGCGGCGGGGTCTTTCAACAGGTCGCGCGCGGCGAGATTGGTCATCAACGCCACCAGGCCATAGGTCCAGGGCGCAGCGTCCTTCGACGTCACAACCGTGTTGACCAGCTTGCCCAGCCGCGGGGTGGAGATGGCGACGACATCGCCGACCTTGTGGGTGAAGCCGCGGCCCGGATCGTCGCGATCCTGCACCGGGGCGAAGAGCGTGCCCAGGAACAGCGCGAAACCGTCGGGATATTGATGTTCGCTCAGCGTCTGGCGCACCAGTTCCAGCGGATCGCGGCTGATCTGGTTCATGCTGCTCGCGCCTTCCAGCCTATAGCCTTCGGGACCGTCGATGGTCAGCTCGACTTCGGCATTGCGCACATCGTCGATCGTGAAGTCGCCGTCGAACAGGCGGATGAGCGGGCCGAGCGAACAGGAGGCGTTATTGTCCTTCGCCTTGCCCAGCAGGAGCGCAGAGCGTCCTTCGAAATCGCGCAGGTTGACGTCATTGCCCAGAGTCGCGCCGATAGCGCTCCCAGCGGCATTGGCGATCAGCACTATTTCGGGTTCGGGATTGTTCCAGGTCGAATCGGAGCGGATGCCGATCTGCGCGCCCGCGCCCACGGTCGACAGCACCGGCGCCTTGGTGAAGACCTCGGCATCCGGGCCGATCGCAACCTCCAGATATTGCGACCACAGGCCATCTTCGATCAGCGCGGCCTTGAGCGCGGCGGCTTCGGGCGAACCGGGCGCAACGGCGCGGATCGAACCGCCGACCCGTTCCTCCAGGCGGCTGCGAATGTCCGCAGCGGCGCTGGCGTCGCCGCGCGCCCGCTCCTCGATCACCCGCTCGATCGCGGACAGGGCGAAGGTGACGCCGCACGCCTTGACGCATTGCAGGTCGACCGGGCTGAGCAGCGGCAGGTCGAGCGTGTCCAGCGGCCCCAGTGGTTGGCCAGCACCCGTCGCCAACGGCAGTTTTTCGAGCAGTTGCGCCACGGTCGGCGCGACCCGGCTCATGTCATGGGCGATGCCTTCGCGCACCAATATGGGGCTGGGGCCGTCAGCCGTCAGAATGCGACCGACGAACAGGCCCGCGCGCCAATCGGCGGGTAGGCAATTGGCCAAGGTCATGGCAAGCAAGGAGGAGTCCCCCGGCATCATCAACTCCTAAAGGAATGGTTGTAATTGATAGCGCTACCAACATGGATCGGCGTCCGAAGTCAAGAGGGCGCGCGCAAAATGCAAAAGGCGACGAAGAGAAGCAGTTCCGGCTTTTCGTGGCCGCTGCTTTGGGGCATAGCGTTAAAGACCATGAGCAAGCCTGAAGACAGCGCGCCGTCCGTCGGCGCAGACGCCGCACAGCCCACAGTTCCTGCCGCTGAAAAGGCGAAGGAAAAGGATAAGGTCGATCTCGCCACTGCGGCGATCAAGTCGGCTGGCAAGGGCGTTTGGGCTGGCGCCGCCGTCGGTATCGGTTCCGCCGCGATCGTCGCAGCATTACTCTATACCCGCAGAAAAGGCTGAGTGCGCGCTGCTCTGGCGGTGCGCTCATTCACCCTATTCAGACGAAAAAAGAGGCGGCATGGCCTTCGCTCCATGCCGCCTCCGGGCGCGACCCTTCAGGCTCTATGTCCCCCGCCTTCGTGACAGGGTGGGGAATGATAGACTTTAGCCTGCGCCACCGCTCAGATAACTCACCAATTCCGGCTTGCTGATCGTAACGCTCTTGTCCTTGTCGGCGGTCGTGAATGCGCCGCTGGCCCAAGCCGTGACTTGCTCGGCCGGCAGGGTGGAGCCCGTCGCCTTCATCTCCTGATCCTTCAACGCCACCATCCAGCGCGAAAATTCCGACTGGTCAAGTTGCCCATCACTATTGGCGTCATAGGCGGGAAATTCACTATCGACGATTGACGCGACAGTGGTGGCGGCATTGGCCGGCGCGGCGGGCGTCGCCGCCTGCGGTGCGGCAGGCATTGCCGGAGTCGCGGATTGCGGGGCGGCCGGAATCACGCCCTGATCTGGCGCCATGCCCTGCTGCGCCATCGCTGGCGCGGCTATGACGAGAGCGGTCGAGAATAAAAATGTGCGTATCATGGTAATCTCCTGTCACCTTGGAATGTGTCGGGGCGACTTGTGTTTCCGACTGTCTGGATATGCTGTGGTAATAATGGATGGCGACTGGCGAATGTTCCTGAACGTCCATTCATGTTCATGCTTTCGTCTTGAAAATATACTCGGTTCGTCGGGCTTCGTCATTTTGGACGGCGTTGACTGTTGTGGATCGCTCTCCGCTCCCTCCCGATTTGCTCCAAAGGGACGACGCTGCTAGGCGCGCGGCAACATTCCCTCTCCAACCGCAGGATTCGCCCATGGTCCCCCGCTATTCTCGCCCCGCAATGACCGCGCTCTGGGAGCCGGAAGCCCGTTTCAAGATCTGGTTCGAGATCGAGGCGCAAGCGACGCAGAAACTGGGCGAACTGGGCGTCGTCCCGCCGTCCGCGGCGAAGGCGCTGTGGGACTGGTGGGCGACCAATCCCGCCATCGACGTCGCCGCGATCGACGCGATCGAGGCCGTTACCAAGCATGACGTCATCGCCTTCCTGACCTGGGTCGCCGAACAGGTGGGCGACGAAGCGCGCTTCATGCATCAGGGCATGACCAGCTCCGACGTGCTCGACACCTGTCTGGCCGTGCAACTGGCCCGCGCGTCAGACATCCTGATCGAAGATCTGGACAAGCTGCTGGAAGTCATCAAGCGCCGCGCCTTTGAACATAAGTTGACGCCGACCATCGGCCGCAGCCACGGCATTCATGCCGAACCCGTCACCTTCGGCCTGAAAATGGCGGAAGCCTATGCCGAGTTCAGCCGCTGCAAGACCCGCCTGATCGCGGCGCGCGAAGAAGTGGCGACCTGCGCCATTTCGGGCGCGGTCGGCACCTTCGCCAATATCGACCCGGCGGTCGAGGAGCATGTCGCCGAGAAGCTGGGCCTCGCCATCGAGCCGGTTTCGACCCAAGTGATCCCGCGCGATCGCCATGCTATGTTCTTCGCCACGCTGGGCGTCATCGCCTCGTCCATCGAGCGGCTTGCGGTCGAGGTGCGCCATTTGCAGCGCACCGAGGTATTGGAGGCGGAGGAATATTTCTCCCCCGGCCAGAAGGGTTCGTCGGCAATGCCGCACAAACGCAACCCGGTGCTGACCGAAAATCTGACCGGCCTGGCCCGCGTCGTGCGTGCGGCCGTCGTGCCCGCTTTGGAAAATGTCGCGCTGTGGCATGAGCGCGACATCAGCCATTCGTCGGTCGAGCGCTTCTTTGGTCCCGACGCCACCATCACGCTCGACTTCGCGCTGGCCCGCCTGACCGGCGTCATCGACAAGCTGCTCATCTACCCTGAGCGGATGATGAAGAATTTGGACAAGATGGGTGGCCTAGTCCACTCGCAGCGCGTGCTGCTGGCGCTGACGCAAGCGGGCGTCAGCCGCGAGGACAGCTATCGCTACGTCCAGCGCAACGCCATGAAGGTGTGGGAATCGGACGGCCAGCTATCGCTGCTGGAACTGCTGAAAGCCGACGCCGACGTCACCGCCGCGCTGCCGGTTCAGGAGATCGAGGACAAGTTCAACCTCGATTATCATTTCAAGCAGGTCGATACGATCTTCCGCCGGGTGTTCGGCGAGGCTTAAAACAACACCCCTTCGCTTCGAGCGAAGTCGAGAAGCGGCCAGCGCCGCGCTTATCGTTTCTCGACACGCTCGAAACGAACGGATGATGATGTGTTACCGCCCACCCAATCGCGGGCGCATCCTCGGTGCGGCGTCCGATTGCCGGCGGATCAGCGCATGGTCCAGCACCAGATGCTCCGCCGCCTCGACGTCGCCGCTGCGCCGCCCTTTCAACTGCCGCACCAGCACTTCCACCGCCGCGCGCGCCATCGCGCTGATCGGCTGGCGAATGGTGGTCAGTTCCGGCCAGATCGTCGTCGCCAGCGAGGTATCGTCGAAGCCGCAGACGGTCAGGTCGCCCGGCACGTCCAGCCCGCTGCGATGCGCGATCGCCACGGTCGCGGCGGCCATGTCGTCATTGCTGGCGAAGATGGCGGTCGGCGGATCGACCAGCGCCAATATATGTTCGGCCGCGTCCAGCCCGGACCGATAGGTGAAATAGCCCTGCGCGATCAATTCGTCCTGCACTGGCAGGTCCGCTTCGGTGAGTGCGGCGACATAGCCCTCGAACCGGCGGGCGCTGGCGCTCTGGTTCGGGTTGCCCTTGATGAAGCCGATGCGGCCATGGCCCAGCGCGATCAGGTGGCGGGTCATTTCATAGGCGGCCTGCCGATCGTCGATGCTGACCGCGGCCAGCGCCGATGGCGCGCGCCCGGTCGCCACCGCCACGGCGGGAATGCCGGCCTTGCCCAGCGCCTCCACCATCTCGTCCAGGTCGCATAGCGGCGGCGGCAGGATCACGCCGTCGATGCGTCCGCGTTGCAGATGGGCGACGACCGATGCGATCGATGTTTCCTCG
This sequence comes from Sphingobium sp. AntQ-1, assembly GCF_028538045.1. Lineage (NCBI taxonomy): Bacteria > Pseudomonadati > Pseudomonadota > Alphaproteobacteria > Sphingomonadales > Sphingobiaceae > Sphingobium > Sphingobium sp. AntQ-1. The sequence continues at coordinate 3,207,029 of NZ_CP117158.1, forward strand.
TCCCATTTCTCCACGACCAGATCGACGCTGCTGCGGCTCGCCTGGTCCAGGCTGCCGACCAGAAATTCGCTGAGATAGGAGGAGGAGGGGTTGGAATAGAGCAGGCCGATCCGCGTTTCGTCGCCACCCGCCAGCGTCCGCGCGGCGGCGCTGGGGGCATAGTTGAGCGCAGCGATCGCCGCATCCACCTTGGCCCGCGTGGCCGCCCGCACGACCTGTTCGCCGTTGATGACGCGCGACACGGTCATCGGCGACACGCCGGCATGGGCGGCGACATCGTTGATCGTGGGCGCGTTGCGCTGGCGGCGCGATGATCGTGTATCGCTCAAGGCGGTTATGCTTTCGTTGGAATGAAGTCGCTGTCGAAATGGGTGCGACATCATCCATGAATATTAAAGCGAAAAATCAGTTATGACCCGGCGCATAGGGGAATTCCAGCGCCTTGTACCACTGCAAATCATGTGCGGGTGCGGCTGATCCGGCGGGCAGGGGGCGTTTCGACACCGACTGGAAATAGGCGATGCTGGCGTCGCGCCACCATTGCGCCTCGCGATGCTGAATGGTGAGGAAGGCTTGGGTCTCCGCAAACCGCTCCGCATCGACATAGGGTTTGAGCGACGCCCAAGTCGTTTGCATATCCGCGACATAGCGGACCCCGTTGTCATAGCGATGGATCAGGCCGTCCCACACTGTCTCGCCCGATGACAGGCGATAATCCCACGGCACATGATGGAACCAGAGCAGGTCGCGCTCCGGCGTGGTTTTCACATTAGCCCACATCTTCGCGACTGGCGGCGCATATTGGCCGACCGCGTCGCTGCCCGTCTTCGTCCGGTCGAAGCCGATGCCGTTCGCATCCGCCTTGTGATAATAGACCGGGTTCCATTCGGGCCGGGCCAGATCGGAAACCCAGGGGCCGGGGCCATAATGATGGCCGGTGTCCATGACATGCGTCAGGCCCAGCGGCGTCATATAATCGACCGCCGCCTCGCGCGATCCCATCATCATTTTGACGACTGGCTGGACGATCTTCTGGTCGGGGGAGAAGGTCATCTCCGCCCATTCTTTTGCAATATCCTGCGCCGACAGGCTGGTGTCCCAGGCGAGGCGGCCAAAGGCATACCAGTCCGCCTGATTGAAGATCGACCCGTTCCAGTCGCGATCGACGCCGATATTGGCGACGCCGGCGATGCCCGTCAGCTTGTGGCCGTCCAGCGACCCGTCGATCACCTTGGCGACCGTCGACCCCTTGCCCTTCGCATAGGTGTCGGCGTCCAGCACTTCCTCGAACAACGGGCCGAGATAGGTGAGGTGCGTCGACTGGCCCAGATATTCCTTGGTGATCTGGAATTCCATCATGAGCGGGGTCTTGGGCATTGCGCCGAACAGCGGGTGGAAGGGTTCGCGCGGCTGGAAATCGATCGCGCCATTCTTCACCTGCACGATCACATTGTCGGCGAATTTGCCGTCCAGCGGCTTGAAGTCGCTATAGGCCTGTTTGGCGCGGTCGTCGGGATTGTCATGCGCGTAGACAAAGGCGCGCCACATCACGATGCCGCCATGCGGCTTCACCGCCGCCGCCAGCATGTTCGCGCCATCGGCATGAGTGCGTTGATAATCCTGCGGCCCCGGCTGGCCCTCGCTGTTGGCCTTGACCAGGAAACCGCCGAAGTCTGGAATCGCCTTGTAGATTTCGTCGGCCTTGGCTTTCCACCAGGCAGCGACGGCCGGATCGAGCGGGTCGGCGGTCTTGAGGCCGTCTAGTTCCATCGGCGCGGTCCATTTGACCGACAGATAGACTTTGATCCCATAGGGACGGAAGACATCCGCCAATGCTGCCGCCTTGGCGATATAGGGGGCGGTCAGGCTGTCGGCCTTCGCATTCACATTGTTGAGGACGGTGCCGTTGATGCCGATCGAGGCGTTGGCGCGGGCATAGTCGGTGTAGCGCGGCCCTGTCCAGTCGGGCAGCCGCCACCAGTCCCAGATCGACTGGCCGGCATAGCCGCGCTCGACCGTGCCATTGAGATTATCCCAATGATTGAGCAGGCGCAGGCCGATCTTGGGTGCGCTGCGTATGTCGAGCTTGTCGAGACTTGCCCCGCTCTGGGCGAGGCGCAGCCAATGATAGGCGCCGTGGAGCAGGCCGATGTCGCTGTTCGCGGCGATCAGTGTGACCGCCTTGCCGTCGATCATCGTAGTGCGAATCGCATAGCCCTCGCTGCCCAGGCCATCCGTTTTGATGGGCAGGGCGGAGGCGGGCGTCGCCAGCCAAAGCGCGCCTTGCTGGATGGTCGCCGACACGGTCGGGATGGCGCCGGTCATCCCGGCGATGCCGCGCTGCAATTCCTGCGTCGCGATGGTCAGGGTGGGGCTGGTTCCGGCCGCCACGATAGCGGTCGCATGGGCCGCCAATCCGGGCTTGCGGGCCTGATCCGCGGGCGCATAACGCAGCCACAGATCATAGCCATCTTCGGCCTGCGCCACGGGCGCCATCACGGGCGTCAGCGCCGTCGCGGCCATGGCGATCATCCAGCAAAACAGGCGCGCGTTCACGAATATCCTCTCCCTTGTCGTCGACTGTCAAAGCCCATGGATCGGGCATTGACAAGTCTCTCTTGTCGAAGCAATGGTAACGCTATCAGTTCAGCCACGGCAAGCGGAAAGATTGTCGCGGAATAAAATGGAGAGGGGCGTCGTGATCCGTAACCGTAAAATATGGTGTGCCGCATCGGCGCTGGCGCTGAGTGTCGCCTTGCCGATGGCGCCCGTTCATGCGGCGCCAGCGACGGCATCGACCAAGGCTGTGTACAAGGATGCCGGCGCCCCGATCGAAGCCCGCGTAGATGATCTTCTTGCGCGCATGACGCTGGATGAAAAGATCGCGCAGATCACCACTGTCTGGCTCGACAAGGTCAAGATTTTCGACGCGCAGCTTCAACTCGATCCTGCGAAGCTCGCGGCGCAATATCCCAATGGCCTCGGCCATTTCACCCGGCCGTCTGACGCGAAGGGCGCGGTCAGTCCGCGCGTCGCGCCGGGCCGCAATCCGCGCCAGACGGTCGCGCTCGTCAACGCCCTGCAAAAATGGGCGACGACGCAGACGCGGCTGGGCATCCCGATCCTGTTCCATGAAGAGGGGCTGCATGGCTATGCCGCCGTCGGCGCGACCAGCTTCCCCCAGTCGATCGCCATGGCCTCCTCCTTCGACACCGCCATGCTACGCGACGTGAACAGCGTGATCGCGCGGGAGATCCGTGTCCGCGGCGTGCCGATAGTGCTGTCGCCGGTGGTGGACATCGCCCGCGATCCGCGCTGGGGCCGGATCGAGGAAACCTATGGCGAAGATCCCTATCTGGTCGGCGAAATGGGCGTTGCGGCGGTCGAGGGGCTGCAAGGCGTCGGCCGTAGCCGCGACCTGCGACCCGGCAAGGTGTTCACCACGCTCAAGCATCTGACCGGCCATGGCCAGCCCGAAAGCGGCACCAATGTCGGCCCCGCGCCGGTCAGCGAACGCGAACTGCGCGAAAATTTCTTCCCGCCCTTTGAACAGGTGGTCAAGCGTACCGGCATCGAAGCGGTCATGGCGTCGTATAACGAGATCGATGGCGTCCCCAGCCAGGCCAATCGCTGGCTGTTGGATAATGTGCTGCGCGAGGAATGGGGCTTCAAGGGCGCGGTCGTGTCCGACTATTCGGCGGTCGATCAGTTGATGAGCATCCACCATATCGCCGCCAATCTGGAAGAAGCGGCGATGCGCGCGCTCGATGCGGGCGTCGATGCGGACTTGCCCGACGGCCTGTCTTACGCGACGCTGGGCAAGCTGGTGCGCGAAGGCAAGGTGAACGAGGCGAAGGTCGATCTGGCCACGCGCCGGATGCTGGAGCTGAAATTCCGCGCCGGCCTGTTCGAACAGCCCTATGCCGACGCCGCCGCGTCGGAAAAGATCACCAACAACGCGGACGCCCGTGCCCTCGCGCTGAAATCGGCGCAGCGTTCCATCATCCTGCTCAAGAATGACGGCATGTTGCCGCTCAAGCCCGAAGGCACGATCGCCGTCATCGGGCCGAGCGCTGCGGTGGCGCGGCTGGGCGGCTATTATGGCCAGCCGCCGCACACCGTGTCGATCCTCGGCGGCATCAGGGCGAAGGTTGGCGGCAAGGCAAACATCGTCTTCGCGCAAGGCGTGAAGATCACCGAGAATGACGACTGGTGGGAAGACAGCGTCACCAAGTCCGACCCGGCCGAAAACCGCAAGCTGATCGCGCAAGCGGTCGAGGCGGCCAGGGGCGTGGACCGAATCGTCCTGACGCTGGGCGATACCGAACAGTCGAGCCGCGAGGGCTGGGCCGACAACCATCTGGGCGACCGGCCCAGCCTGGACCTTGTGGGTGAGCAGCAGGAACTGTTCGATGCGCTCAAGGCATTGGGCAAGCCGATCACCGTCGTCCTCATCAACGGGCGGCCGGCCTCGACCGTCACCATCAGCGAACAGGCCAACGCAATTCTCGAAGGCTGGTATCTGGGCGAGCAGGGCGGCAATGCCGTCGCGGACGTCCTGTTCGGCGACGTGAACCCTGGCGGCAAGCTGCCCGTCACCGTGCCGCGATCGGTCGGGCAATTGCCGCTATTCTACAATGCCAAGCCCTCGGCGCGGCGCGGCTATCTGTTCGATACGACCGACCCGCTCTACCCCTTCGGCTTCGGCCTCAGCTACACGAGGTTCGACCTGTCGCCCCCGCGTCTGGCCGCGACGACGATCGGCACCGGAGGCAAAACAACTGTCTCGATCGATGTCCGCAACAGCGGCGCACGCGAAGGCGACGAGGTCGTCCAGCTCTATATCCGCGACAAGGTCAGCTCCGTCACGCGCCCGATCAAGGAGTTGAAGGGCTTTCAGCGCATCACCCTGAAGCCGGGCGAAAGCCGGACCGTCACCTTCACGATCAGCCCGCAAAGTCTGTGGATGTGGAATGACCATATGGAGCGCGTCGTGGAACCGGGCGAGTTCGAGATCATGACCGGGAACAGTTCGGTCGCGCTCCAATCCGCCACGCTGACGGTGAAGCCATGAGTCTCGCCCGACGTCAGGCGCTGGGCCTGCTCGCCTCGACCTCCTTCTTCGCGGCGGCCCCGGCCGTCGCCGCTAGGAAGAGCGGTCCGCTCTACAAGGACGCCACCGCCCCGATCGACCTGCGCGTTCGCGACCTGCTGGGCCGCATGACGCTGGAGGAGAAGGTCGGCCAGATCATCGCGCTCTGGGCGACCAAGGCCGACATCATGGACGACCTGACCTTCTCGCCTGCAAAAGCGAGCCAGGCCTATCCCGCCAGCTTCGGCCAGATCACGCGCCCGTCCGACCGGCGCGGCGCGCCCGACGGGTCGCAGCAGGCGGGCGGCGTTGGCGCGCGCTGGCGCACCCCGGCCGACACCGTCGCCTTCATCACCACCGTCCAGACATGGGCGACGCAGGAAACGCGCCTGGGCATCCCGGTTCTGTTCCATGAGGAATCGCTGCACGGCTATATGGCCACCGACGCGACCATGTTCCCGATGGCGATCGGCCTGGCGGGCAGTTTCGACCGGGACCTGATGCGCGACGTCCAGTCCGTCATCGCCCGCGAAGTCCGCGCGCGCGGCGTCCATCTGGCGCTGTCGCCGGTGGTGGATATCGCCCGCGACCCGCGCTGGGGCCGGATCGAGGAGACGTTCGGCGAAGACCCCTATCTGTGCGGCGAAATGGGTGTCGCGGCGGTGCTGGGCTTGCAAGGGGAGAGCAAGCAGATCGGCCCGGACAAGGTCATGGCGACGCTCAAACATATGACCGGTCATGGCCAGCCCCAGAGCGGCGAGAATATCGCGCCCGCGCCGATCAGCGAGCGGGAGTTGCGCGAGAATTTCTTTCCGCCCTTCCGGCAGGTGGTCAAGCGCACCGGCATCGCCGCCGTCATGCCCAGCTATAACGAGATCGACGGCGTCCCCAGCCACCAGAACAAATGGCTGCTCGGCGACATATTGCGCGGCGAATGGCATTTCGACGGCGCGGTGGTCAGCGATTATGGCGCGGTCCACGAACTCGACACCATCCACCATGTTCAGCCCGACCCGGAGGCATCGGCCCGCGCCGCCCTCCGCGCCGGGGTCGATTGCGAGCTGCCCGATGGGATGACCTATCGGACGCTCGTGGAACAGGTCCGCGCGGGCAAGGTGCCCCTCGAAGCGGTCGACATCGCCTGCACGCGCATGTTGACGCTCAAGTTCCGCGCGGGCCTGTTCGAAAATCCCTGGCCGCGCAAGGATTATGACGCGCTGACCGGCAATGCCGAAGCCCGCGCGCTGGCGCTCAAGGCCGCGCACAAATCGATCGCGCTGCTCAGGAATGACGGCACGCTGCCGCTCGCTGCCGGCGCGCACAGGCGGGTCGCGGTGATCGGCCCCAACGCCGCCATCGCGCGGCTGGGCGGCTATTCTTCCATTCCACGGCAGGACGTGTCTTTGCTGGAAGGGGTGAAGGCCAAGCTCAAGGGCAAGGCGGAGGTCGTCCATGCGCAGGGCGTCTTCATCACCCAGAGCGAGGATCGCTCGGTCGATGAAGTCTATCTGGCCGATCCCGCAAAGAACCGCCAGTTGATCGCAGAGGCGGTCGAAGTCGCTAAGGGCGCGGATATCATCCTGCTCGCCATCGGCGATACCGAACAGACCAGCCGCGAAGGCTTCGCGAAGAACCATCTGGGCGACCGCACCAGTCTGGACCTGCTGGGCGAACAGAACGCCCTGTTCTCGGCGATCAAGGCGACCGGCAAGCCCGTCATCGTCTGCGCCATCAATGGCCGCCCGCCCAGCTATCCGGACATAGTGGAGAGCGCCAACGCGCTGCTCGAATGCTGGTATCCGGGGCAGGAGGGCGGCGCCGCCATGGCCGATATCCTGTTCGGGGACGTCAATCCCGGCGCGAAGCTGCCCGTCACCGTCGCGCGCGACGCAGGGCAGATTCCGATCTTCTACAACCGCAAGCCCAGCGCCCGGCGCGGTTATGTGTTCGAGGACATCTCGCCGCTTTTTCCCTTCGGATATGGCCTTAGCTACACGCAATTCACATTTGGAAAACCACGACTTTCTGCTCAACGCATCGGCGTCGGTGGAACTGTCACGGTCGAGGTCGATGTGCGCAACATGGGCGACAGGGCAGGGGACGAAGTGGTCCAGCTCTACGTCCATGACCAGACCGCCAGCGTCACGCGCCCGATCAAGGAACTCAAGGGTTTTGAACGCATCACCCTTGCCCCCGGCGAGACGCGGACCGTGCGCCTGAGCCTCGGCCCTGATGCCTTCGCCTTATGGAATCTGGAGATGGAAGAGGTGGTCGAACCCGGCCTCGTCGACATCATGGTCGGGCCGGACAGCCAGAATCTTCAAACCGTCACGCTCGAAATTATCTGAACAGGACTGCGCATATGCCCAAGATCATTGATGCCAAGGTCATCGTGACCTCCCCCGGTCGCAATTTCGTTACCCTCAAGATCATCACCGAAGACGGGGTCTACGGCCTCGGCGACGCGACGCTCAACGGCCGCGAATTGTCGGTCGCCAGTTATTTGCAGGATCATGTCGTCCCCTGCTTGATCGGCCGCGACGCGCACCGGATCGAGGATATCTGGCAATATCTCTACAAGGGCGCTTATTGGCGGCGCGGTCCCGTCACCATGTCGGCCATCGCCGCCGTCGATACCGCGCTCTGGGACATCAAGGGCAAGCTGGCGGGCCTGCCGGTCTATCAATTGCTGGGCGGGGCGAGCCGGGAAAGCGTGATGGTCTACGGCCATGCCAATGGCGCCAGTATCGAGGATACGGTCGCCGTCGCGCTCGACTATCAGCGCCAGGGTTACAAGGCGATCCGCATCCAGTGCGGCGTGCCGGGCATGGCGTCCACCTATGGCGTGTCGAAGGACAAATATTTCTACGAACCGGCCGACGCCGACCTGCCGACCGAAAATGTCTGGAACACCAGCAAATATCTGCGCGTCGTTCCCGAACTGTTCAAGGCGGCGCGCGAAGCACTGGGCTGGGACGTGCATCTGCTGCATGACATCCATCACCGCCTGACTCCGATTGAAGCGGGCCGTCTGGGCAAGGATCTGGAGCAATATCGTCCTTTCTGGCTGGAAGATGCCACGCCGGCCGAAAATCAGGAAGCGTTCAAGCTGATCCGCCAGCACACCACGACGCCGTTGGCCGTGGGCGAGATTTTCAATTCGATCCACGACTGCCGCGAGCTGATCGAAAACCAGCTGATCGACTATATCCGCGCCACCGTGGTTCATGCCGGCGGCATCAGCCACCTGCGCAAGATCGCGAACTTGGCCGACCTTTATCAGGTCCGCACTGGTTGCCACGGCGCGACCGACCTGTCGCCGGTCTGCATGGCCGCCGCGCTGCATTTCGACCTGAGCGTCCCCAATTTCGGCGTGCAGGAATATATGCGCCACACGCCCGAAACCGACGCGGTTTTCCCGCACGCCTACACCTTTGCTGATGGGGCCATGCATCCGGGTGAAGCGCCCGGTCTGGGCGTCGATATCGACGAGGACCTGGCCGCCCAATATGAATATAATCGCGCCTTCCTGCCGGTGAACCGGCTGGAAGACGGCACCATGTTCAACTGGTGATCCCTTGACCCATCCGCAAACATCTCCGTCGTTCCCGCGCAGGCGGGAATCCATCGCGCCATCTCGCGCCTTGCTTCGTGCCGATAGATGGATCCCCGCCTGCGCGGGGATGACCAATGCTTGTTGGAAAGCCCGATGAATGCCATCCCCAAGCCATCCGGCCCAAAGCCATCCGGCCCAAAGCCATCCGGCCCCAAGCCATCCGGCCCAAAGCCATCCGGCCCAAAGCCATCCGGCCCAAAGCCATCCGGCCCAAAGCCATCCGGCCCAAAGCCATCAGGCCCAAAGCCATCAGGCCCAAAGCCATCAGGCCCAAAGCCATCAGGCCCAAAGCCATCAGGCCCAAAGCCATCAGGCAAAGTCCGCTGGATCGTCTGCGGCTTGTTGTTTGCGGCGGTCGTGCTGTCCTATGTCGATCGCCTCGTCCTGCCGACATTGAAGCCTGACCTTCAGGCCCGCTATGGCTGGAGCGAACGCGGCTATGCCGATCTCGCCATCTGGTTCCAGGCGGGCTACGGCATCTCTTACGTCGTGTTCGGGCGGCTGATCGACCGGATCGGCGCGCGGGCTGGCTATGCGCTGGCTGTGACCTTGTGGACGCTGGGCCATGTCGCCCATATCTTCTTCACATCGACCGCCGGGATGCTGATCGCGCGCATTCCGCTGGCGATCGGGGAAGCGGGGACATTTCCCGCCGCTATCGCCGCGACCAACGAATGGTTCCCCAAGAAGGAACGGGCGCTCGCCATTGGCATCTTCAACGCCGGGTCGAATGTCGGGGCGATCCTGACGCCGCTGGTGGTGCCGATCATCGCGGTGACGCTGGGCTGGCGCTGGGCGTTCATTCTGACCGGCCTGCTGACCGTGGTCTGGCTGGCCGTCTGGCTGAGCTTCTACCGCACGCCGCGCCAGAAAAAGAGCCTGTCGGCCGAAGAACTGGCCTGGATCGAAACCGATCCCGTAGAACCCCAGCGCCCGGTCAAATGGGCGACCCTGTTCCGCCATCGCCAGACCTGGGCCTATATGGCGGGGCGCTTCCTGATTGATCCGGTCTGGTGGACCTTCCTCTTCTGGCTGCCCGATTTCTTCAACAAACAATATGGCGTCAAGATGCTGGACTTTGGCCCGCCGCTGATTGCGGTCTATCTGCTGGCCGATGTCGGGTCGGTCGCGGGCGGATGGGCCTCCTCGCGCTTCATGGGGCGGGGATGGAGCCTCAATCGCGCGCGCAAAGGCGCGATGTTGCTCGCCGCGCTCTGCGCCGTGCCGATCGCCTTTGCCGCCAGCGCGCCATCCATGTGGGTGGCGGTCGGCCTCATCGGCCTGGCCTGCGCCGGGCATCAGGGCTTTTCCGCTAATCTCTATGCGCTGCCCGGTGATGTCTTTCCGCGCCGGATGGCGGGATCGGTCGTCGGTCTTGGCGGCCTTTCGGGTGCGGTCGGGGGTATGATGATGGCCAAATTCGCGGGCGTCATCCTCGACACGGTGGGCAGTTACGGCCCGATCTTCGCGGTCGCCTCCTGCGCCTATCTGATGGCGCTGGGCGTCATCCATCTTCTCCTGCCCCGCTATCAGGCGGTGCTTGTTCCCCTTCCAGAGACTCGCGCATGACGAAGCCCTTACGCCTGCACCCCGACCGCCTGTTCCCGTCCGATCCCGCCACCCGCGATATGGCGCGGCGCCTCTATGCGGCGGTCAGGGATCTGCCGATCATCAGCCCGCACGGCCATACCGATCCGCGCTGGTTCGCCTATGACGCGCCTTTCGCCAATCCCGCCCAACTGCTGATCGTGCCCGATCATTATGCCTTCCGCATGTTGATGAGCCAGGGTGTGACGCTGGACGAACTGGGCGTGCCGACCGTCGATGGCAGCGCGACCGAAAGCGATCCGCGCGCCATCTGGCGGCGCTTTGCCGAGCGTTACTATCTGTTCCGGGGCACGCCCACGCGGATGTGGATGGACTGGGTCTTTGTCGAGGCGTTCGGCATCGATGTGCAGTTGGAAGCGGACACCGCCGATCACTATTACGACATGATCGATACCGCGCTGAGGACCGACGCCTTCCGCCCGCGCGCCCTGTTCGAACGCTATAATATCGAAGTGATCGCAACCACCGAAGGGCCGCTCGATCCGCTCGACCATCACCGCGCGATCCGGGCGTCGGGCTGGGGCGGCCGGGTCGTCACCGCCTATCGTCCCGACCCGGTGCTGGACCCCGACGACCCGCATTTCATCGCCAACGTCCAGCGCTTCTGCGCCATGGCGGGTGAGGATGCAGGCAGCTATGCCGGATATCTCCGCGCCCACGAAAAGCGCCGCGCCGATTTCCGCGAAGCCGGCGCGACCTCCACTGACCACGGCCATCCGTCCGCCTTCACCGCCAACCTGCCGCGCGAAGAGATTGAGGCGCTTTACGCCAAAGTCACGACCGGCCCCGTCACGGCCGGAGAAGCAGAACTGTTCCGCGGACATATGCTGACTGAAATGGCGCGCATGGCGATCGAGGACGGCATGGTGATGCAATTGCACCCCGGCGTCCATCGCAGCCATAACGCCGCCGTGCTGGCCCGCTTCGGCAAGGACAAGGGCGGCGACATCCCGACCGCGGGCGAATTCGTGCAGGCGTTGAAGCCCTTGCTCGACGCTTATGGCAATGACCCGCGCCTGACCCTGATCCTCTTCACCCTGGACGAGGATGTCTATGCCCGCGAACTCGCCCCGCTGGCGGGCCACTACCCCGCGCTCAAGCTGGGGCCGCCCTGGTGGTTCCATGACAGCCCGGAAGGGATGCGCCGTTTTCGCGAGCGCACAACCGAAACCGCGGGTTTCTACAACATGGTCGGCTTCAACGACGATACCCGCGCCTTCCTTTCGATCCCGGCGCGGCATGACGTCGCCCGCCGCATGGACTGCGCCTGGCTGGCCCAACTGGTCGCCGAACATCGGCTGGAGGAGGATGAGGCGGTCGAAGTCGCCCGTGCGCTCGCCTATGATCTGGTCAAGGCGGCGTACAAGCTGTGAGCCGGCTCTCCTCTCAAACGCTGGCGCAATTGCCCGCCGATGTGATCCGCCCCGCCTATGACCGAGCCGCCGTCAAGTGCGGCGTGGTCCATATCGGCATCGGCGCCTTCCATCGCGCGCATCAGGCGGTCATATTCGACAATGCGCTTAACGCCGGCGACTTGCGCTGGGGGATCGTCGCCGCCTCGCTGCGGTCGCCGGGCGTGCGCGATCAGATGCAGCCGCAGGACGGCCTCTATACCATGCTGGTGCGCGATGGCGCAGCACAGCGGGCGCGGGTGATCGGCGCAGTCCAGCGCATCATCGTCGCGCCGGAGGAGCCGCAGGCTTTGCTCGCCGCGCTGGCTTCTCCCGACACCCATATCGTCACGCTAACCATCACCGAGAAGGGCTATAAGCTCGACCCGGCGACCGGCGCGCTGATCGAAGCCGATCCGCAACTGGCCGTCGACATGGTTTCGCTCGACGCGCCGCAAACCGCGCCCGGCTATCTGGTCGCCGCGCTGGCGCGTCGCCGTGCGGCCGGACTGTCCCCCTTCACCGCGATCAGCTGCGACAATCTGCCGCATAATGGCGCGCGGTTGCGGGGCGCAGTGCTGGAACTGGCGCGCCGCCATGACGCCGCCCTGGCCGACTGGATCGCGCAGCATGGCGCTTTCCCCGAAACCATGGTCGACCGCATCGTGCCGGCGACCACGGCCGAAGACATCGCCGCGCTCGCCACGCGCCTGGGCGTGGAGGATCAGGCGATGGTCAAGACCGAGCCATTCCTGCAATGGGTGATCGAGGATCGTTTCTGCGGCCCGCGACCGAATTTCGGCGCGGGCGTGCAACTGACCGCGGCAGTCGCCCCCTGGGAAGAGGCCAAGCTGCGCCTGCTGAATGGCGCGCATAGCGGAATCGCCTATCTGAGCGGCCTGGCGGGCATCGACCATGTCCATGAAGTGCTGGCCCTGCCCGAAGCACGCCATTTCGTGGAGGCGCTTTGGGACGAGGCGGAGAGGACTTTGTCTCCACCGCCCGAACTGGACGTCGCTGCCTATCGCCGCGACCTGATGGCGCGTTTCGACAATCCGACGCTGCGTCACCGCACGCGCCAGATCGCGATGGACGGATCGCAAAAGCTGCCCCAGCGGCTGCTCGCGCCGATCGCCGCGCGCCTCAAGGCAGGGGATGGGATCGATGCCCTGGCGCTCGCCGTCGCGGCCTGGATACGCTGGCAGGCCGGGCGGGACGATAGTGGCGCACCCCATCATGTGGACGATCCGCTGGCCGAAACGATGGCTGCGGCATTAGCCGACAAACAGGACACGGCCGATCGCGTCGCGGCGATTCTTGCGTTCGATGCCGTTGTGCCGCCGGCGCTGGCGCGCGACGACAGGCTGCGCACGTCGCTGAACCCGTGGCTCGCCATCCTCGAAACAAATGGCGCTCTGGCGGCGCTGGCCGCTTTTCGCGGAGTGATGGAATAGTCGCCTATATCGTTACCAGTCGCGTTGCTTGAGCGTCTTGACAAAGTCGCAGGCAGGTTTATTAAAGTGAAAGTGATAGCGCTACCAGTTTACGCTCACCGGAAGTTCGGGGGCCGCGCTCAGGAGAGGGGTTTGTTCATGTCTTCACGCACCCATATATTTCGTACCGCCCTGTTTGCGGCTTCCGCGGTCGGATCGCTGAGCCTGGCTCAGGCGGCAATAGCGCAGGCGGCCGCGCCGCAGGCCGATCCCGCCGCCGCTGCCGCGCCGCAGGATAGCGAAGTCGCCGACATCGTCGTGACCGGCATCCGCGCTTCGCTGGCGAGCGCTACCAACGCCAAGAGGGACGCCGTCGCCTTCGGCGACTCGATCTTCGCGGAGGATATCGGTAAGCTGCCCGCCACCAACCTGGCCGAAACCCTGAACCGGATGCCGGGCGTCCGCCTCAACCGCGACATTAACGGCGAAGGCACGCAGGTCGCGATCCGCGGCCTTGGTCCCAGCTTCACCCGCGTCCTGCTCAACGGGTCGCAGCTTCAGGTCGCGTCGGACGGCGGCACCAACGGCGGCAGCGCCAACCGCGAAGTCGATCTCGACTTCTTCCCGTCCGAACTGTTCACCCGCCTCGATCTGGCCAAAAGCCCATCGCCCTCCACGCTGGAAGGCGGCATCGCAGGCACCGTCAACCTGCGTAATGCGCGGCCTTTCGACAAGCCGGGTACGCATTTCACGGTTGTCGCGCAGGGCCAATATACCGACAGCAACGACAGGATTTCGCCCCGCGGCGCGATCGTCGCCAGCCACACCACCGATACGTTCGGCATCCTGCTGGGCGTGGCCGGGGTGAAGACCAAGACGCGCGTGGATGGCTTTGAATCGCTGGGCTATAGCGACGGCAATCTGGGCGTTGGCGATCCGGGCGGCAATAATTTTTCCTGGGCGTCGGTCGTTCCTGCCAATGCGGGGCATGGACTGGTCGCTGGCCAGCCGGTCGATGTGGTCGCGACGTCGGGACTGACCCGTGACCAACTCAGCACCGCGCTCATTCCGCGCCTCGGCCGTCAGGCCCTGACGCAGGGCGACCGCTCGCGCATCTCCGCGCTGGCCGCGCTCGAATGGCGCCCCAGCGACGAACTGCATTTCGCCCTTGATGGCCTGTGGGCCAAATCGAAACGCAACTATGATCGCCTGATCATGAACTGGCAGGTGCGTAATTCCGGTCCCGGCACCAGCGCCCAGTCGACCGGCGGCATGATCCCGATCGACTTGACCGTGGACGATAATGGCGTCGTCACCAGCGGCACCTTCGCCAACAGCTCTTTCTTCCTGGAAGCCAGCCAGTTCAAGCAGACGACCAAATTCTGGAACATCAACCCCAGCGTCGAATGGAAGCCGGCGGACAATCTGACCGTCAACCTGTCGGCCAACTGGTCCAAGAGCCGTTTCTTCCGCGAACAGCCGACCTGGGCGTTCCAGACTGCGCCAGGGTCTGGCGTCGATGTCTATTATGATAATACCGGCCAAGGCGATTACCCCGCGATCACCACCAATGTCGATCTGAACGATCCCAATAACGGCCTGTGGGAATGGTATCGCCAGAATATCGCGCTGGTGCGCCGCACCACCGAAACCAAGGGCGCGCATCTGGACCTGAGCTACGGCGACGCGATGTTCAACGTGAAGGTCGGCGCGGCCTATGACCGCGCGCAACGCACCATCCGCGCCTATGACAACAGCCCGGCCTATCAGTTGTCCGTATGCGGCGCCGGCTGCACCGGGGATAGCGGCTCAATCCCGACCAGCGCCATTCCGGGCTATCTCAGTCCCGGATCGACCACCAATTTCGGCCATCTCGCCAACGGCAATATCGGCTTTACCAGATATATCATGCCCGATTTCGATGCCATCAAGCAGGCGACCGATTATGTCAGCTATCGTGACAACGCGCCGGAAACGCGCGGCGCCGTCACCGGCGGCGCGACCGGCGACATGGATGAAGAAGTTTGGGGCGCTTATTTCGAACTGAACGGGGTCACGACGATCGCGGGTCGCGATCTGCATATCAACACCGGTATGCGTTACGCCCGCACCCGGCAGGAGGTGATCGGACCCAGCCAGATCGGATCGCAGATCATCGATATCACATCGCGGTCGACATATGAGAATTTCCTGCCGTCGATCAACCTGACCTATGACGTCATGGATAATGTGAAATTGCGTGCTTCGGCTTCGCGGACCATGACTCGCCCCGACGCCAGTCAGATTCTGCCAGGCATCACTTTCTCCGACCCGTCGGCTTTGGTCGCCAGTGCGGGCAACCCGGATCTCAAGCCCTACACGTCGGACAATTATGACATCGGCGGCGAAATCTACACCGGCGGCATCGGCTATGTCGGCGTGTCGATGTTCATGAAGAATATCACCGGCTTCACCGTCACCCAGTCGCAGGAAGTCAGCTTCGGTTCGCTCAACATTCCGTTCGCCAGTCTGATCGCAACCCAGCAAAATGCGTTGAATGACCGATCGCTCCAGACGGGGGTGCCGGTGTCCGATCTGCCGATCACCGTCAACCGCCCCATCAACCTGTCTGATCTCAAGATCAAGGGGCTGGAAGTCACCTGGGTTCAGCCGCTCGACTTCCTGGTGAAGGGTTTGGGCTTCTCGGCGAACGGCACCTATTTGGACCAGTCTTCCTCGTCCGGTCTGGTGGCGACCGGCGTTTCCAAATATTCATATAATCTCCAGGGCTTCTATGAAAATAACGGCCTGTCGCTCAGCCTGAATTATGTCTGGAACGACGATGCCATTGCGGTGAATCGTCCGCAAAACGGCATCCAGAATGCGTCGCTCCGGTCCGAAGCGCGTGGTCAGCTCGATATGTCGGCGGGCTATCAACTACCCTTCTTCAACAAGGCGCTGCGTCTGACGGTTGATGCGCTCAACATCACCAATGAGCCGATCCGCACCCTGTTCGAATATGATAATGCGCCCTATTCGGTCTATTATCCTGGTCGCACGATCATGGCCGGCATCCGGGCGAATTTCTGATCCTCCCCCAAGGACACCTCATAGGGTCGGTGGCGACGCCGACCCTTTTTCGTGAAGAGGCGGCGCTTCCAATGTTGGATTTTATCTGATCTCTTCTGTCCCATGAAGCCGCATCGCCACCGCCCACTCCGCATCCTGGACCGCCCGCCGCCCGCCGGGGCGTTCACCCTCGTCACGCATCGGACGGGCTGCTGTGACCCAGGTGGCGCGTCGCCGTCGCGTCGCGATGATCCGACGGAAGCGTCGTCGATAAGCGGGCATTGCGGCCGTGTCGCGTCGCAGCCGCTTTGGCAGCGCATCTCCGGCGCAAAAGCGCGCCAATGCGAAACCAGTGACGGTGTGAACTTCGCGGCCGTGACCCGGTCATGACCTTGCAAGGAAGGCGATGATGCGTCTCTCTCTCCTGTTATGCTTTCCGTTCGCCCTCCTTGCGACGCCGGCTCAGGCGAAGACCTGCACCCCCAATTGGGTCGCGGGCTGGGCGTCTTCGCAATTCCGCCCTACCGGCGACGCAGAACTGCCCGCCGGCACGCTGGCGAACCGGACGCTGCGCCAGATCGTCCGACCATCCGTGTCGGGCAACCGGATTCGCGTGCGCATCTCCAACCTTGCCGGGACCAGGCCGCTTATGCTGGCTGGCGCCAGTATCGCCCGCGCGCGCGATTCATCATCCGCTGCGATCGATCCCGCCACGCTGATCGCGCTGCGCTTTGACGGAAAGCCAGATGTCATCGTCCCGGCGGGCGCGGATTATCTATCCGACCCCGTGCCGCTGCCGACCAGGGCGCTCGACAGTATCGCGGTGTCGATCCACTATGCGGGTGATCCTGAACAGACGTCGCACCCCGGATCGCGCGCGACATCCTGGCATTTGCCCGGCGATCATCTGGGCGATAAGGCCATGGCCGGCGCCGACCATTTCGACCATTGGTTCAACCTGGCGGCGCTCGAAGTCGAACGCTGCGCGCCGGCGAAACTGATCGTCGCGCTGGGCGACTCCATCACCGACGGGAAGGGGGCGACGACCAACGGCAATGACCGCTGGACCGATCGGCTGGCGGAGCGGTTGCAAGCCGACCCGAAGCGCCGTCCTATCGCCATCGTCAACCAGGGGATCGGCGGCAACCGGTTGCTCGATGACGGGCTTGGCCCCAATGCGCTGGCGCGGCTGGACCGCGATGTGCTGGCCCAGCCCGGCGTCACCCATATGATACTGCTGGAGGGGATCAACGATCTGGGCACACTGACCCGCGACGCGCCCGTGAGCGTGGCGGCGCACCAGGCGCATGTCGCCCGCATCATCGGCGCCTATCGCCAGATCATCGCCCGCGCCCATGCCAAGGGGATCAAGGTGATCGGCGCGACCGTGATGCCCTTCGTCGGCAATGGCTATTATCATGCCGATGCCCGGAATGAGGCGGATCGGCAGGCGGTGAACGCCTGGATCAGGACGCCGGGCCATTTCGATGCGGTGATCGATTTCGACCGCGTGACCCGCGACCCGGCGCATCCCGACCGCCTGTTGCCCGCCTATGACGAAGGCGACGCGCTGCATCCCTCGCCAAAGGGGTATAAGGCGATGGGGGATGCGATCCCGCTCAGCCTTTTCGATTGATCCGCCTGTGCCCCGCCTCCAGCACCGTCTCCATCGCGACGAAGGTGGATGTGCTGGCGACATGGGGCAGGGCGCTGATCTTCTCGCCCAGCACCATGCGATAACGGCGGATATCGGCGGTGCGCACTTTAAGGAGATAGTCGAAATTGCTCGCCAGCATATGACATTCCTCGACCTCCGGGATGCGCCGCACCGCTGCATTGAATTCGCGCAGCGCCGCTTCCCGCGTGTCGCTCAACTTCACTTCGGTAAAGGCGATATGGTCCATGCCCAATTTCGCCGGATCGACGATCGCCCGAAAGCCGCGAATGACGCCCGCTTCCTGCAAGCGTTTCAGCCGCACCTGGCAGGGCGTCTTGGACAGGCCGACCTGCGCGGCAAGATCGGTGACGGTCATCCTCCCGTCTTCGACCAGGGCGGCGATGATCCGCCGGTCGAAATCGTCCAGATCGACCGCTTTGGGCATATTCTCCATCTTATCTGCCTAGCAAGGCCCTCTTAATAAGTCACTTCGACTTGTGGAGAGCCGTTGATAAGGCGGAACGAAAATTCGACCTGGGTTATTCTGGTTGCATGACAGATCAGCCCTTCGCCAACTTCGCACCCGCCATCCGCCAGCCCACCCCGCTGCGGGAAGCGATCACCGCCGCCTATCGCCGTGACGAGGCGGAGGCGCTGGCGCCGCTCATCGCGTCGGCAACCATGCCGGACGCAACGAAGGCTGCGATTGCCGACACCGCCCGCACTCTCGTCACCGCGCTGCGCGCCAATCACAAGGGCACCGGGGTCGAAGGGCTGGTGCAGGAATATGCGCTGTCCAGTCAGGAGGGCGTGGCGCTGATGTGCCTGGCCGAAGCGTTGCTCCGTATTCCCGACACCGCCACCCGCGACGCGCTGATCCGCGACAAGATCGCCGATGGCGACTGGGGTTCGCATCTGGGCGGGGACAAGTCGCTGTTCGTCAATGCCGCCACCTGGGGCCTGGTCGTCACCGGCAAGCTGGTCGGCAGCGTCGATGATCGCGGGCTGGGCGCAGCGCTGACCCGCCTTGTCGCCCGCGCCGGCGAGCCGGTCATCCGCCGCGGTGTGGACCTGGCGATGCGGATGATGGGCGAACAGTTCGTCACCGGCGAGACGATCAAGGAAGCATTGAAGCGCGCCAAGGAACTGGAGTCAAAGGGCTTCGCCTATAGCTATGACATGCTGGGCGAAGCGGCGACCACCGCTGCCGATGCGAAGCGCTATTATGCCGATTATGAACAGGCGATCCATGCCATCGGCAAGGCATCGGCCGGGCGCGGCATTTATGCCGGGCCGGGCATATCAATAAAGCTGTCGGCGCTGCATCCGCGCTATGTCCGGGCGCAGGCCGATCGCGTAATGGGCGAATTGCTGCCGGCGGTGAAGAAGCTGGCGCTGCTGTCGAAGAGCTACGACATCGGCCTCAACATCGACGCGGAGGAGGCCGATCGGCTCGAACTGTCGCTCGACCTGCTGGAAAGCCTGGCGATCGACCCGGACCTGACCGGCTGGAACGGGCTTGGCTTCGTGGTGCAGGGCTATGGCAAACGCTGCCCGTTCGTCATCGACTGGATCGTCGATCTGGCGCGCAGGGCCGACCGCCGGATCATGGTGCGGCTGGTCAAGGGCGCCTATTGGGATGCGGAGATCAAGCGGGCGCAGGTCGACGGTCTGCCGGACTTTCCGGTCTATACCCGCAAGGTCCATACCGATGTCGCCTATGTCGCCTGCGCGCAGAAGCTGCTGGCCGCGCCCGATGCGGTATTCCCCCAATTCGCGACCCATAATGCCCAGACGCTCGCGACCATCTATCAACTGGCAGGGTCGGACTTTAAGATCGGCCAATATGAGTTCCAGTGTCTTCACGGCATGGGCGAGCCGCTCTACGAACAGGTGGTCGGCGCCGGAAAACTGGACCGCCCCTGCCGCATCTATGCGCCGGTCGGCACGCATGAGACGCTGCTCGCTTATCTCGTCCGCCGTCTGCTGGAAAACGGCGCGAACAGCAGCTTCGTCAATCGCATCGCCGATCCCAACGTCTCGATCGAGGAGATGATCGCCGATCCGGCCGATGTCGTGCGCGCCATGGCGCATCCCGGCCATCATCATGACCAGATCGCATTGCCGGCCGATCTCTATCCCGACCGCCGCAATTCGGATGGGCTGGACCTTAGCAACGAAGCCACGCTCGCCAGCCTGGGCGATGTTCTGCGCCACAGCGCGTCGCTCGGCTGGACGGCTGCGCCCGACGATGCGGCTGGCCCCTCGCGCACGGTGTTCAACCCCGCCGATCATCGCGATGTGGTGGGCCGCGTCACCGAAGCATCGGTAAAAGAGGCGCGCGCCGCCGCCATCTGCGCAGCCGCGTCGCGCTGGTCCGATAGCCCGGTCGCCGATCGCGCCGCTGTGCTGGACCGCGCCGCCGATGCGATGCAGGCGCGGATGCCGATCCTGCTGGGCCTGATCGTGCGGGAGGCGGGCAAGTCTTTGCCCAACGCCATTGCCGAAGTGCGCGAGGCGATCGACTTTTTGCGCTATTATGCCGCGCAGGCGCGCACGACCTTCGGCCCGGCGCAGGCCGCGCTGGGTCCGGTCACCTGCATCAGTCCTTGGAACTTCCCGCTCGCCATCTTCACGGGACAAGTGGCCGCGGCTCTGGTCGCGGGCAATCCGGTGCTGGCAAAGCCAGCCGAGGAAACCCCGCTGATCGCGGCCGAGGCGGTCCGCCTGCTCCATGAGGCGGGCGTGCCTGCCGATGCGCTGCAACTGCTGCCCGGCGACGGCCGCATCGGCGCGGCGCTGGTCGCGGCGCCCGAAACCGCCGCGGTCATTTTCACCGGATCGACCGAGGTCGCCCGCCTGATCCAGCGCCAGCTTTCCACGCGCCTGTCCGCAGATGGCAAGCCCATCCCGCTCATTGCAGAGACCGGCGGCCAGAATGCGATGATTGTGGACAGCAGCGCGCTCGCCGAACAGGTGGTGGCCGATGTTATCGCCTCCGCCTTCGACAGCGCGGGCCAGCGCTGTTCGGCGCTGCGCATCCTGTGCCTGCAGGAAGACGTCGCCGACCGGACGCTGACGATGCTCAAGGGGGCGCTCGCCGAATTGCGGATTGGCCGCACCGACGCGCTGAAGGTTGACATCGGCCCGGTCATCAGCGCGGAGGCGCGTGACGGCATCAACGCCCATATCGACGCGATGCAGGCGCTGGGCCGCAAGGTCGAACAAAGCCCGCTGCCGCCGGAAGCGACCCACGGCACCTTCGTGCCGCCGACGATCATCGAGATCGAGTCCATCGCCGATCTCAACCGCGAAGTCTTCGGCCCCGTTCTGCACGTGCTGCGGTTTCGGCGCGACCGGCTGGACGCGCTGGTCGACCAGATCAACGCCACCGGCTACGGCCTGACCTTTGGCCTGCATACCCGGCTGGACGAGACGGTGGCGCGGGTCACGGCGCGGGTGAAGGTCGGCAATATCTACGTGAACCGCAACGTCATCGGTGCGATCGTGGGCGTGCAGCCCTTTGGCGGTTGCGGCCTGTCGGGCACCGGCCCCAAGGCTGGCGGGCCGCTCTATCTGGGGCGGCTGGTCACGACGCCGCCGGTGTTCGCGGCGCGGGTCAGTCATTTGCGCTCGCCGCTGCACGCCTTCGCCGACTGGCTCGACGCGCAGGGCGATGGCGACGCGGCGACACAGGCGCGCCGCGCCGGCGACGCCTCTGCGCTGGGCGTCGAATTGGCGCTGCCGGGGCCGGTGGGCGAGCGCAACATCTACGCCCTGCATCCGCGCGGTCGCATCCTGATGCGCCCGGCGACGCGGCAGGGGCTGTTCCGCCAGATGGCGGCGGTGCTGGCGACCGGCAATCATGGCGTGGTGCAGGGGATGACGATCCCGGCCGGCCTGCCCGCCGACGTCGCCGCCTGCTTCAGCACCGACGCCACCGGCCATTATGCCGCCGCGCTGGTGGAAGGGGACGCCGCCAAGGTCGCCGCGACCGCCCAGTGCGTCGCCGATCTGCCCGGCCCGATCGTGTCGGTCCATGCCGACGATCATGGTCATGGCTATTGCCTGGACTGGTTGCTGGAAGAGCAGTCAACCTCCATCAACACCACGGCGGCGGGGGGCAATGCCAGCCTGATGATGATCGGATAAAGGGCGCGCGCGTCTTTTCGGTCCGGCCATTGCGCCTTTGGTCGCGGCGGCTATAGATTTGTCGCTCTGTTCCGGAGCGCACCCCATGGCATCTACCTCTTCTGCAAAGCCCAGCTTCGCGCCCATCAAGACGCGGCGGGCGTTCGAGATCATCTGCGAGCAGATCCGCGCGCAATTGGCCGCGGGCACGCTCAAGGCCGGGGACAAGCTGCCGGCCGAGCGCGAGTTGGCGGTCGAGTTCCAGGTCAGCCGCAGCGCGCTGCGCGAGGCGCTGCGCAGCCTGGAGGTCGCCGGGATCATCCGAAATGTGAAGGGGGCGAAGGGCGGGGCATTCGTGCAGACGGCAGAACCCGACCGGATCGTGCAGGCGATGCAGGATTATGTCCACCTGGGCGATATCTCGCTGAATGAACTGACCGAGGCGCGGCTGGCGTTGCAGGACATCATCGTGCGGCTGGCCTGCGAGCGGGCGACCGAGACGGACCTGACCGACCTGGAGGCGATCGCCGAGCGGACGAGGCGGGAAACGAGTGTCGAGGCGCGTTACCAATGCGCCGTCGAATATTATGCCGTGCTGGCGCGGGCGACCAAGAACCGCATCTTCGGCATCTTCGTCGATTCCCTTTCGGCGATCCTGCATGAATTCGTGCAAGGACCGGATTATGAGACGTTGCAGCAGTCATTGATCGAATCCCGATTCCGGCTGGTGCGGCAGTTGCGGGCGAAGGACAGCGAGGCTGCGGTGGCGGAGATGCGCAAGCATCTGGAGCGGGTGCATCGCCATGTCCGCAAGAACAGCAAGGCGGCGGCCAAGGGCTGACCTTCGCGCCTGGCCGGGCGTCTGACAGGGGCGTTTGAAACAGCGAGTTGGACAGTTGTACGCGATTGACGCCCCACGACCGCCGTGCAATAGGTAGGACCATTGAATAATTGGTTCGACAGGCGAGTGAGGCTATGGCGGAAGAGAGCAAGGCGGCGACGGTTGGCGCCCTGGATGGCGTGCGGGTGCTGGATTTCACCAGCGTCATGGCCGGGCCGTTCGCGACGCGGATGCTGGCCGACCTGGGCGCCGAAGTCATCAAGGTGGAATCGCTGGATGGCGACCAGGTCCGCGCGCGGCCGCCCAAGCGGGATGGCTTCAGCGCCTATTTCGGCAATTTGAACGCGGGCAAGCAGAGCATCGCCTGCAACCTTAAATCCCCCGAAATCATCGCCCTCATCAAGGATTTGATTGCGACCTGCGACATATTGGTGGAAAATTTCCGGCCCGGCGTCATGGCGCGGTTCGGGCTGGACTTCGCCGCGCTGCGCGAGGCCAATCCGCGTCTCATCTACTGCTCGATCTCCGGCTATGGCCAGACCGGGCCGAAGGCGCTGTCCCCGGCCTATGCGCCCGTGATCCATGCGGCCAGCGGCTTCGACATGGTCAATCTGCGCTATCAGGACGGGGCTGACCGGCCGGCGACCAGCGGCGTCTTCATCGCCGACGTGCTGGGCGGCACCCATGCCTTTGGCGCAATCCAGGCGGCGCTGTATCAGCGTGAAAAGACGGGCGCAGGCCAGCATATCGACCTGTCGATGCTGGAGGCGATGGTGGGGATGCTGGTGTTCGAAACGCAGGAGGCGCAGTTCCCCGGCGACGCCCGGCGGCCGCTCTACACCCCGCTCAAGACCAATGACGGCTTCATCATGGTCGCGCCGACATCCCCTCGCAATTTCGAGCAATTGACAGACGCGGTCGGCCATCCCGAATGGCGCGACGATCCGCGCTTCCTGACCAATGCCGATCGCAACGCCAATTGGGCGACGCTGCTGGCGCTGACGGAGACGTGGACGCGCGAGCGCAGCGCGGAGGAGGCCGAGGCGATCCTCTCGCGCCATGGCGTGCCGTGCGGGCGCTATCGCGAAATCGATGAATTGCTGGACGATCCGCAACTGGCGTCGCGTGGCGCCTTCGCGGAAATCAGCGACGGGGCCGGCAGCTTCAAGGTGCCCAACCCGCCGTTCCGCATGAGCGGATCGCGGGTCGAGGCGCGCAACCATGTCGCCCGACTGGGTGAAGAGGGCGCGACCATATTGGGCAGGCTGGGCGTGGACGAGGCGGCGGTGGCCGCACTACAGGCGCGAGGCGACCTGCTCTAACACCCTCATTCCAGGTCGTGAAAGGGCCGGATTTCGATCTCGCTCGGTCCTGGCATGGGATTGGGGCAGCGCTTCACCCAGGCGACCGCCTCGTCCATATCCTTGACCTCCCACAGCCAGAAACCCGCGACCAATTCGCGTGGTTGGGAGAATGGGCCGTTAATGACGGTGCGTTCGGCGCCATCGAAGGCGACGCGCTTGCCTTGTGAAGAGGGGGTGAGGCCATCGGCCATCACCAGGATGCCAGCGTCGCGCAGTTCATCGTTGAAGCGGCCCATCGCGGCCATCATCGCGTCCGTTTCGGGCGAGGGCCGATAGCCTTTCTCGCTGTCTTCGGTCGCCTTCACCAGCACCATCACGCGCACCGCCTGTCTCCTTGCCGGGCGTTGGAACGATGGCGCGATTGTTCGGGAATTAGCGTCCCGGCGCAATATATTTCATGAAGATGAGGGGGCGGGATGCCTGCACGCATCCCGCCCGCGCCCTTTATCGCAGCAGTTCGCGCGCGATCGTGTTCTTCTGGATTTCCGACGACCCTTCATAGATGCGGGTGATGCGGATATCGCGATAGAGGCGTTCGATCGCAAAGCCCCGGCAATAGCCCGAACCGCCGAAAATCTGGACCGCCGTGTCGACGGTGCGGCTGCCTGCTTCGGTCGCGAACAGTTTCGCCATGGAGGCGAGTTCGCGGCGCTTTTCGCCCTGGTCATAACGCCAGCAGGCGTCGAGCAGGATCAGGCGGGCAGCGCGCATGTCGGTCGCCATCGTCGCGATATAGTGGCGGATCGCCTGGAAATCGGAGATGACGCCGCCAAAGGCCGGGCGCTGCTTGGATTCCTCGATCGCCAGTTCCAGCGCATATTCGCCCATGCCGACCGCCGTCGCGCCGACATTCATGCGGCCCTCGTTCAGTCCTTCGAGCGCATAATGGAAGCCACGGCCGAGTTCGCCGATCAGCGCGTCGGGGCCGACCTGACATTCGTCGAAGGTCAGTTCATAGACGCCGGGCGTCGCCGTCCCCATCAGTTCGATCGTGCCGGTGACGGCGAAGCCGGGCGTGTCGGCGGGCATCAGGAAGGCGGAAATGCCGCCGCGCGGCCCCGCGGCCTTGTCAGTATAGGCATAGACGATCACATATTTCGCGTTCTTGCCGTTCGAAATATAGGTCTTGCTGCCGGTGATGACCCAGCCGTCGGCGTTGCGGGTCGCGGTGGTGCGCATCGAACCCGGATCGGAACCGCTATTGGGTTCGGTCAGGGCAAAGGCGATGCCGATTTCGCCCGAACACATGCCGGGCAGCAGCGCTTCGCGCTGGGCTTCCGAGGCATGATACATGATGTTCTTGGCGCCCGGCCCCATGAGCGGGCGCAGTTCGGTCCAGAATTGGGGGGGAAGGCGGGCGAGTTCGATCTGCACGGCTGCCTGCGCAAGGGCGCCCAGGCCCAGGCCGCCATATTGTTCGGGCAGCGCCATGCCGAAATAGCCATTGTCGATCAGTGTCTTGCGCACGATCGGCGGCACTTTGCCGGTCGCCTGAAATTCGATTTCATGCGGCAGCAGGTCGCGCACGATATCGCGGGTGACGTCGCAAAATTCCTTGATGTCGTCGGGCAGTTCAAAGTCCACGGGGCAGCCTCCTTATGGTTCGACTCTGATGCGCGGATCACCGCGTTGTTCAATATTGGTCCTACCATTGGAATAATGGTCAGTCCATTAAATTTTCCGGTTTATGGAAGGGCTGCGGCTGTCCTTTGGGACAGTTGTCCTTTAGAGGTGGGGCAGCCCGATGACGCAAAAGCGCGCGGGCGCAGGGTAACAAGAGTAAGCGGCATGGCGACCGATCCGTTCGACCTCAATCTGCGCCACCTGCGCGCGCTGCTGGCGATCCGCGAACATGGCAGCATCACCGCCGCGGCCGACGTGGTGAGCTTGTCGCAACCGGCGTTGACGCAGGGGCTGGCGAAGCTGGAGCGGCAGTTCGGATACACGTTTTTCGAACGGCGGTCGGGTGGCATGGTGCCGACGCCGATGGGCGAGATCGTGATCGAGCGCGCCCGTGCGGCGCTGGATCATCTGTCGCAGGCAGCCAAGGGGCTGTCGGGCGTGTTTCAATATCCCGAACGGCTGATGACGATGACGCAGCTGCGCGCCTTCCTGGCGCTGGCGGAGGCGGGTAGCTTCGCGGCGGCGGCGCATGGCAGCACCTTGTCGCAGACGGCGGTGCATCGCGCGGTCGGCGACCTGGAGCAGATGATCGGCGGCAAGCTGGTCGAGCGGCGGGGGCGGGCGGTGTGGCTCAACCCGGCGGGGAAAAGGCTGGCGCGCGGCACGCGGCTCGCGGTGGCGGAGATCGTCGCGGCGCTGGCCGATATGGGGCTGGACAGCGGCAGCGGCAGCGAGGTCATCGCGTTCGGCGCGCTGCCATTGGCGCGGCCCTATCTGGTGCCGGCCGCGATGGCGCGGATGGCGCGGAGCGATCCGCGTGCGGCGTTCAAGGTGCTGGAGGGAAGCTGGCGCGAATTGGTGGAGCCGTTGCGCGATGGCGTGATCGACATGATCGTCGGCGCGCTGCGGCCCTATGAGATTGCCGACCTGTATCAATTGCCGTTGTCGGAGGATCGGTTGGTGATCGCGGCGGGGAGCCAGCATCCGCTGGCGGCCGAGGCGAGACCGACGATGGCGCAACTGGCGCGCTATCCCTGGATCGTGGCGCCGGCCAATTCGCCGCTGCGCGAACAGTGGGAGAAATTGTTTGGGGAGGGCGTGGCGCCGGCGGTCGCGCCGCCTGCGACCCCGATCGAGTGCGGGTCGGTCATGATCATCGGGCGGCTGCTGACCGAAGGCCATTTCCTGACCCTGTTGTCGCCCGACCAGGTGGCGTTGCAGATCCGCAGCGGGTTGCTGACCCAGATCGGTCCGCCGCTGGAGGACAGCAAGCGGGTGGTGGGGATCACCACGCGGCGCAGCTGGCGGCCGACTGCGACGCAGCGGCGCTTCCTGGAAATGGTGAGCGAGGCGGCCAAGGGCGAGCGGGTCGAAGGCGCGCCGCCCGATTTGCGGGAATCGGGCTGGGTGTGATGCCGCCCGCCTATGGCCGATCGATGGCCTGAAGCGCGGCGATCCGGCCCTTCAGCCGATTGGCGAGCGAGGGCCGGATCGGCTGTCCGGCGAGCAATTTGCGCCATGTATTGTAACTGATGCCGAAGCGGGCGTTGAGCGCTTCGTCGGTGCGGCCGGTGGCCAGCCTCTGCATCTGGAGGATCATCTCCTCCTCCAGATGCACGCCATTGCTGTTGCTGCTCTGCTGCACGGTGCGCGCCTCAGTCCAGATTGATCCAGACCGCCTTCGTCTCCAGATAATCCTCGATATGGTGCGGGCCGGATTCGCGGCCGAAACCGCTCATCTTGTAGCCGCCAAAGGGGACGGCGGGGTCGAGCATCTGGTAGCAATTGACCCAGACGGAGCCTGCGCGGATGCCGCGCGCCATGCGATGGGCGGTGCCAAGGTCGCGGGTCCATACGCCGCTGCCCAGGCCGAATTCGGTGGCGTTCGCGCGGGCCAGAACTTCATCCACCGTATCGAAGGTGAAGGCGGAGAGGACGGGGCCGAAAATCTCTTCCCGCGCGATCGTCATGTCGTCGGCGACATGGGTGAAGATCGTCGGTTCGATGAAATAGCCCGCATCATAGCCCGCGCCGCTCATGCGGCCGCCGCCGGTCAGGGGGCGGGCGCCCTCCGTGTTGGCGCCTGCGATGAAGGCGAGGATCTTGTCCATCTGAGGGGCGGAGACGACCGGTCCCATCTGGGTGGTGGGGTCGAGCGGGTCGCCGACCTTGATCGTCTTTGTGAAGGCGGCCAGCCGCTCCATAAATTCGTCGTGGATCGCGTTTTGCACGAACAGGCGGGTGCCCGCGCTGCAAATCTGGCCGGCATTGGCGAAGACCGCCATGGCGGCGGCCGGCACCGCCTTGTCCAGGTCGGCGTCGGCGAAGACGATGTTGGGCGACTTGCCGCCCAGTTCCACCGTAACGCGCTTCATCGACGCGGCGGCGGCGTGCAGGATCTTCTCGCCAACGCCGGTGGAGCCGGTGAAGGCGATCTTGTCGACGTCGGGATGGCTGGAGAGCGCCGCGCCCGCATCGCCCAGGCCGGTGACGATGTTGATGACGCCTTCGGGGACGCCGGCCTCAAGGCAAAGCTCGCCGAAACGGAGCGCGGAGAGGGGCGTCTGTTCGGCGGGCTTCATGACCAGGGTGCAGCCGGTGGCGAGGACCGGGCCGGCTTTCCAAACCGACATGCCGATCGGGCCGTTCCAGGGATTGATCGCCGCGACGACGCCGATCGGTTCCTTGAGCGTGTGCGAGAGGACGTCGCCGGGGGCGTTATTGTCTATCGTGTTGCCGGTGATGAGCATCGCCTGGCCGGCGTAATAGCGCAGCAGCGCGCCCGCGCGCGCCTTGCCCATGATGGTGCGGCTATAGGGCGCGCCAAGGTCGAGCGTGTCGAGCATCGCCAGTTCTTCGAAATGCGCCTCCACCAGATCGGCGAGGCGGAGCATGATGCGCTGCCGCTCGACCGGCTTCATCCGGCGCCATGGCCCCTCAAACGCGGCGCGGGCGGCCTTGACGGCGCGGTCCACATCTTCGGCGCCGCCCTGCGCGATCGTAGCGAGCAACTCGCCGGTGGCGGGGTTGCGGGTTTCGAAACGCTTGCCGGACAAAGCGGGGACGCGCTGGCCGTCGATCAGCATGTCCTGATCCGGCGTGTCGAGCAGGGCGGGGCGGGGGGGGATGGTCATCATGTTCATGGGGGCTCTCCGGGCCGCGATCAGGCGGCGATATTCGATGTGACGGCGTCTTCCAGGATGAAGCGGGCGGCGCGCTCGGCAATCATCATGGTGGGGGCGGAGGTGTTGCCGCTGATGATGTCCGGCATGACCGAGGCATCGACCACGCGCAGGCCGGACACGCCGCGCACGCGCAGGCGGCCGTCGACCACCGCCATGCGATCGCCATCCGGCCCCATTTTGCAGGTGCCGGTCGGGTGATAGGCGGTGTTGACGATCTTGCGCAGGGCGGCGTCGATCTCCGCGTCGCTCTGATGCTGGGCGCCCGGTTCGATTTCCGCGCCGGTCATGGCGGCCAGCGCGGGCTGGGCGAAGATGTGACGACATGCGCGGAAGCCGGCGATCAAGGTTTTCATGTCATAAGGATCGGCGAAGAAATTGGGGTCGATGACCGGCTTGTCCTCCGGCCGGTTGCTGGCCAGACGCACCGAGCCGGCGCTTTTGGGGCGCAGCAACTGGATCAGGCCCATATAGCCGTGGCGACGGGGGACGGATCGTGCGTCAAGCTTCAGCCCGGCAAGGAAGGTGATCTGAATGTCCGGGCGGCCGGTGCCGTCGGTGCAGAGGAAGCCGCCGGCCTCCGCCACATTGGACGCCAGCATCCCTTCCCGCTTGAACAGATATTTCAATGGGCTGGCGAGGATGCGGGGCAGCACCCTGGCCGAGACGGCGTAGGATTCGGCCGACGGGTTTTCCATCGCGACATGGACGGTCGGATGATCCTGCAAATGCTGGCCGACGCCGGGCAGGTGGTGGACGACATCGATGCCCATATCGTGCAGATGATCCTGCGGCCCAATCCCGGAGAGCATCAGCAATTGCGGCGAGTTGGTCGCCCCGGCGCACAGGATGATTTCACGCCGCGCGGAGATGGTGCTGCGCGCGCCGTCCTTTTCTATCTCCAGGCCGACGGCCTGGCCGCGATCGAACAGGATGCGGCGGACCATGGTTTCATCAAGGACGGTGAGGTTGGCGCGCTTGAGGGCGGGGTGGAGGAAGGCGCGGGCGCTCGACAGGCGGGTGCCGTTGCGCTGGTTAAGGTCATAGCGGCCGAAGCCATCCTGCCGTTCGCCAGCAAAATCGTCATTGCGCTGATGTCCTGCCTCTGCCGCCGCGTCGACGATGGCGGCGCTGACCGGGTTCCAGCTTTTGGGCTTCTGCACATCCAGTTCGCCGCCCTTGCCGTGCCAGCCTTTTTCGGGACCGGCATAATTTTCGACCGCCTTGAACGCGGGGAGGACGTCGTCATAGGCCCAGCCGTCATTGCCCGCCTTCGCCCAGGCGTCATAGTCGGCCTTTTGCCCGCGAATATAGACGCCGCCATTGATGGCGCTGCATCCGCCAAACAGCTTGCCGCGCGGAAAGTTGATTGTGCGGTTGTTGACAGCGGCGTTGCCAGTAAGCGCCTGTTTCCAATTATATTTTTCGTGCGGCAGCAGAAAGATATTGCCGACCGGCATGGCGGTCTTGAGGTTGACCGGCCATTTTTTGTCGGATGGTCCCGCTTCGATCAAGGCGACGCGGTTGGCGGGGTCAGCGGACAGACGATTGGCCATCAGGCTGCCCGCCGAACCCGATCCGATCACGATATAGTCGAAGCTGTCGCTCATGATAGTGCGTCCTTGCGGCCGAGCGCGGGCACATGGCCCCGCACGGCAATGAAACCCAGGGCGTTTACCAGCATCAGGGCGGCGAGCGCGCCGAAGAAGCCGAGATTGCCCCAGTCGATGAGCAGCGCGCCCGCCACCGCGCTGACGATCGCGCCGACCCGGCCGGCCGCGCCCATCAAGCCCAGGCCGCGGGCGCGCAGGCCGGTGGGAAAGGCATGGGCGCCGACCGCAAACATGGCGGACTGGGCGGCGCTGGCGAACAGGCCGAGCGCGCCGAGGCACGCGAGGACGGCGGCTTCGTTACGGCCGCCGCTGATGGGGAGCAGGGCGAGCGTGGCGCAGACGGCGGCGCCGACCAACGCCATCAGGATCAGCACCGGTCGGGAGCCGAAGCGGATGATGGCGAGCGACGCGATCATCGCGCCGATCGTGCCGCCCATGTTGAAGCTGGTGAGGCCCAGGCTGGCGGTCTGGAGGCCGAAGCCTGCGCTGTTGAGCATCGTGGGCGCCCAGTTGAACATCAGATAGATCATGAACATGCCGGAGAACATAGCGACAGAGAGCGCCAGCGTGTCGCGTAGCAGCGCGGCGCCGAACAGGTTGCGCATCGGTTCGAAGCGGGGCGCTTCCCCGGCGGCGAGCGGGACATGGGCGGCGGACGCGGGATTGGGATGGCCGATGCGGCGCAATATGCGGTCCAGTTCGGCGGCGCGATCGGGCCGTTCGGCAAGGTAGCGAGGGGATTCGGGCAGCACGAACCAGAGCCAGGCGACAAAGATCATCGTCACGGTGCCGCCGATATAGAAAAGCCAGCGCCAGCCAAGGCCCGGCAGGATCAGCGCGGCGGCGACCCCGCCCAATATGCCGCCGATGGAGACGCACACCACGCCGAAGGTGACGGCGACGCTGCGCCAGCGAACGGGGGTGAATTCCGCAATCATGGCGCTGGCGGTGCCGGGTACGCCGCCGAGGCCCACGCCTGCCAGCGTCTTCAAGGCTGCGACCTGCCACAGCGCGCCGGAAAAGCCGGTGAGCAGGGTTGCGACGCCAAAGATGGCGACGCCGATGATGAGCGCGCCACGGCGGCCGAAACGATCGCCGACCCAGCCCGACGTCAGCGTGCCGATGGCCATGCCGACGAAGCCGAGCGCGAAAACGGAGCCAAGCGCCGTTCGGTCGATTCCCCATTCCTTGAGCAGCGACGGCGCGGCGAGGCCGAGCATCTGGTTATCGAGGCCGTCGAGAATGACGGTCGCGGCGATCATCAGCACAGACCAGATCTGGTAGGACGACATGGGTATGTCGTCCAGCATCCCTTTTGTGCTGCTGCCTTCTATCGTGGCGACCGCCAAGACCTTCTCCTTACCCTTGGGCCGTTTGCGGCCGCTTCATTCATTTGCCGGTATGAAATTGGAAAACCGGAATATCGCTTTTACAGGTCCAGCACTAGGTTGGCGCTTTTCGATCCCGAACAGCAGACCATGATTGATCTGTTCGCAGCCTTGTCGTCATCGGAGAGGAAATGGTCGCGATGGTCGGGAATGCCGTCCAGAACCTTGACCTCGCAGGTGCCGCAAATCCCTTCGGAACAGGCGAAGCCGACATTGACGCCGGCGCTCAGCAGCGCGTCGAGCATCGTTTCGCCTTCTTCGACCGCGATAGTCTTGCCGCTCTTGGCCAGTTCCAGCGTATAGCCGCCTTCGGTCGCCATCTCGGTTTCGGCTGAGAAATATTCGATATGGGCGTGACCCTTGGGCCGGTCGCAATTGGTGGCCAGGAAGGCGTCAAGCATCCCGCCCGGACCGCAGCAATAGAGATGCGCGTCGGCAGGCGCCGCGGCGCAGATGGCCTTCAGGTCGAGGCGGCGACCGCCGGGAATGCCGTCATAGGCGATCTCGACCTGGTCGTAATCGGACAGGCGATCGACATAGGCGGCGCGTTCCGGGGAGGCGGCGACATAATGCAACTCCCAGCTCTTGCCGAGCTTCTCCAGCCGCGCGATCATCGGCAGCATTGGCGTGATGCCGATGCCGCCGCCGATCATCACGGTGTGGTTGGCATCTTCCACCATCGGGAAGTTGTTTTTCGGTTCGGAGATTTCGAGAATCTGGCCGACCTGCCATTTTTCATGGATGTGGCGCGACCCGCCGCGGCCATCGATCGCATGATGGACGGCGATTTCATAATAGCTCCGGATCGCGGGATCATTGACCAGCGAATAGCTGCGCGCCAGCCCCGGCGAGAGCTGGACGTCGACATGGGCGCCGGGATCAAAGGCCGGCATCAGCCCGCCATCGACGGGTTCGAGGATGTAGCTGTTGATGCCTTCGGCTTCCCAGCGGATATTCTTCAATCGTGCGCGCATCACCCTCTCCGTCCGGTGCGATGCGTCTCTTGGCAGGGCCGGGACGCCATGGATCGGCGAACCGGACAAACCGCAATGCGTTTCGTCACCTTTATCATCCTTGTCTGAGGCGCCGGGGCATGGATCGCCCCGGTCCTTATATATGCCTTATTCAGCCGCTTCGACCTTGTCGGGCCAGCGCACCGCCTTGGCCAGCGCCGATTCATAGGCATTGGCCAGCGTGTCGCTGGGGTCGTGCAGGAACGACCCTGCGCGCGCGCGGTAGAAGATGCTGGGATCCTCGATCCCCGGCGGCAAGGTGCCCTTGTTGGCGAGCGCACGGGCGGCAAGCAGCACGCGGCGGCGGACGCGGGCGATCATCTGGTCGGTGGGGGCCAGATTTTCGAAGCTATGGTCGGTGATCGGTCCCATGCTTTCGGTCACCGCCTGATCCTGCATCGTGATGTTGGGGATGCCGGTGAACTGGGTGCCGTTGCGTTGGGAATCGCGGTCGATCGCCCAGTCGTTCGCCTGACTGTCAGGCGAGCGCCAGCGGCCATACCAGTCGGTGGTGGTCGGCGCATATTCGAGCGGCGCGAACAACGGCGTGCCGTCCTTGAGCGTGGAGGTATAGGCTGGATTGCCCGCATCCACGCCGCAGGTGATGTCGAACAGCATCGAATGTTCGTCGTCCATCGGCACCCAGGCGCGGGCGATGGCGCGGGTCGCGAAACGGTTGTTGGGCGTCTGCGTCCAGAAGGGGAACATATAATGGGCGACGCGCCAGCTCATCTGGCCATCGTCGTTCGGGCGATAGCCGCCATACATGACGCCCCAGTCAGCCTGCGCCACTTCATAGTCGGGCGCGCGGTTGAGGACGGTCGGGCGCATCGGATGATCCTCGTCCAGGTCGTCCGCCTCGATCGAGCCGACATGGAGGAAGCCGACATGGCTGGTGTCGATGTCGCCTTCCAGCGCCTGGAGCCAGTTGCAATCGCGTTGCAGGCACCAGATTTCGGCGTCCGGGTGCATCGTCGCTTCGATTTCGGGCAGCGGCGGCGGGGCGGACTGGTTTTCGCCCATATAGACCCAGATCAGACCATTGGCTTCATGCGTCTTATACGCCTTGGCATGGACTTTCTCCTTGAAGTCCATGCGGGCGGGGACGGACGGCATGTCGACGCATTTGCCGTCCACGTCGAACTTCCAGCCATGATAGACGCAGCGTATGCCGTTTTCTTCATTGCGGCCGATGAACAGCGACGCGCAGCGGTGCGGGCAGCGGTGGTCCATGATGCCGACCCGGCCGCTGCTGTCGCGGAAGGCGATCAGCTTTTCGCACAGGATCATCAGACGCAGCGGATCGCCATCGGCCTTCACTTCGGATGACAGGCAAGCGGGCATCCAATATTGGCGCATCATTGTGCCCATGACCGTGCCCGGTCCAACCCTGGTCATGTCGGCGCTATCAGTGGACTGCATGAGTTTTTCAGCCTCTTCCTTGCTTGTCGTTATTGGCGCGGCCTGAATCAAAGCCGGCGCCATTCCCTGGTCCCTGAATAGAGGGTCGCAGTCACACGCCCCAATCGGAATGTGGTCGGACCATTCAATAATCGGGACGATACTATTGCACCTCTTTCTTTTTTGCTGCTTCACGCTTCCCAGGCGGCGTCAAGCCGTGTCGTTAAGGGAGAGTCCGGGCCATGCCTTTCAGTTTCAAAACATCCTCAGCACTCAGCGCGATCGCCGCTATGATCGTGGCCGCGCCGGCCTTTGCGCAGGCCGATCAGGCCGCGCCTCAGCGGGTTGCGCCGCAGGATAATCTGTTCCCCGAAGATATCGTCGTGACCGCAGAGCGGCGCGAATCGACGGTGCGCGAAGTGCCTTTCTCGATCGCGGCATTCGGCGGCGAGTTGCTGCGTGAGGCGCAGGTATACAGCCCCGCCGCGCTGACGCAGCAGATGCCGGGCATCACCGTCAACACCGCCGACAAGTCGCTGTCGATCGTCGCGATCCGCGGCAATGTGTCGACCTTCCGCACCGCCACGCTGGACACGCCGGTCGCCTATTTCATGGACGACGTCTATTATGTGTTCAACAACGACCTGAACGCCAATTTCTACGACACCGATCGCGTCGAGGTGCTGCGCGGGCCGCAGGGCACGTTGTTCGGGCGCAATGTGGTGGGCGGCGCTATCGCCGTCATCACCAAGAATCCCGACTTCAAGGATGATTATTACGCCCAGATCACCGGCGGCAATGGCGGCTATGTGCGGACCGAGGGCATGGTCAACGGCACGCTGGTCGATGACAAGATCGCCGGCCGCTTCGCGTTCAGCACCGAACATAATGACGGTCTGATCGACACGCCGAACCAGTCGGGCAGCTATGGCAAGTCGGACAGCTATTCGGCCCGCGGCAAATTGCTGTTCCAGCCGACGGACACGCTCAAGATCGTCCTGTCGGGCGATTACAGCTATACCAAAGGCAATGGCGGCGCGATCCAGCTCGGCATCGGCGGCAATCAAGTCATTCCCGATACGTTCGGCGATTTCAGCGACGACAAGTGGACGAATAACGACTTCGTGTCCTCGCCCTATCGCCAGCGTCTGCGCGGCGGCTATTTGCGCGGCGACCTGGACCTGCTGGGCGGCACGCTGACGTCGATCACCGGCTATCGCATGAATGACAGCCGCGCGATCAACGACGACGTGCCGGTTGGCACCGAAGTCCCCGTGTTCGACCGCCGCCAGGTGGTGAAAAACCGCAGCTTCACGCAGGAAGTCCGCTTCGCCTCCGCGCCGGGCCGCTTCTCCTATGTGGTCGGGGCCTATTTCCTGTCGGCCGATGTTTCGACCACCAACATCTTCTTCTACAGCCCGCTGCCCGGTTCGGCGGTCAACGCCAGCGTGCGCCGCAACCCGGAGGTGACCAATATCACCCGCGTTCAGGAAGGCAATGTCCGCAGCCTGGCCGTGTTCGGCGAAGCGACCTTCGAGATCACCGACAAGCTGGCCGTCGTGGCCGGCGGCCGTTACACGTCGGACCGCAAGAAGATCGACTATCACGCCTTCTCGACCACGGACGCGGGCGCCATTCCCGGCTTCGGTTTCCCCGGCGAAGTCTTCGCGTCGGGCGGCAAGACCTGGGACGCCTTCACCCCGCGCTTCACGATCAAGTTCGAACCGATGGACAAGGTCAACATGTATGCGACCTATGCCAAGGGCTTCAAGTCGGGCGGCTTCGTCGACAATGCCTATCGCAACCCGACCATCCCGCTGGAGCCGGAGAAGGCGGAGAATTACGAAATCGGCGCCAAGTCGCGCCTGTTCGACAACAAGCTGGACCTGAACGTCGCGCTGTTCCGCCAGACGACGAAGAATCTCCAGAATTTCTCCGGCGCAGGCGGCATCGCCCATACCTATAATGGTACGCTCAAGATGAAGGGGCTGGAGGTCGAATCCGTGATTCGTCCGGTCGAAGATCTGCGCCTGACCGCCAATTACACGCATCTGGTGGGCAAATATACCGACCTGCGCGATCCGCTGGTGAACCTGGATTATTCGGGCAATCCGGCCAAGTTCGCGCCGCGCGACAGCTTCACTGTGGGTGCGGCCTATACCGGACGCCTGAGCAATGGCGCGACGCTGACGCCGCAGGCCGACTTCAACTTCTCTACCCGCATCTCGACCGATGATGCGAACACGCTGCGCCTCTACGACAATCTGCACGAGGATACCCGCGGGCGGACGCTCAATGCGCGGTTGAATTACGAGACAGCGGACGGGCGGTTCCAGATCGGCTTGTGGGGCAAGAATCTCACCAACAACTATCAGATCGTCAATGCGGACGACATCACCGCCTTCCTGGCTGTGCCCGGTAACGGCACCACCTATTGGAAGATCTTCACCAACACGCCGCGGACCTATGGCCTGACGCTGTCGTTCCGCCACTAATATCCTGGGGCGGGGAAGGTGATGCCTTCCCCGCCTTTTCTTTCGCCAGTTTCAGGACGGACATATGACCGAACAATTCACCCTTCCCGCCAATGGCAGTTTTTCCTTTGCCGGGCGCACCGCGCTGGTGACCGGCGGCGGGCGCGGCGTGGGGGAGGCGGTGGCGCGCGAAATCCATGCAGGTGGCGGGCGCGTGGCGGTGAGCGACGTCGATATCGATGTCGCGCAGGCGGTGGCGGCTTCGCTGGACCCGTCGGGCGAAACGGCGATCGCCCTGACGCTGGACGTGCGGGAAAAGGATCATTTCCTGGCCGCGCGGGACAAGATGGCGGCCCTTTGGGGCAAGGTCGATATTGTGGTGAACAACGCAGGCTTCGCCAAGCGGACGCCGACGCAGGATATTTCACCCGAAGAGTTCGACGCGATCGTCCAGATCAACATGCGCAGCGTGTTCCTGAGCTGCCAGATATTCTCCGAACATATGCGTGAGAATGGCTATGGCCGGATCGTTAACATCACCTCGCTCGCCGGGCAGAATGGCGGGACGGTGGCATCGCCCCATTATGCCGCGTCGAAGGCCGGGGCGATCATGCTGACCAAATATTTCGCGCGCTATCTGGCCGGGACGGGCGTGACCGTAAACGCCATCGCGCCCGGCCCGATCGACACCGCCAAGGCGCGGCTGTCGGCCGAGCAGATCGCGCGGGTCGAGGGCGAAGTGCCGGTCGGCCGCTTCATGGCCGTGGGCGAGATCGCGGCGGCGACGGCGCTGCTGGCGTCGGACCGGGGCGGTTTTTTTGTAGGTGCGACGCTGGATATGAACGGGGGGCTGTATTTGCGGTGATCCCGCTTTGCCATGTTCATTTCCCGCTTTTCTTATGGCTTTATGGGATTGCGATTGGCGCTGGCGCACGGCCCATCCATAATCATGCCCAACAATAGGGTAGCGCCGGAGCAGTGAACCGCCCGGCCGAATACTGGAGAGTAGCATGTTCATTTACAACGCATGGTATGTGGCCGCCTTTGCCGCCGATATCGAACCGGGCAAGACGCTAGGGCGCAAATATCTGAACAAGGCGGTCGTGCTGTTCCGCACCGAAGCTGGTGAGATCGCCGCGCTGGAGGACAGGTGCAGCCACCGCGCCATGCCGCTGTCCGCCGGGCATGTCGACGGCGACGTCCTGCGCTGCTGCTATCATGGCGTCGAGTTCAACGGCAAGGGCGCCTGCACCCGCATCCCTAACCAGGCGCGCATCCCCGCGTCCGCCAACGTTCGCCATTATCCCGTGGTGGAGAAGGATCATCTGATCTGGATCTGGATGGGCGAACCGGCGCTGGCCGATCCCTCGATCATCGTAGATAGCCCCGAACATAATGATCCGGCCTGGACCTGGAGGCCTTATAACTTCCCGGTGAAGGCCAATTGGCAGCTGATCATCGACAATATCATGGACCTGACCCATGTGCCCTATATCCATGCGCGCACGATCGGCGGGAACCCGGAACAACATTATAATGCCGACACCAAGGTCGAGTTTGACGGCCGCAAGGTGACATTGCTGCGCAAGATGCCCAATTCGATCCCGCCCAAATCCTATATCGACGCGGGCGGCTTCAAGGGTCGGGTGGATCGCTGGCAGGAAGTGCGGTTCGAACCGGGCATTGGCATGACCTGCCGCGTCAATGCGGGCGGGTGCGATGTCGGCACCGGCGCCTATGAAGGCAAGCGCGACAATGGCTTCATGCTGGCGAACAATCATTTCATCACGCCAGAAACCGAAACGACCAGCCATTATCTGTGGACCATCTGCACCACAGCGCCCAAGGAAAGCGGCGTGCCCGATGTGCTGTTCGACCAGTTTTTCGACACCATCACGGAAGACGAGGTCACATTGCAGGCGCAGCAGGCCCGGATCGACGACGAACCCGAACGGCCCTTCATCGGTATTGCCAGCGATGGCGCGGTCAACCAGGCACGGCGTCTGTTGAGCGCGATGCAGGAAGCGGAGGAAGGCGGCAAGGTCGCCGCCTGATCCCAGCGCATATGCCCCGTAGCGGCCTGACATCATGCCGAACGTGCGGGGCATATTGCGTATTCCGATAATATAACGGCTTGCCCGGCCCGGCGCGTCATGCTGTAGCGGGCCTATGAAGATGCGCGAACTGGAGGACCGGACCGGAGTCCATCGGGAAACCATCCGCGTCTATCTGCGCGAAGGACTAATCCCGGAACCAGCGCGTCCGCGCAAGACCGTCGCCGACTATGGCGAGGAGCATGTGCAGGCGATTCTCGCCGTGCGGCGACTCCAGCGCGAAAACAGGCTGACGCTGGCGCAGATCAAAGCGATCATCGGCGGCGAGGGGACCGAGGGGCGGGTCGAGGCCAGCGCCTTCGACCAGTTGGAGCAGTTGGTCGCGCATCGCGTCGGCGTGGATGGGCCGCCTGTCATGATCGCTTCGCTGCTGGAGCGCTATCCGCACGCGGCCCAAGACGCCCGGACATTGGCGACGATCGGCATCCTGGACATCATCGAGACGGAGCAGGGCGATGCGCTGAGCATCACTTGCGCGCAACTGGTCCGCATCTGGGGAGACATGCGGCGGGCCGGGTTCGACCAGCGGCTTAATTACACCCCGGAGATTCTGGGCTTTTACCGCCAGGCCGCCGATTTCGTCGGGCGATGGGAAGCGGCCACTTTCCTGGCGCGCGTAGACGGCCATATCGCCGTGGACGATGCCGCGACCATGGTCGAACATGCGCTGCCGTTGATGCTCGATTTTTTCGGCCTGCTGCGTCAGCGCGCTTTCTTTGCCCATGTCGACGCAATCCGCGCTGGTGCGCAAACCGATCGCCCCGACGACATGGCCATGACCTTGCCACCCTTGCCCTGAACATCGTGCCGTGACTGGCGGCCTGGCGGATCGTCCGCCGGGCGGCCGCGGTTTATAGCTGGCGAAAAAAAATCCCGGCGCCGAATAGGCAGCTCTATTCAAACTTTGGGTCATCATTCAGTTTCGAGGATGGCGAACGCGCATTTAGACCCAAAAAAGCCCGAAAATAGGCGGCTTAGGCGAAAAATAACGCTGAATGGTCCGACCGATATTAACGATTGACGAATCTCGTCCCTCAGTTACGTAATGAACCTACGCAATACGTATATCGCCGTAAGGCAGCGTATCAGGAGAGGGTAGTTTCATGGCGACTTCGCTGGATGCCGACGTGCGTCCGATCATCCCCGACGACATAGCCCGGATCGTTATCGCGCCCAAAAGCTATACCGACGACGCGACCATTTATGGCGCGTTCAAGTGGCTGCGCGACAATATGCCGCTGGGGATCGCGCAGGTTCCGGGCTACGACCCGATCTGGGTCGTCACCAAACATGCCGACATCAAGGAAGTGGAGCGCAACGGCAAGCTGTTCCACAATGCCGATCACAACCCGATTCTGGTCGATCAGGCGTCCGACGCCTTCACGCGGGAAATCAACGGCGGGTCGATCCGCATCCTGTCGTCGCTGACCTATATGGACCCGCCCGAACATGCGTCCTACCGCACGTTGACATCCAACTGGTTCCTGCCCGGCCGGATCAGCAAGCTGGAGGAACAGATCCGCGTCCTGGCGCGCAAGT
The DNA here is from genome assembly GCF_028538045.1 of Sphingobium sp. AntQ-1. NCBI lineage: Bacteria > Pseudomonadati > Pseudomonadota > Alphaproteobacteria > Sphingomonadales > Sphingobiaceae > Sphingobium > Sphingobium sp. AntQ-1. The sequence goes on from NZ_CP117158.1 coordinate 3,247,557, forward strand.
CGGTCGACAATCTGCTGAGTTTCGACGGCGAATGTGATTTCGTCCGCGATTTCGCGCTGCATTATCCGCTGCGCGTCATCATGACGCTATTTGGCGTGCCGCCTGAAGACGAGCCGCGTATGCTCAAGCTGACGCAGGAATTTTTCGGCGTCCATGATCCCGAAGAACAGCGGCCCGAAATGGCGACAGACCCTGTGGTGGCGGCGAAGCAATGGGCTGCCTCGATCGAGGATTTCTACACCTATTTCGACAAGCTGAGTGCTGATCGTCGTGAAAATCCGACCGACGACCTGTTGTCGTTGATCGCCAATTCCCGGATCAACGGCGCGCCGATCCCGCGTAACGAGGCGAACGGCTATTATGTCGCGATCGCTACCGCAGGGCATGACACCACGTCGTCGTCCACCGCAGGCGGGCTGCACGGCATGATGCTCTATCCCGAAAATTGGGCGAAGGTGAAGGCGGACCCGTCGCTGATCCCCGGCCTGGTCGACGAAGCGATCCGCTGGACCAGCCCGGTCAAGCATTTCATGCGCAACGCGACGGCCGACACGCAGGTGCGCGGCATGGACATTCGCGCGATGGAACGACTGATGATCTGCTATCCGTCGGGCAACCGCGACGAGGCGGTCTTTGCCGACGCGGACCGTTTCGACATCACCCGGTCGCCCAACCCGCACATCGCCTTTGGTTTCGGCCCGCATATGTGCCTGGGGCAACATCTGGCCAAGCTGGAGATGCGCATCCTGTTCGAGGAACTGCTGCCGCATCTGGAATCCGTCGAATTGGCGGGCGACCCGCGCATGGTCGAGACCAATTTCGTCGGCGGGTACAAGGCGCTGCCGATCCGCTTCAAGCGAAGCTGAACCCTCTCCCCCTGGGCCGCGCCCTGAAAGGCGGGCGCGGCTCCTTCTTTTTCACGCCCGGAGACTGTTTCCATGAACGCACCAACGACCATCGCCGCCGGACTGCATGGCGAACCGGGATTTGAAGTTCGTCTGCCATCGCAAAAGATGCTGATCGGCGGTGCGTGGGAAGATGCCGGGGACGGCCGCACCATCGCGGTGGAGGATCCCGCCACCGGCCAGGCTTTCGCGACCGTTCCCGCGGGCACGGCGGCCGATGTGGACCGGGCGGTGACGAAGGCGCGGGCTGCGTTCGAATCCGCCGCATGGAGCCGGATGCGCCCGCTCGATCGTGGCAAGATCATCGAGGCGATCGCCCGCAAGATCGAGGATCATGCGCAGGAACTGGCGCTGCTCGAAAGCTATGACAATGGCAAGGCGGTGCATCATGCGCTGGCCGTGGATGTGCCGGCCGCCGTCGACATTTTTCGCTACATGGCGGGCTGGGCGTCCAAAATCTATGGGCAGGTAAACCCGATTTCGGGGGATGGCCGTCAATATCACAGCTATTCCGTGCGCGAACCGATCGGCGTCGTGGGACAGATCGTGCCTTGGAACTATCCGCTCGCCATGGCCGCGTGGAAGATCGCGTCGGCCCTGGCCGCAGGGTGCACCATCGTGCTCAAGCCGTCGGAGGTCACGCCGCTGACTGCGCTGCGTCTGGCCGAACTGGCGCTGGAGGCGGGGCTGCCCGAAGGCGTGCTGAACATCGTCACCGGCTATGGCCATGAAGCGGGGCAGGCGCTGGTCGAGCATCCCGGCATCGACAAGATCGCCTTCACCGGGTCGACCCGCGTAGGCAAGCAGATCGTCCAGACCTGCGCCAAGGATCTCAAGCGCGTCACGCTGGAACTGGGCGGCAAGTCGCCTTCGCTGATCTTCGCCGACGCGGACCTCGACAAGGCGGCGATCGGCGCGGCGCTGGCCATCTTCTTCAACAGCGGGCAGGTCTGCCTTGCCGCATCGCGCCTCTATGTCGAACGGTCGGTGTTCGACAAGGTGGTCGACGGCGTGGCCCAGGTCGCCAAGACGTTCAAGCTGGGCCATGGGCGCGACCCCGACACGATGCTGGGACCGCTGGTGTCCAAAGTGCAGCAGGGCCGGGTGCTCGATTATATCGAACAGGGCAAGGCGAGCGGTGCGGACCTGGTCACCGGCGGCGGCACCGGCGATCGCGAAGGCTATTTCGTGGAGCCGACCATCTTCGCCAATCCCGACGTCGACGCCAGCATCGTGCGGGAGGAAATTTTCGGCCCGGTGCTGGTCGCCACGCCATTCGACGATGTCGAGGAAGTGGTCCGCCAAGCCAACGACACCCGTTATGGCCTGGCCGCGAATATCTGGACCCGCGACCTGTCGCGCGCGCATCTGACAGCGCGCAAATTGCAGGCCGGTACGGTGTGGATCAACACCCACGGCATGAACGATCCGTCGGCGCCCTTTGGCGGCGTGAAGGAATCGGGCTGGGGCCGCGAAGTCGGCGAGGAAGGCGTGCTGCATTATACCGAAACCAAGACGGTCACGGCGCTGCTGGACGACTGAGCCGATATTTACCTGAAAATACGCAAAAATTATCAACGAAAATCACAATTGGAGGGGAAGAAATGAAACGCAATTTTTCACGATTGATGCGTTCGGCGGGCGTGGTCGGGCTGGTGGCGGCCAGCCCTGCCTTCGCGCAGGATCAGGCGGCGCCCCAATCGGCCGCCGCATCGACATCGCAACCATCGCCCGACGGTGAAATCATCGTGACCGCCAACAAGCGGTCGGAAAATATCAACAAGGTCGGCCTGTCCATCACGGCCGTATCGGGCGAAGCGCTCGAAAGCCGCAAGGTCACTTCGCTGGAGGATATCGCCAGCGTCGTGCCGGGTCTTGCCTTTGCATCGAGCACCGCCAACACACCCATCTTCACCCTGCGTGGCGTGGGTTTCAACGAAAGTTCGCTGGGCGTCTATCCGGCGGTCAGCGTCTATCTCGACCAGACCCCGCTGCCTTTCCCGGTGATGGCCAGCCATACCGCATTCGACCTGGAACGGGTGGAAGTGCTCAAGGGACCGCAGGGCACGCTGTTTGGCCAGAATTCGACGGGCGGCGCGATCAATTATATCGCCGCCAAGCCGACATCCGCGTTCGAAGCGGGCGGCGACATCAGCTATGGCCGTTTCAACCAGGTGGACGGCAATGCCTTCATAAGCGGACCGATCACGCAAAATCTGCGCTTTCGTCTCGCGGGGACGGCGTTGCACGCCGACGACTGGCAGAAAAGCTACACCCGCAACGACAAGCTGGGCGAGCAGGAATATTATGCCGGACGCTTCCTGCTGGACTGGACGCCAGCCGATACGGTGCGTTTTGCGCTGAACATCAATGGCTGGCGCGACAAGTCCGATCCGCAGGCGCAGCAGTTGGTGCTCAAATTCGGTCAGATTCCCGCCTTTGCCAAGCCTGAATTGCTGAACTATCCCTTCGCGCCGGACAATGCGCGCGCAGCCGACTGGTCGACCGGCGCGCTTCGTCCGCGTGCGGATCGCAAATTCTTCCAGGCGGCGCTGCGCAGCGACATCGACCTGAGCGACGATCTGACGCTGACGTCACTGACATCCTATGATGATTACAAGCAGGATCAGGTCACCGACGGCGACGGCATGAACCTCATCGTGTTCGATCTGGAACGCAATGACGGCTATATTCATTCCTTCAATCAGGAACTGCGTCTGGCCAACGATCAGTCCGGGACCTTCCGCTGGATATTGGGCGCGAATTACGAAAAGAGCACAACCTTCGAAAATCAGGTTCTGCGCTATATCGACAGCACCAACTATAATCCCAACAACCTGTTCATCAACGCCAGTGGCGTAACCAACAAGCAGAAGATCGAGAATTACGCCTTCTTCGGTAATGCGGAATATAAGCTGACCGAAGAACTGACGCTCAAGGGCGCGGCGCGCTACACCAAGAGCCGCAACAACGCCAATATCTGCGGCTATGCGGCCGGTGACGGCAATGTCGCCGATCTGTTCAACCTGCTCGGAACGCTGCTGGGCAGCGTGCCGTTCACCCCGATCGGCAACACCGACTGTTATTCGCTGAACGAGAATAACGTCCCCGGCGAGCCCTATATCCGCACGCTCAAGGAGGATAATGTCTCATGGCGTGTCGGCCTGGATTATCAGGTGACGCCGCAGACGCTGGTCTATGCCAACGCTTCGCGCGGGTACAAGGCCGGCTCCTATCCCAGCCTGGCCGCCGCGACCTACACCGCGCTTTCGCCCGTGACGCAGGAATCGGTCACGGCCTATGAGGCGGGGGTAAAGACGCAATTGTTCGATCGCATGGTCTCGCTCAACTTCGCGGCCTTCTATTATGATTATCGCGACAAGCAGATCCGCGGCAAGACGCCCGACCCGATCTTCGGTATTCTCGACGTGCTGGTCAACGTGCCCAAATCGCGCATTCAGGGCGCGGAGGCCGATGTCACCTTCCGTCCGGTCGAAGGGCTGACGATCGCTGCGGCGGGCACCTATCTGGACTCCAAGGTGAAGCGCTATACCGGCGTGAACGTGATTGGCGTGAACAATGATTTCAGCGGCGATCCGTTGCCGTTCACGCCTAAATGGTCGGGTTCGCTGAACGTCGATTACAAGGTCGAAATGCCCGATGGCGGCGCCCCCTTCGTTGGCTTCACCATCGCCGGTCGCAGCGCGTCGGATGCGACGCTGGGCGGTCGCCGGATCACCTTCCCGGCATCGCCCGCGACGATCCTCAAGCCCGGTGTCGACTATATCTACAAGATTGACGGCTATACGACGGTCGATGGTCGCATCGGCTATGTCGCGCGCGACGAACGCTGGCGAGTCAGCCTGTGGGCCAAGAATATCTTTAACCGCTATTATTGGACCAACGTCATTCCCGCCAATGACAATTCCGCCCGGTTCGCCGGCCGGCCTGCGACCTATGGCGTGACGGTCGGTTTCAACTTCAGATAACAGCCGACGCGGCCGCTGACCGGCGGCCGCGTCCTTCTCGCGTCCGTGCATTGAGGAAAGATTATGGAACTCACCACCGCCTATATGACCGAAAATTGTGAGCGCCACATTTCCAATCCCGCTATCCCGAAATGGAGCCAGAGCTACTATTTCAACTTTTATGACCGGCAGGCGAAATTGGGCGGGTTCATTCGCTTCGGCTTCATGGAGAATATGGGCGAAACCAACGGCTTCGCGATTTTCTTCATGGACGGAAAGCCGCTCTTCACCCGCGTCAACATGAATCTGCCTTACACCCAGGATCGTCCGGTAGGCGGGGTGACCGTGGCGGGTGTGCGCGTCGAGGCGGTGCGGCCGTCGCAGACCTGCCGGATTACCATCGATACCGAGGATTTCGGCGTCGACCTCTGCTGGGATCAACGCTTTCCGATGGGCGACAGCATCGTGCCGGGCAATGAGGACGACGCGATCGCGCGGGAACTGGCCTATATCCATCTGGAAGGGGCCTGCGACGTCACCGGCACGGTGCGCCTGCGCACTGGACAGACCATCACGATCAAGGATGCGGGCTTTCGCGACGTCAGCTGCGGCCCGCGCAACTGGGCCGGGGTGCAGCATTACCGGCTGGCATGGCCGATCTTCGACAATGGCATGTCCTGCGTCGCGGTCCACGCCATCACCGAGCAGGGTGAGGGCTATCAGAAGATCCTGCACGACGGGCAGCGCTGGCATCATATCGGTCGTGTCGAGGAGGTGATCGAATACGAGCCCGACGAGATGGGCTTCAAACATGTCCACTGGAAGGTGTGGGACGAGGATGACCGCTTGTGGGAGTTTACCGCCAAGCCGTTGTTCCGCTGGCAGTTTCCCTTCGACAGTTTCGTGATGGTCGAACAAATGATGGAATATCGGCTGAGCGACGGGACGGTTGGCTACGGCATGGGCGAAGGCGGCTTCCGCTTTCCCTGGGAAGGCAATGGCAATTGACATGAGCGAGATCATCGACGCGCCGCCGATCGACAGGATCGATATTTGGAACCGCGACGACATGGAGCCGCGCATCCGGGAGATACTCGACCGGACCGTGCGGGACCGGGTGAAAGGCCCCTATGCGGCGAAGACCGATAGCGAGGTCATCGCCATGCTGGAGCGCTATTTCGCCAGGACCGAAGGGCTGGAAGCGATCGGCATTTCCGACGTGGCGCGCATGGCGGGCGGCGCTTCGAAGGAGCAGTTCGCCTTCACCTTGCGGCATAAGGGCGACGGGGTGGGGGAGCGGCTGGTGCTGCGCATGGACCCGCTGGAGGCGATTTCGCAAACCTGTCGCGGTCGCGAGGCGCAGGTGCATGTGGCGTTTGCGGGCATATTGCCGGTCGCATCGGTCCGCAGCGTCGATGCGGACGGCGAGATAATGGGCCAGCCGGCGATCATACTGGGCTTCGTCAATGGCGTGACCGAACCGAGCGAAGGCACGGGGCATGGCGTGTCGGGCATCGGCACGCGCTATGACGATTGGGCCGCCAAGCTGGCGCCGCAATTTATCGACGCGCTGGCGCAGGTGCATCGGTTCGACTGGCGCTCCGCCGACCTGTCCTATTATGCGGCGCCCGAAGCGGGGACGCGACAGGCGGCGATCTGGCAGGTCAACTGGTGGTCGCAGGTCTGGTGGGACGGCGTCGTCCAGCCGGTCGCGATGGTGACCTATGCCGAACGCTGGCTGCGCGAACATGCGCCGATCTGCGACGCGCCCGTCATGTGCCACAGCGATCTGCGGCTGGGCAATTTTATGTTCGAGGAGCCAAGCGGCAAGTTCACCGCCGTACTGGACTGGGAACTGGCGCATATCGGGGATTTCCACGAGGATATCGCTTGGGCTATCCAGCGCCTTTTTGGCACTTGGACGGACGATGGCACCTTCCTGGTGTGCGGGCTGATCGCGCGGGACGAGTTCCTGCGCGCCTATGAAGCCGCGTCCGGCAATCGCATCGATCCGGTGAAGCTGCGCTATTATGAGGTGCTCAACGCCTATAAATGCGCGGTGATCGACCTGGGCCAGGCGATGCGCGCCGCGACGCAGAGCAATAATCACCAGGATATCATCCTCACCTGGCTCGGCTCCGCCGGCGCCGTGTTCCTGGAACAACTCGTCATGCTCATTCGGGAGGCCTGATCCATGCTGCCCAATATCGACCTGCGCATCGCGAACATGATCAAGGCGCTGGAGCAGGTAGTCCTGCCCGCGCTGCCGCGCGACCAGCGCCTGGCCCGCGATCAGGCCATGCTGGTGGCCGGTCACTTGCGCATGATGGGCGAACAATGGAAGTCCGCGCTCCGTTACGAGCAGGTGGCGCTTGACGATTTGCAGGGACTCGCCCGGCAATTGCTGCCCGCTGCGTCGGCCTTGCTGGCGGACGATCTGAAAGCCGCGCTGGCCATGGCGCAGGCGTGCGATCGCGCCAGCGTGACCGCGATCGAACGGGCCAATATCGACCTTGGCCACGCCGTCGATGCGGTCATTCTGGGCGGAACGGATCATGCGCCGCTGCCGCCCGCCTCGATCGACGCGCTGCTCGACTATGCGCTGCGCCATGCCCGGCGGGAGCGAAGCTGGTTCAAGGCTAACCGGCTCGACCCCGACCAGAACGACCTGCCTGACCTGGAGACGATGCTGGCTGACGCTGACTGAAGGCGCAGCCGAAGAACAGAAAATACAAGGAGAAGCCGAAGATGCCTGAAACCACAGAGCCGTTCGCCGACTATCCCGTCAAAAACGCTTATCGCCATAAAATGGCGGACGATGGCCGGGAATCCGCGACCCACCAGTTCGTCTTGCCGCAATATGGCATTGCCGGCTTCTATTATCCCACGGTGCGCGCCAACGGCCATGCCAAGGGACGCCTTCACCTGTTCGGTCCCGGCCTAAGCGCGCCGATCGAGGAGGAAGTCGAGCAGATGGTGTCGGACGACATGGACTTTGACGATTGGCGCTTTGGTCCCTTGCTGATGGCTGTGCGCGAGCCGTTCAAAACGATCGATCTGGGCTGGGTGGGCGATCGCATCCAGTTCGAAGGGCAATGGAGCGCGATTCATCCGCCCTATGCCTTCAGTATGCATCCCAAAGGCAACCCGCCCTATTATGGTGATGATCGCACCGAGCAGCATGGCAGGATCAAGGGCAATCTGCGTATCGACGGAAAGGATTTCGCGCTCAACGATTTCATGATCCGCGATCATAGCTGGGGGCCGCGCGTCTGGGGCCTCAACCAGCATTATAAATGGTTTCACGCCACCACGCCGAGCGTGTCGGTGCATTTCTTCGAGATGATGTCGTTCGGCAAGGTCGAAACGCGCGGATATCTGTTCAAGGACGGCGTCATGCAGCATGTCCAGAACATCGACTATGACATCGATTATGACGACGACATGATGCAGGAGCGCTTCCGCGTCACCGTCACTGACAGCGACGGGCGGTCGGTCTTCGTCGATTGCCGGGCTTTCGCGAAATATCAGCTCGACCTGGACCCGGCCGTACTGTTGAACGAAGCCGTGGTTACGGCCACGGTCGACGGAGAACAGGGCACCGGCTGGTGCGAATTCTGCTGGAACCGCGACTATCTCACATTCGCCAGGCCCTATGTTCGGCGCTTCGCCTGGTGAAGGAGGATATCGCCATGCCGATGACGCTTGCCGGCCGCGAGGACGTGGACGTCTGGGACAGGTCCGAGATGGAACCGCGCATCCGCCACATATTGGAACGAACGGTTCGCTTGCGCGATACCGGTCCTTATCGACCCAAGTCCGACGCCGAGGTGATGGCGATGCTCACCGGATTCTTCGCGGCCAAGGGGCTGGAGGAAATTGCGATCAGCGACGTCGAACGCATGTCGGGCGGCGCATCGAAGGAGCAGTTCGCCTTCACGCTGAACCATCGCGAAGACCCGCAAGGCGAGCGGCTGGTGCTGCGGATGGACCCGCTTGAGGCGATCGCCCAGACCTGTCGCGGCCGGGAAGGGGAAATCCAGGCGATCATGGGCAACCACATGCCGGTCGCGCCGGTTCGGTGGTTCGATGCAGATGGCGATCTGTTGGGGCAGCCGGCCGTCATTCTGGGCTTTGTGCGCGGCGTGACGCAACCCAGCGAGGGCGGAAGCGGCGGTGTGTCCGGCATGGGGGGGCGGCTGGGCAGCCTGATCGACCGGTTGGCGCCGCAATATATCGACGCGCTCGCCACCACCCATCGTTTCGACTGGTCGCGGGCGCGGCTGCGCTTCTTCGACGCGCCGCGCGGTGGTGGCAATCAGGCGGCGATCTGGCAGGTCAACTGGTGGTCGCAGGTCTGGTGGGATTGTCTGGTGGAACCCGTGCCGGTCGTCGCGCTCGCCGAGCGGTGGCTGCGCGAAAATGCCCCGGTGTGCGATCGGCCGATGCTGGTGCATGGCGACCTGCGCATGGGCAATTTCATGTTTGAGGAACCGAGCGGCAAATTCACCGCCGTCCTCGACTGGGAACTCGCCCACATCGGCGATTTTCATGAGGATATCGCCTGGACCATGCAGAAACTGTTCGGCGCTTGGGGCGACGACGGCGTCTTTCTGGTCAGCGGCCTTCTGCCCCGTGACGATTTCGTCACGCAATATGAGGCTGCTTCCGGCAATCGGATCGACCCGGTCAGGTTGCATTATTATGAAGTGCTCAACGCCTATAAATGCGCGGTGATGGATCTGGGGCAGGCCATGCGCGCCTCGATCGCCAGCAACAATCACCAGGAAGTCGTGCTGACTTGGCTTGGCTCCGCTGGCGCCGTTTTCCTGAGCCATATCGTCCAACTCATTCGGAAGGGCTGACCCATGCTGCCGAGTATCGATTTGCGCATCTCGAACATCATCAAGGCGCTGGAACAGGTGGTCCTCCCGGCGCTGACCGGGCGCGAGCGACTCGCCAGGGACCAGGTCAATCTGTGCATCGGTCATTTGCGGATGATCGCGCAGCAATGGCGATGGGCGGCAGCATTCGAAGCCGGTTCCTTTCAAGCCATGATCGCGTTGGCGGAGGAGATGGAGCCTTCCGTCGATAGCAGCTATGCCGAGGAACTGACGCAGGCGATCGCGTCGGCGAAGGCGGTGGACGGGCAGGATCTGGCGGCCGTGGAACATGCCATCGTCGCGCTGGGCGGCCTGATCGACCGCATCATCCTGGGCGAAGATGGCAAGGTGGCGCTGGCCCCCGCCGTCTGGGAAGCCGTGCTGGACTATGGCGAAAAACAGGCGTTGCGCGAACGCACATGGTTCGCCGCCACCGGCCTGGACCCCGACCGGCAGGAATTGCCGAGCATCGCGGGGATGATGGCGGGATGAAGCACGAAAACCCCGTCCTGCCAGAGCATGATCCCGCCGGCGCGCTGGCGCAGATGGTCGCGGATACGCGCTACGCCGACTTGCCGGCTGGCGTGATCGATCTCGCCAAGCGGGCAATCCTGGACACGCTGGCGGTGACGATCGCGGGTTCGGGCTGGGAGGTCAGCCCCGCCATCGCCGATCAGGTGGCGGAATGGGGCGGGGCGCCGCAGGCGACCGTGCTGGTCCACGGGCACAAGGTGCCCGCGCCCATGGCGGCGTTCGCCAACGGGGTGATGGCCCGCGCCATCGACATGGGCGACGTGCATGAGACGGGCGGTCATGTCACCGAATGGAATGTGCCGGCCATGCTGTCCGTGCTGGGCATCGCCGCAGGGCCAGTCAGCGGCCGGGATTTTCTGACCGCTTACATCACCGGCGCGGAAGTGGGCGTGCGCGCCAGCGCGGCGCTGAACCTTGTCCGCTATCATACGACCTGGGGTATGCCGGGCGAATGGAACGGGCCGCTATGCGCCGCCGCATCGGTCGCGCGCATCCTGGGTCTGAACGCCGACGAGACATGGAACGCGATGGGCATGGCCTATACCGTTCATGGCATGTCGGAATATAATAAATATTCCGAAGGCACGCAGATGGCTCGCGTGCAGCACAGCTTCGCCGGCGATACGGCGGTCAAGGCGGCGCTGTTGACGCGGCGCGGCGTGACGGCGCCGCGCGGCATATTTCAGGGCGTGCCGAGCGGCATATTGCGACATGTCGCCTGGGACGACGTGCGGCCCGAATTGCTGACCGACGGTCTGGGCGCCCGCTGGCAGCTGGCCGAAGGGCTGTCGATGAAGCCCTATTCCGCGTGCAAATTCACCCACAGCTTCATCGCCAGCACGGTCGCCATTATGCAGGGCGAGGGGCTGGACTGGCGCGACATCGAGCGGATCGACTGCGTCGGCAGCAACAGCGCGCGCATGACATTCGAGCCAGCGGCGGCGAAATGGAACCCGCGCAGCGTTCCCGAAGCGATGTTCAGCGCGCCCTATACGATCGCGACGGCGGCGATCACCGGCGGCTTTTTCCTGCAGGATCTGCATGTCGACCGGATCATGGACGAGGAGCGGCGCGCATTGATGCAGCGCGTCCACATCATCGCCGACCCCGCCCATGTCGATCAGTTTGAGGGCTTTTCCGTCACGATCGTGCTGACGGACGGCCGCCGTTTCACCCATGTCACCCCCTATGTGAAGGGCCATAGCCGCAATCCCATGGACTGGGACGATCTGGCCGACAAGCTGGGTCGGTGCGCGCCCTTCGCCGCCGTCGCGCTGCCGCAGGCGAAGCTCGACCGGCTGGTCGCGCTTTGCCGCGCCATGGAAGAGGTGGAGGATATGCGCGACGTCCTGACCTTGATGACCGCCTGACATTCCGACCTTTTCGCAACATTGGAGAACATCATGAAGGCCGCCATTCTCAATAGCCTCGACGGCTCATTCCAGATCGAGGAGATCGACATCGATGCGCCGCGCGGCCGCGAGGTGCTGGTGGAGGTGAAGGCGTCGGGGCTGTGCCATTCCGACCTGCATTTTGCCGAGCAGGACTTCGGCGTACCCTTGCCGGCTGTTCTGGGACATGAGCTGGCGGGCGTCGTCCTGGCGATCGGCCCGGAAGTGCGCGAGTTCGTGGTCGGCGATCATGTGGTGGGATCGCTGATCCAGTTTTGTGGTCATTGCCGCGCCTGCATCGGTGGGCGGACCTATCAATGCACCCATCCGGAAGAGACGCTGCGCGACGATCCCGACCATGCGCATCGCCTGACCCGCAATGGCGAGGGGGTCGCGCAGGTGTTCGGCACGGGCGCCTTTGCGGAACGCGCGCTGGTGCATGAAAACCAGCTTGCCAAGGTGCCCAAGGAACTGCCCTTCGCCCAGGCATCGCTGCTGGGTTGCGGGACGATCACCGGCGCCGGCGCGGCGATCAATACGGCGTCGGTCCGGCCGGGCGATACGGTCGCGGTGATCGGCATCGGCGGGGTCGGGCTGAACGTGATTTCCGGCGCGCAACTGGCGGGCGCGGCGCGGATCGTCGCGATCGACATGCAGCCGAAGAAGGAAGAGCTGGCGCGCAAGTTCGGCGCGACCGACTTCATCGATGCATCCGCAGGCGACAGCGTGGCCGCGGTGCAAGCGTTGATCGAGGGCGGCGTCGATCACGCATTCGAGGTGGTGGGCATCAAGGCGACGTCGGAACAGGCGATCAAGATGGTCCGCAAGGGCGGCGGCGCCTATCTGATCGGGGTGCATTCGCCTGCCAATACGATCGACGTCAATGTCACGATCGACCTGCTGACCAATCAGGTCGACCTGCGCGGCGTCTATATGGGGTCGTCCAACATCAAGCATGACATACCGATGTATGCCCAACTATATCTGGAGGGTAAGCTCAATCTGGACGACCTGATTTCGCGCGAGATTAACCTGGCCGACATCAACGACGCCTATAAGGAATTGAAGGGCGGCGCGATCGCGCGCAGCGTCATCACATCCTTTTAAAGCCTGCATGTTGGCGAGGCAAAGCGCGTAAAGTGACAAAGTCGCCGCAAATCGCACCGGACTATGTCACCTTATGTCGCCTTTGACGGCCGCCGCAGCCTTTGGCGTTACGAGAAGGACGTTGGGAATCGTCCTGACGCGAGGCGCAGTGTCGAGGCTGACGATGTCAAAGAAGCCGCGTTGGCTTCATTGCATAAGGGAGAGGCTGTAGGACAGCGGGAATTTGATCCGATTCGATCCCGCTCAAGAGGGACGATGGCGTTGACGACATTCGCATCGCAGCGCTGCTCGTTCATGGGCCGCCTCAGCCCGGAATTTCGAACAGGCCGGCGGACCCCATGCCGCCGGCCACGCACATGGACACGATCGCCCAACGCACGCCGCGCCGCCGCGCCTCGATCAGGGCATGGCCCGCGATGCGGCTGCCGGTCATGCCGAAGGGATGGCCGAGCGCGATGCCGCCGCCATTGACGTTGATCTTTTCTGGATCGATGCCCAGGAAATCGCGGCAATAGAGATATTGGCTGGCGAAAGCCTCGTTGATTTCCCACAGGCCGATATCCTCGACCTTGAGGCAGGCGCGATCCAGCAGCTTGGGTATGGCGAAGATCGGGCCGATGCCCATCTCCTCCGGGGGGCAACCGGCCGACTGGAAGCCGCGATAGAGGCCGAGAATCTCGCGTCCCTCCGCCTTGGCCGTCGCATGGTCCATCACGATCTGGGCGGAGGCGCCGTCGGACAGCTGGCTGGCGTTGCCCGCGGTCACGAACCTGCCTTCCTTCACGATCTGGCCGTCGCGCCAGACCGGCTTCAGCCGGGCCAGCCCTTCCGCCGTGGTGTCGGCGCGGATGCCTTCGTCCACCGACAGCGTCAGCGTTTCGGTGCCCGACATGCTGCCGTCTTTCTCGACGATATTCTTGGTGACGGTGATCGGCGCGATCTCTTCCGTGAAGCGCCCGGCCGCAACGGCGGCGGCGGCGCGCTGATGGCTGATGGCGGCGATCTCGTCCTGCGCCTGGCGGCTGATGCCGTAGCGTTCGGCGACGATCTCCGCCGTTTCGATCATCGCCATATAGGCGTGCGGCTTGTGGTCCAGCACGGCCGCCGGGCGGGCGCGATGGGTGGGCGCATAGTCGCGCGTGTGGGTGATCGATTCGACGCCGCCAGCGACCGCGACATCCATGTCGCCCGCGATGATGCCGCGTGCGGCGAAGGCGAGCGCGGTGAGGCCGCCGGCGCATTTGCGATCGACCGACGCGCCGGGGATCGAATCCGGCAGGCCGGCGGCGAACACGGTGGTGCGGCCGATGTTGAAGCCCTGATCGCCCCATTGCGAGCCCGCGCCGAAGATGACGTCGTCGATCCGGGCGGGGTCGATGCCCGCGCGGGCGATGGCGGCGTTGACCGCATGACCGGCCAGCGCCGGGGCGTCGGTATCGTTGAAAGCGCCGCGCGCCGCCTTGGCGATGGGCGTGCGGGCGGTGGAGACGATGGCAGCTTCGCGCATGGACATTCTCTTTTCAGCGGATGGTTTCGAAGAAATCGGTGAGCGCGGTCAGGAAGGCGGCGCGCGATTGATGGTGCAGCCAGTGACTGGCGCCGGGGAAACGGATCAGCCGGTGATCGGCGATGCGGGCGAGCCGGTCGGCCGAGGGTTCGGGAATCCAACTGTCCCCGCCATAGGCCAGCAAGGTGGGGCAGGCGATGGCCGCCAATATCTCGTCCAGATCGACGCCATGGGCGTCTTCGGGCGCGCGATTGCGGCAGGCGTCGTCATATTTCCAGCGCCAGCCGCCTTCGACGGTCCGGGTGACGCCATGTCGGGCGAGATGGGCGATGGTTTCTGCGTCCACACCCGGATTATGCGCCGCCATGCGCGCCGCCGCCTCTGCGACATCGGCATAGATGCGGGGCGTGCGTCGCCGGTCGCGGCGCTGGCCATCGATCCATTCGCGCAGGCGGACGGGGTAGGGTTTGGGCGCTTTCGCCTGATCGCGGATGATCGGCAATTCGACGCCCTCGATGCTGCAGAGCGATCGTACGTGTTCGGGGAAAGTAGCCGCGAAGCGCAGGGCGATGTGGCCGCCCATCGAATGGCCGACGAGATGGAGACGATCGAGGCCAAGCGCATGGACGCAGTCGGCCAGGTCGATCACATGGTTGGACAGGGCGTAGGAGCCGCGCCCGGTCCAGTCGCTGTCGCCATGGCCGCGCAGGTCGATGGCGACGACATGATGGCGGTCGGTCAAGGCGCTGGCGATCCAGTCCCAATTATATGCGTGGTCCAGCAGGCCATGCACCATGAGCACTGGAGCCGCCGCCGGATCGCCCCATGTCAGGACATGGCGGCGCGATCCGCGGATATCGACGAAGGCGGAACGGGGCGCGATCATGGGTCAGCCCGCGACCGGCTGGGGTCGCAGCGCGCGGCGCAGTATCTTGCCCGTCGGCCCCTTGGGCAGTTCGTCCAGAACGGTGACCGTGGCGGGCACCTTGTAGGCGGCCAGGTGGGTGCGGCAATGGGCGAGCATTTGATCGGGCGTCGGGTGGCGGCCGGGCTGAAACGCGACAAAGGCGACCGGGACTTCGCCCAGCATCGCGTCCTCGCGCGCGATCACCGCCGCTTCCGCGACGCCGGGCACCTGATAGAGTATCTCCTCTATGTCGGCGGGGTAGATATTCTGGCCGCCGCGAATGATGACGTCCTTCTTGCGATCCACGATAAAGGCGTAGCCGTCCGCGTCGAGATGGCCGATGTCGCCGGTTCGCAGCCATCCGTCGCGCAGCGCCATCGCGCTGTCGATCGGCGCCCGATAATAGCCCGCCATCAGGTTCGGCCCGCGCACGATGATTTCGCCGTTGACGCCGGTGGGGCAAGGGGCGCCGCCATCGTCCATGATGACCAGATCCATGCCGTCCAGCACGCGGCCGATGGTGCGTTCCCGCTCCATCGCGCCGTCGGCGCCGAGCCGGACCTCAGTCAGGGTGACGAGCGCGGTCGCTTCGGTGAGGCCATAGCCGGTGAGCAGTCGAGCGTCCGGCGCGACTGCCAGCAGCCGTTGCAGCAGGGCGGACGGCACCGGCGCGCCGCCAGTCATGATCGTGCGGAGCGAACCGAGCGAATCACGGTTGGCGGAGGGATGATCGAGGATTTTCTGCAGCATCGTCGGCACGGCGGGCAGGAAGGTGCAGCGGTGCGCCGCGATGGCGTCGATGCAGGCGGTCGCGTCGAAGCGCGCGTGCAGGACCAGCGTGCAGCCGGTCACCAGCATTGCGTTGATGCACTGGTTAAGGCCAAACGTGTTGTAGAGCGGCAAGGCGCACAGGATGACGCTGTCTCCGTCCAGGCCCAGCCAGCCCGGCGTGCTGTCATAATTGGCGGCGAGATTGGCGGCGGACAGCATGACGCCTTTCGCCTTGCCCGTGGTGGCGCTGGTGAGAAGGAGCATGGCCATCTCCTCCGGCTGGAGCGGAACGGGCGCAGGAAGGGGTGTGGCCTGCTCGATCGCGCGCGGTAGCGACCGGCGGTTCGCGTGGTCCCCCGGCGCGTCCAGCAGGATCAGCGGGCAATCCATGTCGGCGTCCAGCGCGTCGGCGAGGTCGCGGGTGGTGACGATATGGCCGAGCGCGCAGCAAGTTACGGCGTGGCGCACCTCGCCCGCGCGATAGAGGATGTTGATGGGAGTCACCACCGCGCCGAGCGCGAACAGCGCCTGTTGAGCCAGAATGAAGTCGGGCGAGGCGCGCAGCAGTAGCCCGACATGGTCGCCATGGCCAATACCCAGCGCGGCAAGGCCGCCGGCCATCGCCTGCACACCTTGCGCCAGCCTGGCGAAGCTGTGCGTCGCGCCCTCGAACACCAGTGCCGTCCGGTCGGGCGACTCGGCCGCGAGGCGAAAGAGGCGGGTGGCGCGATTAGCCATTGTGCGCATCGGCCAGAGCGGGCAGCGACAGGCCATAGCTGGCGGTCGCCGTGCCGGCGAACAGGGCGTGCTTTTCCGTGGCGCTGGCGCCGGCGGCCAGCCGCTTGAAGGCGTTCCAGAGCGTGGCGTAGGAATACATCGCCTTGTCGACGGGGAAATTGCTTTCGAACATGCAGCGGTCCGCGCCGAACAGGGCGATGCCGCGATCGACATAGGGGCGCCATGCGTCGGCCAGTTCGATCGAAGATGGCGGCGCGTCGCGTTCATGCCAGCGCGCCCCGCAGATGATCATGCCGAAGCCGCCGATCTTGACGCGAACATTGGGGCAGCGGGCAAGATCGGCCATGTCCTGCGACCAGCGCTGGAAATTCTCGTCCGCGCGTCCTTCATAGGGGCCGACGCCGATGATGCAGCCGATATGGTCGAGGATGATGGTCAGGTCGGGCATGGCCCGCGCCAGCGCTATCAGTTCGGGGATCTGCCGGTGATAGAGCATCGCGTCATAGACGAGGCCCGCCGCCTGCACCCGCGCGAGTCCGGCGCGGTAGGCCGGGTCGGCCAGCATCCCTGCGGGAGAGGGGCGCAGCACGATGCCGTCGGGGAAGAGTTCGTCGCGGGACACCGAATGGCGGATGCCGCGCAGTCGGCCGTCGGCGGCGTCCATATGGGCGGCCAGCACCTCCTCCACCGCATCGCCCAGCATCAGGTCGGCATGGGCGACGATGCCCGCGGCGACCGCGGTGGCCGCGCCGCGTCGCGCCGCCTCCGCAGCGATGGCGGCGACCGCTTCGGTCTCGCCCACCGGCGCCAGATGGCGCGGCCCGCCTGCGCGATAGGCATAATGGGCCTGGACGAAGACGGTCGCATCGATCCGGTGGGCTTCGCCCAGATCGGCCAGCAATTGGTCGAGCAAATAGGGGATGCCCGCTTCCACCCACAGATGATGATGCGGGTCGATGATCGGCAGGTCGGGATCGATGGCCTCTTCGCGGGCGTGGGCCAGCCACGCCGGATTCGGCGCCGGATAGCGATAGCGGCCCGTTACGTCCAAACCCATATCCTACCTCTCCATTTTGCTTTGCCCGATAATGTTTCGGATAAAAGTAAAAAGCAATCTCCTTATTCCATCATCATAATCGCCAATTTCGCCGGGGAATAGACCATTTTCATTCCTATCAGTAAAATCCGACTAATCGTCGAATTATCTTGACTAGGGCATGGAGGGCGGCATAACCAGGGCTACAACGCCGTTCACCGCTTCAAGCATGGGAATGGTGCTGGGATGAGGAATGCACTGATGGCGCTAAGCAAGGTGGGGGTCGTGGCGACCGCCCAGACAGAATTTCGACCTGCCTGGAACAATGCCCAGCATATCGATCTGATCTCTTCGGTGGTCACGTCGGTATTCAAGGGTTCAGGCCTGACGATCGATGATGTGGACTTCATCATCGATTCCGGCAGCGACGTGCTCGATGGCCGGTCCATTTCCAACTGCGGTTTTCTCGGCGCGCTCGGCGCGCACCACAAGGAAGAAGCGCGCGTCGAGGAAGACGGTCTTTGGGCGGCGCTCTACGGCGTTAACAAAATCCGCTCCGGCTCGTCCTCGGTCGGTCTGATCGTGGCCTATAGCAAGCCGTCGGAATCCAATGTCGACCTCTATTGGAACGCGCAGGTGGAGCCCTTCTACCAGCGTCCCGTCGGCTTCGGCCAGCGCGCCGCCAACGGCATATTGGCGCAGCGTTATCTGGCAGAAAGCGGGCTTTCGCGCCGCGATCTGGCTGACCTCGTCGCCGAACGCTGGGCCGCTGCCGCAACGTCGGGCAAGGTGGCGATCGACGACCTGCCTGACGCAGATGCGGTGCTCGCCGCCGAGGAAGGCGCCGCCCCGCTCACCGAACTGATGTTCGCCCGGCCCGTAGACGGCGCGGTCGCCGTGCTGATCGCGCGGGAAGATATTGCCCGGCGGGTCAGCCGCAATCCCGCCTTCATCACTGGTATGGGCACGTCGATGGACACGCACAGCCTCGCTGCGCGCGAGGCCGGCCGACTGTCGTCCGCCGCCACGGCCGCCGCCATGGCCTACCGCAATGCCGGCTGGGCGTCGGCGGATGCGGACATTGCCGAAATCAGCGGATCGTCGGTGATCGGCGAATTGCTGGCGATCGAGGCGCTGGGCCTGGCGGAAGCGGGCAAGGGCCTGTCGGCAGCGCGCGACGGCAAGGTCGCGATCAACCGGTCGGGCGGCGCTTTGCCGGCCGATCCGATCATGGCGACCGGCCTCGTCCGACTGGCGGAAGCCAGCCGGCAACTGAGCCAGCCTGAAACGTCCAGCGGCGGCGCTCCGCGCCGCGCCATCGTCCACGGCGCCGGCGGCGTCGGCATGCAGAACAACTGCGTCTTCACTCTCGAGGTTTGATCATGGGCCGTCATGTTGGAATAATAGGGGTCGGACAGACCCATCATGCACGCCGCCGGACCGATGTCAGCCAGGCGGGCCTCGTCCGCGAGGCGGTGGACCGCGCGCTCGCGGACGCCAAGCTGAGCATGGAGGATATCGACACCGTCGTCGTCGCCACCGGTCCGGTGCTGTTCGCCGCGGTCAATCAGCCGGAAAAATGGGTGGTCGATGCGATCGGCGCGCAGGGCAAGTCGGTGGTCCGCCTGACCAGCGGCGGCGGTGCGGGCTTCGCCGGGGCGCTGGCCGGCTATTATCAGGTTGCGGGCGGCTTCTCCGAACGCACTTTGGTGGTCGCCTATGACAAGCTGTCCGAAGGGCAACTGCAATATTCGATCTCCACCCTCTACGATCCCTTCTGGGGCCGGGAGTTCGCAGTCGGCATCATGGGCTTTTCCGCCGCCTACTGGCGCGCCCGCATGGATGTGCTGGGCCATACGGAGGAAGCCGCCGCCATGGTCGCGGCCAAAAACCGCAAAAATGCGATCGCCAACCCCTATGCGCATGTGAAGAAGGAGGTGTCGGTCCAGGACGTCCTCAATTCCAAGCCGCTCTGCTGGCCGATCAAACTGCTCGACGTGCCGCCCATTTCGGATGGCGCCGCTGCGATCGTGCTGTCGTCGGAAAAGATGGCGCATCATTCGACCAGCCGCCCGGCCTGGATCAGGGGCATGGCCTATTGTTGCGAAGCGGATAATGCGCCCGAACGGTCGCTGATGCTGTCGGAGCCGTTGGCGATCGCCAGCCGCCAGGTCTATCGCGCCGCCGGCATCACCAATCCGCGCCGCCAATTCGACGTGGTCGAGGTGCAGGAGCCATATAGCTGCTTCGAACTCAATTATTATGAGAGCCTGGGGCTTTGCCCGCCCGGACAGGCGGCCGAGCTGATGGCGTCCGGCGCGACGCAACTGGACGGCGACATACCCGTGAATCCGTCGGGCGGCTGCATGGGCGCGAACCCCATCGGCGCGGTCGGCGTGATCCGCCTGATCGAGGCGGCGACGCAGGTCATGGGCAAGAATGAAAGCCACCAGATCAAGGACGCCAAGACCGCGCTTGTCCAATCGGGCGGCGGTTGGGCCAATCTGCGCGGTTGCGCCGTTCTGAGCGCATAAGGAGAGACACGATGTTTTCCGCACCGGACAGTTATCCGATCGACCTGCCGACTTTCCACAGCGAGATCAACCTGCCCTATACGCTGACGCCAGGCCGCGCGGCGGGCACTTTCCTGGCGGAGGTCAAGAACCGCAGGATCGTGGCGTCGCGCTTCGCGTCGGGGCAGGTCGTCGCACCCGCGCAGGATTTCTCCTCCACCGGCGGCGAAGAACCCGAAGCCTTTGTCGAAGCGCCCCATACAGGCGTGCTGACCGCCTTTACCCGCGTCGATGGCCAGGTGATCGGCTTCATCCGGCTCGATGGCTGCGACAATGATTTCCCGCACCGCATCCTCGCCGAACTGGACGACCTGTCGATCGGCCAGCGGGTCGAGGCGGCATGGGACGACAGCGTCGAACAGTCGATCCTGGCAGTCAAGGGTTTCAAACCCGCACCCGACGCCCCGCTCGGTACGGTCAAGCCGCTGGAGACGATGGAAGAGCCGCTGGGCGTCATCCCCTATGCTATGAAGCTGGACTATGAACATGCCTATGGTCCCTATTATGGCCGCATGTTCGATGAAATCCGGGAGAATGGCCGCTTCATGGGCGTGCGATCGCCCGGCAGCGACGTCGCTTTGCTGCCCCCGCGCGAGATTGACGATGTCGCGCACAGTCGCACCGGCACCTGGAAGGCGTGTGAGGACACCGGGACAATCCGCGGCTGTTCCATCATCAACATGGAAGTCTATGGCCAGACCCGCAAGGTGCCCTATGTCTATGCGGAGATCGTGCTGGACGGCGCATCGACCCGCATGATCCATGTGATCGAGATCGACAGCCTGGAAGAGGCCAAGGAGAAGATCAAGCCGGGCACCCGTGTCCGCGCCGTGTGGACGCAGGGCGAGCGCAAGGGCCGCGTGTCCGACATCGAACGCTTCGAGGTTATCGAGGAGTGAGCCACTATCGCATCACTTCCCTCCGGCTGGGCGAGCTGTATCTGCCGCATGGCGGATCGGTTATGCGCGATCCGGTGCATTGCTGGCTGGTCCGGGGGGAGGGCCGCACTATCCTGGTGGATAGCGGGATGGCGGACATCCCGACCATCCACAAGCGGTTGCGAGTGCAGGGCACAGGCGGCGGTCATCCGGCGCTGATCGCGGCGCTCGCGGCGGAGGGGCTGACGCCGACCGACATCAGCCATGTCGTCCTGACCCATATGCATTTCGATCATGCCGACAATCTCGACCTGTTCCCCGATGCTTGCGTCGTCGTGCAGCGGGCCGAGTTGCTGGCGGCGGTCGATCCGGTGCCATCGCAGCGGATATTCTATTGGAAATCGACGCTCGACAATCTGATGGCGCGCAAACGCCCGGCGCAATTGATGCTGCTGGACGGCGACCATCAGTTGTTTCCCGGCATCCGCCTGCTGTCCCTGCCCAGCCATACCGAAGGGATGCAGGTCGTCATCGTCGATACGGCGAAGGGCAGGGCGGCGATCGTATCGGACCTTGGCGACCATTATCGCTACTGGTTCCCCGCCGACGCCCGCGCCACCAGCCATCCGCAACGGTCGCTGACCGGCGCCTATCTGACCGGCAACATCCGCAGCGAGAGCGAGCGCGACTGGCAGCGAGCGATGCGCCGCGTGCAGGACAATAGCGACATCGTCATTCCCGCCCATGATTTCCGTATTCCGCGCAACATTCCCGAACAATGGTTCGCGATCCCCGATTCCACCGACGGCGACCTGGCGCATGAACCGCCTGAGCCGGCCGCTTCCGCATGAGGATGCCCCATGGTCTATAATAATCTGCTCTACGACGTCAGCGACCGGATCGCGACGATCACGCTGAACCGGCCCGACGCGATGAATGCGACGACCGACGAACTCTATCAGGAATTGCAGGATTTGCTGGGCAAGGTCGCGGCCGACCGGGACGTTGGCTGCATCATCCTGACCGGCGCGGGGCGCGGTTTCTGCGCCGGCGCGGACCTCAAGGCGCGCAAGGACGACATGACGCCGCTGCAACGGCGGACCCGGCATCGCTGGATATTGAAGGATATATTGGAGCCGCTGTTCCGCATCGAAAAGCCGGTGATCGCGGCGGTCAACGGTGCGGCGGCCGGGGCGGGGTTCAACATCGCGCTCGCCTGCGACTTCATCGTGGCGAGCGAGAATGCGAGCTTCATCCAGGTCTTCGCCCGCGTTGGGCTGGTCCCGGACCTGGGCGGGCTCTACCTGCTGGGCCGGGTGATCGGCATCAACAAGGCCAAGGAGCTTTGCTATACCGCCCGCAAGGTGTCGGCGCAGGAAGCGGCGGCGCTGGGCATCGTCAATCATGTGGTGCCGCATGACGAACTGCTGGAGCGCGCCCGCGCCATCGCGGCCAAGATCACCGCCGGATCGCCGACTGCGATCGGCATGACCAAGACGCTGCTGAACAAGGCCAGCAACGCCACGCTCGATCAGATGCTGGAATATGAAAGCTATGCCCAGACAGTCGCCTATCTGACGCCGGAATATGAGGAAGGCGTGCAGGCGTTCCGTGAAAAGCGCGCGCCCGATTTCGCCGCGGCCGCCTTGAGGGGCTAGAATCATGGATTTCAGCTATAGCCCGCAGGAAGAGGGGTTCCGCGCAGACCTGCGCGCCTGGCTGGCCGATGCGCTGCCGTCGGGCTGGGGCGAGACGGTGTTCGAACCGGAGGATGAGGACGAACGGGCGATGTTCCGCCTCGCCTGGGAGAAAAAGCTCCATGCGGGCGGGTGGAGCGGGATCAACTGGCCAGTGGAATATGGCGGGCGCGGCGCCACGCTGGTCGAGCGCGCGATCTTTGCCGAGGAGATGGCGCGGGTAGGCGCGCCCGAAGGGCTGAACATCATCGGCCATAATCTTGCCGGGTCCACCATCCTGCGGCACGGCACCGAAGCGCAGAAGCAATATTTCCTGCCCCGCATCCTGTCGTCGGACGATGTATGGTGCCAGGGTTTTTCGGAACCCAATGCCGGGTCCGACCTGGCGTCGGTGCGCACGCGGGCCGAGCGGAGGGGCGACAGGTTCATCGTCAACGGCCAGAAAATCTGGACCAGCTTTGCGCAATATTCGCAATGGTGCTTTGCGCTGGTGCGCACGGACCCCGACGCGCCCAAGCATAAGGGGCTGAGCTTCCTGCTGATCGACATGAAAAGCCCTGGCGTCTCGATCCGCCCCTTGCGCCAGATTTCGGGCGAATGCGAATTCAACGAAACCTTTTTCGACGATGTCGAAGTGCCGGTCGCCAATATTGTTGGCGACATCAACGACGGGTGGCGCATCGCGATGACGACGCTGGCCTATGAACGCGGCCCGGAAGATGCGCTGGGGCGTCAAATTCGGTTCAGCCAGGAACTGGACAAGCTGATCGGCACGGTCGCCGCGACGCCAAGGGGCGACGCCATGCTGATCGACGATCCGATCGTGCGGCAGAAACTGGCGCGTGCGGTGACACAGGTCGAAGTCATGCGCCTGAATGCGGTGCGGACATTCAGCAAATATCTGAACGGCGATGATCGCGGGCCGGACGCCTCCGTCATCAAACTCTATTGGAGCCATGCGGCGCAGAATATGTATGAGGCCGCGATGGACATATTGGGACCGACGGCCCCCATCGCCGCGCCCGATCCGCTGAGCGCGGGCGGCGGGCGGTTCCAGCTGAGCTATCTCCAGTCCAAAGCCTTCACCATCTATTCCGGCTCCTCGGAAATCCAGCGTAACATCATCGGCGAGCGTATGCTCGGCCTGCCGCGTTAGGGGGACGGCGCCATGAATTTTGGCTTCAACGAAGAACAGAAGAGCTTGGGCGAAACCGTCGCCGCGCTGCTTGCTGACTTCCCCGCGCTGACCGGGCCTGACCCGGCGCAGGCGCGCGATCCGGCGGTCTGGCGGGCGCTTGCCGACCTTGGCCTGTTCGCGCTGCTGGTGCCCGAAGCGCAGGGCGGCGTAGGGCTGACGCTGGTCGATGTTGCGTTGGCGATCGAGGCGCTGGGCGCGGGGCTTGCGCCACCGATCGCGGCGTCCACGCTGATCGCGACCGACATCATCGCGCGCGAAGGCACGGCGGCGCAGCGCGAAACGCTCTTGCCGCGCATCGCGACCGGAGACGTGCGGATCGCGCTGGCCGTGATGGAGGACGGGCAGGGGTACGACCCGGCGCAGGTGCGCACCATGATGGGCGGCAATGGCGTGACCGGTGTCAAGATATTGGTGCCGGACGCCGACATTGCCGACATGATCCTGGTCGTGGCGCGCGTCGATGACCGTGTCGGGCTGATCATGCTTTCGCGCGATGCGCGGGGAGTGGCCATCCGCCATCATGCTGACATTGATCCGTCCAGCGGCCTGTGCGAAGTGACGCTGAACGGCGCGGCGGTAATGGACGGGGCGTTGATCGGCCATGCTGGGTCGGGCGATGTCATATCCCGACTGATGGACGCCGCCGCGATCGTCTATGCCGGCATGGCGATGGGCATCGCCGCGCGGATGCTGGACGCATCGGTCGACTATGCGAAGACGCGGGTGCAGTTCGGCCAGCCGATCGGCGCGTTCCAGTCGATCAAGCATCGCTGCGCCGACATGGCCGTGGCGGTAGAGGCGGGGCGTTCGGCGGCCTATTACGCTTTCTGGACCGCAGCGGAAAATGATCCCGATCGCAGCCGCGCCGCATCCATGGCCAAGGCCTATTGCGGGGAAATCGCGCGCGACGTCTGCAACGAAACGGTGCAGATCCATGGCGGCATGGGTTTCACATGGGAATTGGGGCTGCACCGCTTCCTGCGCCGGGCCAAGGTGATGGAGCATGGCTTTGGCAACCATGTCTGGCATTATGAGCGCATCATGGCGCAAACGCTGGCCGCGCGTGCCGTCGTTGCGGATGCGCGTGCGGCCTGACGATGGACCTTTCATCAAATGGTGCCGACCCGATGAGCGAACAATTGCTGCGTGACATTGAGATATTGGCCGACCTGTTCAAGGCCGGTGGATGGACCGAATTGCGGGTCGAAAGCGACGCGATCAGCCTGCTGCTGTCGCAGGACAGGGCAGCGCCGTCGCTGGATGGCGCGCAACCGGCGAGCGTGCCCGTCGCCGCCCCGCCGCTTGCCGGCGCACAATCGCAGATCATGACAGATGCGCCTGGCGCGCAAGCCAGCGCAGGCCCGATCGATCCGGCATGGACAGCGGTAAAGGCGCCCAATCTGGGGACTTTCTATCGCGCGCCCAAGCCCGGATCGCCGCCCTTCGTGGAGGTCGGGCAGCGGGTCGAGGCGCACAGCGAACTGTGCCTGATCGAGGTGATGAAGCTCTTTACGTCGGTGAAGGCAGGCATCGCCGGGACGGTTCGGCACGTCGCGGTCGCCGACGCCGATCTGGTCGAGGGTGGACAGCCGCTCTTCTACATCGCGTGCGATTGAACCTTCAGAAAAAAGCGCCTTGTGGCCGCGGGAGAGTATAGGCAAATGGCTCATATCGAATTTCTCGACGAAACGATGCGCGACGGACAGCAAAGCCTGTGGGGTTTGCGGATGCGCGCGGGCATGGCGCTGCCGGTGTCGTCGCTGATCGACAGGACCGGGTTCAAGACCATCGACCTGACCGGCGGCGGGATGCTCGACGTGCTGACGCGCTATTGTCAGGAAAATTACTGGGAAGGGCTGGACCTGCTGGTCGCCTCCATGCCCAATACGCCGCTGCGCGCGGGCCTGCGCGCCAACGCCAACGTCACGTTCAGCGTCAGCCCGCGCGCATTGATGGACCTGTGGGTCCGCCGCCTCTGTGCGCATGGCGTGCGGTCCTTCTGGATATATGACGTGTTGTTCGGCTTCGACAACATGCTGCGCCTGGCCAAGGTCGCCAAGGAAAGCGACGCCTGGGTGGCGGCCGCCGTCATGTTCGCGCTCTCGCCCGTTCACACCGATGCCTATTATGCGGAAAAGGTGCGTGTGCTGGCGGCCAGCCCGGATGTGGACAGCATCCTGCTGTACGACACGGCCGGCGTGCTGGAGAAGGAGCGGCTCCAGACCCTGATGCCTGGCATCGTCGCGGCAGCCAATGGCAAGCCGATCGAATTCCACGCCAACAATCTGCTGGGCCAGACCGCCAAGGCCTATCTGGATGCGGTGGACCTGGGCGTGTCCGTCCTCCACACCGCCAGCAAGCCGATGGCGAACGGCCCGTCCGTGCCCGCGACCGAGACGATGGTGCGCAATATCGAGTTGAAGGGCCATACGCATAATCTGGACACCAGCCTGTTTCAGCCAGTTGCCGATCATTTCCGCGCCGTCGGCAAGGCGGCGGGATTCCTGGTCGACCAATATGCCGAATATGATATTTTCTCGATCGAGCATCAGATCCCCGGCGGGATGATGGGCACGTTCAAGGCGCAACTGGCCATGCACAATATGACCGACCGGATCGGCGATGTGCTGGCGGAGGTCGCGGCGGTGCGCCGGGAACTGGGCTATCCCGGCATGGCGACGCCGTTCAGCCAACTGGTCGGCATCCAGGCAGTGCTCAATATCGTCACCGGCCAGCGTTATGGCACGGTGCCGGACGAAGTCGTGCAATATGCCGCCGGCTTCTATGGCGACACAGTCGCGCCGATCGACGCCAATGTGCTGGACCGGATCATGGGCAGCGCACGGGCGAAGGAAGTGCTCGACAATCCCCCGCCAGATCCCGACCTGGCCGAATTGATGAAACAATATGGCACGCAGGACGAGGATGAACTGATCCTGCGCGCGACCGTGCCGCAGACGGACATCGACAAGATGCGCGCAGCAGGACCAGTACGCCGCGACTATCCTTTGCTGTCGTCGCCGGAGTTGGAACAGATGCGCAAGCTGATGCAGGTCGCCACCATGCCGGTGGTGGAACTGAAGTCTGCGGGGCTGACCCTCAGCCTGCGGAGGGACGGCTGATGCGGCACAGACGTCGCTGACGCGCCTTTTCAATCCCCTTGGCATGTTCGGTAAGGAGCAGGAAATGACCTCCGAAAAAATGGATGACATTCGCGACAGGAACCTGTCCAAGGACGAGTTGAAGGCACTGCCCGATCTCGTGAAAGAGGAACTGGAAAAGCATCGGCAACTCTATTTGTCCGATCCGGTCGCCGCGCATTATTGGGATCCCATCGTCATTGGGACGCCGGGAGGTCCGGTATCCTGTCTCTTGCTGCATCATATGGGGCGCAAAAGCGGGAATTGGCTCAGCACGGCGTTGCAATATTATCGGTTCAACGGCGACATATTGATCGTTGCATCACGCGGCGGGACCGAAGAGCCGCCAAGCTGGTATCTCAACCTGATGGCCAATCCCCAATGTCGCGTGCAAGTCGGCGGAAACGGCGCAACCGCCCACGCCCGCGTGATTACGGGCGAGGGCCGTGGCGCCTATTGGGATCATATCACGCGCGAACAACCTGCCCAGATCGAGTATCAGCAGCGTTGCCGACGGGAAATACCGATCATCGCCCTTGATGTTGCGGCAGGCGTCATTTTGTGAGTTTCTGGCGCTTCATCGCGCCAGATAACCCCCATCGACCGGATGATAGGCGCCGGTCATGAAGCTGGCGAGCGGGGACACCAGAAAGCAGACGGCAGCGGCGATTTCCTCTGGCTGGGCGATGCGGCCCAGCGCGTGCAGGGCGGCAATCTCTCCCATCTTTTCGCGCGTGGCTTGCTGGAGCAGCGGCGTTTCGACATAGCCCGGCCCAACCGCATTGACGCGAATACCCATCGGCGCGCCCTCCAGTGCGGCCGCCTTGGTCAGGCCGACGATGGCGTGCTTGCAGGTCGTATAGGCCGATGCGCCCGGCGCCGCCACGGCGGACATGACCGACCCGATGTTGACGACCGCACCGCCGCCCGCATCGCGCATCGCCGGAATTTCGGCTTTCAGGCTCAGGAACACGCCATCCATGTTCACCGCCGCCACCCGCCGCCATTCGGCAAAGGACAGTTCGCTGATCGGCGTGTGGGTGCTGGTGACGCCGGCATTGTTGATCGCGATGTGGAGTGCGCCGAACTGCGCTTTCGCAAAGGCCACCATGGCGAAGCAGGACGCCTCGTCGGTCGTGTCCGCCGCCGTGCCCGCCGCATTGGGGCCGAGTGTGGCGGCCAGCGCCCGCGCCGCATCGCCGTTCAGGTCAGCGATGACCACCTTGGCGCCGGCGGCCAGCAGCGCTTCGACACAGGCCTTGCCGATGCCCGATGCGCCGCCCGTGACCAGGGCTATCTTGTTCGTCAGGTCGATTGCGGTCATGTCTTTTGCCTTATCGTTGGATCTTCGCTTGCCAGTTCGAGGATGAAGTCCTCGATCGCCCGGTTCACCCGGCGCGGATTGCTGATGTTCACGGCATGGGGACCGCCCGGCACCAATGTCACCACACGCGGATCGGGAACGCCCTGCGCCGTCAACAGCCCCAGTTCGTGCGAGGTGGCGACGTCGGCAAGGCCATGGATGACCGCCACCGGCATCGTGACTTCGTGGAGCCTGTGGAACAGCGGGTCGATCGAGCCAAGCGCGCCGGTAGCGTCGCGCACCTGCGCCTTCGTCACGCGCGCCCAGGCGTCGTGCCAGTGGCGGTGGTCGACACCTGGTCCCAGGATGAAGCTGCTCAAAAACCCCAGCTTTTCCGGGTCAGGGCCGTTGGCGATCCAGTCGCTGATGTGGCGCGCGAAACTGTTATCGTCGCTCTTGGGCGCTTCGCCCGCCTGGGTCGAAAGCTGGACGAGGCCATGAAAACGCTCTGGCGCGAGCAGCGCCGCGCGCATACCGACCAGCCCGCCCTGGCTCATGCCGACATGGATCACTTTGTCGAGGCCCAGCGCGTCCATCATCGCCAGCATGTCGCGCGCCGAATCCCAATAATCGAACGGCCCTTCCCAGACCGTATCGCCATGCGCCCGCGCGTCCCACGCGATGCAGCGCCAGCGGTCGGCGAAATGGGCGATCTGCGGGGCGAACATCGATCGGTTCATCATATAGCCATGGCTGAACAGGATCGCCGTCCCCCCGTCGCCGCCGCTATCGTCCAGCGCGATCGTCGCGCCGGTGGGCAGGGATATGCTCTGCAAGTCGCGTCCTCCCGTTCGCATCATATTGCCGATATGCCGCCATCGACCATGTGGCAGGCTCCGTTGACATAGGCCGACGCATCCGACAGCAGATAGGCCGCCGCCTGCGCCACCTCCGCCATCGCGCCGAAGCGACGGCTGGGGATTGCCGCCATGCGCGCCTTCGCGCGGTCGGACGGTTCGCC
The DNA here is from genome assembly GCF_028538045.1 of Sphingobium sp. AntQ-1. Lineage (NCBI taxonomy): Bacteria > Pseudomonadati > Pseudomonadota > Alphaproteobacteria > Sphingomonadales > Sphingobiaceae > Sphingobium > Sphingobium sp. AntQ-1. The sequence goes on from NZ_CP117158.1 coordinate 3,277,114, forward strand.
GGGGCGGCTGCCCATGATCGCATCGATCATCCGGCCTTCCAGCGGGCCGGGGCACAGCGCATTGACGCGCAGACCCACCGGGCCATAATCAATCGCCGCGCAGCGGGTCAGGCCGATGACCGCATGTTTGCTCGCGACATAGGCGCTCATGCCCGCCGCGCCCTTGACCCCCGCAGTGCTGGCGATGTTGACGATCGATCCGCCGGGCCTGCGCATCCTGGGCACGCCATATTTCATGCCCAGGAACATGCCGGTCACATTGACGTCCATCACCCGGCGAAACAGCGTGGTGTCGAGCGCGTCTAGCAGGGTCGCCGCATTTTCGATCCCCGCGCCGTTGACCAACCCGTCGAGCGGGGCGTCCAGTCCGTCAAAGGCGCGCGCCATCGCCGCTTCGTCCACGACATCGGCGACGATGGCACGCAGCCGCGACGGACCGGCCATGGCGTCCAGCGCGGCTGCATCCCGGTCGATCGCCAGCACATGCGCGCCAAGGTCCAGCAACAGCGCCGTCATGGCCGCGCCCAGTTCACCCGCCGCGCCGACAATCGCGACATGGCGTCCGTCCATGTCGATCAAGGGGCGGGCGCTCATGCGGCAAAGCTCGCCAGATAGCGCCGGGTCAGCGCCGCGTCATAGGCGCTGTGCTGATCCAGTTGCGCCTGCCAGTCTATGTCCATTTCAATCGGTTCTCCAGCCGCCAGATGGCGAATCTGGTTGAAATAATAGGCGATGGTCGCCTGCGCCTGCGTCCCCGGTTGGTCGTCGGGCGATGGCAGTCGGTCGATCCGCCGATCGAGCAGCGCGTCGATCAACCCTGCGTCCAGGCAGAGCGGGCGGGCGATGCCGACGGCGTCGAGCGCGCCCGCTTCCAGCGCCTGCGCCATGGCGGCGCGGCTGCGAAAGCCGCCCGTAACCGCGAGCGGGACGGAAACATGCGGGCGCAGCCGTGCCGCAAAATCCAGGAAATAGGCCTCGCGCGCAACGGTGGAGGCCTTTTTTAACAGCGTGCCATCCTGTTCGCGGCCCACCATGACCTGCGATTCATAGCTGCCGCCGGAAATTTCCAGCAGGTCGATGCCCGCCGCGCAGAGCCAGTGGACGACCTGGATCGATTCCTCCTCGGTCAGGCCACCTTTCTGGAAATCGGCGCTGTTGAGCTTGACGGAAATCGGAAAATCCGCGCCTGTGGCCGAACGGATGGCTCCGACCACGTCCAGCAGCAATCGCGCCCGATTTTCCAGGCTGCCGCCCCAGTCGTCGTCGCGCTTGTTGGTCAGGGGGCTGAGGAACTGGGACAGCAGATAGCCGTGCGCCGCATGGACCTGTACGCCGGTAAAACCGGCGTCGCGCGCGGTAACGGCGACATGGACGAACCGGCGCAGAATATCGTGAATTTCCGCAGCGGTGAGCGCGCGACACATGCCCGCGCCGCCGACCAGCGGCATGGCCGAAGGCGCGACGAAGATTTCGGGTGACGCGCCCGCCTGACGGCCCGGATGATTGATCTGCATCCAGATATGTGCATCATTTTCGCGCCCCGCGGCGGCGTAGGCGGCCAGTTGCTCCAGTCCGCCATTCCCGTCGATCGCGACATTGCCCGGTCGCTCAACGAAGCGGCGATCTATCTGGACATTGCCGGTCAGCAACAGCCCCGCGCCGCCCCGCGCCCAACGGCCATAAAGCGCAGCATGATCGGCGGTCGCGCGATTGTCGGGCGTGGCGATGCCTTCGGTCATCGCGCCTTTGACGATGCGGTTCTTGAGCGTCGCGCCGCACGGCAGCGTCAACGGATCGGTCAGGGCGGTCATTACGGATTGTCCCCTAGCGGATATAGCGACGGACATAGTCGCGGCCCAGGCCGACTTTCTCGAAATGGGCGGCGCTCTGTTCGATACGGGTGAAGACGTTGGACTGGCCGACGGGCCGGTCGTCATCATCCAGTTCGATCAGCGATCCTGCGATCCAGAATAATGTTTCCGATCCGCCGGGCAGGCCGATCAGCGTGTGAGTGTCGCCCGCCGGCTCCAGCAGATACTGGCCGGCGGTGGCGATCCAGTCGCGCTCGCGATAGCGCCACTGGCCCGACAGCACATAGGCCTGGACCGGGCAGGCATGGGCGTGGCGGCTGATCTTGCCTTCGCTACGGATGCGGGTGACATTCACCCAGGCGCCCGACACGGTGTCGAACATCAGCGGGCGCATCCATACGCCCTCCATCGCGGCAGGCACCCATTCGCGTTCGTCATGGCTGCTGGTTTCCAGCAGCAATTCGCTGTGCCGGAACGATCCGGCGGCATGGTCATGCGTCATTTGCCCTCCTGTGGCAGTGCATAGGCGTGGAAGGTGCGGCCCAGCGGAAAGGATTGCGACGTGACATGGCCGGTGGCGGCGATGACCACGAACTGCCGTTCGCTGCGCGGCCCCAAATAGGTCATGGGATTGGCGTTGCCGCTGGCGGGCATCCGCACCGACCAAAGCATCTTGCCCGTATCCGTCGCAAAGGCCCGGAAGGCGCGTTCCTTCACGCCCCCGAAGAAGGTGAGGCCGCTGCGCGTGACCAGCGTGCCGCCGAAACCGGGCATCCCCATGCGGATCGGCAGGCCGACCTTCAGCCCCAACGGGCCGCTGTCGCGCACGGTGCCGACGGGGCGCTGCCAGGCGATTTTGCGCGTCGTCATGTCGATCGCGGTCATACGGCCATAGGGCGGCGCGAGGCAGAGCGTGCCGAGCGGGCTGGTGAAGCCGCGCAGCCGCGCGCCATAGGGAGTGCCCGCCATGGGCAGCGGCGCGGCGAAATCGGTGGCGTTATGGCTCGCCCCCGGCCCCTTGCCGCCGCCTGCGGCAGCGCGCGGGACCAGCTGCATCAGCGTGGGATAAGAGATGCTGTTGACCATCAGCAGCCGTCGTTCGGGATCATAGGACACCCCGCTCCAGTTCATGCCCCCGCCCAGGCTGGGGTAGAGCAGGGATTCGGTGAGTCCCGGCGGCGTGTTCGGACCGTCATAGCGCAGCTTGCGGAACTGGATGCGGCACCACAATTGGTCGATCGGGGTAATGCCCCACATATCGCGTTCCGTGATCCGCCCGCCCGCCAATGACGGCATCCCAATGGAAAAGGGCTGAGTGGGGGAAAGCCGTTCTTCGGGCGCCTTGCCTTCCTGCGGCGCGGCTTGTTCGCGGACTTGGGCCAAGGGTTTGCCGGTGCGGCGATCGAGCAGGAACAATTCGCCGCGCTTGGTCGGCTGGACCAGCGCAGGGATTGTGCCGCCGGAAGCGGGCAAGTCGATCAGGGTCGGCTGCGACGCGACGTCATAGTCCCACAGGTCGTGATGCGCCGTCTGGAACGACCAGCGCACCGCGCCGGTCGCGGCATCCAGGGCGACGACGGAGCTGCCATATTTCTCCGACTGGGGGGAGCGATAGGCGCCGAAATGATCCGGCGTCGCATTGCCTGTGGGAACGAATACCAGGCCGAGCTTCGTGTCAGCGCTCATCGGCGCCCAGCTGTTCGGTGTGGATCGGGTATAGGCTTCGCCCGGCGCCGGGCCGTGCGCATTGTTCGGATTGCCCATATCCCACGCCCAGCGCAACGCGCCGGTCGTGACGTCGAACCCGCGTATCACGCCCGACGGTTCGTCGGTGCTGACATTGTCGGCAACCCATCCGCCCAGCACGATCACGTCGCCAACGATCACCGGCGCGGAACTGATATAATAGAGGCCGGGCGCGGTGCGGCCCATCCCGGCGTTCAGATCGACGAAACCGCTCTTGCCAAAGCCGGGGCAGGGGCGTCCGCTGGCGCTGTCCAGCGCGATCAGTTGCGCGCCATAGGTTGCGGTGATGACGCGGCGCGGGCAGGCTGTGGAGGCTGCCGCACCATTGTCATGATAGGCGACGCCGCGACAGGTGCGCACCGCCGATCCGCCCTTGGGATCGACCTTCGGATCGAAACGCCAGAGCGGCTTGCCGTTTTCGGGATCGAGCGCGAAGACGATATTGGTCTGGGTGCAGAGCAGCAGCTTGCCGTCCACCATCAGCGGCGTGGATTGCAGCGGGCTTGGGACGGGTGCGTTCATGGGCTCGTGACCAGTGTCGAAGGTCCAGGCCAGTTGGAGCTTCTCGACATTTGTCGGCGTGATTTGCGTTAGCGGTGAAAAACGGGTGCCCGCTTCGTCGCGGCCCCATACGGGCCATAGTCCCGGATCGCCGGGGATGGCGATCTGGGTGGCGGTTCGGCCGGGGATCGCCGCAATCTCCATCGGCGACCGGAGCGCGCAGCCAAGGATCAGCAGCAAGCCCGCCATGCCCGCCAGCCCTGCCGCCACCGCGCCCTTGCCGATCCGGCGGCGGATGTAGGGCAGCAGGAAAGGAACGCCGAACAGCGCCGGGCCGACGATCCGCGCGGTCAGTTGCCAGCCATCGAAACCGACTTCGCACAGCGCCCAGACGATCGTGATCGTCAGGAACAGCGCATAAAGCCATCCCGCCCGGCGGTCGCCGCGCCACAGCCACCAGCCGCTCAAGGCCACAACGATACCGCCCGGCAGATAATAGGGCGATCCGCCCAGCCAGATCAGATAAGCCCCGCCCACGGCGACGGCCAGCCCGACGAGCAGCAACAGCGCGGCGACAAGGCGGGTCAGCCGGATCATGACCTGGGCGATCGCTCCGAAATGGCCGCCGCCCTCATGCGTTGAAGCCTTTTTGCAATATCTCCATGAACGGCGCGAGATCGGGGAAGCCGGACGTGGCGGTGATGCCGCCATCGACCGGGACCACCGCGCCGGTCATATAGGACGCCTTGTCCGACGCCAGGAAGGCGACGACCTCGGCTATTTCCTCGGCCTGGCCGATCCGCGCCATCGGCACCGCGCGAATGAAATTATCAAACACGCTTTGGGCGGCCTTCAGCCCCGCAAATAGCGGCGTGTCGACGCAACCGGGGCAAACGGCGTTCACGCGGATGCCCGACTTGGCCATGTCCATCGCCAGCGCGCGGGTGTAGTTGACCACGCCGCCCTTGGCCGTGTTGTAGGCGGTCATGCCGAAATCGCCCAGCATCCCGGCGATGGAGGCATTGTTGACGATCGCCCCCGATCCGTTGCGCAACATGTGCGGTAACGCGGCCTTGCATCCGTAGAATACCGAAAAGAGATCGACCTCTATCACCCGGCGAAAAGTCTCTGCGTCCAGGTCCAGCGTGGTGCCCATGCCGCCGATGCCGGCATTGTTGAACAATATGTCGATCCGCCCGAAATGCACCGCCGCCCCGTCGACAAAGGCGATGACATCCTCCTGCCGCGATACGTCGGTGCGGGTGAAGCTGGCCTTGTCGGCGCCCAGTTCGGCCACCAGCGCCTGCCCCATATCCTCGTTGAGATCGGCGATCGCGATCCGGCCGCCATCGCGCACGATGGTGCGCGCGAACGCCGCGCCGATGCCAGAAGCGCCGCCGGTCACCAACGCGACCTTGCCGTCAAATATCCGTGTCATATGCCTCTCCCTTGTCGTTGCGGCTGTGGCTCAGGCGGTGAAGGACAGGCCCATGCAGACCACCGCCCCGGCCAGCCAGGCGAGCTTCATCGACGACGGGCTGTCGCCATAGACGGTGATGCCAACGACAACCGATCCGATGATGATCGCGAGCGTGATGATCGGGATCAGCAGGCTCAGGTTCACCCCCGACACGACCAGTCGCGCCATGCAGACCAGACCGATCGCATAGCAGGCGAACACGGCGAAGCTGGGCAGCGGCGCGGTCATTCCACGGGTTGCTGGCAGGATCGACGCGCCGGCAAGTTGGAAGAGGGTGGCGGCGATGAACAGCGCCAGCGTTCCGGCGGTCATGCCGCCTGTTCCTGCGTGCGGGCAATGCCTGTCATCGCCGCATCGGCGGGGCGTATGGCGATGCCCAACCCTTCCTCCGCCGTGCGCAGGTCCAGATAGTCGCGCCAGGCCACGATCTTGCCATCGCGCACTTCCATGACGCCGGTGACCGGCAGCGGCACGACGACGGACGGGTCGGCATTGGATTGCAGATAATCCACCCGTTCGGTGAAGATGACAGAGTCGCGCGAAGCGATGTTGAGCGTTTCGATCCGTACCGAAAAGGCGGAAAATACGGTATCCAGATAAATGCGGATCTGGTCCTTTCCGTGGCGCGGCGGCAGGGGCATGTCGATATAGCTGGCGCCTTCCGCGAAATAGCCGAGCAGGACGTCGATATTGCAGCCTTCCCAATGGTCCAGAAACTCCAGCACCATGGTTTCGTCGTCGCTATAGGCTATCGGCATGTCGCTCATCCTCTCTTGCGCGCCGGGCCGATCGTGCGGCCAGCATTCTGCTGTCGGTCGCGATAACGCGCGTCTTCAGACCGATCCGCGTTTATATTTCTGGATCATGGACGCCTGCGCTTCGGCGGTCAGTTGCGCCCCGGCATAGCCGGTCGCCATGACCTCCTCGAAACTCTTGCGCAGCGGATCGCCCAGCCCGTTGAAATAGGGCATCACTTCCTCGGCGAACAGTTGATGGCTGCGCACCGTCGCGGGATAGCGCGCCCAATCGACCCCCATCAGCAGATAGGTGCCGAAACCGCCGGACTTTTCGATCAGGCGATTGATCTGCGCCCGCGCCATTTCAGGCGTGCCGATGACGGCTGCGCCGCTTTCGTTCAGCATGTCGACGATCTTGTCGATGTCCCACCAGTCGATGTCGGGCGCGGGATTGATATGCGCGCGATAATCTTCCAGCAGCGACAGGCCGTAACGGACATCTTCCTTGGCCTGCTCCATGGTTTCGGCCAGGTGCATCGGTCCCATCAGGCGCCAATCCTTGCGCGACGGCTTTGGCTGGCCGTGGCTTGCGGCCTCCTGCTCCATGATCTCCCAATGGCCCAGCAGCTTTTCGATCCCGTCCGGGTCGGTCGCCGCGACCGACAGCATCCCCATGCCGTGCCGCCCGGCGAGCAGCGGGCCGGATGGGGACAGGACGCTGACCGTCGCCATGTCGAAATTGGAGTAGGGCAGCATCTGGAGCCGCGCATCCTGCAAGTCGAACCAGTCGGTCTTGCGCGTCACCCGTTCGCCCTTGAACAGCGGGATGATGACTTCCAGCGCTTCCTGCAACCGCTGGCGGTTCTGCGAGGGGTGCAGGCCCATCATCTGCGCGTCCTGCACCAACTGGCCCGGCGCGACGCCGAACATCATCCGGCCGCGCGTCTGATAGTCGAGCTGCACGATCCGGTCGGCGACCCATAAAGGGTTGTGATAGGGCAGGGTGATCGCGCCGGTGCCCAGCTTGATGCGCTTGGTCCGTTCCGCCGCGGCGGCTATGAACAGTTCGGGGCTGCCGATCGTCTCGATCCCGCCCGAATGATGCTCGCCGATCCACGCTTCGTCGAACCCCAGTTCGTCCAGGTTGATGACGGTCTGCATATCCTGCTGGAAGGCCACGAGCGGATTGAGCGTGGGCCGGTGATATGGTCCCATGAAAATCCCGAACCGCATCCTGTCTTCAAAAAATTTCATCTCTCTCTCCGGCGATATGGGCGGCGGGGCTGATCGACATGCCGCCCCGGCTTCTGGCTATCAGGGAATTACGGCGTTCCGGGTCGGCATGGCCATGCGGGGCAGGCGTGACGAAGGGACCCAGGACATGCGCGGCGGAGGGGCTTGTTATCTGACGGCATATGCGGCTTTCCTCTCCCCGCTCCGATATGTCGGATGCTTCGTGCCTATGGCCGTTTCTGCCGATCAATCTGTCTATTGTCAATCCGACATATTATCGGAAAATATTGACGAGATTGGCGGGAAATCTCTATATCCGGACAGTATAACGGAAAAATCCAGAAAATTTCCGATAAAAATGACAGTTTTTCTGGCGTTTGGCTTAGAAGTTGAGGAGAGGACTGACATGCTCAAGGACAAGATCATCATCGTGACCGGCGGAGCTTCCGGCATCGGCCGGGCCGCAGCGAACCTGTTTGCCCAGGATGGCGCGCGGGTCATGATCGCCGACCGCAGCGCCGATGCGGGGGCTGCGGCTGCCGAAGCGATCTGCGCCGATGGCGGGGAAGCGGCTTTTGTCGCGTGCGACGTCGCCGACGACGAATCGGTCGCCGCCATGGTCGCGGCGACGGTGGCGCACTTTGGCGGGCTGGACGGCGCGTTCAACAATGCCGGCATCGAATTCGCCAGCAAGATCGTGCCGGACCTTAGCTATGCCGAATGGCGCCGCGTGATCGACATCAACCTGAACGGCGTATTCCTGTGCATGAAGCATGAAATCGCGCAGATGCGGCGGACTGGCGGCGGCACCATCGTCAACACCGCGTCCGGCGCGGCGGTGGCGGCATCACCCAACATGGCCGAATATGCCACGTCCAAAGCGGGCGTGACCGGCCTGACCCGCGCGGCGTCGTGCGAATTTGGGGAAACGCAGGTGCGCGTCAACGCGGTATTGCCGGGCCTGATCCTCACGCCGATGACGGAAGAACGGCTGTTCAACGATGCGGGGTTCGCCGCCGCGCTCGAACCGCTGCTGGTGCGCCATTCCGTCGGTCGCTTCGGCCAGCCCGACGATGTGGCGCAGGCGGCGCGCTGGCTGCTGTCAGACCTTTGCCCCTTCGTCAACGGGATCAGCCTGCCCGTAGATGGCGGCCTGCTCGCCCGTTAAATGCCGCGCTGTCGCGGGTCAGCGTCGGCTGACCTGCGGCAGGGCATATGCGACCAGCACATTGCGTTCGTTGCTCGCCAATGCGGCGCTGCCACCCGCCGCGATCACCAGATATTGCCGCCCGTCATCCCCCACATAGGTCATCGGAGTCGCGTTGGCGCTGGCGGGCAGGCGGGTCTGCCACAACAGCCGCCCGGTCGCCGTCTCTACCGCGCGCAGCCGATGGTCTGGTGTCGATGCGATGAAGGTCAAGCCGCTGGCCGTCGTGATTGATCCGCCCAGCGTCGGCAGCCCGATGGTGAAGGGCAGGCGCGAGGGTATGCCCATTGGTCCCATGCTGTCGGCCATGCCAATCGGCTGGCTCCACAATAATTTTCGACTGTCCAGATCGACTGCGCTCAATGTCCCGAAGGGCGGCTGGATGCACGGCACCCCAAGCGGCGAGAGGAACATATGGTTCTGCGCGCCATAGGGCGCGCCCGTCTGCGGCACGCCCAGGCGAAATCGCTCCAGCGACGGCTTTTGTCCGGGCGTCCCCATCGGCGCCAGCCCCAGCGCCTGCACCTCCTTCGCGCTGATGAGATGATTGAGCGAGGGCATATTGGTACTGTTGACGATCATGATGCGCCGTTGCCGGTCGATCGATATGCTGCCCCAGTTCACGCCGCCGGCCGATCCCGGATATTGGATCGACCAGTCCTGCCGCGGCGGCGTGAACGGGCCGTCATAGCGCATCTTGCGAAAGGCGATGCGGCACCATAGCTGGTCGATCGGAGTGAGGCCCCACATCGTCGCTTCGGTCAGCGGCGGCGCACCAAAGGCGGGCATGGCGACGGAAAAAGGTTGCGTCGGCGCGGTCCAGTCACCTGGCGCTGCGCCTTGCGGCACGGGCTTTTCCACCACCGGGGACAGGGGCTGGCCGGTCGCACGGTCCAGAATGAAGCTTTGCCCGGTCTTGCTGACGCTGACCAGCGCAGGAACCAACCTATTGCCGACGCGAATGTCGGTCAGCACCGGCTGCGCCGCGACATCATAATCCCACAGGTCGTGATGCACCGTCTGGAACGTCCAGCGCGGTCGACCGGTACGGTTGTCGACAGCGACGATCGCGTTGGAGAAGCGCTCCGCGCCGGGCGAACGGTGTCCGCCGAAGAAATCCGGCGTGGCGACGCCGAACGGCAGGTATATCAGGCCCAACTTCTCGTCGCTGCTTGCCACGCTCCACATATTCGGGGTGCCGGGCACATAGCGGGCCTTGGGCGTGCCCCGTTCCGGGTCGGCCGGGTCGAACGCCCAGACCGGCTTGCCGCTAGCCAGGTCATAGCCCCGCACGACGCCGGACGGCTGGTCCATCTTCTGCCCGTCCAGCCCATAGGAGCCAGTGACCACGACATTGCCGGACACGACTGGGGTCGAGGTCACATAATAGAGGACGGAGGCATAATTGCCGATCCCGTCGGCCAGTGCCACTTCGCCACCGCGTCCGAAATCGCGACAGGGCGCGCCGGTGCGGGCGTCGATCGCGATCAGCCGGGCGTCGATCGTCGCGCTGTATATGCGCTCGCCGCAGGGTGCGGCGGCGTCGGCGAAGGCATGATAGGCGACGCCCCGGCAATTGGCGAAGGCATGGCCCATATCCTTCGTCCGCGGGTCAAACCGCCAGAGTTGACGCCCTGTCGTCGCGTCGAGCGCGAAGATGACATTATGCGGCGAACATAGGAACAGCCGGTTGCCGACCTTGACCGGCGTCGCCTCGAACGCGAGCGCGCCTGCGCCGCCGGGACGCGGCTTCGCGCCGGTTTCGAAAGACCAGGCGGGTTGGAGTCGGGCGACATTGGCAGGGGAAATCTGCGTGGCGGCGGCGAAGCGGTCGCCCCCTGCGCCATTGCCCCATTGTCGCCATTCGCTGGCCGGGGCGGCGGCGGGCCAGGCGGCGGCATGGTCGGTCGCGACCGGTTGTGACAGCCAGGCGCCGCCGGCGAACAGCAGGAGCATCAGCACGCCGCCGCCTAGGAACCATCCCCTATGGATCGGCGGCGCGCCATAACCCCTGCGGACGGCAGGCAATAGCAGCAGCAGACCGACGACCGCCGGGCCGATGATGCGCGGCGCGAGCGCCCAGGGATCGCCGCCTGTTTCCCAACACGCCCAGACCAGCGTCGCCGCCAGCATCGCGCTATAGACCCAGGCGCCCCGTCGGTCGCCGCGCCACAAGAATATGGCGGCGGCGGCTATCATCAGGCCGGCCAAGAGATAATAGGCCGAGCCGCCCAGAAGGACGAGCAGGCCGCCGCCGATCGTCAATATAAGAGCGATGGGCGCGATCAGGCCCGCGACGATGCGGACGGCGAGGCGGGACAGGCGAACGCCATCGTTTCGATCGCTGTTCGCCACAACAGGGCCAAGCAAGTGCTGGGGCATGGTCGTCCTCTCCCTATCATGTCGATTTTCGCGCACATGTTTTTGCGACTCGATAATAACCGAAAATAATTCGGATTGAAGCAGCTTCTTGGTGCGAGCGGGGGTCGCCGTTCGGTAGCGCCCAAAAGCGTTTCGTCATCCGATCGCAGGGTGAATGCGCTGGATCAAAAGCCTTGCGGGTTGAATGGCTTGGACGACTCCACGCAGAAGTCCGGCAGAATGTTGTTCCTGCGAAAATGGAGGCGTTGCGGAAGATTTTTGTTGGTAAGGGGCTTTGTCTTCCGTCATCGCGGAAAGCTGTATCATCAAGAATAATCGATCCATATAGCGAGTCATTCATCGATCATGTGTCGGATTTGTCGCATCAGCTGCGGGACGCGGCGACCGCGCCCGGATATGCCGACTTAAATAACTGAAATATAACCAATATTAAATTGGTAGGACCATATCTCATTTTGGTTGACAGAATGCCGTCTAAAACCCGATACTAATTCGGCTTCGTAAAAAGCGAAGTACATGGGAGGATGCCGAAATGAACGCTGCAAAGGCGCTTTTATTGTCGGGTGTTGCGGGGCTGGTCATGGGAACCGCCGCGCAGGCTCAGGAAGCACAGGACTCAACTGCGCAACCCTCGCAATATGCGGATATCATCGTGACCGCGAACAAGCGGCAGGAGAATATAAACAAGGTCGGGCTGACCATCACCGCCCTGAGCGCGGAACAGTTGCAAGATCGCAAGATCGTATCCCTTTCCGACGTTGCGTCCGCCGTTCCGGGCCTGACCTTCACGCCATCGGTCACCAACACGCCCATCTTCACGCTGCGCGGCGTCGGCTTCAACGAAAGCTCGCTGGGCGTCTATCCCGCCGTGTCGGTCTATATCGACCAGGCGCCATTGCCTTTCCCGGTCATGGCGTCCCATGCCGCCTTCGATTTGCAGCGGATCGAAGTGCTGAAAGGCCCGCAGGGCACCTTGTTCGGTCAGAATGCGACCGGCGGCGCGATCAACTATATCGCCGCCAAGCCGACCGACACGTTCGAGGCCGGCGGCGACATCACCTATGGTCGCTTCAACCAGATCGATGGCAATGCCTATGTCAGCGGGCCGCTGACGGAAAATCTCAATGGCCGCATCGCCATGACGGCGCACCATCTCAACGACTGGCAATATAGCCTCACGCGCCCGACCGACACCAACGGATCGCAAGACTATATCGCCGGCCGCATCCTGTTGGACTGGCAGGCGTCGGAGCGGTTGAAGTTGGCGTTCAACCTGAACGGGTCGCGCGACACGTCCGATCCGCAGGCGATCCAATATGTGGCGATGAGTCCTACCGACTTTACCAATGTAAAGCCCATCTACGCCAACCAACCCTTTGCTTTCGGCAATGCGCGCGTCGCCGACTGGACCCATTTCTCGGTCGATCCCTATGGCGGTCCGGCCGGCACGCCGACGGACGAACTCGCCGATTTTTCGCCCAAGTCGAAGCGCACCTTCATCCAGGCTTCGGTCCGGGCGGATTATGACCTGACCGACGACATGACCCTGACGTCGATCACCACCTATGATCATTTCAAGCAAAATCAGCGCACGGATGGCGAAGGCGTGGTCGCGGTCGGTTTCGATCTCCAAAAGTCGGACGGCAAGCTGACGTCGTTCAATCAGGAATTGCGGATCGCCAATGCCAGCACGTCGGCGCTACGCTATATCATTGGCGGCAATTATGAGCGCAGCACGACGAGTGAGCTTCAGCACCTGCGCTATTATGACAATGACACCAACAATGCCGGGTTGATGTTCATCAATTTCAGCGGCGATTTGATGAAGCAGAAGATCACCAATTATGCCGCGTTCGGTAATCTCGAATTTGATATCAGCTCACAACTGACGCTCAAGGGCGGCATTCGCTACACCCAGTCCAAGAACAAAGCCTATAATTGCGGTTTCACGGACGCTAATGGCTATGTCAACGACCTGTTCAATTTCCTGGGCGGTCTGCTGGGCACTGTGCCGTTCACGCCGATCGGGCCGGAGGGCTGTTATACGCTCAACGACAATAATGTGCCGGGCGAACCCTTCCGCAAGACGCTGAAGGAGGACAATGTCTCCTGGCGGGTGGGCGTCGATTACAAGGTGACCGACACGACGCTGCTCTATGCGAACGTCTCGCGCGGCTACAAGGCGGGCAGCTTCCCGGCGCTCGCCGCATCGGGCTATGTCGGCCTGCAGCCGGTCGTGCAGGAATCCGTGACGGCCTATGAAGCAGGTTTGAAGGCCCAGTTGTTCGACCGTGCGGTGCAGTTCAACGCGGCCGGCTTCTATTATGATTACCGGAACAAGCAGATCCGCGGCAAGCTGCTTGATCCGCTCTTCGGCGTGCTCGACATCCTCATCAACATCCCCAAGTCGCGCATCTATGGCGGCGAAGCGGATGTCACGATCCGTCCGGCCGCGGGCCTGACACTGTCGGGCGGCGTCACCTATCTGAACTCCAAGCTGCAGAAAGGGCCGGTGTCGCCACGCGATTACAATATCATTGGCGAGGTCAACGACTTCGGCGCCTTCGGCGATGCGCTGCCCTACACACCCGAATGGTCGGGCACGGCGTCGATCGATTATCGCGCACCGGGCGATGGTGGTCCCTTCGTCGGGGTGTCGACCAATTTCCGCAGTTCGCAGGACGCTGCGCTGGGCGGCAGCCGGATCGTGTGGCCCGACAATCCCGCCGAGTTCCGCAAGCAGGCCCCGATCGGACTGGTCTACAAGATTCCCGGCTATGCGACCGTGGACGCACGGCTTGGCTATGAGGCGCCCGGCGGCGCCTGGAAGGTCATGCTGTGGGGCAAGAATGTCTTCAACAAATATTACATCGCCGCAGTCGTGCCGGCGAGCGCATCGGCAGGCCGTTTGGCGGGGATGCCGGCGACCTATGGCGTGACCATGTCGTTCAAGATCAAATAAGGGGGGCGACTGGCGCCGTTCCCGCGTCGGGAGCGGCGCCGTTTTTGCGTCCGGTCGCACCAGGCGCGCGCTCGAACAGGGTCGATGAAGGCTATAAATCCGATAATATATCGGATATTATAATGAACGATATTGGCGGCTCATGCAGCGGCCCGGCGAAAACGAGGGAGAGGTTCATGGACATTATCTACACGCCCGTTTGGCAGAATCCCGGCAATATCCGCAGCCCGCTCCAGTTCGTCCAGGACGAATTGTCCTTGATGGAAAAGGTGGAGGGATTGGGCTTCGATATCTGCTGCTCTCCCGAACATCATTTCGACATCGACTATTCCGCCTGTCCCGACAATTTCCTGCCGCTCAGCTATCTCGCGGCGAAGACGACGACGCTTAAACTCTGTCTGGGCGCGGTGATCCTGCCGTGGAACGACCCGCTTCGCGTGGTCGAGAAACTGGCGTTTCTAGACCATCTGAGCGACGGGCGCTGCATCGCCGGGTTCGGCCGCGGCCTCGCCAAGATGGAATATAGCCATATGGGCATCCCCATGGATGAATCGCGCGAACGGTTCGACGAAGCGCTCGAAATGGTGCTCAGCGCGCTGCGCAGCGGCGTGATCGAAGGCACGGGCAAATATTATCCGCAGACCCCGACCCCGGTGCATCCCGCCCCGCGCGCGTCGTTGGCGGACAGTTTCTGCGCCGTCGGCATGTCGCCCGAATCCTCCCGCACCGCCGGTGAGATTGGCGGTCGCCTGCTGACTTTCGTCACCAAGCCGCTGGACGGCATGTTGCCGCTGCTGAACGAATATCGCGATGCTTTCCGCGCCCATCATCCCGATCGCCAGCCGCATATCATCATGGATGACTTCTATCTGATCCGCGAGGATGCCGACGAAGCGCGCGAACTGGCCTACACCTACGCCGGCAATTATTATCAGACGGTCGTCCGCCACTATGAGATGACCGGCGACCATTTCGCCAAATCATCCGCTTATCAATCCTATGCCGAAGGCGCCGCCGCGCTGCGCGAAATGGGCGTGGACGCGGCGGCCAGGGCCTATGTCGATGCGCAGGTGGGCGTGGGCACGCCGGCGCAGGTGCTGGCCCGCGTCGAGGAGCGCCTGCGCGTTCTGGGACCGGAAATCAGCCTGGCCGGCTGTTTCTTCTATGGCGGGATGAGCCGTGACGAGGCGATGGTGTCGCTCCAGCTATTCGGCGACAACGTCATCCCGGACGCCAAGGCGATGGCGCGGGATTACGCGACGGCCGCGGTCTGACGCGCGCCATGGCCGGGGTGTCCACCCGCGCTGACCACCAGCGCGCGATCGATCTGTTTCGGGCCGCGACGCCTGAACCGACCGCGCCGATCGGTGCGTGGCGGGACGGTTTCGAAGCGCTCTGCGCGAACTTTCCGATCCCGAACGACGCCCGGATCGAGGCGATCGATTTGGACGGGGTCGCCGCGCTCAAGGTGACGGCGGCCGGCGTGGGCGACGTCGATGGCCGCGCCGTGCTGCATTTCCACAGCGGCGGCTATGTCATGGGCAGCGCCAGGGCCTATCGCAACTTCGCCGAGCGGCTGTCGCGCGTCTGCGGCGCGCCGGTGGTCGTGCCCGACTACCGGCTGGCGCCCGACCACGTCTATCCGGCTGCGGTGAACGATGCGATGACCGCCTATCGCGCCATGCTCGACCATCACGGCGCCGATCGAATGGTCGTGAGCGGCGATTCTGCTGGCGGAGGATTGGCGATCGCGGTCCTGATGGCGGCGCGGGACGCGGGCCTGCCGATGCCGCTGGCGGCATTCGCGATATCGCCGCTGCTCGACCTGGCGGGGGAAGGGGAGTCGGCCGTCACGCTGGATGGCGTTGATCCCCTGATCAACCGGATGATGATCGTGGAAATGGGCAAGGTCTATATCGAGGATCGCGATCCGCGCGCTCATGTTCTGGCATCCCCCGTCTGGGGCCAGCATCATGGTTTGCCGCCGCTCTTCCTGACCGCCAGCGATGCCGAAGCGCTACGCGATGACGCCGTGCGACTGGCGGCCGGCGTACGGAAAGAGGGCGGAGAAGTCGAACTGGTGCTGGCTGAAGGCATGGTGCATATCTGGACGCTCTTTCCCTTTTTGGCGGAAGCGGATCGATCGCTGGACCAGATCGGCCGGTTCGTGCGCGGGCATTTCGGCGCGGCCTGACGAGCCGATTGCGCCGCCGTCGGTCCGCCTTATCGCGTCGCCCCCGCCTCTATCTCCAGCATGGTGATCAGTCGTTCGGCCATTTCGGTGCCGGCCTTGGTCAGGTTTCTGGGCTTGCGATAGAGGAGCCAGGTAATGATGATCTGGTTGATGCCGCCGGTCAGCAGCGCGACGGTTTCATAAAGGTTGCGATCGCGCGCGATCCACCCTTCCGCAATCGCGTCATTGACCAGGAACAGCAGGACGCGCGTGAAATCATTGATGCTATGGCGCAGGTCCGTATCAGTCACGAATATGCTGGGCCAGATTTCCAGATAGAAAAGGCGCGCCCATTCGGCATGTTCGCGCGCATAGTCAGCGGACATGACGAGGTAGAGCAACAGCCGTTCGCGGGTCGTCTTGTTTGCGGCCGCCGCATGATAGCCTTCGAAAAATTCGGCGAGGTGGGATAGCGGCACGTCATAGGCCAAATCCTCCTTGCTCTTATAATATTCGTAGAGGGTCGAGGCGGAAATGCCGGCCTCCGCCGCGATGTCGGCGATGCGCGATCGCGAGATGCCATCGCGTGCGAACACGCGCAATGCGCCGGTCAATATCTGTTGTTCCGTCCGCTTGCTGCGATCCTGCTTGCGCTCAGTGGCGCGTTTGGGCCGGTGCGATATTTCCTGCAACAAGCTGTCCCAGCCATTGTCGGACTGCGGCGCCGCCGACGGCTGGGCCGTAATCACGTCTTTTGCTGGCACTATGATCTCCATGATGATGCCGTGGGGCAGGGAAGCCGATCGAATAGGCAGCAATGCCCTTATATTCCATGCAGCATATGAGCGTTTATGGGAATATTCACGAAGAAATTTCGGTTTGGATCTATTGGCGGCGCCGCGATCAGGCCGCTTTTGCATCGACGGGATCGCGCCGATGGCGGCCGAGCAGCCGCGTGGACAGGCCGAAAGCGACAATCGCGACTGCGTAAAAGGCCATACGGCACGCTATATTTACAACCAGGCCGCCGATCGTCGGAAGCGACGGCGCGGTGGGCGTGCGCCCCCGATGTATAATTTGGGCATTGCGCATCCTTCCATTCTTGGGATGATGCACCATCAAATGCCGGGACTAAACATCTTGTGGTCCGACAAGATTCTGACGTTTGAGCATCCTTATCGGCGGACTTCATTTTCCAGCATCGCGATCAGCCGTTCGGCCATTTCGGTGCCCGCGCGCGTCAGATTTTTCGGCTTGCGATAGAGCAGCCAGGTGATGATGAGCTGGTTGACGCCGCCGATCAGCAGCGCCACCGTCTCATAGGGATTGCGGTCTGGCGCGACCCAACCCTCGGCGACGCCTTCCTTCACCAAGAACAGGATCACGCGGGTAAAATCGTCGATGCTGTGGCGCAACTCGGTATCGCTGACGAAGACGCTGGGCCAGATTTCCAGATAGAGCAATCGCGCCCATTCGGCATGTTCGCGCGCATAATCGGCCGACATCACCAGATAGAGCAGCAATCGCTCGCGCGCAGACGTGCGGCTGGCCGCATTCGCATGATAGCTTTCGAAAAAATCGGCGAGGTGGGACAATGGCACGTCATAGGCCAAATCCTCCTTGCTCTTATAATATTCGTAGAGGGTGGAGGTGGAGATGCCGGCCTCCGCCGCGATGTCCGCGATCCGCGATCGTGAAATGCCGTCGCGCGCGAACACTCGCAACGCTGCGTTCAATATTTGCTGTTCGGTACGCTTGGCGCGATCCTGCTTGCGCTCCGTCGCCCGTTTGGGCCGGTGGGCGATTTCCTCCAGCAGGCTGTCCCATGCGCTCGCGGTGTCCGATGCGATCTGCTCCGATTCTACCACGACCTCTTTTGTCGCCACGAAGGCCTCCAAGTCCATGCGGCGCCCGGACCATGAACGCCGCCCAATATATGCTTCTGTCTACACTCTACTGCCTTGGCTTGGCATACTCCGCAACCCCAAAGCCTGACAGGTGCGGGAAATAAGCCCGAAGGGCAATCGCGGTGTGCAGCGAAAATGGCGAAAAGCGGGGATTTGCGACCGTTTGACTTTCAAATATTCTATATTTTCCGATAAAACGTCGATTTTATAATTGACGTGGCGGAGGGCGGGATATAGCTAGATCGGCATAAGAGATCAGATCGCTGAGCCGGATGGCGCAGAATGAAGGAGAGGAAGATGGGTCATTATCCCTTTATTTCCCTATACCTTTCCAGAATTGAAGGCCGATCGCCATGTGTTTCCGCGTGCGGCGTGAATGGCAGCGGCAGGCGCGGGCGCGCGAGCATCTATGGGCGTGATGTCACGAACCAATCCTATGTGACCGCCTTTTCGACCTGTCTCGACATGCTTGTTCGCCATCGCGGCAAGCCGACCGTTCATCGTCTCTCGCTTTCCTGCAAATATTAAACGCTCCTGCTGGGCGCGGCGGCCGATCCGGTCGCAGCGCTCTTCTTTTTCGGAAGGTGCCGATGACCGGACATGATTTTCCTGATGCGCTGAAACAGTTGCTCGACGAGTTTTCGCGATCGGGAATAAGAGAATTGCATATCCGCAAGCCGGATTTCGAACTCTATCTATCGACCGACGCTTCGGCTGCGCGTCCGCAGGCGGCGACGCCCGTCGCTGCGCCGGCATCTGTGCCGATCGCCCAGCCCGCCGCGCCTTCCAGACCGATCGTGGCGCCTCCTGCGCCCATATCGTCGCTGCCCGACGACGCTGTCATCATCAAGGCGCCGAACCTGGGCACCTTCTACCGCGCGCCCAAGCCCGGCGCCGCCAACTATGTCGAGGTCGGATCGACAGTGCAGGCCGGCGATGAACTATGCCTGATCGAGGTGATGAAGCTCTTCACCGCCGTCCGCGCGGGCGCGTCGGGGACGGTCCATGCCGTGCTGGTAGAAGACGGCGCCATGGTCGAGGGCGGCGAACCCCTGTTTGCGCTGGTGAGGGACTGATGCCGATCAACAGATTATTCGTGGCGAACCGGGGCGAAATCGCGCTGCGCATCGTCCGCGCGGCGCAGGCGCTCAATATCGAAACGGTGGTCGCCGTGTCGGATGCCGACCGCGACAGTGCTGCCGCGCGGGTGGCCGACCGATCGATCGTGCTGGGTCCGGCCGCCGCCGCCAAATCCTATCTCGACCCGCGTCTGATCGTCCATGCCGCTAGGGAAAGCGGCTGCGACGGCCTGCATCCGGGCTATGGTTTCCTGTCCGAACGCGCCATCCTGCCGCGCCTGTGCGCGCAGCATGGCATCGCCTTCGTCGGGCCGGAACCCGATGTCATCGACGCGCTGGGCGACAAATTGCGCGCACGCGCGATGGCGGGGGCGGCTGGCGTGCCGCTGGTGCCGGGCAGCGAATGTGTTGCCTCCGCCGCCGATGCGCGGCGGGAAGGGGACCGGATCGGCTATCCTGTATTGCTCAAGGCATCGGCAGGCGGCGGCGGGCGCGGCATGGTGATCGCCCATAATGGCGACGAGGCGGAGGCCGGTTTTCACAAGGCCAGCGCGGAGGCGGTCGCCGCCTTTGGCGACGGCACTCTGTTCATGGAACGCTTCGTGCCCGAAGCGCGCCATGTCGAGGTGCAGTTGATGGGCGATGGCAGGGGCAATGTGCTGCATTTTGGCGAGCGCGACTGTTCGGTCCAGCGCCGCTACCAGAAATTGATCGAGGAAGCGCCCTGCGCCGCGATGCCCGATCATCTGCGCCGCCAATTGCATGAATCCGCCGTCGCGCTGGCCGCCAGCGTCCATTATCGCAATGCCGGAACCGCCGAATTTCTGTTCGACGTCCAGCGGCAGGAATTCTACTTCATCGAAGTCAACGCCCGCATCCAGGTGGAACATCCGGTGTCCGAAGCGATCACCGGCTTCGACCTGGTGCAGGAACAGATCCGTATCGCGGGCGGCGCGGGCCTGTCCGTCAGCCAGCAGGACGTCGAGATCAGCGGCCACGCCATAGAATGTCGCATCAATGCGGAGGATGCGGCGCGCGACTTCCTGCCCAGCCCCGGCCGTATCACCCGCTGGGAACCGCCGCAGGGACAGGGCATCCGGCTGGACAGCCATATGTCCGCCGGCGCGATGATCCCGCCCTTTTACGACAGCATGGTGGGCAAGCTGATCGTCCATGGGCGCGACCGGGCGGACGCGATCGCCCGGCTGGCCGACGCGATCGACAATTTCGTGGTCGAAGGCGTACCGACCACGCTGCCGCTTCACCGCGCGATCATCGCCCACCCCGATTTTATCGAAAACCGCATCCACACCCGCTGGCTCGAACAGACCCTCCTCCCCGGCTATGGAAAGAAAGCGGCATGACGGCGGGTAAGAATCCGGCAATCGCGGCGATCGACGACGCCCGCGCGCTGCTCGACACGCTGCTGACGCATGGCTGGCAGCAATTGCATGTCGTGTCCGGCGATACGGAGATTTTCCTGGCGCGCGACGGAGGCTGCGCCAACCCGATGCGGGTTGCTGCGCTGCCCGATGCCGTTGTCATCCCGACACCGCAGGCCGGTCCCGAAACGCTGGTTTCCGCTCCCCATGTCGCGACGCTGGAACAGGCGCTTGCCGCCGGTACGCAAGTAACCGTTGGTCAGACCGTCGCGACCGTGCGTGTGCTGGACGAGCAGGAGGACATAGCCGCGCCGGTTTCGGGCACGATCGTCCGGGTGGACGCGGCGCCGGGCGCGTTGCTGGAATATGGCGCTCCCCTGCTGTCGATCGCGGGCTTGGCGTGATGGTCGCCCCTGTTGGAAAAGTCGCGGTTTGCGGCGCAGGTGCAATGGGATCGGGCATCGCCCAGGTTGCGGCGCAGGCGGGCGCATCGGTCCTCATCTTCGACGTGAACGCGCAGGCGCTGGAAACGAGCGAAAGGCGCACGCGCGCGGACCTGGACAAGCTGGCCGCGCGCGGCAAGCTGACGGCGGACGATGCGCGGGCGATCGGCGACCGGATGCAATGGGTGTCGACGCTCGACGCGCTGGCCGACCGCGAACTGGTGATCGAAGCGATCATCGAGGATGCGGGCATCAAGGAACAGTTGTTCGAACGGATCGAAACGATCGTCGCCCCGGACGCGATCATCGCCACCAACACGTCTTCGCTCCCGATCTCCCGGCTGGCGCGGGGGTTGAAGCAGCCCGAACGGTTCGTGGGAATGCACTTCTTCAATCCCGCCACAGTCATGAAGCTGGTCGAGGTGATTTCCGGCGCGGCGACCGACCCGGCAGTGGCCGCGCGGATCGTGGCGACGGCGGAAAGCTGGGGCAAGGTCGCCATCCCCGTCGCCGACGTGCCGGGCTTCATCGTCAATCGCGTGGCGCGCCCCTTCTATGGCGAGGCCTTCACCGCGCTGAACGAGGGCGCGGCGGACGCTCCGGCCATCGACGCCCTGTTCCGCGCGGCGGGCTTCCGCATGGGACCGCTGGAACTGACCGACCTGATCGGCCAGGACGTAAACTTCGCTGTCGCTCGTTCAGTGTTCGATTCCTATTTCGGGCGCACCCGCTTCGTGCCGCAACTGCGCCAAGCGGCGCTGGTCGATGCCGGCTGGTACGGGCGCAAGACGGGCCGGGGGGTTTATGACTATCGCGACGGCGCGCAGAAGGCCGCCGATCCGCAGGTGCCCGACGCCATGATTGCCGATGCGCATCG
Organism: Sphingobium sp. AntQ-1; assembly: GCF_028538045.1. Lineage (NCBI taxonomy): Bacteria > Pseudomonadati > Pseudomonadota > Alphaproteobacteria > Sphingomonadales > Sphingobiaceae > Sphingobium > Sphingobium sp. AntQ-1. Next base: position 3,299,034 of record NZ_CP117158.1, read on the forward strand.
CCAGGCGGCGCAGGCGCTCAGGGATGCCGCGCCCGGCACCTTCACCCGCTGTGGCGGACTGTTCGTCGGCATGACCCAGGGGCGGACCGCGCGGCAGGAAAGCGACAGCATGGGTGCGCCGGTCATCCTGTTCGATTGGTCCCCGGCGGACGCCATCGGCCCGGTCGGCTTCACCCTCTCCGACCAAAGCGCCCGGCCCGACGCGCTCGGCCTGCTTGCGGCGCAATCGCGCGCTGGCGTCGAAATCGCCGACCGACCGGGCATGATCGTCGCACGGACGCTGGCGCAACTCGCCAACGCCGCCGCCGACGCCGTGCTGGAACAGGTGGCCGACGAACAGGGCGTCGACGCGGCGCTGCGTTATGGCGCCAACTATCCCTATGGGCCGTTCGCCTGGGCCGACCGCTACGGACGCGGGGCGCTTGTCCGCCTGCTCGATGGCATTGCGGATGGTACTGGCGAGGCACTCTACCGGCCATCCCATTATCTAAGGAACCGCGCATGAGCGAAGCGCAGAATATCTTGCTGGTCGAACCGCTGGGCGCTCACATCCTGCTCCTGCGCCTCAACCGGCCCGAAAAGCGCAACGCGCTGGCCACCGACCTGCTCGGCCGGATCGCCGATGCGCTGGACGCTGCTGCCGGCGATCCCGCGATCCGCGCGGTGGTCATCACCGGCGCGGACCGTTTCTTTGCGGCCGGCGCGGACATAGCCGAACTGGCGTCCCGCGACACCGGCGGCGCGCTCGCCGATCCCCGCCCGGCGATCTGGACACGGATCCGCGGCTTTGCCAAGCCGCTGATCGCGGCGGTGGAAGGCTGGTCGCTGGGCGCCGGGAATGAACTGGTGATGTGCTGCGATCTGGTCGTGGCGGGGGAAAGCGCGAAATTCGGCCAGCCCGAAACCAATCTGGGTATCATACCGGGGGCCGGAGGGACGGCAATCCTGCCCCGGCTGGTCGGGCGCAGCCGGGCGATGCGGATGGTGCTGCTGGGCGATCCGCTGTCCGCCGCCGAAGCGCTACAAGCGGGCCTGATCGCGCAGATGGTCGAAGACGGGCAGGCATTGTCCGTCGCGACTGAACTCGCCACCCGCATCGCCGCGCGCGCGCCGCTGGCGATGCAGCAGGGCAAGGCGATGGTCCGCGCGACCTTCGAAACGCACCAGTCCGCGCATCTTCTGCTGGAACGTCAGGCTTTTTCCGCCCTGTTCGGCACCGCCGACAAGCGGGAAGGCACCAGTGCCTTCTTCGAGAAGCGCGACCCGCAATGGAGCGGCACATGAACCATCTGTCTCCGTTCGACGCCGCGTCTGCGCGGTCCGTGCCTGACCCTGTCCTGTCCGACATATCGCGCGAATCCATTGCCGCGCTGTTCGATCTGCCATTCCTCGATCTGGTGGCGCGTGCCCAGGCGGTGCATATCCGGCACCATCCCCGCAACGCGGTTCAATTGTCCACCTTGCTGTCCATCAAGACGGGGGGCTGCGCGGAAGATTGCGGCTATTGCAGCCAGTCCGCCTTCGCCAAGAGCGGGGTGAAGGCGCAAAAGCTGATCGACGCCGACACGGTGGTCGCTGCCGCGCGACAGGCGAAGGCGGACGGTTCCAGCCGTTTCTGCATGGGCGCGGCCTGGCGCGAACCCAAAGCGCGCGACATGCCCGCGCTGCTCGACATGGTGCGGCAGGTGAAGGCGCTGGGCCTGGAAACCTGCATGACGCTGGGTATGTTGAACAGCGATCAGGCCGAAGCGCTGGCACAGGCCGGTCTCGACTATTACAATCATAATATCGACACCAGTCCCGAATATTATGCCAATGTCATCACCACGCGCAGCTTTCAGGACCGGCTCGATACGCTGGACCATGTGCGCCGGGCGGGCATGGCGGTGTGCTGCGGTGGCATATTGGGGATGGGCGAAACCCGCGACGATCGCATCGGTTTTCTTCACGCGCTCGCCACCCTGCCCGAACCGCCCGACAGCGTGCCGCTGAACGCGCTGGTGCCCATTCCCGGCACAGTGTTGGGCGACATGCTGGCCGACACGCCGCTGGCGCGGATTGATGAGATCGAATTTGTGCGCACCGTCGCGGCGGCGCGGATCATCATGCCGCGCAGCGTCGTGCGCCTGTCGGCCGGTCGCGAAAGCATGAGTGAAGCAGGGCAGGCGCTTTGCTTCATGGCCGGCGCCAATTCCATCTTCACGGGCGATCGTCTGCTGACGACCGGCAATAATGGTGGCGATGCAGACACGGCGCTGTTTGCGAAACTGGGTCTGCAACCATTGGCCTGACGGCGTAGCCCCGGTGCGCAGGGTGCGACCGTTGGAGCGCGACCCTGCCACAAACGGCAAAGCATGTCACAATGGCGCGTTCAGCGCTGCGTGCGCCGCCGGCCCCGTTCGAGCGCGGCCAGCACCGCCGCCTCGCTTTCAGGATTTTCCACCAGCGCCGACGATACCTCCTGCGCTTCCAGATAGGCGTCCATCCATTCGGACCCTTCCCAGGTCAGTGACGCCAGCTTGCGTGCGCGCAGGGTCGACATGCTCTTGCGCGCCATCTGGTTGGCCAGGTCCATCGCGATCGGCAGCACCGCAGGTGCGGGGACGACATAGTTGAAGAAGCCGGTCGATTCCAACTCCCGCGCGGTAAAGGTGCGCCCGGTATACAGCATTTCGCGGACCTTGGCTTCGGGCATCCGCAGGCTGGCGAACAGCCCTGCGCTACCGCCCACCAGTCCATAATCCACTTCGGGGCAGGCAAAGCGTGCATCCTCCGCCGCGATGCGCAGGTCGCACATCCCGGCCAGCATCACGCCCACGCCCACCGTCGCGCCCCGGATCGCGGCGATCATCGGTCGGTCGATATGGTGGAACCGGGGCAGTTGCGCGTTGATGAACTGATAGCGTTCCTTGCGCTTTTCGGCCGTCATCCCCTTGAATTCATGCAGGTCCGCACCCCCGCACCAGGCGCGCGCATCGTCTGGCGCGGTGATGACGATGACGCGGATCGTCCGGTCAGCCGCGACATGATCGGCAAAGCGGCCTATCTCCTCATAGACGGAGAGAGACACCGCATTGACCGGCGGGCGGGAGAAGGTGAGCAACCCCACGCCATTGTCCTGCACGTCCAGCGTGAAGGCGCCGAAAACATGACTGACGCGCATGATGCTCTCCCCGCTCAAACGCCTTCCAGCGCCAGTTGCAGGTCCACCCCGGTCATGTCGCGCAACTGGTCGATCGTCATGCCCGGCACCATTTCGACGACATGCGCGCCTGCCGGGCCGACGTCGAACACCGCCACATCGGTATAGACGCGCGATACGCATGACAGGCCGGTCAGCGGATAGCTGCACTGCGCCACCAGCTTGCTCTGCCCGCGTTTGGTCATCAGGTCCATCATCACGAACACCTGCTTGGCGCCCACCGCCAGGTCCATCGCCCCACCCACGGCGGGAATGGCATCGGGCGCGCCGGTATGCCAATTGGCCAGGTCGCCGTTGACCGACACCTGAAATGCGCCCAGCACGCAAATGTCGATGTGCCCGCCGCGCATCATCGAAAATGAATCGCCATGGTGGAAGAAGGAGCCGCCCGCCAGCAGCGTCACCGGCTGCTTGCCCGCGTTGATCAGTTCCCAGTCGACATCCTCCTCGGCCGGCGCCGGTCCCATGCCCAGCAGGCCGTTTTCGCTTTGCAGGAATATGTCGCGCTCCTGCGGCAGGAAATTGGCCACCATTGTGGGCAGGCCGATGCCCAGATTGACATAGGCGCCTTCGGGAATGTCCCGCGCCACCCGCGCGGCCATTTCTTCACGGTTCATCCGCTGCATGATGCTTGTCTCCTTCATGCCGCAGCCGCGACGGATAGCGGGGCGACCTGCACCACCCGATTGACGAAGATGCCGGGCGTCACGACCGTTTCGGGATCGAGCGCGCCTAGTTCCACGACCTCCGCTACCTGAGCGATCGTGGTCTTGGCCGCCATCGCCATGATTGGACCGAAATTGCGCGCCACCTTGCGATAGACCAGATTGCCCCAGCGATCGCCCGCGCGCGCTTTTATCAAGGCGAAATCGGCATGAATGGGATATTCCAGCACATAGTTGCGCCCGTCGATCTCGCGCGTTTCCTTGCCCTGCGCCAACAGCGTGCCATAGCCGGTCGGCGTGAAGATCGCGCCCAGCCCGGATCCCGCAGCCTGGATGCGCGCGGCCAGATTGCCCTGCGGCACCAGTTCCAGTTCAACTTCGCCCGCGCGATAACGCGCATCAAAATGGTGGGACGCTGCCTGTCGCGGGAAGGAGCAGATGACCTTGCGCACGCGATTGGCCTTGATGAGCGCAGCGATGCCGCTCTCGCCAGCGCCGGCATTATTGCTGATGATCGTCAGGTCGCTCGCGCCATGTGCGATCACGGCCTCCATCAGTTCATGGGGTGCGCCGGCGTCGCCAAAGCCGCTGATCATGATGGATGCACCATCATGGAGATCGGCGACCGCCTGTCGCAGGGACGGACTGATCTTGTCTATCATGCAAAAAGCCTCTCAATCTCATATCATATCTGCTTATATCCGATAATATTTCGGATATTGCTTAATCACGTCTCGTAGACTTGTTCGGCTTCCAAGGCATTTGAACGCCGCAGCGGTGGTGGGCGGAACATAAGGCGACGATTTTGGCAACGCTGGCAGTTACGACATTCACGCTAAAGACGGCCATCTGCACGATCAATGCATCGGCGCACGCCGTGCGGTTGACGCAGGCCAGGAGTATGAGCGGGTCTGCGGTCGATGCGTCATCGGCGATCGTGGCCAGGCCGGTCCTGTCATCGCGCTGCGCGCGCGCGACGATGGCCACGGTGCCGGTCATATGGCGCATGACCTGAACAAAGTCGGCGCGATAAGTGGAAGGCTGCATCAAATTGCAATCCGATTAAACGTCGGATATTGATAGAGGCGATATGCGATGGTGGCAAGCGTCAATTGAAGAGACTGGCAGGGTATCGGCTCAAGCTGCAAATGGCGCATCCCTCGACGCCTTCATGGCTGCATATCGGCTTCAGGGCCATCTATGTGCGGCGGGCGAACAGGCCCGCCAATGAACGCGAAGATATGGCGGCGATCGGCCTAACCAGTATGAACATATCCGTGCTTCTCCCGGCTTCCCAACTGAGTGATCCGGCACGGGGCATATCGGCCAGCGAGAGCGCGCCGCCTCCGTCCTTCGCCCGATCTATCCGGTTTAACGCATCAACGCGACAGCAATTCGATATTTTTGCAATTGTAGAAATATAATTGACGCTGGGTGATTGACGCCATAATTCGACCGTCATCGAAGCGAGGATGGATGATGGAGCAAACCAAGGCTGTAGCGGCGCTCGCCGCGCTCGCACAGGATACAAGACTGTCGGTATTCAGGCTGCTGATGCAGGCTGGTCCTGATGGTATGATCGCCGGCGCCGTCGCTGAGGCAATGGACGTTCCACCCTCCACCATGTCGCATCATCTGGCGAAACTGGAACAGGCTGGTCTCGTAATGTCGTGGCGGACAAGCCGCCTCATTCATTATGCCGCCGATTATGCCGGGATTCATGCGCTGCTCAACTTCCTCATGGCCGATTGCTGCCGGGGCGACCCGAACGCCTGCGCCGACCTTCTATCCGCCATCACTTGCAGTGCCAGTCCTGAGGGAGCCGGAGTGTGACCGATAAAATCTATAACGTCCTGTTCCTGTGCACGGGAAACAGCGCACGCTCGATCCTGGGTGAGGCGATAATGAACAAGCTGGGCGAAGGTCGTTTCAAGGCTTACAGCGCCGGAAGTCAGCCAAAGGGCCAAGTCCATCCGATGGCGCTTTCGGTGCTGAACAACCTTAGCTTTGACACCGCCGACATGCGGTCCAAAAGCTGGGACGAATTCGCCACCCCCGACGCCCCCAGTTTCGATTTCATCTTTACCGTATGCGACAATGCCGCAGGCGAGACATGCCCCGTGTGGATCGGCCATCCAATGACCGCGCATTGGGGTATCGAAGATCCAGCGGCGATCGAAGGGGAGGGCCAGCGGGACGCCTTTCTTCAGGCGTTGCGCTATCTCCAGAACCGTATCGCCCTGTTTCTGGCGCTGCCGCTGACCAGCCTCGATGAAATGGCCACCCGCCGTAAACTCAAGGAAATCGGCCAAGGCGAAGGCGCCAGCGGCAAGGCGGGAGAAGCCCCATGACCTTGGACATCATCATCTACCATAATCCTGAATGCGGCACGTCGCGCAATACGCTTGCCATGATCCGCAATGCGGGCATCGAGCCGCACGTTGTCGAATATTTGAAGACGCCGCCATCGCGCGCGCTGCTCGTCCAGCTTGTCGATCGGGCAGATATTACGCCGCGCGATCTGCTGCGCGAGAAAGGCGCCCCCTACGCCGAATTGGGCTTAGGTGACACATCGATGGCCGACGAAGCGCTGTTCGACGCCATGATGGCTCATCCCATCCTCATCAACCGTCCACTGGTCGTTTCGCCGCTAGGGGTAAAGCTGTGCCGCCCCTCCGAAGCCGTCCTTGATCTGCTGCCCGATACTCAACTAGGTGCGTTCACCAAGGAAGATGGCGACAAGGTGGTGGACGCATCCGGTCAGCGCATCGCTTCATGATTCTCGCGCTCTCCATCTTCGTCGCCACGATTGCGCTCGTCATATGGCAACCCAGGGGGCTTGGCATCGGTTGGAGCGCCCTGGGTGGCGCGGCCGTCGCGCTGCTTGTCGGGGTGGTGTCTTTCTCCGACATTCCGGTGGTGTGGAGCATCGTCTGGAATGCGACGGCGACATTCGTGGCGATCATCATCGTCAGCCTGTTGCTGGACGAAGCCGGGTTCTTTGAATGGGCGGCGTTGCATGTCGCCCGCTGGGGCCGGGGCCATGGCCACAGGCTGTTCGTCCTGATCGTGCTTCTGGGTGCAGCCGTGTCGGCGTTGTTCGCCAATGATGGAGCCGCTCTGATCCTGACGCCGATCGTCATCGCCATGCTGCGCGCGCTGGGATACCGCGACAAGGCGACGCTGGCGTTCGTCATGGCAGCGGGGTTCATCGCCGATACCGCCAGCCTGCCGCTGATCGTCTCCAACCTCGTCAACATCGTGTCGGCTGACTTTTTCGGGATCGGTTTTGCCGACTATGCCTCGGTAATGGTGCCGGTCGATCTGGCGTCGATCGCGGCGACATTGATCGTGCTACTGCTGTTCTTCCGGCGCGAGATACCGGCCAGCTATGATGTGGCCCATCTCCGCGCGCCTGGCGAGGCCATCCGCGATTCCGCTACCTTCAGGGCAGGCTGGGTCGTTCTTGCCCTGCTGCTGGCGGGCTTCTTCCTGCTCGAACCTGTCGGCGTGCCGGTCAGCGTCGTCGCCGCTGCCGGTGCGGCTCTGCTGCTCGTCATCGCCGCGCGGGGTCATGCAATCGAAACACGCAAGGTTTTGCGCGGCGCGCCGTGGCAGGTCGTGATTTTCTCACTCGGCATGTATCTGGTCGTCTATGGACTGCGAAATGCGGGGCTGATCGATCATCTCGCCAGCCTGCTCGATCGCACGGCGCAAGGCGGCGTTTGGGGCGCGGCGTTCGGCGCCGGGATCATCGCTGCGTTGCTATCGTCGGTGATGAACAATATGCCGACCGTGCTGGTGGGCGCGCTGTCGATCGATGCCACCCACGCCACGGGGGCGGTCAAGGAAGCCATGATCTACGCCAATGTGATTGGCTGCGACCTTGGCCCGAAAATCACGCCGATCGGGTCGCTTGCGACGCTGCTCTGGCTGCACGTCCTTGGACAAAAGGGCATTCGCATCGGCTGGGGCTATTATTTCAAGCTGGGTGCAACCCTGACTGTCCCGGTCTTGTTGGTGACGCTCGCCGCGCTTGCAATCAGGATCGGGGCGGGGTGATCCAACCGCTTTCGGCCCCCTGTCTCAATCGGACACCTGGCCTGCTGTCGTCGCCGCGCATTTCATCGTGGCCGGCAAAGCTAAAGGTGTTGTGGTCGAAGGTCTTCACTCGCTGCTCCTGTGTTCAATCGCCTCCTATACAAGGTGCGTCGCGCCCAATGTGGAGCGCATGAAGTGAACAAACGCGCACCGCGCTACAATTTACGATCTGCCTACGAAAAAAAACCGTAAGCAGTTTCAGAGCGCATTGCGCTCTGTGTAACTAATTGCTTTTACTATGAAATATGGTGGACGCACTTGGGCTCGAACCAAGGACCCGCTGATTAAGAGCTGGCTTAAGCTCTTGTTATAGCTTGTCATTCTGCGTCATATCGCGTCTTGGGGAACACGAAGCCGTATCTTCGACCCGCTGATTCCAAGGCGTATTGCTTCAGGTCCATTCATGCAAGTTCGGGCGCCCGGGACCCCCTTGATACCCACACGGAAGATCGTCGATTTTCTGGGTATCAGAGCGATGGAGGGTAAAGGCGGCGTGATCCATCCGCTGGCCTAGCCGCAGCGTGATATCGATCGCAGTTGCGTGCGTCAGGAAAAATCCCACCTCGTCGCCATAACCCCATCGGCGTTAATAACGGATAGTTGACTTTTATACGCAATAAGTCACGATATCGTTATTAGTGATTGGGGATAGGCCCAGTGTCGTTCCTATCTCCATACCGAATTGCGGGTGCCATGACCAAACGAACGACGGGTGAATATGAGAACGTGATAGCGGGCGGGGAGGATGTCCCGGCCTTTTTGCCATACTCATTGCCGCCACGCGATCCTGCTTTTGCCATTTCCGATCCCCTCAGCAGGCGTTTACGTGCTGCGGAGCAGGCCTTGGTGCGGCTCGATCTGGCAACAGAGATGGTGCCGTCGCTTGACTGGTTTCTCTATGGGTTCGTCCGCAAGGAAGCCGTGATCTCGTCACAGATAGAAGGGACCCAGGCAACGCTTCTCGATCTGCTGAGCTTCGAGGCAGATGACGTAAATGCGCCGGACGCCGACGTAGAAGAGGTCTGCAATTATCTGGACGCCCTCAACCACGTTCAACAGGAATTGGCGAACCCCTCGGGTATCCCGATTTCCATGCGCCTCCTGAACGATGCACATCGCAGATTGATGGACGGCGTGAGGGGGGCAACGAAGCAGCCCGGCGAAATCCGGCGCAGTCAAAACTGGATCGGGGGCAGCAGGCCCGGCAACGCCGTGTTCGTGCCGCCACCGCCCACACGCTTGCCGGAATTGCTGAGCGCGCTCGAAAAATACATCCACGCCAATGATGACTTGCCCGCGCTCGTTCGTGCCGGACTTGTCCATGTGCAGTTCGAGACCATTCACCCCTATCTCGACGGCAATGGACGCATAGGCCGCTTGCTGATCTCGTTGCTGCTCCAGCACTGGGGGCTGCTCCGCGCGCCGTCGCTTTACCTCAGCCTGTTTTTCAAGCGTCATCGTGCCGAATATTACCGGCGCCTCGACGCCGTGCGAACGCAAGGCGATTGGGAAGGCTGGACCGACTTCTTTCTCGATGGGGTCGCGACGATCGCCGACGAGGCGGTGACATCAGCACGCGACATCTTCGCTATTGTCGGCCAAGATCGCGCTCGGCTGTTGGCGAGTGATGCCGCTTCCGTGTCCGCTGTCAGACTGTTTGAGGAACTGCCCAACCATCCGATCGTCACGGTCGCGTCCGCCATGACGTTGCTTGGGATCAGCAAGCCAACTGCGATCCGGGCGATCGAAGCGCTAGTTTCGGCTGGGGTTTTGACAGAAACAACCGGCAGGCGTCGGGATCGCAGCTTTGCATATGCAGCTTATGTCGATCTGCTTCGGATCGGTACGGAACTTGGAGATGATCGATAGGAAGCCGGTTTATCGATCACCGCCGCGCCAGCCGTAATCACGTGAGGCTGCAAAACCCAGAATCAGTGTCGCGGCACTTGGTCCGAAGATCGTCATGACGGCTTGGTCTAAAGCACCCCCCGGTCATGTGCGGTATGGTCAAATCGCGTCACGCTGAACTTTCCCAATTCAGGTTCTTCGGGCGCTGGGAATTTCTTTGAGATTGGCTGATTTCCGTGATTATTGAAGTGTCATCGAAAGGATGACACATGCAGAAGGCTCTGACCAACAAGACGCTCGAAGCCCTGAAACCGCAGGCGAAACGCTATGAAGTGCATGATCTTCATTGCCCCGGCATGAGTGTTCGGGTGTCGGCGAAGGGCAAAAGGTCTTTTCGGTCAAGTTCCGTTACGGGCTCGATCAGAAGCGGATGAAGCTGGGCGTTTTCCCGCGCATCACATTGGCCACGGCCCGCGAGAAGGCGATGGATATCCTACGCCAGGTCGATGAGGGCATTGACCCGACTAAGCGCCGCCGCACTCCCAATATGAAGGTCGAAGCCGTTTGCCGGGAATTTATCCGCCTGCACGCGCAAGCCCGCAATAAAAGCTGGCGCGAAGCCGAGCGCATCTTGGAACGCGAATTCGTCGGCACCTTCGGGCAGCGCGATATCCGCGAGATCAAGCGGTTCGACGTGCTGGAAATCATGGACGCCGCCGTCGCGCGCGGTTCGACTTATCAGGCCAATCGCATTCTTTCGAACATCCGCAAACTATTCAATTGGTGCGTCGAGCGTGGCATCGTCGATGCTAGCCCAATCACCGGCCTCAAGGCACCGACCAAGGAGGAGTCGCGCGAGCGGGTGTTGGGGGACGACGAAATCGTCCGGCTGCTGCGCGCGTGCCGCAACGATGTCTATCCCTTCCGCCAATTCGTGCCGATCCTGCTCGCGACCGCACAGCGCCGAGGTGAATTGGCCGAAATGCGCTGGAGCGAGGTTGATCTTGACGCCAAGCAATGGGTCATCCCCGCCGAACGGTCGAAGAACGGCAAGCCGCATGTCGTGCCGCTCAGCCCGTATGCGCTCGAAGCTCTCAATGAGGTGCCGTGCTTCCTCGACTGCGACTTTGTATTCACGACCACCCGCAATTCACCAGTCAGCGGGTTTTCGAAGATGCTGCGCCGACTGTCCGAAGGCTCACAGACGTCCGATTGGCGATTGCATGATCTCCGCCGAACTGCCGCTTCGGGCATGGCAAGGGCCGGTATCGCACCGCATGTCGTCGAAAAGGTGCTGAACTGTTGAGTTGCACTGAGAAGTGACCCGGGATTTTCATTGAGAAGTGACCCGGGTGGGCGTGGATGATGTGCTGCCTGTGACGCGCAGGGTCAAGCGGGCGATTTGTCCTTTCTGGATTTTGGTGCGGCGGAACTGGCCCTGAAGCGGAAGCTGTCATTGCCGGTTTCAAGGATGTGGCAATGATGCGTGAGGCGATCCAGCAGGGCGGTGGTCATTTTCGCATCGCCAAAGATACTGGACCACTCGCTGAAGCTCAGGTTGGTGGTGATAACAACGCTTGTCCGCTCATAGAGTTTGCTGAGCAGATGGAACAGCATGGCCCCGCCTGAAGGGCTGAAGGGTAGATATCCCAGCTCATCAAGGATGACGAGGTCGAGGCGCAACAGACGCTCGGCCAACTGGCCCGCCCTGTTTGCGGCCTTTTCCTGCTCCAACGCATTGACCAGATCGACGGTAGAGAAGAAGCGGATCTTTTTGCGGTGATGCTCAACCGCCTGGACGCCCAAAGCCGTCGCGATGTGGCTTTTGCCTGTACCTGGTCCGCCGATCAGTACGACGTTGTCGGCGCTATCTGTAAAGTCACCGCGGTGAAGTTGACGCACGAGCGCCTCGTTGACCTCACTGACGGCAAAGTCGAAGCCTGCCAGATCCTTGTAGGCCGGGAACCGGGCTGCCTTGATCTGGTAAGCAATGGACCTGACCTCCCGCTCGGACATCTCCGCCTTGAGAAGCTGTGAGAGGATCGGAACGGCGGCGTCAAAGGCTGGCGCGCCCTGCTCGATCAGATCACCAGCGGCTTGCGCCATGCCATACATTTTGAGGCCACGTAGCATGACAACCACAGCGGCGCTGGCCGGATCATGACGCATGGCGTAACGTCCTCAGCGTGTCGTAGCGTTCGACATCGGCAACAGGCTCCTGGGCAAGGCGCAGGGCCTGCGGGGCATCGATTGGAGACGCCGGTGGAGCCTTGCCGTCGATCAGGCGGTGCAGAACATTGAGGATGTGGGTTTTGGTCGGCACCCCGGCTTCAAGGGCCAGTTCGACGGCGCTGAGTACAGCCTGCTCGTTATGCTGTAGAACGAGGGCAAGGATTTCGACCATCTCCCTGTCACCACCAAGCCGCTTGAGCAGATGCCCCTGCAGTTGCCGGAAGGCTTCGGGCATTTCCAGGAATGGCGCTCCATTGCGCAAAGCGCCAGGCTTGCGCTGAACAACTGCCAGATAGTGCCGCCAGTCATAGATCGTCTGCCCCGGCTTCTGGTGAGAGCGGTCGATAATTCGGTTGTGCTCGCACAAGATTTGCCCCTCGGCCGCGATGACCAACCGATCAGGATAGACCCGCAGGCTCACTGGCCGGTTCGCAAAGGAAGCAGGAACGCTATAGCGATTGCGCTCGAACGCGATCAGGCAGGTGGGCGACACGCGCTTGGTATGCTCGACAAAGCCATCGAAGGCCCGTCCCATCGGCATCAGGCTGATAATCTCAGCGGCATGCACATCGGCAACTGTGCCGGGCAGGACGCCATGCTGGATTTCTCCCCACTGTGCGATGCACCGCTCTTCCAACCAGGCATTGAGGGCATCAAGATCCGGGAAGCTGGGCATTGGCTGCCATAACCGTCGACGCGCATCCTGAACGTTTTTCTCGACCTGGCCTTTCTCCCAGCCTGAGGCCGGATTGCAAAAATCCGTCTCGAACAGGTAGTGACTGGCCATGGCAGCGAACCGCGCATTGACCTGTCGGACTTTACCCTGGCCGATCCGGTCTACAGCCGTCTTCATATTGTCGAATATACCACGCTGCGGCACGCCGCCCAGCACCCGGAATGCATGCGTCAGCGCATCGAACAACATCTCGTGGGTTTGAAGCAGGTAGGCTCGCGTGATGAACGCCCGACTGTGGGAAAGCTTGGTATGGGCCACCTGTAGCTTGATAGGTCGGCCATTAAGAAGGGCGTAATCTTCACTCCAATCGAACTGAAAGGCCTCACCGGGCTGGAAGATCAGCGGTACGAATGTGCCGCGCCCACTGGTTTGCTTTTCATATTGGCGTTCGGCCTTCCACGCTCGAGCAAAGGCGGCAACACGGCCGTAGGATTGTGGATCGGCGTGCAAAAAGGACCCCGTTAGCGGGGTGATCGGCGTCTAAAAGGGACCCCTCATTTCGATGGTTTAAGCAGCCGGCTGGATTTTCAGGCGGCGAGATCGGGATGTTGGTTTTGGAGACAGTTTTACGGATCCGGCGCGAGTATGCCGGAGGCAAGGCGATCAAGGCGATCGCACGGGATCTGCATGTGTCGCGGAAGGTCATCCGCAAAGCGGTCCGAGCGCCGGAGGGCGCCTTTGATTATCAGCGCAAGGTTCAGCCGCTGCCCAGGATCGGTCCGTTTCAGGAGCGCCTGAACACGCTGCTGGAAGAGAACGAGCTGCGCGGCAGGCGTGACCGGCTGCGGATGACGCGGATCCATGACCTGCTGGTGCGCGAAGGCTTTGAGGGTTCTTACGATGCGGTGCGGCGCTATACGACGCGCTGGAAGATCGAGCGGCGCAAAGATGCCGGCGATGGTGTCACGGCCTTCATCCCGCTGATGTTCAGGCCAGGCGAGGCCTACCAGTTCGACTGGAGCCATGAAGATGTTGAGATCGCCGGGGCACCGATGCGGGTGAAGGTCGCGCATATGCGACTGTGTGCCTCACGCGCGGTCTATGTCCGGGCTTATCCTCGTGAGAGCCAGGAGATGCTGTTCGACGCGCATGCGCGCGGCTTTGCTTTCTTCGGCGGCGTGCCAGGGCGCGGCATCTACGATAATATGAAGACGGCTGTGACGAGCGTGTTCACCGGCAAGGAACGCGTCTTCAACCGGCGGTTCCTGATCATGACCGACCATTATATGGTCGAGCCCACGGCCTGCTCGCCTGCGGCGGGATGGGAGAAGGGTCAGGTCGAGAACCAGGTGCAGACGATCCGGGGTCGCTTCTTCCAGCCCCGGTTGCGGTTCGCCAGTCTCGAAGAGCTCAATGGCTGGCTGGAGGCCGAGTGTCGGCGCTGGGCGGAACGGCAGCCCCATCCCGAACAGGGAGAGCTGACCGTGGCGCAGATGCTGGAGATCGAACGATCTGCGCTGCAGCCGATGCTGGGACCGTTCGACGGCTTCAATGAGAGCGAGCATGCTGTGACCGGCACCTGCCTGATCAGCTTCGACCGCAATCGCTACTCGGTGCTATCGACGGTGGCACGACGCACGGTGCAGGTCCGCGCCTATGCCGATCGCATCGTCGTTCGCTGCGGCGAAGAGGTTGTCGCTGAACATCCTCGCTACTTTGGGCGCAACCGCACGATCTATGACCCCTGGCATTATCTGCCAGTGCTGGCCCGCAAGCCTGGCGCGCTGCGGAACGGTGCCCCCTTCCAGGACTGGGATCTGCCACCGGCGCTTGCCCGCCTGCGCCGCAAGCTGGGTAATGGCGACGATGCCGATCGCCGGTTCGTCCGTGTGTTGTCGGCCGTACTGACCGATGGCCTGGAGCCTGTCGAAGCCGCTGTGCGTGAGGCACTGGCGACGGGCACGGCAAGCGACGACCTGATCCTCAACATCCTGGCACGACGCCGGGAACCGCCGCGTCCTCTGACGATCATCACCTCCGAGGATAGCGCTCTGCGCCATCCCCCGATCGCCGACTGTGCCCGTTACGACCAGCTGAGGACCTTCGATGCAGCGGCATGATATGATCGAGGCCATGCGCGGGCTTGGACTCAAGGGCATGGCGGGCGCGTTCGACGATGCCGTCACCACCGGCCTTCAGCGCCAGCGCACCACCATGGAGATACTGACCGATCTCCTGCGAGCGGAGGCGACGCATCGTCATGCCGCGTCGATCCGATACCGGATGGCCGCTGCCAGGCTGCCAGTCGTAAAGGACATCGATGCCTTCCGGTTCGAGGGTACCCCGATCAACGAGGGGCTTGTGCGTTCATTGCACAGCGGCGCGTTCCTGCCCGCACGGCGCAATATCGTCCTGGTCGGCGGCACAGGCACAGGAAAGACCCATCTGGCCATCGCCATCACCGCCAATGTAGTGCGCTCCGGCGCCCGAGGCCGCTACTTCAACACGGTCGATCTGGTGACCCGCCTCGAAGAGGAGGCCAGGATCGGCAAGAGTGGCGCTCTCGCCGCCCAGCTATCCCGCCTCGATCTGATCGTGCTCGATGAACTGGGCTATCTGCCGTTCGCCCGATCAGGCGGCCAGCTGCTGTTCCACCTGATCAGCAAACTCTATGAGCAGACCAGCGTCATCATCACCACCAACCTCGCCTTTGGCGAGTGGCCCACCGTGTTCGGCGATCCCAAGATGACCACCGCGCTCCTCGACCGCGTCACCCATCATTGCGACATCGTCGAGACCGGCAATGACAGCTGGCGCTTCAAAAACCGCAGCTGATCCCCCCCAGCACCGATCAATTAGAAGATGTTTTGCGCTGCGCGCGCCTCCGGTCGGGCTACGCCCTCCCTACGCCGCGCGCAGCGCAAGGAAGCCCGTCACATCAACGCTCCGCCATCCTGACAGGGGGTCCCTTTTGCGCGCCGATAAGGGGTCCCGTTTGCACGCCGATTGACATCGCTACGGAAAGCCCGAAAGTTGAGTTTGGTGTCCTCCTCGTGAGCGATGGATCAAACAAGCCGTATCGGTGCAAAATCCGCCGAACAGCATTCTCTCACCTGCAATGCATCGATTCGCTTCTGCGAGGCCACATGCTTGCGGATGCGACGGCCGTCCTGGGCTCCCTCGATATCGTGTTCGGCGAATGTGACCGCTAAGCGAGTGTGGCTGCACTACATTCTGCCCTTGGGTCTTTCGGCAAGCAGGCTCGTTACCTGGCTCGGGGACAATTCTTTGGCCCGGCACAAGGGCCGTCTAGTTCTCCACTCTTTCTGTCCGTCAGAGATGGAGGGGGCTATCGGCGCTGTCGCCGAATCTGCGGAGGGTCTCAGGTCGACGTCCAGGGTCGTATTGCGCCCGCCTTAGTCAATCGGAGCCCGGCATGGGGGCGTCGATAACAATCAGTATTCGGCAATCGAACAATCGGGGTTGTGGGACGCGGGAAGCTTTGAGCGGAGGCGGCTTGCTTTGCGATTCGATCTGCGTAATGCTCTCGGGCACAGCATGAACAAAAATCGAACATTGCTGGATCTGACCCACCGAATTCACACCCTAGCTGAAACCAGTCGGCCGGAAGGGGAGGGTGGTGAGGAGTTTGATTTAATTTGTTGAATCTAAAGGAGAAAATTTCCCAAAATCGCAGCTCAACGATAAGTGGGGTAGATTTTGGGGTAGAAACAACGAGCAGGCTGAGATTCCTATTAAAATCAGGTGTTTAGCACCACTTTTTAGGAGCTGCCGGGCCCACCAAAACTACCATCCAGCACTATTCCATGCTATCAATAATCTTGTAAAACAAAGGATTATACCGCCATGAGCGTTCAGAATAGTCCGTAGCAGTTTGAAACTGTTCACGAATGGGGGGTAGATTTGGGGGTGTCGGAGCTCCGATTTTGGGGTATTTTCCCGATGGCACTCACACATAATCAGATTGCAAACGCCAAGCCCGCATCACTGGATTATAAATTGTTTGATTCGCAAGGCTTGTTCCTGATCGTCTCGCCGGCGGGATACTGGCCTGCTGCCGGTTTGGCGGACACCAAGATAGGCTCATTCAAGCTACACCAGCTTGTGTTTCGAAGTCGATGGGGCTGAGATACCCCAAGGTCGAGTGTCGGCGTGTCGGATTGTAAAATCTCTCGATATAATCGAACATATCGGCTCTGGCCCGATCTCGCGGCCGGTAGACCTTCCTCCTGATCCGCCCGGTTTGAGAGAGAAGAAGCTTTCCATCGCGGCATTGTCCTTCATCAAGCGCTGGAACTGCTCGCTGGTATATTGGCTACCCTGGTCCGAGTGGTGCAGCAGGGTATCGGCTTACCACGGCGCCAGATCGCCATGATCAGGACATCCGTCACCAACTGGGCCGTCATGGTGGCGCTCATCGTCCAGCCCACCACCCGGCGGGAGAACAGGTCGATGACGGCGGCGACATAGAGACAGCCTTCGGCCGTCCAGCTCCGGCATATATTTCGGTGGCTCCATGCCGCGTCAATCGCTGGTTCCTGCGCATGGATGATTGCGTCCAAGAAACGAAGCGATCAAGTCGGCGACTTGTCCAGGGCGCTCCATTTGGACGAAATGCCCTACGCCTTCCAATATGACCGGCGGCGCAGCTTGAGGGAGCATCGAGGTCATTTGTTCGACCATCGATTTCATTCCGGGGAAATGGAGGACTATGTCGCGATCACCGCTGATATAGAGCGCTGGAACATCAACCGCGATGTCCGCCCATCCGGCGAGCAGTTCCCAGTTGCGATGTAGGCTGCGATAGGTATTGAGCGCGCCACGAAAGCCCGTCCTGGCAAAGGATGACGCATAGATATCCAGTTCCTGCTCGGTCAGCAGATTGGCCGATGTCGGGGGTTCTTCCAAGCCGTCGATCAGGCGTCCGTTCGCCCCCAGCCGCATGATGGGAACATCCGTGCCGGGCCGTCCGCCCCAATTGGTATAGAACAGCCTGCGTAGAAAGGCTTTCGGATCGCTATCCAGCTCCCGCTCGGCGACGCCCTCCTGCAGAAAGTAGAGCATATAAAAGTCGGGCGGCGCATTGGCCGCGAGTAACTGAGGCAGGCTTGCGTCACCGCGCGGCGTAAAGGGGATGGACAGCGAAACGATAGCGCCAAACCGATCCGGGCGCAGCCGCACGATCGTCCAGCCGACTTCAGCACCCCAGTCATGCCCGACCACCGCCACCTGCACATGGCCAAGATGATCGAGCAACGCGATCAGATCGCCCAAAAGGTCGAACCCACTCGCTTGGTCTGGGCCTGGGGCGGCCTGGCTGTCGCCAAAACCGCGCAGATCGGGTGCTATGACGCTGTAGCCTGCGGCCACCAAATGCTCCATCACCGGGCGCCAACCGATCCAAAGGTCGGGAAATCCGTGCAGCAGCAATATCGCCGGCCCTTGGCCAGCGGTGACGAAATGATAGCTGAGACCGTTAAGTTCAGCTTTATGGTGGACAAATTCGACCATGATTTCAACGCGCCGACAGAAAGGCGTTGAAAAATTCTGTTAGTTCGCCGCGCGCTGTCAACGGCAGCACATTGGCGACATATTGGTCCGGCCTGACGATCACCATGCAACCGCTATCCCGATCAATCCCGCGCATGGCGTAAATATCTTCGCCTGATTCAATGTCGGGGCAGAAGATCTTTTCCCGATCCCTGAGAGCGAATTTCCCTTTTTCAGGCAACAGGAAGGCATGGATGGATTCCAGGGCGAGATCGTGATGCGGCTGCTGGAAAACCGCCCTGACATCGATAACATTGTCCTTGTCCGCCTGCGTCGGCGTGAAGCGGCGGATCGGCGAGGGATCGGTTTCGAGGAAATTGCAAAGTTGCCATAAGGCCGAATTGCGATCCGTCGGAGCTGCACGATCGGCAAAGAGGAATATCCGCCATCGGCCGTCCGCCAGGATGGTGTGCCCAAGATGCATCGGTTTGGCATCCGCCAGACGAATGACAGGCGCAGAATGAAAGCGCATACCGATCGGAAATCCGGTTGCAAGCGGTTGGTACGTGGGCGCGCCGGTCAAGAGCGAGGGTGCGTAGCGGGTCGCCGTGCCCGCAGTGTAACAGCCCTGCCGGACGAAATAATCCTGTATGTCCTCTGGTGCAACGCCATCCCCGTGTGGATCGTCGGGATTTTTGAGCGGCGCACTGAGCATCCCAGCCCATTCCCGGTCGAAATCGATCAGTTCCTTGGCGATCGCCCGGCGTTCGGCCGAATAGGTCGTAAGGATGTGGCCGGGCGACTGGCCACGCAATACGGCGGCAAGTTTCCAGCCAAGATTAAAGGCATCCTGCATGGATACATTCATGCCCTGTCCTGCCTTTGGGCTATGTGTATGGCAGGCATCGCCAGCGATGAAAACGCGCGGTATCCGCTCTTCACCGTCTTCCGTTGCGACATCGTCGAAGCGGGCGCACAGACGCTGGCCGATTTCGTAGATCGACCACCAGGGCGTGTTCCTGACTTCGAAAGAGTAGGGATGCAATATCTGACGTGCTGCGTCGATCATCTGGTCAAGCCCGATATTGCGGTGTGCCGCACGCTCGTCCGCCTCCAGCTTGTCAAGTTCGACGTAGAAGCGCGACAAATAGCCCCCCTCACGGGGTATGAGGACAATGCTGCCGCCCCCCGGCGAACGAACCAGTGCCTTCTTGCGCAAATCGGGAAAGTTGGTTTCCACCAGCACGTCCATGACGCCCCATGCCTGATTCGCCGAATCCCCCTCCAGCGACAGGCCAAGGGAGCGCCTCACTTCGCTTCGTGCGCCATCGCACCCGACGGCGAAGCGGGCCTTTACGATATGCTTCTCGCTATCTTCGCCGCTAGTGCGCACAAAGGTTGCCGACACCGGATGGGACGCAGTTTCGTCCTTGTCGATATGAAGATCGGCAAGGCGCCAGCCATAGCAAGGCTCCAGTCGATTGGCGGATTTCCGCATATTTTCAAGATAGAAGCCATGCACGCGCGCCTGGTTCAATATGACGTGGGGAAATTCCGAAAGGCCTGGCTCGGTATCCTTCACCCAGCCTCCACGCACGATACCCTGCGATGGATCGGTCGCCGGTCGCCAGAATGTCGTTTCATTGACCCAGTGCGCTTCGCGCAAAACCTGTTCGGCAAAGCCGAATGCGTTGAACATTTCTACCGTTCGACAGGCGATGCCGTCGGCCTGGCCTAATTCGAGGGGACCGTCCTTTTGATCGACGATGCAGGTGTTGATTTCCGGGAAGGCCGCCAGTTGCGCCGCCAGGGTCAGGCCCGCGGGGCCGCAGCCGACGATCAGAACATCGACCTGGGCCGGAAGGGCGTGACCCTCGCCTTCCTTCGCTGCGCCGGCAGGCGATAGGGGCATCAGGTCAGGGTCGCCCACTTTGAAACCGTCATAATGAAATTGCATGATTTTTGGCTCCTGAATATTCTGAGTTTGTGAATCTGGGGCGCCTTGGGCGCGTTGAAGGCAGCGATGGGTGCTGTTATTCCGGGTGAGTGGGCGCGCAATCATGCCGGTGCGGAGGCTTGGTTTCCCGGACGAAAGGCGCGATGCCGGTCGCGATCAGCGCCAGCCCCGCCGCCAGCATAAGCGGCGTATCGTCACCGATTCGGTCGGCAAGCCAGCCTGCCAGGATGGGGCCGATGGCCCCTCCGCCCAGCTGCGCTACTGCAATCACCAGTCCCGTGGCCGTCGCAGCGTCGGCAGGCTGGACGCTTTCTTGCGGCACAGTCGCCATTATCAACGGAAATGTGCCCAGCATCAGGCAACCAATCAGCAGCGTGGCGCCGATGACCCAGGGATTTGCGCCCGCATAAAGCGCGCCCAGCGGGGCAATCGCGCCGATGGCGCTGAAGATCATGATCGCCGTGCGTCGACCATGACGGTCCGAAATAGCGGGAACGATGACGGCGGATATGACGCCAGCTACGCCGATCAGGCTCATGACAAGGCTCATCTGGCTCGACGAAAACTGCAGATTTCGTATCAGGTAGAGCGGCAAAAAGGTAAGCATGACGAAGAACCAAGCGACCGCCGCCAACGCAATAAGCGTGCACAGAACAAGGTTGCGATTACCCAGCAAATGACGCCAGGCATGTGCGCCGTTTCGTTGCGATTGACCATTTTCTGAAGGTGGTGAAGGCGCGGCCTGCGCTGCGATGGCAGGCTCGCGAATGAACCGCAGGATCAGCAAAGCGATGATGAGGCCGGGAATACCGGCGACCAGAAACGCCCAGCGCCACCCAGCGTTTTGAGCGACCGCGATCAGGATGATCGGTCCCAGTAGCGTGCCCAGCAATTGTGCGCCGAAATTCTGCACGATCCCCATGTTGAAACCGCGCCGCGACGGGGTGGACTCGACCATGACGATGGCCTGCTTGATCGGAATGACCGGACCTTCCGCAAGGCCGATGAGAATCCGCGCGATCAGCAAGGTCGCAAAGCCCATTGCCGCTGCACTCAAACCGGAAAGCAGGGCGAAACAGGCAAAAGCGGCTACCAGGAAAGGTTTGCGCTTTCCCAGACGATCGGATGCGCGCGCCATCAGAAGGCCGCCAATGGCCCAGCCGACCAGTACCGCCGAACCGATCATGCCGATCTGGCTGCTGCCCAGCGCAAAGTCCGTCGCGATAAAAGGCATGAGGTAAAAGACTGCCTGGGCATCCAGTGCCGCCACGCCGCCTGCCGCAGTCAATATCATAACCATTTTATCTTCGTACCGTAACGACCGACCGCCTGATGACTCCGGTTCTCGGCGGCGATGTTCCTCCCCGAACAGTACAGTTTCATTCTCTCGATACCGATCCTGCACCGATTCGTCCCTCCCACATGCGCTGTCATATCCGTGACGCTTAAACCTTATATAGCAGATAATAGTCGTAATATGAGAAAAATGATAATCTATTTATCCCGTAAAACGAAAAATAATTGACCTTCATGTTGGATTGGCCTAACTCAAGTGTGACACGCCGACAGGGCGGGAACATTGAGGAGGGGAAGATATGATCCGGGCTAAATCGCATTTGGGCGCAGGCGCGTGCGGGCGGCTGCATAGGGCGACGCTGGTTTGCACTACGGCTCTTGCGCTATCTATGACATCGGCGGCCTTCGCGCAGGATGCTGCGCCCGCCGCGCAGGCCCAGCGCCCGGAATCTTCGGACCAAGGCGATGCGAGCGGGCAATCGCCAAGCGCCGACATCGTCGTTACTGCGCGTTTCCGATCGGAGACCGTGCAGCAGACGCCAATTTCCATCACCGCGCTGAGCGGTGATGCTCTAACGCAGCGCGGGGTTCAGGGGGTTGAAGGCATCGCCAGGTCCGCGCCTAATGTCACCCTGGAAAAAAACACGGCCGGCTATGGCAAGTCGGTGATCGCCTATATTCGCGGCGTGGGGCAAAGTGATTTCCTGCCCGCATTTGAACCGGGCGTCGGCATCTATATTGATGATGTCTATCAGGGCACGCTCTTTGGTTCCTTGTTTGATTTTGCCGATGTGGCGCAAGTCGAAGTGTTGCGCGGTCCGCAAGGAACATTGTTCGGCAAGAATAACGAAGGTGGTGCGATCCGCGTCAGCACGCGCAAGGCGCGCGGCGACAATAGCGGTTATATCGAAGCCGGCCTGGGCAGCTACAACCGGATGACGATGAAGGGGGCGTTCGACTTCTCGATCGTTCCGGACAAGATGTTCCTGCGCATCGCGGGGGGCTTCAGCAAGGTCGATGGTTATATGGACACGATTGATTTCGCGTGCGCCAACCCGACCCTTGCGGGCGCCATTCCGCGCCAGGTTCCGCAAAATGCGGAAGGCAACTGCAAAACCGGGACTTTGGGTGGGCAGCAGACCTATGTCCTGCGCGGCAATTTACGTATCCTTCCCACCGATGATCTTGAAATCAACATCAACGGCGATTTGCTGGAAGATACCGGCGAGCCTGCGGCAGAAAAGCTGATCGACGTGAATACGGAGGGCACCTCTCCTCTCGCGCTTTATCAGAATGGATCACCCCTCGGCCCCAATCCGACCGGCTATGGCATACCGTTCGACAAGCGCTTCATCACGGCCGACAAATATAGCAGCTATGTCAATTTTACGGATACGCGCAACAATCTCGCTTTTCCACGAGTCAGCAATGTTCGGTCATGGGGCGTGTCCGGCAAAGTCGATTGGTCGATCAACCCGGATCTGAAACTAACCAGCATATCGGCCTATCGCGCTTACAAGGGCGAATATGTGGAAAATTGGGCCGGCGCCCCGATCCATATCAACACCAATTATTTCAAGCCGACGCATTGGCAGTTCAGCCAGGAATTGCGGCTGAGCGGCAAAGTGTCCGACATCGCCGAATGGACAGTCGGGGGATATTATTATGACGCCAAGACGGAATTGAACGACTATATTTACATCCCGCTCGTCAATTTTGCTTTTTATGGTGTCGATCCGGTCAAGGACCGCGACAAATCGGCCTTTGCCCATGTCGTCCTTCACCCGATCGAAAAGCTGGCGATCGAGGGTGGTCTTCGCTATTCCGACGTGACCAAGACATATACGTTCAATCGCTACGTCCCCAATTCAGGTAACCCGCCCGCAACGCTGCCGGGGTTTGAAAATAACCCCAGCGTGCGATCCGGCACCAAGCGTGTCGATTATCGACTGTCGGCGCAATATACGATCAGCCGCGATGTGATGGCGTTTGCCGTGTTTTCGACCGGCTTCAAGGGACCTGGCGTCAATCCGCGCCCATCGAGCGCCGCTGAACTTCTGCCCTTTGGCGAGGAAGACCTCAAATCCTATGAAATCGGGCTGAAGACCGAATTGTTCGACCGGCGGGTGCGCGCGAATATCGGCGCCTATCGCAGCGACTACAAAAATCTGCAGTTGACGGTTACGCGTATATTGCCCAGCGGCGTGCCAGGTTCCATCACCGCCAACGCCGGCAGTGCTCGTATTCAGGGGCTGGAGGGCGAATTCACGATCGAACCCGTCGATGGTCTCAACATCAATGCATCTGTCGGCTATCTCGACTTCAAATATCTCGACCTTGGGGATGCCGCCAATCAGGTCGGGGGTCCGTGCGCCACGTGCACGACGCCCTTCGTCCCCAAATGGTCCATAGGCGCGGGCGCGCAATATCAGTTCGATTTGGGCGGCCATGGCACGTTGACGCCCCGGATCGACTATTCCTACAAATCCAAGACCTATAATGACGTATCCAACTTCGAGCCTGGCGCTATTCCGGGATATGGATTGTGGAATGGCAGGATCAGCTACGTTTCCCAGGACAAGGGATGGGAAGTTGCGCTGCAGATATATAATGCTGCCGATAAACATTATTTCGTGAACAAGTTTCACGGATATAATGCCTTGGGCACTTTGCTCGGCCAGCCTGGACTGCCCAGAACATATCTTCTGTCGCTGAAACACAATTTCCAGTGATCATGCTTTGCCCCGGTGTCAGCATCGTAGCTGCGCCGGGGTGAACACTACGCACACATTCGACTTTACTCATGCGGAGAGGTGACAAGATGCACAGGCTTTTGATCGACGGCAAGCTCGTCGATGGCGCCCGGACGATGGAGGTTGTCAACCCGGCGACCGGCAAGGCCTTCGCATCCTGCGCCCGCGCGGATGCGCAACAACTTGATGACGCTGTAGCGGCGGCGAAGGCGGCCTTTCCCGCATGGGCGGCGCGGCCTTTCGCCGAACGCAGACAATTGCTGGAAAGCTATGCTGATGCGATCGACGCGCGGAAGGATGAATTTGCACGCCTGCTGACGCGCGAACAGGGCAAGCCTCTGCCGCAGGCTGCCTACGAGATGGAAGGGGCTATCGCTCTGTTGCGGACATTTGCGGCGATGGAACTGGGTCTGGAGGAGATCCGCGACGATGGCGCGACGAGATTGATCCGGCAATGGTCGCCACTGGGCGTCGTCGCGGCCATCACTCCCTGGAACTTTCCCATGCTGCTGCTGATGATGAAGCTGGCGCCTGCGCTTTCGGCAGGTAATACGATGGTCGCCAAGCCTGCGCCCACTACGCCGCTCACCACGTTGTTGCTGGGCGAAGTCGCCGCGACCATTTTGCCGCCTGGCGTCCTGAACATCATTGTCGATGATAATGATCTGGGTGGTCAACTGACGACGCACCCGGACGTTGCCAAAGTGTCGTTCACAGGATCGACGGCCACAGGCAAGAAGGTGATGCACAGCGTTGCAGACACGCTCAAACGCCTCACCTTGGAACTTGGCGGCAATGATGCCGCCATCGTGCTGGACGATGCCGACGTCGATGTCGTCGCCCCGGCGATCTTCCAGGCGGCCACGCTCAATGCAGGACAAATCTGTCTGGCCGCCAAGCGCGTCTATGCGCCAGCGTCGCTGTACGACGCATTATGTGATGCGCTGGCCAAACTTGCAGCGGACGCCGTCGTTGATGATGGTGACAAGCAAGGGACGCAGATCGGCCCCATCCAGAACCGCGCGCAGTTTGAAAAGCTCAAGGGATTTCTCGATGACGCCCATAGCAGCGGGTCGGTGATCGCAGGCGGCGCCCCGCTCGATCGCGACGGATATTTCATTGCGCCGACGATTGTGAAGGACATAGGCGACGATGCCCGGCTGGTGCGCGACGAACAGTTCGGGCCGATCCTGCCGATCCTGGCCTATGACACAATAGAGGATGCGATCGCCCGCGCCAACGACAGTGAATATGGCCTGGGCGGCACGATATGGACGTCCAATCCCGAACGCGCCATCGCCGTCGCCTTGCAGATCGACAGCGGAACCGTCTGGATCAACAAGCATCTGGACTTGCCCTTCGACGTCCCCTTTGGTGGCGCAAAACAGTCCGGTTTCGGGGCAGAGCTTGGCCGTGAAGGGCTGGAGGAGTTCACGCAATCCAAGATCGTGAATGTCGCGCTTTGAAGATGGAGCAGCTCCAATGGCAATGATAACCGGGGGCGAACTGGTCGTTCGCACGCTCCGCAAGGCCGGGGTCGAAACGATGTTTGGGCTGCATGGCGCACATATCGATACGGTCTTTCAGGCCTGTCTCGATCATGACCTGCCGATCGTCGACACGCGACATGAAGCGGCGGCCGGTCACGCGGCTGAGGGTTATGCCCGCGCCAGCGGACGCCTTGGCGTTGCGCTTGTGACCGCAGGCGGCGGATTTACCAATGTCGTCACGCCGATCGCCAACGCGCATCTCGATCGCACGCCCTTGCTCGTCATCACAGGATCAGGCGCCTTGCGGGACGATGAGACGAATACGCTACAGGCCGGCATCGATCAGGTCGCCATCGCGTCGCCCATCACGAAATGGGCGCATCGGGTCATGGCCACCGAGCATATTCCGCGCCTGATGATGCAGGCGATCCATATCGCCATGACGGGACCGCGTGGTCCGGTGCTGATCGACATTCCCTGGGACATTCTCATGAACCAGGTCGATGAAGATAGCGTGGCGATCCCGCCTCTCGTCCTGCCGGTACAGGGGGCAAGGCCCCATCCGGCGGATGTTGAACAGGCGCTGGATATTCTCGAAATGGCCGAGCGGCCGATCATCATAGTCGGCTCCGAAGTTTCCCGCACAGGGCGCAGCGCGGCGCTGGCGGCGCTGGCGCAGGCAACCGCTGTTCCCGTGTTCGCCGACTATGAAGGGTTCAATCAACTGGCGGATCTGCCCGATGCCCTGCGCGGCGGGCTGATCCAGAATCTCTATGGCTTCGCCAAGCAGGACAGCGCGCCCGACGCTGTGCTGATGCTCGGCACACGCTTCGGCCTCAACACGGTGCATGGGTCGGGCCAGCTAATCCCCCAATCGGCCAAAATCGTGCAGATTGACCCCGATGCGCGTGAACTCGGCCGGCTGCAAGCCATCGTACAGGGAATGGTCGCCGATGTGGGCGGTGCGATAGATGCATTGGCCGAGGCGGCTGCAAGCCGTGAAGCGCGCGATCGATCCTCTTGGACATCGCGCGTCCGGCAACTGACCGATAAACGCTATGACAGCATCGACCGGCAATCGAGCGAGGGTCATCTGTTTCACCCGTTCCGCGCTTCGCAAGTGATTGCGCGTCATGTTGATCGCAATGTAACGGTGGTAGCGGACGGGGCGTTGACCTATCTTTGGTTGTCGGAAGTCATGAGCCGGGTCACACCGGGCGGTTTCCTGTGCCATGGCTATCTGGGATCGATGGGGGTGGGCTTTGGCATGGCGCTGGGCGCGCAGGCCGCCGACCTCAAGGCTGGCAAACGCACCATACTCGTCACGGGTGATGGATCGGTTGGTTATAGCATCGGCGAATTCGATACGCTGGTTCGCAAGCAACTGCCGTTGATCGTCATCATCATGAACAATCAGAGTTGGGGGGCGACGCTCCATTTTCAGCAGCTTGCCGTCGGGCCCAACCGGGTTACGGGCACCCGGTTGGAAAACGGCGCCTATGAAAGCGTGGCGTCAGCTTTTGGAGCGGATGCTTACAGGGCCGATAGCGCGGAAAGCCTCGATGCGGCCTTGACGCAAGCATTGTCCAGCGCGCGCCCGGCCTGCATCAACGTGACTGTCGCGCTGGATCCCATCCCGCCCGAAGAATTGATCCTGATCGGCATGGATCCTTTTGCATGAGCGGCGCCATATTCCGCGCCACCGATCAAAGGAGGCCCGCTTGACCTTGCTGACGTTCGGACAGCCCGATGATGGCATTATCCAGATGGCCTATACCGTGCCGGACCTGGACGCCGCGATGCAATCTTTCACCGCGGATCTTCGCGTGGGTCCATGGTTCGTTTTTCGGCAGCTTTCAGGGCCAAATCCGCTCTATCGCGGTGTCCAGTCGCACGCGCGCAACGATATCGCCTTGGGTTTTGCAGGACATATGCAGATCGAGCTGATCCAGCCGCTCGATGACCAGCCATCGGTCTATAAGGAGACGATCGCGGTCAAGGGCCATGGCTTTCACCATTTCGGCGTTGCGACCCGAACATTCGACCGGGCCTGCGCGGCGCACAGCGCCAAGGGATATGATCTCGCCTTCACCGATGCCGTGGAGGGTGTAGGCCGCATCGCTTATTTCGACACCAGAGGCGTGTTACCCGGTATGCTCGAACTTATCGAGGCGTCGAGCGAACTCGAAGCGCTGTTCGGAATGATCCACGCAGCGTCGGTAGACTGGGACGGGTGCTGCCCGGTCCGCGAAATACCGTCTGGAGACAGGATATGACAGCTATGCTCGAAGGAAAAGTCGTTGCCGTGACCGGCGGCGCAAGCGGGATCGGTCGGGGAATTGCGCTGGCTGCTGCCCGGCATGGGGCAAAGGCCGTCATCATCGGCGATCTTCACGATCAGCCGCGCGAAGGCGGTGAGACAACCCACGCCTTGATTGCGTCATCGGGTGGCACAGCGTCGTTCCGCAAGGCCGATGTCACTTCGCGCGCCGACATGGACGCCCTCGTCGCCGAGGCCGAGGCATTTGGCGGCATTGACCTGATGGTCTGCAATGCCGGTATAGCCGTTCCGGACGACGGGCCGGAAATTGCGCCGGACGTGTTTCGCAAGCTCATTGCCATCAATCAGGAAGGCGCGCTGCTGAGCGCGCAGGCAGCCATTGCCGCGATGATCGCGCGCGGCAAAGGCGGTAGCGTGGTGATGATTTCCAGCATGGGCGGTTTGCGCGGGGCCGGCTTTACGACCGGGTACAGCGCGACCAAAGGCGCGGTGAATATGATGACGGCGGCTTTGGCCGATGCCCATGGTCCCCAGAATATCCGCGTGAACGCTGTTTGTCCCGGCCTCATCCACACGGCGCTGATTGAATCGTCTCCCGCTGTCGCCGCTGCGATCGAACCCATGTGCCAGCGGATGCCGTTGCGACGCCTGGGTCAGCCTTCGGAAGTCGGTGATGTGGTCGCCTGGTTAGGTTCACCATTCTCGTCCTTCGTCACCGGGGTCACTTTGCCGGTGGATGGTGGGCAGACGGCGATATTGTAGGGAAGGAACGACCATGGATGCGTTGGCAAACAAGGCGGCGATCGTCACCGGGGCCGGTTCGGGCATAGGCCGGGCCAGCGCCTGTGCAATGGCGCGATCGGGTGCGCATGTCATGGTGTCCGACATCGACGAACGGTCGGCAATGGAAACCGTGCAGATCATTCGGGACGCCGGTGGCATTGCGCAGGCCTGCTGTGGCGATGTGACGCAGGCGGAATTTGCCGAACGGCTGGTGGCGGCGACCATCGCAGCGTTCGGAACTCTGGACATCGCGCACAATAATGCGGGCGTTGAAGCCGCGATGGCTCCGGTTGGGGATGCGCTGGAAGCTGATTTCGACCGGGTCATCGCAGTAAACCTAAAAGGGGTTTGGCTGTGCATGCGTGCTCAAATTCGGCAGATGTCCGTTCGGGGCAAGGGGGCCATCGTCAACACAGCTTCCGTTGGGGGGCTTGTGGGTGTTCCGGGCAATGCCGCCTATAGCGCGGCCAAGCATGGCGTGGTTGGATTGTCTAAATCGGCGGCGGTGGAATATGCAACGGCGGGTATTCGGATAAACGCCCTTTGCCCTGGTCTGACCAGGTCGGGCATGACTGACCGCCTGTTTGCCGCCCGTCCAGAATTGAAGCAGCAAATCATGCCGCCGATGCAGCGTTTGGCAGATCCGGCCGAAATAGCGGCGACCGTCGTCTTCCTGCTGTCCGACGTGGCGTCGTACATGACTGGACAGGCGATCGCGGTCGATGGGGCCGCCACAGCGATCTAAACATAGTGATTACAGGAGCATGGCAATGCGAGCATATATTGACATGAAGCCAGGCAGCGAACCGCTTTATTGGGAAGATGGCGCACATTTTCAGGCATGGTATCCGGTATCCGAAGCAAAGGCGCTTCAGGCAGGCAAGATCATCGGCCGCCAGTTTCTCGGCTCCAAAATCATCCTTTACCGCGATGCGCAGGGACGCCCGGTGGCGCAGACGGCCTATTGCGCACATCTGGGCGCGGATCTGTCGGACGGCGATATGGTCGATGGACAGGTGCGTTGCCCCTATCATCATTGGCGCTATGGTCCTGATGGTCATTGCACTCACATCGCGTCCGGCCACCGCCCGCCGCGTTCGGCACGCCTGTTCAACTATCCTGTCGCGGAAAAATGGGGGCTTATCTGGGTTTTCAACGGGACAGAGCCGCTTTACGAAGTGCCCAGTTTCGACGGTGACGAGAGCGATTATCTGTTCACTGCGCGTGAGCGGCCCGATGTCATCCTGACCGATAGCTGGATACAGGGAACCAACGGGCTTGACTTTCAACACCTCACCGCCGTTCACAATATGCCTGAAACGGCAAAGCCGGGCGAAGTCACCTTTAACGAATTCACGATCGAATATCCGCTGACATTCATGTCGCCTGACGGGTTTAATCGCATGTATGCCGCCAATTGCCTGGTGTCACACTGGACATTGCCGCTGCCCACCAATTGCTATGTCATTTTCTGCACAAACGCACCGGAGCCGGGCCGTTCGGAATCCTTTTGGGTTGCCGCGGTAAAGCAAATGCCCGATGAAACCCGCGCGCAGGCAGAGGAACGGCTCGCCGCACTCGACCAGTTTCTCTTCGGATTTTTCGGGGAGGACGAATATGTCCTCAACGGGCTGCGACTGCGGCTGCCGGGCAAGGCGAAGTTGATAAAAGACGATTTCTATCTAGGAAAATTCTTTACCTGGCTGGATCGCTTTCCAAGAGCGGCTCCGCTGGACTGACGAGCGCAAGGCCCGGTGCGCCGTCCCCACCAGCGTCCTGGACCGCGTTCTACCCATGACAACCTTACTGGAAAGCCAACGGATTTGGCCGACATCATGCACCACTCCATTGCCTGATGTCGGCAGTTGCGGCATGGTCGTTCGGATGATTGGAGAGAAAGTCGATATGGCTTGGATCGCGAAGGCCATGATGCGGGGCATGGCATAATGGCGGCGACTGCCGATCGAGTCTTGGGCGTGCTCGACCTTTTCAGCGGCGATCAGGCGGAATGGACGGTGGAAGAGGCGGCAGATGCTTTGCAACTCCCGGTCAGTACCGCCTATCGTTATTTTCGCAGCCTGTCGAAGTCCGAACTCATCGTCGCCTATGCTGCTGGCCGATACGTCCTTGGGCCGGCCATTATCCAGCTGGATCGCCAGTTGCGACTGAACGATCCCTTCATTACGGCTGCTCAGCCGGAAATGGCGCGGCTGGCCGCCGTTATCGGTGGCAACGCAGTCGTCATGCTCGCTCGGCTCTACCATGATAAGGTCATCTGCGTTCACCAGGAAGAAGTCGGGACATTGGGTGGCGTCAGTTATCAAAGGGGCCGCCCCATGCCTCTGGATCGCGGCGCCGCATCGAAAGTGATCCTGGCCAACATCAATGCGAAAATGATGCGGGGGCTTCCCGGTTTGACGCAGGGGCAGGCCAGCTCGGATCAGCGACCTGTGGACCCGGATCTTCGCGCCAGATTGCGTCAAATCCGCCAGCAGGGCTTCGCCGTCACGGAAGGCGAGATTGACGAAGGGAAAAGAGGTATCGCCGTGCCGGTATTTCGCGCCGATCAGTCGCTTGAAGGCAGCCTGTCCCTTGTCATGGAACAGTCGCGGCCTGATCAGGCGGCAACAATCGAAGCGCTGATAAATGCGCGTAAAGCGATCGAGGCTACTATCGCGATCCGGGCGACGATCATTCCGGCAGACACATGCGAATATGAGTAGGGTTCCTGAATAATCGGGTCTGCAACCTATTGTAATCAATCAAAATCATGTATCGCTGTGGGGCGCGCATATCCCCACTCCGCATATTTCCTGGCGACGACTTCCGTCAGAACGGCAATTTCTGGTGAGTGGTCGCCAAAGCGATGGCTCATGATAATGGGCGATGTGACGGGCTCGACCAATTCTCGATAGGCGACATCGTGGCTGCGCGCGCGGCGGACGGACTCCGGCACGATTGCCATTCCTTCCTCGGCGGCGACGAGACCGATCGCAATCTGCAACTCGCGCGCTTCATGCGCGATCCGGGGTTCGACGGCATGGTCGCGGAACAGCGAGATCACCTGGTCTGCATAACTGGGCCTTGGTTGGCGCGGATAGATGATTTGCGGTTCGCGGGCCAGTTCGCGAATGGATACCGGGCCGCTCTGCCTGGCAAGCGGATGGTCGATCGGAAAGGCGGCGATCAATTGCTCATTGCGCAAGACGATCCGTCGGACGGCAGGATCGTCAAAGCGAATTCGCCCGAACCCTACGTCGATCCGCCCTTCCTTCAATGCTGTAATCTGTTCCAGCGTCGTGCTTTCCACCATGACCAGCTCGACATTTTCGGCTGCCTTGCGATATTCGCGGATCAGTTCGGGCAGGCGGGCATAGATGGTCGATGCCACGAAGCCGATAACAAGTTGTCGGCGCTTGCTCGTCGCAGCAGCCTTCATCATCATTTCCATGTCGTCCATCCGGGACAGCATCTGCAATGCCTGGACATAAAGCAGTTTGCCCGCGGCGGTCAGCCGCAAGGGCCGGGTTGATCGGTCCAGTAGGGTGGATCCCAAATGGCTTTCCAGTTGCTGAATGGCGCGGGAAAGGGGTGGCTGCGCGATATGGAGCCGGGCCGCAGCACGGTTGAAATTTCCTTCATCCGCGATGGCGACAAAATAACGAAGAAGGCGCAAATCCAGCATCGATCATACCTCCAGGGTATGAACATAGTACCGCATTGATCTTTGAACTTGCAAGGCGAAAGCGGTAGGCAAAGTGTCGGAAACCCAGACAAGCGGGTCTGAATATGCGGGAGAGTGACCGTCATGGCGATGCTGGATCATGCCGATACCTTCATTGTTGATGTACCGACGATCCGACCACATGTGCTGGCGATGGCGACCATGCACGCACAGACGATGGTGATTGTGCGCCTGGTGGACGCCGATGGGGTCGACGGCGTAGGCGAAGGCACAACGATCGGCGGTCTGAGCTATGGCGAAGAAAGCCCGGAAAGTATCAAGTCCGCGATAGACACCTATATCCTGCCTATCTTGAGACGCTGCGACATCGCCTGCGTCGCCGCAACGATGGCCAAGGTCGAAAAATCGGTGAGGGGTAACCATTTCGCCAAATGCGCGGTCGAAACGGCACTGCTCGACATGGCCGGCAAACGGCTGGGCGTTCCCGTGTCAGAGTTGATCGGTGGTGGCCGGGTGCGCGACAGCCTGCCCGTCGCCTGGACACTGGCCAGCGGCGACACCGCGCGCGACATTGCCGAGGGCGAGGAGATGCTCGATCGCCGGCGCCATCGCATCTTCAAGCTGAAGATCGGAAAGCGCGAAGTGCGCGACGACGTCGCCCATGTTGGCGCCATCTGCAAGGCGCTGGGCGACCGCGCCAGCGTGCGCGTCGATGTCAACCAGAACTGGACGGAGGCGCAGGCCAGGATCGGCATGGCCATGCTGCATGATGTCGGCTGCGATCTGGTCGAACAGCCTATCGCTGGCGACGCGATCGCCGCCATGGCGCGCCTGTCCAAAGGGCAGCCGATACCGCTGATGGCGGACGAGGCATTGAATGGCCCGCGCAGTGCGATGCGGATCGCTTCTGCCCATGCCGCCAGCGTCTTCGCGCTCAAGATCGCCCAGTCGGGAGGCCTGTTCGCTACGGCCGACGTAGCCGCGATCGGTACGGCGGCGGGTATCGGTCTTTATGGCGGTACGATGCTGGAGGGCGGGGTCGGCACGGTCGCGTCGGCGCATGTCTTTGCGACGCTGCCCGACCTGGCATGGGGCACCGAATTATTCGGCCCGCTGCTCCAGACCGAGGACATATTGCGCGAACCGCTTGGCTATGCCGATTTCTCGCTCGCGGTTCCGACCGGGGCGGGTCTGGGCATCGCATTTGACGAGGACAAGCTCGCCTTCTTCCGGCGCGACCGCACGTCGCCCATTCTGCACGCCGTTACCGCAGGAGCCTGAAACCCATGCTGTTCATGGTCGAAATGGACGTCAATATCCCGCTGGATTTCGATGCGGCGGAAGCCGCCCGGATCAAGGCGGCGGAAAAGGCCTATTTTCAGACGCTGCAGGCCGCCGGCACCTGGCGCCATATCTGGCGCAAGGTCGGCCTCTATTCCAACGTCTCGATCTTCGATGTCGAGAGCAATGCCGCCCTGCACGACACGCTGATGGCGCTGCCGCTCTACCCCTTCATGACGATGAAGATCACGCCGCTCTGCCGCCATCCTTCCTCGATCCATGAGGATGATCGCTGATCGTCCGACACAGACCGCATAGCTTAGGAGAGAAGAATATGGGTATCAGCTTCGTAAAAACACCGGAAATCCAGAACCTGCTCGACCGTGTCGCGGGCCTGGAGTCGGACAGCGGCGACGCCCGCATGAAAGGCATCATGCGCGATCTGATCGAATCCTGCATGACTATCATCGCCCGCTATGATGTCAGCGAGGACGAGGTGTGGAACGCTGTCAGCTTCCTGCAGGGCGCGGCCGGCGCTGGCGAACTGGGCCTGTTGATGCCTGGCGTTGGCCTGGAGCATTTCATCGATCTCTACATGGACGCCAAGGATGCCGAAGCGGGCAAGTCGGGTGGCACGCCGCGCACGATCGAAGGGCCACTCTATGTCGAGGGTGCGCCGATCGTCGAGAGCGGCGCTTATCTGACCGATGATGCCGACGATACTGATACGCTCTACATGACCGGCCGCATCATCGGCCCGGATGGCGAGGCGGTGACCGACGGGCTGGTTCATGTCTGGCATGCGGACTCGCACGGCTTCTATTCGCATTTCGACCCGACCCACATGCAGACGCCGTTCAACAACCGGCGCCGGTTGAAGATCGCGGCTGACGGCACCTATGCCTTCTCGTCGAAGATGCCGAGCGGCTATTCGGTGCCGCCGGGCGGCGCATCCGACACGCTGATGAAGGCGCTCGGCCGGCACGGCAATCGCCCCGCCCATGTGCATTTCTTCATCGAGGCACCGGGCTATCGCCGCCTGACCACGCAGATCAATTTCGGCGATGATCCATTCGCCGCCGACGATTTCGCCTTCGGCACCCGCGAAGGGCTGCTGCCGGTGCCCAACCGTCAGGGCGACAGCGCGCATATCGCCTTCGATTTCCATCTGCAGCGTGCGGACGATGACGGCGATGAGGCCTTCTCGACCCGCAAGCGCCTGGTGGTGGATAGTGTCGAACCTGTCGCAGAACCGGCCTGAGAGGAGAGAGGATGATGACCAGCCCCATGGCGTTCCTGCGCGACCGTGTTGAAACCGCGGTCGTGGACGATCCGGAAACCGGCATTTTCCGCTGCCGCCGCGACGTTTTCACCGACCCCGAACTGTTCGATCTTGAGATGAAATATATCTTCGAGAGCAATTGGGTCTATCTGGCCCATGAAAGCCAGGTCGAGAAGAAGAACGACTATTTCACCACCTGGATCGGTCACACCCCGGTGATCCTGACGCGGGCCAAGGATGGCGGCCTCAATTGCGTGGTCAACGCCTGCGCGCATCGCGGGGCAAAGCTGTGCCGCCGGAAGCGGGGCAACCAGCCCCTGTTCGTGTGCCCCTTCCACGGCTGGAGCTTCAAGACCAACGGTAAGCTGCTCAAGGCCAAGGACGCCAGCACCGGGGCTTATCCTGACAGTTTCGACCATGAGGGGTCGCACGACCTGACCATGGTGCGGGTGGAAAGCTATCGCGGCTTCATCTTCGGGTCGCTCAATCATGATGTCCTGCCGCTGGAGGATCATCTGGGCGAGGCGAAGGTCATCATCGACCAGATGGTCGATCAGGCGCCCGAAGGGCTGGAGGTGCTGACCGGCAATTCGACCTACACCTTCCATGGCAACTGGAAGATGCAGATGGAAAATGGCTGCGACGGCTATCATGTCAGCTCGGTCCATGAAAATTACCAGTCGACCATGGGCCGCCGCGCCGAAGGCGGTACCAAGGCGGTCGACGCGAATGGCTGGTCGAAGGCGCCGGCGAGTGGTGTCTATGGCTTCGAACATGGACATATCCTGCTATGGACGCAGGTGCTGAACCCTGAAGTACGCCCGGTCTGGGATCTCAAGGACGATCTCGTCGATCGCCTGGGCGCGGACAAGGCGAAATTCATTCTGGAACAGACGCGCAATCTGGCGCTCTATCCCAATGTGTTCCTGATGGACCAGTTTTCCACGCAGATCCGCGTGGTGCGGCCGATCGACGTACATACCACCGAAGTCACCATCTATTGCTACGCGCCCAAGGGTGAAAGCGCGCAGGTGCGGGCGCATCGCATCCGCCAATATGAGGATTTCTTCAACGTCACCGGCATGGGCACGCCCGACGATCTGGAGGAATTTCGCAGCTGTCAGTCGGCCTATGAGGGCGCGGGCGAATTGTGGAACGACCTGAGCCGCGGCGCGACCCGCTGGATCGCGGGGCCGGACGCCAATGCGACCGCGATGGGCATGAACCCGCTGCTGTCGAGCGAACGCAGCGAAGATGAAGGCCTGTTCGTGCGCCAGCATGAATTCTGGGCGCAGATCATGCTCGACGGCATGGCCAAGGATGAAGGTGCGGCACCGATGATGGAGGCAGCGGAATGACACTGGTTCTCGACAAGGAGCGCGCTGCGCTGTCCTATCAGGACATCTGCGCCTTCCTGTATCGCGAGGCACGATTGCTCGACGATCGCGAGCTTGATGAATGGCTGGACTGCTATTCGGAGCAGTGCGAATATTGGATGCCTGCCTGGACCGACGACGATACGCTGACCACCGACCCGCACAGCGAAATATCGCTGATCTATTATGGCAATCGCAAGGGACTGGAAGACCGCGTATATCGGTTGAAGACCGAGCGGTCGTCGGCCAGCACGCCCGAAGCGCGCACTTCGCATTTCATCGCCAATATCGAGGTCATGGAAACGCCCGCGGATGCGATCGACCTGCGCTACAACTGGCATACGTTGAGCCACCGCTACCAGCAGACGCAGCAGTTTTTCGGGACGACGTTCGTAACGCTCGATACCGCTGCCGGAACGCTGAAAATCCTGAAGAAAAAGATCGTCTTGAAGGATGATTATATTCACCAGGTGATCGACGTCTATCATGTCTGAGGGCCGATCGATGATTTTCCACGGACGTTTCGCGAACAAGGTGATGGTCGTGACCGGCGCGGCGCAGGGCATCGGCGCGGGCGTGGCGACCCGCGCGGCGGCGGAAGGCGCCCATGTCGTGCTGGCCGACCGGGCCGAATTCGTGACCGAGGTCGCCCAGGCCATCGTCGTTGGGGGTGGCAAGGCGGTTGCGGTTCAATGCGACCTTGAAACCTATGCGGGTGCGGCGCAGGCCATGGTGGGTGCGATCGACGCTTTCGGGCGCATCGACATACTGATCAACAATGTCGGCGGGGCGATCCGTATGCGGCCCTATGCCGCTTTCGCGCCGGAACAAATTGACGCGGAAATTCGCCGGTCGCTGATGCCTACGCTCTATTGCTGTCATGCGGCATTACCTACCATGCTGGATCAGGGCGCCGGCACCATCGTCAACCTCTCCTCCAACGCCACGCGCGGCATTCGCCGGGTGCCCTATTCGGCGGCGAAGGGCGGCATTAATGGCCTGACCCAGGCGCTGGCGATGGAATATGCGCAAAGCGGGATCCGCGTCGTCGCCACGGCGCCGGGCGGGACGCAGGCGCCGCCGCGTCGCGTGCCGCGCAATGCGCAGGGCGACACCGCGCAGGAGCAGGCGTGGATGGCCGAGGCGGTGGATCAGGTGACGGCGTCGGCGTTCATGAAGCGCTACGGCACGCTGGACGAGCAGATCGCACCCATCCTGTTCCTCGCATCGGCCGAGGCCAGCTACATCACCGGATCGGTTCTGCCCGTCGCCGGAGGCGACATAGGGTAAAAATCCGCGGGTGGGGATATCGGTTGAAGGACCAGTAACATGCAGAAAATATATGACAGCCCCATGGCGGCCCTGGACGGCCTGCTGTTCGACGGCATGACGATCATGTCGGGGGGCTTTGGCCTGTCGGGCAATCCCGAAAGCCTGATCCCGGAAATCCGCGCCAGCGGCGTGAAGGGCCTGACCGTCATTTCCAACAATGCGGGCGCGGACGGATTTGGTCTGTGGATGCTGCTGGAAAGCCGCCAGGTTAAAAAGATGATCTCCTCCTATGTGGGGGAGAATAAGCTGTTCGAAAGCCAGTATCTGTCGGGCGAACTGGACCTGGAATTGAACCCGCAGGGCACGCTGGCCGAGCGTATCCGGGCGGGCGGCGCAGGCATCCCGGCCTTCTACACCAAGACCGGCGTGGGCACGGTCGTCGCAGAGGGGAAGCCGGTCGAGACTTTCGAGGGCGAGGATTATGTGCGCGAAACCTGGCTGCGCGCGGATCTTTCGATTATCAAGGCATGGCGGGCCGACCCGGCGGGGAACCTGATGTTCCGCAAGACCGCGCGCAATTTCAACCCGAACATGGCGACCGCTGGCAAGGTGACGGTGGTCGAGGTCGAGGAAATCGTGCCCGCTGGCAGCTTCGATCCAGACGCCGTCCACACGCCCGGCATCTATGTGGACCGTATCGTGCTGAGCACGATCAACGAGAAGCGGATCGAGAAGCTTACCCTGCGCGAAAGGGAGGCTGCATAATGGGCTGGACCCGCGACCAGATGGCGGCGCGCGCGGCGCAGGAACTGCGCGACGGCTATTATGTCAACCTGGGCATCGGAATCCCTACGCTCGTGGCCAACCATGTGCCCAATGGCGTCAACGTCACGCTGCAGAGCGAGAATGGCATGTTGGGGATCGGGCCGTTTCCCTATGCGGATGAGGCCGATCCCGACCTGATCAATGCGGGCAAGCAGACCATTACCGCGCTGCCGACATCCAGCTTCTTCTCCTCCGCCGACAGTTTCGCGATGATCCGCGGCGGCCATATCGACATGGCGGTGCTGGGCGCGATGGAAGTGGCCGCCAATGGTGACCTGGCCAACTGGACCATACCGGGCAAGATGGTGAAGGGCATGGGCGGTGCGATGGATCTTGTCGCGGGGGTCAAGCGCGTGGTCGTGGTGATGGACCATGTGTCGAAAAATGGCAGCCCCAAGATCCTGCCGGCCTGCTCGTTGCCGCTGACCGGCAAGGCGGTGGTCGACCTGATCATCACCGACCTTGCCGTGATCGCGGTCGATCGTGCGCGGGGCGGGCTGACGCTTGTCGAACTCGCGCCTGGCGTCAGCGAAGCCGAAGTGATCGCAAAGACCGGCGCCCCGCTCGTGGCGCTTGAAGCCGCCTAAGACAGGATTTTTGACGTGCCAAAGCTGATCGTCGTCGACCGTTCGGGAGACGAAAAGACTATCGATGCGGGCGAGGGCATTTCCGTAATGGAAGCCATCCGCGACAATGGTGTCGATGAATTGCTTGCTCTGTGCGGGGGCTGTTGTTCCTGCGCGACCTGCCATGTTTTCGTGGAGGAGGACTGGCGCGGCCCGGTCGGCGCGGCGATCGGGGACGAGGATGACCTGCTCGATTCCTCCGACCATCGTGCGGCAGGGTCGCGCCTGTCCTGCCAGATCATGATGACCGCCAACCTCGACGGCCTGCGCGTCGCCATCGCGCCGGAGGATTGACTATGGCATTCACCCAGCGTCCCGGCGCCAGTCTCTACTGGAAGCGCGACGGGCGGGATGATGCCCCCGCGCTGGTCCTGCTCAATTCCATCGGCACCGGCATGGATTTGTGGGACGCGCTGCTGCCCCGCCTGCGCGCACATTTCGCCGTGTTGCGCCTCGACACGCGCGGTCATGGCGCCTCGACCGCCGATCCGGGCGACTATGCGATGGCGATGCTGGCCGACGATGTGCTGGCGGTCGCGGACGCCGCCGGGATCGAGCGATTCTCGATCGCTGGCGTCTCGCTGGGCGGGATGATCGGCATGGAAGCGGCGTTGCGTGCACCCGCGCGGGTCGAAAGGCTGCTACCCATCTGCACCTCCGCGACGATGGACGCAGCGTCGTGGAACGACCGCATCGCCAAGGTGCGGACTGAGGGTATGGCGGCCATTGCCGACCTCGCCATGGGACGTTTCCTGTCCGACGCCGCCGAACCCGCCATCTATGACGCCGTTCGCCGCCAGCTTTTGACCATGAACGCGCAGGGCTATGCCGGTTGCGGCGCGGCGATCCGCGACATGGACCTGGCCGACCGGATCGGCGGTATCACCTGCCCGACATTGATCGTCACGGGCGCCCGCGACACATCGACGCCCTTTACGGGGCATGGCGAGCATCTGCTCGCACGCATCCCCGGCGCGACGCATGTCGCGCTGGAAGCCGCACATCTGGCCCCGCTCGAAGCGCCTGACGCGCTGGCGGGCGCCATCCTCTCTTTCCTGGAAAGCTGACATATATGGCCCACGCCTTCATCTGCGACGCCATCCGCACGCCGATCGGCAAGCTCAATGGATCGCTCGCCACCGTGCGGGCCGACGATCTGGCCGCGCTGCCGCTTAAGGCGTTGATGGAGCGCAATGCCGGGGCCGACTGGTCGGCGCTCGACGACGTCATTCTGGGCTGCGCCAATCAGGCGGGCGAGGATAATCGCAACGTCGCGCGCATGGCGGTCTTGCTGGCGGGAATGCCCGATGGCGCGCCGGCCGTTACCGTCAACCGCCTGTGCAGTTCCGGCCTCAATGCCCTGGGCATGGCGGCGCAGGCGATCCGCAGCGGCGACGCCGACTTCATGATTGCCGGCGGGGTGGAGAGCATGACGCGCGCACCCTATGTTCTGGGCAAGGCCGGCAGCGCCTTTGGCCGCGACCAGAAGATCGAGGATACGACGCTGGGCTGGCGCTTCGTCAATCCCGCGATGAAGGCCGCCTATGGTGTCGACACCATGCCGCAGACGGGCGAAAATGTCGCCGAACAATGGCAGGTGAGCCGCGAGGAGCAGGATCGTTTCGCGCTGGCCAGCCAGGAAAAGGCGGCGCGCGCGCAGGCGAGCGGCCGCTTCAGCGCTGAAATCGTCTCGGTTTCCATTCCCCAGCGCAAGGGTGATCCGCTCCTGTTCGACGCGGACGAGCATTTGCGCGCGACCAGCCTGGAGGCGCTGGCGAAGCTCAAGCCGGTGGTGAAGCCGGACGGTACGGTGACGGCGGGCAATGCGTCGGGCCTGAACGACGGCGCTGCGGCGATGCTGGTCGCATCGGAAGCGGCAGCGGCTGCGCACGGACTGACGCCGCGCGCCCGCGTCATCGGCATGGCGGCGGCCGGTATCGCGCCCCGGATCATGGGCGCTGGCCCGATCGAGGCGGCGCGCAAGCTGCTGACGCGCACCGGCCTTGCCATCGACCAGATCGACGTGATCGAACTCAACGAAGCCTTCGCCAGCCAGGCGATCGCCACGCTGCGCGACCTGGGCGTCGATCCATTCGACCCGCGCGTCAATCCCAATGGCGGCGCCATCGCGCTCGGTCATCCGCTGGGCATGTCGGGCGCGCGCATCGCTCTGTCGGCGGTGGAGGAATTGCAGCGGACCGGCGGGCGCTATGCCCTGGCCTTCATGTGCATCGGCGTGGGGCAGGGCCTCGCGCTGTTGGTTGAAAATATGAGGTGAACGACATGGTCGATTTTGAACGTCTCACTTTCTTGCCTGGCCTCCTGTGCGATGGCCGGATATTTTCGCCGCAACAGGCCCGTTTCGACGGCGCGCTGGTGATCGATGGATTTGGCGCGCGGCGCTCGATCGAGGAAATGGCCAGGCACGTCATCGACGTTGCGCCACCGCGCATGGCGCTACTTGGTCATTCGATGGGGGCGCGGGTCGCGCTGGAAGTCTATCGCGCCGTGCCTGAACGGGTGGAACGGCTCGCGTTGGTCAGCACGGGTATTCACGGGGTGCAGCCGGGCGAAGCAGCCAAGCGTCATGCCTTGCTTGAGCTGGGGCGAAGTGCGGGAATGGCAGCGTTGGTGGATCGCTGGCTCCCACCGATGGTAGCGTCGGGGCGCGTCACCGATCAGGCATTTATGACGCCACTTCGTACGATGGCGATCGACCAGGGCGTGCCGGTTTTCGATGCCCAGATCCAGGCGCTGCTCGCACGCCCGGAGGTCGAATCTCTCCTGCCAACGATACACTGCCCGGTGCTCGTTGCGGTCGGCAGGGACGATGTGTGGAGCCCGCCCACCCAACATCGCGATATTGCAGGCAAGATATCGGGATCGACTCTCCGCATTGTCGCGGGCGCAGGCCATATGCTTCCCGTGGAGGCTGGGGACGCGCTGAACCTGGCTATCGAGGAATGGCTCGCATTGCCTATGTGAATCCTGCCGCTAACGCGATCGTGAACGATTGGAAAACTGATGGTGCATATTTTGGAAAATGGGCGGGGCTATGGCGCTGACGATCTGCGCGATATTCCGGGAACGCAACATTTTCTGGCAACTCGCGAGGATTTGGCATTTTGAATGTCGAGCCTGCCGTTATGCTTGGTCCGCAATTTCACATGCGCCAGTCTTTGATCCCTCATCGTGGGGGGCTACAAAGGATATTCTATTTGGGATATGCAGTTAGATAATTACCTTCTCACCCGATCCAATAAGGCACGATCTGGCGGTTGTCCGGGTCCACATGGATCGGTCGGTCCGCAGGCGGGAAGGCGCGCTGGTCGCAGCTTTGGCGGGGGCAGAGGCGGCAGGTGATGCCGATGGGGGTGGCGGCGCCTTCCTCCTGTAAATGCAGGCCGTCGGCATAGACGAAGTTGGCGGCGTGGGCGACTTCGCAGCCCAGCACCACGGCGTAGCGGCGCGGGGTGCGCTTGTAGCTACCCGAAGGCTTCACCAGCCCCTTCGCCATCGATACGTAGCGCACGCCGTCCGGGGTCTCGCCCAGTTGCACGTTGATGCGATCCGGCACGGCCACGGCTTCATGCACGTTCCATAGGGGGCAGGCGCCGCCGAAGCGGGCGAATTGCAGGCGGGTGGCGCTGTGCCGTTTGGTGATGTTGCCAGCCATGTCGACGCGGCAGAAGAAGAAGGGGATGCCGCGCAGGCCGGGTCGTTGCAGGGTGGACAGGCGATGGCAGGCCTGTTCGAAGCTGACGCCGAAGGTGCGGGCGAGCCGATCTATATCGTGGCGCATCGTCCGCGCCGCTTCCCGAAAGGGGGCGTAGGGCATGAGCAGCGCGCCCGCAGCGTAATTGCCCAGGCCGATCGCCAGCAGGCGGTCGGCGCCGGGAACAGGCAGCGCGGCCTTGTTGACGACATCGGCGATCACCGCCTGCCCCTCCAGCATCAGCAACTGGTGGGAGAGCATGAATTTGCGGCTTTCGGTCGGCAGCGCGGCGTTGACGAATAGGCGCTTGTCTGCGCGGGTGTAGCTGCGCAACGAGGAGCCGGGAGTGTCGGCGATCAGCGTTTCGATGCCGTGGCGGCGGGCCAGCGCCTCCACCAACATGCCTTCGTCCAGGGATTGCCCGGCGGTGAAGCTTTCGGCCATGTCTTCGGCCAGGCAGTCGATGCTGTGGACATAGTTTCCGGCTTCGTGAAACCAGTCGCGCGCGGCTTCCCAGGGGAGGCGGGCCTGCACCTCGTGATCGTTGGCGATCGCCTCCTCGATCATGTTGATGCGTTCGTTGGCGCGCATATGGGCATTGTAGAGATCGACGTAGCGGGCGGCGAATTCGGGGAATTGCAGGTGCAGCTTCTCGATCCGCTCCGGCTCCATCTGGTTGCCGGGCAGTTCGGGATGGGCGAGCGCATATGTGAATGCGCCCAAGAGCTGCTCATCCTCGCGGCTGTCGAAACTGGCCCAGTCGGTGGGGAAGGCGCTGGCGAGCGCGGCTTTGACCTTGGCGGTCAGGGGGCGATCGTCATTTTCCATCTGCGAAAGATAGGATACGGATATGCCCAGCGCCTGCGCCATCATCGCCTGGTCCATCCGATGGTCTAGGCGCAGTTGGCGCAGGCGCGGGCCTGCGAAGATACGGTTGCCGCGTGCCATAAACCGCACCGTAATTTGCGAAGTCGTGATTTGCAATTTAGCAAATTTGCATTTGCGAAAAAAGGGAAAGCCCGCTTAGGGGTGGTTCAAGGCGGTTATTGCCGCAAATCTGGAGAGATGCCCGCATGTCGAAGCTCGCCATTATCGAACAGTTGGAAGCCAAGCGCGAAGGCGCGCGCATGGGCGGCGGCCAGCGCCGCATCGACGCGCAGCATGGGAAAGGCAAGCTGACCGCGCGCGAACGGCTGGACGTGCTGCTGGACGAGGACAGCTTCGAAGAGCTGGACATGTATGTCGAGCATAATTGCGTCGATTTCGGCATGAACGAACAGCATATTCCGGGCGATGGCGTCGTCACTGGATCGGGCACGATCAACGGCCGGCTGGTGTTTGTGTTCAGCCAGGACTTCACCGTCTATGGCGGCGCGGTGTCCGAACGGCACGCGATGAAAATCTGCAAGATCATGGACATGGCGCTAAAGGTCGGCGCGCCGGTGATTGGCCTGAACGACAGCGGCGGCGCGCGGATTCAGGAAGGCGTCGCTTCGCTCGCCGGTTATGCCGAGATTTTTCAGCGCAATGTGCTGGCCAGCGGCGTGGTGCCGCAGATCAGCGTCATTAT
The DNA here is from genome assembly GCF_028538045.1 of Sphingobium sp. AntQ-1. Classification (NCBI taxonomy): domain Bacteria; kingdom Pseudomonadati; phylum Pseudomonadota; class Alphaproteobacteria; order Sphingomonadales; family Sphingobiaceae; genus Sphingobium; species Sphingobium sp. AntQ-1. The sequence continues at coordinate 3,343,461 of NZ_CP117158.1, forward strand.
GGGGCCATGCGCGGGCGGGGCGGTCTATTCGCCCGCGATGACCGACTTCATCTTCATGGTGAAGGACAGCAGCTTCATGTTCGTGACCGGACCCGATGTGGTCAAGACGGTGACGAACGAAGTCGTGACGCAGGAGGAGTTGGGCGGCGCGGTGACGCATACGACCAAGTCCGGCGTGGCGGACGTGGCGTTCGAGAATGATATCGAGGCGCTGCTGGCGGTGCGCGATTTCGTGGACTTCCTGCCCGCGTCCAATCGCGAGCCAGTGCCGGAGCGGCCGAGCGCGGACGCATGGGACCGGATCGAGCCGAGCCTGGATACGCTGATCCCGGCCAACGCCAACCAGCCCTATGACATGCACGAGTTGATCCGCAAGGTGGTGGACGAGGGTGATTTCTTCGAAGTGCAACCCGCGCATGCCGGGAATATCCTGTGCGGGTTCGGCCGGGTCGAGGGCAAGACGGTGGGCATCATCGCCAACCAGCCGATGGTGCTGGCGGGCGTGCTGGACATTAATTCATCGAAGAAGGCGGCGCGTTTCGTGCGCTTCTGCGATGCGTTCGAAATTCCGATCGTGACCTTTGTCGATGTGCCAGGCTTCCTGCCGGGCACCGCGCAGGAACATAGCGGCATCATCAAGCATGGCGCGAAACTGCTGTTCGCCTATGCCGAGGCGACGGTGCCCAAGATCACGCTGATTACCCGCAAGGCCTATGGCGGGGCCTATGACGTCATGTCGTCCAAGCATCTGCGCGGCGATTTGAACTATGCCTGGCCGACAGCCGAGATCGCGGTGATGGGCGCGAAGGGGGCAGTGGAAATCATCTTTCGGGGCAAAACCGCGGACGAGATCGCCGAGCGGACGGCGGAATATGAAGGGCGTTTCGCCAACCCGTTCGTGGCGGCGAGCAAGGGCTTCATCGATGAGGTGATCCAGCCGCATTCGACGCGGAAGAGGATTGCGCTGGGCCTGCGGAAGCTCAAGAACAAGAGCCTGGAGAATCCGTGGAAGAAGCATGACAATATTCCGCTTTAACTAAGATCCGTTATTCCCGCGAAGGCGGGGATTCATATCCGGGCCTCGCGTCTTGGGATGGGGCGGGAGATAGATTCCTGCCTTCGCGGGAATGACGAAGTTTAGGAACGCTAGATGAAACTCGGTCGTCTCAATCATATCGGTGTCGCCACGCCGTCGCTTGAAAAGAGCATCGCTTATTATCGTGACGTGATGGGCGCGACGATCGCGCATGAACCGTTCGATTTGCCCGCGCAGGGGGTGAAGGTGTGTTTTGTCGATACGCCGGGTGAGAATGGGACCGCGGGGACGCAGATCGAGTTGATCGAGCCGTTCGACGCAAGCTCTCCGATCACCGCCTTCATCGCCAAGAACCCGGCCGGGGGGCAGCATCATATGTGCTATGAAGTGGCCGATATCCATGAGGCAAAGGCGTGGTTCGAAGGCCTGGGTAAACGGGTGCTGGGCGAGCCGCGCATCGGGGCGCACGGCACGCCGATCTTCTTCGTGCATCCCAAGGATATGAACGGGGTGCTGACCGAGATTATGGAGACGCCCAAGGAGGCGCATTAGTCGTCTCGCCCCTTTGTGGGGATGCAGCAAGACTGGGGGCTGCGCAGCAGATCCTTAGTCGCAGCGGAGAGAGAGGCTCTCCAACTTCGGCTAGGCGGACAAGCCGCCAAGCCTGCGTATCCTCTCCCCCCACGGGGGGAGACAGTTGGGATGGAATATGACCGAGAAGCCGACGCTGGACCAATGGACCGCCGCTGCCGAGAAGGAAGTGAAGGGCAAGGATTTGACATGGGCGACGCCGGAAGGGATCGCCGTCAAGCCGCTCTATACCGCCGAGGACGTGACGGTCGATCCTGGCCTTCCCGGTTTTGCGCCATTCACGCGCGGGGTGAAGGCGAGCATGTATGCGGGGCGCCCCTGGACCATCCGCCAATATGCGGGCTTTTCGACGGCGGAAGCCTCCAACGCCTTTTACCATCGCAATCTGAAAGCGGGGCAGAAGGGGCTGTCGGTCGCGTTCGACCTGGCGACCCATCGCGGTTATGACAGCGACCATCCGCGCGTGACCGGCGACGTCGGCAAGGCGGGCGTGGCGATCGACACGCTGGACGACATGAAAATCCTGTTCGACGGCATTCCGCTCGATAAGATGAGCGTGTCGATGACGATGAATGGTGCGGTGATCCCGATTCTGGCCTTCTTCATCGTCGCGGGCGAGGAGCAAGGCGTCGATCGCAAGTTGCTCGACGGGACCATCCAGAACGACATCCTCAAGGAGTTCATGGTCCGCAACACCTATATCTACCCGCCCGAACCCTCAATGCGGATCATCAGCGACATTTTCGGCTATACCAGTCGCGAGATGCCCAAATTCAACAGTATCTCCATTTCCGGCTATCATATGCAGGAAGCAGGCGCGACGCAGGTGCAGGAATTGGCCTTCACCATCGCCGACGGCATGGAATATGTGAAATATGGCGTGGCGTCGGGCCTCGACATCGATAAGTTCGCAGGCCGCCTGAGCTTCTTCTTCGCGATCGGCATGAACTTCTTCATGGAGATCGCCAAACTGCGCGCCGCGCGCGTGCTGTGGCACCGGGCGATGACGGCGTTGGGCGCGAAGGACGAGCGGTCCAAGATGCTGCGCACCCATTGCCAGACGTCAGGCGTGTCGCTGACCGAGCAAGACCCGTATAATAACGTCATGCGCACCACGATCGAGGCGATGGCCGCGATGCTGGGCGGCACACAATCGTTGCACACCAACGCGCTGGATGAAGCCATTGCGCTGCCGACCGATTTTTCCGCCCGGATCGCGCGCAACACGCAGATCGTGATCCAGGAAGAAACCGGCATGACCAAGGTGGTCGATCCGCTGGGCGGCTCCTATTATGTCGAGGCGCTGACGCAGCAGTTGGTCGATGAAGCCTGGGCGATCATCGAGAAGGTCCAGGCCGATGGCGGCATGGCCAAGGCGGTCGCGGCCGGTTGGCCTAAGGCGATGATCGAGACGGCGGCGGCGGCGCGGCAGGCGCGGGTCGATCGCGGTGACGATGTGATCGTGGGCGTGAACAAATATCGCCTAGCCGCCGAAGACCTGCTCGAAACGCTCGACATCGACAATGCGGCGGTGCGCGAGGGGCAGATCGCGCGGATCAACAAGGTGAAGGCGGAGCGCGACAGCGCCCAATGCGAGGCGGCGTTGCAGGCGCTGCGCGATGGGGCAGTGGCGCCCGCGAGCCTGGAGAACAATCTCCTCGCGCTCGCCGTGGAATGCGCCCGCGCCCGCGCGACGCTGGGCGAAATTTCCGCCGCGATGGAAGAAAGCTTCCAGCGCTATGGCACGCAGCCGACGCCGGTGAAGGGCGTCTATGCCGCGCCTTACGAAGGCGACAGCCGCTGGCAACAGGTACTTGATGGCGTGCAGGCCGTCGAGCGGCGCCTCGGTCGCAAGCCCAAGCTCCTCGTCGCCAAGATGGGGCAGGATGGGCACGACCGGGGCGCCAACGTCATTGCGTCGGCCTTTGGCGATCTGGGGTTCGACGTGGTGTCCGGGCCGTTGTTCCAGACGCCCGACGAAACCGTGGTGCTGGCGTTGCAGAGCGATGTCGATGTGGTGGGCGCATCGTCGCTGGCGGCGGGCCACAAGACGCTGATCCCCGAACTGATCGGCAAGCTGCGTGAGCAGGGGCGCAGCGACATCAAGGTGATCGCGGGCGGGGTCATCCCGCCGCAGGATTATGACTTCCTTCGTGACGCGGGCGTCCAGGGCATTTATGGGCCGGGTTCCAACGTCGTGGAGTGCGCGGCCGACGTGCTGCGCCTGCTCGGCCATAACATGCCCCCTGCGGGGATCGAGGAAGCCGCGTAATGAACACCCCCTCTACCCTTACTGCCCGCACCGACTGGACTCGCGCCGAAATCGCCGCGCTGTTCGACCTGCCGTTCAACGATTTGATGTTCGAGGCGCAGGCGATCCATCGCGCGAATTTTCCGCGTAACGAGGTGCAGCTTTCGACTCTGCTGTCGATCAAGACCGGCGGTTGCCCGGAGGATTGCGGCTATTGTAACCAGTCGGCGTCGGCGGAAAGCGGTTTGAAGGCCGAAAAGCTGATGAGCGTGCAGGCGGTGATGCAGGCGGCGGCGCAGGCGAAGGATGCGGGCAGCTCGCGCTTTTGCATGGGCGCTGCCTGGCGCAACCCCAAGGAGCGGGACATGCCCGCCATCGTCCAGATGGTGCAGGGCGTGCGCCAGATGGGCATGGAAACCTGCATGACGCTGGGGATGCTCAGCGAAGGGCAGGCGAAGGTGCTGGCCGACGCTGGCCTGGATTATTACAACCACAATATCGACACGTCGCCTGAACATTATGAGAAGGTGATTACCACGCGGACGTTCGATGACCGGCTGGAAACGCTGGAAAATGTCCGCAATTCGGGAATCAACGTCTGTTCCGGCGGGATCGTTGGCATGGGCGAGACGCGCGAGGACCGCGTCGGCTTCCTCCACGCGCTGGCGGTGCTGCCGGCCCATCCGCAGAGCGTGCCTATCAACGCGCTGGTGCCGGTCAAGGGCACGGTGTTGGGCGACATGCTGGCCGACACGCCGCTCGCCAAGATTGATGAGATCGAGTTTGTGCGGACGGTGGCGGTCGCGCGGATCGTGATGCCGGAGAGCATGGTGCGCCTGTCGGCTGGGCGTGAGAGCATGTCCGATAGCTGTCAGGCGCTCTGTTTCATGGCCGGCGCGAACAGCATCTTCACCGGCGACAAGCTGCTGACCACTGCCAATGCTGGCGACAATGCCGACGCGGCGCTGTTCGCCAAGCTGGGCGTCGTACCGATGCAGGCTGAAATGAAGGTCGACTTGGAGGCGGCTGAATAAGTTGATCCGCTATTTGGGGTGTTTGGCGATCGCCATCGCAATTCTGGCAGCGGTTTTTTGGATCATCGTCGAAACGGGCATGTTCATGCACGGCGACTGAAATCATCTGTTCGCTTCGAGCAAAGTCGAGAAGAAGTTCTCGACGCGATCGAACCGAACGGAGTTTAGAACTAGGACTGGGACAGGGAATAAAATGGCAATCACCAAGATCCTGATCGCGAACCGTGGCGAAATTGCGTGTCGTGTCATGCGTACGGCCAAGAAGATGGGCATCAAGACCGTCGCGGTCTATTCCGATGCCGATGCGCGCGCGCCGCATGTGCTGATGGCAGATGAAGCCGTGCATATCGGCCCGTCGCCCGCCGCGCAGTCTTATCTGATCGCCGACAAGATCATCGCGGCGTGCAAGGCGACTGGCGCGGACGCGGTCCACCCCGGCTACGGCTTCCTCTCGGAGCGCGAGAGCTTCCGCAAGGCGCTGGACGCGGAAGGCATCATCTTCGTCGGGCCGCCCGCCAATGCGATCGCGGCGATGGGCGACAAGATCGAGTCCAAGAAGCTCGCGCTTGAAGCGGGCGTGAATGTCGTTCCCGGCTACGTCGGCGTGATCGACGATACCGAACATGCCGTGCGCATCTCCAACGAGATCGGCTATCCAGTGATGATGAAGGCATCGGCTGGCGGCGGCGGCAAGGGGATGCGGCTGGCCTATAGCGAACAGGACGTGCGCGAAGGCTTTGAAGCGACCAAGCGCGAGGGGCTGAACAGCTTTGGCGACGATCGCGTGTTCATCGAAAAATTCATCGAAAGCCCGCGCCATATCGAAATTCAGGTGCTGGGCGACCAGCATGGCAATATCGTCTATCTGAACGAGCGCGAATGTTCGATCCAGCGCCGCCATCAGAAGGTGGTCGAGGAAGCGCCTTCGCCCTTCGTCAGCCCCGAAATGCGCAGGAAGATGGGCGAACAGTGCGTCGCGCTGGCCCGCGCGGTTGGCTATTTCAGCGCGGGGACGGTCGAACTGATCGTCAGCGGTGAGGACAAGACCGGGGACGGCTTCTACTTCCTGGAAATGAACACCCGGTTGCAGGTCGAGCATCCCGTTACCGAGGAGATCACCGGCGTCGATCTGGTCGAGCAGATGATCCGCGTCGCCAATGGCGAGGCGCTGTCGTTCGGGCAGGCGGACGTCAAGATCAACGGCTGGGCAATCGAGAACCGCGTCTATGCCGAAGATCCCTATCGCGGCTTCCTCCCGTCTACCGGTCGTCTGATCCGTTATAATCCGCCCGAAACCGGCGCGGACGAGAGTGGCGCGCTGATCCGTGTCGATGACGGCGTGGAGGAGGGCGGCGAAGTCTCCATGTTCTACGATCCCATGATCGCCAAGCTGATCACCTGGGCGCCGACACGGCTGGAGGCGATCGACAAGCAGATCGAGGCGCTCGACAAGTTCGAGATCGAGGGGCCAGGGCATAATATCGATTTCGTGTCGGCGTTGATGCAGCATGAGCGATTCCGGTCGGGCAATATCACCACCGGTTTCATCGCGGAGGAATATCCCGACGGATTCCAGGGCGCGCCCGCGTCGCCCGAATTGCTGATGCGGTTGTCGGCGATCGGCGCCTTCGCGGCGATGGCGCAGGCGGATCGGGCGCGGCGGATCGACGGGCAGTTGGGCAAGCGGCTCAGCCCGCCGACCGGATGGCAAGTCAAGATCGGGGACGCGATCCATGACGTCATGATCGACGGCGACGAGGTCAGTGTGGATGGCGAAGAAATCGACATGGCGCTGGAATATACGCCTGGCGACCGGCTAATCGAGGCGGAGTTTGGCGAAGACGATCTGGCGGTGCGGATCGCGCCGGTGCGGTCTGGCTTTATGCTCACCGCGCACGGGGCCAGTCATAAGCTGCGCATCCTCCCCGCCCATGCTGCGCCCCATGCTAGCCATATGATCGAAAAGATTCCGCCAGACCTGTCGCGCTTCCTGATCTGCCCGATGCCGGGCCTGCTGGTCGCGCTCCATGTGGGGGCGGGCGACAAGGTCGAGGCCGGGCAGCCGCTCGCCGTGATTGAGGCGATGAAGATGGAGAATATCCTGCGCGCGCAGAAGGCGGGGACGGTCAAGAGCGTGTCGGCCGCGCAGGGCGAAAGCCTGGCGGTGGACGCGGTGATATTGGAGATGGAATAAGGGCGCTGCGTTTTCCCGCGAAGGCGGGAATCCAGTTAACCTTTCGGACTGGATTCCCGGCTTCGCGGGAACAAGTGGCTCTGTTATGCAGCGGTCATGCATCTAACCCATGATCCCGCCGCGCCCGCCGCCGATATGATCAACTTCGAGGATTTCCTGAAGGTCGATATCCGGGTCGGCACGATCGTTTCGGCGGAGCCTTATCCCGAAGCGCGCAAGCCCGCCTTCAAGCTGTTGATCGATTTCGGTCCGGCGATCGGGCAAAAGCGGTCCAGCGCGCAGATCACCGAAAACCACGCATGGGAGGATTTGCCGGGACGGCAGGTCGCGGCCGTGGTCAACTTCCTACCGCGCCAGATCGGCAAGTTCATGTCGGAAGTGCTGACGCTGGGCTTTGCCGACGAAGCAGGCGCGGTCATGCTGTTCGCGCCGGACAGGACGGTGCCGAACGGATCGCGGCTGTTTTAATTTTCGCCGCTGGTCATACTGCGCTTGTCGAGCGGCCACACCTTTCCGCATAGAGGAGACGAATGGCGGGCGAGGGCGGGATGAGCGAAGCGGTCAGTAGCGATTATGTGATGGATGCCAAACGGGATCGGCTGGTCATTACCGCGTCTGCGCTGGGCACCGTGTTCGAATGGTATGATTTCTATATCTACGGCGTGCTGGCGCCGATCATCGGGCGGACCTTCTTTCCCACCGACAATCCCACCGTCGAATTGCTCTATACGCTCGCGGGGTTCGCGATCGGTTTCGCCTTCCGGCCGATCGGGGCGGTGCTGTTTGGCTATCTGGGCGACCGACTGGGACGGAAATATACGTTTCTGGCGACCATCGTCCTGATGGGCCTGGCGACCGCCGGGGTCGGTTTGACGCCGTCCGCCGCGAGTATCGGCATAGCGGCGCCCATCATTCTCATTGGTTTGCGGATCGCGCAGGGGCTGGCGCTGGGCGGCGAATATGGCGGGGCGGCCATCTATGTCGCGGAACATGCGCCGCCGGGGAAGCGCGGTTTTTACACCAGCTTCATCCAGGCGGGGGTGATCGGCGGGTTCATCCTGTCGCTGATCGTCGTGGTGGGGACGCAGGCGATCGTGGGCGAGGCGGTGTGGGAGGCATGGGGCTGGCGCATTCCCTTCATCCTGTCGCTGGCGCTGCTGGCGATTTCGCTCTGGATGCGGCTGATGCTGCGCGAAAGCCCGGTGTTCCTGGCGATGAAGCAGGCGGGCGCGCAGGCGAAGAACCCGGTCAAGGAGGCCTTCACCGCGCCGGGGAACAAGAAACGGATGTTCGTCGCGATGATCGGCATCGCGGCGGGCTTTACCGTCATCGCCTATACGGTGATGTTCCAGGCGCTATATTTCCTGCAGAACGGCCTGCATGTAGCGGCGGGGGTGGCGCAATTGCTGGTGGGCGGCAGCGCCTTCACCGGCATGGGCGCGTTCATCTTCTTCGGCTGGCTGTCCGACCGGATCGGGCGGAAGAAGCCGATCGTGATCGGCTATGCGCTGGTGCTGCTGCTGGCGCTGCCGCTCTATCAGTTCATGGGCGCTACCGCGAACCCGGCGCTTACGCAGGCGGCGCAGCGCGCGCCGGTGGTGGTGAGCGGTCCCGATTGCCGGTTCGATCCCTTTGCCAAGGTGCAGCCGACCGCGTGCGGCAAGCTGCTCGACCATTTTTCCAAACGCGGCATTCCCTATGACAAGCGGGATGGCGCGACGCCCGCGGTGGCGATCGGCGGCGTGGCGGTGGCCGACCTGAGCGCTGAAGGGCTGGACGCGGCGCTGGGCGCGCGGGGCTATGATTTCGGCGCGGTGACGCCGGACTGGCCGCGCGCGACGACGGTGTTCGCGGCGTTGCTGCTGCTGTGGACGCTGTCGGGAGCGACCTATGGGCCGGTGGCGGCTTTGCTGTCGGAATATTTTCCGGCTCGCATACGCTATAGTTCGTTGTCGATCCCCTATCATATCGGGACCGGCTATTTCGGCGGCTTCCTGCCGCTGGTCAGCCAATATATCGTCGCGCGGACTGGGAATCCCTATGCCGGGCTATGGTATACGCTGGCTATCGTGGCGCTGGCGCTGGTGACTTGTCTGGTCGCCTTGCCGGAGACGAAGGGTCGATCGCTCGACGCTTAGGCGCTGTCTGCATTGAGCGTATCCAGATCATGGCGCATGTGAGATGGACGAAGCCCATGATGCGGCGATGGTTTTTCTCGCATCGCAGGGCGGTCCTGCGTTCGAGTTTGTTGAAGAAGCATTCGAGTTGATGGCGCTCCTTGCAGAGCTTCCAATCGATGGGCGGCACACGTCTCCACGATCTCTGCGCCTCCGCGCGAGAGTCCTCCATAATGATAAACTCCTCCGACTTCAGTCGGATACAGACTTCAGCCCTGGACTCGGCTATGGGCTATAGCAGCGTTTGTCACACAATATTGGATCATCGCTATCATCTCTTCTGGGTACCGAAATATCGGTTCAATGTGCTGCATGGCGAGGTGCGTCTGCGGGTTCGCGAGATTATCCGACAGGTCTGTGCCGAAATGGGCGTGACGATCGTCCACGGCGCGCTTTCGCGCGATCACGTCCACATGTGCGTCGAGATACCCTCGCATGTCTCGGTCAGCGACTTCATGCGCCGGGCCAAGGGGCGGTCATCGCGTAAAATCCACCAGGAGTTCGAGCATATTCGCAAGCGCTACTGGGGCCAACGCTTCTGGCAACGCGGCCACTTCTCGACCACATCCGCACCATCACAGATGACACTATCCTGCGCACCTCGACAAACGCATGGTGACCTGCCCCCCGTCAGTCCCTCGATCATAACGAGAGTCTTGCGGTTAAATACGATGGCCCCTGCGCCTGCACAAGCGCGTCGGGCGTGATGCTCTCGTCCTGCTCGAACGCCCGACGCGCTTGTGCAGGCGTTCGATTTCCCAACGACGAGTGGGGCCGGACATTGTTGTAATCATAGCGCCAGATGGCCAGCTTCCGGCGGGCATCGGCCAGGCTGTCGAACAACTCCTCGTTGAGCTATTCGCCAATGGTGGTTTTGCTACCCATAATCATACCATAATATTGGGCAGCAGACCCATCGCGGCGGCGCATTTTCCCCGGAGCTTCGACTATCAGGCGGATGCTGACGCCCATCGCGGCGAAGCGCCGGCGCTGGTTGAAACTTATGTGGGACCAGCGGCGATCGAAACTTACACCGTACTTTATAACAGAGATGGGTCAATCAAACATGGCGTTGTCGTTGCGATCACGGTCGATGGTCGACGGACTTTAGCCAAAGTCCCGGCTGAGGAGAGCGCAACTCTTGATCTCCTTATCAGCGGAGATGTCGAACCTGTCGGGATGACGGGCGAGATAGCCGGAAACGCAAATGGGGATCAGATTTGGTTGCGAACAGGGTGATCACAGGTGAATGATATCTGACGGCAGGATGGCATTTCACGACTACCCGCTTCCTGCGATTATGGATATAAAGCGGACGCCAGCGACACGGCCCGTCCTGTTGTCACTTGAAGCGGTCATTTGGCCGTCCAAGCATGAATCATATGTGGACGACCCCCACTTACAAGAACCCTGAACAGATATTTTGAACGGATCGCTTGCGATCATATGTCCGGCCTCGGTGTGCGGTCGCACATGACCGCGGGCCAAGATGGTTTCCGCCACGCGAGTTCCAAACACAATCGCGACCTGTGAAGGCCAGTGATTCATGCGGAGTGTCACGCGTTTCGGATCGATCGATCACACCATCTGCTCGTTCTCTTGCAAGTTCCAGCCCCAACTCAGCACGGTAGCGTTAGCTGTACTCCCCGTGCAGCGATGAGCTCTATGCCGCGACCCCTAGTGCAGGCACTGCAGATCGGGATTTGTAGGGTTCGCCTGTCATCATCATTTTCCAGGCAATACGGGCGACCTTGTTCGCCAGCGCCACAGCGACAAGCTTGGGCGGCTTGCGCTTGAGCAACTCCATGAGCCAGGAAGATGCATTTTTACTTCGCCCCATCCGCACCTGTCGGAGGAGAGCGGTTGCACCCTGTATCAAGGTACTTCGCAAGGCCTCGTCACCGGCGCGGGTGATGACGCCAAGTCTGGTCTTCCCGGCTGTCGAATGATCTCTGGGTGTCAGGCCAAGCCACGCGGCAAAATCGCGGCCAGATCCAAACAGTTCAGGCGCCGGCGTCTTCATCATCAAAAGCGAAGCTCCGATTGGACCAACGCCCGGTATTTGCGCAAGGCGACGACTGCATTCGTCAGCACGGTGCCATGTCATCAGCCGGCTCTCAACCCTTTCGATTTCCTTCTGTAACTGCGCATATTCGTGGGCGTGAAGTGCGAACAGATCGCGCGCCATTTCCGGCAGCGTCTCATCCGTCGCGATCCGGTCGAGCAATGGCGTGATATGCCGCATCCCTTTGGCAGCCGTCAGTCCCAATTCGGCCGCGTAACCACGGATCGCATTGGTCAGCTGCGTGCGATTGCGAACCAAGCGGTCCCGCGTACCGACCAACATCAGTGCCGCTTGCTGCTCGGCAGTCTTCACCGGCACGCAGCGCATCGTCGGGCGGCTCATCGCTTCGCACAACGCCTCGGCATCGGCGGCGTCATTCTTGCCACGCTTTACATATGGTTTCACATATTGCGGCGGCAGCATCTTCACCTCATGCCCCAACGATTGCAGCTCCCGCGCCCAGTGATGCGAGCCGCCGCACGCTTCGATTGCCACTACCGTCGGCGGCAGTTTACCGAAAAACTCGACCATCTCTTTGCGCCGAAGCTTCTTGCGCAATACCGGCTCCTCGGCCGCATTCACGCCATGCAGCTGAAAGACATGCTTTGACGTATCCATTCCAACTCGGATAAACTGTTCCACGGACGGCCTCCTCGGTTGAGATCTACAACGACCTCATTCTGGCACACTTTGATGCCGTTCGGGGGTCGTCCACCCCAACACAGTGATCTCTCGCTACAGATAATATTATATATTATTTTGCTTAAGTCTTCGAACATCGTCCGGGTGGGTTGGCGGGCTTTGGCCCATCGTCTTGGCAATATCCAGATGACCACGGGGCTGCCCTATCGTTCAAGCACTCCCACATCTTGGCCTTGTCCTCATTGACCGCACCATCTGAATAACGGGGATACCACAGGGCGCGACCTATTTCACGGAAGGGCTGCAATCTCGTTGTCTACAGGCTGGCAATTTCGATTGGTTCTGAACGAGGAGAAAGGTTGTCGTGAAAGGTCATTCCTTGTCACTCCTGGCCGTTTCCGGTTCGCCGATACGGTGCAAAAAATCGCGCTCGAAATATTCCATAAATCGGGGGCGGAAATGCAGATCAACGGTGAAGTCGTTGCAGTCGTTACGGGCGGAGCATCGGGGCTGGGCGAGGCAACGGCGAGAGCTCTGGCCGCAGCGGGCGCCAAAATAGCCATTTTCGACATGAGCGACGCCTCTGGTTCTGCTCTGGCATCGGAAATCGGGGGAATTTTCTGCAAGGTAGATGTGACGTCGGACGATCAGGTCGACGCGGGCTTCGCCAAAGCCCGCGCGGCCTTTGGGCAGGAGCGTATCCTGGTCAACTGCGCAGGGATCGCCAACGGCTTCAAGACAGCATCCCGCAACAAGCTGGACGAGGGAATCTCCCGTTTTCCGATGCGAGATTTTGAGCGGGTCGTTCAGATCAACCTGCTTGGCACGTTTCGCTGCATCGCCGCTTCGGCGCAGGGCATGTTGGACCTCGATCCGCTTGAGGACGGAGAACGCGGTGCGATCATCTGCACCGCAAGCGTGGCCGCGCAGGACGGGCAGATGGGGCAAGCCGCCTATTCCGCATCAAAGGCTGGCGTGCTGGGTATGACGCTGCCGATCGCACGCGATCTAAAGGGGGAAGGCATTCGGATCAATAGCATTCTGCCGGGCTTGTTCCTCACACCCATGATGCGTGGCCTGCCGGAAAATGTGCAGGCGTCGCTCGGTGCGTCGGTCCCATTTCCCAAGCGTCTTGGCGCGCCGGAGGAATATGCCTCGCTTGCCCTGCACATGATCGGCAACCGCTATCTGAATGGCGAATCCGTTCGCCTTGATGGCGCGATCCGCCTCGGCCCCCGCTAAACAGTTGATCTCATGACCGATGTTTTTATCTATGACGCGGTTCGCACGCCGCGCGGTAAGGGGCGGCCTGACGGCCCTGCACTAGATTACCGCGCTGTCGCTCGCCGCGCAGGTGCTCCAAGCCGTCCGTGATCGCAACGGGCTTGACACCGGGTTGGTCGACGACGTGATTTTGGGATGCGTGATGCCGGTTGCCGAGCAGGGTAGTGACATCGCCCGCATCGCTGCGCTGGTCGCAGGATATGATCCGCGCGTTCCTGGAGTGCAGATTAATCGGTTTTGCGCGTCGGGGCTGGAGGCGTGCAACATGGCGGCGGCCAAAGTAGCGCTGGGCGAAGCGCGATTTGCGATTGTCGGCGGTGTCGAATCCATTTCGCGTGTGGCTCTGGCGGCTGATGGTGGCGCCATGATGGTCGATCCCAGCTTTGCCTTCGATCATTATTATGCCCCAGGGGTATTGGTGCGGATATGATCGCGACTATCCATGGCTTCAGTCGCGATGACGTCGATGCCTATGCCATGCAGAGCCAGCAACGCGCGGCGCGTGCGTGGGAGGAGGGGCGTTTTGGCCGTTCCATCGTCCCGGTGCTCGATCAGGCCGGTATCGTCATACTCGACCATGACGAACTTATGCGCCCGCAAACCGACATGCAGTCGCTTGCAGCGCTCAAGCTTGCCTTCGTGAAGATGGGCGAGGCAGGCTATGATGCAGTAGCGCGCGCCCGATATCCTGCGATGGGACCGATCGACCATGTCCATCATGGCGGGAACGCATCGGGCATCGTTGATGACGCATCTGCAGTGCTGATCGGCTCCAGGGAGGCCGGAGAAGCCGCCGGGTTGAAACCACGCGCGAAAATATTGGGAACGGCAGCCATCGGTTCTGATCCGACAATCATGCTTACTGGACCGGAGTTCGTGACCCGCAAACTGCTCGAACGGCTCGGCATGACGCGCGACGACATCGACCTGTTCGAATTGAACGAGGCCTTTGCGGCGGTCGTGCTGCGCTACATCCAGGCGCTGGACATCGATCCGGCGAAGATCAACGTGAATGGAGGCTCCATCGCCATGGGGCATCCGCTTGGCGCGACCGGGGGCATGATCCTGGGCACCATGGTCGATGAACTGGAGCGATCGGGCAAAGAGACGGCGCCCATCAATCTGTGCGTGGGCGCGGGGATGGGCACCGCTACGATCATAGCGCGCGTCTGAGGAAGGGACGGACATGGAAAACTTCACCTTGGAAGTTGGCGCGGACGGTGTCGCGATCGTTACTTTCGCCATGCCAAATCGATCGATGAACATCATCAGCCATGCGGTTCAGGACGATCTGGGCCTGTTAGCGCAGCGGTTGCATCAGGACGACGCGATCGTCGGGGCCATATTATGTTCGGGCAAGGCGAGCGGATTTTGCGCCGGCGCCGATCTTGTCGAATTGCAGGTCGATATCGAGCGGTGGCGCGAAGCCGCGACCCAAGAGGATTTGCGGGCTGGATTGGGGGAGGCGGGCGGTTTCAGCCGCCGCATCCGCAATCTGGAGACGGTCGGCAAACCGCTCGTCGCCGTGATCGGCGGGGTTGTTCTTGGCGGGGGACTTGAACTTGCGCTGGGATGTCATCACCGAATTGCGAGGCGTAGCGCGCTATGATTATGCCGACGCCCCGCTGACGGATGAGAAAGCCTTCAACTCCGGCCAGTTCTGGCCCGCGTTACTGGGCGAATATGATCCGGTGCCCGAAGAGGCGCCGATGATATCCATGGACCCGCCTGCGCGCCGGCGTCAAAGCGCTGGACGATCGCTGGAGCTTCAGCCTTTTGGGGCCGCAACGTCACAATCAGCTATTATCGGACCAACCAGTTCGTCATCCAGGACGTCGTGGTGCGCCATGTCGCCCGGCCCGTCAACTATGGCGCGACCCTCACGTTCAAGTTCGACTGATCCCTTCTCTTCGGGACGGTCGCGGGCCGCAGTCGGGGAGCACCGGGGGCGGCCTTTTTCTGCATAAAAAGGCCTGAGCCGTTTGCCTTTGGCCATGGTCCCAGCCATCATCGCCCGGAGGTGAAAAAATCCGGGTGACGGGGGGAGACAGAGAGCGTGCAGACCGGCCTGTCGGCATGGATATTGGCGATCGTAAAGGCGCTGGAGGATGCGGGGATCGATCCGCCCGCCCTGATGCGCGACATCGACATGGACGCCAGCCGCGTCGGCGATCTGGGCCATCGCTATTCGCAGGATCAGGTGACCAGCCTGTGGATCGCGGCTGTCGAGGCGACTGGCGACCCCAATTTCGGCCTGAAGGTCGCGCGCCATATCCGCCCGTCGACCTTTCATGTCGTGGGTTACGCCATGTCGTGCAGCGCCACATTGCGCCGGGCGGCCGAACGCTTTTCCCATTCCGCCCGGTTGATCTCCGATTCTGCTGCGGTATCCTTCCAGCGTGAAGAAGAAGGTTATCGCCTGACGGTTGATCTCAACACCGGCGGGCGTCAGCCCATCTACCAGACGATCGACACCATGCTCGCGGGCTTCTTCCTGCTGTGCGAATGGATATTGTCCACCTCGATCACGCCGGTCGAGGTCAGTTTCCGCCACCGCAAACCTGCCGATGACCAGGCCTATCGCGACGTCTTTCGCTGTCCTATCCGCTACGGCCAGCCGATCAACAGCATTCTCTTCCCGGTCGAGATACTCGAACGGCCGGTCCCGTCCGCCAACGAGGAACTGGCGACGATGCTGGACGAGATGGCGGCTAAATATCTCGCCTTTCGCTTTGCCAGCCGCTTCTCGCGCAAGGTCCGCGACGCGCTGATCGGGCAATTGCCCAATGGCGAACCGAGCAAGCAGGAAACTGCGCGCCTGCTCGCCATGACCGAACGCACTCTGCTACGCCGCCTGCGCGAGGAGAATACGACCTTTCAGGAGGTGCTCGATCGGCTGCGCGAGGAGCTGGCCTATGACTATCTGCGCCGCCCGGACCTGACGGTCGAAAATATCGCCTATCTGCTGGGCTTTTCCAGCAGCAGCACCTTCTCCCGTGCCTTCATGCGCTGGACCGCGCAGCGGCCGAGCGTGTGGCGGGAGGCGCGGTCGTTGGCCGACCGCAGCCTGGCCGACGACTGACGACCAGAGATCATGACTTTGGCACGATAAGGCGTGTGATGGCGCCCAGGGATATCGCTCTTTGCCCCGCATGGGTTCATGGTGGCGCCAGTCGGCACGGCGACCGATGGACAGGAACGGGGACTGGGCATGACATCCTTGGCCGACGATGCGCGTGCGGATCAGTCATTGACGAATGTCGCGATAGCGGGAGTCTGTCGGGTTGCACCGACTTCCAACCCTTTGCGCTATGTGCGTTTCTGTTTGTGGATGGGACCGACGCTGCTGATCCTGCTAATCCTCTTCTTCGCGCTTTTGGGGCACAATATCCCGCCTTATTCGGCGGCGCTGTCGGCAGACGATATCGCTCGGCATTTCCGCGAGCATACCACCGCCGCGCTGATCGGCATGACGGGCATGATGGTTTCGGGCGTTCTCTATCTGGTATGGGGCATGGGTATCACCAAGGTGATGGAGGCGGCCGAACGTGACAATGATCTGCTATCGCGTCTGCAACTCTGGGGTGCGGGCTTCACGACCCTGGTGCTGGTGTTTCCGCCCGCCTTCTGGCTGACCGCCGCCTTCCGGCCGGAGGCTGATCCGGCGATCCTGATGATGCTCTACGACACGGGATGGATCATGTTCGACATGGCCTTCTCGCTCACCATGCTTCAGGTCACGGCCTTTGCCCTCTGCTTCCTCAACGACTGGCGCGCCGAGCCGCTCATCCCCAGGCCGGTATGCTGGTTCGCGATCTGGGTCGCGGTCGCCTTCATGGGCTTCTGCTTCCTGCCCTTCTTCCGCGACGGGCCTTTTTCGCGCAGCGGCTTCTTCAACTATTGGGTGGAATTTTCACTCTTTTTCTGGGCGATGCTAATCCTCTCGATCTTCACTCTGCGCGCGCTGACCCGGCTGCAACGCGACACCCCGGCGCCCGCGCCGCATGGTTGAAGCCGCCCCGGATCGATCCGGCCCGGTTCCCGGCATATTGACCTTCATTGCCGCCGATATCGCCAACTTCATCCTGTTTTTCGGCTATTTCATGGTCGAACGCATGGCCCAGCCTGCGCTGTTCGCCCGATCGGCGGCGTTGCTCGACATCCGGCTGGGGCTGCTCAACACGCTCATCCTCATCACCAGCGGCTGGCAGGTGACGCTGGCGGTGGAAGGCGCGCGGACCGGGCATATGCCCAAAGTGCGTCGCCATCTGCTGTGCGCCATCGCCGTCGGCCTGTGCTTCGGCGTCGTCAAGGGCATCGAATATGCGACCAAGATCGCACAGGGCCTGACACCCCGGACCGACGCCTTCTTCACCTTCTACTATGTTTTTACCGGCATCCACCTGCTCCATTATGCCATCGGCATCGCCTTGCTGGTGGCGACTTTCGTGCGGGCGCGGGCGGACCGGGCCGACCCCGGCTTCATCGACTGGACCATATCTTGCGCGCTGTTCTGGCACATGGTCGACCTGCTGTGGATATTTCTGTTCGCGATGCTTTATTTGCAGGGCGCGCGATGACGTGCCCGAACGGACCGACGGCTATCTGGGTCTTGCTGTTGCTGGCGACGCTTGCCGGATTCGGGGGCGCGGGTGCGGCGGGGTGGGGCTTTGCCGCCGTGATGCTGGCCGCCACCGTCAAGGCGCATCTGGTCGTGCGCTATTATATGGAATTGCGCGCCGCCCCGATGGCCTGGCGGCTTCTGTTCGATGGTCTTGTCGGGCTGAGCGGTGCGCTCATCACGGCGCTGCATTTCCTCGACTGACACGTCCGCCTATCCTACAGGCTGGCCGGTGATAAATGGGGGCGGCAGCTGCTTCTACCGTCCATGCCTTTCCCGACCCATTTTTCAGCCGGTCGTCGACAGCGCCAGTTCGATCCCCTTGATCGACGTGCCCGTACTCCACCCGCCATCGACCAGCAGCGTCTGTCCGGTGATATAGCTTGCATCGTCGCTCGCCATGAAATGAACGGCGGCCGCCAGTTCTTCCGGCCGACCGATCCGGCCCAGCAGGGTAAAGACATTGGCGTTGCGGCTCACCATGTCGGGCGCCTCGTCCATCGCCATCGGCGTGTCGATGATGCCGGGCGCGATACAGTTCACGCGGATGCCGCGCGGCCCATATTCGACCGCCGCCGTCTGGGTCAGCGATATGATCCCCGCCTTGGTCGCGGCATATTCGCCCCATTGCAGGAAGCCGCGCATGGCCGTGATTGATGAGATATTGACGATCGACCCACCCGCTGTCATCCGCGCGGCGGCCTCTTTGATGCCCATCTGCACGCCCAATATATGCACCCGCCAGAAACGCTGCGATCGCGCTTCGTCCGCCTCCGCGATGGGTGCCGATGCGGCGATCCCGGCATTGTTGACCAAAATATCGAGCTTGCCGAAGCGGGCGGCTGCATCCTCGCACAATGCCGCCATCTCGTCCGGCTGGCCGACATCGGTGCGGCGGAAAGCGCAGCCCCATTGCAAAGCCAGCACTTCGGCCTGCGGGCTGATATCCGCCACCAGCACATCGGCGCCCGCCGCCCGAAAGCGCTGCGCGATCGCCGCGCCGATCCCCGATCCGGCGCCAGTGACGATCGCGACTTTCCCCGTCAGATCGAACATCAATGAAACTCCACTTCGACGGGCGCCTGCAAACCCAGTTGCCGCATCAGCGCCGCGGTATCCCACAGGCTGCGTTCCAGCACGATCTTGCCATCCTTGAAGGCATGGATGGTCATGCCCTGCACCAGCGTCGTCTTGCCGGTGGCAGGCAGGCCGAGAAAGTCGGACATATGGTGAATTCCCCACGTCCATTCCAGGCAACCGCCTGTTTCATCGCCATGATAGCGGGTGGCGTTGAAATAATGTTTCGACTTGTCGGGATCGGCATTCTCGAATGTCATGAACCAGCGGCGCAGCTTATCGCGATCATTGTCGATGCGGACGCCGAAATTCAGATCCTCATATTCGAACTCTGCCGGATAATTGGCCATCAGTTCTTCCAGCCGATTGTCGAACTGTTCCAGCCAGTCCTGCTCCCATTCCAGATTCATGTGTTCCCTCCACATCATGGAAAAAATGGACCCGGGGCAACGCCGGGTCCAAGGAGAGGTCTCAGAAATCGATGCGGGCTTCCAGGCCATAGCTCCGGGTCGGGCCACGATAGTTGACGGTGAAGACCGACAGCAATGGCACGACTTCCTGGAAATATTTCTCGTTGGTCAGATTGTCGCCATAAGCCGAGATTTCCCAGCCATTGGCGCTCTTGAGCGAAAGTCGCGCCTTGAGCAGCGTCAGCGGATCGCGCTTGGTGCCCGCGAAATTGTCGACGTCCCACCAGATCGCGCCATAGCGGTTGACCTCGACCCGCGGTACCAAAGTGAGCTTGTCGGTCAGGTCGATATTCTGGCTGGCGCCCAGGTTCAGCGTATATTTGAACGCACCCGGCGCGACATTGCCGTTGGCCAGCAGGTTGCCGGCAAATTGCGCGACCCGGCCATGGGTATAGCCGTAGCCGCCGAACAGATGCAGACCCATGGGCAGCATTGCGTCGAAATCCACGTCGAAACCCTTGAGCTTCACCTTGTCGATGCTGATCGTGGTTTGCAGGCCGGCCGACGGCTGGAATTGAAACTGTTGCGCCCCGGAAATGTCGGTCTTGAACACCGCCGCATTGATCGACAGGCGACGATTGAAGAAACGCGCTTTCGCGCCAACCTCGTAGGAGGTCGAGACTTCCTTGTTATAGCCGTCCTGCACATAGATGTTGGCCGCATTGCCGCCGGCCGCATCGATCAGCGCCTGACGCGACCCGATCGGGTTGAACCCGCCCGACTTGAAGCCCTTGCCATAGCTGGCATAGACGCTGGCGGTAGATGCGATGTCGTAGGAGATGCTGGCTTTTGGTTCGAACTGCTTGAAGGTTCGCGACAATTTGCAATCGGCGATCGCCGTGCCTTGCGCCACGCAATTATTATAGCTGACGCCGGTCAGCGGATTGATCGCGGCGGAGGCATTTTCGCGGATCGACCGCTTCTCCGTATCGTAACGCCCGGCCAGGTTGATGTGAAACTGGTCGGTCACATCGAACTGCACGCTGGCGAAGGGCGCATAGCTGGTCGTCCGATAAAGCGGATTGCTGTAGGATACCGTGGTCGCCGGATCGATCGTGTCGCGATCGGCGGGCAGCGACCCATTGGTGTCCAGGCCGATCTTGCTCGTCTGATCCCGCTCGAACCGCAGGATATAGAAGCCGACCTGCCAGCGGAAGCGATTGGCGCTGTCCGACGTCAGCCGCACTTCCTGCGAATAGTTTGTGTCGTCATAGGTATATTGCTGCACGGTGCCGCCGCCCGCCAGCCCGGTGTCCTGCGGAATATAGGGCGGGCTGTCGCTGCCGAAATATTGCTTCAGATGATTATAGCTGGAAATGGACGTAATCTTGGCCCAGCCCATGTCATATTCCGCCTTGAACGTGGCGTCGATGAACTTCTCGGCAAAGGCCCCGTTGACGTTGGAGACGAACGGCATATCGGTGTTGTTCGCGTCCAGTGCGGTGCCGGGAAAGCCGCCGATCGGCAGGCCGACAAACTGCGCATTATAGGCGCTGCCGCCGCCTTTGGACCGATGCGCCGTCAGCTTGAAGTCGGCGGTGAACGGCCCGTCATTGTCATAGACCAGCCGCGCCCGGCCGCTGCTGTTCTGGAACCGCTGCACCTTCTCGCCGGTGGTGATGTTGGTGAAGGGACCGTCGGTGTCGCGGAAGGCGCCCGCCACGCTGAAGCCCAAGCCCGGTGCGAGCGGGCCGCTGACCGATGCGCTGGCGCGCGCCGTGTTGAAATTGCCATAGGCGGCGACGACGTTGCCCTCGAATGTGTCGCCCGGCTTCTTGGTGGTGATGACGATCGCGCCGGCGGCGGCGTTGCGGCCATAAAGCGCGCTCTGCGGCCCTTTGAGCACTTCGATCTGCTGGATGCCGAACAGATCCTGGTTGAACGGCTTGACGCTCGACAGGGTGACGCCGTCGATCACGATCGCGACGTTCGGGTCGGAATTGCGCACCGATGTCTGGCCGCGAATATTGATGTAGGCCTCGCCCGCATTATCCTCGACGAAGGTTACGTTAGGTGTCGATGACAGGAAATCGGCAGGCCGGGTGATACCCCTTTCCGCGATCGCCGCTTCGGTGACGACACTGACCGAGATCGGTACCTTGACCAGATTCTCGTTTCGCTTGGTCGCGGTGACGACGATATCCTCCAGCATGTTGGTGCGGCTCTGCGCCGATTGCGCTGACGCTGCGTCCTGCGCCGTCGCCGGCAGGGCAATGCCCGCTGACAGGATAAGGCCGATTAGCGGCAGATTGTTGATGGCCTTCATAACATCTCTCCTTCCCTGATTATGTGACGCCGATTGATCCGGCGCTTCTGTCGAACGTGATTTCAGAGTTGCCTTTTGCAGACAGGTTTATGGGTCCGAAGAGAATGCCCCAGCGTGACAGAGGATGACCTAGCGGGACAATAGATGAAAAAGCATAACGACCGTTTTCTGCCATTTTGCAACGCAACATAAAAGGCTCATCGTGGAAATTTGCCTAGATTTTGGCACGAAAAGCAAATCGACTGCGCGCTTGGCCATGGCTGCATCGTGGCGCAACACTATCAATCAGGCCACGGGCACGCCGGAAAAGTTGCCCACAGATACGCGACATGGGCGTGCCACATAGGAGAGAGCAGATGAACAAGGATTGGGCGCAATATTGGATCGGCCTGTTCGCCGACGGCACCGATGAGCTGATGACGCTCTACAATCCGCACTTCCAGTTCGAGGACGTCAATTTCGACCTTCGGATCAACAATGATCTCCCGGCGCTGCGCACATTTTTCGAAGGCTTCATCATCGCCGACCCGACCCAGAGCTACAACAGGTTCGATGTGTTCGATTATGTCGGCGACAATCGGCTCGGCTCCTTCCAGTGGACCTGGGAAACCAAACATGCCGGCGATTTTCTGGGCGTGCCCGCCAAGGGCAAGATCACCAAGACCCGCGGCGTCACCGTCATGGGCTGGGACGAGCATGGCAAGATCGTGCTGGAGCGCAGCATTTGGGATGCGATTCCGGTCTTCCAGCAGCTTGGCGTCGTCCCGGCATTCGACACGGTTCAGGCCTGAAGCACGATGTCCTATAACCCCCTGGACCCTGCGGTCACATCCAACCCCTATCCCCATTATGCGCAATTGCGCGCCAACGAGCCGGTAAAGTGGCTCGACATGATGCAGGGCTTCGCCGTCTCCCGCTGGGACGATGTCGAAGCAGTTCTGAGCGACGGCAAAACCTTCTCCTCTGCGCAATTCTGGCCAGCGCTGCTGGGCGAATATGACCCTGTGCCCGAAGTGCAGCCGATGATCTCGCTCGACCCGCCGGGCCATGTCCGCATCCGCAAGCTCGCCAACAAGGCGTTCGTGCCCAGCCGGGTCGGCGCGCTCAGTGATCGTATCCGCAGCGTCACGCACGAGCTGATCGACGATATCTTCGCCAAGCATGGCGGGGAAGGCGAGTTCGATTTCGTATGGGAATTTTCCGGCTTGTTCCCGGTCAGCGTCATCGCCGAAGTGCTGGGCGTCGACATCGCCCGGCGCGTCGACTTCAAGAATTGGGTGGACGATCTGCTCGCCGCCGGCAATCGCGCGGCCTATGGTCCTGAGCGGCTGGCCGAAATCGACAAAAGTTCGCAAGCGATCCGCGCTTATTTCGAGCAGGTCTATGACGAACGGTCGGCCAACCCAGGCGACGATCTGATCAGCGGTTTCATCCAGGCGGAGGTCAATGGCGAGCGCCTGACCCGCAGCGAAGTGCTGAACATGGCGATATTGCTGTTGATTGGCGGGGTGGAGACGACGACCAATCTGCTCGGCATCACCTTCGCCCATCTGAAGACCCATCCTGACATCGCCGCCGCCATCTGGGCCGATCCGACCCGAATTCCTGCGCTGCTGGAGGAAATGCTGCGCTTTGACGGGCCGGTACAGATGCTGTTTCGGCATACAACCTGCGACACCGAACTGGCGGGGATCGCTGTCCCCAAGGGGTCGCTGGTGCTACCGTTGCTGGGTTCGGCCAATCATGACGAGCGCAAGTTCGACCGATCCGAAGAGCTGGTGCTGGACCGCAATCCCAAGGAGATTATGTCCTTCGGACAGGGACCGCATTTCTGCCTTGGTTCCTATCTTTCCCGCATGGAGGCGAAAAGCGCGCTGGAGATATTGACCGCGCGGTTCGAGAGCATCGAAGCGATCGGCGACACGGTGAAATGGTCCGACAGCTATTTCGCACGCGGGCCCAAGTCGCTGCCGGTCAGGTTCAAGGCACGATGAGCAGCGATCCTCTGGCAGTCGGTCCCGCATCGTCGCTGATCGACCAGTTTCGCGCCATTCTGGACGAGGGCGGCGTGATGACCGGCGATGATGTTTCGAATCGCTACCCCGGCTATTTCATGACACGGGTCGAGGCGGATGTGCTGCTGCGTCCCGAAACCACCGATCAGCTATCGCAGGTCATGGCCCTATGTCATGCCGCCGGTCAGCCGGTGGTGATCCAAGGCGGCATGTCCGGCTGGGTGCGCGCCACCCAAACGCGGCCTGGCGACGTCATATTGTCGCTGGAACGGATGAACCGGATAGAGAGCATCGATCCGGCCAATCGTACCGCCATCGTCCAGGCAGGCGTCATTCTGGAGCAGTTTCAGGATCATCTCGAAGCCCATGGCCTCAGCTTCCCGCTCGATCTGGGTGGGCGGGGATCGTGTCAGTTGGGCGGCAATGCCGCGACCAATGCGGGCGGAATGCGCGTCATCCGTTACGGCATGATGCGTGAACAGGTGCTGGGCATGGAGGTGGTGCTGGCCGACGGCCGGGTGCTGTCGTCGATGAACCAGATGATCAAGAATAATACGGGCTATGACCTCAAGCAGCTGTTCATCGGCAGCGAGGGGACGTTGGGGGTCATCACCCGGCTGGTCCTGCGCTTGCGGGAACGGCCGGTCAGCAGCAATACCGCGCTCGTATGCGCCGACAGTTTCGATCGCATCGCAAAATTGCTGCGCCATGTCGACGGCGCGCTGGGCGGACTGCTGAGCGCCTTCGAGTTGGTCGACAATAATTTCTACCGCGTCAACACCGGGGCAGGGCGCCATCCTGCACCGTTGGGGTCGGACAAGCCCTATTATGCGATGATCGAGGCGCTGGGTTCCGACCATGAGCGCGACCGCGATCTGTTCGAGGCGGTGTTGGCGGATGCGGCGGAAAAGGGACTCTTCGATGATGCGATCATCGCGCGGTCGGAAAAGGATCGCGCCGCGATCTGGGGGATAAGGGAGGATTTGGAGCATATCGTCCATGACTTCCAGCCCTTCTACGCTTTCGACGTCAGCCTGCCCGTCGGCGCAATGGAAGCCTATATGGGCGAAGTCACCCAAAGGCTGAAGGCGATCTGGCCCGATGGCGGCATCGCTTTCCTTGGCCATGTCGGCGACGGCAATCTGCACATCGCTATCGGCGCAGGCACGCCCCAGGACCGCGAGCAGGTGGAAGCGTGCGTTTACGAGCCGCTCCGCCCGATCGGTGGATCGGTGTCGGCCGAGCATGGCATCGGTCTGGAAAAAAAGCCCTGGCTGTCGATCACGCGCAGCCCCCTGGAGCGCGGCCTGATGCGTGAGATCAAGCAGATGTTCGATCCCAAGAATATTCTCAATCCAGGCAAGATTTTCGCTGAGGATGCGGCATGACCAGGTCGGCGAACGCGCAAAATATTTCTGGTTGTCACCTTCGGCCCGGATATGGCGTCGCTCGCCCTGCTGCCTTGGGGCAGGCTGCGCTAGAACAGTATGAACAGGCGCCGATGGATGACGGGGCGGGGGAGCGGATATGATGAAAGTGGGAGAAATGTCCGAGTTGACGGCGGAAAAGCCGCTTCGCGCGTCATTGGGATCGGAAAAAATCCTGATCTTCCTGGTAAATGGATCGCCCGTCGCGACCCAGGCGCGCTGCCCCCATGCGCAGGGGCCGCTGCACCAGGGCGAGGTGTGCGGCACGGTGCTGACCTGCCCTTGGCACGGCTGGAGTTTCGACCTTGTCACGGGAGAATGCGAGGAAGACCCCGACCTTCTGATCAAACGCTATGATGTGGCGGTCGACGGCAACGACATCCTCGTTTCCCAGCTGTCGGCGTGACATGACCGATATCTCGTTCGATCCTGCGTCCGGCGCCCTGGCCTTGCACGGCTATCCGGTCAGTAATTATTTCAACGCGGCGCGCGCGGCGTTGATCGAAAAGGGCGCCGCCTTCACGATCGTCCCGACCCGCGCGGCGCAGGATGAAGCCTTTCTGGCGCACAGCGCGATGGGCAAAATCCCTTATTTGCGGACGGGGCAGGGCTGCATCGCCGAAACCGTCGCGATCCTGGAATATATCGAGGAGGTCGTTCCTGGTGTTCCGCTTTACCCGACCGGCGCCTTCGCGCGCGCGCGCGCGCGGCAGATCATCAACATCGTCCAGCTCTATGTCGAAACGCCGCTGCGCTCGTTATACCCCGGCGCGTTCATGGGCGGCGTCAACGCGCCGGAGACGATCGCCGCCGTCCGGCCGGTGGTCGATCGGGGGATGCGCGCATTGTCGCAACTGGTGACGCCGGCGCCTTTCCTGCTGGGCGGGCAGCTAACCTATGCCGACATCTTCGCCTTCTATCATTTTGACCTGGGGGAGCGCGCCATGCGCTTCACTTACGGGGCTTCGCTGGTCGATGCCGTTCCGGGCTTGCACGACTGGTTCGACATCATGGCGGCGCGCCCATCCACCCACACTGTCCTTGCCGATTTCCATCCAGCCTTTGCCGCCTATCTGCGCGACAAGGGCGCCGCCTGGCTTGAGCCAGAGCTGAAAGAAACAACCCATGCGTGACGTGAAACTGGACGACAAATATACGGTCGACGACGGCCGCGTGATCATGAGCGGAACCCATGCCCTGATCCGCGTGCCGCTGCTGCAGAAGGAGATCGACCAGCGCAACGGCCTCGACACCGGTGGCTTCATATCAGGCTATCGAGGGTCGCCGCTGGGCAGCTACGACATGGAATTGTGGCGGGCCAAGAAGCTGCTTGAAAGCCACGACATAATATTCCAGTCGGGCGTGAACGAGGATCTCGCGGCAACGGCGGTTTGGGGCACGCAGATGCTGGCGACCACGCCCGGCGCCAACAAGGACGGGGTCTTCGCCATCTGGTATGGCAAGGGACCAGGTGTCGATCGTTCTGGCGATCCGTTCAAACATGGCAATATCGCGGGCACCCATCCCCATGGCGGCGTGCTGATCGTCGCGGGGGACGATCATTCGGGCAAATCCTCGACCGTCGCGCATCAGAGCGAGGTCGCCCTGATGCACGCCGGGATGCCGATCCTGGCGCCCTCCAATGTGCAGGATGTGATCGATCTTGGCCTGCTGGGCTTCGCCATGTCGCGCTATACCGGCCTTTATACCGGCTTCAAGCTGACCAACGAGACGCTGGAACAGACCATGACGGTCGACATCCGGGTCGGCGACAATGGCCCGGTCACGCCCGATCGCGGCCCAGCGCCCGCCAATGGCTTTCACAATTATCCAACCCATCTGGATCGCACCGCGTCGGAGATCGTGGTCAAGCGTTATCGCTGGCCGCTGGTCGAGAAGTTCGTGCGGGCCAACGGAATCGATCGGGTGTTGATCGACACGCCCGCGCGCATGCTGGGCATCGTGACGACCGGCAAGGCCGTACAGGACGTGCGCCAGGCGCTGAAGCTGCTGGGCCTCGACGATGCTGCCGCCGCTGCAGTGGGGCTTGGCGTCTACAAGCTGGGCTGCATGTATCCGGTCGAGCGCGAAGGCCTGGCCGAATTCGCCGCCGGCCAGTCCGAACTTCTCTTTATCGAAGAAAAAGATCCGCTCACCGAGAACCAGGCCAAGGCGATCCTCTATGGCCGCCTGGCCATGCCACGCATCGTCGGCAAGGTGGACGAGGATGGCGTCTTCATGATTCCGTCCGACGAACAGCTTGAACCTGTGCAACTCGCGCTCGTCATCGTCGAGCGGCTGCGGCGTCTGGGCATCGCCGACGAAGCATTGGCGGCGCGCGCCGAACGCCTGTCGCGCCAGATGGAGACGGTAAAGGGATTGAAGCCCTCCGATGCGGCGCGCTCGCCTTATTTCTGCTCCGGCTGCCCGCACAACACCGGCACCCGCTTCCCGGAAGGATCGATTGCGGCGGGTGGCATCGGCTGTCATGCCATGGCGATGTATTCCGGCCCGGACATGCTGCCCAACGCGCAGATGGGCGGCGAGGGCGCGCATTGGTACAGCCTCGCCTATTTCAGCGACATGAACCACATTTTCCAGAATATGGGTGATGGCACTTATTATCATAGCGGCCTGCTTGCGGTGCGCGGTGCGGTGGCCGCGAAGGTCAACATCACCTTCAAAATCCTTTTCAACGATGCCGTGGCGATGACGGGCGGCCAGCCTGTCGACGGCCCGCTGACGCCGGGCGACATCACCCGGCAGGTGCTGGCCGAGGGCGCGGTGCGGTGCATCGTCGTCACCGACCGGCCTGATCTCTACGGCGCGCATAGCGGGCTGGGGGAGGGCGTCACCGTCCATCATCGCGATACCTATGACGCGGTGCAGAAGGAATTGCGGGATGTCCCCGGCGTCACCGTCATCGTCTATGAACAGACCTGCGCCGCGGAAAAGCGTCGTCGCCGCAAGCGCGGTAAATTTCCCGATCCGGCCAAGCGCATGTTCGTCAACGCGGCTGTGTGCGAGGGCTGCGGCGACTGTTCGGTCCAATCCAACTGCGTCAGCGTCTGGCCCAAGGAAACCGAACTGGGGCGCAAGCGCCAGATCGACCAGTCCAACTGCAACAAGGATTATAGCTGCGTGAAGGGCTTTTGCCCCAGCTTCGTGACCGTCCTCGACGCTGAACCGCGTAAGCCCAAGAAGGCGCAGCTGGACGGCGAAGCCGACATGGCGCTGCCCGATCCCGCGATCGTGCCGCTCCACCACGGCGCCTATAATATCATGATATCCGGCATCGGCGGCACTGGCGTCGTCACCATTGGCGCCCTGCTTGCCATGGCGGCGCATCTGGAGGGCAAGTCGACATCGGTATTTGATATGACCGGCCTCAGCCAGAAAAACGGCGCGGTGTTCAGCCATTTGCGGATCGCTGCCCATAATGACGATCTGGGGGCGCAGAAGCTGGGCATTGCCGAGGCCGACCTGGCGCTGGCGTTCGACGCGGTCGCGGGCCTTGCCAAGGAACCGGCGATGACGCTGTCGACGGAGCGTACGAAAGTGGTCGTGAACGCCCGCGTCACCCCGACCCCGGCATTTCAGCGCAACCCCGACCTGACGTTGGACCAAGGGCTGCTCGTCCGTCGCCTCAAGACCATGTCGGCCGACCTGCACGGCGTCGATGCGACCGGTCTTGGCCTCGCGCTGCTGGGCGATACGATCGCGGCGAATCTCTTCATGCTGGGCTATGCCTGTCAGTTGGGTCTGTTGCCGGTCTCACCCGACTCCATCGAGCGCGCCGTGGAGATTAACGGTGTCGCCATTCCGTTCAACAAGGCGGCCTTTGCGCTGGGCCGTTTGCAGGCGGTCGATCCCGCCCGGATCGAAAAGGCGGTGGTGAGCCATGTGCAGGAACTGGACTTCACCCCGTTGACGGCGCTTGTGGACATCGTCGCCCACCGCACCCAATTGCTGACCGATTATCAGAACGTCGCCTGGGCGCAGCGCTATCGCGATCTGGTCGATAGCGTGGCGAGGGCGGAGGTGCGCGCGACGCCGGGCAGGGACATGCTGTCTGTCATGGTCGCGCGCAACTTCGCCAAACTGATGGCCTATAAGGACGAGTATGAAGTTGCCCGGTTGCACGCCGATCCGGCCTTCAGGCAGCAGTTGAAGGACGCATTCGAGGACGGCGCGAAGCTGCGCTACAATCTGGCGCCGCCGCTCTTTTCGAAGAAGGACGCGGATGGGCGCCTCATCAAACGGGAGTTCGGGCCGTGGATGGGCAAGGCCTTCGCCTTTCTCACGCGGTTCAAGGGACTGCGCGGCACGGCTTTCGATATTTTCGGCTATACCCAAGAGCGCAGGATGGAACGCGGCCTCATCGACCATTATGAAGCGCAGATGCGCATGGTCGCCGACAAGCTGACAGCGGCCAATCACGCTGCTGCGGTCGAACTGGCCTCGCTGCCGGCGCAGATCCGTGGCTACGGCCATGTGAAGGAGGCCAATGTCGAGAAGGTCCGTGCGCTCGAACCGCTGATCCTGAAGAAATTCGAAGATGCCGCCATCTCAGCCTTGGGCGCGCCCGCGCCTTTGGTCCAGAACGCCTGACAGAATAACAAAATATCGGAGAGTGGAAGATGGTCAAGATGCTGATCGACGGGGCGCTGGTTGATACCGCGCGCCACATGGACGTCATCGATCCGAGCGACGAGAGCAGGGTGGCGCAGGTGCCGGATGCCGGCACGGCGGAGGTCGATCAAGCGGTGGCCGCCGCGAAAAAGGCTTATCCCGCCTGGCGCGATGCCACGCCCGAAGCGCGCGGCGCCGTGCTCGTCGCGATGGCGCAGGTCGTGACCGACAATCTGGACGAACTTTGCCAGCTTCTGGTGCAGGAAACAGGCCGCCCTCTCGGCCTCGCCCAGTTCGAGATCGCGCATCTCGCGGCGGGCTATCTGAACTATTATGCGGGCCTGCGGATCGCACCTGAAATCCTGGTCGAGGATGATACGCGCCGGGTCGAGCAGCATCGCAAGCCTTTGGGCGTTGTCGCAGCGGTCGTGCCTTGGAATGCGCCGGTCTATATCGCCTGCAACAAGATCGCGCCTGCGTTGGCGGCGGGCAACACGATCGTTGTCAAGACGGCCCCCTCTACCCCGCTGACGACATTGCGGCTGGGTGAATTGTGGCAGGATGTCGTCCCCGCAGGCGTCGTTAACATCCTGTCGGGCGGCAACGAAGCGGGCGCGCATCTGGTGTCGCATCCCGATGTCGCGAAGATCACCTTCACCGGATCGACCGGCACTGGCCGCAAGATCATGGAAGCGGCCTCCCCGACGCTCAAGCGCGTCACGCTGGAACTGGGCGGCAATGATGCGGCGATCGTGCTGCCCGACGCCGACGTCAAGGCGATCGCGCCGGCCATCTTCGCCTTCGCCTTCTTCAACAGCGGGCAGGTTTGCGCGATCATCAAGCGGCTCTATGTGCATGACAGCCTGTACGACGCCATGTGCGCGGAAATCGCTGCTTATGCCACCGGCTCCAAGGTGGCGGGCGGCCGCGATCCCGAAGCGCAGTTCGGTCCGGTCCAGAACAAGGCGCAATATGACAAGGTGCTCGACTATCTGGCGAGCGCCAAGGCCAGCGGCACGATCATCGCGGGCGGCGAACTGCCCGATGGCCGCGGCTATTTCGTGCCGTTGACGGTCGTGCGCGATGTGAAGGAAGGCGATGTGATCGTGGATGAGGAACCGTTCGGCCCGATCCTGCCGATCATCCGCTATACCGATATCGATGACGTCGTCGCGCGCGCCAATGCGTCGCCCTATGCGCTGGGCGGATCGATCTGGTCGAACGATGCGGAGGCGGCCGCGAAGATCGCGCTGCGCCTGGAAAGCGGTAGCGTCTGGGTCAATCAGCATTGCGCGCTCGATCCCGCCGTGCCCTTTCCGGCGAACAAGCAGTCCGGGTCCGGCGTAGAGGGCGGGCTTGAAGGCCTTTATCCCTACACGGCGCTTCAGATCCTCAACATCGCCAAGCCGCAAGCGGCATGAGCATCCTTGAAACCCTCTTCTCCGTCGCAGGGAAGACTGCCGTGGTGACGGGCGGCGCCAAGGGCGTCGGCGCGATGATCAGCCGGACGTTGGTGGCGGCCGGGGCGGACATAGTGATCGTCGGACGCGGAGCGGAAGCGGGCAAGGCATTTGCAGACGGACTGGAGGGGCCGGGCAAGGCGATCTTCCTTGCCCATGATCTGGGCACGGGCGCAGGCGTGGAAGCCGCCGCCGCCGACATCGCTGCCCGCGTGCCCGCGCTCAACATCCTCGTCAACAACGCCGGCATGTTCAGCGCCGGGGCGATCGAGGAGGCGAGCATCGACCAGTGGGATCGCGAACTGGGCCTCAACCTGCGCGCGCCCTTCTTCCTGGCGCAAAAGCTGTTGCCCCAACTCAAGGCGGCCTCAGCCCCCGGCGATCCCGCCCGCATCATCTCGATCGGCTCGATCGGCGCGCTTTGGGGCCGCAGCAGCAACGGCGCCTATGCCTATGGCGCCAGCAAGGCGGCGATCCATCAGTTGACCCGCATGATGGCGTCGGATCTCACCGCACAGGGCATAACCGTCAACGCTATCGCACCGGGCTTCTTTCCCAGCGACATGACCGACGGCTTTTTTGCCGCCGTGCCAGGTCTTAAGGAGCAGGTCGTGGACGGCATTCCTGCTGGCCGTCTTGGATCGGTCGAGGATGTCGGCGGCGCGGTGCTGTTCCTTTCGTCGCGGGCGGGCGCCTATGTGTCCGGGACAGTGCTGCCAGTCGAGGGCGCGCTATGGCAAGCCTGACGACGATCGCCCTGCTGGAACGCAAGCCAGGCATCTCGCGCGACCTCTTCTCGCGCTATTGGCGCGATGTGCATGGCGTCATGGCCGCGCGTATTCCGGGCTTTGAAACCTATACCCAGCACCATATCACGCCGCTTGCTGATATCGGTTCGCTCGTTGTCGAACCGTTTGAGGGTATCGCCGTCGTTACATTTGCAGCGGTGGGAGATCGCGACGGCCTGATCCACAGCGATGTCACCAAGCATAT
The DNA here is from genome assembly GCF_028538045.1 of Sphingobium sp. AntQ-1. Lineage (NCBI taxonomy): Bacteria > Pseudomonadati > Pseudomonadota > Alphaproteobacteria > Sphingomonadales > Sphingobiaceae > Sphingobium > Sphingobium sp. AntQ-1. The sequence continues at coordinate 3,375,696 of NZ_CP117158.1, forward strand.
CCATCGCGACGAGCAGAACTTGTTTCGCCGTGCCCTTTTGTACAATCTGGAGGCTGGCGCGACGATAGTGACGGGCGACATCCGACATTGTGAGGCCGACAGTTATTTCGTCGTCGTGCCGGTCGGCTTGGATGCGATTGCGATCGCGGCAGCGTTGATCGACGCGGGCGCCGAAAGAATCGCACGACACGATCTTTCGGGCGCCGACCCCGCAGGGTGGAACAATACCGATGTCAACGAGTGCGGGGCAAGTCGTCTGTTCGGCGCCGTCATGCAAAGCTGGTGGTCGGGTCCTGCGCAGGCGGATGCCGCACTTGCCGATGCGGTGCGGTCCAGCGGCGGGCGGATTGTCTGTTACCGCACGGATGCGCGCTATGCGATGGTGGAGCAGGGGCGTGCGACGCTGATCGGCCTGCGCGGTCTGGACGCTGTGCGCACCATCGAAGAAGCGAATGCCGGTAACCAACGCGAGCTTTCATTGCTCCGCGCGATCTACGGACCCATTGCGGGTTGAGGCAAACAATCGGGTCAGGCTATGTCGTCGGAAACAATTCCGGCCGAGCGCGGGCCGATACTACCTCCCACTCTGTCGCCTCGACTCCTTCCTCGCAAACTGCCCCTCTGCATGATGATGGTCGGGCTAAACCAGGCGCAGTCTTAGGGCTGACCTGCTCGCGTGAATGGGAAGCGCCGCATGATTCTCGCCCTCAGCCGCGTCTTGGAAAATATTTAGGCGGATGCCCGTGTCTTCCATTGGCGGGTAGTGGCATCGGAGGTTTAAAAAAACGGGTGACATTGTAACTGCGCGGCGATTTGCATCGTATCTCTGTCATTATCCTTTGACGGAGCGTGTTATGTCTCGCATCTTCCCGGTTGCCGCAGTCCTTTTTGCCGGATCGACTCTGATCGCCTTCACCAGCCCTGGTGACGCCGCCGAGCGGGCTATTTTGGCGCCGGCCGCTGCGATGATCGAACCCGTCGTGGGGCATCTCGAAACCGCAACCTTTGCCGGGGGCTGTTTTTGGGGCGTGGAAGGGGTTTTCTCCCATGTCAAAGGCGTGATCAGCGCGACGTCCGGCTACGCCGGGGGCGAAGCGGCAACCGCCGACTATGAAAGTGTGTCCAAAGGCACCACTGGCCATGCCGAATCCGTCAGGGTCGTGTTCGATCCGACGGAAGTGAACTATGCGGACCTGCTGCGGATTTACTTTTCCGTCGTGACTGACCCTACCCTGCTCAATCGGCAAGGGCCGGACCGGGGCACCCAATATCGATCGGCCCTGTTTCCCGCTTCGCCTGCGCAGGAAAAGGTAGCGCGCGCCTATATCGCGCAATTGTCGACCGCTCACATCTATACCCGGCCGATCGTGACGCGGGTTGAAAGCAATCGGCGGTTTTTTGCGGCTGAAGCCCATCATCAGGACTTCATGGCTCGCAACCCGACCTATCCCTACATCGTCTTGAACGACCGGCCCAAGGTCGCTGCGTTGAAGCGGCTATTTCCGGCACGCTGGAAAGCATGAATCGCCCGTCAGCGGGCGGGGGCGACGCTGCTCACGAAATCGGTGATATCGGCGACGATGCTTGCCCGATAGCGAAAGGGCCGGGCGATCGCCGTCACCATTCCGATATGGCCTATGCCGGAATAACATTTGATTCGCACCGGAACGCCAGCCGCGCCTAATTTGGCGGCCAGTGCTTGGCTGTTGCGGGCGTGTACGGTCTGGTCCGCATCGCCGACCAGCAACAGGGACGGGGGATCGCCTGCGCCAGCCCAGTGCACCGGCTGCGTCTCCGCCGGGTTAGGCCATGTCCCGAACGCGTTTTTGCTCGCCGCGACGTCGAAAGGCGCGAAATCATAGGGGCCGGCGATGCCGACCAGACCCTTGATCGCCGCCCGATCTGCGCCCAGCCATCGCTCGTCAACCGCCAGCATCGCCGCAATATAGGCTCCAGCCGAATGGCCGCTCACGATGATGGCATGGGGCGCTCCACCATAAACCTGCCCATGCTCGACCGTCCATCTGACTGCGCTGGCGCCATCCTGCACAAAATCGGGATACAGATTGTCGGGGCCGATCCGATAATCGGGAATAACGACCAGGAAACCTTGCGCGGCCAACGCCCGGCCCACAAATGCATATCCTGCCCGCGTGCCGCTGGCCCATGAGCCGCCGTAAAAGAAAATGATGACGGGAAGCATCGCATCGGCATGTGTGTCACGCGGCGCATAGATGTCCAATTTCTGGCGCGGGCCATCGCCATAGGGAATATCCTTTGCGATCCTGACGCCATCGCCATCCTTGGGCACCAGCGTGTCGAATGTCAGGAGGGGCGCGCAAGCAACACAGGCGACCGCCGCCAGCCCACAAGCGCTCGCTGCCAACCATTTCCATCGTCTACCCATCGCCTTCTCTACCATGAAGAGCGGCGATGACCAGCTTCAAGCCGATGGCGCGGCCTGGATGTCATAATTATGCCGGATCGCGTTGCTGGCGACATGGAAAAGCGCTTCATAGGCCAGCGCGGCGGCCATTATACCGATCGCATAGGGCAGGTCCGCACGATCAAACAGGATGGCGCGCAGGAGCAGGCCGATGGCCGCGGCCATCAACGTCAGTCGCATGAAGGTGGAACGCAGGGTGGCTTTCATGTCAGTCCTCCTTTTCAAAGGAAAAATTCGAGCAGCAGTTTGAGATTGAGGGTGATGATGATCGCGGAGATCGCCCAGGCCGCGAATTTGAGCCAATGCGGGTTCACGAAGCTGCCCATCAAAGCGCGGTCGCTCGTGAATTTGACGAGGGGAATGACGGCGAAGGGCAGTTGCAGGCTCAGGATCACCTGGCTCAGGACCAGCAACCGGGTCGTCCCTTCCGATCCATAGAGAGCCGCCACGATCACGGCGGGGACGATGGCGAGCATCCGGGTGACGACCCGGCGCAGCCAGGCAGGCACGCGCAGGTTGACGAAGCCCTCCATCACGATCTGCCCCGCCAGCGTCGCGGTGATCGTTGAATTCTGTCCCGATGCCAGCAGGGCCACGGCGAACAGGGTGCTGGCTATGCCGGCGCCCAGCATGGGCGCGAGCAGGCGGTGCGCATCCTGGATTTCGGCCACGCCAGTCATGCCCGCGACATGGAAAGAGGATGCCGCCAGGATCAGAATCGCGCCATTGACGAACATGGCGAGCATCAGCGCGATGGTGCTGTCCACGGTGGCGAACAGCACCGCTTCGCGCTTGCCCCTTTCGCTCCGCTCGAAGCTGCGGGTCTGGACGATCGAGGAATGAAGATAGAGATTATGGGGCATCACGGTCGCGCCGATGATGCCGATCGCGATGTAGAGCATCGCCGGGTTGGTGACGACGCTGGCGCTGGGAACAAGGCCCATGCCGATCGCGGCAAGGTCGGGCTTCGACAGGAACAGTTCGACAGCAAAACAGCCGGCTATCACGATCAGCAGCGCAACGATGAAGGCTTCGAGTTGGCGAAAGCCGCGCTGTTGCAGGAACAGGATGAGCATGACGTCGGCGGCAGTCAGGCACACGCCCATGATCAGCGGAATGTCGAACAGCAATTGCAGCGCGATGGCCGTGCCGACCACTTCGGCAAGGTCGCAGGCGATGATCGCCAGTTCGCACATGACCCACAGGATAATGCGGACCGGCGTGCTATATTGGGCGCGGCAGGCCTGGGCCAGATCCATGCCGGTGACGATGCCGAGTTTGGCCGCGAGCGATTGCAACACCATCGCCATGATGCTGGACAGCAGGATAACTGACAGCAAGGTGTAGCCAAAGGCCGACCCGCCCGCCAGGTCGGTCGCCCAGTTGCCGGGGTCCATATAGCCCACAGCGACGATATAGCCGGGACCGGCGAAGGCGCCCATTTTCTTCCAGACGCTGCCGCCAGCCCGCGGCACCGCGATAGTCCGATAGGAACCGGGCAGGCTGGGCCTGATGTCCGGCATGTCCATGGACGGCATCGCAATGTCGGCGGGTGGCGGAGGTGTCATCGGCTATCCCCTTTCAAATGGCAGTCCAGATCCAGCGCTATTGTGCAGTGCTGGTGTTGAGGCTGCCGTTGAGGCCATTGGGGAAGAAGCCGCCTTTCTGTGCGGCCAGCTTCGTCAGATAGACGATGTTGAGCACTTCGCCTGTCGTGCGGCTGTACGCGATGCCGTCATTGTCGGTGGGGACGATGTTGGATGCGCCGTCCTTGGGACTGATACCCTGATCCTTGTCCGCCGACCCGTCCAGACTGTCGCGGGCGTCGGATATCTTGTCCGCCGATGTGCGCAACGACGGCGTTTCCACGCCCTTGCCATAGAGAACGGTCCGCACCAGAGCGGCATGATAGGCCTCAGCCGCCAGAATACCGGCCGCCGCTTCCAGGAAGGTCTTGTTGGAAATGAGCGGCGAGGCTCCCTTATAGGCCGTAACCCCCACATCCTCGAAAATATAGGCGCCCAGCAGGAAATTCTCGTCGCTGGCATAGGGGTCGAAGCTTTGCCCCGCGGAGATCAGGCCAGCCGCCTGCGCTGCCGAGGAGAAAGCGCCGGTCGCGCTCGATCCGATGTCGATGGCGGGCTGCGCCACCGCTGTCGTGCCGATAGCGCCGCGCAGAAATTCGACATGCGCCCGTTCGTCGGCGGCAATTTCGCGCGCATAGCGAGCGATCAACGGATCGACGAAGGCGACCTGACGGCCGCCGGTGACCGCGCCCTGTGTTCCCGCTCCGCCTAATAGGCTGCTGGGCAGACCCGATCCGAAGGCGGCGAAATAATAGAATTGCGCCTCCAGATACTCCAGGTTGAGCGCGAAGTTCAGCACATCGCCATCGGTCACGGTCGGCGTGGGTGTCGGGGTTGGCGTGGGTGTTGGCGTTGGTACGGCCGTGGCTTCATCGTCGCCGCAGCCTGACAACAGGCTCGCGCCAGCCGCCACTACCGCCATAGACCCTGCTGCACGCAGGAAGCCGCGCCTCTGATCGCGGCGCCGTGCGCGCGCTTCAAATGCTTCGAGCATCAGATCGTCTTTCATGGGATCAACTCCGTTTCGAAAGGGGCTCAGTTGGCCGCGCTCATGTTGATGGTGCCGTTGACGCCATTGGGGAAAAATCCGCCCCGCGCCGTCGCCATGTTGGTCAGATAGGCGATGTTGAGCACCTGTCCGGTCGTTCGACTGTAGGCAAGGCCGTTGGCGTCGAGCGGCACTATGTTGGATGCGTCGCCGACATTGGCGATGCCCTGATCGAGGTCGCTGGACCCGTCCAAGCTATCGCGCGCTTTGGAAATCGCCTCGGTCGCGTCGATCAGCGATGGGGTGGCGATGCCCTTGCGATAGAGCGAGGTGCGGACCAGGCCCGCATGATAGGCTTCCACCGCCAAGATGCCGGCCGCGGCTTCCAGATAGGCCTTGCTGGTGATGAGCGGCGCCGCGCCCTTATAGGCGGTGACCCCCACATCCTCGAAGATGAACGCGCCCAGCAGGAAGTTTTCGTCGCTGGAATATGGGTCGAAGCTGGCGCCGCCGCCGATCAGGCCGGCTGCGCGCGCCGCGGACGAAAAAGCGCCATTGGGATCAGTGCCGACATCGATCGCGGGCTGGGCGACCACGGCCCCGCCCAGATTTTTGCGCAGGAAATCGACATGGGCGATTTCGTCCTGTGCGATCTCCTTGGCATATTGGGCCACGACCGGGTCGGTGAAATTGACCTTTCGGCCGCCTGTGGCAGTGCCGGCATTGCCGCTGCCGCTGGTATATTTGGTGTCGATCGGCGTGCCGAACACTGCATAGGAATAGAAATTCGCCTCCAGATATTCCAGGTTGAGGGCGAAGTTCAGTATGTCGCCGTCCGATGGCGCGCTCTGCGCCATGGCCGACTGGCTGCTCGCGGCGAAACCTGCGCTGCCAAAGGCGGCCATGGCCCCCAGCGTTCGAAAGAAATCCCGACGTTCCTCTCGCCGTTTGGCCCTGCGTTCTAAAGTCTCGATTGCCAGAATATCATCGGTCATAGCTCGATCCTCGCTGCCTGGTGGTCATGATGCGCGGGGGCGCGTCATCGGCGGGCAAAGATGTGATTGATCGACGAAGTTCCGGTTTTTACGCCAAAAAAATAATTTGCGTACGCGGACGTACCAGGGTGCATCCCTTGGCCTGTTGCGGCCGTATCTCTTGGTTCGATACCCATGAATTGCGAGGGCGTTTTGGTTGCCGGCATTCAAAAAGACACGTCGAATATCTTTCTGCGGTCCTTGTCACCGCCTGACTATGCCAGCATCAGCCGGCATTTTACTGGCGTCGTTCTGGCGCCTAAAGATATCATCGTGCGTACAGGTCAGCCCATAGAATTTCTGGATTTCCCCGAAAGCGGGATATTGGCCTTGAACTGCGATGCGGGCGCCCGTTCGGCATGTCTGACCGCGCTGGTCGGACGGGAAGGCTATATCGGCTGGTCAGCATTGATGGAGGTGCGCCTGTCGTCCCATCATATCCGCGCAGGCGGGGAGGGGGCGCGGCTTCTTCGCATAGAGATAGGAAGGATGCTTCGCCTGATGCACGAAAGGCCAAGCCTGCGCGTCAGCCTCATGCGCTTCGTGCATAGCGTGATGATCCAGATGAACGCCACGATCGTGTCGAGCAAGACTGACCCTGTCGAGCGGCGGCTGGCACGGTTGATCCTGATGCATCATGATCGCGCCAATGACGGCGACATCTGTGTCACGCATCAGGATCTGGCGGACATGCTCGTCGTTCGCCGGGCCAGCATTACGGACGCCCTGCATGTGATGGAGGGCAATCAATTGATCGCCAGCAGCCGCAACAGGCTGGTGATGCGCAACCGCCCCGGTCTTTGCCTTGTGGCAGGCGACGGTTATGGCGTGGCCGAAGAACATTATAGCCAATATGTCGCCCCCCTGTTCGCTATCCGCTAATCAGCGCGGCGTTGGAAAGGCAGGGGAAGCCCGCCAATCAGGGGGGGATTGGCGGGCTTCCGCAGTCCGGCGTTTACAGGATCGATCGGGTCAGGGCATCAGAACCGTGTCGACCACATGGATAACGCCATTGGACTGCATCACATTGGCGATGCTGATCTTCGACATGCCGCCTTTGGCATCGGTCAGATACCAGGCGCCGTCTTTTTCCCATGCGGTCAGGCTTTCGCCTTGCACGGTGGTCAGCACCGCCTTGCCGCCGTTCATCTTCGCCTTGGCCGCAATATCATTGGCGGTCATCCGCCCGGCCACGACATGATAGGTCAATATCTTGGTCAGCATCGCCTTGTTCTCAGGCTTCACCAGCGTGTCGACCGTGCCGGCGGGCAACTTGGCAAAGGCCGCGTTGGTCGGCGCGAAGACGGTGAACGGACCCGCGCCCTTGAGTGTGTCGACCAGGCCGGCGGCCTTTACCGCGGCGACCAGTGTGCTGTGGTCCCTGGAATTGACGGCATTGTCGATGATGTCCTTGGTCGGATACATCGCTGCGCCACCGACCATCGGGTTCTTGCCCATGTCCTTGGCCATGGCGGGCGCGCCGCTGGCGAGGATCAGGGCGCCCGCAAATGTCAGCGAGAGCTTCGTCAAGATAGTCGTCATGGAGGCTTCCTTCCTATGTCGCGCGTCCTGTCAGAGCGGGCGTGCAGATCAGTTACGGTAGGAAGCCGTCAGGAGATGCAGATCAGAACAGGGATATTTTCCCAGCGGCGATCGGGGTAGAACTGGGGGCGTCGTGGGGCGCGCCGTCGATGGTTTCCATGGTGACCGCCAAGGTCGCGCCCTCTGTCATGAAGGGGCGGTAAGACGGGTCGATCGCTACGCGACTTTCGGCGCCACCAGCAATCAGACCAAGCGATCGCGGTCTGCCGTCGGCCGGAATGATCCATAGTTCGGGGGCCAGACGATCCGGTGCGACGCCTTTCGGCCGCAGGATCAGTTTGCCCGACGCCGGATTGTACCGCGCCAATATCATCGGCCCATCTGGGGCGCCGACCATCTGCGCCACCGCCACTTGCGCTGGTGGTGCAGCCGGAACGGTCGGCGTCGGGCGCAACAGAATGACGAGCGCCAGCGACGCGGCGACCGCTGCGGATGCGAATGCACCCGCGCGCCACCAGCGCAATTGCCGTAAGGCAGGATGTGCTTGTAATCCGTCCGCAATGCGACGTTCTATGCTTGGCCATAGCGTTTCCGGCGGCGCGACCGGCGTATAATCGTTATAGAGCACAGCAAATCGCCGGTCCCATGCACCGATCATGTCAGGCGAGAAGTTCGGATTGGCCATCAAGCTGCGCAGCGCGTCAGAACGCGCCGCGCCGTCAAGCACGCCCAGCGCCAGTTCGGCGGCAAGCGAATCGCGTTCTTCGGGCGTCAGGTGCGCGTCAGCCATCGCTCATGCATGCCTTGAGTTGCTGCAGGCCGCGACGGATCCAGCTTTTCATGGTTCCCAGCGGCACCGCCATGCGATCGGCTAATTGAGCGTATGTGAGGCCATCCAGAAATGCCGAACGGATCGCCAGACCATGCCGGTCTTCAAGTTCATCCAGGCAAGCGAAAAGACGCGCGCTATGTTGGTCGCGGTCGATCGCCATGTCGGCCAGAGGGGTTGCGTCGGCAATTTGCGCCGCGGCTTCATCCGTCGCCATGCCGGGACGTCGCGATGCGCGGCACCAGTCTATGGCTGTATTCCGCGCGATCGCACACAACCAGGTAATGGGACTGGCGCGTCCCGCGTCGAACCGTTCGGCCCGATTCCAAATCTTGATATACACGTCTTGCAAAATATCCTCGGCTGCGTCGCGGTCAGCAGAGATACGGAGGCAAACGCCAAAAAGTTTCGCAGACGTCATGGTGTAAACTTGCCGGAGCGCCGACCGATCACGCTGCGCGACCTGCGCCAGCGCGGTGATCAATCTGTCGCGTTCGGTGTCTATGTCTCCCACCTGATCACCCTAGCAAGCTTATCTGTTGTTTCAATCCGGGAAATCGACGTCCCATCCGCCGCCGGGGACGCACGGATCAGATCGCGTCGCTTGGAACCCACACGCTAACGCTGCCTCCATTGACTCTGACGACGATCCGGCCGGCATCGTCGGCTATGACTTCTTCCTGGCAATAGCCCAGAAAATCGCGAAATCCGTCTCCCGCACGGTCGGGACCAAGGTCGATGCTTTTTTCGCGACCTTCGCCATTGGCGACGATGACGATGCAGCCTGGCGCTTGCGCGGTGCCGTGGCGGACAAAGGCTATGCACCCCGGATCGTCGAACATTTCGGTTTGTGGACCATGGCCGAAACGCTGGCGGGCTTCGATGAGCTTGGGGAGGCTCTCGATCGCGGGCATCTCGACCTCATGATCTTCCCCATCTTCGCCCTGGTCGCTATAGCGAGCGCCATAAAGATCGGGGTAGAATATACATGGTACGCCCTGTTCGCGCAGCAGGATGAGCGCATAGGCCAGCGGCCTGAACCAAGTTTCGACCGACGCCTCCATCGCCTGGAGCGACTGGGTGTCGTGGTTGGCGACCAAAGTCACCGCGTGATGGGGCGAAACGCTGACAAGGGTGTCGTCGAATATCGTGCGCAAATCATAGTCGCCGCCGGATTTCGATGCGTCGAAAAATCGATGGTGCAATGCGACATCAAACAGCATTAACTGCTCGTCGACCTGCTCCAGATATCGGTGCAGCACATCTATATCTGGATGCCAATATTCCGCCACCACGAACAATGTCTTGTCCACCGTTTCGCGCACATGGCCAACCCAATCGCGGAAAAACCATGCTGGAATATGCTTAGCTGCGTCAAGCCGGAACCCATGACAGGGCAGTTGCTGCGGAAGCCAACGGCCCCAATATTTAAGCTCCTCGTAAACCGCCTTGTTTCGAAACTCGACATCGGACCCCATGAGATAGTCGAAATTGCCCTTTTCACTATCTACCTCGTCGCTCCACTCTCCGTCGCCATATTCGTTGACGAGGCGGAATATACCGTCCTCGGTGGGATCTTCGATATGGTCGACACCGCTGAAGCATTTCATGTCCCACATGAATTTCGAATATTCGCCTTGCCGACCAGGAAAGGTGAATTTCGTATAGGCAGATGCTTCGAACGCTATGTCCTCAATGTCTGTTCTATTCTCTGGTTCAGCCCTGCGCACTTGTACCCGTTCGGTTTCGTCAGCGCCCATTTTGTGGTTGAAAACCACATCATGGATGACGCGAATTCCGGCTTCCTCAAGGCTGTGGCAGGCTTGCTCCAATTGCGCCCGGTCTCCATATTTGGTGGCGATTGATCCTTTTTGGTCGAATTCGCCCAAGTCGAAAAGATCGTAACTATCATATCCTACCGAATAGCCGCCTGCTGCACCTTTGTATGCGGGCGGCAACCAGATGTCCGTAATCCCCAATTTGGCCAGGCTGTCAGCCTTCTGGGAAGCCTCACGCCAAAGTGTTCCGCCGCTGGGCGTATACCAATGGAAAAACTGCAATAGTGTACGCGCTGCCATCGAATGTCCTTGATGTTGCTCGACTTGAGCGATTGTCGTTCATTGTCATGTCCGTCCGATAGGACGCCAACCGGCGGATATTGTTTTGCAAGCGCGGGGGTATCGCATGGGCTTTCGGGCCAAGGCGGCTGCCATCGCAATTCGAAGCTGATTCTAACGACAGATGACAGCATTCGTTCCTGCGCCGAAACAGATAGATTTCACTAGGAAACCGGCAGACGGTGTCACATCTGAGCATTCTGCGCGAAGGGCGCATCCGGCAAATGCGCTTGGTCAGAGGATGGAATAATGTGATGCCTGCCATCACTGGAGAAGCACAGCGCGTCTGATTGTGACGGCGATACGGCGAACAGAGGCGGGCTGCGAGCGGCACAATGGATATGGAATGAATCAGACGTTGGAAGAGCTGGGGTGGCGGCCTTTTTTTAGTACGCAACTTTCGGGTGATCAGGATCCGGGATGCCATCCAGCGCGCGTGATGGCTGTTCATCGTGGCAAGATTGCGGTCGCGGGTGCGGGCGCGACGCGCCTGATCCCACCCTATATCCCTGACGCCTCCGTTCCCGAAGATCACCCGACGGTGGGCGACTGGTTGCTGATTGATGATGCCACGCTTGCGGTTCGGCGCGTTCTCCAGCGAGAAAATCTGTTCAAGCGACGTGCGCCGGGGAATGAGCAAAAGACGCAATTGATCGCTGCAAATGTGGATACGCTTTTCATCGTGGCCTCCTGCAACAAGGATTTCAGCGCCGCACGCCTGGAACGCTATCTGGTGCTGGCGCAGGAGGTCGGCGTGCAGCCGGTCGTCATTCTTACCAAGACGGACCTGACGAATAGGCCAGATATTTTCGCGGCAGAGGCGCGGGATCTTCGACCGGGGCTGCTGGTCGAAGCCGTCAACGGGCGCGATTCTGGCAGTGTCGCGCCACTTGCCATCTGGTGCGGCCGGGGGCAGACTGTCGCCTTGGTAGGCTCCTCCGGAGTTGGTAAATCGACGCTGGTCAATAGTTTGCGCGGCTCTGACAGCATAATGACGCAGGCGATACGAAAGGGCGACGACACCGGTCGGCACACGACCACGGTGCGCGAGATGCACCGGCTGGCAGGAGGCGGCTGGTTGCTCGACACCCCCGGTATGCGCGAATTGCAACTGAGGGACGCGGGATCGGGCATTGCCGAGATATTCGACGACTTCGTCGAAGTTGCCGAACATTGCCGGTTTTCCAACTGCACGCATGAACTTGAACCGGGCTGTGCCGTTCGGACGGCTATCGCCGACGGAAGGCTGTCATCCGCTCGCCTGGATCGCTGGCGCCGGTTGGCGAGCGAGGAAATCTATAATAGATCAAGCCTGACGGAACGCCGCGCTCTTGATCGCATCGCGAAGAGAAATCCGGCCAAGAAGAAATAAGCCGCTGGCCGTGAAAAGGGGATTTTCTACGCTAACGCTCGCGTCGGTTTATGCGCCAGACCGTGTTCGACAGGTCGTCCGCCACCAGCAGCGCGCCGCTGATCGGGTCATAGGTCACCCCAACCGGGCGGCCACGCGCATGGTCACCCTTGATGAAGCCAGTCAGAAAATCCTGCGGCTTGCCCGCCGGGCGTCCGTTGGCGAACGGAATCCATACAACCTTGTAACCTGCCAGATCCTGCCGGTTCCAACTGCCATGCTGGCCGACGAACACGCCATCGATAAAACCCCGTCCCAGCCCCTGGCCGGCAGGGAAACTGATGCCGAGCGCGCCGACATGCGATCCCAGCGCGTAATCGGGACGGATGGCGCGACGCACCATATCTGGCTTTTGCGGATGGACCCGCGGATCGATATTCTGCCCCCAATAGCTGTAAGGCCAGCCGTAAAATGCGCCGGGCCTGACTGCGGTCATATAATCGGGCACAAGCAACGGCCCAAGTTCGTCGCGCTCGTTGACAACTGCCCAAAGCGCGCGTGTCTGCGGATGGATTGCAAGCGCGGTCGGATTGCGAATACCCGATGCATAGATGCGGTGCGCGCCGGTCTGGCGGTCCACCTCCCATATGACGGCGCGGTCCTCCTCGATCGCCAGGCCACGTTCGCCAACGTTGCTGTTGGACCCGATGCCCACATAGAGTTTGCTGCCATCCGGGCCGGCAGTCAGCGCCTTCGTCCAATGATGATTGACGCGACCCGGCAGCTTGGTGATCTCCTGCCCCCGCAGCGTGATCCGCGTCATGCCGTCGCGATAGGGGAAGCGCAGCAGCGCATCCTGCGCGGCGACATAGATGTTCCCATCGACATAGGCTAGGCCATAGGGGGCGTTGAGGCCGGTGATGAAGGCGGTACGCAGTTCGGCCTTGCCGTCCCCGTCAGCATCGCGCAACAGGGTGATCTGGTTACCACCCTTCACGGGCGTTTTTCCAAGGCCCTTGATATAGCCTGCGATCACATCCTTGGGCCGCAGTGTCGGGGCCGATCCGCCCGATCCTTCGGCAACCAATATGTCGCCATTGGGCAGCACAAGAAGTTGGCGTGGCACCTTGAGGTCGGTGGCGAGCGCGGTGACCGTGAAGCCCGCTGGAGCAATCGGCTCTTCTCCATTCCACCCCTCCGGAGTGGCGATCTTCATTGGCGGCAGCAGCGTCTGGCGCTGATCGGGTAAATCAGGCCGCGCCCCTGTCTGGTCGATGTCGGCCCGGCTGCCGCCGCACGCGGCGAGCGCCAAGGTGGCAGCAGTGGCGAAAAGAAGGCGAATGGTCACGGCCTGTACTCCCGATAGCCGCCATGGGCGATCCAGCCGGCCGCCAAAGCCAGGGCGGCGCTCAGGCTCGACAGGGTCAGACCGGTCGTGCCGACCGAACTCCACCCATCGCTGCTATGCTGCAAGGCGTTGACGAACCCGATGATCCACATCGGCGCCAGCAGAAGCAGATACAGGCGATGACGACGGCGCGCTCCGATATGTCGGGCGCGTAGAGCATCGACGATGGCCCAGAGCAGTACGGGCGCGCCCATCATAAGCGCGCCGGTGATGAGCCAGGCGGAAAAGTTCGTCCACTGGATTTCCGCCGTTTGCAGATAGGTGATATCGGACAGCAGCGCTGCAGGGAACAACGCGACCGGCCATGCCAGCAGAACCCCGTGCAGGGGGTGAAGAAGCCGTGCAGGCGGCGGCGCAATCGGCAAATCATATCTCCTGCGGACGGATAAGGATATGGACGCCAATGCCTGACCATCCATTTGGTTTCGTGGTTCACCGATTGCGCCCCTTGTTACGAAACAGAAATCATTGAACCCTCCAGCCCCTGACGGGTTTGAGCTTCATGTGTCACACGGCGTCGGGGGGACAGATCGAAATCATGCGACGAGCCTGGGTCTGCACGCCGTTGTTGTTGGCGACCGGCGGCTGCAACGCGACGCAATCGACCCTGGACGTCTTTGGAGCGGAAGCACGGGAAATCCGGCATATCGCTATGATCCTGACCGTTGGGGCAATTGTCATTCTCGCGATTGTCGTTGCGCTCTATGTACGCGCGGTGCGTGCTCCGGAAGGGCGGCTCAGCCATGAAGCGGGAATGCGCATGGTCTTATGGGTCGGCGCGATCGGTCCGGCCGTTATCCTGGCGGCGCTATTGGTCTACGCGCTGCCTGCCATGCGCCCGCGACCGACCAGTCCTGTTGACATGGTGATCCGGGTGGAGGGCGAACAATTCTGGTGGCGGGTGGCCTATGTCCCGCCTGGCGCGACGCCCATGCTGTCCGCCAATGAAGTGCGCGTGCCAGTGGGCCGCACGGTGGCGTTCGAACTGACGGCGCAGGATGTACTGCACAGTTTCTGGATACCGGGACTGGCTGGAAAGATGGACATGATCCCCGGCCGCACCAACCGGTTGGTCGTGCGCGCCGAAAAGGCGGGGCGGTATCGCGGGGTGTGCGCCGAATTTTGCGGCCTGAGCCATGCGCTGATGGCGTTCGATGTGATCGCGATGCCTGCGGATGCATTCGACGCGTGGCTGGCGCGCGATAGTGTTAGCATCGCCCGGAGCGCGGGCAGAGGCGCAGCCTTGTTCGACGCGCAAGGATGCGGCGGATGCCATGCGATAAGGGGAACGTCCCATGTTGCGACAATCGGGCCGGACCTCAGCCATTTTGGCGAGCGTCTGACAGTGGGAGCGGGGATATTGCCGCCGTCGGTGGAGGCGACCGCAGCATTTATCCGCGCGCCACAGGCGGCCAAGCCGGGCGTGCGTATGCCCGCCTATCCACAATTGAGCGATGCCGATGCGCGGATGATCGCGACATATCTGAAAGGCCTGCGATGAGCCTGCACGATCAGGATGATCCGGCCGTGCGCGCCGCGCAGGAAGAGCGTCTGCGGAAGGTCTGGACCCCGCCCAAAGGCTTGTTCCTGCGTTGGACTGACGTCAACAACAACCGGGTGGGCGTGTGGTACACGCTGACCGCCTTCTGCTTCATGCTGTTCGCGGGCGTCCTGGCGCTCATCATCCGCACGCAGCTTGCGGTGCCGGATAATAATCTGATCGGGGCGAATACTTTCAACCAACTCTTCACCCTGCATGGGTCGATGATGATGTTCCTCTTCGCCGTGCCGATGTTCGAAGCGGTGTCGATCATCCTGTTGCCCCAGTTGCTGGGCGCGCGCGACCTGCCCTTTCCGCGCCTGTCGGCCTTCGGCTACTGGTCCTTCCTGCTGGGCGGCGTCTTCGTCGGCGGCTCGATCTTCTTCAACGCTGCGCCCGATGGCGGCTGGTTCATGTATCCGCCACTCACCACCCGTACGGACCTGTCCGGGCTGGGCGCCGACATCTGGATGCTGGGCCTTTCCTTCATCGAAGTGTCGTCGGTCGCCGCCGCCGTCGAACTGATTGTCGGCGTGCTAAAATGTCGGCCGCCGGGGATGCGCCTCAACCTCATGCCGCTCTACGCCTGGTATATATTGGTCGTGGCGGTGATGATCCTCTTCGCCTTTCCGCCGCTGATCGCGGGCGACATCTTGTTCGAGATGGAAAGGCTGCTGAACTGGCCCTTTTTCGACGCGACGCGGGGCGGCGACCCTTTGCTGTGGCAGCATCTCTTCTGGATATTCGGCCATCCCGAAGTCTATATCATCTTCCTCCCGTCCATCGCTCTGTTCGCGATGCTGGTGCCGACTTTCTCGCGGCGGCATCTGCTGGGCTATCCATGGATCGTGCTGGCGGCAGTGGGAACGGCATTCCTGTCGTTCGGCCTGTGGGTCCATCATATGTTCACGACCGGCCTGCCCAAGATCAGCCTGGCTTTCTTCTCGGCCGCGTCGGAGGCGGTGGCGATCCCGACGGGCGTACAGATTTTCGTCTTTATCGCGACATTATGGGCCGGGCGCGTCACCTGGTCGACGCCGCTCCTTTATGCGACCGGCAGCCTCGCCATCTTCGTCATCGGCGGGCTCACCGGGGTGATGGTGGCGGTCGCGCCGTTCGACTGGCAGGCGCATGACAGCTATTTCATCGTCGCCCACCTCCATTATGTGCTAATCGGCGGGACATTGATGCCGCTATTTGCCGGCCTTTATTATTATTGGCCGTTGGTGACGGGCAAGAAATTATCCGACCGGCTGGGGCGTATCGCCTTCTGGCTGCTGTTCATCGGCGCCAATATCGCCTTCTTCCCGATGCACCTGTCCGGCCTGATGGGGATGCCGCGAAGGGTCTTCACCTATCCCGCCGAACTGGGACTGGGCGGGATGAACATGGCGTCCACTATCGGCGCCTATCTCTTCGCGGCGGGCGTGGCGGTGATCTGCGTCGATCTGTGCCTCTCGCCCCATCGCGCCAAATCGCCGCGCAATCCCTGGGACGCCGGCACGCTGGAATGGCTGGCGCACCCGGACGACGAAGATTGGGGCATAAGGTCGGTGCCGCTGATCGAAAGCCGCTATCCTATCTGGGACCAGAAGGATTTCGTCGCGAAGGTCGATGAAGGCCGCTTCTTCCTGGCGGATGCGGAGGAAGGACGGCGCGAAACGATCGTCACCACCGTCCTGGACGCCCGGCCCTTGGCGGTGATCCGGCTGGGCGAACCCAGCGTCAAGCCGATGCTGACCGCGATTGCGCTCGGAGGGGTGTTCATCCTGACCACCTATCATCTTTACTGGGCGGCCCTGGCCTGCGGTGTCGCGACGCTGGCCTGTGCGCTCTGGTGGCTGTGGACAGGGACCGCGGAAATTCCCGAAAAGCCGAGCAAGCCGATCGGTCATGGCATCGTATTGCCGCTCTACATCGCCGGGCCTGCCGCGCCGGGATGGTGGGCGATGTTTATCACCATGATGGCCGACGCCACCGCCTTTTCCGGCCTGATCTTCGGCTATTTCTTCTTTTGGACGCGCCATGCGGAATTCCCGCCCATGGCGATGGCGGACGGACCCGGCATCGCCTGGCCAATGATCGCGCTGGCGCTCGGCCTGGCCAGTTGGTTGCTGACGGTCAGCGCACGGCAAGTCCATGCGCGTGGCGCCGTGGGCCTCGCGCGGGTCGCGCTGATGATCGGCATTCTCGCCAGCGTGGCCGGGATCGGCGCGGGGCTGGCGGGACCGTGGGAAAGCGGCATGGACCCGCAGACGCACAGCTACCCCGCAATCGTGTGGACGTTGGTCGTGTGGACCACGGCCCATGCTGGCGTTGCGGCGATCATGCAGGGCTATGTGTTGGCGCGCAGCATCGCCGGACGCATGGACCCGCAGCATGACGCAGATCTGCGCAACATCACCGTCTATATGCATTTCTTCGCACTAACCGTCCTGGTCACCTATGCGACCATCGGCTTGTTCCCGGAGGTCGCATGACGGACAGGGGCAAATGGCATGAACGGCTCAAGGTCACGCTCTGGACGCTGATCGTCCCGCCCATCTTGTGGGCGGGGCATTTCCTCTTTTCCTATCTCTGGGCCGCGATCTCCTGCGCGAAGGCTGGCGCATTCATGACGTTTCCGATAGTGTTCGTGGCCGGCACCCTGTTGGCGCTGGCGCTGATCGGCCTGTCCGGGTGGATCGCTTGGCGGCAGGGCGGCACGCCCGGTAGTTCCGCCCCGCACGAGGATGGGACTGATATCGACCGGCTGCGCTTCATCGCCAAATCGACGCTGCTCCTGGCGGGATTGAGCTTCGTCGGCGTGCTGTTCACGGTATTGCCGGTCATCTTCTTGCGGGATTGCATGTGAAGCGCGCCGCGTTCATCCTAGGCGGATCGTTCCTGCCCGTCGGCTGGATGCTGGCGGCAGGCGGGCTTGGCATGGTCGGCCATATGGCGGGGCATATGATCGCCGTCGCGCTGGCGGCGCCGTTGCTGGCCTATGGCCTGTCGGGCGGGCGCTATGATTTGGCCGGGCGCTGGCCTGGGCTACTATCGCCGATGGCGATGATGCTGGTCGAACTGTTCACCGTCTGGGCGTGGCATCTGCCGGCGTTGCGCGCGCTGGCGGACCGCAACATGGCCGCTATGGTTGTGGAGCAAGGTTGCTTTCTGATGGCAGGATGGATGCTCTGGGGCGTGGTCTTCCATGCGCCGCAGCGAGCGGCGGGGATTGGCGCATTATTATTGACGTCCATGCACATGACCTTGCTCGGCGCGCTGATCGGCCTCGCGCCAAGGCCGCTCTACGCCCATATGCAGCATAGCGGCGGGCTGAGCCTCGACGCGCTCGCCGATCAGCAATTGGGTGGCGTCATCATGCTGATGGTCGGCGCGTCCAGCTATTTTCTGGGCGGGCTGCTGCTGCTGGCCAGTCTGCTGCGCGATAAGAGAGTAGGCGCGGCATGACGATCCGCCTGACATGGAAACGGGTGATGTCGGCCGGACTGCTGCTCGCCGGTGCAGGGCTGCTCTTCGCCTGGTCGGGGCTGATGCAAGTCTCCGCGTCATCCGGGCATTGGCGTGTCACCGACTGGTTCCTGCACTGGGCGATGCGTAATTCGGTGCGCACCTATGCCGCCGTGCAGGCGCCAAGGGATGTGACAACGGATGCGGGCTTGGTCAGCGCCGCCGGCCATTTCCGGCAAGCGTGCCAGGTTTGCCACGGCGCCCCCGGCGTGCGCCCGTCGCCGGTAATGCAGGCGGCGACGCCGTCCGCGCCCGATCTGGCCAGAACGGCTGATGAATGGAGCGATCGCGAACTGTTCTGGATCATCCGCCATGGCGTCAAGTTCACCGCAATGCCGGCCTGGCCAGCGGCCGATCGCAATGACGAGGTGCGTCGCATGGTCGCTTTCGTGCGCCTATTGCCCCGCATGACCGCCGCGCAATATCGGACGCTGACGCAAGTGGACGAAGAGACGGCCGTGGCAGATGTTCGGCCGGGCCTGCTATCGACCTGCGCGACCTGTCATGGCGCCGACGGGCGCGGGCGTGGCCAGCCGGATATTCCAGTGATTGCAGGCCAGAAGCCTGGCTATCTGCTGGCCGCCCTGCGCGACTATGCGGATGGCTCTCGATCAGGTGCCGTCATGCAGGCGGCGGCGGCTGCGCTGACGATCCGTGAAATGAAGGCGCTGGCCGATCATTATGCCGCCTTGCCCGGCTTGTCGGAAAAGGCGCTGTCGGACCGTAGTTTGCCCGGAACAGGCATTGCATCGCGACAGTTGCCGGCCTGCCTCAGTTGCCACGCGCCAGGCAAGGCGGCGCCGATCTTGACTGGGCAAAAACCGGAGTATGTGGCCGCAAGGTTGCGCCAATGGCAAGGGGAGCCAACGATAATCGACGCTCGCAAATCGAGCGCCACGATGGCAGTCATCGCCCGGCGCATTCCCGCTGAAGAAATAGACGGTCTTTCAGCAACATTTCGGGCCGCCGGCGATGCGCCGACAGCCCGATGAGCCCATGCTTTCCTAACCTGTTACCGGCCGCGAGCACGACAGCACATTTGATTAGGCCAGCATCCGCACAGACGGTTCGCGTGAGTAGAAACGCTGGCTGGCCGCGCCGACAAAGGCATCATCAAGTCCGGTGACGCCGTCGTCTGCGATGATGCCGGCCTTGTCCAACAAAGGCTGAGCCGCTTCGCTGGTGCCGATCGCCTTGAGGTGACTAAATGCGTTCATCGCAAACTCCACCGCCGCGGCTTCCCTCATCAGCGCCGTGCAACCCTCTGCGGAAAGGATGATCGCGATCGCGTCGAACATCTGGCTAGGTGATCCGGCGAGTTGGCCATCGGCCTTGCGCTGTGATCCATCGGACAGCTTGGCGCCGCCGACCTTGGGCGCGACAACCATCGGCTTGCCCTTTGCCTTTTCCACGTTCGCGATCACCGCGTCCAATTGTTTTGCGTCCGTGCCGTCTGCGATCAGGATGCCGACCGTGCGGCCCTCTAGCATAGCCTTCATATTCTTGTGGATCGACAGCGCGTCCGATGGTGCCATGTCGACCGGCTCCTTAGCGGCCTTGGCGCTCTTGGGCAAAGCGATGCCAAGTCCCGCCGCAACGCGCTTGGCTAGGTCTTCGTCCACATTGCGCAGATTGGAGACCATGCGCGGCGGCACCTGGTCGAGCAGAGCGACCTTCGAAAGTTCGAACACGAAGGACGAGGCGATATGCGCCTGCTCGCTCTGGGTCTGCGAACGATAGAAGAGCCGCGCCTGGCTGTAGTGATCCGCGAAACTCTCCGGGCGAATACGCAGCTTCTCGCCGCTTTCCTCCTCGCCGCTCAGCCCCGTCGAACTGGTAAAACCACGCGCAGGGCTTTCGCGCGGGCCGCCTTCCTCGCCATGCGCGGCCAAGCTGTTGGGTTCGTAATTGGCCCGCCCTTTGGGCACCGCCATTTGCATCTGTCCATCGCGCTGGAAATTCTGGAAGGGGCAGCGCGGGGCATTCACCGGGATCTGGTGGAAATTGGCCGTGCCAAGGCGCGACTTCTGCGTATCGAGATAGGAGAAGAGCCGCCCTTGCAGCAATGGGTCATTCGAGAAATCGACGCCAGGCACGATATTGGCCGGGCAGAAGGCGACCTGTTCCGTTTCGGCAAAGAAATTGTCAACATTGCGGTCCAGCACCATCCGGCCGATGATGCGGACCGGCACATCCTCCTCCGGGATCAGCTTGGTCGCGTCTAGCACGTCATAGGGCTGGGCGTCGGCGAACGCCTTGTCGAAGACTTGAATGCCCAGTTCCCATTCGGGGAAATTGCCGGCATCGATCGCCTCGAACAGGTCGCGGCGATGATAGTCATTGTCGGCCGCCTGGAGCTTGAGCGCCTCGTCCCAAATGGTCGATTGCAGGCCGAGCTTGGGCTTCCAATGGAACTTCACGAAATGGGATTCGCCCGCTTCGTTGACTAGCAGGAAGGTGTGGACGCCGAACCCCTCGATCATGCGCAGGCTGCGCGGCAAGGTGCGGTCCGACATCGCCCACATCAGCATATGCGTGGTTTCGGGCATGAGAGAGGCCCAGTCCCAGAAAGTGTCATGGGCGCTGCCCGCCTGTGGGTAGCCGCGATCGGCCTCCATCTTCACCGCATGGACCAGATCGGGGAATTTCATCGCATCCTGGATGAAGAACACCGGGATATTGTTGCCCACCAGATCCCAATTGCCTTCGCTGGTGTAGAATTTGACGGCAAAGCCGCGCACGTCGCGCGGGGTATCGACGGAGCCGGCGCCGCCCGCCACTGTGGAGAAGCGCACGAACACCTCCGTCCGCTCGCCCTTGCGGAAAAGAGCTGCCTTGCTCAGGTCCGAAATATCGTCGGTCGCCTCGAAATAACCGTGCGCGCCGGTGCCGCGAGCATGGACGATCCGTTCAGGGATGCGCTCATGATCGAAATGGAAGATTTTTTCGCGCAGCACGAAATCTTCGAGCAGCGTCGGGCCGCGGACGCCGGATTTCAGGCTGTTCTGGTTGTCGGAGACTGCGATACCCTGATTGGTCGTAAGGATGGTGCCAGAATCGCCCGATTCCGCAGTCTGATGCGTTTCACCACCGTTGGAAGGCATATTGCTCTTGTGCGTTCGGGCCATCACATTTTCCTCGTTGCTGCTCAGGATGTGGGTGGATATCGTTCGTGCAGGCGCGATTGGTGGCTGGGTCAGGCAGCCATTTTTTCTCCGACACGCTCGATCACGGACGCGACTTCATCGGTATGGACCTTGAACCCGGCCAGGCGCACGGGGCCGAATGCGGTGGTCAACGCCGTATCCGCGGCGTCGCGGCCGCACGCCATCAGGATGCGGCCGATCCGGGGCACGCGGTGCCGCGCATCGAAACTATGCCACTCTCCGCTAAGATAGACTTCGAACCAGGCATGAAAATCCATTGCGACATCGACAGGATCGACCCCGATATCGCCCAGATATCCGCTGCAATAGCGAGCCGGGATATTCATGCATCGACATAGGGCGACGGCCAGATGCGCGAAATCGCGGCACACGCCGACCCGCTCCTGATACGCTTCCCACGCCGTTCTGGTCGATCGCGCGTGGCAATAGCCATAGGTCAGGTGATGATGCACGAAATCGACGATCGCCTGGGCGCGCTGCCAGCCTGGCGGGACATGACCAAATAATCCCCAGGCGACGCCAGACAGAAGATCGGTTTCGCAATAGCGGCTGCCTGCCAGGAAGGTCAGCGCCTCGGCCGGCAGATCATGGATGTCATGCTGATGCGCCTGCAGAGTTTGTCGATCAACTTCTCCGCTGTCGGCGATGATGAAGTCGCACGATAGGTGGGTCATGCCCGGCTGCAAAAGAAAGCGCGTGCAGATATTGCCATAAGCGTCATGGCTGTCGATAAGCTCAATGCCGCGATCGTTGACGATGCGATGGTCTGTTCTCAGATCGGAAAACCGTGAAGGCCTGACGCTCAGCATCGTGACCATTTGTGTTGGCGCATAGGCTTCGAAAGCAAGATCAAACCCGGCACGGATGAGCATGTGTGAATTCCATATCGTGAGAATCATGCCGCCATTCGTGAGGAGCGAATGAACCGTTCCATATAATGGCGTCAGCGGAGCGCTCGTTCGACGTGAAGGTTCCGCAACTTGATCGAGATTATGGCGATTAGACCCATGGAGGTGGGTGGTGGCGTCAGCCTGGTTCCGACCGTTGGCGTCGTGCCTCTACTGCAGCGCGAACCAAAGCCGGCCGTGCCTCCCGCGGCGTCGGCCGTCATAGCGGCTGCCACGCCATCCAGACCATCGAGAAGGACTACGCCGTTTTCGGCAATAGCTTGGCTCGCCATGTCCTGAATATCTGGGGTTGGCAAATTATCTCCTGTCGCTGATTCTTAGACGGAGAACAATCGACAGAAGTTCCTGAACTTATTTATCGATGAACAGATAAGACGGATCGAATTCGCTGAGCCGTGCAAGCGCTGGTCGGTCGAGCATCTGCACCCGACTGGCCCGCATTTCGAGCAAACCCTGTTCCTTCAGCATCCGCAACATGCGGTTCATGTGCACAGATGTTATACCGCAGGCCTCGCCCAGATCATTCTGGGTCATGGCGAGTTCGAAGCTGACGCCATCGCTCAGCCCTACCGCCCGCAGCTTCGCCTCTATTTCGCAGAAAAAATGCCCGACGCGCGCCACGGCATCCAGCCGGCCCAGGCGGAAAATCCATTCGCGATGCATGGCCGCGTCAAGAAGCGTGCTGAACCACAAAAGCTTGACCAGCCCCGGTCGGTCGCTCATCAGAATGTCAAGATTTTTGTGCGGCACCGTCGCGATTTTGCAGGCCGTCAGAGTTGCCAGGTCATGGTCGAGATGCTTGAGCGGATAGGCATGGAGATCGACGAAGTCGCCCGGCACATGTACTGCGACAAGTTGCCGCAGGCCTTCCCGGTCATCCATGTAGCGGCAGATTAGTCCCTCGACGAGGTAGGTGCTGAAATGCACCGGCTCCCCTTTGCGCACGAGGGTCATCCGCGCAGGCAAAGACCGGACTTCACCGACCGACGATTCGAGCGCCGCCCGATCCTCTGGAAGGATCTGTTCCCCCCGACGGTGGCGCAGGAAATCGTCGAATATCATAAGGCCCCCTATGCTTTAGTTGATCGAACGCATGATCGACTATGTCTTCGCCAATTTGCAAGGGCACGCGACTATGCCTGCGCCGACCGCGCATGGACGTCAAGCGGTGGCATATACAGACGCCTTGCCTCTCCGCTCGCGCTTTCCTGTCCTCCGCTTGCATCGCGGACGACAGGATCAGCTTAGGCGGTGGTCAGCACGCCTCTATAGGCCGAATCCTCCAGGGCCTTGCCGGCGCCCATGGCCACGCAGATCAGCGCGTCGTCCGCGACCCTTACGGGCAGGCCGGTCTGCTCCGACAGGGCCTGGTCTAAATGCCCCAGCAGGGCGCCGCCTCCGGTCAAGGTAATGCCTTCCTCTATGATGTCGGCGGATAATTCGGGCGCCGTCTGCTCCAGCGCGGCCATGACGGCCTGCTTGATCTGACCTACGCCTTCGATCAGCGCTTCTGCAATCTCCAACTCGCTGATCGTGATTTCGGCCGGACGACCATTGACAAGATCACGTCCCTTGACTTGCATTGTGCGTCCTTGGTCGACCGGCAGCACCGCGGACCCGATCGCATGTTTGACGCGCTCCGCCGTCATCTCGCCGATCATCAGATTGTGATGACGCCGCACATGGGACGTGATCGCATCGTCCAGTTTGTCGCCACCCATGCGGACGGAATTGCTGTACGCAATCCCTTGCAGCGACAGGACGGCGACCTCTGTGGTCCCGCCGCCTATATCCACCACCATGGCGCCGCGCGGCTCAGTCACGGGCAGGCCGGCGCCGATCGCAGCGGCCATCGGTTCATCGATCAACTGCACGCGGGTCGCGCCCGCCTGCATCGTCGCAACCTGGATGGCGCGCCGTTCCACCATAGTCGAACCGGAAGGGACGCAGATGACGACCTCGTGACGTCGGCTGAATCGTCCCGACAATCCGACCGCCTTCGTCATGAAATGCTTGATCATCTGTTCGGCGACGTCGATGTCGGCAATGACGCCGTCGCGTAGAGGGCGAATCGCCTGGATGTTGGAGGGTGTCTTCCCCATCATCGGCTTAGCCTCATTGCCTACCACTTTGACTCGCCGCACTCCGGCGATGGTCTCGATCGCGATAACGGACGGTTCGTTGAGGACGATGCCGCGATCACGAACGTGGATGACCGTATTCACGGTGCCCAAGTCGATCGCCATATCATGAGCGGAAGAACCGAATAATCGCCTAAACATCTAATCCTCAGGGAATGGCAGTCCGGCCGCTATGCGGTGCTCTGGTCGGGATACAATCGCGGCACGGCGGATTGCCTGATTGTCGGGGCCACCGGAGTTGACAGGAGGGGAAGTTTTTTAGGGACGCTTTGGCGAGGCAGGAAATAATCGGGATTTGCTTGGTTCTTGATGTGAATCAGGCTGAGATCGATTTTGCCGGAAGGGCAGCTATGTTAGCCCGATGAGCCTATAGAAATAGCAAGGAAGTCGAGCATGACCCACGCCGCCGCTGAACCTGCCCTCGTCGGCATTGGGGGCTTGGACGATATCTTGGCGGGTGGGTTAACGCGGGGACGTGTTTTCCTGCTGGAAGGCAGCCCAGGGACCGGCAAGACGACGATCGCCACCCAATTCCTGATGGAGGGCGCGGAGCGGGGCGAAAAATGCCTGCATGTGACGCTATCGGAGACAGAGGAGGAGATGCGCGAGAGCGCGCAATCGCATGGATGGGATCTTTCCGGCATCGACCTGTTCGAACTGGTCCCGCCCGAAAGCTTGCTGGACGAGGACCAGCAACAGAGCCTGCTTTATTCGTCCGACCTGGAATTGGGCGAAACCACCCGGCGCATCTTCGAAATGTTCCAGAAGGTGAAGCCCGACCGGGTAGTGCTGGACAGCCTGTCGGAAATCCGCCTGCTTGCGCAAAGTTCGCTGCGCTATCGCCGCCAGATACTGGCGCTCAAGCATTTCTTTTCGACGCAGAACGCGACCGTTCTGATGCTCGACGACCTGACCGCCGACGTCGCGGACAAGACGGTGCATAGCGTCGCGCACGGCGTGATTCGCCTGGAGGAATTGTCGCCCGGTTATGGGCCGGAGCGGCGGCGATTGCGCGTCATCAAATATCGTGGCCGCCGATTCCGCGGCGGCTTCCACGATTTCATCATCGATACAGGCGGCGTGCGGGTCTTCCCTCGATTGGTGTCGGCAGAGCATAAGACGGAATTCACACGCGACCTGCTTTGCAGCGACTCGCCCGCGCTGGACGCGCTGCTGGGCGGGGGCATCCAGCGCGGATCCAGCGTTCTGGTCCTGGGGCCAGCCGGAACCGGCAAGTCGCTATTGGGCTTGACCTTTGTCGCCGCGGCGATCGCGCGCGGCGAACGGGCGGCAATGTTCGTGTTTGACGAGGAAATCGGCCTTTTGTTCAACCGCGCGATCGGGCTGGGCATCGACATGCAGGCTATGGTCGCCAACGGCAATCTCGTCATCGAACAGGTCGATGCGGCCGAATTGTCTCCTGGCGAGTTCTCTCAAAGAGTGCGCACTTGTGTCGAACAACATAAGGTCCGCACGATCATCATTGACAGCCTGAACGGATATCAGGCGGCTATGCCGGAAGAAAATGCTTTGGTCCTGCACATGCACGAATTGCTGCAATATCTGAACCGACAGGGCGCGACGACCTTCTTGACCGTGGCGCAACATGGCCTGGTGGGCGACATGAAGGCGCCGGTGGACGTCACCTATCTGGCCGATACCGTTGTGCTGCTGCGCTATTTCGAGGCATCGGGGCGCGTGCGGCGCGCCATCTCGATCATCAAGAAGCGCACGGGCGCGCATGAAGACACGATCCGCGAGTTCCGCATCGGCAGCTATGGCATCCGTCTGGGCGAACCGCTGGTCGGGTTTCAGGGGGTTTTGCGGGGCGTGCCCAATTTCGTCGGCGGGCAGGGCGCGCCTCCCCTGCTGGAGGACGAGGCGCGGTGATCCCGCATTTCTCCGAACGCGGGATCATCCTTGCGCCGCACGGGCGCGACGCCGCCATCGCCGGGTCGATCTTGACCGATGCGGGGCTGCGATCGACGATCGCCGCCTCGTTACGCGACATGGTCGGCGAACTGGAACGGGGCGCGGGTTTCGCGCTGCTCACCGAAGAGGGGCTGCGGACGGCGAATCTCAATCCGCTCGCGCTTTGGCTGGATGCGCAGCCGGAATGGTCCGATTTCCCATTCGTGCTGCTGACGCAAAAGGGCGGCGGTCTTGAACGCAATCCAGCCGCGAAGCGGTTTCTGGACATGCTCGGCAACGTCACCTTCCTGGAACGGCCCTTCCACCCCACCACTCTGGTCAGCCTCGTCCAGTCGGCGCTGCGGGGACGTCGGCGCCAATATGAGGCGCGGGCGCGATTGGAGGAACTGCATCGTGGCGCGGATAGATATCGATCGCTGTTCGAATCGATTGATGCGGGATTCTGCATCATCGACATGGTCTTCGACGCGAACGGAAGCCCGATCGATTACAGGTTCGTTGAGGCCAATCCCGCCTTTGAACGCCAGACCGGTTTGCAGGGTGCTGTGGGACAATCCATGCGGACGATGGTGCCTGGACATGAGCAGCATTGGTTCGACGTCTATGGCGCGGTTGCCCAGAACGGCGAGCGCGTGCGTTTCGAACAACATGCCGAGGCGCTGGGGAACATCTGGTACGATGTCTATGCGTTTCGGGTCGGCGATCCGAACGCGCGGCGGGTCGCCATCCTGTTCAACGATATTTCCGACCGTCGGCAGATGGAACTGGCTCTGCGTGAGAGCGAAGAACGGCTGAGGCGTCTCAATGAAACGCTTGAAGAGCGCGTCGTGGAGCGCACCCAGGCGCTCGAACTCGCGCAGGAAGCGCTGCGCCAGTCGCAGAAGCTGGAAGCGATGGGGCAACTCACGGGGGGCGTCGCGCATGATTTCAATAATCTCCTCACCCCGATCGTTGGCAGTCTCGACCTGTTGCTCCGGCGCGGAATCGGCACTGATCGGGAGCGCAAGCTGATCGAGGGCGCGGTCCAGTCGGCCGATCGGGCGCGCACTCTCGTTCAACGTCTGCTCGCCTTCGCCCGGCGACAGCCATTGCAGGCGACCGCGATCAACATCAGCGATCTCATTGAAAATCTTTTTGATCTGGTCGCCAGCACTTGCGGTCCGCGGATCAAGGTGGCGATCGACGTCGCCGATGCGTTGCCGCCGGCCAAGGCGGATGCGAACCAGATCGAAATGGCGCTCCTCAACTTGGCGGTGAACGCGCGCGATGCGATGCCCGATGGCGGCGCCCTGACGATCGGCGCGGCGCTGGACCAGGTGAAAGCCGACAATCCGGCCCGATTGCGACCGGGCGCCTATGTCCGGCTGAGCGTGATCGATACCGGGTCGGGGATGGACGCGGACACGATAGCCAAGGCCGTAGAGCCGTTTTTCACGACCAAGGGTGTCGGGCAGGGGACCGGGCTTGGCCTCTCTATGGTCCATGGCCTCGCCGCGCAATTGGGCGGCGGTCTGTTCATCGACAGCCTGGTCGGACGGGGTACGCGCATCGACCTGTGGCTGCCGGCGACGGATGCGTGCCCCGAACAGGCGCCCGCGCCGATGGAGATCGACTGCGCGCAGCGCGATTGCGGTGTTGCGTTGGTGGTGGACGATGAGGATCTGGTGCGCGCCAGTACGGCCCATATGCTCAGCGAACTGGGCTATACGGTCGTAGAAGCGCATTCGGGGGAGGAAGCGCTAAGGATGTTGTGCATCTCCAACGAGATAGATTTGCTCGTCACCGATCATCTAATGCCGGGCATAACGGGCACGGACCTCGCCACGCAACTGCGCGAATCTCGACCGGGAATGCGGGTGCTGGTGGTGTCGGGTTATGCCGAGGGAAAGGGCATTTCACCCGACCTTCCGCGCCTGACCAAGCCTTTCAAGCAAAGCGATCTCGCGAATTGTCTGGCCCAGTTATGATGGCGCAGATATTACTCGCGGAGCAGCGGGCGCCTTGCGGCGACGGTTGCGGGTTTTTGCACGGGCAAACCGCAGAGGCGGGTGTTGCGCGCCATGTCATCCGATCGTTTGACGCACGCGCCGCAGCGTTCTACCCGCGCAGCCATGATCGCCCTTTTGTCCCCCGCCAAGACGCTTGATTTTGAGCGCACCCTGCCGCCGCTTGATGTTTCGACTCCGCATTTCGCGCAGGAGGCGCATAGCCTCGCCAAATCGGCGGCGAACCTGACGCAGAAACGATTGTCGGAATTGATGCATATCTCTCCGCGTCTCGCCAAGCTCAATGCCGATCGGTTCCGCGACTTTGCGGATCTGCCCGAACGACCGGCGCTGTTCGCCTTTGCCGGCGACGTCTATACCGGTTTTGAAGTGGATACGCTGGAGGCGGCCGGCGTCGCCTTCGCCCAAAACCATGTCCGCATTTTGTCCGGCCTCTATGGCCTATTGCGGCCGCTGGACGCTATCCGACCCTATAGGCTGGAAATGGGCACGCGCTGGGCGCCACGACATAAAAGCCTGACCGACTGGTGGGGCGATCGGATCGCCCAATTGCTCCTCGCCCAGATTGCCGAAGAAGGGTCGGGGATTGTGCTCAACCTCGCCAGCCAGGAATATTTTGCGGCGATCAAGGGGCGGCTTGGCAATGTCCGGGTGATCGAAGTCGAGTTTCGTGAGCCAGGCCCGAACGGCCCGCGCTTCATCAGCTTCAATGCCAAGCGTGCGCGCGGCATGATGGCGCGCTGGTTGTGCGAGCATCATGTCGCCGATGTGGATGCGATGCGCGGGTTCGACAGCGACGGCTATCGCTTCGATGCCGATAAGAGCGATGCGGATCGCTGGCGTTTCACCCGGACATGACGACGGGCGGCAAGGCTTCCGCCGTGATCATCGGTGCATCGGGCGGGATTGGCGGCGCTTTGGAAGCAGCGCTGATCGAGGAAGGCGCATTTGCGGTCGTCCACGGTTTCGCTCGCTCCCGAAGCGAGGCTCAGCATATCGATCTGCGCGATGAAGCCAGCATCGCCTCGGCCGCGGCGCATGTTGCGGGCGGCCCTGTGCCCACCTTGGTCATCGTCGCGACGGGTTTGCTGCATGATGGCGATAGCGGGCCGGAAAAGGCTCTGCGCGATCTCGATCCGGAATGGCTTGCGCAACTCTATGCGATCAACGCGATCGGCCCCGCGCTGGTAGCCAAGCATTTCTTGCCGATCATGCCTCGGACAGGGCGCACGCTGTTCGCGGCGTTATCGGCGCGGGTGGGATCGATCGACGATAATCGCCTTGGCGGGTGGCATGGCTATCGGGCATCCAAAGCCGCGCTCAATATGTTGATCCGCACTCTTGCGATCGAGGAGCGTCGCCGCAACGATCGGGGCATAGTCGTGTCGTTGCACCCCGGCACGGTCGATACATTCTTGTCACGCCCTTTCCAGGGCAATGTTCCCGCCGGGCGCCTGTTCGACCCGGAACGCGCCGCGCTGCAACTGCTGGACGTGATAGAGGGTCTGAAGGTGCCCGACAGTGGCAAGCTGTTCGATTTTCAAGGCGAAGAAATCCCGTTCTGAACGGCGAAAGGCGTTTGATGTCAACCTCTTCAGGTCTTCGATCTGAGTGCGACCATCGCCGACGCGATCTTCACCCATGCCGCTACGATCGTTCAGCGCCGGGCTTTCTACGCCGACTTGAAAGGCCGTCCGTCCAATCAGAACTTCACCGACGCATTGACGAAGAAGGCACGGCCATAAACGTCATAGGTCGAAGGATAGGTGTTCGACTGTTCCTGGTTGTCGCCCAGGATTGGCGGCTTCTTGTTGAAGATATTGTTCATGCCGATGGTCCAGCCGAAATTCTTCGTCACTTCTATCTGCGCGCCCAGATCGAACAAATTATAGGCCTTGATCTTCTCAACGCTATATTGGGTCGTATCGTCGTCATCCTTGACGCTCGACAAGTGGCGATGGGTCAGCGACAGGGTCAGCGGACCGCTGCTGTATGTGACGCGGTTGCTTAGGCGCAGCTTGGAATAGGGGTTGCCGCAATAGATGCCGAATTTGCCTGCGCATTTCTGCGTCAGTTCGGGGATCGCCGCCAGCGGATTGAGATCATATTGGATCAGCCGCGTGCCGGAAATGCGGAAATCCAGCTTGCCTGTCTTTGCGCCCAATATTCCGAAATTGAGCGGCACGCTGTAGCGCGCCTCGAAATCGACGCCCCGCGTCTTGAGCCCGCCGGTATTGGCCAGCAGGTTTTGCGCCCCCTCGATCGCATAGCTGTTGGCGTTGCGCGGCAGCAGCGAACAGGCGCTGCTGTCATAGGGCGTCCAGCCATTGGCCGCCGTGCCATAGCAGGCCGCGATCAGGTTGGCGGTGCCGGGCGTGGAGATATAGTCGGCGATCTTGATCTGGTAATAGTCGACCGTCATCGTGAGCCGTGGCAGAAGGCGCGGTTGCAGGATCACGCCCCCGGTCCAGGTGTCCGACGTCTCCACGCCCAGGTCGCTATTGCCACCGCTATAGGACTGGATCTGCGTGCTGCCGCCATTGAGCGAGGTGCCCAGCAGCGAGGACGGCACACCAGCGGCAACGCAGCTTGACGTCAGGTTGGCGTTAGTCAGTGCAGCCGCGTTTTCGCACGGGTCGTTCGCGGTCGGATAATCCTCCGACTGGCCAGAATAGAGATCCGCGACAGTGGGCGCGCGCACCGCCCGGCTATATTGGCCGCGCAGCGTGATGTCCTGGATCGGCGCATAAACCAGGCCCGCTGAATAGGTGCTGACCGACTTGGCGGCGGTGGAATAGCGCGAAAAGCGATAGGCGCCGTTGAACTCCAGCTTGTGGACCAGCGGCATGTCTGCCAGCAGCGGCACGTCGATTTCGGCGAACAACTCCTTCACATTATAGCCTCCCGACAGGCCCTCGCCCGCGTTGAAGCCGACGACGTCGCCCGATGAAAGCGCATAGTCGGGATCATAGCTGCCATGTTCGCTGCGATATTCCGCGCCGATCGCGATTCCGGCCGGGCCAGCACCCAGGTCGAACAGATTGCCGTTGGTGATCGACAAGTTGGCGACCTGTTCAGTGATGGTGCTGACATTTTTCGCCGGGATGGCGATGAATGCCGCCGCCGCGTCGCTGATGTTGCCCGCGCCAAAAATGTTGAGCGGGACGCAGCCGTTGCTGGTGTCGGAACAGACCAGGTTGCCGTCGCTGTCATAGGTGGTCGCCAGCGCTTGCTCGACCCGGCTGCGCGACACGTTGCCGGTCTGGGTTTCCACCGACTTGGTGCGGGCATAGCTGTAATAGCCGTCATAATTCCAGTGGTCGGCAATCGCCCCCTGTGCACCGATGACAGTGCGATAGGCGGTATTGTCGACCGACGAGATGCGCGGCCCGACTTCGTTCATGCGGCGATAGATGGACGCGGTGGTGTAGCCGTCGCCATCACTGTCCAGCCCCTGAAGCAGCACCTGCGAAGAGGTGGACAGGAAACTGCTGTCATTGTCCAGTTCCACCGTGCCGGTGAAGGGGGTGGAGGCCAGCCGGTTCTTGACCCGGTTGTTGATGAACTGCCCTTCGGCATAAACGGTCAGGTGGTCGCTGACCTCGTAGTGGGTCTGTGTGCTCAACAGGATGCGCTTCTGGGGCACCTGCAGATAATTGTCCGGCGCATAATTATAGGCGTCGGTGCTGGAGGTATAGGCCGAATAGCTGCCGTCGCTCTCAAACTTGCGCTGCACGCCGCCGATCGCGAAACGGGTGCCGGGGATGGAGCCGGAACCGCCCGCCGCCAGGCCGCCGTCGCCATCGTCGGTATAGGCCTGCTTGGTATAGCTGCGCCCTGCCTGCAACACGCCGTCGCGCTTGGTATAGTCGATGTAGAAGGTCGCATTTCCGCGCTCATCGGCGAAATTCCCGCCCAGCAACAGGTTGGTGTTGAATGTGCCGCCATCGCCCGCCTGGTTGATGCGGTAATTGGCATTGGCTTCCACACCTTCGAAATTCTGCTTCATGACGAAGTTGATGACGCCGGCGATGGCATCGGACCCATAGATCGCCGACCGGCCCCCGGTGACGACCTGAACCTGATCGATCAGGCTGGCGGGGATGGTATTGAGGTCGACGACCTGGTTAGAGTCATAGGAAACATAGCGGCGGCCATTGACCAGTACGAGCGTGCGAGTGGAACCCAGGCCGCGGAGGTCGGCCGTCGATACGCCACCACCTGGGTTGTTGGATGCGGCGGTCGTGCTGGGGATCAGTTGCGGCAGATCGTTGATGATCGCCTCGACATTGATCTTGCCGCTCAGCTTGAGTTCCTGGCTGCCGATGACCGCGATGGGCGATGCCTGCTGCAGGTCAGGACGGGCGATACGCGATCCGGTCACGACGATCGTCTCGGCGGGCGCGGCGCTGCCTTCCGGTGCGCCGCTCTGGGCAAGGGCCGGGCTCGACAGGCCGAGCAGGACCGTCGACGCCAAGAGGCGCCTGCAAAATTCAGCCGATGTCATGATATGATCCCTTCGATGCGGTATAGGCGACCCGTGCAGTTTTTATCGTGTCTGCATCGAGTTGATGGAAGGGATGTGCCTTGTCGTGACGCAAGTCGTCAATATTGTGATTTTGTTAAACAGCGGCTTTTCAGGCAATGTGTCTTTTGAGAAACGATAATTTCACAATATTACTACGTATTTGGTAATATTACGATAATTTCATTTTGTTTCAAAATGATGCAATCTATCTATCATTGTCGGATAGATAAGACATCGTCCTTCCCTCGCATTCTTTCGATGCTGGACGAACGCGCACATATAGAACATAAGAAGAACATAGTGAGTGATTCTAGATATGACAGCCCATGGTCCCATCAGCAGCGCGCGTCCGGCAGGGCGGCATGCGTCAGAAGTGCAAGCGTCCTGCCGGGCGCTTGAGCGGGGACATCTGCATGAAATTCACAGCCAGGCTGAGGACCGGGCGGCCGCCTTGGCCTTTGCCCTGACGCAAGGCCCACTGGCCGGGGCAGGCGCGATCTTTGCCCTGCGTACACCGCGTCGCCAGCGCCTGCCAACGCTGTTTTCGGGTGACGGACTGGCGTTGCTGGGTATCCAGCCCGGCCGCCTGACGATCGTAGAGACAAGGACTGAGGTGGATATGCTGCGCGCCGGGCTGGAAGCGGCGCGCTGTCCGGGCGTGGCGGGAGTGCTGATGGAGAGCGAGGGGCGGTTCGCCGACTATGACCTGACCGCCAGCCGCCGTCTGGTGTTGGCGGCGGAAGCCTCCGGCGCCTGCATAATATTGCTGCGGAGCGATGCCGAACCGCGATCGAGTGGCGCGCAGACCCGCTGGACCATCAAAAGCGCGCCCTCCGTAGCGCTGGAGGCGAACGCTCCCGGATACCCGGCGATCGAGGCCCAATTGCTCCGCTGTCGTGGCGGTCCGGCGGGCGGACGCTGGCGGCTGACATGGGATAGTGAAGGTGGATGTTTCAGGGATGCAGACGGACGAGCGCCTTTGCCTGGCGCTGTGGTTCCCTTTTCTCGCCTGCGAACGGATGCAGGCGACGATGGAGCCGATCAGCGACAGGTCGCCTGAAGCCGGCGCACCCGAACCCTTCGCGCTGGTGGCGCGGGTCGGCAATGCGCTGCGATTGGCGGCGGTGGACATGTTGGCGGTCAAACAGGGACTGACGACGGGCATGACGCTGGCCGATGCGCGGGCGCGTTGCCCGACGCTCGTCACGCGCCCGGCCGATCCGGTCGCCGATGCGCAGGCGCTCGATCGCCTTCTGGAGGCGATGCGGCACTTTACCCCCATGGTGGCGCTGGATGCGCCGGATGGCCTCATCCTCGACATCAGCGGTTGCGGCCATCTGTTCGGCGGTCCCAAGGCGCTTGCGCAACAGGCGCGGGCGATGGCTGGCTATGCCAGCCGCCATGCCTTTGGTCCCAACGCCATGGCGGCCCGTGCGTTGGCCCGGCATGGCGGCGGCGATGTAGCCGCGTTGCCGGTCGCGGCGCTCGAACTGGACGATGGCGCACTGGCCGCCCTTCGCCGGGCCGGCCTGCGTAGCATCGGCGACCTGTCCCAGCGGCCCATGGGCATGATCGCCGCCCGCTTCGGCGAGCAGGCGGTCACCCGGCTGCGCCAGATATTGGGCGAAGCGCCCAGCCCGATCGCGCCGCGCCGTCCATCGGCTCCGATCCGCGCCGAGGCGCGCTTTCCCGAACCGATCGCCCGGACCGAGGATGTCATGGACGTGATCGAGGATTTGCTGAATCAGGCCGCGCGGCAGATGGAGGCGCGCAAGCTGGGCGGCCGCCGCTTCGTCATCCGTTTGTTGCGCAGCGATGGCGCGCGACAGGGGCTGGCGATCGAAACCGGACAGCCGGTGCGCGATCCCGCCGTCGTGCTGCGCTTGCTGCGGGAACGGATCGACACGATGGCCGATCCACTCGACCCCGGCTTTGGCTTCGACGCCATGTTGCTGGCGGTGCCGCGCGTGGATCCTCTGGCCGAACGGCAGCAGGCTATGGACGGGGAAGCACAGGCGGCGGAGGACGGCATCGTCGCGCTGGTCGATCGTCTGGGCATCCGCCTCGGCCCGGACAATGTCCGCCGCCTCCAGCCCTGCGACAGGCATCTGCCCGAAGGGGCGCAACGGCTGATCCCTGCGACGCAGTCCCGGCAGCAGCCTTGGCCGACAGCGCAGGATCGCCCGCCCCGACCGCTGCTGCTGTTCGACCCGCCCCAGCCGGTGGCGGTGATCGCCGGCGTGCCCGATGGCCCACCCCAGCGCTTCCGCTGGCGCGACCGCTTGCATGAAGTGCGGCTGGCCGAAGGGCCGGAGCGGATCGCGGCGGAATGGTGGCGCAGACGAGATGGGCATCAGCCGGGTGGCGCAGGCAAGACGCGCGACTATTACCGGATCGAGGATAGCGACGGACGCCGTTACTGGATGTTCCGCCATGGCCTGTTCGGCGAGGAAACCGACATTGTCTGGTATCTGCACGGCCTGTTCGCATGAGCGACTTTGCAGAAGTGGTGGCCGCCACCAATTTCAGTTTCCTGCGCGGGGCATCCCATCCCCAGAAGATGGTGCAGCAGGCTGCGCATCTGGGCATGACCGGCATCGGCATTGCCGATCGCAATACGGTGGCGGGCGTAGTGCGCGCGCATCAGGCGCTCAAGGATCTAAAGCCGCTGGGCGTCACCATGCGCCTGATCGTCGGTGCGCGGCTGGTCTTTGCCGACGGCACGCCCGACATCATCGCCTATCCGCGCACGCGCTTCGGCTGGGGCCGGCTGACCCGGCTGCTGACCGAGGGGAATCGCCGCACGATCAAGGGCGCGTGCGAACTCAGCTTATCGGACCTGATCGATCATGCGCAGGACATGGCGTTGATCGCGATGGATGACGACGCGGCGCTGCTGGCGCAATTGCGGGCGCTCAGCCCGCATCTCTGGCTCGCCGCGACTATGGGGCGATCCGGGCGTGATGCGCGGATGCTGGCCCGGCGGCAGGCGCTCGCGGCGCAATGCGGCGTGCCGTTGATCGCTACTAATGATGCGCTTTATGCGGGAGCGGAGGATCGACAGATGCAGGATGTGCTGACCTGTATCCGCGAAGGGCTGACGATCCAGACCGCCGGCCGCCGCCTTGCCCCCAATGCGGAACGCCACCTGAAAGCCCCCGCAGAAATGGCGCGCCTGTTCGCCGCCTGCCCGCAGGCGATCGCCGCGACGCAGGATTTGTTGGGCTGCATCGACTTTAATCTAGACCAGTTGGTCTATGAATATCCGCATGAGCCGGTGCCGGAAGGCTGGGCGCCGCAGGACTGGCTCGAACATCTGGTTGAGGAAAATGCGAAGGCGCGCTTCCCCGACGGATTGCCGCCCGCCTATCGGAACGTACTGAATGACGAGTTCCGTCTGATCCGTTTCAAAAACTACGCTTATTATTTCCTGACCGTCCACGACATTGTCGCCTATGCCCGCAGCCTTGATCCACCGATTCTGTGTCAGGGGCGCGGGTCAGCGGCCAATTCGCTAGTCTGCTTTCTGCTGGGCGTCACGCCGATCGACCCGGTGGAACAGAAGCTGCTTTTCTCCCGCTTTCTGACCGAGGCGCGGGACGAGCCGCCCGATATCGACGTGGATTTCGAACATGAGCGGCGCGAGGAGGTGATGCAATATATCTACCGCCGTTATACGCGCGAGCGAGCGGGCATCGCCGCGACCGTTATCCGTTACCGCCAGCGCAGCGCGCTACGCGAAGTCGGCAAGGCGCTGGGCCTGACCGAGGATGTGACGGCGCGCTTGTCCGGCACCGTCTGGGGCAGTTGGAGCGGAGATCAGGAAGTGCCCGAAGCCCGGCTGAC
This sequence comes from Sphingobium sp. AntQ-1, assembly GCF_028538045.1. Lineage (NCBI taxonomy): Bacteria > Pseudomonadati > Pseudomonadota > Alphaproteobacteria > Sphingomonadales > Sphingobiaceae > Sphingobium > Sphingobium sp. AntQ-1. The sequence goes on from NZ_CP117158.1 coordinate 3,412,578, forward strand.
CCAAGCCGGCTTCGATCCCGCCAATCCCGAACTCGCCCGGCTGCGCGACATGGCGAGCAGCCTGCTCGAATTTCCCCGGCATTTGTCGCAGCATGTCGGCGGCTTCGTCCTGAGCCAGGGGCGGCTCGACGAACTGGTACCGGTTCACAATGCCGCCATGCCCGATCGCACCTTCATCGAATGGGACAAGGATGACCTGGAAACGCTGAAACTGATGAAGGTCGATGTGCTGGCGCTCGGCATGTTGACCGCGATCCGCAAGAGCTTCGACCTGATGCGCCTGCATGGCCTGGACGACCTGAAGCTGGAAACGGTGTCGCGCGAAGATCCGGAAACCTACGCCATGCTGCAAAAGGGCGACAGCATCGGCACCTTCCAGGTTGAAAGCCGCGCCCAGATTTCCATGCTGCCCCGCATGAAGCCCAAGAAGTTGTACGACCTCGTCATCCAGGTCGCGATCGTGCGGCCCGGCCCGATCCAGGGTGGTATGGTCCATCCCTATCTTCGACGGCGCAACAAGGAAGAAACGCCGGACTATCCGGGGCCACCAGACAATCCCGACGAATTGAAGGACGTGCTGGAAAAGACGCTTGGTGTTCCGCTGTTTCAGGAACAGGCGATGCGGCTGGCGATCGTGGCCGCCAAATTCACGCCGGAAGATGCGGACGGTCTGCGTCGATCCATGGCCACCTTCCGCAATCGCGGGACGATGGGCTATTGGCAGGACAAGTTCATTGGTGGCATGACGGCGCGCGGCTATCCGCTCGATTTCGCCGAACGCTGTTTTGAACAGATTAAGGGCTTCGGTGAATATGGCTTTCCCGAAAGCCATGCTCAGGCGTTCGGCTGGCTCGCCTATGTCTCCTCCTGGCTGAAATGCCATTATCCCGCGGTCTTCACCTGTGCCTTGCTCAACAGCCAGCCGATGGGCTTCTACGCGCCCGCGCAACTGGTCCGCGACGCGCAGCAACATGGCGTGGAGGTGCGGCCGATCGATGTGCAGGCGAGCGACTGGTATAGCAGCCTGGAAGGGGAGCGCATCCTGCGCCTTGGCCTCAAGCAGATTGATGGATTCCGCGAGGAATGGGCCAAGGCGCTGATCGCGGCGCGGCAGGAAAGCGCCCTGCGTGACATGGAGGATATCGCCCGCCGCGCCGGGGTGCCCGCGCGCGCGCTGCATCTGCTGACGGACGCCGACGCGCTCCAATCGATCGGCCGAAGCAGGCGCGAGGCGGGGTGGGACGCGCGCCGCGTGCCGCCGGCCCAACTGCCGCTTTTCGCTACGCAGGATCTGCCCGAACTCGGACGGGAAGCCGATCCGATGCTGCCGGCCATGCCGTTGGCCGAAGAAGTCGCGATCGATTATCAGACCCATCGTTTGTCGTTGAAGGGCCATCCGATGCAGTTTCTGCGCGCCCATTTCGCCCGACGCGGCGCCATCGACTGCGCATCGGTCAATGCCGCCAAAGACGGCGCGAAAGTGAAGGTGGCTGGCGTGGTCCTGATCCGCCAGCGGCCGGGCAAAGGCAATGCGGTCTTCATCACGATCGAGGATGAAAGCGGCATCGTCAACGCCTTGCTATGGGCGCGTGAGATGGAGAAACAGCGGCGCGCGGTTATGGCGGCGCGGCTGATGCTGATCGAAGGTGAAGTCCAGCGCAGCAAGGAAAATGTCGTCCATCTGATGGTCGATCGCGTTACCGACGCCAGCCAGGCGCTGGACTGGTTGCAGGAACAGCCGATGATGCGCGGAGATGAGGTGACTCATCCCGTCCATGCGCGCGCCGCCCCATCGCCGCGCAGACATCCCAGGGATGTGCGGATATTGCCGCGATCACGCGATTTCCATTGAATGTGTATAACAATATGGGTTCCCGCGAAGGCGGTAACCTAAGGCCTGTGGACATTTAGGGGATTCCCTTTTTCGCGTGGATCGGATTCAAGACTGGCGAAGGGAGCGTCATTTTGGATCGACACGGAATAAGCGACGAGCAGTGGGAACGGGTTCGTCCTGCGCTTCCCGGTAAAATCGGGGACCGAGGCCGTTCTGCCGCAGACAATCGGAGATTTGTCGATGCGGTCTTATGGATCGCTGCGACAGGAGCGCCGTGGCGGGACTTGCCGGAGAGCTTCGGCAACTGGAACTCCAATTTCCGTCGCTTCCGCAGATGGGCGGTGAAAGGGATCTTCGACCTTCTATTTGAGCAGCTATCCGGCGACCGCGACTTTGAATATGCCATGATCGACGGCACGATCGTCCGGGTCCATCAGCAGGGCACCGGCGCAAGGGGGGGACTCATCGTCAGGCGATCGGACGGTCGCGCGGAGGGCTGACCACAAAGATCGTGGCGTTGGTAGATGCGCTGGGAAACCTAGCCCGTTTCGTACTGGTGCCTGGCCAGAGCCACGACCTCGTCGGAGTGAAACCGCTAATCCAGGACGTCGAATTCGATATGTTCCTCGGAGACAAGGCTTTCGACGCAGACTGGTTGCGAACCGAGTTGAACGAACGAGGCGCTGTAGCGGTGATCCCTCCCAAATCGAACCGAAAGCAAAAGATCGAATGCGACTTTCACGCTTATCGCTGGAGGCACCTCGTCGAGAACTTCTTCTGCAGCCTCAAAACATTCCGGCGGATCGCCACCCGATACGAGAAAACCGATCAAAGCTACCGAGCTATGATCAACCTCGCAGCTTTGAAGATCGCCATGCGATAAATGTCCACAGGACTTAGTTCAAAAAAATCACCGCTTCCGCGCGAACCAGATGACGTGGCGCGGCCCTTTACCATTGTCGCGCGCCTTGACCGCCACCTCGTCCACTTCGAAGCCTGCATTGCGCAGGCGGCGGGTGAAGGGATCGTCCGATCCCGCCGACCACACCGCCAATATCCCGCCGGGTTTCAGCGCCGCCTTGGCTACCGCCAGCCCGCTGGTCGAATAGAGCCGATCATTCGCCGCAGCGGTCAGTCCATCCGGGCCATTGTCGACATCCAGCAGGATCGCGTCATAGTTCCCCTGGCCCGCCGCGATCACCGGCACGACATCCTCGATCAGCAACTCAACGCGAGGATCGTCCAGGCATCCGGCCATCAGATCGGCCATCGGTCCGCGCGCCCATTCGATGATCTTGGGCACCAGTTCGGCCACGGTCACGCGCGCCGATCCGTCGAGCACGCCCAGGGCCGCGCGCAGGGTGAAACCCATGCCATAGCCACCAACCAGCAGATGCGGCGCCTTGCGCCCCTGCAATCGTTCGATCGTCATCAGCGCCAGTTGCTTTTCCGATCCACTCATCCGGCTGCTCATCAACTCGTTGCGGTCGAGCACGATCATATGATCGGCGCCGCGCCGATAGAGCTTCAATTCCTGCCCGCCCGGCACCTGCGCCGAATCCAGATATTCCCGCGGGATCATGATCGCTTCCTTCCATCTGCCGCACGCCATTCGTCCCATCGGCGCCACGCGCGATGCGCATGGCAGCTTGGCATCCGTCACGCAAATGCTACAGGCACCTGCAATCCTGCGTCCCCCCTTCGACGCCATCTCACAGGCAGGCAGTTTTCTTTCCATGCGGTATTTCCTCGACACCGAATTCAACGGCTTTGGCGGCACGCTGATCAGCGTCGCGCTGGTTCCCGAACATGGCGACCAGGAATTCTACGTCACTCTGCCGCTGCCAGAGGAAATCGAACCCTGGGTGGAAAAGCATGTCATTCCTTATTTGCGCCATGTCCCGCCCGGCATCGACCTGCAACTGGGCCGGGTGGAAGCGGCCGATCATGTCGCCGCCTATTTGGAAGGGGACAGTGATCCGATCATCATCGCCGACTGGCCGGAGGATCTGTCCCATTTCTGCGCGCTGCTGGTGACCGGGCCGGGCAGGATGGCGGGCGTGGACTTCGGGCTGCGGCTGGAACTGATCAACGCCGCCGGCTTCAGCGCCGCCGCCAACAGCCGCGTGCCGCACAACGCCCTGCACGATGCGCGTGCGCTGCGCGACTTCTACATGGCCGACTGATTGGGGTGTTCATGTCTCTGCGGACATAGACGAACCACCTTTGCGGCGACCGATGCCGAATCGCTCCAGCCACCATAGCAGCGCGCTCGTCGCCAGCCATGTGAGCCAGAAGGGCCAGGCCGATCCGGGCGTGCCGGCCGTCATCGCTGCTGCTGACGCATCCGGCGTGGCAGTTGACAACATGGCCATCGCCTGCCGATCGCGTGCGGCGCGCATTATGGGCAAAGCGTCGCGGGGTTGAACATGGAATAGGCGAAGTCCATCCTTCACGCGCAGGCTATGCCAGCCGGCTTTTGCGGGCCAGAAAGCGCCGCATCCCGCCACCGGAACCAACTTGGTCCGCGCGCCGTCGGCATGTTCTACTTGTCCGTCGTCGCCAATATCGCACAGCGCCATTCGTTCGCCCGCCCACACGACGCCGGGGATCATGCGGCTGGAGGGCGCAGGCCGCGCGACCGACGTAAGAAGGGCACTCCACCAGTCGCCATAGAGATCGCGGCGGCCGGTCAGGGTCAGGGCATAGCTGTCGACTCCGGTGAACAGCGCGACTCGCCCCATGCCGATCGCCCGCCACATACCCAGCGTTGCGCCGCCTTCATCCCGCAGCACCGGCACGGCTTCGCCGCCGCCGGGCGTCAGACCCAGGCGGCTAACATCGGGGGCCAAGTCTTCGGGCAGGGCCATGTCTACCGGCGATTCGTCGCTGCCGATGCCATGACGGGTGCGGGCAAGCGCTTCCTCGGACGCCTTTGGCAAGGCCAGAGGCGCCACCCCGCCCGGACCGGTCAGGCCAAAGCCCAAGGCCTGCCATTGCGACCGCGTTGGGCCGTCGATTGCACCGCCCGCGCGCAGCACCAGCCCCATGCCGCCGCGCACGGCGGCGATCAGCGGGCCGCGCAGTCCCGTCCATGCGCGATCGTCGACGATCGCCACGTCGAACCGGCGCAATCCGGCTGCATCCAGCGCTACCGGCGCGTCGCCAAGGGCGATCCCGGCCCCCGCGCTCATCTGCGTCGTCACGTCGAATCCTGCGTCGCTCGCCCAGCGTCGCAGATATTTGACCTCCGGCCCCGGCGCGCCTGCCAAAATCAATAATCGGGGGGGGGCGCTATCCGTTACCCAGACCGGGACGTCGGCCTGCTCGATCACGCGCTTGTCCTTGCGCACGCGCAGCGTGAAGCTGACGGCTCCCGCCGCCCGAGCAGTTCCGGCCAACAGGAAATGCCCATCCCGTTCGGCCGCAATGCTGTCGGTGACGCGGCCCGCCGGATCGATCAGTTCGATCGTTGCGCCGCTCAGCCGGGTCAGCGTTCCGCCCACGACAAACCGGCCGCCGGCCGCCACCGTTGGAGGCGGCGTCAGATTGAGTATGCCTGGCCGGAGCGGCGGCGGATCGAACCGCACCGCCACCTGCTGCGCAGCATCGATATCGCGCTGGCCAAGGCCGTCGCCCAGCACGGTGATCGTTCTGACGCCGGGATGTCGCCGGAATGCGGTGGCAAGATCGGGCGTCGCTTCACCGCCGGCCATCGCAGATGCTTCGGGTAGCAGGATGAGTGGGGAGCCATCGGCAGTGGTGGCAAGGCGCGACGTTCCGGCTGTCGCGATCCGCAGGTCGGTCGCGCCGCCCCCCTCCATCGGCGGGAACAAAGCGCAATAGAGCAGCGTCGACACCACCGGCTGGAGCAGCATGAGCAATGCCAGTCGGACAGGCGAAGCCTCGCCCCTCTTCCGCGCGCGACGATGCCATAATGACAGCCGGACCAAGGCAAGGAGCGTCGCAAGCCCCAGGGTCAGCGCCACCGCCCACTTTATTGTCATGGCGTTCCCTCGATAGCGCCCAGATAGCGTGCGCCAGCCGCATCTGAAGGGCGACGGCGGGCCGGTCGTGCGAGCGGACGCTCCATCGCTGTCCAGAGTTGCGCGCGCAATCGGGCGCGGCAGGCCGTGCAGGCCGGATCGCTGCGCACCGCGTCGATCGCGCCCATCAGCGCCAGCGCATCGGGCAACCGCCCGGCATTGACCCGCGTCCAATCCTGCAATGCGCCCAACGCGATTGGCCCGCGAATGGCATCCGGCCCGTCTCCCAACGCACGCCATGCGGCGGCGGCGGGGCCGTCGCTTCGCTCGACAGGAGCGACGGCCAGCGTACGGTTCGCCAGCCCCTCCCGCTTCCCGGTCATGCGCCGGGTCGCATCGATAGGCGGCAGTTCAGGGCCGACTCGCGACAGGAAGATACGCGTCGCCTGTTGCACTTCCTTGATAAAGCGCAGCGCCTTGTAAGCGAAGGGCAGGGCCAGGTCGGGACGGCCCTGGTGCAATTCCCGTTCGGATTGCCACATTTCGTCGACCGCCTGTTTCAGGATCGCGCGAGTTTCGGGATCGAGGCTGGAGGCGGGGCTATCGTCGTGCGGATGCCCGAAATCGCCCAGCACATCCTCCGGCGCGCCGAAGCCGGCGCTGGGTTGCTTGGGCGGCCCGCCATGATCGTGGCCGTCGCCTTCCTGATGCCCGTCCGCGGTCGGCAATTCCGGTTCGCCTTCCCCCTCGCCGCCCAGGAACTGGCTGTAGCGGCCGCGCAATATTTGCTGGTCGCCGCCGATCGACGCCGATCGCGTCATATAGCGGTCCGGCGCCAGCGCGCGCTTTTGCTTGATGAGCGCTTCGGCATCGATGATGATCTGCCGCTGGCTGCGGAAATAGGCGGGCAGGGTGGTGTTCACCATGCCCTCCATACCGCCGCTTTCGGGCTGTCTGGCCGATGGCCAGCGCAGGATCAGACTGGGGCCGTGAACCTCTTGCGGCACGGGCGCGCGGTTGTCGCGCACGATCAACTGCACCACCATGTCGCCGCCTGCCGCAAAGCCGAAGCTTGCAAAATCGAGCCGCGGCGCAAAACGGCGATCGCGCGCCGGGCCGCTGCCCGGCACCGCGATTTCCCGTTCGCTGAAGGTCACATTTTCGCCCTCGCCGATGGCCAGCGTCACGCGCAGCCGGGCGGTCGCGGCGACGCCATAATCGTCGGTCGCAGCAAAAACCGGGGTCCAACTGCGCTGATCGGATGTGACCATGGACAGGCTGGCGGTCGGCGATAGCGCCTTCACCAGGGGCGGGGCGTCGGCGATGGCGTCGATCCGGTGCAGCGGCGGGGTCGGGCCGCGTGCCGTGGCGGGATCGACCCGATAGAGGAAGGAGGCGTCGAGCGTCCGGCGGGCGATCCATATCTCGCCGTGGCGGCGCAGGGCCAGCGTCTGGCCAGCAAGCATCGCGAGACGGGGAGCGCTTGGCTGCGGATCGAACCGCAGCGTCCATTCCAGCCGCGACCCCTGCGGCGCGCGCGCATCAATCGAGGCGGAATCGCGCACCGGCAGGCCGGTATAAGCGGGCGGGATGATGCGCAGATTTTGCGCGATCAGGCGCGGGATGCCGGGCCGGGCGGGCAGGCCTTCCAGCGCGGGGGCCAGGGTTGACGGTCCTTCGCCGGGACGCGGCCACAGCAGGGCGACGACGAACACCGCTACGGCCACGAGACTGAACGCCAGCAGCGACCGGCGCGACCAGTCGGGCCTCAGATCCTCCGGCGTGCCATGATCGATCCGCGCCGCGATGCGATCGCGCTGAAGCACCTGCAACGGCGCAAGCGGGGCATGTTGGGCGAACAGCAGCGCGCTGCTGTCCTCCAGTTCCGGGCGATTATTGTCGAGGTTGCGGACCAGCCAGGCGCGATCGAAGCGGGCGGCGCGCCGACGCGCGATGAAAAATGCAATGGCGCTGCCGATCGCGACCAGCAACAGGGCGAAGGCCGGTCCCCCCAAGCGCCAGCCGACGGCGCCGGCAGCGACCAGTAACGGCAACGCCAGCGCCCACGTATCGGCCAATGCCCGCCAGCGTGCGGGCGCGATCCAACGCGCGAGCAGCGCGGTCATGGCGCGATGCTCCGGCTGCGGCGCGTCGCCATCCAGCGCTCGGCCAGCAGCGACAGCGCGATCAGCAGGGCCAGCCAGGGTCGCAAAGATTGCGGCGGCTGGTCATAACTGCGTTCACCCGTCAACGGCGCATACTCGGCGGAGGCGACTCGCGCAGGCGGCGCCGTTGGGGCCAATAACGCGCGCAACTGAACCGGGAAATCCGCGTCCAGCAAGATGGGCATCTGCGTCGGTATCATCGCGCGCGTGAAATGCAGCAGGCGTCCCTTGCCCATCGGCAGCGCCTCTGCCAGCGTTGCGCCGAGATCGTCGCGCCAGACGGGCAGGGCAGGGCGACCATCGGGCAAGCGTGCGTCGCTCGCCGTCAGCACCGTGCCGCCTTCGTTCACCCAGCGCAGGACGTCGTCCGGTAAGGTGCCGCCTGCAAACCAGACCAATATCCGTCGCCGATCTGGCAGCGGCGCATCGATGGCGGCGGTGTCGATATCCGCCTCCCGTCCGGCTGGTTGCCATGCCAATGCGGCGGCGCGGAGGTAGCGCAGCCGACCGCGATGATCGGCATCGGTGCGAACGGACAGCGGCGGCGGCGATGCAATCTTGGCCTCCGATGCCGCCATGGCCCCGCCCGTGATCCGCCATGTCACCTTGCGCGACAGGCGCAAGCGATCGGCGTCCGCGCCGTCGATGACAGTGGGCGTGATGATGGTGAGCGGCGTTCCAGTCGGCAATTCCGCGTCGATCTGCCGTATCAAACTGGCGATCGGCAGCGGCCCGGCCGGCCGGGGCGCGTCGATCGCCGGGAAGCCCGGCGCGATCCAGTGGAGGCGGCTATCCCCGAACGTCGCGGCGTTAAATTGCGCTCCCGGCACCACGGCGACATAGGGGCTGCGATCGGCCGCGCCGAACAGGATCGGTTGCGCCAGCCACAATGCCGCCAGCGCCAGCAACGCCATCCTTGCCAGCAACAAGGGCCATTCGTCGAAGCGCAGCCGGGAGCGCGGCTTCGGCTTCTGCCGCAGCCAGCGCAGCGCGGCGAAATCGGTCGGCCGTTGCTCGCTCTTGCGCGCGATATGGATGACCAGCGGCACGACCAGCGCCAAAAGTGCAGCCAGCGCCGCCGGGAAGAGCAATCCCATGCTCATGCATAGTCCGCCGCGCCATGGGCGGAAAAGAGGCGGCGCAGCGGCAGGTCGATCGGTTCGTCCAGCACATGCGCGGCATGGCGGATGCCCGCACCGTCCAGCCGGGCGTGCAGCGCGGCGCGGGCTTCCCCGAAGCGGGCGATGAATCCGGCCCGCAATGCCGCGCCGTCCCCCAGATATTCCTCGCCAGTCTCAGGATCGCGAAAGCGATAGCCGCCGTCGAAGGGGAAATCCCGTTCGGCGACGGTCAGCATCTCGATCACCAGCGTCTCGCGCCCGGCCGCCGCCAGTTTCTCCGTCAGCGCCACCGCGCCGTTATCGAAACAGTCGCTCAGCAGGATGACGAGGTCATGCGCGCCGATCCGCTCCCACAGCGGTCCCATTTGGGCGTCCGCCGCGAAGCCGCGCGCGGGATGGACGGTCAGCAGGTCGAGCAGCAGCCGGTCGCGCTGGCGCGCGCCGGTCGCGGGCGGCAGCAATGCCAGCCCATCGTCACCCAGCGCGATGAAGCCGAAACGGTCGCCCTGTTTCATCGCCAGTTCGGCGATGGCGGCGGTGATGCTTTTGGCCGCGTCGAGACGGCAATAGTCAGGACGCGCGGCGTCGGCCTGGCCCATCGAGGCGCTGGCATCGATCAAAATCCACACCGCGACCGGGCTTTCGCGCTCAGCCTCGCGCACGAAGAATTTGTCCGACCGGGCGTAGAGTTTCCAGTCGATCTGGCGCAGCTCGTCGCCCGGTTCGTAAGCGCGATATTGAGCGAATTCCAGACCCGCCCCCCGGCTGTGGCTCTGGTGAAGGCCCAGTCCATGCGATCCTACGGCCCGGCGCGTGATGAGCCGCAGGCCGCGAAGGCGACTGCGCACGTCAGGAGGGATGAGGTCGACCATTGGCAGAGAAGGTTCAGGCGAGCGGAACGGCGCGGATCAGGGCGGCGACCACATCATCGGCGCTGCGTCCTTCGGCCTCGGCGGCGAAGGACAGCAACAGGCGATGGCGCATCACCGGGGCGGCCAGCGCGGCGATATCCTCGCGCGTGGCGGCCAGGCGGCCATGCAGCAGCGCGCGCGCCTTGGCGCACAGGATCAGCGACTGGCCTGCGCGCGGCCCTGCGCCCCATTTCACATATTTGCGGATATCTTCCGGTGCGCCGTCGCCGGGGCGGCTCGCCCGTACGATCCGCGTCACCCAATGGAGCAACTCGTCGCTGAAATGCACGTCGCGCACCAGCCGCTGGAGCGCCAGCACCTCCTCGCCCTCCATCACCATCGGCACGACGCCGGCTTTGGCCCCCGTGGTCTGGGCCAGGATCGCGCGTTCTTCCTCCTCTGTCGGGTAATCGACCCGGACATGGAGCAGAAAGCGATCGAGTTGGGCTTCGGGCAGGGGGTAGGTGCCCGCCTGCTCCAGCGGATTCTGCGTCGCCAGCACGAAGAAGGGGGCGGGCAGCTTATGCGTCACGCCGCCATAGCTGACCGTCTTTTCCTGCATCGCCTCCAGCAGCGCCGCCTGCGTCTTGGGCGGGGTGCGGTTGAGTTCGTCGGCCAGCAGCAGGTTGGTGAACACCGGGCCTTGCTGGAAGCGGAAGCTGCGATGGCCGGTGCCATGGTCCTCTTCCAATAATTCGGTGCCCAATATGTCGCTGGGCATCAGGTCGGGGGTGAACTGGACGCGGCGAAAATCGAGCTTCAGCGCTTCACCCAGCGACCGCACCAGCAGCGTCTTGCCCAGGCCCGGCACGCCTTCCAGCAGGCAATGGCCGGCCGCCAGCAGGCCGATCAGCAACTGCTCCACCACATCGGCCTGACCGACGATCGCCTGCCCGATCGCCGCGCGCAATTGGATCAGTCGCGCAAGACGGGCCTGGATTTCGGCTTCGGTGATTTCGGTCATGTTATGTCCCTTGCTGGGCAATAGGCAGGAAATGGGGAGGGGCGTTCGTCACACCGACAGCGCGTACATCACGATATTGACCGCGAACTTGGTATTGTCCTCGGCCAAAAAGCGCTTGTTGCGCCAGTCATAATCCCACTCGCAACCATAATCCTTGTTGCTGTAGAGAACGCCCAGTCGGCCGTTAACCTCTATCCCCTTGAGATAGTCGTGGACCAGGTCGTCGCCCCAGCCGTTGAGTTCCAGCCCGGTATTGGGTGGGCCGTCATCGAACTTGAAGAAGCTGCGGTATAGGCCATGGCTCTTGGGCAAGGTCTTCAACGCTTTTGGGCCGAAGATCTTCGCCATCTGCGCTTCGAACGATCGGGCGAACAGGCCGTCTATGTCATGGTTGCAATCATCCACCATGACGAACCCGCCATTGCGCACATAGCGTTCGAAATTGCGTCGTTCGGCCGCCGAAAACTCCACCAGCTTGTGCCCTGCCATGTAGCAGAAGGGCGCCGTCAGCATTTTCGGGTCCGACAGGGCGATGACATGCTCCTTCGGGTCCACCCGCAGGGTCGTGTAATCGATCAGCGACGTGACGATGTTTGACGGCGTGCGCTGGTCTACGTCCCAGTCGCCGCTGTCGTAGCGCAGCCGGGTGAACCAGAAATCATAGCCCCCGGCCGCGGTGACGGCGAGCGGCCGGGCCAGCAAAGCGCTGGCCAGACCACCCGCCAGCAACCGGAGAAAGTCGCTGCGCGTCATGCCGTGCAGGTCAGCCTCACACCGCGTCCGACAGCGAGGTGAAGGTGAAGTCGCGCAGCTTCATCGGCGGGATCACCATGACCATGTCCGATTCGTCGCTCTTCACCCGCACAGGCTTGCCGAACTCCTCGACATTGTTGAGCATGATGACGGGGCTTTCGTTGAAGCGGAAATTCTTCACCGGATATTTGATCTGGCCATTTTCGATGTAGAAAGTGCCGTCGCGGGTCAGGCCGGTCAGCAGCACCGTCTGCGGATCGACCATGCGGATATACCAGGTGCGCGACACCAATATGCCGCGTTCGGTGGTGCGGATCAGGTCGGCGGTCGACTTGGTGCCGCCTTCCATGATGACGTTGCCGAACTGCGCCTGTTCCGGCTTGCCCTGTTTCTGCGACCAGAAACGGCTGTAATTCATGTTCACCAGCTTGCCGTTCTGGATGATCGGCAGCTTCTTGCGCGGCAGGTTGTCGCCATCGTCCCAGGGCAGCACCGCCGCGCCGGGATAGGCGGGGTCGGTGAACATCGTGACCTGCGGGCCATAGACCTGCTCGCCCAGCTTGTTGCCGCCGCCCTTTTTCGACAGGAAGCTGCGGCCTTCATCGGCCGATCGCGCGTCGAAGAAGAACATCATGAAGGCGACCAGCCCGGCCGCCGCCGCCGGCTCCAGGATCACGGTATATTTGCCCGGTTCCAATGCCTTGGCCTCGGCCGACGCGCTCGCCTTGCGCATGGCGACGCGAATATCCTCGCCCGCGTTGAAGGTGGCGACGTCCTGCACATTATGCCCGACCCAGCCGGACCCGCGCCCATCCTCGGTGCGGACGGTGCAGGTATAGTCGGAACTGGTCGACGTCTGGTATCCGTAATTGCCCTTGCTGTTCAGGAAGGCGACGAAGCCCGCCTGATCCTCCAGATAGCCTGCCGCGATCAGCTTCTCGGCGCGGCAGGGGCCGATCGAATCGGTCGCTACCTTGGCGCGATAGGCCGCGTCGATACCCGCCGTCGATGCGCTGAACGTATCGGTCTTCATATAGGTCTGCTTGGGCAGCGCCGGCATGAATTCCGGATTTTCCGGGGCCAGCTTGGCCAGCTCCTCGGCGCGGCGCACCACGCGCTCCAGCGCGGCGTCGTCGAACTGGTTGATCGTCGCGGTGCCGACGCGCTTGCCGAACGCGACCTGCACGGACAGTTCGATATTGTCGGTGATGCCCGCGGTGGACACGTCATTGCGCGCGAAGCGAACATTGCCGCGGATCGCGCCGATCAGTTGGGCGGTGCATTCGTCCGCCTTGGAAAAGCCCACGACCTTGGTCAGGATCGTCTTGGCCTGCGCTTCGGAAAGGATGCTCATATCTTTGTCTCCCTAACCGATCAGCCGAGCGAACGGGCGGTGTTGATGACGTTGATGCCGTTGAAGCGCGCGGTCGACGACCCGTGCGACACGGCCGAAACCTGTGCCGGCTGGCCCTTGCCGTCGAAGAAGGAGCCGCCCAGGCGATAGTCGCTGGCGTCGCACACCCCGGCGCACCCGTTCCAGAATTCGGGCGTGCGGATCTGGTAGGCGACATCCTCGATCTGCTGGGTGATCTTGCCCTGCTTGATCTCGTAGAAAAGCTGGCCGCCGAACTGGGCGTTATAGCGTTGCTGGTCGATCGAAAAGCTGCCGTCGCCGATGATGTAGATGCCGTCCTCGACATTGGAAATCATGTCGGCGACGCTTAGCTTGGCCTTGCCCGGCTCCAGCGACACGTTGGCCATGCGCTGGAACTGGACGTTGGACCAGCTGTCGGCATAGGCGCAGCCGTCCGACGCGGCCTTGCCCTCGATATGGGCCTGGTCGCGGACCGCCTGGTATCCGACCAGCTTGCCGTCGCGGATCAGATCCCACTTCTTGGTCTTCACGCCTTCGTCGTCATAGGAAACGGCGCCCAGGCTGCCCGGCTGGGTCTTGTCGGCGACGATGTTCACCTTGTCGCTGCCATAGTGGAAATTGGCCTTGAGCTTGTCCATCGTGGCGAAGCTGGTGCCGGCATAATTGGCTTCGTAACCGAGCACGCGGTCGAGTTCGAGCGGATGGCCGACCGATTCGTGGATCGTCAGCCAGGTATGCGACGGGTCGAGCACCAGATCATATTTGCCGGGCTTGACCGAAGGCGCCTTGATCTTTGCCATCGCCTGCTTGGCGGCGGCGACGGCGTCTTCCTTCATGTCATAGGACTGGCCATAGACGGTGACGCCATTGGGCAGCACGGTCTTGCCGCTGGCCGCGCCGTCCAGATATTCATAGCCCAGCCCCATCGGCGCCGACAGGCCTTCGCGCACGCGGAACTTGCCGCTCGCCTTGTCGACCGCGGTGACTTCCATCGGCGCCCAGATGCGATGCACGTCCTGGTCGATATAGCTGCCGTCGGTGCTGGCGAAATATTTCTGCTCGTTCACCAGGAACAGGATGGAACGGATGAAGCTGGCTCCGGCGTCCAGCGCCGCGGCATTCACGCCCATCAGCAGATCGACCTTGTCCTTGATCGGCACGGTCATGCTGTTCTTGACGATCGGCGTGCGCCAGCTGACCTCGCCCACGCCCGTCACCGGGGCGAGCTGGACCGGCGCGCTCTGGCCCGGCGCATTGGCCTTGGCGATGGCGACGGCTTGGCCCGCGGCCTTGGCGACGGCTTCCTTGGTCATCTCGTTGGTGGCGGCAAAGCCCCAGGCGCCGTTGGCGATTACGCGGATGCCCACGCCGGTCGATTCGGTGTTCACCACATTTTCGACGTTGCGCTCGCGGGTGATGACGAACTGGCGCAGATAGCGACCGACCCGCACGTCGCAATAGGATGCGCCCGCGCTCTTGGCCGCGTTCATCGCCGCGTCGGCCAGCGGCTTCTTCACCGCCACGTCGATGGCGCTGTTCAGTTCCTCGGCGGCAATCACCTTGCCGAACATCGAGGGGAGGACGAGTCCTCCTACGCCCGCGGCCCCAAAGGCCAGAAAATCGCGTCTGTGCAAGGCTTGTCTCCCGCCTGACTATGCCCGCAGGACGCGGGTCGGATTATATGTGGATCACGGTTTGCGGCCGTATCGGCTTGATAAGGTGGATCATCGCCGTCCGGACCGACGGGGTCAAACATCTTTTACGAATGCGCAAGAAGGCGGGCTATGCTTTCGACAGATGTCATCTGTCGAAAAATACTCGTTGCCAAAAGCCGCACAGGCACGACCAATCGGCGGAGAAGGCTATGCCATCCCGCTGATATATCGTCATATCTGACTATGAAAATGTGGTCGGGGAAAGAGGATTCGAACCTCCGGCCCCTGCCTCCCGAAGACAGTGCTCTACCAGGCTGAGCTATTCCCCGACCGATGCCGAAACCGCTTTGTGGGCGGCCCCGTAAGGCAGGAGTGGGCCTATAGAGGGGGCTTTCCGGACTGGCAAGCGGGCAATGACGCTTTTTTTGCAGTCTCCATAGCGGTGGTTATAGAAGCCCGGCCGCGCGGAAGCTGAAGCGGGTTTCGCCCGCATGGATGACATGGTCGGCCAGCATCATCTCCAGCGGACGCAGGCTGCGCGCGATGGTTCGCGTCAGGGCGACATCATGCCAGCAGGGCATGGGCGATGCGTGGATGCCGCGTCTTTGGATCAGCGCGACCCAACCGCCTTCGTCTCTCAGCAGATGATATAGCAAGCCATGCCAGTCCTGCCGCAGCGTCAGCAGGCGTTGCGGTCGCCAGGCGCCATCCAGAATCGCGATCGCCAGTTCGTCCTCCATGCGTGCAGGATGCCGCGATCGCCATCCGGCGGGCAGCGGAACAAGAACCCTTTCGGACGGTGATTGCGTATCTCGGTCCGATTGGCGCGGCCGTCATCCTGGGCTAGAGCGTCAGGCCAGATCCATTCGCAGGAACCCGCCTTGACCGATACGCTCTCTTCGTCCTCGCCCCATTATGAGCAGCAATATCTGGACCTGATGCGACATATCTGGCGGCATGGCGACGAACGGGTCGATCGCACCGGGGTCGGCACCCGCTCGATCCTGGGTGCGACGATGCGATTCTCGCTGGCCAATGATGCGGTGCCGCTGTTGACGACCAAGCGGGTCTATTGGAAGGTCGCGGCGCGCGAGATGTTGTGGTTTCTGACCGGCGACACCAATATCCGCGAACTGGTGCGGCAGGGCGTGCATATCTGGACCGACTGGCCGCTCGACGCCTATCGCAGGGCGACCGGCGAGGATATCGACCGCGACACGTTCGAAATGCGGATCGTCGGCGACGATGATTTCGCCCGGCAGTGGGGCGATCTGGGTCCGGTCTATGGCGCGCAATGGGTGAACTGGCCGCGCTACGAACCGGCGGGCGACGGGCTGTATCGCAAGGCGGACGAGGGACATAACCAGATCGCCGATCTGGTGCAGGCGATCCGCACGACGCCCGGCTCGCGCCGCCTATTGTTCACCGGCTGGAATGTGGCGGAAGTGGCGCAAATGGCGCTGCCGCCCTGTCACATGACCTATCAGTTCCAGGTATCGAACGGAAAGCTGAACGGCCTGCTGTTCCAGCGCAGTTGCGACCTTGGGCTTGGTTTCGCCTTCAACATTTTCGGCCTGTCGATGATCACCCGGATGCTGGCGCAACAGTGCGATCTGGAGCCGGGCGAGGTGGTCTGGCAGGGCGGTGACGTGCATCTTTACCTGAACCATGCGGCGCTGGTGGAGGCGCAGATGAACCGAATTCCGTCCGGCACACCCAAATTACGGATCAATCGGCGGCCTTCGAGTATTTTCGATTATCGAATCGAAGATTTCGACGTCCTCGATTATGCGCCGCAAGCCCATATTTCCGCGCCGGTCGCCGTCTGAAGAGACAGCGAACTGGACAGTTGAAACGGAAAATTTGGGTCAGCAAGGCTTGCCTTTTGCGGCGTTGAAATATAATATCTGTTTTAAGCAATATTATTGCAATGCACCATAGGAGGCAGGATGAGCGATCCGACCGGATCAGGCGGCATGGATGGGCAGACAGGGCGCAATCTGCCGCCGCTGCGCCTGCATGTGCCAGAGCCGCCCGCGCGGCCCGGCGAAAGCGCCGACTTCACCCATTTCGATATTCCGGCCGCTGATGCCGCGCCGCGTCCCGACGAGGCCGCGCAGCCCGGCGACATGCGCGACATGGCCTATGGCCTGATCCGCGTGCTGAATGAGGAGGACGCGGCGGTTGGCGCCTGGAACCCCAGGCTGCCGCCTGAAACGCTGCTGCGGATGCTCCGTTACATGGCGCTGACCCGCGCGTTCGACGCGCGCATGTTCCGCGCACAGCGGCAGGGCAAAACCAGCTTCTACATGAAATCGACGGGCGAGGAGGCGGTGTCGATCGGCGCCGCGCTGGCCCTGTCGCGCGACGACATGTGTTTCCCCAGCTATCGCCAGCAAGGCATATTGCTCGCGCGCGACTGGCCGCTGGTCGACATGATGAACCAGATTTATTCGAACACAGGCGACCGGCTGAAGGGCCGCCAGCTGCCGATCATGTATTCGGCGCGGGAGGCGGGCTTCTTCTCCATCTCCGGCAACCTGACCACCCAATATCCCCAGGCGGTGGGCTGGGCGATGGCGAGCGCGGCGCGCGGCGACACGCGCATCGCCGCGACATGGTGCGGCGAAGGGTCGACGGCGGAGGGCGACTTCCACAGCGCCTGCACCTTCGCCAGCGTCTATCGTGCGCCTGTCATCATGAATGTCGTCAATAATCAGTGGGCTATCAGCAGCTTTTCAGGTTTTGCTGGAGCGGAGGCAACCACCTTCGCCGCGCGTGCCGTGGGCTATGGCATCGCAGGTCTGCGGGTGGATGGCAACGATATCCTCGCCGTCTACGCCGCGACCCGCTGGGCCGCGGACCGGGCGCGGTCCAATGCCGGGCCGACCCTGATCGAACATTTCACCTATCGCGTCGAAGGGCATAGCACGTCGGACGATCCGACCGCCTATCGCTCTGCCGAGGAAGGCAGCCTCTGGCCGCTGGGCGACCCGATTGCGCGGTTGAAGGCCCATTGCATTACGCTTGGCATATGGGACGAGGATCGCCACGCCGCGATGGACAAGGAACTGGCCGAACTGGTCCGCGACGCCGCGCGCGAAGCGGAGAAGAACGGTATCCTGGGCCACGGTCTCCATCATCCGATGGAAAGCATGTTCGAGGATGTGTTCGAGGAGATGCCCCGGCACCTTCATGAACAGCAGCAGCAGATGCTGGACGAATGGAAGGCGGCGGGCCTGTGAGCGAAGCGATTGAAACAGAGGTTGTGCGCGAGGGCATGACGCAGGAAGCCACCGTCGACACCATTCACATGAACATGATCCAGGCGATCAACAGCGCCATGGACGTGATGATGGAGCGCGATCCGACCGTGGTCGTGATGGGCGAGGATGTCGGCTTTTTCGGCGGCGTATTCCGTGCGACAGCGGGTCTGCAACAAAAATATGGCAAGAACCGGGTGTTCGACACGCCGATCACCGAATGCGGGATCATCGGCGTGGCGGTGGGCATGGGCGCCTATGGCCTGCGCCCGGTGCCGGAAATCCAGTTCGCCGACTATATTTATCCCGCGCTCGACCAGCTTGTGTCCGAAGCGGCGCGGTTGCGTTACCGGTCGGCGGGCGAGTTCATCGCGCCGATGACGGTGCGGTCGCCCTTTGGCGGCGGCATTTTCGGTGGCCAGACGCACAGCCAGTCGCCGGAGGGCATCTTCACCCATTGTTCGGGGATCAAAACGGTGATTCCGTCCACCCCCTATGACGCCAAGGGTCTGCTGATCGCCGCGATCGAGGATAATGATCCGACGCTTTTCTTCGAACCCAAGCGCATCTACAACGGCCCGTTCGACGGCCATTATGATACGCCGGCAACCAGTTGGGCCGGCCACCCGCACGCGCAGGTGCCGACCGGCTATTACCGCATCCCGCTGGGTAAGGCGCGGATCGCGCGGGCGGGCGGGGCGCTGACTATCTTGTGCTACGGCACGATGGTCCATGTCGTCGAGGATACGGTCAAGACGCTGGGGATCGACGCGGAAATCGTGGATCTGCGCAGCCTGGTGCCGCTCGACATCGACACGATCGAAGCGTCGGTGAAAAAGACCGGCCGCTGCCTGATCGTGCATGAGGCGACCCGGACCAGCGGCTTTGGCGCGGAACTGTCCGCCCAGGTGCAGGAACGCTGCTTCTATCATCTGGAAGCACCGATCGCGCGCGTCACCGGCTTCGACACGCCCTATCCGCACAGCCTGGAATGGGCCTATTTCCCCGGCCCCGTGCGTATCCGCGAAGCCATCAACAAGATCATGAAGGACTAAAGGGTCATGGCTCTTTTCACGTTCAAGCTGCCCGACATCGGTGAGGGCATCGCGCAGGCGGAGATCGTCGGCTGGCATGTCAAGGTTGGCGACCGGGTGGAGGAAGACCAGCCGATCGCGGACATGATGACCGACAAGGCGACCGTCGAGATGGAAAGCCCGGTTTCGGGCACGGTGGCACGCCTGGCGGGCGAGCCGGGCGATCAGGTGTCGATCGGCGCGATGCTGGTGGAGATCGAAATGGAAGGCGAGACTGTCGTCGCGCCGGCGCCTTCGGTGGAGACGATCGACGCGGAAACGCCGGGCGAGGCGGTGATTGAAGCGGTGTCTCCCGCCCCCGTTCACCCTAAGCCTGTCGAGCCGCAGGCGAGCGAAGGGCAACGGCCGTCCTTTTCTTCCGGGCAAGGCGCAAAAGAAGAAGGGAAAGAGTTCGACAGACTCAGACCGAACGGCATTGGGGAGGACAGCCTCGATAGGGCCGGACCTATCCTCGCATCCCCCGCCGTTCGCGCGCGCGCCAGGGAACTAGGCGTCGATCTGGCCCAGGTGAAGCCTTCCGGCGACCATATTCGTCATTCCGACCTCGACGCCTATCTACTCTACGGCCAGGGGCATGGCTATCGTCCCGCAGGGCGATCCGCGAAACGCGCCGACGAACAGGTCAAGGTGATCGGGATGCGCCGCCGCATCGCGGAGAATATGGCCGCGTCCAAGCGCGCCATTCCCCATTTCACCTATGTCGAGGAAATCGACGTCACCGCGCTGGAGGATCTGCGCGAGCAGCTCAACGCCGGGCGCGGGGATCGGCCCAAGCTGACCATGTTGCCGCTGCTGATCGTCGCGCTGTGCAAGGCGCTGCCCGACTTCCCGATGCTCAACGCCCGTTATGACGACGAGGCGGGCGTGGTGACGCGCCATGGATCGGTGCATCTGGGACTGGCGACGCAAACCGATGCGGGCCTGATGGTGCCGGTGATCCGCGATGCGCAGGAGCGCAATGTATGGCAGCTGGCGACCGAAATCCGCCGCCTGGCCGACGCGGCGCGCAGCGGCAAGGCGAAGTCGGAAGAGCTGTCTGGCTCCACCCTGACGCTGACCTCGCTCGGCCCGCTCGGCGGGATCGCCACCACGCCGGTCATCAACCGGCCCGAAGTCGCAATCATCGGTCCTAATCGCGTGATCGAGCGTCCGGTTTTCCGGGGCAAGGAGATCGTCGCGGCGAAGCTGATGAACCTGTCGATCAGTTGCGACCATCGCGTGGTCGATGGCTGGGACGCCGCCAGCTTCGTACAGGCTGTGCGCAAGCTGCTGGAGGCACCCGCCTTCCTGTTTGTGGATTAAACCATTTGCGGGGCAAACCGGCCGGTTTGCCCCGTCCTATTTGGTCATTATGACGATGGCGCCGGCGCCGGGATCGGGATCGAACAGCAGTTTCAGCACCCGCTTGGTCATGGTCCAGCGACGCTTGCTCCACAGCCGCTTGGGATAGGTGCGCGGTTCGTAGAAAAGATAGTGGAGATATTGGGGCAGGGGGACGACCCGGAAATCCTTGAAGCCGACCTCCGCTCCGCGCTGCATGATGAGGCGCGGCGGCATGTCCCGCTCGGTGACGCCATAGACTTGCATTGCCGCGATCGAATCAGGACTGGTGGCGTGGCCGTCGCCCGGTTCATGGGTGATCAGCACCCCGCCGGGTTTGAGCGCGCGCCAGGCCGAACGGATCGCCAGCAATTCATCCTCGGCATGGTGCAGGGAATCGAAGAAGATCGCGGCGTCGAACTGGTTGTCCATGTCCAGCGCCTCGAAATCGCTGCATGTGAAGGACAGGCGCTGTTCCAGGCCATGGCGGGCGCAATTTTCGCGCGCGACCTCGATCATGTCGGGCGCGATATCCTGTCCTATCACATCATAGCCGCGTTTGGCAAAGAAGGTGCTGGTCCAGCCCCCGCCGCATCCCAGGTCCAATATTCGCGCCGGGGGTTGCGGCAACAGCGTCATCATGAAACCGATGGACGCCAGGTTAATGCCGCAGGATGGATCGGAAAAAGGCTTTTCCAATGAATGTTCGCGGCCGCCGTCGCCTAGATTGGCGAGATAGGCCAGTTCACCCGCTTTGGGCATAAGATGCGTCTCCGTAGCTCCATCCTGCTCTATGGAGACGAGGGGGCGAACTCAAGCGCGACGTTGCCTGCTGCGATGAACGCAGCGCATATCGGGCTTAGCGCATCACCGCGCGATAGCTCAGTCGTCCGGCCCGACCGGGCTGCACCGCTTCGGGCAGTCGCCAGCGTATATGGGTCACATCCTCCGCCACCGCCCGGCGTACCCCGCCCAGCGGTGTTGGCAACCATAATTGATCGAGCCGTCCCCAATGGCCGCCGCCATCGACCGACACCTGCATATGGGGGTCGCTGATGTCCGGGAGTATGCCGGGGGGCACCGCGCGGGTGACGGCGAAGTCGCGAACCGGCTGGGCGCCGTCATTGCGCCAATGGACGATCACGATCAGCGTGTCGCCGGGGCCGACCCTTTCGGCGCTCGCCAATGTCCGGCGCGGGCGGCCGTTAATGTCGGTCGATACGCGCTCTACGAACGTCTGCGTGCCAAGTCGCATCGCCGGCTGCGCGACGGCAGGCTGCGTAGCCGTCAGGCTCGCCGCCAGAGCCAGCGACGTCGGGGCCGAGGCCCAAAGCGTCCGCGTCATTGTCTTCCCCGTTTTTGCGTCCCCTGCGCCCGTCCTTAGCGAAGCTGCGCAAATATTTGGTTAAGCCGGTCTTTTTCCTGACCGGCTGCCGCTATGACACCCTTTGTAAATTGACGCTGCACCGCAGGCGGCGCACATCGGATAGGAACGAAAAGGGAATCGATCGCGCGTGACCATGAATGAGCAGCAAGAGGTCAACCGGCGCCGCGACCGGCTGCTCGCATCGATCGCGCTGACGTCGGGCATCGGCCTGATGCTGGCGCTGCCCTTCGCCTTGCGCGCGGGGGCGGAGTTTTTCCTGCCGCTGACCGCCGCGCTGGTGATCGCCATTGCGCTGGTGCCTTTGCTGGAGTGGATGGAACGGCGCGGGCTGCCTTCAGGGCTGGCGGCGCTGATCGCGATGATCGGCTTTCTGGTCGTCGCCAACACCGCGCTGGTGCTGATCGTGGTGCCTGCGACCGACTGGTTCCGCATCCTGCCCCAACGCCTGCCGCAGATTCAGGCGAACCTGGCCCCATTAATCGACTTTTACGCCAATCTTCAGCGCTTCGTGGACGAAACCGTGCGGATGATCGCGACCGGCCCGGTCGCGGCGGCGCAAACGGCGGCGGTCGATGCGCCGCGCTCGCTGCTCCAGTTCGCCGCCACATCGGCCCCGTCGGCGATCATCCAGATGGTGTTCGCGCTGCTCATCATCTATTTCTTTCTGGCTGGTTGGACCCGGCTGCGGCGGCGCACGATCAACAGCCGCGGCAGTTTCGACGGCGCCATGGCGGTGGCGCGGGTGATCCAGAATATGGTCGACGCGACGTCGGCCTATGTCATCACCATAGCGACCATCAACCTGTGTCTGGGCGGCGCTGTCGCCTTCGCACTATGGCTGATCGGGATGCCGTCTCCGCTGATGTGGGGCGGTATCGTCGCGCTATTGAACTTCATTCCCTATTTCGGGCCGATGCTGGCCGCGGTGCTGCTGGGGCTGGGCGGCCTTATGGTGTTCGACGACGTCTATGTCGCGTTGCTGCCGGCGGGCTTGCAGGTGGGCTTCCATCTGGTGGAGGCCAATGTCGTCACGCCGATGCTGCTGGGCCGGCGGCTGACGATGAACCCGCTGTTGATTCTCGTCTCGCTCGCCTTTTGGGGCTGGGTCTGGGGCACGCCCGGCGCATTGCTGGGCGTGCCGCTGCTGATCATCATCCAGACCGTCGTGCAGGCGGCGGGAACGCCCGATATCGCCGGTTTCCTGTTCGAGCAGGGGACGCTGACGGTAGCCCCACGTAAAGAAAATGACGAGAAAGAGGAAAGTCCCGTTGCGGACGGTTGACAGCATCGCAGGACGCTCATAGACGGCGCTTCCACACCAAACGCGGGTGTAGCTCAGTTGGTTAGAGTGCCGGCCTGTCACGCCGGAGGTCGCGGGTTCGAGCCCCGTCACTCGCGCCACTTTCCCTGACAGGAAGGTGGAAATGGTGTTCCAGGCCGTATCGTCTGGTGATCTGAAGGGTCACGAAAAGATGCCACCCTGCGCGGGTGTAGCTCAGTTGGTTAGAGTGCCGGCCTGTCACGCCGGAGGTCGCGGGTTCGAGCCCCGTCACTCGCGCCACTCTCCTTGACCGGAGAGTGATTTCTCCCAGATTTGCATCATCTGGCGGCTTTCGGGCCGATAAGGATGCAGCGCCTTACGCGGGTGTAGCTCAGTTGGTTAGAGTGCCGGCCTGTCACGCCGGAGGTCGCGGGTTCGAGCCCCGTCACTCGCGCCACCGCTCAATATTATTGTTTTACGCGATTTCCGAGTCATCAGATGATGCCATCTGATTAGAAATCGCTCAGGACAAGCGGTGGGAAGAAGGTTCAGCGCCAGCGCCCGGTTTCCATCCAGGCAAGCAGTCGCCGAAGCGGCAGCACCCAGATCCACACGATCCCCAGCACGACATAGATGGGCGCCTGCGCCCACATCGGCAACGCGCCGATCAGGCCAGACAGGCTGCCCACCATGACGGCCCAGAGCGCGATCAGTCCGACGATCGCGAACATGCCCATCGGCTTGCGCCAGCTTGGCTGGTGATAATGGCGCGGGTCAATGCTCACAGGTCCGGTCCTTCGATCAGTTCGACTTCGGTCATGACGATGTCCAGCGGCAAATCCCAGGGATCGGCTGGCACGGCATCGATCTCCTGCGCGGACCAGGCGATGCCGACGCGCAACGCATCGGGAAAGCGGGCGAAGGCGCGGTCATAATAGCCGCCGCCCTGGCCAAGACGATTCATCGCCCGGTCGAATCCGACCAGCGGCGCAATGATGACGTCGGGCGTCACTGGTCCGACGCCCGGTTCGGGATGGCTGGTGCGGAACAGACCGGGAACCAATTGATCTTCGGGCTGCCAGGCCAGGAAATCCATGCTGCCCAACCGATCGAGCACGCGCGGCAGCGCCACGGTCTTGCCCAGCGCCTGCAACTGCGCCGCCATGCGTTGGGCCGGCGCCTCGTCATCCACCGCCATATAGAGCGCGACGACCTGCGCATCGGCGATCCGGCGCGCGAGCGGTGAGGGAACCGCCTTGAACGCCAGTCGATGCGCCAGCGGATCGAGCGTAGCGACGAAATTGGATCGCCTCTGCCGCGCAATGCCGCGCAGGCTGGTCTTGTCGGAAAGTTCGCCGTTCATCGAACGCCTGCCAAATTCAAGTTTGTGCTCCCGCGCAGGCGGGAGTCCAGTCCCGCGGTTTGAACTGGGCTCCCGCCTGCGCGGGAGCACGCCGCTCTATGATGAAAAGGGTGACGGGACCACCTTGGCCGTGTGCTGGAATATCCTCTGACGCCTCAACGTCAGGTGGGGACCATGTAGAACGGGCCTGAACCCGCCCAGGGACAGCCCCCTTGGATGTGATTATCGCCTCAGGGATGTTCGCTAAAGCTCGTACCAGGCAGAACCCGTCGCCGCCAATCTAGGCTTTCGCGGTCCGGGCGGCAAGTCGTTCGCGCAGCTTTTCTATACGGCCGGCCAGCGCCTCGATCGCACGGGCGCTCGCTTCGTCGTCGCCGTCCAGCGGCAGGCTCGTCTGCCGCCCTGCGACTTCGCGTTTCAGGTCGTTCAGTTCGTCCGCCAGGAACAGTGCGGCGAACAGCAAAGTGCGCACCTCCGTCAGGCCCGGCGTGCTCTGCTGCGCGACGCGGGCCTTGTCCTCGATCAGCGTCGCGAGATGGCCCAGATGCGCCTCTTCCCCGTCACGGCAGCGGATCGCATAATGGCGTCCGGCGATCACCAGCGTCGTTTCAGCCATGGGCATGCCCTTTCAGCGTAGCGATCAGGTCGTCGAGGGATCGCAGTGCGACGCGCGCGGCGCCCTGATCCAAAGCGGGGAAGGGGCTGGCCGGGGCGGCATCCGCCAAACCCGCCACATCCTGTTCAAGCCGGCTCACAGCACGCTCCAACGTGCCGATCGCCTGCATCATGCGGTCGCTTGCCATCATCCATGCATAGCGAAAGTCGGGGCCATGCAAAAGCAGTCTTTCTGGCCGATTACAGCGGGCTTCTCATGATTCGTGCCGCCGCTGCGGTTGACGCATGGGGCTTGACGCGACAAAGGGGGCGCGATCTCGACTCGCCTGCACGTTCGCGGGCGCCGTCCTTATGCTTGCTTCAGAAAGACGCCTGTTCGCCATGACCGTTTCCGACAAGTCGCTCGCCAACGCCATTCGGGCGCTGTCCATGGACGCCGTGCAGGCCGCCAATAGCGGTCATCCGGGGATGCCGATGGGCATGGCGGATGTGGCGACGGTGCTGTTCGGCGACTTTTTGAAATTCGATCCGACCCAGCCCAAATGGGCCGACCGCGACCGCTTCGTCCTGTCTGCGGGCCATGGCTCGATGCTGATCTATTCATTGTTGCACCTCACCGGCTATGCGCGTCCGACGATGGAGGACATCGCCAGCTTCCGCCAACTGCACAGCCCCTGCGCCGGCCATCCTGAGAATTTCGAGCTGGCGGGCGTCGAAGCGACGACCGGTCCGCTGGGGTCGGGCCTGGCCACCGCCGTCGGCATGGCGATTGCCGAACGCCATCTGAACGCCCAGTTCGGCGACGATCTGGTCGATCACCGCACCTGGGTGATCGCGGGCGACGGCTGTCTGATGGAAGGCGTCAACCATGAGGCGATCGGCTTGGCTGGTCACCTGAACCTGGGCCGCCTGATCGTCCTGTGGGACGACAACAAGATCACCATCGACGGCGCCGTCGATCTGTCGAGCAGCGAGGATGTGCTGGCGCGTTACGCCGCCACCGGCTGGCATGTCGTGTCATGCGACGGCCATGACGTCGCCGACGTACGCCGCGCGCTGGCCGAAGCGGTCGCCGACAGCCGCCCATCGATCGTCGCGTGCGCCACCAAGATCGGCTATGGCGCGCCGAACAAGGCCGGCACTTCGGGCGTGCACGGCTCGGCGCTCGGCACCGACGAAGTCGCTGCCGCTCGTGAGTTCCTCGACTGGACTGCCGAACCCTTCGTCATCCCGGCGGACATCGCCGACGCCTGGAAGGCGATTGGCGCCAAGGGCCGAGATGTTCGCGCTGCGTGGGAAGGCCGCCTTGCAAGTGACGAGAAGGCTGCGGAATTCACCCGCCGCATGGCTGGTGACCTGCCCGCCGACTTCTCGCTCGAAGCCTATATCGACACGCTGATCGCCAATCCGCAGAAGGTCGCGACCCGCAAGGCGAGCGAACTGGCGCTGGGCGCCATCAATGATCTCTTGCCCGAAACGCTGGGCGGCTCGGCCGATCTTACCGGCTCCAACAACACAAAGACCAAATCGACCGGTCCGCTGACGAAGGACGATTATAGCGGCCGTTACGTCTATTATGGCATCCGCGAATTCGGCATGGCCTGCGCGATGAACGGCATGGCGCTGCATGGCGGCGTGATCCCCTATGGCGGCACGTTCCTGGTCTTTTCCGACTATATGCGTGGCGGCATCCGCCTGGCTGCGCTCCAGCAGCAGCGCGTCATCCATGTTCTGACCCATGACAGCATCGGCCTTGGCGAAGATGGGCCGACCCATCAGCCGATCGAGCATGTCATGTCGATGCGGATGATCCCGAACCTGGACGTCTATCGCCCGGCCGACATCGTCGAGACGGCGGAATGTTGGGAACTGGCATTGAAGGATGCGACCGGCCCGTCGGTGCTGGCGCTGACCCGCCAGAACCTGCCGCAGTTGCGCACCGAAAAATCCGAAAATTTGTCGGCCAGGGGCGGTTATCGCCTGCGCTCCGCTGGCGCCGAGCGCAAGGTTGTGCTGATCGCCACGGGTTCCGAGGTCGAGATTGCCGTCGATACCGCCAAGATGCTGGAAGAACAGGGCATTGGCGCGGACGTCGTGTCGATGCCCAGCTGGGCGCATTTCGAGGCGCAGCCCAAATCCTACAAGGACGACCTGTTGCCGCATCATGTGCTGCGCGTGTCGATCGAGGCGGGAACGACCTTTGGCTGGGAACGCCATACCGGCATTGCGGGCCTGCGCTTTGGCATCGACAGCTTCGGCGCGTCGGCCCCGGCGGAAGCGCTCTACGATCATTTCGGCCTGACCGCCGCAAAGATCGCACCACAGATCGTGGCCGCGCTCAATAATAATTAACCGAACAACAACACCTTAAGGAGGCTAGTGCAGTGGCAACGAAGGTAGCAATTAACGGTTTCGGACGTATCGGCCGCCTGGTGGCGCGCGCCATCCTCTCGCGCACCGACCATGACCTTGAACTGGTCAGCATCAACGACCTGGGCGACGTCAAGTCCAACGCCCTGCTGTTCAAGCGCGACTCCGTGCATGGCAACTGGAAGGGTGACGTCAGCGTCGACGGCGATTTCCTGGTCGTGGACGGCAAGAAGATCAAGGTGACCGCAGAGCGTGATCCGGCCAACCTGCCGCACGCCGCCCTGGGCGTCGAAATCGCGCTGGAATGCACCGGCATCTTCACCACCAAGGACAAGGCGAGCGCGCATCTGACCGCCGGCGCCAAGCGGGTCATCATTTCCGCGCCCGGCACCAATGTCGACCGCACCGTCGTGTTCGGCGTCAACCATGACGCGCTGACCGCCGACGACATCGTCATTTCCAACGCCAGCTGCACCACCAACTGTCTGGCTCCGCTCGCCAAGGTGCTGAACGATGCGATCGGCATCGAAAGCGGCTTCATGACGACCATCCACAGCTACACCAACGACCAGAATACGCTGGACCAGTTGCACAGCGATATGCGCCGCGCCCGCGCGGCCGCCCTCTCGCAGATCCCGACTTCCACCGGCGCCGCCCGCGCGGTGGGTGAGGTTCTCCCCGAACTGAAGGGCAAGCTGGACGGGTCTTCGATTCGCGTGCCCACGCCCAACGTGTCGGTCGTTGACCTGAAGTTCATTCCGAGCCGCCCGACCACCAAGGACGAGGTCAACGCCTTGCTCAAGGCGGCGTCGGAAGACGGTCCGCTCAAAGGCGTGCTGGGCTATTCGGACGAACCTTTGGTGTCGATCGACTATAATGGCGATCCGCGCAGTTCGACCGTCGACAGCCTGGAGACCGCCGTGGTCGACGGCAAGCTGGTCCGCGTGCTGAGCTGGTATGACAATGAATGGGGCTTCTCCAACCGCATGATCGACACCACCGGCGTGGTGGCGAGCTTCCTGTAAGGGACATTGGGGGACAGGGCGACCTGTCCCCCTTTTCATTGGAAAAGCAGCAGGGAAAAGACATGACAAAGCCGTTCAAGACACTCGACGATATGGGCGACATCACGGGCAAGGCCGTGCTGGTGCGCGAAGATCTGAACGTGCCGATGCAGGACGGATCGGTCAGCGACGATACCCGGCTGCGCGCGGCGATGCCGACCGTTCTGGAACTGGCCGATCGCGGCGCGAAGGTGCTGATCCTCGCCCATTTCGGTCGCCCCAAGGGTCAGAAGAACCCCGAATTCTCCCTGTCGAAGATCACACGCCCGCTGAGTCAGGTTCTGGGCCGCGAGGTGCAGTTCATCCCGGATTGCCAGGGTGAAGCCGCGGTCGACGGCATCGCTGTGATGCGCCCCGGAGACATTGCGATCCTGGAAAACACCCGCTTCCATGCCGGCGAGGAAAAGAACGATCCGGCGTTGATCGAGGCAATGGCGGCGATTGCCGACCTGTATGTGAACGACGCCTTTTCCGCCGCGCATCGCGCCCATGCCTCGACCGAGGGGCTGGCGCACAAGCTGCCCGCCTTTGCCGGTCGGTCGATGGAAAAGGAATTGGACGCCTTGCAGGCCGCGCTCGGCACGCCGGTCAAGCCCGTTGCCGCCGTGGTCGGTGGCGCTAAAGTGTCGACCAAGCTCGACGTGCTCAATAATCTGGTGAAACAGGTCGATCACCTCATCATCGGCGGCGGCATGGCCAACACCTTCCTCCACGCCCGCGGCGTCGATGTCGGCAAGTCGCTGTGCGAGAAGGATCTGAGCGATACGGCCGAAGCGATTTTCGAGGCCGCCGAAGCCGCCGGTTGCACCATTCATCTGCCCTATGACGTGGTGGTGGCGAAGGAATTTGCTGCCAACCCGGCGTCCCTGCGCACCTGCAACGTCCATGAGGTCGCGGCGGACGAGATGATCCTGGACGTCGGCCCCGCCGCCGTCGAGGCGCTGGGCGATGCCCTCAAAAACTGCCGCACCCTGGTCTGGAACGGTCCGCTCGGCGCGTTCGAGATCGCGCCTTTCGACGCGGCGACCGTGGCGTTGGCCCGAACGGCGGCGGCGCTAACCAAGGAAGGCCAATTGACGTCGGTGGCCGGCGGTGGCGATACGGTCGCCGCGCTCAACCATGCGGGCGCAGCGGGCGACTTCACCTTCGTCTCGACCGCTGGCGGTGCTTTCCTGGAATGGATGGAAGGCAAGGAATTGCCCGGCGTCAAGGCGCTGACGACCTGATCCTGTAGCGGCCGGGGGTCAGCGCGCGATGCTGGCGCCCCGGTCGAACAGCAGGAAGGCCAGGGTTGCGACCCCGCCAATGGCCGCACCGGCCAGCGCGCTGGCGGTCCAGCCGCCCGCCTCATAGGTGACCGATCCGATCACCGACCCCAATGCCCCCACCAGGAACATGACGGTCACATAGGCCGCATTGATGCGCCCGCGCGCATGGGGATCGAGCGAGAAGATCAGCTTCTGCCCCGTGATCTGGCTCATCTGCACCGCGCCGTCGATCAGCACCGCCATGATGGTGAAGCCGATCAGGCTACCCGCCGCCACTGTCCAGTCGGCGAGCAGGAAACCGGCCGTCAGTCCGATCATGCCGATGAGCGAGGCGGGGCGGGTCAGGCGGCGATCGGCCATCCATCCCGCGATCGGCGCGACCAGCGCGCCGCCCGCGCCAGCCAGCGCAAAAGCGCCAATGCCGGCATGGCCGAGGTGAAATTCATGGATCAGCGCCAGCGGCGCGGCGGTCCAGAACAGGTTGAACGCCGCGAACATGGCGGCCTGATAAAAAGCGCGCATCCGCACGACGCGATGCTTGACCAGTTGATCGAAGGTCGACGCCAGCACGTCGCGATACCGCATCCCACCCTTGGGCTTGCGTTGTGGACAGGCGGCGAGCAGCGCCACGCCCAACATGGCCATTACGACTGCAGAGACGATGAAGGTGGCGCGCCAGCCGACCGACCCAGCCAGGAAATTGGCGATCGGGCGCGATAGCATGATGCCGAACAACAGTCCGCTCATCACCGTGCCGACCACGCGGCCCTGCTTTTCCGAGGCGGCCAGGTGCGAGGCGAGGGGAACCAACACCTGCGCGCCGGTGGCGCCGACGCCAGTCAGGACGGAGGCGACGAGGAAGCTGGTCGGACCGTTGGACAGGGCGATGGCGATGCAACCGAACATGGTGGCCGCAATCGAGGTCAGTACGATCCGCCGATTTTCGAATAGATCCGCCAGCGGCACGATCAGGAACAGGCCTGCGCCATAGCCTAGCTGGGTCAGCGTGGTTATCAGCCCTGCGACGCTGGGAGAAAGGCCGATTTCCGGCCCGATCACATCGATCAGCGTCTGAGCATAATAAAGGTTGGCGACGATGACTCCGCAGGCGACCGCCATCAGGAGGATCATGACGGGGGAAATGTCGACGGGGCTTTCGGCGGCGGTGCTGGTCATGCCTGCCCTATGGGTCGCAAGACGCAACCTTTCAACCCGCCGATCATGATTCATTATGGGGTTTTCCGCCGCGCGGGCGGGAGAGACACTCCCCGGAAGAAGCATGGCCACCGCCATTCTGCCTATGCGTCCGATCGTCATCACGAAACGAGTACCGCTCGGTCCCAGCGTCCTCGATAGCATCGGCGTGCGGAAACGCAGCTATAACAGGCTCTTCGCGTGGCGTTTACGGGCGATGCGCCTTGCGGTGCGGCATGGGACTGGCTACCAGCCGGAATACCGGCGATAACAACAGGAAGTCGCACCCGGCCGGCAGATGGTGGAGCGTCTGTCGTTAATCTATTTTCGTGCCGCCAGGGGGCGGCGCCCAAGGGAAGGTATGTGCAGATGCTGGATCAGGATATGAAGCAGAAGATCGCTACGGGTGAGGGCTTTATCGCCGCGCTCGACCAGAGCGGCGGATCGACGCCCAAGGCGCTCAAGGGCTATGGCGTGGAGGAAGACGCCTGGTCCAGCGAAGAGGAAATGTTCGGCCTGATCCACGCCATGCGCAGCCGCGTCATCACCTCTCCCGCCTTCACTGGCGACAAGGTGCTGGGCGCGATCCTGTTCGAGCGCACCATGGACGGCACCGTCGACGGCAAGCCGACCCCGCAGGCGTTGCTGGAGCGTGGCGTGGTGCCCTTCATCAAGATCGACAAGGGTCTGGAGGATGAGGCGAACGGCGTGCAGTTGATGAAGCCCAATCCCGATCTCGACATCCTGCTGCACCGGTCGAAGGCGCTGGGCGTGTTCGGCACCAAGGAACGCTCGGTCGTGAACCTCGCCAACCGCGAAGGTATCGCCGCCGTGGTCGCGCAGCAGTTCGAAGTCGGCCAGCAGGTTCTCGCCGCCGGTCTGATGCCGATCATCGAGCCGGAAGTGAACATCAAGTCGCCCGAACGCGCGGAAGCCGACCAGATATTGCTGGAGGAAATCCTCAAGAATCTCGATGCCTTGCCCGATGGCGTTCAGGTGATGTTGAAACTGTCGCTGCCCGCCAAGGCCGGCCTGTTCGACCCGCTGGTCGATCACCCCGCCGTGCTGCGCGTCGTGGCGCTGTCGGGTGGCTTCGCCCGTCCCGAAGCCTGTGTCGAACTGGCCAAGAATCGCGGCATCATCGCCAGCTTCAGCCGCGCGCTGCTCAACGATCTGCGTCACCAGATGAGCGATGACGAGTTCAACGCGTCGCTGGGCGAAGCGATTGACGAAATCCACGGCGCCTCGACCGCCAAGCAGCCGGTCGCGGCCTGAATTTGTGAAGGCCGGGCGGCGCATGTCCGCCCGGCCATTTCATTGATAGTCCAGAGCTTGTCGAGCTGTGTCGTGAGCGCCTTCCCTTGCAGGCAGTCGAAGGGGGCTTCGGGAGGTTCAGCCCGAACGGATGAAAGGCTGGACATTGCATTCCAGCATAGCGCCCTTGGCCTCGCCTCCTGAATGGCTATAAAGCGCCCATGACCGATTTCACCGATGAAGAGCTGGCGCTCGACCCACATTTCGCCGACCAGTTCGAACCGGGCTTCCGCCCCGCCTGCCAGCTTTACCTGATCTCCCCGCCGGCCATCGACGACGGCTTCCTCGATCAACTCGCCGCCGCGTTCGACGGCGGCAGCGTCGCGGCGTTTCAATTGCGGCTCAAGGGGATCGACGATCACGCCATCGCCGCGCTCGCCCCGCCGATCCAGGCGCTGTGCGCGGAGCGGGATGTCGCCTTCATCGTCAATGACAGCATCGGCCTCGCCAAGCGCCTCGGCGCAGACGGCGTCCATTTGGGGCAGGAGGATGGCGACCCGCGCGACGCACGCGAACAATTGGGGCCGAAGGTGCAGATCGGCGTGACCTGCCATGACAGCCGCCATCTGGCGATGGAAGCGGGCGAGGCGGGGGCCGACTATGTCGCGTTCGGCGCATTCTACCCTACCACTACCAAGGAAACGCTCCACCGCGCCGAGCCGTCGATCCTGGGATGGTGGACGACCCTGTTCGAACTGCCGTGCGTCGCGATCGGAGGCGTGACCGCGGAGAATGCCGCACCTTTGGTCGCCGCGGGCGCGGACTTTCTGGCGGTCAGCAGCGCGGTGTGGAACCACCCGGACGGTCCGAAGGCGGGCGTCGCCGCCTTTGCGCAAGTGCTGGCCAGCAAGCCGCCGCCGCCACGTTAAGCGGGGCGGTTTCGGCTGATCGCAGCTTTCCGCCTCTTCGCGCGTTCTCTCTTCGTCTGATCGGAGAGAATCGCCTTGAAAAACCATCTGTTGCTCGTCGCCCTGCTGTGCAGCGCCTGCAATGTCAGCGTTACCGACGCCAATAGCAGCGCGCCTGCCGGCAATGCCGTCCAGCCCGCCAACGCGGCCAATGCCGCCGCTGCGGTCACGAGCGACGCCTACGCCTTCCAGGTCGTGCAGGAACAAAATCCCCAACAACCCAATCGCTTTCTCATGGCGCAGGTCGCGCTCGATCGCTGGGGTTTCTCGCCCGGCGTGCTCGACGGCAAGGATGGCATGAGCTTCAAGGCGGCGTTGCGCGGTTTCCAGGAGGCGCATGACCTGCCCATCACCGGCAGTTTCGATCAGAAGACCAGCGCCGCCCTGCTGGAAGGGGAATCGCGACCGACGACCTATCTGGTGAAAATTCCAGACGATTTCGCGCGTGGCCCCTTTTTCGACGTCCCGCGCGGCGACCTCAATGAGCAGGCGAAGCTACCCGCGCTTACCTATCGCAATCTGCTGGAAAAAGTCGCCGAACGCTTCCACACCACGCCCGAAGCGTTGATCGCGCTCAATCCGCCCAATACGAAGGTCGGCGCTGGCACGACCATCCGCGTGCCTGCGATCGACAATCAGCCGGTCGCTATGATCGAGGGTGATGAGCGTGGTTGGGGCGAAACGCTCGCCAGTCTTGGCGTGGCCAAGGATCAGCCGCAGGCCGATCATCTGGTGGTCGACAAGTCCGAAGGGCTGCTCAAGGTCTATAACGCGGAAAACCGCCTGATCGCGCAATTTCCGGTGACGACGGGATCGCAGCATGACCCGTTGCCGCTGGGCGAATGGACGATCAAGGGCGTGAGCCGCAATCCCGATTTCCATTATAATCCCAAACTTTTCTGGGACGCCTCTTCAAAGGATGAGAAGGCGGTGCTGAAACCCGGCCCCAACGGCCCGGTCGGCGTGGTGTGGATCGACCTGTCGAAGGATCATTATGGCATCCACGGCACGCCCGAACCGCAGACGATCGGGCGTACCGAAAGCCATGGCTGCATCCGCCTGACCAACTGGGACGCGGCGCGTCTGGCCCAGATGGTCAAGAGCGGGATCAAGGCCAAGTTCCAGGCATGAGGCGGCCGCGACTGTGGGGCAGCATCGCTGTGGCGCTGCTGTTCTGCGTTGCTTTCGCGCATTTCTGCGTTCGGATCGTGCCGGCGGACGGGCCGTCCGTGCTCGCGCCTGTGCCCCGCGCCGCCAGGTCTGCGGACGCTGGCCCGTTGCTGATTCCCGTCGAGGGCGTGCCGGCGTCGGCCCTGGCCGACACCTTCACCCAGGCCCGCGCCCATGGCGCGCGGCCGCATGATGCGATCGACATCATGGCGGCGCGGGGCAGGGCGGTGCTGGCCGCCGCCGACGGCAGGGTCGAAAAAATCTTCTGGAGCCACGACGGCGGCCGCACTCTCTACCAGCGCTCGGCTGACGGGCGACTGCTCTATTATTACGCCCATCTCGACGGCTATGCGCCGGGCCTGCGCGAAGGGCAGGGGCTGCGCCGCGGCCAGCGCATCGCCATGGTGGGCAGCACGGGCAACGCCGATCCGAGCGCGCCGCATCTTCATTTCGCGGTCCATGCGATGACGCCCGGCGAACCCTGGTATGGCGGGCGCGCGATCAATCCCTATCCGCTGCTGGCGCGCCGCTGACCTGTCCTACAGACCGCCGAAATGCTATGACGGGCGTCTGCGCTCTTCCCATCGTCGGGTTTCTCCACGACTTGCCCCTGAAAAATTCGCCATGCGTCATATGCGAGAAGTTCCGGAACTTCCGGCCCCTTGCCCTTCGGCCCGTCCCGCTGTAAAGGCGCGCCCAGCCTCCAAGAGGCCGGCTCTTTTCCACCTTCAGACATATAGGCAGGCTCTTCCCATGGCGAAGATCAGCGGCGTGGACATTCGTCCCGGCAATAATATCGAATATGAGGGCGGCCTGTGGCGCGCCGTCAAGATCCAGCACACCCAGCCCGGCAAGGGCGGCGCCTATATGCAGGTCGAACTCAAGAACCTGATCGACGGCCGCAAGAACAATGTCCGTTTCCGCTCCGCCGAAAGCGTCGAGCGCATCCGCCTCGACACCAAGGATTTCCAGTATCTCTATGCCGAAGGCGACATGCTCGTCTTCATGGACAATGAGAATTACGAGCAGATCAACCTGCCCGCCGAACTGCTGGGCGATGCCGCGGATTTCCTGCAAGACGGCATGGAAGTGACGCTGGAAATGTACGAAGATCGTCCGATTTCGGTCCAGTTGCCCGACACGATCGAAGCGACCGTGGTCGAAGCCGACGCCGTGGTGAAGGGGCAGACCGCCTCCGCCAGCTACAAGCCCGCGATCCTCGACAATGGCGTGCGCGTCATGGTCCCGCCGCACATCGTCAGCGGCACCCGCATCGTCGTGGACGTCTATGCCCGCGAATATGTGAAGCGCGCCGACTGATGCCTATGGACCGCAGCACGGCATGGGCCGCTCGGTTGGCGCTTGGCCTCGCGATCGCCGTCATGCCGGCCGCGGTCCCCACCCAGGCTATGGCGCAGGCGCAAGCCGCGCCGACCAAGGCGCAACTCGACAGCGCGGCTTATGTGCTGCGCATCGTCACAAGCGCGCTCCAGTCGAACGAGGTCGAAGCGCCGGTCAAGAGTGCGCTGTTCGACTGCCTCTATTCCAATGCGGTCTCCAAGGTCAGCGAGGCGACGGACAAGGTCATCGCCGCCAATGCCGGCAAGGTCGACCGGAAAGACCCGTCGCAGATGCTGGCCGTGATCGCCGGCGTATGCGGCTATCGCCCCGCCGCCCCGGCCGCCAGGCCCGCCCCGAAGAAATAATCCAGCAGGCCGTCCCACCGGGGACGGCGGAGACATAATATGGTATCGCACTCCGGCCTTCTCACCGTCATGGAACGCGCCGCGCGCAAGGCGGGATCGAAGCTCCGCCGCGATTTCGGCGAAGTCGAACATCTTCAGGTGTCCCGCAAGGGCCCGGCGGACTTCGTGTCCAAGGCCGATCAGCAGGCGGAAAAGACGCTGGTCGAGGAATTGCAGAAGGCGCGCCCCGACTGGGGCTTCCTGCTGGAAGAAGGCGGCGTGATCGAGGGCGATCCGACCAAGCCGCGCTGGATCATCGATCCGTTGGACGGCACCACCAACTTCCTGCACGGCATCCCGCATTTTGCCATCTCGATCGCGGTCGAAGAACCGCAATATGGCAGCGGCAAGCGCGAGATCACGACTGGCCTGATCTACCAGCCGGTCACTGACGAGAGCTATTGGGCGGAAAAGAGCCGCGGCGCCTGGCGCCACGACCAGCGCCTGCGAGTCTCGGCGCGCCGCGACCTGGCCGACTGCGTCATTGCCACCGGCATTCCTTTCATGGGCCATGGCGACATGGCGCAATGGACCCGCATCTACGGTGCGGTCGCGCCTTCGGTCGCGGGCATCCGCCGCTTCGGCGCGGCCTCGCTCGATCTCGCCCATGTCGCATCGGGCCGCTATGACGGCTATTGGGAAAGCGGCCTGCAGCCCTGGGATGTCGCCGCCGGCCTGCTGCTGGTGCGCGAAGCGGGCGGTTTCGCGAGCGATTTTCGCGGCGGCGACCAGTCGATCGAGCGCAAGGAAGTGATCGCCGGCAATGATGCGATCCACAGCAAATTGCACAAGCTGGTGGCTGGCGCGCTGCGCTAAAGCCCCGCTGGGCCAAGCGCTTCAAGCGCTTGGCCTTTTTGCGATTCATTCTCAGGGCGTTGGCCCCTTGCTTCGCATATGCAGCAGGCCTAAAGCGCCCCCAACAACCTTTTCGCCCAGGGGAATCCGTTGGTCGATCTTGCCCAATATCTGCCGATCCTGATCTTTCTTGGGGTCGCGTTGCTGCTTTCCGGCGCCTTCGTCTTCCTGCCGATGCTGGTGGGCCGGCTGACCGGCGCACATAAGCCCGAACCGGCCAAGCTTTCCGAATATGAATGCGGCTTCCCCGCGTTCGAGGAGCCGCGCAGCCAGTTTGACGTGCGCTTCTATCTGGTCGCCATTCTCTTCATCATCTTCGATCTTGAAGCGGCGTTCCTGTTTCCGTGGGCGGTGAGCCTCGACCAGATCGGCTGGGCCGGCTGGGCGACCATGATGATTTTCATAGCGGAGCTGGTGCTCGGCCTCGTCTATGCGTGGAAGAAGGGAGCACTCGATTGGGAGTAGAACTCTACAACCCGGCGCCTGGCACCTTGCCGCCGCAGGGCACGCAGCCCGACCAGGATTTCTTCAATTCGCTCAACAGCGAAGTGAATGACAAGGGTTTCCTGGTCACCTCGACCGAAGACCTCTTCACATGGGCGCGCACCGGTTCGCTGTGGTGGATGACATTCGGCCTGGCCTGCTGCGCGGTCGAGATGATCCACGTCAACATGCCGCGCTACGACATGGAGCGTTTTGGCGTGGCGCCACGCGCGTCCCCGCGCCAGTCGGACGTGATGATCGTCGCGGGCACGCTGTGCAACAAGATGGCTCCGGCGTTGCGCAAGGTTTACGACCAGATGTCCAATCCGAAATATGTGATTTCAATGGGCAGCTGCGCGAACGGCGGCGGCTATTATCATTACAGCTATTCGGTAGTGCGTGGCTGCGACCGGATCGTGCCGGTCGACATCTATGTGCCGGGTTGCCCGCCGACCGCCGAAGCCTTGCTGTATGGCGTGATGCAGTTGCAGCGGAAAATCCGCCGTATCGGGACGATTGAGCGCTAATATGGGACATTCCGCACCCAAGATCGCGACCATCGACGGGATCGCCGAGGAAATCGGCGTCCTGCTGGGATCGATGCTGATCGAAACTGTCGATCATGCCGACGAACTGACCTTCATCGTCGAGCGCGACGAGTTGGTGAACGCCATGGTCGCGCTGCGCGACATGGCGCAATATCAGCAACTGATGGAAATCGCCGGCGTAGACTATCCCGATCGTCCGGAGCGGTTCGAGGTCGCCTATCATTTGCTAAGCGTCACGCGGAACCATCGTATCCGCGTAAAGGTATCAACCGACGAAGACAGGCCGGTGCCCACCGTCACGCATCTCTGGCCGGTCGCCGGCTGGTTGGAGCGCGAAGTGTTCGACATGTATGGCGTCGTGTTCGACGGCAATACCGATCTGCGCCGCATCTTGACCGACTATGGCTTCAAGGGGCATCCGCAGCGTAAGGACTTCCCGCTGACCGGCTATGTCGAACTGCGCTATTCCGAAGAGGATAAACGAGTCGTCTATGAGCCTGTGAAACTGGCGCAGGACTTCCGCAGCTTCGACTTCATGAGCCCATGGGAAGGCGCGCAATATGTGCTGCCGGGCGACGAAAAGGCCGTAGCGCCGGCTGCGCCTGCTGCCGCGCCGACGCCGAAGGTGACCGAGAAGAAGGCCGATACCGGCGCTGGCGAGGCTGCCAATCAGGCGGCAAAAGCGAAGTCCGACGACGCGCCGACTAAGCCCGCTGCCACGGCCGACGAAGGTAAAGGCGCCGCCAAGCCGGAGGACAAAGCCTGATGGCCGACTATCTCGACGAACTGGAACATCGCACGGACGCGGCAGATCCGTCTTATGGCGATACGGAAATCCAGAACTACACGATCAATTTCGGCCCGCAGCATCCTGCGGCGCATGGCGTGCTCCGTCTGGTCATGGAACTGGACGGAGAAATCGTCGAGCGTTGCGACCCGCATGTCGGTCTGCTGCACCGCGGCACCGAAAAGCTGATCGAATATAAAACCTATATGCAGGCGCTGCCCTATTTCGACCGGCTGGACTATTGTTCGCCGCTCGGCATGGAGCATAGCTATGTTCTGGCGGTCGAGAAGCTGCTGAACCTGGAAGTGCCGCTGCGCGCGCAATATCTGCGCGTGTTCTTCGCGGAACTGACCCGCATCTGCAATCATATGCTGAACCTGGGCAGCCATGTGATGGATGTTGGCGCGATGACGCCGAACCTGTGGCTGTTCGAAATCCGCGAGGATTGCCTTAACTTTTTCGAGCGCGCGTCGGGCGCGCGGATGCACAGCGCCTATTTCCGTCCGGGGGGCGTGCATCAGGACGTGCCCTTGAAGTTGCTGACGGACATCGCCGACTGGCTCGACGGTCGTCTGCCGCGCCTGTTCGAGGATGCGATCAGCCTGGTGGCCGACAACCGCATCTTTAAGCAGCGCAATGTCGACATAGCGATCGTATCCAAAGAAGACGCGCTGAAATGGGGCTTTTCCGGTCCCATGATCCGTGGCTCCGGTATTCCCTGGGATATCCGCAAGTCGCAGCCTTATGACGTGTACGACCGGATGGAATTCGACGTGCCTGTTGGCACGCAGTTCGACTGCTATGACCGGTTCATGGTCCGCGTCGAGGAAGTCCGCCAGTCCGCGCGCATAATGAAACAGTGCCTGAACGAAATGCCCGAAGGGCCGATCGCCAGCTTCGACCGCAAGGTGGTGCCGCCCAAGCGCGGCGAGATGAAGCGATCGATGGAAGCGCTGATCCATCATTTCAAGCTCTATACCGAGGGTTTCCACGTCCCCGCAGGCGAGGTCTATGTGGCGACCGAAAGCCCCAAGGGGGAATTCGGCGTCTACCTGGTCGCCGACGGGTCCAACAAGCCCTACCGTTGCAAGATCCGCCCGACCGCTTTCTCGCACCTGCAAGCTATGGACTTCATGATGAAGGGCCACATGCTCGCCGATACAACCGCTGTACTGGGCGCGATGGACATCGTGTTCGGAGAATGTGACCGATAATGGCTGACGCAGTTCATATCCCCGATGAAGCGGAAACCCGCGCGCGCTGGGGCGCGTTCGAGTGGACCGCCGAAAATGCCGAGCAGGCCAAGACTGTCATCGCCCGTTATCCCGCCGGTCGTCAGCAGTCGGCGGTGATGCCGCTGCTCGACCTGGCACAGCGTCAGGTCGCTGCGGAAACGCAAACCAATGGCTGGCTGCCTGTGCCGGTGATGGAATATATCGGGCGTCAGCTCGATATGCCGTATATGCGCGTCTATGAGGTCGCGACCTTCTACACTATGTACAACCTCGCGCCGGTCGGTCGCTATCATGTGCAGGTGTGCGGCACGACGCCCTGCATGTTGCGCGGGTCGGACGATGTCTTTTCGGCGTGCAAGAACAAGGGCCTGGTCAAGGGGGGCACGACCCCCGATGGCTTGTTCACCCTGACCGAAGTCGAATGTCTTGGCGCCTGCGCCAACGCGCCGATGGTCCAGATCAACGACGATAATTATGAAGACCTGACCTATGACAGCATGAGCGCGATCCTGGAGACGCTGGCCTCTGGCGGCCAGCCCAAGATCGGCCCGCAGATCGACCGTCAGACCAGCGCGCCCGAAGGCGGCCCGACGACGCTTAAAGAGATGGTCACCGACAATCACGACTATCGGGGTGACTGGGCGTGAGCGCATTGATCGCCATCATCCTCGGCATCATCGTGTTCGTGATCGCGCTCAAGATCATCGGCGCGGTGCTGGGCCTGGTCATCGGGCTGACGCTGGCTGTGTTCGCCTATTTCGTGGCTGAAAAACTGATCGGAAAGGGCCGGTAATGGCCGACGACACCGCACCTCCCGCGCCGCCTCCCTTCGTGGGGCCACTGTCCGACAAGGACCGCATCTTCACCAACGTCCATGGCTTCCAGGATTGGGGCATCGACGCGGCGATGAAGCGCGGCGATTGGGACGATACCAAGAAGCTGATGGAAATCGGCCAGGACGCGATCATCGACATCGTCAAGGCGTCGAACCTGCGCGGCCGTGGCGGCGCCGGCTTCCCGACCGGCATGAAGTGGAGCTTCATGCCCAAGGAAAGCAAGGATGGCCGTCCGAGTTTCCTGGTCATCAACGCCGACGAATCCGAGCCGGGATCGTGCAAGGACCGCGAAATCATCCGCCACGATCCGCACAAGCTGATCGAAGGCGCGCTGATCGCCGGTTTCGCGATGCGGGCGCGGGCCGCCTATATCTACATCCGTGGCGAATTTATCTATGAGGCGAAGGTGCTCTTCGCCGCCGTGGAGCAGGCCTATGCCAAGGGCTTTATCGGCAAGAATGCCTGCGGGTCGGGCTATGATTTCGACGTCTTTGTCCATCGCGGCGCGGGCGCCTATATCTGCGGCGAGGAAACCGCGCAGATCGAAAGCATCGAGGGCAAGAAGGGCCAGCCCCGCCTGAAGCCGCCTTTCCCGGCGGGCGCGGGCCTTTACGGTTGTCCGACCACGGTGAACAATGTCGAGAGCATCGCGGTCAGCCCGACGATTCTGCGCCGCGGCGCGGCATGGTTCAACAGCTTCGGGCGCGAAGGCAATCGCGGCACCAAGCTGTTCCAGATCAGCGGCCATGTGAACAAACCGTGCGTGGTCGAGGAAAGCATGTCGATCCCGTTCCGCGAACTGATCGACCGCCACTGCGGCGGCATCCGGGGTGGGTGGGACAATCTGCTGGCGGTGATCCCCGGTGGCTCGTCGGTCCCCCTGGTCCCGGCGCGCGAAATCATGGACGCGCCGATGGATTTCGACGGGTTGAAGGCGCTGGGTTCCGGCCTTGGCACCGCAGCGGTCATCGTGATGGACAAATCCACCGACATTGTTCGCGCCATTTCGCGGCTGTCCTATTTCTACAAGCATGAGTCCTGTGGCCAATGCACGCCATGCCGCGAAGGCACTGGCTGGATGTGGCGGGTGATGGAGCGGCTGCGCACCGGCGACGCCGACCTGTCCGAAATCGACATGCTGCACCAGGTGACCAAGCAGGTCGAAGGCCACACCATTTGCGCGCTGGGCGACGCGGCGGCATGGCCGATCCAGGGACTCATCAAGCATTTCCGCCCGGAAATCGAGCGCCGCATCAATGAAAACAAGGGTAGCGCCCCCGTCATGGAGGCAGCGGAGTGATACTGCGGTTCGCTCTTCTAATATCCGCCGCTTTTGTTGCGGCGTCGCCGGCATTGGCGCAGGAAACGGGGACATTGATCCGTCATCGTGTGGCGCAAATGCCGGGTCGAGGCCCCGCGGCCGCGCGAGTGACCATGGAGGGATTTGCGGCTTGCGTCGTTGATCGTTCGCAAGGACGCACGCGTAAATTCATTGATCTGCCCGTCGGTTCGCCAGAATATAAATCTTTGCTAAAAAGCATGTTCGATCCTTCGGACGAGTGCATGGCGGATGGTCAATTGGAGCTTTCGGAAAACTTGCTGCGAGGAGGAATTTTCGTAGCGCTTTTCAAGCATGACTATAAGTCCAAGGCCATTGACTCATTCCCGGATGATTTGAATAGCGGTTATCTCCAATTATATGGCGATACTGTTCCAAGTGCGGCATATTCAGTGGTGGCGCTGGAACAATTTGGTGAATGTGTGGCGCGCGCCAATCCAGCGCTTTCACGGTCGCTGGTGCTATCTTATCCAGCTTCTCGTCAGGAAAATGAAACCGTTCAGGCGTTGATGCCGAAATTCAGCGCGTGCATCCCCGATGGCGAGAAAATCGAACTGTCGAAGGCGACGGTGAAGGGCGCCGTCGCTGAAGGATTGCTTCGTTTGACCCGCGCCGTGACTAAGAGCGAATTTGCTCGGACCGAGGTGCAAAAATGAACCAGATCCGCCTTAATTTCGCCCCAAGCCACGCCGAGAGGGTCGGTGGTCATAAACGGGCGGCCAAGTCGCTCATCGCTTCCAAAAAGGGCAGCGCGAATGCCTAAAGTCAAAGTTGACGGCGTAGAACTCGAAGTCCCGGCGGGTGCGACGGTTCTGCAAGCGTGCGAGATGGCGGGGAAGGAAATTCCGCGCTTCTGCTATCATGAACGCCTGTCCATCGCGGGCAATTGCCGCATGTGCCTGGTCGAAGTGAAGCCCGGACCGCCCAAGCCGCAGGCGTCCTGCGCGTTGCCCGCTGCCGAGGGGCAGGAAATCCGCACCGACAGCGAAATGGTCAAGAAGGCGCGCGAAGGGGTGATGGAGTTCCTCCTCATCAACCATCCGCTCGATTGCCCGATTTGCGATCAGGGCGGCGAATGCGATTTGCAGGACCAGTCGGTCGCCTATGGCCGCGGCGCGTCGCGCTATGACGAGAATAAGCGTGCCGTCACCGAGAAATATATGGGTCCGATCGTCAAGACGGTCATGACCCGCTGCATCCAGTGCACCCGCTGCGTGCGCTTTGCCGAGGAAGTCGCGGGCGTGCCGGAAATCGGCGCCATCTATCGCGGCGAAAACATGCAGATCACCACCTATCTCGAACATGCCGCCAAGAGCGAATTGTCGGGCAATGTGGTCGACCTGTGCCCCGTCGGCGCGCTGACTGCCAAGCCCTATGCGTTCGAAGCGCGTCCTTGGGAATTGAAGAAGACCCATGCGATCGACGTGATGGACGCGCTGGGCACCAATATCCGGCTCGACAGCCGGGGCCGTCAGGTGCTGCGCGCCGTGCCGCGCATCAATGACGACGTGAACGAGGAATGGGCGTCGGACAAGACTCGGCACAATGTCGATGGTCTGGTCCGCAAGCGGCTCGACAAACCCTATGTCCGCAAGGACGGCAAGCTGGTTTCGGCGACCTGGGCGGAAGCCTTCGCCGCCGTCGCAGCGGTCCAGCATGGCGGTAGCGTCGCGGCGATCGCCGGTGACCTGCTCGATTGCGAGACGATGTTCGCCGGCAAGGCGCTGGTCGAAAAGCTTGGCGGCACGATGCTGGAAGGCCGTCAGACCGGCCTGTCCTATGACGTTTCGAGCCTGTCTTCGGTGGTGTTCAATACGCCGCTGGCCGATCTGGAAACCGTCGATGTCATCCTGCTGGTCGGCACCAATTTGCGCTGGGAAGCGCCTTTGGTGAACACGCGGCTGCGCAAGGCGATAAAGAAGGGCGCGAAGGTCTTTTCCATCGGGCCTGAGTTCGACCTGACCTACAAGGTCGAATGGCTGGGCAATGATGCATCGCTGCTCGCCAAGCTGCCGGAAGCGGTGGTCGAGGCGTTCAGCAAGGCCGCGCGGCCCGCAATGATCGTGGGCGGCGGCGTACTGGCCAAGGACGGCGCGCATGGCGACACGCTGGCGCTGGTCGAGACGCTTGGCCTCATCAAGGACGGCTGGAACGGCTATAACGTCCTGCATTTTGCGGCGGCGCGTATGGGCGGGCTGATGCTGGGTTATGCGACGCAGGGCGGCATCAAGGCGGTGGCGGCCGCCGCGC
The DNA here is from genome assembly GCF_028538045.1 of Sphingobium sp. AntQ-1. Lineage (NCBI taxonomy): Bacteria > Pseudomonadati > Pseudomonadota > Alphaproteobacteria > Sphingomonadales > Sphingobiaceae > Sphingobium > Sphingobium sp. AntQ-1. The sequence goes on from NZ_CP117158.1 coordinate 3,457,011, forward strand.
CCAAGCTGCTCCTTTCGCTCGGCGCGGACGAGGTGGATTATGCCGCCTTCCCCGACAGCTTCAAAGTCTATGTCGGTCACCATGGCGACAAGGGCGCCCATGCGGCGGACGTCATTCTGCCGGGCGCAAGCTATGCCGAAAAGGCTGGCACTTACGTCAATCTGGAAGGCCGGGTTCAGTTCGGTGAAAAGGCCGTGTTCGCGCCGGGCGACGCCCGCGAGGACTGGTCGATCCTACGTGCGCTGTCCGAAGCGCTGGGCGCCAAGCTGCCGTTCGACAGCTTCGACGCTCTGCGCGCCGCAATGGTCAAGGCGGTTCCGGCGCTGGGCGTCGAGGGGCTGGCCGATTATGGCTGGTCCATTCCCTCGCTGCCGACTGGCGCGACTGGCGAACTGGCTTCGCCGATCAAGGATTTCTACCTGACCAACGCCATTTGCCGCGCCAGTCCGACGATGCAGATATGCTCGGCCGAACTGATCCATGGGGTGGAATTTGCGGAGGCGGCAGAATGATGCAGCGCATCCGTGTTCCCGCGCAGGCGGGAACCCAGTCCCGACGTCTGAACTGGATTCCCGCTTTCGCGGGAGCACGTTGCTCCGTTAACACTGGGGGCATTAAGTGACCGCTTTCTTCCAAAATCTGGGCATGTCGTTCGAAGGTGCCTGGTTCCTGTCGACCATCATAGGCATCCTGGTGATCGCATTGCCGGTCATGCTGGCGGTCGCGATGCTCATCTATGCCGACCGCAAGATCTGGGCGGCGATGGCGCTGCGCCGCGGCCCCAATGTCGTCGGCCCGTTCGGCCTGCTGCAATCCTTCGCGGACGGCGCCAAGGTATTCCTGCAGGAAACAATCATCCCGTCGGCGGCGAACAAGACGCTGTTCATTATCGCCCCGATTATCACCTTTACGATCGCGCTGATGGCATGGGCGGTGATCCCGTTTCAGGTCGGCGTGGTGCTGGCGAATATCAATGTCGGTCTGCTCTATATCCTCGCGATCAGTTCGCTTGGCGTCTATGGCATTGTTCTGGCGGGCTGGGCTTCCAACTCCAAATATCCTTTCTATTCCGCGATCCGCGCCAGCGCGCAGATGATCAGTTATGAAGTCTCCATCGGCTTCATCCTGATCTGCGTCGTGCTGTGGGCCGGCAGTTTCAATCTGACCGCGATCGTGGAAAGTCAGAAGGGCTATTATGGCTTCCTGAACGGCAATGGCTTTAACCCGCTGCTGTTCCCGATGGCGATCATGTTCCTGATTTCCGCCATGGCCGAAACTGCGCGGGCGCCCTTCGATCTGACCGAAGCGGAAAGCGAGCTGGTCGCGGGCTATCAGACCGAATATTCGTCCATGGCCTTCGCGCTCTACTGGCTCGGCGAATATGCCAACGTCATCCTGATGTGCGCACTGAACGCGATCCTGTTCTGGGGCGGCTATCTGCCTCCGCTCGACTGGGCGCCGCTCTATTATGTGCCGGGCATCCTGTGGCTGTTCGCCAAGATCCTGTTCTTTTTCTTCGTCTTCTCCTGGGTGAAGGCGACGGTGCCCCGCTATCGTTATGACCAGCTGATGCGGCTGGGCTGGAAGATCTTCCTGCCGACCTCGCTCTTCTTCGTCTTCCTGGTTTCGGGCTTCCTCATGCTGACGCGCTATGGAGGCGCACAATGAGCCTCGGTTACTACGTCAAAAGCTTCACCCTCTGGGAGTTCGTGAAGGCGCACTGGCTGACCTTGAAGTATTTCTTCAAGCCCAAGGCGACGATCAACTACCCCTACGAAAAGAACCCGATTTCGCCGCGTTTCCGTGGTGAACATGCGCTGCGCCGCTACCCCAACGGGGAAGAGCGCTGCATCGCGTGCAAGCTATGCGAGGCGGTCTGCCCGGCGCAGGCGATCACCATCGAGGCGCAGCCGCGCGACGATGGCAGCCGTCGCACAACGCGCTATGACATCGACATGACCAAGTGCATCTATTGCGGCTTCTGTCAGGAAGCCTGCCCGGTCGATGCGGTCGTGGAAGGGCCGAATTTCGAGTTCGCGACCGAAACCCGTGAGGAGCTGATCTATGACAAGGCCAAGCTCCTTGAAAATGGCGACAAGTGGGAACGCGCGATCGCCGCGAACCTTGCCGCCGATGCCCCCTATCGTTAAGCCGCGCGCGTCAAAGGGAATATTGCACCTGTGATTCACGTCCTCGCCTTTTACCTGTTCGCCATTTTGGTGGTGAGCAGCGGCGCGCTCACCATTTTGTCGCGCAATCCCGTTCATTCGGTGCTGTGGCTGATCCTCGCCTTCTTCAACGCGGCGGGGCTGATGGTGCTGCTGGGCGCTGAATTCATCGCGATGCTGCTCGTCATCGTCTATGTCGGCGCGGTCGCGGTGCTGTTTCTGTTCGTGGTCATGATGCTGGACATCGACTTTGCTGAATTACGCGCGGGTTTCGTCGATTATCTGCCATTCGGGCTGCTGATCGCGTTGGTGCTGCTGGCGGAGATCGTGCTTGGCATTGGCCTGTGGAGCGCTGGTCCCATCGAATTGGCGCAGCGCGCCGCGCCGGTAAACCCGGAACTCAGCAACATCCAGGCGATCGGCGGGCTGCTTTACACCCGCTATATCTTCCTGTTCGAGGCAGCGGGCATCGTCCTGCTGGTCGCGATGATCGGCGCGATTGTCCTGACCCATCGCGCACGCGGCGGCGTGAAAGGCCAGAATATCGCCAAGCAGAACCGCCGCCGTCCGCAGGATGCGGTCCGCAATATCAATCAGCCCACAGGGCAGGGGGTGGAGCTGTGATCGGCCTTCAACATTATATGGTGGTTAGCGCCATCCTCTTCGTGATGGGGGTGCTGGGCATCTTCATCAACCGCAAGAATGTCATCATCATCCTGATGGCGATCGAGCTGATCCTGCTCAGTGTGAACATCAACCTCGTCGCCTTCAGCGCCTTCCTTGGCGATCTGGTGGGGCAGGTATTCAGCATGTTCGTGCTGACCGTCGCGGCGGGCGAGGCGGCCATCGGGCTTGCCATCCTCGTCATTTACTTCCGTGGTCGCGGCACCATCGCCGTCGACGATGTCAACCGGATGAAGGGCTGAGCCTGAACTCATGATCCAGCTTATCGTTCTTCTTCCGCTGCTGGCTGCTGCCATCGCGGGCCTGGGCAACAAGGCTCTCGGCAAACTGCCCGCCAAGATCGTCACCACTGGCGCGCTGTTTGCAGCCTGCGCCATGAGCTGGGCGATCTTCGTTCCCTTCCTGTTTGGTCATGCCGAAGCATCGGTGACGCCGCTCTTCACCTGGATCGAAAGCGGCAGCTTCGACGCCCAGTGGGCGCTGCGCGTCGATACGATGACGGCGGTCATGCTGGTGGTCATCACCAGCGTGTCGAGCCTCGTCCACCTTTATAGCTGGGGCTATATGGACGAAGAGCCGGATCAGCCGCGCTTCTTCGCCTATCTCTCGCTCTTCACCTTCGCGATGCTGATGCTCGTGACCGCGAATAATCTGCTCCAGATGTTCTTCGGCTGGGAAGGCGTGGGCCTGGCCTCCTACCTGCTTATCGGTTTCTGGTTCCGCAAGCCCAGCGCCAATGCAGCCGCGATCAAGGCGTTCGTCGTCAACCGCGTCGGCGACCTTGGCTTCATGATGGGCATTTTCGGCACCTATCTGGTGTTCAATACCATATCGATCCCGGAAATTCTGGAAATGGCCCCGTCGATGGCCGGTTCGACCATTGGCTTCCTCGGCCACCGCTTCGACACGATGACGGTCCTCTGCCTGCTGCTGTTCGTCGGCGCTATGGGCAAGTCCGCGCAGCTTGGCCTGCACACCTGGTTGCCGGACGCGATGGAAGGCCCGACGCCTGTGTCGGCGCTGATCCACGCGGCGACGATGGTCACCGCGGGCGTCTTCATGGTCTGCCGCCTGTCGCCGATGTTCGAAACGTCGCAAACGGCTCTGACCGTCGTCACCTATGTCGGCGCAGCGACCTGTTTGTTCGCCGCGACCGTGGGTACGGTGCAGACCGACATCAAGCGCGTCATCGCCTATTCGACCTGTTCGCAGCTGGGCTATATGTTCTTCGCCGCGGGCGTCGGCGCTTATGGCGCGGCGATGTTCCACCTGTTCACGCACGCCTTCTTCAAGGCGCTGCTGTTCCTGGGCGCGGGGTCGGTCATCCATGCGATGCATCATGAGCAGGACATGCGTTATTATGGCGGCCTGCGGAAAAGCATCCCGATCACCTTCTGGACGATGACGCTGGGCACGCTTGCCATCACCGGCGTGGGGCTGCCGATCATCGGCGTGGGCTTTGCCGGCTTCTATTCGAAGGACGGCATTCTTGAAGCAGCCTATGCCGCTGGCGGGGCCGGCACCGGGGCGTTCATCGTCGGCGTGTTCGCTGCGTTGCTCACCAGCTTTTATAGCTGGCGCCTGGTCTTCCTGACTTTCTTCGGCAAGCCGCGCTGGACCCAGTCGGAACATATCCAGCATGCGCTGCATGACGCCCATGGCCATGACGACCATGGTCACGACGATCATGCCGTCCATGCACATGACGATCACGCCCATGCGGCGCACGGTCATGACGATCATCATGCCCATGAGGCAGGCGACGGCACGGGTGGCTATCACCCGCACGAAAGCCCGCTCGTCATGCTGGTCCCGTTGATCGTGCTCAGCCTGGGCGCGGTGTTCGCCGGCTTCCTGTTCCACGACCAGTTCATCGGTTCCGAAGGCGGAATCGAATTCTGGAAGGGCGCGCTCGCGTTCGACAGCCACCTGATGCATGCCGCGCATGAAGTGCCGACCTGGGTCAAGTTTGCGCCGTTCACGGTGATGCTGACCGGTCTGTTCGTCGCCTGGCTGAGCTACATCAAGAATACCGACTGGCCGCAGCGGTTTGTGGCGACCTTCACCGGGCTGTACACTTTCCTGCTCAACAAATGGTATTTCGACGAGCTGTATAATTTCCTGTTCGTCAAGCCCGCTTTCGCGATCGGTCGCTTCTTCTGGAAGTTCGGTGATGTCGGCTTCATCGACCGGTTCGGGCCGAACGGCCTGGCTGCGCTGGTCGTGCAGGGCAACAAAATTACCCGTCGGCTGCAATCCGGCTATCTCTACACCTACGCGCTGGTGATGCTGATCGGCCTCGCCGCTGCCGCAACCTGGGCGATGACACGATAATGGACGGCTTCCCCATCCTTTCCCTGATGATGGCAGTCCCGATGGCCGGGGCCATCGCCTGCCTTTTCGCGAGCGCCAACAACGCGCGCTGGATCGCGCTCATCGCGACGCTGGTCGATTTCGTCCTGGGCATCGTTCTGTGGATCAATTTCGATCAGGGCGGCCTCCAGTGGCAGTTGCAGGAATATGCGCCGATCTTCGGTCGCTTCGCCTGGGCCCTCGGCATCGACGGCATCGCCCTGATGCTGATCGCGCTGACCGTCTTCCTGATGCCGATCTGCATCGGCGCCAGCTGGAACGCGATCAACAAGCGTGTCGGCGAATATATGGCGGCCTTCCTGTTCATGGAGGTGCTGATGATCGGCGTCTTCACGGCGCAGGATCTCTACCTCTTCTACATCATGTTCGAAGCTGGCCTGATCCCGATGTACCTCATCATCGGCATCTGGGGTGGCGCGGACCGGATTTACGCCTCGTATAAATTCTTCCTCTACACGCTGCTCGGCTCGGTGCTGATGCTGATCGCGATGATGTGGATGGTGCATGAGGCGGGCACCACCGAAATTCCGGCGCTGATGGCCTATAATTTCGATCCGCATGTCCAAACCTGGCTGTTCCTGGCCTTCTTCGCCAGCTTCGCCGTCAAGATGCCGATGTGGCCGGTCCACACCTGGCTGCCCGATGCGCATGTTCAGGCGCCGACGGCAGGCTCCGTCATCCTGGCGGGCGTTCTGCTCAAGATGGGCGGCTACGGCTTCATCCGCTTCTCGCTGCCGATGTTTCCCGAAGCCTCCGCGCAGCTTGCGCCTTTGGTCTGGGGCCTGTCGATGGTCGCGGTGGTCTACACCTCTCTGGTCGCGCTCGTGCAGTCGGATATGAAGAAGCTGATCGCCTATTCGTCGGTTGCGCATATGTCGATCGTGACGATCGGCCTGTTCGCCTTTAACCAGGCAGGCATCGAAGGTGCGATGATGGTCATGCTGGGCCACGGCCTGGTCGCAGGCGCGCTGTTCCTGTGCGTCGGCGTGGTCTATGATCGCCTGCATACCCGCGAGATCAACCGCTATGGCGGCCTCAGCATCAACATGCCGCGCTATGCCGTACTGTTCCTGTTCTTCACCATGGCGTCGGTCGGCCTGCCGGGTACGTCCAACTTCGTCGGTGAATTCCTGTCGCTGATGGGCGTCTATCAGGCGTCTAGCTGGGTCGCGCTGGTCTGCACCACCGGGATCATCCTGGGCGCGGCCTATATGCTCTACCTCTATCGTCGCATCTGTTACGGCCCGCAGGTCAATGCCGATGCCGCAGCGATGCCCGACCTGTCGATCCGTGAGTTCTGGCTGATGGCGCCGATCGCTGCCGTGGTGCTGTGGATGGGCGTCTATCCCGAAAGCTTCCTGGCGCCCATGCGGTCCGATATCCGCGCGCTCGAAGCGCGTCTCGCCCCTGCGGCTCCCGCAGGAGATTCCAAGATCAAGATGGGTGCGCCCAAGCCTGCGGGCGCGAGCCACCATGAAGAAGCCCCTGCGCACGGGGAGGCGCACTGATGATCGACTCCGCTTCCCTTCTGGCAGTATTGCCCGAACTCATCCTGACTGCAGGCGGCCTTGTGCTGATGCTGGTCGCGGCCTTTGGCGGCGACGGCTCGGCCCGTGTCGTCAACTGGCTCTCGGTCATCACGCTGGCGATCGCGGGCGTGGCGCTGTCCTGCTCGCTTGCCCATGGACCGGACGCCTTTGACGGCTTGTACCGCGCCGACGCCTTCTCGGTCTTCGCCAAGGCGCTGATCTACAGCGCGGCCGCGGCGGCCGTCCTGCTCGCGCCGCGCTTCTTCTCGACCGACGGCGCCCCCCGCCCGGAATATCCGATCCTGATCCTGTTCGCCGCCATCGGCATGGGCATGATGGTGTCGGCGGGCGACATGCTGACGCTCTATGTCGGCCTGGAGATTAACAGCCTCGCCTCTTATGTCCTTGCCAGCTTCATGCGGCAGGATGAACGCTCTTCGGAAGCGGGCCTCAAATATTTCGTGCTGGGTTCGCTCGCCAGCGGCATCCTGCTCTACGGCATCTCGCTGCTTTACGGCTTCACCGGCAGCACGGGGTTCGACGGCATCGCCGTGGCGCTCGGTGACGGCGTGTCGAAGGGCGAGTTGTTTGGCCTGGTGTTCGTGCTGGCGGGCCTTGCCTTCAAGATCAGCGCCGTGCCGTTCCATATGTGGACGCCCGACGTCTATGAAGGCGCGCCGACCCCGGTCACGACCTTCTTCGCCAGCGCGCCCAAGGTCGCCGCGATGGGCCTGACCGTCCGCGTCGCGATCGAAGCATTGGGGCCGGCAGGTCTGGACTGGCAGCAGATCGTGATCTTCGTCGCGCTCGCCTCGATCCTCTTCGGCGCCGTCGCGGCGATCGGCCAGACCAACATCAAGCGGCTGATGGCCTATTCGTCGATCAACAATGTCGGTTTCGCGCTGATCGGCCTGGCGGCCGGCACCCCTGCCGGTGTCGCGGGCACGATGAGCTATATGGCCATTTACGTCCTGATGACGATCGGCGCTTTCGCCTGTATCCTGCAAATGCGCGATGCGGACGGCAAGCCGATCGAAACCATCGCCAGTCTGGCGGGCCTGTCGCAGTCGCGTAAGGGCCTGGCCGCCGCACTCGCCATCTTCATGTTCTCGATGGCCGGCATCCCGCCGCTCTTCGGCTTCTGGGCGAAGTTCCTGGTATTCGACGCCGCCGTCGCGGCTGGCCTGACCGCACTGGCGGCCTTCGGCATCACGGCTTCGGTGATCGGTGCCTTCTATTATCTCAAGATCATCAAGACGATGTATTTCGACGAACCGACCGCCGCCTATGAGGCGAAGGGCGGCTCGGTCGAAAATATCATCCTGACGGCCTGCGCCGTGGTGATCGTGCTGGGCTATCTGCTCAACCCCCTTCTAGATCAGGCGAGCGCTGCCGCGGCAGCGTCGCTCTTCTGACGCTGCTGCGCTTCGTCGAGGAAACCGGTTCCACCAACGCCGACATGCTGGCGTTGGCGGGGCAGGGGGGCGGTGATGGTAGCTGGCTGCGCGCCGGTCGCCAGACCGGGGGCAAGGGACGCCTGGGCCGGGCCTGGGAAAGCCCGGACGGCAATCTCTATTGCTCCACGCTGGTCAGGTTGCGGCCCAGCGATCCGTTGCCCCATACGCTGGCGTTGGTGGCCGCCAATGCGGTCCATGCGCTGATTGCCCCGCTATGTCGCGGGCAGGCGCGGATCAAATGGCCCAATGATATATTGGTCGACGGCGCCAAGATCGCCGGCATCCTGCTGGAACGGGCCGGGGATGCGATCGTCGTGGGTATTGGCATCAACGTCACCGGCCATCCCGAAGGGCTGGACCGCCCGGTCACCAGTCTGGCGGCACAGGGCGCGAATGATGCGCAAGCGTCCACGCTCTATGAGCGGCTGACCCAGCTATTTGGCCATTGGTTGTCCATCTGGCGCGCGCAGGGCATCGATCCCGTCCGCACCCACTGGCTGCTCAATGCCCACCCGACCGGCACGGCGATGCGTGTCGTGCAGCCCGATGGCGGGGAGGTCGAAGGCGCTTTCGACACGCTCGACCGCCACGGCATGTTGATCCTGCGCTTGGCGAATGGGCAGAGCCATGCCATTCACGCGGGCGACATCATTCTCAACTAAGGGACGAGCCATGCTTCTCGCGATCGACGCGGGTAACACCAATGTCGTTTTCGCGCTGCTGGACGGGCGCGAAATCCGGGCACGCTGGCGCATCGCCACCGATCCGCGGCGCACCGCCGACGAATATGCGGTCTGGCTGAACCAGCTGTTGCAGTTGGAGGGCTATGCCATCGCCGATGTCGATGCGGTGATCATCGCGACGGTGGTGCCGCGCGCGCTGCACAATCTTCAGGTGCTGGCCGATAAATATTTCAAGACCCCGGCGCTGATCGCCGGGCAGGGTAGCGTCGAATGGGGCATCGAACTGGACGTCGCTGAGCCGGCGTCGGTCGGCGCCGACCGGGTTGTAAACGCCATCGCCGCCCACCATCTCTACGCAGGCGATTTGATCGTGATCGACTTCGGCACGGCGACGACGTTCGACATGGTGGATTATCGTGGCGCTTACAAGGGCGGTATCATCGCGCCGGGGATCAACCTGTCGCTCGATGCGCTGGTGGCGGCAGCGGCGAAACTGCCCAAGATCGCGATCGCGCCGCCGCTGGATCGATCGGTCATCGGCCGCACGACCGAAGCGCAGATGCACATCGGCGTATTTTGGGGTTATGTGGCGATGATGGAGGGGCTGGTCGCCCGCATGAGGGCCGAGATCGGCCGTCCGACCAGAGTGATTTCGACGGGGGGCCTGGCGGTCCTCTTCAACGACAATAGCGATATTTTCGATGCGATCGCGCCGGACCTGACGGTTCAGGGCCTCGCGCTGATGCACGAACGGAGTTTGAAGACATAATGACACCCAAGGATGAACTGATCTTCCTGGCCCTCGGCGGGTCGGGCGAGATCGGCATGAACGTCAATCTCTACGGCTGCCAGGGCAAGTGGGTCATGGTCGACCTCGGCATGACTTTCGGCGACCCGTCCTATCCCGGCATCGAACTGGTGCTGCCCGATCTCAGCTTCATCGAGGAGCGGCGCGACGACCTGCTGGGCATCGTACTGACGCACGGGCATGAAGATCATATCGGCGCCATCCCTTATCTTGCCGCTGATTTGGGCGTGCCGCTCTATGCCACGCCCTTCACGGCCGGCCTTATCCGCCTGAAGCTGGAGGAAGAAGGCCTCTCCAAGGAGGTCAAGCTGCATGTCATCCCGAATGAAGCCAGCTTCAATCTTGGCCCGTTCGGCTTCCGTTACGTTCCGCTCGCCCATTCGATTCCCGAAGGCAATGCGGTGCTGATCGACACGCCTTATGGCCGCATTTTCCACACTGGCGACTGGAAACTGGATGAACAGCCTCTGCTGGGCCAGCCATCGACCCCGGCCGAACTGACCGCGATTGGTGACGAAGGCGTGTTGGCGCTGGTATGCGACAGCACCAACGTGTTCAACGACAAGGCCAGTGGGTCCGAAGGCGATGTGCGCGAAGGGCTGATGAAGACCGTGGCAGACGCCAAGGGACGGGTATTGGTCACGACCTTCGCCTCCAACGCGGCGCGCGTTCAGACGTTGGGCGAAGTCGCCGCGGCGACGGGGCGCAAAGTGTGCGTGGCGGGCCGTTCGCTCGACCGCATCATCAGCACGGCCAAGGCGGCCGGTTATCTCAAGGATTTCCCGCCGACCGTCGATTGGGACGATGTCATGCACCTGCCCCGCAGCGAGGTGATGATCATCGCCACCGGCGGCCAGGGTGAGGTGCGTGCGGCGCTGGCCCGCATCGCGTTCGACAGTCATCCTATAAAGCTGGCGGAGGGCGACACGGTCATCTTCTCGTCCAAGCAGATTCCCGGCAACGAGATCGCCATCGGCCGCATCCAGAATGCGCTGGCGCAGAAGAATATCCTGATGGTCACCGACCGTCAGGCCGAAGTCCATGTGTCCGGCCACCCCGGTCGCCCCGAACTCGAAGCCATGTATCGCTGGATCCGTCCCGAAATCCTGCTGCCGGTCCATGGCGAGCGCCGCCACATGGCGGAACAGGCCCGGCTCGGCATCACCAGCGGCATCCGCCATGCGGTGGTGCAGTCGAACGGCGATGTGCTGCGCCTGGCGCCCGGCGCACCGACGATCATCGGCCAGCAGGACACTGGCCGTCTGGTGTTGGACGGCGACGTCATCCTGCCCGCCGACGGCGCGACGATCAATGAACGGCGCAAGCTCGGCCTGCATGGGCAGATCAGTGTCGCGGTGGCGATCGACCGCAAGGGCAAGCTGATCGGCCAGCCCGCATTGCGCACGCAAGGCGTGCCCGTGGAGGAAGACAAGGCGGCATTCCTGGCCGAAGCGGCCGATGAAGCCGCCGCCGCCGTGCCCAAGGGTTCGATGGAAGAAGAGGCGCTGCGCGAGCGCGTCCGCCTGGCCGTGCGCCGCACCGCGACGCGCTGGACCGGCAAGAAGCCGATAGTGGACGTGCTGCTGGTTCGGGCCTAATTACAGGCCATGAACCTATACGCCATCTTCGCTATCTATTTCCTGATGTGGGTGATCAGCGCCTTCATCATGCTCCCCTTCGGCATCCGCACGCCCGATGAAACCGGCGAAGTGCTGCTGAAGGGGCAGGCGGACAGCGCGCCCAGCAATTTCCGGCCCGGTCTGGTCATGCTGCGCGCGACCATATTGGCGACGATCCTGTTCGGCCTCTATTACGCCAATTATGTGCAGGACTGGGTGACGCTGGACATGCTGCCCGGCTACAGCGCCGCGCAATGAGCGGGCCGGCGGCGCGGATCGCGCGCGTTGCCGCCGTTCATGCACCATCTTGGGCGCGGATGCGCGCCGCGCTCTGGCCCGATGCGTCCGTGGCCGATCATCATGACCACATTGCCGATATGATGGCGAACCGAGGCGATCTTGTTGCCTTCGTCGCTCTTGACGATCGGGGTGACGCGATCGCCTTTGTCGAGGCATCGCTGCGCCGCGATTATGTAAACGGTTGCGACACCAGTCCGGTCGTTTTTGTCGAAGGTCTTTATGTGACGCCTGCGATGCGGCACGAAGGCATAGCGAAAGCCCTGATCGACGCCGTCGAGGGCTGGGGGCTGGCCATGGGCTGCACGGAAATGGCGTCGGACTCGGACATCGCCCATCTGGCCAGCCATGCTTTCCACCATGCAGCGGGCTTCATCGAAAGCGAACGAGTCGTCTATTTCCGCAAAGTGATCGGCTGAACGGCGGGAATCATTGCCGCAGTCGCTCGATCGCCTGGGCGAGCGCGACATAAAGCTTGCCCATGTCGGATGATAGCACCGCGACGCCCAGCGCGTTGCCGTCACGCGCCGACAGGATGATCCGCAGCATCGCCTCGAAATCATGGATATAGCGGTTCACATGATCGCGGAATTCCGTGTCATTGTCATAATGGAGCGCAATTTCACGCGATTCACCGGCATCCAACAGCTTCACCGCGCGCCGGGTGAACACGCCGCGATCGCCCTTCAAATAAGCGGACCAGGCCGAATCGGTGACATCATTGGACAGGATTTTGGCGACGTCGATCGCCGTGCTGTTGAGCGATTCGATCAGCAAGGCCGAGCGCCGCGCGAAATGGTCGCGATCGCGGCTTTCCGACGCGCGTTCCGCTTCCTCGATCCGCTGTTCGACGCTGGCGCTGGTGTCGGCGATCGTCAGCAGTTGGCGGGTGAGGCGTTCAGACGCCTGATGCGCGGCCTTGACCGCTTCCTCCGCGACCCGCGCGACTTGTTCGATCTGCGCCGTCACCTTCTGGCCGATCACGGCCTGCAGCGCTTCATCGCTGGCCTGCGCCAGTTGTTGCGCCGCATCGGGAATGGCGCGGCCCAGCGCCTGGCGGGCGCGTTCAGACGCCTGATCGGCCGTGTCCTTGACCCGCAGCAGGGCCGTCACCAGCAAGGGGCCAGCGCCTTCGGTAATGCGCGTCGCGTCCTGATGCGCGGCGTCGAGCGTCTTGCGCAGGCGCTCCACCAATCCGCGATTGGCTTCCAGTCCGCCCTGCGTGCTTTCCAGCCATTCGGTCAGACGGCTGCCCTGGCCGCGCAGCATCTCTTCGGCTTCTGCGGTGCGGCCTACCAGCGCCTCGGAAATCGCCTCCAGCCGCTCCATTTCGGGCGCGGTGCTGCCCAGCAAGGAGCGGCTCTGTTCCAGCCGCGCGTCGAATCGTTCGAGCGCGGCGGGATAGGTTTCGTCAAGTTCCCGAACGCTCGAATCGAGCGCGACCAGAAGCGTCTCCGCGCATCCGATCAGCTTTTCGGCTGTCATGCCGCCAGCCGATAGCGCCTTGTCGATCCGCATCGTTTCCTCGGTCATGCGGACAAGTGCGCCGGTCAGGCGTTCGCCGCGCGCCAGAGCGCTGTCCTCCAGGGCGGCGAAACGGCCTTCGGTCGAGGCGATGGTGTCATGCAAACTGCTGTGCAGGCTCGACATCAGGCTGCGCTGACCCTCGATCATGTCGTTGATCTGATGCAGGCGGCTTTCTACGTCGCCGATCGAGTCGCTGAGGCCGGTCACGGTATCATCGCCGATTGCGGTCAGGCTGTCGCGCGAGCGGGCGATCAAGGCGTCGAGCGTCGCTGCCTGGCTGGTCAGGCCGCCATCGGTGATGGCCAGCGTTTCCTGAGCCTGTCGCAACGCATCGTCCAAGCGACGGCGCAGGTCCGTCTCCATCGACTCAATGTCGCGTTCAAACAGGGCGAGCGCCTCTTCGCTCGCCCCGCTCATGCCGTTCCGGGCCGCGGCGACCAGCGTTTCCAAGGCCTCCGCGCGACGGGACAGCGCCTCGTCGGTAGATGCCATGCTGTCCTTCATGCCGACTAAAGCGCTCTCCATGCGCCGGCGCAGATCATGTTCCGCGCTATCGAGATCATCGGTCAGCGTCCGGCGAACCTGCGCGCTGGTTTCCGCGACACCGGCCTGCGCCGCTTCGATCAGCGTCGCCAACGCTGCGGCCTGGATTTCCAAATCCTGGCGGCTGCGATCCATCGCTTGGCGTGCGCTCTGCGCCGTGGCGTCGATTCGGCCGGCGGCAATCTCGGCCATGCCGGTGACTTCTTCAGCCGCCGTTCGGGTCGTCTCCTGCAACTGGGTCAATTGGCTGGACAGGCTCTTGGTCGCAGAAAGCGTGCGCGCACGCGCATCGTCGGACAGTTCAGCGAGAGAATGGAGGCGGGCCTCCAGCGTGTCGATCCGCTCGGCCAGCGCATGGCCATTGTCCATCATCTGCGCAGTCATGCGGCTGGTGCGGTCCTCCAGTTCGGGGATCGAGCCGATCAGCATGTCCATGCGAGCGACCAGCGAGACGGCCGCGCGCTCGGCGGTTTCCGCCCGTTCGGCGGTCGCTTGGGAGCGTGCTGCAATCAGTTCAGCGGACGCTTCCATATTGCTGCTGGCGGCGGCGCCATAGCTGTCGAGCAATTCCGCCTGGTCCTGCATCGCCTGTCGCGCGGTTTCCAACTGGCTGCCGATGCGGCCCAGCCGCAGTTCCAGCAGGTCGGCCTCGGTACGCAGCGCGCGCGCGGTATCAAGATAGCGGCGCGATTCGGCGCGGCTGTTGCGGACCAGCAGCATATAGCCGACGCCCAGCAGGATGAGGGGGATGGCGAGCGTGACGATGGCGTTGGCCCAGGCGAACGGGCCGGCAGCCAGATCGCCGGACGTCGCGATCGCCCAGCCGGCAAAGCCGATCCAGGCGATGGCCAGAACCAACAGGCCCCAGCGGATGCGCTTTATCCGGTGGTCTCCGACTCCTTCCGTCGCGTCATCCTCGTCAATATCGAGAACCGCCTGTTTCAATAGCAAAATATCGTCCGCCTGCGACTCGTTGCCGGTCGCGATGTGTTCGTCTCGCCAGAACTCGACGATGGTGCTGCCCCCTGTCATGTCATCATCCTAGCATCTTTTCCGCCCGCGCAAATGCCCTGTTACCAAAACTTAACGCAAGCCAGATAGCGTCTGTCGCCATGTCCTATGATCCTGGCGCCCTTCATGCCGCATTGGCCGCCGCCGTCGGCGAAGACAGCGCACTGATCGCAGACCTGCGCGTCGCTTTTCTGGAAAGCGCCGCGCGGCAGATCGACCTGCTTGGCCGGGCGCGGTGCGACGCCAATTGGGAATTGGCCGCCTGGCGGCTCAAGGGACTGGCGGCCAGCTTCGGGCTGACGACCTTGATGGCGCTGGCCGACGAGGCGGCCGCCGCTGCGCCTGGCGATCCGCGCGTGCTTCGTCGTCTCCAAGCGGCGCTGGCGGGACTCGATCACAGTTGATCGGCCGACGCTAAAAGCGTTGCTTGCGCGAAACGCTCCGCCTTGCGAAAAGGTCGTCGCACAACAATCGGGTCGACAAACGTAAACGCCATGAGTTTCGCCGCTATTCTGAGCGCCAGTCGCGCATCGGGCGATTCGCCTGCGGGTTTGCGCGCGAGCTTGTATTTCGCTGGCCAGACGCTGGTGGAATATCAGGCGCGGCAGGCGGCGCAGGCGGGCGCCGACCGAATCATGATTTTGGTCAGCACCATCACGCCCGCCTTGTCGCAAGCGGTCGATCGTCTGAGCGCGGACGGCATCGCGGTGGCGCTGGTGCGCGACATGGTGTCGATGGTGCGGGATGCGCCGCGCGACAGCGACGTGCTGCTGGTGGCGGACGGCGCGATCGTCGCACAGGCGCATTATGACGGCATCGGCGCGGCTCAGGGCAATGCCATGCTGGTGACGGACGACAGTCGCGCCAGCGCGCCGTTCGAACGGATCGACGCGGGCCAGCGCTGGGCGGGCCTGGCGCGGATCAGCCCGGACCTGTTGTTCGGTACGCTCGACATGATCGGCGACTGGGATTTGGCGCTGACTTTGGTGCGGACCGGCGTGCAAAGGGGCGCCAGGCGGGTCACCGTGCCGCAGGACGATCTGCTGGAAGGGCGCGTGGCGCTGGTCGAAAGCCAGGCGCAGGCCGACCTGGTGGCGCAGGCCGTAACCGCGGCTGGATCGTCCCGCGCCCATGCGCGCGGAGGCATCGAACATTATCTGCTGGCGCCGCTGGCCCGCATCGTCAGCCCGCCACTCATGCGGATGCAGGTGCCAGCACTTCAGGTGCGGATCGCCGCGATTGCGCTGGGCGCGGTGGCGCTGGTGCCGATCGAACTGGGTTGGCCGCTCACCGGATTCTGCCTGTTGTTGGGCGCGCTTCTGCTGTCGGAAATCAGCGATCGGCTGGGCGATCTCGCGTTGCGGGCACCGTTGATGGGCTGGTTCGCCTTCTGCGCGCCGGTGCTGGTGCTGGCAGCGATGGTCTTTGCCGGCAGCACGACATTGGCGGCTGACCTCGCGCTTCTGCTCGGCATCCTGATGGTGGCCGATCGCTGGGGCCGGACGGCTGCGGCCCGACCGTGGATGATCTTCACGCCCGGCACGGCACTGCTGCTGCTGATCCTGACCGGCTTTGTCGGGATGATGGCGCAGGGCTTTCGCGTCGCCATTTTGCTGGCGATCGCGTCGGTCGGCACCATCTTGCTGCGAAAGCGCAATTGAACGATTTTCCCCGGCACGGTTTAGTGCATTTTAAGGACGTGCGATTATGCTGACCGGCATGAGCGCCTATTCGTCCCTTACCGGCACGGCCATGGCGGGCAACTGGCCAATGGCGCGGGTCATGGCCGGCATGTCCGCCGTGCCGGTCGCCCACGCCATCGACCTGGCGTTTTTCTTTCCCGACGAAGGGCAGGCGCGCCACGACGCCCTGATCGCCGAAACGCGCCGCCATATCGGCGGATGCATCACCGCGATCGAAATGGCCCTGCGCCTGTCGTTGGAACATGCGCCCGATGTCGCCGCAGCGCTGGATCATTGGCCGGCGCCGGTCGCTTGGGCGATGGTGCGGGCGCATCCCAGCCTGCTTGGCCCCGGCCTTCTGGCGCATATGCAGATGCGGGCTGGCGTGACGGTGATGCTACGCCAGTTCGGCCAGGCGGATGTCGAGCAACTGAACGAGGTCGATGGGGCCGCAGCGACATCGATCGATGATACCTTGCTGGGCGACGGTTTGTCGGGGCTGGCGCTGGCCGAAGGGCGCTGGCTTGCCATGGGCGGGGAAGACACGCCGATGAAGCCCGATCTGCCCGCCGAATATTTCGCCGAACTGTTGTGGTTGGTCGCCGCCTGCCTGACCGTCGTTGCGCAACGGACCATGGTCGATGCCGACGATCGGCTGCTGGCCGCCTTCGACCGGTCGGGCTGGGCTTTGCTGGCCGACCATGACGAAGCGGCCTGTCCGATCGTTCAGGCGGATCGACTGGTGCGTCGCATGGGCGAGAAGGCCGACGCGCCGGACCTGTTAGGCCGCTTGCTGGAACGGCGGCGTTTCCTGCTGTTCGCGGCGGTCACAGCGCGGCAACTCCGGTTGGAAAGCGGCCAAGTGATCGAGATGCTGGTGATGGGACCGCTGTCGCAGGTCGCGATCCTATGCCGGGCGCTGGGCGGATCGGGCGCCGATTTCCGGCATTTGTTGCTGTCGTTGCGGCCGGTGCGGCCTTCGCTGTCCGATGCGGCGATCGTGGCGGAGGCGGATCGCTATCAGGCGTTGAACGAAGCGCAGGCCGACAGCGCGATCGCCGCGCTACGGACATCGGCCGCGTTCCGCGCCAAGCTCGATCATTTGCGGGCGGTCGCAGGCGCATGAACATGCCGTCGCATCCCGCCATATTGCGCGCCGCCTTGTCAGCTGACGGCCGCCTGCTGAGCGCGGACGCGCCGCTGCTGGCGCTGCAACGGGAAGCGGGCGCTGATCTGGGCGCACTTTTCGCCGTGCCGCAATTGGTGGCGATCGCGCGGCTGGCGGCGCGGCTGGGCGTTCTGGTGTCGCGGCCGGTGGTCGCGGCGGCGCAGCGCGGCGACATCGATATGTGGGTGCGAGCCAAGCCGGAGAGCGACAAGGGCGTCAGCCTGTCGGTCGTCGACTGGCGCGAACGGCCCGCCGCACCGCTACCGCCAGACGATGGCCGGCGGGAAGCCGATATTGCGGCGCTGGCCGATGGCTGGACCTGGCAGATCGACACCCAGTTGCGGTTCGAGATGGTGCTGGCGGGCAATGGCGACAGCGGCACGCTGCCGGTCAGTCCGCCCGTGCCGGGGACGCGCTTTTCCGCCTATTTCCAGTTGCAGGCGGACGGCGACGGCGACATGGCGATGCTGCGCGGCTTTGCCCAGCGGCGCGCCTTTCGCGATCAACAGGCGGTGCTGGCGAGCGATGTCGCGCGCCATTTCCGCCTGTCGGCCTTTCCGATGTTCGACCATGCCGGCCAATTGACCGGCTATCGTGGCACCGCCTTCCCGCTGGAACTGGCGGTCGCCGCGCCTTTGGCGGACGAAGCGCCGCTGACGCTGTATCCGGTCGAGTTTGGGCGTCGGCTCGATCGCTCGCTGCGCCAGCCGCTGGGCCGGATCATCGCGAACGCCGACACGATCAGCGCGCAACTGGAAGGGCCGCTGCGCCCCGACTATGCGGGCTATGCCACCGACATAGCGGCGGCAGGCCGGCATTTGATGGCGCTGGTCGACGATCTGGCCGATTTGCAGGCGATCGATCGCCCGGATTTCAGCGTCGTCGCCGAAGAGGTCGATCTGGCCGATCTGGGACGCCGCGCGGCGGGACTGCTGGCGGTCAAAGCGCTGGACCGACGGATCACCATCGTTGCACCGGCGCCGGACGCCCGCCTGCTGGCGATCGGGGAATTTCGCCGGATACTCCAAATATTGGTCAATCTGATCGGTAACGCCGTACGCTATGCCCCGGAAGGTACGCAGGTGCGCATCGCGACCGAATGGGAAAGCGGCCAGGCGCGCATCGCTGTGATCGACCAGGGCGCTGGTGTCGCGCCAGCCGATCGCGAGCGCATTTTCGAAAAATTCGAGCGGCTGGGGCGCGACGACGCCGGGGGCAGCGGGCTTGGCCTGTATATTTCCCGCCGCCTCGCCCGCGCGATGAACGGTGATATCCGCATCGGCGGCGCACCGGGTGAAGGCGCACGCTTCATATTATCGCTTCCGGTCGCCTGACGCGATCCAACGACCCTTTGTTGCCATAAAAAACGGCGCCCATCGGGCGCCGTTCTTCATCATAGCGTTGGTTCGATGCCAATCAGCGCTTGTCGACGCCGACATAGTCGCGCTGGGTCGGGCCAGTGTAGAGCTGGCGCGGGCGGCCGATCTTCTGCGCTGGGTCCGAAATCATTTCGTTCCATTGGGCCACCCAGCCGACGGTGCGGGCGAGGGCGAAGAGCACGGTGAACATTTCGGTCGGGAAGCCGATCGCCGACAGGATCACGCCCGAATAGAAGTCCACGTTCGGGTAGAGCTTCTTCTCGACGAAATAGGGATCGTTGAGCGCGATCTGCTCCAGTTCCTTGGCGACGTCGAAGACGGGATCGTTGACGCCCAGTTTCTCCAGCACGTCCTTCGCGGTCTTCTGCATCACGGTCGCGCGCGGATCGTAATTTTTATAGACGCGATGGCCAAAGCCCATCAGGCGGAACGGATCGTCCTTGTTCTTGGCGCGGGCGATATATTCCGGGATACGATCGACGGTGCCGATTTCGCGCAGCATGTTGAGCGCGGCTTCGTTCGCGCCGCCATGCGCCGGACCCCACAGGCAGGCGATGCCGGCCGCGATGCAGGCGAACGGGTTGGCGCCCGACGAACCGGCCAGACGCACGGTCGAGGTCGAGGCGTTCTGCTCATGGTCAGCATGGAGGATGAAGATCTTGTCCATCGCGTCCACGATCACTGGATCGGGAACATAATCCTCCGCCGGGACCGAGAAGGTCATGCGCAAGAAATTGGCGGTGTAGCTGAGGTCGTTGCGCGGATAGACGAAGGGCTGACCCACCGAATATTTATAGGCCATGGCAGCGATCGTGGGCATCTTGGCGATCAGGCGATGGCTCGCAATGCGGCGCTGTTCCGGGTCGTTGATGTCGGTCGAGTCATGATAAAAGGCCGACAGGGCGCCGACGACTCCGACCATGATCGCCATCGGATGCGCGTCGCGGCGGAAACCGCGGAAAAAGGCCGACAGCTGCTCATGCACCATGGTATGGCGGGTGATGGTGGTGGTGAAGTCTTCCAGTTCCTTCTGCGACGGCAATTCGCCGTTCAGCAGCAGGTAGCAGACTTCCATGAAGCTGGATTCTTCGGCCAGCTGTCCGATCGGATAGCCGCGATGAAGCAGGATGCCCGCGTCGCCGTCGATATAGGTCAGCCCGGATTCGCAGCTGGCGGTGGAGGTGAAGCCCGGATCATAGGTGAACATGCCGGTATTGGCGTAGAGCTTGCGCACGTCGATGACCTGCGGGCCGACCGTGCCGTCCATGACGGCATAGTCCTTCGTGTCTCCCCCGACGGTCAAAGTGGCATTATTATCCGACATATTGTTCTCCTTGAGTGCCATCAACCGGCCGATGCGTGCCCAACATCGTTCAGTCGTTCCAAGCTCTCCTCTTTCCCCAAAAGGAAGAGGACATCGAAAATCCCCGGCGAGACCGTGCGGCCGGTCAGCGCCGCGCGCAGCGGCTGCGCTACCTTGCCCAGCCCCAGACCGGCATCCTCTGCCACGCGGCGTATCACGTCTTCGATCGCTTCGACCGTCCAGGACTGAACGGGCTGGAGAGCGTCGGCTGTCTTCTTCAGCAGCGCGCGCGCGGAGTCGTCTAGCAGAGCGGATGCCTTCTCGTCAAAATCGAGCGGGCAATTTTTGAATAGAAATTCTGCGCCCTCCGCAATTTCATTAAGGTTTTTGGCGCGCGGCTTCAGCGAAGCCATCGCCTGGGTTAAAATCGAAAGATTGGCATCCGTCAAAGCGATATCAAGCCGCTGTTCCACATGAGGCGCAACCAATCCCGCCAAACGCGCATCGTCGGCCTCGCGCAGATAATGTCCGTTCAGATTTTCCAGCTTCTTGATGTCGAAGCGCGAAGGCGACCGGCCGACGCCGCCAATATCGAACAGGTCAATGGCGCGGGCGATCGAGATGATCTCTTCATCGCCATGGCCCCAGCCCAGACGCAGCAGATAGTTCAGCACCGCTTCGGGCAGCATCCCCATCTCGTCGCGATAAGCGTCTACGCCCAATGCGCCGTGGCGCTTGGACAATTTCGCGCCATCCGGTCCGTGGATCAGCGGGATATGCGCGTAGATCGGCTCCTCCCACTGCATCGCCTTGATGATGCTGAGCTGGCGGAAGGCGTTGTTGAGATGATCGTCGCCACGAATGACATGGGTGACGCCCATGTCATGATCGTCGACCACGACGGCCAGCATATAGGTGGGCGTGCCATCGGACCGCAGCAGGATCATGTCGTCCAGCTCGGCATTCTGCACGACGACGCGGCCCTGCACCGCATCCTCGATTACCGTCTCGCCTTCGCGCGGCGCCTTGATGCGGATGACGAAGGGCGCGCCAGCGGGCGCATCTTCCGGCATGCGGTCGCGCCAGCGGCCATCATAGCGCATCGGCTGCTTGGCGGCGCGCTGCTGTTCACGCAGTTCGGACAGCTCTTCCGGCGTCGCATAGCAGCGATAGGCGTGGCCTGTTTCCAGCAACTGGTTGGCGACCTCCGCATGGCGCGGGGTGCGCGCGAACTGGAAGACGGCAGGCTCGTCACCGCCCAGGCCCAGCCATTCCAGCCCATCGAAGATCGCGGCGACGGCCGCATCGGTCGAACGGGCGCGATCGGTGTCCTCGATCCGCAACAGGAACTTGCCGCCGTGATGGCGCGCGAACAGCCAGTTGAACAGCGCGGTGCGGGCGCCGCCGATATGCAGGAACCCGGTGGGGGACGGGGCGAAACGGGTCACCACCGGCTTGTTCATTCCCGTTGCACTTGCCGTCATATTCCCTGACATTCGCCTAGCTGACCCATGGATGCTGCGCCCCCTAGCATGGCTTTTGAGCCACGACAAACCTCCCTTGGTGCGAGGCCGGCGGCATGGGCGCGGGCGGCGCTGGAGCGACTCGAAAGCTGGCTGGAGTGTGAGCGCGAACAGATCGGATTATGGGCGCCGATCGGGCTGGGCAGCGGGATTGCGGGCTGGTTCATCCTGCCTCACGCCGTGGACTGGCTGGCCTTTTGCTGCGGCGCGCTGGCGATGGCCTGCATGGGGGCGATGCTGCCGGTCGGAGGGCGGTTGCGCCGGATATGCGTCGCGGGCGGCATCCTGGCGTGCATGGGATGCCTGCTGGTTTGGGGGAAGGCGATGCTGTGGGGCCAGCCGCCACTGGGCCGGGCGACCTTCGTGCAGGTAATCGGCGATGTGACGGCGGTGCGTCCCGTTCCGGCACAGGCGATGGTGCGCGTCATGCTACGCCCGGTTCACGCGCCCAATCTGCCGGCGGTTGTGCGGGTGAATATCGCCGATGCCGATGTGCCGACGGGGCTGGGCGAGGGCGCGCGTCTGCGGTTTCGCGTGCGCTTGATGCCGCCGGCGCCGCCGAGTGTGCCGGGCGGCTATGATTTTGCGGCGCGCGCCTATTTTCAGGGGATCGGGGCCACCGGCAAGGCGTTGAAGCCCATAGAGATAGTGATCCCCTCCACCGCCGCGTCACCGCTGCGGGCGCGGTTGTTCGGCCATATATTGGAGCAAGTGGATGGTCCCGCCGAAGGAATCGCTGCCGCTCTGGCGACCGGGGACCAGGGCGCGATCCCCGAAGCGGATGCGGAAGCGATGCGGCGCAGCGGGCTGGCGCATCTTCTGTCGATCAGCGGCTTGCATGTGACGGCGCTGATCGGGGCGGTCATTTTCCTGCTGATGCGCGTGATGGCCTTGAGCCAGCGGGCGGCGCTTGGCTGGCCGCTGATGCTGATCGCGGCGGCGGGCGGGGCGCTGGCGGGGATCGGCTATACGCTGCTAACCGGGGCGGAGGTGCCCACGGTGCGATCCTGCGTCGCGGGCTTGCTGGTCTTGGGCGGACTGGCGATGGGTCGGGATGCGGTGACATTGCGACTGGTGGCGACCGGGGCGCTGGTCGTGCTGCTGCTGTGGCCCGAAGCGCTGGTCGGGCCGAGTTTCCAGATGAGTTTCGCGGCGGTGACGGCGCTGGTGGCGCTGGCCGAACATCCGCGCTTTCGCGCCTTTGCCGCCGTCAGGGACGAGGGCGTGATTCGCAAGACGGGTCGCTTGCTGGTCGTCATGCTGGCGACCGGGATCGCCGTCGAACTGGTGCTGATGCCGATCGCGCTGTTCCATTTTCACAAGGCGGGCCTGCTCGGCGCCTTCGCCAATCTGATCGCGATCCCGCTCACCACTTTCGTCGTCATGCCGCTGGAGGCGCTGGCGCTCGTGCTGGATGTCGTAGGGTTGGGCGCGCCGTTCTGGTGGTTGACGCAGCAGGCGCTGAACCTGTTGCTGCTGCTGGCTCATGGCGTGGCGGCGAGTCCTATGGCCACATTGCTCGCGCCGACCATGGGTATGGGGCTGTTCGGCATCACCATCGTCGGACTGCTCTGGTGCCTGTTATGGCGGACGGGATGGCGATGGCTGGGACTTGCGCCGGTGCTGATCGGCGTGGCGGTCACCTTTACCGCCGCGCCGCCCGATATCCTGATTACCGGCGACGGGCGGCATGTCGCCGTGCGGACGGGAAAGGGCATGGCGATATTGCGCGATCGGGCGGGGGATTATGTGCGGGACGTGCTGTCGGAAAGTGCAGGTTATGACGGCGAACTGGCGGCGATCGCGGCGCTGCCGGAGACGCGCTGCTCGCAGGATATGTGCGCCATGAGGATGAAGGATGGCAAGGGCCGCGACTGGCGGCTGCTCTTTACTCGCAGCAATGTGCTGATCGATCGGTCGAGTTTCGCCGGCGATTGCGCGGCGGCGGACATCGTCGTCAGCGATCGGGGCCTGCCGCGCTGGTGCCGACCGCGCTGGATGAAGGTCGACCGCCGGTCGCTCGCGCGTACCGGTGGGCTGTCCATGATCCTGGCGAAGGGCGAAGTTCACACCGTCCATCGGGCGGGCGACGCGCATCCCTGGGTCGCCCGCCAGACCCGCCGGACGTGGAGGGAACAGCCTGAATCATTTAAGGCCCAATCACACAGGCCTCAATTGTAGCGGCGCAGCAGCCCCGCGAGCTTGCCCTGGATGCGGACCTGGCGCGGATCGTATATCTGCGGCTCATAGGCCGGGTTGGCCGGATCGAGCCGGACGCGGCTGCCTTCGCGGCGGAAATATTTCAGCGTCGCTTCCGCCTCGTCGATCAGCGCGACGACGATCTGACCTTCGCGGGCGACGTCGGTGCGCTGGATCAACGCGAAGTCGCCGTCGAGGATGCCGGCTTCCATCATCGAATCGCCCGACACTTCCAGCGCATAATGATCGCCCGCGCCGAGCAGCGCGGCGGGCACGGAGAGCATCGCCTGCCCTTCCATCGCCTCGATCGGCACACCGGCCGCGATCCGGCCGTGCAGCGGGATTTCGATCACGTCATTGGCGGCGGTGGGGATCATCGGCGGCTGGGCGGGCGGCGCGACCTTGGGATTGAGCGCGATCACTGGCGCGGGCGCGCGATGCATCGCATCGGGGAGCTTGAGCACTTCCAGCGCGCGGGCGCGATTGGGCAGGCGACGGATGAAGCCGCGCTCCTCCAGCGCGTTGATGAGGCGGTGAATGCCGGATTTGGACCGCAGGTCCAGCGCATCCTTCATTTCCTCGAAAGAAGGCGACACGCCGCCTTCGTCCAAGCGGGTCTGAATGAAGCTTAGCAATTCCTGCTGCTTGGGCGTCAACATTGCGATCCTCCGTGGAACGTATGAGGAACGCATAGGAAACAGATGAAGGTTAGTCAAGCACCGAACATGTCAGGGCAGCGGCAGAATCAAGACCCGATCGCCGGGAGCCGCCGGCGGCGATCCGGCGGGGCGCAGGATCAGGCAGTCGGCCTTCGCCATGGCGGCGGTGGCCGCGCTGTCCTGTGACGTGACCGACACGATGCCGCCCGGTCCGCGCCAGGCGCGCAGATAATCGTCACGATCGCCGGTGGCGGGCAGCGGTGAGGCGAGCGGCGCGTCGCTTGTCGGTGGCAGCGGATCGCGTGCGCCGCCCAGATGACGGACCAGCGGCAACAGGAACAGCGTGGCCGTGACGAAGGCGGAGACGGGATTGCCCGGCAGGCCCAGGAACAGCGTATCGGCGATTCGCCCCGCCATCAGCGGCTTGCCCGGCCGCATTTTGATCTTCCAAAAATCGAGCGCGCCGCCTGCTTTCACAAAAGCGGGACGGACCAAATCATGGTCGCCGACGGAGGCGCCGCCGGTCGACACGATGATGTCGGCCGTGCGCGCCCGTTCGATCGCGGCCACCATCGCATCGAGGTCGTCCCGCACGATGCCGAGGTCGATGACGTCGCAGGGCAGGGCGGCGAGCAGGGCGGCAAGCATCGGCGCGTTGGAGGAAGGCAGGAAACCCGGCGGCGTCGGGGCGCCGGGCGGCACCAGTTCATTGCCGGTGGACAGCAGCGCGACCGTCGGCCGACCGCCGACCGGCACGACGCCATGGCCACCCAGCACGGCGAGCGCGACCTGAGCCGGGCCGAGGCGACCGCCAGCCTCCAGCAGCAGGGCGTCCTGCGCAAAGTCGGAGGCGGCGGTGCGGACATGACGACCTGCGGGTAGCGGATCGGCGCTGGCGGTCAGCCAGTCGCCGTCGCGGGTCGCATTTTCCTGGATCAATATGGTGTCGGCGCCCGGCGGTAGCGGCGCGCCGGTGAAGATGCGGCTCGCTTCGCCCGGCGCCAGGGCTGCAAGGTCCGCCGCGCCGGCCGCGCTCTCGCTGGTGACGCGCCAGGGGCCGGGTGCTTCGGCGGCGCGCACGGCATAGCCGTCCATCGCCGACAGATCGGCCCAGGGCTGGTCGCGCAGCGCCGCCAGATCCTGCGCCAGCCAGCGTCCGGCGGCGGCGGTGATCGGCACGGTTTCGGTCGCCAGTCGCGGGGCGAGAGCGAACAGGCGCGCCTGCGCCTCAGCGACCGGCAGCAGGCTCATGGCGTGCGCCGCCAGTCGCCCGACTTGCCGCCGGTTTTGGCGATCAGGCAGACGCCGCCGATGATCATCGACTTGTCCAGCGCCTTGGCCATGTCATAGACGGTCAGCAGCGCGACAGAGGCCGCGGTCAGCGCCTCCATCTCCACGCCGGTCTGGCCGGCGGTGCGCGCGGTGGCGGTGACCGTGGCGCCGCTATCGTCCAACGCGAAATCGACCGTCACGGCGCTGAGCGCGATCGGGTGGCAGAGCGGGATGAGGTCGGCGGTGCGCTTGGCCGCCATGATGCCAGCCACTCGCGCCACGGCCAACACGTCGCCCTTCTTGACCAGACCGTCGGCGATGGCTCTGGCGGCGGTCGCGCTCATGGCGATCCGGCCGGAGGCGATGGCTTCGCGCGCCGTGACCGCCTTGGCCCCGACATCGACCATCCGGGCCGCGCCGTCTTCGTCCAGATGGGTGAGGCCGCTCATCCGCCCGTCAGCAGATTGTGGGTCGCCGCCTCCACATCGGCCTGACGCATCAGCGTTTCACCGACCAGGAAGCAGCGCACGCCATGGTCGGCCATCGCGACCAGATCGGCATGACCAGTCAGGCCGCTTTCAGCGACGAAGGTGCAGCCTTCGGGCGCCTTGCCCACCAGTTCGTAGGTGCGTGCGAAATCGACGGAGAAATCGCGCAGGTCGCGGTTGTTGACGCCGATCAGGCGCGAGCGGAGCTTCAGCGCGCGGTCCAGTTCGGCCTCGTCATGCACTTCGATCAGGGCGTCCATGCCAAGGCCGAGCGCGGCTTCCTCTATCTCCTGCATCTGGCCATCGTCCAGCGCGGCGACGATGATAAGGATGGCGTCCGCGCCGAGTGAGCGGCTTTCCAGCACCTGCCAGGGATCGACCAGGAAATCCTTACGCAGCACCGGGATTGCGCAGGCCGACCGGGCGGCCATCAGATAATCGTCATGACCCTGAAAATAGGGTTCGTCGGTCAGGACGGAGAGGCAGGCGGCGCCACCGGCCGCATAGGCCCGCGCATGGGCGGGCGGATCGAAGTCGGCGCGGATCAGCCCTTTGGACGGGCTGGCCTTCTTGATCTCCGCGATCAGGCCGAAGCCCGATCGCGCGGCAGCGTCCAGCGCCTGGCGGAAACCGCGCGGCGGCGTCTGTTCGCTCGCGCGGGCATGAAGCGCCGACACGGTGGTCGCGGCCCGGCGGCGGGCTACATCCTCGCGCTTGAAATCGCAGATTTCGATCAGCTTGTTGGTCATGTATAGGCAATCCAGCAATTGAGGAGCGCGTTGGCAAGGCCGCGGTCGATGGTTTCGGCGGCTTCTTCCACCCCTTCGCGCAGATTGGGGACGGCGTCGGCGACGACAAGGGCGGCGGCGGCGTTCAGCAGCACGGCGTCGCGATAGGCGCCCGGTTCGCCTTGCAGCAGGGCGCGCAGCGCCGCGGCGTTATGGGCGGCGTCGCCGCCGCGGATCGCCTCGACCGGCTGAGTGGAGAGGCCGAGGTCGGCGGCGGTCAGCCGGTGCATGGCGACGATGTCATGGCCCTTCACCTCCGCCATGTCGTTGCCCCCGGCGAGCGAGAGTTCGTCCAGTCCTTCGTCGCCCGAAATGATCATGGCGTGGTCGACGCCCAGGTCGGCGAGCGCCTGCGCATAGATGGGGACATAGGCCGGGCGGGCGATGCCGACGAGTTGGCGACGGACCTTCGCCGGATTGGCGAGCGGTCCCATCAGATTGAAGATGGTGCGTTCGCCGATCGCCTTGCGGATCGAGCCGAGCCGTTTGAGCGCGGGATGGTAATTCTGGGCGAAGAGGAAGCAGATGCCGAGGTCGGCCAGCGTCGCTTCGGCGGTGGCGGCGGCCCGGTCCAGGTTCAGGCCCAGCGCCTCCAGCGTGTCGGCCGCGCCGGCCTTGGAAGAGGCGGCGCGATTGCCATGTTTGGCGACCGGCACGCCCGATGCTGCGACAACGAGCGAGACAGCTGTGGAGACATTGAGCGTATGATGCCCGTCGCCCCCGGTGCCGCAGACGTCGATCGCGCCATCGGGCGCGCTGACCGTCTTCATGCGCGCGCGCATGGCGCGGGCGGCGGCGGCGATCTCCACCGCGGTTTCGCCGCGGCGCGCCATGGTGACGAGAAAGGCGGCGATGTCCGCTTCGGGCAGATCGGCGTCGAACAGCAGGTCGAAGGCCTCGGCTGCGGCGTCGAAGCCGAGCGGCGCGGAAGGATCGGGCAGGCGGGTCATAGACCCTGCCTTAGTCGGCGGCGGGCGGGAGAGTCGAGGGGGCGCTGGCGCTTGTTGGCGCACTTTTCCTACCGGGGTGGAAATTTACTTTCCTATTGCCGCAATATTCGAAAAGCGATCGGGCGAAAGGGCCCGATCAGGCCGTTTCACGCTCCCGCACCGGGATGCCCGCAATCGTCATGAAATTGGCCAGCATGTCATGGCCATGTTCGGTGGCGATGCTTTCGGGATGGAATTGCACCGAATGGATCGGCAGGGTCGCATGACGGAAGCCCATGACCGATCCGTCCTCGCTGGTCGCGTTTACCACCAGGCTGTCCGGAATATCC
This sequence comes from Sphingobium sp. AntQ-1, assembly GCF_028538045.1. Classification (NCBI taxonomy): domain Bacteria; kingdom Pseudomonadati; phylum Pseudomonadota; class Alphaproteobacteria; order Sphingomonadales; family Sphingobiaceae; genus Sphingobium; species Sphingobium sp. AntQ-1. The sequence continues at coordinate 3,485,450 of NZ_CP117158.1, forward strand.
TCCACGATCAGCGAATGATAGCGTGTGGCGGTGAAGGGCGAGGGCAGGCCTGCAAACAGCCCGGTGCCGTCATGGGTGACAGGCGACGTCTTGCCGTGCATCAGCCCGCCGCGCACAACCTTCCCGCCGAAATGCTGCCCGATCGATTGGTGGCCCAGGCACACGCCCAGCAAAGGCGCGCCGGCGTCGGCGCACGCGGCGACGAGATCCAGGCTGACGCCCGCCTCATTGGGGGTGCAGGGGCCGGGCGAGAGCAGGAACGCCTTCGCGCCGCTGGACAGGGCCTGACCTGCAGAAATGGCGTCGTTGCGGACGACTTGAACCTCAGCCCCCAGTTCCATCAGATAATGGACCAGGTTCCAGGTGAAGCTGTCATAATTGTCGATGACGAGGATCATGGGCAGAGCCTTAGCGCGGGATGCGCGCGGGGGGAAGTGGGGAGGTAGGGATGCGCCCTACCATTGGAAGTGGAGCCGGGTGTCACCCGCATCGCCGCCGTCGCGGTCGAAGCGGCGTTCCATGATCTGACCCTGGCCGTCGCGGTCGATGGCGATCACGGTGCTGCAGCGCGTGCCGTAGAGCGGATTGCGGATGAAGATCGGCGAGGCGGCGGCTTCGTCCGGGGCGTCGGACGGGATGGCGGGGGCGATGCCGACGTCGGGCAGGCTTTCCCGGCGAAGCGCGTCGAACAGGCGATCGGGCGCGTCTGCGCTGTCGGTCAACCAGGCGAGCAGGGCGGCCTTGAGCGCAAGCGTCTTGGGCCAGGGCGCGTCGAGCGCGCCGTTGGACAGGCCGTAAAGGCCCGGCGTGAGTCGCGTGCGCAGCGGCTGTGGGCGGTTGGTGAGGAAATATGCGCGATCGGGTTCGACCAGGATCAGGTTGAACGGGTTGAAATCGTCGAGCGCCGCCTGTGCGACATCGGCATAGGGGCCGTCGCCCGCCAGCAGGTCCGTCACGAGCGCGCCGCGCGAGGCGAGGTGTGGCTGTGGCCCGCCATAGCCGCGCAAATTGGTGACGATCGCCGCCCGGCCAGCCTCCGACACGCCAACCCAGGTGCCGCCCGATTGCAGGTCGCGTCCGGCGATCAGCCCGGCGCGGTGGTCCCAGCGATCAAGCGGGGCGGCGGCTCGCGCGTGATATTCGTCGCGATTGCCGATCAGGATGAGGCGCCAGCGCCGATGCGCCGCCCAGGCCATGGCCATGATGCACATGGGGCCGCTGTATCGCCCCCTGCGAATCCCGCAAGTGCATGGCTTGAAAAACCATCCGTTTGGGGCCATATGGATGGTGCCGGGTTCGCCCGGCTATGGTGATAAATTGTGTCGTATAATAGACGCAGCGGACCCGGGGGCAGTACCCGGCGGTTCCACCAGAAGGCCCGATCGCTTACAGCTTTTGGGTTTCCTGACGGGGCCGAACTAGGATCGACGTGTGTTCAAAGGCGATATTTTCACCCGGCCCGTGTAAGCCGTTAAACTGTGCAAAACTCACAAGTGCCAACGATAACGAAGCACTCGCCATTGCAGCGTAATTGAGGGCCTCACGGCCTGATATTATCCTAAAATAGCGCGGTTGAACCCACCGGGCAACAGAAGGGAATTCAGCGGCCTCCGGGAGGGCCGGGCAACAGAACCTCCCGGACCTATTCCTTATCGTCAGAGACATGCGGCCGGCTTTTGCGTGCCGTTGGTCGTGCGCCGCTGCAGATGATGTCGCGGCGAGGGACAAAGCGCGTCTGTTGGTGGCGATCCATTGCGCGGCATGAATGATTCGAATCGCCTTCCATCTGCGATCTTTTTCGATTACGCTTTTATGACAGTATCGCGTAAAAATCATAACATGCTGAAATAACATAAAACAAAATCGTTTTTGCTAGTCCGATGCGCCCTTGTCCTTATGTCATCTAAATGAAATACTTCTGGCTATAGTGAGAAGTTTTTTCTGGAGGCATGAGAGATGAAGAAGGTCGCTGCAATCATGGGTCTGGCGCTGGCGGTGATGACGCCGAACATGGCGCAGGCGGCGGCCGAAGGGCAGGATCTGGTGGTCGTCGCCGGTCCCGAAGGCCGGCTGGCCGCCAGTGCGCTGGCGGCGGGACGCTATGACGCGGCGCTGCGCAAGCTGGAGCCGATGCAGGTCTATGGCGAGAATGACCCGGCCCGGCTTATCAACCTGGGCAATGCCTATGCCGGCGTCGGCCGCCTGGCGCAGGCGCGTGAAGCCTATCGCTCCGCCCGCTTCGCGCCGGAAACGACGCTGGTGCTGGCCAATGGCGCGGAAGAATCCTCGCGCACGGTCGCAATGCGCGCACTGACCCGCCTCAACCCCAGCTACGCCATGCGCTGAACGCATAGCATAAGGTGCAGGGAGCGGGGGCGTCGTCCGACAGGGCGGCGCCCCTTCGCTTTGCCGGACATGAAAAAGGCCGACCGGGTTCCCCCGGCCGGCCTTTTTCATGCGATGGATCGTCCGATCAGAAAGCCACGGTGAGCGAGGCGGCGAGCGTCGTGCCGATCTTGTAGCGGTTATAATAGACGCGGTTGCCGTCCTGTTCCTGAAACTCCTGGAACTTGCGGCCCAGAATGTTGCGGGCCTCGAACTTGAATTCGCTGTTGATGCCGCCGGGCAGCTTCACGCCCTGCCGCGCCACGAAGTCGAGCTGGATGCCCGGCCGTTCCTTGATGTCCGGCTGCAGGTTGGGACCGCGGCTGGTGACGCGATCGCTGGCATAGGTCAGCAACAGAGTCTGCTGCGACAATTTGTCGGTGTCCTCCAGACCGATCTGGAGGTTGACCAGATGGTCCGACTGGCCCGTCAACGGCGCGCCGTCGATGAAATAGTCGGACGCGGCGGGCAGATCGCCAGTCGTGTAGGTGTAGGGGATGGTGGTGTCGCCATCGCTGACCTTCAGTTTCGACTGCGTATAGGTATAGTTGGCGATCAGCGCGATCCGGCGGCTCTGGAAGAAGGCCGAGTCCATCCCGTCGAGCGGGATATATTTCTGCGCTTCCACTTCGCCGCCGTAGAGCGTCGCTTCCGGCGCGTTGGCGAAGCTGGTCGTCACCGCATAGGTGTCGCTGATGGTGGTGTAGGTTTCAATCGGGTTCTTGATCTTCTTGTAGAAGCCCGATGCGGTCAGCCGCTCGTCACGCCCCATATACCATTCCGCGCGGATTTCAGCATTCCACAGTTCGCTGTCCTGCAGGAAGGGGTTGCCGCGATAGAAGCGGTTGGAATCGGTGTCGATGAACGGCTGGGCGATCAGTTCGCGGAACTGCGGACGGGCCAGCGTCTTGGAGCCGGACGCGCGGAATTGCAGGCCACCGCCCGCATCGAAGGTCAGCGTGACGGCAGGCAGCCAATAGTCGTTCTTGATCTGGTTGAACGGGGTCACGCCGGTTGCATAGACGTCCACGCCTGTCACCGACTGGCGGCCGCTTTCATAACGGACGCCGGCGTCGATGCTGAAGCCGGGGAAAAGTTCCGCCTTCACCTGGCCATAGCCGGCATGGACGCGCATCGCGGCGTCATAGACCGGATAATTGCCGGAGAAGTCGAGCAGGCCCAGATCGTATAGCTGGATCGTCGCATCCGACAGCAGATAGTCGGGGCGCAACTGCTGCACTGGGATCGGCAGATTGACCGCGTCGAAATGCAGTTCGTAGCGCGACGAGGTGCGCTTCGTGTCGGTATAGGCGTAACCGCCGGTGATCACGAATTTGGGCGCGATCTTGTAGCTGAGGTCCGCGCCGCCGAACCACAGATTTTCGTTGAGATCGCTGAACGTCACAGATGCGTCGCCGCGCTGGCGGTTGAGCGCGTTGATGAAGCGGTCGCCGACCGGATCGATGTCGAGATCGCGGTTGGAGCGGACATAGACGAATTCGCGCTCATAGGGCGCTTCGCGCTGCGAATTGGCGTAGGAGCCGCGCAGGTCGAGGCTGAGCGCATCGCTGAACTTGAACTCGCCGGTGAATTGCGTGTCGATCAACTGCCGCTCATACCAAGCGGTCTGCTGCGTCAGATAGTCGGCGCCCTGGATCTGGCCGTCATTCTGGCCGATTGCGAGCGAGGCGCGCTTCAACGTGTCGCGAATGTAGAGGTTGGTCCAGCGCACCTTCTGGTCGCCCCATTCGGCGCCAAAGCCCAGCAGGCCGTTGACCGTCACCTGATTGTCGGTGACGACCTGGTTGGCGCTTTTACCCGCGCCTTCCGACACGGTCAGCGACGCCTGCTGCAAATTGTCGCGGGTGCGCCATTTATTGCTATAGCCCGCCGTGGCGATGACGCCCACGCGCGCATCGCCGATGTCGAACGCGGTGCCGCCGTTGAGCGTGCCGGAGAAGTTGAAGGGCAGGCTGTTCGTCCGCTGCACGACCGAGGTCTTGCTATTGAGGAACTGCATCGCGATCGCCTGCTGATCGGCGCGGTCGATATTGGCGAACGGCACACCGCCGCCAAAAGCGTTTTTGAGCAGCGGCGGCACGTCGCGCGAACTGTCGTCGAAGCCGGTCCAGTCGGACTTGCTGCCATAATAGGTGTAGCCCAGCTGGCCCGACGTTTCGGTGTTGGCCGAGCTGCCGACGCCGAATTCCAGATAGGATTCGGTCGGGATCGCCTTGGTCGTCAGGTTGATGACGCCGCCGCCAAATTCACCGGGGAAATTGGCCGAAAAGCTTTTCTGCACCAGCGTCGATGCAATGACGCTGGTGGGAAACAGGTCGAGCGGGACCACGCGCTTCAAGGGTTCGGGGCTGGGGAGCGGCGAACCGTTGAGCAGGGCGAGCGAATAGCGATCGCCCAGGCCGCGAACATAGACATAACCACCCGATGCGACCGACAGGCCGGTCACGCGCTGGAGCGAGCCGGCGATGTCGCCTTCGCCCGTGCGCTTGATGTCGGCCGCGGACAGGACGTTCACCACCTGCGGCGCGGACTGCGATATATTGCTGTTGCGGCGGCCGGTCACGATGATGTCGGAACCAGGAACCGATACGTCGACATTGCCCGATTGCGCATCGGCTTCGTCGGCGGCGCTGGGCGTGCTCGACAGGCCGGCGTCGCCGGTGGTCGGTGCGCCGGCTTGGCCGGCATCGGTCTGCGCCATCGCCATGGGAGCGACCAGCGCGGTGGAAATCAGGAGCAGGCGCGCCAGGCTGAGCGGCTTCGACATGCTATATATCCCCCTTGGGAAAATTCAGTGCAAAGAAGGCGGGGAAGCGCGGTTGCACGCTCCCCCGCCCCTGTTGAGGTCGTGGGTCCGATCAGGTCGTCGGAATGGCGGTGCAGTTTGCGCCGGTGCTGCCGAAGCTGGCGGTCACCGAATTGCAGGTCCAGCCGGCATACCAGGTGTCGCTGCTGTCCTTGACCGCACCGATATAGTTGGTGGTGGTGAAGGCGGCGTCGATGGTCTTGGGGTCGATCGCGGTGCGGGCGGTTTCGGTCGCGCCGTTGATGAACAGGCTGGTCAGCGACGGCGTGTAGCTGATCGTGCTGTTCGCACCGGCTTCGAAGATCGACTGGACCAGCGCGGCGTCGACGCCGGTGCCGGTGCCCTTATAAGGCGTGCTGTTGCACTGCATCACCACCGACAGGTAGCGCGGCTTGCCGGCGTCTTCGAGCGCCGTGTCGGCGTCGCGGACGGCCGCAGCGCCGTTGATGCGCAGGCAGCTCTGGTTGGGGCTGACGATGATGCCGTTGACCAGCGCCAGGTCGGCGCCGCCGCGCAGCAGCATCGATGCACCATCGTCGCCGGTGTTCGAACGCTGGATATGCGTGAAGTTGGCGACCTTCAGATACTGGCGGGGCAAGGCGTCCTCGCTGGCGTTGCTGTTGGTGGCCGAACCGTTCGAGTCGGTTTCGAGGAAGGTGTCGCCGATATTGTTGCCTTCGCGCTGAGCGGAGATCACGAACTGGGCGGTGCCGCGGAAGCCAACGTCGGTATCCAGATTATCGTCTTCGTTACCGGTCAGCACCAGATATTTCATGTTGGCGCTGCCGCCGAAGGCTTCGATGCCATCGTCCGAGCTGTTGTGGACCTGGATATGGTCGATCACGGTGCCGGTGCCTACGCCAGCGGGGGTCAGGCCCTGCAATTCCTTGCCGTCGGCGAGGACAAAGCCCGAATAACGAATCTGGACATAGCTAAGGCGACCCGAACTATCGGTGTCGGTGGCGCCGCCGTACAGGGCGTTGCTGGTGCCTTCGGTATCGCGTTCGCAGGCGGTGGTGCCTGCTGCGGCAGCTGGCGCCTGGCAATCCGTGATCTTGGCCCGGCCGAGCAGCACGATACCGCCCCACTGGCCCGACGACTGGTCGGTGTTGGTGCCCAGGACATTTTCACGGCTGGTGAAGATGACCGGCTGGGCGGCGGTGCCGACCGCGTTGATCTTGTTGCCGCGGTTGACGGCCAGGAAAGCGCTGCCGGTGCCGGCGAAGACGACCACGCCTGGATCGATCGTCAGCGTGACGTCGGTGCCGGTGCTGGCGGCGCCCTTGTCCGTGCCAACGTCGACGCGGCCGGGCAGCGAATAGATCACGCCGGTCGTCTTGGCGATCGCGGTCGAGCTGGTGAAGCGGGCAGGGAAGCCGCAATTGCGCCACGTATTGGTGCCATCCGAAATGGTGCCGAGGTTGGTCAGTTGGTTGGCGCCGGTGATTGTCGGACATTCAGCGGCCGGGGTCACGGCGGTCGGCGTGGGGGTCGGCGTAGGCGTCGGAGTCGGCGTGGGGGTCGGCGTGGGCGCCGGAATGACGATGGTGCCTTCGCCCGGCGAAGCGATGTCGTCCGCGCCGCAGGCGCTCAGGCCCACACAGGCGCAGCTCGCCATCAGGATCGTTTGGATACGGTTAATCTTGGCCATGTCGTCTCCGCTCCGGCCTGTTGCCGGGATTGTTGAAGTGCGGAGCGCAGGGGAATTTCGAATCGGACAACGCCCCCTGTCGCCCTCAGAACGGGCAGTTAGGCGCGACAGATGACAGGCTGATGCCGCTTCTATGACAGATAGGCGTCGATAAAATGACAGTTTAAAGACGCCTTCGCCATTTCCATGGTTAAGGCCATTCATGCTAAGGCGCTCGGCGGGATGGCCGTTGGCAGGAGATGGGCTTGCAACCGGAAGTCGAACTGAAGCTGGACCTGTCGCTCGAAGCGGCGGAGATGTTCGCGCGATGGCCGTCGCTGCCGGCGGAGAGCCAGACGGCAGCGCTGCACGCCATCTATTTCGACACGCCCGACCATCAGCTTGGCAAGCGGGGCATGAGCCTGCGCATCCGCCAGTCGGGGCGGCGGCGGGTCCAGACGGTCAAGGCAGATGGCCGCGATGGCGCGGGGCTGTTCGCGCGCGACGAGTGGGAAACGCCGGTGCGGGGCGACGCGCCGGTGCTGGACGACCGCACCCCGGTCGCTGCGCTGCTGGGAGCGGCGGTGGCGGAAGTGGATCGGTTGTTCACCGTCGATGTGCAGCGCCGGACCTGGACCGTGACGCGGGATGGCGCGACGATCGAACTGGTGCTGGATCGCGGTGCGGTGCTGGCGGCCGGGCGGGAACAGGCGATTTGCGAGATCGAACTGGAATTGAAGGCGGGCGACCCGGCGGCGCTGTTCGCGCTGGCGCGGCGGATCGACGCGGACATCGCTCTGCGACCGGGCGTATTGAGCAAGGCCGAGCGCGGCTATCGCCTGACCGAGGCGCTGCCGGCGGCGATCAAGGCGGAAAAGGTGGCGCTTGATCCGTCCATGAGCGTGCGCCAAACTTTCCTGCGGATCGCCGCATCCTGCCTGCGTCACTATCGGCTGAACGAAGCGTTGCTGCTGGACCACTACACGCCGGAGGCGCTGCACCAGGCGCGAGTCGCGATCCGGCGTCTGCGATCGGCGCTGAAATTGTTCAAGCCGGTCTTGCGGGCGGCGGACGCCTCCCGCTTCCAGGGGGAGTTGCGCTGGCTGGCGGCTGTGTTGGGCGAAGCGCGCGACCTGGATGTGCTGATACCGCGGGTCGTCGACGATTCGGCGCGCGCGCGGTTGGAGGCGGCGCAGGCGACAGCGCATCAGCGTGTCCTGCAATGGCTGGAGTCCGCGCGGGTGCGGACGCTGTTGATCGATCTTGTGGAGTGGACGGCGCTGGGCGCGGGTCTCAAAATGAAAGCGGATCGGTCGGCGGTCCCTTTCGCCGTGACTCGCTTGCGCAAGCTTCGCAAGCGGATCGCCATGGGCGGCAAGCATCTGGCGCAGTTGAACGACGAGGCGCGTCATGCGGTGCGCAAAGATGCGAAGAAGCTGCGCTATGGCGCTGAATTCTTTGCTGGACTGTTCGGCGGCAAAAGAAAGCGCATCCGACGGAAAAAGGCGTTTCTGGGCAAGCTGGAAGCCATGCAGGATATGCTGGGAACGCTCAATGATTTGGCCACGACGCCCGCGATCCTGGTCCGCTACGGACTGCCGGTCGATGTCGCAGCGGGCAAGGTTGAGAAGGGCGACCTGCTGACCGCAGCAGCGCAGGCGCACGAGGCCCTTGTCGATGCGCGTCGCTTCTGGACCTGACTGGGTTTAGCCCCAGGGGCGTTCCCGATACCATTTCGTAATGACATGCTTAACCCCCGACCGCACCTTCATGCCATGGTGGAGGCTGGCGGGGTTCGGCGCGCCCGATAGATCGCGGTTGTTCCAGGCGAGCAACTTGCCGGTTTCAGGCTGGACGGTCTTGCCGATCTGCGTGAAGCGGGTCGCCCCGCCAGCCGCCGGTTCGTTCAGATAGATCATCAGCGTCCAGGTGCGATTGCCCGCCACAGAACAATATGTCGCATAATCGGAACCCTTGGGATCGAAATAGTCGGTATGCGCCTTGAATTCCTGGCCCACATCATAGCGTTGGCCCTGGATCGGTTCGCCATGGAGCGTCGCTATCCCGGCAAAGGCGTCCAATCGCGCATTGATCGCAGCGACGAACGGATCGCCATGGTCCAGATCGCAGGTTTCGCTAGTGCGGAAATAGCCGTCGCCATTGGCGTCCGCGATGGTGGACGGGCGGCGTTTGGCGTCGATCCGCTCAATCAATGCAACGCATTCTTCCGCGTTCAGGAAACGACGCTGGATGAACAGCGTCAATGCGCGATTGGGGACCCGCTGGATGCGCGGATGGGCGGCGATCCAGGCGGGATCGGCGTCGGCGGCCGTGGGGGCAGGGGGCGTGGCGGTCAGGTCCGGCATGGCATATCCTGATAAAGATGCATCTATCGGCAGACGGCGCCGTAGCTAACTTTCAATGGAGGAAAAGCAAGAGGCATGGCATCAGATGGGATATGTCATATTAGCGTCACATGATTGTCATCTGACAGTAAAGACATTTGCCTAGCAGGCTGGCACAGTGATGGGGGTTATTCGACGTCATGCGGGTGCCATTTGGCGATAGCATAAAAGGGGCGCGTCGCTTCGCTTGGAGCGGGGCAGGGTCGGCGCGTGGGTTCGACTGGCTTGCGCTGTTCGAACGGGCGTTGCTCGTCCTGCTGGCGTTGCAACTGGTGCGACTGGTCTGGGCGATCGTCGTGCCGGTCGGCAGCTTTGGCCCCTGGGAAGGGCGGCAGGCGCAAATCCTCTCCCCCAGCGCGCGACAGGCGCTGTTCGCCAGCTTCGATCCCTTTTTCCGCACTGGCGCCCCGCAACAGGCGGGCGATGGTGTCGTCACCTCGCTCGCGCTGACTCTCCATGGCGTGCGGGTTAATGAGGGGTCGGGACTTGGATCGGCCATCATCGCCGCACCCGACGGCGTACAGAACAGCTTCGCCATTGGCGACGAAATCATGCCGGGCGTGGTCCTGAAGGCCGTGACGTTCGACCATGTGACGATCGACCGGGGGGGCGCGGCAGAACAGATTTTCATCGATCAATCGACCCCCGCACCCGAAGCAGCGCCCGCCCCGACGCAGGGCGCAGGCTGGCAGAGCGCCGCCCCGCCGCCACCCGCCGCGCCCGGCGCAGGCCCGACCGTGGAAGGTCTGAAGCGCGACATCGGCTTTGCCCCGCGAATGCAGAATGGCCGCGTCACCGGCGTCGCCGTCATGGCCAAGGGGCCGACCTTCGCGGGCGCAGGCTTTCGTCCCGGCGACATCATCAGCCAGATCAACGGTCAACCGATCGGGTCGGCCGGCGACCTTCAGGCTCTCCAGAACCAGATCGCGCCCGGCGCGCGCCTTTCCCTCACCGTGGAGCGCGGCGCCGCCGTGGCATCGGTCAACATCATAGTGCAAGGCCAATGACCCGCAAATTCCTCCTCTCTGCCGCTACGGCGCTCGCTCTGGCCGCACCGATCGCAACGCCGTCGATGGCGCAACAGACGCTCAACGTCCGCGACGCCGACATCCGCGCCTTCATTCAGGATGCAGCGCGGGTGACCGGGCGCACCTTCATCATCGACAACAAGGTGCAGGGGAAGGTGTCGGTCGTGACCGACCGGCCGCTGTCGCGATCCGAATATTTCGAGATCGTTCTGTCCACCCTGCGCGCCAATGGACTGGTCGCGGTGCCGGCGCCCGGCGGCGCCTATCGCATCCAGCCGGCCGATGGCGCGGCGGGCCAGCCCAGCGCCGTGGGCCGCGGAGCCAACCGCAACAGCTTCGTGACGGAGGTGTTCCGCCTACGCTCCATCGACGCGGCGAGCGCGCTGGAGACCCTGCGCCCGCTGGTCAGCAAGGAAGGCTCCGTCACCGCCAACCGCGCGGGCAACAGCGTGGTGGTGGCCGACTATGCCGATAATATATCGCGCATCCGCCAGGTGATCGCCCGCATCGACCGCGACACGTCCGCGACGCAGATGGTGATGCTGAAAAATGCCGGCGCGCGCGAAATCGCGACCTCGCTCCAGGCGCTGGTGGCGACGGGCGGAGGCGAGAATGCCGCGCCATCGGCCGCGACCGTGGTGCCGATCGACAGCAGCAATGCCGTGGCCATCCGGGGCGACGCCAATACCGTCACAAGGCTCGCCGCCATGGCGCGCCAGCTGGACCAGCAGGCGGCCAGCGGCACCGAAATCCGCGTGTATTGGCTGGAACATGCCGATGCGGAAAAATTGCTGCCGGTGTTGCAGCAACTGGTCGGCCAGTCGACCAGCCAGCCGGTCACGGCCTCTACCCCAGCGGCCAGCAGCGCGGCCCCCGCATCTCAGGCGGCGGCGCCGGTCGCGGCGGCATCCTCGTCGTCATCGTCCAGCGGCGGCGGCATCTCCACCCGCGGCCCGGCGATCGTCACCCGTTACGAAGGCGCAAACGCGATCATCGTGGCCGCCAACAGCGACGTGCAACGAATGTTGGGCGAAACCATCCGCCAGGTCGACACCCGTCGCGAACAGGTGCTGGTGGAGGCGATCATCGTGGAGATCAGCGATGCGGCGGCCAAGAAGCTGGGCGTGCAATTTCTGCTCGGCAGCACGTCGACCGGCTTTGCCGCGAGCAACTATTCCAACGCTTCGCCCAATTTGCTAACGCTGGCAGGCGCTTATGGGGCGACGCAACTGGGCACGACGACGACGACCGTGGTGGCGGCTGATGGCACGCGCACTACGACGGAGGTGCAAAATAGCGGCGACCTGGCCAGCAGCTTGCAGGAAGCGGCGATCAGCAGCCTGACCAGCGCAACCGGCGCGATTGCGGGGCTGGGCGGCAGCATCGGCAAGAACGGCATTTTCGGCGCGATCATCAATGCGGTCAAATCCGACACCGAAAGCAACCTGCTTTCCACGCCGTCCGTGATGACGCTGGACAACCAGAAGGCGTCTATCCTGGTCGGGCAGCAAGTGCCGGTAACGACGGGCGAAGCGCTGAGCCAGAATTTCGACAATCAGTTCCGCACCGTCCAGCGTCAGGATGTCGGCATCAAGCTGGAGGTGAAGCCGCAGATCAACACCGGCGGCGCGATCAAGCTGTTCCTGAAGCAGGAAGTGTCGAGCGTGGCCGGGCCGGTCAGCAACTCCAGCAGCGACCTCATCATCAACAAGCGCGAGATCGAGACGACCGTGACCGTCGATGACGGCGAGATACTGGCGCTGGGCGGCCTGCTGGACGATAATGAGCGCAAGACGATCGAACGCATCCCGCTGCTGTCCGATATTCCGGGGTTGGGCGAATTGTTCAAATCGCGCAGCAAGAGCCGGACCAAGACCAATTTGATGGTCTTCATCCGGCCGACCATCCTGCGGTCGAAGGAAGATGCGCAGCGGCTGACGCAGCAGCGTTACGGTTATGTCCGCAACATGCAGTTGCAGCGCAATCCCGACGTCGAACCAACGATCGACGAACTGGTGCGCGACTATATGGGCGCGACCCCGCCGGTCGCCGCCGCCCAGCCGGGTGATGCGGTTGTGGAGCCGGTGGCGGGCGCGCAGGTCATCGAACCCACCGTCCGCCAGTCGAGCGGCGTGGTGCGGCCGGTCGAAATACCGGCAAGCGGAGGGCGCAAGTGAGCGAACAGACGCACACCGATATCAGCCCGCTCGCGCAGCCGCCGCGCCCCATCGACATACCTTATGTCTTCGCGCGCAAGCATGGCGTGGTCATGCTGCCGATCGAGGGTGAGCGGCTGACCATCGCGGTGCGCGAAGGCAGCGATCCGCGCATATTGCTCGAAGTGCGGCGGCATCTGGCGCGCAGCTTCGACGTCATCTTCGTCGAACCGGCCGAGTTCGACCGGCATTTGTCCAACCATTATGCGATGGAAGGCAGCGCGGCGGCCATGGCCGGATCGCTGGAAGTGGGCGCCGACGAGCTGGACATATTGGCCGCCGACATCCCGACCGCCGACGACCTGCTTGACAGCGCCGATGATGCGCCCGCCATCCGCCTGATTAACGGTATCATCGCCGAAGCGGCGCGGCAGGGCGTGTCGGACATCCATATCGAGCCTTATGAAACCGGCCTGATCGTGCGGATGCGCGTGGACGGCGTGTTGCGTGAGACGCTGCGGATGCCGCCGCATGTCGCCCCGGTGGTGGTCAGCCGGATCAAGGTGATGGCGCGGCTCGACATTGCAGAGCGGCGCGTGCCGCAGGACGGGCGTATCGGCCTGACGCTGGGCGGCAAGCTGCTCGACGTGCGCGTCTCCACCCTGCCCAGCCGGGCAGGCGAGCGGGTCGTGCTGCGTATTCTGGACAAGGAAAATGCCGGGATCACGCTCGACCTGCTGGGCATGAACGGCGTGCCGGACCGCATCTTCCGCGAAGGATTGAGCGAACCCAACGGCATCATCCTGGTCACCGGGCCGACCGGGTCGGGCAAGACGACGACGCTTTATGCCGGCTTGCGCCAGCTCAACGACGGATCGCGCAATATCCTGACCGTCGAAGACCCGGTCGAATATGCGATGGAGGGCGTGGGCCAGACCCAGGTGAACGCCAAGGTCGGCCTGACCTTCGCGGCGGGCCTGCGCGCGATCCTGCGGCAAGATCCCGACGTCGTCATGGTCGGCGAAATCCGCGACCGGGAAACGGCGGAAATCGCCGTGCAGGCGTCGCTGACGGGGCACCTCGTCCTGTCGACCGTCCATACCAATGACGCGGTGGGCGCAATCACCCGGATGCGCGACATGCGGGTCGAGCCGTTCCTGCTCGCCTCCACCTTGCGCGCGGTCATCGCCCAGCGGCTAGTTCGGCGGCTGTGCCAGCATTGCCGCGAGCCGGTGCAGGCGGATAAATCGGCCAGCGCGCTACTGGGTTTCGACCCCGGCACGATCATCTATAGGGCGAAGGGCTGCGACGAGTGCGGCGGCAGCGGTTATAAGGGCCGGATCGGCGTGTTCGAGGCGATCCGGGTGGACGACACCATCCGGCGTCTGATCAACGACGGGGGCGATGAATCGCTGATCGCGCGCCATGCCTTCCTTAACGCCCCCAATCTGGGGTCGGCGGCTCGCGCGCTGGTGCGCGACGGCCAGACCACGGCGGAGGAAGCGATCCGCGTGTCGCGTCGCGACGCGATCGAGGCGGAAACCATCGCCGATGGCTGATTTCGACTATAGCGCGATCGACCCGGCGGGCCGGGAGCGCAGCGGCAGCATCAAGGCCGGAACGATCGAGGATGCGCGCGCCAAGCTGGACGCGCGCAAGATGTTCATCGTGCGGATCGAGCCGGGCGCAGTGGAAACGGCGCGCAAGCGGGCGAACCTGTCGCTGCGCAGCCCGCGCCTCAGCCCCAAGGAACTGACGCTGTTCACGCGCCAGTTGGCGACGCTGACGCAGGTCAGCCCGCTGGAGGAATCGCTGCGCACCATCGGTCGTCAGAGCGAGCAGGACCATGTCCGCGCCATCGTGGGCAAGGTCCATGGCGGGGTGATGGAAGGGCGGCGGCTGGCCGATGCGCTGGGCGCGGAGCCGAAAAGCTTCCCGCCGCTGTATCGCGCGATGATCTCCGCGGGTGAAAGTTCCGGCAGCCTGCCCACCATCATGGAGCGGCTGTCGGACCTGATGGAGCGGCAGGCGGTGATGCGGTCCAAGGTGCTGACCGCCATTGCCTACCCCAGCGTGCTGGCCATCTTCGCCGTGTTCGTGGTCGCTGCGCTGATGATCTTCGTTGTGCCCAAGGTGGTCGAACAGTTCGATACGGTGGGGCAGGAATTGCCGCTGCTGACCCGGATCGTGATGGCCATTTCCGCTTTCCTGGCCGCTTATTGGTGGCTGTTGCTCATCCTCGTGCTGCTGGCGGGCGTCGGTTTCTGGCGCGCGATGAAGAATGACGGCTTTCGCTATCGCTTCGACGCTATGATGCTGGGATTGCCCGTGTTGGGCAAGCTGATCCGCGATCTGCACGCCGCGCGCATGGCGCGGACGCTGTCCACCATGGTCGCCAGCCGACTGCCGCTGATGGAGGGGCTGACGCTGACCGCCAACACGGTCCATAATCGCGTGCTGCGCAAGGCGTCGGACGAGATTGTCGAGGCGATCCGCGGCGGCGGCAGCCTGTCCGCGGCGCTGCGCCGGGCGGGTGTGTTTCCCCCGCTGCTGGTCTATCTGGCGGCGAGCGGCGAGAGCGCCGGGCGGCTCGACACCATGCTGGAGCGGGCCGCCGATTATCTGGAACGCGAATTCGACGCCTTCACATCAACCGCGCTTGCTATGCTGGAGCCGATTATCATCATACTGATGGGGGGCATCGTCGCCGTCATCATCCTGTCCATCCTGCTGCCGATCCTGCAGCTGCAAAGCCTCACCGGGGCTTGAAGGAGTTGAATATGTTCAATCTAAAATCCGTTCGGGCTGAGCTTGTCGAAGCCCTCTCTGGCTTCAAAGCAAAAGAAAAGCCCTTCGACAAGCTCAGGGCGAACGGAGACGAGACGTCAGGTGAAGCCGGCTTCACGCTGGTCGAACTGATGGTCGTCATCGTCATCATCGGCCTGCTGGCGACGATCGTGGCGATCAATGTCATCCCTGCGACCGATACGGCTCGCGTCGAAAAGGCGAAGGCCGACATCGCCACCATCGAACAGGCGCTGGAGCAATATCGGCTCGATAACCTGACCTACCCGGCGGGATCGGACGGGTTGCAAGCCTTGCTCACCCCCCCCGCCTCGCTGGCGCAGCCGCAGCGCTATCGCCGCGGCGGCTATATCAAGAAGCTGCCCGACGATCCGTGGGGCCGCGCCTATGTCTACACCGTGCCGGGCCGCAAGGGCGCGTTCGACATCAGTTCGCTGGGCGCGGATGGCCAGCCGGGCGGCGAGAGCGAAAATGCGGACATCTATTCCAGCGAACTCTGAAGAGAGCGGTTTCACCCTGCTGGAGCTGATGGTCGTGCTGACGATCATCGGCTTCATTTCGGCGGCCGTCGTGCTCGCCATCCCCGATCCGCGCGGGCGCGTGATCGAGGATGCCGACCGCTTTGCCGCGCGCGTTGCCGCCGCGCGCGACGAAGCGGTCGTCACTGCGCGTCCGATGAGCCTGTGGGTGTCGGCATCCGGCTATGGTTTCCAGCGCCGCGAGGCGGGGCAATGGGTGGGCATTGAGGACAAGCCCTTCGTCACCGCCAACTGGAAAGGCGGCACCCGCGCCCTGGTCGGCAAGGATGGCCGCCAGCAGATCGCCTTCGACGGCACCGGTCTGCCGACCGATCCTTTGACTGTCACCCTGGCGCGCGAAGGCGAGCGGGTGTCGGTGATGGTCGACATGGCGGGGAAGGTTCTGGTCGGTGGGTGATGGAAGACATAATGACGAGGGCTTTACGCTCCTCGAAATGCTGGTCGCGCTGGCGGTGTTCAGCCTGGCCGCGCTGGCGCTGGTGCGGTTGCAGGGCGTGACGCTGCGCACCGCCGCCGATCTCGACAGCAAGGCGCTGGGCCAGATCGTCGCGCGCAACCTGATGGTCGACGTGCAGACCGATCCGATTCCGCCTTCGGTGGGCGAGGAGGCTGGCGACGTCGACAATGGCGGGCGGCGCTGGCACTGGAGCCGGACCGTCAAGCCGACCGACGACGCGCGGCTGTTGCAGGTCGATCTGACCGTCGATGGCCAGCCGGGCGCGTCGCCGGTGGTGCTCAGCTTCGTGCGGACGGTCGAGTGATGGCGCGCTTCCAACCCCCGTTCGAGCGTGAGGACGGCTTCACGCTTTCCGGGCGTTCCGCCGAACAGGGCTTCACGCTTTCCGGGCGTTCCGCCGAACACGGCTTCACGCTGATCGAGCTGCTCGTCGCCCTGATGATTTTTGCCCTACTGGCGGGGGCGGGCGTGCTGCTGTTGGGCAACAGCGTATCGGCGCAGGCGCAGATCAAGGCGCGGCTGGATGATAGCGCGGCGGTGCAGCGGGCGGGCGGGGCGCTGGCGGGCGACCTGGGCCAGGCGGTGCCGCGCATCACCCGGACGGAGGCGGGGACGCTGGCCCCCGCCTTCTGGGCGCATGACGAGGGCGAGAGCCAGCCGGTGATGCAGTTCGTGCGCGGCGGCTGGGACAATCTGGGCGAGTTGCCCCGGCCATCCTTGCAGAAGGTCGAATATTGGGTGCGGCAGGGGCGGCTGGAACGACGCACTTACGCCCAGCTCGACGGCGCGGCGGGCGATGATCCGGCCGCGTTGCTGGAGCATGTCGAGGCGGTATTGCTGCGTTTCCGCGATGCGGAGGGCAAGTGGCGGGAAGATTGGACCCCGACCCAGCCCGACCTGTTGCCCCGCGCGGTCGAAATGACGGTGACGCGCACAGGCGAACCGCCGGTCATGCTGCGCTTTCAGGTCGCGCCCGGTCCGGTCGAAAAGCTGGAGGTCGCACCCGGTGCCTGACCCCCGCCCAAATGAACGGGGCGCCGCGTTGCTGACCGTGCTGCTGCTGGTGGCGGTCATGGCCGTGGTCGCGGCGACCGCGCTGGAGCGGGTCGCGCTCGCGACGCGGATGACCGGCAATGGCGGCGCGGTCGATCAGGGGCGCGCCTATGCCGATGCCGCGACCGAGATAGCGCGGCTGCGCATCGCCGACCTGACCGCTTCCAACCCGGCGAAGATCACGCTGGCGGGCGGATGGATGGGCACGCCGCAAAACATCCCGGTGCCCGGCGGCATCGCCACAGCGCGGGTGACGGATGCGGGCAATTGCTTCAACCTCAACAGCGTCGTCAATGGCGAGAATGAGGCGAACCTGAAAGTCCGCCCGATCGGCGTCAGCCAGTTTCAGGGCCTGTTGCAGGCGCTGGGCGTGGATGCGCGGCAGGCGCAGGGCGCCGCGGCTTCCCTGGCCGACTGGATCGACACCGACAGCGCCCCCCAGCCTGGCGGCGCGGAGGATGAGAGCTATGCGCGGATGGAGCGGCCCTATCGCGCAGCCAACCGCATGATGGTGGATGCCAGCGAATTGCGCGCGGTCGCCGGCATCAGCCCGGCAATCTATGATCTGGCCCGGCCCTGGATTTGCGCCTTGCCTGTCACCACCCTGTCGCCGATCAACATCAATACGCTGCTGCCCGACCAGGCCCCGTTGTTCGCCATGCTGATACCGGGACAATTGAGCGTCGGCCAGGCGCGGCAACTGCTGGCGCAGCGGCCAGCGGACGGCTACGGCAGCACGGTGCAATTCTGGGCCTTGCCCTCGCTCACCGGGCTGTCGCCGATGACCGAGGTGCAGGAACAGGTGAAATTGACGACGGGATTTTTCGGAGTGGACGTGTCGGTGGATGTCGGGGGAACGCAGGTGGTGGAGCGGGCGCTGATCGACGCGCGGGAAAGCCCCGCCGTCGTGGTGCGGCGCAGCTGGGGGGCGGGGGCATGAACAGCCGCGACGCTCTGATCGTCTTCCTGGCCGAAGCGGCCGAGGCGGAGCCGCACTGGATGCGGGTGGTGGACGGCGCGCTGGTCCAGTCAGGCGTGGGCGCGAACTGGCTGGCAGCCTGCGGCATCGCCGCGCTGCCCGATCAGGCGCGGGTCATGCTGGCGCCGCCAGCCGCGCTGGTGACGCTAAACTGGACCGCGCATCCCGACCTGCCTGTTCGGCAGGGGCGCGCCGCCGCGCGGCTGGAGGCGCTGGCCGGCGGACTGGGATCGTCCGACCAGTTGTTCGCCGCAACCGATGCCAATGAAGACCCCGCCCGCCCGCATATCGTCGCGGTGGCGAGCCGCGCCGACATGCAGCACTGGTTGCTTTGGGCGCAGCATCACGGGCTGGACCCCGACATCATCGTGCCGGCGCCGCTGCTGTTGCCGGAGCCGGAGTGCGGCTTTGCCCGCGGCCTGATAGCCGGCGACATGGTGTTGCGCGGCATCGACATGGCGCTCACCGGCGATATGGCGTTGCCGGCACTGATCGCCGACGCGCCGATCATCGACGTGTCGCCGGGGTTGATCGAAGGGCGGGCGATCGCCGCTCTGGACGCGCCGCCGCTCGATCTGCGGCAGGGTGATTTCGCCAAGCGCGTCCGCCGCGCGCTGGACCGTCGCATGATCGGCCGCATCGCGCTGTGGAGCGGGCTGATCCTGTTCGTGAGCCTCGCCATCGCCCTGATCGGCATCGCCAAGCAGCATATGGAAGCGAGCCGGCTGGACCGCGAAAGCCTGGCGCTGGCGCAGCAGGTGACGCCCGGTGCCACCGACGCGGTGCAGGCGCTGACGGAAATGGAGGGCAAGCTCGCCGCGCGGGGCGCGGGCGGACGCGCCTTCACCGCGCCAGTGGCCGGATTGCTGGCGGCCATGCAGGATGCGCCGGGCGTCGCCCTGACCAGCCTATCGCGCGATCCCGACGGCATGGTCCGCGCGACCCTGGCCGCGGCCAAGGCGGACGACATCAACATCGTGCTGCTGGCGTTGCAGGCAGCCGGTTTCACGATCACGGCGACCCCGTCCCAGGAACCGGGCGGGCGGACGCTGGCAGATATCACGGTGCAGTCATGATGGAAGGATTAGGCGCATATTGGTCGGAACGATCGCCCCGCGAACAATGGATGCTGGGCGTCATGTTCGCGCTGTTGGCGGTCGTGATCCTGTGGTTCGGCATCGCCATGCCGCTGGACCGGGCGCAACGCAGCGCGCGCGATACGCTCAATGAAGCGACCGATCGCAACGCGGCGGTGCGCGCTGCGGTGAAGCAACTCAAGGCGTTGCCACGCAACGCCGCCGCCACGGGGCCGGTCACCCCGGTCGATCAGTTTGTCGGCCAGAGCGCGGGCGAGGCCGGGCTGACGCTGGAACGGGCGCAGGCGCAGGGCGGCGACCGGATCGACATCGCCATAGCATCGGTGCGT
Organism: Sphingobium sp. AntQ-1; assembly: GCF_028538045.1. Classification (NCBI taxonomy): domain Bacteria; kingdom Pseudomonadati; phylum Pseudomonadota; class Alphaproteobacteria; order Sphingomonadales; family Sphingobiaceae; genus Sphingobium; species Sphingobium sp. AntQ-1. The sequence goes on from NZ_CP117158.1 coordinate 3,505,140, forward strand.
CCAGTCGCGCTCTTTTCCTGGCTCGCCGCGCTGGAGGCGCAGGGGGTCCGGGTAGAAACGATGACCGCGCGGCCATCGCCCACCGCGGGCAGCGTCTCGGTGCAGGCCGTGCTGGTGCGGGGAGACGGACAATGATGGGCCTGTCCCTGTCTCGCCGGATGCGGATCATCCTGCTGATAATGCTGGCGTTGGGCCTGCTGCTGTTCCTGCCGATGCGGGTCGCGCTGGGCCTGGCCGGGCTGGAGCGGCTGGGCGTCGCCGCACGGGAAGTGCGCGGCACGGTATGGAGCGGGCGGATCGACCAGTTGATGCTGGGCAATATGCCGCTCGGCAGCGTGCGGGCCGGGTTGTCGCCCGTCGCCCTGCTCGTGGGGCATGCGCGATTCGATATCGCGCGGGTCAAGGGGCTGGCGGATGACGTTCAGGGCGCCTTGACGGTCGGTTTCGGCCGCATCGGTGTGGACGACGTCACCGGCGCGGTGCCGCTTGGTCGCACCTTCGCGCCGCTGCCGGTCGGCAGCCTGATGCTGGAGGATGTCAGCGCTTATTATACGGGTGATCGCTGCGGCCATGCCGAAGGCCGGGTGCGCGCGCGCATGGCGGGGCAATTCCCCGGCCTCAATCTGACGCAGGGGCTGTCGGGCGTCGTCGTTTGTGATGGCGACGCGCTGCTGCTGCCGCTGGTCAGCCAGTCGGGCATGGAGAAGATCAGCCTGCGCATCTGGCGATCGGGCCGCTATACGGCCGAAATGCGGATCGAAACCGCCGACCCGGCGCTGGCCGCGACTTTGGGCCAGGCCGGTTTCGCGGGCGTGGGCAACGCTCAGCTGCTCAAGGTCGAAGGGACCCTGTGATTCAGCCGGTCACGGCGCTGGCCGGCGCGCTGGTCGGCGCGATCCTGGGCAGTTTCCTCGCCACGCTGATCCTGCGCTGGCCGCAGGGGCGCGGCGTGGCGCGCGGGCGATCGGCCTGCGACGGCTGCAGCCGGACGCTGGCGGCGCGCGACCTGATCCCTCTGTTCAGCGCGATGGTCCAGCGCGGCCGCTGTCGCACCTGTGGCGCCCGCATCGATCCGCTGCATGGGCGGGTGGAGGCGGGATGCGCGATCATCGGCGCGCTGGCGATCGGCGGGATGCCGGACATAGGCGGGATCGGCTGGGCGCTGCTCGGCTGGACGCTGCTGACGCTGGCGATCCTCGACTGGCGGCACTTCTGGTTGCCTGACGCGCTGACGCTGCCCCTGGCGTTCCTTGGCCTCACCATCGGTCTGTGGGCCACCGACGTCATCCTGATTGACCGTATCATTGGCGCGGTGATCGGCTATGGCGCATTACTGGCCATATCGCTGGGCTATCGCGCATTGCGGGGGCGTGATGGGCTGGGGCTGGGCGACGCCAAGCTGCTGGGCGCGCTGGGCGCCTGGTTCGGCTGGCAGGCGCTGCCTTTCATCCTGCTGATCGCATCGATGCTGGGGCTGGCGGTGATGCTGGTCAGCGGACGGGCGAAAAGCCGCACCGCGCGCGTGCCTCTTGGCGCCTTTCTGGCGCTGGCGGCGCTGCCCGCGTGGATCATCGTCCTGCGCATATTTTAAGTGAGTGGTCGGGGAGACAGGATTCCAGACCGAAATACCTGCCCCTTCGACCCACGGAAATCCGCGGTTTTTGCGGGATCGCAAACCCCTTGTGTAGGGCTTATGTGTATGGGTCAAGTGCCATCCTGAAAACGATCTGTGTGGATGCTTCGACTTAGCTGAATACCCTTTCTATCTCATCATGGCGTCGGGCAATCTCGGCGATGGAAACGGTCGCTCCGGCATCCGCTGCGATGGACTGCCATTTGGCCAAAGCACCGCGTACGTCATCAATGATGGCTGTGATTGTCCTGTCGGACAGGCCATGCCGCCGCCCCAGCGTCGTCACCTGCGCACGTGTCGGAGCGCGTCCTTCGCCTTCGACGGCTAGATAATGCTCGCCGCCGGGGCCGGTCGAGAAGGTCAGGTCATAGGCCGGAGCGAGACGCCATTCGCCGGCTTCATCCTGCAGGAAGCTATGCTGGCGCGTGTGGTCGTCGCGGTTGTGGGAGAGGATGTTAAAGACCATGCGGCGGAAGGCTTCCTCCACATCATTAGCATGACGGGTAATTGCCATCGTTGCGCGAAGGAACATATCATAGTCGATAGACGGCATGTCGGCGCGCGCCTCCAAAGCACCGGCGAGTGAAATCATGTGGAGGCGTCGACTGGGCGCTGGCCGATCAAACCTGCGCGTCGCGAAATAGCCGGGCCCATCGTGCGCAGGGAGCAGGCGAGATACCGCCATATTGATGCCCGCCATCCGCGCCATGCGGGCATAGGCTTCTTCTATCGGGCCGATGTCGACGGGATCGACGCCGGCGCGAAACTTCACGATCCAGTCTTCATGGCTGGCACCGGCTTCGGCGCTCAGTGTCCCGTCCGATGCGATGCCCAGATGCACTTTGGGTCGCGCACCGCCGGATGCGCCACCAAGACGGGCAAGCATGTCAATCTGTCCAGCATCCTCGCCGAGCAGCAAGACCCGCGACTTTTCCGCCAGAGCATCAAGATCGATCAGGCCTGCGTCATCGCTTGGCGTCGTCGCGGGCTGATAGACCAGTGCGCCGCGGCCGGTGGTTCCTACCAGAGCGAGCCTGTCGACAGCATTCAGCGTGTCGATATGGATGCCCAATTTCTCCAGCCGTCGCTTCATGAGCAGCCGTCCCCACGCGTCAGGAAGGCTGTCGGACAGGAAGCCGTGCAGGCCCTCAAAGCTGCGCCCGCGCGCGGCGTGGAGGCCAGGTTCAGCGGGATAGAGGAGTGGATCGATCCTGTGCTGTCGCTCGATGATGGTCGCTGCCCATTCGACCTGCGCCAGCCCATCGGCCATCGCGAGACGGCCGACTGGGTCGAGGGGCTGGCTTTCGTCGAGCATCAGGCCGATTTCGAGCGGGGTGCCGGGAGCGAGTTTCATGAAGCCTTCGATGCCGATGCACGCAGGCGGGGCTTTGGCTTAGCCTCCGCCTTCTGCTGCTGGAGCAGAGCATCCATGGACAAGGCCGGTGGCACTGGAAACAGAGCCGCCAAATCCTGTTCGCAGCGTAACGCCAAAGCGGCACGGACGAGATCCTCGATCGAGGCCTTGCCTTCCGTTTCGAGGCGGCGCCAAGTACGATACGCGATGCCAGCGCGAGCGGCCGCATCGGCCTGGGTCAGGCCGATGCCGAGACGGCGACGCTTTATCCGCTGGCCCAAAGCGGCGGTCAATTCGATTGGTGTTTCTAACATGGTCCAAATATGGACTATAATTCGGAAAAATGCAATTAATAGTCCTTATTTGGACGTTTAAATCTATACTCAAAGTATGCGATTGCTTACCGTTTGGTGTCCCATCCCGCGTGCCCTGACACCGTCATCACCCACGATAAAGGCGATTTCACCACGACATCTACACACAGCGCTAGACGCACGGCTATCGGCACGGTGGTCTGGCCTTTGGCCGTAATTCTGCTGCGCTCTTCGACTTGCGGCACCATAGCAATCACCCTGCATGCGAGGTCAGAAATTTTCATTTCCGCTTCAACTACGGGTTGAGATGGGACATCCGCGACCTGATCGTTCAGTTAGGAGTCGATCGATTTTCCTGTTGGATGTGATCTGCGCCGCAGCGCTGCAATTTTGCAGCCATTATAAATAGATTATCGACATCAAGTGCTTGACCCTGGCGGGGATGAAGAACCATTCATGAACGATCTGGGCGGGATAGAATCGGAAGGCGATGGGGTGAGGACGCATGAGTGAAGTATTTTTTCAGTCGCCTATCCTTAATTCGCCGTATGAAGAGCCAACCAAGCATTGGGAACTTGATCCCAATGGGCAACCCACCAGCGTCATTGTGTCGCGCCGTCGCCAGAGCGCGCTTGTCTCGCCGATCCCAAAGGCCAAGAAGGTCCGTGGAAAGGCTGTGCAAGCCGATCTGCTGGCGGATGAAACCGGGCAGGAATATAATCCGACCGAAGTAATCAACGGTATTCGTTCCGCCGTGGAGAGTTGGCGCACATTGCCTGAAAGCCAGTGGCAGGTGACGCCGACCACAGCCCGGCTGCTCCGTCATTGGCGGACCCATCCTTTCGCGAACCAGAGGCCATTCTTCTGCCAGGTAGAGGCGGTCGAAACGGTGATCTGGCTGACCGAAGTCGCGCCTCGTTCGTCATCGCAGGGGCGTCGTTTCTGGACCCATCTCGAAGCGGCCAACGCAGCATCGAATCCGGAATTGATGCGCATGGCGCTGAAACTGGCGACTGGCGCCGGGAAGACGACCGTTATGGCCATGCTGATCGCATGGCAGACCCTGAATGCTGTCCGGCACCCCAACGCCAAGCGTTTCACCAAAGGTTTTCTGGTCGTCGCGCCCGGCATCACGATCAAGGACCGCCTGCGCGTTCTCCAGCCGAATGACCCGGAAAGCTATTACAAAAGCCGGGAAATCGTACCTGAAGACATGCTGCTCGATCTCGGTCGAGCAAAGATCGTCATCACCAATTACCATGCCTTCAAGAAGAAGGATGAGGTGTCGCTCAACAAGGTCCTGCAGGCAGCGTTGCGCACGAAACCCAAGCCAGAGAGCGACGGTGCAATGATCCGCCGCGTGGCGGGGGAATTGATGGGCTTGACGAACATAGTCGTGCTGAATGATGAGGCCCACCACTGCTACCGGGAGCGGCCGCTGTCCGATGAGGAGCAGAAGGCGCTAAAGGGTGATGAACTGGCCGAAGCGAAGGAAGCAAATGAGGCTGCCCGCCTCTGGATTTCCGGCATCGAAGCGGTGAAGCGCGAACTGGGCGTGTCTATGGTTTATGACCTGTCGGCCACACCCTTTTTCCTGCGCGGCTCCGGCTACCGGGAAGGCTCGCTGTTCGGCTGGGTAATGTCGGACTTCAGTCTGATGGACGCGATCGAGTGCGGAATTGTGAAGCTGCCGCGTGTTCCGGTGATGGATAATGTGCCTGGCGGCGATACGCCCATGTTCCGCAATCTGTGGGATCATGTCGGCAAGCAATTGCCAAAAAAGAGCGGCGGAGCCAAAAATCTTGATCCGCAGAAGCTGCCTAACGAATTGCTGACCGCCATTGATGCGCTTTATGGGCATTATGTCACGACCCACGCGGCCTGGCGCGACGCTGGGATCGGGGTGGATCCCGTGTTTATCGTGGTTTGCAACAACATTGCCACATCGACACTCGTGACGCGTTATATTGCGGGTTACGAAATCGAAGATGCGGACGGCAATAAGTCCCTCATCGCCGGCAAGTGCCCGCTATTTCGTAACTTCGATCCTGACGGTGTTGCTATCCCGCGCATGCGCACCCTGCAGATCGACAGTCAACAGGTGGATTCGGGCGAGTCAATCAGCGCAGATTTCCGGGCAGCCGCGGCACCGGAAATCGCCCGGTTCAAGGACGAACTGATCCAGCGGACCGGTGATCGCGTCGCCGCTGAAAAGGTCGACGATGCCACCATCCTGCGCGAGGTGATGAACACCGTCGGCCGCAAGGGTCAACTTGGCGAAGGCATTCGCTGCGTCGTTTCCGTGTCCATGCTCACCGAAGGCTGGGACGCGAATACCGTCACCCATGTTTTGGGCATCCGTGCCTTCGGTACGCAATTGCTGTGCGAGCAAGTCATCGGCCGCGCGCTGCGCCGCCAGTCCTACAAATTGCTGGAGGAAGGCCCGGACGCGGGTAAGTTCAAGGTCGAATATGCCGACGTCTTGGGCATTCCGTTTGACTTCACCGCGCAGCCGGTCATTTCGAAGCCGTCACCCCCTGACAATATGGAGCGCGTGCACGCGATCAGTCCGGCGCGCGACATGTCGGAAATCCGATATCCGCGGGTAGAGGGCTATCGCACCGAACTGCCGAGCGAGCGACTGACCGCATCATTCTCCGACGACTCGACGCTGCAACTGACGCCGGATCTGGTGGGGGCCACAGAAACGGTCAATTCTGGCATCATCGGTGAGTCGGCTGACTTGAAGATCGAGCATCTGGCCGACACCAGAGCCGCCACGATCCATCTGAAGCTTGCGGAATGGATCGTAAAGCGCCGCATGACCAACGCCGGGGATCGGCCCAATGTCGGCCTTATCATTCAGGCGAAATCGATCGTCCGTGCGTGGATGGCGGACCATCTGGTGCTGGCTGGCGGCACCCAGCCAGCCCAATTGCTCTATTACAATATCGCCGATCGTGTTGCCGATCGCATTATGAATGCCATTACGCGCGGGCACGAAGGCGGCGGCCGCGTTATCGCCATGCTTGATCCCTATAATCGGGAGGGCAGCAGCCGAAACGTCAGCTTCATGACCAGCAAGGACCGGTACGAAACGAGCGACCGATGCCATATCAACTATGCTGTCATCGACAGCGACTGGGAGGCGGAATTCTGCCGCGTCGCAGACAAGCATCCGCGCGTGCTGGCCTGGGTGAAGAATCACAACCTAGGCTTTGAAGTGCCCTATAGCGCCGGGGGCGAAGCGCGGCGCTACCGCCCGGATTTCATCCTGCGGATCGATGACGGCCACGGCGATGAAAGCCCGCTCAACCTGGTGGTCGAGATCAAGGGCGCTCGCGACGAGGACGACAAGGACAAGGCAGAAACCATGCGCACGCTCTGGGTGCCGGGCGTGAACGCGCTGGGCGAGCATGGCCGCTGGGGCTTCGCGGAATTCACCGACGTGTGGACCATCGCTACCGAGTTTGCGGCGAAGGTCGAGGCATGGCTGGACGGTGTGGGTGAGGGAGAGCCGTCGTGAAGCAAACCAACGAAAACCTGTCAGCGGATACTGCGACGAAGGCGCTAATGCGGTGGCTCGTTGCAGCGGCGCTGGACAATTCCTTTCTGACATATGGCGAGGCAAAGCTGCGGCTTGAGCAGGAAGTCGGTTTCGAGCGGATCGCGCGAGCAGGGCGGACCGGTCTGGTCGCCGGCACGATGATCGACAATCTCATCCGCGTTGATCCCAAGGCTCCGCTCTTGAACGTGCTTCTGGTGGAGCAGGCGACGGAACTGCCGAGCGACGGCGCTGGCAGTTATCTGGCCAATCGCTTTCAGGAACCGCTCCTGCGCCTCGACAACGCGAAGAACATGTATCACAAACTGTGGCGACGCACTTTCGACAAGGCGGCGGGCGAAGTTTACGCAACGCCAGAGGCCGAGTGGCAAAGGCTATTCGAAGCGGCATACGGAGAACCACTGGCAGACCGTCAGATCGCTGACGATCGCAAGAGGCGTAAAGCGGGGACCGAGGAAGACGGTTTGCGCTACGGTCGCAGTGGTGAAGGACCGCACCATAAAGCGCTTCGGCTGTGGGTATGTGACAATCCCGCTTTCATCCGTCGACAGTTTGCCGGTGCCACAACGGAAACTGAGGTTGTCCTCGACTCTGCCGATCGTGTCGATGCGGTATTCAATCTCAAGAACGAGGTCATAGCGATCGAAGTCAAATCGCGGGACTCAAACCTGATCGACCTTCGCCGCGGCGTTTATCAGTGCATCAAATATCGTGCTGTCCTAGACGCGATGGACATCCGCCAGAGTGGCTCCGTTCGCGCCATGCTGGTCACGGAAATGCCGTTGCCCGGTGAAATCGCGACACTGCTCAAGACCCACGACATTGCCCATTATCAAGCCCCTATGGATCGAAACTAATGGCCAAGAAGCCGCTTACCGTTGAAACCCTGACCCATGACGAGGCGACGCGGCGCAATGCGCCGACGGCGGAGCTGGAGGCGTTCGTGTCGCCGGAGGTGAAGACGCCGATCCGCGCGGCCTATGAGCGGCGCAACCCGGACTTGGACCCGCAGCTCGTGTGGCGCGGCAAGGATATGGCGGACTGGTCCGACCTGATCGTCGAGGCGCCGCCGCTCTACATCCAGGAGAAGATCCACCCCAAGGCGCTGGTCGAGGACCTGAAACGCGCCAGCCAGCGGCGCGCCGAGCCGGAGGCGGCGCCGGACCTGTTCGCCGATTTCAACGGGATCGAGCCGGACCAGCGCACCGAATTCTACGCGCATGACCAGCATTGGTCGAACCGCATGATCCTGGGCGACGGCCTCAAGGTGATGGCGAGCCTGGCCGAGCGTGAGGGGCTCAAGGGGCAGGTGCAGTGCATCTATATCGACCCGCCCTATGGCATCAAATTCAACTCCAACTTCCAGTGGAGCACCACCAGCCGCGACGTGAAGGACGGCAAGGCCGATCATTTCAGCCGCGAGCCCGAACAGGTGAAGGCGTTCCGCGACACCTGGGCGGACGGCATCCACTCCTACCTCACCTACCTGCGAGACCGGCTGACGGTGGCGCGCGACCTGCTGACCGAGAGCGGATCGGTGTTCGTGCAGATCGGCGATGAAAATGTGCATCGCGTGCGTGCGCTTATGGATGAGGTGTTTGGTCCGGATAATTTCTTCCGGACAATCACCATTCGGAAAACCGCGGGAGACACTGCGGCGGTTTTGAAACCGCAAGCGGATTACATCCTCTGGGCAGTTAAAGACATTTCAAAGATGAAGGGGCGAAACCTCTTCCTCGACAAAGACGTTGGTGCGGGGGCCGGACTACAATACGACCGAGCGCTGTCGATAGTAGATCGAAGCACCCGACGACTCTCCGCTACAGAACTTGCGGATATTGGAAAGTTGCAGTCAACCCATATTCCATACCGGACTGCGGACCTCCGGCGACAGGGGTTTAGTCGAACCGCAACGATAGATTTCGAGTTTGAGGGCAAGTTCAGGCATCCAGGATCGACGCGACAATGGAAAACGCCCGAAGCAGGGTTAAATCGCCTTTTGAAGAGCGACCGGCTCGAACTTGTCGGGAACACACTCGAATATCGTCGGCTGCATGAAGATTGGCCGGTCACCGAACTCACAAACATTTGGATGGATGCTGGTGGCAGCGGATTTGGCGATCCGCGTATTTATGTGGTTCAGACAATTACTCGTGTCATCGAACGCTGCATCCTGATGACCACCGATCCCGGTGACCTCGTCCTTGATCCCACCTGCGGGTCGGGAACCACCGCCTATGTCGCCGAGCAATGGGGCCGCCGCTGGATCACGATGGACACCAGCCGCGTCGCGCTGGCGCTCGCCCGCGCGCGGATCATGGGCGCGCGCTATCCCTGGTATCTGCTCGCCGACAGCCGCGAGGGTCAGGTGAAGGAGGGCGAGGTGACGCGCCAAGTCCCTGCCGACACGCCCACCTATGGCCGCCTGCGCCAGGGCTTCATCTACAAGCGTGTGCCGCACATCACGCTCAAGTCGATCGCCAACAATGCCGAGATCGACACGATCTGGGAAAGCTATCAGGCGAAGCTGGAGCCGCTGCGCGATGCGATCAACACCGCGCTCGGCACCGCGTGGCAGGAATGGGAAATCCCGCGCGCGCTGACCGCACAGCAGTCCGCCGCGGCCCAGCCCCATGCTGCGTGGTGGCAGGCGCGCATCGCCCGCCAGAAGGAGATCGACGCGTCCATCGCCGCCAAGGCGGACACCGAATATCTCTATGACCAGCCCTATGAGGACAAGGGCCGCGTACGCGTCGCGGGGCCGTTCACGGTCGAGAGCCTGTCGCCCCACCGTGTCCCCGCCATGGACGTGGACGATAGCCTGTTCGACGAACTGGAAGCGGCCGAGGGCCGGCGTCAGCAGGGCGCGGCGGCGTCAGAAAGCGCCGACTTCGCCGAAATGGTGCTGGATAACCTCAAACGCTCCGGCGTGCAGCAGCGGGACAAGGTGGACCGGCTGGTCTTTTCTTCGCTCAAACCCTGGCCCGGCCGCTTCATCTGCGCCGAGGGCGCGGTGCGGCAGGCGTCGGAAGGCGAAAGCGACACGCTGGCCGACAGTCCCACCCGCCGCGCCGCGATCTTGGTCGGCCCGGAATATGGTACAGTCGCCCGCGCCGACCTGACCGCCGCTGCGCGCGAGGCGATGGAGGCGGGCTTCGATCTGCTGATCGCCGCCTCGTTCAACTTCGACGCCCATGCCTCCGAATTCGACCGCATGGGCGCGCTCACCGTGCTGCAGGCGCGGATCAACCCGGACCTGCACATGCCGGACCTCGCCAATACCGGCGCAGGCAACCTGTTCACCGTCTTCGGCGAGCCGGACATCCAGGTGCATGAGGAAGCTGACGGCTGCATCAGCATCGAGGTGGCTGGCATCGACATGTACAAGGGCGGCGAGATCGTCGGCAGCGACGCGGACGACATCGCCGTCTGGTTCATCGACACTGATTATAATTACGAAAGCTTCTTCGTCCGCCACGCCTATTTCCCCGGCGCGAACGATCCGTACAAGGCGCTCAAGACGACACTGAAGGCGGAGATCGACGCGGATGCGTGGGAAAGCCTGAAGCGGACACGTTCGCGCCCTTTCCCCAAGCCGACCAGTGGGCGGGTAGCGGTCAAGGTCATCAACCACCTTGGCGACGAGGTGATGAAGGTCGTGGGGATTAATTGATGGCTGACTTGGATATGAATGGCAGCGAACGAATTGTAGATGCGGTCCAGTCGCCGTCACAGCTACCATTGTCTCAAAGGCGCTATATTGCTGTGGTCAGTGATGACCAGTTTGACAAATCCAAAGATGAGGCACCTAACTGGAAATACGGTGGACTGGTCTGGGATGTAATTCCTCTAGTAATTCCCGGCGGGCCATTGGCGCGCGCTGGTAGCTCTCTGGTAATAAAATTGTTCCACCAATGGAATGAAAATAAGAAAATTAAAACAAAGAAAGCCGGAACGCTTATTCAGGCCATGCCGATGAGAGAAGCTGGAAACTTTTTATTTCTTGGTGGATGCCCAGAGGTTGGCAGAGCTTATGCAGCAAATCCACTTGATGATCGAACCTATTTTTCTGTCGAGACGTATAACGATGACATGGTTGATCATAAGCTCAGCGAACTAGAAAGGATTTTAAATTCACTTGGTGCGAGGCAGTACGAGATCGTCTTTCAGACCGATGAGAATGTTCACGGCAAGATAAGCGGTGGTGCCGAGCGACGAGCCTTCTTCAAAAAGGGCGAGAAGGCTCAAATGGAGGCTGAACTGCATCGGGCTCGGGCAAAGCGCTTTGAGCGGAGTGGGACGTCGCATGGACGAGACCCGGTTCTCGCTCCGAATTTGGTGTGGCTTGAAAGAGAGGCATCTTGGAGAGCTCTTGTAGAGAGTCGGCTTGAATATGGCCGAAAGGACTTTCACCTTCGAGTGGACCTTGATCGAGATATGAAGTTGTCCTCCCAAGCAAGCGCTGATTTCAAGGTAATTGGTTTGAACGTCGGAGCAGAATTTGAGAAGAAAACGAATTTTACGCTTACGGTAAAGGGGACTTTTGCGGAATAGTATGGTTTTACTCTACGCCTCGACCTTTACCAAAGCGCTCGATCGCCTGACTGTCGCCGAGCAGAAGCAGGTGAAGATCACTGCTTTTGATCTTGCGCAGGACGAGAGCGGTAATGGCCTGTCGCTTCACCGTGTCGAGGCGGCACCTGGTTTCTGGACTGCCCGTGTCAGTCAGGACATCCGGATCGTCCTGCATAAGGATGGCGGTTATACCCTGTTGGCATGGGTCGGGCATCACGATGATGCCTATCGCTGGGCGGAGCGGCGCCGACTGGTGCCGCATGAACGCACCGGCGCGATGCAATTGGTCGAAATCGTCGAGCGAACCGAAGAGCGTCTCGTTTACACCGAGACGGTTGAAGACGCTGCGCCCGCGCCGGTCGCGGTCCATCGCCCCTTCGCTCAGCTTTCCGATGACGACCTGCTGAACGTCGGCGTGCCGCGCGACTGGCTGGACGCTGTTCGGTCGGCCGACGAAGCCAGCGTCGATGGTCTTTTTACGTCTCTCCCTGACGAAGCGGCCGAGGCACTGCTGGACTTTGCAACCGGCGGGCGCCTTCAGGATCATGTCGCGCTTCAGGCCGGTCCGGGAGCCGACCCGTTCGCGCATCCGGATGCGCAACGGCGATTCCGCGCGGTCGATGGGGTTGAGGAGCTCAAGGCGGCGCTGGACGCGCCCTTCGCACAATGGGCGGTGTTCCTGCATCCCGCGCAACGCGCGCCAGTGACGCGCGACTGGAAGGGACCGGCGCGCGTGTCGGGATCGGCTGGCACAGGCAAGACTATCGTCGCCCTGCACCGCGCCGTGCATCTCGCCGGCCGGGCGGGCGCGCAGGTGCTGCTCACCACCTTCTCGAAGCCGCTCGCCGCCAGTCTTGCGACCAAGGCCGCACTAATTACCCAGGCCTTGCCGGACACGCGCACCCGGCTCACCGTACGCGCCATCGATCAGGCCGCATATGAGCTTTACGCAAGCGCCTTGGGCCGCCAAACTTGGCAACAGCATCGCAGGTGCGAGCAGCGATTAAAGCCGCGACCGAGGGTGGCCTTGGCGCCGGGCACAGCCCCGCCTTTCTCTACGAAGAATGGGATGAACTGGTCGATGCCTGGGGTCTCCACGATGCCGAGGCGTATGCCGCCGTGCCACGCATCGGCCGCAGGACGCGGCTCGGGCCCAAACAGCGGGAGAGCGCGTGGGCCGTGTTCGCTTTCGTCCGCGAACGATTGGCAGCGCGCGGTGTCGTCACGACTGCCGACATCTATGGTCGCCTGACCGGGTGGGTCGAGGATGGCGGGCGTCTCCCCTTCACCCATGTGGTCGTGGATGAAGCGCAGGATTTGTCGGTGGCGCAGGCACGTTTCCTGGCTGCGGTGGGTGGCGCGGGTACGGCGGACGCGCTGTTTTTCACTGGCGACCTTGGCCAGCGCATTTTCCACCTGCCATTCTCCTGGGTGAAGCTCGGTTTGGATGTGCGCGGTCGGGCGCAGGTGCTGAAGGTCTGCTATCGGACATCGCATCAAATCCGCCGCGCCGCCGACCGGCTACTGGCCGGCGAGATCGCCGATCAGGACGGGATCGAGGAATGTCGGCGCGGCACCGTATCCGTATTCGACGGGCCTGATCCGGTCATGGCGCTGTTCGAAGATGCCAAAGCGGAAGCGGTGGCGGTCGAAGCTTGGGTGCGTGATAGATTAGATGAAGGAATGCCTCCATCTGAATTGGCCGTGTTGGTGCGGGGTGCGCAGCAGTTGGACCGCGGTCGCGCGGCCGTTAACTTCGACGGCGCAAACGTTGCGGTCATGACGATGCATGATGCTAAAGGCCTTGAATTTCGGGCTGTAGCAGTCATGGCTCTGGATGAGGATGTTCTTCCTGATCCGGACCGGCTTCAAGATATAGGCGACATGGCTGACCTTGAGGCGATCCAGGACGCGGAACGGCATTTGCTGTACGTGGCTGCGACACGAGCAAGAGACCGGTTGATGCTGTCCGGTGTAATCCCAGGGTCGGAATTTTTAGATGACGTCCTTATTTCTAATTGAAACGCGGGAATGGGACATCGAACCCTTCTTCCCGCAACTTCTGGCGAAGTATCACTTCGCTTTCCAATTTTGATGACAGCGAAATTTCTTCACCTTCAATGAATTTGTTCAACTTAACGAGGTCGTAGCTGGACGTGATCGCTGCCTCAATGTCCCGATAGTATAGTAAATGACCCGCCTTTCCCTGCATCTCATCAAAAGCATTGTCTAGGATCATATGAGAATGCGGGCCTTCGGACAAACCAAGCGCTTCCCAGATCTTATCGACCCGTTTTGCGACTATTTCTTTCGCAATTGGAAGGTAGAGGCTTGTTTGGCCTTGACGGTCGGCGACTGTGACCAATTGCCCGCTGGCATCTGATACGGGCGCAGGCGTGGCGACGGGCGCAGGCGTGGCGACGGGCGCAGGCGTGGCGACGGGCGCAGGCGTGGCGACGGGCGCAGGCGTGGCGACGGGCGCAGGCGTGGCGACGGGCGCAGGCGTGGCGACGGGCGCAGGCGTGGCGACGGGCGCAGGCGTGGCGACGGGCGCAGGCGTGGCGACGGGCGCAGGCGTGGCGACGGGCGCAGGCGTGGCGACGGGCGCAGGCGTGGCGACGGGCGCAGGCGTGGCGACGGGCGCAGGCGTGGCGACGGGCGCAGGCGTGGCGACGGGCGCAGGCGTGGCGACGGGCGCAGGCGTGGCGACGGGCGCAGGCGTGGCGACGGGCGCAGGCGTGGCGACGGGCGCAGGCGTGGCGACGGGTGCAGGCGTGGCGACGGGCGCAAATCGGAGCCAGGACGCAAGGTGTCTTGTCTTCTTGAACCGCCAATATCGGGTTGAACCTGGTTCCGGTCGCTCCGGTGGCGGCGCGCCCAAAGTCGACCTCCGGGACGGTCGGCGACCGGGTTCGAATTTTTCCATCGTCCTGCCGGAATAGACGGCAAACGCGTCGGTCCAAGGGTTTTCAAGATCGTCGCATGTTGGATCCTGAGCCTTCCAGCGTATCAAGTCCGCAATAATGGCTACCTCATCTTCGTTGACCTTATGCATCATCGAATGGCCGACGCCGAAATATAGCAGCCGGTCGATATGCCTGACGAATTCATCGTGAATGCCATCTTCGTCTTGGCCCGTGATCACTGGACGCTCCCGCTGGCGCAGACGGGTTTCCTTCAGCGCTGCGATTTTGTCCTTCTGGCGCGCGAGCGCCAACAACTTTATCATTGCTGATCGGATGGTGTCGGCGCCATTTTTCTCCATGTTCCAATAGGTCTGTTCAAGCATGTCGATCTGCTGGTCGATCGGCGTTGCGGATTTCGTAGGATTACTCAACTGCCTGCGCCTGGTCAGGCCGACATCGTCATTGTCCGTCATCAACGCCGTTTCGGTCCGCCACTTCTCGATGTCAGCCTCTTCGGCTTCAAGATATGCAGCGGCTAGTTTAAGCAGTTCATCCAGCATAAGGCCTCACCATAAAATGATGTACCCAGGTCTTTGTAGGATGGTCGCTGCCCCGCGTTAAGCGAACTCGTTCAATCGATTTCGCACGGTGCTGTTGATGCCGTCGTCCAAGACGGCGAAAAATTTTTCCTTAGATGATGGAAAAGGGTGCCGATGACCTTCGGCGACGGACCCGAGAGAAATAGGCGCAATACCGTTAATATGAAGCATAGCTTTCATATTAACTTGCGGAATTCCGCCTGCGCGAAATTCATGTGCCTCCGCTTTTCCTTCACGGAATTGCTTCGGTTGCCGTTCAACGGTGATTTTTGGGCGGCTCGCATCAGCGAGCCTTGGGCCTTGCCATCCTACGGAGGCGCTAATTTCGTTGCGACGCACAGACCTCCGACTTGGTCGCGTTAACTGCACGCTGTCGTAATTGACCGGACGATTTTGTGACTTTGCACCAATTGCAGAGGCATTCGATGACCGGATACGGGTGGGGAAAATTGGCATGACGCCGCCTCAGCGGCTCCGGTTCGTGACCGCCAGCCGGCGGCGCGTCCCCATGGAGAAAATTTATGCGGTGGCAAAAACAGCCAGTCCATTATCCTTATGAACATGTCGTATGCTATGATCTTGAAACCATCACGGACCAGGAAATGCAGGATGGAAGCTTCCCACCGTGGCCACGGCACCGACCAGTGGCAGGCTCGTTCCTGACCGCCGAATGGTCGCCAGTGGGCTACAGATTCAAGCTCGACACGCTGTTGTGCCGCGAAGGGCGTGAGGCTGAATTCTATCGCAAGGTTGATAGTCTGCTACCCCCTGGCGGTATGGGCGTCTCACTGAACGGCCGTAATTTCGATAATGCCGTCCTGCGCCTTCAGGCGCAACGTAACGGCCTATTTGACCTGCGCAACATTGCCCGTCAGGCCGAGTCCAGTCGCTTCGATGTCGCTCATCTCGATCTGCTGGACGTGTTTGGCGCCCGCCCGGGCACGTCTCTGGCTGAACTGTGTCGAGCGCTCAGTATACCAGTGAAGACGTCCGTTACTGGTGGCGATGTCGCCGACTTATGGAGGTCGGGGAATGTGGCAGCGGTCAAGGCCTATGTGCAGGAGGACGTCATCGCGACGTACATTTTGCATCTGCATGCTGCCGCTTGGCGCGAAGGACATGAGAGGCAACTGGTGTTGCCACTCGCTGATCTAGCTATCTGGCTGGAAGGCGAACCGGGGCTGCGACATTTGCTGTCCTTCGCAACATGCCGACCCGCGAGATGGGCGCGCTCCCGCGCACCTGCATTGCGAGCAGCGGCCGCCCTCGCTGAAGCCGAGTTGCGGCTGAAGCGCGAGCAGGACGAGGCGGCATTTTCCGCCCGCTAATCGCAAGTCCCACGAAAACCCATTTGCACGCGTGTCTCAGTTCGGTCGCTTCCGAACGCAAAGGCGTGTGCCTGAAGCAGGACATATCCATGACTGACAATAATGTTACCTTCGTATCTGTTGCCGCTGCCACCATCACAGTACCGCCGACCGTCAGTAGCGATGCGCCAGAGGTCTATCTCATCGGGGCTGGCTTACTGATCGCCACGCACGACGGCTCTCGCTGGCGATTTAGCGCCGAGACTGCCGCCGTCAGGGCTGGAGAGAAGGAGCAGAACCTGCTTCTTTGGCTCGCAGACCGACTGCCTTTAGCCACGACAGTGATTGGTTGGAACATTGATAAGCGCGTTGTTCCAACCCTGATCAATGCAGCAGCTCATGCAGACCCTGCGATCGCGCAGCATTTCATGCAGCGGCTCGCGCGAGCGCTCCGCAACAATGTCGTGGATCTATCGATAGATTGCAGCGTCGCCGCCGCGCCCGGTATGTCGGGAGAGGCCGCCACGGCGCGAAGCATGGCCCCGGATGTACTACTTAAGTCTTGGGGCGATGGACGGCTCGATGTCGTGCGTGATGGCTTGGCGGCCGAGGCGATTGGCACCTGGCTGGCGTTCGTCCGGCAGGAAAAGGCACCTGGCATGGTAGCAGAACAGGCGACACGAGATTGGATGCGTCGCCGGTGTAGCATTCAGTCGGTGAAGAGCGGGCCGGGCCAGGCCTGAGTACAAAGCGGTGAAATTGGGATCCGTGAGAGAGCGGAAAATTGAAAATCCCGGGCCAGTAGGCCGTCACCTCAAAGTTGGAGTATCTGAATGACACATCCCTATCTCGCACGTGGTCAAGCTTGGGCGTTGGCACTGCGGACACTAATGGGCTATCCACCCTACGAGCCCACGCGCCACACCATGTCCTTCTGCACTAGTGGCCCGCGCGACGTGGATGATATCCTGCATCTGACCCAGCTCGCGACAGAGATGCAAAAAGACATGCTGCATCTGACCTTTACTGAACTGGATGATCCGGAGCCGTGCATGGTATCGCTGGTCGTGCATCTTCCGCACTGTGTCGAATGGATGCCGGGATGTCAGTTGTACGCAGCCAGCGAGGGTGCGCCAGTCGATTTGTTGCAAGGTGGCAAGCGCTGGCGCATCGACGCGCGAAACCAGTTGGTCAGCGATAGGCTACCGCCGCGCCAAAAGCTTGCCCGGGGCCATTGGATCGCATGGAAACGTTGGCGCAAAATGGCTGAAGAAACGGATGGTCTCGCCTTGGCGGGCAACAGCTTCGTGCCGCAAGGGCAGCCCTTCGCTGCCGCCATTCCGGTCGAGGCGATCAGGGTGACCAACTAAATCGTCACATAAACCCCATCCGCGTCCGCATGGCGCTCTCCAACGCCGCCCCACGTGGGCGGCGTTGGCGTTTCTAGGAGACCAATATGTTTATCACCCAGGATCAACTCCGGCAGGCTCGTCGGGAAGTGGTCGTTCGTCCCCGGAGCATATCCCGGATCGAATGGCCGGATTTCAAGGTCAGGCCAATCAGCGAGGAATGGCAATACTGCGGGCGTGTGCCGGCCTATAAGTCCGCGGTTGCCAATGTTGCGTATATATGGCGCCACAGTGATCCCGTCGACAGGTTCGGCTCCATGCCCACCCGTTTCGCTGAGCGGCGATTCGAACTCAAGGGGTCGGGCCTGCTGCTGCCCGCCAGTGCACCAGTCTGGGCGGCAAGCGATCCCTATAAAATCTGGGCTGAGGCGGATGCCGTCACCGTCGCGACGGGCGATCCCACCGCCGTGGCGGCGTGGCACGTCCTAATGGAAATCCCGCTTGATGTTCGCCCTGAGAACTGGCGCTGGCTCTGCGAAGGTTTTCTACACAGCCAACTCGTTCAGCAAGGTGCAGCGGTCGCGTGGGCGATCCACTCCGTTGAAGGCGACGACGGGGATTGGATCATCAAACCCCATATGCACTCGATCGTGACTGCCCGTTATTGGCGCCATGACAAACGCCATGGACGCCGGCACCCAAACTGGATCGGTAGTTGGGCGCAGCAGAAACGGATGGAATTTGCTTGGCGGCGGCGCTGTTCGTCCATGCGCGACCTTTTGCGCGCGGGCTTCCTCGCGAACCGCTCTCGGCCATCGTTGACACAATAAGGCTTTCCCCCCTCGACATGCGAATGAACCCGATGTCGAGGGGCTGCCACAGTGTGCCAGAATTCAAATTATGTTCCTGCAGGACTTGCAAATGGACTGTCTTTGCAATCCAATTATCGGCTTGGGTCAGGCGTCAGGCTCGCTCAATGGCCAACCGCAATTGTGGCCTGGCTAAAGACTTCGAGCGGACTATCAAATCCGCTACCGCGCTTCTCTACGCCGCCGCTGCCATCGTCCTCATCAGGCGTATCGCTCGTTACGCATCAGATTCAAGACAGGCTCTCAGGCAAGCATCTCGCATGTCTGACGTCGACATCATAACGATCGACGAGTGTGCCCCGCATCGCTGCGTTCCTTACGTTCGCGCGAAGATCCCACCCGCGACCGTTTCTCCAAAGGGAGCAAGCGGATGGGAGCGTTAGCAACATTAGCAGTGATGACTGGAATATATCTCTCGATGAAGATCAGGCGTTCGGCCAAGACGACGTCAAGGCCCTCTGTCTGTATGCGCTTGCTATAATGTTTGCCGTTTGTGCCCTGACGGGCGTGTCCCATGACATCCGCACGAATGTTTTCGTTCACTCCGTCAATCTCGTAGAAGCTCGATCCCAGCGCCCGGATGGAGTGAATGTCGGGCCCCTTGCCCCTTTCGCTAATCGGGAGAGGCAGCCGGTCCTCGATATAGTCCACCATATGTTGCCAGGCGCGTTCGTAGAAAAACGCCCCGCCGCGCTTTTCAGCGGCGACTGGATAGAGCTCCGGAAACAGAGCCACATGACCTTCTTTTCTGATGGCTTCGACATAATCGAAGAACCCCAGCCGTATCAGTTCTGGATGGACAGGCAGATGTCGACGGCGTGCCGCGCGTTTTTCACCGGCCTTCTCCCCATCACGTCCACGGGTTAAGTTGTCGCGGATTTCGATATAAGGCGTCTGATGATCAACGGTGAGGTCGGCGAGTTCCAGACCGCAAATCTCTTCGCGACAGGCGCTGGTATAATACCATATCAACGGCGCAAAATAGGCAGCGTCATGCCAAACATGATCGACAGGTCCATCCGGCTTAAGGCGTCGAAGGGCTCCCCCACCGCCGAGATACAGGGGTGACTGGAAAAGAATTTCCATATGTGGCCGTGTCCAGGCAGGCCGCAGGTCGGCGCTGTTCTCCGCTTTGATCGCAATGCGTACCCCGCTGAAATCCATGATCTGCGCGCCGGGGACCTTTGGCCTCCAGGCGGTCTTGCCCAAATGCTTACTGACAGTTGCCATGAAGGACAGATCACGATTCACTGTCTTATTGCTGCGGCGATCGCCGGGGGCGAGTGCAGGCAGTTCGGCAACCACATCTTCGAATGGGCGCGACATCGCGCCTTCTGTCAGGCTCCCGAAGCGAAATGACGTCGGCATTTTCTGGATACCCTGCTTAAACCTAGGCGCATCCATATGATTGTAGCTGCCCAATGGGCGGTTGCCGGTGATCCAGGCGAACGTCTCCATGATCCGTCGCTGTTGATGGGTTTGTCCCTTCCAGACACCGTCAGCCTTCAGCTCTGCGATGACATCGTCGATGACATCACCGAACCGCCTGTCGTCATATATCATGAAGAGGCATTCCGACTGGGCAGTGGGCGATACCGGAGCAACGGCGGCCGGAATATTTGCCGCCGGGTTGGTTCGGCCAAGCAGTGCCTTGACCTCCGGCGTCGGCTCGCCAAGGTCGGCGATGAGCGCGCGGATCGGGTCAGGGGCGTCCATGGTCGCATCGTCGAACACTGCGGCGACACGGGAACAGGCAACAGCGCCAGCACGGATGATGTGCCCGCGGGCGGCGGCGATATTCTGAGAGTGCGTCGGCGCACCAATGGCGGCGAGGCGACGAGCGATGCTTTCATCGTCGAGCATGTCGCGGATTTGCGCCATATATTCTTCAATCGAGCTAATGGCGTTTTCCATGCCCAGCGCATGGAGCCTCGCCCGGTCCCCATCGGTCATGCCGTTATGCCGATTGGGAAGGCGCAGTATGCGATAGGCTTCGGCTTCCTCCGCTGCCACATCGGGAACGGAGGACGACCAACTGGCGTCCTCATAGGCGCTGTTCACGTAGAAATTAAGTTCCTCTTCCAGCTTCTGGCGGAACAAGGCTTCAATTTCCGGGCCCGTCAGGGACCTCCCGCCTTCCAGCATTGCGTCAACTTCCCCCTTCACCAGAACGAAGCGCGCAGAGAGCAGCGCGGCGCGCTTGCGGGCCACCTTCGGATCGGCGGTCTGCAGCGCGATGGGTAGGGGCTTGGAGATAATATTTCGGAAATGAACGCGGC
This sequence comes from Sphingobium sp. AntQ-1, assembly GCF_028538045.1. Lineage (NCBI taxonomy): Bacteria > Pseudomonadati > Pseudomonadota > Alphaproteobacteria > Sphingomonadales > Sphingobiaceae > Sphingobium > Sphingobium sp. AntQ-1. The sequence continues at coordinate 3,525,890 of NZ_CP117158.1, forward strand.
GCCGAAAAACATACCGGCCATGGATGCGGGCGGTAAACGGGGTGCGGCACATGGGTATTCACCTTTCCGCGTGTGTCACCGTTATGTGCACTGATCATGTGATCGGTGCGTTCCGATGAGCCACGCCTTAAGGCGGATTTCCGTCGTTGTTGCGATAAAGTGGTCGGGGAGACAGGATTCGAACCTGCGACATCCTGCTCCCAAAGCAGGCGCGCTACCAGACTGCGCTACTCCCCGACGAGCGGCGGCCTTAGCGGGGGAATGCGCGTCCCGTCAATCGCCATCGCCCCGTCAGTGGAAGAAAAGCCACAAAAGCAGAATGATGGGAATTGGCACGCCCAGCAGCCACAACAATATGCCCTTGCCCATGTCGATCTCTCCCGTGTCGTCGGTCATAAAAGCGGCGGAGAGCCACGGATGTTCCGTCAGGCGCTCGTTCCAGATCGCATCGGCACAAACAAAAAGGGCGGACCATTAAGGCCCGCCCTTCGAGAATCTCGCAAATGCGAAGATTACATCGCGTTCGCAGCGTTCACAGCGTTAGCGGCGTTTTCAGCCACATTCGCGGCGTTCATGGCGTTGTCCGAAGCGTTCATCGCGTTCTCAACAACGTTTTCGACGACGGCGTTCGAAGCGTTCGCGGTCTCGTTGGCCGGCTTCTCACCGCAAGCGGCGAGGGCCATCAGGCTGGCCGAAGCGAAAACAGCAGCGATCTTCTTCATTGTGTACGGCTCCCATAGCATTTTGCCGCGTCAGGCACTTTACATGTGACCCTACGCGAGCGACCCGCATTAACGTGTGCGATGCACAAATCAATGCTTTTCTGCGCCGGTGAAACGAAGGAATCACGCGACAGAGCGTTGTCTACTATAAAAGTTCAGTTAACGCCCATGGATTCTGTTGCATTGGCGATGGCCTCCAGCGTCAGCGCCCAGGCTGCGACATTCTGCTGCAACTGAACCGGATCGACCTTGTCCAGCGTATCGTCGGGCGTGTGGTGCAGGTCGAAATAGCGCGTACCGTCCTGTTGCAGGTCGATAACCGGCACCCCAGCCTTTACCAGCGGTGCGATATCGGCCCCGCCGCCCGCCTCCTGCCCGCTGGCCCCCACGCCCAGCGGCGCGAGTGCGGCGGCTATCCGCCTGGCTAGCGCTTCATGTCCTTGCGGCAATTTGAAATCCACGCGCCACACCCGGTCCGCGCCGAAATCCGATTCGATGGCGAGGGCGTGTTTTTCGGTCCCGTGCGCCTTGAAATAGGCGCGGGCACCATCGCCGCCGACTTCTTCGGCGCCCGCCATCAGGACGCGGATGGTTCGCCGGGGCTGGCCCGCCTTTGCCACCTGCAAGGCGGATGCCGCCGCGATGCCGCATCCGGTGGCGTCATCTATCGCGCCGGTTCCCTGGTCCCAACTGTCGAGGTGACAAGCGGCCACGACGACCCCGGCTGCCGGATCGCTGCCGGGGATTTCGGCGATGACATTGCCCGATGGCTGGTCCTTCAACATTTTGGACGTCAGCGTCAGATGCACCTTCACCGGCTGGCCGCGCGCGATCACGCGGGCGAGCTGTTCGGCGTCCGGCACGGTCAGCGCGGCGGCCGGGATCGGCGTCACGCCGTCGGCCCACATCTGCACGCCGGTATGCGGCACACGATGATGATCGGTGCCGATCGACCGGATCAGTATGGCGATCGCGCCCTTTTTCGATGCGATGCTTGGTCCCTGCCGCCGCGCTGCGCCGAAATAGCCGTAGGAGGAGCCGTCCTGCGTCGCTTCCATTCCGTGGCTGACGAAGGCGATCTTTCCCTTCACCCTGGCGGCGGGCGCAGCTTCCAGATCGGCGATGGTGGGGAAATAGACGACTTCACCTTCTATCCCCTCGTCCGTGGTCGATCCGCTGTTGCCCAGCGCGGCCAGCACCAGATTTTGCGGAAAGGGGAAGAGGATGCGCGCCTCATCATGGCCGCGCACCCAGACGGGCATGGTATAGGCTTCGGCCCGTACGTTGGAAAAGCCCAGCGCCTTCAATTTCGCCACTGCCCAATCGCGCGCGCGCGCTTCCTGTGGCGTGCCGGCGGGGCGGGGACCGACTTCGGTCGTCAGCCCTTCGGCAAAGGCGAAGGCGACATCGTCCTTCAGCGCCGCATCGCGAATCGCGGCGCTGTCCGCCGGGGCGGCGTGGGACAGGGCGGGGGTGAAGATGCTGCCAAGGAGGAGGGCGGCGAGCGTGCCCGATCGGATTTTCTGCATGGGTGGAAGCGTAGCGGGCCATCACCCATTTGCCAATGCGTCCCGCCTCCGCTAACTCCGCGCCAAATCCTCTTATCCTACCGTTGGAGCTGCCCGAACATGTCCGCCTCCTCGCAATATGCCTATGTCATGAAGAGCATGACGAAGACCTTCCCCGGCGCGGCCAAGCCGGTGTTGAGCAATATCAACCTGCAATTCTACCGCGGGTCCAAGATCGGCATCGTCGGCCCGAACGGCGCGGGTAAATCCACGCTCATCAAGATCATGGCTGGTATCGACACCGACTTTTCCGGCGAAGCCTGGCCGGGCGAAAATATCAGCGTCGGCTATCTGCCGCAGGAGCCGCAGCTCGACCCGAAAAAGACGGTGCTCGAAAACGTGAAGGACGGCGCGCGCGAGACGGCGGACAAGCTGGATCGTTTCAATGAAATCAGCACCATCATGGGCGATCCGCCGGAGGACGTCGATTTCGACGCCCTGATGGAGGAAATGGGCACATTGCAGGAGCAGATCGACGCGGTCGACGGCTGGTCGCTCGACAGCCAGCTTGAACTGGCGATGGAAGCGCTGCGCTGCCCGCCGTCGGACTGGTCGGTCGAAAGTCTGTCGGGCGGTGAAAAACGCCGCATCGCGCTCACCCGCCTGCTGATCCAGAAGCCTGACATATTGCTGCTCGACGAACCGACCAACCATCTAGACGCCGAAAGCGTGACCTGGCTGGAAAATCACCTGAAGGAATATGCCGGTTCCGTCCTGATGATTACCCATGACCGCTATTTCCTCGACAATGTCGTGGGCTGGATTCTGGAACTCGATCGCGGAAAATATTTCCCTTACGAAGGCAATTATTCCACCTATCTGGAGAAGAAGGCCAAGCGTCTGGAGCAGGAGGACCGGGAAGCCACGGGCCGCCAGAAGGCGATCAACGACGAACTGGAATGGATTCGTCAGGGGACCAAGGGCCGCCAGACCAAGTCCAAGGCGCGTATCAAGAAGTTCGAGGAACTGGTTGCCGGCCAGAATAACCGTTCGCCTGGCAAAGCGCAGATCGTCATCCAGGTGCCGGAGCGTCTGGGCGGCAAGGTGATCGAGTTCAAGAATATCAGCAAGGCATTCGGCGACAAGCTGCTGTTCGAGGATCTGTCCTTCCTGCTGCCGCCGGGTGGCATCGTCGGCGTGATCGGTCCGAACGGCGCTGGCAAATCGACCCTTTTCAAGCTGATAACGGGCCAGGAAACTCCTGATTCCGGTGAAATCGACATCGGTTCGACTGTGCGTTTGGGCTTTGTCGACCAGAGCCGCGATCATCTCGACGGGTCGAAGAATGTCTGGGAAGAAGTGTCCGACGGTCTCGATTATGTGAAGGTCAACGGCCACGACATGTCAACGCGGGCCTATGTCGGCGCCTTCAACTTCAAGGGGCAGGACCAGCAGAAGAATGTAGGCAAGCTGTCGGGCGGTGAACGCAATCGCGTCCACATCGCCAAAATGCTGAAAAAGGGCGGCAACGTGCTGCTGCTCGACGAGCCGACCAACGATCTGGACGTCGAAACGCTGGGCGCGCTGGAAGAAGCGATCGAGAATTTCGCCGGTTGCGCCGTGGTCATCAGCCATGACCGCTTCTTCCTCGACCGTCTGGCCACGCACATCCTGGCCTTCGAAGGCAACAGCCATGTCGAATGGTTCGAAGGCAATTTCGAAGCTTATGAAGAAGACAAGCGGCGGCGCCTGGGCGACGCCGCCGATCGGCCAACTGCGCTGGCGTACAAGAAGCTGACGCGTTGAACATATGCCGCCAGGGGTCGCGACGGTCATATGATTGCGATATTTGCAACCGGGGCGCCGCCGTTCGCACTTGCGATTGGTGGCGCTAACATTTCATAGAGAGCGGGCCTTTCAGGCATCCTCTCCTAAAACTTTACGGGCTGGTCTTCGGACCGGCCCTTTTTTGTTTTCATGCACTTAATCTCGGCCTGCTCGCGCAGGTAGGAGCAAGTTGCGCTAAGCCGAATTAGGCCGGAACCGGGCAACCAGCAGGCGGTGGCCCCAGCGCCGGATCCTTCAGAAAATCCCGATCGGTCAGCGCATCGAGAAACGCCAGCATCGCGGGCATGTCGATTCCGGTCAGATGCGCGGCGGCATGGCGGCGAATCGCGCCGTCGATGCTGTCGGCCTTGCCATCGTGCAGCCATGGCCCGGTGACGGCGACGTTGCGCAGCGACGGGGTGCGGAACTGTTCGGGCGGCGGCTCGAAGCCGGGCGGCGGTGGTTTGCCGCCATAGGCTGGATCGTCCGATTCGCGCGGCGCCGCGGTGCCGACATAATGGACCTTGCCATCAGTCAGGTCCGGGCCGCTATGGCAGGAAGCGCAGCCTGACGCCTTGAACTGCGCTGCGCCCTTTGCGGCCAGCGGGGGCAGGGCGCCGCGATCATAGGCGCTGCCGAACGAGATCATGGTGCGCTGGAACGCGCCCAGCGCCGCCGTCACCCTGGCGAAATTCGCGCCGCCCTTCGCGCCGGGAAAGGCCTGCGCGAACATCCGGCGATAGCAGGGATCGGCGTCCAGCCGCGCGGCCAGGTCGCCATCGCGACCGGCCATGCCCATTTCCACCGGCTTGGTCCCGGTCATCGGCACCATCGCCTGCGCCTCCAGCGTGGTGATGCCCGCATCTGTCCAGGTCAGGCCGCTGCGCCAGGCGACATTGGCCAGCCCCGGTACATTGCGCACGCCCATGTCGCCGGTCACGCCGACATGGGTGGGCAGGCCATCGGTAAAGCCGCGCGCCTGTTGGTGGCAATCGGCGCAGGCCATGCTGCCGTCATGCGACAGCGCGCGATCGTAGAAGAGGCGGCGGCCCAGCGCGACCTTCGCCGCGCTCATGCCATTTTCGGCGGGCAGGGCAGGGGCGCTTACTCCTGCCGGAAAGCTGGGCCAGCGCCAGTCCGCCCGCGCACCCATGGCGCCGGATGCCAGCACGACCGCGCCGATGATCCCTGCTATGCCAAGCCGCATGGCCATTCCCCCTGTCCCGCGCACGACGAACGAACGCTGGCGTATCCGCACGGGGAGGGCAAGGGGGAGGGGTGGATTGCGGAAGTACTATTTCGATGCCGTCATCCCCGCGAATGCGGGGACCCATCTTCCGCCTTTCCAGCTTGTTGCGAGCGGGGGAGATGGCTTCCCGCTTTCGCTGGAATGACGAACAGGGTGGAAACAAGACATGCCCCTCCCGCGAGCGGGGACAAGGTCCGCTTCTGGTCTCCAATCACCACCCGTCCCCCCCAAACCGTCCCCCGCTTCTCGAACCCGCTCAGCCCCTCAACGCCCACCTCGACGACATCAATCCGCGCCACCTTCGCCGCCGTTGGCCCATCCTGCGCCAGTGCGACAAACCGCGCCACCGCCGCCGCCTCGCCCTCCACCAGCGCCTCGACGCAGCCGTCCGTGCGGTTGCGGACCCAGCCTGCCAGCCCCAGCCCGCGCGCCGTTTCGACCGTCCAGGCGCGATACCAGACGCCCTGGACCCGGCCATGGATCATCAGGTGACGCGCCACTTGCGGCATCACTTGACCCGCTTGATCCAGGTCTGCCCGCCTTCACGGACTTCGGTGATGAAATTGGGGATGGCCGCGACCAGGTCGGACAGGCGCTTGAAACCATAGTTGCGCACGTCGAAGCTGGAGCGGTTGCCCACCCGCTGGCCGACCGGCCCCAGCGCCACGAAGCCGCGCTCGTCGCGCTTCGCTTCGTCATAGGCGTCGATCAGCAGGCGAATGACCTCGGCATCCACCGCCTTGCTGGGGGCCGGGATGGCGGGCGCAGGCGCGGCGGGCGCAACGGCGGCCTTGGCGGACGTCGCCTGCTGCGTGGTCGTCTTGGTCTGCGCAGCCTTGGCCGGGGCTACGGCCTTGACCGCAGCCTTGGCCACCACCGGCACTTCGGCGGGCTTCAGCGCCGCGACATTCAGGAACCTTGTGCAGGCGCGGCGGAAGCCTTCGGGCGCGTTCGCCGACCCAAAGCCATAGACCGGAATGCCCTGCTGCCGGATGCGGGTGGCCAGCGGCGTAAAATCGCTGTCGCTGGACATCAGGCCGAACCCGTCGACCCGACCCGACGCCATCAGGTCCATGGCGTCGATCGTCATCTTCATGTCGGTGGCGTTCTTGCCCTTGGTCAGGTCGAACTGCTGTTGCGGCTCGATCGCGTGCGCGACCGACAGGGCGGCCCAGGTCTTGAGCGTCGTCTTGCTCCAATTGCCATAAGCGCGGCGGATATTGACCGTGCCCAACTCCGCCAGAACGGTCATGACCGAATCGAAATGCGCCGCCGACGCATTGTCCGCATCGATCAGCAGGGCGATATTGCCCCGGCCTTCCTGTAAAAAAGCCATGCCGCCTGCTCCCTTCATGCGGGCGAGAAGGCGCCGCTATCCTCGTCCAAGATATTCAGCACGCCGTCGGCGATGGCGAAAAAGCTGCCGACCAGCTTCAATTCGCCCTTGCGCTCCTTCGATCGGACGCAGGGGAAGGTGCGCAGGTTGGCCAGGCTGACCTTCACCGCTTCCTGCTCCATCGCCCGTTCGACGTCCCGGTCACGCTGCTCGCCATATTGGCCGATCACGACATCGCGGGCGTCGTCCAGCAATTCGATCCAATTATGGATGAAGCCGCCTTCGCCCGGCGGCGCGTCCTTCAGATCCTGGCTGAGGGCCGCCTTGCACCCCCCGCATTTGCCATGGCCCATGACGACGATCTCGCCGACTTTCAGCACCTGGACAGCGAATTCCAGCGCGGCGGACACGCCATGATGGCCCGGCGCCGTTTCGAATGGCGGCACCAGCGCGGCGACGTTGCGCACCACGAAAATCTCGCCGGGGCTGGTGTCGAAAATCTGCGCCGGGTCGACCCGGCTGTCAGAACAGGCGATCACCATCACCCTGGGCGCTTGGCCCTCGTTCAATTCGTCCCATCGCGCGCGCTGCTGGTTCCAGCCGGTGTCGCGGAAACGGCGATAGCCATCGAGCATGTCGGTAAAATCAGTCATGGACGGGGATGTGCCGCACAAATAGGGGACTGGCAAGAGCGGCCTTGCATCGCTATCTGGGGCGCATGAACGACATCAGCCCGATCCCCATGCCCGGTCAGCCCGCCAGCCCGGAACGCGCCCGCAAGCCCGACTGGATTCGCGTCAAGGCGCCGACCAGCCCGGCCTATCATGAAACGCGCAAGCTGATGCGCGACAAGGGCCTCAATACCGTGTGCGAGGAAGCGGCCTGCCCCAATATCGGGGAATGTTGGACCAAGAAGCACGCCACGGTGATGATCCTGGGCGATGTCTGCACCCGCGCCTGCGCCTTTTGCAACGTCAAGACCGGGATGCCGCGGAAGGTTGATGTCAACGAACCGCAGAATCTGGCGGACGCCTGCGCCGAAATGGGGCTGGAACATATCGTCATCACCTCGGTCGACCGCGACGACCTGCCCGACGGCGGCGCATCGCAATTCGTCAAGGTGATCGAGGCGCTGCGCCGCACGACGCCCGACACGACTATCGAAATTCTGACGCCCGACTTCCGCAACAAGCATGAGCGCGCCGTCGCAATGATCGTCGCCGCCCGGCCGGACGTCTATAATCACAATCTGGAAACCGTGCCCCGCCTGTACCCCACCATCCGCCCTGGTGCGCGTTATTATGCGTCGCTGCGCCTGTTGGAGTCGGTCAAGAAGCTCGACCCTTCGATCTTCACCAAGTCCGGCATCATGCTGGGCCTGGGCGAGGAGCGGCTGGAGGTGCATCAAGTGATGGACGACATGCGGTCGGCCGACATCGATTTCCTGACCATGGGGCAATATCTGCAACCCACGCCCAAGCACGCCAAGGTGATCGACTTCGTCACCCCGGCGGCGTTCAACAGCTATGCCGGCATCGCGCGGGCCAAGGGCTTCCTGCAGGTCGCATCGTCGCCGCTGACCCGGTCGAGCTATCATGCGGGCAAGGATTTCGCGGAAATGCGTGCCGCGCGGGAGGCCAAACTGGCCAAGGCGGCGGCGAAGGCCTGACGTCCAGATGCCCAAGCATGAAGAAACGCGGCAGCTTCCCTATACGCCGACGCAGATGTTCGACCTCGTGTCCGACGTCGCCGCCTATCCGCAATTCCTGCCCTGGATCAGCGCGATCCGCGTCCGGTCCGACAGTGATACGGAGATGGTCGCCGACATGATCGTCGGCTTCAAGGGCGTGAAGGAAAGCTTCACCTCGCGCGTCCATAAACATCGGCCCGACCATGTCCGTGTCGACTATCTCGATGGGCCGCTCAAGCATCTCCACAATGAGTGGCGCTTCCGCGACGACGGGCAGGGGGGCGTGCTGGTCGATTTCGAGGTCGAGTTCGAATTCAAGAACCGGCTGTTCGAAATGCTGGCCGGCCAGTTTTTCGACAAGGCGCTGCGCAAGATGATCGGCGCGTTCGAAACCCGCGCCGCGCAACTCTATGGGGCCGAGTCGGGCAACAGCAGTTCCAGCGCGCACAGCGCCGCCTGAAGCCGCACGCCGCCACGGCCATCATTGTCGAAATGGCGCATGTCGGCGACGACCTTGTCGGCCGCGGCGCCGCGTTCGGCGCGGGCGAAGACGACGGTGCCGACCGGCTTCTGCTCGCTGCCGCCGCCTGGTCCGGCGATACCAGTGATGGCGACCGCCACATGCGCGTGGCTTTTCTTGAGCGCGCCCTGCGCCATCGCCCAGGCAGTAGCGATCGATACCGCCCCGAACGTATCCAGCACATCATGTGAAACTTTCAGAAGTTCCGCCTTCATGTCATTGGAATAGGTAATGAAACCGGCTTCGAAGACTTCGGAGGAGCCTACGATTTCGGTCAGCGCCGCCGACACCAGTCCGCCGGTGCAGCTTTCCGCCACCGCGATGGTGCGGCCGGCGCGGCGATTGGCGATGATGACCTTTTCGGCGAGTTCGACCAACTGGGCCGGCAGGATCGTATCTGGCATGGGGTCAGGATAGCGCGGGGAGGGACAGGGTGGCAACCGCTTGTGCGGCGATGCCTTCGCGCCGGCCGGCAAAGCCCAGCCGCTCGGTGGTGGTCGCCTTCACGCTGATGCGGTCGACCGGCACCGCCAGTATCTCTGCGATGCGCGCGCGCATGGCGTCGCGATGCGGGCCGATCTTGGGCGCTTCGCAGATGATGGTCAGGTCGATATGCTCGATCCGGCCGTCCCGCGCCGCCACCCGGTCGCGCGCATAGGCCAGGAAGCGGTCCGAGGATGCGCCGCGCCATTGCGGGGCGGACGGGGGGAAATGGCTGCCGATATCGCCTTCCGCCAGCGCGCCCAGCATGGCGTCGACGATCGCGTGGAGCGCCACATCGGCATCGCTATGCCCAGCCAGCCCGCGATCGTGCGGGACCAGCAGGCCAGCCAGCCAAAGCTCTTCGTCGGCGGCCAGGCGATGGACGTCATAGCCCATGCCGACCCGCGTCGAACGCGGTGTCGCCAGTTGGTTTTCGGCGCGGGCGAAGTCCTGCGGATAGGTCAATTTCTCAAGCCTTTCATGGCCTTGGACCAATATGACGTCATGGCCCCAGCCTTTGAGAATCTGCGCATCGTCGGTCGCCTCGCGGACTCCGCTCCACGCCCGGTGCGCCGCCACGATGGCATCGAAGCGGAAGGCCTGCGGTGTCTGCACCCGATGCAGCCCGTCCCTGCCCACGCCATCGCCCATGATGCTGCCGGCTTCGCGTATCAGTGTATCGGCGACGGGCAGGGTGGGAATGGCCCCCGTTCCGCTTTCCAGCGCTGCCAGCAGTCGATCGACCACCGCGCCGGGCAGGAAGGGGCGGGCGGCGTCATGGATCAGCACGATATCCGCGCCACCCTGCGCCGTGATCGCCTCCAGTCCCGCGCGCACCGATCCGCGCCGGCTGTCCGCGCCGGTCACGAAGGATGCGGCCCGTTCGCCCAGCGCGGTGCGCGCCGTCGCCTCCTGCCCGTCGCCCAGCACGATATAGATCGCGTCGATCCCGCCATGTGCGGCCAGCGCATCATAGGCATGGGCCAGCACGGCCTTGCCCGCGACGCTTCGGAACTGTTTGGGGATGTCGCCGCCCGCGCGGCTGCCCTGGCCCGCGGCGACGATCAGCGCGACGATCTTGCTGTTTGATGTCATGGAGCGGCGCATAGCGGGTCGCGGGGCGGATCGAAAGGGGCGGTGGGCCGAAAGGGGCGCGCCTTGCCGCCCGCTCCAATTTCCGCTAAGGGCTGCCTGTTTTTTAGGCAGTATCAAAAGTAAGATCATGCGCAGGCTTTCCCCCATCTCCATCGGCCCGATCACTATCGACATGCCGGTTGTCCTCGCCCCCATGACGGGCGTGACCGACATGCCGTTCCGCACGCTGGTGCGCCGCTACGGGTGCGGCCTCAACGTGACGGAGATGATCGCGTCGGCGGCGATGATCCGCGAGACCCGCCAGTCGCTGCAAAAGGCTGCCTGGCATCCGCTGGAAGAGCCGGTGTCGATGCAACTTGCCGGTTGCTCGCCCAAGGAAATGGCGGATGCGGCCAAGCTCAACGCCGATCGCGGCGCCGCGATCATCGACATCAATATGGGCTGTCCGGTGAAGAAGGTCGTCAATGGCGACGCGGGCAGCGCCCTGATGCGCGATCTCCCGCTCGCCGCCTCGCTCATCAAGGCGACGGTGGAGGCGGTCGACGTGCCGGTGACGGTCAAGATGCGGATGGGCTGGGACCATGCCAGCCTGAACGCGCCGGAACTCGCCCATATCGCCGAGGATCTGGGCGCGCAGCTCATCACCGTCCATGGCCGTACCCGCTGCCAGATGTACAAGGGGTCGGCCGACTGGGCGTTCGTCCGCTCGGTCAAGGAGGCGGTGAAGCTGCCGGTGATCGTCAATGGCGACATCTGCTCGGTCGAGGATGCCGAGATGGCGCTGGAACAGAGCGGCGCCGATGGCGTGATGATCGGGCGCGGCGCCTATGGCCGGCCCTGGCTGATCAGCCAGGTCATGGCGTGGTTGACCGATGGCACACGCGTTCCAGACCCGTCACTGGCCGAGCAATATCAAGCGATCATAGGGCATTATCATGCCATGCTCGAACATTATGACACCTACACCGGCGTCAATATGGCACGCAAGCATATCGGCTGGTACACCAAGGGACTGACCGGATCGGCCGAGTTCCGCAATGCCGTGAACCAGCAGCCGGACGCCGCGTTGGTGCTCGACATGCTGGCCCGCTTCTACGAACCGCTGATCGCCAGCGGGCTTGATCCTGCGGACCTGCGCAAGGCCGCATGACCGTGACATTGACGTCCGTCCCGCCGCTTCGAATGCTGCAGGACGGGCCTTCGCTGGGCGAACAGATGACAGCGCTGCCCGTGGCGACGCTGGTGGTGAAGCCGGACAACAGCATCGCCGAAGCCAATGTCCGCGCCGAAACCTTGCTCAACATGGCGCGATCGGCCATCGTCGGCAGCGATGTCGCGCGCACCATCCGCATCGCGGAGGCGGGCGCGCGGTTCGACATCTGGCACAGCAACAAGCCGATCGCCGCCTATGACATCAAGGTCCATGCCGGCCGCACCGCAGAAATGGAGGTCGACCTGATGATCGCGCCGATCGTCGATCATGACGGCTGGCGCGTGGTGTCGCTCCATGCCCAGAGCCAGGCGCGCAAGATCGGCCATCGCGGATCGTCCGGCGGCGCGCGATCCGCGATGGGCGCGGCGGCCATCCTGGCGCATGAGATCAAGAACCCGCTGTCGGGCATCCGTGGCGCGGCGCAACTTCTGGAATCCAGCCAGGGCGGCCGCGACGCGGCGCTGACCCAGTTGATCTGCAACGAGGTGGACCGGATCGCCGCGCTGATCGATCGGATGCAGGATTTTACCACCGATCGGACGCTCGAATGCCATCCCGGCAACATCTATCCGCTGATCGACCGCGCGGCCGGGATCGCGGCGGCGGGATTTGCAAAACATATAAAGATCATAAAGCATTATGATCCGTCCTTGCCATTCGCCAACATCAATGACGACGCGCTGGTGCAGGTGATGATCAACCTGCTGAAAAATGCGGCCGAAGCGCTGGAGCATGTCGCCAAGCCGCGTATCCGGGTGGAAACCGCGTTCCGCCATGGCGTGTCGGTGGTGGTCGGCGATGGCAAGGGCAGCGCGGTGCTGCCGATCGAAATCCTCGTCATCGACAATGGCCCCGGCGTGCCCGAACATATTCTCGACCATCTCTTCAACCCCTTCATCACCGGCAAGCGCGACGGTCAGGGGCTGGGCCTGGCGCTGGTGGACAAGCTGGTGCGCGATATGAGCGGCTTCGTCCAATATAGCCGCGACGTGGAGGCCGGCGAATCCACCTTCCGCATCCTTCTGCCGATGGGGATGGCGTGATGGGCGCGACCGGCACGATCCTGGTGGTCGATGACGATCCCGCCATCTGCGTGGTGGTGGGCGAAGCGCTGCGGCGGCAGGGGCACAGGGTCAAGACCGCCGCCTCGATCCGCGAGCGCAGCGCGCTGATGGAAAGCTTTGCGCCCGACGTGCTGATCACCGACGTCATGCTGCCGGACGGCGATGGGCTGGACGGCGTGGCGGAGATATTGGCGACCAAGCCCGATCTCAACGTCATCATCCTGTCGGCGCAGAACACGCTCAATACCGCGATCCGGGCGACCGAAAAGGGCGCGTTCGAATATCTGCCCAAGCCCTTCGACCTCAACGAACTGACCCGCGCCGTCTCCGACGCGCTGGGCACCCGGCAGAGCGTGGAGGAGGCGGAGGGCGATGTCGGCCTGCCGCATGACGGCCTGCCGCTGGTCGGGCGATCGCCGGCGATGCAGGAAGTGTACCGCACCATCGCCCGCGTCCTGTCCAACGACCTGTCCATCCTGGTGCTGGGCGAATCGGGCACGGGCAAGGAACTGGTGGCCGAAGCGATTCACAGCCTGGGCCAGCGCCGCACCAAGCCCTTCATCGCGATCAACATGGCGGCGATTCCGCGCGAACTGATCGAAGCGGAACTGTTCGGTTATGAGAAGGGCGCCTTCACCGGCGCCCATGCCCGCACCGCCGGCAAGTTCGAGCAGGCGCAGGGCGGCACGCTCTTCCTCGACGAAATCGGCGACATGCCGATGGAGGCGCAGACCCGGCTGCTGCGGGTGCTTCAGTCGGGCGAAGTCACGACGGTTGGCGGGTCGAAGCCGGTGCGGGTCGATGTCCGCATCATCGCCGCAACCAACAAGGATCTGCCGCTGCTGATCGAGGATGGGCGCTTCCGCCAGGACCTCTACTACCGGCTCAACGTCGTGCCGATCGCGTTGCCGGCGTTGCGCGAACGGCGCGAGGACGTGATCCTGCTCGCACGCCATTTCCTGGAGCGGGCGGCGCAGGAGGGCCTGCCGCGCAAGGCGTTGGCCGATGATGCGGCGCAACTGCTAATGACCTATCACTGGCCGGGCAATGTGCGCGAACTGCAAAATATGATGCAGCGCCTGTCCGTCCTCAGCCGCGAAAATGTCATCACGGCCGAGATATTGCGCCATATGCTGCCGATGGATGCGATCCCGGCCGACTATGCCGCCCCGACCGATCATCTGGCGCACGCCGTTCGCGACTGGGCCAAGCGACAACTGGGCGTGGGGCTGGCCCAGCCCAATCGCGCACTGCATGATGATTTGCTGGCGGTGGTGGAGCCGATCCTGTTGCAGGAAGTGCTGGCCAGCGTCGATGGCAACCAGATTCGCGCGGCGGGACTGCTGGGCATCAATCGCAACACGTTGCGCAAGAAGCTGACCGATTACAGTCTCGATCCCATGCAGTTGCGCCTCAACGATTGATCCGCATCAGTCGCAAATCAGGACGAACCGACGGTCTGCATCGACCAGCGACAGTCCTTTGGCCAAATACTGTGTTTGAACGGGCACGGGGGTTGTTGTAACAATGCCACTATGAGCGGCGCGACCACACTCCCCAAGCGGGCATCGGCATGGCGGAGAAATCTCTCGCTATCGCTGCGCAACGGGCGACTGGCTGTATTGGTGGAAGGGGTGACTTTGGCCCTCTTCCTCGGCATGGCGGGCCTGACCTATCATATCCTTTCGGGCAGCGGCGAATCCTACACGCTGCTGACGCCGCCCATCGTCGCCCTTCTGCTGGTGGCCAATCTGGTTCCGGCCATCGCCCTGCTGATGTTGCTTGGGCGGCGCGTCGCCAAACGCCGCGCCGCCCAATCGGCCATCGGGAGTGAAGGGCAACTCCACGTTCGGTTGGTCGCCATCTTCTCCATCGTCGCCAGCGTGCCGATGCTGCTGGTGGTGATCTTTGCATCCCTGCTGTTCCAATATGGCGTGCAATTCTGGTTTTCGGACAGCGCGCGCGGCATGTTGCAAAACGCCAGCGATCTGGCGCGCGGCTATTATGAGCAGAATTTGCGCGAAGTGGGCGACGAAACCGTCACCATGTCCAGTGACCTGCGCAAGGAATTGATGGATTCGCAGGTCAGCAGCCCGCGCTTCGCCGAATATCTTCTCTATCAGGTCGTCGGGCGTAAGTTGAGCCGGGCCGCCATCATCGAGTTAGGGACGGATGGCATCGTGCGCACCGCCGCGACGGTCGATCCTGAAAATCGTCCGGCAGCGGACAAGCTCACCCCTGAAGTCATCAGACGGCTGGGGCAGGGCGAGACGATCGTCGTCCAGACCCGCAACAACCAGATCGAGGCGGTCACGCTTCTCTATCCCAAGTCCAAAATCTATCTCTACGCCGCCCGCAATGCGGACAGTTCCTCCTTCTCCAACGTCGCGCGGGCGCAGAAGGTGTTGTCGGACTATGATCTGTTCGCGGCGCAATCGCGCGCGCTTCAACTGCGCTTCAATATCGCGCTGTTCGTTGGATCGCTGCTGCTGGTCGGCATCGCCGTCTATATCGCGCTGGCCGTCGCCGACTGGATGGTGCGGCCGGTTAATCAGTTGGTGACGGCGGCGCGCAGGATCACCGCCGGCGATCTGTCGGCGCGGGTGACCGGGCCGATGGCGCGCGACGAAATCGGCACGCTGGCCGCCGCCTTCAACCGCATGACCCAGCGGCTGGAGGCGCAAACCGGCGCGCTGGTCGCGGCCAACAGCCAGCTCGACGAACGGCGCGCCTTTATCGAGGCGATCCTGTCGGGCGTCAGCGCCGGCGTATTGTCGGTCGATTTCAACGGGGTGTTGCAGTTGCTCAACAGGTCGGCCGCGGCGATTCTGGTCGACGAAGGCGACGATCTGGTCGGTCGCAACCTGGCCGAGATATCGCCCGAACTCGCCGAATTCATCGCCTCAGAGGACGGCGCGGGCATTGTTCAGGTGCGCGCCCATGGCGACCTGCGCACGCTGGCGGTCAAGCGCTCGCAGGATGCGTCGCGCCATATCCTCACCTTTGACGACATCACGCAACAACTGTCAGACCAGCGCCGCGCCGCCTGGTCCGACGTGGCGCGCCGCATCGCGCATGAGATCAAGAATCCGCTGACCCCGATCCAGCTCGCCGCCGAACGGCTGCAACGCCGCTATGCCGACGAGATCACCAGCGACAAGCCGACCTTCACTCGCCTGACCGGCACGATCGTCCGGCAGGTGGGCGACCTGCGCCGGATCGTCGACGAATTTTCCTCCTTCGCGCGGATGCCCAAGCCGGTGTTCCGGCGCGAGGCGGTGGGCGATATCGCCCGCCACGCCCTGTTCCTGCACGAAGTCGCGCATCCCGATATCCGCTTCGAATATGCCGGAGCGGACGATCTGGACATGGTTTGCGACCGGCGCCAGCTTGGACAAGCGCTCACCAATATTGTGAAGAATGCTGTCGAAGCCATTGAACCAAAAGCCGTTCCGGATGATGGTGGTCCGCGCGGTCATGTCCGTATGACATTGGTGCGGGAGGGGGACGATATTCTCATCACCGTGCGCGACGACGGTATCGGCCTGCCGCCCGAACGCGAGCGGATATTGGAACCTTATATTACGACGCGGACCAAGGGGACGGGTCTGGGCCTGGCCATCGTCAAGAAGATTGTCGAGGAGCATTTGGGGGAGATCCGCTTCGACGATGTGCAAGGAGGCGGGGCGTGCGTAACGCTGCGCTTCGCCGCGGGGGCGCTGGAAAAACTCGAAGAAGGGCAGGTTATCGCCCTGCCAAAAGGAAAAGTGACGGCCAATGGCGCTTGATATTCTGATAGTCGACGATGAAGAGGATATTCGCGATCTGGTCGCGGGTGTGCTCGAAGATGAAGGTTTCACCACCCGTACCGCCGCCAACAGCGACAGCGCGATCGACGCGCTCGATGCCCGTCGCCCCTCGCTCGTCCTGCTCGATGTCTGGTTGCAGGGATCGCGGATGGACGGGCTGGAACTGCTGGAGGAGATCAAGCGTCGCGACCCCACCGTGCCGGTGCTGATGATTTCGGGCCATGGCAATATCGACACCGCCGTCGCGGCGATCCGTAAGGGCGCGGCCGACTTCATCGAAAAGCCGTTCGAGGCCGACCGACTGCTTCACCTCGTGTCGCGCGCGACCGAAACGGAGCGGCTGCGTCGGGAAAACCAGGTGTTGCGCGCCCGTTTCGGCCAGGATGACGAACTGACTGGCTCATCGGCGTCGATCAACGGCGTGCGCGCCACGATAAAAAAGGTCGCCGGCACTGGCAGCCGCGTCCTCATCTCCGGCCCCGCGGGCGTCGGCAAGGAAGTCGCCGCGCGGATGCTCCACAGTTGGAGCGGCCGTGCTGATTCGCCCTTCATCATCGTCGCTGCGGCACGGATGGACCCGGATCGCGTCGAAGAGGAATTATTCGGCGTCGAAGACCCCAGCGGCCTCGTCCGCCCCGGTTTTCTGGAACAGTCCCATGGCGGCACGCTGTATCTGGACGAGATCGCCGACATGCCGATCACGACGCAAGGCAAGATATTGCGCGTCCTGACCGACCAGAGCTTTACCCGCGTCGGCGGGCAGCGCGTGGTGAAGGTGGACGTCCGCGTCATTTCCTCGACCGCGCTGGACCTGGCCGGAGAGATAGAGGAACGCCGCTTCCGCGAGGATCTCTTCTACCGCCTCAATGTCGTGCCGCTGGCGATCCCGCCTTTGTCCGAACGGCGCGACGATATCCCGCCGTTGGTCGAACATTATCTCGCCCGCTTCGCCGCCGAACGCCGCGTGCCGCCGCCGGAAATCGCCAGCGACGCCATGGCCGCGCTCCAGGCCAATGAATGGCCGGGCAATGTTCGCCAATTGCGCAACGTCATCGAACGCACGATGATCCTGGCGCCGGGCGACCGGATCGGGCGGATCGAACTCGACATGCTGCCGCCTGAACTCACCAGCGGCGGCGGCGGGGAGGGGATGGGCCAATCCGCGATCATGGGCGCGCCGCTGCGCGAGGCGCGCGAAAGTTTCGAGCGGGAATATCTGCGCATCCAGATTCGCCGTTTTTCCGGCAACATCTCCCGCACCGCGACCTTCATCGGCATGGAGCGGTCTGCGCTGCACCGCAAACTCAAGCTGCTGGGCATTACCGACGGCAAGGATTAGTCCCGTCTCGCCAATCGATTGCCGAACTTTGGCCAAAGCGCATCTGCGCCATGGACGCTCCTTCGCAATTGCGATAGGATTGCACCGCTCCCGACAAGCGGGGGCGGGCAAGACACCCTGCTTAGGGTGCGAGAGCGGGTAACGTCCCGCCAAGAATAAAGGACTGGCGACGACCATGGCCGACAAAGTGAACAACCTTCAGGATATCTTCCTCAACAGCCTGCGCAAGACCAAGACCCCGGTGACCATGTTCCTGGTCAAGGGCGTCAAGTTGCAAGGCATCATCACCTGGTTCGACAATTTTTCCGTGCTGCTGCGCCGCGATGGCCAGTCGCAGCTGGTCTACAAACATGCGATCTCCACCGTCATGCCGGCCCAGTCGATGGACCTGACCGATCTGCGCAAGGCCAGCGATGGCAACGGCAAGGGGAAGCTGCTCCAGGAAATCTTCCTGTCCGCCGTCCGCAAATCGGGCAGCCCGGTGACGATGTTCCTGGTGAATGGCGTCATGCTTCAGGGTGAAATCGCGGCCTTCGACCTGTTCTGCATGTTGCTCGAACGCGACGGCATGGTCCAGCTCGTCTACAAACATGCCATCTCGACGGTCCAGCCGCTCCATGCGCTCGATCTCAGCGGCGAGAATGAACAGGACGATTGATCGCTTTTCCTGTCCGATAGATTAAAGCCGTGCTCCCGTGTACGCGGCAGCCCAGGTCCGCGTTCAGGACTGGGCTGCCGCCTGCGCGGGAGCATGTTGCATTGTAAGGCGTTATACTTCCATGGCCATATTCAATCGCGATTCCGATGACGAAGTGGCGCGCGGCGCGCGCGCCATCGTCGTCCATGCCGAAACGCACAATGGGGCCAATTCCTCTATAGACCGCCGGGACAGCGACGCGCGGCTGGAGGAAGCGCGCGGGCTTGCCCTCGCGATCGGCATCGACGTGCGCGCGTCCCAGGCGTTTCGCGTGCGCGACCCCAAGCCCGCCACCTTGTTTGGCAGCGGACAGGTCGATCAGATCGCGACCCTGGCGCGGCAGGAGGAGGCCGACCTCATCATCGTCGACAACAGCCTGTCGCCGGTGCAGCAAAGCAATCTGGAAAAAGCCTGCGAGGCCAAGGTCATCGACCGGACCGGGCTGATCCTCGAAATCTTTGGCGAACGCGCCGCCACCAATGAAGGCCGGCTCCAGGTCGAACTCGCCCATCTCGATTATCAGGCGGGCCGGCTCGTGCGCAGTTGGACCCATCTTGAGCGGCAACGCGGCGGCTTCGGCTTCCTTGGCGGTCCGGGCGAAACCCAGATCGAAGCGGATCGCCGCATGATCCGCGACCGCATGGCCAAAATCCGCAAGGAACTGGATCAGGTCACCCGCACCCGCGGCCTGCATCGCGCCCGCCGCCAGCGCGCGCCTTGGCCGGTGATCGCACTCGTCGGCTATACCAACGCCGGAAAATCCACGCTTTTCAACCGGATGACCGGGGCTGACGTCATGGCGGAAGACTTACTCTTCGCCACGCTCGATCCTACTATGCGCCAGATCGCCCTGCCGGGCCTGGACAAGGCGATCCTGTCCGACACCGTCGGCTTCGTATCCGATCTGCCCACGCAATTGATCGCCGCGTTCCGCGCGACGCTGGAGGAGGTGCTGTCGGCCGACCTCATCGTCCATGTCCGCGACATCGCCCATCCCGATAGCGATGCGCAGCGCGACGATGTGCTCGACGTGCTGGGCGAACTGGGCGTTGCCGGCGAAGCGGCGCTGGATCGTGGGGTAGGGGATCCGGATGCGCCGCCGATCCTGGAGGCCTGGAACAAGCTCGACCTGCTCAGCGAAGAAAACGCCGCGCTCGCCCGCGAAACCGCGTCCCGACGCGATGATGTCGTCATCCTCTCGGCCTTGACCGGGGAAGGGGTGGACATGCTCCAGCGCACCATCAGCGACTGCATGACCCGCGGCGCGAAAGTCTATGGCCTGCGCGTGCCCGTGTCGGACGGCGCCACGGTCGCCTGGCTCCACGAACATGGCGAAGTCCTGTCGACCATCGTCGAAGATGAGGAAAGCCGCGTTGATGTGCGCCTATCGGACGCCGCCTTCGCCCGCTACGCAAAGCGAAGCGAAGGCTAGTCTCGGCGCGGCTTCTTTACGCCAGCGCCTTTTCAACCACGGCGATGGCCTGATCCAGCGGCTTGGCGCGGTCGCAATCGCTACCGCATTTTTCCTGCTGGTTGCGCAGCTTGCCCAATATGTCCTGCGCGGCGTCGCGATTGCCCAGGCGAATTTCCGCCAGCGCCAGCCCTGACATCGCACCGGGATAGCCGTTCCGCCCGCGATACAAGCTTTGTTCGAAATATCGCCGCGCGCCCGTCGCATCGCCCAGCCCAAGTCTGGCGACACCCTTGAGGAACCGGACCTGCCGGCTGCTCGTCCTGCCGACCAGGTTCGTCAGCACACTGTCGGCCTGCGCATAGTCGCCCGATGCGATCAGGCGCTGCGCGCGGCTCACATCGTTATACGCACCGCCATTGACGCTACGGAGATTATCGGGACCATAGCCGGTGATCGGGCCGCTCATCGGCGTTGGGAAGTTGGTGGTAATACCGCTAATGCCGTGATTTTGAGCATAGGCGGGAGCGGCTATGGCGGCGCATAAGGGCAGAAGGATCGTCAAACGCATGGCTTTTCCTCCATCTTTATAAGAAAAAGCTATAATCGGTGCAGGACCTTGTCAAATATAAGTTTCAAGTCCGAACCTTATCCAGCTCATGTCTTTGCCCGTGAAACAGGGGGCCTTCAGGCGGATTTTTCCTGCTGCTTGGCGCGCTGCCACAGCGCTTCCTTATCATCCAAGGCCAAGGACGCGAAGCGATTGCCCGCCATGCCCTCCATGGCGCGAAAACGGCGATCGAACTTCCTGTTCGCCTTGCGCAGAGCCGTTTCGGGGTCAACTTTCAGATGGCGTGCGAAGTTGACCACGGCGAACAACAGGTCGCCAATCTCTTCCTCACGCTCATCCTGCGTGGCCGCTTCACGCACTTCGTCCAGTTCCTCGATGATCTTGTCGATCACGCGGACCGTGTCGGGCCAGTCGAAGCCTGTGCGGGCGGCGCGCTTCTGCAATTTTTCGGCGCGCAGCAGTGCGGGCAGGGCGATCGCGACTCCGGCCAGCGCACTGGGATCCGGCTCCTTCTCCGCGCGCTCGGCCGCCTTGATCGTTTCCCATTGGGCATGGCCATCCTCGCGCCGCGCGCCTTCCGCAAAGACATGGGGATGACGACGGATCATCTTTTGCGTGATGCCGTCGATCACATCCTGCATCGCAAAATGCCCGGCCTGTTCAGCGATCCGGCTGTGGAAAGCGACCTGAAGCAGCAGATCGCCCAATTCGTCGCGCAACGCATCCATGTCCGCGCGTTCGATCGCGTCCGCCACCTCATAGGCTTCCTCGATCGTATAGGGTGTGATCGATGCGAAATCCTGCTCGATGTCCCAGGGGCATCCGGTGTCGGGATCACGCAACCGCGCCATGACGTCGGCAAGCGGCATGATGTCGGCGGGGCTGGCTTTGCTCATATCGGACCTGATCGCTGTGGAAGGCTGGCCGTGCGATAGGGCGTACGCACGTCTCTGGCCAGTCCAATATGTTCCTGCCATGTAGAGAAGTCACAATCTCTGCCATTTAGAAATGTCACAGGGTAGGGACAGCAGGGGCTGCGTGGAGCCATCGAAACAGCGCAGCGCAGCCCCTGCTGATGCGCTGACATTTAAGTGGTGCGCTGTGGACCCGCTGCGTCAGCAGTGGGCCCGGTCATATCCTCTGCAGGAAGCTGAGCGTGCCGCGTTCGCGCAACGCCTCATCACTGAGCCTGGGACCACGCTTGAGCTTTGAGCCACCCAGTTTGCGGCGGTCGATCTTTGGTGGCGGGTCTGGCTCGGGAAACAGATGCATTGGTTGGTCACGGCGGGCAGGGGCATCGTTGTTGCGTTTACGATGATGCGGCATGATCGCCTGCATCTGCTTCGCCAACATCAGCGCCGCGTCCAGATGTTTGTTCCCGACAATGGCTGGCTGATTGACCTGCCGCATCTTGTCGAACTGGCGATAGGGCAGGACATGGCCTTCATGCTCGATCTCCAGTCGACCGTCGGGATACTCGCACACCGTCACCCGCTGACGCGCCAGCTTTTTGCTGGCATCGTTCGGCTCCAGGATGAACATCGCCTTGTTGTAGTGCAGCATCAGCGCCGCCGTCACCGTTCGCTGTTCTTGCCAGACCATGATCGAACGCAGATCATCATGCAGTGCGAGCGGCCGGTGCAGATCGCGGGCATCGAAAGCGGGCCGGGCGAACCGCGCATTGTGCCTAGTCATATAGCTGTCGAGGAAGGCGTTCGCCTCTTCGATCGATGAGATGCCCTCCAGGCGCATCGCCTTAACCAGTCGGTCCTGTAATGTGGCGTTGGCCCGTTCGACCCGGCCCTTGGCCTGCGGTGAGTTGGCGCAGATGATCTCAATGTTCAGCGCATCCAGCGCCCGGCCAAAATGCGTCATGCCGTCGCCCCGCGCCGCGCTGGCCTTGGCGTTACGGAAAACACTATGCTTGTCGGAATAGAAGGCCACCGGCTTGCCATGCCGTTCGATATACGCGCGGGTCGCCTCCATATAGGCGAAGGTGCTCTCGCTCTCGACCATCCCGAGGTGCATCAACTCGCTGGTCGCGTCGTCAATATAGACGAGAAGCGTGCATTGCGGGCCGCGGTCTTCAAACCACCAATGCTTCGAGCCGTCGATCTGGATCAGTTCACCCCGGCAATCCCGCCGATAACGTGGCTGATAAGGGCGAGGGCGACGAGCATCGCGATCTTTCCACAAACCAGCCTGAATCATCAACTGACGCAGTGTCTCGCAAGCGACCGTAATGCCATGGCGCTCAATCAGATACTTTCGCGCCAAAGTCGGGCCAAAGTCATGATAATGCTCACGAACGAGTCCAACAATCTGCTCGCGACGGGCTTCGCTGTGCCTCCGATTACTCGGCTGGCCACGCTTACACGAGATCAGGCCTTCGGGGCCTTGCGCATCTAGTCGAGCCAGTAGACGGCTAATCTGCCGTCGGGACACCCTAAGAAGTGCTGCCGCATCCTGAACCCGCAGTTCGCGTCGCCGCACTCGAAGCAGCGTATCGTATCGTGAAAGCTCGCCATGGCTCATCGCAACCACCGTCATAAGCGCATCCTCCGATCCAGAGGATGACCATGCCACCGAGATCCGCGAACGCCCATCAAGATGGGACATCTCTATCTAGCGGAGTGGGACATTTCTATTTAGCGCTTACACACTGTGTTCTCGCTAAATAGAGAAGTCACTATCTGTGCCATATAGAAATGTCCCACCTGTGAGTACAGCAGGGGCTGCGTGGAGCCATCGACACAGCGCAGCGCAGCCCCTGCTGATGCGCTGACCTGGGGGTAGTAGACCCATGGACCCACTGCGTTAGCAGTGGGCACGGTCATGTCCTCTGTACGAAGGCGAGCGTGCCGCGTTCGCGCAACGCCTCATCACTGAGCCGGGGACCACGCTTGAGCTTCGAGCCACCCAGTGTGCGCCGATCGATCTTTGGTGGCGGGTCTGGTTCGGGGAAAATATGCATAGGCTGGTCACGGCGGGCAGGGGCGTCGTTGTTGCGCTTGCGGTGATGCGGCATCATCGCCTGCATTTGTCTGGCCAGCAGCAAGGCTGCGTCCAGATGCTTGTTCTCTACAATCGCAGGTTGATTGACCTGCCGCATCTTGTCGAACTGGCGATAAGGCAGCACATGGCCCTCATGCTCGATCTCCAGTCGGCCGTCGGGATATTCGCAGACCGTGACCCGCTTGCGCGCCAGTTTTTGGCTGACATCGTTCGGCTCCAGAATGAACATCGCTTTGTTGTAATGCAGCGTCAGTGCCGCCGTCACCGTCCGCTGCTCACGCCAGACCATGATCGAACGCAGATCGTCATGCAGGGCGAGGGGGCGGTGCAGATCGCGAGCATCGAAGGCGGGGCGGGCGAACCGCTCGTTGTGCCGGGCCATATAGCTGTCGAGAAAGGCGTTGGCGTCCTCGATCGATGAAATGCCTTCCAGGCGCATCGCTTTGACCAGGCGATCCTGCAAGGTGGCGTTGGCCCGTTCGACCCGGCCCTTGGCCTGCGGCGAGTTGGCGCAGATGATCTCGATGTTCAACGCATCCAGCGCCCGCCCGAAATGGGTCATGCCATCGCCATTGGCTGTGGGCCTCGGATTGCGGAAGACAGTGTGTTTGTCGGAATAGAAGGCCACAGGCTTGCCGTGCTGTTCGATATACTCGCGCGTCGCTTCCATATAGGCGAAGGTGCTCTCGCTCTCGACCATCTTGAGATGCATCAGCTCGCTGGTCGCGTCATCGATATAGACGAGCAGGGTGCATTGCGGCCCGCGATCCTCAAACCACCAATGCTTCGAGCCGTCGATCTGGATCAGTTCACCCCGACAGTCCCGCCGATAACGCGGTTGATACGGGCGAGGGCGACGGGCATCGCGATCTTTCCAGAGCCCCGCTTTTATCATGAATTGGCGTAGCGTCTCGGAGGCTAGGTGGATATCGTGCCGCTCCGCCAGATACTCGCGGGCCAGGGTTGGCCCGAAATCATGATAATGCTCGCGCACGATCGCGACGACGCGCTCGCGGAAATTGTCATCATACCGTCGGTTGCTTGGCCGGCCACGCTTACACGAGACCAATCCTTCGGGACCAGCTGCATGTAATCGTGACAGCAGCCGAAATATCTGCCTTCGGCAAAGGCCCAATAGCGCTGACGCATCCTCAACACGCAGTTCGCCGCGCTCGACCCGCAGCAGCGTATCGTAACGGGAAAGCTCGCCGTGGCTCATGCCAATCACCATCATAAGCGCCAACTCCTGAATCAGGAGATGACCATGCCACCGATGAGCCGCGTGGTGACGTCGAGAGTGACATCTCTAACTAGCGGAGGGGTGACATTTCTATCTAGCGCTTACACAATATAAGTACGATAATATATATTATGTTAAAAATATGCTGTCGCCGCGATCGCGTACAGCTGTCCAACTCGCCGTCGCATTCGCAACGCATCTGCCCTTCAATCCTCGCGGATCAGGCTGTGCTTGGCGGTGTCGCGCATCTTGACATAGACGACCAGCGATATGGCGATCATCACCGTGACGTAGATGTAGAAAGCCTGCTCCATGCCCGCCTGCTTGAACCATAAGGCGACGAGTTCCGCCGTCCCGCCGAACAGCGTGTTCGCCAGCGCATAAGGCAGCGCCACGCCCAGCGCCCGGATATGCGCGGGAAACAGTTCGGCCTTCACCACCGCATTGATCGACGTATAGCCGGTCACGATCACCAACCCGGCCATCACCAGCAGCCCCGCGACCAGCGGGTCTTTCGTCACCGCCAGCGTCGCGAAGATCGGATAGGTGCAAAGCACGCCCAGAACGCCAAAGCCGATCATCAGCGGCTTGCGCCCGATCCGGTCGGACAAGGCGCCCGCGACCGGCTGCAACAGCATGAACGCGAACAGCGTCGCCGCATTGATCTGCGACGCGACTTCGCGGCTGAGGCCGCTGGTATTGACCAGGAACTTCTGCATGTAGATGCTGTAGGCGTAGAAGGCGATCGTGCCGCCCGCCGTCAGCAGCATCACCGTCAGCGTCTCGCGCGGATGGTTGGTGATGAGTTCCACGAACCCCGATTTCGGCGCGCCCGCCGCCTTGGCCACCGCAAAGCTCTGCGTCTCGGCCAGCCCGCGCCGCAGCCAGAACACGATAACCGCCAACAGCCCGCCGATGAAGAAGGGTATGCGCCATCCCCATGCGTCAAGTTGCGCTTCCGTCAGCGTCGCCTGCAACAGCAACAGCACGCAGATCGCGACCAACTGCCCCGCGATCAGCGTCACATATTGGAAGCTGGAAAAGAAGCCGCGCCGGTTCTTCCCTGCCATTTCCGACAGATAGGTCGCGCTCGCGCCATATTCGCCGCCGATCGACAATCCCTGCATCAGCCGCGCCAGCACCAGCATCAGCGGCGCGGCGACTCCAATCGTCTCATAGCCCGGCGTCACCGCGATCAGCAGCGACCCCGCGCACATCAGCGCCACCGATAGCGTCAGGCCGCTCTTGCGCCCATGGCGGTCGGCATAGACGCCCATGAGCCACGCCCCGATCGGCCGCATCAGGAAGCCGACGGCGAAGATCCCCGCCGCGCTCAGCAGTTGCGCTGTGCGATCCTCGCTAGGGAAGAAATGCGGCGCGAAATAGAGAGTGAAGGCGGCGTAGGCATACCAGTCATACCATTCCACCAGATTGCCGGTGGACCCGCCGATAATGGCCTTGAGCCGCTGGGCCTGCGTCGGCGCGCCCGTCTCGATCGAAGCGGTCATGGCGTCAGCACCATGGCGCCGTCTTGGACGCCCCAGCTTTTCAGGCGCGACAGCATGTTCATGCCGATGACATTAACCTCCCCGAATGTGGGTGACACGACCACGGGAAGATCGCTTGCCGAAATGGGACCGATAGATAGCGTGGCGATGCTCGACCGCTTGGCCGACACCTTGCCGTTGGCGGTGGTCATGATGACGCCCGGTTCGCCGACATCATAGTTCAGGCCGGCGGCGCGCGCCGTATTTTCGGACAGGGCGGTGATCGTCGCGCCGCTGTCGATCAGGAAACGGGCGGTCGTGCCGTTGATCGACGCCTCGACCCAATAATGGCCGTCCGGCGCGACCGGTATGCGCAGCGCCTGCCCCTCGGTCCGCGCCTTGGGCAGCGCGGCGGGCGCTTCGTCAGAGGTGACGACGTCCCCCTCCTCAGCCCAGCGTCCGGTCAAATACCCCTGGCCCTGCGCGAATTTGAATAGGCCCAGCAGCCCGCCGAAGATGGCGACCCACAGCAACGCCATGCGCAGCAGGCTGCCCCAGGCCATGTGCCGCCCGACCAGCGCGGATCCGACAAGGACGAGCGCCAGCACATACCAGATGGTCGATGCCGCCTGATCCGTGCCGTCCATCAGGCCCCCTGCTCGTTCGCATCCAGTTGCACCACCATGCCGTCATAGCCCGGCACCACGCCCGTCGGGAGCGTGCCGATCAATGTCGCATAATCCATGCTCTGGTCCATATGGGTCAGGATCGCCAGGCCGGGCCGGGTGGCGGCGATGCCGTCCAGCGTCAGCGCCAGATGCGGATGGGTCGGGTGCGGCTTGGTCCGCAGCGCATCCACGACCCAGACGTCCAGCCCGTCATAGAGCGCCAGCATGTCCGGCGTCAGGGCATGGAAATCCGTGGCATAGCCGACCGACCGGCCGCCATGGCTGAAGCGAAATCCGGTGGAAAAAATGTCGCCATGGGGCTGGTCGACGCAGGCGATGTCGATGTCGCCGATCCGCAACCCGTCGGGCAGGATATGAGGCTGTATCGTCGGATGATAACCGTTGCGTCCTTCGAACGCATAAGCGAAGCGCTCCGACAGCAGCTTGAGCGTCTGCGCTCGTGCATAGCCGGGAACGGGCGTGCGGCGATGATGGAAGAGCTGGCGGACGTCGTCGATGCCATGGCTGTGGTCGGCATGGTCGTGCGTCCACAATATCGCATCGATCTGGATGACGTCGGCGGCCAGCAACTGCGCGCGCATGTCGGGCGAGGTATCCACCAGAATGCGCGTGGTCGGGCTTTCCACCAGGATGGACACGCGCGTCCGCCGGTTCTTCGGCTCGGCGGGATCGCATGTCCCCCAGTCATTGCCGATCCGCGGCACCCCGGACGATGTGCCGCTGCCCAGGATCGTGAGCGTCAGGCTCATGCGACCTTGCTGAACAAGGCGCGGAAATTGGCGGAGGTCGCCGCCGCGAGTTCTTCAATGCTCTCGCCGCGCAGATTGGCCAGGAATTTGGCGGTGTCGGCAACGAAGGCGGGTTCGCACGGTCGTCCGCGATGCGGCACCGGCGCCAAGAAGGGCGAATCCGTCTCCACCAGCAACCTGTCGAGCGGCAGCCGCGCCGCCGTCTCCTGCAAATCCTTCGCGCTCTTGAACGTCACGATGCCCGAAATGCTGATGTAGAAGCCCAGTGCCATCGCCGCATCGGCAAAGGCGCCGCTGGCGGTGAAGCAATGGATAACGCCGGTGAAGCTGCCCTGCCCCATCTCGTCGCACATGATGCTGAGCGTATCCTCCTCCGCATCGCGGGTATGGACGATCAGCGGCAGGCCGGTGTCCCGCGCCGCGACGATATGCGACCGGAAGCTCTTCTGCTGCCGATCGCGGTCGCTATGGTCATAATAATAGTCGAGGCCCGTCTCGCCGATGCCGACCACGCGGGGATGCGCCGCCCTCTCCACCAGCTTGGCGGTGTCGATATGGGGATGTTCGTCCGCCTCATGCGGGTGGATGCCGACCGTCGCCCATACGTCCGGCTCGCGGATCGCGGTGCCCAGCACATCGTCCCACTCGCTTTCGCGCGTCGCGATATTGAGCATCAGGTCGACGCCAGCGGCCCGCGACCGTTCCAGCACATTGGCCTGATCCTCGATCAAGCCCTTGTAATTGAGGTGACAATGGCTGTCGATCAGCATGGGATCAGGCGACCTCCGCCGGCAGTTCGAGGCGCGGGAACAGCGGCTTGGGCGCGGCCAGCACGAAATCGCTCTCCGCCAGCGCCGAATACCAATGATCGCCGATCGCGTCATAGCTGCGCTTGTCCTGCGGTACGCCCATATGATCCAGCAGCGCGCTCGCGCTCGCCGGGATGACCGGCAGGATGCCGACCGCCAGCTGGGCGATGGCGATATAGAGGGTCGCCAGCACCGTCTCCATCCGCTCGGCATCGGTCTTGCGC
The DNA here is from genome assembly GCF_028538045.1 of Sphingobium sp. AntQ-1. Classification (NCBI taxonomy): domain Bacteria; kingdom Pseudomonadati; phylum Pseudomonadota; class Alphaproteobacteria; order Sphingomonadales; family Sphingobiaceae; genus Sphingobium; species Sphingobium sp. AntQ-1. The sequence goes on from NZ_CP117158.1 coordinate 3,554,637, forward strand.
AACGCCCATGGCGCCTGCGCATCGATATATTGGTTGCAGGCGAAACAGGCGCGCAACCATGCCTCGATCGCCACGCTGGGCGCCAGTTCGGCGAAGGCGGCGGGCATGTCGGTGCGGATCGTCTTGTCGAGCAGCGCGAGCAACTCCCCATCAGCCGCATCATGACCGTGGATCACGGGCAGGCGGCCATCCAGATTCTTCGCGATAAAGCTCAACGTCCGCTGCGCCAGATTGCCGAAGGCATTGCCCAGATCGCTGTTGGAGCGCTGGACGATCGCCTCTGCGCTATAGCTGCCATCATTGCCGAAGGTGACTTCGGACAGCAGGAAATAGCGCAACTGATCCACGCCGAACCGGTCGGCCAATTCCATCGGGTCGGCTACATTGCCGACCGACTTGGACATTTTCTCGCCCCGGTTGAGCAGGAAGCCGTGACCGAAGACCTGTTTGGGCAAAGGGAGGTTCGCGCTCATCAGGAAAGCCGGCCAATAGACCGTATGAAAACGCACGATATCCTTGCCGATGATATGCGTGATGTCGCCACCCTTGGCCCAATAGCGCGTCATCCGCGCCGCATCGTCGGGATAGCCACAGCCCGTCAGATAATTGGTCAGCGCATCGACCCACACATACATGACATGGCCGTCCGATCCCGGCACCTTCACGCCCCAGTCGAAACTGGTGCGCGATACGCTGAGGTCCGACAGGCCGCTTTCGACAAAACGCAATATCTCGTTGCGGCGGCTGTCAGGCTGGATGAAGTCGGGCTGGCTTTCATAGAGCGCCAGCAGCCGGTTCTGATAGGCGGACAGGCGGAAGAACCAGCTTTCCTCGACCGTCCACTCGACCGGCGTGCCCTGCGGCGAGAGCTTGACGCCCCCCTCCCCGTCGGTGATTTCCTTCTCGTCGTAAAAAGCTTCGTCGCGGACCGAATACCAGCCTTCATAGCGGCCCAGATACAGGTCGCCATTGGCCTCCATCGCCTGCCAGATCGCCTGGCTGGCGCGATGATGATCCGGCTCGCTGGTGCGGATGAAACGATCATGGCTGATATTCAGCCTCTCGTTCATCACCTTGAAATAGCCCGCCATTTCATCAGCCAGTTCACGCGGTTCGATGCCGCGGTCGCGCGCCGTCTGGGCCATTTTCAGCCCATGTTCGTCGGTGCCGGTCTGAAAGAAGACGTCGCGGCCCATCATCCGCTGGAACCGGGCGACCGCATCGGTGGCGATCACTTCATAGGCGTGGCCGATATGCGGACGGCCATTGGGATAGGAAATGGCGGTGGTGATGGTGAAGGGCTTGGACATGGCCTCTCCCTAGCCGCTGATCCGCGCCCCGCAAAGCCGCTTTATGCGCGCTCTTGCGCCAGCGCCGCGACATGCCCGGCCAGTTCGAAAACCACCCCCGCCGGATCGAGCGACAGGATCACCGCGCCACCCGCCAGATGCCGGGCCTTTTCCCAATGGTCCAGCGCCGTGCCCAGCGCCGGTCCATGGCGAGTCCGCGCCGCCTGCGCGATGAAGGCGGGCGCGCGTTCCAGAAAGGCTTCATAGCGCGGCTTGGCGGATTTCAGCGCCAGCGCCTTGGCCAACGCCAGCCGCTGGCGATTGCCCGGATCGCCCTGCGTCGCCAGCGCGGTCAGCGCCTGTTCGATCTCCGACAGGTTCAGGCCCGCATAGCGCAGCGCCTGCCCCGGCGATCCCTCGCCCGCACGCACCAGCGCATCCATTTCCTGCGGCGACAGCGTATCGTCCGTCGCTTTCAGCACCGTACGCATCGTCGCCGCATCCAGCGGATCGAAGCGCAACGTGCGGCAGCGCGACCGGATCGTCGGCAGCAATCGCCCCGGCGCATGGCTGACCAGCAGGAATACCATGTCCGCCGGGGGTTCCTCCAGCGTCTTGAGCAGCGCATTGGCCGCGCCCCGCTCCAGATCGTCGGCGCTGTCGACCACCACCAGACGGCGTGGCGACAGCGACGGGGCCGACTGGGTCAGCCGTTGCAATCCCCGCACCTGATCGACACTGATGTTGCGTGCGGTGACGCCATCCTTTTCCAGCGGCGCCAGTTCGGCATAGTCGGGATGCGCGGACGCTTCGATCAGGCGACGGGTCTGGTGGTTTTCCGGGACGGACAGCCCCTCCGCATCGATCGACGGCCCGGCGGCCTCGGCCAGCAGCCGCATCGCCAGCGCGCGCGCGAAACTGCCCTTGCCTATGCCCCTGGGACCGGAAAGAATCCAGCCATGATGCATCCGTCCGCTCTGCGCGGCGGCCATCAGCGTGCGGGCCTGCGCGTCATGGCCCAACAACAAAATGGTCATGGCAGCAAGTCTTCGATCGCGTCGAGCAGCCGCAGCGTTACGATCTCGGCCGGGCCGGAGGCGTCGATCGCATGGACGCGCGCGCCTTCCTCCAGCGCGAAGCGGCTGAAGGCATCGGCCACGGCGCGGTGGAAATCGCTCGCCCGCCCGCCGATCCGGTCTTCGGCATCGCCGTCGCGCGCCTTGGCCCGCCCAGTCGCCTCGCCTTCGGGCAGCGTGAGCAGCAAGGTGCGATCGGGCAAAAACCCGTCGCTGCCGATCCGATGGAGCGTCAATATATCGGCGTCGGTCAACGCGCCCTGCCCCTGATAAGCGCGGCTCGAATCGAGAAACCGGTCGGACAGCACCCAAGCGCCCCGCGCCAGTGCCGGACGTATCGTCTTTTCGATATGATCAGCCCGCGCCGCCGCGAAAAGCAGCGCTTCGGCGCGCGCGCTCCAGCGATCGGCGCCGCCGGTCAGCAGCAGCGCTCGGATCGCCTCCGCCCCTTCGCTGCCGCCCGGCTCGCGTGTTTCGACCACGTCCTGCCCGCGCGCGCGCAGGGCTGCGGCCAGCGCGCGCAACTGTGTCGATTTGCCCGCGCCCTCGCCGCCTTCCAGCGTGATGAACCGCCCTGCTATCAAGCGAAGAGCGACTTCATGCCGTTCCACAGCCGGCCGAAAAAGCCCGCTTCCGCGACATCTTCACCGGCGACCAGCGGCATGATCTGCGGCGGGGTGTCCGGTGTCTGAACGATCATCTGGGCGATCTGCTGGCCCTTGGCGATCGGCGCCTTGATCGGGCCGGTATAGACCACCTTCACCTGCACATTGGCTGACGCCGTGCCCGGCAGGGTCACGGCCAAATTCTGCGGCGCGACCAGCGATACGCTCGTCGCGCTGCCCAATTGCACGGTCGCCGTTTCGACCTTCTGGCCCTTCTTGAACAGCGGCTGCGCCTTCCACGCCTTGAAGCCCCAATCCATGAAGCGGACCGATTCGCTGATGCGGCCGTTAAAGCTGGACAAGCCAGCGATGACCATCACCAGACGGCGACCATTCTGCTCTGCCGATCCGGTAAAGCCGAAGCCCGCCTCTTCGGTATGACCAGTCTTCAAGCCGTCGGCTCCGTCGATCTTGCCCAGGATAGGGTTGCGATTGCCCTGCGCAATGTCCGCGCCGCCCATCGTCTTGCCCCAGGTGAAGGACCGGGTGGCGTAGAATTTCTTGTAGAGGTCGGGCGTTTCCTCGATCGTCGCCTGCGCCAGCTTGGCCAGGTCCTCGGCGGTGACATAGGTCACGCCTTCATCCGGCCAGCCATTGCTGGTGCCGAAATGGCTGTTTTTCAGGCCCAACCGCTTGGCTTCTTCGTTCATCGCGGCGACGAAGGCCTGTTCGGTGCCGGAAATCCCCTCCGCCAGCACGACGCAGGCGTCATTGCCCGACAGGGTGACGATGCCGTGTAGCAGATTTTCGACCGACACCTGCTCGCCGACGGACAGGAACATGGTCGATCCGGCCTGCGGGCCATGCCATTGCTTCCAGGTTTCCGGGCGCACGGTGAATTTGGTGTCGAGTTTCAATTCGCCTTTCTGGATCAGACGGAAGGCGACATGCGCCGTCATCATCTTCGCCATGGAAGCGGGCGGTATCCTCGTCTCGCCGCCCTTGTCGTACAGCACCGCGCCCGACGACAGATCCTTCATATAAGCGATCGGCGCTTCGGTGGTGTAGGGCGGTGCGGCGGCGATCAGCGGCTGGGCCAGCAGCCCGACGGCAAGGAGGACTGCAACGCTTTTCTTCATGGGACAACTGCCTTCGGACAAGTGGAATCGCTCTTCAACTGCGACGTCTATCGCGCGTCATTAGCCATGATACGGCTATTCTCAAAGCCTTTGGCGGCCGCGTAGCGAACTCCGGTCTGCGCCGCCTGCTGCGTGGCATAGGGGCCAAGCCGCACGCGCCATATGCCGTCACCCGACGCGACGTGCGCGCCCAGCCTCTTTGCGAGCGAATCAGCGCGAGCCTGCGAGGAGAAGGCCCCGACCTGCACCACATAGCCGCCGGTCGTGGGCGGCGCGGGCGTCGGCCTGGGCGCTGGCTTGGCTGGTTGCGCGACGAGTTTGGGCGCGGGCGTGTCGAAATCCGCGCCAGGGAGGCCGGCGCTGACAGGCTTGGCCGCAGCCGGCCTGGGCTTTGCCGCAGCCATGCGTGTGGACGCTGCTGGCCGCACCGGACCGAGCTTCTCCCGCAGCACCTTTAGCAAGGCGGCGGGCGTTTCCAACCGTTCGGCCGCCCGGCCGTGGCCGCGCAGCACCGCGCGTTCCTGATCGGGCGGATTGACCCGCCGCACCCGCACCGCCGCTATCCCCGCGACGCCCAGTTGCGCGGCCGCGCCCGGCGTCAGCGCGATCAACTGGTCGTTGCGCATCGGTCCGCGATCATTGACCCGCACCAGGATCGTCCGCCCGCTGTCCAGCGCCGTCACCTCGACATAGCTGGGCAAGGGCAAGGTCTTGTGCGCCGCCATGATGGCCGAAGGCATGAACGCCTCGCCCGTTGCGGTCGAACCGCCCCGACTGCCATCCTCGATGGCGCCGGCATAGCCGACCTCGTCATAGGAGGCGGGATCGGCCGGCGTGTATGTGACGCCACCCACCGCATAAGGCGGCTCCAGCGGGATCGGCGTATCGCCTGCCATAGCGACCGAACCGGCCTGCTGCGGCTGCGCCGCACACGCGCCTCCTCCGATCAGCGCCAGCATTATGGCGGTCCCGAACAGCCCCTTATTGTTTAACAGCATCCGCCAGCAATCCCACCGACAAGGCATAGAAGTTGGAGCAATTATAATCCAGGATCGCCCGATAATTGCCGGTCAGCAGATAGGCGGTCTTGCCCGGCCCATCGGGTTCCAGCAGCGTCGCCAGCATATTGTCCGCGGGCCACACGCCATTGGCGGGAAACAGCCCCAGCTTGCGCCATTCCGCCATAGTCAGCCAGCGGCTGTGCCGGTTGAACACCCGCGGGCACCGCGCTGGCTCGGTCTTGGCCGCCACGGCGGCGCGGTTGAAGCTTGCCGGCACATTGACCGCCACGCCCCAGGGCTGGCCCTTACGCCATCCCGACTGGACGAAATAATTGGCGATCGACGCCAGCGCATCGGCCTCGCTGGTCCAGATGTCCGCCTTGCCGTCCCCGTCGCCATCCTTGGCGAGGCGCAGATAGACCGACGGCAGGAATTGCGGATAACCCGTCGCCCCGGCCCAACTGCCGACCAGCCGGCTCCGCGGCACGCCATTGTCCAGCATCTTGAGCGTAGCGAGCAATTCCGGCTCGAACAGCGCGCGCCGCCGCCCTTCATGCGCCAGCGTCGCGAGCGACCGGATCAGGTCGAAATCGCCGGTATAACTGCCATAATTGGTTTCATGGCCGTAGATGGCGACCATGATCTCTTCCGGCACGCCCGTCTCCGCCTCGATCCGGGCCAGGCGCGCCCGGTTCGCCTGATAGACGGTCCGCCCCCGGCCGATCCGCGCCGCATCGACATGCTGGCGACGATAGGGTTCGAAATTGGGGATGGGCGAATAGGCGCCGCCGCCGGGCTGGCTCTGGTCGAGTTGAACGACGCGTGGATTGATGGTCAGCGATGGAAAAACACTGTCCAGCGTCGCGTCGCTTATGCCCATGGCCCGCGCCTTGGGCCGCAGGCTTTCCAGATAGGCCCGGAAATCCGCCCCCTCCTGCGCCTGTGCCGGCCCCACGGCCATGCCTCCGGCGGCGATGGTGGCAAGGCCCAGCAAAAAAGACAGGATGGGTGAACGCAAAGAATCCCTCATGCCCCCGTTGTTGCACAGGCGGGGCGGCAGGTGAATCCCCTTAATGCTCGGTCGGGTCGCTTAAGGCGACGAACGGAGAAAGCGACGATTTCCACTTGGCATCGCCGCCCGGCGCGCTAGGAAGCGAGCCAACGGAAGTGTGGCCGAGTGGTTTAAGGCAGCGGTCTTGAAAACCGCCGTGGGTGTAAGCTCACCGTGGGTTCGAATCCCACCGCTTCCGCCAAATGCTGTCGGCTATCGTCGGGAGTTGCAGCCGCGTCTGAACTTCGTACCTTGATGGCTGGCGCACATGTCCATGTGCTGGGCTCTGCACCGGGAGCCTGCCTCCCTACCGGCCCCGCGCCCTATGTGCTGATGGCCGTCAACGGCAGCTTCCTGCCCTGGCCGACCCTGGTCCCTGACATCGTGCTGCTCAACGGACATACCGTCGTGTCTGATAATCCGGCGCAGCAGATGACGCGCAGCCTGATGCGCGGCCGACATGCGACGCATGTGCTGGCCATCGCCGACATGGCCAGCCTCGACGCTTTCGCTACGATTGGCCTGGGCTGGGATTCGATAGAGGCAATGGACCGCGCGGCCCGGCAAAGGGCCTGCGAGCAGGCGACAGGGCTGCGCTTTCGCGGTGATCGCGGCGATCGCATCCCTTCGTCCGGCGTCACGGCCCTGTGCATCGCCATCGACGCTGGCGCCACGGGCGTGACATTTTCCGGCATCAGCATGGAAGGGGGGTATAGCTATGCGCCGGGCGATCATGCGCGCAAACATATCGACGTCGATCGGCGGGCGCTACAAGCGCTGGGCCTCAATCCAGACCAACTGGACCCCACCCTTATTCGACAGGTTCCAATCGGGACGGACTGAATGGCCGGCTATGCCTATCCCCCCTCGCCATCCGTCCGCAGCCGATAGCCGATACCCGGTTCGTTGCCGATGATCCGCGGCCGTTGCGGATCGTCCTCCAGCTTGTGGCGCAGCGTGCGGACCAGCACGCGCAGATATTCGACATGATGCTCGACCTCGCGCGGCCACACCTGCGCCATGATCTGGCCATGGGTAATGACGCGGCCGGGGAATTTCGCCAACTGGACCAGCACGCCATATTCCTTGGGCGTCAGATGCACTTCATGGCCGCTCTTGCGCACCATCCGCGCCAGCAGGTCGATCTCCACATCGCCCGCCTTGACCGTCGACACCCCGCCCTCGCGCGTCAGCCGGTTGCGCAGCGCGACGCGCAGCCGCGCCAGCAATTCGTCGGTGTCGAACGGCTTGGTCAGATAATCGTCGGCGCCCAGATCCAGCGCCGCCACCTTCTGCTCGGTCGCCTCGCGCGCCGACACGACCACCAGCGTAGCGTCGGACCGCTGCTTGATCAGCGGCACCAGTTCCAGCCCGTCCCGATCGGGCAGGCCCAGGTCCAGGATGACGATATCGGGCGACGCCTCGCGCAGCAGGTCGAGCGCCGCGCGCGCATTTTGCGCCTCCACTGTCTCATAATCGGCACGGGCGAGCGCGCTGTGAATCAATCGACGGATATGCAGTTCGTCGTCGACGATCAGCACTTTATGGCGTGTGGTCATGGTCGCTCGTCCTGGGGCATGTCCTTGATTATGCAATCTTCGGGGATGCGGATGGTGAAACAGGCGCCCGGCGGATCAGCGGCATTGGCGGCCTGCGCGGTCGATCCCATGGCCTCGGCGAACCCCTTGACGATGGCGAGGCCCAGGCCGGTGCCATGTTTGGCGCGGTCGTTCCCCTCGATGCGGGTGAAACTGTCGAATAGCCGATATTCGGCGCCCGGCGGGATGCCCGGCCCCTGGTCGATCACCGACAGCCGCAGCGCGTCGGCGGTGCGAGCGCCGCGGATCGTGACGGGCGTGCCGGGATCGCCATAGCGCCCGGCATTGTCGAGCAGGTTGAGGAGGATATGGTGCAGCAACACCGGATCGACCCGGACCAGCGGAATGTCGGGCGGAATGTCGACCTTGACCTCTCGCCCGGCCAGCGTCTGGCGGCTGTCCTGCACCGCACTGGCGACAGCGTCGAACAGGTCGGTCGCCTCGATCCGCATCGGCAGCGCGCCGGCCTCGACCCGCGCCATGTCCAGCAGGTTGGCGACGAAGCGATTGAGCCGCAGCGCTTCCCCTTCGATCAGTTCGGCCAGCGGTAGAGCATGATCCCGGCGCAATTCCTGCGCCGCCGACAATATGGTGGTCAGCGGGGTGCGCAGGTCGTGACTGACCGACGACAGCAGCGCCGCGCGCAGCCGGTCGCGCTCGCGCACATGGCGCACGTCCAGCATCTGTTCTTCCAGCGCCATCCGATCGAGCGCGATCGCCGCCTGGTCGAGCAGGCTGATGAGCAACGGCATCTGGTCCGGGCGCAGCGCGAGGCCAGCATCGTCCCGCGCGATGCCCAGCACGCCCAGCACGCCGCGCTGGGTATGGAGGGGGTGGAACAGCCAGTCGGACGCGGTCAGGGTCGATGATCCGCGGCCCGCGGGCTGGACATTGTCCATTGCCCATTGCGCCGCCGCCTTCTCGATCTGCTCCATCCGGTCTTCGGGCGGAAAGGCGGCGCGCAAGGTCGGCCCAACGGCGGACGAGGTCAGCAGCACGGTGCGCACGTCCAGCAACCGGGCGATTTCGGCGCAGACGCCCTGCATCAATTCCTCTTCGCTGGCCGCGACGGTCAGGTGGCGGGAAAAGCCCGCCAGCGCCGCATTCTGCCGCGCGCTCTCGCCCGCAAGATTGGCTTGCGCCCGCACGCCCGCGGCAAATTGCGCGGTGACGATGGCGACGCCCAGCAGCACCAGGATGGAAATGATGTTTTCCGGGTTGCTGACGGTCAGCGTGCCGGTGGGCGGCAGGAAGAAAAAGTTATAGGCGAGGCTCGACGCCAGTCCGCCGAATAATCCCGCGCGCAAGCCATAGGAGGCCGCCGCGAACATGACGGGGACGAGGTAGAGCAAGGCGATATTGCCCAGGTCGATCGCTTCCACCATCAACCGGCCGATCGCCGTCATCGCCATGACCGCCAGCAAGGTCATGATGTAATCGGCTGGCTTGCTCCAGGGGCTCGCCATCGCCCTGGAACGGACCCGCACCGGCGCATCGTCGTCCGACGGCAGGACATGCACAGCCACCGATCCGGTATCGCGCACCAGCCGATCGACCACCGATCCGTGCCGCAGTTCGAACCACCAGGACCGGCTTGACTTGCCGATCACGATCTGGGTCGCACGCGCGTCGACCGCAAAGCGGCGCAGCCCTTCGACCACGTTGCGTGCGGGAATGCTGGCGGTCGCCGCCCCCAACCGAGACGCCAGCGCCAGCGTTTCAGCCAGGCCCTGCCGCTCCGCGTCGGACAGGATCGCGCTGCGCCGGGTTTCGATATGCACTGCGGTCCAGGGTGCCCGTAACGCATCGGCCAGCCGCTTGGCGGCGCGGACCAGCCCCGGCGCGCTCGGTTGCTCGCTGATCGCAACGACCACCCGCTCCCCCACCGCAAAGCTGCCGGCCAGCGCATGTGCGCGGACATATTCCAGCATCTGCGCATCCACCGCCTGCGCCGCGCGCCGCAGCGCCAGTTCGCGCAGCGCGGTCAGGTTCGATTTGGAAAAGAAATGGGTGAGCGCCCGGCTCGCTTCTTGCGGGATATAGACCTTGCCGTCCTTCAGCCGCTCGATCAGCTCGTCAGGGGGCAGGTCCACCACTTCGATCTCGGCATCCTCCAGAACACTGTCGGGCACCGTCTCGCGCACCCGGACGCGGGTGAAGGAGGCGACGACATCGTTCAGGCTTTCGAGATGCTGGATATTCAGCGTCGAATAGACGTCGATCCCCGCCGCCAGCAGTTCCTGGACATCCTGATAGCGTTTGGGATGACGGCTGCCCGGCGCATTGCTGTGCGCCAGTTCGTCCACCAGCGCCAATTGCGGCTGCCGCGCCAAAATGGCGTCGATGTCCATCTCGGTCAGGCTCTGATTCTGGTGCGGGACGATCCGGCGGGCGATCAGTTCATGCCCATGGACCAGCGCCTCCGTCTCGCGCCGGCCATGCGTCTCGACGATGCCGACCACCACGTCGCTCCCCGCCTTCGCGCGCTGGGCGCCTTCCGTCAGCATCTCATAGGTCTTGCCGACGCCTGGCGCGGAACCCAGGAAGATTTTCAGACGCCCGCGACCTTCCTGCGCGGCGGCGCGCAGAAAGGCTTCGGGGTCCGGGCGCGCTGTCTCGTTCACCGCGCCTGCTTAGCGCCAATCGCGTCCAGCCGTCGATTCAGTTCGAACAGATTGACGCGCGCATCGCCCAGGAAGCCCAGCAGCGGCCGGTCGACGCTGCCCGCTACCAGCGACCGGACCTGCCGTGGGTCCATGCCGCGCACCTTGGCGACGCGATCGACCTGATAAAAAGCCGCCTCTGGTCCGATATGGGGGTCCAGCCCGGAGGCGGAGGCCGTCACCAGATCGGACGGAACGGGGCGATCGGGTGTGGCAGTCTTATAACGGGCGATATCGGTCTTCACCCGGTCGACCAGCGCCTGGCTGGTGGCGCCAAGGTTGGAGCCGGACGAGGCAAGGCCGTCATAGCCCTTGCCCGCCGACGACGGGCGGCTGTGGAAATAGCGGTCCGATGTGAAGGCCTGGCCAATGACGGTGGAGCCGACGACGACGCCCCCATCCCGCACCAGGCTCCCGTTCGCCTGTGCGGGGAAGAGCGCCTGCCCTATCCCTGTCAGTGCCAGCGGATAGGCGATGCCCAGCAACAGCGCGAAGAGCAAGGTCATGACGATTGCCGGACGAACGGCGGATTTGAGATCGGTAAACATCGAAATATCCTTTTTCGATCAGACGAGGCCGAGGGTGTTGACGACCATGTCGATCAGCTTGATCCCCACGAACGGTGCAACCAGTCCGCCCAGACCATAGATGGCCAGGTTGCGCGCCAGCAGCGGCCCCGCGCCGATCGGCCGGTATGTGACGCCCTTGAGCGCCAACGGGACCAGGCAGGGGATGATGAGCGCATTGAAGATGATGGCGGACAGGATCGCGCTCTGCGCCGTGCCCAACGCCATGATGTTGAGCACGCCCAGACCCGGATAGAGCACCACGAACATCGCCGGGATAATCGCGAAATATTTCGCGACGTCATTGGCGACCGAAAAGGTGGTCAGCGCCCCGCGTGTCATCAGCAATTGCTTGCCCAGCCCCACCACCTCGATCAGCTTGGTCGGGTCGCTGTCCAAATCGACCATGTTACCCGCCTCGCGCGCCGCCTGCGTGCCGGTATTCATCGCCACGCCGACATCGGCCTGCGCCAGCGCCGGCGCGTCATTGGTGCCATCGCCGCACATCGCAACCAGCCGTCCGCCCTGCTGTTCCTTGCGGATCAGCGCCAGCTTGTCCTCCGGCGTCGCCTGCGCCAGGAAATCATCCACGCCTGCTTCGGCCGCGATCGATGCGGCGGTCAGTGGATTGTCGCCGGTGATCATGACGGTGCGAATGCCCATCTGCCGTAATTCGCCGAACCGCTCGCGGATGCCCGCCTTGACGATATCCTTCAGGAAGATCGCGCCCAGCAACCGGCCATCCTGCGCCACCGCCAGCGGCGTGCCGCCCGCGCGGGCGATCTCGTCGGTGATGCGGCGCAGTTCCATCTCTTCAGCAACCGGATTGTCGCCCAGAGCCCTGATGACCGAATCCACGGCGCCCTTGATAATCCGTGTGCCGCCTGTCTCGACGCCGGAAATGCGGGTCTGCGCGGTGAAGGGGATGACCTCCGCGCGTTGCGGCAGCGCCTGCGCCGTCTGGCCGAACCGCTCGCGCGCCAGCAGCACGATCGATCGGCCTTCCGGCGTCTCGTCCGCAAGACTGGCGAGCAATGCGGCCTCCGCCAGTTGCGCCTGGCTGGCGCCGCCTACGGTGCGAAACTCGGTCGCCTGGCGGTCCCCTACGGTGATCGTGCCGGTCTTGTCGAGCAGCAGCACATCGATATCGCCCGCCGCTTCGACCGCCCGGCCCGACTTGGCCAGCACGTTGAACCGTACCAGCCGGTCCATGCCGGCAATGCCGATGGCGGACAGCAGCGCCGCGATGGTGGTCGGGATGAGTGTGATGAACAGCGCCGCCAGCACCGCGACCGGGATCGCCCCGCCGGCATAATGGGCAAAGCTGGGGATGGTCGCCACCGCGATCAGGAAGATGATGGTCAGGCCGACCAGCAGCAGCGTCAACGCGATCTCGTTGGGCGTCTTCTGCCGCTCTGCCCCCTCGACCAGCGCGATCATCCGGTCGAGGAAACCCTGCCCCGGATTGACCGTCACCTGCACCTTGATTTGATCGGAAATGACACGGGTGCCCGCCGTTACGGCAGAACGATCGCCGCCCGCCTCGCGGATCACCGGCGCGGACTCGCCGGTGATGGCAGCTTCGTTGACCGAAGCGACGCCCCATATGACCTCGCCATCGGACGGGATCAGGTCGCCAGTCTCGACCAGCACGACGTCGCCCATCCGCAGCGCGCTGGCCGGGACGGCGTCAAAGGCCTCGCCGTCCTTCTTCAGCCGCTTGGCGGTCAGTTCGGCCTTGGTGGCGCGCAGCGAGGCCGCCTGCGCCTTGCCCCGCCCTTCGGCGAGCGCTTCGGCAAAGGTGCCGAACAACACCGTCAGCCATAGCCAGACGACCAGTTGCAGCTTGAAGCCAAGGGACAGGCTGTCCTGCCCCACCGCCAGCAGAATGGTGAGCAGCACCGCGACAATGGCGGTAGTGAACATCACCGGATTGCGAATCAGTTCGCGCGGGACAAGTTTGCGAAAGGCGTCGCCGATCGCAGGCAGGATCAGGTCGGCGGTGAAGAGCGATTTGGACGCGGTGCGTGCCATGAGGATGCTCCGATTCTTTGTTTGACGGATCGCTTGGGCGAAAAACCGGTGCCCACTTTTTCGCGCGATCCTTGTTCAAAACGTCTGGCCGTGGATCATCGCGAGATGATCGGCGACGGGGCCAAGGGCGAGGCTGGGCAGGAAGGTCAGGCCGCCCACCACCAGCACGATGCCGATCAGCAGCCCGGTCCAGAGCGGCCCGGTGGTGGGGAAGCTGCCGGCCGTCTCCGGCGTATGGCTCTTGGCTGCCAGCCCGCCCGCAATCGCCAGCATCGGCACGATGATGAAGAAACGGCCGATCCACATCGCGACCCCCAACAGGCCGTTATAGAAGGGCGTGTTGGCGGTAAGGCCTGTAAAGGCCGACCCGTTATTCCCGACTGCGCTGGTGAAGGCGTAGAGGATTTCGGTAAATCCGTGCGGCCCCTTGTTCAGTGGCCCGGCCAGGCCCGCCTGCGTGACGCTGGCGATCGCGGTCATGCCCAATATGACGAGCGGCAGCACCGCGATGGCCAGCACGGCCAGCTTCACTTCGCGCGCCTCGATCTTCTTGCCGACATATTCGGGCGTCCGCCCGACCATCAGCCCGGCGACGAACACCGCCAGGATGGCGAACAGCAAGAAGCCGTATATGCCCGCGCCGACGCCGCCGACGACGACTTCGCCCAACTGGATGTTGAACAGCGGGATCATGCCGCCCAGCGCTGTGAAACTGTCGTGCATCGCATTGACCGCGCCGCAGCTTGCCGCCGTAGTGACGACCGAGAAGAGCGCCGAGGCGGCGATGCCGAAGCGCACCTCCTTGCCCTCCATATTGCCACCCGTAGCGCCGATGCCATGCAGGATCGGGTTGCCGGCCGCTTCCTGCCAATAGGTGATGGTGACGCCGATCAGAAAGATCGTCAGCATTGCCGCCAATATCGCCCAGCCCTGCCGGGTATTGCCGACCGCCTTGCCGAAAGTGAAGGTCAGGCCCATGCCGATGACCAGGATCGACAGCATCTGGACGAAATTGGTCAGCGCGGTCGGATTTTCGAACGGATGGGCGCTGTTGGCGTTGAAGAAGCCGCCGCCATTGGTGCCCAGCATCTTGATCGCTTCCTGGCTCGCCACCGGGCCGAGCGCCAGCACCTGCTTCACGCCCTCCAGCGTCGTCACATCGACCGACCCGGCCAAAGTCTGCGGCACGCCGCTAGCGATCAGGAACAGCGCGTAGAGGATGCACAGCGGCAGGAGCAGATAGAGCGTCACCCGCGTCATATCGGCCCAGAAACTGCCGATCGTCGTGGCGCTCCGCCGGGCGAAGCCACGAAACAGCGCGAAGGCGAGCGCGATACCGGTCGCCGCCGACAGAAAATTATGGATCGCCAGCCCCAGCATCTGCGACAGGTTCGATAGCGTCGATTCCCCCGCATAACTCTGCCAGTTGGTGTTGGTGGTGAAACTGATGGCGGTGTTGAACGCCAGATGTTCGCTCGTGCCCGCAAAACCCATCGGATTGAGCGGCAGCCACCCCTGCAAGCGCAGCACCGCGTAAGTGAAGAGCGCCAGCACGAGGTTGAACAGCAGCATATGCACGGCATAGCGCCGCCAGCCCTGCTCCTGCGCCGGGTCGATCCCCGCCAGGCGATAAAAGCCCCGCTCGACCGGGCCGAATACCGTATGCAGCGGCGGGCGCCGCCCTTCATACAAAGCGAATAGCCACAGCCCGACCGGCTTCGTGAGCGCCAGCAATATGCCGACAAAGGCCGCGATCAGCAGCCATCCTTGGAGGGTCATGTCGTCCCTCCCCCTAAAAGCGTTCGGGCCGTGCGAGCACGGCGGCGAGATAGGCGAGAAGGCCTAGCGCAGCGATCGCTGCGAACCAGAGGTCGAGGGTCATGATGGCTGTCCCCTCATACATGGTCGCAAAGCGCGACATAGCCAAGGCTCGCCGCCGCCAGCCCCAGGGTGAGGCCGATCCAGAGGATGTCCTGCATGAAAATTCTCCCGCACGCCGTCGCCGCGGAAGGCGGCAGGATCGGCTACGGGACGTCAATTAGGCGGTCGGCGCGGTGGAATGCGAGAGGAGGAGCGCGTCGCCCGCATAGTATTTGCGTATGATTTTATGCGTCAGGCGCAGGCCGCGCCTTCAGGCGTAGGTGCCGGGGCCGATGCGATGCAGCGTGATCGGCGGATGATCGGCTGCATGGACGCGCGCTTCGGCGATGACGGCCAGCGGATCGACCGCGCGGCTGAGCAACAGGCCGCAGCGGTCCGGCCCTTCCCAGATCACTGTGCCGCATACTTCCAGCCCATCGGCGATCAGCGTGACCCGCTCCCCGATCGTCGGGAGCCAGGTTCCGGCGACGAGCGCCCCATAGATGGAGATATTGCGGATGGTCACAGGCTGGCTAACGCCATCCCAGTGCAACATTCCGCCGACTTCCGTAGCAAAGCGACTTTCGCGCCTGCGTTCGACCCGCGCCCGATAGGAAATGCTATCCATCGCCATCTCTCCCGGTATGCCCCCCGGAGTCAGGCCATTTTCGGCGGGCGAAGTTGCGAAAAGACTAAGCCGGCTGGTTAACGATCGGTTGGCCGCAAAGGGGCGGACCTTGCCCGCCCCGGTCAATTCAGGCCAGCGCGCCGTGGCAGTGCTTATACTTCTCGCCCGAACCGCAGGGGCAAGGGGCATTGCGGCTGATGTCGAGATTGGCGAACTCGCCGGGCTGGCCAGTACCCACTGGCGCACGCGGGATCGTGGTGGTGAGGCCGCCAAAGCTGCCGCCGTCGATGTCGGCGCTGTTATCCTCGCCCGAAAACGGATCGATATGAGTGGTGATAAAATCGGGCAGCACCGGCAGGTCGAACTGCGGCATGGGCGCTTCATCCATGCGGAACTGCACGCGCGCGATCGATCCGGTCACGTCCTCGCGGATATTCTCCAGCATCCGTTCGAACAGGGCGAAGGCTTCCTGCTTATATTCGTTGATCGGCGTCTTTTGCGCATAGGCGCGCAGATGCACCACCTGGCGCAGCGCGTCGAGCGTCGAGAGATGCTCTTTCCAATGATGGTCCAGGCTCTGGAGCAGGATCGACTTCTCGATCATGTGCCAGTCGGCCGAATCGACCTCCCTGACCTTGTCCGCCACCGCTTCGTCGGCCAGCGCCGACAGCCGCTCCTCGATCAGTTCGGGATCGACCGAATCCTCGGCGAGCCAGGCATCGAAGTCCGGCTCCAGGCCCAATATGTCAGCGGTGCGGGCCTTGAGCCGCTCGATATCCCATTGTTCGGGATAGGTGCCGGGCGGGCAGGATGCGCCAACCAGATCGTTCACCGTTTCATGGCGCATGTCGGCGACCACGTCATCGACCGTGTCGGCATCCATGATGTCGGCGCGCTGTTCGTAGATGACCTTGCGCTGGTCGTTCATGACGTCATCATATTCGACGACCTGCTTGCGGATATCATAGTTGCGCGCCTCGACCTTGCGCTGGGCCGTCTCGATCGCCTTGCTCAGCCATTTGGACGGGGGAAGCGCTTCGCCATCCTCCAGGTTGGACCGGATCATCTTGGCGAACATCGTGTCCGGGCCGAAGATACGCATCAGGTCGTCGTCGAGGCTGAGGTAGAAGCGCGACAGGCCCGGATCGCCCTGACGGCCCGAACGGCCGCGCAACTGGTTGTCGATACGGCGGCTTTCGTGGCGCTCGGTCGCCAGCACGAACAGGCCGCCCGCCGCCAGCACTTCGGCCTTTTCGGCGGCGATTTCGGCGCGGATGCGCTCGATCGCGGCGTCGCGCTCCGGCCCTTCGGCCATGTCGCGCAATTCGTCCTCAACGCGCAGTTCCAGATTGCCGCCCAACTGGATGTCGGTGCCGCGACCCGCCATGTTGGTGGCGATCGTCACCACGCCCTTGCGGCCCGCCTGCGCCACGATATGCGCTTCGCTCTCATGGAAGCGGGCGTTCAGCACCGCGTGGGGCACGCCGTCCTGGTTGAGGAACTCAGACAGCATTTCCGACTTTTCGATCGACACGGTGCCGACCAGCACGGGCTGGCCCTTCTCCGCATGTTCCTTGATCGTGCGGGCGATGCCGCGGAACTTGTCCTCGATATTCTTGTAGAAGCTGTCTTGTTCGTCCACCCGCTGCACCGGCTTGTTGGTCGGGATGGTGACGACGTTCATCTTGTAGATTTCGTAGAATTCGGTCGCTTCGGTCGACGCGGTGCCGGTCATGCCCGAAATCTTGGGGTACATTCGGAAATAATTCTGGAAGGTGACCGACGCCAGCGTCTGGTTCTCCGGCTCGATCTGGACGCCCTCCTTGGCTTCCACCGCCTGGTGCAGGCCGTCCGACCAGCGGCGTCCGTCCATCATACGACCGGTAAATTCGTCGATGATGACGACCTTGCCATCCTTGACGATATAATCGATGTCGCGGCGGAACATCACCACGGCGCGCAACGCCTGGTTCACATGATGCACGACCTGCGTATTTTCAAAATCATAGAGGTTGCTGCCCTGGAGCAGCCCGGCGGTTTCCAGCAGACGCTCGATTTTCTCGGTGCCGTCCTCGGTCAGCGTGACGGTGCGCTGCTTTTCATCCTTCTCATAATCTTCATCGACCAACTGCTTCACAATCGCGTCGACCGCGACATACAGCTCCGACTTGTCGTCGGTGGGGCCGGAAATGATGAGCGGCGTGCGCGCCTCGTCGATCAGGATCGAATCGACTTCATCGACGATCGCATAGTTGAACGGCCGCTGGACCATCGACGCGCGGTCATATTTCATATTGTCGCGCAGATAGTCGAAGCCCAGCTCGTTGTTCGTCGCATAGGTGATGTCCGCGGCATAGGCTTCGCGCCGCTGGTCTTCGCTGATGTTCGGCACGATGACGCCGGTGGTCAGACCCAGGAAGCGATAGACCTGGCCCATCCATTCGCAGTCGCGACTGGCCAGATAATCGTTCACGGTGACGACATGCACGCCCTTGCCCTCTAGCGCGTTCAGATAGGTGGCGAGCGTCGCAACAAGCGTCTTGCCCTCGCCCGTGCGCATTTCGGCGATTTCGCCGCGATGGAGGACCATGCCGCCCACCATCTGCACGTCGAAATGCCGCATCCCCAATACCCGCACGCCGGCTTCCCGCACCGTGGCGAAGGCTTCGGGCAGCAGGGCGTCAAGCGTTTCGCCATTGGCCAGCCGTTCGCGGAACTTCGCCGTCTGGCCGACCAGTTCCTCGTCGCTCATGGCCTGCATCGCCGGTTCGAAGGCGGCGATCTGGTCGACGGTCTTGCCCAGCGACTTCACATAGCGTTCGTTGGACGATCCGAAGATGGACTTGGCGAGTGCGCCGAACATGCGATTTCCTAATTTCGTAAGGGGCACGAACCCCCTCATCAGGAGCGCGCGCGGATATGCGCCGCGATTTAGGCACGGCACATCCTTTAGTCAATCAGACTGCGGCTTAACCCAGTCTGTCGCTGGGCCGTCACATAATCACGCCAGTGGGTATTAGTCAGGGGGCTTTGAACGGGCGGTGGCGTCATGCCAACGCGAAGGCTTTGCACTTCGCGCAAGCTGCGCCACAAGAGCGCGACAAGAGCAAGGGTCGCATAGTGTATCGTTCAATCGTCCTGGCGCGCGCGCCCAGCAGCGCTCTACCGGTCGCCACGCTGGTGGCGATGGCGCTGATCCTCTGGTTCGGCCTGACCGCGATCGCGACTCCGTTCGACCATGACGAAAGCCAATATGTCGCCGGCGCCTACTTTGGCGGTCGCCTGCTGATCTTCCACGATTTTCTGTATCTTCAGCCGCCTTTGCACAGCTGGACCTTCGCGCCGCTAACCTTGCTGTTTCCCGATCATATGGTCGTGGCGATGCGGCTGGCCACGGCTGCCACCGCCCTTTGCACTGTTGCAACTCTGTGGGCGGGCCAGCGTATCGCGGGCATTTCGCGCGATAGCGCCGCAATCGCAACCTTGCTCGTTGGGGCGACCGCCGCCTTCCAGTTCACCGGCGCGGTGGTGCGCAACGACATGCTGCCGACTTTGCTGTCGTCCATGGCGCTGCTTGTCAGCCTGCTTGCGCTGCGCCATTGCCCGCCCCGCTATTGGTTCGCGGCCGGATCGCTGTTCGGCCTCGCCATCGCGACCAAGCTGAATTTCGCCCCGCTGGGGCTGATGACCGGCCTGTTCGTCATCAGCGCGGGCGGCCGTTGCGGCCTGCGCGCCGCCTGCTGGCTGGCGGTGGGCGCGATGGCGGGCATGACGCCGATGCTGGTCGCCTGGGCGCCGGCCCCGGACGCCTTCTTCTATGGCGTGCTGACCTTCGGCGCGACCGCGCCGCACGCCTGGTACGCCGCCAACGGCGCGTTCGATGAACTGGCGACGATCGAAAAGCTGACCGACCTGCTCAAATATCTGTGGAAGGGACCGGCGCTCGCCGCGCTGCTGCTGCTATCGGCCAACTGGATCATGACCCGCCGGCGCGTGCGCTCGCCCGGACGGCGGCTGGCGATCTGGATGACCGCCGGCGCGCTGATCGGCGCGGCGCTGCCCACGCCCTCGCAGGTCCAATATGTCATGCCCCTGTTGCCGCCGCTGGCGCTGGCGCTCGGCTATCTGTTCGATGATGCGCGGCGCTGGCCCGTTGCGCCGCGTCAGGCGCTGCTCGGCCTGCTTTGCCTCGCCGCCATTCCCGGCATGTTGCCCGCGACCCGCCATGTGACCGCGATGCTGCGCACGGGATCGCCGGTGCTGGAGGCGGACGCCGCCGCGCGCTGGGCCGGGGCGAGCGTGCGCGCCATGGGCCAGGGCGACGACGTCGCCACCCTGTCGCCGCATATGATCCTGGGCAGCGGCCTCACCCTCGACCCGCGCTTCGCCACTGGCCCTTTCGCCTGGCGCACAGGCTGGACCATGGGACCGGTGCTGGCGCGGCAGGTCCATGCCATGATCCCGGCGACGCTGCCCGACATGGACCGCGATCCGCCCGCCGCCATACTGACCGGCTATGAAGGCGGCACCCGCAAACTGCCGCTCCGCCCCGACGACGCGCTGGTGGCCTATGCCCGCCAGCGCGGCTATCGCATGATGACGATGCCCGATGGGGTGGGTCGGTTGTACTTGCGCGATCTGACTGCGATCCCGTTGCGGAAAGATTGACCCATGCCCGATTTTGCCGCATTTCGCGCGCCATGACCGACCGCTCCCCCCTTGCTCCCGCTTCATTCCCGAATCTGCCCGCCATCGACGGCGTGACGCTGCGTGTCGCCCGCGCGCGATACAAGAATTGGGATCGCTGCGACCTTACCTATGTCGAGCTGGACGCGGGCACCGCCGTTGCCGGCGTCACGACCCAGAGCAAATGTCCCTCGCCCGAAGTCGAATGGTGCCGGGACGCCATTCCGCTTGGGCAGGCGCGCGCGCTGGTGGTCAATGCCGGCAACGCCAACGCCTTCACCGGCCATCGCGGCCGCGCCGCGGTGGAAGCGATCGCGGCCAAGGTCGCCAATCATCTCGCCTGCCTGCCATCGGACATCTTCGTCTCCTCGACCGGGGTGATCGGCGTGCCACTGCCGATCGACAAGGCCGAAGCCGGACTGGAAGCCGCCTTCACCGCCACGCCCTGCGGCTGGGAAGAGGCCGCGACCACGATCGGCACGACCGACACCTATCCCAAGGGCGCGCATGTGTCGGCGATGATCGGCGGCACGCGGGTCGAACTGGTCGGCATCATCAAGGGATCGGGCATGATCGCGCCCGACATGGCGACGATGCTGGGCTATATCTTCACCGACGCGGCGGTCGATCCGGCCCTGTTGCAACAGATGCTGTCGGCGGCGAACCGCAAGAGCTTCTCCTGCATCACGGTCGATAGCGACACGTCGACCAGCGACACCGTGCTGGCCTTCGCCACCGGCAAGGCGGGCCATGCGCCGATCGCCAGCATGGACGATGCCGGGGCGGACGCCTTCCAGGCGGCGCTGCAAGACCTTTGCCGCCAACTCGCCCATCTGGTGGTGCGCGATGGCGAAGGTGCGACCAAGTTCATCGACATCATAGTCGAAGGCGCGGACAGCGACGCCAGCGCCCATCGCATCGCCCTCTCCATCGCCAATTCGCCGCTGGTGAAGACTGCGATTGCCGGCGAAGACGCCAATTGGGGCCGCGTCGTCATGGCGGTCGGGAAGGCAGGCGAACCCGCCGACCGCGACACACTTTCGATCCGCTTCGGCGCGACGCAGGTGGCGACTGGCGGCCTGGCGGTCGAGGGCTATGACGAAGCCCCGGTGTCGGCGCATCTCAAAGGACAGGACATCCAGATCGGCGTCGACCTGGGGCTGGGCGAAGGCCGGGCGCAGGTGTGGACCTGCGACCTGACCCACGGCTATATTTCGATCAACGCGGATTATCGCAGCTGATGCTGGAACTGCATGATCCCGTCGTGGCGCTGATGCGATCGGTGGGCCGCGACATCGTCATGCCGCGCTACCAGAATCTGGCCAGCGACGAGATCAGCGAAAAGGCGACGAACGATTTTGTCACCATCGCCGACAAGGAAAGCGAAACGCGGCTGGCTGAAGGCTTGTCCGCCCTCCTGCCCGAAGCCGGGATCATCGGCGAGGAAGCCTGCGCCGCCGACCCGGCGATCCTCGACCGGGCGGGCGAAGGGCTGAACTGGATCATCGACCCGATCGACGGCACCGGCAATTTCGCCGCGGGCAAATCCCCCTTCGGCATCATCATCGCACTGGTCGATGGCGGCGCGACGCTGGCGGGCTGGATACTCGATCCGCTGACCGGGCGGCTATGCCATGCGATGCTGGGCGGCGGCAGTCATGTCGATGGCAGCCAGGTGCAGGCGCGCGAAACGGGCGGCGCGCTGCCAATCGCGGCGCTGGCGACCTTCTTCATGTCGGCCGAGGAACGCGCCGACATGGTGCGCAGGTCGGAGGCCAGCTTCATGCTGGTGGACATTCCCCGCTGCGCCGCGGAGCAATATCCGCGGCTGGTGCTGGGGCAGAACGACGTGTCGGTGTTCGCGCGGACCTTGCCCTGGGATCATGCGGCGGGCACTTTGTTCGTTAACGAAGCGGGCGGCTGCTGCCAGCGCACCGACGGCACGCCCTATGTCGTGGGCGACCTGCGGCGCGGATTGATGGGCGCTTCATCGGCCCGGCTGTGGGACAAGGCGGCGGCGACGCTGTTCGGTTAGAAGGATATGCGATGCTGACGATCTGGGGCCGGTTGAACTCGCATAATGTGAAGAAGGTCGCCTGGTTCGCGGACGAAATCGGCCTGCCCTATGTCCGCCACGATGTCGGCGGCGCGTTCGGCATGAGCGCGGACTATCTGGCGAAAAACCCCAATGCGCTGATCCCCACGATCGAGGATGGCGACGTCATGCTGTGGGAATCCAACGCGATCCTGCGCTATCTGGCGGCGCGTTACGCCCTTGGCTTGTGGCCCGCCAATCCGGCGGAGCGGGCGCAGGGCGACAAGTGGATGGACTGGCAATTCGCCTTCGCCGACGCCCAGCGCGATGCGTTCCTGCAATTGGTGCGGCGCACGCCCGAACAGCGAGATGGACAGTTGCTGGCCACGTCTGCGGCGGCATCGGGCGCGGCCATGAAAATCCTCGACCGCACGCTCGCAGTGCAACCATGGCTTTCAGGTGTCGCTTTCGGTGTCGCGGACGTGCCGATGGGCGTCTATGCCCACACTTTCTTCACGCTCGACATGGAGCGGCCCGACGTGCCGCATGTGCGTGGCTGGTACGACCGGCTGCGCACGCGACCGGCCTATGCCCAGTCGGTGATGATCCCGCTAACATAGGGCCGGCTGTGCCGGTCGTGCCAGACCGTTCGGCCCGGCACGACCGCATGAGCATTAGAGAACGCTTTCGATCCAGCCCTTAAGCGCGCTCTTGGGCGCCGCGCCGACCTTGGTCGCGGCCGCTTCGCCATTTTTGAACAGGATCATCGTCGGAATGCCGCGCACGCCATATTGGCCCGGCGCATCGGGATTTTCGTCGATGTTGATCTTGGCGATCGTCACCTTGTCGGCCAGTTCTTCGGAAATTTCTTCCAGTGCCGGGCCGATCATCTTGCACGGCCCGCACCATTCGGCCCAGAAATCGACGAGGACGGGCTTGTCCGAATTAATGACGTCATCCTGGAAGCTGAGGTCGGTAACTGCCTTGGTGGCCATGAGTATCTCCTTATGTTGCAGCGTATCTAGGACGGGTGCGCATCCCGCTCAACGGGTGAGAGCGGCAAATTCTCCTGCGCGGGCAGATAGTCGGGCTTCTGCGCCGCAAACGGCGCGAGGCCCGGCTGGTGCGCCGCCAGCACCGCGGGCGGCAGGATGATCAGTCGCGGCGCGCTGGTGTAGAGCAGCCCCGCCTCGATCGTCCGGTCGGGGAAGATCACGCCCAGCGCCGCGACATAGGCGGCCATCTGCCGGATATGGGCGGTTGGCACTTCTGCCAGGGTCAGCGGCGCGATCCGCCCGGTCTTGAAATCGACCAACTGGATGCGATCCGCGCCGATAGACAGCCGGTCGACGGTGCCGGCGATCACCGCCTCGCCCACCACGGCCGCGATCGGCGCTTCGGCCAGCGCATCGGGGCCGAACAGGGCCGCGAAATCCGGCGCTTCGATCACCCTGATCGCCTGGTCGATGAGGTCATGGCGCTGCGCCGCATCGCCCACGCCCTGCTGGACCAGCCAGCGATCCGCCGCATCGCGTCGCCGCTCGGCGGACAGGTCGGGCAGCCGTTCAAACAGCGCGTGGAGCCAGCGCCCGCGTTCGGCCGCGGCCCGCATCGCCTGCGTCGGTGGCGGATAGGGCATGTCATCCTCTACCGGGGCGGACGGCGCGAGCGGCCGGGGCGGGCGTGATTCGGCGGGGGCCGGTTCGCGCAGCCATGCGGGCTGGACGACCGGCATCGACGCGCGCGCCTCTTCCCCCTCCGCCTTGCGCGGCTCCAGTTGCTCCGTCCCGCGCCAGCGGCGCACCCCGCCCCATAGCGGATCGGCCTCCCAGTCTGTATCCAGCGATATCATCGCCCCTTCGACCGCCGCATACCAGCTTTCCGGCTTCACCTCCCCCTTGGCGCGGGGGCCGAGCGACCCGGCGACGATCAGCTTCTCTTCTGCACGAGTCAGCGCGACATAGAGCAGCCGCCAATGCTCCTCCCGCTCCACCTGTGCGGCCGCTTCGGCGACGTCGCCGATCGGCCCCTGCCGTTCGGGCTTGCGCGGGGCCAGGATCGGCAGGCCGTTCCACAGCAGCGAGTCCGACCGGTTGCCCGCATCGGGGTCGAGGCAGGCGTCGGCCAGGATGACGATCGGCGCCTGCAAACCCTTGGCGCCATGCACGGTCAGCAGCCGGAGCATGTCGCCCTGCGCCGCGGCATCGCGGACGATCTCCACCTCGCCCCGGTCGAACCAGTCGATGAAGCGCTGGAGCGAGGGATGATCGTCGCTTTCGAACGCAAGCGCGGCGTTCAGCAATTCCTCGATCGGATCGGCGGCCTCGGTCCCCAGCCGCTCGACCAGCCGCCGCCGCCCGTCCATATGCCCCGACAATATCGCCTCCAGATAGCGATAGGGCGTGGTGAAATCCGCCACCGCCAGCAGATCGCGCAGCGGTTTTAGCGTAGCATCGTCCATCGTCTGCTGGAGATGTCGCCACAGACCCGCACCGATCTTGCGGCCGATCAGCCGCACCATCAGTTCGTCCTGCGTCCAGCCGATCAACGGTGATACCAGCAGGGACGCCAGGTTCAGCTCATCTTCCGGCTGCACCGCAAAGCGCAATGCGGCGAGCAGGTCGCGCACGGCCAGCGGCGCGTTGAGCCGCAACCGGTCGATCCCGGCCACCGCCACCTTCTCCTCATAAAGCCGCGCGACGATAAGCCGCGCCAGTTCGCTGCGGCGGCGCACCAGGATCATGATGTCGCCCGCGCGCACCGGCCGCCCCCGGCTTTCGAGCATCAGCCCATCGTCGATCCACTGCTTGATCTGCCGCGCGATCTTGCCGGCCAGCACCCGCTCCTGATCGGCCGCCCAATCCTCCTCGCCTTCCGCATCTTCCGACAGACCCGCGACGACGGGCTTCCACAATTGCACTTCACCCGGATGCCGATTGGCGCTGACATGGCGCACCTCACCCGCGTCCATACCCAGCCGTTCGGCGCGCAGCGTGGCGATGGTGCGGTCCACCACCTCCAGCACGGCGGGCGTCGAGCGAAAACTCTGGTCGAGCGACAGGTTGAAGAAATCATGCCCAGCTTCATCTGCATATCGCGAAAAAGCTATGCGGGCCGCGCGAAACTCGGCGGGACTAGTCCCCTGAAAGCCGAAAATGGCTTGCTTGAAGTCGCCGACGGCGAAAACAGTTCTGACTTTGTCGCCCTTTGCGCCTTCGCCAGCGAAGAATTCAGACGTTAAAGCGGCTACAATCTGCCACTGTCGGATATTGGTGTCCTGCGCCTCATCCACCAATATATGGTCGATCCGCTGGTCCAGCTTGTAACGAATCCATTCGGCGATGCCGGGCTGTTCCAGCAAGGCGGCGGTGCGCGCGATCAGATCGTCGAAATCGACCGCGCCGGCCAGCCGCTTGGCCTTGGCATAATCACGCGCATAGGCCCGCCCGGCATGGAGCGCCTGACCCAGCAGCGCGGCGTAGTCGGCGCGCAACTTCATCGCGATCAGCGCGCCGCACCTGTCGTACAGCCGCGCCGCCATCTCGATGTAACCGTCGATCGGCGGCACCCAGCCCTTGGCGTCGATCAGGTCTCCGTCCGCCTTGCTCCAGGCACGATGGAGATCGCCCAGCGTCGCCGCCCGCCCGGCCGGATCGAGCGCGCGCCACGCAGCGATGCGATCGCACCGCTCCAGCCCCCGGCCCTTGCCCCATTCCACATTGGCGCGCACGATCCCGTCCAGCGTGCGCATGTCGAACATCGTGTCAGAACATTGGTCGGCAAGCCATTGATCGATATCGCCTTCGGGCAGCTCCAGTTCCTGCGCCAGCCAAGGCCCGATCGCCTCCGGTAGCGCATCGAGCGCGTCGCCCGTCGCCGCGCAGCGCAACAGAAACTGTTCGGCCCCGCCCTCGCCCAAGCGCAGGCTGATCGCCTGCAATGCGCCGATCAGCGCTGCGTCGTCCCCGTCATGCGCACGCACCGCCATGTCGGCCAGCGTCTGGCGCGCCAGGCTCGATTGTTCGCGCTGGTCGAGCGGGCGGAAGCCCGGCGTCAATTCGGCCTCCAGCGGAAAAGCGGTCAGCAATTGCTGGCAAAAACCATGGATGGTCTGGATGCGCAGCCCGCCGCCGGTCGATTCCAGCACTTCGGCGAACAGACGCCGGGCATAGTCGCGCGCCTCCGGCCCGGACTCTTCGCCCAGCGCCTCCAGGTCGTTGAACAGGTCGACCTCTTCCATCTGCACCCAGGCGGCCAGGCGATCATGGATGCGGTCGGCCATTTCCGCCGCGCCCGCCTTGGTGAAGGTGAGGCAGAGGATATTTTCCGGCCGCACCCCTTGCAGCAGCAGGCGAAACACGCGCGCGGTCAGCACATGGGTCTTGCCGGTCCCGGCCGACGCCGACAGCCAGACATGGGCGTCGGGCGCGGCGGCGCGCGCCTGATCGCCCAGCAATTTCTGAAGCGCGCGGGTCTTAGCCATCGTCGCGGCCATACCATTCCTCCAGCCGCATCAGCTGGTCATAATCGCCATAATTGGCGACTTCGGGGTTGATCTCCGCGCGGAAAGGGGTCGTGCCAAGCAGGAAAGCATCGGCCATCGCTTCGAAATGTTCATGGGCGTGGGCGGTGAACTGGTCGGTGACGATCTTGTCGCGCTTGCCCAGCGCATCGACCGGCCGTTCGCGATAGCCGAACTGATCGCCCTTCTTGGCGAGCGACCAATATTCGAAATCGCCCGCTTGCGGCCCTGGTCCCAGCCCCTCGAACCCGCCCAGCTCCGCGATGATGCCGAGCAGCCCCAGTTGCAGCGAAAAGCCCGCCTTGACCTGCCGCGCGCTGGGCGGCTTGCCGGTCTTGTAATCGATGATGCCGATACGCCCGTCGGCCAGCCGGTCGATCCGGTCGGCCTTGCCCATCAGCGTGACCCCGGCGATGTCGGCCCGCCCTTCCTTCTCCACCGCCAATATGGCGCGCCCCTCCGCCTTGTCGCTGGCGACCTGCGCCGCGATCCAGCGGATCGCCTCGATCAGGCGGGGTTGCCACAGCGCTTTGAGCAAGGGATGAACTTCGGGCTGGTCGAACATGGCGCGGGCGCGCGCTTCCAGATCGGCGGGGTCGAACGTCCCCGCCTCCGCCCAGCGCTGAAGAATGTCGTGGACCGCCGTGCCGCGCCACGCCGGTCCGGCATCGGCATCCACCGGATCGAGCCGATTGAGGCGCAAAACCCGCTTGGCGTAGAAGGCATAGGGGTCGGCCTTCAGCCGATCGACATCGGTGACCGGGATAACATTCGGCCGGACGGAAGCGGGCGGCGCGGGCGCGGGACGGTCGGCGGGACTATGCCGGCCCGGCGCGTCGATCGCCTGCGCCAGCGCCGCATAGCGGTCCGCCGTCTTCCATTGCGGCCCAGCCATCGCCTTCAGCCGCAGCCAGAAACGCGACGCCACCGCCGGCCCACCGCTGCCCCGCCGCGCGCGGGTGATGAGGACATGCGGCGCGCCCAGCGCCCCTGCGAAATCATGCGCGGCCAGGCCGATGCGCGTCTCCAGCCCAGGCAGCCCCAGTTCGCGCCGGATGCGCGGGGCGAGCCAGGGATCAGGCGAGGGCAGGCCCGGCCATGTGCCTTCGTTGAGGCCGCCCAAGATCATGAGGTCCGCCTGCATCAGCCGCGCCTCGATCAGCCCCAATATGCTGATGCGCGGATGACCGCCCTGGGGAGGGCGCACCGATACGCCGCCCAGCATATGGTCGAGCAGCACCGGCAGCGCGCGCGGATCGGCCTGCCGCGGGCCTTCGGGCGCGGCGGCTTCCATCTCGGCGAACAGGTCGGCGGCGGCATGGCCCTGATGACCGGCCCAGACGGCATCGTTGGTCAGGGCGCCGGCCTGTTCGCGCAGCGCCGCCAATTGTCCGCTCAGGTCGGCAGCAGCGGCAAAGGCGCTTTCCAGCGGCTCCAGCAGCGCACGCGCCGTCGGCCACCAGTCGCGCACCTGCTCGCGCAACACTCGCTGCCGGTCGTCCGCGCGCGGATGCAGCAGCAGGTCGATGCCGACCAACCCCGCCTGCGGCCGCGGCCCGCGCAACAGCAGGTCGAGCGCGCGCACCCCCTCCAGCCAGGCCAGCCGGTCCTCGCCCCGCATCACCAGCGGATGTTTGAGCAGGGTCAGCAAAGCCACCGGCGCGAACCGCTCCGCCACTGCCTGCGCCATCGCGATTAATAAGGTGCCGGATGGCAGGCGCGACAGCGGCAAGCCCGCCGAATCGTCCGCTTCGATGCCCCAGCGCCGCAGATGCGCCGACACCCGCGTCGCCAGTTGCCGGTCGGGCGTGACCAAAGCGGCGGTGCGTTCCGGCGTCTCCAGCGCCTCGCGCAGCGCGATCGCGATGGCCTGCGCTTCCTCGCCCGGCGTCGCCACTTCCAGCGCCTCTACCCCCGCTAGCGATCGGTCAGCGGTCTTCAGGTCGCGCCAGCGACTCGTCAGCCTGGGCGGCAACATGGCGTTGGAGATATTGCGCCCACGCACCGCCCGCGCATCATGCTCGCTGCCCCAGCGCCATGACGCGACATCGTCCCGCGTTGCGCTCATGCGGTCGAGCAGGCGCTTGAGCGCATATTGGGGATGGCTTTCATGGCCCTGAGGCGCGCGGCCCGTGATCGGATCGGGATCGAACGGCCCGATCGCCTGCCACGCATCATCGTCCATATGCTGGTCGAGGCCGGCGAACACCACCATGCCCTTGGGCATCGTGCCGATCCGCCGCAGCAGGTTGGCGACGGCGGGCGCGGTGGTCGACAGGCCCGCCGCGACGACGAAGCCTGACGGCGGATGGTCGTTCCAACGCGCCGCCAGCCGGTCGAACAGCCGGTTGCGCCGGTCCGCCAGGTCGATGCATCCGGTCCGCGCCAGTTCGCCGGGCCAGCGGGCGATCAAAATCTCGAACATCGTCAGCGACGTCTGCCAATGCTTTGACAACTCGTCCGACAGCGCCAGCGTGCGCAACGCCGTCATCGGCACGCGCTCCACCCGCATCTGGTCCAGCACCGCGCCCAGCGCCTGTCCCAGCAGCAGCGCCTGTCCGGCATCGATACCCGGCTGCGTATCCTGCACCATGCGGGCCAGGATCATCTGGCGGCGCATTGGCGCGATCGCCGGCGGAACGGGGTCGGCCTCCCCCAACGGATCGAGCACGCCGCCCACCTGCTCGCCCAGATCCGGGTCGCCGATCGCGACAAGCCGGGGCAGCAGCAGCCCGCCACCCGATTGGCGCACAAAGGCGTCGCTCACCGCCCGGATCGCGCGGTTGTTGGGCAGCAGGACCATGGCCTGCGCCAGCGCCATGGGATCGCCACGGTGCTGCGCCAGCAACCCCGCCGTCAGCGCATCGGCGAAGGCGCGATGCGCGGGGATCGTGAAGAGCGCGGGGCGCGTCTTCTCACCCATGAGCGAGCATCGACTCCACCACCGGAATGGCCTGGGGCGTCCCGACGTCGAACCACAGGCCCTGATGCGACACGCCATAAAGCCGCCCCGCTTCGATCGCGCGATTCCAGAAGATATTGGTGGAAAACACATCGCCCGGCGGATCGACCAGCAGCGACGGCGACAATATCTGAACCCCGGTAAAGACAAAGGGCGCGACATAGGCGGTCTTGCGCCGGCTCAACCGGCCGTTCGCATCCATATGGAAATCGCCCGGCCCTCTATGGCAGGTCGCGCGCGCCAGCGGCACCAGCAGCAGCAGCGCGTCCATCCGTTCCGGGTTCCAGATCCGCTGCATCATGCCCAGCGTCTCCTGCGCACCGTCGATCCACAAATTGTCGCTATTGGCGCAGATGAAAGGCTTGTCGCCCAGCAGCGGCTTCGCCCGGATCAGGCCGCCGCCGGTTTCCAGCAGCTTGGCCCGCTCGTCCGATATGGCGAAATCCAGCCCGCATTTCCGCGCTTTCAGATGCGCTTCGACCGTGTCGGCCAGATAATGGACGTTGACCACAACCTTCTTGATACCGCCCGCTTCCAGCCGGTCGAGCGCATGGTCCATCAACGGCTTGCCAGCCACCTTCACCAGCGGCTTGGGCCGGGTCGCGGTGAGCGGACGCATCCGCTTGCCCAGCCCGGCGGCCATCAGCATGGCGGTGTCGATCATGCGGGCGCGAACTCTTGCAGCGCGTCATGGCGCTGGTCGGCAGGGATGTTGGCGGCAAACCATGCGGCGACGGGCGCCAGCGCCGGATGGGTCAGGTCACGCTCCAGCAATCCCCACATGCGCGGCAGGAAAGAGAGGTAGCGCGGCTTGCCATCGCGCTTCCACAGCCGGGTGAAGATGCCGATGATCTTGGCATTGCGCTGCGCACCCAGCACCGCATATGCGGCGTCAAAATCGGCGGGCGGGTTGGCGATCGCCTTATAATGGGCCAGCATCGCCGCCTCGACCTCGATCGGCACATCGCGCCGGGCGTCCTGCAACAATGATACCAGATCATAGGCCGGGTGGCCCGCCAGCGCATCCTGAAAATCGAGCAGGCCCAGGCCATGCGAAGAGTCGCGATCGATCAGCATGATATTTTCGGCATGATAATCGCGCAGCACCGTCACCGTCGGGCTGATCGACTGCTCCACGAGCGGCAGCACCGCGTCCCAGGCGCTGACATAGCCATCGGCATCGACATCCAGCCCGATCGCCGGGCAATACCATTCCGTCAGCAACCCGACCTCGCGCTGATAGACGGCCCGGTCATAGGGCGGCACTTGCGCAGCGGGCAGGCGATGCAGGTCGGCGAGCAGGTCGATCGCACGGGCGTAGGTCGCCCGTTCCTCGGCCGGATCGGCGTCCAGATGTTCCTTGACCCGCAGGTCGCCGAAATCCTCGATCAGAACGAGGCCCTGCTCCAGATCGCGCGCCAATATCCGCGGTGCGGCGAAACCATCGGCCAGTAGATGTTCGGCGATGGCGATGAACGGGCGCGGGTCTTCATGCGGTGGCGGCGCATCCATCAGCACGGCGCGACGGCCGCCGTCCAGCACGCGAAAATAGCGGCGGAATGACGCATCGCCGGCGAGCGGTACGATGGCGGCGTCACTCCATCCCGCGTCGGCGAGGAAGGCGGGCGCGGCGGCGGGTGGGATCATATCTGTGACCATCGCTCCGTCCAAGCGTCCGGCACGTCCGCTGTCAAGCGCCGCGCGTCATCGCCTGCAAAGTCGATGCTCAACCGCAGGGCGTGGGGCCACAGGGCATCGCCCAGCCGGTCGGGCCATTCGATGATGAGGAGACTGTCCAT
Organism: Sphingobium sp. AntQ-1; assembly: GCF_028538045.1. NCBI lineage: Bacteria > Pseudomonadati > Pseudomonadota > Alphaproteobacteria > Sphingomonadales > Sphingobiaceae > Sphingobium > Sphingobium sp. AntQ-1. Next base: position 3,586,151 of record NZ_CP117158.1, read on the forward strand.
CAGATAGTCGCCCAGCGCCAGTTCCTCGGCTTCGGCCGCATCGTCCAGCCGGTAGAGATCGACATGGGCAACCGGCAGGCGCACCTCCGGCACGTCATAGGGCTGGACGATGGCGAAGCTGGGACTAGGCGCTTCGCCCTCCAGCCCCAATGCTTCGAGGATACCCCGCGCCAGCGTCGTCTTGCCTGCACCCAGCCCTCCTTGCAGCGCGATCACATCGCCGATCCGGGCATGGACGGCGATCCGCCGGCCCAGGTCCAGCATCGCCGATTCACCGTCAAGGTCCACGACCGACTCAGCCACGCGGCAGTTCGATCACGGCCATGGTCCCCTGCCCGGCTTCCGACACCAGTTGCAACGTGCCGCCATGCGCTTCCGCCAATTGCCGCGCCAGCGGCAGGCCGATCCCCGCCCGGCCGCCGTTGCGCGCCTGTCCCGCGCGCGCCGCCGGATCGAAGATCGCCGCCTGCTGCCCGGCCGCAATGCCAGGGCCATTGTCCGACACGACGATCCGCGCCTTGTCAACTACGCCGTCTCCATGAAGGAGGATGCGGGCGCCCTTGCCGCAATAGCGGATCGCATTTTCCAGCAGATGATCGATCGCTTGGCCGATCCGCCGGGCGTCGCCCTGAACCGCGCCCAGACTGTCCTGCAACGTCATGTCGATGTCCATGCCCTTGGCGGTTGCATCCATCATCATCCGGCTGGCGCTGGCCCGCACCACGGTGGTCAGGTCGACGCGGACATGATCGATCGGCAGCGTACCGACTTCGCCCTGGGTCAGGTCCAGCACATTGTCGATCAGCATCGACAGGCGGGCCGTACTTTTGAGGATGCCATCGACATATTCGGCGGCCGACGGGCTAAGTTTCCCCGCATAACCTGCGCTCATCATCTCGGCGAACCCGGAAATGGTCGTCAGCGGGGTGCGCAGTTCATAGCTCATATTGGTGACGAAGGCGGTCTTGACCTTGTCCGCCTGCTCCAGCGCCTCGTTGCGGTCGCGCAGCACCTGCTCGACCCGGCGGCTGTCGGTGACGTCCAGCATGGTGAACAGCGCATTGCCATCGGGTAGAGGAATTGCAGCGAACTCGAAGATGCGCCCGTCTGCAAAGCCGACATGGCCCATGCGCTGCTTGCGCTCGACCGTCGCCGCCCGCACCAGTTCGCGCACCAGATTGGCCTGTTCCGGCTTCGCCAGCTTCGCCTGTACCGCACGCATCAGATCGTCGATGCGTGGGTGGCCGGCCAGCAACTCCTCATTCGCGCCCCATATGGTGCGGAAGCGGCTGTTCCACATCTGCAACCGCCCGTCGGACGAGAAGACGCCGATCGATTCGAACAAATTGTCGAAGGTCGCGGTGCGGACCCGCAACAGCGTGTCGCGGGCGCTCGACAGATTGACCTGCTCCGTGCGGTCCTCGAAGATCAGCAGCAGGCCACCATCGGGAAGCGGCTGGGCGTAGACGCGCAAATGGGTGCCGTCCTGCAGCAGCCAGTTTTCCTCCAGCGGCGCAGGCGACAGGAACCACTGCCGCCGTTCCGCGCGCCAGGCGGGGAAGTCGCGATGTTCAGGCAATCGCCGCGCGTCGCGCATCTGGTCCAGCACCCGCTCGAAGGGCGGCGCGTCGGCCAACGCATCCTGATGCAGGCCGAACAGGCTGATGAAGGGCTGGTTCCAAAAGCGTAGAGCGCGGTCGGGACCGAACCGGGCGACGCCGGCAGACAGACGGTCGAGCAGGTCGCGCTGCGCTGCTTCCAGACGGCGATGTTCGACCCGCGCCTGTTCCAGTTCATGCTGATCCACCGCATAGCCCGCCACGCCCGCGGCCCCCAGCGGCACATCGACCACGCGCATCGTCCGCCGTTCGCCATCGATCGTGGCGGGCACCATTCGTTCGACCGGCTCATCGCGGGCGATCGCATCGGCCGCGGCCGCTTCCGGCGTCAGGCCCGCGACGGTTTCGACCAGTTCGGTGCCATGCGCGATGACGTCCCCCGCCCCCTGCCCATCAACCGCACGGACATAGGCGCTGTTGACCAGGCTCAGGCGCAGGTCGGAGGTGCGGTGCCACATCGGAAACGGCGCAGCCTCGACCAGCCCCGCCAGCGCCTCCAGCGCGTCGCGCAATTGCTCGACATGGCCACGCAACGACTGGATTTCCGCCTGGCTGTCGGTCGCGTCGAAAATCCACAGGATGACGCCGCCGCTCTCCGCGATGCCCGGTCCCGCTGGCGCGCCGCGCACCAGCAGCAGGCGCGACGATCCAAGGCCCCGCACCGGCAGGGCGAAACTCTTGCCCGCGCGCTGGGCCGAAGCGATCTCCTGCGCCAGCGCCGTCGCGTCTTCCGGCTCCAGCCCGCCATCGGGCGCGGTCAATTCGGACGCGAAAGTCGGGACACGCGGCTTACCCAGCCATTTGGCCAGGCGATCAGCCGCTTCCAGCCGCCCGTCGGGGTGGATGATGATCGGCGCGGCGGGCGCGGACGCCAGCAACATGGTCAGCCGGTCGAGCTTACCCTGGGCATGGGTGCCCTCGCGCCGCATCCTCTGGCCGCTGACGAGCGCCCATACGGCCGCGCCCAGCCACCCGGCCAGCACCCCGCCGAAAATGATCGCGGCATAGGGGGACAATGTCGTCATGACATAACCCCTCCGGCCCGTCGCACCTGCATGTCCCTGTCCATAAGTCGATCCCGACTATCCCAAGTCGGCGGCAGCGGGAAGCGCGCGATGCAAAGATTTCGGTTGGACGGAATGAAAAAGGGGGAGGCGTCTTCGCCTGCCCCTTTCGATGTCGCTTGCGGGCCTCTCGGCTCAGTAGCGGTAGTGATCGGGCTTGAACGGCCCTTCCACCGGCACGCCGATATAATCGGCCTGGCGCTGGCTCAGCTTTGTCAGCTTCACACCCAGCTTTTCCAGATGCAGTTCGGCGACCTTCTCGTCCAGATGCTTGGGCAGGACATAGACGTCGTTGCCATACTGCTCGCTCTTGGTCCACAATTCGATCTGCGCCAGCGTCTGATTGGTGAAGCTGGCCGACATCACGAAGCTAGGGTGGCCCGTGGCGTTGCCCAGGTTGACCAGGCGGCCCTTCGACAGAACGATGATCTTCTTGCCGTCGGGAAATTCGACTTCGTCGACCTGTGGCTTGATCTCGGTCCATTTCATGTTGGCCAGGCCGGCAATCTCGATCTCGCTGTCGAAATGGCCGATGTTCGACACGATCGCCATATTCTTCATCGCGCGCATATGATCGACGGTCAGCACGCCTTCATTGCCGGTCGCGGTGACGAAGATGTCGGCGCGCGGCGCGGCCTCTTCCATCGTCACGACTTCATAGCCTTCCATCGCCGCCTGCAACGCGCAGATCGGATCGACTTCTGTCACCAGGACGCGCGCGCCGCCGTTGCGGAGCGAGGCCGCCGACCCCTTGCCGACATCGCCGAAGCCCGCGACGCAGGCAATCTTGCCCGCCAGCATGACGTCGGTCCCGCGGCGGATCGCGTCGACCAGCGATTCCTTGCAGCCATAGAGGTTGTCGAACTTCGACTTGGTGACGCTGTCGTTCACGTTGATCGCCGGGAAGGGCAGCTTGCCCTTCTTGGCCAGTTCATACAGGCGATGGACGCCGGTGGTGGTCTCTTCCGACACGCCCTTGATGGCGGCGACCGTCTTGGTCAGGAAACCGGGACGTTCGGCCAGCACCCGCTTGAGCACCGAGCAGAAGATTTCCTCTTCTTCGTTCGTCGGCGTGAACAGCTCTTCACCGGCCTCGACCCGCGCGCCCCACAGCGCGAACATGGTGGCGTCGCCGCCATCATCCAGGATCATGTTGCAGACGCCGGATTCATCGCTGTGCCAATCGAAGATGCGCTCGACATAGTCCCAATATTCCTGGAGCGTCTCGCCCTTGATCGCGAAGACCGGTACGCCCGAAGCGGCGATCGCGGCGGCGGCATGGTCCTGCGTCGAATAGATGTTGCAGGTCGCCCAGCGTACCTGCGCGCCCAGCGCCGTCAGCGTCTCGATCAACACGGCGGTCTGGATCGTCATGTGCAGCGACCCGGTGATGCGCGCGCCTTTAAGCGGCTGCGACGGACCAAATTCCGCGCGCAACGCCATCAAACCGGGCATTTCGGTTTCGGCGATGTCCATTTCCTTGCGGCCAAAGCCGGCAAGGCCGATGTCGGCAATCACATAATCCTGCGCCTGAGTGGCGGGTGCGGTGGCCACGAGCGTATCTCCGTCAGCTTAGAATGGAACCCCGCCAGCGACATGCCGAGCGGCGGCGATGCGATGCGCTTTACCAATGGGCGATGCGCATGGCAACTTATATAAAGATTTCTTTATGTGCCCTGACTCAGGCAGATCCCGCGCCGGAGACGAGGTGCGACGCATCCACGCCCGCCGCGGCATAGGCCGCCGCCCATTTGCGCCGGGTCGGCACATCGAACAGCAGGTCGGCATCGCCATCGGCCAGGAACCAGCTTTCGCCGTGCATTTCCTGCTCCAATTGTCCCGCGCCCCAACCGGCATAGCCCAGCGCGACGAGGTAACGGCTTGGTCCACGGCCCTCCGCGATCGCCTTCAATATATCCAGCGATCCCGACAATCCCCATCGGCCGCCGACATGCACCATGTCCTGCCCGCCCCAGTCGAGCGAATGGAGCACGAAGCCGCGCCGCGGTTCGACCGGGCCGCCGCGCAGTACCGGCATGTCGGACACCTGGCTGCCGTCGATATCGAAACTTTCGAGCAGTTCGCGCAGGGTGATGCCCTCCATCTCCTCGCCCACCGCAATGCCCAATGCGCCTTCTTCGTCATGGACGCACAGCGCCACCACCGAATGATCGAACCGCATGTCCGCCATGCCGGGAAGGGCGAGCAGAAAATGCCCGCCATAAAAGCGCGTCTGGGTCATGATACTGAATATAGCCCGCCGCCGCGTCTTGCCAAGGACACATGGTCGCACCGACGGGGCGTCGTGACATATAAGTGGGTCCGCGTCTTGACAGCGGCCCTAGCAGCGCCGACCTCCCGCCCGTCATTAGGCCAGGAGACAGACATGACCATTTCCAAGGGCGATCGCCTTCCCAGCACCACCTTCACCCAGATGACGGAGAACGGCCCCGAAGCAGTGCTGTCAGACGAGTATTTCGCCGGCAAGACCGTCGCTATCTTCTCGGTACCAGGCGCCTTCACGCCGACCTGCTCGGCCAAGCATCTGCCCGGTTTCATTGACAAGAGCGAAGCGCTGCAGGCCAAGGGCGTGGACGAAATCGCCTGCACCGCGGTCAACGACGCCTTCGTAATGGGCGCCTGGGGCAAATCGGCTGGCGCGGAGGGCAAGGTCACGATGCTCGCCGACGGCAATGGCGATTTCGCGCAGGCGGTAGGCCTGATCATGGACGGAAGTAAATTTGGCCTCGGCCAGCGCGGCCAGCGCTTCTCGATGATCGTCAAGGATGGCGTCGTCGCGGAACTCAATGTGGAGGCACCCGGCGACTTCAAGGTTTCGTCTGCGGAACATATGCTCGAACAGCTCTGATTTTTCAGCGAGATGCGCAGCGGATTTCAGGTCTGCTGCGCATCTTTCACGCGGCGTCTTCCTTCCGTCATGCAAAGACGGTAACAGGGGGCGATGACACAAAGCATCGGCAGCGCAACGGTCACGCAACTTGACCGTATTTACCGGACATCCATCGAAAATCTGCGCGAGGCCATGCGCGCTTATGCTCGCGACGGCAGCGTCCCGTCGGCGACCGCGAAGGCCGACCGGCGTTATTGTTATCCTGAATTGCGGATCACTTATCATGGCGACAGCGACGCGCCGCCGCCGGGCCGCTCCTTCGCCCGCCTGTCCAAGCCGGGCCGTTACGCCACTACAGTCACCCGACCCGCCATGTTCGCCGATTATCTGGCCGAACAGATCGACCTGCTCGTCCGCGACTATGGCGTGGATGTGGAAGCGGGATTGAGCGAACAGCAGATTCCTTTCCCCTATGTGCTCGACGGGCTGGACATGAGCGCGCTCGACGGCACGCCGCCGACTGAACTGGCGCGCCATTTCCCCGCGACCGAACTGGCCGAGATCGGGGACGAGATCGCCGACGGACTCTTCACTCCCGATGCCGACGGAGACCGGCCGCTCGCCCTGTTCGACGGGCTGCGCACCGACTTCTCGCTGGCGCGCCTCAAACATTACACCGGCACCCCGGCCGACCATGTGCAGCGCTACATATTGTTCACCAACTATCACCGCTATGTCGATGAATTTGTTGCCTGGGCCTGCGATGAATTGCAGCAGGAGGGGAGCCGCTACACCGCCCTGTCGGGCGCAGGCGGCGTCTATGTGACCCCGGAAACCGCCGATCCGGCGCGGATGATCGCCGACAGCGCCTGGCGCAGGCATCAGATGCCGGCCTATCATCTGATCGCGCCGGACCGCAGCGGCATCACTCTGGTCAATATCGGCGTCGGCCCCTCCAACGCCAAGACGATCTGCGACCATCTGGCCGTCGTGCGTCCCGAAGCCTGGCTGATGATCGGCCATTGCGGCGGCCTGCGTCCCAGCCAGCGGATCGGCGACTATGTGCTGGCCCACGCCTATCTGCGCGACGACCATGTGCTGGACGAAATGCTGCCGCCGGAAATTCCGGTGCCGGCCATCGCCGAAGTGCAGGTCGCCATGGCGCAGGCGGCCGAGGCCGTTTTGGGACAGGGCGACCCGGAGGATTTCAAGCGCCGCCTGCGCACCGGCACCGTCGTCACCACCGACGACCGCAACTGGGAATTGCGCTATTCCAGCTCCGCCCTGCGCTTCAGCCTCTCGCGCGCGGTCGGCATCGACATGGAATCGGCCACCATCGCCGCCCAGGGATACCGCTTCCGCGTCCCCTACGGCACCTTGCTGTGCGTGTCCGACAAGCCGATCCATGGCGAATTGAAGCTGCCGGGGCAGGCCAATCGCTTCTACGAAGAAGCCATCGCCAGCCATTTGCGCGTCGGCATCATGACCTGCGAACTGCTGCGCGAGGAAGGCGCCAAGCTGCACAGCCGCAAGCTGCGCGCCTTTAACGAACCGCCGTTCCGTTAAGTGATCTAAGCCGCTTCCTGCCAGATGCTGATGCGGTCCTTGCCGTCCTTCTTGGCGGCATAAAGGGCCGCGTCCGCCCGTGCGACCATATCCTCCAACTGCGTGTCGGCGGCGGTCATTTCGGCCACGCCGAAACTGGCGCGCAGCCATACGTCGGGAAAGCCCGGCAGCGCCAGATGGCCCACTTCCACGCGCACCCGCTCCATCACCTCGGCAGCGGCGGCGGCGCTGCTGTTCATCAACAGCAGCCCGAATTCGTCGCCGCCCATCCGCCCCACCACATCGCCGCGGCGCACCGCGCTGGTCAGCAGTTGGGCGAATCCCTTGAGCGCCTGGTCGCCCGCAATATGGCCATGGCCATCATTCAGCGCCTTGAACCCGTCGAGGTCGCACACGACCAGCGCCAGCGGCAGGCTCTGCCGCCGGGCCAGGGCCATCGCCCGACCCGCGGCCTCGTCCAGTCCGCGGCGATTGAGCACCTGGGTCAGCGGATCGTGGCGCATCTGCGTGCGCAGTTGCTGGGCCAGGTCGCCCGCGACCACCAGCACCGCCGTGACGGCGGTGGCCACATAGATGGTCGGCATGAAGATGCTGAAGATCAGGCGGTAGAGATCCTTGCCGATTTCAGGACCGCGAATCAGCATGGCCGACCCCGCCAGCGCGAACTGGACGATGACGAAGACCAGCAGCGCAAGGAAGAACACCAGCTCCGGGGGCGTGAAGGAGCGATCCCTGGGCCAGAGCGACACGGCACTGACCGCCAGCAACCCGCCGACATAGGCGGGAATGATCAGGCCCTGCATGATCTGGCTACCGACCGGGCCGATGGCGAAGGCCATCGCCAGGATCACCAGCATAGCCGGGACAACGAAACCGGCCAATCGCAAAGGCTTGCCGGATCTTTGGCGGATACCTATGGCCAGCAAAGATCCGCTTATGATCAATCCCACGCCGGTGACGATGAACCAGCCGGGACTTTTCAGAAAAAAGCCGCAGGCATTGGCCGTCCATTGCACCATGCCCATGGCATAGGAGGCGGTCCATGTCAGGACATGGCGTTGCCGCCCGAAATGCAGCCACGCCACAGTCAGCGCGACAGTCATGACGGCAGCGGTGCCGAATAACAGGGATAGGAGAATGGCTGCCGCGTTCATGCGGCAGCCATTTACCAAGATTTACTCCGGCTTACCAGCCACAAGACTTGCCTTTATTTTGCGTAATCAACCACTTCTGCAATGGCGCGAAATAATTGACCAGCGCCTTGCCTGACATTTCGCGGCTGCCGGTAAAGGCCTGGAGCGCATCGGGCCAGGGCTTTGACGCGCCCATCTGCAACATCGCGTCAAGCTTCGCGCCTACAGCCTTGTTTCCATAGAAAGAACAGCGATGCAGCGGCCCTTTCCAGCCCGCCTGCTTGCACGCCGCCTCATAGAATTGAAACTGCAACACCCGCGCCAGGAAGTAACGAGTATAGGGCGTGTTGCCGGGAATATGATATTTGCCGCCGGCGTCGAACTTCGTCTCGTCGCGGGACACGGGCGGGACGATGCCCTGATATTGCAGGCGCAGGTCGGTCCAGCCCTTTTCATACTCGCTCTGCGGAATCGATCCGTCGAACACGCCCCAGCGCCATTTGTCGATCAGAAGGCCGAAGGGCAGAAACGCGACCTTGTCCATCGCCTGCCGCAGCAGCAGGCCGGTATCCTTGTCCGCGCCCGGCATCTTGGCGGGATCGAGCAGGCCGATCTTCACCAGATAATCGGGCGTGATCGACAGAGCGACGAAATCGCCGATCGCCTCATGGAAGCCGTCATTGGCGCCGTCCAGATAAAGCGGCTTCTGCACCTGATAGGCGCGCTGATAATAATTATGCCCCAGTTCATGATGGATGGTGACGAAATCGTCGCCATTCACCTTGGTGCACATCTTGATGCGGATATCGTTCTTGTTGTCCAGATCCCAGGCCGAAGCGTGGCAGATCACTTCCCGGTCGCGCGGCTTGGTGATCTGCGATCGATCCCAGAATGTCTGCGGCAGCGGCTCGAAACCGAGCGAGCTATAGAAGCCCTCGCCCGCCTTCACCATCTTGACCGGGTCATAGCCCTTGGTCTTGAGCAAGTCGGTGGTGTCGAAGCCCAGATCCCCTGCGCCCGCCGGCGCCACGACATCATAGATATTGCCCCATTCCTGCGCCCACATATTGCCCAGCAAATCGGCGCGGATCGGGCCGGTTTTGGATTGCACCGCATCGCCATATTTTTCGTTCAGCTTGGTGCGGGTATAGCAATGGAGATCGTCATAGAGCGGCTTCACTTCCGCCCAGATCTTGTCGGTCAGCTTGGCGAAATCGTCGGCGGGCATGTCATATTTGGATCGCCACATCGCGCCGGTATCCGCAAAGCCCAATTCCTTGGCCCCGGCATTGGCGATGCCGACCAGCTTGGCGTAGTCGGTCCGCATCGGCGCGCCGACATTGTCGTGCCAACTAACCCACATTTCCTTCAACTCTTGGGGATTGCGGTTCTCCCCCATCTGCTCTTCGATATCGCTGCCGTTGATCGGCTGGCCCTTGAGCGTTCCCTTCCCCTTGCCATAAGCGGACTGGAGCTTGGTCGCGAGATCGTTCAGTGCCTCGGCTGCGCCCGGCGTCGTGGGTGCAGGCAGCGTCAGCGCGGTGCGCAGCAGCGTCAGCCGCCGCTTGGTTTCCTCGCTCAGCCCCGGCGCGGTCGCGAACTTCGCGGCCTCCAGCGCATAATCGACCCGCTGTTTTGTATCGATCGCGCCGAAATAGGACGCCATCGCGTCGGTATCGTCAGTGATATAGGTCGCGTTGATCCACGCCGCCCGGCCGCTGACGATCGATTGGTCAAACAGGGTCTTTTCCGCATTGGTCAAAAAGGCTTCCGCTTCGGCCGCGGTCGGCGTGGCGGCTGCGTTCGCGGACGCGGACGCGGACTGCTGCGCCATCACCGGCGAAGCAACGAGGGCGGCCGCAAGCGCGGCCATCGATATAACGATTTTCATGGATATCCCCTGATCGGTTATGGCGGGGAAGGTGACTTGGCTTGGCGATACAGTCAAGCGGTCAGGAAATCGACCATCGCCTGCCCCAACTCTTTGCGCGTGACGGCGTTCATATGATTGCCCGGCACTTCGACATAGTGTCCATGGGGCAGCACCTCCGCCAGTTCCTGCGCCACGCCATTATCGCGATCGTCCGCGCCGCAGATCACCACGCTGGGCTGCTGGAAGCCCGCGATCGTCGCCTCGTCGGTATCGACGAAGGTGTTGAGGATATGGAGCAGCGCCACCGGATCACCCTTGGTGGTCTTCAGGAACGCCTCGGTCATCCATTGCGACGTGCCCCGCTCGAACGTGCCGAGGTTGGTCAGGACATTGCGATAATAGCCGCCATTGTCGAGCGCCTTGACCAGCCCCCGCAGCCCCATCCCCGCCAGGATCACGCGCCGTGGCGTGGCCCCCCGCGCCAGCATCCGCACCGTCGTCCGCGCGCCCAGCGAATAGCCGCCCAGATCATAATCGGTCAGGCCAAGTTGCGCGATCAGCCCCAGATTATCGTCGGTCAGCGCATCGGCCGGATAGGCGGCGGGATCATGCGGCTTGGCGCTTTCCCCATGGCCGCGCAGGTCCGGCAGGATCAGGCGGAAACCCGCCTCCACCAGCTTTGCGGCATGGCCGTAGCGGATCCAATTGGTGAAGGCGTTGGAGAAATAGCCATGGATCAGGACGAGGTCGCGGGCGCCCTCTGTCTTGGCCCCCACCATATGCACCGCGATCGGCAGTCCGTCGAAACCCTTGATCTCATGGCGTTCGATCGGCAGGTCGGTCATCGGGGCATTCCTCTTGGGCTGGGACGCCTTGCCGATATGGCGTCATCCCCGGCGGCGCAAGAGCGCGATCTGTCAGTCGGAGCAGGATGGTCGATCCGTCAAACCTGCGATCAACGGGGCAAAGGGCGTGTCGGCGCAACGGCGGACCAATTTTCTGTCCGCCGACATCAGTATCGTTTCCAGCATTTCGGCCGAAGCAAGAAAGAAGCAGTCATAGGCGGGATGATCGAGCGCCAGACTGATCTCCATCGCGCGATCGGCAAGTCCAGCCGTCGGGATCAGATCGATAATGTCGGGTAATATGGCGACAGCTTCCCGCGCCTGCGCCGCATCGATTTCACGCGCGCACCTTCTTCCACATGACATTTGCAAATTCGGGCACCAACAGGTCGGGCGCCATCAGTCGGCGGGGCAAGAGCGTCAGTGCAATGGCTGTTTCGTCGGGCAGCGCGGAATCGTCGCTGCCGATCACCCAGCGGGCCGCAACGCTGGTATCCACCACCAGCATCAGGGGCGATCGTCATCCCGGAGCAAATCTTCAGCGGGTGTCTGCCGCACAAGTTTTGGCGTCATGGCGCGGATGGTTTCCAGCCGCGCCAACATGCCGCTCAGGCGCTCGCCCGTCATCGGCTTTCCGCGCGTCAGAGCATCACGTAATTCCGCTTCCAGCGAACGCTGGTTGCACACAGCCAATTCGCGATACGCCGCGATGACATGATCGTCGAGATTGCGGATCAGCACCTGTCCCATATCGCCATGCTATCATGATGATAGCATGGCGGCAAGGAAGCCGAATTAGCCCTTCTTGAGGTGGCGACGGCCGAGCAGTTCGGCGATCTGCACCGCGTTCAGCGCCGCGCCCTTGCGCAGATTGTCGCTGACGCACCACAGGTTGATGCCGTTTTCGATCGTCGAATCCTCACGCACGCGGCTGATGAAGGTCGCGAAATCGCCCACGCATTCGATCGGGGTGATATATCCGCCGTCCTCGCGCTTATCGACCAGCATGATGCCCGGCGCTTCGCGCAGGATATCCTGCGCTTCCTTCGCCGAAATCTCATTCTCGAACTCGATGTTGATCGATTCCGAATGGCCGACGAACACCGGCACGCGCACGCACGTCGCGGTGACCTTCACCTTGGGATCAAGGATCTTCTTGGTTTCCGCGACCATCTTCCATTCTTCCTTGGTCGACCCATCGTCCAGGAAAACGTCGATATGCGGGATCACGTTGAAGGCGATCTGCTTGGTGAACTTCTTCGGCTCGGCCGGATCGCCGACGAAGATGTTGCGGCTCTGCTCGAACAGTTCGTCCATGCCCGCCTTGCCAGCGCCCGACACCGACTGGTAGGTCGAGACAACCACGCGCTTGATCTTCGCGGCGTCATGCAACGGCTTCAGCGCCACGACCATCTGCGCGGTGGAGCAGTTGGGATTGGCGATGATGTTCTTCTTCTTGTATCCGTCGATCGCGTCCGGGTTCACTTCCGGCACGATCAGGGGGACGTCCGGGTCCATGCGATAAAGCGAGCTGTTGTCGATCACGACGCAACCGGCCGCCGCCGCCTTGGGCGCATAGATTTCGGTCGGGCCGCTGCCCGCCGCGAACAGGGCGATGTCCCATCCGGCGAAGTCGAAATGCTCGATATTCTGGCATTTGATGGTCTTGCCGGTCTCACCAAAATCGATGGTCAGGCCCTGCGACCGCGACGATGCGACCGCTGCAATCTCGTCAATCGGGAACTCGCGCTCGGCGAGAATGGTCAACATTTCGCGGCCCACATTACCGGTGGCACCAACGACGACGACCCTATAACCCATGACTAAACACTCCACTCCAACGGAAATATTGCGGAGTTGGCGCCATAGCGATACTGGGCGCGTTGTCCAGAAAGAAGGGCTTGTCCGTTCGTAAAAGCCTCTTCTTGTTTGCAGAATAACTGAAAGTATCAGCCCGCTCCATGTCGCTCACCTCCTTGCCGCCCCTGCCCGACCAATGGTTTCACAGCTTCGCCTTTCCCGATGGTGCGCGTGTCGATGGCATCAAGCCGCTGGAATCCTTGCAGGAGGAAGCCGACCTGATCTTTCCCACCCCACTGGCCGGTAAGCGCGTGCTCGATATCGGCGCGTGGGACGGCTTCTTTTCCTTCCAGGCCGAACGGCGTGGCGCGGCCGAAGTGCTGGCGACCGACCATTTCTGCTGGTCGGGTCAGGGATGGGGCGACAAGCGGGGCTTCGACCATGCCCACGCCCGTTTCGGGTCGCAGGTCCGCTCGCGCGACCTCGACGTCGCCGACCATCGCGTCGCTGACCTTGGCCAGTTCGACATGGTGCTGCTGCTGGGCGTCCTGTATCATGTCACCGACCCCTATCGCACGCTGGAGGCCGCCGCCGCGATGAGCCGCGATCATCTGGTGATCGAAACGGTGACGGCGCTGCGACATGAACCGGTGCCCGCGATGCGCCTGTTCACTGAACTGGAGCTAGACCGCGATCCAACCAATTTCTGGGCGCCCAACATCCTGGCGCTGCGCGAAATGTGCGTGCGCTTTGGCTATTCGCGTTTCCAGGTGCTGCCCGAAGCGCTCGACAATCAGGGCTGGCGGAAGTTGGCGATGCCATTCCGCAAAAAGGACCGCTATCGCCGGGCGATCTTCCACGCCTGGCGATAGCGTCTGGCGTCATCAATCGGCCGGGCCACCCGCATGTTCAGCCAGGAAATGCCCGATCGTCTTCCACAGGTGGACGCTGATGCCCGGCCCGCCGACGCGATGGGTCTGACCCGGATAGGCCATCATCTCGAACGGCGCAGCTGCGCTCTGCATCTTCGCCATCAGCGCGGTCGCATTGTCGAACACGACATTATCGTCGGACATGCCGTGGATCAGCAGCAGCGGATCGGCGATCTTTACCGCCTCATCCACCGCGCCCGACGCGGGATAGGCGCTGGCCTTGTCCTGCGGCTGGCCCAGATAGCGTTCGGTATAATGGGTGTCGTAAAGTTCCCATTTGGTCACCGGCGCGCCCGCCACCGCCGCGGCGAACACGCCCGGCGCCTTCTCCAGCAGCTTCAAGGACATATAGCCGCCATAGGACCAGCCATAGGTCGCGATCCGCTGAGGGTCCACGAACGGCTGCGCCTTGAGCCACTCCACGCCCTTCAACTGGTCATCCACCTCGACCGTACCCATCGCGCGATACAGATGATCCTCGAACGCCTTGCCGCGATCAGGCGTACCGCGATTGTCGATGGCGAACACGATCCAGCCACGATCCACCAGATATTGGTTGAGCGCGCCTGACCATATGTTCGTCACCTGCCGCCCGCCGCCCGGACCGCCATAATGGATCATGAACACCGGGTAGCGTTTCCCCGCCTCCATCTTAGGCGTCATGATCTTGGTGTACAGCGTCGTCCCGTCCGCCGCCTTCACCGTGCCGAACACCGTCTGCACATGGCCCGCGACATAGGGCGCATAGGGGTGGCTGCCCGTCAGCGCATTTTCCGACAGCCATTGCAATTGCTTGCCGCTGCTGTCGGCCAGATAGACCTGCTTGGGCTGGTCGCTATTCTGGCGCGTCACCACCACCCGGCTCGCCGCGCCGTCCATCACCGCATCGTTCCACCAGCCCTCGGCCGTCAGCGCCCGCGCCTGCCCCGCCTTGCCCAGTGGCGCGACATAGAGTTGCTGCTCCAGCGGCGTTTCGCGATTGCCGGTGAAATAGACCAGCCCCTTCTCCTCATCCACGCCCACGACATCGCGCACTTCCCAGTCGCCGCTGGTCAGCGCAGTCCATTTCGCGCCGCGCACCCGGTAAAGATGCCCATGGCCGCTCTTTTCCGACCACCACAGGAAGCTGCCGTCCTTCAGTGCATGGAAGTTGTTAGACAGGTTGATCCAGCTTTTCGCCGTCTCGGTCAGCACCACCCGCCCCTTGCCGGTAGCGGGATCGACCGCCAGCAGGTCGAGACGCTTTTGGTCGCGGCTCTCCCGCTGCACATATAGCGTCTTGCCGTCCTTCGACCAATCGACGCGGGCGAGGTAGATGTCCTTCTCCGCGCCCAGATCGACCTTCACCTGGCCCGACCCATCGGGCTTCATGACATAGAGGTCCACGATCGCGTTGGGCGTGCCGGCGGCGGGATAGCGCTGTTGATAGACTTTCGTCCCCTCGCCGCCGATCGCGGTGCGGGTTACGATGCCGACCGGGCTTTCATCGACGCGGGCGACCGCGATCCGCGCATCGTCGGGCGACCACCAGTAACCGGTGCGCCGGTCCATTTCCTCCTGCGCGACGAACTCCGCCGTACCCCAGCTCAGCGTGTCGCTGGCGCCCTGCGTCAACTGCCGTTCCGCGCCGCCGATCGGCTGGGTGAACAAATTGCCACCGCGCACGAAGGAAACATAGCCGCCCTTGGGGCTGACCACGCCATTCAGTTCTCCATCGGGCGTATCTGTGAGCCGCGTGACCTTCCCGTCCAGTCCGGCGAGGTACAGGTCGCCATCCACCGGCACCAACAGGCTCTTGCCGTCCGGCGCCCAGTCATAGCTGGTGATGCCCGTACTCCCCGCGACGCTCCGATCGCGTTCTCGCTGCATCTTCTCCGCTTCGGAAAGCTCGGCGCCGCTGCCGGTCTTCTTCGAATCGACCAGCATCCGTTCCGCGCCGGTCTTGCTGTCGATCGCCCACAGGTCGAGCCGTTCCTTCTCGTCGGCGCGGGGCTTGAGCAGCGTCACCAACGATCCATCCGGCGACAATTTCAGCGCGCGCGGCAGCGGCCCGGCCAGGTCGGGGCTGGCGAACACGCGCTCCAGCGTGAGCTGTTCCTGCGCGCTGGCGGGAAGTGAGGAGAGCAGCAGCGCACCAAGCGCTGCGCCGGCTTTCAGATAGGGGGGCATGATCGTCCTTTCCGGTCGGCGCGCAAACGCGCCGCATGATGGCGCAGATTTAGCGCCACACATTAGAAAAGATCAATGCCGGGAAATTATCTGTCCTGCCATGATCGCCTGGATCATGGTGGGCGCGGCAGGGATTGAACCTGCGACCCCACCCGTGTGAAGGGTGTGCTCTACCACTGAGCTACGCGCCCCCTGTAAGGAGGAGGCGGCCTTTGGCATCGGCCGCGCGCCCTGTCAATATCCGCACATCGATTTGACGCAAAAGCGTTTCCGCCCGGCCGCATCGCACTCTATAAGGGGATGTAGAAATTAAGGAGCTCAACCTTCATGTCCAAAAGTCTCGCCCTGCTGATCGCCAGCCTGCTGCTCACGACGCTGGCTGCGTGCAATACGGTGCAGGGCGTGGGCCGGGATATCGAATCGGTGGGACGCGCTGGCAAGGACGCCATGCACTGAGAGACTACTGAAGAATACGGTTTATCGCGGTCATATTCTTGCGCAGGCGCACGCCATCGCAATCCGGCTCGCCACATTCGCACGCTTCGATGGTGTACCGCACGCCACACATGACCAGTATGTCATGGTCGAACGAATAGTTGGAGATACCCGCCCGCTCGACCTTTTCCTGTGCTCTGGCCTTGAGAGTCATGCATGTCCTCCCCCTGATCTTGGGATATGGATAATTGATGTTGCGATGCACAATGTCAATTGATGGACATTTGTTCCTGAACAATTTGTAAGAATATTGTCGCTGAAATGACACGCTTCGCCCCATCGCCACCCCTGACTTGCACGCGACGGCGCAGCGGCCCATATGCCGCGTCATGAACGACCAACGCAGCTCGTCCATGCCCGTCTGGCATGGCACCACCATCATGTCAGCCCGCAAGAATGGAAAGGTCGTCGTCGCCGGCGATGGCCAGGTGTCCATGGGCCAGACCGTAATGAAGCCCAATGCCCGCAAGGTCCGCCGGCTGCACGACGGCAGCGTAATCGGCGGCTTCGCCGGCGCCACCGCCGACGCCTTCACCCTGTTCGAACGGCTCGAAGCCAAGCTGGAACGCCATAACGGCCAGTTGATGCGCTCGGCGGTGGAACTGGCCAAGGACTGGCGCACCGACAAATATCTGCGCAACCTGGAAGCGATGATGATCGTCGCGGACAAGGATGTCACGCTGATCCTGACCGGCAATGGCGACGTGCTGGAGCCGCTGAACGGCGTTGCCGCGATCGGTTCGGGCGGTAATTTCGCCCTCGCCGCCGCGCGCGCGCTGATGGAATATGAGGAAGACGCCGAAACTCTCGCCCGCAAGGCGATGGCCGTCGCGGCCGACATCTGCGTCTACACCAACGACCAGTTGACCATCGAAACGCTGGACAGCGCCGCCTAAACTAAAAAAGCCCCTCCCTTGAAAGGGAGGGGGGAGTCTTTTAATGAACGACAACCTGACCCCCAAAGCCATCGTCGCCGCGCTCGACGCACATATCATCGGCCAGCAGGACGCCAAGCGCGCCGTTGCGGTCGCGCTGCGCAACCGCTGGCGCCGCCAGCACCTGTCCGCCGATTTGCGCGACGAGGTGACACCCAAGAATATCCTGATGATCGGGCCGACGGGCTGCGGCAAGACCGAGATCAGCCGCCGCCTCGCCAAGCTGGCCGACGCCCCCTTCGTCAAGGTCGAGGCGACCAAGTTCACCGAGGTCGGCTATGTCGGCCGCGACGTCGAACAGATCGTCCGCGATCTGGTCGAGGAAGCTGTGCGGCTGGAGAAGGACCGCCGCCGCGAAGCCGTGCGCGAAGCCGCCTCCGAAGCCGCCATGGCGCGGCTGCTCGATGCGCTTACCGGCAAGGAAGCGAGCGAAGCCACACGCCTCTCCTTCCGCCAGAAGATCGAAGCCGACCAGATGAACGAGGTCGAAGTCGAGGTGGAAGTCGCCGACAGCCCCTCCATGCCGATGGAAATCCCCGGCATGGGCGGACAGGTCGGCATGATCAACCTGTCCGACATGATGTCCAAGGCGTTCGGCCAGCAGCAGAAGAAGCGCCGCAAGATGCGCGTCGCCGAAGCCTGGGACAAGCTGGTCGAGGAAGAGCAGGACAAGCGGCTGGACCAGGACGACGTCGCGCGCACCGCGATCACCAGCGCCGAGCAGAATGGCATCGTTTTCCTCGACGAGATCGACAAGATCGCGGTCAGCGATGTGCGCGGCGGCTCCGTCAGCCGCGAAGGCGTGCAGCGCGATCTGCTGCCGCTGATCGAAGGGACGACCGTATCGACCAAATATGGCCCGCTCAAGACCGACCATATCCTCTTCATCGCGTCGGGCGCCTTCCATGTCGCCAAGCCCAGCGACCTGCTGCCCGAACTCCAGGGCCGCCTGCCGATCCGCGTCGAGTTGAAGGCGCTGACCGAGGAGGATTTCGTCGCCATCCTCTCCGATACCAAGGCCAGCCTCGTCGCCCAATATCGCGCGCTGCTGGCGACCGAGGAGGTGACGATCGACCTGACGCCCGACGGCATCCGCGCCGTCGCGAAGATCGCCGCCGACGTGAACAGCGAGATCGAGAATATCGGCGCCCGCCGACTCCAGACGGTGATGGAAAAGCTGCTGGAGGATGTCAGCTTCGAAGCCGAAGACCGCCGTGGCGAAACGCTCGTGATCGATGCGGTCTATGTCGAGAAGCAATTGTCAGCGGTCGCTCACGACACCGACCTCAGCAAATATGTTCTGTAATTAGGCGAAAACGGGATGAGAGGGGAGACCATCCTCTCATCCCGCTCCGATTTACCAAATCTCCGTTCGCTCGAAACGAACGACCTACTGATTAAAAGTCAGTTGCTCAGTAACTGCGCCCAACCAGCACGCGCTCCACGGCCTGCCCGCCGGTGAAGATACACGCGCCGTCCGCCGCGTCCGCATCCAGTGGCACGTTGCGCAGCGTCAGCTTCTCGCCCTTGAGCCACTGCACCACCTTTTCCAGCGCCTCGCCGGTCGGCCTGGCCCACTGGACCAGCGCCCAGCCGGGCCTGGCGCTGGCGTTGAAATAGGCTTTCAGCGCGTCTAGCGTGCCGATCGAGCGATCGATGCTGCCGTCCAGCCGGCCTTTGGCGTCGGCGAAGAGGGACGCCTGAATATCCTCCAGCATGGCGGTTGCGCCCGCCACGAAATCGCCCTTGGCGACGATCTGGCTGTCGAGCTTGCCATCCTCGCGATAGAGGCGATCGCGGCGGATCACCGACACATTCCCGCCGGCGACGTCACGCCCGCCGACCTCGATCACGATCGGCGCGCCCTTCTTCACCCAGCCCCAGCGCTTGGTCGCGGCCTTGGCGGGCCGCTTGTCGAGCAGCGCGCGCACCGGCTCGCGGAAGGCGTCCAGCTCATTGAGGGACGCCACCAGTTCGCCGCAATAATCCAAAATCGCGGCGTCCTCGTCATTGTCGCGCAGCATCGGCACCACGACGACCTGATAGGGCGCGACGCGCGGCGGCACGCGTAGGCCATCATCGTCGCCATGGACCATGATGAGGCCGCCGATCATGCGGGTGGACATGCCCCAGCTGGTCGTCTGCGCCAGCTCTTGGCTACCTTCGGCATTCTGGAACTTGATATTCTGCGCCTGGCTGAAAGTCGTGCCCAGGAAATGCGACGTGCCCGCCTGCAACGCTTTGCCGTCCTGCATCATCGCCTCGATCGAATAGGTCGCGACGGCGCCGGGGAAGCGCTCATTCTCCGGCTTCTCGCCCGCGACCACCGGCAGGCCGACGCACTCCTCGGCGAAGCTGCGATAGACTTCCAGCATCTTCATCGTCTCTTCCATCGCCTCATCGACGGTGGCGTGCGCGGTATGACCCTCCTGCCAGAGGAACTCGCTGGTGCGGAGGAACATGCGGGTGCGCATTTCCCAGCGCACGACATTGGCCCACTGGTTGATGAGAACCGGCAGGTCGCGCCAGCTCTGCACCCAGCGGCTGAACGCCGCGCCGATCACGGTTTCGGACGTCGGCCGCACGACCAGCGGCTCCTCCAGCTTGGCTTCGGGGTCCGGCACCAGCTTGCCATCCTTCTGAATCAGCCGGTGATGGGTGACGACCGCCATTTCCTTGGCGAAGCCGTCGACATGCTCGGCCTCCTTCTCGAAATAGGAAAGCGGAATGAACAGCGGGAAATAGCAATTTTCATGCCCCGTCGCCTTGATCCGGGCGTCGAGCAACGCGTGGATACGCTCCCAGATGCCATAGCCCCAGGGACGGATGACCATGCAGCCGCGCACGCCGCTTTCCTCGGCCAGGTCGGCCTCCGAAATGACGGCCTGATACCAGGCGGAAAAATCCTGTTCGCGGGTGACGGAAAGGGCGTGTTTCACGGGATCGAAAACCTGACGTAAAAAGGGAATGGCGCGCCATAAGCCAGAGGCGGCGTCCCTGTCGACCCCCGACGACAGGGCGCGTGCCGATCGGCGGCGCGTCAGGCGGTCGCCGCGCCCATCTCTTCCAGCCAGGCCTTCGCCTGCCTGGGTTCGCCGACCGCATCGGCCGCGGCGGGACCGCGCGCCGCCATGAAGCGCTGATGCAGCGCAAAGGGCTCCAGCCCCAGCGTATCGCGCATCCCGTCAATCTCGTCCGCCAGTTCCCCCAGCGCCGCTATGACGGGCGCGACGCGCGTGCGCGCGACCTTGTCCTTCTGATGGTCGAACAGGCCCCATTGCCCGCTCGCCGCCACCCGCAGGGCCGCGATCAACGCATCGCGATACTCAGCCTCCACCTCTTCTCGGCGGACGTCCAACCGTTCCAGCCTGTCCGCCTTCGCCATCGCTTCAGGTCAGCTTGTCGATCTTGGCGTTGAGCGCGGCGAGCTGGGCCTTCAGATCGTTGATCTCGTCGTCCTTGCTGCCATCGGTCGCCGCCGGGGTGACGACGGGGGGTGGCGTCATGCCTGGCATCCCAGGGATCCCCGGCATCCCCGGCACGCCATTGCCGAAGGCGCTGGCCGCCGCTTCGAACATTTGCATGTTGCGCTTGGCGATATCGGCCAAAGGACCGCCGCCGAAGGCGCCCTTCATAGCTTCCTGAAACTGCTGCTGGTTTTTGCGGAATGCGTCCATCGACGCCTCCAGATATTGCGGCACCATCGATTGCATCGAATCGCCATACATGGCGATCAACTGGCGCAGGAAGTTGACCGGCAGCATATTCTTGCCGCGCTGCTCCTCCTCCATGATGATCTGGGTCAGGACATTATGGGTTATGTCCTCGCCGGTCTTGGCGTCGACCACGGTGAATTCGCGTCCTTCGCGCGTCATCTGCGACAAAAGGTCCAGCGTGATATAGCTTGAAGTTTCGGTATTATAGAGCCGCCGATTGGCGTACTTCTTGATAACGACCGGCTCCGATTCATTAGCGGTCTTAGATTTGGCCATGGATTCCTCTCCCACACCTGAACATCTCGCATTAGCACAGGGCGATGCCGCACCGCAACATGGGCCGCGGCCATTACCCCTTTTTCTCAATATTTTATGGCGCGAAACGGAGGGAAATCCTGACCTGCGCCGCCGCGCGTTTCAGGGGTTGCGTAAATATCAGGACGCCGCCCGCCCCGCCGCCCCGCCGTCCGCGCCTTGCGTCGCCACCGCCGGCCCTGCCCGATTGCTGCAGCATGGTGCGGAAAATGGCCGTTCCCCGGTTGTTTTCATCCCTTCGCTCATCAATCCGCCGCGCGTGCTGGACCTGTCGCAAAGCCGGTCCTTGCTGCGCCACATGGTTGCAGCGGGCCATGACGCGCACCTGATCGATTGGGGCACCCCCACATCGCAGGACGCTATGCTCGGCCTCGATGGCCATGTCATCCATCGGCTGCTGCCCCTTCTCGCCACGCTGCCCCGCCCGCCGATCCTGGTCGGCTATTGCCTGGGCGGCAGCCTGGCGCTGGGCGCAGCAGCCATGGCCGCCTTTCCCGCGGTAGCGAGCATCGCTGCACCCTGGCGGTTCGATGCCTTCCCCGCCGCTGATCTGCAATTGATCGGAGGCTTGTGGAACGGCGCGCGGGCGATGAGCGAGCGGATCGGCTATGTCCCCATGGAGGTGCTCCAATCGGGTTTCTGGGCGATGGACCCGGCCCGCACCATTCGCAAATATGCCGCCTTCGCCGACATGGAAGCAGGGTCGGACGCCGAACGCGCCTTCCTGGCTGTGGAGGATTGGGCCAATGGCGGCGCGCCGCTGACCTTCGCGGCGGGGCGCGATCTGTTCGATCATTTCTACGCCGGCAATGTCAGCGGCCGTGGCCAATGGCGCATCGATGGCCGCCCCGTGGACCCTGCCGCGCTCGATTGCCCGACCCTGTCGATCGTGTCGACCAGCGACCGCATCGTGCCCGCCGCCGCCGGCCCTCGCTTGCGCGAAGAACGCAGCCTTTCGCTCGGCCATGTCGGCATGGTGGTGGGTGGCGGCGCCCGCGAAACGCTTTGGGAACCGCTGTCCCACTGGCTTTTCAGCCATGGCGGTTGATGCTATTGCGCCTGCGAAAACAACCACCGGAATCGAGGATCAAGCCTTTGTCAGACATCGTCATCACCGCCGCCAAGCGCACCGCCGTCGGCAGCTTCATGGGCGCTTTCGGCTCGACCCCTGCGCACGAACTTGGCCGCCAGGCGATCATCGCCGCGCTCGCGCAGGCGGGCGTCGCGCCCGATGAAGTGGACGAAGTGATCCTGGGCCAGGTATTGGCCGCCGGCCAGGGCCAGAACCCCGCGCGTCAGGCCGCCGTCAACGCCGGCATCCCGGTCGAACGCACCGCCATCGGCCTCAACCAGCTATGCGGTTCGGGCCTGCGCGCCGTCGCGCTCGCGGCGCAGGCGATCCGCGCCGGCGACGCCAACATCATGGTCGCGGGCGGCCAGGAAAGCATGTCGCTCGCTCCCCATGCGCAATATCTGCGCGCCGGCAGCAAGATGGGCAATGTCAGCCTCATTGACACGATGATCCATGACGGCCTGACCGACGCCTTCAACAATTATCATATGGGCATCACGGCCGAAAATCTGGCCGAGAAATATCAGATCAGCCGCGAAGCGCAGGATATCTTCGCCGTCGCCAGCCAGAACAAGGCCGAAGCCGCACGCGCATCGGGCCGCTTCGCCGACGAAATCGTGCCGGTTACGATCAAGGGGCGCAAGGGCGACACCATCGTCGATGCCGACGAATATATCCGCGCCGGCGCCACCATCGAGGCGATGGAAAAGCTCAAGCCCGCCTTCAAGAAGGACGGCACCGTCACCGCCGCCAACGCCAGCGGCCTCAATGACGGCGCCGCCGCGCTGGTGCTGATGACCGCCGATGCCGCCGCCAAGCGCGGCGCGACCATCCTGGGTCGCATCGCCGGCTTCGCTACCTGCGGCGTCGATCCGGCGATCATGGGGATCGGCCCCGCCCCGGCCAGCCGCAAGGCGCTGGAAAAGGCCGGCTGGTCGGTCGCGGACCTCGACCTGATCGAAGCCAATGAAGCCTTCGCCGCGCAGGCTCTGTCGGTCGGCCAGGAACTGGGCTGGGACGCCGAGAAGGTCAACGTCAATGGCGGCGCGATCGCCATCGGCCACCCGATCGGCGCGTCGGGCGCGCGCGTGCTGACCACTCTTCTCTACGAAATGGCCAAGCGCGACGCCAAGAAGGGCCTCGCCACCCTGTGCATCGGCGGCGGCATGGGCGTCGCCATGTGCATCGAACGCTGATCGCCTGACCTGCCAAAAAAAGGCGGTCGCTCCCACCAGAGCGGCCGCCTTTTTTTTCATGTCAGCCATTCTTCGCGCCGGCTCGACACCGATCGGAACAATAGACGACATTGTCCCAATCGCGCTCCCACTTCTTACGCCAGGCAAAGGGGCGCTGACACACAGGGCACATCTTGGTCGGCAGATCGCGTTTGGCAACTCCGCGTGGCATATGGTTCGTTCCCTTGGAGCCTTATGGCTTTACATTCAGCCGTTCGCTTCGAGCGAAGTCGAGAAGCCTGTAGCGCCATACCCACCTTGCTCGACTTCGCTCGAAACGAACGGAACAAGATGGTTCGACATAACGCCGTCAAGGCCTAGGTGCTGTCTGCATTTAGAGGATTCCGTTTGCTGATGAGTTCTCTTCAAGGTCGTCGATGCGATCGGCCTGCCGCTGCGAATCCATCCAACATCGGGGCAATATGGCGATTGCCCACAGTCCGAGGCGCTCCTGTCCGGTTTGCAGGTTGGCCATGTCATCGCCAATGACCTCGGTGCAACCGCATGCGTCGCGGGTCCATGCACTACATCATTATGAACCCCGGTGGCGCACTCTGCCTCCATAACGGCGGCCTGTTGCCGCCGCCGGGGGCGGTGCGTACCGGGGCTGGCGGCCTGCCGACGATGCCGGACTGGACGCCGGGCGAGGAGGGCGCGCGCCAATGTTGCGAATTTTGTCGATGAGGCCAGCTATTATCCGACCGCCCGCAACCTGCCCTCGATCGAGGGGACGTCGCGATAACCTTGCCCGGCTGGATGAAAGTCTGCGCGATATGCGTGCTGGTAGCGGACCGCGACCCTCGCGGTGATCTCTGACACCGACGGTCTCTCTGCGGCAAAACGCCGTATGTCAGCGAATGGCGCATCACATTATAAGCCGCGCCAGTTGACGTCCATACGCTTAAACTCCCATTCAGACGGAAAGCGATAAAGGCGCATGAGCGGCAGAAAGGCCCAAGCCCCGCCGTTTCATCTTTCAAGGGAAACTTTTCATGCCGCTTGCGATCGTATCGAGACTGTTCGTCCTGACTGCCCTGTGCGCAGCCAGTTCCCCTGCAATCGCGCAGGCGGGCGATCCGGTCAAAGGGAAGACGGTGTTCGCACGCTGCGCGCTATGCCATGATGTGAAGGCAGGGCCGAAGAAGATGGGTCCGTCGCTCGCCGGGATATTCGGCCGCACGTCGGGCACCATGGCGGGCTTCACCTATTCGCCCGCGATGCAAAAGGCGAAGATTCGCTGGGACGCCAAGAGCATCGATACCTTCCTGACCAAGCCGAGCGGACTGGTGCCGGGCAACCGCATGGCCTTTGCCGGCGTGCCCAACCCGGTCGACCGCGCCAACCTGATCGCCTATTTGAAGGCCGAAGCCAAGTAAACGACTGCTAGATCCCGCCCGCCGTCACGGTCCAGCCGCCGCGTTCCAGCGCGGCGCCGAGATCGGCGGCGCAGGCGTTTAGCGTCGTCGCATCGGTCGAACGAATCACGAAATTGGCGCCGGTGCGGCCTTCGCGGAAAAAGGGATAGCTGCCGATCTGGCAATCCTCATGCGCGCGTTCGGTCGAGGCAAGCAGGTCGGCGATCTCGCTTTCGGCCACCCAGCAGCCGATCGTCGCGGACAGCAGCGGCAGGCCGCCTTCCAGCGTGCCGGTCAGGCTGTCGAGCATACCAGCGGTGATATAGGGCACGCCGGCCATGATGAAGATATTGCCATGGCGGATGCCGGGCGCGCCGGACATGTGATTTTCGATCAGGTCCGCGCCAGCAGGCACCCGCGCCATACGCAATCGCGCCTCGGTCAATCCGCCGCGGGTTTCATAATAGCCGGACAGAATGGCGCGCGCACCTTCGTGGATTTCCACCTCCACACCCAGCGCCGCGGCAATCGCGTCCACCGTGATATCGTCATGAGTCGGGCCAATGCCGCCGGTCGTGAACAGATAATCGTTGCGCGCGCGCAGAGCGTTGACCGCCTCGACAATCGCGTCCTGCACATCGGGCACGACGCGCACTTCGCGCAGGCGAATACCCTGGACGCCCAGCCAACTGGCGACTTGGGCGATATTCTTGTCCTGGGTGCGGCCAGAAAGGATTTCGTCGCCGATCACGATCAGCGCTGCGGTCCAGATGCGGGTCGGATCGGCCATGCGCCAGCCCATAGCCTGCCCCGGACGCCCTGCCTAGTCGCCCTCTCGCATTATGCCGCTATTACGCCTATAAATAGGGCATGACCGACTATATGACGATGACGGCCGATGCGCCGATTTCCCGCTCCGCTGCGATCAAACTGTATGACGAATCCGGTTTCGCCGGTATGCGCAAGGCCGGGCGGCTCGCCGCAGAGATATTGGACGCGCTCGTACCGCATGTCGTGCCGGGCGTCACCACCGGCGAACTGGACGACATCGTGCGCCGCATGTCGCTGGACGGCGGCGGGGTGCCAGCGACCCTGGGGTATCGCGGCTATACCCATAGCTGCTGCATCTCGCTCAATAATGTGATCTGCCATGGCATTCCGGGCGACCATCGACTGAAGGACGGCGATATCCTGAATATCGACGTCACACCGCTGGTCGATGGCTGGCATGGCGACACCAGCCGCATGTTCATAGTCGGCGACGCCGCGATCAAGGCGCGGCGGCTGGTCGAAGTCACCTATGAATGTCTGATGCTGGGCATCGAGCAGGCCAAGCCCGGCAATCATCTGGGCGACATTGGCTATGTGATCCAGCGGCACGCCGAAAAGCACCGATATGGCGTAGTGCGCGATTTTTGCGGCCATGGCCTGGGCCGAGTGTTTCATGACAGCCCCGAAGTCGTCCATGTCGGCCGTCCCGGCACCGGCCCTGAACTGCGCCCCGGCATGTTCTTCACGATCGAGCCGATGATCAACATCGGCAAGCCCGGCGTGAAGATGATGGACGATGGTTGGACCGCGGTGACGCGCGACCGCACTCTGTCGGCCCAATTCGAACATAGCGTCGGCATCACCGAAACAGGCTGCGAGATATTCACCAAGAGCCCAGCGGGCCTGGACTGTCCGCCTTACGCGCTCTGACGATCGGAACACTGCCCAAAAAACGGGCAGAGAGTTATGATATTGCCCTGAATCCGGGCAATATGGACAAAGATTGCTGCATCGCCGAAAGCATGTCCTAGCGATTCGCCACTTGGCACGGTAATTGATTGTTAAGGGGAACGGCGCCGGCCTTGGGGGGCATGACGATCGTTCCCTCAAGGAGAGAGGAATGCGGGTCGCCCCCGCATTCTGTGCGTGCGTCATGGGTTGGGATTACGAGTGATGAAAAAGGTCGAAGCGATCATAAAGCCATTCAAGCTGGACGAGGTGAAGGAAGCGCTCCACGAAGTGGGCGTGTCTGGCATCACCGTAACCGAGGCCAAGGGCTTCGGCCGCCAGAAGGGGCATACCGAACTGTATCGCGGCGCAGAATATGTCGTCGATTTCCTGCCCAAAGTGAAGCTGGAGGTCGTTGTCGACGATTCGCTGGCCGACCGCGTGGTCGAGGCGATTTGTTCTGCGGCGCAGACCGGTCGCATCGGCGACGGCAAAATCTTCATTTCCGCGGTCGAAGGCGCTGTGCGTATCCGCACCGGCGAGCGGGACAGCGACGCGATCTGATTTAACCAATTTTCGCCGAGCCGGGCGGGAACAGACTTCAACTGCCCCTTCGGGGGGGTATTTTTGAGAGAAGGGCAAAAGCACATGGCCAATACGCCAAAAGACATCCTGAAGATGATCGAAGAAAAGGAGATCGAATGGGTCGATGTCCGCTTCACCGATACGAAGGGCGCCTGGCACCATCTGACCATGTGCGCAGGCGTCATCGGCGAAGATGAACTGACCGATGGCCTGATGTTCGACGGCTCCTCGATCGAGGGCTGGAAGGAAATCAATGAATCGGACATGATCCTGAAGCCGGATCTGGACGCGGTCTATGTCGATCCGTTCAGCGCCACGCCGATGCTGATCCTGGTTTGCGACATCGTCGAACCCGAAGATGGCTCGCTTTATGCCCGCGACCCGCGCTCGACCGCCAAGCGCGCCGAAGCCTTCCTCAAGACCACCGGCCTTGGCGATACTGTCTATATCGGCCCGGAACCCGAATTCTTCATGTTCGACGACGTGAAGTTCGAGAACAGCTACAACTCCAGTTCGTACAAGCTGGACGACGTTGAACTGCCAACCAACTCGAACACCACTTATGAAGGCGGCAATATGGGCCACCGCCCGCGCGCCAAGGGTGGTTACTTCCCGGTCGGCCCTGTCGATGTCACCACCGACATCCGCGCCGAAATGGTGTCCACCCTGCTGGAAATGGGTCTGCCCATGGACAAGCATCACCATGAAGTCGCGGGCAGCCAGCACGAGTTGGGCCTGACTTTCGGCAAGCTGGTCGAAACCTGCGACCGCATCCAGATCTACAAATATGTCGTGAAGATGGTCGCCCAGGCCTATGGCAAGACCGCGACCTTCATGCCCAAGCCGATCAAGGCCGACAATGGTTCGGGGATGCACACCCACATCTCGATCTGGAACGAAGGCAAGAACACCTTCGCCGGTGACGGCTATGCCGGCCTGTCGGAAACCTGCCTGTTCTTCATCGGCGGCGTCATCAAGCACGCCAAGGCGATCAACGCCTTCACGAACCCGACCACCAACAGCTACAAGCGCCTGGTGCCCGGCTTCGAAGCCCCTGTGCTGCTCGCCTATTCGGCGCGGAACCGTTCGGCATCGTGCCGCATCCCCTATGGCGCCGGCACCAAGGCGAAGCGCGTCGAATTCCGCTTCCCCGATCCGCTCGCCAACAGCTATCTCGCCACCTCGGCGCTGCTGATGGCCGGCATCGACGGGATCGAGAACAAGATCCACCCCGGCGGTCCGATGGACAAGAATCTGTACGACCTGCCGCCCGCCGAACTGAGCCAGGTGCCGACCGTCTGCGGTTCGCTGCGTGAAGCGCTGGACAGCCTCGCTGCCGACCACGATTTCCTGCTCAAGGGCGGCGTGTTCACCAAGGACCAGATCGATGCCTATATCGAACTGAAATGGCCTGAGGTATATGCCTGGGAAATGGCGCCGTCGCCGGTCGAATTCGACATGTACTATAGCGGCTGATCCTTTCAGCGCTGTTTTTGGGGAAAAGGCCCGGTCGCGACAAGCGGCCAGGCCTTTTCCTTTATGAGCGATGCGCCCAAATAGGGCGCATGAACCCGCTCGCCATACTTGGCCTTGCCCACCCGATCGTCCAGGCGCCGATGGCCGGCGTGTCCACGCCGCAAATGGCGGCGGCCGTCAGCAACGCTGGCGCACTGGGATCGATCGCCGTGGGCGCCGTCGATGCCCCCGCCGGGCGCAGCATGATCGACGCGGTGCGCATGCAGACGGATCGCCCGTTCAACGTCAATCTCTTCGTCCATGCGCCCGCCAGAGCAAGGCCGGATTTGGAGCGGCGCTGGATCAGTACGCTCGCGCCGCTATTTGCCGAACATGGCGCACAGCCACCGCCAACGCTCCGCGAAATCTATCGCAGCTTTGCGGAGAACGAGGCGATGCTGGACATGCTGGTCGATACGCGGCCAGCGGTCGTCAGCTTCCATTTCGGATTACCCGACCGCCGAAAAATCGACCTTTTGAAGTCTGCGGGCTGCCTGCTGCTGGCCAGCGTGACCAACCTCGATGAAGCGCTGGCGGCCGAGGCGGCAGGCATCGATGCCGTGGTGGCGCAGGGTTTCGAAGCGGGTGGCCATCGCGGGATGTTCAATCCTGATGGGCCGGACGATAGCTTGGGCGCCGTTGCGCTGACCCGTCTGCTGATCGAACGCTCCGGCCTGCCCGTCATAGCGGCGGGCGGCATCATGGACGGTCGGGGCGTGCAGGCGGCGATCGATCTGGGGGCTGTGGCTGCGCAATTGGGCACGGCCTTCATCGCCTGCCCGGAAAGCAGCGCCGACGCGGCCTATCGCGCGGCGCTGTTCAGCCCGGCCGCGGCGCATACGGTCATGACTCGTGTCGTATCAGGACGGCCCGCCCGCTGCCTCGCCAATCGCTTCACCGCCTGGGGGCGGCAAAGCGACCGACAGCCGCCCGATTATCCGATCGCCTATGATGCGGGCAAGGCGCTCAACCAGGCGGCAAAAACGGCCGGCGAAGGCGGTTATGGCGCGCAATGGGCCGGACAAGGCGCGCCGCTCGCCCGCGCATTGCCCGCCGCCGATCTGGTGGCTCTGTTGGTCGCGGAAATGCGACAAGCGCGGGGCGACGGATAGACAGAGCAGGCGCTGAGACAGCGACTGCGACAGTTGTACGCGATTATCGCGTACGATCGGGGATCGACGCACCGAACAGCAGTACGGGCTCGCCCGGCGGCGACAGGGCGATCTCGCCGCCCGATTCGGCCACCATCTGGCGTATCATCCAGGCGGCGGCGGTGCGGGAGGCCAGCCCTTCGATCGGCAGGGTGCCGGCCAGCGCGGCCCGCAGGTCCGGGTCGAGCACGACCTTGGGGCCTTCGCCGCGCACAACGATCTCGGTCAGGCCCGGCCGCTTTTCCGCGCCGATATCCAACTGCCCGCCACGCACCAGAGCGTCGCCGGCGATCAGCGCCAGGTTAAGCAAGATTTTGGCCGCCAGTTTGTCGAGCATCTGTTCTTCGACCAGCCAACCGACTTTGACCCGGCCCGTGGTCGCAAACATGCCTTCGATCGCCACCTTCGCCTCATGCGGCGGCACGGCGTCGCCAAAGCCGCCAGCGGAGCCGAAGGCGAGGCGGAAGAATTTCAGTTTGTTCGCCGAAGTGCGGGCGCTGTCGCCCAGCAGGTCCAGGCAACGCTGGCGCATTTCCGGATCGGTTTCATCCGCCATCAGTTCCAGACCATTGTTGAGCGCGCCGACGGGGCTCAGCAGGTCATGGCACAGGCGCGAACAAAGCAGGCTGGCAAATTCGATGCTGTCGGTCGGGTTGGTCATGCGAGGTCTGGGTCACCGGATTGTGGAGGAAATAAGCGGGTCTTTGGCTAATGCGCCGCGCCGCGCGCCGATGCAAGCCCGGCTGGCCGCCTTTCGCTCACCGACTGTCGAGATGCATTTTGGTGAAATGGACGTTAACCGCCGTCCCCGGCCCTGCCCGCCATATAGTCGCGTCCCCCGCCCCGACGATCAGCCATAAATTTCCATCGGGTGCCGCGCAGGCCGCATCGGTCGCGGAAGGCGCGGCGATGCCCGATGGATGCGAATGATAATGGCCAATGATCTTGGGCCCACCCGATCGCGCCGCCCGATGCGCGGCGATCAGGGTCGCTGGGTCCAGTTCGAAATGGCGCGCGGGATCGGGCGCCACATTGACCGCGGGCGCGATCGCCTCGATCCGGTCATCGGAGCCCAGCAAAAGGCCGCACACCTCATGAACATCACCGGCCGCCAGGGCCATGATCTGTTCCAACAGAATCCTTGAAATTTCGACCCGCATTCCTACATCCCTAGCCAATGGGTCCGGGGGTTTCCATCATTGAAGCAGCCATTGGCGAAGCGCAGCAAGGCTGGCGCCTCGATCGTGCGCTGGCGGACCTTTTGCCCGATCTGTCGCGTGAGCGGTTGAAGGGGCTGATCGGCGAGGGACAGGTGCAGTCCGCCAACGTCGGCAAGATCAGCGTGTCGATGAAGGTCGCGGCCGGACAGATGTTCATCATCACCCTGCCCCCGCCGGTGCCGCTGGACACGGTGGCGCAGGATATTCCGCTCACCATCGTCCATGAGGACGCCGACCTGATCGTGATCGACAAGCCCGCGGGGTTGGTCGTCCATCCCGCCGCCGGCAATCTGGACGGCACGCTGGTCAACGCGCTGCTGCATCATTGCGAGGGACGCTTGTCCGGTATCGGCGGCGTCGCCCGGCCCGGCATCGTCCATCGCATCGACAAGGATACGTCCGGCCTGCTGGTGGTCGCCAAGTCGGACAAAGCGCATGAGGGGCTGGCCCGCCAGTTCAAGGATCACAGCATCGATCGGCTTTATGCCGCTATCGTCTATGCCGTGCCCAATCCGGCGGCCGGGACGGTCGATATCTGGATCGGCCGATCCGACGCTGATCGAAAGAAGATGGCGGTTCATCGGGAAGGACGCGGCAAGCACGCCGTTACCCATTATCGCACGACACAGAGATTGCGCGACGCGGCGCTGGTGGAATGCAAGCTGGAAACCGGCCGCACGCATCAGGTTCGCGTCCATATGCACCATATCGGACACCCCTTGATCGGTGACCCGGTTTACGGTAGAGAAAGAAAAGGTTTCAAATCAATACTGGAAACGCTGGGTTTCAAAAGGCAGGCATTGCACGCCAAAAGCCTGGGGTTCATACATCCGGTAACGAGCGAACGGCTTATGTTCCAAAGTGCACTGCCCACCGACATGCAGGAACTGTTAAGCCAGCTCCACGTATAGAGATTAACAAATTTGCGACGGCGCCTGTGACGCCTCTTCTGGGTCCCGCCGCGCAATGAAAGGGAAAGGTGACGACATGGCCAAGAGCAATGTCCCCGCGGTTCCGGCGCTGGGCGGTGAAGCCAGCCTCAATCGCTATCTGTCGGAAATCCGCAAGTTTCCGCTGTTGACGCCTGAGCAGGAATATATGCTCGCCAAGCGTTACGAGGAACATCAGGACCCTGAGGCCGCA
Organism: Sphingobium sp. AntQ-1; assembly: GCF_028538045.1. NCBI lineage: Bacteria > Pseudomonadati > Pseudomonadota > Alphaproteobacteria > Sphingomonadales > Sphingobiaceae > Sphingobium > Sphingobium sp. AntQ-1. The sequence goes on from NZ_CP117158.1 coordinate 3,618,459, forward strand.
GCCCAGTTGGTGACCTCGCATCTGCGTCTGGTGGCGAAGATCGCGATGGGCTATCGCGGCTATGGCCTGCCGGTCAGCGAGCTGATTTCCGAAGGCAATATCGGCCTGATGCAGGGCGTTAAGAAGTTCGAGGCCGAACGCGGTTTCCGCCTGGCGACCTACGCCATGTGGTGGATCCGGGCATCGATCCAGGAATTCATCCTGCGTAGCTGGTCGCTGGTCAAGATGGGCACCACCGCGTCGCAGAAGAAGCTGTTCTTCAACCTGCGTCGGATGAAGAACAATATCGAAGCGTTCGAGGATGGCGACCTGCGCCCCGAAGACGTGACCAAGATCGCGACCGACCTGGGCGTCAGCGAGCAGGACGTCGTGTCCATGAACCGTCGGATGGCGATGGGCGGCGACACGTCGCTGAACGTCCCGATGCGCGAAGATGGCGAAGGTCAGTGGCAGGACTGGTTGCAGGACAATGATCCGTTGCAGGACGAGCGCGTCGCGGAAGAGCAGGAGCGTACCCAGCGGCATGAGATGCTGGTGGAGGCGATGACCGACCTCAACGACCGCGAGAAGCATATCCTGGCCGAACGCCGTCTGGCCGAAGAGCCCAAGACGCTGGAAGAACTGTCGCAGGTCTATGGCGTGTCGCGCGAGCGCGTTCGCCAGATCGAGGTTCGCGCCTTCGAAAAGCTGCAAAAGGCGATGATGCGCATCGCCGGCGACAAGCTGGGAAAGATGGCGCGGTTCGCCCTGGCCTGATCGTGCGATCAGAGTGAAACCAAGAAGCCCCGGAGCGATCCGGGGCTTTTTTGTGCCTCCTGCTGGCAGCGGGGCGGCGGATCATTGGGATATCGTCCGTTCCATGGCGAGGCTGTCCTCGCCATAGCCCGCTCCGTCGTTCACAGGCAGGAAGCCCTGTTTCCGCCAGAAGGCGTCAGCGCCGTTGACGGCGGTCAGTGTGATGCGCGCGAAGCCCGCGCTATCCGCCTGATCGACGACCAACTGTACCGCCTGCGCCGCCGCGCCGGCACCGCGCGCCTGTGGCAGGAGCGCCAGGTCGTGAAGATAATAGCGATCAGCCGTCGCAGGAATGGCGAGGATGGGGGCATTGAGCGCTGGCGAGTGATCGTCCTGCCAAGGATGGCTGATGAGATAACCCACCGCATCCCCGGCACGCTCCAGCATCCAGCATCCGGCCGGGTAGAGTTGCAGACGTTCAGCGTAGATGTCGGCATGTTCGGTATAGGCGCCGTGCACCGCGTCGGAGATTGCCGCAACCGCCGGAATATCGGGCCATCGCATCGGTCGCCAGGGGCTCATGCGGACAGACCCAATGCGTGGCGGGTCGCGGCCAATATCTCGTCCGACAGCACCGGATCGCCCACGCCGCGCGCCAGCGCCATGGCTCCGACCATCTGCGCCATACGCGCCAGGGCGTCCTGCCGGTTCATCTCCGGCCCGGCCTGTTCGAGGATGGCGGCCAGTTCTTCAAATCCGTGACAAAAGGCATGAGCGAGATCGCCGCCGCGCCGCGCGGCGTCCGGCGCAAGGGCGACGAGGGCGCAGCCGGTTTCCGGCGCGTCGCGATTGCGGGGGCTGAGATAATTGTCGGCGATCGCTGCGGGCGCATCGCCCTGCCCGGCCGCCTCCGCCAGCCCCCGCCAACGCTGGGCGCTGGTAGCCAGCGACGCGGCGCAGGCTTCGGCCGCCAGCGCCTCTTTCGAGTTGAACTGATTGTAGAAGCCGCCATGGGTGAGGCCGCATTCGCGCATCACCTCCCCAATGCCAACCCCCTCTAAGCCGCGGGCACGAAACAGGCGCGATGCGGCATCGACCACCTTTTCCCGATTCCGCGCAGCCTGATCGCGGCTGACCTTCATATCCTGCATCCTTCGACTGGCCTCTTGACCTTATATATGATGTCTATCATTTAACGCCAGTCCGAACGGGCCCCGAAGGGAAAGCTGATGCTGTCGACCCTGTTTGCGCACCGCTTGACTGCGCGCAACATTCATTATGGCTGGGCAGTCGCCGGCACGACTTTTCTCACCATGCTGGTCGTGGCCGGCGCGGTCGGGGCGCCCGGCGTCCTGATCGTGCCGTTGCAAAAGGAGTTCGGCTGGAGCGCGGCGGATATCAGCGGCGCGCTCGCGATACGGTTCCTGCTGTTCGGCGGCATGGGGCCGTTCGCCGCCGCCTTCATGAACCGCTTCGGCGTGCGGCGCATGATGTTGATTTCGCTGTCGATCGTCATTGGCGGGATGTTGTTGTCGCTGGGCATGACGCAGTTGTGGCAACTGGTGCTGCTGTGGGGCGTGGTGATCGGCATAGGGACCGGCCTGACGGCGATGGTGCTGGGCGCCACGGTTGCAACGCGCTGGTTCGGGCAGCGGCGCGGCCTTGTCATGGGGCTGTTGTCGGCCAGCACGGCGACCGGGCAGCTCGCCTTTCTGCCGCTGCTTGCGAGCCTGACCGAAAGTCATGGCTGGCGCGCGGCGCTGTTGCTGGTGTGCGGCGCGATCGTCGTGGCGGCGGTCGTCGTGCTGCTGCTGATGCGCGACCGGCCCGCTGATCTGGAGCTGGCGCCCTATGGCGAAACGCATGTCCAGCCTGCGCCTCCCCAGCCCGCCAGCTTCGGCGCGCTGCTGATGATCCCGCTGACCGTGCTGCGCGACGCGGAGAAGGCGCCGACCTTCTGGATCCTCTTCTTCTCCTTCTATATTTGCGGGGCGAGCACCAACGGGCTGGTGCAAACCCATTTCATCGCATTGTGCGGCGATTACGGGCTGGCGGCGGTCGGCGCGGCGTCGATGCTGGCGATGATGGGATTGTTCGATTTCGGCGGGACGCTGGCGTCGGGCTGGCTGTCCGACCGGTTCGACAATCGATGGCTGCTCTCCTGCTATTATGGGTTGCGCGGGCTATCGCTGCTCTACCTGCCCTTCAGCGACTTTTCGCTCTACAGCCTGTCAGTCTTCGCAATCTTCTACGGCCTCGACTGGGTCGCGACGGTGCCGCCGACGGTGAAGCTTACGGCGCAGCGTTTCGGGGCGGAGCGGGCGAATATCGTCTTTGGCTGGATATTCGCCGGGCATCAGTTGGGCGCGGCCAGCGCGGCGCTGGGCGGCGGACTTGCCCGAACCCTGTGGCTCAGTTACATGCCGGCGTTCATCGGCGCGGGCATATTGTGCCTGATCGGTGCGGGGTTGGTTCTGCTCATCAATCGCGACCAAAGGCGGGAGACGTTCGCGACCGCTTGAACCGGGGAAGTGGACCGCGCTACGACAGGCGGCATGACCACACCCATCGCATCGCGCCGCCGCCTTTCCCGCTGGATCATGATCCCGATCAAGATATTGTTCGGCTTCATCGCCGTGTCGCTGCTGATGGTGGCGATCTATCGCTTCGTGCCGCCGCCGGTGACGCTGACGATGCTGTTCGACCCCAATGGGATCACCAAGGACTGGACATCGCTGGACGCGATCGACCCGGACATGGCGCGGGCGGCGATTGCGGGGGAAGATGGGAAGTTTTGCAGCCATCACGGCTTCGATGTGGACGCGATCGCCAAGGCGGCGATCCATAACGCCAGCGGCGGCCGCATCCGCGGCGGATCGACCATCAGCCAGCAGACCGCCAAGAATGTCTTCCTGTGGCAGGGCGGCGGCTTCGTGCGCAAAGGGCTGGAAGCTTGGTTCACGGTGCTGATCGAGGCGATGTGGGGCAAGCGCCGGATCATGGAGGTCTATCTGAACGTCGCGGAGACGGGGATCGGCACCTATGGCGTGCAAGCTGGAGCGATCCGTTATTTCCACCATGGCGCGGGCAAGCTGAGCAAGGCGGAAGCCGGGCGCATCGCCGCGGTGCTGCCGCTGCCCAAGAAGCGCGCGGCGGTGGCGCCAGGCGGCTTCACGCGGCGCTATGGCAACACGATCACGGCGCGGATCGGCGTGGTGCAGCGGGACGGGCTGGATAGCTGCCTGCGGTAAAGCATCCCGTAATTTCGCATATTTCGCGCCGGCTTCTACATAAAGTTACGCCGGGTTGGTCCTATCGGAAAACGCGAAGGCCGTTTATAAGCATAGAAAAAGGGCGGGGATTGCTCCCCGCCCTTTTCTGTTTGCGGTGTCGCTGCGGCTTTTAGAAGCCGACGATCAGCGAGGCGCTGATCGCACGCGGCGAACCGAAGTTCACGAAGGCCGACGAAGAACTGGCGAGCGTGTCCAGACCGCCGCTGAATGAGCCGACATAGAATTTGTCGAACAGGTTGCTGACGTTCAGCTGGATCGCGCCCTTTTCCATGCCGAGGCTGGCGAGCGAGTAGCGCAGGTCCAGATCGACGATGGTGTAGGCGCCGAACTTCGCTCCGGCAGCGCTCTGAAGCGTGCCATCAGCATTGAAAACGACTTCACCGTTAACGTCGTTCAGATAACGCGAGCTGGTCTTCTTTGCCTGCACGCCCAAGGTGAAGTCGCCCAGATTACCCTGCAAACGGCCACCGAAAAGATATTTCGGTGCACCGCGCTCGCGCTTACCGGCCGTACGCAGATAGGTGACTCCATCCGACACATAGCACAGGCCAGCCTTGACGAATTCATCGGTGGCCGCGTCACACGCGCTGGTCGTGGTGATGGCATCATTCTGGATTTCCGACTTGATGTAGGATCCGAACAAGTAGGCGGTGATTTCCTTGACCGGGCTGTAGGAAATGCTGGCGTCGACGCCATATTTCTTCACCGGCCCAAGGTTCGTGTCGGTGCCGTTGCCGTCAATGTCATAGGCAGTCACGAGGCGGTTCTTATACTTCGAATACCAGCCGGTGATCGCCGCCTGCACCTTCGATGAATTGTAGCGGATGCTGGCGTCGAAGCTGTCCGACGTTTCGGCGACGCGGTAGGCCGAGTCGCTGTCCGCCGGGAAGACGAACGCATTGTAGAGCGCGTCGGTGCTGGGCACCGAGATGTTCTTGGCATAGCTGCCCGCGATGCTGATTTCCGGCGTGATCTTGAAGGTCGCGCCGACGTTGGGCAGGAATTTGTCATATTTCAGCTTGCGCGCCTGCGGCAGGGCGGAACCCGTCGCCCGGCCAGTGGTCTCGTCGTAGCTGTAGGGGTGGGTCGCGATATAGTCGGCAATCTGGTCGGTGGGGACGCAGTTGACGAAGCCGCCTGAACTGGTGGTGAAGCAGTTCTGGTTCAGCTCACGCTTGAAGAAGGGCAGACGGCCACCGATCAGGACAGTCAGCTGGTCCTGGAAGAACTGGCCGCGATATTCAGCTGCGACCTGGTTCAGTTCGGCGATCGACTTGCGATCACGCTTTTGCAGGACGTTGCCAGCCGCGTCAGCGATCGGATCGTTGATCGGGAACACGTCGAACGGCGTGCCGCCCTGATCCAGGAAGCCGGCAGCGCCGGTCTGGCGGTGACGCGCACGGTCGTAGGAATAAGACAGGCGGACGCGATGCGCATCGCTGATCTCATAAGCGAGGTTGGCGATGCCGACCCAGCGGCGGGTGTTGGTCTGGCTGGGCTGCAGCACGGTCACGCGGCCAAGCACGCCGTCGCCGTTCAGATCCCGACCGAAATAGAAGCTGCCATTATAGTTGCCGGTGCCGGAGAAACCGGTCGCGTCCGTGAAGAGCGTTTCGTTGGCGCCCGTGGTGCCGCCGCCATTCGCCTTCACCCACTGATAAGCGCCATCGACCGAGAAGGTCAGGCGATCGGTCAGGGTGAACTTCGAGTTCAGGCGGACGTTGCCGGTGTTCGACGGGTTGAAACGACGCTCGAAATCAGTGCCGCAGCTGTTGGGCGTGCTGGTCTGGCTGACGTTGCAGGGATAACCGCCGGCGATGTCGTAGAAACGGCCGGATTTGTTGCCAGTGAAGGCGCTGGCGCGCAGCGGCGAACCGCCGAAATTGTTGCGGTTCTGATTGTAGTGACCGGCGATCGAGATGAAATCGCCATTGTCGCCGATGTCCTGCCAGAGTTTGGCGTTATATTGCTGCTTGTAGACCTTCCCATAGTTGGCGAAGGCCGCGTCGTTCTTCAGGCGCGACGCCGAGAACCAGGCCTTGGTGCCATGGCCGGTCAGGTCGCCGGTATTGACGACGCCGAACATGCGGAAATAGGGGCGATCGCCCGAACCATCGGCGAGGATATTGCCGTAGCTGACGCTGGCCAGGACGCCATATTCGTCGCTCGGTTCCATTGTCTGGATGTTGACGGTGCCGCCAACGGCCGCCGCCGTCGGGCTGTCCACGTCGGTCGAACCCAGGTTGACGTTGACGTTCTGGATCAGTTCGGCATCGACCTGCTGGTTGGTGTAGATCGCATAGTTGCCCGAATCGTTGAGCGGAATACCGTCGAAGGTCTGCGAAATACGGTCCGAGCTGAAGCCGCGGATGGTGAAGCTGCCGCCCGACGAACCCCAGGGATCGTTATTGGTGAAGCTGACGCCCGGCACCAGGTTGATGATTTCGTTGATCGTCTGGCCGGGGCGCTGCGCCTGGATGATTTCCTGACCCAGAACGACCTTCGCCTTGGGCGAGTCGGGAATCTTGACGCCGCCGACGCCCTGGTCGATGCGCGCGCCGGTGACGATGATGCTGTCTTCGAAGTCCGACGAACCGGTCGACTGCGCGAAGGCGGCGGAGGGGGCGGCGACGGCGATCAACGCGGCGCTGCCCATCAGAAATGTCTTCATGTGACCCTTGTCCCTTTTCAAGAGTGGCGCGTCGCCGCACCCCTGCAAATAGTCTGCTCTTTCAAGCCGGCGCCGCTCATGGCGGCTACTGACGACGGCCCTGTGATGCGTCGATTGCAATTTTGTTACAATGCACCAACAGGACTGTCACAATCCTCCCCTGCCCCTTTCGCCTGCGCTTTGGGACCTCCGCCATTTGGTCATAAACTATTGAAGTTTAGTGACAAAATTCCGATGACACACAATAGTTTGACGGTGGTGCAATTTTGCAACGCAGCAAGAATTTTTGTGCAGCGCACGCTGGCGTAACGAAAAAGGGCCGGCGATCGCGCGCCGGCCCCTTAAAAAGCGGGTAAAAAAGGGTGTGGATCAGGCCGCGTCTTCGGCCCGCTTTTCCTTCTCGCTGAACACGCGAATCGGCTCCTTGGTGCCCGCCACGACATCCTTGTCGACCACCACTTCACCGACGCCCTCCATCGAGGGCAGGTCGAACATGGTGTCGAGCAGGATCGCTTCGAGGATCGAACGCAGGCCGCGCGCGCCGGTCTTGCGCTCGATCGCCTTCTTCGCGATCGCCACCAATGCGTCATCGGTGAAGCTCAGTTCGACATTCTCCATGTCGAACAGCTTGCCATATTGCTTAACCAGCGCGTTCTTCGGTTCGCCCAGGATTTTCACCAGCGCCGAAACGTCGAGATCCTCCAGCGTCGCGATGACGGGCAGACGACCGACAAATTCGGGGATCAGGCCGAATTTGAGCAGATCTTCCGGTTCGCTCGACTTGAGCAGTTCGCCAGTCTTGCGCTCTTCGGGCGCGGCGACATAGGCGCCGAAGCCGATCGACTTGGCTTCCAGACGGTCGCCGATGATCTTTTCCAGGCCCGCAAAGGCGCCGCCACAGATGAACAGGATGTTGGTCGTGTCGACCTGCAGGAACTCCTGCTGCGGATGCTTGCGGCCACCCTGCGGCGGGACGGAGGCGGTGGTGCCTTCCATCAGCTTGAGCAGCGCCTGCTGCACGCCTTCGCCCGACACGTCGCGGGTGATGGAGGGATTTTCCGCCTTGCGGCTGATCTTGTCGATTTCGTCGATATAGACAATGCCGCGCTGCGCCTTTTCGACGTTGTAATCCGACGCCTGGAGCAGCTTCAGGATGATGTTCTCCACATCCTCGCCGACATAGCCCGCTTCGGTCAGCGTGGTCGCGTCGGCCATGGTGAAGGGCACGTCGAACGTCTTGGCCAGCGTCTGCGCGAGCAGCGTCTTGCCGCAGCCGGTCGGGCCGACGAGCAGGATGTTCGACTTAGCCAGTTCGACCTCGCCCGGCTTGGAGCCGTGGTTCAGGCGCTTGTAATGATTGTGGACCGCAACCGAGAGCACGCGCTTGGCGCGCTTCTGGCCGATCACATAATCGTCGAGCACATCGCAGATTTCCTGCGGGGTCGGCACGCCGCCATCCTTCCGCCCGACAAGACCGCCCTTGGTCTCCTCACGGATGATGTCGTTGCACAATTCCACGCATTCGTCGCAGATGAACACGGTCGGTCCCGCGATCAGCTTACGCACCTCATGCTGCGACTTGCCGCAGAAGGAGCAGTAAAGCGTGCTTTTCGAATCCGAACCGGTAAGCTTAGTCATTCGCCATTCTCTCTTCCCCCCCGGTCTACAGTCACCAGAACCGCGTTCGGTGAGGGATTTTCTGGTCCAAAGGCCATATTAGACCGGGCCGCGCGCGTTCCACAAGGGAAGAAAGTGGCGCGACCCGGTAAAGATAGTCTTTAAGCGTCGGCAGATTCCGGCGCGGCAGGGCGGCGGTCGAACACCTCGTCGACCAGACCGAAGGCCTTCGCCTCGTCCGCTTCGAGGAAAGTGTCGCGATCCATGGCCTTTTCCACCGCTTCCAGCGTCTGGCCGGTATATTTGACATAGAGGTCGTTCAGGCGACGGCGAATCCGCAGGATTTCCTTGGCCTGGATCTCGATATCCGACGCCATGCCCTGCGCGCCGCCGGACGGCTGATGCACCATGATGCGCGCATTGCCCAGCGCGATGCGCTTGCCCGGTTCGCCCGCGGCGAGCAGGAAGCTGCCCATCGAAGCGGCCTGGCCGATGCACACGGTGCCGACCTGGGGACGGATATATTTCATCGTGTCGTGGATCGCCATGCCGGCCGTCACCACGCCGCCGGGCGAGTTGATGTACATCCATATGTCCTTTTTCGGATTTTCCGATTCGAGGAACAGCAGCTGAGCGACGATCAGCGAGGCCATATGATCCTCGACCTGGCCGGTGACGAAGATGATCCGTTCCCGCAGAAGCCGCGAATAAATGTCGAAGCTGCGCTCGCCGCGGTTCGACTGTTCGATGACGATGGGGACCAGCGCGGCCATGGGATCATGCATGATGTTGGTCATTATACTCTTTCAGTCAGGTGCTTTTGCCCACCCCTACATCGGCACAAAAGGCGAATGGTTCAAGGGGGAAGGCGCTTGGCGTTGCGGGGTCAGTCGCGACGGGCGAAGTCGGACGGCGCGCGGAAGGCGAGATAGGCGAGACGTCGCACCTCCCGCCGGCCGCGGACCACGGTGTCTAGGATGAGGCCGCACATGGTCGACAAAGTGGCCAGGATCATGAGGCCGGTCACCAGGATCGCGGTCGGGAAACGCGGGACCAGGCCGGTGTGGAGATAGGTGACGATCAGCGGCGCGGCGAGGCCAAGACCCAGCGCCGCCAAGAAGGTCGCGATAATGCCGAAGAAGAGGACCGGCCGCTCGATGCGGTAGAGGGTGATGATGGTCCGCAGGATACGGAACCCGTCGCGATAGGTGCTGAGCTTGCTGACCGATCCTTCGGGACGGGCGCCGTAGGCGGTCATCACTTCGGCGACCGGCATGGCGAGTTCAAGCGCGTGGACGCTAATCTCCGTCTCGATCTCGAAACCGGCCGACAGAACCGGGAAGCTCTTGACGAAGCGGCGGGAGAAGACGCGGTAGCCAGACAGGATATCGGTGAAGCTGCGGCCGAAAAGCTGCTTCAAGAGGCTGGTGAGCGCCCAGTTGCCGAAGCGATGGCCACGACGATAGGCGGCGTCCGCCTCTTCCCGGCGGCAACCGACCACCATGTCGAGATTATCCTCCAACATGGCGGCGATCATCGCGGGGGCGGCGGCGGCCTCATAGGTCGCATCGCCATCGGCCATGATGTAGATGTCGGCATCGACGTCGGCGAACATGCGGCGCACGACATGACCCTTGCCCTGCTGGCCGACGCAGCGCACGATCGCCCCTGCCCGGGCGGCAAGGTCGCGACTGCCGTCGCTGCTGTTATTGTCGAACACGTAGATGTCGGCGGCGGGCAAGGCTTGGCGAAAATCCTCCACCGTCTGTACGATCGCGCCGGCTTCGTTGTAGCAGGGCAGGATGACCGCGACGCGCGGAGTCACCATGGCCGTTTCGCTATTCACGGCGAGATTCACTGGCGGATATTCCTTCATCGTCGCGACTTGCCCCGTTCCACGCTGGCTGCCCTATGCCGCCTGCATCGAACATCATCCTTAATATTTCGTCTGCCATGCCGGCCCCGAAATGAAAAGCGCCCGCGCTTCACAAGGAAGGCGGGCGCTCATTCCATGGGGTCGAACGGCTTACTCGGCCTTGGCGGCGGCCTTCTTGGGAGCAGCCTTCTTCTTGGGCTTCTCTTCAGCGGTTGCGTCTTCGGCTACGGCTTCGTCCTTCTTGGCGGCGGCCTTCTTGGGTGCGGCTTTTTTGGGCGCTTCCTCGGCTGCCGGCGCTTCGTCGGCGGCCGGAGCGTCGGCTTCAGCCTCACCCTTCTTCGCAGCCTTCTTGGCCTTGGGCTTCTCGTCATGGTCGTGACCACAGTTCGGACCATGAACATGGGGCTTGATGTCGCCGTCTTCGGCTTCGATAGCCGCTTCCAGCTCTTCCTTGGTCACGGCGCGATCGGTGACTTCCGCCTTTTCGAACAGGAAGTCGACGACCTTGTCCTCATAGAGAGGCGCGCGCAGCTGGGCCGCGGCCATCGGGTCCTGACGCACATATTGCACGAAGCGCTCGCGGTCCTGCGGGCCGTATTGCTGCGCGGCCTGCATGATCAGGCGGTTCATTTCCTGGTCGTTGACGATCACGCCATTGGCCTGGCCGATTTCCGAGAGGAGCAGGCCCAGGCGGACGCGACGCACGGCGATCGCGCGATAATCTTCCTTCTCGGCTTCCATTTCGGCGATCGCGGCGGCCGGATCTTCCTCATGGGTCGCTTCATGCTGAAGCTGCTGCCAGATCTGCTCGAACTCGGCTTCCACCATGCTGGGCGGCACGTCGAAATCATGAGCAGCAGCGAGCTGGTCGAGCAGCTTGCGCTTCATATGGGTGCGGGTCAGGCCGTTATGTTCCTGCTCGATCTGCCCCTTGAGCAGTTCCTTGAGCTTGTCGAGGCCTTCCAGGCCCAGCGACTTGGCGAACTCGTCGTCCAGCTTGGGCTTGTCGCCGTTCAGGATCGACTGGACCGTGATGTCGAAGGTCGCGGCCTTGCCAGCCAGATGCTCTGCGCCATAATCTTCCGGGAAGGTGACCTCGATGGTCTTTTCCTCGCCCTTCTTGACGCCGGTCAACTGCTCTTCGAAGCCGGGAATGAACTGGCCCGCGCCGATCTTGAGATTGACGCCCTCGGCGGAACCGCCTTCGAAAGGTTCGCCATCGACCTTGCCGACGAAATCGATCTTGAGCGTATCGCCGTCCTTCGCCTTGTGGCTGGCGGCATGTTCTTCGAGCGCGCCCTGCTGGGTGGCTATGCGGCCGGCAGCCTCATCGACCTGCGCGTCGGCGACTTCGACGGTCAGACGCTCCAGCTTCAAGCCCTCGATGCTGGGCGCTGCGATGTCGGGCAGCACTTCCAGCGCGACCTTGATTTCGGCATCCTTGCCGAATTCGAATCCTTCGTCGAGTTCGACCGACGGCTGCATGGCAGGACGCAGCTTCTGATCGGCGATCAGCTTCTGGATGCTTTCCTGGATCGAATTGTTGAGGGCGTCACGCTGCAGCGATTCACCATGCATCTTCTTGACGAGGTTCGCGGGCACCTTGCCGGCGCGGAAGCCGGGCATCCGCACCTGCGGTGCGATCGCCTTCACTTCCTTGTCGACACGGGCGTCGATATCCTTCGACGTGATGGTTACGGTGTAGGCGCGCTTAAGGCCCTCGTTCAACGTCTCGACAGTCTGCATCTCTTCTCTCAAACGCTTTCTTCAGCTGAATTTCGGTGGCGCTGCCACGGTCGGCATCCTGGTGCGGGCGAAGGGACTCGAACCCCCACATCTTGCGATACCAGAACCTAAATCTGGCGCGTCTACCAGTTTCGCCACGCCCGCATCGGTCGCCGGTCGGCGCGGCATAGAGAAAAGCGTGAGAAGAGGCAAGGGATAGTGGAGCGCCTCTGCGGAACCGCTTATGCTGCCCGAACGTAGGGCTCATGCGTTACACAGGAGAGACAATGATGGCCACCCGCCCCGATACCGGACCCGATGGGGTTCCGCCGCCCGACACAATCCAGCCGCAGTCGCCCGACGAGATGCCCCCGCCCCATGCGCCCGATGAAACGCCGATGACCGAGCCTGACGAAATCACGCCGGTCGGCCCCGATTATGACCAACCTGACAGCGCGCCGATGGAATTGCCCCCGCCGCCCGACTGAGCGGTCACCGCATCGCAAGCAAAAGATTGCGCGATATACGTGTGCGCTCACGGCAACATATCCACAATTAAATTGCCATGGCGGGAACTTTTTTGGTCGATCGTCTTGATTATGACGTTCCTGCGTCTGGACAGCTCCCTGCATCCATGATTGAAATATGACATAGAAAAGAAAAGCGGAGAGGCCCGGCTGAAAAAAAACAGGGGGTCGTCGTGCAACGGGTTCGCGCTAAACTGGAATGGTTCAAGACCGTCATCCTCCCGCAGGAAGCCGCTTTGCGTGGACGCCTGCGCCGGATATTGCCATCCACCCATGAGCTGGAGGATATGGTCGCAGAGGTGATGACCCGCGCCTATGCTACGGAAAATTGGGAGAATGTGACGACGGGCCGCGCCTATCTGTTCACCATCGCCCGCAACCTCGTCATCGACACCGCCCGCCGCAACAAGGTGGTCAGCTTCGAAACCATCGCCGACCTGGAATTGCTGGGCGGCGAGAATAATATCGAGGCGCAACTTCACGCCCGCGAAGCGCTGCGCCAAGTCGAGGCTATTGTCGAGTCGTTGCCTGCCCAATGCCGCCGCGTATTCATTCTTCGCCGCATTCACGAAAAATCGATGCTGGAAATAGCGGACGAGATGTCTCTGTCCGTTTCTACTGTTGAAAAACATCTGGCCAAAGCCATCGCGATAGTTATGCGGGCCTGGGCGGAACGTGAGGAAACGGACTTCGAGCGTGCAGGCGTCGGAACCAGGTTCGAGCAACGGCGGCAGGGACGCGATGGAGGCGCAAGCCGCGCGCCTGCTGGCCAAGCTTAACAACGCCCCCACATCGGAGGACGAAGCGGAGATTTGCGCCTGGATCGAGAGCGATCCGCGCCATGCCGTAGCCTTTGCCCGCGCCGAAGCCGCGTGGGAGGCCGCCGAGCGGTTGAAGAGCGCCGCCGCCGACATCAGCCTGCCGCCGCTCGCCGAAATTGTCAGCGAAGAGCAGCAGCGTCGCCTGTCGCGCAACATCATGATCGCCGCCGCCGTCGCAGTCCTCTTTTTCCTGGTCGCCGCGATAGTCACAGTCCGTACTTTCAGCGGCATCGACCGCTATCAGACGGGCATAGGCGAATATCGCGACATCGCGCTGGACGACGGGTCCACTCTTCATCTGAACAGCGACAGCGAAGCCGAGGTCCGCTTCACATCGAATGGCCGCAAAGTGCGCATCATCAAGGGCGAAGCGTCCTTCGACATTGCCCATGACCGAAAGCGCCCGTTCGATGTCGAAGCCCGGTCCGCGCTGATCCGTGCGGTCGGCACCGCCTTCAACGTGCGGATGCGCCCGTCCCTTGTCGAACTGACGGTGACGCAGGGCATAGTGACCGTCCATTCGGGCGGCGGCGCGGCGCAGAAGGTCGCGGCCGGCAGCGGCGCGGTGATCCAGCCGCGCACCGTCGCGCTGACCCGGCTAGGCCCCAAGCTGATCGATCAGCGCACCGCCTGGCGCGAACAGATGGTCGAACTGGACGGCGAAACGATCGAGCAGGCGGCGGGCGAGTTCAACCGCTATCGCGCCGCGCCGATCCTGATCGGCGATACCCGCGTGTCGTCGCTGCGCATCGGCGGCCGGTTCCGCACTAGCGACAGCCGGGAGTTTCTCTCGGCACTGCAACTGAGCCTGCCGATCCGCGCCGTTCATGGCGAGGACGGATCGGTGATGCTGCTCTATCGCGACGAAGACCCGGCGCCAGCGGACAATAGCGCGGCGCTTTAGGCCTTACATCGCGTTGTCGGCCGCGTTCAGGGCGTCTTCGAATGTATCGGGGAGCGGCGGCTGGACCGGACGGTCGCAGCCTTCTTCCTTCATATGGGCGCGCAGCGCGTCCATCCGGCCGAGGTTCCAGCGCGCCAGCGGCACGCCCAAGGGCCGAAATTCGGCGCGGTCGAACAGTTGGACGACATAGGCCTCGCACAGCGCATCGACCTGCTCCAGCGTAAGCATCCCCAGGTTCATCACCATCGGCTTGCCCGGCACGCCGTTGCGCCCCCGCACCAGATCCGTGACGTAAAGGCCGCCGCGCGGATCGACCAGAACGACATCGGCCTCGCTCGAATCGATCAGCCGGTGGCTGGCCGCGTAGGGTTCGACGAAGACATGGGTGCGCCACACCAGAAAACTGCTGGCGAGGCCGGTGATGACCAGACCGATCAGCAGCGGCCGTAACGCCCCCTGCGGCCGGAAGCGCGCCCAACCAAGGCCCGCGAGCAGGCAGAAGGGGCCGATGAAGCCATGGGCGTAGCGGAATCCCCAGCCATAGCCTTGCGCCAGCGCGAGCAGGCTGCCGGCGAGGCAGCCCAGCGCCAGCGGCAGCGCGATTTCCTGCCCGCGGATCATCGTGCGCCAGCGCATGGCGGCGATGCCGAGCATGGCCAGGGGGACCATCAATATGTTGTTCCAGGCGACATAGCGCGTGAGATTCACCAGTGGCTGCCAGCGATCGCCCAGCCGCTGGAACAGGCTGCCGACCTTGTCCGCGACCCCGGCGGAGGGGCGGACGTCGGCGGGGGCGCCCAAAGCGTGCATCAGGAAGCCGGGCCAGAGTTTAGCCCAGATGATGACGATCGCCGCCAATGTCAGCGCATGGAAAGCCGCGACGGTCCAGCGCCGCGCCAGCAGCATCCACAGGATGAAGGGGGCGATGAAGATGGGCGGGAAATGCCATTGGTGCAGCCCGGCGGCGATCAGAGCGACGAGGCCTGCGGCGACATGACCGACCACCCCGCCGCGCAGCACCAACGCCAGCCAGACCATGTTGAGCGCGAAATGGCCGGTCATGGCATAGGGGGTCATCGCCGTGACCCAGAGTTGGCTGGACGAGAAGCCGAGCAGCACCGTTACCCAGACCGCATCCGGGCGATCGGGCATCAGGTGCAGCGCCACCCGCCATAGCGCGAACAGGCCCGCCATCAGAAGCGCGGGACCAGCCAGGTTGGGATCGCCCAATTGCCAGAACAGCGCCTGGATCGCACTGTTCACCGGCAGATAGGCCGCCGTCCAATAATCCGCCGCGCCGAAAGGGGAGAAAAATTCGGGCATGATCGCCCGGCGATAGGGTTCCCACTCGACCGGGATGGGGCGCGCGAACAGTCCTTCGCGCATGTAGGCGGCGGCGAAGCGGGCGACTTCTTCGTCCCGGCTGATCGCGTAATCCTGAAACAGCGCATAATGGCCGGCCCACGCCGCCATGCCGAGCAGGACGATCAGCGGCACGACGATCCGGGCGGTGGGCCGGGGAAGCGCGATTCCCTTCCCCTCCGCCCAGGGCGCGGCCAGCGCCAACAGCAGCAGAGATCCGAGCAACGCGGGGAAATCCTGATCCAGCAGCAGGATCACCGCCAGGCTGACCCCCTGCCGATAGGTGACGTGCCACAGGAAGGTCGCGCCCAGCCACAGCGCCAGCCCGATCGCGCCCGCCAAAAACAGGCGGCGCGCGCTGACGATGCGGCTCCCCTGCCCCATGGTCAGGCCTGAACCAGGGTCCGGTTGACGAAAATGCCGTCCATTTCGACCAGTTGCGGAAAATGGCCCTTATTATTGGCGAAGAAGGCGGAAGGGACGAAACCGCGCGACTCCAGCCAGTCGATCATCGCGCGATAGCCGACGCCGCCTTCATAAATGGGTCGGACGCCCAGTTCGGTCTGGATGCCCAGCATGGTGGTCAGGACATCGCCCGCGCCTTCGCAGACGGAGAGGTCATGGCCCTGCGTATCCATTTTCAGGAAGGGACGCGCAAAGCCATGCTGCGCGGCCAGTTCGGGCAGCAGCGTATCGAGGCGACGGCATCGCATCTCCACCGTCTTCGTCACCTTGTTGCGGTCGGCGAAGATCGCGTCCTGCGCGTCCGAGGGTTTTTTGAGCGAGCTGAACTGGTCTGCGGCCATGATGTTGAAACTGGCCGTCCCGTCGAAGTCCGACAGGGCCATGTTGAAGACATGCCAGTTGCGATCGGATGCCGCCTGCTTATGCAGATCGGCGAAAACGTCCGGGTTGGGTTCGAAGGAAAGGATCAGCCCCTGATAGCCGGCGTCCTTGCGCGCCGTCGTCGCATATTGGCCGCGATTGGCGCCGACGTCGAAGAGGCAATCGACGGCGAAAGCCGACAGGAAGCGCTTCAAGGCCTGGATTTCGGGATATTGATGGACGCGCCCGGCTACGGCCAGGCGCAGGGCCAGGGCGCGATCGCTCAATTCACGCAGATAGCGGTTCATGCGCGCGCGGCCAACACGGTGCGATAGATGCCGATCGTCGCCACGGCCATATCCTTCCAGCTTCCCATTGCATTCCCGTAATCGCGCGCGCGTGCGCCATGGCCTTGCCTGATGGCCGCGCTTTCGATCAGCGGCAAGAGGGCTTGGGCCAATGCAGGCGCATTTCCCGCGCGGGCGCGGACGGCGACATCGTCGGGCAACTGGCCGAACATGCCCGCGTCCGACGTCACCATCGCCTTGCCATGGTGGAGCGCGGAGAGGAAAGCGCCGCTCGAATCGATATGGCGATAGGGGAAGGCGATCATGTCGGCGCGGACCATGTGGGCGTCGAGCCGGGATTCGGTGAGGAAGCCGAAATCGGTGACGAGGCGGTCGGCGAACCCGGCCTGGGTTACGGCGTCCAGGAAAGGGGCGACGTCCATGAAGGGCTTGCCCACCAGCACCAGTTCGAACACATGCGCGGCGCGCCAAAGCTGGAGGCAGGCGTCGATCAGGATATCGACGCCTTTGTATGGGCGGATCGTGCCGAAGAAGAGCAGGCGCGGGACCGTGGGCACGGAGATGGCGGCGAGATCAGCCGGGGTTGCGGGGGCAAGGCGCATCGGTGGGTGCGGGGTCACATGGATGCGGGCGGGGTCGATGCCCTGCCCTAACAGCGCGGCGCGGGTCGTGTCGCCATGGACGATCAGAGCATCGAACAGGTCGAGCAGCGCGCGGTAGCCGCGCCCCTGCAGGCCGGCATCGGCATGGTAGGCGTCGGCATTGTGCACGGTGTGAACCAGCGCGGTGCGGCCCTTCAGCCGTTTGAGCATCAAGGCGTCGGCGGGAGCGAGCGGGAGCCACTGGGCGTGGACGACGGGGGCGTTGGTGAGCGCGCTCATGTCGCCCAGTGCGCAAGCAAGGCCATATTCCACCGCCTTGGCGACGCGGAAGGCGCGGCCTTCGCCCAGCCGCGCGCGCAGGGCTTCGCTGCGGGGAAAGAAATGCGGCTTGTACAGATAGCCCTGCGGCATGATCGCGTCGGTGGGACGCATCGGGCGGCCGAGCAGGGTGACGTCGGCACCCTCGCCCGCCAGTGCGGCGCACAGGCTGTCGTCATAGCGCCCGGTGAAGAGCGAGGGATCGAGCATGGCCACCTTCATGTCCGCGCCAGCCTGCGCAGCGAGACGAGGTGCAGCCCGGCGACGATCAGCAGGGTGAGCGCGTAGAGGCCGACAAGGGCGAGATCGAAGCGGCCGGGCCAGAGCAGCAAGGCGAGCGGCGCGCTGGCCAGCGATCCGGCGAGGAAAGGGAGCGAGCGGGCGAGCAGTTCGCCGAAGCGGCCAAGCGCCGCCTGCACATAGACAGAGACGCAGAGCAAAGTCAGCGCGAACAACGCCAATATGATAAGGGTGATATCCGCCCGGTCGATCGTGGCGCGATCGTCGAACAGGATGGCGAACAGGCGGTCGCCCGCTAGCAGCAGCACGGCGGACAGGCCGACCGCGAAGATCATCGCCGCGCCGAGCGCGCGGCCCAGCAACTGGCGCAGACGGACCCGGTCGCCGGCATGATAGGCGCGGGTGATGCGCGGCAGGGCGGCCTCCACCGTGGCGCGGACCAACATGGACAGCGACCTGGACACCTTGAAGAAGAAGTCGAAGATGAGCATCGGCCTTGGGTCGCTGGTCGCCAGCGCAATGGTGAAATAGGGCGCGTTGTAGGCGACGATATCGGAGACGGTGAAGGCCGCCGATGCGCCGATGTCGCGCAGATAATGCGCGCGGACATGGCCCCCGCCGACGCGGAAGGCGAGCCAATGGCTGCGCTTCATGTCCAGGCGGCGATGGACATGGCTGATCGCATAGGCGATCACCACGATGCTGACGGCCAGTTGCAACGCCACCGACAGGCGCGGGTCCATGCCCGCCAGCATCGCCAGCAACAGCCCGATCGTCACCACACGCCGCGCGCAATCCAGCCCTTCCCACAGGAAATTGCCATCGACCGCCGCCAGCGCCCGCTTGGCGAGCAGGGCCGGCAGGTTGAGGCTTGCAGATAGGAAGAAGAGCAGGAAGAGCAAAGGCAGGCCGGTTGAGAGCCAGCCCAAAGCCAGCGCGACGATCAGGATCAGGCTGGCGCCCACCACCAGCAGGCCGAGGAAGAGGAAGAGGACGCCCATTTCCTCCAACCGGAAGCCGCCATCATCGTCATCGCCCGTGCCGCTGCTGAGCCAATGGCGACGCAGCCGGGCATAGATGATGCTGGTGAGGCCAAATTCCGCCGAAATGGTGAAGTTACCGAAGGCGACGAGCAGCAGGAACGCCTGAAACTCGGCGATCGGCAGGACGCGCACGAAGACGAAGGTCACGGCGAAGCCCCAGATCAGCACCAGCCCGACATTGGCGAGCTTCACCAGCGCCAGGAAGCGGGCGGACCCTTCCAGCCGCGCGAGGCGGCTCACCGCGCGGGTTCTCCGCCCGGCTTGCGCGCGCGGAACAAACGGTCGTCCAAGCCGTGGAAATGGCGCGTGTCCGTGTCGATCGCTGCGGCGTCGATTTCCTCCAGATCGAAGCCGGCAGCGCGGATTCGATCAGCGAAATCGGGGCCATACTGGCGGACATGATCCCATTGGCCAAAGCGGCGTTCGCGTTCGCGCGGTGGGATGTCGAAGCTGCCATCCTCGGTAGGCCTGTCCCATAATGGCACGATCAGCCAGGCTTCGCCGCCGGGCTTCAACGCATGGTAGATGTTGCGCAGCACGGCCATGTCGTCCGGCACATGCTCCATCACATGGCTGGCGTAGAAGAGGTCGTAGCGATCGCGCTCGGAGAAGTCCATCAGATCGACGCGGCGCATATCGGCAACGGCGTAACGCGATGGGTCGAGATCGGCGGGGGTGTAGTCGGCGGCTGAAGAGAAACGACGCACCAGACTGCGCTCATTGGGGGCCATATGCAGGATGGCGCCGTCCGTGGGCACATCGAGCGTGCCTTGCTGGACCAACCAATTCATGAGACGCTCGCGCGGAGATGCGCCGCAGGCGGGGCAGCCCCATTCCGCGTTATCACCATAGCGGAAGAAGCCGACCACGGCAGAGCCGCAGGCCGGGCAGCTGCGCGTCGCGCGCGCGCCGAGGGCCTTGCGCAGCGTCAACGCCGCCTTGGTCAGATGCTTGCCGGCGGCCTTGGCCACCCGCTGGACAGTAATCACCGATCGCTCCGCGCCATCATGGGGAAAGGCCGCGCTATACTATAAGCGCCGGGCAATGCGAGGGGGTTTCGGGGTTCGTCCCGATCAGGCCAGCAGTTCGCGCACCAGATCGGGCACCAATGCGCTGGCCGGCCCCAGTCGGGTTTCGTGGAAATAGATACTGCCCGCCGACGGATCGAGATTGAGTTCCAGCGTGCGCGCGCCGACATGGCGGGCAGTCTGGACGAAACCCGCCGCCGGATAGACCGCGCCCGACGTGCCGATCGACACGAACAGATCCGCGTCGCGCACGGCGGCGTCGATCCGATCCATTTCGTATGGCATTTCGCCGAAAAAGACGATGTCGGGGCGGAGTGCGGGTTTGCGGCACCCGTCGCAGGGCGTGCCGGGCGGCAAGGCTGCGGCCCAGGGAACTGCCTTGCCGCAGGCCGCGCAAAGCGCCGATTTGAGTTCTCCGTGCATGTGGATGAGGCGCGTGGCCCCTGCCCGTTCGTGCAGGTCATCGACATTCTGGGTGACGATCAGCAGGTCGCCCGGCCACTGTGCGTCGAGCGCGGCCAGCGCCTGATGCGCGGCATTGGGCTGGACCTCCGCCAGCTTGGCGCGGCGCTCATCGTAGAAGCGATGTACGAGCGCTTCGTCGCGGGCCAGCGCCTCTGGCGTGCAGACGTCCTCGACGCGATGGCCTTCCCACAGGCCATCGGGACCGCGGAAGGTGGCGAGACCGCTTTCGGCGGAAATACCCGCGCCAGTGAGGATGACGATGTTGTGGATGTCGGGGTTCATGGCTGAACTTCTAGAGACGTCATGCGTCCGCGCCAAGGCGGAGGGATGACAAAGTCGCGCTGCTCTGGCATCGGCGGAGCGAGTACAGATAATGAAACGGACCATCATGACGACGATCGGCATTTTCGGGGCGGCGGGCCGCATGGGCCGGGCGATTGCACAGGCGGCGACCGATGCGGGCCTGGGCATTGCGGGCGGCACCGATCGCGATCCGGCGGGCGAGATCGCGCCGGGCATCGCCATGACCGCCGATCCGCTGGCGCTGGCGCAAGCGAGCGAAGTGCTGATCGATTTTTCGGCGCCCGGCGCGCTGGGCGCACAGCTGGACGCCTGCATCGCCGCGCGCAAGCCGGTGCTGATCGGCACCACCGGGCTGGAGGCGGTGCATCATGCGCTGATCGACGAAGCTGCCGTCCATATTGCGGTGTTGCAGACGGGCAATACGTCGCTGGGCGTCAACCTGCTCGCCGCGCTGGTCGAGCAGGCGGCAGCGGGTTTGGGCGACGATTGGGATATCGAGATCGTCGAGATGCATCATCGGCACAAGGTCGATGCGCCGTCCGGCACGGCGCTGCTGCTGGGCGAGGCGGCGGCGCGGGGGCGCGGGATCGCGTTGGCGCAGCATAGCGAGCGTGGGCGCGACGGCATTACCGGCGCGCGGGCGAAGGGCGCGATCGGCTTTGCCGCGCTGCGCGGCGGATCAGTCGCGGGGGATCATCAGGTGATCTTCGCGGCCGAAGGCGAGCGGATCGAGATCGGTCATCGCGCGGAAAACCGCACCATCTTTGCACGCGGCGCGGTGAAGGCGGCGCGCTGGCTGGTAGGGCAACCGGCCGGGCGTTATGACATGAAAGGCGTGCTGGGGCTGTAGATGAAGAAGGCCGATATATTCGACTTTTTCAGCCGCCTGGCCGAAGCCAATCCCGCGCCGGTGACCGAGCTGGAATATGGCAATCCCTATCAGTTGCTGGTCGCGGTGACGCTGTCGGCGCAGGCGACCGATGTCGGGGTGAACAAGGCGACCCGCGCGCTGTTCCGCGAGGTCGAGACGCCGCAGCAGATGGTCGACCTGGGCGAAGAGGGATTGAAGGCGCATATCAAGACCATCGGCCTGTTCAATACCAAGGCGAAAAATGTCATCGGCCTGTCGGCGATATTGGTGCGCGATTTCGGCGGCGAGGTACCGGAGGATCGCGACACGCTGACCACCCTGCCCGGCGTCGGGCGCAAGACCGCCAATGTGGTGGTCAACACCGCCTTCGGGCAGGAGACGTTCGCGGTCGACACCCATATTTTCCGCGTCGGCAATCGCACCGGGTTGGCGCCGGGCAAGACGGTGCTGGCGGTCGAACAGCAGTTGGACAAGAAAGTGCCCGGCCCGTTCCGCCGCGATGCGCATCACTGGCTGATCCTGCATGGCCGTTATGTGTGCAAGGCGCGCAAGCCCGAATGTTGGCGCTGCATCGTCGCCGATCTGTGCCGGTTCAAGCCCAAGACGCCTGCGCCCAAGATAGCGACTGCGAAGGCCGCTTAGGCACGCATCCATTCGCTCCCTGTTCAGCCATGGCTCGCTAGGAGCATGACGGAAAGGCGTGCGCCGTGCCGTCGATTCGGCATGATATGAGGAGAGAAGCCATGTCCATCTTTGCCCCTGCCCGGCTCGCACTGAGCCTGGCGCTTAGCTGCGCCGCCCTGCCCGCCATCGCCAAGGACAAGCCCGATCCCTTTATGGCCAAGGGAGAGCCGGTCAACTGCGTCCAGATTCAGTCGATCCGGTCGACCGATGTGCGTGACGACCGCACCATCGATTTCATCATGAACGGCAACAAGGTCTATCGGAACATCCTCCCCAATAGCTGCCCCAGCCTGGGCTTCGAGAAGCGGTTCCTCTACAAGACGAGCCTGTCGCAGCTTTGTTCGGTCGATATCATAACCGTGCTGTGGAATGGCGGCCCCGGATTTCAGCAGGGCGCGAGTTGCGGCCTGGGCAAGTTCCAGCCGATGGAGAAGGCCTCGAAATAAGATGGATTGGCGATTGTAAGGCGATTTTCGAGTCATCAGATGATTCCATCTGATTAGAAATCGCTTCAGGGTGATTTTGACGCTGGCGCAGCGCGGTGGACTTTGCTACCCGCCCCTCCTGACCAGCGTCTTGCACCCATAGCTCAGCTGGATAGAGCGTTGCCCTCCGAAGGCAAAGGCCAGTGGTTCGAATCCACTTGGGTGCACCATTATTCCTGATTTTCGATAGTCTTACGCTCGAAATCGAGTAGCCAGCGCTTGGTTTCCATGCCGCCGGCAAAGCCGGTCAGCGCGCCATTCGCGCCGACGACGCGGTGGCAGGGAGCGATGATTGAGATTGGATTGCGGCCATTGGCCGCGCCGACGGCGCGCGATGCCGTGGGGCGGCCGACGGCGCGGGCGATGTCGCCATAGCTGCGCGTCTCGCCGAATGGGATATCGCGCAGCGCCGCCCAAATGGTCTGCTGAAAGGGCGTACCGCGAAAGTCCAGCGGCACCGTGAACGCCCGAAGCCGGCCTGCAAAATAGTCCGCCAGTTGCGCCGCTGCCGTCTTCAGTATCGGATGATCGCTGCGTTCCGCGCGCGCGTCCAGGCGGACGCGGGCGGGGTCGTCATCCTCCCACAGAATCGCCACGAGGCCGGTATCGCTCGCGACAAGCGTCAGTGGGCCGACCGGCGAGGGGAAAATGCTATGGGCCAGGATCATCTATCGTCTCCGCTATGCACCCAGGCTCATAGCGGAGATCGATCGGCGATTCTTCCCGCAGCTTGCGGCCAAAGCCTATTTCAGGCCGCCGCCCATGGCGCGATAGAGTTCGACCATGTTGCTGGCGCGGGTCAGGCGCGTGCTGAGCAGGCTCTGTTCCGCGCTGTAGAGCGAGCGTTGCGAATCCAGTGTCGTCAGGAAACTGTCGACCCCATAGCGGAAGCGCGCCTCGGACAAAGTGTAGGCGACCTTGGCCGAATCGCGCAGGGAGGTCTGCGCTTCCAACTGGTCGTTCATTGTGCCGCGCCGCGCGAGCGCGTCGGCGACTTCGCGGAAGCCGGTCTGCACGCTCTTTTCATAAGTAGCCAGCATCGCGTCATAAGTCGCCTTGGCGTAGCGCAGATTATTCTTGTTCCGACCAAAATCGAAGATCGGCAGGGTTGCGCTGGGCGCGACCGACCATGTGTCGCTGCCCGACGCGAACAGGCCTGAAAGGCCCAGACTGACCGTACCGAGCGCCGCCGTCAACGAGATGTTGGGGAAGAAGGCCGCGCGCGCCGCGCCGATATTGGCGTTGGCGCCACGTAACTGATGTTCCGCCGAAGCAATATCGGGACGGCGCAACAGCACGTCGGACGCGATGTTCGCCGGCAGATTTTCCAACGTCGCGCCTGCCTGTGGCAAGACGTCGGGCAGGTCCGCGGCCGGGACAGTCGTACCGGCGAGCAGGTTGAGCGCATTTTGATCCTGCGCCACCAGCGTCGTCGCCTGAGCGATGTCCGAGCGGGCCTGATCGTAGCTGGTCTGCGCCTGACGCACTTCCAGATCCGATGCAATGCCCTTGGCGAAGCGCGCCTTGTTCAATTCCAGCGTCTTGCCGAACGCCTGTTCCAGATCGCGGGCGATGCGCAATCTTTCCTGATCCGCCGCCATGGCGAGCCAGGCATTTGCGGTTTCCGCGATCAGCGCGGTTTGCGCCGCGTTGCGGTTCTCGACACTGGCGAAATATTGCTCCTGCGCTGCCTCGGTAAGGTTACGCACGCGGCCGAACAGGTCGATTTCCCACGCAGAAATGCCCAGTTGCGCCTGATAGACGTCAGTGTTCAACCGCTGGCTCTGACCGAACTGGACCAGCGGCTGTTCCGAATAGGTCGCCGTACCGGTTCCCGCCACGGTGGGCAGCAGGTCCGCCCGCTGCACCTTATATTGCGCCCGCGCCTGTTCGACATTGGCGACCGCCAAGCGAAGGTCGCGGTTGTTTGCGAGCGCGGTTTCGATCACCCGCGCCAACCGGGCGTCGGTGAAGAAATCGCGCCAGCCGGTGTCTGCCGTCACGGCCGCGCCCTGCCTCCCTTCGATAGCATAGGCCGGCCCCTGCGGCGAAGTTACAGGCACCGGCAGGTCCGGCCGCACATATTTGGGCGCCATGTCGCAAGCGGCCAGCGCCAGCGAGAGAGTGAGGGCGCCCAGCGCTGTTACATTGCGCATGGTCTTCAAGCCTCCTGCGGGGCGTCGGGTGTCGCCCGGTCGCCGTCCGCCTCATGATTATGATGTTCGCGGAACAGCCGCTTCACGACGGTGAAGAAAACGGGGACGAAGAATATTGCCAGCACGGTGGCCGACAACATACCGCCGACCACGGCCCAGCCGATCGCATTTTGACCGCCCGCACCCGCGCCCTTCGACATCGCCAAAGGCAACACGCCGAAGATGAAGGCGAAACTGGTCATCAGGATCGGCCGCAAACGCAGTTTGCCCGCTTCCAGCGCCGCTTTTGCCGGCGGCATCCCCTCGCGCATTTTCTCCTCGGCGAACTCCACGATCAGGATCGCGTTTTTCGCCGACACGCCGATGGTCGTGATAAGGCCGACCTGCAGATAGATGTCGTTATCCAGCCCCGCAAACGTGGCCGCAATCACAGCGCCCAGCACGCCCAACGGCACCACCAGCATGACCGCGATCGGCACCGACCAGCTTTCATAGAGCGCCGCGAGGCAGAGGAAGACGATCAGCATGGAGAGCGCATAGACATAAGGCGCCTGACCGCCGGAGGTGCGCTCCTCATAGGAAATGCCGTTCCAGCTGTAACCGACGCCGGCCGGCAGCTTTGCAGCGAATTCCTCCATCGCCTGCATGGCTTCGCCGCTCGAAACGCCGGGCGCTGGCGCGCCCTGGATATTCATCGACGGCACCCCGTTGAAACGCTCCAGACGAGCCGGACCCTGCACCCATTCCGTCGTGGCGAAGGCCGATAGCGGCGCCATCGTGCCGCTGCTGCTGCGGACATGGAAAGCGTTGATCGCATCGGGCGAGGTGCGGAAGGGCGCGTCGGCCTGTACGAAAACGCGCTTTACGCGATCACGGTCGATGAAGTCGTTGACGTAGGAACCGCCCAGATTGGTGCTTATCGCGTCGTTGACGTCGGCCTGCGCAATCCCCAGCGCGCCCGCCGCCGCCTGATCGACGTTCAGCTTGAGCTGCGGCGTATCTTCCAAGCCGTTGGGTCGAACCTGGGCCAGACGCTTGTCGCCCTTCGCCATGCCAAGCAACTGGTTACGCGCGGCAAGCATTTTTTCATGACCAAGATTGCCTTGATCGAGCAATTGGAAGTCAAAGCCCGATGCGTTGCCCAGTTCCTGCACAGCCGGCGGAACGAAGGCGAATGCCATGCCGGACGAGAGCTTCTGGAACGCCTTATTTGCGCGCAGCGCGATCGCGGGCACCTGATTATCCGCGCCCTTGCGATCCGCCCAGTCCTTCATACGGGCGAACACGATGCCCACATTCTGCCCCTGCCCCACAAAGCCGAAGCCGCCGATGGTGAAGACTGCGGAGACGTTTTTCTTTTCGTCCACCAGATAATGATCGCGCATACGGGCCAGCGCACGCTCGGTTTCCTCCAGCGTGGCGCCAGCCGGCAAAGAAATCTGGTTGATGATGATGCCCTGGTCTTCTTCCGGCAGGAAGCCACTTGGCAGGCGCAGGAAGATGAAGGCCATGCCAACCACGATGAGGCCATAGGCCAGCATCGTGCGACCCCAGCGACGCTCCACTTTCTCCACGCCCTGGCCGTAACGGACCACGCCCTTGTCGAAGGTCCGGTTGAACCAGTCGAAGAAGCGGCCGAAGATCGAGCCGATTGGTCCGTTCCAGCTATGGCCGTGCGAAGCGGGCTTCAGGATGGTGGCGCACAGCGCCGGCGTCAGGATCAACGCGACCATGACCGACAGGATCATCGAAGAGACGATCGTGATCGAAAATTGCCGGAAGATCACGCCCGTGGAGCCGCCGAAGAAGGCCATGGGCAGGAATACCGCCGATAGGACGAGACCGATGCCGATCAGCGCGCCGCTGATTTCATCCATCGATTTTTTGGCCGCCTCCTTGGGACTGAGGCCCTCATCCTGGATCAGGCGTTCGACATTTTCCACCACGACGATCGCGTCATCGACCAGCAAGCCGATCGCCAGCACCATGCCGAACAGTGTCAGCGTGTTGATGGTGAAACCCGCAGCGCTGAGGATCGCCAATGCGCCCAGCAGCACCACCGGCACGGCGATGGTGGGGATCAGCGTCGCACGCCAGTTCTGAAGAAACAGAAACATGACGACGAACACCAGCAGGACGGCTTCGAAGAGGGTATGGATGACCTGTTCGACCGACAGTTTGACGAAGGTCGAGTTGTCGACCGGGAAGTCATATTTCACCCAGCTGGGGAAATTCTTCGACAACTGGTCCACGCGATTCTTGACCGCCTCCACCGTGTCGAGCGCGTTCGCGCCGGGCGCCAGCTTGAC
The DNA here is from genome assembly GCF_028538045.1 of Sphingobium sp. AntQ-1. Taxonomy (NCBI): domain Bacteria; kingdom Pseudomonadati; phylum Pseudomonadota; class Alphaproteobacteria; order Sphingomonadales; family Sphingobiaceae; genus Sphingobium; species Sphingobium sp. AntQ-1. The sequence continues at coordinate 3,645,627 of NZ_CP117158.1, forward strand.
GCCAAAACCCGATGCCGGGTGGCCGTTGAACTTCACGCCGAAGCCGTAATTTTCCGCGCCCAATTCGATACGGGCGACGTCGGACATCAATACGACCGAACCGTCACTGTTGCTGCGCAGGCGGATGTCGCCGAACTCCTCAGGCGTGCGCAGGCGCGACTGGGCCGTGACGGTGGCATTGAGCGCCTGCCCAACCGGCGAGGGCGATCCGCCGATCTGGCCAGCGGAAACCTGCGCATTCTGCGCGATAATCGCCGATTTGACGTCGCCGGTAGTGACGCCCAGATTGGCCATCTTATATGGGTCGAGCCAAATCCGCATCGCATATTGCGATCCGAACAGCTGGGTGTCGCCCACCCCGGTGACGCGGCTGATCGGGTCTTGCAGGCTGGATGCGATAAAGTCGGCAGCATCTTCCTGATCATGGATGCCATCGTCCGAATAGGCCGCCATGATGAGCAGGAAGCTGGAGGTGGATTTGCCCACACGCAAGCCCTGCTGCTGCACTTCCTGCGGCAGCAAAGGCGTCGCCTGCGACAGCTTATTCTGCACCTGGACCTGCGCGATGTCGGGGTCGGTGCCCTGTTCGAAGGTCAGGGTGATGTTGAGATTGCCCGAACCATCGCTGGTCGAGGAGAAGTAGCGCAAATTGTCGATGCCCTTGAGCTGTTGCTCGATGATCTGCGTCGTTGTGCTTTCCAGCGTCTGTGCGTTGGCGCCGGGATAGCTGGTCTGGATCGTAACCGCAGGCGGCGCGATCTCCGGGAACTGCGCGACCGGCAGCGAACGGATCGCCAGCAGGCCCGCAAGCATGATGACGATGGCGATGACCCATGCGAAGATGGGTCGGTCGATAAAATAGCGGGCCATGGCTTAGCGCGCCCCGCCCTGGCCGGATGACGCGGCATTTTTCGCGCCGCCCTGAGCAGCCGTCACCTGCTGCGGCGCGCCGGGCCTGACGACCGTGCCGGGACGCAGGTTCACCAGCCCTTCAACGATCAGCCTGTCGCCGGGCTTGAGTCCGTCGGTGACGATCCACTTATCGCCCACGGCGCGGTCGACCGTGACCTGGCGCACGTCGACCTTATTGTCCTTGCCCACGACCATGGCGGTCGCACGGCCGCGCGGATCGCGACTAATGCCCTGCTGCGGCGCCAGAATCGCCTGGGTCCGCCGCCCCTCGACCAGCTTGGCGCGGACATACATGCCAGGCAGCAAGAGGCCATCGGGGTTGGGGAAGGTGGCGCGCAATGTCACCGCGCCCGACGAGGGATCAACGGTGACTTCGGAAAATTGCAGGCGACCTTCGATCGGATAGGCGCTGCCATTGGGCAACAGCAATTGGATTCGCGCGCCGTCGGCTTCGCTGACGCCGCCATTCTTCATCGCCTGCTTGAGATCGATGATCTGCGCGGCCGACTGCGAGACATCGACATAGACGCTATCCGTGCGCTGAATCGTCGCGAGCGCATCCGCCTGGCCTGCCTGCACGAGCGCGCCGGGGGTGAAGAGAGAACGGCTGATGCGGCCGGAAATCGGCGCCCGGATGCGCGTAAAATTCTGATTCACCTGCGCCGCCTGGACCGCGCCACGCTGCGCCGCAACATCGGCGCGCGCCTGCTGGGCCGCCGCGTCGGCGTCGTCATATTCCTGTCGGCTGACGGCGTTGATGCCGACCAGATCCTTGTAGCGCTGGGCCTGTAGACCAGTCGACCGGATCGCGGCGTTGGCGCGCGCGAGCGAGCCTTGCGCCTGGGCCAAGGCGGCGCGGTACGGCGCATCGTCAATTTCGTAAAGAAGCTGGCCAGCGCGGACGTTGCTCCCCTCCTGAAACAGGCGCCGACGGATTACGCCACTGATCTGAGGCCGCACCTCGGCGGTCTCAAACGCTACGATTCTGCCGGGCAACTCATTCACCAGCGGCGCTGATTCGACCTTGAGCGTGACCACGCCGACGGCGGGCGGCGGCGGCGCAGGTGGCGGGCTTTCGCCGCACGCGCTCAACGCCAGTGCCGACGCGCATGCCAGCAGCCCGATGATTGTCCCCTGTTGCATCGCTTGAATATCCGTCTGTGAATGAGGGATCGAAGATGTGGAATGAATGTTCATTCCGCTTGCCCGGCAGGTACGATCATGGCAATGCGATTTCAAGAGGCAAAAAACGCCAAAGGGGTGGACATGAGTGCAGTGCAGCAAGAAAAAAACGGTCGCGTTCGCATTTTGGCGGCTGCACGGACATTATTCGACAACCATGGATTTCATCAGACCGCGATGGCCGAACTGGCGGTCACCGCTCAAGTTTCCGTCGGACAGATATATCGCCTATTTAGAAGCAAGGAAGATATTATCGAAGCGCTTGTCCTCGACGATGCCGATCAATGGTGCGCCGAAATGGAAGACGTCCAGGCGCGGCTGGATTCGGGCGAATTGACGGTGGAAGCGACGTTCAAACAATTATTTATACATACGATAGACGAGAAGGACGAAGCGCTGTCCTTCGACATATTGGCCGAAAGTTTCCGCAATCCCGCTGTTGCCGACACGATCGGCGCCATGTGCCAGCGGTTCCGCACCTATATCCGCTATTTCGCCTGTGCAGCCAATGACAAATTGTCTGGCGAAGCGCTGGATGCGGCGGAGGAAATGATCCTCGCCTGCCTGTTCGGCCTGGGTCACCGCAGCATCTCGCGGCCCCGACTGCCCGCAAGCAGCGCCGCCCACTGGACGGCGCAGATGATCGTCACCGCGTTGCGCAAGGTGTGACGGTTCAGTCAATTCGTCGATAGAGGTCAACGGTTTCCTGCGCACAACGGTCCCAACTATAGCCCCGCGCGACGACCAGACCAGCCTGCTGCGCCTGCATCCGCCATTGTCCATCGGTCAAAGCCTGCTCCAAATGGCGGGCGAAGCCGTCCACATCCTCCGGGCGTACGAGCATGGCCGCCCCGCCCGTCACTTCGGGCAGGCAGGAGGCGTCGGCGACGACGGCGGGAATGCCGCTCGCCATCGCCTCCACCGGCGGCAGGCCGAAGCCTTCATAGACCGACGGATAAACGAACAGCGCCGCGCCGGCATAGAGGAGCGGCAGGTCTTCTTCGGGCACAAAACCGAGGTAACGCACCCAGCCCTGACGCGCGCCCTTGTCCATGAGGTCGCGAACGGAATCGCTGAGCCAGCCCGCACCGCCTGTGACCATCAATGGCCAGCGCGCCCGGATGGTGGGCGGGAGCGCCTGCCAGGCGCGCAGCAATTCGGTGATCCGCTTGCGTGGCTCCACGGTCGATACGCATAGAGCATAGCCTTGATAGGCCAAGCCATAACGCGACAGCGTGGACCCGACCTGATCGGCATCTCGCGGATGGAAAGCGGTGCTTGCGGCCAGCGGGACTGCGGTTACGCGGGAAAGGTCGAGCGAGAGGAAGTCCGCGACTTCGGCCCGCGTCGTTTCGCTATCCGTGATGAAATGCGCGGCGCGCTCCACCGACAGGCGGAAATAGCGCTCAAACTGGCGAAGCCGCTCTTCGGGATGGGTTTCGGGATAGCGGAATACCGACAGGTCGTGAATGGTGATGACACCACCCTCACCCGCCGGGGGCAGAAAATAATTGGGGCCATGAAACAGATGCGAGCGCATGACGCTGGCGTTTTGCAGGTCGCGCGCCCAGCCGGTACGCTTCCTGATCCAGCGATGCACCTTGTTGCGTCGCTTGCGCGGCACCGGTTCAACCAGAAGGCTGGCAGGGTCTTCAATCCATTCGCCGTTCCGATAGAAACGCAGGCTGCTCATGTCGGGCGCCTGGCCGATCCTCTGCGCCAGTTCCCAGCTATAGCGACCGATGCCCGACAACCGTGGCTCCAGCGCTTCGATCGACAGGATGACGCGCAGGGTCATGCGATGCCGCTCTGCGCTGCAGCGAAGCAGATAGGCGCAATTTCAGTCGAGGCGGCAGGGATCATCGGTTCAGCATTCCTGGCAGAACAAGACAGAACCGCCTTGTAACAACGCGGTAGCGGGATGGATGACTGATATGCAAGCGTAAATCCGGTTGTCGCCCCGCCGCGCCGGTCCCACGCTCCGCCGCATGGAGGCGTGGCTCGCGCTGCGTCGCGGCAACTTCTCGATGCGCGGGTGATTTCCCCTTCGAACCATATGAGAAGGCATTACATGAAGATGACGTCCGCTTTTGATCGCGCCTATTTCGCAGAGCGATTGGAAAGGAACCGCCAATTGGCGGCCCAATCGCATAATCCGGTCATTCGCGAACTGCATCTGGAATATGTCCGCCTGTACGAGCAGATGATGGAGCAGCCCCAGTCCGCCTGACAAGAGCGGCGCGATCAGCGCGCCGCCACACCTTCGGGCAGGACGACCGTCGACCAGCTTTTCCCCGGCACCAGATATTTCGCCGCGAGCGCCTGCAACTGCGCCGGCGTGACGGTAAGCAAATCCGACGACATGGTCTTCATCGCTTCCACATAGCGGGCATCATGGGTCGCGCCCTCCATCTGGTTCATCCAGAAGGCGTTGCCGGTGCTGGCGCGCATCAGCAATTGCCGCATCGGGGCGACCGCGCGTTGCAGTTCGTCGGCGCTGACGGGGGTCTTGGCCAGATCGGCCGCCGTTTCCTTCACCACGCTGTAGAAATAGGCGATCTTGTCCGGCCGCACCTGGCTGGTCACCAAGATATAGCCGCCGCTTTCGTAAGAGAAAGGCCAGTTATTCTGGACGCTTGGCGAGTAAGCCGCGCCCTCCGTCGAGCGCAGCTTGTCGAACAGTCGGTCGTTGAAGATTTGGGTCAATATCTCCAGCTGGCGCGCTTCTTTTTGCAGTTCGAAGCCGCCGGCCGTCGGCCAGGCCATAACCGCCGCCGCCTGTTCCTTGTCGCCCCTGTGCCTCAGAACGACCGGGGTTTCGACATGCGCCGGGAAGCGCATCGCCCGGTTGATCGCGGGGACAGGCACGTCCGGCCGGGCAGGCAGCGCGCCGAAGGTCGCCGCGACCGCCTGGACCGCCTCATCCGGCTTCACCTGGCCGAAAATCTGCACCTCGATCGGACCGGAGGCGAGGATCGGTTCCCAGGTCTCGCGGAAAGCCTGCGGCGTGAGCGCTTCGATCTCCGCGCGCGATGGCGTGCGGAAGCGCACGTCCTTATCATGCAACAGCCAGTTGAGATCGCGTCCCAGCACCGAATCCGGCGCGCGCGACATCGCGTCATAGGCGACAATCGCGCCGGTCTTTACCCGCGCCAGCGGCGCCGGGTCCCAACCCGGCTCGGCCAGCTTGGTCGCGAAGAGGCGCAGTTGATCGCGATAGTCGGCGGGCCGGGTCACCACCTGCATTTCGAACGCATCGTCATCGGTCGAGAAATCCATGCCCATGCGGCGGCCGTTGGTCAGGTCGTCCAGTTCGCGTTGGCCAAGCTTGCCGATGCCGCTGGCGACCAGCGCATAGTCGGCGGCCCAGCTTGCGACCGGCTTGGTCGGCGAGAAAGCCTGCTGCCCATGGCCGAAGCGGACGTTGATCCGCACCTTTTCGGTTTCCGCGTCATTGGCGAAGAGGGTCAACTTGACGCCGTTGGAAAAGGCGACGCTTTCCATGCCCTGGAGGCCGACCGGCGTGCGCGACACCACCTTTCCGGGCGGTCCGAGCTTGGGCAGGTCGTCCATCGTCACCGCCTTGTCGGCGAGACGGGCGTTGGTGGCCGCCTTCACCGGCGCGGCGACTGCGGCGGCCAGTTTCGCGTCGAGGCCGGGCTGGATCTTGCCCGTCACCATCAGCGCGCGGAATACCCCGGCGGAGAAGAGGCGGCGGGTAGAATCGAGGATTTTTTCCGGCGTCATAGCAGGCTTCCCCGCGCGGAAAATGTCGACGGCGGCCTGTGGGCTAACGGTGGTTTCGCGGATGTCGACGGCGCTGACGAGATCGCTGGCCTGCTTCGCGCCCGGCTCCGTATCGGCATTTTCGACCTGGATATTGAGCGCGGTATCCATCTGCGCATATTCCCGCTCGATCTCCGCCACGCTGGGCGGCGTGGCCTTCGCATCCTCCACCACGGCGCGCACATCGACCAACGCCTTTTCCCAATTCTCGCCGGTCGGGATGATGGTCATGAACGTGCCGTCGACAGAGCGGCTGACATCCTGCTGCTCGACGCCCGCTTGCAGGAAGCTGCCGCCCGCGCGCGCCGCCTGCTCCAGCCGACGGCTGATGATTTGCAGCGCCAGCATGTCGGTCAGCTTGTCCTGATTGTAAACAATAGTGTCGGCATGAGGCGTCCAGGGGCGCAGCCAGGCCAGCGTCAGGCCGAGCGGTACGCCCGGTTCCACCACCACGCGGGTTGCGGGCCGATTGGCGTCCGGCGCACCGAAATCGGGCAGCGGCGCACCCTTTCCGGGCACCGTCCAACTGGCGAAATTATCCTTGATAAGCTGTTCGGCCTGCGCAGGATCGATGTCGCCCGCGATCGCGATGACGGCGTTTTCAGGGCGATACCAGCGCTGGTGGAAGGCCTCCACCTTGGCGGCGTTCGCGTCGGTCAGCGTCGCCACTGTGCCGATCGGCGCATGGTCGGCGAGCGGCTGGCCGGCGAAGAAATGCAGTCGGCTGGCGTCGGACATGCGCATCTGAGGCCCGTCGCTTTCGCGCCGTTCGGCGAGCACGACGGCGCGTTCGGCATCGACCGCATTGTCCACGATATTGGGATCGGTCATCATGCCCGCGAGGATTTTCATGCTCTCGGTCAGGCTGGCCGGCGTCGCCTGCGGCAGGTCGAGCGCATAGGTGGTGCCGGTCGGCGTCGTCTGCGCATTGCTGTCGCTGCCGAAGGTGACGCCGAGACGCTGCCAGATACGTTTGGATTCACCGTCGGGCACATGGCGCGATCCGCGCATCGAGAGATGTTCAATGAAATGGGCGTAGCCCAGTTCGCCGGGCCGCTCCATCAGTGAGCCGGCGTCGATTCGCAAGCGGACGGACACCTGCCCCGGCGGCACGCCATTGCGCCGGATGGCATAGCGCAGGCCGTTCGGCAGCGTGCCGAAACGCCATGCCGGATCGATGGGCACATCGCTATTTTCATAGAGCCATGGCCGCACCTGCGGCTGCCCGCTGGCCGGCCCCTGTGTGGCGGAGGCGGAGGCCGTGCCGGTCTGGGCCGACGATGGCGATCCTGACAGAAGCAGGGCGAGGACGGAGAGCGAAGCGGCCGAACGGCGGGGGGAAAAGCGCATAAGCATGGGAGCCTAACGGCATTTTCCTGAATGACCACTGACAATGCGGTCATGATCGGGAGCTAGTTGTTTAGTCGCGATATACGCACCGTTCGCTTCGAGCGGGTCAAGAAGCGTTTCTCGACCCGCTCGAAACGAATGGCGTCTAATATTTAGCGCGGGGCGCCGGTGCGCTGGACGGCACCCTTATGTGCGCCGACGCCGCCACCGCTGCGGCGGCGGTTAAACGGGCGCTTGGCGGGCGCGTCGCCTTCGGCACGATGCGCGCGATCGGGCGCGCCGCGCTGCTGACGCTGGCCGTCCTGATATTTCCGCTGGCCATCGGCTCGGCGCGCCTGCTGCTGCGGGGTCTGACTTGGCCCCTTCTTGGGCGCCGCCGGCTTTGGCAGGTTGCGCACTGCCTCCATGAAATTCTCCGGCAGCGGCGTGATTTGCAACTTGACTCGCGTCGCCTTCTCGATCGCCTTCAAATAGGGACGCTCGTCATCCGCCACGAAGCTGATCGCGATGCCGTCGGCCCCTGCGCGCGCCGTGCGGCCAATGCGGTGGACATATTGTTCGGCGACATTGGGGATTTCGAAGTTGATAACATGGCTGACGCCCGACACGTCGATCCCGCGCGCGGCGATATCGGTCGCGACCAGCAGCTTCACCTTGCCCTGGCGGAAGGCCTGGAGCGCGGTGGTGCGCTGGCCCTGGCTCTTGTTGCCGTGAATGGCGAAGGCGTCGATGCCGGCGCCTTCCAGGAAACGCACGACGCGATCGGCGCCATGTTTGGTGCGGGTGAAGATCAGCGCGCGGTCGATATCTTCGCTCTTGAGCACCAGATGGAGGAGCGCCTGCTTCTCACCCTGGTTCACGAAATACATCTGCTGATCGACGCGCTCTGCTGTCGTCGATTGCGGCGCGACGCTGACCTTGACCGGATTGTTGAGGAACTGCGCGGCGAGCGCCTCGATCTCCTTGGGCATGGTGGCCGAGAAGAAGAGGTTCTGGCGGTCGGCGGGCAGCATCTTGGCGACGCGCTTCAAGGGGTGGATGAAGCCCATGTCCATCATCTGATCGGCTTCGTCGAGAACGAAGATTTCCGTGTCCTTGATGGTGAAGGCGCGCTGATCGATCAGGTCGAGCAGGCGGCCGGGGGTCGCGACGACGACATCGACGCCGACGCTGAGCGCACGGATCTGCTTGCCGATCGGCACGCCGCCAAAGACGGTTTCGACCGACAGCTTGAGGAAACGGCCATAATCGCGGAAGCTCTGCGCGATCTGCGCGGCCAGTTCGCGGGTCGGCGCCAGCACGAGCATCCGGCAGCCCTTGACCGGCGTCGGCCTGGGGTTGCGGGCGAAATAGTCGAGACTGGGCAGCGCGAACGCCGCGGTCTTGCCGGTGCCGGTCTGGGCGATGCCGCACAGATCCTTGCCTTCCAGCAGGACGGGGATCGCCTTTTGCTGGATCGGGGTCGGGGTGACGTAGTTTTTGGAGGCGAGCGCCTTCATGATGGGCTCGGCGAGACCAAGGTCGTTGAATTGCATTGGGAAAACTCACAAGTCGGCCATGCGCCAACTTGCTCTGCGGACGCAGGAAGGGCGCGAGGCGGGTTACGAAACGACCCGCGTGAAAAGGGAAGCCTCAAGCTTGGCGCAGACTCTCATTGGCCGGTCCGTGGTCCTCACCTGACCATAAAGGTCAATTGGGATAGCGGACGATCACGCTGCCAATCGCTAGGGGGCCGAAACGACCCGTCTGCTGCGCTGCAACGCATATGGCGAAGTTGCAGGTAAATAGCAAGTGGCCGCGGAATGGACCGCGGCCGCTGCTTTTCAGGCGAGGGAACGGGCGTCAGAGCGCCACTTGGGCGTGTTTGCCCTTCATTTCTTCGCGCACGTCGCCGCCGAACAGCATCTTGAAGACGCCCTTGATCGACATGTCCGAACGCCAGATTTCAGCGTTCCCCAGATCGAAGCGCAGCATCAGCAGACTGGGATCGTTGCGACCGCCCGGATACCAGGCCTCGACCTCTTTCGACCAATAGCGGTCGATGATGACCGGATCAGTTTCGGGCGAGAGCGTCCCTTCGATACAGGCGAAGAGATTATGATCCTTCGCCGCATATTGCGCCATCGCCGCGCCACCGGGGGCAAGCCGGTTGTCGCGCGAGGTGTAGAACCAGAAGCAATGATTGGCGTCCGGATCAAGTTGCGCCGTCATCGGCAGGCTATGTTCGCCGCTGTTCTGAAGGCCGAGCATCACAAACGGACTGCTCGACAGTTCCGCCCAGAAACGCTCCCGAATATCGTTGTTGTCGCTCATCATGCTGTCTCCTTGTTGGGTCGCCTGTTTCAATCGCCGGGATGCGGCGAAGTTCCCGAAGCGCTTGATCTTGGCCGCGGCAATCGCCACATGAGGGCGATGCTGATCGAGACAGAACTCACGCCCAACCCGGCGACCATCAAATTCCTGCCCGGACGCGAAGTCATGGGTGCCGGTACGCGCGATTTTGCGACCCCGGAGGAAGCCGAAGCATCGCCGCTGGCCGATGCGCTGTTTCGCCTGGGTGATGTGACCGGCGTGTTCTTTGGCGGGCATTTCATTTCGGTGACGATCGCGCCGGGATCGGAATGGTCTGATGTGAAACCCGATGTGCTGGCGACGCTGTTGGAACATTTTTCCGCCAATATGCCACTCTTCACGCCTGGCTCCGCGGCCGGGATCAGCGTCCCTTCCGACGAGGACAGTTTCGCCGACGCGCCGGAAGATGCCGAGATTGTGGAGCAGATTCGCGAATTGATCGACACGCGGGTGCGGCCGGCCGTGGCCAATGACGGCGGCGACATCATCTATCGCGGGTTCGACAAGGGCACCGTGTACCTCAAGATGCAGGGCGCCTGTTCGGGTTGCCCCTCCTCGACCGCGACGCTCAAGAACGGCATCGAACAGTTGCTGAAACATTATGTGCCCGAAGTGACCGAGGTCCGCGCGGTCTGAAGCCTGCCTGCGACATTTGGCAAATCCCCAAGGATCGACTAACCGCAAGACGACTCCGCAAAGCATCGATGCTTGGAGCGGATGTTTGAGGGGGTTTGTTTGCGTCTTCTGGTGATCGACACCGCCACCCAGGCCCTGTCCGTCGCGCTATTGGAGGACGGGGCGCCGATCGGTCGGTTCCACGAAGTCGTCGGACGCGGTCATGCCGAAGCGCTCTTGCCCGCGATCGCCGCATTGCCCGATGGGGGACGCGCCGACGCGATTGTCGTGGATGTGGGACCGGGCAGCTTCACCGGGGTGCGGATCGGCATTGCCGCCGCCCGTGCGCTGGCCCTGGCCTGGAATATCCCGCTGCATGGCTATAGCGCGCCGTCGCTGATCGCGGCGAAGGCGGCGCAGAATCATGATGGCGGCCCGGTCGCCATCACTATAACCGGGGGGCATGGCGAACTGTTCTGGCAATGCTTCACCGCCGACGGAATGACCGCAACAACCGCGATCGCCTCCACGCCGATTGCGGAACTGGCCCAATTGCTGGACGCGCCGATCCTCTATGGCGCCGGCGCCGAAGCGCTGGTGACCGCGCGCGGTAGCGGCGCGGCGATCACTCTCTATCCCGACGCGACCGACTATCCGCTGATCGCCGGGCTTGCGGCGCTGCCTCCCAGCCCGATCTATGGCCGTGGCGCGGACGCGATGACCATGGCGGAGCGCGCCGCATCATGATCCCCGACCTGCATATGAGCGTCTATGACGAAGGCGAACGTAATGCGCTGGGCGATGCGATGGACGTCATGGCCCGCGCGTTCGATCCCGTGTTCGGCGAGGCCTGGACGTTGCCCCAACTGGCCGGGGTAATGATGATGCCTGGCACCTGGCTGACGATCGCCCGTCTGGATGCCGCGCCGCTGGGCTTCGCGCTGGTGCGGTCGGTGCTGGACGAGTGCGAATTATTGTTGCTGGCGGTCGACCCGATCTGGCGCGGGCGGGGCATTGGCGAGACATTGTTGCGCCACAGCCTGCGCACCGCGCGGCAGCGGGGCATCACTTCTATGAACCTGGAAGTGCGCTCCACGAATAAGGCGATCAAACTATACGAGAAAACCGGGTTCGAATATGTACATCGGCGCCCCGGTTACTATCGCGGTAATGATGGTCAACTTCATGATGCGCTAAGCTTTCGCATCGACATGCTGGCATGACCCAATAGGGTCTTGCGAAATCGTCCGGCAAGGTCTAGCGACCATATACCGCTCCTGAAACGAAATCCTTGGGCGGGTCGCACAACAATATAGCCTTGTAGGAAACAGGAAAATGGAAATCGAATCGGCCCAGAGCGAGTTGCTCATTACTTTGACTTCGGACATTGTGGCTGCCCATGTTTCGAACAACAGCGTCGCCGTCTCTGACGTGTCTACGCTGATCCAGAATGTTCATGCTGCGCTGTCGGGCCTGAGCCAGCCTGCGCCCACGCCTGAAGTCAAGCCGGAGCCGGCCGTTTCGGTCCGTTCGTCGATCAAGCCGGACTATATTATCTGTCTGGAAGACGGCAAGAAGCTGAAGATGCTCAAGCGCCACCTGATGACCCATTATCAGATGACGCCGGACGACTATCGCGCCAAGTGGGGCCTGCCCGCCGATTATCCGATGGTCGCCCCCAATTATGCCGAACAGCGCCGCAATCTTGCGAAGAAGATCGGCCTGGGCACCAAGCGCCGCCGGACGACCGCCGCGCGCGGCAAGTAATTCGTCTGGCTGATCCGTCAGCCTTATCGAAAAGCCGTCGAGGAAAGGGGCGCGTCGCCGACGCGCCCCTTTCCTGCATATGGAAAAGTCGCTAGGCTTGACCCAACCTGTCGCACCAAGCCATCAAGCCATTAAGCGAGCCTGCATGAACCGCAAAATCGATGTCGAAGCCCTGTGCCATGAAAAGGGACTGCGGATCACCGAACAGCGCCGGGTTATCGCCCAGGTGCTGAGCGATGCCACCGACCATCCCGATGTCGAGGAACTGCACCGCCGTTCCGCGGCGATCGATCCGGGCATCTCCATCGCCACGGTATACCGCACCGTTCGCCTGTTCGAAGAAGCCGGCATCCTGGACCGACATGATTTCGGCGATGGCCGCGCCCGGTACGAAGCCGCGCCGGAATCGCATCACGATCATCTGATCGACGTCGAGACGGGCAATGTCATCGAATTCGTCGATCCGGAACTGGAGCAGTTGCAGAAGCTGATCGCCGAGAAGCTGGGTTTCCGTCTGGTCGACCATCGCATGGAACTATACGGCGTCGCCCTCGACCGGAAGAACTGACCGGTTGAGCGGACTGCGCCGGACGATCCGCATAGCGGCATTGATCGCCAGCCTGCTCGCCTGCCTGATCCCGCATCTGCTCTGGCGCCTGGCGCGCCGCCCTTCGCCGTGGCCGCGCCGCTTCCTGGCGATGGCCGCGCGATCGGTCGGCGCGCGCGTGTGGAAGGACGGGAACCCCCATGACGGCGACATCTTCCTGCTCGCCAATCATGTCAGTTGGCTCGACATATTGGCGCTGGCCGGCGCGACCGGCGCAGCCTTCGTCGCGCATGACGGCATCGCCCGCTGGCCGGTGATCGGCTGGCTGGCGGCGCAGAATAATACATTGTTCGTCGCCCGCGAGCGGCGCGGCGCGCTGTCGGGCCAGATCGATGCGTTGCGCACAGCGATGCTGGGGCATCAGCCTGTGGCGCTCTTTCCCGAAGGCACGACGAGCGACGGCAGCGGCCTGCTGCCGTTCAAGCCGGCCTTGCTGGCCGTGTTGCTGCCCCCCCCGCGCGCAGTGATGATCCAGCCGGTGCACATCGATTATGGCGCGGCGACGGCGGAGATCGCCTGGCATGGCGAAGAACCGGTCGGGACAAATGCCATGCGCATATTGGGACGCAAGGGGACGCTGCCAGTCACGCTGCGCTTCCTGGAGCCTTTCGATCCCGCCGGATGCGCAGACCGGAAGGTCATCGCGGCAATGGCGCGCGAGCGGATCGCGCGCAGTATCGTCCAAAATGCGCCAGCGCATCAGCGCCCTTCCGCTTCGCCCCTGCCCCCTGTATAGCGGTTATGATGAATCGTAACGACGCCCCTCCAAAACTCGCCAAGACCGTTCCAGCGACTTTCCACGTCAAATCCTTCGGCTGCCAGATGAACGTCTATGATGGCGAGCGCATGGCCGAAATGCTGGGTACTCGCGGCATGACCGCCGCGGCGGAGGGGGCGGACGCCGATCTGGTCATCCTCAACACCTGCCACATCCGCGAAAAGGCGGTGGACAAGGTCTATTCCGATATCGGCCGCATGGTGCGTGAGGATGGCAGCCGCCCGATGATCGCCGTCGCCGGTTGCGTTGCGCAAGCCGAGGGTGGGGAAATCCAGCGCCGCGCGCGCACCGTCGACATCGTCGTCGGCCCGCAAGCCTATCACCGCCTGCCCGACCTGATCGACAAGGTCGGTCGCGGCGAGGCGGCGGTCGATACCGACATGCCGCTGGCGTCCAAATTCGGCGCCCTGCCCGCCCGCACCAAACAGGTCCGGCCGACCGCGTTCCTGACGATCATGGAAGGGTGCGACAAATTCTGCACCTATTGCGTCGTGCCCTATACCCGCGGCGCGGAAATCAGCCGGTCCTGGGATGCCATCCTGGACGAGGCCAAGGCGCTGGTCGATGGCGGCGTGCGCGAAATCACGCTGCTGGGCCAGAATGTGAACGCCTGGACCGGGGAGGACGACAAGGGGCGGATGCAGGGCATGGACGGGCTGGTCCGCGCCTTGGCGACAATCGACGACCTGAAACGCATCCGCTATACCACCAGCCATCCCAACGACATGAGCGACGGCCTGATCGCCGCCCATGGCGAGGTGGAGAAGCTGATGCCCTTCCTCCATCTGCCGGTGCAGTCGGGCAATGACCATATCCTCAAGGCGATGAACCGCAGCCATAGCGTGGATAGCTATTTGCGCATCATCGATCGCGTGCGGGCGGTGCGGCCCGACATTGCAGTGTCGGGCGACTTCATCGTCGGTTTCCCCGGTGAAACCGACGCCGAGTTCGAGGACACGCTCAGGATCGTGGATCAAGTGCGCTACGCCCAATGCTACAGCTTCAAATATAGCCCGCGGCCCGGCACGCCCGCCGCCGACATGGATCATCAGATATCCGCGGCGGTGATGGACGAGCGGCTCGCGCGGTTGCAGGCGGTGATCAACCGGCATCAGGTGGATTTCAACACCGCCACTGTCGGTCGCAGCACCGAGATTTTGTTGGAGCGCAAGGGCCGCAACCCCGGCCAGTTGATCGGCAAAACGCCCTGGCTCCAGTCCGTCCATGTCACCGTGCCCGACCTTTCCATCGGCGACATGGTCGACGTCGACATCATCAGCGCCGGCCCGAATAGTCTGGCCGGCGAACCCAGCAGGAGGCAGGCCGCTTGAACCAAAAAACCGTCGTTCCGGCATATGCAGGAACCCCTCTCCGCCCGTGTCCACCCGGATCGAACGGCGGAAGATGGATACTCGCGTTAGCGAGCATGACGGATGGGAAAAGGGGCTGACCGTGGGTAAGAAACCGAACCAACATCATCGCGAGCCCATCGCCGAAAAAGCGCGGCTGGAAGTCACTTTCGAAAAGCCGCATCTGCTCGGCACCTTGTTCGGTCAATATGACCGCAATCTGGTGGCGATCGAAAACCGGCTGGGCGTCTATATCGCCGCGCGCGGCAACAAGTTGCAGATCGAGGGCGAGGCCGAAGCCGCCGCCCGCGCCCGCGACGTGATGACGGGCCTCTACAATCGCATTGTCGCTGGTCAGGAAATCGACACAGGCGCGGTCGAAGCGGTGATCGCCATGTCGTCCGAACCCACGCTGGACGGCATCATCCGTACCGACGTCGCCGAACCGCCCAAGGTGATGATCCGCACGCGCAAGAAGACGATCGTGCCGCGCAGCGCTACGCAGGTCACCTATATGGAGGCGCTCAATCGCAACGACATCATCTTCGCGCTTGGCCCGGCAGGCACCGGCAAGACCTATCTGGCGGTGGCGCAGGCGGTCAGCCAGCTTATCACCGGCAGCGTCGATCGGCTGATTCTGTCGCGTCCCGCGGTGGAAGCGGGCGAGAAACTGGGCTTCCTGCCCGGCGACATGAAGGAGAAGGTCGATCCCTATCTCCGCCCGATCTATGACGCGCTACACGACACGCTGCCGGCCGAGCAGGTCGAACGGCGGATCGCGAGCGGTGAGATTGAGATTGCGCCGCTGGCCTTCATGCGCGGGCGGACGTTGGCCAACGCCTTCATCGTGCTGGACGAGGCGCAGAACACCACCATCGCCCAGATGAAGATGTTCCTGACCCGCTTTGGCGAGGGCAGCCGCATGGTGATCTGCGGCGATCCAAAGCAGGTCGACCTGCCGCAGCCGGGCACGTCGGGCCTGGCGGACGCGGTCGCGCGGTTGCAGGGCGTCGAGGGGATCGCCATGGTGCCGTTCGGCATTGCCGACGTCGTGCGGCATCCGGTGGTCGGCCGCATCGTAGAGGCCTATGAGGGGCCGGATGCGTAATAGAATAGAACCGTTCGCACTGAGCGAAGTCGAAGTGCGAACGGGGTCGAGGAATTGTTTGCATGATTGAAGTCGCCGTCCTGCATGAAGAGGGCTGGCCCGGTGTCGATTGGGACTATCTGGCCCAACGCGCCGTGGCCGCCGCCATCGCGCACAGCCCCTATGCCGCCTTCGCCAGCGACGAGGCGCTTTATGAAATCGCGGTTAAGCTGACCAGCGACGAAGAGGTGCATCAGCTCAACCGCGCCTATCGCGATAAGGACAAGCCGACCAATGTCCTGTCCTTTCCGATGGTGCAGGACGACCTGCTGGAGGTAACCGCCAATACCGACGATGGCGAAGTGCTGCTGGGCGATATCGTACTGGCCGAAGGGGTCTGCATCGCCGAAGCGTCGGAAAAAGGCATATCGGTGGCCGATCATGCCACGCATCTGATCGTCCATGGGACTTTTCATTTGCTTGGATATGACCATATGGACGACAATGAGGCCGAAGCAATGGAAGCGCTGGAGATTGCAGCGCTTGTCAGTATGGGCCTTGCCGATCCCTATGGGGACCGAACAACTGGGGAATAAAGACTATCATGGCAGACGGCAGTCCGAAGGACGGCACCGCTTCGAAAGAAGGGGACAGTAGCAACGAGGGCGGATTATGGAGCGGCATCAAGTCGCTCCTGTTCGGCGAGGGTGAGGAAACCAGTCTCCGCAAGGAGTTGGAAGAGGCGCTCGACGAATATGACGAGGACGAGCAGGACGAGAATAGCGCCGCGCCGGCCAAGGGCGACCTGTCGGCGATCGAGCGCCAGATGGTGCGCAACCTGCTCCATTTTTCCGAACATACTGTCGACGATGTCGCCGTGCCGCGCGCGGACATCGTGGCGATCGAGGAGAAAGCCAGCTTCGCCGAGCTTGCCGCGCTGTTTGCCGAGGCGGGACATAGCCGCGTGCCGGTCTATCGCGGGACGCTCGACACCATCGTCGGCATGATCCACATTCGCGACGCTTTCGCGATTCTGGCCGGCAAGTCGCCCGTCCCGCAGACGCTGGAACCGCTGATACGCCAGCCGCTCTATGTGCCCGAAAGCATGGGGGCGCTTGACCTGCTCGCCGAAATGCGCGCCAAGCGAACCCATCTCGCCATCGTGCTGGACGAATATTCGGGCACCGAAGGGCTGCTGACCTTCGAGGATCTGGTCGAGGAAATCGTCGGCGACGTCGAGGACGAGCATGACGATGCGCCCGAAGCGATGCTTGTGCCGCTGGACGGCGGCCTGTGGGAAGCCGATGCGCGCGCCGAACTGGACGATGTCGCCGAGGAGATTGACGAGAGACTGGGCAACGTCGAGGAGGATGTCGATACGCTGGGTGGACTGGCCTTCGTCCTGGCCGGGCGCGTGCCGGAACCCGGCGAGATCATCGACCATGGGCCGAGCGGCTGGAAGCTGGAAATCGTCGCAAGCGACGGCCGCCGCGTGACCCGCTTGCGGCTGCATCCTCCAGTCGAGCGGGAAGAGGCGGAGGCGTAAAAGCCCTCCGCGTCACCATTATCTTGCCAGCAATAAAGGGTTACGGTCGCGAAATGTTAAGCTGCGCCGGATAGGGTGCGGCCATGCGGAATGATCGGAGCAGATTTGCCGGCGCGACCAATAGTGACATGCTGTTAGCGGCGCCATGGACGATGATCGAAACGCTGCTGCTTACTGCCGTGTGCGTCGGCACCTTTTTCTTCGCCATCATCACGCCGCCCTTCCAGGCGCCGGATGAAAACCAGCATTATATGAAGGCGCTGGCGCTGGCGCGGGGGCATGTGCTGACCGAACAGCGCGGCGAGGCGATCGGCGTAGCGTTGCCGCGGGCGGCGCTGGATATCCATGCCGTGGATTTTCCGACCGATGTGCCGCCAGCGCCGCGACGCTTCGACCGGGCGCAGATCGTCGCCAGCGCGGCCGCCGACGCCGGCCGTCCGGGCGCTGCCTTCGCCGACTTCCCGAATGTCGCCAGCTACGCGCCGAGCCTCTATGCGCCGGGCGCGGTGGGGCTGACGCTGGGGCGGGCGCTGGACCTGCCCTGGATCGGCGCCTTCTATGTCGGGCGGCTGGTCAATGCGCTGACCGGGCTGGCGCTGCTGATCGCGGCGCTGCGTCTGCTGCCCTTCGGCCGCAACGCCTTGCTTGCCACCGCCTTGCTGCCGACCTTCGCCTATCAGACCGGATCGCTGTCACCCGATGCGGTCATCAACGGTCTTGGCTTTCTGGGCCTGGCGCTTGCGCTGCGCACCGGGTTCATGGGCGGAGCGCATAGGCGATCGGCGGCTTTGCTGGTGACGGGGCCGCTGCTGGCGCTGTGCAAGGGTGTCTATCTGCCCATCATGGCGGCGGGGCTGCGTTGGCCGCAGGATCGCCGCGACCTGCGCGCCGGGCTAATTCTGGGGGCGATGGCACTGGGCGCGATCGTCTTTATCGGCTGGATGCACTATTCGGGCGGAAGCCAGGCGCTCTATCATATCCAGTCGCGCAAGACGGGCGAGAC
Organism: Sphingobium sp. AntQ-1; assembly: GCF_028538045.1. Lineage (NCBI taxonomy): Bacteria > Pseudomonadati > Pseudomonadota > Alphaproteobacteria > Sphingomonadales > Sphingobiaceae > Sphingobium > Sphingobium sp. AntQ-1. The sequence continues at coordinate 3,663,961 of NZ_CP117158.1, forward strand.
GATGATGACCGCGCCGTTGCGCGACCAGCTTGCCATCCTGCTGCATGACCCGGTCGGTTATGGGCGCATCCTCGTCAGCAGCGTGGTTGAGCGCGCGCCGGTCTATGCGCTGCAAATCGTTGGGCGTTTCGGCTGGAACGCCATCCTTTTGCCGCTAGTCGCCTATCCGCTGGGGTTGCTGATGCTGGGCGCGGGCATCGCCAATGGCAACGGTGCGCGCTTCGGCATCGGCCAGCGACTCTGGTGGCTGGCGGTGGCCGCGGGCGTCGCGCTGCTGATCGAAACGGCCATGTATCTGACCGGGACGCCGCTGGGCGCCGACTATATCCAGGGGACGCAGGGGCGCTATTTCCTGCCGCTGCTGCCGCTGGTGCTGATCGCCCTGTCGCCCGATGGCGCCGCGCGCGGTGCGCAACGGATATTCGCCGTCACGGCGATCATGCTATTGCTGATCGCCGCGGCGACAGCCTTCGACAGTTTCTGGGTGCATGGCTTCATCACCAGCGACGGGATGCCGCCGCACAGCAGCATGGCCCGCGCCCTGCTGCTCCCCTCCCCGCGCTGGTAGCCAGACGCGACATAAAGCGAGCCAGCCCAGCCCTTCGATCCAGCCCGCGGTAACATCGCTGGGCCAATGGACGCCGAGCCAGACGCGGCTGACGCCGATCATCGCGATGATGGCAGCAGCGACGCCATAACCGGCGCGCGACCCCGCCAGCATCGCGATAGCGCCGAAGAACATCATGTTTCCTGCCGCATGGCCGCTGGGAAAACTATAGGTGTGGACGATGTCGAGATGGGGAAGCAGGTCGGGCCGCGGCGCGGCGAAAATCTGTTTCAGGCCAAGGTTGAGCAGCGTCCCGCCGGCGATCGTCAAGGCCAGCCATTGCGCCGCGCGCCACCGCCCGAACCATAACAATGGCAGCAGCGCCACAGCCAGCAACGCCATACGCCCTGCCGTTCCGCCGACCGCCGATGCCAGCCGCATGACCATGGTGACCGGGCCGCCTGTCGCCGTTTCCCGCGCCTGGCCGGCCGCGGTCATCAGCCCGACATTCACACCGTCGAGCCACCCTGCCCTTTGCGCCAGCGCGATCAGCAGCACGCAAAAAAGCGCGAGAGCTAAAGCCCCCGCGCCTTTCAGCATCGCTATGCGCCGATCAGATATGGAGCGCACGGCCATAAGCCGCCAGCACGCTTTCATGCATCGATTCCGAAATGGTCGGATGCGGGAACACGGTGTGCATCAGTTCCGCCTCGGTCGTCTCAAGGGTCTTGCCGATGGTATAGCCCTGGATCATCTCGGTAACTTCCGCGCCGATCATATGCGCGCCCAGCAATTCGCCGGTCTTGGCGTCGAATATGGTCTTGGTGAAGCCTTCCGCCTCGCCCAGCGCGATCGCCTTGCCATTGCCGATGAAGGGGAACATGCCGACCTTCACCTCGTAACCAGCTTCCTTCGCCTTGGCTTCGGTCAGGCCGACGCTGGCGATTTGAGGGTGGCAGTAGGTGCAGCCCGGAATGTTGCGCACGTCCATGGCATGGGGATGTTTGCCGGCGATGGCTTCGGCCACGATCACGCCTTCATGGCTGGCCTTGTGGGCCAGCCATGGCGGCGCGGTGACATCGCCGATCGCCCAAATGCCATCGACATTGGTCTTGCAGGTGGGGTCGGTGACGATATGGCCGCGCTCGGCCTTGATGCCCAATTCCTCCAGGCCGATATTCTCGGTGTTGGGGACGATGCCGACAGCAACGATGACATGGCTGTAATCGCCATGGACCACCTTGCCGTCCTTGCCCTTGATCGCGGCCTTCACGCCGTTCGCGCCGACTTCCAGCGTCTCGACGCCCGCGCCGGTCATGATGGTCATGCCCTGCTTCTTGAGCGCCTTTTCGAGAAAGGCGGAGACATCGGCATCCTCGACGGGAACGATCCGGTCCATCATTTCGACCACGGTCACGTCCGCGCCCATGTCGTTATAGAAGCTGGCAAATTCGATGCCGATCGCGCCCGACCCGATGACGAGCAGCTTGGTCGGCATTTCCGCCGGGGTCATGGCATGGCGATAGGTCCACACACGCTTGCCGTCCGCCTTGGCGAAGGGCAGGTCGCGGGCGCGGGCGCCGGTGGCGACAATGATGTTCTTGGCGGTCAGTTCTTCGGTCTTGCCGTCCTTGGTGACGGACAGCTTGCCTTTGCCCAGCAGCTTGCCGTCGCCCATATGAACGGCGATCTTGTTCTTCTTCATCAGATGCGTGACGCCCTGATTAAGTTGCTTAGCGACGCCGCGCGAGCGCTTCACCACCGCTTCGATGTCGGCCGTGATATTGTCCGCCGCCAGGCCATAATCCTTGGCATGCTGCATATAATGAAAGATTTCGGCAGACCGCAGCAGCGCCTTGGTCGGGATGCAGCCCCAGTTGAGGCAAATGCCGCCCAGATTTTCGCGCTCGACGATCGCGGTCTTGAGCCCCAATTGGGCGCTGCGGATGGCGGCGACATAGCCGCCGGGGCCGGAGCCCAGAACGATGACATCGTAATTCTCAGCCATTGTCAGTCTCGCTTATTGTCTTGATAAAGTCACACGCCCGGCAGGGGCGGCACGGAACGGGGCTGGCGATCCTCACCGATCGCCACGAAGCTGAAGGTCGCGTGGGTCACGCGGTAGGACCGGTCGTCATGCCGGGCGCGCCGCCAGGCTTCGACATAGATTTTCATCGACGTACGCCCGACGGATTTGAGCGTGGCGAATACCGACACCTCATCCCCGACCACGACGGGACGCAGGAAGGTCATCCCTTCCACCGCGATCGTCACGGCGCGACCATGGCTGTGCCGGGCGGCGACGGAACCCGCCGCCGAATCCATCAGACTCATCAACCAGCCGCCGAAAATATCCCCATAGGGATTGGTATCGGTCGGCATGGCGATGACACGCACCGCCGGACTGATATCCGGCGGGGTTTCGTCGACATAGGCCATCAGGCCAGCATACCGATCGGGTTTTCGACCAGTTCCTTGAAGGCCTTCATCAGGCGTGCGCCATCGGCGCCGTCGATCGCGCGATGGTCGAAGCTGCCGGTCGCCGACATGACGGTCGCAATCTGAAGCGAGTCATCGACGATATACGGACGCTTTTCACCCGCGCCGATCGCCATGATCATGGCCTGGGGCGGGTTAATGACGGCTTCGAACTGCTTGATGCCGAACATGCCCATGTTGGACAGCGACGCGGTGCCGCCCTGATATTCTTCGGGCTTCAGTTTGCCGTCCTTGGCGCGGCTGGCCAGATCCTTCATCGCGTTGGAAATGGCGGCGACGCCCTTGCCGCCCGCGTCCGTGATGATCGGGGTAATGAGGCCACCGGGGATCGACACGGCCACGCTAACGTCGGCACGCTTGAACTGGAGCATCTGGTCGCCGGCGAACTGCACGTTGCACTCAGGCACCTGCTCCAGAGCGACGCCCAGCGCCTTGATGAGCAGGTCGTTGACCGACAGCTTGACCTTGCGGCTTTCCAGACCAGCATTGAGTTCGCCGCGCAGTTTGAGCAGCTTGTCGAGCTGAATATCGACGGTCAGGTAGATGTGCGGCACCTGCTGCTTGGATTCGGTCAGGCGGCGCGCGATCGTCTTGCGCATACCGCTGAGCTTGACGACTTCGTGCGGGATGCCGAAATCCTGCGCGGCGGCAGCGACCGGGGCGGGCGCAGGAGCCGCGGCAGCAGGCGCGGGGGCAGCGCTCGGCGCGACTGCACCGGGCTGGGCACCTTCGATATCCGCCTTGACGATGCGGCCGTTAGTGCCCGATCCAGTGATGCTGGCCAGATCGATGCCCTTCTCTTCCGCCAGGCGGCGCGCCAACGGGCTGACCTTCACGCGGTCGTCCGATGCGACCGAAGGCTTGGCCGCCGCGGCCGCCGCCTTGGGCGCGGTATCCGCCTTGGGAGCCGATGCGGTGTCTGCCTTGGCGGGGACAGGGTCCGCCTTGGGCGCGGGAGCGGCGTCCGCCTTGGCGCCGCCAGCGGCGACGGTCGCGGCGTCTTCACCCTCTTCGGCGATGATGGCGATGACGGTGCCGACCTTCACGCCTTCGGCCCCTTCGGCGATCAGTATCTTGGCGATCACGCCTTCATCGACCGCTTCGAATTCCATCGTCGCCTTGTCGGTTTCGATCTCCGCCAGCAGATCGCCGGACGATACCGTGTCGCCCTCCTTGACCAGCCATTTGGCCAGCGTCCCTTCCTCCATGGTCGGGGACAATGCGGGCATCTGGATCGTCTTACTCATGCTTTCGGGCCTCTTCTTGGCTTTACGGCTTTGGTCATTTTGATGCCCGTTTTCACCCATTCGCCGGATCGGTCAAGCGACGCCTTGTCAGAGGGGCTTTTATCCCCCACATTTCACCATTATGGTTAGTCGGGCGCTTTGACCGACTACTCACGCCATAAATTACATGCAGGGGCGATAAGAAGTGCGGACATATCTGGTTGTTGTGGACGAATCGCCTGAGGCGGAAACCGCCTTGCGCTTCGCCGCGCGGCGCGCAGCCAAGACCGGCGGCGCGGTCCGCATCCTGGCGTTAATCCCCCCGGCCGAGTTCGTGCAGTGGGGCGGCGTCCAAGCCACGATGGAAGACGAAGCGCTGCAACGCGCCGAGGCGCTGGTGACGAGCGCGGCCGGCACGCTGACCAATGAATCAGGCATCCGTCCCAGCATTACCGTGAGACAGGGTGAGGCGGTCGCTGTCGTGCGCGGCACGCTGGAGGAAATGGACGATGTCGCGGCGCTGGTGCTGGGCGCTGCCGCCAGCGGGAATCCTGGCAAGCTGGTGACGCATTTTGCAGGCGCGGATGCAGGCAAGCTGCCCTGCCCGCTCATGATCATTCCAGGCGGACTGGACAGCGAGGCGATCGACCGGCTGAGTTGATTTTCCGTCGACGTTTTACCGCTTATGCTTGCCGCGCTTTGCGCCCTGGTGGCGGATATTGATCGGGCGACCGCGGTGGGCGCCGGGCCGGGTGCGATCACGCTTCATCGGGCCGCTGCGGGGCGCGGGATTGTCGGGCAGTTCAAAGCGTAGCGAGCCGTTGATCGGATCGGCTTCCGCCAATCGCAGTTCCAGCCGCTGGCCGACCGTGTAGCGATCGCCGCTTTCGACGCCCTGCAAGGCCTTGCCCGCTTCGTCATAAAAGAAATGTTCGGCGCCCATGGTGGACACCGGCACCAGTCCGTCGCCGCCCAGCCCGTCGACCGTGGCGAAGAAGCCGAAATTCTGGACCCCGGTGATGCGCGCCTTGACGATTTCGCCGACATGGGCGGACAGGAAGGCAGCAACATAGCGATCGACGGTCTCACGCTCCGCCTCCATCGCGCGGCGTTCATGGCCGGAGATGAGTTCGCCGACCCGGCCCATATTCTCGTAATCGTCCTGGCTGAGCGCGGTGCGATCCGGGATCGTCTCGCCCTTTTGCGCGGGCAGTTCCAGGCTGTAGGCGCCGACCAGGGCGCGATGGACCAGCAGGTCCGCATAGCGGCGGATGGGCGAGGTAAAATGGGCGTAGCTGCCCAGCGCGAGGCCGAAATGGCCCATATTTTGCGGGCTGTAATAAGCCTGGGTCTGGCTGCGCAGGATCTGGACCATGATCTGCTCCTTCTCCTCCGACTCCGCGATTTTGCGGATCAGCGCGTTGAAGGTCGATGGGCGGATGACCTGACCAAGCGCGAAATCCATGTCGAAGGTGGCGAGATAGTCTTTGAGCGCGACCAGTTTTTCGCGGCCCGGCGCTTCATGCACGCGGTACATGACGGGGGCCTTCTTCGCCTCCAGCGCCTTGGCCGCCGCGACGTTCGCCGCGATCATATAATCCTCGATCAGCATATGGGCGTCGAGCCGTTCGCGCACCGCGACGCTGACGATCTTGCCATGCTCGTCCAGCACCACGCGGCGTTCGGGCAGGTCGAGCGCCAGCGGATCGCGTGCGTCCCGCGCCTTGCGCAGCAACGACCAGCAGGCCCAGAGCGGCTGGAGGGCAACGTCCAGAAGCGCATCCGCTTGTTTGCGCGAAGGCGTCGGCGTTGCGTCGTCTTCCGCGCCGTCGATCGCGGCCTGCGCATCTTCATAGGCCAGCACCGCCGCGACACGGATCACGGCGCGGGTAAAGCGCCAGGCGGTGACCTTTCCGTTCGCATTGATGGTGAGATGGCAGGCCATCGCCGCCCGGTCCTGCCCGGCACGCAGCGAACACATGTCGGACGACAGGTCGTGGGGGAGCATCGGCACGACCTGGTCGGGAAAATAGACGCTGTTGCCGCGCTTGCGCGCTTCCTTGTCCAGCGCGCTGCCGGGCCGGACATAATAGCTGACATCGGCGATGGCCACGATCGCCTTATAGCCGCCGGCATTGGCGTCATCGTCATCCGGGATCGCCCATACCGCATCGTCATGGTCGCGAGCGTCCGACGGATCGATCGCCACGATCGGCAGATGGCGCAGATCCTCGCGCTTGTCCTCATGCAATGGCAGGGCGGAGGCGGTGATCGCTTCCTCCTCCACCCGCTCCGGGAAGACATGGGGGATGCCATGCTTGTGGATCGCGATCAGGCTGAAGCTGCGCGGGGCGAAGGGGTCGCCGAGAATGTCGGTGACGCGGGCGGCGATGCGCGGCGGGCGGCCATGGGGTTCGGCCAGCACCAGGTCGCCGGGCTTGGCGTTGCCGACGTCGCTGATCGGCGTATCCTTGCGGATGCGCTTGTCGACCGGGCGGAGCCACAGCTTGCCGTCGGCCATCACCTCCACCACGCCCAGCAATTCCTCGCTGGCCTTGGCGAGCTTCTTCATGACGTGCGCGACATAGCCGCGCCCGGCTTCCTCGGAGCGGGCGAGGATGCGGTCGTCGATGGTCAAGGCGCCGCGTTTGCCGCGTTCCAGCACGCGCAGGCGGGGCGCGGGCTGGCCTTCGGCTTCCCACCGTTCGGGGGTGGCGATCAGGGTCGTGTCATCGACATCGACGATGCGCAGCACCGTGACCTTGGGCACGCCGCCCATCTTGTGGAAGGCGCGAGCGGGGCCAAGGTCGATCAACCCTTCATCGGCCATATCCTTGAGCAACGCCTTGAGCGCGATCTTTTCCTGCCCCTTGAGGCCGAACGCCTTGGCGATCTCGCGCTTGCCGGCGGGTTGGTCGGAACTGGTGATGAAGTCCATCACCGCGTCGCGGGTCGGGAAGCCGGCGGGCCGGACCTTGGTGCGCACCGGGGCGCGAGGGGGGGCGGATGCTTTGTTCTTGGGGGTCGATGCCATGGACCAGTTATAGGCAGGCGCCACGCCCGACGCCAGCGCTATGGCAGGCCATACAGGCGCAATGTCAGCATTCCTACGCCGCCAGTTTGCGCGCTCTCTCCCGCCAGGCTTCCGCCAGCAGCGGCATGTTCGCCAGCGCGCGGACGGCGTCGGGCTCGTTTCGGTGGCCGCCGGCGATCAATAATTGGAATATCCGCGCGATGCTCCAGCCGGGCAAGGGGCGTTCGAGCAATTCCATGCGCGTGCCGGATGCCGCCTCCCCCTGCCGGATGACGCGGAAATACAGACCGCTGCGGGCGGTTTTGACGATCGTCGCCATAACGTCGCGCGCGCCGAAGCGATGATCGAGCTTCCAGCAAGGCTGGCGGCCATGGCTGACCTCCACCACCGCGCTGCCCAGCGAGAAACGATCGCCCAGGAAAATATCCGCCTCCGTCATCCCGCGCGAGGCGATATTTTCGCCGAATGCGCCGGGCGCATCAAGCAGCGGCTGGTCGGGCTTGCGGTCCCGCCACCAGCCATAATGATCCTGCGGGTAGAGATGGATCGCCTTGTCCCAGCCGCCATGATGGATGGGGTCGGCCACCGCGTCATGTTCGAACCCGTCCCATGTGACACGGACGGGGCCGGTAACCGGTCGTTTGGCGATGGCGCTGTAATCGCCGTTACGAAAGGGCGCTGGCGTGCCGACCAGCAGCGCGTCGATGGTCATGAAGGGCGTCGTCATGTCGACCCTCATGCCATGATCGCAGGCCAGGCGCGATGGCCGGTTGAGGGGGAAAGGCGTTAGCTGTCGCTCAGTTCCGAACGCAGCTTGAGCACTTCGCCGCCGCTGTCGGCCCGAATGAGATAGGCGGGATCGCGCGGCGAGCCGTTGCGGCGGATCAGCGACCCGTCGATGGTGCGCTCGACATGGCGGTCGAACCGTTCCGCAATGCGCCCCCGGCCGACGCCCAGTCCCCAGTTCCACTTGACCCGCGATCCTTTTCGGAAAGTCTCGGTCATGGGCATCCTCTCCTTTACTGGGCGCATCCTGCGCCGGCCGGTTTCATCACGAACAATCGGCATAATTCCCAGTGACTTGACTGGTTCCATCACATCTTTGCAGCAGCGTAAATTATCCTGCAACGGCGATATTCCGTCGATTGTCCGCTGTTTCGCGGCAGCCCTTTATAGTCTAAGGGGCGGCGATGGATGCTACCGGCCTGCGCGTCGCCCTGTTCAGCGGCAATTATAATTATGTGCGCGATGGCGCGAACCAGGCGCTCAACCGCTTCGTGACCTATCTGCTGCGGCAGGGGGCGGCTGTGCGGGTCTATTCACCAACGACGGCGACCCCCGCTTTCGCACCGGCCGGCGACCTGGTCAGCACGCCGTCCTTCCCGGTGCCGGGGCGCAAGGAATATCGGGTGCCCCATCGCATGTCGGCGCAGGTGCGCCGCGATCTCAAGGCGTTCGCGCCCAATATCGTGCATCTGTCCAGCCCAGATCCGCTGGGCCATCGGGCATTGAGTTGGGCGCGCGCGCGCGGGCTGCCGACCGTGGCGTCAGTGCATACGCGGTTCGAAACCTATCCGCGCTATTATGGGCTGGCCTTTCTGGAGCCGCTGATCGAATCGATCCTGCGCCGCTTCTATCGCCGCTGCGACGCGATCGTCGCGCCATCCGAATCGATGGCGCAACTGCTGCGCGATCAGCGGATGAACTATGATGTCGGCATCTGGACACGCGGCATCGACCGGGAGATTTTCCATCCCGGCCGCCGCGACCTGGACTGGCGGCGGTCGCTGGGCATCGCCGACGACGCGGCCGCCATTGGCTTCATCGGCCGGCTGGTGATGGAAAAGGGGCTGGACGTCTTTTCCGACGCAATCGACCAGCTCGCCGCCCGGCAGGTGCAGCACAAGGTGCTGGTGGTGGGCGAAGGCCCGGCGCGCGAATGGTTCCAGAACCGGCTGCCAGACGCGGTCTTTACCGGCTTCCAGAAGGGGGCGGACCTGGGCCGTGCAGTCGCCAGCATGGACATGCTGTTCAACCCGTCGGTGACCGAGACGTTCGGCAATGTCACGCTGGAGGCGATGGCGTGCGGCCTCCCCACCGTCGCGGCGCGGGCCACCGGCAGCGAGAGCCTGGTCACGGACGGCGTCACCGGGCGGTTGATCCGCCCCGGCGCGATTGGCGCCTTCGCCGATGCGCTGCAAGCCTATTGCATCGATGACGGCGCGCGGCAGGCCGCGGGCGCAGCGGCGCAGCAGCGGGCGGAGCGCAATGGATGGGACCAGGTCAACCAGGCGCTGGTCGACACCTATCTGCGCGTCATCCGCCAGCGCGCCCAGGGGCTGGCGCCGCGATCCAGCCCGGTTCCATAATCTGCGCCACACCCTATATCGGTAGCGATGGCCGACCTTTTCGCTCCCGATGATCTTCCTGCTGATGGACCGGCGGACACCGCCCCCCTCGCCGATCGGCTGCGCCCGCGCACGCTGGCCGATGTGGTGGGGCAGGAGCATCTGACAGGGCCGGACGGCGCGATCGGCCGGATGGTGGCGGCCGGGCGGCTGTCGTCGATCATATTATGGGGGCCGCCCGGCACCGGCAAGACGACGACGGCGCGGCTGCTGGCCGATGCGGTGGGGATGCGCTTTGCCCCGATATCGGCGGTATTTTCGGGCGTGGCCGACCTCAAGAAGCTGTTCGCGAGCGCCAGGGACCATGCCCGGCGCGGCGAGAAGACATTATTGTTCGTGGACGAGATCCATCGCTTCAACCGGGCGCAACAGGATGGTTTCCTGCCCTTCGTCGAGGATGGGACGGTGACTTTGGTCGGGGCGACGACCGAAAATCCGAGTTTCGAGCTGAACGCGGCCCTGCTGTCGCGGGCGCAGGTGCTGATCCTGCGGCGGCTGGACGCGGCCGCGCTGGAGCAGTTGCTCGACCGGGCCGAGGCGCTGACGGGGCGGCCGGTGCCGATCGACGCCGCCGCGCGCGAGGCGCTGGTGGCGAGCGCGGATGGCGACGGGCGGTTTTTGCTCAACCAGGTCGAGACGCTCTATGCGATCGACATCCCCGAACCGCTCGATCCGGCCGGCCTGTCCGCCCTGCTCCACCGCCGGGTCGCGGTGTATGACAAGGACCGGGAGGGGCATTATAATCTCATCTCCGCGCTGCATAAGTCGCTGCGCGGGTCGGACCCGCAGGCGGCGCTCTATTATCTGGCGCGAATGCTGACGGCGGGGGAAGAGCCGCTTTATGTGCTGCGCCGGCTGGTGCGCTTCGCCACCGAAGATATCGGCCTCGCCGATCCGCAGGCCGTGGTGCAGTGCCTCGCCGCCAAGGACGCCTATGATTTCCTGGGATCGCCCGAAGGCGAATTGGCGATCGTCCAGGCGTGCCTCTATTGCGCGACCGCGCCCAAGTCGAACGCAGCCTATGCGGCGATGAAGGCGTCGTTCAAATCGGCGCGCGATACCGGGTCACTGATGCCGCCGATGAACATCGTCAACGCACCCACCAAGCTGATGAAGCAGGTCGGTTACGGCAAGGGCTATCAATATGACCATGACGCGGCGGATGGCTTTTCCGGGGCCAATTACTGGCCGGACGAGGTGACGCCGCAGATTTTCTATGCGCCGACCGATCGTGGGTTCGAGGCGCGGATCGCCGAGCGCATCGCCCATTGGGACCGGTTGCGGGCGGAGCGCGCGAGCGGGTGACGCGGTTCGGGCGGTTCGCCGCGATCGACTGGTCGGGCGCCAAGGGCGCGCGGCACAAGGGGATTGCAGTGGCGCTGTGCGAGGCGGGCGATGCCGTGCCGCGGCTGGTGGCGGCGCCGGGCGGTATCTGGTCGCGGCAGGCGGTGGCCGACTGGCTGGTCGGGGCCGGGCGGCAGGCCCCTACCCTGTTCGGCTTCGATTTCAGCTTCGCGCCGCCCTTCGTCGCGCGGGGCGGCTATCTGCCGGGCGATCGGGTGCCGGAAGACGGCCCCGGTTTCTGGGCCTATGTCGATGCGATCTGCGAGGATGCGGACCTGGGCGCGGCGAGCCTGCTGGAAGTCGCGCATCGCCGCCATTTCTATTTCGGCAAGGCGGATGGGGTGAAGGCCGCTTTCATGCATAATCGTGTCTGCGAGGCGCGGTACAAGGCGGGCGGCGGAGGCAAGCCATCGACCGTCTATGACGCGATCGGCGCGGCGCAGGTGGCCAAGGCCAGCTTTGCCGGGATGCGGATGCTGCATCACCTGCGCGGCAAGCTGCCCGTGTGGCCGTTCGATCCGCTGCCTGACGCAGGATCGGCGGTGGTGGAAATCTATACCAGCATCGCCGCGCGCGCGGCGGGGCGGCCCAAGGGGCGCAGCAAGATGCGCGATGCGGCTGCGCTGAACGAGGCCCTGGCGGCGTTGGGATCGGCCGCGCATGACGGCCCGATGCCCGACGATCATGGCGCGGACGCGATCGTCACCGCTGCCTGGATGCGCCGGGCCGCAGCTGAACCGGCCATGTGGAAGCCCGCGATGCTGACGGCGCAGATTGCGCGCACTGAGGGCTGGACGTTCGGCGTCATCTGATAGTAAGGGCGTGCGTCCGAAAGGCACGCCGGCTTAGCTCAGTTGGTAGAGCACCTGATTTGTAATCAGGGGGCCACGGGTTCGAATCCTGTAGCCGGCACCATTTTAAAATCGTTGCGGACCATCAAGCCGTTGCCGCCGCCCAAACGCAAAATGGGGGCCGGCATTGCTGCCGGTCCCCACTTCCGTCGGGTCATGCGATCCGCGTCCCTTGCAGGATGCGATCATCGGCCCGGCGTATCCTGAACGTCATCTTCGGGCGAAGATGGCCATACAGGCTGTGCTTCGGATTCTAGGCCAAGGGCCGCCTTTCCGATGCTGGCTGCTTGCTTCCGATGCCCGACGTTCACTTTCGCGCGTACCCGGCAATGGTCCCAAACATCCCGTCCGCCTGCCCGGCGCCGTCCTTGCGAACATTGCCTGCTAGCGAACTATCGATAAGGTGCAAATCACTGATTTCTCGGTGATTTTGGATCTGGATCGCTCCGTCTCCGCCGTTTCGATAACTGGATCGTCTCACCATCGGCGAGTCGCTCCAAGCGAAATCGGAAGGATTTGTGACGGAACGGATCGCAAAGCTGTGGATAAGTGTCAGCCCGGCGGCGACCAGTCCGGCGCCGCGAGGGAAAAGCCGGCAAAATCAAAGCCTGGCGTGACGGTGCAACTGACCAGCGTCCATCCGCCGTGCGGCGTCGATGCCTGCCAATGATGGGCCGGCACCCAGCCTTGCGGCATCTGGCCATCAAATATGTCCGGCCCCAGCAGCAGATCGCAGGCCGGGCCACCAGGCGGTGCGATCGAGAGGATCAAAGGTGCGCCGGCGTGCCAGAACCAATGTTCATCGGCATCGACACGGTGCCAGTGTGAGCGCTCATGCGCCTCCAGCAGAAACAATATCGTGGTGCCGCCAGCGCGCTGCCCAAGGCCAGATTCGGCGCGCCATGTCTCCCGATACCACCCGCCTTCGGGATGCGCGGCAAGGCCGAGCCGTTCGATCAGCGCCCGTCCATCCCGCTCGTCGTCCGCTCGCATCCGTTTACCTCAAAATTTATTGCCCCGGAAACAGTTGCTTAGTTTGTTGCCTGACGTTCATGCAACCTCGATCAAGGTCAACGGGTTCAAGCGACAAATCACGCTATCGGAGGAGATACTCATGCGTAAAGCTCTACTCGCCCTGGCCGCCGTTTCGCTGGCCATTCCCATGTCCATGGCGGTGCCGACCGACGGCGCGCAGGCGCGTAAACATTATCGGTACAAGGAATGGCGCGGTCGCGACGGCCGGACCTATTGCCGCAAGTCGAACGGCACCACCGGCCTGATCGTCGGCGGCGTGGGTGGCGCGCTGGTCGGCCGGGCGATCGATACCCGCGGCGACCGTGCGACCGGCACGATTCTCGGCGCTGCCGGCGGCGCCCTGCTGGGCAAGGAAATCGACAGCAAGCGTCGCTGCCGTTGAGCCGGCGTGCCGGCGGCGATTGCAATAGCCGCCGGCTTCGACTGCTGCGAATGAACAAAAAAGGGACGGCATCCCGTCGGATGCCGTCCCTAACTTTTTGCCAGCCTGACGGCTTATTCCGCGGCGGCGCCGCGCGCCTCTTCAACCTTGAAGGCGACCGGCTGACCACCCGACACACCCGAAACCTTGCCATTCTTGACGGCCAGGTTGAACGCGACGGCATCGGGGAAGCGACGGCCGGAAATGACCTTGCCGGCCTTGGTGTCCTTCACCTTATACACGTAGGTATAGCCCTCGTGGGTGAAGCGCTGCTTGCCGGCTTCTTCAGCCTGGGCGGGAGCGGCAATGGCGACGATGGCGCTCAAGGCGCCGGTGACAATGAACTTCGACAGCATTCGCATGGGTAAACTCCTTGTGAATGCCGATCAAACACCTCTTGTTTTTCTTGTTTTGTTGAGGGCGCTTCTATGTTGCGGCGCGGCAGAGCCACAATCGCAAAAAGTGCCGTTCCAGTTGCATCAAGTGCAATCACGCCAGAGCGCGCGGATCAAGCCTTTGACATTGCGACGATATGATCGAATTGCGCCTTGGTCAGCGGCGCGACGGAGAGCCGCGCTTGGCGCAGCATCACCATGTCGGACAGCGCCGAATCGGCTTTCATCGCCTTGAGCGACACCGGTTTGGCGAGTTTTTGATGTGGGGCCACATGCACGGCGATCCACTTGCCGCTGTCATCGGTGCTGTCGGGCGCGGCCTCTTCGACGATCGTCATGATGCCGACCGCTTCAAGCCCGATATTGCTGTGGTAGAAAAAAGCCAGATCGCCCCTGCGCATCGCCTTCATATGGCCTTGCGCCGCATGGTTGCGGACGCCGTCCCATTCGGCCTTTCCCTTTTTGACGAGGTCGTCATAGGAAAAGACATCGGGTTCCGATTTCATCAGCCAATAGTTCATCCTGACTCCTTGCAACAGCGTCCCGGCGCGATCAAGGATGGCGTCACGCACGGGCCGCCCCATATGCAGGGCATGACCCCGACAAATGATATTTGGAGATAAGACGTGTCGCAAGCGGTACTGGATCAGGTGCCTGTCCTGTCCATGGCGGAAATGAGCAAGGCGGATTTCGCCACGGCGTTCGGCCGATCCTTCCGGCAGTTCGGCTTCGCCATGGTGAAGGACCATGGCATGGACCCGGCGCTGGTCGATGATGGCTGGGCGCTGGCGCGGCGCTTCTTCGCCCTGCCGGAGGATGTGAAGCAGCGCTATAACGCCAAGGGGAATGGCGGGCAGCGCGGCTATACCGCGTTCGGCACCGAAATCGCGAAGGGCGCGAGCGAGAACGACCTGAAGGAATTCTGGCATGTCGGCCGCGACCTGCCCGACGGCGATCCGCTGGCCGCTACGATGCCGCCCAATATATGGCCCGATGAAATGCCGACGTTCGAGCCGGTCTTCGCCAGGCTCTATCGCGAGTTCGATCGGGTCGGCGCGGAATTGCTGTCGGCGATCGCGCTCTATCTCGGCCTGCCCGAACGCTGGTTCGACGGGCCGATCGACAATGGCAATTCGATCCTGCGGCTGCTCCATTATCCGCCAGTGTCGCCGCAGGCGCCGGGCATCCGCGCGGGGGCGCATGAAGACATCAATCTCATCACGCTGCTGCTCGGCGCGGAAGAAGGCGGGCTGGAGCTAAAGGATCGCGGCGGCAACTGGCTGCCGGTGGTGCCACCGCCCGGCGCGCTGGCGATCAATGTCGGCGACATGCTGCAACGGCTGACCAACCATCTGCTGCCGTCGACCAGCCACCGCGTGGTCAACCCGCCGCCGGAGCGGCGCGGCCATTCGCGCTATTCCATGCCCTTCTTCCTGCACCTGCGCCCCGATTTCATGATCGACGCGCTGCCGCAATGCGTGAACGAGGAGAATCCACGCCGCGATCCGCCGATCAGCGCGCATGATTATCTGACCGAGCGGCTGATCGAGATCGGGCTGATCAAGAAAGGCTGACGTCGTTCGCTTAGAACCCAGTCGAGAAGCAGGTAACGGAGCGCTTCCCGTTTCTCGACAGGCTCGAAACGAGCGACGGTTGGCGCGTTACTTCCGGCCGCGGCCCAGGGTGATGCCGATTTCCTCGCCGCGTTCGGACAAAGCGAGCTTCACGATCTTCACCTCGACATGGCTGACCTTGTCGTCCTGTAGAAAGATGGTGTCGATGATATGGTCTGCCACCGCTTCGATCAGCGTGAAGTGCATGCCTTCGGGCAGCGCGGTCGAGGCGGCGTGCTTGAGGTCCATATAGTTTTTGGATTGGCCAAGCGCCGTGTCCGGCTCGTAATGATCGGCGATTCGCAGGCGGGCGCGGATGGAGATGCGCAGCGGCTGGGGGAGATGCGTCTCCTCCGAATAAATGCCGGTCAGCACGTCGACATGGAGGTTGTTGACCTCCAGCGTCAGAAAATCGTCAAATCCAGTCTGCATAACTCGCCAACTCAGACCCGTTCCGTGCCGTGCGGGCGGGCCAATTTAATCTTTCATTTTGCAAAGCGGGCGCTAAAGCCCCGCTTCCGGCGCTGCCCCATGCGCCATTGATGGCGGATCGGCAAGACGTGTCTCACATTGTTCCCCTGGACAGCCAGCCCGATGCGGCGATCGAGCAACTGCTCGACGCGGCGTTCGGCGCCGACCGGCACGGACGCACGGCCTATCGCATCCGCGACGGTATGCCCTGGTTGCCCGCCCTCTCCTTCGCCACCGTCGATGCCCAAGGCGCGCTGATCGGGTCGCTGCAAAGCTGGCCCGTGGCGCTGACGGATGAGGATGGCGCGCAAATCCCGCTGATCATGGTGGGGCCGGTGGCGGTCGATCCTGCGCATCAGTTTGGCGGTCATGGCCGGGCGATGATGGACGCGGTGGTCGCCGCCGCGCGCGCGCAGGGCAGCGAGCCGCTGATGATGATCGGCGATCCCGAATATTATGGCCGTTTCTGGGGCTTTGTCGCGGACGGCACGGCAGGCTGGGACGCGCCCGGCCCGTTCGAGCCGCGCCGGTTGCTGGCGCTGTCGATCGATGGTCGTCCCGTCGGCGGAAGCGGGATGCTCGGTCCCAGAATCGCCGTCGCGGCCTGATTTACCCTTTGCCTTCGGGCGAGAGGCTCCTATCTCCGCCCCATGCCGATGGAGCCCCTGCCCGACCTGTCCACCCTCTCGCTTGCCGATATCGCGCGGCTGGCTGCCGAAAAACGCCTGCCACCGGTCGAGAAATGGAATCCCGACCATTGCGGCGACAGCGAGATGCGGATCGCGCGCGACGGCACCTGGTTTCATCAGGGATCGCCGATCGGCCGGGAAACGATGGTGCGGCTCTTCTCCTCCATATTGCGGCGCGAGCCGGACGGCAGCCATGTGCTGGTGACGCCGGTCGAGAAGCTGGACATCGCGGTCGAGGATGCGCCCTTCGTTGCGGTCGAACTGAAGAGCGAAGGCGAAGGCCGGGGCCGCACCCTCGCCTTCCGCATCAAAAATGGCGACATCGTGACCGCCGGGCCGGACCATGGGCTGTGCCTGCGCGAGACGCCGGATGGGCCGCATCCCTATCTGCATGTGCGCGGCGGAATGGAGGCGCTGGTGGCGCGCAGCGTCTATTATGAGCTGATGAACCTGGCGCTGGAGGAAGACGCCGAGCGCATCGGCCTGTGGAGCGACGGCGCCTTCTTCCCGCTGGACGGGGCGGCATGACGCTGGCGCAGCGGTTGCGCGCCGCGCTGGAAGAAGGGCACAGGCGCGAAGATCTGGCGCCCGACGATATGCGCGATCCGCGGATCGACGGGGAGATTGCGCTGGCGCCTGCGGCCGTGCTGGTGGCGATCACCGACCGAGCGGAACCCGGCCTGATCCTGACCGAGCGATCGTCGCGCCTGCGCAAACATGCGGGCCAGATCGCCTTTCCGGGCGGCCGGGTGGATGCGGGCGACGCCGACGAGATCGCCGGGGCGCTGCGCGAGGCGCAGGAGGAAATCGCGTTGCCGCCCGACCGGGTGCAGGTGATCGGGACGTCCGATCGCTACCACACCTTTACCGGCTTCGACATTATCCCGGTGCTGGGCGTCATTCCGCCCGACCTGCCGCTGCGCGCGCAGGAAAGCGAGGTTGCCGACTGGTTCGAACTGCCGCTCGCTTACGCGCTCGATCCCGCGCGCCGGGTGCGTCATGCGATGGAATATGAGGGCAGGCAGCGTCATTATTACGAGATATATTGGGAAGGCCGCCGCATCTGGGGGATTACCGCCGCCATTCTCGCCAACCTCTCGCGCAGGCTGGGCCATGACCATATACCTGCCTGATGCCGAATGGCGCCATCGTCCCGGTCTGGACGGCCTGTTCACCGCGCTGGAGGCGGCGGAGGGCAAGGCGCGTTTCGTCGGCGGCGCGGTGCGCGACGGGCTGCTGGGCCTGCCGGTCAATGATCTGGACATTGCCACGACGCTGGCCCCGCAGGACGTGGTCGATCGGCTGAAGCGCGCGGGGATCAAGGCGGTGCCGACCGGGATCGACCATGGCACCATCACCGCCGTCCTGCCCGACGGGCCGGTCGAAATCACCACGCTGCGCCGCGACGTCAGCACTGACGGGCGGCGCGCCACCATCGCCTATACGGACGACTGGCGCGAGGATGCGGCGCGGCGGGATTTCACGATCAACGCCCTTTACGCCGATCCGTTGACCGGCGCGATCAGCGATTATTTCGGCGGGATCGCAGATCTGGAGGCGCGGCGCCTGCGCTTCATCGGCGATGCATCGGCGCGGATCGCCGAAGACCATCTGCGCATCCTGCGCTATTTCCGCTTCCTGGCGCGCTATGGCGACAACGAGTTGGACAGTATCGCCTATGATGCGTGCGTCGCCGCAGCCAACAGCCTGATGGCGCTGTCACGCGAGCGGATCGCGGACGAATTGTTGAAATTACTGGGTGTCGCTTCGCCGATCCATGCGCTGAGCCTGATGGTGGAGGGCGGCATATTGCGCACGGTGCTGCCGGAAGTGGATGCGGCCGGGATCGCGCGTATGGATCGGCTGATGGCGCGGGAGGCGGAGGCCGGGATCGGCGCGTCCGCGTTGCGGCGCCTGGCTGCGCTATTGCCGGCTGATGCGGCGCTGGCCGATTCGGTGGGTGCGCGGTTGAAGCTGTCGAACAAGGCGCGCAAGCGGCTGGTCTTGGCATTGGAGCAGGCGGCGGGGATCGAACGCCCGCGCGCGCTCGCTCATCGGATCGGCGTCGAAGGCGCAACCGATCGGATGCTGCTCGACTCTGACAGGCCGCTCGCGACGCTTGAACAGTTGCGGGACTGGACCCCGCCCGCTCTGCCGATCGGCGGCGGAGCGCTGATCGCGCGCGGCCTGACGCCCGGCCCGGATGTGGCCAAGGCGTTGCGTGCGGTGCAGGACCAATGGGTGGCGGAAGATTTCCCCGATTCGAACCGCGTCGCGGGGATCGCGGATCAGATCGTCTCGAAATTCCAGCGGGCGCGCCAATAGTCGAAGGCTTCCGCTTCGGGCATCGGCTTGGCGAAATGATAGCCCTGCCCCTGCCAGCAGCCCATCTGCTGAAGCGCATGGGCCAACGCCTGCGTCTCGATCCCCTCGGCGGTAACCTTGAGATTGAGCGATTCAGCGAGTGACAGGATCGTGCGGACGATCACCGCTTTGTCATGATCCTCCAGCATCGTGGACACGAAGCTGCGATCGATCTTCAATATGTCGATCGGCAGGCTGTGCAGGCTGGCGAGGTTGGAGAAGCCGGTGCCGAAGTCGTCCATCGCGATCGGCATCTGCAAACCTTTCAGCGCGACGAGCAGCTTCCGCGCCTTGTCAGGATCGGCGATGATCGCGCTTTCGGTGAGTTCGGCGGTCAATCGGTGGCCGGCGATCCCAGCATAGCGCAAAGCCTCCTCGAACATGGAAGCGACGTCGTCGCGCGCCATCTGGATCGGGGAAAGATTGACGTTAACGCCCACGGGCAGCGGCTGGCCGAATTTCGCGTCCCAGCGCGACAGCGCCTGGGCCGCCTCATAGGCCGCCCAGCGACCCAGCGGGGTGATAAGGCCGCTTTCTTCCGCAACCGCGATGAATTCGACAGGGGGAACATGACCCAGTTCCTCGTCATGCCAGCGGGCGAGCGCCTCGAAGCCAGTGACCTCACCAGTTTGAAGATGGATGAGCGGTTGAAAAGCGAGGGTCAGCCCGCCTTGGGCCAATGCTTCGCGCAGACGGCTTTCGATAGAAAATCGCCGCTGCGCCTCCTTGAGCACGCCATTGCGGTATATCTCGACCTTGCCGCTGCGTTTGGCGATCTTTACCGCCGCCTGCGCCTTGCGAACGACATCGTCGGGATCATCGTCCAGATTGAGCGAGAGAGCGCAGCCGATTGCGCAATCGACGCGGATTTGAAGATCGCTGAGGCGGATCGGCGAGCTGAGCGCCTCCTTGATCCTCTGAACGATATGAAGAGCGTCTGATAAGCCATTGTTTAAGCGTGCAAAGATAGCAAAATCATTGCCGCCGATACGGGCCAGCACGTCGCCTTGGCGCAAGCTGGATTTCAGGCGCTTGGCGACGGTGATCAGCAGTTCGTCGCCCGCCATCGGACCAAGGGATTCATTGACTCGGCTGAAGCGACTGAGATCGATCGCGATGATGCCGAACTGGGCCTTGTCAGGCCAGACCGTATTGGCCAGACGATCGTCAATCTCTTCACCAAATCCCGTGCGATTGGGCAGCGCGGTCAAGCCATCCGACAGCAGTTCCCGACGGAGATTTTTTTCGATCGTCCGTTCGCCGGTCCGGTCGGTGGCGGTGAAGAGATAATGTTCGGGGCGACCGTCGGCCGCGGGCAGGCGACCGATGGTGCACATGAAATATTCCGGCCCAAGTTTGCCGTCGCGACGCAATTCGAAACTGTCCGAATCGCGTCCAGACCGGATAAAATTGCTGGCACGCTCGCGCCATGCCGCGGCGACGCTGGCGGCAGCTTCACCTCGTTCGGCTTGCAACCTGGAAGCCTGCGTAAAACGCGCATTTCCGCGCATAAGGTTTAGACTATTGTTTTCGAATGAGAATACAGCTGCAAGCTGGGGGAGAGCCTCCAGCCATTGCGCCATGCCGATGGCGTGTTCAGGATGCGGGGCATCGTCCCCCCCCAAGGGGGAGGCGCTGGCCTTTTTGACCGGCAAACTGCGCACCGACGTCGATTCCATACCCCCGCTGTATCGAGAAGGAGTAAATTTTCGGGAAACGCTGACCGCCGCAATGGACAAAGTTGGACTAACGGCGAAATCGCTGAAATCAGAAGCGATTATCGCGCGGGAAACCCGTCGGCGGCATTCGCCCGGCCGCGCCACGCGCAACCTTCCATGGCATCATGTCGCTTTCCGTCCGGGTGCGGCCCGATTCGCCGCCCATGGTCCAGCTAAGCCCGTCGGAAAGGCGGAAGGCGATCGCGTCGGACAGGCCGCCGTCGCGGTAGCGCTGCATCTGCACACCCTGGCCGCGCGTCATTTTCGGCATTTCACTAAGCGCGAACACCAGCAATTTGCGGTTTTCCCCGATAACGGCGACGCTATCCGCTTCCGCCGGGATCGGACGGATTATGCTCAGCTTCGCGCCGGCGCGGACGTTGACCACCTGCTTGCCTTTGCGGGTTTCCGCCACCAATTCGGCCGTTGCCGCGACGAAGCCGCGTCCGTCTGATGAGGCCATAAGCAGATCCGTGCCGGCACGCGCCGGCATGAAGGCGACGATCGCTCCTTCGTTGTCCATATCGACCAACGAACGCACCGGATCGCCAAAACCGCGGCCACCCGGCAGCTTGTCCGACGCCAGCGTGTAGATGCGGCCGGTTGAGGTCGCCAGCAGCAGCTTGTCGGTGGTGTAGGCATGGAAGGCATATTGCGGACCGTCGCCTTCCTTGAATTTCAGCGTGTCGGCGGCGGCGAGATCGCGATGGCCGCTCATCGCTCTGATCCAGCCGCGTTCGGACAAGATCACCGTGATCGGCTCCTTTTCTATCATCGCCTCCAGCGGGATTTCCCGCGCCGGGGCGGCTTCCTCGACCAGGGTGCGGCGGCGGCCAAGGTCGGTTTCGGGGCCGTAGCGCTTGCGCAGCGCGGCGAGGTCGCGCTTCAGGCGGGTGCGCTGGCGGGCCGGGCTTTCGACCAGCTTTTCCAGTTCCTCCTTCTCCTTGACCAGTTCGGCATGTTCGCGCCGCAGCTCCATCTCCTCCAGCTTGCGCAAAGAGCGCAGCCGCATGTTCAGGATGGCCTCGACCTGACGATCGTTGAGCGCGAATTCGTCCATCATCACCGCCTTCGGCTCATCCTCCGTGCGGATGATCTCGATCACCCGGTCGAGGTTGAGATAGGCGATGATATAGCCGTCGAGCAGTTCCAGCCGGCCGGCGATCTTTTCCAGCCGATGCCGGGCGCGGCGGACCAGAACGTCGATCTGGTGCTTGAGCCATTCGATCAGCAGCGGGCGCAGGCCCAGCACGCGCGGCGTCCGGGTGGCGTCGAGGACGTTGAGGTTCAGCGGGAAACGATTTTCCAGATCGGTCAGCCGGAACAGGCTGTCCATCAGCATCTGCGGATCGACGGTGCGCGCGCGCGGTTCGATGACGATGCGGATTTCCGCGTCGCTCTCGTCCCGAACATCCGCCAGGATCGGCAGCTTGCGATCGTTGATGAGCGCCGCAATCTGTTCGATCAGCTTGGATTTCTGCACCTGATAGGGAATTTCGGTGACGACCGCGATCCACGTGCCGCGTCCCCCCTCTTCCTTGTGCCAGCGCGCCCGCGTGCGGAAAGCGCCGCGCCCGGTGACATAGGCTTCGGAGATGATCGACGGGCTGTCCACCAGGACACCGCCGGTCGGAAAATCCGGCCCCTTCACCACCGCCATCAAGGCGGCATGATCGGTGTCGGGATCGTCGATCAGCAGGCCGGCCGCGTCGATCAGTTCGGTGACATTATGCGGCGGGATGCTGGTCGCCATGCCGACCGCGATGCCGGTCGCGCCATTGGCGAGCAGATTGGGGAACAGGCCGGGAAAGACCTCCGGCTCCTCATCCTCGCCATTATAGGTGGGTCGATAATCGACCGTGCCTTCGTCCAGGCCCGCCATCAGATCGGCGGCGGCCTGTGTCAGGCGCGCTTCGGTGTAGCGCATCGCCGCAGCGTTATCGCCGTCGATGTTGCCGAAATTGCCCTGCCCGTCGACCAGCGGCGTGCGCAGCGAGAATTCCTGCGCCAGCCGCACCATGGCGTCATAGACCGACTGGTCGCCATGGGGGTGATATTTGCCGATGACGTCGCCGACGACGCGGGCGCATTTCTTGTAACTGGTGGTGTTCCGCGCAGGGTTTGCGACCAATATGTCGGGCGACGCGCCGCCCGGCTCCATCTTGAGCAGGCGCATCGCCCAGAGCAGGCGGCGATGCACGGGTTTCAGGCCATCGCGCAGGTCCGGCAACGACCGGGCAGTGATGGTCGACAACGCATAGACGAGATAGCGCTGCGAAAGCGCATCGTCGAACGGGTGATCCTTGATGGCGTCGAACGGGTCGCGAAAATCAGTCATCGCAGGTCGGATAGCAGGACGGGCACGAAACGGAAACGGATTTGGTCAGAAGCCGGCGATCAGCATATCGAGGGCCTTGGATATCTCATAATCCTGATCCCGCAGCGACAGCACGACCTTCCCCAGCGACCGCGCAGGCACCGCGCCGGAAAATTGCGTCATCATAACCAGTCGATGCCCATCGACATTAAATTGCGGATTGAGGCGCGCCATCGGCGTTCCGACATCGTCGAGCGGGACTAACGGCACCACGAAACGGGTGGTCAGATGGTCCAGCAAGTCGGTTTGGCAGTCCAGGACGTAGACACCATCGGGCAGGCGATGGACGCAAAAGCGCGCCATTAGAATTGCCGGTATTTTTCGAGCGGCAACCCATGTTTTTCGACATAGGCATTGGAGGCGGCGATGCCAGCAGCATTGTCTTTCTTCCAGCGCCGTCCGCGTTCCAATCCAATCTCCCTGCGCAAGGCATCTTCGCATGCACGGGACAGATTGATACCCAGTTCCTTGGCATCCGCCACAAGATCAACATCCAGTGAAAGGTTGGTCGCCTTGCGCGTGGCGATCCGTTCATGCTTGGTCATGATCGACTCCTGCATCTCATGTGCGCATGAATATACGCATGGGCTATCAATGCGGCAAGTATCGCCCTTCGGGATCGGCGGCGATCTCGGTCGCAAATTCCGCCACGATCCAGTCGCGGAAGGCCTTCACCTTGGGCGTGTTGCGGGCATGAGGCGGATAGACCACCCAATAGCTGGCGATTTCCCGGACATAGGAGGGCACGGCTTCGACCAGCAGGCCGGACTCGATCTCCATCTTCCACAGGAAATGGTTGAGGATGGCGACGCCTTGCCCGCCGATCGCGGCGCGCCCCTCCATCACCTGGCTATCTAGGGCGATGCCGGGCGGGCCGGCGGCGGGATCGGCCTCCACCGCCATCGCGGCGAACCATTCATGCCACCACATGTCATCAGGCGACAGGCGCGGCAGGGCATGAAGGGCCTGCGCATCGGCGATGGGACCGTGCCGGTCCAGCCAGGCCGGACTGCACATCGGCACAAGCCGGTTGTGGGTCAGCAACGTCGCCTCCAACCCCGGCCATTGCCCCTTCCCGCCACGGATCGCCAAGTCCACGCCGTCACGAGCCAGATCGACGACGCTGTCCTCCGCCTGAATGCGCACGGCGAGGTGCGGATGGCGCATCTGAAAGGCGCCGATCTTGGGCGCCAACCACAAATGCGCAAAGCTGTTGGTGCAACTGATCGTCAGCACGGCAGAATGATCCTGTGTCAGGGCAACAAAGCCCTGGCGCATCTGGTCGAAGGCGCGGGTCAGGATGGGCGCGATGTCCCGCCCCTTGTCGGTCAGTACGACCTTGCGCCCGATACGCTGGAACAGGCTGAGCCCCAGCCGCTCCTCCAACAACTTCACCTGATAGCTGACCGCGGCTTGCGTCATGCCGAGTTCGTAGGCAGCGGCGGTGAAATTTTCCAAGCGAGCCGCAGCCTCGAACACGCGGATGGCGGATAAGGGCGGCAGGATCGACATAGGCTTATCAATAAGCTGAGCTTATCTAATGCGTCCAGCCTTTTGTTGGCGATACTGGCGTCAATCAGGCAGAGGCGAAGGCGCGGATGGTTTTTTCGATCCACCTCCCGCTTTCAGGAAAGGACGGCATCATGCGTGACGAATATGACGACCGGCTGCGGCTTGACGGCCGCGCGCAGATCAACAACGGCATCGACCGGCTATTGGCCAGGATCATGCAGGCGTTCCGGGTTCTCCATACAATTCATTGGTCCTCCCCCTGGGCCGTCCATGAGCGCCGATGCCGTAACTGAGCCGCAGTCGGGAAAATCGACCGGCGGTGACAAATCGGGGGTTGCGGTTTCGGGCAGGGACGCCACTTTGCGCCCGTGTCCGAATCCGCATTTGCCCCCCCGTCCGCCCTTCCTGCTCCACCCACCACGTTGCTGGACGGCGCGGCGCTGTTCCTCGATTTCGACGGAACGCTGGCGCCGCTGGCCGAAACGCCCGACGCGGTGGATGTCGGCGACGACCTGCTCTTGCTGCTGGCCCGGTTGCGCGATCAGTTGGGGGGGCGGCTGGCGATCATCAGCGGCCGATCGATCGCGACCCTGCGCGAACTGGGCTTTGGCGATTTCCTGCTGTCGGGCACCCATGGGCTGGAGTTCGCCCGGCCCGGCGCGGCGGTGAACGCCCCGCCCCGCCTGCCCGCGATCGATGCGGTGGAGGCCGCCTTCAACACCTTTGTCGAGGACAAGCCGGGCCTTCTGGTCGAACGCAAATCCATCAGCGTGGGCCTGCATTTCCGTGGCGCGCCACAATGGGGCGAGGAGGCGGGTCGGTTGGCGAATATCCTGGCGGATGAGCATGGGCTGGCGCTGCAACGGGGCAAAATGTTGTATGAATTACGCCCCGGTGGCGCGGACAAGGGCAGCGCGCTGATTGCGCTGATGCAAACCGCGCCGATGGCGGGCGGCGTACCGGTCTTCATCGGCGACGACGTCACCGATGAAGAAGGCTTCGCCGCCGCCGCCGAATTGGGCGGCGCCGGCATATTGGTCGGGGCGCCGCGCGCGACATTGGCCGCATTCTCTTTGGAACAGGTTGCCGCCGTCAGGCATTATCTGGCCGAGGGGGTCGCCGGATAATATTTTCGGCGTCCCTTGTCGTGAGCAACGAAAGGGGCAGACCGATCCAAGCACCACAGCAAGCCATCTTGGGCCAATCGGTTCCGGGCGAATCCATACTGGCCGGAAGCGAGCGCTCGCTCGATCTTTGGCCGATCGGCAATTGCCAGGCCTCCGCACTGATCGACCGCATGGGACGTATGGTGTGGGCCTGCGTCCCGCGTGTGGACGGCGATCCGGTCTTTTCCGCCTTGCTGGACAATAAACCATGGGACGATGCGCAGGCCGGCGGCTTCTGGGCGATCGAACTGGAAAATTGCGTCGCGGTCGAGCAGCATTATATCCGCAACACCCCGATATTGGTGACCCGCCAGAGGGATGCGCAGGGCAATGCGATCGAGATCATCGATTTCTGCCCGCGGCACAAGCATAAGGGCCGCATGTACCGCCCGGTAGGGTTCATCCGCATCGTCCGGCCGGTAGCTGGTTCCCCCCGCATTCGCGTAAAATTGCGTCCGACAACGGGTTGGGGCGCCGACAAGGTGCCGGTCAGCTATGGTTCCAACCATATCCGGATGATCCTGTCCTATATGGCGATGCGCATATCGACCAATGCGCCGATCGGCCTGATCGCGCAGGAAAGCTGGTTCCGGCTGGAGCAGGATGCGCATTTCTTCATGGGACCGGACGAGGGCTTTTCCGATGCGCTGCGTCCGGCGATCGAGCGAATGCTGGACGACACCATCAACGAATGGCAGCTGTGGGTCCGCGGCCTCGCTATCCCGGCCGAATGGCAGGAAGCCGTGATCCGCTCCGCCATCACGCTCAAGCTATGCCAGCATGAGGAAACCGGCGCGATCGTCGCCGCGCTGACCACCTCCATCCCCGAACATGCGAACAGCGGGCGTAATTGGGACTATCGTTACTGCTGGGTCCGCGACGCTTATTATACGGTGGAGGCGCTCAACCGACTGGGCGCGCTCGACGTGATGGAATCCTATCTCGTCTATCTGCGCAACATCGTCGACGGCGCGCGTGGCGGGCATATCCAGCCGCTTTATGATGTCCGCGGCAACGCCACGCTGACCGAGTGGGAAGCCGAGCAACTGCCCGGCTATCGCGGCATGGGACCGGTGCGCGTGGGCAATGCCGCCTATGAACAGATCCAGCATGACGCCTATGGCCAGATCGTGCTGTCGTCGGTGCAGGGCTTCATCGATCAGCGGCTGTTGCGCATGGCCGGCCATGCCGATTTCGAGGCGCTGGAGGCCGTGGGTGAACGCGCCTGGGCGGTGTACGACCAGCCAGACGCGGGCCTATGGGAGCTCCGTACCCGCGCCCATGTCCACAGCTACAGCGCGGTCATGTGCTGGGCGGCGTGCGATCGGCTGGCCCATGCCGCCACCGCGCTCGACCTGCCGGTGCGGGCCGGTCATTGGCAGAACCGCGCCGACACGATGAAGGCGCGCATCCTGGAGGCTGCCTGGCGCACCGACAGCAAGGCGATCTCCGCCAATTTCGAGGATGATTCGCGCGATGCGTCGCTGCTGCAACTGCTCGACCTGCGGTTCCTGACGGCCGACGATCCGATGTTCATCGGCACGCTGGCGGCGCTGGAAACCGATCTGCGGCGCGGCAACGACATGCTGCGATACAGCGCGCCCGACGATTTCGGCGAGCCGGTCACGGCATTCAACGTCTGCACATTCTGGCTGATCGAGGCGCTGCACCGCACCGGCCGGACCGAAGAGGCCCGCGCCTTGTTCGAAGAGATGTTGTCTCGCCGCACGGCCGCTGGCCTGCTGTCCGAAGATATAGACCCTGCAACCGGGGAATTGTGGGGCAATTATCCCCAGACTTACTCATTGGTCGGCATCATCAATTGCGCCGTCTTGCTGAGCAAACCATGGAGCGCGATGCGATGAGCCGCCTTATCGTCATATCGAACAGGGTCAGTCGCCCCAGCAAGTCGGGCAACCAGGGGGGCCTTGCCGTCGCCCTGTCGCAAGCCTTGCGGGAGAGCAGGGGCATCTGGGTCGGCTGGTCGGGCGAGGTCACCGACAATTTCACCGGCCATATCGGCTTTGCCGAAGATGAGGGGGTCAAGACCGCGACGATCGACCTGGAAGAACAGGACATCGACGAATATTATAATGGATATGCCAACAAGACGCTGTGGCCGCTATTCCATTTCCGCATCGACCTGGCCGAATATGCCCGTGATTTCGAAGGCGGCTATAATCGCGTCAACAAGCGCTTCGCGGAAACCGCCAGCCCGCTGATCGAACCCGAAGACGTGATCTGGGTCCATGACTATCATATGATCCCGCTGGGCCAGATGCTGCGCGACAAGGGGCTGAAGAACCGCATGGGCTTCTTCCTCCACATTCCCTGGCCCCCGACCCGGCTGCTGGTGTCGCTGCCCCATCACAGCAAGCTGGTCAGCACGCTGTTCGCCTATGACGTCATCGGTTTCCATACCGAGGAATGGCTCGAATCCTTCCGTCATTATGTCGAGCGGGAAATGGGCGGCAGCGTCGATGGCGATTTCGTCACCGTCGGCGATCGCACCATCCAGGCGGTGGCCTGCCCGATTGGCATTAATGCAAAGGAGTTTGCCGAGGCCGCCGAGAGCGAAGCGGCACAGGACATGCTGAGCCTGGTCCGCGCATCCTTGCAGGACCGATCGATGATCGTCGGGGTCGATCGGCTGGATTACAGCAAGGGGCTGGAGGAGCGGTTCAACGGCTATGCCCGCTTCCTGAAGGATCATCCCGAACATCATCGCAAGCTGCTGCTGACCCAGATCGCCCCGCCCTCGCGCGGCGAGGTGGAAAGCTACCAGCAGATCCGTGCGACGCTTGATTCGCTTGCAGGACGGATCAACGGCGAATATAGCGACGTCGACTGGACCCCGATCCGCTACGTCAACCAGGGCTATCCGCGCGACAAGCTGGCCGGCATCTATCGCGCCGCAAAGATCGGGCTGGTGACACCGCTGCGCGACGGCATGAACCTGGTCGCGAAGGAATATGTCGCGGCCCAGGACCCCGAAGATCCCGGTGTGCTGATCCTGTCCCGCTTTGCCGGGGCGGCGATGCAGCTCAAGGACGCGCTGCTCATCAACCCCTATAGCCCGGAGGAGATGTCCGACGCGATCCTGCGCGCGCTGGCCATGCCGCTTGACGAGCGCAAGCGGCGCTGGCGGGCGATGATGGATAGTGTCGAGGGGCAGGACATCAGTTGGTGGCGGCAATGTTTCACCGGCCGGCTGATGGCGGTGGATCGCGAAACGGGACGGGTTGAGCCGGAGCCGGCGGCGGGGTAACGCAGTCGCCGATGATGGAGGATGACGATGAAGCCCGCGGCCTGATCGCCGCCATGCGCGCCCGATCGGGCGTCATTATCGCCGCCGTGGGCATGGTGGCGTGGGGCGCCTTGCTGTGGGCCATGTTCGGGGATGTGTTGTAGGCGGATTTCCGCTTGAGCATCGTTGAACATCGGGCAGACTTGTCAGCGGGCCATGCCGGCCCGGAAAGGCGCCCATGTTCGATCGTCGCAGTTTCCTCGGTTCCGCTACCGCCGCCTCCATAGCATCTCCCGCCGCAGCGCAGGCGCTCAAGGCCGTGCCCCTGCCCGCTGCCGACCTCCATGGCCGGGATGAGGACGCTTATTGGAAGGCGCTCCGCGCACAATTCGTGATCCCTGCCGATGTCGTGAACCTGAATGTCGGGACGGTCGGCTCCTCGCCCCGCCCCGTCCTCAAGGCGATTTTCGACGGGTTCGAAACGACCGAGCAGATGACGCAGGCCGGATCGGAGGATTATCCGATCTGGGGCTATGGATCGTGGCAGACCTATCGCAAGCCGTTCGCCGACTTCATGGGCGCGCATGTCGACCAAATGGCGATCCTGCGCAACTGCACCGAAGCGAACAGCTATGTCGCCAACGGCTTCGACATGAAGGCCGGCGACGAAGTGCTGATGAGCGACGAGGAACATGGGTCAGGCGAAATGCCCTGGATGCTGCGCCACCGCCGCTATGGCGTGGTGGTGAAAAAGTTCGCCATGCCCAAACCGCCCAAGGACGCGGCGGCGATATTGAACCGGATCAACGATGCGATCACCCCGCGCACGAAAATCATCTTCGTCAGCCATATCAGCACGGCGACGGGCGTCATATTGCCGGCCAAGGAAATCGCCGCTCTGGCCCGGTCGAAGGGGATCGTGTCCGCCTTTGATGGCGCCCATGCGCCGGGTATGATCAAGGTCGATCTCAACGATATAGGCTGCGATCTTTACACGGGATCGATGCACAAATGGCTGTTCGCGACGAAGGGCACGGGTTTCCTCTACTTGCGCGACGAAAGCGTGATGGACCGGGTGTGGAATACGGTGGCCACGGGCGGCTATGACGATCCTACGCGCAAGGCGGACCGCTATATGCAGATCGGGTCGTCCTGCATCCCCACCTTGATGGGACTGAACGCCGCGATTGAATTGGCCACGAGCATCGGGATGGAGCGGATCGAGGCGCGCAATCGCCTGTTGGCCGACTATATCCATGGCGAGATGGTGAAGCGCGGGGCGGAAAGCTGGACCTCCCCCGATCCGGCGCTGCGCGGGGCGATCGCCACCGTCAACGCACCGCCGGTGCAGCGGATGGAATTGCAGGAGTGGCTGTGGACCAACCACAAGATCCGCGTCCGCGGCGGCAACCCCAGCAAACTCAGGCTCGCGACGCCCTATTTCTTGAGCAAAGCGGACATCGACCGCTTCCTGGGACTGTTCGACGAATTTCGGAAGATGAAGGGGGCGTGATGCGCGCCGATGGAGAACGCATGGAATTGCACGCCTTGCGACTTTGCTCTATGGGCGGCCCAAGCAGCCCCGGCACCCGCTGATCCTCAACGATTCGCGATTGCCGGGGCGCAGTGTTTTATAAGACAAGTCAGGAACGCGCATGGCCCGTCGCCGCCAGATTTACGAAGGCAAGGCAAAGATCCTTTACGAAGGTCCTGAGCCAGGTACGATCATCCAATATTTCAAGGATGACGCTACGGCCTTCAATGCCCAGAAAAAGGGCACGATTTCGGGCAAGGGCGTGCTGAACAACCGGATTTCCGAGCATATCTTCACCCTGCTCGGCCAGATCGGCGTGCCGACCCACTTCATCCGCCGCCTCAACATGCGCGAACAGCTGGTCCGCCAGGTCGAGATCATCCCGATCGAGGTCGTGGTGCGCAACGTCGCCGCCGGATCGCTCAGCAAGAAGCTGGGCATCGAGGAAGGCACGCAGTTGCCCCGCACGCTGATCGAATATTGCTACAAGGACGATGCGCTGGGCGACCCGCTGATCTCCGAAGAGCATATCGCCTGCTTCGGCTGGGCGACGCAGGACGAGATGCACGACATCGCCGACATGGCGATCCGCATCAACGATTTCATGTGCGGCCTGTTCGCCGGCATCGGTATCCGCCTGGTCGATTTCAAGCTGGAATTTGGTCGGCTCTATGACGGCGAATATAGCCGCGTCATCCTGGCCGACGAGATCAGCCCGGACGGCTGCCGCCTGTGGGACATGGCGACCAACGAGAAGCTGGACAAGGATCGCTTCCGCCGCGATCTGGGCGGCGAAGTCGAAGCCTATCAGGAGGTTGCGCGCCGTCTTGGCCTGCTGCCCGAAGGACTGGACACCACTGTGCTCGACCTCGACACCCATCGCAAGAAGCGCGAGAAGGAAGAAGGCTGATCCTTCGATCAGAACGGACAAACCCGGCGAAGGCATCAGGCTTTCGTCGGGTTTTTCATGTCAGGCGATCAGCGCGTCGGCCATCAGCTTGATGCCCAGCAGCACCATCAGCGCGTAGATGAGCGTGTAGAAGCGCGCCGGATCGACCCGTCGCACCAGCGCCACACCGGCGAAGGTCGACAGGATCGTCACTGGCGCCAGCATCGCCGTCGCCATCAGATTGGCGTGGGTGAACTGCCCCAGCGCGGCATAGGCGGGCAGCTTCATCCAGTTCATCGCGGCGAAGGCGAGCGCGGTCGTCCCCACCAGCATGTCACGCGGCAGTTTTTTGGGCAGCACCCACATCTGGAAAGGGGGCGACCCGGCATGGGCGATATGGCTGGTGAAGCCACTGCCGATGCCGAACAGGAAGCCGACCCAGCCGGGCGAATCCGACGGCAGCACCACAGCCTTGCCGCGCTCGATCCACAGGCGTTGCAAGCCGAACAGCACGGAGATGGCGCCGAGCACGCCCAGCACTGCGGTTTCCGACACCTGCGCCGCGAACAGATAGCCAAGGCCGATGCCGACCGCGGCGCCCGGCAGCATGACCTTGAGGATGCCGCCGTCCCAGCTATGCCGATAGACCCATACGCTGACGACGTCCTGCAGGATCAGGATCGGCAACAGGATGGCCGCTCCGCGCACCGGATCGACGGCGAGCGCCATCACCGGCATGGCCAGCGCGCCGATCCCGGCGAAACCGCCTTTGGCTAGGCCCGCAAGGACGACGGCGATGATGGCGCATATATAATAGAGGGTGTCAGTGTTCATGCCCGCCGCTTAGGCGATGCGCGCGGGGATGAGAATGGAGATTTTCTGCGATCAATTATTGGCGCGATAGCCGATCAGCAAACCGAAACAAAAGGTCGCGAGCAGCGCGAGTTGGACCTTGCCGTGCGGATCATCATATCCCACGATCTGCTGCCCCCATGCGAACAGCCCGACAAACATCGCCAGCGCCAGCCCGGACATCGTTCCGCACGTCCCCCAAAATCACGCAGTCACGGTAGCGCAATGGTCGCTAACAAAGTCATAATGGCTTGCCTACGCGCCGCGCCGCGCTTAGGGGGTGCGGCGAAGGTCGGCCGTGCGGAATCGCGCGGCGCCAGTCGATTCCAAGGAGTCCGCGTCCCATGAAAGCCCGCATCTTCGTCACTCTCAAGGGCGGTGTCCTCGATCCCCAGGGCAGGGCCATCCACCATGCGCTCGACGGGTTGGGCTTTGGCGGCGTCAATGACGTGCGCGCCGGCAAGCTGATCGAACTGGACCTGGCCGACGACACCAGCGACGAGGATATCGACGCCATGTGCCGCAAGCTGCTGGCCAACACAGTGATCGAAAACTACCGCGTCGAAAAGTCGTCTAAGGCATGAAGAGCGCCGTCATCGTCTTTCCGGGCAGCAATTGCGACCGCGACCTGGCGGTGGCGTTCGAGGCTGCGACCGGACAGAAGCCCGCCATGGTGTGGCACCGCGACACGGACCTGCCCGACGACATCGACCTGATCGGCGTGCCGGGCGGTTTTTCCTACGGCGATTATCTGCGGTCCGGCGCGATGGCCGCCCGTTCGCCAGTGATGCAGGCGGTGGCGAAGGCGGCCGAGCGGGGCGTATTCGTGCTGGGCATCTGCAACGGTTTCCAGGTGCTGACCGAAAGCGGCCTGCTGCCCGGCGCGCTGCTGCGCAATGCCGGCGGCCATTTCGTGTGCCGCGACGTCGCGCTGACGGTCGAGAATGCTGAAAGCGCCTTCACCAGCCGCTATGCGGCGGGTGAAGCGATCCGCTATCCGGTGGCGCATCATGACGGCAATTATTTCGCCGACGATGCGACGCTTGACCGGTTGGAAGGCGATAGCCGCGTGGCGCTGCGCTACGCCGAAAGCGTCAACGGGTCGGCTCGCAACATCGCGGGCATCCTGAACGACACGGGCAATGTGCTGGGCATGATGCCCCATCCAGAGCGCGTGATCGAGCCGGCGCATGGCGCGACCGACGGTAGGCGCCTGTTCCAGGGGCTGGTCGAGCGGTTGATGGCGCGGGCATAAGCCTAACGCTTCATTGCTGGACATGAAAACAGCGCCTTCTCGATCGGGAAGGCGCTGTTTTCATTCTCACACCGAACGAATGTAGGATTCACCCGCCGCGGTGATAATCATAATCCATCGCCCGGCCTTGCTGCTTGGTCAGGATGGCGCCGACGATCGCGCCGCCGCTGCGCCGCAAGCGTTCGACCGCCGCGCGCAGGCCGCCATGATGGTTGCGGCCCCATTCGACCACCAGCAGGCTGGCCTGCGCCTTGGCCGCCAACAGCG
The DNA here is from genome assembly GCF_028538045.1 of Sphingobium sp. AntQ-1. NCBI lineage: Bacteria > Pseudomonadati > Pseudomonadota > Alphaproteobacteria > Sphingomonadales > Sphingobiaceae > Sphingobium > Sphingobium sp. AntQ-1. The sequence goes on from NZ_CP117158.1 coordinate 3,697,675, forward strand.
GCGCATCGCCAATTCCCAGGATCGGCGGGGCATCGATCAGCACCGTGTCGTAGCGGTCGCGCACCGCCGTGAGCAGGCCGTCCAGCGCCGGGGTCGACAGCAGTTCCGACGGATTGGGCGGCAGCGTGCCGCAAGGCAGCAGCGCCACGCCCGCGATACCGGTGTCCACGATCACATCCTGCGCCATAGCCTGACCGGTCAGCACTTCGCTGATGCCGCGCGCGGGGGACAGGCGGAACAGGCGATGCTGCACCGGACGGCGCATGTCGCCATCAATCACCAGCACCGACTTGCCCAGGCCCGCCAGCGCCAGCGCCAACGCATGGAGGGTCAGCGACTTGCCCTCCCCTTCTTGCGCGCTGGTGACCAAGATCGATCGCGGCAGCCCGTCTGCCGACGCCAACAGCAGCGACGCGGCGATCGGGGTGAATATCTCCGCCGGCTGGGGATTATCGCCGGTAACCGGCACCGCGCCGAGCAAGGACAGCCCGACCCGTTCCGCCAACGTGTCGGCGGAGGTCACGGCGTCATCGAACATATGCCGCGCCGCCACCAGCAGCAGGCCCAACGCCAGCCCGCCGAGCGAGGCCAGCAGAAGGGTCACGCCTATCCGCGGTGAAAAGGGCCGCGTCGGCACCGCCGCACGATCGAGGGGATAGATGCGACCGGCCTGAAACCCCGCCTGCGACGCCATGTCGCGATAGCGCTGGAGCAGGCTGTCATGCAGCATCCGATAGGTATCGACCGAGCGTTCCATGATGCCCATCTGGACATCGCGGCCCTGCTCCACCTGCGCCTGCTGTTCGAGCTGCGCGATTTCCTTGGCGATCTGATCCTCGCCGCGCACCGCCACCTCATATTGTTCGCGCAGCGACGCCCGGATGGTGTTGGCCATGGAATCGGCCTGCTCATCCAGCGCCGCCAGCTTCGCCCGCGCTTCGCGCATTTCGGGATGGGCATCCTTACGAAACTGCCGTTCCTCGGCAACGGCCGCGCGGGCTTGCGCGCGATCGGCCATAATCTGCTGCATGGCCCCGTTGCCCAGCACTTCGGGCAGCGTGTCGGCGCTGGCGCGCCGCGCGCTTTCCCACCGTTTCTGCGCCGCGATACGATCGGCCGCAGCCTGCGCGCGGAAGGCGTTGAGCTGCGCCAGCCGCGTCGCCACCGACCCGTCGGGGGCGGCAGGCTTGACGGGTTTGCTCTCTTCGCCTGATTGGGCCGGCGTGCCGGTGCGCGTGGCATAGACGGCCATGTCGCGCTCGGCCCGCGCCAGATCGTTGCGCGCGCCGTCCAGTTCGCCCAGCAGGAAGCGGCGCGCCTGCACCCCGGATTCGAAGCCGCGCTTCAGGTCGGCGCGGATCAGGCTGTCCGCATAGCTGTTAGCCACGCGCGCCGAAAGCACCGGATCGGCGCTGACGAAGCTGATCCGCAGAACCCGCGACTTGCCGGGCAGTTCGACCTCCAGATTATCGCGCAGCAGCCGCACGACCATGTCCTGCTCCACCTGACGCTGCGACAAGGTGCCGACGCCCTCTGGCGGGCGGACCTCGTCCATGCCCTTGAAGAAGGTCGGCGTACCGACCAGCGACAGATCGCGCGCGACCTCCTCCGCCAGCGCCCGGCTGCGCAACACCTCCAATTCGGTCTGCATCAGCGTTTCGGTGTCGTTCGCCGATCCGGCGCGCTGGGCCGCGGCGGAACCGGCCGCGCCGGCAGGCACATCCTCCACCTCGACCGAGGCGGTGGCGCGATAATCAGGCGTAGAGGTGAGGATGAAGAGCGCGCCGGCCAACAGGCAGAGCGCCATGGTGACGAACAGGATGACGCGGTGGCGGCGCAGCACCAGCCAGCAGCGCTGCGCGGCGGCGGACAAGCGGGTGCTGAATCCTTCGCCGCCGTTATCCGCATCGTCACGCATCGGGAAAGCAGGAATACCCATCAGTGATTTCCGTCCAGCGCGATAAAGCCGGTGGCGAGCGCAGGCATGGCCAGCAGCGCGCCGCCCATGATCGCCTTGGCGCGCGACAGGCCGACGATGACCATGTCGCCCGGCAGAATTTCAGGATCGGGCGCACGCCCCTTGCGAATGGCGGCCAGATCGAACAACGCGGCCCGCCGCTGGCCGTCCAACCGACGTATGACGACCACCTGATTGAGGCCGGCGAGCCGGGTCGGCCCCCTCGCCAGGGCGACGGCCTGTAACAGCGTCAGTCGCCCTTCGACCGGATAGAGGCCAGGTTCGCGCACTTCGCCATCCAATGTGACGCGGCGGCCCACGGCCTTTTTCACAAACAGGGTGACTTGCGGCGACACCAGATAGCGTTCCCCCAGGCGCCCGGCAATGACATCGCCCGCTTCGCCGGCGGTCAGACCCGCGACCGACACATCGCCGATCAGTGGCATACGGATCATGCCGGCCGCCGTGACCTGCGCGTCTTCCAGCGACAGGCCGGGTTCATGATACACTTGGATGCGCAGCACATCGTCTGGCGCGATACGATAATCCATTCCAATCGCTGGTGGCGGAGGGATCGCCACATAGGCGGCCTCGCCCCGTGGCGCATCCTCCACGGTCGCGCACGCCCCCAGCAGCCCGCAGGCCGCCAGCATCGCAATCGATCGGTTGATGCTGTTTCCGCGCTTCATCCGCGCTCCCGCCCCGTCCTAACCCAGATGAGGCCGGGGGTTAACGGCGCGGCACGATGATGGCAACCATGGACGGGACGGGCTGAAGGCGCCCGATGGCCGTCAGATGGCGAGGCGGTCGGGCGCGGGCTGCGCCAGGCGGCGCGGCTGATCGGGCCAGATGCCCCGCGTGTCATAGACAGCCTTGCCGGCGCGTTCATCGACGGGGACAGATTTGAACATGTCATGATCGACTAGAATGACGAAAACGCCACATTGTTCCAGTGCCGTATCGAGATCGATCAGTTCGGCCCCCGTTCCGGCGAATTCCATCGGCAATGCCTGCGCATAGGGTTCGACCAGCTTGATGCGGCGACCATAGCGCCGCGCCAGCCGCGCGGCGACCTTCACCGCCGGGCTTTCGCGGAAATCATCGATATTCGCCTTGAACGCAAGGCCGAGGCAGGCGACGTCTTCGTCGGCGAAGGCGTCGATCATGTCCGACGCCTTGGCTATGACATAGTCGGTCTTGCCGTCATTCACTTCGCGTGCGGTGCGGATGATGCGGGCATTTTCCGGGTCGCCATGGACGATGAACCAGGGATCGACGGCGATGCAATGCCCGCCGACGCCTGGGCCTGGCGAGAGGATATTGACGCGCGGATGGCGGTTGGCGAGGCGGATCACCTCCCACACGTCGATGTCCACATTCTCCGCGATCACCGACAATTCGTTGGCGAAGGCGATGTTGACGTCGCGGAAGCTGTTTTCGACCAGCTTGACCATTTCGGCCGCGCGGGCGGTTGTGGTGATGCAGGCGCCACGCACGAACTGGCGATAGAAGCCCAGCGCCTTGCGCGCGCAACGCGGCGTGATGCCGCCGATGCAGCGGTCGTTGTCGATCAGTTCGACCAGGATGCGGCCTGGCAGCACGCGTTCCGGGCAATAGGCGATGGCGATGTCGCCCTGCGCGCCCTGCCCCGGCATTTTAAGGTCGGGACGAATGGCGCCGATCACGTCGCGCATCGCTTCGGTCGTGCCGACGGGCGAGGTGGATTCGAGGATCACCGTATCGCCGGCCTTGAGCACCGGGGCGATCGTGCGCGCGGCTTTGAGGACATAGGAGATGTCTGGCGCGCGATCTTCCGACACGGGGGTCGGCACGGCGATGATGAAGACGTCGCTTTCCTCGACCTCCAGGCTGGCGCGCAGGTTGCCGCGAGCGACCACGCCTTGGACCAAGCCATCCAGATCGACTTCCTCGATATGGACGCGGCCGCCATTGACCGTTTCGACCACATGGGCGCTGACGTCGACCCCCACCACCTGCGCGCCGCCACGCGCGATCAGCGCGGCGGTCGGCAGGCCGATATAGCCAAGGCCAATGACGGAAACCTTCTGCTTTGCGTCGACAGGCATGAGGCGGACAATCCTTCAAACGGTGAATTCGCCCGCTTTTGTGCCCGGAAATGCTGAAGATTTCGGTAACGCTCCGGCCGCCGCCGTCTAACCTCTAGCGATAGCGCGGTAAAGGCTGGCGCGCCATGTGCATGGGCGAGCGGATGACCGGCGTGGTGATGATCTTGGTCTTCATCAAAGTACGGATGCGATCGGCGCCATCGGGATTGAGCAGCACGACGCGGGTGCCGCCCGACGTCAGCGGTTCGATGGTCGAAATGGCGATGGCGTGGCGGGCGCAGAGCGCGGTCACGTCGTCCAGCGGCGCGTTCAAATTAATGGCGCGGCTCATGCGGACGGCCTCGTCAGGCTCAGAATTGAGTGGGCGCGTATCGACAGGGTCATGAGACAGGCTCCTTGCATGGCAAGCGGGAGCGCGATTTGTCTCTCGGTCGTAGCGAATGCTTGCGGGCAGGTTTCGCGGCGATGCCGTCCGGTAGCAGATAGCCGCCACGACGTCGCCTTTTATTCCGCCATGGCGGCGCCCGCGCTGATCACCGCAGCGATTCGCGCCGCCGCCTGGCCGTCACCAAACGGATTATGCGCCCGTGCCATCGCCTGATAGGCGTCGTCATCATCCAGCAGCGCCAGCACCTCGCGCACGATGCGGTCGCGGTCGGCGCCCACCAGCCGGGCCGTCCCCGCCTCAATACCTTCGGGCCGCTCGGTCGTTTCGCGCATCACCAGCACCGGCTTGCCGAGCGAGGGCGCTTCTTCCTGCACGCCCCCGCTGTCGGTCAGCACCAGATGGCACATGTCGAGCAGGCGGACGAAATGGGGATAGTCGAGCGGTTCGATCATCGCGACATTGGGCAGGTCGCCCAATACGGCGTCCATCACCGGGCGGACATTGGGATTGGGGTGAACGGGGAAGATCACCGCGACGTCGGCGCGCGCGGCGATATCGGCGATTGACTGCGCGATCGCTTCCATCCCGCCGCCGAAATTCTCGCGCCTATGGCTGGTGACGGCGACGATTCGCTTGCCCGCGAAGCGCGCGGCCAGACCGTCCAGGCCGCTGGCCAGTCCCGGCTGCGCCAACAGCCGATCGCGGGTGGCGAGCAGCGCGTCGATCACGGTGTTGCCGGTGATATGAATGCTGGCGGCGTCCCGGCTTTCGTGCAGCAGCGCGTCGGCCGCGGCCTGGGTGGGCGCGAAGTTCATGTCGGCGATGCAGGCGACGACGCGGCGATTCACTTCCTCCGGCCAGGGATGATGAATATCGCCGCTGCGCAGGCCGGCCTCGACATGGGCGACCGGGATCTTGCGGTAATAGGCGGCCAAACTGGCGACCATCGTGGTCAGCGTATCGCCATGGACGACGATGCGGTCAGGCTGTTCCACGTCGAACGCCTGGCCCAGTTCGACGATCAGCCTGGCGGTCAGCCCGTCCAGCGTCTGGTTGGGGACCATGACGTCCAGGTCGATGTCGGGCACGATCCCGGCAATGTCCAGCACCTGGTCCAGCAGGCCGCGATGCTGCGCGGTCACGATGACCCGCGTCTCCACCCCGGATTGCGCGCGCAGCGCATGGATCACCGGGAACATCTTGATCGCTTCGGGGCGCGTCCCGAACACCAGCGCTACTTTCACATCCATTCCTTCGCCTGCTGCTGCGCCCAGCCTGTCGCAGAAATTGGTAACCAGCCCCTGAACGATATTGCTAAATTCATCGCTGCAACGCAGCGAATTGTAATGTGCGCGCACTATGATACAGCCTGCGCATAGTCACCACGTCTTACGGAGCTGAATAGTCCATGAAAATCACGATGATCGGCACGGGTTATGTTGGACTTGTGTCAGGGGCCTGTTTTGCGGATTTTGGTCATGACGTGGTATGCGTGGACAAGGACGCCGGCAAGATCGCGGCGATCGAGTCCGGGCGGATGCCGATTTTCGAGCCGGGGCTGGACAAGCTGGTGGGCGACAATGCGGCGTCGGGCCGGCTGACCTTCACCACCGACCTGGCCGCTGGCGTCAAGGGCGCCGACGCGATCTTCATCGCGGTCGGCACGCCTTCGCGCCGGGGCGACGGCCATGCGGACCTGAGCTATGTCTATGCTGCGGCGCGGGAAATCGTTGCGGCGCTGGATGCGCCTGCGGTGATCGTGACCAAATCGACCGTGCCGGTGGGCACCGGCGACGAAGTCGAGCGGATCGCGCGCGAATTGAATCCCGACCTCGACATCCAGGTCGTGTCCAACCCCGAATTCCTGCGCGAAGGCGCGGCCATCGGCGATTTCAAGCGGCCCGATCGCGTCGTCGTGGGCACCACCGGTTCGGAACGCGCGATCGCGGTGATGAGCCAGGTCTATCGTCCGCTCAACCTCAACCAGGCGCCCTTGATGTTCACCGGCCGCCGCACCGCCGAACTCATCAAATATGCCGCCAACGCCTTCCTGGCGACCAAGATCACCTTCATCAACGAAATGGCGGACCTGTGCGAGGCGGTCGGCGCGGAAGTGCAGGACGTGTCGCGCGGCATCGGCCTCGACAACCGGATCGGCAGCAAATTCCTGCACGCAGGGCCAGGCTATGGCGGCTCCTGCTTCCCCAAGGACACGCTGGCGCTGGTCAAGACCGGCCAGGACCATGACGCCCCGATCCGCATCGTCGAAACGGTGGTGCAGGTCAACGACCTGCGCAAGCGGGCGATGGGCCGCAAGATCGTCAAGGCGATGGGCGGCGACGCCCGCGGCAAGACGGTCGCGCTGCTGGGCCTGACCTTCAAGCCCAACACCGACGACATGCGCGACGCCCCCAGCCTCGCCATCGTTCAGGCATTGGAAGACGCGGGCGCAAAGATCGTCGCCTATGATCCCGAAGGCATGGAGGTCGCCGCGCCGATGATGCCCAAGGTGGTCATGGCCAACGACGCCTATGAGGCCGCCGACGCCGCCGACGCGGTCGTGCTGGTCACCGAATGGGACATCTTCCGCGCCCTGGATTTGAAGCGCCTGGCCGCCGCCATGACCGGCACCGCGCTCATCGACCTGCGCAACATCTATCCCGCAGACGAGATCGAAGCTGCAGGCCTCGCACTCTCCCGCGTCGGTGGATAAGCAGAAGGCGGGGCGTCCTCACAACGCCCCGCCTTCTCTGCATCGCCAGCCCCGCCCGCATCATTGGCTGATCGCGGCGGCGACGTTGTTCCTGATGGGGATCGCCGTCCCGCTCTTTGCCGCCTTCATTTGAGGCGGCGGCAGCGGATCAAGCCTTGATCTTCCAGCCGCGCTTGAGCAGCGTGTAGCACAATCCACCCAGTATCAGGTTCAGGCCCAGCAGCACGCTGCTGCCCACCACGACATTGGTGTCGGCTGCCGCGACGAAGCCGTAGCGGAAGCCGGAAATGATGTAGAAGAACGGGTTGGCGTGGCTGATCGCCTGGAAAACCGGGGGCAGGCGATCAATTGAGTAGAATGTGCCCGACAGCAGCGCCAGCGGTCCGATCACGAAATTGGTGATCGCCGCGCCATGATCGAATTTTTCCGCCCAGATCGATGTCAACACGCCCAGAAAGGCGATGAAGCTGGTGCCGAGCAGGCCAAACCAGGCGACCGCCCACATATGCGCGGGCGTCACATGGACGCCGGGCCACAAGGCCATGGCCAGCCACAGGGCGAAGCCGACGAACATCGCGCGCGTCACCGACGATGCGACCAGCGCGAACAGCAATTCGCCCACCCCGATCGGCGGCATCAGATAATCCACCAACGTGCCCTGCACCTTGCCCACCATCAGCGCGAAGCTGGCATTGGCGAAGCAGGCGTTAATCATGCCCATGATGATCAGGCCCGGCGCGATGAAGTCGGCGAAGGGCACCGCTTCGCCGCGCAGCAACACGGTCCGCCCGCTGCCGCCCAGCGCGACGATGAATATCACCAGGAACATCAGCGTCGTGATCGCCGGCGCCCAGACGGTCTGGAGTTGCACCTTCAGGAAGCGGCGCACTTCCTTGGCGTAGAGCGCCCAGGTGCCGGCCCAGTTGATGTTGCGAATCTGCGGCACGCCCGGTTCGGGGAATGGCGGCTGTACCGCGGGAGCGGCGTGAATTTTGGGCTGGTCGTTCATGGTTGGATCGACTATCGGCTGGTCCGTTATGCCGCAAGGGGGAAGGTCCAAGGATTTGAACCTGCGGCGTGGCTTCCCATATAGGGAGCCATAGAAGATTTGTGAGGAGTTTTTTCATTGTCCTGGACCGACGAGCGTATCGACCAGCTCAAGGGGATGTGGGAGCGCGGACTGACCGCCAGCCAGATCGCCGATGAACTCGGCGGGGTCAGCCGCAATGCGGTGATCGGCAAGGCGCATCGCCTGGGCCTGCAATCCCGTCCTTCGCCGGTGAAGGCGAATGAGACGCCCAAGAAGGCTGCCGCCCCTGCGCCGCGGAAACCCGCGACCGCCCCGGATGTGGAAGCGTCGCGCGCCGCCGCGCCGGTCGTGTCGGCTCCGGCGCCCATCCGTGCGCCCGTCGCTGCGCCGGCGGCCCCTGCGACGCCGACTCCCGCCGCCGCAGCCGCCACCGATGCACCGCCCCCGCCGCCGCAACCCCGCATCATTTCGGTCGGTCCCGGCGGCTTCCTGCGCCAGGGTCCGGGCGACCAGCAGGCGCCGATCCCGCCCGCCCCGCCGCGCCGCCTGGTGCCGGCAAAGCCGAGCGCCGAGATTGCGGACAAGACGACGCTGCTCGACCTGACCGAGCGGATCTGTAAATGGCCGATGGGGCATCCGGGCGAACCGGACTTTCATTTCTGCGGCGAGCAGGTCAATCCCGGCTTCCCTTATTGCGTCGAACATTGTGGCCGCGCCTATCAGGCGCAGTTGCCCCGCGGCACACGCCGTCCGCCCCCGCCGCTCCCCTTTGGCGGCCCGCGGGTCCGCTGAAGCGTCACGCCAGACGCGAAAAAGGCCCGGCTTCCATTTGGAAGCCGGGCCTTTTTCGTGTTCGTTGCAATCAGAAGCGGAAGCTGGTCGTCACCATCACGCTCTGCGTGTCGAACTTGTCGCCGCGATTCATGCTGGCGCCGCCCGACGGGGTGATGCGGAAGGGATTGGTCGCCGGGGCCGTGCCCGCGCCGACATCGACGCGATAGTCGCCGACATTATAGCGGGTCCACAGATAGCGTGCGCCAATCGAGAAATTATCCGACACCTTGGCTTCGATACCGCCGCCCATCGTGTAGCCCCATGCATCTTCCTTGCGGTCGACTTCGGTGAAGCTGTTGGCGCCATTGCTGGTGCTGAAGCTGTTCTTCACCTTCGCATAGGCAAGGCCGCCGGTGATGTAAGGCATGATGCCGCCGGGGGTCGTATAACCCAGGCGGGCGCGCAGGTTGGCGTTATAGTTGATCCGCCGGGTCATGGTGTAGAAAGCCGGCGTCGTGGAATATTCGGTCACGCTGTCGCTGATATAGGCTTTGCCCGCTTCGGCGACCACGCCCGCGACGATACTGCCAAACTGCCGGTCATAGCCGACATGACCCATCCAGCCGATCGCATCCTTGTCGTCGTCGCAGCCAGCACCTGGCGTGGGGCCGCGCGCCGCGCCGCCGCAGGTGCCCGGCGAAAAGGCGTTGGCGCCCGACGTGGTGCGGATCACGTCATTATAGTCGCCATCGGCGTCCGTATCGAAACGCAGATGTTCGCCCTGGTCGCTTTTCTGCCAATTATAGCCGAAGGAGCCGCCGACATAAGGGCCGCTCCAATCGACCGGCGCGCTGTCCTGCGCAACGGCCGGCATCGCCATGACAAGCGCCAGGGTGGCGCCGAGCGGCGCGATATGCTTGATCTTCATGAATATAGTCTCCTCGCGGGACGGGCCGTTTTCGACCCATCTTCCTGCCGCTAACGAACCCACCGTCCATTTTGTTTCACTGCCTTTTGTGACATATCGTTGCTGCCCGGACATGGCTCGGCGCTTGCGCCCGCCGCGCGCCCGCTTATAGCTTACGGCATGTCCGAAGACCTGTTCGCCGCCAACACCCCCGCCACCCCGCAATATGATGCTTCCACGATCGAGGTGCTGGAAGGGCTGGAGCCGGTCCGTCGCCGCCCCGGCATGTATATTGGCGGCACCGACGAGCGCGCGCTGCATCACTTGGCGTCCGAAGTGCTGGACAACAGCATGGACGAGGCCGTCGCCGGTCACGCCACCCGGATCGAGGTGACGCTGGAGACCGGCAACAAGCTGACCATTACCGACAATGGCCGCGGCATTCCGGTGGATGCGCATCCCAAATTTCCCGGCAAGTCGGCGCTGGAGGTCATCATGACCACGCTCCATTCGGGCGGCAAGTTCGAGGGGAAGGCCTATGCCACGTCGGGCGGTCTGCACGGCGTGGGCATTAGCGTGGTCAATGCGCTGTCGACCGACACGGTGGTCGAAGTCGCGCGCAACAAGGAACTGTTTCGCCAGAAATTTGCGCAAGGCCTGCCCGTCACGACGCTGGAAAAAGTCGGTGCGGCGCCCAACCGGCGCGGCACGTTGGTCAGCTTCGTCCCCGACACCGAGATTTTCGGCGAGCAGAAGTTCAAGCCCGCCCGTCTGCATCGCCTGGCGCGGTCCAAGGCCTATCTGTTTGCGGGCGTCGAAATCCGCTGGAAATGCGCGCGCGAACTGATCAGCGACGATACGCCAGCGGAGGCGGTGTTCCAGTTTCCCGGCGGCCTGGCCGATCATCTGAAGGAACAGGTGGGCGGCCGCGATTGCGCGACCAGCGTCTTTTTTTCGGGCAATCAGGATTTTCCCGACACGGCTGGCCGGGTCGAATGGGCGGTCGCCTGGCCGCTGTGGTCCGATGGCAGCTATAGCTGGTATTGCAACACCATCCCGACCCCCGATGGCGGCACCCATGAAGCGGGCCTGCGCACCGCTCTGGTCAAGGGCATCCGCGCCTTTGCCGAACTGATCGGGCAGAAGAAGGGCAAGGACATCACCGCCGACGACATCATGACGTCATCGGAAATCATGCTGTCCGTCTTCATCCGCGATCCGCAGTTTCAGAGCCAGACCAAGGATCGACTGACCAGCCCCGACGCCGCGCGACTGGTGGAAAATGCGGTGCGCGACCATTTCGACCATTATCTGACCGACCATATGGATCGGGGCAAGGCGCTGCTCGCCTATGTGCTCGACCGGATGGATGAGCGCCTCAAGCGCAAGCAGGAGAAGGAGGTCAAGCGCAAGACCGCGACCAACAGCCGCAAACTGCGCTTGCCCGGAAAGCTGACGGATTGTTCGAACGACGACCCGGAAGGTGCTGAAATCTTTCTGGTCGAAGGCGATTCGGCGGGCGGCTCCGCCAAGCAGGCGCGCGACCGCAAGACCCAGGCGATCCTGCCCCTGCGCGGCAAGATACTGAATGTCGCATCCGCCAATAATGCCAAGATCCTGGCCAATCAGGAAATCGCCGACATGATCCTGGCGCTGGGCTGCGGCACGCGCAAGGATTGCAACCCGGATCATCTGCGCTACGAACGCATCGTCATCATGACCGACGCCGATGTGGACGGCGCGCATATCGCGACGCTTCTGATGACCTTCTTCTTTCAGGAAATGCCCGAACTGGTGCGGCGCGGGCATCTCTATCTCGCCCAGCCGCCGCTCTATCGGCTCGTGGCGGGCGGCAAGAGCCTCTACGCCAAGGACGACGCCCATCGCGAACAGCTGATGGCGAAGGAGTTCAAGGGCAAGAAGGTAGAAGTCAGCCGCTTCAAGGGGCTGGGCGAAATGAACCCGATGCAGTTGCGTGAAACCACCATGGACCCCAAGACCCGGATGCTGATCCGCATCACCCTGCCCGACGATGTCGAGGACCGGGCGCAGGTGCGCGATCTGGTTGATCGGCTGATGGGCACCAACCCCGCGCATCGCTTCGCCTTCATCCAGGAAAATGCCGCGGCGGTGGACGAGGAAGCGATCGACGCTTGAATAGGGCTATGGTCCGTCAGAAGCGTGCTGCCGCTTTCGCAGGAGCCCGCTGTGCCAGGCTCCTTGTCCTGCTATGCCTATTCGTCATGGCCGTATTTCCTTCCCCTTCCCGTGCTGCCCCCTCCCCCGCCTATCAGGCCCGTGCGGTACAACTGCTCCGCATCCTCAGCGCGCCCGGCGGCGAGGAGGCCTATTTCTCTACCCTCTTTCTCGACGCCGTGCCGGTGGATCGCTGGCGCGCCATCGCCGCCGACCTGCGCGCCCAGCATGGCGAACCGCTTTCGCTCGGCGCGGTGCGGACCGACAGCGCCACTGCCGGGCAGGTCGAAATCCGCTATGAACGCGCCACTGTAGGCTTTACCCTGGTGGTCGCGCCGCAAACGCCCCATCTGGTCGTCGGCCTGCATATCGTGGGCGCCCGCACCGCCAATGACAGCCTGGACAAGGTCATGGCCGACGTCGCCGCCTTGCCCGGCGCCACCGCCGTCGCGATCGCGCAACTGACCGACTCCGGTCCGCAATGGCTGCATGTCCACCGCGCCGACGTGCAGATGGCGACCGGCTCCAGCTTCAAGCTGTATATCCTCGCCGAACTGGCGCGCGCGGCGGCGGCGCGCGAGCGACGGTGGAGCGATGTCATTCCTCTAGGCCCGAAAAGCTTTTCCGGGCGGCTGATGAACTGGCCCGACCGTGCGCCGATGACGCTGCACAGCTTGGCCACGGCGATGATCGCCGAAAGCGACAATAGCGCGAGCGATACGCTGCTTCGCGCGCTGGGGCGGGATCGGGTAGACGCCATGCTGGCCACGACCGGCCATTCAGACGCGGCCAAAGCGCTGCCTATACTCAGCACCGCCGAAGCCTTCGCGCTCAAAATGCCCGTCAATGCCGACCTGCGCCACCGTTACGCAACGGGATCGCTCGCTGACCGTCGCGGGCTGCTGCACGATGCGGCTCGCCGCCTGACCGCCGACAAGGTGGATGTGGGCAGCGTGGCCGAAATACCCACGGCGATCGACAGCATCGAATGGTTCGCATCATCAAGGGACATGATCGGCCTGCTCGACTGGCTGCGCCTGCATGGCGGCGACGCGCTGCCGATCCTGGCCGTCAACCCCGGCATCGCGCCCGCCGATGCGAAACGCTGGCGTTATCTGGGCTATAAGGGCGGCAGCGAACCCGGCGTGATGGCGATGAACATGCTGGGCCAGGCACCGAACGGCGCTTGGTATGCCGTCAGCGGCAGTTGGAACAACCCGACGGCGCGGGTGGATGAAGGAAAGTTCGTGGCGCTGATGACGCGGGCGATGAATCTGGCGGCGGCAGATGGGCGTTGATGACGACCACGTCTTATTCGCCGACTTTCTTAAACCCGGAAAAGTGAGATCCCGGCCTTCGATGGGACAACCATAGTGAGTGGCTGAAAATGGCCGACAACAGCCCTTACCCCGTCAGCGCCTCGACCAGCGCCTTGACCTTCTTCTGCCGCCATTGCGGCAACGGCGCTATCAGCCAATAAGCGAGCAGCGTCGGGGTCGTATCGCCCACCTGCCGCACCCGGCCCGCCGCCAGATCGGCCTGCGCCAGCAGCAGCGGCACGCGCGCACGGCCAAAGCCGCTGGCCGCCGCCTCGATCGCCAGCCCTCCATCGGCAACGCGAATGATCGCGGGCTTGTCGCCCGCCGGGCAACCGGGCCAATCGATGCGATGATCGGGGCCACCCGCCGCCGCCTCGACCGTGACATAGGCAGCTTCGCCGATCTTGACGCCTTCATGCTCGCCTGCACCGTCGGCCAGCCGTATCGCGATGTCCAGATTGGCCTCGGTAAAATCGAGCGCCTCGTCCGCCGCGATCAATTGGAAAGTCAGGTCGGACTGGCCGGCGGCATAGGCGGCCAGCCGCGGCTGGAGCCATTTGCCGGTGATATCGCGCGGCGCGGCGATGGTCAGCGCATGGCTGGACTGGCCCGCCTGCATCGCCCGCACCGCTTCCTCGAACTCCAGGAAGCCGGCGCGCAGCGCGTCAAGGCCGCCCTCCGTTTCCGGCGTCAATTCCAACCCCTTGGGCGTGCGGCGGAAGAGGACGACGCCCAGCATATCCTCCAACGCGCGAATCTGTTGCCCCACGGCGGCCGGCGTCACCGCCAGTTCGTCCGCGGCACGGGTGAAGGATAGGTGCCGCGCGGCCGCGTCCAGCACGCGCAGACCGTTGAGCGGCAAATGGGTCCGCTTCATTCGGCCACCGCCGGGGCGATCAGGGCGAAATGGGGGATCGCCACATCGAACGTCTCACCGCCAACGCCGATCATCCGATAGCTGCCCTTCATCGACCCGGTCGGCGTATTGAGAGGGCAACCCGATACATAGTCATAGCTTTTCCCCGGCTGCACCACCGGCTGTTCACCGACCACGCCATCGCCATCGACCATATGCTGCCCGCCGCGTCCGTCGGTGATGATCCAGTGGCGGGTCAGGAGTTGCACCGGCTGGTCGCCCTGATTTTCGATGCGGATATGATAGGCCCAGAACCAGCGGCCCCGGTCCGGCTCCGACTGTTCGGGCAGGAAGGTGACCGCGACATGGACGATGATGTCCCGCGTGGTGGCGTGGAAGGGGAAGAGCGCGTTCACGTCTCAGAAATGCGCCCTAACCCCCTCATTCGTCAACGCCCTATCGAACGCAGCGCCTGATCGAGGTCGGCGATGACATCGTCCGCATCCTCCAGACCGACGTTGAGGCGCAGCATGTCTTCGGTGATGCCTACTTCCAGCCGCGCCGCTTCCGCCATGCCGAAATGGGTGGTCGAGGCAGGGTGGGTCATCAACGAACGCGAATCGCCGATATTGTTGCTGATGTCGACCAGTTCCAGGGCGTTGAGCAGGCCGTGCGCCTCCGCCCGGCCACCACCGACATAGAGCGAGAAGATCGGGCCGGCCATGGCCATCTGACTCATGGCGAGCGCGTGCTGGGGATGGCTTTGCAGGCCGGGATAGAGCACCTTGGCGACGCGCCCTTCGAGGAAGGCGGCTACCTTCAGCGCATTTTCGCTCTGGCGGCGGATGCGCAGGTCGAGCGTTTCCAGCCCCTTGAGCACCACCCAGGCGTTGAAGGCGGCGAGTGTGGGGCCGGTGTTGCGGTGGAAGGGCAGCAGGACATTGTCGATCCAGTCGCGCGTGCCGCAAATGGCGCCGGCCAGGACGCGGCCCTGCCCGTCCATCATCTTGGTCGCGCTATAGGCCACGACGTCCGCGCCGAAGTCCATTGGCCGCTGCAAGGCGGGCGTGGCGAAAGCATTGTCCACAACACTGGTGATGCCATGCGCCCTGGCGATGGCGCAGACCGCCGCGAGATCGACGATGTCCATCGTCGGGTTGGCGGGTGTTTCAAAGAAGAATACCTTGGTATTGGGCCGGATCGCCGCTTGCCAGGCCGCGGTGTCGCTGCCATCGATCGTGGTCGTTTCGATCCCGAATTTGGGCAACAGCGTGTCGGTCAGCCAGCGGCACGAGCCGAAGGCCGCCTTGGCGCCCACGACATGATCGCCCGCCGACAGCTGGCACAGCAGCGCGGCAGTCATTGCAGCCATGCCGGTGGCGGTGGCGCGGCAGGCCTGCGCCCCTTCGAGCAGGGCGATGCGCTGTTCCAGCATCTCCACCGTCGGGTTCTGGAGCCGCGAATAGGTCATGCCTTGCTGTTCACCAGCGAAGCGCGCGGCCGCGTCCTCCGCCCGGTCGTAGCTATAGCCGCTGGTCAGGAACAGGGCTTCGGAGGTCTCGCCATATTCGCTGCGCGCCGTGCCGCCCCGGATCGCGAGCGTCGCGGGTTTCCAGCTCTTGGTGATGTCGGGATTTTGTCCGCTCTTGCGCTTCATATCGCTTTCCGCATGTCCATCGTCACTTGCGGCGTGGCGCCGCCCAATATCTCGGCCATCTGGCTCATGTCGCCATTACCGCCCGACAGGATAACCGCAACCTTCTTGCCGCGCATTCGGTCCTTTTCCTGCAAAAGCGCGGCCAGAGCAACGGCGCCTGCCCCTTCGGCGAGGTTATGCGTATCCTGCCAGTAGATGCGGATCGCCTGCGCCACCTCATCATCGGTGACGCCCACGAAGCGATCGGCGCGCGGCCCGAAATAGTCGAGCGCCGCCTGGACCGGGGTGCAGACCGCGACGCCATCGGCAAAGGTGTAGGCGGTGGGGCTAGACACCAATCGTCCGGCTTCGAAGCTGCGCTTGGCCGCATCGACATGGGCGGACACGACGCCGACCACCTTGGTCTTCAGGCCCAGCGCATCGCGCGCGGCGATCGTGCCGCACAGGCCCGATCCGCAGCCGACCGGGACATAGACGGTATCAAGGTCGGGCACCGCATCGAATAGTTCCAGGCCATAGCTGGCAACGCCGCGCACCAGTTCGTCATGATAGGCCGGGACCATGAATAGGCCCTGCTGCGCCGACAGGCGGATCGCTTCGGCCTTCGCGCTGTCGAAATCATGGCCATGTTCGATCAATGTCGCGCCGAATGCGCGCATCGCCGCGTTCTTTTCAAGGGCATTGCCATGGGGCACGACGATGGTGGCGGCGATACCGGCGGCGGTCGCGGCGCGCACCTGCGCCTGGCCGTGATTGCCGCGGGTCGCGGTGATGATGCCCTTCACCTCCGGATGGGTGCGCCGCAGCCAGTCGATATAGGTGATCGCGCCCCGCGCCTTGAACGCGCCGGTCGGGGTGTGATTCTCATGCTTGACCCACAGGTCGCAGCCGGCCCGCTGGCCCAACAGCGGCCAGGCATATTGCGGGGTCGGCGGAACCTGGGCATGGACCATGTCGGCGGCAGCGCGGAGGCTGGACAGGGAGAAATCGTTCATCCCGTCGCCCCTAATGGCCATGCAGAGTGTAGGACAGAACCGATAGTGCGCAATTGGCCCTGTAAGTGGCCCTGCCCGACCAGTCCGGCCAGCCTGTCCGGTCAAACCAAGCCCGTCAGGCGGCGCGGCGCGGCGCGTCCACCATCAGCGGGTGAAGATGCCGCTCCTCCCATGTCATCCGGTCCAGCAGGCCCTGTTGCAGTTCCAGCACGGCGTCGCGATAGCCGTGCCAGTCCTGGGTGATCTGCGCCGGGGTCCAGTCCTTGATATGATCGCTGTAGCGCAGGAACAGGGCGACCATCGCGCGGCTGTGATCGCGCATGACAGAGTCCGCCTGCGCCGCCGTCGACCCGCTGCGCAGCGCCACCACCAGCGCATCTTCCCGGCCCATATGGTCGCGGAACAGTTGCGAAAAGGCGATGCGCCGGCGGGCGATGTCCGGCAGCGCCTCCGGCCCGCGGGTGCGCATGATATGCGCAAATTCCCCCATCATGCCCCGCAGGGCATCATGGTCCCGTGTCAATTGCATCAACATAGTGCGTCCCCGTTTTCCCATTAGATCGGTCGAAGGACGCAAAAGTTAAGGAAATTTCCCGGCTATGCGACGAACCGAGCGGTCAGAGCACAGCCAGAACCGCGTCGCCCATCTCCACGGTCGACATGGTCCCGCCCAGATCGGGCGAGCGCGCGCCGTCGGCCAGCGCCTTGGCCACAGCGGCTTCGATCCGATCGGCCTGTTCGGGCAGGTTCAGCGAATAGCGCAACATCATCGCCGCCGACAGGATCGTCGCGAGCGGATTGGCCTTGCCCGTGCCGGCAATGTCGGGGGCGGAGCCATGGATCGGCTCGTAAAGGCCCTGGCCGCTGCCGTTCAGCGTGGCCGAAGCCAGCATCCCGATGGAGCCGACGCACATGCTCGCCTGATCAGAAAGAATGTCGCCGAACAGGTTGCCGGTGACGATGACGTCGAACTGGCCGGGGTTGCGGACCAACTGCATCGCGGCGTTGTCGACATACATGTGGCTGAGCGCCACGTCGGGATAGTCGGCCGACACGGCGATCACCACGTCGCGCCAGAGCTGGCTGGTTTCCAGTACATTGGCCTTGTCTACCGAGCAGAGCTTGCCACGACGCGCGCGCGCGGCCTGAAAACCGGCATGGGCGATACGGCGCACTTCGGCTTCGTTGTACGACATGACGTCATAACCTTCGCGCAGGCCGTCGGCGGTGGTGCGGAAGCCCTTTTCGCCGAAATAGACATCGCCATTGGTTTCGCGGACGATCAGCAGGTCGATGGCGCTGGCGACTTCGGGGCGCAGCGCGGATTCGTCGGCCAGTTCGGGGAAAACCTTGGCCGGGCGCAGGTTGGAGAAGAGGCCCAATTCCTTGCGCAGGCCCAATATCGCCTGTTCGGGGCGCAGGCGCCGTTCCAGCGCATCGCAGTCGGGATCGCCGACCGCGCCGAACAATATGGCGTCTGCGCGCTTGGCCAGGTCCAGCGTTTCGGGCGGCAGCGGATGGCCGACCGCCTTATAGGCCGCGCCGCCGACCAGCCCGTCTTCATAGGTCAGGCCGTCGATCGCCAGCGCATCGAGCACACGCACGGCCTGCGCGACGATTTCTGGACCGATGCCGTCTCCGGGAAACAGGGCGATCAACATGGCGAGACTCCTTATATTGCGTGGCTGATATTGCGTGGCTGGCCCTTATGGAGACAGAAGGTTTCACGCAACCGCCCTTTTCAGCCGGTCGACCAGTCTTTCGCGCGCCGCGAGTATGTCGGCGCGCCGATCGATCAGGATGGAGCGTTCGAGGAAGAAGCCGGTGAGGCGCAGCCCGTCCAATATCTGCGTCCAGTCGCCCATGCCGCCTTCGATCAGGAAGGGGGGCAGCGGCAGCAACCGGGCTTCATAGCCGACCGCCGCCGCGCGGCTGACCGCTGCGGCGCTGCGCGGGCTGACATAGGCGAGGTCGTCCGTATCCCCGCCCACGGCGCAGCGCGTCAGGTCGAGGCCGAAGCCCAGTTCGGCCAGCAGCAGCAATTCGTAGCGCACCAGCGCCACCGCCCAGCCGCGCGCCGCCGGGGCCGCCTCCACCGCGCCCAGCACGCCGTCGAGCGCCTGATGCAACGCCGGATAGGGCGTACCTTCCGGCAGCGCCGCGGCGGTCAGGGCGCAGCTCCAGTCGATCGCCACGGCCGGCAGCGGTTCAGCCAGCAGCGGCGCACGGCTCTGCGCCAGTTCGACGGTCAGGCCGGCCAGTTGATCCTCCGTCCGGGCGCGGAAATCGGCCTTCACGATATTGCCGGGAAGCAGCACCGGGCGCAAAGCCCGCGACCGACCGCCACGGACATAGCCGGGTAGCAGGCCATGATCGGGCGTCAGCAGCCGTATAATCGCGCCATGTTCGCCATGATGGCGCACGGCGCAAACGATCGCGGTGGTGCTGAGGCTGGGCATGACGCTTGTCTGTACGTCCAAGCATGGCGGTAGGAAAGCGGTTCGCCGATCATTCGTTCCGATAGACGCTCTTCAAATTCATGAATTCGTGCAGCCCGAACGGGCCGAGTTCGCGGCCATGGCCCGAACGCTTGACGCCGCCGAAAGGGGCTTCCGGGGCGGAGGCCAGCATCTGGTTCACCGCCGTCATACCGGCCTGGATGTCGCGGATGAAGCGCGCCTCTTCCGCCGCGTCCGTCGTCCAGACCGACGAACCGAGGCCGAAGGGAATGCCATTGGCGATGGCGATCGCGTCGTCGACGTCCGCGGCCCGGAACAGCATGGCGATGGGGCCGAAAATCTCTTCCCCCATCAACGCGGGGTCGGTGGGCACATCGGTCAATATACCGGCATTCATGTAGGCGCCGGGACCGGGCAGCGCTTCGCCACCGATCAGTGTCGCGCCCGCCGCCTTCATCTTCCACACTTGTTCCTGCACGGTGCGGCGCTGTTCCTCGCTGGAGAGCGGCCCCATGTCGCTCGCCGGATCGAAGGGATCCCCCGCCTTCACCGCCGCCATCGCGGCCGAGAAGCGGTCCAGAAATGCGTCATAAATATCGGTATGGACGATCATCCGCTTGCCGCAGATGCAGGACTGGCCGCTATTCTGGACCCGCGCCATTACCGCCTGCTTGACCGCCGCGTCGAGATCGGCCGAGGGCATGACGATGAACGGGTCCGCACCGCCCAGTTCCAGCACCACCTTCTTGAGCGCCCTGCCCGCCTGTTCCGCCACGGCGCGACCCGCGCCCTCGCTGCCGGTCAGGGTGACGGCGGCGACGCGATCGTCGGCTATGATCGCCGCCACCGCGTCCGAGCGGATCGGCAGGTTCTGGAACAAACCATCGGGCGCGCCGGCCACGCCCATCATCTCCTGCATCAGCGCGGCGACGCCCTGCACATTGCTGGCATGTTTGAGCAGTCCGACATTGCCGGCGAGGATGCAAGGGGCAAGGAAGCGGGCGACCTGCCAATAGGGGAAATTCCACGGCATCACCGCCAGCACCGGACCGATCGGCAGCCAGACATAATCGGCTTTCCCCCCGGCGGCGAGCGGGATGCTGCCGCCCTCCAGCATGGCCGGGCCGGCTTGCGCGTAATGGCGGAAGGCGGCGACGCATTTGTCGACCTCCGCCAGCGCTGATTTCAGCGTCTTGCCCATTTCCAGAGTCGCCATGCGGGCGAGGCGATCGCGGTTATCGTGATAGGCGTCGGCCAAGGCGGTGAGGAGCGCGGTGCGATCCGAGATGGGGGTGGTCCGCCATGTCGCGAAGGTCGCGGTCGCTTGGTCGAGCGCGGCGTCGATCTGCGCTTCGGTCAATTGTTCGTGGGTGGCGATCTTCTCTCCGGTCGCGGGGTTGATGCTTTTCATGGTCGGCTCCGGGGTGATTCGGGTGGGGGAAGGCGATGCAGGCCGCCTTTGCAGGGTCACAACGCGGTCATGGTGCCGAAGTTCACACCGTTGCTGGATATGGAAAAGCGCGGGGAAATGGGGCTGATCGTACCGAGAAAGCCCCGGTCAGCTGTTTGGCGCGCGTCGCCGGCGCGCCATGTAGGTCATAGTGACGCAAGCCTGCCGCGCCGGGTGGGTCACGGGATTTTTGGTGCGGGCTGCGGGGAGTCAGGCGGCGGAGCGTGTGGATCATCCACCATGGTAGATCAGAGAAAATCCTACATTGGTAGAAGGGGTGTTTGGGTGCACATGGGGCAGGCAGCGGGATGCCGGGTCAAGCCCGCATGAAAGGAGCGGCGTTACTGCAAACGACCATTTGCTCCCGCTAATCTTAGCCCTCTCCCGCTTTTCGCCCCACCCGACCACTCCGCCCGCCCCATCATCCATGAAAATAATCATAGACCTGTTGCGCGACCGCCTTCGACACGCCGGGCGCTCTCGCCAAATCGTCCAGCGCGGCGTCGCGGACCGCGCGGGCGGTGCCGAAATGCATCAGCAGGGCCTTCTTGCGCGCGGGACCGATGCCGGGCACTTCGTCCAGCGACGACACGGTGATCGCTTTGCTGCGCTTGGCGCGATGCGCGCCGATGGCGAAGCGATGCGCTTCATCGCGAAGCCTTTGCAGGTAGAAGAGGACGGGATGGTTGACGGGGAAATTGATTTCGCGCCCATCGAGCATGTGGAAGATTTCGCGCCCGTCGCGGCCATGATGCGGCCCCTTGGCGACGCCGATCATGGTGACATCCTCTATGCCCATTTCCTCCAATATCGCGCGGGCGGCCGATAGCTGCCCCTTGCCGCCGTCGATCAGCACGAGGTCGGGCCATTCGCCGCTGTCGCGATCCGGGTCTTCCTTTTGCGCGCGCCCGAAGCGCCGTTCGAACATGTCGCGCATCATCGCGAAATCATCGTTCGAGATTTCGGGATTCTTCATGTTGAACTTGCGATAGGCGTTTTTGCGGAAGCCTTCCGGCCCCGCGACGACCATCGCCCCAAGGGCGTGAGCGCCCTGAATGTGGCTGTTGTCGTAAATCTCGATCCGGTCTGGCACGCCCTCCAGCCCGAAGGCCTCGACCAGTTCGTCGAGGATCTTGCCCTGGCTGGTGGTTTCCGCCAGCCGCCGGTCCAGCGCCTCGACCGCGTTGCGTTGCGCCTGTTTGATGAGGCGGGTGCGGTCGCCGCGCTGGGGCACTTCGATGCGGACCTTGCCCCCGGCCCGTGCGCTCAATGCCAGCGCCATCAATTCGCATTCGGCGGGCTGGCGATCGGCCAGGATCAGGCGGGGCGGCGGCACCTCCTCGTAAAATTGCGCCATGAAGCTTTCCAGCACCTCATCCTCCGCCACGTCGGTCGTGTGGACGGGGAAGAAGCTGCGATGGCCCCAATTCTGGCCGCCTCGGATGAAGAAAGCCTGGATGCACATCGCCCCGCCCTTTGCCGCCAGCGCGAAGATGTCGGCATCGCCCAGCCCTTCGGCATTGATCGCCTGCGACCCTTGAATGAAGGTCAGCGCCTTCAGCCGGTCGCGGATGACCGCCGCCTGCTCGAAATCCAGCGATTCTGCCGCCTGCTCCATCGCGACGCCCAGCTTCTTTTGCACCGCGGTCGATTTGCCGCCCAGGAAATCCTGCGCGTCATTGACCAGTTCGGCATAGCCTGCCGCGTCGATCCGGTCGACGCAGGGGGCCGAGCAGCGCTTGATTTGATAGAGGAGGCAGGGGCGCGAGCGGTTGGCGAAAAAGCTGTCGGTGCAGGAGCGGAGCAGGAACAGCTTTTGCAGCGCGTTGATGGTGCGCGTGACCGACCCGGCGCTGGCGAAGGGGCCATAATAGCGCCCCTTATATTTGCGCGCGCCGCGATGCTTCTGCACGCGAGGGAAGGCATGATCCTCCCGCAGCAGGATGAAAGGGAAGCTTTTGTCGTCGCGCAGCAGGACATTGTAGGGCGGGCGGTAGCGCTTGATCAGTTGCGCTTCCAGCAGCAGCGCTTCGGCTTCGCTGTTGGTGGTGACGATGGTCATGCTGCGGGTCTGGGCCACCATGCGCTGGAGCCGGCGCGGCAGGCGATCGACCTGGGTGTAATTGGCGACGCGATTCTTGAGCGCCCGCGCCTTCCCCACATAGAGTATGTCGCCGCGCGCATCGTGCATCCGGTAAACGCCGGGACGGATCGGCAGCGTCTTGAGCGTGGTGCGGATCGCCTCCACGCCCATGTCGATATCCGGCTGGCTGCCGGTGACGGTGAAGCTTGCCTTGTCTTCGCTGAAGCGATCGGGGGATTGCGGGCCGGACATGGGGGCAGAGATAGCGTGCGCGGCTTCTTTGGCAATGGCAGGGGTTGATGCGCCGCGTCCAACGCCTATCTATACCGTACCGTACAAAAAGATGCGGCCATTCCCCCCATCAACAATCATCAGCATCAGAGGGACCACCCAATGAGCGTAAAAGCCTATGGCGCTTATGCGGCCGACAAGCCGTTGGAAGCCATCACCATCGAGCGCCGCCCAGTCAGCGCCCATGACGTCCAGATCGCCATCGCCTATTGCGGCGTGTGCCATTCCGACCTGCACCAGGTCCGGTCCGAATGGGACGGCACGCTGTATCCCTGCGTTCCCGGCCATGAAATCGTCGGCCATGTGACCGCCGTCGGCGATCATGTCGCCAAGTTCAAGGTCGGCGACACGGTCGGCGTTGGGTGCATGGTCGATAGTTGCCAGTCCTGCGCGTCATGCGACGAAGGGCTGGAGCAATATTGCGAGACGGGTTTCGTAGGCACCTATAATGGCGCGACTGACGATGCGCCGGGCCATACGCTGGGCGGCTATTCGCAGAGCATCGTCGTGAAGGATGATTTCGTCCTGAAGATCAGTCATGCGGAGGACCAGTTGGCGGCCGTTGCGCCGCTGCTGTGCGCAGGCATCACCACCTGGTCGCCGCTGCGCCATTGGAAGGTCGGGCCGGGCATGAAGGTGGGCATCGTCGGCATCGGCGGGCTGGGCCATATGGGCGTAAAGCTGGCGCACGCGCTGGGCGCGCATGTCGTCGCTTTCACTACGTCGGAGGCCAAACGGCAGGACGCGCTGGCGCTGGGCGCGGACGAGGTGATCGTGTCGCGCAATGCGGACGAGATGGCGGCGCACGCGGGCAGCTTCGACTTCATCCTGAACACGGTCACGGCCAGCCATGACCTGGATGCGTTCACCGCGCTGTTGAAGCGGGACGGCACGCTGACGCTGGTGGGTGTTCCCGAACATGCCCACCCGTCGCCCAATGTCGGTGCGCTGATTTTCAAGCGGCGGGCGATCGCCGGGTCGCTGATCGGCGGCATCGCCGAAACGCAGGAGATGCTGGATTTCTGCGCGGAGAAGGGCATTACGTCCGAGATCGAGATGATCGCGATCCACGATATCGAGACAGCCTATGCGCGGATGCAGAAAAGCGACGTCAAATATCGCTTCGTGATCGACAGCGCCACGCTGGCGGCGTGAGGCAGGGCCGGCGGCTTCGGCCGCCCGCCTGAAAGATGAGGACGCTCAAATCGAACCCTCTTCTTCCGTTCTCTTCAGGCGTGTCGAGAAGCGCTTAACGCTGTGCCCGCGTTTTTCGACTATGCTCGAACCGAACCGATCAAGGTGAAATTGCCACGCATTGAGTCCGCCCCAAGCGCTTGGGACGGATGAACGAAAAGGGGCCGGTGCGACGATGCGCACCGGCCCCTTTTTCGTCTAAATCGAACCGATCAGTTGATGGTGCCGAGCCCGCCAATGGCGCTATCGACCAGCGCCTTGTCGGCCTTGGCGTCATGGCCCTGGGCGATCAGCACCGCGGCGGCGGCGGTGGCCGCGTTCACGGCCTTCGCCCGGATGCCGGCGACGGCGGCGCGTTCGGCGGCGCCGATCTTGTCTTCCGCCATCTTCTGACGACGGGCGACGAGATCCTCCGCGCTGACCTTGGCATCCGCGATCAGCCCTTCGGCTTCATGCTCCGCCGCCCTGCGCATGGCGTCGGCCTCACCGGCCGCCGCGGCCAGCTTGGCTTCATATTCGCCCTTGAGCGCTTCGGCCTCGGCGCGCAGGCGCGAAGCTTCGGCCAGTTGCTCCTTGATCTGGGCGATCCTGCCGTCCAGCGCGCCGCCGATCAGGGCAGGCACTTTCTTGATCAGCAGGATGACGATGAAGGCCGCCATCGCCAGGCTGACCCAGGCGGTTGCGTCCATGCCGACCGCCTGCGGATCGGTATGGGGCACGACGCCTTCATGCGCGACAGTGCCGACAGGCTCCATGCCTTCGCTGTGGATCGCCTCGTTCAAGTGCGGAACCTCCGATGCGCTATGGGATGCTGCCTCAGCCATGGGCCAGTGCCGCCTTTACTGCATTGCGGGCGGCATCGTCCGACGCTTCCACGCCGGAGATGCGGGCCACCATGTCGCGCGCCGCATCGGCGGCGACGGTTTCGATTTCTGCCATCGCGGCTTCGCTGGCGCCCTTGATACGGGCTTCGGCGGCGGCGATCTTGTCTGCGACCACCGCATCGGCGGCGGCCAGCTTCACTTCGGTCGCCTTGGCGGCGTCGCTCTTGGCTTTGGCCAGAGTCGCCTGGGCGGCCGCGCGGTTGCCGGCGTCACGGACGCGATAGTCTGCTTCCGCTTCATCAGCGCGGGCGAAGGCGGCCTTCGCCGCGTCCAGATCGCCACTGATCTTAGCGTCGCGCGCGTCCGCCGTGCCCTGCACCTTGGGCACCATGCCAAGGCCGATGACGAAGAAGACGAGGCCGAAGGTCAGCAGCAACCAGAAAATCTGGCTGGAGTAGGTATCGGCGATTTGCGCGATTTGAGGCATTTTACGGTCCGTCCGATCAGAGGGCGGTCAAATAGAGGGAGCGGGCAGGCCATGGCGTGAAGCCGCCCTGCCCGCTCCGAATGTCGTGTGTTAGGCCACGAACACCAGGATCATGGCGATAACGAACGCCAGCAGACCCAGAAGTTCCGCCGCGGCGAAACCGATGAACAGGCGACCCTGCTGGCCGTCGGCAGCGCCCGGATTGCGCAGCGCGCCTTCGAGGAACGCGCTGAACACGTTGCCCACACCGAGGGCGGCGATGCCCGCACCGATCGCGGCCAGGCCAGCACCGAGCAGCTTTGCGGCTTCTGCGTCCATGGTATAAACTCCTTCTTTAGAATAATGATGATGTTGACGAAATTACGGAAATCTTAGTGCAGATTCTCGGCATCGTTGAGATAGACCGAGGTCAGCAGCGCGAACACATAGGCCTGGATGACCGCGACCAGCATTTCCAGCGCGCTGATGCCGATCATCAGGACGAAGCTGGCGCTGCCCACGGTCAGGCCGTAGCCGATGCCCGCGTTCGAACTGTTGATGACGAAGCCGGCCAGAACCTTGAGCAGGACGTGCCCGGCGGTCATCGCCACGAACAGTCGCAGGCCCAGGCTGAACGGACGCACCATGAACGAGATCAGCTCGATCGGGAAAATGACCGGGATCATCGCCAAGGGCGTGCCGTGCGGCACGAACAGCGAGAAGAAGTGCAGGCCATGCTTCCAGAAGCCGACGATCAGCACGATCGAGAAGCTCATGATCGCGAGCACGCCGGTCGCGGTGAAGTGGCTGGTGAAGGTGAAGGGGTGCATCCCGACCAGACCCAGCGGCAGCAGGCCCAGCAGGTTCGCCAGCAGGATGAACATGAACAGCGAGAAGACGTAAGGGATATATTTCTTGCCGCCTTCACCCACGTTGGAGATCAGCAGGTTCTTGATGAAGCCGGTCATATATTCGACCGCCATCTGCCAGCGACCGGGGACCAGTTCGCGCTTCATGCCGCCGATCACGAAGACCCACAGCACCACAGCGGCGAGCACCATATAGAGCGCGCTGTTGGTGAAGGCGATGTTGAAGCCGCCCAGCGACCAATGATCCGTACCGAACAGGGGTTCGATAGCGAATTGGTGCATCGGATCGATCTTGCCGGATTCTGCCACGTTGACCCCTGTAACGCCTAATGTCTTCGGACTTGGAGCGAAGCTGCCTTATTGTTCGGGCGGCTTCGTCGTCGTCAATCTGATGATGTTCCTGAACGCCGCCACGATCCCAAGACCGAGGAAGACGAGCAGAAGCCAGGGTGTCGTGCCAAGCAGCCGGTCGAGAACCCAGCCGATCAACGCACCACCGACAAGACCGCCGATCAGTTCCGCCAGAACCCTGTTGCCCAACCGCGAACCATCGTCCGCCGCCTGCACCGTGGCTCCTTGCCTGACCTTTTCGACCTGCTCGGCCTGCGCGATCCGCTCCTCGAGGGAAGCGATCCGCGAGTCTTCGCCCGCCGGGTCCTGTCCGGGTGTATCCGCAGCCATGCATCGTCTCCATCAGGCATTGTCAGCCCGTGGCGTTCGGCATGGCGCTTGCGGCTGCACCCGTCAAGGCGAGGCCCCTCTAGAAAGGGTTGGCAGGAGTGTCAACCCCGCGCAAAAGCCGGGAAATCGGCCTTTCGGACTAGAGGGGTTCGCGCCCTTGCATTTAGTCATTTTCCTATTTAGCTAAATAAGAATGGACAAGATCTTCAAGGCCCTGGCGTCCGAACCGCGCCGCCGCATCCTGGAATATCTGGCGGTCGAGCCGATGACCGTGGGCGAAATCGCCGACAATTTCGAGATGGCGATGCCGTCCATTTCGCGGCATTTGGCGGTGCTGAAAGAGGCCGGCGTCGTGCGCGAACAGAAGCGGGGGCAATATGTGCTCTATACGCTGGTGACGAATCGGCTGACCGGGCAGCTTTATGATTTTTTGGCGCCTTTTTGCGAGCAGGCGCGCGGGATTGTCGAGGCGAGGCCGCGGCGGCGTGGGCGGGATTGAGAGGTCGCAGCGGGCCAAAATGAAAAGGCGCGGTGACATCGCCACCGCGCCTTTCCGTCATTCTCTAAACCGCTGCGATCAACTCGCCGTCGCGCAATAGCCCGGCAGCGCAATCGCGCCTGCGCCCTTGGTCTGCCAGGCGCCGGCGCCGATGCGATAGGCCTGGCCCTGCTTCACCCGGCTGCTGAGCGTCTGGCAACCGGTGGCGGCCGCGACGTCCTGCACTGTGACGCCGCGCTGGCCCGCGAGCTGCGTGTACGCGGCGCGGCGCTTGATGTTGATCGATTCGACTTCGGCGCGCACGTCCGCGCCGACCGTCCCGGCGATGCCGAGATAGCCGTCCGCCTGCTCGCCCACCGTGCCGGCCGCCATGGCGGCGGCGACGGGGCCGGACTGGGCGCGCGCGGGCGCGGTCAGGACGAAGCCGCTGGCCAGCGCAACCACAGCGCCGGCGGCGAACATGAGCATCTTGCGTGTCATTGCGGGAACAACTCCGGGTTATTCTGGATAAGATCCTGCGCGTCGCGTTGCAGCTTGACGACGACCTCCTGCTGCACCTTGACGTTCAGGTTGATTTCGATCGGCTTGTCGGGCGCCTTCACCTGAATGCAGCCCCCCAGCGCGGAAGCGGTCAAGGCCGCTGTCATGATTGCCTGTATCTTCATTTCTGCTCCCCGTTTGGCACAGTTTCGCTTTCCGCAGGCTGAACCGCAAGGCCGTTATTGCTATTCGCCTTCATCTCCTGCTGCACCTTGTCGCCGATGCTGTTCTGAATGAGCTGCGACGGGTCGATGAAGGATTGGGCGGTGCCGAGCAAGCCGCGGAAGGGCGCTGACACGCGGACGTTGAAGATGAAGGGCAGGCCGATGAAGCTGCGGCTGATGCCCGACGGCGCATCGCCCAACTTGCCGCGGTTGACGCCATTGAACACGACGTTGGTGACCATTTCCCCATCCAGCGCGCCGTCCATCAGGATGGTCAGGCATTTATATTGCAGATCCTTGAGCGCGTCGAAGGCCATCTTGCCCATCACGCCGAGTTGCTCGTTCGATACCGGGCCGACATAGGACAGCACGCCGGACTGGCGCGTGGGGTCGCAGGGTATGGTCGGTAGCACGCCTTCGGGCATGATGAGCGGCGGCATCCCCTGTTGCCGGGCGACCAGCACACCGCCGGCGACACGACCGCCCTGCGCGTTGAAGATCAGCGGCATGATGCCGTCGAACGTGCCGGTGGCGGAGATATTGTCCAGTTCCATCGCCTGAATGAACGCGCCCGCATCCAGCCCGACGACGCGGAAGGTCAGATAGCGGTCGACATCGGCGCTGAAATCCATGGTGGTGGGCAGCAGGGAAAGTTCGCCGCCGGAGAAGGGCCAGCCGCCGCCCTCTATCCGCACCTTCTGCCCGGCCTCCAGCCGATAGCGCACGACGCCGTCGCGCACTTCGACGCCCGGATTGACCGACTTGATCCGCACTTCCTGCCCCGGCGCGGTGACCATGCCGATCAGGTCGGTGAAGCGGATTTCGCCCGACAACCCCTCCACCGGGCCGAAGGCGGCGGCAAGATTGGCATTGTCGGTGCGGAAGGCGCCGGTGGAGGTGACCGCCGATCCGGTCCAGTCGATACGCCCCTGCCCCGCCACGGTCGCATTCACATTGGCGACGACGCCGAGCGCGAGCGGGGTCACATCCTCCGGCTGGAGGCCAGGACCAAAGACGAGGTTGGAGACGATCAGGTCGGCATGGCCCTTCCCGCTCGACAGATCGTGCGCGATATCGGTGCGCGCGACGGTCGCGCCATTGCGCGGCGCATGGAGCGTGCCGTTGGCGGCGATGCGGCCGTCCTTGAGGCTGAGCGTGAAGTCGGGGACCGAGAGCGGGGTGAAGCGCGCGGGCGCCTGCGAATCGCGCACCGTCATGGCGGCGTGGAAGGCCAGCGCGCCATTGGCAAAGCTCCAGTCGCCCGCGCCCTGCTCGAGGATCAACGGCACGCTGCCGATCTGGCCGCCTGCACCCGTCACCTTGCCGCCGAAACCGTCTTTGGTCAGCGCGCCGTCCAGAGCCACGGCGGACAGGCGCACCGGCGCGTCCTGCGGTCCGATCGTGAGGGCCGGATTGGCGAGCGCGAATCCGGTGCGGCCCAGCACGACCCGCGCCTGATCGGCGGTCAGGCGCATCGGGCTGTCGCCGCTGCGGCCGTCCAAGTCGAGGTTGCGGATTTCCGCGCCGCCACTGGCGCCGCCCGACCCAGTCGCGAACATCGCGCCGCCGCCGACCGGACAAAGAGTCTGGCGGGTCTGGCCCAGCGCGAAATTGCCGTAACGCGCCTCGACCAGCGAAACGGGAACGCAAGCGGAGTTGACGGTCAGCGCGCCATTGGCGGCCATGCGCCCTTCGACCGGCAGGCTGAGGCCCCGCACGCGGCCGTCGGGCAGGGGGCCGTCGAGCCGGACCGCGGTGGAAAAGCGGGTCGCGCCACTGGCGTCTGCGGTGAAGCGCACCCGGTCGAGCGCCAGGCGCGCGTCGCCCGCCGCATAGGGATCGACAAACAATTCGCCGCCGAACCCGCCGCCCGGTCGCCGCTTCAGGCGCAGCGCACCCCTGGGCAGGCCGCCACCATCCGTGGTCAGCGCGCCGTCCAGCGCCCAGTCGAGGCCGCCGACCTTGCCCGGCCAGGCCAGTGTCGCCAATGCGCCCGGCGCGAGGCCGACGCGCGCGCCGCTGCGCGCGTCGAGGCCCGCATCAGTGATGACGACGCTGCCGCTGCCCTGTTTCTGCACCAAAGCGAAGCGGGTGTGAACGCGGTTGGCCGCGCCCGCCCGTTCGACCGCATCGGCCAGGCGCGCGGCGAGCGGCCCCACCGGCGTTCCGGCCGCAGCAGTACGGACACCCGCCAGCGGGTCACGTCCGGTCAGGTGGATATCCTGCCCCGACAGCGCGCCTTTCAGGCTCGTCCCCTCCGCGCCGACCACCCAGTCGCCGGTCAGACGCACGTCGCGCAGCAAGGCGCCGCGTCCCGTCACCGCCTTTGCGCCCAAGCGCACTTTGCCGCCGGTGCGCACAGCCGTGCCGTCGAAATCGATGCGGCCATCGGGCGACGCCAGCACCAGGCCATTGCCCCTGAAGGCCTCGCCCGACAGGTCGACATGGCCGCTCCAGCGGTCGAGCGCCTGCCCAAGGCTGAGGTCGATGGCCGCGACGGGCCGGGCGATCGCCGCGCCTGCGTCGCGGCAGGCGACGGCGTCGGCGCGGATCGGACCAGACAGATGCGGCTGGCCCTGCCGCATCGCGACATCGAGCATGGCCGTCGCCTGCGTCAGGCCGCAGCCCGCCAGCGACGCGCGGGGCATCGCCGCGGCCAGCTTGCCGCGGAAGCCCGACTGGAGATTGCCGTTGCCGTCAATCTGCATACCTACGCGCCCGGCGTCGGTATCCAGCGTCAGTCGCGCGTCGGCGAGCGCCACGATGATGTCGGGCAGGCTGAAGGGCGCAGTCGAATCGGGGTCGCGAAACTTGTCGAGTTCGCCCAGACGCAGGATGCCATCATGCAGGGAGCCGCGCATCCGCACGCCCCCTGCCCGCACCGCCGCGACCTGCGGCGTCAGGCCGACAAAGGCGACGTCGACCTCCACCCAGCGCGCCGTCAGATCCGGCTTGGCCGGATTGCCCAGCACGATATTTTCGATCCGCTGGGTGCGCAGGCCCACATCGACCAGGTCATAATTGGCCTGCACCCCGCGCCGGTTGAGTTCCCGGCTGACGAAATTCTCCGCAATCGGGGCGCGCTGCGTCCACAGCGCCGCCAGCACCAGCGCCAGCGACCCGGTGCCAACGCCCAGCCAGCGCAGCCATGCCCGGCGAACCGTCTCTTCGCCGTCCTGTTCTTCCATGCTTATGGCCAACCCCGGCTTGCTGCGACACTGATGGTCCGTAACGGGACCATAACGTCTGTCACCTTCTAAATATCCTTGCCCCGCGATTCCGCAACGCATAGCGTCACAAAGCCGGTAAAGGGGGCGAATTGTTGTCGGAACAGGATGGAAAAGCCCCGCATGACGGCGCCGGCCATCGCGCGCGGTTGCGGAGCAAGCTGGCGGAGAGCGGCGGCGATGGCCTGCACGACCATGAGCTGATCGAATACCTGTTAGCGCTCGCGATTCCCCGGCGCGACACCAAACCGCTGGCCAAGGCGTTGTTGCGCGAATTTGGCGGCATCGGCGGCCTGATGAGCGCCGACTGGCAGGCGATCGCGCGGTTGCCAGGCATGGGCGATACCAGCATCGCGGCGATCAAGATCGTGCAGGCGACGATGCTGCGGGCGCTGCGCAACGAGGTGGCGGCGCGGCCGGTGCTGGCCAGTTGGCAGGCGCTGCTCGACTATCTGCGCGCGGACATGGCGCATCTGAGCGTGGAACGGGTGCGCGTATTGCACCTGAACAGCCGCAACATGCTGATCCGGGACGATCATATGGGCGACGGATCGATCGATCAGGCGGCGATCTATGTGCGCGAGGTCATCAAGCGGGCGATGGAATTGGGGTCGGCGGCGCTGATCCTGGTGCACAACCATCCCACTCGCCTCTGTTGATCACGCTGGATCACGCTGGATACCGCTGATTCACAAGGCTTTTTGGGGTTGTCGTACAGTGGGATATCGTGGCATATTGGGGTCGGTTTTAGGGGGATCGAAGCCCTTTTTGACCCCAGTCGCCGACCCCACAAATCCGTCTGGCGACCCCACTAGGAAGCCGATGGAGAACCCCAGTGCCAAGCCTTACCGATGGAGAAATACGCCGCGCCCTGAAAGAGGTCGAACAGACCGGAAAACAGCTCAGCCTCGTCGATGGCGAAGGACATGGAACCGGGCGCCTCATCCTTGTGATGAAGCCCATGCCGACCCGGGTCACCTCCGACTGGATGGCTCAGCAGTGGCGCGATCAGAAGCGCATCAAGAAGAAGCTCGGATCATATCCTTCGATGCCACTCAGCAAGGCGCGGGAGATGTTCAACCGCGATTTTGCGGACATGATCCAGAAGGGTCGCAGCATCAAGATCGCCGGCGACACGCGGCCTGGAACCGTCGCCGACCTCTTCGAAGCCTATGTCGCGTACCTCAAGGACGCGGAAAAATCGTCATGGAAGGAGGCAGAAAAGGGCCTCAACAAGATCGCTGACACGCTCGGGCGGAATCGCCCTGCCCGCGACATCGAACCGGACGAGATCACGGCCATCCTCCGCCCCATCTATGAACGCGGCAAGCGCTCGATGGCGGATCATGTGCGAAGCTACATCCGATCGGCTTTCAGCTGGGGCCTGAAATCCGAGCATGACTACCGCTCGGTCTCCGCGCGTCGCTTCCGTCTGGTCTACAATCCGGCTGCGGGCATACCGACGGAACCCAAGAAGGTCGGAACGCGCTGGCTGGACGAGGATGAATTCCTCCGACTTTATCGCTGGCTCGAATGCCCGGACACTCCGGTGCATCCGCCATATACCCGCGCGGTCAGGATTCTGATGTTGACGGGGCAGCGCGTGGAAGAGATCGCCCGGCTGCACGTCGATCAGTGGGATGCGAAGGAACGCATCATCGACTGGTCGAAGACCAAAAACGGAAAACCTCACGCGATCCCTGTGCCAACGATCGCGGCAGAGCTTATCGAGTCGATCACCCCCAATGCTCATGGCTGGTTCTTCCCTTCGGCGACCGATCCATCCAAGCCGGTGAGCCACGGAACCCTCTATTCGTTTATGTGGCGCCAGCGGGACCGTGAGGTCATCCCATACGTGACAAACCGCGATCTGCGGCGAACATGGAAAACGCTCGCTGGTAAGGCCGGCCTGTCCAAGGAAATCCGGGATCGCTTGCAGAACCATACGCTGCAGGACGTCAGCTCCAAGAGCTATGACCGCTGGAACTACATGCCCGAGAAGCGCGCGGCCATGGCAAAATGGGACAAGTTCGCCCGGGTGCTGCTGACTAAGAAGAAAGGCAGCGGCGCGCTGAAAAAGGCGGCCTGAGCGTGCGGGCCCAGTTGCTGACTGCCGCTGCGATCCCCCCCGACGTGCTGGCGAAGCGCGGCGAAGTCGTCGGATGCTCTCCTACGAACGCGTCATCGCGCTGTGCCCCGTACGGGGTGTCAGGGGACAGGGGTGGCGGCATGAGTCCTCCTCCGCCCAAACCCGCCTCGCGTCGCATCAAGGTTGGCCAGCTCTCGGAGAGCCTGGCCCGACGGCGAATTTGTGCAACAGGTCGTTGCACTATTGCCCTGCCGCCACGCAGTGACTGCGTCGGCGGTCGCTCCGCGCACCTCTTCCTATTGACCGAACATAGCTCTTAAGCTATATCGATATGTGGGAAGTCAAGCTACACAATGCCTTCGAAGCGGAGTTTCAGGCCTTCGAGCCGACCGTTCAGGACGCCATGTTGGTGGTCGCCAAGGTGCTTGCCGATTTCGGTCCGCAGCTTGGCCGCCCGCATGTCGATACGCTGAAGGGATCGAAACACGCCAATATGAAGGAGTTGCGGTTCGAGGCAGCCGATGGCGAATGGCGAGCAGCCTTCGCCTTCGACCCTGAGAGAAACGCGATCGTGCTCGTGGCCGGCGACAAGTCGGGCGGAAGCCAGAAGCGCTTCTACAGGAGCCTGATCGCAAAGGGGGACCTACGGTTTTCCGACCATCTGGAAAGCCTGAAGTCCGGGAAGAAGGAAAAGTGAGATGGCACGGAGCCTGAACGAAATCATCGCCGAGCTGCCGCCGGAGCGCCAGGCGGACATCGAGGCACGCTATCAGGACCTCAAGCAGGAAGTCGAAGGCCTTCGGGAGCTGCGCCAGATTACCGGCAAGGCACAGGCCGAGATCGCCACCGCGCTCAACATCAAGCAGCCCTCGGTGTCCAAGATCGAGAAGCAGGCCGATATGTACCTCTCGACACTCCGCAGCTATGTCGAAGCCGTCGGCGGCAAGCTGGAACTCATGGTGAAACTGCCGAAACGGCCGGCCATGCGCATTCATCATCTCGGTGACGTCGCACCGGCGGTGCGTGCGCCCAAGCCAACTCGGGCAGCCAAACAGCGCCATGGATGAGCTGCAGCACTCCATCTATGTCGATCGCTTTCGGCTGGCCTTCCACACCCAGCATGGCACCGCGTTCCAAGACTGGTTCGTTCGGCTAGCTGGCTATGCTTTCGGCCCCGATTTCGAAGAAGTGCGTCCTTATGGTCCCTACGGCGATCTGAAATGCGACGGCCGCCGCGTCAGCACCAAGTCCGTCTTCCAGTGTTATGCCCCAGACGCGATGAAGGAAGCCGAACTCATCAGCAAGGTCGATGAGGACTTCCATGGTGCACGCGGCCATTGGAACGCAGATATGGCCGAGTGGGTCTTCGTCCACAATGATGGTCGCGGCCTCCCGCCCAATGCGGTCCAGCACATCGATGGCCTGCGTCAGGCGCACGCGCCGCTTGCCATCGAGACCTGGTCGGAGCCGGAACTCCTGAAGCTCGCGATGGGACTCGAACTCGCAGCCCTGCAGGCGCTGTTCGGCCCTGCAGCGTCGATCGCTATCGTCGATCGCCTTGTGATGGCCGACCTCGTGCCGATCATCGAAGCGCTCCAGCGTCAGGACCCGAACGCCGGCGATCCGCCGCTGACCCCGCCGTCCTTGGAGAAGCTGGAAAAGAACGCGCTGTCGGAAGAATCCGGCCTGCTGTTGCGGATCGGCCGACGCAAGTCGAGCCTCGTCGACACCTTCTTCCGCAAGAGCCCTCGGCCGGATCTCGGCGAGCGTATCGCCGAGGCGTTCCGTATGCGCTACGCCGAGTTGAAAGCCTTCGAACTTCCGGCTGACACGATCTTCAAGCACTTGCAGGATTATGCCGGCATGAATGGCGAACCGAAGCGCCAGGGCGCCGCGCTGGCCGTGCTAGCCTATTTCTTCGATAGCTGCGACATCTTCGAGGATCCTCTCGTCTCTGTGGAGGCGTCATGATCCTCCCAACAAAGCATGTCCGTCCGGACCGCGCTCTCATCGGCGTCGGCGCCGAGGTTCTGGAAATCCTGAAGCGACCGATGACCATGTCTCGCCTGTGGGACGAGGTGCGCGGCCGCCGCTCGCAACATGCTCCCAATGCGCCGATCGACTATCAATGGTTCATCCTCGCACTGGACCTGCTCTACACGATCGGCGCGCTCGACTTCGACCGCGGCCTCGTGCGGAGGGTCGCGTCATGATCCGCCGTTTTGGCAGCGACCTGGCTTCATTCAAGGCCCTGACTTTCAAGCCAGGCCTCAACATCCTGCTGGCCGACAAGAGCGAGGGCGCCAACGACCGCCAGTCTCGCAACGGGGCCGGCAAGACAAGCTTTATAGAACTGGTGCATTTGCTGTTCGGCGCCGACGTCCGTAAGGAAAGCATCTTCCGGTCCGAGGTTCTCACCGAATGGACCTTCGATGTCGCGGTCGATGTCGCCGCCGAAGCGATCTCCGCGGCCCGCAGCGGCGCCAAGCCGAGCCGGCTCATGATCAACGGCGCCGTCGAGAACTGGCCGATCGCACCGCAGTTCGACTTGGCAGCCGGACATTTCGAACTTTCGAACGAACAGTGGAAGGCCAATCTCGGCAAGCTCTGGTTCGGTCTGCCGCTCTCGGCCGGTGACGAAAGCGAACGCTTTCAACCGTCCTTCCGGTCCTTGTTCTCCTATTTCGCGCGCCGCCAGCTCAGCGGCGGATTCCAACAGCCGATGCAGCATTCGACAATGCAGCAGGCCTGGGACCAACAGGTTTCGATCTGTTATCTGCTCGGTCTCGACTGGAGCATTCCGGGCAAATTCCAGGAACTGCGCGGCCAGGAAAAGGTCGCCCAGGAATTGCGTAAGGCTGCCAAAAGCGGCGACCTCGGACGCTATTTCGGCAAGGCCGCCGATCTGCGCACGCGCCTCACCATCGCCGAGGCTCGCGCCATCAGGCTGCGCGAACAACTTACCTCGTTCGAAGTCGTGCCGGAATACAAAGAGCTTGAGCGCGAGGCTAATCTCATCACCCGCGAGATCGACGCCTTCAATGTCGACAACGTCATGGACGGTGACTTGCTTCAACAACTTCGAGCGTCACTCGGCGAAGAAGGCGCCCCCGATCTCGGCGACGTCACCAAGCTCTACGCGGAAGCCGGCGTCGTCTTGCCGGACATGGTCCGACGGCGTTTCGACGAAGTAGAACGGTTTCATCGCTCGATCATCGAGAACCGGCGCGCCCACCTGAACGCCGAGATCACCTCCGCCGAAGCGCGCATCGCCGAACGCGACCAGCGCACCGCCGAGCGCGATCGCCGGCGTCGCCAGATCATGAAGGTGCTCAGTTCGGGCGGCGCGCTGGAGCATTACACGAACCTGCGTGAAGAGGCCGGCCGCGCCGAGGCCGAGGTAGAGGGTTTGCGGCAGCGCCTTGAGACCGCCGAGCGTATCGAGAGCACCAAAGCCGAACTGGACATTGAGCGGGCCAATCTGACAAAGGCGCTTCGGGACGACCTGCACGAGCGCAATGACATCCTGCGCGAAGCGATCCTGACATTCGAATCATTGTCGGAATCTCTCTACGAGAAAGCCGGAAGCCTCACCATCGCTGAGACCGGCGGCGGCCCTCAGTTCGACGTCCATATCGATGGCCAGCGGAGCAAGGGCATCACCAACATGCAGATCTTCTGCTTCGATCTGATGCTTACCGAGATCAGCCTGAAGCAAGGCCGCGGGCCCGGCTTCCTTCTGCACGACAGCCACCTGTTCGACGGCGTCGATGAGCGCCAGGTCGCCAAAGCCCTTCAGCTCGGCGCCGAGCGCGCCGAGGCCGCCGGTTTCCAGTACATCGTGACGATGAATTCCGACGTTCTTCCCCAAGAGGGGTTCAAGCCCGGCTTCAAGGTCAGGGACCATGTCCTGGAGACCAAACTCACCGACGCGACCGACACCGGTGGGTTGTTCGGGCTTCGTTTCAATTAGGAGCGCCGATGCGATCTGCGCCCTTCACCCGTCCCACCCTCGCCGCCGCCGTCGAATTGCTGGAGCAACACAGCCAAGCACGGTTCAACCAGATGGTCCTCCGTCTCGGCCTGGAGGACGAGATTTCCTCGAGTACGCTTCCCAAACGAGGTTACGATGACTCGACTCTTCGACATTGACGGGCCGAACCTCGACCGTGGTTTCGTCAATCTCAAGGCTGCGGAGTCATCATTCGAACAGCATCTCCATGGCCTCATCGAATCCATGTGGGCAGTTTACGAGCCGTATGCCGATCCCGACTTCGCCCAGGGTTTCGCCCGCGATGTCGATGGGCGTTTTTGGGAAATGTATCTTGGCTGCACGCTGCTTGAAGCAGGCCGCGCACTACTGCCTGTTGTCGAGCGCCAGCGCGCTGGCGGCCAACCGGATCTGTGCGTCGTCGAAGAGGGACGGCGCATCTGGATCGAAGCGATTGCTCCCGACGAGGGCGACCCCGGTCCCGATCAGCTTGTGCGACCTATTCCAATGAATGAGGGCGGCGGTCTGTCCGCCGCGCCAATCCGCCAGGCTCAATTGCGCACGACGAGCGCGTTCCTGACGAAGGCGCGCAAAATGGGCCAATATCTCAGACAAGGCGTGATCAGCCCAGATGACGTGCGTATCATCGCGATCAGCGCTAGTCGCTTCGGTGTGTATGTCGCGGAAAAACCCCTGCCCTTGATCATGACGGCATTGTTTCCGATCGGTGACGCCTTCATCACGATTGATCGAGCAACCGACGATGTGGTGGAGGAAGGCTTTCATCCGGCACCCTTCATCGATCGCGAAGCCGGCCCAATACCGCGCACAGCCTTTCTCGACGAACGGTTTGCCGACATCTCCGGTGTTCTTTGGTCGCGCGTTGGGCTCGGCAACCTTTCGCGCCAAGGCCGACCACTCACCTACGTGCATAATCCTCTTGCACAGGTTCCGCTTCCGATAAACTGGGGCGTCTGGGATCGCGAGTTTGTCACCACGCCTGAGGGAGAGGCGTGGGAATCGACGGACATTCTCGCGCCCCTGCCATTGGCGGAAGCGTCAGCCGAGCAATGACGACGCTGAGGTGGAGGCCATAAGGAGCACTGGCTTTAACGGCAGAAATTCTCCAACCAGTGGGATATTGACCGCGTTGAGCGATTTCAAAAGTTTCATAGCGAGCGACGCCGGCGCATCAGCCCGATACCAGTCACGGCGTGGACGGCGTATCCACATCAGCATCGACGACATCGAACCCCAGTCGAAAAAGATGTCGCCCGCCGATCGAGCGGCCTTTCAGACGGCGGTTGCCGAACATCTCACGTCGGTCAA
Organism: Sphingobium sp. AntQ-1; assembly: GCF_028538045.1. Classification (NCBI taxonomy): domain Bacteria; kingdom Pseudomonadati; phylum Pseudomonadota; class Alphaproteobacteria; order Sphingomonadales; family Sphingobiaceae; genus Sphingobium; species Sphingobium sp. AntQ-1. Next base: position 3,736,710 of record NZ_CP117158.1, read on the forward strand.
ACGCAGCACGTTCAGAGGTGATGTAGCGCTCAAGCTCGACCTGGCGACGGCAGGCAAGTCTCCGCCGCACGCACATACGATTGCCAAGAATTTTCTGGACCTCCTCGGAGACCGGATGACCGGCGTGGACTGGCCGAAGAAGAGCCTTCTGTATGCCGATGACAGCCAGATTCAGGCACTGTCGGTGTCGTGTCGCCACGGCGAAGACGAACCAAACATTCGCATCGAAGCCAGGCCCTTTGCCGCCATGCTCGACGATCTGGAACTCGCCGGCGTCGCTTTGCAAGCCGCAGAGAGCATGGAGTCCCACTATGAGCGGGAGCGCGAAGATGAGTGGGTCGACACGTTTCGCGATCTCGTCCGAGACGAGATAGGCCAACGCAAAGCCCTGGGCGACAAAATGTACGAGGCGTACCGAGAAATGGTCCGTTGGAGCGCGCAACGCGCGCTGCTCGGTCGCAGTGGCGTCAACATTCCTGTCTTAGGGTGGATGTACGGCCTTCCCCGGGGCCTTCCCACCGGGTTCGACAAAACGATGTGGGCCCGGTTGGTTGGGGACTCCAAGCTTCGGCTTCAGGTCGGTGAACTGCCTATCGCGACCGGCGGATCATCAGCCTTCAGGCAGAATGTGTCGGACGAAATCGCCGCCTTCAAAAAGCGCTGGGACTGGATCATCAGCCCGCTGGTGGTAGCTGTAGCGCTGGAAGTCGTCGTGCGACCGAACCCCAAGACCCCACCAGCGGTTCTGCATGACCTCGACAATATCGTTCGCGACTATCTCATCCCCGGTATCGTCCCTGCCTTCGGTACGGTCTCCGACCAGCGATGGACGATCGACTTCGCCGAACTACGGGCACGCGACCCAAAGCTTGCCGATTCATGGGGGCCAACCCCGACACCGCCAGCCGGGACGAGAAACGGCGTCACGCGCTACGAAGTCTGGCGCCTGCCAGCAGTCGTGGGCGAACCGGGCTTCGTCAGCGTCGCGCTTGTCGCCGATATCGACGCCAAGGGCGACCTGATGCAGCAAATGGACGATCACATCACTGAATGGCGAGACAACCTCTCGGACGATAGCCGCGATTCCTGGCGACGGCGGCGGCGCCGATAGAACGCCTCCACTAGCGATCCAACCTGACGCGCAGTCTGCGGGCGCGCTCTTGGAACGCGCCTTCTCCGCCTTCTAGGATGTCGCAGACTGATCTCCTGATAGAGGCGCTTTCCAGGCCGCCGGACGTGTAAGTGATTGGGGGCAAAGCACCATGCGGATGCGGTCCGGACTCCGCGATAATGATCTGGTCTGCGTCGGTGTTGATCACCAGATTCGCATTATGCGTTACCATGATCACCTGGCGATGTGACTTGGCCTCGACAAACAGATGGACCAGCTCGTCGAACACTGACTTCGGGTCGAGATTTTCCTCTGGCTGATCAATAACGAGCGGTCGATCGTCGCTGTCGTCGAGGGCAAGGTACAGCAGCAATAGAACGATCCCGCGCGTGCCGGGGGACAACTTCCGGATATCGACGCCATCATAGTCGATGCCGTACCGGATCGAGATATGATCGGTGCTGAAAAGCCACTGCGCAAAGCGCTTCGACCACGCCCGGAACTCGACCTGATCGGTATGCGCGACCGGAGAATGGTCGAGCAGATCCTTTTGGTAGAGCCGGCGGAACTCTGCCATTGCGGCGCGGACAGCGGCGGAGTCGCCGGTTTCCCAAGCGCCTTTCAGAACCTCGTTCGCCTTTTGAAGCAGTGTTCCCTTACCCCGGAACGACCCGGCCTTGCGCAAATCGACGAGCCCGTCTTCAGCTTCTGACGCCCATTGCCCGACACTCGCAATCCGGGCGACCGAGAATGATAGCTTCTTCAGCGTGCCGGACGACGCGGCAAGCCTCGCCATCAGCGGCGCATATAGCTCTTCAAGAACCGACTGCTCGGCGACCAGGGCATCGAAAGCCCTGCCATAGGCTTCCTCGCGCTTGGCTTGCAGATCACGTGCCCGATCCTTAGCGCCCTGTGCGTCCTTCAGCTTGTCGCTGAGGGTCTGAAGAGCCGCCGTCTCCGTTGCAATGTTGCCGGACAGGGCGGTGTATCGCTTCTGCGTTTCCTTGTCGGCGCTGACGAGCTTTTCCAGTCGGCTCATTTCCGCGTCGAGGACGGCCTGGGACAGTGTGGTCAGGTCGGTATCGTCCGGGAAGAAGGGTGTGTTCGGGTCGCCCGCGGGGGGCGCTATACCCTTCAGTGCGGCGATTTTGCCGTCCACCCATTTCACATAGGTAGCGAGGTTGTCGTCAACCTTGCCCTTGTAGTCTAGCAGGAACGCCGCCCACTGTTCATCTGACATGCCGCTGTGCGGATGACGGGTCTGGGCTTGGCGAAGCGTTTCGGGAGCTTGGTTTCGTCGCAGATCCTTCACTTCGTCCTGCATCGCCAGGAAGGTCTGACGTTGGCCCGTAAACCGGCGCAGGTCCGCTCGCACTTGGTTCGCAGCGCCCGCCAAATCCGTGTGCCGCTGCGCGCGCAGCTCGCTGCCGGCCGAGACCAACTTGGCGCGGTCGGCCGTGTAGGCATCAATCAGCTTCTTCTTTTGCGCCACCTGACCGTCGTAGGTCGCGGTGAGCTTTTCCTTTTCAAGTTCGGTGCTGATCCGGTCGGAAATCTGCGAGACCGCCTCAGCTTCACGCTCACGCGCAAGCCGATGCCGGGTCGCCCGCTGTTCCAGCAACTCCTCGAAATCGAGCGCGCCGTCACGTTCCTCGTCAGGATGGGCTTCGAAAATCACGCGCTCGATCTCGCGAAGCAAGCCATCGGTCAGGCCGCTTGATGAGCAAAGCTCCTCGACAAACTGCTGTGACAGGTAGCGCACACGCTCGTAGGCAAACGGGCCGTTTGCGTCCGCGCCGTCGAGCGACCTAACGCTCGGCTCGCCCGCCGCCCAGCTCACCTTGACCTTACCGTCACCGATCAACGGCCGGGCCCGGACCAGGAAGGATGGATTGGCCCATTCGTCAGCATTCCAAGACTCATCGGTGATCGAGTCGCACCCTGCCGCGATCATGTCGGCCAACGCGGTCTTGCCAGACCCACGAGCACCAATGATCGCCACCAGACCTGGGTTTAGCGGGATGACTGGTGTGGTCGCCCAGGGCGAATTGAGGATTTCGATCTGCGCGATCACCTGCGAAGGCGTGGCCGATGCCGGCGGTTCGGCGCCGACATGCGCCCGGCCCCCGGGGTCGATGCACGCCTGGCGCAAAGCGTCGAACTCCAGCGCGCCCTTGATCCACGAGAAGCGATCTCCGAACGGGGTGGCGACATCTTCCAACTTATGGGCGTCACTGCCATGCAGGCAGGGCTTGAGCCCGCCATATCGGCTGCGAACCTCGACAGGCGTCAGATCACGCTTGCCGAGCCAGAATTCCCGCTGCGCCTCGCTGCCCGCGAAAATCACATGCGCAAATCCCTCGATCTCACGGCGAAGGGTCTGATCGGCGGCCTCGCGCACGCCCGACGTGCCGTCATTCGCCCCGCCTGCAACCGCGATCAGGATGTTCTTCTTCGCCCACCCGCTTTCGGAGAAAACCTCCCGCAGCTTCTGGAAATTCACCTTGAACTGGTTCGCCCCGTACGACAGCGCCGCACGATCGTCAGTGATGTTCGGATCGGCCTTTTTGCCGAGGCGAATGAGGTCTTCCTTGGTGCAGTCGAAACGATCTTGCATGACGTTGAACTGCAACCGCGACAGCAGTCGCCGCAGCTCTTCGACGTGGTTTGGATCTTCCGGGCTCACGAAGAGATGCAGATTGACGAAGCCGCCTTTGGCCGTCGCCACGTCCAGCCTCAGCTCAACATTGGGAAAGACGAGCTTGGCGTGCGGTAACCGGCCGGCGTCACGTCGGCGAAGCACTTCCTCGTACGTGTCGGTCACATAATAGTCAGTGACCGCAATCGCCTGGATCACGGGCGTGGCCTGCTCGAGCGCCGTCAGGTAATCTTCCCAAGCCGTAGGCCCGCTGAACTGATTGTTCATCGCCGTTCCCGGCGCGTGAATATGAGGCTCCCAACGCCTCCACTCAGATCCCCGACTCAGCATTCCCCCCACCCTTTCTTGTTACCTGAGCGTGCTTGTAGCGTGCTCCACGCCCCGCGGCGACTTCACGTCCATGACCTCACCGCGGCTGCCAACCAGAGCAATCTCGATCCCGGCCATGGCGCACCGAGGCGCAAGGCGCTCTGCAAGGCGCAAGGTGCTGCCCGTTAACGGGACGACCGCGACCTGCCGGCCCTGCGAGGGGGTCGCCATGAGCATTCCGACTGTCTCGCAGAGTCCTTTGTAAAGCCGGGAAACCTGGCCGGAATGCTTGGTGTTGATGATGCCGCCCTTGCATTCGGCCGAGATGACATGATCACCGACATCCGCGACGACATCGCCGAGACCTGATCTCGGATTCACGGTGATGGTCTGCCCGGCGGAATTCTCATACGCGCCGCCATATGCCGTTGTGCCGATGGTCGAGATCTTCCGGAATTGGCGGCGCTCCAGCCAGCCAGAGAAGTCGAATTGTTTGCCGTGCTCGCCGTCCGGGTGGATGCGGACGTGCTGCGCACCTTCCGTGCGAAGCAGATGCATTGCGTACGCAATCATCACGGCGCCCTCGTAGAGATGGTGCTCGTGATCGCCGTGGGCCTTGCCGACGCGGTTGGGCGGCGGCGCAAGCGCCGTGACCAGATCCTCGAAATCCAAAGCCCACCCCCCTATCGCGTCAGACTGTGAAACTATCCGACGCCCATTGACAGGTCAATATAACCGGCCATATTTGCCCGGTAAAGGAGGCCCCGTCATGTTTGCCTACAACCCCGATAAATTCGCGTCGCTATATGAGACCGAACTGGGTCAGCGCATCTGGGCGTTTCTGACTCACTCAGAGAATGTTGCCCGTCTGGAGACAGCCTCGCAGCTCAACAAGCCAGCCGTCGAAGGGATCGAGGAGCAACTCCTCGAGGAGTTTCGCGAGGACGTTCTCGCCGATCGCGTCAAACAGATGGTGGGGCACATGGTTCGCCAGATCTTGGAGCAGCGCGACTGGGTCCTGGATCAGACCGACGTAAAGGTGCAGTCGGTGCCGTTCAGCAAGGCCGCGCGCTATCGTCGCGCCGACTGGATCACCTTTCACGCGTTCCGTAACACTAGCGACCCGCGTGATGTCGTCATCACCGATCGCCGTCAAAACGCGCCGCTCCCGACCGACGCCCGCTGGTCCTATTACGCCACCTTCGCCAGCCCGTTGAAGGCGGCCGTCGCCTTCGGCGTGCGCGATATCCGCCAGCTTCGCACGCATGTGCATGCTCATGGGTTTCAGCGGCTGCGCATCGAGCGGATGCTGCGGCGTGCCTGATGTCGATGACGGATCGATCACACATCACGCTCACCAACCGAGAACAGCCGGTGCTGCTCGCCTGGCCGACGCCGGGCAATCCGGGAGGATTTCTCCAATTCGAGAAAGCCGATGATTGGCGGCGCTTCGTCGAGGGGCTCGGCATCGACACGCGGATACCGGATATCGTTCGCGCGAAGTTCGCACGCGCGCAAACACTCTACATGCTCGGCTGGGTCGATTTCAGCGTGGTGAAAGCCGGTGAACTCGCCGCCCTGATCGCCTTGGAGCTGGCGATGATGGATCGCTACGGCGGGCGCATCTCGAAGGGTAAGCGCGGGTTTGCGACGCTCCTCAAATTTATGGTCGACTCGGATGGTCTGACCGATGCCCAGATCCCGATGGTGATGCGCTGCGGCGGAACCGCCGTCGGTCAGTTGACGGGCGAGACCCGTCCAACCCTCGCCGAGCGTCGAAACACATTGGCACACGGCGACCCGTTCGAGGGCCTGCCCACAGGTGGCCTCCTTGAGCTGGTGAGAGACCTCATCAATTTCGCTTACCGCGACTACGTCGCCGAAGCAGCCAAGATGGGCGCGCTACCCGCGTCGGCGGGACAAGGCTGATGGCAGCAAGTCCATCGATGATCGCTGCGGTCGAGACCCTCTGGCGCATTCCGCGACCAGGCCCGGATAATCTCCTGGCGGCTCCTAGCTTTGTCGCGCTGAGTGACGTGTGCCAAGCGGAGTATGGCGGCGGTAAACCGGTATTTGCCCTGAGTACGGCGCTGCGCTCGCTGGGGCTACCGTGTTATCTTCCGGCAAACAGCGCTGGACTAAGCCTTGCCCCCGTGACCGCGGCCAACGCGATCGACGAGACCTACAAGCGCAAGACGACCCTGCGGCGCCATCTGTGCCCACTGGATCTGGCCGACGAACTGCCGGTGATGAACTTTGGCAGCGCGCGTGTAGCGCGGTTCAGCGCCGACGAGCTGACGGACCTGTTCGACGCGCCGCGTCTTGCCCGGAACTTTCACAACCAGCCCTTCGAGGCTAGGCGGCTGGCGCAATTTCACTGGTTGGTTGTCGAAGAAGAGATCGAACTCGATCCTCGTGCGCGTATGTCCCTCTTCGGGCACATGACCTTCGACCGGGATCTCGGCGAGATCGATCCCCACCTCGGTCGTTTCCCCCCAGCCGTCGAAAGGGCGCTGTTCTTCCTGCTTCTGGCTCCCTGGGAGAGGTGGTCAACAATGCAGGAAGTCGACTGGCGAGGCTTTCGCGTGCCCTGGATTCACACCGTGGACGACGATCTTTTCGTTCGGCCGTCACCGCCGCCGAGTGCGGACAGCCTCACCCTCGAGCCTTGGATCGTCCAAGACAATTGGGGCGAAGACGTCGAGCTTGAACGACCGACCGCCTTGCGGCTTGATGACGATGCCCAGTCAGAGCTGGCCCGGTTTACGGATAGCGCGTGGCGGGAGCTCGAAACTGCTCGCGCATCCACGCTCTTTGAGACGCCGGTCGCCCACTTTCTCGTTCGTGGTTTCCTCGCAGATGGCATGGATGAGGTCATGGCGCACATGACGGCGATCGAGGCCGCCGTCGGCCTGGAGATGGACCACAAGAAGTGGCTTCGTCCCAAGCCCGATCCTCATAAGAAGGTGTCATCCGCGACGGAACGGGTAGCGGCGCGGGTGGCCGCGGTGCTGAAAGACGGTTCAAGTGTGCAGGCGTACAAAGACCTCTTCGAACTGCGCAGCACTTTCGTCCACGGCCGCGCCGGTCTCCAAAAGGTTTCGACCGCGCAGCGCGTCATGGCGCGCAGTTTGGCGCGGGGCGTTGCGCGCGGCCTCGTTGATGTCGCCCTGCAGGGTGCGCGACCGCGTACGGATGCACTGAGCAACCTCCTCTATCACGGCCTGCAATATCTGTAGGTGCCTCGGCAGAATGGACTGATTGTGATGTCGACGGAAAACGAGTCTCTTCTGATCAAGCCCATCAGCCAGCGGCAGTTCGAGTTGCATGCCCTTTCGCTGGAACGGGGTCCAAATTTCGAGCCGTCGACGATCTTCGCTGCCTATCAAGTCGGCCGCGGCAGCGCCTGCGGATGTGTTCTCCTCGATGAAGAGCGCGGGACGTTCAGCACAATCGCACTACGGCGACGGGTCGATCATCGCTGGGTCTGCGTCGATCAGCAGGACGCGTTCTCCACGCCCGAACAATCGCTGAACGCGCTCAGCATCGCCATGCGCGGCGGCGATGCGCCTGAGCCACTTCCGCCAGGCGCGCGGCGGCGTCCGCCCTTGATGAAAGTTGGTCCCAAGGGCGTCTCTCGGGAATTCGAACTTTTGGCCGGTACGATCAGCCATGTGCCCGCCCTTGTTGCGGTAGGCGAATGCTATCTGGCGCTTCCCAAGCCGGACGCCAACTTCGTCACCGACCTGCAGACCGACAACTTCGCTTCGCGCCTGTTCGAACTTTACCTGTTCGCCTGCTTTCGCGAGCAGGGTCTTATCGTCAGGCAGGACCACGTCTCCCCGGATTTCGAGATAGAAAAAGACGGCGCTGTCTGTTGGATCGAGGCGGTCACAGCAAATTCCGATATCCCCCGCGCTGGCGGAATGGGAGACTGGGTTCATGCGCCCGAAGACCGCAACGAGCGCCTCACCGGCGCACCGGCGGAGCGGTTCGCCAAGACGCTGCGCGGCAAACTCCAGCGTGATTACCAGGCGCTCGACCACGTTCGCGGCCATCCATTTGCCATCGCGATCGCTGACTTCCACGAATCCGGTTCTATGGTCTGGAGCCGCGAAGCACTTCCTACCTATCTCTATGGCCAAAGGGCGGATGTCGTCGGCGAAGGGACGTCTCGCCGCGCGATCGGAACGCCGATCACCAATCTGACCGGAAAGCATGGCATTCCGGCTGGCCTCTTCCGCGACCCTGAATTTACCCATCTCTCCGCCGTGATCTTCAGCAATGCCGGTACGATGGCCAAGTTCAACCGCATGGGCTTCCTCGCAGGCTACCAACCCGAAGGCCTCAAAATGATCAGGGGCGGTATTCTCTTCGATCGGACCCCGGGCGCGCTCGACGCGATCCCGTTTGAGCTGGAAGTCGGCAGCGCGGAATATGCTGCCCTGTGGCCATGGGGCGAGGCCTGGTGTCAGGAGCTGGAGGTCTACCATAATCCGCTGGCGACCCACCCGATCCCATTCGATCTGATCCCTGGCGCCACCCATTGGTTCGAGCGCGACGGCGATGTCGAATGCAGCACGATTTGGGCAAACTCAGTCATGTCATCGGTCACGCACCTGCGGATACCAAAGGGGATGGACGACTTTGGCCGGAGTGATCCGCCTGCCTGAGTGCCATCAGGTATCCAACACGTCCCATTTGCCGCCAAGCACCCAGTGGACGATAGATTTCCGTTGAGATTTATTGAGTGAACACACCGTGGGGAGCATAACGCGTGCCGGTTTATTTCTTGGGTGAAGACGAAAACGGATGCTCCCCGATCAAGATCGGGGTCGCCAAGAATATCGAAGTCCGCACGCGCAATCTTCAAACCGGCAATCCGCTCAATCTCCGCCTGCTTGGATGGATCGAGACGCCGGAAGTCTTCCAGCTCGAAGCGAACCTGAAACGGCACTTCAACGCCACGCGCGTGCGTGGAGAATGGTTCGACATCGAGCCCGCCGACATTCTGCCATTTCTCCAGCGCGCCGGCAGCGACGGGTTTGTCGCCAAGAATGCCGACGCCTTCCAGATCACCGGTTACGACCGTGACGCCGTGCCGGAATATCTCGGCGTTTGGGAGTGGGCTGACCTGGAGATGGAGGAATGCTGTCCCTTCTGCGGATGCTTGGGCGGCATGCATTTCCAAGACGCATCGCAAATGCACTACTGTATTAGCTGCGACACGCTGACCGATTTCCCAGAACTCGATCCCCGTGATGAAGAATCGGAGAATTGAGCCTTGCGCGAGGAACCCAGCATGAGCGAGCAGTGGCTGGAAGCGCGCGCACCAGGCTTTAGGGATCTGCCGGACCCCGACCGCCGCGTAATCTTCGACTTCTCGTTCCTGTGGAGCCTCTTCGAGGCGCAGGTCATGGAAAACTTCGCGCGTGCTGATCGCATCCGCGAGAAGGTTGACGCCTGGACGGCCGCCGGCACGCTGGAGGCGGCTCAGTATGACCCGCAACTGGCCTATTTCCGGGATCGCTATTTCGCCGAAGGCGCGCTGACCTATCACTTTCCCTATCTCGACCTACGGCCGTCGGACCATCCCGCGCTGGTCCAGGCGGTGATCGAAGGCACGAACGATGATCCGCGCGACCGCATACTGACGTTGTTGATGATCGTCTGGCGGTTGCGCAACAACCTCTTCCACGGCGCGAAATGGGCCTACCAGCTCCGCGATCAGCGCGAGAATTTCACCCAAGCAAACAGCGTCTTGATACGGATGCTCGAACAGCACGGCCAGCTTGGCTGACTTGACCGGAAAGGCGCAGTTCCGCCGGATTTACGACTCGTCGGGTTTACGCTTTTCAGGGGGAAAGCCTTCCCCTGAGTCCGAGCCTTGCGTCTCGGCCGACCCCTTCTGCGGGAGGCCCCGCAACGCCCCTATTAGAGGAAGAGGACGGACCGGCTTTGCCGTGACGGGTTGAGGGCTGGAGAAGAGGTCTCCGGCGCCCGTCGTGGAGATTGGTCCCATGACCCAGGTTTCAGTTCTCGATGCCCGCCACAACACCAGCGGCGGCTACAAGGTGGATGTCGGCCGCGGTGAGCGGATCGGCCGAGTCTCATCAGAATGGTTCTCGCGCCCGGCCGATGAGCGATATCTGTCGCTCTCCGAGCTAGCGCGGTCCGTCCGTGATCGTGCCGATCGCAGCCGGACCCGCATGGTGGAAAGCGCGCTCATCCATGTCGAGGCGAACCGTAGCGACCCGGAACGGCTGGCGTTGATCCTGCCAGGCACGGATACGCCCATCGCCCCGACCCATTGGAGCTTCGGCCAACTCGCGAGCCTGGTCGGCGCGCCGGCAGCCTATCTGCGCCAGCTTCCCGCGCAGCTCGCCGCGATCAACCTGCAATATGGCCTGACGTCCAGTCGGGCGGAGCAGATCAAGACGCTGGAAACCGATAACGGCCGTGTCGAACTGCGCGCCGTCACCGGCCCGGACTACGGCCGCATCTACGATCACGAACTGGTGGAGGCCGTGCAGCGCATTGCCGGCAACGGCACGGGCGATACACGCTGGAAAGTGCCCGGCGTGCTCGACTGGTCGACGGACATCTACAATCCGCGCGTCGACATCACCAAGGACACCACGACGCTCTATGCCTCCGATCGCGACGTCTTCCTCTTCCTGGTCGACGATCTGAATCCGATCGAGGCCGGCCGACTCCCGGACGGTTCGCCGGATCTCTACTTCCGGGGCTTCTATTGCTGGAATTCCGAGGTCGGCGCCAAGACGCTTGGCATGGCGAGTTTCTATCTCCGCGCGGTCTGCCAAAATCGAAATCTCTGGGGCGTGGAGGATTTCGAAGAGATCACCATCCGCCATTCCAAATATGCCGCCAACCGCTTCGCTCATGAGGCGGCGCCGGCGCTGCTGAACTTCGCCAATTCCTCGCCGCTGCCTTTCGTCAACGGCATCAAGGCGGCTCGCGAGCGGATCGTGGCGCGCAGCGACGAGGATCGCAGCGACTTCCTGCGCCGTCGCGGCTTCTCCAAAGCCGAAGCCGGCAAGATCATCGACACGGTGTTGGCCGAGGAAGGCCGTCCGCCGGAGAGCATCTTCGATTTCGTTCAGGGCATCACCGCCGTCGCGCGCGACAAGCCGCATCAGGACACCCGCCTCGACATGGAGGCCAAGGCGAAGAAGCTGCTCGAGCGAGCCGCCTGACAATCGCAAAGCCGGAGATGCGGTTTTCCGTGTCTCCGGCTTTGCGCTTCCGCGTGTCCCCAATTCCGTTCCGCAGCGCTGCCCCCTTTAGAGGAAGAGGGCGGCGCTTCGCTTCGTGACGGGTTGGAGGTCGAGAGAGAGGCTCTCGGCCGCCCGTCGCGGAGTACATTCCAATGGCTACTGCTGCGAAGAAAATCACCCTGTCGTCGTCGCGCGACATCCCCTTCAACCAGCTCGTTATCTCCCAGTCGAACGTCCGGCGGATCAAGGCCGGCGTGTCGATCGAAGAGCTGGCCGAGGACATCGCCCGGCGAACACTGCTGCAGAGCATCACGGTTCGACCGGTGCGCGATGCGGACGGCGACGAGACCGGCATGTTCGAGATCCCTGCCGGTGGACGCCGCTATCGGGCGCTCGAACTGCTGGTGAAGCAGAAGCGCCTCGCCAAGAATGCGCCGGTCCCCTGCGTCATTCGGGAGGGCGGCATGGCCGAGGAGGACTCGCTCGCCGAAAACATCCAGCGGGCGCCGCTTCATCCGCTGGACCAGTTCCGCGCCTTCCTGACCTTCCGCGAGAAGGGCATGTCCGAAGAAGAAATCGCCGCCAACCAGTTCGTCTCGGTCGCGGTCGTGAAGCAGCGCCTGCGTCTGGCGTCGGTCTCGCCCAAGCTCCTCGACGTCTATGCCGCCGACGGTATTACCCTCGATCAGCTGATGGCGTTCACGGTCAACGGCGATCATGAGCGGCAGGAGCAGGTCTTCGAGCGCCTCGCACAGGGCTACGGCAAGGAGCCGCATCTCATCCGCCGGATGCTCACCGAGGGCGCGGTCCGCGCCGCCGACAAACGTGCGCAGTTCGTCGGGCTGGAAGCTTACACCGAAGCCGGCGGCGTCATCATGCACGACCTGTTCCAGGGTGACGACGGCGGCTGGCTGCAGGATGTCGGCCTTCTCGACATGTTGGTGGCCGAGAAGCTGCGTGAGCAGTCCGAGGCGATCTCCGCCGAAGGCTGGAAGTGGATCGATGTCGCGCCAGACTTCCCCTACGGCCACACCTACGGCCTGCGCCACCTCCGTGGCGAGCAGCTCCCTCTCACCGAGGAGGAACAGGCCACCCGCGACGCCCTTCAGGCCGAGTTGGACGGACTGGAGGAAACCTATGCCGATGCCGAGGAATTGCCCGAAGAGGTGGACGAACGGCTCGGGGAGATCGAGACCGCGATCAGCGCGCTCGACGATCGGCCGATGGTTTTCGATCCCGAGGAGATCGCGCGGGCCGGCGCTTTCGTCAGCATCGACGGATCGGGCAACCTGCGGATCGAGCGCGGCTATGTCCGCCCAGAAGACGAACGGCCGATTGAGCCGGAAGTCGATCCCGAGATCGAGGACGGCGTCAACACCATCGCGGCGCGCATGGAGCATGAGGACGATCACCTCACTGTGGACATCGAGACGGCGGCGGACCCCGAGGAAGACGACGGCCTGAAGCCGATCCCGGACCGCTTGATGACCGAACTAACCGCCCATCGCACGCTGGCTCTGCGCCACGCGCTCGGCGAGCGGCCCGATGTCGCCTTCCTCGCCGCGCTCCATGCGCTCACGCTTCGGGCCTTCTATCACTATGGCTCGGACACCTGCCTGGAGTTCGACCTGAAGAGCGTCAGTTTCGGCGCGCAGGCGCCGGGTCTGAATGACAGCAGCCTGGCCTCGGCAGTCGACGGCCGCCCTCAGGCGTGGGTGGCGGCGCTTCCCAAGGAGCCCGGCGAGCTGTGGGAGGCGCTGCAGGCGTTCGACGGCGACAGCCGCCACGCTCTGTTTGCCCATTGCGTGTCGCTATCGGTCAACGCGATCTACGAGGCTTACAACCGTCGGCCTCGTGCGCTCGCCCACGCCGACCAGCTCGCCCAGGCGGTCGATCTCGACATGGTTGCGGCCGGTTGGGCGCCCACGATCGACACCTATCTCGGCCGTGTCACCAAGGCCCGCATCCTCGCGTCGGTGCGCGAGGCGAAGGGTACGCGCGCCGGTGATCGCATCGAGCACCTGAAGAAGGGCGACATGGCCGAGAAGGCGCAGGAACTGCTCGCCGGATCCGGCTGGTTGCCGGAGCCGTTGCGCACGCCCGGCCACCCGGTCACCGCGGTCGATGACGCATCGGCCGTCGAGACTGACCAGTCCGACGATCGGGGGGTCGAGGACACGGCGGAAGACGGCGGCGAAACGGCCATGGCGGAATCCGAGCCGCAAATCGAAGATGAGCCGGCCGAGATCGACATGCATGTGATCGCGGCAGAATAGCCGAAGGAGCAACACGTCCCCCGAGGGCCCGCTGGCAACGGCGGGCCCATTTTTCGTCCTGGAGTCCGCGATGCAACCTGCCACAGATCTTGCGCGACGGCTGGCTGCTCAGGCCGAGGCCGTTTGTCGCCGCTACCTCTCCAATGGCCACCGCGAGGGCCGCTACTGGCTGGTCGGCGATGTCCGCAATACGCCCGGCCGCTCGATGTTCGTGCGGCTGAAGGGTGGCGAGACCGGCAAGGGCGCCGCCGGCAAATGGACCGACGCCGCCACAGGCGAGCACGGCGATCTCCTCGACGTCATCCGCGAGAGCTGCGGCCTGGTCGACTTCAAGGACGTCGCCGACGAGGCCCGGACCTTTCTCAGCCTGCCGCACCCCGAACCGGAGCCAAGCTCACCCCGGCGCACATCGACGCCGACGCCATCAGGATCACCGGAAGCGGCACGGCGGCTCTTTGCCATGGCGCAGCCGATTTCGGGCACGCTCGTAAAGACGTATCTGCACACACGCGGCATTACGGATTTGCACGAAACCGGAAGCCTTCGCTTCCATCCTCGCTGCTATTACCGGCCCGATGAGCACTCCCCGACCGAGACCTGGCCGGCGATGATCGCATCGGTCACCGATTTGGGCGGACGTCAGACCGGCGCGCATCGCACATGGCTCGCCCCTGACGGCTCGGACAAAGCCCCGATCGACACGCCGAGACGGGCGATGGGCGACCTCCTGGGACATGCCGTTCGCTTCGGCGTGGCGGGCGAGGTGATGGCGGCGGGCGAAGGCATCGAGACGATGCTGTCGCTAAGGATGGCGCTGCCCGACATGCCGATGGCGGCGGCGCTCTCGGCGGCACATCTCTCGGCCATCTTGTTCCCCGACACGCTGCGCCGGCTCTACATCGCCCGCGACAACGATCCGGCTGGCGACGGTGCGATGGCGACGTTGATCGAACGGGCGAACGCGGCCGGTATCGAGGCGATCGTGGTGTCTCCGAGAATGGGCGACTTCAACGAGGATCTTCGCCTAGCTGGCCTGGACAGCCTCCGGGCAGCGACCCGGATGCAGATCGCGCCACAGGACGTCGCACGCTTCATGGCGCTGGCGGCATAGGCCGACAGGAGAATGCAGGCGGCGAGAGCGCCGTCGTCGGCATCGCTCGGATGATTCCATATCGGAGAGGACCGCGTCCCCGGCCTTCGAGAGGGCGATCGGCCAGCAAACGGCCCGGCCCCGCAATGGCTGCGGCGGACTATTTTCCGGCGGCCCTGCGGGCCTTTCCATCGCGAGGCAAAATCGCCCGCCTTCGCCATCCTCCGCTGCGCTCCGGCCCTCCGCTTCGCTGCGGATGCAGGTCCGGCCCGCCCGCCGGCTTTCGTCGCCATGAAGGCCGCGAGGGTCGCGGTCGAACCGACGGAGCATCCCATGAGCGAGCACGACGACTACGAACCGCACCACGCCTCTTCCCCCACCGACCATGTCCTGAGCGAACTCCAGCTTTACGGCTACCGTCCCTTCACGGATGAACCCGATCCACGACCGCTTCCGGAGGGCGACCATGTCGCCGGCGCCATCGCCGACATCTTCGACGCCCTGATCGCCACCTTGGAAGATACCCGCCTCGAGCCCGACCTTGACGATCTCCTCTGGTCGACGGTCAACGTCTTCCACCGGGCCACCGACCGGATCGAGCGCGAGCTGGACGACAACGAGCAGGCGCAGCGTCGCGGCCAGCGCGAACAGGACGGCAGCGAGGTGAAGGCCGTCGAGCTGGAACGCCTGACGGCCGAGGGCCAGACCATGATCGAGCGCCGCAACGCCTTCGAGCTGATGCGCGACCAGGCCGCCGAACACTATGAGCGCCACACCGGTTCGAACTGGCGTCCCCGCAGCGGATCGATGGTCAACCATCGCAACCTGACCTCGGCGATGATCGACAGCCGGGACTTCCTCGCCGCCAAGAAGCGGGCCGACAATCAGGTGCTGCTACCCGCCGGTCCGAAGATCGCCTTCACCGGCGGGCTCGATTTCAACGATCACCGCCTGATCTGGGCCAAACTCGATCAGGTCCACGCCAAGCACCCGGATATGGTGCTGCTGCACGGCAAGTCGCCGAAGGGCGCCGAAAAGATCGCGGCAAAATGGGCCGACACTCGCAAGGTGCCGCAGGTCGGCTTCGCCCCTGATTGGACGAAACACGCCAAGGCCGCACCGTTCAAGCGCAACGATCAGATGCTGGACGTGCTGCCAATCGGGGTCATCGTCTTCCCCGGCACCGGCATCCAGGACAATCTTGCCGACAAGGCGAGGAAGCTTGGCATCCCGCTGTTTGACTTCCGCCCGAAGGGAGGTGGCGCGTAAGCGCCGTTTCTTACAGCAGCAGGCATACCGGCAACGGCAAAGTCGCCCCACTGTCGGTAGGTCAATAGATCGGAGTCCCGTCCCGGAACCCGCCGTTCGCATCGTCCGCCGGATTCTCCTTCTCCATGTCTGATAGGCAATTTCGGGAAAACGCAATCGGGAACAGGTTTCGGGAAAGCTTGGTCCGGCGGGCGCGCACGGCGTGCTTCGCAACAGCCTTTTCCTGGACGTTCCGTTGCGAGAAGCAGTGGCGGGGCGTGTCGATCGCACCCACCACGCATCTGCGGAGCGTTACGAGAATAGTCTGGATGCTCGATTGATATGTTTTAGACCAACTCACCGAGAGCCGCTGGCTCGAATCCTTTGAGGTTATCGGCATGACCGTCACGGACTTTCGTTACCCATTGCGGATCGCTGATGAGGGCGCGCCCGACTGCGATCAGGTCGAACTCATCGCGCTCCATGCGGCCGACGAGCCGGTCCAGTCCCACGCTTGTCGAAGATTCTCCGCCGAACGCGGCCATGAAGTCACCCGACAGGCCAACCGAACCGACGCTGATCGTGGTGGCGCCCGTCAACTTCTTCGCCCAGCCGGCGAAGTTCAGCCCGTCCTCGCCGTCGATCTCCGGAAACTCCGGGTCCCAAAAGCGCCGCTGCGAGCAGTGCAGTACATTGACGCCCGCCTCGACCAGCGGCAGCAGCCAGTCGGTCATCAGGTCCGGGGTCTCCGCCAGCCGAGCGGCGTAGTCCTGCTGCTTCCACTGGCTGACGCGCAGGATGAGCGGGAAGTCGGGGCCGATTGCAGCCCGTACCGCCGCGACAACCTCGGCCGCGAAGCGCGAGCGCTCGCCGATCGAAGCACCGCTGTAGCGATCCGTGCGTTGATTAGTACCCGACCAGAAGAACTGGTCGATCAGGTAGCCGTGCGCGCCGTGCAGCTCGACCGTATCGAAGCCGAGCGCTTTTGCGGCAGCGGCGGCCTTGGCGAACGCCGCTACGGTGTCCGCGATCGCCTCCTCGCTCATCGCGTCGCCGCGAGGTGTCGCCGGCCCGAGGAGGCCCGACGGGCTTTCCACTGAAGCCTCCGGCTCCCACCCGCTCATGCCGCGGGTCGATCCGGTATGCCAAATCTGCGGTCCCATCCGGCCGCCGGCATCGTGCACGGCGTCGATGACATGCTTCCATCCGGCTAGCGCCGTCTCGCCGTGGAAGAACGGGATGCCCGGCTCGTTGCGGGACGCGGGACGGTCGATCACTGTTCCTTCGGACAGGATTAGGCCGACACCGCCCTCGGCCCGCCGCCGGTAGTACGCTGCGTTGGCCGCGCCTGGTATGCCTTCCGGCGCGAACGTCCGCGTCATGGGAGCCATGACGATGCGGTTGGGTAGGTTCATCGTGCCCACGCAAAGGGGGCGGAACAGGGCATCGGTAGCGGTGGCAGTCATGGGTGTTAGCTCCGTTGATCAAGAGCTAGACTAGGTATACTACAGAAACCTGACGTCAATAAAGCACCTTACATCGCCTAGGTAACTTCGAGGAAACCACCATGACCGATCTCCAGCGCTTCGCCGTGGACTGCCCGAGCCGACTGCTGTTCGACCAAATCGCTGATAAATGGTCGATGATGGTGCTGACCGTACTCGACCGGGGACCTCTGCGCTTCAATGCCATCAAGCGCTTGTTGGAAGGTGTATCCCAGAAGGCGCTGACGCAGTGCTTGCGCCGGTTGGAACGCAACGGCCTGGTTTCCCGCCGCGTCCTCCCACTATCGCCCGTCGCTGTCGAATATGAGATCACCGAACTCGGGCGTTCCCTGCAGGAGCCGTTCAAGGCGTTGTACGCCTGGACCCTGCGCCACTTTACTGCAGTGGAGAGCGCACGAGCCAGCTTCGATCAGCGTGCCCTTGCAGCGTAAAACGGGCCATCCTTATCCAAATCCCCGTTAGCGCCAATTAGCAGCGGTTCCTAAACACCATCCCTTTCGGGATAACCGGTCGGTAGCTATCGCCCACCGCGCTCCAAAACCTGCCGGTCGGCATCCATCACTTTCTGCTCGTGTGATGGAGCGTGGGCACCCCTGTGGGCAGCATTCGATTGCAACGCACTGGTGATGCTTTGGCGGGAAAGCATTGAACGGGGAATCCCATTGTGGCCCCGGTCATAGCGGAAAACCATCCCCCGCTTCCAATGCGCTGATCCTTGGTCCAGCCGAGGGCCCGATGCCATCACCGTAAAGGGTCGGCTATGCCAGCATGCCGCCGCTGCGGCTTCGCCTTCGCGGTGATTGCGGCCATCGGCCGGACACATCGGGCGCCTGTCGCGCGGGAGATGGTCTCCCGCCTCCAAGACAGGAGCCGGACAGATGTCCCTCAAGCAAGCTCACGCATTCGCCTTCAGCCTCGCCACCACCCTCATGGTTTCAATCGTCATCTTCCAGGCCGGCGACGGCACCATGGGCGTCATGCCCGCCGGCGAATATGACGGCGAATTCGCCGCCATCGTTCACGAAATCGATCCCTTCGCCCGCTGACCGCGGGCAAGGCGTCACGGCCGCAAGTGGAAATCCCTCGGGATTTCCTCTCCCGTCCCTTCTCCTCTTCGGCTATACTATGGGCGCGCCGTGGTGGTGGTGGAGGCGCAACCGTCAGACCTTTTATCTCGCGGAGAACACCACCATGATCTTCATCGGTATCCTCGCCAGCATCGCCGCGATCGGCGGCCTGTGCTGGCTGTTGTTCACCCTGGCTGTGTTTGCGTTGCCGTTCTTCGCGGGCGTTGGCGCCGGGACATGGGCCTATCAGACCGGCGCCGGCTGGCTCGGCGCGATCATCGTCGGCCTCGTCGCCGCCGCGCTGACGCTCGGCCTCGGGCAGTTCCTGCTCGCCTTTATCCGCCCGCTCTGGATACGCCTCGCGATCGCACTCGCCTTCGTCGCGCCTGCGGCGCTTGCCGGCTACCATGCGACGCACGGCATCGTGAAACACACCATGCCCTCCGGGGGATGGCAGATCGCCTTCTCCGTCATTGGTGCGATCGCGGTTGGTATCACCGCCTTCGTGCAGGTCGCTGGAATGGCGGCGGCCCCGGGCCCGTCCGGCCGGGACCTCGCACGAGCCTGATCGTCGGTTTCGCCGTTGTGAGGCGAGACCAGCGATGGACGACGACCGCCCACGTCGTCTTAGGCCGTTGGGATTGAGGCGCGGGGTGCGGATAGACGCTAGGCCCCGGGGAGCGGCCCTCGTTGGAGCGGCTGCCGTGGCAGGACCATGTTTCCGCGACAGACCGAAGATCCGGCGCGGCGATCTCCCAGTTGTTGGCGGAGGGTCAGGATGCAGCGCCGATGCCCTGCCAGTAGGAAACGAAGCCGGTGAGCATCCATCCGACGCCGGTCTGGCGGTGTGGGACGGCCACCATTTTCTCCGTTGTCTGACCGTGCCTCAACCGCTCCAAACGGCCTCTTCAATGGCCTGATCTGGCCGAAGGCCGGCTTCGCCTCGATCGCCTATGACGCAACAGCCGCGTCAAACTTTCTTCCCCTGCCGGCTGCGCCGCCATTCCTCGCGAGACAAGAAAGCCCTCCTTGGCTGTCAGGCCCCTGCGGGGTGCGCCGTCGATCGCCTCCGGCCAACCGATCGCCATCGAGGCCGCAATGGTGCGGGCTCGCGAACGGAAAAACGGAGACTTACAATGGCGACCATCGGCACCTTCAAGAAGACCGGCTCGAACGAGTTCACCGGCGAAATCGTCACCCTCAGCGTCCAGGCCAAGAACGTGCGCATCGTCCCCGACCAGCGCGCCACCGGCGAGAATGCCCCCAGCCACCGGGTCCTGGTCGGCCGCGCGGAGATCGGCGCCGCCTGGTCCAAGCGCTCGAACGAAGGCCGCGACTATCTCGGGCTCAAGCTGGACGACCCGAGCTTCAACGCCCCGATCTACGCCAACCTCTTCGACGACGAGGAGGAGAGCTTCTCGCTGATCTGGTCCCGCCCCAACGGGCGGCGCGGCGACTGAGGCCCGCGCAAGGCCCCGGCCAAAAAGGCCGGGGCCTTCGGCGCGCGAGGCGACCGAATCAGTTCGGCACCGAAGATGCCCAGCGATGCCCTAGCAGCAGCTTTTGGATGGCCAGGCAGCACGAGAACGACTATAATAGTCGTAGTTCTGGCGTGCGCGTAGGTCTGAGTGGGAGGTGATCATGCATGATCACCGCCCGACAATCACGGGCCGCACGCGCGTTGCTGGGTTGGACGCAGGAGACGCTCGCTGACAAGGCCCGAGTATCACTGACCGCGCTCAAGCGCCTCGAATCCGCAAGCGGCCTCGAGGTGTACGAGAGCACGCGGGATGAGGTCAGGCGCGCCTTCGAACGCGGCGGGATTGTCTTCCTCAACTCCGACCAAGGCGTGGGGTTGATGCTAGTCGATGCAAAGAGAGAAGCCTGACATAGGGGCGCATGCCCACACCGCCCGGCCTTCACGCGGCAGTGCTGCTGGCATGCAATGGATTCAAAACATCGTTAACAATCCCCTTCAAAATGGATACATCTGTTGTCGGGGGATGCGGTGACCAAAGACTTTCTGGACCAGCCGCCTGGCGGCGCAGCACTCACGGCCTATGACCGTGCGCATCTGAAGCTATACCTGCGCCTTCTCGATGCAGACGCCGAAGGTGCGGACTGGAAAGCAGTCGTTGAAGCGCTGTTCGGAATTTGTCCCGAAGCTGAACCAGAGCGGGCCGCGCGCATCCACAACTCCCATCTCGCCCGCGCAAAATGGATGACGACAAGCGGCTATGGCGAGCTTCTCGGCCCTCGCCTGCACTGAGGTGATGCAGAACCTGCATCACGTTGACCCCACTTCGTTCTTCCCAGCACCGAATCAACTTGGAATGGTGCCAGCCACAACACTCGCGTTGATTAACAATTACGCGGAGGCGGCAAAGGATGTCCGAGGAAGAGAGTTGGCGGTCTGAAGCCGCCTATGACTATATAGACAAGTTGACGCCCGGTGATCTTGCCTGGGAGTTCTTGCGTCGTAATCCCGATTACCGAAAATCATATCAGGAGTTGGCGGCCGTCGGGCAACTAAGCGAAGACATTGCTCGGGAGTTTGCCGAACAATGGGGGTTGCGATTTCGTCGCGGACCCTCGCAATTCCGCGCTCATCCAGCCGATCTTCTGGACCCCGCAAATCGACCCAGCCACGCTCCCGCTCATTGCTGGACCGAAGCCGGTGGGAGATCTCAGCGTCCGCGCTGACGATCTGCATGCCCACGCCATCATCGTGCATGATCCTGGTCTGATCCGGCTTGATCTGCGGGGCGAGTCCTACGACGTTGCCGTGACCGATGTCGATGAGACCTGTCCCCTGGGCGTGTTCGTCATGTTCGATGAACTGACGCCGGACCGGCTGACCGCAGTCGAACGCCTCTGGCATGCAGTGTTCGCCAAGCGTGTGCCGCCCGATCCTCGCATAACGCTGCAAAAACGTCAGCGCGCCCGCCAAATGCTGCGTGCTATCGATGCGCGAGATAGCGGCGCCATATACCGCGTCGTCGCCGAGCATCTCTTCCCTCAGCATAAAATCGACGCGGCGTCCTGGGTCGGCGACCCGATCCGGGAAATCACAATCCGTCTCGCCCGCGACGGCATGAAGCTCGTTCGCGGCGGCTATCGCACATTGCTGCGCCGCCCGCGCCGGGATCGCTGACACCGCTCAGGTGTCGATTTCAGTCCCTTACTTCGACATCGTCCAAGGCGCCGTCTTCGCGCCACCGTGCTCGCAACCCGCCGCTCGTTCGCAGCGGCCTCCCGCGAGACCACGGAGGTTCGATCATGGCCGAAAAAGCCGCCAATATCCCGCCACGCTACCTGCGAACGCAAGAGGCGGCACGCTTCCTCGGCCTGTCCGAACGCACCCTCGAAAAGCATCGCACCTACGGGACCGGGCCGATCTATCGCAAGCTCGGCGGGCGCGTCGTCTATTCCATCGATGACCTCCAGGCCTGGGCGGATCGCGGTCTCGTCACCTCGACCTCCGATCCGCGCGGCGGCACTGTGCTGCCGGCCAAACGCCAGATCGCCTCGCCCGCCGCCGGCGGCCGCTTCCCGCGCTGAGACGACCGGCC
>NZ_CP117159.1:0-195000 GCF_028538045.1 Sphingobium sp. AntQ-1
CCCAGGCCTGCACCGCCGGATCGGCGGCGTCAGCCGCCGCCTTGGCCGCCGGATCGTAACCGGGGCCGGTTTCCATCAGCATGACCAGCCGGTTGCCGCTGCGGTAGATGTCCATCGCCATGATGTCGGCGGCGCGGATGCTGGCGCCGATAGCGGGCGGCAAGGCGCCGGATGCGTGCCAGGCCTCATAGTGGGCGATGGCCGCCGCATCGTCGGCCAGATCGATCAGCAGGACATGCCGCATCAGTTGACCCAACCGCCGTCGATCACATGGACCGCGCCGGTGGTGAAGGACGCTTCGTCGCTGGCGAGGTACAGCATCAGCGCCGCGATCTCCTCCGCCCGGCCGAGCCGGCCCATTGGCTGGCGCGCCGCGAACGCCACCTGCGCCGCAACATAATCGCCAGTATCGTGGAGGCGCTGTTGCAGCGAGGGCGTGTCGATCGTGCCGGGGCAGATGCAGTTGCAGCGCACGCCCTGCCCCACAAAATCGGCCGCCACCGCCTTGGTCAGGCCGATCACGCCCGCCTTGCTGGCGCCATAGGCGAAGCGGTTGGGGATGCCCTTCACCGAACTGGCGATGGAGGACATGTTGACGATCGATCCCCCGCCCCTGTCCACCATGCCGGGCAGGAAGGCGCGGATCGTGTGATACATGGCGGTCATGTTGAGCGAGAGGGCGAAATCCCAATCTTCCTGCGGACATTCCAGGATGGTCCCGGCATGGACCACGCCCGCAATATTGGCGAGGATGTCGACCGCGCCGACCTCGGCCGCCAGCGCCCGCACCGCAGCCCCGTCGGTTGCGTCAAGCGTGCGCAGGTCGCAGCCCTCCAGCCCGTCGAGCGCGCCGCGGTCCCGATCGGTCGCGATGACGCGCGCGCCTTCCGCCACGAAGCGCTGCGCCGTGGCCCGGCCGATGCCCCGTGCAGCCGCTGTGATGAGGGCGACCTTGCTGTCAAGCCGCCCGCTCATGCGCGCCCCCCAGTCCGGTCTTCGTCGGCAGACAGTCTGGGCCGATGGGGTCGAAAGCCTTGTAGGTCAAAATAAACTCCTGATGGCCCAATTGTTCGGAGATGCTTCGTTCGCCCGCGGCGATGGCCAACACCTTGTCGTAGATTTCCGTGCCGACCTGTTCCAGCGTCGCCGCACCTTCCAATATCCGGCCCGCATTGATGTCCATGTCGGCGGCGAGGCGGCGGCCAGTGTCGGGATTCGCGCAGATTTTGATGACCGGCGAAATGGCCGACCCGACCACCGATCCACGGCCGGTGGTGAAGAGGGTGAGATGCGCGCCGCAGGCGATCAACTCCACGATCTCCGCATTGTCGGAGATATTGGGAAAGCCGAAGCGCGGTTCGCCATCGGGCACGACGTCGAGCAGATAGAGGCCGCCCGTCGGGGGAATATCGCCCGGCTTCAATATGCCGTCGATGGTGGAGGCGCCGGACTTGCTATAGGCGCCCATCGACTTTTCTTCCTGCGTCGTCAGGCCGCCTTCGGCATTGCCGGGCGCGAAGCTGCCGAAGCCCATGATGGCGTAATAGCGTTCCGCCTTTTGCACGCATTGCTCGATCGCGACGGCGAGTTCCGGCGTGCGAGCGCGGTCGGCCATGATCGCTTCACAGCCGACCAGTTCGCCCGTTTCCTCGAATAAGCAGGCGGCACCGTCCGCGACCAGCCGGTCGAAGGCGCGACCGACCGCCGGATTGGCGGTGATGCCGCTGGTCCCGTCCGACCCGCCGCAGATGGTGCCGACGATCAGTTCTTCCACGCCCATCGGCCCGCGCGGAACCCCGGCGATGGCGGCGCGCACCCGCGCGACGGCTTCGGCGCCCGCCGCGATCGTCGCGGCCGTGCCGCCCGTTTCCTGGATCACCAGCAGTTCGGCCGGCCGGCCGCTCGCCCGCGCCACCGCCAGCAGCCGTTCGCGGTTGAAACTTTCGCACCCCAGCGACACGATCACCAGGCCCCCGACATTGGGATGGGTTGCGATCGCCTCCATCACCTTGGCGGCATAGGCATTGGGAAAACAGCCGGGAAAACCGATGAGCTGGACGTCGGGATCGTCCGCCTTGTCCACGATCCGCCGCGCGACATGATGCGCGCATTCGACCAGATAGGCGACCGCGACGACATTACGGATGCCCTTGCGCCCATCCTGCCGGAGCCAGGCCCGGATCATGCCCCCTCCTCCAGCGCGGTGCGCGTGTGGCTGCTGATATAGTCGCTTTTCATATTATGCATGTGGACCCAGTCGCCAGTGGCGGCATCGGCGGTCATCGACCCGATCGGCGCGCCATATTTGATGACCTTGTCGCCGGCGCGCATCGGCGCGCGGGCGATCTTGTGGCCGATGGATATGCCCTCGCTCGCGGGGATCGTGCCGCCCGACGCAGGGAGAATGTCGCCCGCTTCGATCGGACGGACGCAGATCAGGACATTGTCGTGGGGGTGCAGCAGGATCAGGCGCGCATCATCCTGCAACATGGAGGGGTCTTTCAGCGAGGCGTCGAGCGCGGGCCAAAGCGCGTCTGGCAAGGCCGTCGAGAGGCGGGTCATGGTGTCGGCGACCTGACCCGCGCCGACCAGGCCGGGGATGACGCTGACGACTGCGGAATGGCGAAGCGGGAATTGCAGGGCGGCGGCGGGCAGCGAGGCATTGCAGGCGGCGCAGGCGCCCAACAGGCGCTGCGCCTTGCCGATGATGTCCGCGCTCGGCGTGGCATAGTCGAAATGGAGCGGGCCGCTGAGATCGCGCGCCAATATGCCGCTATTATAGGGGCCGCCGACGATCACCTGCACGCCCAACGCGGCGCAGCGCGCCAACAGCCGTTCCGCGCTGCGATCCAGCAGCGTGTAGCGCCCGGCCAGCAGGATCATGTCCAGGGGGACATGGTCGAGTAGCTCATCGCAGATCGCGACTTCATTGACGCCGATGCCGATTGCGCCGACCGCGCCAGCGTCGCGCAGGTCGCACATCGCGCGGTAGCCGCCGTTCAGGAAGGCGCGCAGGTGGCGGTTATGATCGTCGCCATGGGTCGCCCGCCCCAGATCATGGGCGAGCAGCAGGTCGATCCGATCGCGGCCAAGCCGCGCGCAACTGCCTTCGAAGGCGCGCAGCACCGCGTCATGACCATAGTCGAACACCGGCTCATAGGAATCGGCATCGACGAAACCGTGGCGTTCGCCCTGCGCATCGGTCGGCGCCAGCAGGCGGCCGACCTTGGTCGACAGCACCGCTTCGCCCACCGGATCGCGCGCCGCCAACATGACGCCCAGCCGCCGTTCGGCCAGGCCGAAGCCATAATGGGGCGCAGTGTCATAATAACGGATGCCCGCATCCCAGGCGGCGTCGAGCGTGGCGCGCGCCTCCGCGTCACTGACGGCGCGATAGAGGTTGCCGATCGGGGCTGTGCCCATGCCTAATGCGGGGATCATGCCACCCCCTCCCGCCACGCGGCGCGGGCATAGAGCGTCACGACCGCGAAGCAGAGCGCGGGCACCAGCATCGCCGCGCGGATCGTGCCGGTCAGGTCGGACAACAGACCCATCGCCATGGTCAGCACCGCGCCGCCGATGATCGCCATGACGATCATCGATGCGCCCGCCTTGGTCAGCGGCCCCAGACCGCGCAACGACAGGACGAAGATGGTCGGGTACATGATGGACATGAAGAAGCTGGTCGCCACCACGGCGGCAAGGCCGACGATGCCGCCCGCGACTGCCACCAGCGACAGGATGATATTGATCCCCGCGAACAACGCCATCAGTCGCGCGCCATCGAACCGCGACAGCAAGGCCGCGCCGATGAAACGCCCGACCATGAACAACGCCAGCGACAAAGTAAGCAGCCAGGCCGCCTTTTGCGCGCCGATGCCGGGCACGACGCTTTCGGCGTAGCGGATCAGGTAGCTCCAGATGCCGACCTGCGCGCCGACATAGAAAAATTGCGCGGCCACCCCGGCCATATAGCGGGGGCGACGCAGCAGCGCGCCATAGCCCGCCAGCGCCGACCCGCCGCTGCCGTCGGCCTGCGTCGCGGCGCGAGGAAAGCGCGTGAAAGTCAGCACCGCGGCCCAGACCAGCACCACCAGCGCGATGCCGAGATAGGGCAGTTGCACCGCCGCCGCGCCCGCGACCCTCTGTTGCGGCGCATCGGAAAGGATCAGCGTCGCGCCCAGCGCCACGCCCGCGATCGACCCCAGTGGGTTGAACGCCTGCGCCAGGTTCAGCCGCTGCGCCGCCCCCTCCGCCGGTCCCATCGCCGCGACCATTGGATTGGCCGCCGTCTCCAGAAAGGCGAGGCCGCTGGCGATCACGAACAGGGCGAACAGGAAGAAGCCGTAGCTGAGTTGGATAGAGGCTGGCAGGAACAGCAGCGCGCCGCCGCCGAACAGCAGCAGGCCCAGGATCACCGTCGCCTTGTAACCCAGCCGCTCGGCCGCCAGCGCGGCGGGAATGGCGAAGCAGAAATAGCCCAGATAAAAGGCCGACTGGACCAACCCGGACTGGAAATCCGACAGCGAAAAAACGTGCCGGAAATGGGCGATCAGCACATCGTTGAGATTGTTCGCCACCCCCCATAGGAAGAAGAGGCCGGTCGTCAGGACCATCGCCGCACGGCTGCTCCGTTCGATACCGGCTTGCTGGATGTGCATCAGTGCATCCTCTCTCTTCCCAAAGAGGCAGACCAGTCCATTATGGGTCCGGTCTGCCAGGGGAGGGACGGTAGAAACGCCCGCATGGCGCATCAATAGGTGATGCGGGCGGTCAGGCTGATGCGGCGGTCGTTGACGACGACATCGCGCGGACGGCTGTCGATGCCGAAATAGGTCGATCGGCGTGCGTTGGTCAGGTTCACGCCATCGACCGTCAGCGCGAATTGCGGCGTGACATTATAGCTGATCGATGCATCGACCTGACCGAAGGGCTTGTTGAAGATCGGCAGATTGCCGGTTCCGTTACCCGCCGTCGTGACGACATATTTGCTGCGCCAGTTATAGGCGACACGCGCCGACAATCCGCCGAGCTCGTAAATGCCGACAAGGTTATAATTATATTTGGACAGCAGTTCCAGCGGCACGTTGACGACAGGGCCGGTGGTCGCCGGGGACGGCGCCTTGGAGTCCACATAAGTGAAGTTCGCCTGCATACCCAGGCCACTGAGCGGTCCAGGCAGGAAGTCGAAAAACTGTTGATAGGCCAGTTCGAAGCCCTTCACCTTGCCTTTGGCGACATTGTTGAAGGACGTGACCTGATATTCATAGGTGTTGCCGTTGTTGAAGGTGACGTTGCGGGGCGTGACGGCGGTCTGAATATAGTTTTTGATATTCTTGTAGAAGCCGGCCGCCGTCAGCGATCCCGTGCGCGAGAAATACCATTCCAGAGACAGGTCGAGATTGTCCGATTTCATCGGCTTGAGATAGGGGTTGCCGCCGCTGGTCAGGTGCAACTGATCCTGTTGCGCCTGACCGGGTTCGGTAATGTTGAGGCTGGGGTTCAACTGACCAAAGCTGGGCCGCGCAATATTCTTCGCTGCCGCTAGGCGCAATTGCAGGGCGTCAGCCAGATGGACGCGCAGGTTCAGGCTGGGCAGCACTGACGTATAGCTGCGCGACGCATTGATCGGGTTGAATTCGGCCGGACCGTTGCTTTCGGTGCCGTCGGGATTCTGGATGATCGCGATCTGCTGATAGAAGCCCGACACGTCGAGATTGGTGCGGACCACGCGCACACCGATATTGCCATCGACAGGATCGGTCTTGAAGAAAGCGGTGGCATAGCCGGTATAGGTCTTTTGACGTTGTTCGTTGGTGCCGCTCTGGACATAGGCCGGCGCGCCGGCGATGCCCAGCGTGTCGAGCGTATCCTGATAGTTGCGGATGATGCCGCGGTTGAAGGCGATGATGTCGCCGAACAGGTCGGCGTCGCCGCGGAAGAAATCACTCAAATCGACATTTTCCAACTGGCTGGGAATCCCTGCCAGGCCGGTATAGCGATAGCCGGTGTCGATCGTCCGGTTCTTGCGGTCGGCGAAGCGGATGCCCGCCTTGATCGACGAGAGGATGCCCGCGTCGAAACGATATTCCGCGTCCAGCCTTGCCGTTCTGTCCGACGCCGTCGATTCGTTGAGGTTGTCGAGATAGAAGGCGCTGTTGTAAGTCGCCGGATTGGCGAGGCCAGTGGCCGAACCGATATTCACGACCGGCACCGAACCCGAAATATCCTGGTACAGCGTATCGGCGGTGCCATTAAGGCCGAAGATCGAACGCAGATTCTTCGTCTTGGCGTCCACATATTGGCCATCGGCCGTGACGGTCAGATTGGCGGTAGGCTTCCACTTCAGGTTCAGCGAATAGTCGGTCGTCTTCGACCGGCGCGTTTCCGCACTGGTGTTGTTGCCAACGGGCAGGTTGATGAAGGTGCCGCTCTGGAAATCGCCATTGTCGGCATAGGTGAACGGCGCCCCTGGCAGAGGCTGGATCGCGCTGTTCGATGTATAGGCAAAGAAACTATAGTCGTCGTAGCGGAACTTGTAATCCGAACGAAAGACTTCGGCAGTCAATTCCAGCGTGTCGTTGGGGCGCCACTGGACCGATACGTCGGTACCCAGGCGGCGGCGATCGCCATAGACTTCGCCGATGCCGGTGCCGTGGGGCAGCGTGGTCGTCTGACCAGTGCGGCCCAAAGTCGCCAGCACGGCGGCGTCAGCGGGGACGGACGGGTCGAGCGTATAGAAGGGCTCGGTCGAAATGGTGTCCTGGCGGAAGGCGGTCTTCTGGAAGGAGACGCTGGCGAGGACGCCGATCTCACCGATGCCCGTGTCCCAACGGTTGCTGAGCAGGAGCGAGGCCGATGGCTTATAACGGTCGACCAGATCGAAATGGCTCTGGGTCAGGGATGCTGCAGCCTTGAAACCGTCAAAGTCGAACGCCTTGCGGGTGCGGAAATTGATCGTGCCTGACAACTGATCTTCGATCAGGTCGGCCGACGGATTCTTGTAGACGTCGATGCCAGCCAGCAGTTCTGACGGAATATCCTCCAGATTAAGCTGGTTGGCGCCGCTGGCGGTGAAGATGTCGCGACCGTTCAGTTCGGTGCGGACCTGGGTCAGGCCGCGGATTGCGACCGAGCTGCCTTCGCCAAAGCGGCGCTGGACCTGGATGCCGGGAATGCGCTGCAACGCTTCGGCGACGTTGCGGTCGGGCAGCTTGCCGATGTCTTCGGCGACGATCGAATCGACGATGACGTCGCTGTTGCGCTTGATCGCCTGGGCGCTCGACAGGCTGGCGCGGACGCCGGTGACGACGATGTCGCCATCGGTCGCGGCGGGCTGCGGCGGCGTGGCGTCCTGCGCATGGACGTTGGTTCCCAGCGCGATGCTGGCGATCGAAATGCCGGCCAGCAACGCGGCGCGACGCGGCATAGGCGTGATCTTGGTCATGAAACCCCTTCCTCTCCCTGACGCCCCGATCGGAGCGTTCGATTCGCGACCACTTCGGCCGCCGAAAACCTTCCCTTATGCGCCTCGCCCACTTTGGGAGCGGTAACAAGACGAGCTTCCATTACTCCCACATTTTAAATTATGAAATATAAAAATTGATTTTATATGTGGATAATGTGTAGGAGGTTCGAACCGGCGAGGATGGTCCTATAGGTGAAACATCATCGATTTGGAGAGGGGAAAGGGAGCCGCATGACAGGCAAGACGCGCTATCAGGCGCCCGCGCTCACAAAAGGCCTGGAAATATTGGAGCTTCTGGCCGCCGCCAGCGACCCGCTCATAATGTCTGACATATCCATCGCGCTTGGCCGGTCGGTGAGCGAGATTTTCCGTATGTTGCAGGTGTTGGAAGAGCATGGCTATATCGCCCGCGCCGAGGAAGGCTATCGCCTGACCAACCGGCTGTTCGCGCTGGGCATGAGTCAGCCGCCGATCCGCGACCTGGCCTCCACCGCCCTGCCGGTGATGCAGGATCTGGCGCGCCGGGCCGGGCAGAGCTGTCATCTCGCGGTCGCGTCGGGTGCGGAGATGGTCGTCATCATCGCGATCGAAGCGCCGGGCCTGTCGGGCTTTGCCGTGCGCGTGGGCTATCGCCGGCCGCTGCATCGCTCCAATTCCGGGCGCATCCTGCTCGCCTTCCAGCCGCCCGAAGCGCGGGCGGCGATGCTGGACGATATCCGCGCCACCGGCGAAACGCTGAATGAGGCCGAACTGGCCGAACGGCTGGACGCGGCGGTGGCCAATGGCGGCGCGATCGCGCCCAGCCCGATGCTGACCGGCATAACCGACCTGTCCGCGCCGATCCTGGCCGGCGGGGTCGCGCGCGCGGCGCTGACCATGCCCTTCGTCGATGGCGCGGCGAACCGGGCGACGGTGGAGGCGTGCAGCCAGTTGGTGCGCGACGCGGCCGCCATGATCGGAAGCGCGATGTCGCCGATCATGCTGGCGCCCCCCCGCGAGGTGGAAGGCGGACAATGAGCGACATGGACCGACGTGCGGCCTTGCTGGCGGCAACGGGACTCGCTGCGCTGCCGGGCCTGGCCGCTGCGCAGACAAACGCCGCCGACGAACTGATCGACCTGTGGCCGGGCACGCCGCCGGGCGGGAAGGGCGCGCGGATCGTCCGCAAGATCGCCGACCAGTCGAAAGACCCGACCACGCCCGATCGCTGGGTCACAGGCATTGACCGCCCGGTGCTGGTCGTGCGCCGCCCTGCCCGCCCCAATGGCGCGGCGATGCTGGTGGTTCCGGGCGGGGGCTATGGCTTCCTGTCCTACGACAATGAAGGGACCAGCCAGGCCGACTGGCTGAATGCGCGTGGCATTACCGTCTTCATCCTGCTCTACCGCCTGCCCAGCGAAGGTTGGGCGCAGCGGGAAGATGTGCCGTTGCAGGATGCGCAGCGGGCGATGCGAATGATTCGCGCGAATGCTGTCCAACTCGGTGTCGCACCGGACCGGATCGGCGTGCTCGGCTTTTCCGCCGGCGGGCATCTGGCCGGGTCGCTGGCGACGCGCCATAGTGAGCGAGTCTATGATCCCGTCGATGCCGCCGACCGGCAGGATGCCCGGCCCGCTATAGCCGGGCTGGTCTATCCTGTCGTCAGTCTTGACGCCCCCTTCACCCATGGCGGATCGCGCGACATGCTGCTGGGGCCGGACGCATCGACCGACATGCGCCAGGCGCGATCGGTCGAGTTGCGGGTCGATGCGCGGACGCCCCCACTGTTCCTGGTCCATGCCGGCGATGACGGGTTGGTCCCGCCCGCCAACAGCATCGCCCTGTTCCAGGCGATGGAAGCGGCGCAGCGCCCGGTCGCGCTCCATATCTTCGAGCATGGCGGACATGGCTTCGGCGTGCGCCTGCCCCGGACGATGCAGGCCGCCGCCTGGCCCGATCTGTTCGCGACCTTCGCCGCGCGCCATGGGCTGATCCCGGCATGACGATACGCGCCACGACAATGATGATGACGACCGATCAGAAATGAGGAAGAGGATGCGGCATCTTATCGCTTTATGTGGCGCATTGGCGCTGACCGGCCCGGCTTTCGCCGTCAGCAAGGTGCCGGGCGATCCCCATGTCGACGATCCGGTCGGCATCGTCGCAGACCCCTGCCCCATGCATCCCAAGCCGACCGATCAGGCCGGGTGGACGCTGTGGAACCTGCACATGCTGACCCGCGATTTCGGGCAGCTATGCCGCTATGCCGCCGACAACAAGGCGCTGGAGGGCAAGCCGGTGCGGGCGGTGTTCATGGGCGATTCCATCACCGACAACTGGATCAATGCCGATCCGTCGATGTTCACCGACGGGCAGGTCGATCGCGGCATCAGCGGGCAGACCACGGCCCAGATGCTGGTGCGTTTCCGGCAGGACGTGATCGCGCTGAAGCCGCAGGTGGTCCATATCATGGCGATGACCAACGATATCGCCGGCAACACCGGCGCGGCGACGATGGACACGGTGCTGGGCAATATCCAGACCATGGCCGAACTGGCCGATGCCCATCGGATCAAGGTCGTTCTCGCGTCCGTTCCTCCGGCGGGCGCCTTCCCCTGGAGTCCGGGGTTGCGACCCGCGCCGCAGATCGCGGCGATTAATAGGTGGTTGTCCGATTATGCCCGCAGCCGGGGCTTCACCTATGTCGATTATCATGCCGCCATGGCGCAGGCGGACGGAGCGATGAAGCCGGGACTGTCCACCGACGGCGTGCATCCGACGGCGGAGGGCTATGCGATCATGCGCCCGCTGGCGCGCCAGGCGATCGACAAGGCGTTGGGGGCAATCCAATGACGATGCTGGGACGCCGATCGTTCCTGGCGGGCGCCGCTGCGCTTGGCCTTGCCCGCGCGGCGCGTGCTGCCAGCCCCATGGGCACGATGGGCGGGCCGGTGCAGCCAAGCTGGTCCTCGCTCGTCGCCAATTACCGCTATCCCGACTGGTTCCGCGACGCGAAGCTGGGCATGTGGTCGCATTGGGGGCCGCAATCGGTGCCGGCGCAGGGCGACTGGTATGGCCGCTTCCTATATATGCAGGGCCATCCGATGTACGAGCATCATCTGAAAACCTACGGCCATCCGTCGGTTTCGGGGATGAAGGACATCCAGAATCTGTGGACCGCCGATAAGTGGGAACCCGATGCGCTGATGGCCCGCTACCAGAAGGCGGGCGCCAAATATTTCATGGCGCTGGCCTGCCATCACGACAATCTGGATTGCTATGACAGCCGCTATCATGCCTGGAACAGCCTGCGCGTCGGGCCGAAAAAGGATGTGGTCGGCATCTGGGAGAAGGCGGCGCGCAAGGCGGGCATGAAGTTCGGCGTGTCAAACCACGCCGCCCATGCCTGGCACTGGTATCAGCCCGCTTATGGCTATGACCCGGTCGGACCGAAGAAGGGCGAGCGCTATGATGCCTATCGCCTGCGCAAGGCGGACGGCAAGGGGCAATGGTGGGATGGCCTCGACCCGCAGGAACTTTATACCGGTGGCCATGCGGTGCTGCCCGATGGCATCGACACGATCGAGGCCATGGACAAGTGGCACGACGCCAATAACGGCCAGTGGATCGAGACCGGGCCGAAGGACGACCCGGCCTATGTCACCCGCTGGCTGCTGCGCCAGACCGATCTGGTTGCGAAATATAAGCCCGACATGGTGTATATGGACGATCATGAACTGCCCTTCGGCCCGGTCGGGCTGGAGGCGGCGGCGGATTATTATAACCGGTCGATCGGCTGGCACGGCCAGATCGACGTCGTGCTGACCGGCAAGCAGCTCAAGCCCTATGCGCGCTTCGGCATGGTGCAGGATGTCGAGCGCGGCTTTACCGACAGGCTATGGGACGAGCCATGGCAGACCGACACCTGCATCGGCGACTGGTTCTACAATACAGCGCGGCAGCAGGACAAAAGCTACAAGAGCGCGGAGGAAGTCATCCAGCGGCTGGCCGATGTCGTGTCGAAGAACGGCAACCTGCTGCTGTCCATCCCGCAACCGGGCGACGGATCGATCGACAGCGAGACGGAGAAGGTGCTGGACGGCATGGCCGGATGGGTGACGCATGGCGGCGAGGCGATCTTCGGGTCGCGGCCCTGGCGCATCTATGGCGAAGGGCCGACGCAACTGATCGCAGGGATGCAGAATGAGGAGAAGGCCAAGCCCTTCACCGCGCAGGACATCCGCTTCACCACCAACAAGGGGGCGCTCTATGCGCTGTTCCTGGGCCGGGCGCAGGGATCTACGACCATCCGCTCACTGGCGCGGGGTCGCGTGGGCGGCACAATCAGCCAAGTGACACTGCTCGGCGGTGGTCCGGTCGCCTTCCGTCAGGATGGCGCGGGCCTCCATCTCACCATGCCGCATGGCGTCCATTTCGTGCCGGTCGTCCGCATCGACGGCCATGGCCTCGTTTGAAATACAGGGATTTACAGGGATGATCGCAAAGAGCTTCAAATGGATCGCACTGGGCGCGTCCTGCCTCACCGCCCCGGCGCTGGCCGAACCGATGGCGCTGCTCGATCGCCATGGCAGCCGCGTGGCGGTCGAGCCCTATGCGCCCAATATCGTGCGGGTGACGATCGCGATGGACCCCGACCTCGCTTCGGCCGCGCCGGGCGAAGGGCCGAATGCGAAGGCGGACGCGACCGGATGGACCCATCGCAGCGATGCGAGCGGGGATGTGTTCGCCTCTGCCGCCCTGACGTTGATGATCGACGCCAAGCCATGGCCCAAGGCACCCACGCAGATGGAGCGCTATTTCGCGCCCGCCCTGCCCCCGGTCAGCCTGTCGGTGAAGGATGCTGCCGGTAATGTCCTCACCAAGATGACCGGCTGGGAAATGGCGCCGGTGACGGTCAATGGCGAGAAGACCTTCAAGGTCGGCGCCAGCTTCGACGCGCCGCTGGACGAGCATTATTACGGCCTGGGCCAGAACCAGGAAGGCTATATGGATCTGCGCGGCAAGCAGATCGACTGTTCGCACAGCTATGACGCCCCGGCCGGCGAGACCGTCTGCGTCCCCTTTCTCGTCACCAACAAGGGCTATGGCATCGTCTGGGACAATCCGGCCCGCACGCTGGTATGGCCGGGCCTGCACAGCACAACCCGCTTCCAGAGCCAGGTGGGCGAGCGCGTCTCCTTCTTCGTCATCACCGGCAAGACGACCGACGAACTTTACGCCGGTTACGCGAAGCTCACCGGTGAGACGCCTTTGCCGCCCAAGGCCGGTTTCGGCCTGATCCAGAGCAAGGCGCGCTATGAGAGCCAGCAGGAACTGCTCGACATCGCCCATGGCTATCGCCAGCGGAACCTGCCGCTCGACGTGATGGTGCTCGACTGGTTCTACTGGACCCGCATGGGCCAGCTCGACATCGACCGCAGCTATTTCCCCGATCCCAAGGGAATGAACGACCAGTTGAACGCCATGGGGATGCGATCGATCATCAGCGTCTGGCCGCGTTTCGAGCGCGAGGGGCGCTATTTCGAGTTTCTCAAGGCCAAGGGCTGGTTCCTGCACGACAAGGACGGCAATCCCATCGACGGCCTGCCGATGCGGTCCGACCGCGCCGGCGCGCTGATCGACAGCACCAATCCGCAGGCGCGGACATGGTTTTGGGGCAAGATTCGCGACAATATCGCATCACAGGGGTTCGACTGGTTCTGGCTGGACGAGACCGAGCCGGACCTAATCCCCGACGGCTATCAATTTTCGATCGGATCGGGCGACCGCTATCACAACCTGTTCCCGCTGGTGCACACCACGGGTGTCGCCGAAGGATCGGAGCGCGACCGCCCCAATTTCCGCAACATGATCCTGGCGCGCGCCGCATATCTGGGGTCGCAGCGCAATGGCGGCCTGTTCTGGTCGTCGGACGTCAAGTCGACCTGGGAAGCGCTGGAGCGGCAGGTGCCCGCCGGCCTCAACTTCACCGCGTCGGGCCTGGCCTATTGGGGCAGCGACATTGGCGGCTGGCAATGGCCGAGCGGCCCGAAGGCGGAAAACCCGATTCTGGTCGATCCGGCCGGCGCAACGGCCATGGACGCCAGCTATCCCGACTATCCCGAACTGTTCGTCCGCTGGTTCCAATATAGCGTCTTCACGCCCACGCTGCGCATCCACGGCCAGCGGCCGGGCACCGCGCTGTGGGAATATGGCAAGGCGGCCGAGCCGATCCTGGGCGACTGGCTGCGGCTGCGCTATACATTGATGCCCTATATCTATGCGTTGGGCCGGCACACTTACGACACCGGCGCGCCCTTCATGCGCGGGCTGTTCATGGATTTCCCGAACGATCCCAAAGTGTCCGACATCGGCGACCAATATATGTTCGGTCCCGCCTTCCTGGTCGCCCCCGTGACGGCGCAGGGCCAGACCAGGCGCCCGGTCTACCTGCCCGCCGGCACCGCCTGGTATGATTATTGGACCAACCAGCGGTTCGAGGGCGGCCAGAGCGTCGAAGTCGAAACGCCGATCAACCGCATACCGCTGTTCGTGAAGGCCGGATCGATCGTGCCGATGGGCGTTCAGGTGCAAAGCACGGCGGAAAAACAGGCGCTGGAGAGCATCCGCGTTTATCCCGGCGCGGACGCGCGCTTCACCCTTTATGACGATGATGGCACGACCAACGCCTATCGCAACGGGGGCATCAAGGCCGAACTGGTCTGGAACGACGCCGCCAAATCGCTGACGAGCAAGACGAAGCTGCCCTCCGGCCAGGCGATCGCCGGGCTGGTGCAGGTCGTCGGTCAATAAGGAGTTTCGAGCTATGACGGGTATCAATCGCCGCGAACTGGGCATGGGATTGGGCGCGGCCGCATTGGGCGCGGGCCTGGCAGGCAGCAACGCCGGTGCGCAGACCGCGCAGACCGCTCGGCCGCAGGGCGACAGCGCTTTCCCCGCCGACTTCCTGTGGGGCTGCGCTACCGCTGCCTATCAGATCGAGGGCGCGGCGAAGGAGGATGGCCGCGGGCAGACCAATTGGGACGTGTTTTCGCACACGCCCGGCAAGGTCGCCAATGGCGATACGGGTGATGTCGCCTGTGACAGCTATCATCGTTATGGCGACGATATCGTGCTGCTCAAGGCATTGGGCGTCAAAGCCTATCGCTTCTCCATCGCCTGGTCGCGCATCTTCCCCGATGGGAAAGGCAAGCCCAATACCAAGGGGCTGGACTATTATAATCGGTTGGTCGATGGCCTGCTGGCCGCCGGCATCACGCCGCATGTCACCATGTTCCACTGGGACTTGCCCCATGCGCTGCCGGGCGGTTGGCAGAACCGGGACACCAGCTATGCCTTCGCCGACTATGCCGGTTACACCGCCAGCAAGCTGGGCGACCGGGTGGGGCATTTCATGACGGTCAACGAACTGCGATGCTTCACGGACCTCAGCTACATGACCGGCGGCAAGGCGCCGGGCCTGAAGCTGCCGATGAAGGAGGTGAACCAGATCCGCCATCATGGCGTGCTGGCCCACGGCCTGGGCGTGCAGGCCATCCGCGCGGCTACCAGGGCGGGGACGCAGGTCGGCATCGCCGACAATCCCAGCGTCTTCGTGCCCGCGATCGAGACGCCGGAGCATATCGAGGCGGTGAAGAAGGCCGTGCGCGAGGAGAACGCCATGTTCCTCACCGCCATCATGGAAGGCCGCTATATCGACAGCTATCTGACCGCGCAGGGCAAGGATGCCCCGGTGGTCAAGGATAGCGACATGAAGCTGATCGGCGCACCGCTCGATTTCCTGTCGGTCAATGTCTATACCGGCAACACCGTCCGCGCCGACGAGACTGCGCCGTCGGGCTACAGGATATTGCCGCATCCCGGCCAGGCGCCGCGTATGCCCTCCCCCTGGCTCTATGTCACGCCGGAGGTCATTTATTGGGGAATGCGCGCCATCAGCGAAAACTGGAAGCCCAAGGGCCTCTACATCTCGGAAAATGGCTGCTCGGCCGACGACAAGGTGGCCGAAGACGGCAAGGTCTATGACACCGACCGGGTCATGTATCTGCGCAACTATCTGACCCACCTGCAACGCGCCACGCGCGAGGGGATTCCGGTGAAGGGCTATTTCGTGTGGAGCCTGATGGACAATTTCGAGTGGGAGGACGGCTATAGCAAGCTGTTCGGCATCCATCATGTCGATTTCAAGACCCAGAAGCGCACGCCCAAGCTGAGCGCTGACTGGTATCGCGAACTGGTGCGGACCAACAGGCTGGTGTGACGGACAGGGACGGCATGATCCGCCCCCTTTGCTTTAGCGCTTCGCGCTGATCGCTACCTGCGTTTCGCCCAATCCTTCGGCGTGGGCGCGCAGGATGATTTTGCCGGGTCGGTTGGCCTTCACGATCGCCAGCGCCAGGCCGTTGAAGGCGGCGCGGCTGTGCGAGGGGAAGGTGTTGAGGTCGGTGGGGTCGCCATTGTCGGTGGCGACGATCTGGCCCGGCCCCTCGATCGTGAAGCTGATAGTCTGCTTGGCGGCGGGGACGAAATGGCCGTCCCTGTCCAGGACTTTGAGCGTCACGAAGCTGAGGTCGCGGCCATCATCGGCGATAGTCGACCGGTCGGCGGTCAAGGACAGTTTCGCCGCTTCGCCCACGGTGCGGACCGTTTCGGTCGCCCAGGGCTTGTCGTCCTTCCAGGTGACGACCTTCACCTCGCCCGGTGCATAGACGACATAGTCCCAGCGGAAGCGATATTCATAGTCGCGCTTCTTGATCTTGCCCTGCGACTGGCCGTTGACGAACAGTTCCGCCGCGTCCGCGGAAGAGAAGACATGGACCGGCGTGATCTGGCCGACGCGATCCGGCCAGCTCCAGTGCGGCAGGATATGGGCGAATTTCAGGTCCGGCCTCCAGCGCGCCTGATAGAGCCAGAAGCGGTCCTTGGGGAAACCGGCGAGGTCGACGATGCCCGAATAGCTGCTGCGCGATGTGTAATAGGGCGTCGGTTCGCCCAGATAGTCAAAGCCCGTCCAGACGAATTCACCCGCGACATAGGGATTCTGGTCGTCGGCCGCCCATACCCGGTCAGGCGAAGAGCCGAAATCGGCCGCGTGCAGTTCATAGGCCGACACCTGATGCGTGTCGGGATTGCCGCCAGACCAGGGCCGCACCGGACCGCTGATCGCGCCGGCGACCGGGAACATATATTCGCCCCGGCTGGACAGCGCCGATGCGCTTTCGGTGGACAGGATGACCTTGTCGGGGAATTTGGCGCGGAAGGCGGGATATTGGCCGATGATGCCGCGGATGCCCGCGCCCTGATAGTTCAGGCTGATGACATCAACGGTTGTGGGCAGCAGCATGTCCGCCTTGGCGAAGTTCATCGCGCCGGTCGCGAGGCGCGTCGGGTCTTCCTCATGCGCGATGGCGATGAGTTCGCGGCCGATCTTCGCGCCGGCTTCGCCGTCATATTGTTCGCCGACTTCGTTGCCGACGCTCCACATTATGATGGAGGGGTGGTTGCGGTCGCGCCGCAG
Source organism: Sphingobium sp. AntQ-1 (assembly GCF_028538045.1). Lineage (NCBI taxonomy): Bacteria > Pseudomonadati > Pseudomonadota > Alphaproteobacteria > Sphingomonadales > Sphingobiaceae > Sphingobium > Sphingobium sp. AntQ-1. The sequence goes on from NZ_CP117159.1 coordinate 16,986, forward strand.
CATCGACCGCAGGTCGGCCTCATGCCAGTCGGGGAAAATCAGGTGAAAGTCGTGGGGCGTCTTCTTCTTTTCCCAGCTGTCGAATATCTCGTCCATGACGAGGAAGCCCATCTGGTCGGTGAGTTCGAGCAATTCCGGCGCGGGCGGATTGTGACTCATGCGCACGGCGTTGGCGCCCATGTCGCGCAGGATTTCAAGCTGGCGCTGGGCAGCCCGGCGGTTGAAGGCCGCGCCGATCGCGCCGAGATCATGATGGTTGTTGACGCCGCGCAGCGGGATATGTTCGCCATTGACGATCGCGCCTTTGTCGGGATCGAATTGAATGTCGCGCACGCCGAAGCGGGTTTCATAGGTGTCGATCGTCCTGCCGCCCTGGGTCACGGTGGACAGGGCGATATAGCGGTTTGGCTGTTGTGTCGGCGGCGGTCCCCAGAGGCGGGGGTTGGTCAGGATCGTGCTGCCGTTCAGCACCGCCTTGGCGCCCGGTGCGATGCTGGCGGACTGGCGCGCAATGGTGGCGACCGGGCGGCCGGTGCGCTTGCCGTTGGTGTCGAGCGCGTAGAGCGCGGTCGCGACTTCGACCTGCGCTACCTTGTCGCCGTCATTATCGAGGGTCAGGCTGAGGTCGATGGTCGCCTGTGCCTTGCTCACCTGCGGGGTGCGGACCGTGCCGCCCCACTGGCCGACATGGACCTTGTTCGCGGTGGTGAGGTAAATGTCGCGATAGAGGCCGCCGCCCGGATACCAGCGGGCCGAAGCCTGCGGGTTGTCGAGCCGGATGGCGAGCTGGTTCCTGCTCCCCGGCACCGCATAGGGGGTCAGGTCGAGGCGGAAGCTGTTATAGCCATAGGGCCAGCCGCCGACGAGCTTCCCGTTCAGCCAGACGGTCGCGTAGGACATCGCCCCTTCGACATCGAGGAAGATCGACTTGCCCTTGTCGCGCGCGGGGATGTCCAGCGTCCTGCGATACCAGCCGATGCCCCAGCTGGGCAGGCGACCCATGCCGCCATAGGGGCCATCCTTGATGAACGGCCCGGCGATCGCCCAGTCATGCGGCAGGTCCACCTTGGTCCAGGCGCTGTCGTCGAAATGCGCCTGCACATAAGGCACATCGCCGCCGGGATTGCCCGCCGGGCGGACATGATGTTTAGCCGCATCCTTGATGAAGGGGTTGGCGCTGGGGAGTATCCAGGGTTTCAACACCTGCGCGCCGCCGTCGTCCACCTTCACGGCTGCGTCGGCGGGCGTGTCGGCCAGCTTGCCGTCGCCTGCATCGTCGATCGGCGGTCGGACGTCATAGCGCAGGTCGGTGGTGAGGCCGGCCGGGTCGCCCTTGGCAAAGCGCCAGTCGCGGCTGATCGACACGCTGTCGGCGGCGATAGCGAGAGGGGTGACGCCCGCCGTCGCCAGCGCGGCCAGGCCAGTCACGGCGAGCGACAGTCCCCGCATGAATCGCGATCGCGACAACGACATGGACAGTTGCACCATCATTTCCTCTCCCGGCCCTCCGCAATCTGGTAGCGTTATCATTACTCTGAGCGATAGCGCCCAACTTGGCAAGAGTGGAAGTCGCGATCGGCGATCGGGCCGATATATATGCCGATCCCCTATGTGGCGATGTTGGAAAACCTATCGGGCCGGTCAGGCGCCCAGTCGGGTGACAGTGGCGCGGCGCGGCCGGGAGTCGAGGATGCCGATGCGGTCGTCGCCTTCGATCTGCGCGAGCATCGATGCGATGGCGCCGGGATCTACGACTGTATCGGGATTCGCCAGGCCGCTGCTGGCGGTCCCCGCCGCCGGGCGATCGCGCACAAGTTTGCGGACGTTCGACTGGGTCATGGCGTCAGGCTCCAATAAAGGTCGGCATAAGCGCACGCAGCGCCGTCCAGAATCGCGCAATAGCATTGTCGATCGCCACGGCCCCGAAACCCGGTTCGCCGAAATCCAGCCCCACATTCTTCATGCAAGGCCGTAAAAGGCGCGCGCAGCACCTTCGAACAGCCTTGTGTTTTGCATCGCGTCCAGATCGCCTACCAGCCGCGCCGTAAGATCGATCCAGTCCTGGTACGCATCGCCGCTATGCAGTAGCACCGGCCAGTCGCTGCCCCACATCGTCCGATCGCCGAAACAGGCGAGGATATGCGCGACAAAGGGGGCGAGTGCGTCCGCCGCCTGACCCGACGCCTGTTCGGTGCGCAGGCCCGACAGCTTGCACCAGATATTGGGATAGCGGGCGAGAACGGCCAGTTCGCCCCGCCAGGGGTCGAGTATATGGTCCGACGCGGGCGGCTTGGCGCCATGGTCGATCACGATCGACAGATCGGGCCAGCGCTCGGCGAAGCGGGCGAGAACGGGCAGGTGACGCGGTTGAACCAGCGCGTCGAAACGCAGGCCTTGCGCCAGCATCGCCTCGATCGCCGGGGCAAGATCGGCCCGCAATATCCAGTCGCTGTCTTTGATGCTCTGGAGCATGGGGCGTAGCCCGACGCATTTGGGCCAGGCGGCCAGTTGGGCGATCCGCGCCGGCGCGGTGTCCGCCTCCAGCGCGACCCAACCGACCACGCCCAGCACCAGCGGATCGTTCTCCGCCAGTTCGAACATCCAGTCGGTATCGCGATCGTCGGGCTGCGACTGGATCAATATGGTGCCCGCAAGATCGATGCCCACCGTCGCCGCACGCAGATCATCGGGCAGAAAATCGCGGTGGAGCAAGGGCAAATCGGCATCCGGCCAAACCTGCCCCGGACCGCCGATCCGCCAGAAATGCTGGTGCGAATCCACTATGCGCGGTCGCCTCACGCCTTGACCTCATACAGGCCGGTTCTCGTCATTCCCATCATATCCGAACCTTGTTTTTCCTATAGGCATAACAATTCACACAGCATGATCGGCCGCGTCGCGACAGTCGAGCGGGGACGGGTTTGATCATGATGCCGCCTTTGGCTGGCGGTTATGGTCTAGGAACAGGGTGAGATCAGCGCGGCCCGGCATCTCCGCCAATATATGCCGGGTCAGCCGCTCATAATGCTGCACGAAACGGTCGAGTTGCGCGGCGTCCATCGCGCCGATCGTCTTGCTGGCCCTTAATGCCTCTTCCTGCTGGTCGCGCCAGTCGCGCACCACGCCGAAGTCCGGCGCGGCGAGCAAGGCCAGCCTGTCGATGCGGGCGAAGAGTTCGGCATAGATGCCCCAAAGCTGGCGGTTGACATGACGCCGCCAGACCGCGTCGGAGTCTTCGTTTCGCTCCAGCGCATTGATCGGTGCGACGAGCGCCGATTTCGCCTGCGGCCGCGCGCCGACGCACCAGCCTTCGAAGATCAGCAGATCGACCGGCCCGGCCGCTTCATCCTGCGCGAACGGTTCGTCCCGCCCCTTGTCGAAACGGGGCAGCAGCAGCGTTTCACCGGCCCTAGCCTCATCCAATATTGCGATGCCGCGCACCGCATCATGGGTGCCGGGCGCCCCGCGGGTGCGCAGCAGCGGATGCACCGCCGCGGCCAATTGCGCCCGCGCCGCGCCGCTCAGATAAAGATCGTCGAGCGAGAGGATCGCGGTGCGCCACCCCTCTGCCTCCATCGCCGCCTGCAGGCCGGCGGCAAGCGTCGACTTGCCTGACCCCTGCGCGCCGCACAGGCCCAGTATCAGCGGCCCGTCGCTCGCCGCAATCCACGCCCGCGTCGCCGCCGCGATCCGGTCAAGCGACGGGGTCAAGCAGCGGCTCGCCGGCGAAGAAACGGTCGAGATTGTCGGCGACCTTCATCCCCATGGCGGTGCGCGCCTCGATCGTCGCGCTGCCCAGATGGGGCAACAACACGACATTGGGCAGCGCGATCAGGCTGGGATGCACCTGCGGTTCGCCTTCATACACATCCAGCCCCGCCGCCGCGATCCGCCGCGCCGCCAAGGCCTGCGCCAGCGCGGCTTCATCGACCAACGACCCGCGCCCGGTATTCACCAGCACGCCATGGGCCGGCATCCGCGCCAGCAGCGCGGCGTCGACCATATGCCGCGTTTCCACGCCGCCCGGCGCGTGAAGCGACAGAACGTCCGCCTGCTGCGCCAGCGCGCCCAGATCGGCGAAATAGGCGTTGATGGGCATATCCGCCGCCGGACGCCGGCTGTGATAGGCGACGCGCATCCCAAAGGCCTGCGCCCGCTTCGCCACCGCGCGGGCGATCCGGCCGAAACCGACCAGCGCCAACAGCTTTCCATCCAGCGACTGGCCAATCATATGGGTCGGCCGCCAGCCGCTCCAGTCGCCTGCGCGCAATTCCCGTTCGCCCTCGCCGGCCCGGCGCATCGCCATCAGCATCAGGGTCATGGCGATGTCGGCGGTCGCGTCCGTCAGCACGTCGGGCGTATTGGTGACGGCCAGCCCTGCTCCGCGCGCGGCGTCGAGGTCGATATGGTCGTAACCCGCACCATAATTGGCGACGATCCGCGCCCGTCGTCCCTGCGTCAGCAGCACGTCTCGCGTCACTCGGTCGGTGACGGTCGGGCATAGCGCATCATGATCACGCATCGCCTGAGCCAGCGCCGTCGCGTCCATCGGCCGATCGTCTTCATTGAAAGTCACATGATAAGATGCGGCCAGTCGCTGTTCGACCATGGCCGGCCAGCGGCGGGTGAGAAGGATGCGAGGGCGTGCGCTCATAACATGCCTCGCAGCGCAGGGTAGAGCATTGGCTCGCCTCGATCGGTCGCTATTACTTGATCCACAAAAGTCCCCAGTTCATCGTAATCAAACCGCACCTCGTCTCCTTCCACATGGGCGCGCCGCGCCGGCTCGCTCCTCCCCCGCGGCGGCGCAAAGGGCGTGCCGCAAGGAAGGATAACGATGACGCCATGGGGGCCAGGATGATGGACGTTCGCCGCCGGCGGGGCAAGCTCTGCGGGAGGACAACCGCGAAAACGTCATTAAGACAGATGTTCATGTAATTTCGTATTTATGAATATTTCATCTATGCGAATTTAAACCGATGCTTTAGAAAGAGTCGCGAGAGGCAAGGTTGAAGGGGATAGGATATGCCGGTCATTCATCCGAACTGGGAACGGCCACCCGTCAACATGGTCGATGGCTATTCGCTGGAAATGACGGCGAAGGACGTGGAATCGCTGCGCGAAGCAGCGCCGTCCATCGCGGCGGAAACGCCCGTTGCAGTCACTTTCCTGCCGGGCGAGGATTTCGCCGCCCGGATCGCCGCGACGAAGCTGGTCCGCAGTCTGGGCTTTGAACCCATGCCGCATTTTTCGGCGCGACGGATCACATCGACCGGCGAGTTCGAGAATTATCTGGCGGCGGCCGTGGCCGAAGCGGATGTGCGGCGCTGTTTCGTGATCGCGGGCGACCCGTCGCAACCCGAAGGCCCCTATGCCGACAGCAGCGCCTTGATCGGCAGCGGCGCGTTCGAACGGGCGGGCATCCGCGCCATCGGCATCGGCGGCCATCCTGAAGGCCATCCCAACATGACGCCGGACCAATGCTGGTCGGTCCTGCTCGACAAATGCACCGAGATCGAGCAGCGCGGCATGGCGCCGCTGATCGTGACGCAATTTGTCTTCGATGCCGACGCGGTTCTGGTCTGGCTGACGGAGTTGCGCGCGCGTGGGATCGAAGCGCCGGTGCGTATCGGCGTGCCGGGGCCGGCGGGCATCAAGACGCTGATGCGCTTCGCCGCGCGCTGCGGCGTCGGCGCGTCCGCTTCCGTGCTCGCAAAATATGGTATTTCCATTACGAAGCTGCTCGGCACCGCTGGTCCCGACAAATTGGTCGAGACGTTCGAACGGTCGCTGGGCGAGGAGCATGGGCGCATAAGACTGCATTTTTACCCCTTTGGCGGCCTGGAAAAGACGGTCGCCTGGATCAACGACTATGCCCGCGCGCATTGACGCAGACGGACAAGTGGGAGGATTGACGTGACGACTATCTATACGCTGCGATTGCAATGCGACGACAAGCCCGGCCTGGTGGCGAAGGTCGCTGGCTATCTGGCCGCCCATGGCTGCAATATCGTGGACGCGCAGCAGTTTGACGACGCGATGAACAACACTTTCTTCATGCGGGTCGCGTTCAAGCCCGGCGCGGGTGAGACGCTCGACGCGCTGCGCGAGGGTTTCACCCCGATCGCCGCCGAAGCTGGCATGGACTGGTCGATGGCGGACCAGGCCACGCCCAAGAAAGTCGTGCTGATGGTGTCGAAATGGGACCATTGTCTGGGCGACCTGCTCTATCGCCAGCGGATCGGCGAACTGCCGATGGACGTGGTGGGGATCATCTCCAACCATCCGCGCGAAGTGCTGCACACCTCGCTGATCGGCGACATGCCCTTTTTCCACTTCCCGGTGACCAAGGACACCAAATCCGCCCAGGAAGCGCAGATCAAGCAGGTCGTGACCGACACCGGCGCGGACCTGGTGGTGCTGGCCCGCTATATGCAGATACTGAGCGACGATTTGGCCTGTTTCCTGTCGGGGCGTTGCATCAACATCCATCACAGTTTCCTGCCCGGCTTCAAGGGGGCCAAGCCCTATCACCAGGCCTATGAGCGCGGCGTCAAGATGATCGGCGCGACCGCCCATTATGTGACCGCCGATCTCGACGAAGGCCCGATCATTCATCAGGATGTCGAGATGATCGGCCATGCCGACGTGCCCGACGAACTGGTGCGCCGCGGCCGCGACATCGAACGGCGGGTGCTGGCCGAAGCGGTGCGGCTGCATTTGCAGGACCGGGTGTTCATGAACAAGGCGCGCACCGTCGTCTTCCGGGGCTGATCCGTGCGCGACATCATCGACGGGCGGGCGATGGCGCGCGTGCTATCGGAACGGACATCCCAAGAGGTCGCGCAGTTGAAGGCGGACGGGATCGACCCGACGCTAGCGGTCGTGCTGGTCGGCGGCGATCCGGCCAGCGACATCTATGTCCGGCGCAAGATCAGCGAATGCCGCAAGGTCGGCATGGGATCGATCGAGCAGCGCATGGCCGCCGATTGCGGCGAACAGGCGCTGCTTGACATGATCGACGCGCTGAACGGCGATCCGGCGGTACATGGCATATTGGTGCAGTTGCCGTTGCCTTCGGGCATCGATGCCGGGCGGGTGCTGGATCGCATCGCACCGGCGAAGGATGTCGATGGCTTCCACCCCGTTAATGTCGGTCGGCTGTCGACCGGGTCGCAGGGTCTGGTGCCCTGCACGCCGCTCGGCATCATGATGCTGCTCGACAGCGTGATCGACGATTATCGCGGATTGAACGTGGTGGTGATCGGCAAGTCCAACATCGTCGGCAAGCCGGTGGCGATGCTGTTGCTGGAGCGGGAGGCGACGGTGACGGTCACGCATATCGAAACGCGCAACCTGCCCGATATCGCGCGCGCCGCCGATGTGATCGTGGCGGCGGCGGGCGCGCCGCATCTGGTGCGCGGATATTGGGTCAAGCCCGGCGCTGTCGTCATCGACGTCGGCATTACGCGGGTGGTGGACCATGATGGCGCCAGCCGGATCGTGGGCGATTGCGCCACCCATGAACTGGACCATGCCAGGGCGGTGACGCCGGTGCCGGGCGGGGTCGGGCCGATGACCATCGCCTGCCTGTTGAGCAATACGGTGCTGGCCGCACAGAGGAGCATAGCCTGATATGACATCCGTCGCCACCAAGGTCCGGGTCAAGGACCTGCCGCTGCTGGCGGACATCGGCATCAATCCCGACGAGATCGGCCGTCGCCAGCCACTGGTCATCACCGTCCAGTTGCTGCTGTCGGGCGGCGCAGTCGAGGGGATAAACGAGACGATCGATTATCGGCGGATCGTGCGCGCGGCCGAGGCGCTGTCAGAAGTGCATATCCCGCTGATCGAGACATTCGCCCACCGACTGGGTGAGGAATGCCTGGGCTGGCCGGGCGTGGTGGAGGCCTGCGTCAATGTCGACAAGCCCTTCGCCCTGACGCGGGGTTTGGCGGGGGTCGAGGTTATCGTCCGCCGCGACTGATTATTTGCTGCGCCTGTTTGAGGTGCGGCCGGTCGATCATCTTTCCCCCCAATTGCAACGCGCCCGCGCCGGGATTGGCGGCGAAGGCGGCGACGATTGCGCGCGCATGGGCCAGTTCGTCGGCTGTCGGGGTGAAGCCCGTGTTGATCGTCGCGACCTGGGCCGGGTGGATCGCCATCATGCCGGTGAAGCCGTCGCGTCGTGCGCGGGCGACATAATCGGCCAGGGCATCGGGCGCATCGATGCGCGGGAAGACGGTTTCGATCGCGGGCACATGGGCGGCATGGGCGGCAAACAGGGTGAGCGCGCGGACCATTTCATAAGGCGGCGTGTAGCGGCCGTCAGCTTCGCGCGAGGTCGCTGCCCCGATCGCGGCGGGCAGGTCTTCGGCGCCCCATGTCAGGCCGGCGAGATGCGTGGTCGTCGCGGCGTAGCTGCCCAGTTGGAAGATCGCGGCGGGGGTTTCGGTGGCGATAGGGAGGATCGGCGGTGCGTTGTCGCCGATCAGCGCCAGCAGCGCCGCGACGCTGGCTGCGCCCTCCGCCTTGGGCAGGACGAGGGCTTCGGGGCGGCTGGGCAGGACTGCGGCGAGATCGGCGAGGGTCTGGTCACCATCGAGCGGATTGACGCGGACGAAGCCGGGGATCGTCCGGTCTTCCGCCAGCCATGCGGCGACGGCGGCGCGGGCCGCGGTCTTGCGTTCCGGTGCGACCGAATCCTCCAGGTCGAGGATCAGCGCGTCGGCGCCGCTGGCGGCGGCCTTGGCGAAGCGATCGGGGCGGTCCCCCGGCACGAAAAGCAGCGAGCGCAGCGTCATGCGTCGGATCGTTTGAGCAGGGCCATGCGCAGGCATTGGCAGACGATTTCGTCGCGCTGGTTGCGCAGGCGGTGGGTGAAGGTGACGATGCCTGCGCCGGGGCGGGAACGGCTGGGCTTGAGGTCGGTCACTTCCGTTTCGCAGCGCATCGTGTCGCCGATGAAGACCGGATGGGGCATGACGAGCTTGTCATAGCCCAGATTAGCGACCAGCGTGCCGAGCGTCGTATCCCCCACCGACAGGCCGACCATCAGCGCGAAGGTGAAGGTGCCGTTGACGAGAATCTGGCCGAATTCGCTGGCTTTGGCGGCTTCGGCGTCGAGATGCAGGGGCTGCGGGTTATGGGTCATCGTCGTGAAGAGGAGATTGTCCGTCTCCGTCACGGTGCGGCGGATGTCGTGGACGATCCTATCGCCGATGCGCCACTGGTCGAAATATCTGCCTGCCACCCTATTGTTCCTTGTCGATTTTCGCGAGCAGCGCGCCTTCGCTGACCTGCCCGCCTTCGGCCGCGTTGAGTTCCGCGACGACGCCGTCGAATGGAGCGACGAGGCTGTGTTCCATCTTCATGGCTTCCAATGTCAGCAGCTTCTGCCCCTTGGTCACGCTGTCGCCCGCCGCCACCGCGACCGCAATGATGCGGCCAGGCATGGGGGAGAGGATCGCGCCGTCGGAAGCCGCGGCGGCGGCGTTGCCCGATACGCGCATCGGCTCGACGCGCCATGTTTGGCCCGCATCAGTCGTGAAAGAGATAGTGGGCGGCTCCATCGGACCAGCGAGCGGGAGCTGATCCGCATAATCGAGGATAGGCATATGGGTCGACAATGATTGTCCATTCACCGTCAATACGACCTGCTGCCGCCGCGCTGCGTTCAGCCGGAATCCGGCCAGGGACTGACGCCCATAATGTTGCGCGGCGTTGGACAAGGCATCGTCGGACGGCATGGCGGGCGGGATCAGGCTGTCGCCTGCCCGCTCGATGACGCCGGTGTCCATCGTTCCAGCGATGAAGTCCGGATGATCCAGCGCATTGATGAGAAAAGCGGCATTCGTGCGAAGCGGCCATATGACGCTGCGGCCCAGCGCATAGGCCAGCGTTTCCCGTGCCTCTTCACGATCCCGTCCATGCGCAATCATCTTGGCGATCATCGGATCATAATAGGGCGAAATATGCGCGCCCTGATAGACGCCTTTGTCGATACGCACATTGGCGTCGAGTTCAAATTGCTCCAATGTCCCGGTGGAGGGCAGGAAGCCCTTGGCCGGGTCCTCGGCATAGAGGCGCGCTTCTATGGCGTGGCCGTTGATGGAGAGTTCATGCTGCTTCTTCGGCAGCGGTTCGCCCGATGCGACGCGGAGTTGCCATTCGACCAGATCCTGGCCGGTAATTTCCTCCGTCACCGGATGTTCGACCTGAAGCCTCGTGTTCATTTCCATAAACCACACGCGGTCGGGCTTGATATAGCCCGCCGATCCGTCGGCGATGAACTCGATCGTGCCGGCGCCGACATAGTCGACCGCCTTGGCCGCGCGCACGGCGGCATCGCAGATGGCGGCGCGGGTGAAGTCGGTCATGCCCGGCGCGGGGGCTTCCTCGATCACCTTCTGGTGGCGGCGCTGGAGCGAGCAGTCGCGTTCGAACAGATGCACGACATTGCCGTGGCTGTCGCCGAAGACCTGCACTTCGATATGGCGCGGGTTGGTGATCCATTTTTCGAGGAGGACGGAGTCGTTGCCGAAGCTGGACGCGGCCTCCCTCCGGCAGGAGGCGAGCGCGTCGGCGAAGTCGGCGGGGTTGTCGACCTTGCGCATCCCCTTGCCGCCGCCGCCGGCGACCGCTTTGATGAGGACGGGATAGCCGATGGCGTCGGCTTCGGCGGTGAGGCGTTCGAGGCTCTGGTCGTCGCCCAGATAGCCCGGCGTAGTCGGGACGCCGGCATCCTGCATCAGCTTCTTGGCGGCGTCTTTCAGGCCCATGGCGGTGATGCTGGACGGGTTGGGGCCGACCCAGATGAGGCCCGCGTCGATCACCGACTGGGCGAAGGCGGCGTTTTCGGACAGGAAGCCATAGCCCGGATGGATCGCCTGCGCGCCGGTGGCTTTGGCGGCGGCGATGATCTTTTCACCGACCAGATAGGAGTCGCGCGCCGGGGATGGGCCGATATGGACGGCTTCGTCGGCGTCGCGGAGGTGGAGTGCGTTGGCGTCGGCGTCCGAATAGACCGCGACCGTGCGGATGCCCATCGCCCGTGCGGTGCGGATGATGCGGCAGGCGATTTCGCCGCGATTGGCGATGAGGAGGGACTGGATCATTCCGCATTACATCCTGAAAATGCCGAACTGCGCGCGGTCGGGGACTGGCGCGTTCAGCGTGGCGGCGAAGGCGAGGCCGAGGACGTCGCGGGTCTGGGCGGGGTCGATGACGCCGTCGTCCCATAGCCGCGCGGTGGCATAATAGGGGTTGCCTTCATCCTCGAAACGCTGGCGGATCGGGGCTTTGAAGGCTTCTGCCTGCTCTGCGTTCCATTGACCCGCGTCGCGGTGGACGGTGGCGAGGACGCTGGCGGCCTGTTCGCCGCCCATCACGGAAATCCGCGCATTGGGCCAGGTGAAGAGGAAGCGCGGGCCATAGGCGCGGCCGCACATGCCGTAATTGCCTGCGCCGAAGCTGCCGCCGATCAGCACCGTGATCTTGGGCACCTGCGCGGTGGCGACGGCGGTGACGAGTTTCGCGCCGTTCTTGGCGATCCCCTCCGCCTCATATTTGCCGCCGACCATGAAGCCGGAGATATTCTGAAGGAACAGCAAGGGAATACGGCGCTGGCAGGCGAGTTCGATGAAATGCGCGCCTTTCAGGGCGCTTTCGCTGAACAGGACGCCGTTATTCGCCAGGATCGCGACCGGCATCCCCCAGATATGGGCGAAGCCGCAGACGAGCGTCGTGCCGTAGAGCGCCTTGAACTCGTGGAACTCGCTGCCGTCGACGAGGCGCGCGATGATTTCGCGCACGTCATAAGGCGCGCGGACGTCGTTGGGGATGATGCCGTAAAGGTCGGCGGCGTCATATTTCGGCGGGCGGGGGTCGCGCAGGTTGAGGTCGGGCTGGCGATCGGGCTGGAGCGTCGAGACGATGTCGCGGACGATGGTCAGCGCATGATCGTCGCTTTGCGCGACATGATCGACCACGCCGGACCTGCGGCCGTGCAGGTCGCCGCCGCCCAGATCTTCGGCGCTGATGACTTCGCCCGTCGCGGCCTGCACCAGCGGCGGGCCGGCGAGGAAGATGGTGCCCTGGTTGCGGACGATCACGGTTTCGTCGGACATGGCGGGGACATAGGCGCCGCCTGCGGTGCAGCTACCCATGACGCAGGCGATCTGGGGGATGCCCCGCGCGGACAGGTTCGCCTGATTGTAAAAGATGCGGCCGAAATGATCGCGATCGGGGAAGACCTCCGCCTGGTTGGGCAGGTTCGCGCCGCCGCTGTCGACCAGATAGATGCAGGGGAGGTTGTTTTCGAGCGCGATTTCCTGCGCGCGCAGATGCTTCTTGACGGTGAGGGGGTAGTAGGTGCCGCCCTTCACCGTGGCGTCGTTGCAGCCGATCATCACCTGACGGCCCGACACCCGGCCGATGCCGGCGATGAGGCCCGCGCCGGGGACTTCGTCGCCATAAAGACCATTGGCGGCGAGCTGGCCGATTTCGAGGAAGGGCGAGCCGGGATCGAGCAGACGTTCGACGCGATCGCGGGGGAGGAGTTTACCGCGCGCGACATGTTTGTCGCGGGCGGTGGCGGAGCCGCCCTGGGCGACGGCGGCGACCTTGGCGCGCAGCTCTTCGGCGAGCGCGCGGTTGTGCGCGGCGTTGGCGCGGAAGGCCTCGCTATCGGCGGCGAGCCTCGTGTCGAGGACGGGGGCGGTCATGCGCCGATCAACTCGCGACCGATGAGCATCCGGCGGATTTCGTTGGTGCCCGCGCCGATGTCGAGCAGCTTGGCGTCGCGCATATAGCGTTCGACCGGCCAGTCCTTGGTATAGCCCGCGCCGCCCAGCGCCTGCACGGCTTCCAGCGCCACCTTCATCGCATTTTCGGACGCCAGCAGGATCGCGCCGGCGGCGTCGAAGCGGGTCGTCTTGCCGGAATCGCAGGCGCGGGCGACGGCATAGACATAGGCGCGGGCCGAGTTGAGCGCGACATACATGTCGGCGACCTTGGCCTGCATGAGTTGGAAGGCGCCGATCGGTTTGCCGAACTGCTTGCGCTCGCGGATATAGGGCAGGACGGTGTCGAGGCAGGCCTGCATGATGCCGAGCTGGATGCCCGCCAGCACGGTGCGTTCATAGTCGAGGCCCGACATCAATATGCCGACGCCGCCGTTGAGCGGCCCCATGATATTCTCCTCCGGCACCTCGCAATCGTCGAACACCAGTTCGGCGGTGGGGGAGCCGCGCATCCCCATCTTGTCGATCTTCTGGCCGATGGAGAAGCCCTTCATGTCCTTTTCGATCAGGAAGGTGGTGATGCCTTTCGAGCCTTCACCAGTCTTGGCGTAGACGACGAGCGTGTCGGCGTAAGTCGCGTTGGTAATCCAGAACTTCGTGCCGTTTAGGATGTAGCGGTCGCCCTTCTTTTCCGCCTTCAGCTTCATCGAGACGACGTCGGAGCCGGCGCCCGCCTCCGACATGGCGAGCGAGCCGACATGATCGCCGGAGATGAGCTTGGGGAGATATTTCGCCTTTTGTTCGGCATTGCCCCAGCGGCGGATCTGGTTGACGCAGAGATTGGAGTGGGCACCATAGCTGAGACCTATGGAGGCGGAGGCGCGGGCGACCTCTTCCTGCGCGACGACATGCTCCAGATAACCCAGGCCCAGGCCGCCATCTTCTTCCGACACGGTGATGCCGTGCAGGCCGAGTTCGCCCATAGCCGGCCATAATTCGCGCGGAAACCAGTCCTTCGCGTCGATTTCGGCGGCGAGCGGGGCGATGCGGTCGGCCGAGAAGCGGGCGGCGCTGTCGCGGATCATGTCGGCATTGTCGCCCAGCGCAAAATCGAAATCGGTCATCGGCGTCTCTCTCCTGTTGGTTCGATCATAGCGCGGGCCGGTGCGGCTGGAAAATTGACAGTTGCATATCAGTGTATAGATGGAAGCTATGATCGAACGCTATCTTCTCCGCTATTTCCTGGCGGTGGTGGACCAGGGCAATTTCTCCCGCGCGGCGATCCATTGCAACGTGTCGCAGCCCACGCTGTCGGCCGGGATCGCCAAGCTGGAGAACGCGCTGCAGCGACAACTGTTCAGCCGGACGAACCAGCGGGTGCAATTGACCGAGTCCGGCACCCGCTTCCTGACCCACGCCCGGCGGATCGAACGGGAGTTCAATGTCGCGCTGGGGGCGATGGCCGATACCGCGCAGGCGCGGCCGGTGCGGGTCGGCGTGCTGAGCAGCATATCTGGCGCCCTGGTGGCGCGGGCGGCGCGCGCCTATCGGGCGGGCGGCGGCGGGCCGGTGGAGATCGCCTTTGCCAGCGAGCGGGAATTGTCGGCAATGCTGGCGCGCGATCGACTGGACGCGGCGCTCACCATCCTGCGACCGGGCGCGCAGGCGCTGGCGCAGCTTGTGGTGGGAGAGGAAGGCTATGCGATGGTCATGGCGACCGACCATCCCCTGGCCGGCCGGGCGCAGGTCGATGCCGAAGATCTGCGCGACGAGACGATGATCGTGCGGCGGCATTGCGAATTGCTGTCGCAGACCAGCCGCCATTTTCTGGAGCGCGGGGTGCGGCCGCATTTTTCGCTGCGCACGACCAATGACGAGCGGGCGTTGCAGATGGTGGGCGCGGGCATGGGGGTGACGGTGATGCCCGACTCCTATCGCAGCGCCGATGTGGCGCATGTGCCGCTGGCAGGGTTCGACCATCGGCGGACACTGGGCTTCGTCCTGGCGGACGAGGGCGTGGCGGACCATGGGCTGCTGCGCGCTCTGGCGGCGGCGTTCGGGGAACGGGGGTGAAGGGCTTTGCCGATCGGCAGTTTGATGAGTCATCTTCGAGCGGGAACTGGAAGGACCAGACGCGCTTGCCTATGAGGGGCGGGATTTTTCTTTTCGGGGCGTGGCGCATCATGTTTTCCTTTCCCACCCTCCAAAGCGTCACCGCATGAGCGCCGCGCCCGATCTGGCCGGTGTCGAAATGGGCGGGACCAAGATGTTCGTGCTGCGAGCGCGGGGGCGGGAGATTGTCGAGCGGGTGATGATCCCCACCACGACGCCCGCCGAGACGCTGGGCGCCGGCGCGGCGTTGCTGCGGCGTTGGCATGAGGCGGCGCCTTTCGAGGCGCTGGGCATCGCGTCGTTCGGGCCGCTGCGGCTGGACCGGGCGGCGGCGGATTTCGGGCATATGCTGCCGACGCCCAAACCGGGCTGGACGGGCGCGGATATTTATGGGGCGCTGGCGGGGGTGCTGCCCTGCCCCGCGACGATCGATACCGACGTGAACGGCGCGGCGCTGGCCGAAATGCGCTGGGGGGCTGGAGCGGAAGGCGAGGAAGCGGAAGGCGGGGGGCCATCCGATTGCCTGTGCTATATCACCATCGGCACCGGGCTGGGCGCGGGTTTCGCGTTGCATGGCAAGCCGTTGCATGGCGCGATGCACCCGGAACTGGGGCATATCTTGACCCGCCGGGCGCCGGGCGATGCTTTTGCGGGCGTCTGCCCCTTTCATGGCGACTGTATTGAGGGGCTGGTGTCCGGGCCGGCGCTGGCGGAGCGGTTCGGCGTGCCAGGCGATCTGATCGCCGCCGACGATCCGCGCTGGGACAATGTCGCCCATGATATGGCGCAGATGGTCGGCACGATATTATTGACCATGGCGGCGCGGCAGGTGCTGATCGGCGGGGGCGTGGGCGTGGGTCGGGCCGACTTGCTGGACCGGGTGCGGGCCAAGGTGGTGGCGCAATTGGCGGGTTATTTGCCCTTCGTCACGGAGGACACGATCGGCGCGATCGTGCGACCGCCGGCGCTGGGCGATCAGGCCGGGCCGCTGGGCGCGGTGGCGCTGGCGATGGATGCTTTGGCGGATGCCAGTTGGCGCTGATGCGACAGCGAGTGCGACAGCTGTAGCGCGATTTCACATCGGATTTTCGGTATAAGCCATTGAATATAAATAATATATTTTCGAACGCTCAAAGCGCGTCGATCGGGAAATCTCCTATTTCTCTTTATTTTCAATATCTTGCATGATGTCATCATTGTCCCCATTTTGTCCATTTGCTGCGCGAAGAATGGCGTCGTGAAAGGCGCGGGCGGTGGGTGGCGGGTCGTCGCGATGGATCATCCACAGGCGCGTGCGGACAGGGGGAAAGAGCGGGCGCAGGATCACCTTGTCGACATGCAGGCGCGAAAGCGAGCGGGATAAGATGGTCGCGCCGAAACCGGCGGCGATCAGTCCGAGCAGGGTGGCGAAACTGCCGACTTCCAGGGCGATGCTGGGCTTGAACCCCGCCTGGTCGCACAGCGCGAAGAAATGATCGTTGAAATCGGCGCTGCTGGTGTTGGCGTAGAGAACGAAGGGGACGCCGGCGAGGTCGGCGATGGACGGATCGGCGTCGCGCCGGGCCAGCGCATGATCCTGCCGCAGCGCGAGCAGCATATCCTCCTCCAGCAAGCAGGTGGCGCTGAGGCCGGCCGGCAGGGAGGGCGGCGCGACGCCGCGGATAATGCCGATGTCGAGATCCCCGCGTTCGATCAGCGCGACCTGATGGTCCCGCCCCTGTTCCTGCACGCGCAGATCGACCTGCGGGAAACGCCGCCGGAAATCATAGAGCGCATCGGCGATCTGCGGCACGAAGGGCGCCGAGGCGGTGAAGCCCAGAGCGAGCCGGCCCAGATGGCCGCTTTGGGCGCGCCGGGCGACCTGCGCGGCATGATCCGCCTGCACCAGCGTCTTGCGCGCTTCGGGCATGAAAAGTTGGCCCGCTTCGGTCAGGGCGACGCGGCGGCTGGTGCGGTCGAACAGGCGGACGCCCAGTTCCTGCTCCAGCGCGCGGATTTGCTGGCTGAGCGGCGGTTGCGACATGCGCAAGCGCTGGGCGGCGCGGCCAAAATGCATCTCTTCGGCGACGCAGAGAAAATAGCGTAAATGTCTCAGGTCCATTGGATCAAGTCTTTGTAGATATCAATCAAGCCTGTTTAGATATTGGACAGGAAAGAAACAACTGCGCATAGGCCGGACCAAGGGTAGCGTTTCGAAACTAAATCCGGCCGCTCCGCAGAACAGGACAGGGACGGCATGGCGGTTTGGCCGCCGGTTCCCGTTGTGCCTTGCAGGCGATTTCGGGCGGAGAGGCGCGGCATCAAGCATCCGGCGACAGGCGTCGGCGCGATGAAGGCGGGAGTTCTGGTTTGATCGGTATCGTCAAGGTTGCGCTGCATCGACCGCTGACCTTCATCGTCATGGCGATATTGATCGCGATCGTCGGGATCATGGCGGCGATCCGCACCCCGGTCGACATCTTCCCCAATATCCGCATTCCGGTGATCGCGGTGGCCTGGCAATATTCCGGCTTGCCGCCCGAAGATATGAGCAACCGGATCATCGGTCCTTATGAGCGGGTGTTGACCACGACCGTCAACGATATCGAGCATATCGAGAGCCAGTCGATGCAGGGCATCGGCATCGTAAAAATCTATTTCCAGCCCGGCGCCGACATTCGCACCGCCACAGCGCAGGTGACGTCGGTGTCGCAGACGGTGTTGCGCCAGATGCCGCCGGGGATCACGCCGCCGCTGATCCTGAACTATAGCGCATCGACCGTGCCGATCCTGCAACTGGCGCTGTCGGGCAAGGGATTGTCCGAACAGCAATTGTTCGACCTGGGCCAGAACCAGATCCGTCCGCCCCTGGTCACCATTCCCGGCCTTGCCATGCCCTATCCGTCGGGCGGCAAGCAGCGGCAGATCCAGATCGACCTCAATCCCGTGGCGCTCCAGTCCAAGGGGTTGACCGCGCAGGATGTCGGCGCCGCGATCGCCGCGCAGAACCAGATCAACCCGGCTGGTTTCGTCAAGATCGGCGCGACCCAATATAGCGTGCGGCTGAACAATGCGCCCGGCACGATCGAGGCGCTGAACGACCTGCCGGTCAAGGTGGTGAACGGCGCGACCATCTATATGCGCGACATCGCCTATGTCCGCGACGGCAACGGGCCGCAAACCAATGTGGTGCATGTCGAAGGGCGGCGGTCGGTGCTGCTGACCGCGCTGAAGAATGGCGCGACGTCGACTTTGGCGATCGTAGACGGGGTGAAGGAAGCGCTGCCCAAGATCAGCGCGACGCTGCCCGAAAGCCTGAAGATATTGATGATCGGCGACCAGTCGATCTTCGTCAAGGCGGCGGTCGAGGGCGTGATCCATGAAGGCGCGCTGGCCGCGGCGCTGACGTCGCTGATGATCCTGCTGTTCCTGGGATCGTGGCGATCGACGGTCATTATCGCTTTGTCTATTCCGCTCGCCATCCTGGCGGCGGTCGCGGCGCTGGCGATGTTCGGCCAGACGCTGAACGTCATGACGCTGGGCGGGCTGGCGCTGGCGGTCGGCATATTGGTGGACGACGCCACGGTGACGATCGAGAATATCAACTGGCATCTGGAACAGGGCAAGGGGGTCGTGGAGTCCATATTGGACGGCGCGGCGCAGATCGTGACGCCGGCTTTCGTATCCCTGCTGTGCATCTGTATCGTGTTCGTGCCGATGTTCTTCCTGCCCGGCGTCGCGGGTTTCCTGTTCGTGCCGATGGCGCTGGCGGTGGTGTTCGCGATGATCGCGTCCTTCATCCTGTCGCGGACATTGGTGCCGACAATGGCGATGTATCTGCTCAAACCCCATGTCGACCATGGCGACGCCCATATGGCGGGCGATGCGACATCGCGGAACATCTTCGTGCGGTTCCAGCGCGCGTTCGAGAGGCGGTTCGAGGCGATCCGCCATAGCTATATGGGTTTGCTGCGCCGGGCGCTGAATGCGCGCAAGCCCTTCCTGCTGGGGTTCATGGGGCTGGTCCTCCTGTCCTTCGGGTTGCTTCCCATGCTGGGCAGCAATTTCTTCCCGGCGGTGGATTCGGGCCAGATCGCCATGCATGTCCGCGTGCCGGTGGGCAGCCGGATCGAGGATACGGCCGCGCGGTTCGAGCGGATCGCCGCCGCGGTGAAGGAGATGGTGCCCGCGCGCGAACTGGACGCCATCACCGACAATATCGGCCTGCCGGTCAGCTCCATCAACACCGTCTATAATAATAGCGGCACGATCGGCCCGCAGGATGGCGACATGATGATCGCGCTCAAGCACGGCCATCGCCCGACCGACGCGATCGTCGGCCTGCTGCGCGAGCAATTGCCGCGCCGTTTCCCCGGCACCAGCTTTTCCTTCCTGCCCGCCGACATCACCAGCCAGATCCTGAATTTCGGCGCGCCTGCGCCGATCGATATCCAGATCGCGGGCAAGAATGCGGCGGCCAACCGCGCCTATGCGCGGAAGCTGTTGGCCAAGATCGCGACCATCCCCGGCCTGGCCGATGCGCGCATCCAGCAGCCGGGCCGGTCGCCGCAGTTGAACGTCGATGTGGACCGGTCGCGCGCGAGCCAATATGGGCTGACCGAGCGGGACGTGACGACCAGCCTGGCCAGTTCGCTGGCAGGCACGGCGCAGACCGCGCCCGTCTTCTTCGTCGATCCCAAAAGCGGGGTGTCCTATCCCGTCGTCGCGCAGACGCCCGAATATCTGGTGGGATCGATCAGCGACCTGTCCAATGTGCCCGTGTCGGCCGCCGCGGGGAGCAATGGCGCGGTGCAGCCTCTGGGTGGCCTCGCCACGATCGCGCGGTCGAGCACCGTGCCGGTGGTGTCGCACTATAATATCGCGCCGGTGCTGGACATTTATGCGACGGTGCAGGGTCGCGACCTGGGCGCGGTGGCGGGCGACATCAACGCCGCGATCAAGTCGCTGGAGAACGAAGTGCCCAAGGGCGCGACCGTCACCATGCGCGGCCAATATGCGACGATGAACACCGCCTTTTCGGGGCTGGGTTGGGGCCTGGCGAGGGCGATCGTGCTGATCTACCTGCTGATCGTCGTCAATTTCCAGAGCTGGGTCGATCCCTTCGTCATCATCACCGCCCTGCCCGCCGCATTGGCCGGAATCGTGTGGATGCTATTCGTGACCGGCACCACCCTGTCGGTCCCGGCGCTGACCGGCGCGATCATGTGCATGGGTGTCGCCACCGCCAATTCGATCCTGGTCGTGAGTTTCGCGCGGGAGAAGCTGGCCGAACTGGGCGACGCGACCAAGGCGGCGATGGAGGCGGGGCTGGTGCGATTCCGCCCGGTGTTGATGACCGCGCTGGCCATGATCATCGGCATGGGGCCGATGGCGCTGGGCCTGGGCGAAGGCGGCGAGCAGAATGCACCGCTGGGCCGCGCCGTGATCGGCGGGCTGGTCTGCGCCACCATCGCCACCCTCTTCTTCGTGCCCGTCATCTTCGCCTTCGTCCACCGCCGCCACAAGGCCACCGATCCCCAGATGGAATATCAGCCCAGCCATGCATGACAGTCAGCCTTCGCAAGATATGACCGCGAGCGGTCCCGACAGCCGGATGCTGAAGCGCGTAGGCATCGGCGCGGGTGTGATCGCCCTGGCGGTCGTGGCGATCGGCGCGACGACCCGGATTGGCGCGACCAATGATTTGCGCGATACGGCGCAAAAGGCGGCGATCCCGTCGGTCGCGATCGTGTCGCCGCAAAGCGACGCCAAGGGCGGGGCGCTGGTGCTGCCGGGCAATGTCCAGGCCTATAACAGCGCCGCCATCTATGCGCGGACCAATGGCTATGTCAGCCGCTGGCTGGCCGATATCGGCGACAATGTGCGGGCGGGCCAGTCGCTCGCGGTGCTCGATGCGCCGGAGATCGATCAGCAACTCGCCGCCGCGCAGGCCGATTACCAGACGGCGCTGGCGCAGCAGCGCCTGGCCGACACGACCGCCAAGCGCTGGGCCGTGATGCTGGCCAAGGATGCGGTGTCGAAGCAGGAATCGGACGAGAAAAATGGCGATCTGGCCGCGCGATCGGCGGTGACCAATGCGGCGCTGGCCAATGTGAAGCGGCTGCGCGCGCTGCAGGGCTTCACCCGCCTCGCCGCGCCCTTCGACGGGGTGGTGACGAGCCGGTCGGCGCAGATCGGCGCGCTGGTGGTGGCGGGCAATGCCGCGTCGCAGCCTTTGTTCACCGTGTCCGACATCCACCGGATGCGCATCTATGTGCGCGTGCCGCAGGGCTATTCGTCGCAGGTGAAGGTCGGGATGCCGGCCATATTGACCCTGCCCGAATTTCCCGGCCGCAGCTTTACCGCGACGATGACGCGCAGCGCCGGCGCAGTCGATGCGCAGTCGGGCGCGGTGCTGGTCGAATTGCAGGCGGCCAATCCCGACCGGGCGTTGAAGCCGGGCGCGTTCGCCCAGGTCCGCTTCGATGTCGGGCAAGGGAGCGGCAATGGATTGAGTTTGCCAGGTAGTGCGATCCTCTACGGCAATGACGGTCCGACCGTCGCCGTGGTCGGCCGCGACAGCCGCGTGACCGTGCGGCCGATCAGCATCGCCCGCGACGAAGGCGCGACGGTGCTGGTGGCGAGCGGGATCAGGCCCGGCGAGCGGGTGATCGATTCCCCGCCGGATTCGATCCAGTCGGGCGACAAGGTGAGCGTGCAGAGCGGCGGCAAGGGTGCGGCCCATGCCAGTTAGGGCCATATGGCGCGCGGGGGCCAGTGTGGGGCTGGCGCTGCTGGGCGGCTGTTCGATGGCGCCGGCCTATCAGCCGCCGCAGATCGCCGCGCCGCAAGCCTATAAGGAGATGGCGGGGTGGACCCAGGCCACGCCGATGGACACGGCTCCGCGCGGGGCGTGGTGGGAAGCGTTCGGCGACCCGGTGCTGAACGACCTGGAGGTGCGGGCGGAGGCGGCCAGCCCGACGCTGGCGGCGGCGCTGGCGCGGTACGACCAGGCGCGCGCGGTGGCGCGGGTCGAGGGGTCGGACCTGATCCCGACCGTCAGCGTGGGCGGCGATGCCGCGCGCCAGCGCGTGTCGGGCAACCGATTCCAGGGCAATGGCGATGCGCGGACTTATAATGATTTTTCGGTCGGCGCGGCGATCGACTATGAGCTGGACCTGTGGGGCCGCATCCGCAACAGCGTGAAGGCCGCGCGCGCGGACGCGCAGGCGAGCGAGGCCGACCTGGCGGCGGCGCGGCTGAGTTTGCAGGCGGCGGTGGCGGACGCCTATGCGCGGCTGCGCGGTCTGGATGCGCAGGCGGACCTGCTCCACCGATCGGTGGCGGCTTTCGAGCGCGCCTATCAATTGACCGATACGCGGCATGAGGGCGGGATCGCGTCGGGCATCGACGTCAATCGCGCGCGCACGACGTTGAGCAACGCCAAGGCGCGGATTTCGGCGGTGGCGAATGATCGCGCCGCGACCGAGCATGAACTGGCGGCGCTGACCGGGGCGGTCGCTTCCGACTTTTCGATTCCTACGCGGGTGCAGACGCTGAGCGCGCCCGCCATTCCGACCGGCGCGCCGTCCACCCTGTTGCAGCGGCGGCCCGATGTCGCGGCGGCCGAGCGGCGGATGTTCGCCAATAATGCCCGGATCGGTGTGGCGCGGGCGGCGTTCTTCCCTTCGGTCACGCTGGGGCTGAGCGGTGGTTGGCAGGCCACGCACGGGTCGTTGCTGAATGCGTCCAACAGCGTGTGGGGCCTAGGACCGCTGGCCGCGGCGCTGACATTGTTCGACGGCGGCAAGCGGCGGGCGCAGGTCAGATTGTCGCGCGCGGAATATGAAGAGCAGGCGGCGCTGTATCGCGACACGGTGCTGGGCGCGTTCCGGCAAGTAGAGGACGGCATCGCCGCGCTGCGCCATCTGTCGGTGCAACTGGTCGACCAGCGCGATGCGGCGCAGGCGGCGCAGCGCACCAGCGACCTGGCCTTCACCCGCTATCGCGATGGCGCATCCGACTATCTGGAGGTGGTCACCGCCCAGACCGACGCGCTGGATGCGCAGAGCGCGTTGCTGAGCGCAGAGATCGAGCGGATGCGGGCGAGTATCGCATTGGTCAAGGCGCTGGGTGGATCGCCGAGCGCGGCCTGATGATCGATTATGTCGGCAACCAAGTCTGATCGGATCGACAAAGTCGGGTTGGGGACTGTGCCAAGGATGATGTGGATCAGTCTTCATCCGTGACTTGATGCCCGATACACTATGCCAGCCCCTGCATTTTTGACAAAAGCGCCGGACGAGGGCACAAGGTCCATCGGGCCAGCCGACCGTCAAGCCTGCGACCCGACCTTATCTGGATAGGATGTTTCCATGGCCGACACCGAACAGCCCGATTATACGAGCCTGACCGTCCAGTTGTTGAGCGCTTATGTCGCCAATAATATAGTCGCCAGCGAGGATCTGGCGGCGCTGATCCAGTCGACGCGGGCCGCGTTGATCGCGGAGACTGCGCCTGAACCAGTGGAGACGGTCGAGCATGTGCCGGCGGTGAGCGTGCGCAAAAGCATTGCTTCGCGCGAGCATATTTTGAGCCTGATCGACGGGCGTCCGTACAAGACGCTGAAGCGGCATCTGGCCACGCATGGCCTGACCCCGGCTGAGTATCGCGAACGCTATGGCTTGCCCGCGACCTATCCGATGGTGGCGCAGGCCTATTCCGAACAGCGCCGCGCCGTCGCGCAGAAGCTGGGGCTGGGCCAGCGTGGCACGCAGGCGCGCGCGGCTTCGGCCGCCGCTGCGGAAGCGCCGCCGGTTGCGCCAGCGCCGAAGGTCGAGGCAGCAGCGCCCAAGCCCAAGGCGAGCCGCAAGCAGCCGAGCGTCGTGGCGGCGGCCAAGAGCAAGGCGGCGCCCAAGCCCGCGCGCCAGAAGCCCGGTCGCAAGCCCAAGGCGGTAGCGGAGCCGGCTCCCGCCGTAGAAACGCCCGTGGCGCCCGTGAAGGCGAAAAGCCCGCGCAAGAAGCTGGGCATCAAGGCGGCCAGGACAGCGACGGCTGACGCAGCGTCCTGAATAATGCGCAACGCGCCGTCCTGATAGGCGGCGCGTGCGATCAGTATCAGGCCGACGATAGCAGGCGATTATTCCGGGTCGTTGGCGGCGTTCTTATACCGTTCCTGCGAGGCGAGTCGGATGCTGGCGTTGGGTGCGCCATAGCCCTGATAATGGTCGCGCTCGACAAATTCGAAGAAAAAGCGCTTGCGGAAGGCGCGGCTGTAGAGTTGCAAATATTCGCCAACGCCGTCGGCATCGTAAAGAATGTTCGCTTGCGCCAGGGCCGCAATGCGCTGGTCGTCGAGACCAAAACGGGCGGCGATGTCCTCATGATAATTGGGCGGTATCGGCAGGATGTCGGCGTCTTTGCCGGCCATGTGACCGGCGGTCGCCAGCAGGTCTGGCGTGGACAGGGCGATATGCTGATAGCCACCGCCCAGATTATGTTCGACGAAGCGTGAAGATAATGTTCCGAGCGCCTCGGAGGCATTGAGCGTCACACGCAGCGCGCCGTCCGGCGACTGGAGCGGCTGGCTCAATACCAGCCCGGACGGGTCGATGACATCGGCCTGGAAACTTTGTTGCAAGCCGAAGAGCGAGCGCCAGTAGAGTTGCCAGGACAGATATTCCTCGATCCGCACTACCGCGGCGAGATGATCGATGGCGAGCGGGGATGCGTCATAGGGCGCGCCGGTGGGCGTAAATTCGCCGTCCCACATGGCGGCGGCCTCCCCTTCCCCGATCAGATAGACGAGGCTGCCGCCGATGCCGCGCAGCGCCGGGAAGGCGAGATTGCCCGGCGCGTCGCTATCGTCCACCGTGCGGATGCCCAGATGCGCGGCGCGCGCGGCGACGGCGTCGCGATCCGGCACGACGAGGCCGACGGCGCAAATGGAGGGACCATGGGCCAGGCGGAAATCATGGCCGAAGCCATGAGGTTCGGCATTGATGACGAGGTTGACCGAACCGGCCTGCCAGCGGCTGACCGCCTTGGCCGGGTGGATGCCGGTGCGGATGAAGCCTAGCGAGCCGAACATCGCTTCGAGCGCCGGGACGTCCGCGTCGCTGACGGCGAACTCGACAAATTCGGGGCGGACATGGGGTGGCGGCGGCGGCGCAGCGGTGGGGCGATCAAGCAGGCGCAGCGCGGCATCTTCGACATGGCATAGCGATCGCAGGCCGTCGGCGGCGATCAGGTCTGCGGACCAGCCGCGGAAACGGTCGTTGAAGATTTCGAGCGACAAGGGACCAGTATAGCCGGTCGCCAATATTTCGGCGACATAGGCTTCGACCGGCAAGCCCCCTTGGCCGGGGAAGTTGCGGAAATGGCGGCTCCAATAGAGCAGGTCCATGTCCAGTTTAGGCGCGTCGGCGAGTTGGACGAAGGCGATCTTGTCGCCGGGGATGGCGCGGATGCTGTCGCTGGGGATGCCGCGCGACAAGGAATGGAAACTGTCGAGGATGATGCCGACATGGGGGTGATCGACCGCCTCCACGATCGCCCAGGCGTCGCGATGGTCGAAGACATGGCGGCCCCAGGCGAGTGCTTCATAGCCCACGATGATGTCGTGACTGGCGGCCAGATCGCCCAGTTGCTGGAAGTCGGCGACGATGCGGTTGCGCTCGCCCAATGCGTGGGGCGAGCAATTGGAGCAGAGGAGGATGTGGCGCGTGCCCAATTCGCCCATCAGGTCGAACTTGGCCTTTGCGCGATCGAAGGCGCGCTGGCGCATGGCGCCGGGCATCCCTTCGAAATCGCGGAAGGGCTGGTACAGCATACAAATGAGGCCGAGATCATCGAGCATCGCGCGGACGTCGCGCGGGCGTAGTGGCGAGGCGATCAGGTCGTTTTCGAAGATTTCGACGCCGTCAAAGCCCGCGGCGGATGCGGCGCGCAGCTTTTCCTCCAGCGTGCCGCTGAGGGAGACGGTGGCGATGCCGAATTGCAGGCTCATGACGTGCGTTTCTCCATTTGCGTCAGCCCTGTAGCGCGGCGCGGAAATTGGCGCCCATGCGAACAGGATCGGCGGTGCGGCCAGTGAAATGGTGGAAGGCGCCGACGGCCTGGAAGATGGTCATGCCGCTGCCGTCGAGGGTGGTGCAGCCCGCCGCGCGGGCTTCGCGCAGCAATTGGGTTTCGAGCGGGAAATAGACGATGTCGGTGACCCACAGCCGGGGTTCGAGCAGGGCGCGCGGGATCGCCGAGCCGGGATGCACGGCCATGCCCATGGGCGTGGCGTTGACGATGCCGTCGGCCTGGGCGACCGATGCGGCGAGATCGTCGCCCACTATCGCGCGGCCGGCGCCATGCACGGCGCAGAGCGCATCGCAGAGCGCGGTGGCGCGGGTGGCGTCGGAATCGAACAGGGTGAGTTGCGCCACGCCCAGGTCCATCAGCGCATGGGCAGTCGCCGCCCCTGCCCCGCCGGCGCCCATCTGGACGACGCGGGTCATGGCGGCGCCCTGCGGCAGGCCGGAGCGGAGATTTTGCGCGAAGCCCGTGACGTCGGTGTTGTAGCCGATGCGGCGGCCATCGCGGAAGACGACGGTGTTGACGGAACCGATCTGCGCCGCCTGGGGCGATAGCTCGTCGAGATGGGCGATGACCGCCTGCTTATAGGGATGGGTGACGTTGACGCCCGCGAAGCCGGCGAGGTGCAGCGCGTCCAGCAGGCGCGGCAGGTCCGACCCGTCCATGCCGTCGGCCGCGAAATCGAACAGGCGGTAGATGAGGCGGATGCCCTGCGCATCCGCTTCGCTTTCCTGCAGGCGCGGCGTCAGCGACGCCTGGATGTCCCGGCCGATCAGGCCGGTGAGATAGCGCGGAACGGAGCGGGATTGGGTCAAGAGTGGCGATCCGATTAGAAGGAGCCGTTCCCGCCGCGCCGAAACGAGCGCAAGCGGGAACGACAGGGGGAGAGATCAGAATTTGAACTTCGCGCCGACGTAGAAGGACCGGCCGACCATGTCGTAGGTGCCCGCATCGGTGCCGTTCTGCGAACTGGCGACGAAGGGGATGGCCTTGTCGAACAGGTTGGTCACGCCGCCGCGCAGC
Organism: Sphingobium sp. AntQ-1; assembly: GCF_028538045.1. Classification (NCBI taxonomy): domain Bacteria; kingdom Pseudomonadati; phylum Pseudomonadota; class Alphaproteobacteria; order Sphingomonadales; family Sphingobiaceae; genus Sphingobium; species Sphingobium sp. AntQ-1. The sequence goes on from NZ_CP117159.1 coordinate 43,928, forward strand.
TGGAAATTATCGTTGATATCGACGGTCGAGAAGATATCGAACAGATTATAGGGCTTTACCCCCACCTGTTCCGACGCGGGCGAGGTGATCGCGCTGATGTCGCGCAACTTGCCCTGATAGCGCCAGCGGACGCCGAAGCCGAACATGTCGGAGCTGTAGCCGAGCTTCGTCAGCGCCTTCCATTTGGGCAGCGGACGGCCCGGCGTGCTGGTGCCGACGAAATCCTGCGACGCCGAACCCGGCAGGGTCTGGACCTTATAATGGTTCAGCCAGCCGATGGCGGACGAGGCGTAGATCTTGCCCGATCCGTCGCCGATGCCGGCTTCCGACAGACGCAGCGACCAGTTGACCTGCATATCGACGCCGTCGGTGTCGAGCGCACCCAGGTTGAGATAGGGCTGGGCGATGGCGACGAGCTGGCCGGTCGGGTCACGCTGAACCAGTTGGCAGAATTCGTTGCTGTCCGAATAGCTGCTGTTCGATCCGTCGAGATTATAGCATTTGGCGAGAACCGTCAGACCATTGATGGTGGAGATGACGTTGCGGATCTTGATGTTGTAATAGTCGACCGAGAAGGAGAAGCCCGACAGCCAGGGCGACGAGAATTTGGGATTATAGACGAAGCCGACGTTGAAGGTGTTCGCCTTTTCCGGGGTCAGGGCGCTGTTGCCCTGGATATTGCCGCCGGTCGCGGTGGTGGCGAATTGATAGGCGTCGATCGCCGCGGCGGGGATGCCCTGCGCCAGGCAGAGATCGCGGACCTGCGCGCCATTGGCGCCGGTGCGCGCCGCCGAGCGGACGTCGCAGGGATCGCCGACCGCGAGCGGCGGGGTGCCGATGGCGAGTTGCGAGCCGGTGACGGGCGAGAAGAGTTCGCCGATATTGGGCGCGCGGACGGCACGTTGGTAGCTGCCGCGGATCAGCAGCGACTGAACCGGCTGCCAGCGAGCGTCGAATTCATAGCTTTTGACGCTGCCGCTGGGCTTATAGTCCGAATAGCGGAAGGCCGCGCCGACGCCCAGTTCGTGGAAGAAGGGCGTTTCGGACAGCAAGGGTATGTCGATCTGCGCCGCAAATTCCTTGACGCTGATTTCGCCGCGCGCCGGATTGGAGCCGACGACGCCCTCAACATTGTTGGTCACCAGATCGGAACTGGGATCATATTTATAGGTGTTCTTGCGATAGCCGCCGAGCAGCGCCAACTGGACCGGGCCGGCCGGCAGGTCGAACAGCGGGCCGTTGACCTGACCCTGGACCTGGGTCTGGGTCAGCCGTTCGCGGCTGTTGATCGTGGCGGTCATATATTGCTGGCATTCGCGCGACAGGCTGGTCGCATTGGTGATGCCGAAGGGGTTGAAGCCGCCCGCGCACAGCGAAGCGCCGCCATCGGCAGCGTTGAGCAACGTCTGCACCCGTGATTTCAGCACCGCGTTGAACATCGACTGGTTGTGGACAGTCTCGTCATAGGAGGCGAAAGCGTCGAACTTCCACGACCCGGCCAGCGTGCCCTTCAGCCCGCCCAGATATTGCTGAACCCGGTAATTTTCGTCCCAGCCCTTGTCGCCGATGCCGACATAGCGGGCGCTCCAGCGGAAGGGTGCGGCCGGATTGGGGCGCGACGCCAGCAGGGTGGACAGGTCGGTCGGGATGAAGGGATTGGTGACCGGAATGGTGGTGAAGGGCGCGAACTGCGTCAGGCTGCCGCCGCTTTCGGTGGTGACGGTGGAGTCGACATAGAGGAACTGGCCATAGGCAGTCAGCGATTCCGTGAGGTCGAACTCCCCCTTGGCGAAGGCGGACTTGCGTTCGAAGGCGTTGAGGATCTGCAACTGCGGCCCGACGGGCATACGGACATTGCCGCCGACCACGGCATAGGCGCCGGTCGTCGGCCCCTTATAATTGACCGCGCCGGTCTGGACGAACAGCGAGCCGTCATTGTTGAAGCCGAGATTGAGCGTCGGGTTGATCGGCGTGGCCGCGCCATAGCCGGCGAACAGGCCGTTGAGCACGGCCGCATTCGGCAGGTTCAGCGCATTGGGGACGAAGGTGCCGGTGCCAATGAAGGACGATGGCACCTTGTCGTTGAAGAAGCTGCGCTGCGAACCGGAGAGCGGATCGCGCTGGCCATAGCTCAAGGCCAGCATCAGGCGGCCACGATCGTCGGCGAATTTGGTGCCCAGCGCGAGCGAGGCGTTGAATTTGCCATAGTCGCCGCGGAAGCTGTTGCCGTTCTGGATATCGCCGCGGATGCCGTCAAAATATTTGTCGGTCTTGAAATTGACGACGCCGGACATAGCGTCAGAGCCATAGATGGCCGACGCGCCGCCGGTGATGACGTCCACCGACCCGATGATCGATTCCGGCAGGATGTTGATGTCGACATTGCCGTTGATGTCCGACAGCGGCAGGCGGCGGCCGTCGAGCAGGATGAGGTTACGGTTGGAACCGAGTGCGCGCAGGTTGAGCGTAGCGCGGCCGCCCGATCCCTGGCCGCCGGTGCCGGCATTGCCCGATGGGGTGAAGCCGGGGAGCTGGTTGAGCGAATCTTCGAGCGTGATCTGGCCGCTTTGCTGCACCAGTTCATCCGAGACGGTGACGATCGGGCTGACCGCGACATTATTCGGGCGGGCGATCAGCGATCCGGTGACGACGATGTCGGCGGTGGCCGGCTCGGCTGCGGCGTCACTCGCCTGCTCGGCCGGTGCGGCCTGATCCTGCGCCCAGAGCGGCGACACGCAGGCGCACAGCGCCATGGCGGCCAGCGATCCGCCGAGGCGAAGCTGCTTATGGAAACCTGATGTCATACTATCCTCCCTTTTTATTACTAACTAGTTCGTACATCAACGATGGCGATCCGAGGCTCTACTGGCCTTTTGGGTTATATGCTTGGCGGTCATCTGTTATGGCTGTCTGGCGCTCAGTCCATATCCACCCGGCGCACATCCCCCACGATGAAGACATAAGCGGCGGCCCCGACCAGCGCGAGTATGCCGATGAAGGCGAGCGCGAAGTAGAAGGAGCCGGTCTGCCCCACGATCAGCCCGACCACGATCGGCGTGATGATGCCGGCCAGATTGGCGCAGAGATTGAAGACGCCGCCGGTCAGGCCGATATATTGACGCGGGGCGACGTCGGAAATCAGGGTCCAGCCCAGATTGACCATGCCCTGCCCGAAAAAGGCGATCGACATGATGGCGATGACCAGCGTGTTGCTCTGAACGAAATTGGCCGCGACGATGGTGGAGGCCAGCAGCAGACCCGCGACGATCGGCAGCTTGCGCCCGATATTGGCGGAGCCGGTGCGGCGGATCAGCATGTCGGACACCTGCCCGCCCAGCAGGACGCCGGCCGAGGCGGCGATATAGGGCAGGACGGCGAAGGTGCCGGATTTGAGCCAGTCCATGCCGCGCTCGGTCGCCAGATAGGTCGGGAACCAGGTCAGGAAAAAGACCAGAGTGGAGTTGCCGCAAAACTGGCCGATCGAGGCGCCCAATATCTGGCGCTTGCTCATCAGCTTGCGCACATTGGCCCAGGAGAAGGGGATTTTTTCATCCTTGCCGGCGATGGCGACGCCCCCGCCCGCCTCGATATAGGCCAGTTCGGCGGCGTTGACGCGGCGGCTCTCGCCCGGATCGCGATAACGGGCATACATGAGCAGGCCAAAGGCCATGCCGAGCACGCCGGCGATGACGAAGAGCGCGCGCCAGCCCAAGCTGCCCACCACCCAGAAGAGGACGGGGCTGAAAAAGGCGAGCCCTGCATATTGCCCCACGGCATAGACGGAATTGGCCCGCGCCCGTTCATCCTGCGGGAACCAACTGCTGAGAATGCGGCTGTTGCACGGGTAGCAAGGCGCCTCCGCCATGCCCAGCGCAAGACGGAAGCCGAACAACATCGCCACATTACCGGCCAGGCCGTGGAGCAAAGTGAAGAAGGACCAGAGGATCAGCGATCCGGCATAGGTGATGCGCGTGCCCAGGCGATCGAGCAGCAGCCCGCCGGGGATTTGCGACGCGGCATAGGTCCAAGAGAAGGCCGAGAAAATGAAGCCCATCATTTCCGGCGAAATATGCAGTTCCGCGGTCAGCGAGGGGGCGGCAACGCCCATGACGGCGCGGTCCATATAATTGAGCAGGGTGGCGACGCTGATGAGCGCCAGCACGCCGATGCGCGCGCGGGTGGGACGGAGCAGCCCGGACGGCGCGATGGGCGCGTTCATGCCGCGGTCCGCCGCAAACGGGGCGTGCGCGTCGCAGGGCGACCCATGCCCGAAAGGTCTGGGCGGGGGGCGTTCGGACGATAGATGCTGCACTGGGCCGTCAATGGCCGATCCTCCCATCAGTCGAGATATGTTTCCCGATCTTGCAGATTCGCTTCTATGCCAGATCGTCTATTTCGGCAAGAAAAATGTACGAACTAGTTCATACAAATTTACGGTAGCATGTGGGGTAGCGGCCGGACCCCGATCCGGTCCGCCTGATAGGAGCCGAGCCACAGATCGTCATCCACGATCACCGCCGCCGATACGCCGTTGAAGACCGGGTCGGGCGGACCATAGGCGACCAGAGAAAAGCGGCGGGTTTCCGGGTCGAGCTGCGCCACGGCATAGCCGCGATGGCACAACATGCCATCGGCGACGCCATTGACGATTTTACGCAGGCCGCCGCAGGCCGGTTCGTCGCGCACCATGCCGGCGAGCAGCAGCCGGTCGCCGTCCCAATGGATATTGTCGGGCATGAATTCGGGCGCCTGCGCGCGCCAGAGCGGCTGGCGCGTATCGTGGCGCGCATAGGCGACCACATCGCGCAGGCCGAAGGCGATGACGTAGAAGCCGCTATCGTCACGCGCCGTTTCCAGCCCGTTATTGCCGGGCAACTGCGTGCCGGGCAGCAGGCGGAAGGCGCTGTCCTGCGGGCCGCGTTCGTAGACGCCGCCGGTGATGCGGCCGAGCACGAAATCGGTGATACTGGCGCCGGGGCGCGTCAGCACCGTGGCGATGACCGTGCCGTCGGCATAGGAGGCGACGGCATTGGCGACATGGCCCGGCGGCATGGCGAGGCAACCCTGCCAGCGCAGGGTCGGCGCAGCCAGCCCGCGCGCGTCGATTGCGAAAAGCTCGATCGCTTCGCGGCCGCCATGATTGACGACCAGCAGCCGCCCCTGCCCCGCTTCAGTCATGCGCAGACTGAGGCCGCGGGCGGTGAACAGCGCCGGATCGGGCGGCGTGGCGCAATCGGGATAGCGGGGGTCGGGCGTGACCTGATCGGCAGAGGCGGTGAACCAGAGGCTGGCGCGGCGGGTGCGGCTGTCGATCAGTTTCAGCCCCGATCCGGTCGCAAAGCCGCTGGCGATCACCCAGGGGGTTGCCGGGATATGGGCAAGGTCTTCGGGCTTGTTTGCGCCGCAGACGAAGGCGAACTGCGCGGTTGGGGCGCAGGCGGTGGCGGATGATGGCGCGGGCGATGTCGTCGCGCAGCCCGCCAGCGCCAGCAGCGCCGCGCCGGCGAGCATCGAACCCCGCCTCATGTGACGCGATAGACGCGGATGCGCACCGACGGCTTGGGCGCGTCTTCGGGCGGCGGGCCGAGCGTGCCGATGAAGATCGCCTGATTGAGCCAGTCGTGCGGGCCGGTGGGCGCTTCGAAACTGGGGACGGTGCGCAGATAACGGCTGGGGGCGCCGGAAACGCGGCTGTTGGTCAGGCCGACATTGCGAACATGGATCGGCGTGCCGTCATCCGTGCGCATCATGTAATCGGCTTCTATGACCGTCCAGTTGTCGGCGCGCTGCAATTGCCAGTCCGCGCCGCCCGCCAGCACAGCGCCGCGGATGCGCGGACCGGCGAAAGTGCCGCCGGTGATGGGGATGCGCCTGCGGGTGCCGAGCGGAGTCGGGCCGAACTCCTGCGTGGGTTCCAGCGTGACGATGGCTTCATAGACGAAATCCAGGCCCGGCGCGTCGGTCGCCGCCCATGCCCTCGCCGGCAGAGCGGATGCGGCGATCACCCCGCCTAGGCCGGTGAGCACATGCCGTCGGTCGATCATCGCCATCAGTCCCTGATCCGCGGACGATCGGCCGGCGGCGGGGCGTCGCCGAACAACGGCCAGTCGGCAAAATGCGGCCAGGGGATGACGGCGCGCGTGTCGCCCAGTTCCAGCGCCTTGGGCCTGGCGCGCGTGAAGGCGGGCCAGTTGGGGCCGGGGTCGCCCGTGCGGGCGAAGGTGATCAGGCGATCCATCATCTCGGTGGACAGGCTCTGGTCCACCGCGGTCCAGTCGCGGGTGATGCGGAAGCGGTTGAGGCTGTCCAGCGTGCCCAGCCAATAGGGGATGTCGGCCGAATGATAGGCGCCCACGGTCGCAGGATCATGGTCGGCGAAGGTGACGCCGGGGCGATAGGGCTGGACGCGCGTGAAGACATAGGCGTGGACCGGGGCCTTGCCGGTGGCCGACTGCGCCAGCGCCCATTGCGCCATTTGCGCGTTGAGGGTGGAGTCGCGTTCGATGTCGCGGGCCTGCCTTCGCGCTTCGTCCGGCGTGCGCGCGGGATAGCGTTGCAGGATCGTCGCGGCGTTGGCGGGGAAGGCGCGGCGGACGGCGGATTCATGGTCCGCTACGGTGGCGACCGGCCCCAGCGAGCGGAAGCTTTCGTCGCGGGTGAAGCCAAGCAGCAGCGGCACGTCATTCTGACGCCCGGCGGCGAAGGCGCTGGCGGGGGTTTCCGCCACCACATCGCCGTCGATCACGATCGGACGGCGGCGCACCGGCGCGGCGCGGGCGATCAACTGGTCGGCGGGCAGGTCGCGCATCTGTTCGATCGACTGCGCGCCCAGCGCCTGTTGCAGCGCCAGGCCTTCGGCTTCGGCGTCCTTGAGCGGGACGGGCGTGCCGATGCCACCAAATGCGCCGCCACTCATGCCGACGGCGCGCTGGAACAGGCCTTTGGTCGCCGGGCTGGCCTGCAACAACGAGACCGACATCGATCCGGCGGACTGGCCCGCGATCGTCACATTGCCCGGATCGCCGCCGAAACCGGCGATATTGGCCTTGATCCACTGGAGCGCGGCGACCTGATCCTTCAGGCCGTAATTGCCCGACTTGCCGCCATTTTCGGCGCTGAGTTCCGGGTGTGCGAGAAAGCCCAATGGCCCGACGCGATAGGCAATGGCGACATAGACCACGCCCTCGGCGGCGAGCGCATCGCCCGCATAATTGGCCATGGAGGCCGAACCGATGTTGAAGCCGCCGCCATAGATCCAGGCGACGACCGGATAGCCGCCAGCGGGCGCGGGACCGGGCGGCGCCCAGATGTTGAGATAGAGGCAATCCTCGCTGGTCGCTTCCTCCCCGAAATAATGGTTGATGTTGCGGGCGCGCAGCGGCTGGATGCATTCCGGCGCGAAGCGATCGGCGTTCCAGACGCCGCTCCAGCGGGCATGGGGTTGCGGCGCACGCCAGCGCAGGTCGCGCACCGGCGGCGCGGCGAACGGCACGCCAAGCCAGGCGCGCACGCCCGACGCCAACGTCTTGCCCGCGACCAGACCGTCGGTCGTGCGGACGGGATCGCCGGCGGGCCGATCGACGATCTGGGCCGAAGCGGGCGCGGAAAGCAGGAGCCCCAGGGCCAGCAGCAAGCGGCGCATTATTTCCTGCCCTTCAGTTGCGTGTCGAAGAAGCGGAAGGTGAGGTCGAGCGCGCGCAGCGAGGCGGCGCGGGTCGCCGCCGCATCCGCGCCGATCCAGCTATGGCCGACGCCGGGGATGATCTCCAGCGTGACGGGGACATGGGCCGCCTTGAGCGTCGCGGCGAGCTGCTGCGACTGGGCGGCGGGCACGACCTTGTCGTCGGTGCCGTGGATCAGCAGCATCGGCGGGTCTTTGGCGTCGACATGGGCCGCGGGACTGGCGGCCCTGACGCGATCGGCCGGGCAATCGGGCTTCACGCAGTCGAGATAGGCGTTTTCCGCGCCGGCGATCGCCTGCGGCATAGTGGCGAAATCATAGACGCCGTACCAGCCCGCCCCGGCTTGCATGCAGTCGCTCTGGCCGGGGTTGCTCTTGTCCTCGCCGGTCGGCGCGCCGCCGCACTGGAGCGCAGCAAGCGCCGCGAGCTGGCCGCCGGCCGATCCGCCCCAGACGGCCACCTTGCCCCCGTCCAGCCCGAAGCGCGCGGCATTGGCGCGCAGAAAGCGAATGGCGGTGCGGACATCGTCGATCGCGGCGGGGAACGGCGCTTCCTTCGACAGGCGATATTCGAGCGAGGCGACGACATAGCCGCGCGCCGACAGGTCGGCCAGGACTGCGGGGAAATCGCTGAACGCGCCGGACTGGCGCGTATGGCCGTTCGCCCAGCCGCCGCCATGGATGTAGAGGATGAGCGGCAGCGGGCCGGCCTGAGCCGCGGGGCGGTACAAATCCAGAATGATCGGGCGGTAGCCGGGAATGACGGAATAGGCGATGTCCGCGTTGACGGTGACGCCATTGGCCAGGGTCAGGATGCGGTCGGGCATCGGATCGCCCAGCGCCGGTTCGGGCGCGGTAGCGGGAGATGGCGACTGTGCGTGAACCTGCCCGTGCGCCGCCAGCAGCGCCAGACCCGATGCCAAGCCCAATGACAGCGCGATACGCCTTTGCATGATCCTCTCCATTCCGATTCTTGTGCTAACTATTTCGTACATCAATATCATCGGCTGGTGCGAAGGCAAGCCTGATGATAATGCACGATGAAGCCAGGCTGTTCTCTTCGAAGGAGCGCCAGGACCGGACATCGCCTGCTGATCAGACAGGACGCCGAACTGCGCAACGGCGCTGCTGCGGCTCAGCATCCGTCTCTTCTCGCGGGCCAATGGACATGCAGGCGCGAGGGATGCTGAGGCATAGGCCAGCGCCACGAACCATGTTCAGCATGATGATGCTAGATGAAGATCAGACGCCGAGGTTCAGGCCCGGCACCAGCTTTCGACGATGTCGATGACATTGGTGCGCCGGCGCGCCAGCACTTTGGGCGCGGTGACGTCGCGTTCGAAACCGTAGGAGACGGTATAGCGGTTCGAGACATTGTAGAAGCAGAGCGCGCTGATCGTCATATGCAATTCCAGCGGGTCGATGCCTTCGCGGAAATGGCCGCTTTCCACGCCACGCGCCAAGATGGCGCGCAGTTGCTCCACCACTTTGCGATTGCGTTCGCGGATGCCGGGAATTTCGCCGATATGCGCGCCACGCAGGATATTCTCGTTCATCACCAGCCGGACGAATTCGGGATGCTGGTGATGATAATCGAAGGTGGCGCCGACCACGTCGCGCAGAGCGGCGTCGGGCGCCAGGTCGCTGCGCGTATTGTCCGCGTCAATCTCTCGCACCGCAGTATAGGCGCGTTCCAGCACGGCGCGATACAGGCCTTCCTTGCTGCCAAAATAATAATAGATCATCCGCTTGGATGCGTCGGTCCGATCGGCGATCTCGTCGATGCGCGCGCCGCTCAGCCCCTTGTCGGCGAACTCCAGCGTGGCGACATCCAATATGTTGAGCCGCGTCTCTTCCGCTTCGCCAGCCCGTCCGGTCGCCTTGCCCTGCATATTCATCGGCGATTTGGCCACGCATCCATCCTTTTCTGCCTGCGACAGGCATAGCTTGGCAGCGGCGCGTCCGACAAGAGAGGATGAAGGAACTGGATAGTTATGCGATGGACGCCAGCGCCTCCCGCAATCCCGCGGCCGGTTGTGGGCCGGAGCGTTCCAGGGCGTCGAGCGTCGCGATCGCCATGGCGCGATAGGCGGGGAGCAGGTGCGGGCTTGTCGTGGAGAGCGCCGCCAAATGGTCGGCGATGGTGTCTCCATCGCCCCGCAGCAGCGGTCCCGACAGGGCCGCCATGCCCCGGTCGAGGCTGTTGTCGAGCGCGGCGCGGACGAGTGGGCGCAGCAGTGCGCCCGGTTCGGCGACGCCGGCGGCCGCCAACGCATCGCGCGCGCCGGCGATCAATGTCACCAGATGATTGGCGGCGTGGCAAAGGGCGGCGTGATAGAGCGCGCGCTGCGCCTCCGCCACCTGCTCCATGCCGCCACCGAGCAGGGCGACAAGCGCTTGCGCGGCCGCGATCGCCGCTTGTGTGTCGGCGGTGACGACGAAGCTGGCCCCGACCATGCGGGCGACCTCCTGCAAGGGATCGCCGGTGAAGGTCATGGCCGGATGCACGGCCGCGGTCAGGGCCCCGCGCTGCGCCAATGGGGCGAGGACCGCCGCACCGCTGCGGCCGCTGAGATGGAGGATGAAGGGCGTGGCGCTTGCGGGCAGTTGCTGCGCCAGTGCGGCGACCAGATCGGGGATGGCGTCGTCCGACACGGCGATCAGGATCAGGTCGCAGGTGGAGGCGATCGCCGTCAGGTCATGCGCTGCCTGGGCGTGGCCGATCCTAGCGACCATGGCGTCGCGCCGGGCCGGGTCGCGGCCCCACACCAGCAGCGGATCGGCCGCCTGGGCGTGCAGGGCGAGGGCCATGGCCTGAGCGACGCGGCCCGTGCCGATGATGCCGATCCGGCGATAGGGTGGGTCGTTGCGCATGGCGGATGCCTAGACCATTCCGCCGTCGACCGGAACAGCCGACGGCTGGCAGAATGCGACAGCAAGATCGGGCCGCGCGCGCCAGCCTCACAGCGCATGTCCGCCCGCCGCGCTGATTCGGCGAGCTTGCCGCTGACCGGCAACCGACCAGGGCTGGTCTTGCGAAAAGGTTCGAAACTGGCGCGGTCCGCGTCGAAGGCCATGTCCCAGAATATATTGTCGCCGCGAACGATCGGCGGGGCGTTGTTCGACCAGAGCAAGGCGCCGAAACGGAAATCCCATGCGCGGCACTCAATGATCGGCCAAATAATCGGTGTCGGCTTGATATTCCGCCTCCCCAGCCTGCCCCGGCATGTCGCAATAATGATAGATGGCCGATGAGATGCGATGGCGGGAAATGCCGCCGCTGCTGTTCATCGTCTGGTTCTTCCAGCCCCTGGCGTCCTTGATGTTGGCGCCGAGCATGAATTTTCGCCCATCAGCTGGCGGTCGAATGAGGGCCGCGCCAAGTCCGGGTCAACGCCGTCTCCCCGGCTTCATCCGCACCGCATTGTCGGCGCCGCTGATCGCGGACGCGGCGCTGTTCCTCGCCGCGCCCGCCGGCGCCTTTGTCACCGGCCACAATCTGGTGGTGGACGGCGGCACGCTGATGTCCGACGGCAGTTGAGCGGCGCGACCACGCCCGTCGCAATCCCCATGACGGCGCGCCTTTCGCTTCAGGTCGATGCGGCGCGGGCTCCCAGGCCGGGCGTGGGACGTGGCGTCAGGATGATGAGGGCCGCCAGCGCGCCCAGCAGACCGGGCATGGCGTAAGCGAGGCGGACCGCCTGTTCCGCACCTTGCGACAACAGGGTCTCCTTTGCGTCGAAACGGGCGAGCGACATCAGCCAGATCGCGCCGCCCGCCCCCAATCCCATGGCCAGTTTCAGGACGATGCTGGACAGGCCGTAATAGAGGCCAGACCGATTCGCGCCCTGCACGATGTCGCGATCCGCCGCATCGGCGACCATGGCGCGCAACAGGGCGTAATCGACGCCCCAGATCAGGTTGCGGGCGATCATATAGCCGATCATGGTCGGCAGATTGCCGACAGGCAGCAGGAGCGCGAACGGGGTGACGATCAGCTGCCAGCCATAAGCGAGGATGAGCACCCGCTCGCGCCCATGCCGTCGGCTCATCCTGCTCCATAGTGGCAGCGTGACCAGCGCCAGCGCGGGCTGGATCAGTAACAGCGTCGCGCCCCAACCGTGCAATTGCAGCACATTGTCGCTCAGAAACAGGAAGCAGGTGGCGCTGGCGGCATCGGCCAGGCCGAGCAAAAGATAGAGCGCCAACGGCTTGCGCAGCAGCGGATTGGCGAAGACGGCGCGGACGGACCCTGTGATCGGTTGATGGCCGTGCTGGGGTTGCGGGCAGGGTTGCGGCCGTTCCTTGAAGAAACGGATGACAGGAAAAACCGTCAGCGGCGCGAGCAGCGCAATCATCATGCCGAGCGTCGCTGCGACACCCGCCTTGCCGACGCCCAGCCCCCGCTCCAGTCCGGCGATCACCAGCAGCAGCGCGATGGCGCCAGCAGAGGCGTACCAGATTTTCGCGCTCATCAGCCGCGTGCGCTCGTCGGCGTCCCGTCCGATCTCCAGCCCCCAGCCGCCATGGGGCGTAACCATCAGCGAATAGCCAAGATGCAGCAGGACGCTGGCCAGCATGATGGTCATGAGGGTCGTACCCGCACCGGACAGGAACAGGCCGAGCGCGCCGATGGCGACGAGCGGCACACCCAGCATGATCCAGGGTTTTCGCCGTCCATAGCGCGTATCGACATGGTCGCTCATCCACCCCATGATCGGGTCGGCGATCGCGTCCATGCCGCGCATGGCCACCATCAAAAGCCCGGTCACGCCCAGTGAAAGCCCCACGGTCGCGATCAGATGTTGCGGCAGATAGGCGCGCCAGGCCAGTTCGATGGCCTGGAACAGCACCACCGGCAGCGAGAAAAGGGCGATGCGTCCGGCGCCCATTCGATCGGATTGGTCCATGGCAGCTGCCGTCCTGAAGAGGTGGCATTGCCGCTAGTGCGCGTTGATGACGTTATGGTGACACGACGCGGCGCGCGATCAGCGCCAGCAGCTGTTCCAGTTCCTGATGCACGCGATCGGGGGATTGATATCCCGGCGCGGCGAGTTGCGCCCGAATCTGGCCTGCCAGAAATCCTGAGAAGAGCGCCGCTTCCAGTTCGCTGATCGGGTGATCCGGCCCCAGAAAAGCCTGGAGATAGCGGCCCGACGTGCGGCCGCGCAGATAGCGGAGTTGCGCGGCGAAATGGCGATAGGACGGATCGCGCGCCACGACGATCGTCAGTTCCTCCGGCCCGGCGCTGGCGGCGCTGCGCTGGAGCAGCTGGACAAGATCGCCCAGTGACCAATGATCGTCGACGACTGGCGCGACGGCCGATCCGGTTGCAGGCACATTGCCCAGATAGAGCGAATCGAACGCCGCCCGCATCAGGTCGGCGCTGGTGCGGAATTTATGCGATACGACGCCCAGGGTCAGACCCGCTTCGGCTGCGACGGCGCGATGGGTCATGCTGCCGGCCCCTTTGCGCGACACGATCGCGGCCGCGGCCGCGGCGATCCGGCCGGCGGTTTCGTCCCGTTCCGGCAAGGCGGGGAATTCGCGCTGCGCCTGCGCCCGCGCGAAATCGCGGAACGGCGCATCGGGGATCGCCCGCCCGCACAGCCAGGCCGTCCAGCCGCGGGCGAACTCGTCCAGCCCGGCGCGGTCCACCATCCGGCGCCAGTTGATCATATGGAGAAAGCTTTCGCTGTCGAACAGCCGCGCCGTCAGGGCGCCGCTGTCCTCCAGTCCGAAATGCGCGCCGATTTCGCGCCACATATCGACCCACATATGGGTCCAGCGCATGGCGCCCTCCTGAAAACCGGGATCGCGCACCGCCAGTTGCTGTCCTTCACGCCAGGCAAAGGCCAGCCGTCGCTGCGCGCAGGCCCAATCGTCGACCAGCGCCGCAAAAACCGGGGGGAAGGCCATCGCGTCCAGCCGCGCGCCCTGCAAACCGTGCAAATGGCGATCGCGCCAGGCGGCGGCGGACAGGCGGGCATGATCCTGCGCGATGACGAACAACTGTTCCAGAGAGCCGAAGTGGTGGTAGAGCGACGACACCGGCACATCCGCCGCGCGGGCGATGGTGCGCACCGAAAGGCCGGTCCCTCCCACATCCTCCCACAGTCCCAGAACTGCGTCTATAATTCGATCTTTCGAGGAATATTGCGCCTCCATGGAGGGCGCCAACCGGTCGTGCATCAGGATCTCCCTGGCGCAGCATAGCAAGACCCCGACCAGGAGAGGAGGTAAAAAATACCCGATACAGATGTAACATGAAAGACATACAGCCGTTCTAATTGGCCGCCGACTTATGAGGGGACAGCATATGAAAAAGTCGGTTGGAAAACTATTTTACGCCTCGGCATTGGCCGGAAGCGCGCTGTCCGCAGCGCTGGTTCCCGGCATGGCCTTGGCCGATACATCCGCTATAGCGGCGGCCCCGGCGGCCGACGCCATGGGGGACGCAGGATTGGCCGCGATCGTGGTCACGGCGGAAAAGCGGCAGACCGATCTGCAGGACACGCCGATCGCCATTGCGGTGATGAACGCCGACGATCTGCGCAACCGCCACATCCTGTCGCTGGAGGATCTGGGCGACGGGTCGATCCCCTCGCTCCGCATCGCTCCCTTCTTTTCGCGCAAGTCGGCGTTGACGCTGGGCATACGCGGCGTCGGCGCGCTGGGCGACGCCAATCAACCGGCGCGCGACCAGGGCGTGGGCGTCTATGTCGACGGCGTCTATATGGGCCGCGCCCAGGGCCTTGGCGCCGCGCTGTTCGACGTCGAGCAGATCGAAGTGCTGAAGGGACCGCAAGGCACGTTGTTCGGCCGCAATACCGAAGGCGGCGCCGTCAGCATCGTCACTCGCAAGCCGAGCGGCGCGTTCCATATGAACGCCACCGCCGGCGTCAGCAATTATGGCGGCTATGAAGGCGTCGTCCATCTCGATCTGCCCAGTTTCCACAATATCAGCGTCAAACTGGACGGACTGGTGCAGCGCCGCGGCGGGACGGTGGACAATCCCATGTCGGGCGAGGCCGATTTCAACAGCTATGACCGGCGCGGCCTGCATGTCGCGGTCAAATGGGAGCCGACGTCCACCTTCACGGCGCTCTACAGTTTCGACACAAGCTATGACGCGACCACGCCCTATTATCTGCAATTGCTGTCCAAAGGATCGCTGGCGCTGGCGCCGATCCTAAAATTGCAGCCCGATCGCGCCAAGACCGCCAATGTCGGCGTGCCGTTGCAGGAAAGCGTCGGCAAGACCTGGGGCCATCAGCTCAACCTGGACTGGGAGGTCGCCGATAATCTGACGCTGCGATCGATCAGTTCCTATCGCGACCTGACGCAGAGCCAATATGACAATGGCGCCACCGTGCTGTCGGTCTTCTCGCCCAACGCCAATTTCAGCCGCTACAGCCTGGCCAATTTCGATCAATATCAATATAGCCAGGAGTTCCAGGCGATCGGCGAATTGGCCGACATCACTTATGTCGCTGGCCTATTCTATTATCATGAACATGTCAGCGACGACGCCTGGTCGCCCAATACGCTGAAGTTCAATGCCGACGGCACAGCCTACACCGTGCTGCCGTCGCCGACCGCCTCGACCATCTTCCCCGATCGCGCCAGCACCGCGACCACCGACAATCTGTCCGCTTTCGGACAGTTCACCTGGTCCCCGGCCGCGCTGGACAATCGTTTCCACCTGACGATGGGCGGACGGTACAGTCATGACAAGAAGAAGGGCGAGTTGACCAAGGTCAATGGCGCAACGCCGACCGTCAACGGCGTCACCGGCGACGTGCCGATGGCATTCAAGTCCGATCGTTTCGATCCGCTGGTCACGCTTGCCTATGATGTGAGCCGCCATATCAATGTCTATGGCAAGTGGAACACCGGCTACAAGGCGGGCGGCGCCAATTCGCGCTCGCTCACCTATCGCAGCTTCGGGCCGGAATCGGTGTCCAGTTTCGAAATCGGGTCGAAGATGGACCTGCTGGACAATATGGTCCGCCTCAACCTTGCGGCCTATACGACCAAGTATAAGAATGTGCAGATCGATTTCAACGCGGTGACGCCGGGTGTCAACCGCACCACATTGGAAACGGTCAATGTCGACGGGTCGGGCCGGATCAAGGGGTTCGAAGCGGACTTGACGGTGGCGCCAGCGACCGGCCTGACGCTGACCGCCAGCTACGCCCTGACCGACATCCGCCTGCCCCAGGCGCATAACCCCTTCATTGCCGGCAATCCGCTGGTCACCGTCTATCCGGTCTATGTGCCCAAACACTCGTCCAGCGGCGCGATCGATTACAGCCTGCCGGTCGCCGGGGACGCGAAGATCCTCGCGCATCTCGACGCCAATTTCGCCAGCCGCCAATATAGCAGCGCCAGCGATCCCACGCTCAACGACCGCACCTTCCTGGTCAATGGCCGACTGTCGCTGGCCGACATCGATTTGGGCCGGGACAATGCGAAGCTGCGCGTGTCGCTATGGGCGCGCAACCTGCTCGACAACCAGTTCGTGTTCCTGCGCAACTACAGCGCCGCGCTGGGCACATACGCCATCTATAACGAGCCGCGCACATTCGGCGGCGAAGTGAACGTCCAGTTCTGAACGAGAGGATAGAGCTATGAAGAAAATCATTCTGGCCCTGGCCGGCCCGTCCCTGATCGTCCTGTCTTTCGCCGCCATGCCTGCATCAGCCCGCGTCGCCGATGCGACGGCGGAGCGGCTGGCCGGCGACAAGATGCAATTGCGCTGGTCGGGCGCCGCCAAAGTCGACGTCTATGCCGCCGATCGGGCGGATGCGGACATCGCGTCGGCGCGACTGCTGTCGGCCGCCGATGTCGACGGCGGCGAGATCGTTCCGGTCGATGCAGTCAAGCGGCCCTATTTCCTGCTGCGCGACCGGGCCGACAACAAGGTCACGATCCTGTCCGAACGATTGGTGCCCTTGGCGCAGGGGTCCAACTTCCGCGATCTGGGCGGGTATCGGACCAAGGATGGCAAGCAGGTCAAATGGGGCCTGCTCTATCGGTCGGGCGGATCGGCCATGCTGACCGCCGACGACAAGGCGCGGGTCCAGGCGCTGGGCCTGCGCAACATGGTCGATCTGCGATCGGACGAGGAACGGCAGTTCGCACCGTCGCAGATCGACGGCGTCCCCTACTCCACGATAGGCTATTCAATGGCGGCGATGATCAAGGGCGACCTGCGCAATGGCGGTGCGCTCTATCGGAACTTCCCTGAACAGCTCGCGCCGCAACTGCGCATCCTGTTCGACATATTGAAGCGCAACGAAGGGCCGGTGGAATATAATTGCTCCGCCGGGCAGGACCGCACCGGCTTTGCGAGCGCGATGATCCTGTCCGCCCTTGGCGTGCCCCGCGACGTCATCCTGGCGGATTATCATCTGTCGACCAGCTATCGGCAGCCGCAATATGAGGTGCCCCCGATCAATGCGGCGCTCTACCCGGACAATCCGGTCGCCCAGATGTTCGCCCGCTATCAGAGCAATCCCGCCTATGCCAAGGCGCAACCGCTCAAGGATGCCGACGGCAAGGCGTTTCTGGCCAGCGCGTTCGAGGAAATCGACGCCCGCTGGGGTTCGGTCGACAATTATCTGAAGCAGGAGATCGGCGTCACCGCCGTCGATATCGCGGCATTGAAGCGCGCCTATCTCCAGTAACCGGGCGCATCGCACCGATGGGCGGGCAGGATATGGACCGTTCGTCCATCGGGGCGCTTCCGGTGTTTACGGGCCGGGGCGGTCGGCGCTAGAGCGCGTCGATGACCATCATTGCAACGATCATGAACAGCGCCACCGGCCAAGCCATCCAGAAGATGAGCTTTGGCCGGATGCCCAAGCCGTGGGCGACATTCCACCTGGAAACCGGTGAGCGGGTCACCGCCGACCGCATTCATGTCGGCAAGCCCGCGCCCGGCAAATTCGTCGCACCGGTCGAGATATGGGTCACGCCCAAGGGCTGAAACGTCCCATTGACGGCCCGCGCCCCTGGCTTGACCCGGCGCGATCAACGCTGCGCGAAGCGCACCGCGGGCTTGTGGCTGATGGTCAGCCCCGCCTGCGCCCATTCGCTCTTGCTGCGGCACTGGGTCACGGGGATCAGCGATCCGGTCACCACCTGCTTGAAACAATAACGGTCGGTCTTGACGTCATAGCGCACCTTGGCGGCGCCGAAATTGCCCTGGGCCTGAGCGAAGGCGGGCGTGCTGGCGGCCGAAACGGCGACGGTGGCGACGGCAATGGCGGCGATGAAAGCAATGGTCTTCATGATGATGTCCTTCCCTGAGTATGTGGCCCTGAGCGTCTGGCCCTGAGCGTCTGGCCGAAACCTGCTCGCAGGCTCTGTCCGCCATATTGCAGAGAGCGTGCCAGTTTGCGGAAAGTGCTGAAATCCAACCCTATCCCGGCCGCGCGCGGGATTGTCGCCGATAAATAATCCCGCTTATTGGGATTTTTCATCAACCATTCGGGAATATTGCATGGATTGCGGCATTTTGGCCGTCAGGCGACCGCCCGGCCCTCATCCTGCACATCTTCGGGACCGCAAAATTGCACCTGCGCCTTTCCCTTGGCCTTGGACCGATAGAGGGCCGCGTCCGCACATCCCATCAGCCTTTCCATGTCGAGGCCATGTTCGGGCGTCAGGGCGATGCCGATACTGACCGAAATGCGCATGGCGACGCCGTCAATGACATAGGGTTCGCTCAATTGCCGGATCACCCTGCGCGCGAGCAGTTCGGCCTGATCGGCATGGTGCACATGGGATTGGATCAGGAGGAATTCATCGCCGCCCAGCCGCGCCGCGACATCCTGCGTTCGAATCGCCGACGCCAACCGATCCGCGACCTCCACCAGCATCCTGTCGCCGACGGGGTGGCCATATTGATCGTTGATCGCCTTGAATCCGTCCAGGTCCAGATAATGAATCGCCAGCTGGCTGGTCGCATGGGCGGATTTGAGCTTGGCCTGAAAGGATTCGCGCAGGAGCAGTCGATTGGGCAGGCCGGTCAACGGATCGAAGCGGGCGAGCTTGCCCAGATCATGTTTGGCGGTGAGATGTTCGACGGATGCGCCATAGAGATGCCGCGCCGACGCCAGGCTCATCAACCCCACCGTGATGAGGAGCAGGGCTTCGAGCGTGAAAAATTCGGTGTGCAGCCTCTCGCCATCATCGCTTGCGGCATGAACGAACATCGCGAACGCGACGGGCAGCACCGCCAACGACACGCTGATCGCGCATAATGTCGGCCGACCGGCGTTGCGCGACACGATGCCTGCGCCAAAGGTGAAGACCAGGCTGACCGTCGCCAGATGGACGAGTGGTTCGTGCGCCATCAGGACGCACAGGTTCAGCGCGGCGATCAGCAGCGCGAAGGCATAAGTGAGGATGGCGTAGCGCCCTTCCCAACGCCCCAGGCGCGCAACGTCCTGATCCGCGCCGCCGGCGCGATGATAGGCGCGGATCAACAGGACGCGCCCGATCGTCACCGCAATCGCAATGCCGGTCAGGGCGGCGATCCAGCCATCGTGCCACTTGATGTAGATGAGCGATCCGACCAGCGCATAGAGGATGCCAAATCCCGCGATCGGCGCAGTCATGGTGAAGAGGGCGGAGACGAGGTCGCGATAGACCGCATCGGGCAAGGCAGGCGCGGCGGCGCGGTTGAACCAGGTCCGCACCGGTCGTCCGCCGTCAATCTCCTGCCTTCTCTCCATGGCGCCTTTCTTCGACAGGAAAGTTAACAGTTCCCTATCGATGCGACGAGACGAGGCGGACGCCGGCCATGGAGACAGCATTCCCCCGCTCTGCGCAGCGATAGCCCTAGCCGATGGCGATCTGCTTTGGTGGCATTTTGCGCGCAGTCGTGACGCCACAGGCCGATCGTGCCGATCCACGATATTGCCCCAAGCCGGTCAAGCGGCACCGCGCAGCGCCCTCCCCCTGGCTGCTAAGCGGTTTCGGATCGATCAAGCCGTGCTTAAAAGCAGTCTGCGCCCAGCGCCATGATCGACGCTTCGCCAGCCGCGATGCTGACCGCCAGGCTCTGCGCCTGCGGCAGCATCCGCTGGGCGAAGAAGTCGGCGACGATACGCTTGCCGGCGTGCAACACATCGTCGCCCTGCGCCGCCACGGCCATGCGCGTCCACATCCATCCCATCGAAACCAGCGCGAAAAGGCGCAGATAATCGACCGCCGCAGCGCCCGCAGCATCCCCATGCGCGCCTTGCAGCGATGCCGTGGTGGTACGCAACAAAGCCAACGCCGCGCGCGTCTTGATCGCGATATCAATAGCGCCGGCCGCGTCCACATCCGCCGCGATAAGGTCGAAATAGCCGTCAACCACGGCGCCGCCCGCCATCGCCAGCTTGCGCCCGACCAAATCCATCGCCTGCACGCCATTGGTGCCTTCATAGATTTGCGCGATGCGCGCATCGCGCACATATTGCTCCATGCCCCATTCGCGGATGTAGCCATGGCCGCCGAACACCTGCTGCGCCTGCACCGCGCTGTCGAAACCGAAATCCGTGAAGGCGGCCTTCACGACCGGCGTCAACAGCGCGACCAGCGCGTCGGCCTTCGCCCGCTCGGCGGCGTCGGGATGATGATGCGCCCGATCGAGTTGGAGCGCGGTCCAGCCGCCCAATGCCCGCCCGGCCTCGACAAAGGTGCGGATGTTGAGCAGCATCCGCCGCACATCGGCATGGTCGATGATCGCCACCGGCCCACGCGCACCATCGGCGCTGCGTCCCTGGAGCCGCTCCTTGGCGTAACCCGCGGCCTGCTGATAGGCCGCGCCGGCGACGCCGAGTCCCTGGATGCCGACCATCAGCCGCTCCGCGTTCATCATCGTGAACATGGCGGCCAGCCCCTTGTTCGGCGCGCCGACCAGCCAGCCGGTCGCTTCGTCATAATTCATCACGCAGGTCGGCTGGGCATGGATGCCCATCTTCTTTTCCAGCGCGCCGACCGACATGCCGTTGCGCATCGTGAATTCGCCGTCCGCGTCGGGCAGATATTTGGGCACCAGAAACAGGCTGATTCCCTTCACCCCGGCCGGTGCATCGGGCAGGCGCGCCAGCACGAGATGGACGATGTTGCCGCCAAAATCATGGTCGCCCGACGAAATGAAGATTTTCTGTCCGGTCACGGCAAAGCTGCCATCGCCCTGCGGAACGGCCCTGGTCTTGAGCAGGGCGAGGTCGGTGCCTGCGCCGCTTTCGGTCAGCGCCATGGCGCCGGTCCATTCGCCGTTCACCATTCGCGGCAGATAGACCGATTTCAGCGCATCGTCAGCATGGGCCGCAATCGCTTCGCAGGCCCCGCGGGTCAGGCCGGGAAACAGGCCGAAGGACAGGTTCGTCGCCGACAGCATCTCGTCCAACCAGAGCTGGAGGATGAACGGCAAGCCCTGCCCGCCATGGGCCGGATCGGCCGACATGGATGCCCATCCCGCCGCCACGAAATCGCGCCATGCGTCAGCGAAGCCGGCGGGGGTGATAACGCTTCCATCGACCAGGCGGCTACCTTCTTCATCGCCATGGCGGTTGAGCGGGTGTAGCCGATCGGCGCACATCCGCCCCGCTTCCTCCAGCACCGCGACCGCCAGGTCGGCGTCGACCGCCTGACCTGTCTCCGCCATCGCCGCGTCAAAGCGCAGCACCTGCGTCAGCAGGAAGCGGTAATCGTCGATCGGCGGAACATAACTGAACATCGGGCCTCTCCTCAAAGCGCAGCGCCGCAACTACACCAAACATGTGTTACAGTCAATTCCAATGGGCCGGACAGGATGGCGGGTTTACAGCGAACACCCTATTCGTGCCGGAAGATCGACACGATCTGGGCGGCGATGTCGTTGGGCGCCAGACGTCCTGCGCGATACCAATTCGACGCTGAATTAAGCTGTGACAACAATAGATTGCGGTAGACGGACCGGTCGATATGCGACGGCAGCGGCAGGCCCGCGACCAGCGATCGGAAAACCTCTTCGAACCGATCACGCCGCGCAATCAGCTGTTGGCGCACCGCATCGGGCACTTCGCGAAAATCGTTCATCATCGGCATCGTCAGCGAATCCGGCGCCAGCTGGATTTCCAGCAAGGCCGCGCAGGCCGCCGCCAGCCTGGCCCATGGATCGTCCTGCGCGCGGACAGCCTGGGCGATGCTGCTCTCGGCGGCGTCCAGCGCGGCATTGTGCAATTCGACGAACAGCGCGTCCTTCGATTTGATATGGTGATAAAGCGACCCGCCCAACACGCCGGCCTGCTCGCCGATGTCGCGCATGGATGTCCCGCGATATCCCTTTTTCGCGAACAGTTGCGCCGCGATCTCCAATATCTGGCGACGGCGCCCCGATCCCTCGTCGTTCGAACCGCTCGCTGGATCATGCTTCTTCATCAGGACGCGCTAGCATAACTTTTCGTGGCGTCGAAGCCCCGTCCCGCAGATCGATCGATCTACCAAATCCCATGTAAAATAGCGATTTGTATCCCTTGGCAGACATTTTGTGGATGCACGGCGATGTCGGGGGTAAAAGACGATGATGCCGGGCGATACGGTGATAAAACAGGGAGAGAGATGATGTCGAAACTGCGAAAGCATATGTCTATTTCGGCGTCTGCGATGGCGCTGGCCATGGCGCAAGCCACGAAATCATCGTGACCGCGCAAAAGCGCGCGCAGTCGTTGCAGGATGTCAGCGTCGCGGTATCGGCGGTGAGCGCCGTCCGTCACCTTCGGCAACGACTTCGACCAGGCGAAGGTCTTTATCCGCGCCGTGGGCGCAAATACGTCCACCACCGGCAGCAGCACCGGCGTCGCGCGCCTTGCGCCGCTTTGTCCGGCCGGTATCGCGACCAAACCCCGCGACCTGGGCAGCGATGAACCGCCGTCGGTCAATAGCAAGAGCCAGTCATACACGGCGACCTTCAACTGGGAATTGAGCGACGCCTTTTCCATCACCAACGTCGCCGACTACCGCGATTTCAAGACTATGGCTTCCCACTCGGCTACCGCTACTGATCAGCGTGGACCGAACGAAGGCGGGAATGGGATTTCGATCCTGCCCCCTTTCTCGGTGTCCGGAAATCCGCCGTCCTGGCGCGCGGACGGGCCGGTCCATGAGAATGCCGGGAAGCTCTCTGGCAGGAGCGCAGAGCGCCAATCGAGCCGACGCGCATTTTCGCCCGACAGCGCATGATGCATCGGCCGAAGCGCTAAACTTCACCTTCTATGCCCTCAAGTCTTTCACTATAGCGCTATGGCGATCGATCGACCATTAGCGCATCGGCTGGATCACATCCGCGCTAAAAAAAGAGGGGGAGGAAGCCAGAGTGAGAATAGGTGCACCCAAAGAAGTGGCGCAAGGCGAGGCGCGCGTCGCGCTGACGCCCGACAGCGCTCTGCAATTGCAGAAACTGGGCCATATATGCCTTGTCGAAAGCGGCGCGGGCCAAGCAGCCGGCTTCGACGACGACAGTTATCGCGCTGCCGACGTGCAGGTGGTTGCAACCGCTGGCGAATTGTGGGCGGCATCTGACGTCATCGTCAAGGTGCGTCCGCCCGAAACAGAAGAGGCCGCGCGCCTTCAACCGGGCAAGTCCCTCATTTCCTTCTTTTATCCTGGACAGCGCAGCGACGAGCTGGCCGCGATCAGCGCGACTGGCGCCAATGTGCTGGCCATGGACATGGTGCCCCGCATCTCGCGCGCGCAGAAGATGGATGCGCTGTCCTCGATGGCGAACATTGCGGGCTATCGCGCCGTGATCGAAGCGGGCGCCAATTTCGGACGCTTCTTCACGGGCCAAGTGACCGCAGCGGGCAAGGTGCCGCCGGCCAGGGTGCTGGTGATCGGCGCGGGCGTCGCCGGCCTGGCCGCGATCGGCGCGGCGACGTCGCTTGGGGCGATCACGCTGGCCTTCGATGTCCGGCCGGAAGTCGCCGAACAGATTGAATCGATGGGCGCGCAGTTCGTCTATCTCGACTTTTCGGAGGAACAGCAGGATGGCGCGGCGACCGGTGGCTATGCCGCCCCGTCCAGCCCGGAATTTCGCGAAGCGCAGCTCAAGAAATTTCGCGAACTGGCCCCGAACGTCGATATCGTCATTTCCACCGCGCTCATTCCGGGGCGCGATGCCCCGGTCCTTTGGACCAAGGACATGGTCGAGGCCATGCGCCCTGGATCGGTCATTGTCGATCTGGCGGCGGAACGCGGCGGCAATTGCGAGCTGACGGTCACGGACGAGAAGATCGTTTCGCCAAATGGCGTTACGATCATCGGCTATACCGATTTCCCCAGCCGGATGGCAGCGCAGTCCAGTTCGCTCTACGCCAGCAATATCCGCCACATGCTGTTCGACCTGACGCCGGGCAAGGATGGCGTGATCGTCCATAATATGGAGGATGACGTAATCCGGGGCGCGACCATCGCCTTTGAAGGCGAGGTCAGCTTCCCGCCGCCACCGCCCAAGATCAAGGCGATCGCGGCCCAGAAGCCCAAACCCAAGGCGGAGGAACTGACGCCCGAACAGAAACGGGCGAAGGACGTCGCCGCCTTCAAGGCGCAGACCCGGTCGCAGGTCACGACTTTGATCGTCGCCGCGATCGTGCTGATCGCGGTCGGCGCCGTGGCGCCCGCCAGCTTCATGGCCCATTTCACGGTCTTCGTGCTGGCCTGTTTCGTCGGCTTTCAGGTGATCTGGAATGTCAGCCATTCACTGCATACGCCACTGATGGCGGTGACGAACGCGATTTCGGGCATCGTCGTGGTGGGGGCCATGCTCCAGGTCGGGTCATCCAGCACCATCATTCTGGTTCTGGCGACGATTTCGATCCTGATCGCGTCGATCAATATCGTTGGCGGCTTCCTGGTCACGCGCCGGATGCTGGCCATGTTCCAGCGGTCCTAAGGGGGTGGATTTCATGTTCGATACCGGTGTGGTGTCCGCAGCCTATCTCTCGGCCGCGGTCCTTTTCATTCTGTCGCTGGGCGGCCTTTCCAATCAGGAAAGCGCCAAGCGCGCCGTATGGTACGGCATTGCCGGCATGGCCCTGGCCGTGTTGGCGACGCTCTTTGGCCCTGGCGCGGCCAATCTGCCGATCGTGGCCGGCACCTTCGCCGTCGCAGCCGTCATCGGCTGGATCGTGGCGATGCGAGTCCAGATGACCGAAATGCCCCAGCTTGTCGCCGCGCTGCACAGCTTCGTGGGGCTTGCGGCGGTCTTCATCGGTTTCAACGCGCATTTCGAACTGGAAACGGTGAATGCGCTCGATCCGGCCGCGCGTGAAGCGCTCACCGGCTTTGCCGGCCTGCTCGCGCACAAGACGCCGGTGGAGATCAACATCCTCAAGGTCGAGGCGTTTCTCGGCATCTTCATCGGTGCGGTCACCTTCACCGGATCGATCGTCGCGTTCGGCAAGCTCGCGGGCAAGCTGGACGGCAAGGCGAAGAAGCTGCCCGGCGGCCATGTCCTCAACGCTTCCGCCCTGCTGGCGTCGTTGGTTCTGATGGTGATGTATGTCGGCGATATCGGCGTGGAAGGCCGCGAACTGACCGTGCTGCTCGCCATGGCGGCGCTGGCGCTGTTCATCGGCTTCCACCTCGTCATGGGCATCGGCGGGGCGGACATGCCGGTCGTCGTCTCGATGCTCAACAGCTATTCCGGCTGGGCTGCGGCCGCAATCGGCTTCACCCTGGGCAACGACCTGCTGATCGTCACCGGCGCGCTGGTCGGGTCTTCGGGCGCGATCCTGAGCTATATCATGTGCAAGGCAATGAACCGGTCCTTCGTATCGGTGATCCTGGGGGGCTTCGGCGGCACGACCGGCCCGGCCGCGGAAATCGAGGGCGAGCAGATCGCGATCGACGCCGATGGCGTGGCCTCCGCGCTCAACGATGCGGACAGCATCATCATCGTGCCGGGCTATGGCATGGCGGTGGCGCAGGCGCAGCAGAGCGTGAGCGAACTCACCCGCAAGCTGCGGGCCGCGGGCAAGAATGTCCGTTTCGCCATCCATCCCGTTGCGGGCCGCTTGCCGGGCCACATGAACGTGCTGCTGGCCGAAGCCAAGGTGCCCTATGACATCGTGCTGGAAATGGACGAGATCAACGACGACTTCCCTTCGACCGACGTCGTGATCGTCATCGGATCGAACGACATCGTCAATCCGGCGGCGCAGGATGATCCCAACTCGCCGATCGCGGGTATGCCGGTGCTGGAAGTGTGGAAGGCCAAGCAGGTTTTCGTGTCGAAGCGTGGTCAGGGCACCGGCTATTCCGGCATCGAAAACCCGCTTTTCTACAAGGACAATACAAGGATGTTCTACGGCGACGCCAAGGTCGCGGTGGACAGCCTGCTCGGCAAACTGGCCTGAACGCGCCTGTCAGGGAATATGTCGATGGTTTCGGCATATTCCCTGGACGCCTTCATCAGGATCGCGCCATCCGCGGGGTCACCCCCTACGCACCATGGTCCAGGTTATGCGCTCTGGCGCCAGATGATCCGCCAAAGTCGCAAGCGCCGCCGCCGAATCATGGCGCGCGCCGCTTAGAAAAATGTCGATGGCGGCATAGCCATGTTTGGGCCAGCTGTGGATCGACATATGCGATTCGGCGATCAGCGCGGGCTGCCAGCCGGTCTGGCTGAACAGGCGGGTCAGGACACGCCGCCAGCGCACCGACATAGTCGAAGGTCCGGGCATTATGTCATATCCGGTTACCGCACGCTGGCTTTTTCCACGGCTCAATCGTCAATAATTCGATTATAAGGCCCGAATATTCAACATGGCCGCGATCTGTTCTTCGGCCGCGGTTGCTTCAGCGACGAGCAGGCGCAAGGCCTTTGCCGTGTCGTCCAGAAGACCGGCGCCAATAGGTCGCTCGCCATTTATGAAGCGGCGAATGGCCCTCTCGTCTATCCCAAGGCGCCGCGAAAAAGCGGTGACGCCACCAAATAGTTGAACGCAATAAGCGAAATGCTCACGTTGTTCATCCTCGGAAATTGACGCAGCCATTATTTCCCTCTTTGGTTCATGGTCTGCCGCCATAATCTATCTTGGCGATGAAACGCAATCGACCCGGCCACACCCTCTTAAATTCAACGGTCGTTCAGTGGCCCCGTCCGCCCTCCACCGCCCGGGCACCGAAGTTTATGTTGATTGAGAGGGGAGCCGACAGTCGGCTTCGTCCCCACTATGACAAAATTCGCCCCGCAGATATGCCCCTGAGGTCTTCGGGCACATCAATGTCGAAACCAAGGCCCTCAGTCTCAACGATCGCCGCCTGCAATCGCTGGCTCCGATGACCGGCAAGACTGTTCGGACCAAAGGCGAACGCAAACGGATCGACATCGGCCAAAGCTACAGCATTGGTCCCCTGGCCATGGCGATCCGGCGCGAAAGCCGCGCCGGCATCTTCCGCGGCCGCCAGAAGACGCGCGATGTCGCCAGCGACCAATTTGGGCAGGTCGGCATGAACCACGACGAAACGAGATGTCCCGAACCGAAGGCGCGCCGCAGTCAGTTCGCGGTTCAATCCCCTTCCTTCATCCCGCACCCAGGCGCATGGCCAGTCAAGGGGAGCGGCCGGCGCCAGAAGGCGCACCATCCCCACCGCTTCGACTTCCGCCACGCAACCAACCACGCGCCGGGCCATATCCGCCGCCAACATCATCCTCTGTCGCGCATCTAGCACACCGCCCAACCGCGACTTGGTGTCGGGCCCTTGCTTCCAGGGGATGATCACATTCCATTGCATCAGGCGCGCAGCCGGGTCGCCAGGTCCAACGCCGCCTGCGCCACCCGCATTTTATCGGCAAGCGTCGTCATCAATGTGGCGCACCGCGCAATGGCGATGTCCGTCCCATCGCACGGATCGCCGCTGTCGATCAGCATGGCGTCGATCAATCCGGCATAATGCTGCGCAATGCTGTCATTATCGACAGGCATGTGCAGTTCGCCCATCAGTTTCGCCGTCGGCCCCTTCACCGCTTTACCATTGATCAGCGGGGAGACGGCGACGACCGGCGCAGACGTCCGCGCCAACGCCGAACGCACGCCCGGCACCGCCAGCAAGGGGTCAACGCTCAAAAAAGGATTGGAGGGCGCGATGAGCACCGCGTCGGCGGACAGGATCGCGTCCACGACGCCGGGAGCGGGCCTCGCCTTTTCAGCGCCCTCGAACAGGATGGCGCGGACGACCGGCGCGCACCGCTGTTCGACAAAGTAGCGCTGAAATTCCATCAGGCCGTCATCGGTGGCCAGCATCGTCGCAACGGGATCGTCGCTCATCGGCATGATGCGGCTCGCAATATTCCATCGGGCGGCGAAGCTGGCCGTAACCTGGGACAGGGATTCGCCCTGCGCCATCCTATGCGTGCGCAACACATGCAACGCCATGTCGCCGTCGCCCAGCGCGAACCAGTCCGGCCCGTCCAATTCCCGAACGGCCGCCATGAAAGCCCAGCTTTCCCCTTCCCGCCCCCAACCCTGCGCCGCATTGGCCTTGCCCGCCAGCGTGTAGAGCAAAGTATCAACGTCGGGCGACACATGGAGGCCCAGATGACGAAAATCATCGCCTGTATTGACGATCGCGGTCAAGGCGCCGTCGGGCAGGATATGGGACAGGCCCAGGGCCAGCTTGGCTCCGCCTACCCCGCCCGTCAGAACCACGATCTGTGTCATGCAAACAGATCCTCGTGCACCGGGCGGACCAGATCGGCGGCAGGTCGGGCCATGCCCCGCAGCGGATAGCCCCGGATCACCGCAGCGGGAATACCCTCCGCCCCCTCGCCCGTCGCCAGGCAAGCGGCGGTCGCGATAATATCGCCCAGCGCGATCTGGGTGACTTCCAGCGTGCGACCGTCGCGATCCATTTCACCCCGGCGGTCGTCGAGCGCGGGCAGTCCCGCCGCGCCGATGGCGACCGCGACCACACCCATGCGCCATGGTCGGCCAAAACTGTCCGATATGACCACCGGCATGTCCAGTTGCCGGTGCAACAGGGCCGCCGTTCCATCCGGGTCGACCGGCAGGAGCAGCGCGCGATCGCCGTTCCCTGCGCCGATATTGGACCGGTCGATGCCTGCGTTCGCCATGACATGGCCCAACCGGTGGCGGGCGATCAGAACATGTGGCACGGCCCGCAAGATAGCCGTGGATTCGTCCAGCACCAGCTGGACCAGTCGCGCATCCTTGCGGGTGATCGCCGCCAGCCGCTGCGCCTCTTGCCCCGGCACGACGTCATCCAGAACGACGAAACGCCCCTGCGCCTTCGAAACGATCTTCTGCGTGACGACCAGCACATCGTCATGATGGCGCTCCATGCCGCACCGCTGCATCGCGGCCAACAGCAAAGCCGCCAGATCATCGCCCGGACGAACCTCTCCAATCCCCGTCAAGGGGGTGATTTCTATCATGCGCGGCTATCCTTCGGCGTCACGCCTTCTCGTGCGACGCCACGGCCTCTTCGTCAACCTCGACGATGACGGGACTCACCCCCATTGCAGGTGCAGGTCGGGGACGTGCAGGATGTTGCCGACGAAATAGGGCACCTTGAACCCGTCCTTGACCCGGAATTGCGGCAACATGCCGACAAATTCCTCTACCGCGATCTGCAATTCCAGTCGCGCCAGATGCATCCCCAGGCATTTGTGAATGCCGCTGCCCAATGACATATGCGGCGCCTTGCGGTCGAACCGGATCGCCTGCGGATCTTCATAATAGGCCGGGTCGCGGCCGATGACCGGCGAACAGAAGGCGACATAATCGCCTGGCATGATCGTCTGCCCGTGAATTTCGATCACCTTGGTGGCGATGCGGAACGCCGTGACCGGCGCGAAGGCGCGCAGAAACTCCTCCACAGCCAGCACGATCAGCGACGGGTTGGCGCGCAATTCATCCTGCTTGTCGGGGTTTGCGGCCAGATAGTTGAAGATATTGCCCAGCAGCGACGTGACCGTGTCCAGCCCGCCGATATAGAGGTTGAAGCAATGGCCCAGCACCTCGTCGTCGTTCCACAGGCGGCCGTCCACCTCGAACGTCAAGATCTTGCTGATATAATCGTCGCGCGGCGCGACCCGGCGCGCCTCGATTTCCTCCATCAGGTAATTTTTGACGCTGCGCACGGCATTGCCGCGCACTTCCCAGTCATTGCTGTGGAGCAGTTCCTTTTCCCATTTCAGGAATTCTGCCATCCGCTCCTGCGGCAGGCCCAGCAGGTCCAGCACGATGAAGATCGGGAATTTCTCGGAAAAATCGGCGATGAAATCGCATTCGCCCTTGTCCTTGAATTCCTCGATCAAGGCGCGGGCGCGTTCACGCACCTGTTCCTTCATGGCGAACATCTTTTGCGGAGCGAAATGGCTATTGAGCGCCTTGCGATAGCCGGTATGGACCGGCGGATCGGCCTCGGTCGGGATCACCAGCCAGTTTTCACCGATATTCTGCGCCCATTTGCCCATGCCGTTCTTGGTGAAATTATCCGCGTCGCGCAGCATCGCCTGCACGTCGTCGGCATTTTTCAGCAGCCATCCGGGCTGGTCGCCGGGAAAGATATTGGTGACATAGGTGATCGGCGGCAATTCCGCGTGCATTTGCGGGATCAGCACGTCCTGCGGATTGTCGTAGGTCACCTTGCGCGCGAACAGCGGCAGGGCCATCGCCAGATGCGCGGGCACATGGTCCGGCAGGGGCTTTTGTGCGAGTGCGGTCATATAAATCTCCGAACGGGAACGGGATGAAAAATGTCCTTGCCAAAGACAGGTGCGGCACATGCCGCCTGCCCCAATCTGGCCGCGACGCGGATGGACCGCGACGACAGGAGGCGATGGACATGAACGAGGCAGCGACGCTGGATCTGGAACAGGCGATCCGCGACAATTACCGATTGTGGAACGAGGGCAAGCGGGACGAACTGGACCGGCTGTTCGCAGCGCTCGGACCGGACGGCTTCACCATAGAATATGTCGGCACCCCCGCGGTGGACGGACCGGCCGCCATGACCGATATGTGGACGCAATATGGCGGCCAGTGCACGACCGATCCGGTCGAGGTGATCGTCAACGGGTCGGAAGGCGCGGCCTATGTGCTCAACCGGCTCCAGACGCCGGACGGCATCGTCACCCTGCCGAGCCTGGAAACCTACAAGGTCGATGGCGGGCGGCTGACCATCCGCTATTTCCACCGGACCGCGCATTAGGGATCGGCAGGCGGCGGCCATGGTCAGTCCGCCGCCTGCATGAAAGCCAGCAGGTCGGCATAATGGGGCTGATGCACCAGCCCGCCGCCGGAAATCGAGATATTCTCTCCCGTGATGTAGCGCGCTTCGTCCGACGCCAGGAAAGCGACCAGCGCGGCTATATCTTCCGGCGTGCCGAATTCGGGCGTCAATATGTGCCGCTTGATGATGTCCTTCAGGCCCGGCACCGTCTTTTCCAGCGCCGGGGTCAACACCACGCCCGGCGCAATGCTGTTGCACCGGATATTCTGCCGTCCATGCTGGGTGGCGACATATTTGGTCAGGCCGATGATCGCGGCCTTGGACGATCCATAGGCGATGCGCGCCAGGTCGCCCGCCGTGCCCGAATTGGACGCGGTGTTGATGATCGATCCGCCACCGCCCGCAACCATATGGGGAATCGCATATTTGCACCCCAGCAGATAGCCGGTCAGGTTGACGTCCAATATTTCGCGCCAGATGCCGATGGGAATGTCGACGGCGGTGGTGTCCTGCGGGCTTTTGGCCGGGTCGGTCATCGCCGCATTATTGTGCAATATGTCCAGCCGCCCGAAATGATCGACGCAACGGTCCACCATCGCCTTGACCGACGCCGGGTCGGCGGCGTCGAACTGCACCGCCAGCGCCTTGTCGCCCAGCGGCTGCGCGGCGCGGGTAGCGGCATCCTCGAACAGGTCGGCGATCACCACGCGCGCGCCTTCCGCGACCATCCGCATGGCCACCGCCGCGCCGATGCCGCCGCCCCCGCCCGTTACGATCGCGACCCTGTTTTCCAACCGCTTCATATACCGACAATCTCCGTGTGCGAGCGTCCGGGAGAAGGCGATTGCGTCAAAGCCTTCTCCCATAGCCCCCTTTTATCCGATCAGCCGTGGCCGATCAGAATCTGAACGTCGTTTCCACGCCATAGGTGCCCGGCTGCCCGACATAGGCGGCCGCGATGCCCAGCGTCCGATAGAGATCGGGGAAGCGGCGCAGCAGATATTTCTTGTCGCCGATATTGCGGCCATAAACCGCGATTTCGACATTGGGATTTTCCAGCTGGAAGGCGATACGGCCATTGAAGATGCCGTAGCCTGGCACCCGACCCAACCGGTTTTCGACATCATAGGCCGCCTTGGTCGCCGCCGACGCCTGATCCGCCGCCTTCACCGCGTCGAAATGCTGTGCGCCGATATAGGCATAGGCACCCGTCACGGCCAGCGTGCCGCCGCCCAGCGGGATTTTCTGCGTCGCGCTGATGTTCAGCTGCTTCTTGGGCGTCTGGAGCAACGGCAGGCCGCTCAGATCGACGACGCAGCCATTGACCACGCCTTCGGGATTGGTGCAGCCGCTGCCCGCAATGACCTGAGTCTCGCTGAATGTCCCCTTGACATATTTGCCGTCCTGCAAGCTGCCATTGACGCTCAGCGTCATGCCTTCCCATGGCACGACGGTCAGTTCGTTTTCGATGCCCCAGATTCGGACCTTGCCGTTATTCTGGATATATTGGGTCACGCCGATGCCAGGGACGAAACTGTTGACGATCGCCTGATTGTCGTCCTTCCACGTATGGAAGATGGCGGTATTGAACCGCACCCGCCGGTCGAACAGGTCGATTTTCAAACCGGCTTCCACGTCCTTGACCTTTTCCGGGGCGAAGGCGGGCAGGCCGCCGGCGCGCAAATTCCATCCGCCCGCCTTGGCCGCACCACGGGTGGCGGCATAGAGGAAAATATTGTCCGCCGCCTGCCAGTCGATGCCCAGATTCCAGGCGGGATAGTTGAACTTGGCGTTCTGCACCTGGTTACAGGTCGTGGCGGTCACTGGCTCAGACGGCGTCACGGTGCAATTGATGCCGGTGGGCGTGCCCGCGACCGGGACATCATAGGGGCGACCCAGAACCTGCGCATTGTGCAGCACGCTGTCGCGCGTGTCCCAGGTATAACGGAAACCGCCGACCGCACGCAGCGTCGGTGTCAGCTCATAATAGGCTTGGGCGAACAGGCCGAACGTCTTGTTGGTGACGTCCGCGTTGGAATCGCGGATCAGACCGCCGAAAATCTGCGACCGGCTGAACTCATAGCCGCTTTCCTTGCCCGCATAGGCGCCGGTGATGAAGCTAAGGCTGTCGGTGATATTGCCGGAAATCTGCAATTCCTGCGACACATAATAGGAACCCGAACCGGCGAAGGTGCCCAGCAGCGGCACGGCCGTGCCGTCGGTATCGCTCAGGCCATAATTCATCGAATGGCGATAGCCGGTGATGGATTTGAGGTTCAACCCACCCAGTTCGACATTGATCGTCCCGGAAAAGCCATAGACTTCCAACGTGTTGAACGGCTGCACTCCGTAAAGCGCCTGCGCTTCGGGGGTCAGCGCGCCGATCCCCGCCGCGATCGACGTGCCGGTCGCGGTATTGTCCCACCAGTTCGCCTTCTTGAGCAGCCCGGCGGTCAGGCCGGGCTGGAACGGCGCCGGAACGATCGCGGGGTTGAAAGTCCACAGCGCCGTCTGCTGACCCTGGTTGGTCTGGCGATTCCAGTCGGCCGACAGCGTCACATCCCAGCCATTGCCGTCATATTTCAGCTTGCCGCGCAGGAATTTCGATTTGTTGTCCGAAAAATCGCGGTTATTGAGCGGGTTGGTGCCATAGCCTTCGCGGTCGTTGATCGCGCCGCTCACGCGGATCGCCAGATCCTGCGCCAAGGGCACGTTGACGCTCGCCGACACGCCCAGATTGTTGTAATTGCCATATTCGGCCTTGAACATGCCGCTCAGCTGATCGTCGGGATCGCTGGTGATGATGTTGATCGCGCCGCCGGTCGTGTTGCGGCCGAACAATGTGCCCTGCGGCCCGCGCAGCACTTCCAGTCGCTGAATATCCTGAAGATCGGTCATGCCAGTCGACGGACGGGGAATATAGATGCCGTCGATATAGGTGGCGACTGCCGGATCATTGGCCAAAATCGGCTGGAGGTTGCCCTGACCGCGAATGGCGACGAACACGATGCCGTCGCCGCCTGCAGAACCGCGGCCGATAACCAGGCCCGGCGCGGTGCGCTGAAGATCGACGACCGTCTCGACTTTTGCGGTGGTCAGCGCTTCGGGGTTGAGCGCCGTGACCGCGATCGGCGTGGTCTGAAGGCTTTCCTCGGTCCGGCGCGCGGTGACGACGATGTCCTGGATGCCGCTGACGGCGCCGGTCTGCGGCGCCTGCGCCAGCGCGGGCTGCGCCAGTGCGGCGATCAGCGCGCCGGTGGCGACAGTTCCCAAAGTGACAGATTTCTTCATAAATCCTCCCTGATTATTTTTTGTCGAGCGATGCTTGTGCAGTCTGGTGTTGCGAGCAGCGGTTTAACGGGGTGCGGTTTGGCCTGACAGGGACCGCATCCTGATTGACTGTGCGGCGACAGATTTTGGCCGCCGTCCGATATTTTGCCTGTCAGTGCACCTGCGTGGGCTGGCAGCGATAATCTTTGGGCGTCTGGCCGGTCGCCGCGCGAAATGCGGCGGAAAAGGCGGACGTGCTGCTGAAACCGCAGCGCCAGCTGACTTCCTTGATCCGGCTGCTGTCGCCGCGCAGCAATTCCTTGGCCAGCGCGATGCGGCTGCGCGCGACGAATTCGCCCAGGCTGACGCCGGTGCCGTCCTTGAACACGCGCGCGACATGGCGCACGCTCATATTGCATCCGCGCGCGATGTCGGCCACGCCCAACGGACCGGACAGATTGTCCATCACATAATCGACGATATGGCGCACCTGCCGCCCGCACCGCGACGCGCCGCCGCCCAGATCCTGCGGTCCCATATGCCGCACCAGTTCGACCGCCAGACCCATCATCATGGATTCGATCAGCGTCTGGCTGGCAAAGCCGGGCGAACGCAGTTCCGCCGCCAGCCCCTCGAACATCCGGCGCATCGCGATATTCTGCACATCCGCGCACGGGTCCAGCCCCTGAAGCGGGCGCCGGCCCTCGAACAATTCCTCCAGAAACATGTCGCCCAGCGCGACGCAGACCAGATGTCGTTCCTGCAAGGCGGGTTCGCCGACATATTGGCGGTGCGGCGGCATATAGAGGATGTCGCCCGCCGCCGCGCGCCGGTTCGGCCCGCCCATGCTGACGATGCTGCGGCGCGGCTGGCTGTCGAGCGAATAGTCGAGATAATGTTTTTCCGGGCTGAACACGCCGGTGCACGGCAAGACCCAGTTGAAGTGGCGCACGTCCACCCGTGCGTCACCCATCGTCGCCATCGCCTCGATATAGAAGTTGTTGACGCCGAACCTTTGCTGGTCGGTCCAGTCGCTCTCCGGTCGAAACATGGTTTCCTCCGTCCGTTTCTATTCTGTCTTTCCCCTTCACTAGCCGATCATCGCTGCTCGGCCTCTATCTTCGGGTAGGTAGGACCATGGCCCATATGCGACATGATCTGGCCCATCGACGGCACAGCCCCCGGTGGCGTGCACCCGCCAGCCAGTTAGGCTGCACCATTCAAAAAAGACGGAGAGGCCCGCCATGCACATCCCCCCTATCCAACGACGGTGCGCGGCATGAAGGCGCGGATGGAAAAGCCGACCGCCATGGGCCGCTATCCCTGGTATGTGCTGGGCATATTGACCCTGGCGCAAACCTGCCATGGCATCGACCGCGCCATCATCGGGCTGGTGCTGGCGCCGGTCGGGCGTGAATTTGCGCTGACCGACGGGCAATTGGGTATCCTGGCGGGCTTTGCCTATGGCATCTTCTTCGCGCTTGCCGCTTTGCCCTTCGGCATGGCCGTGGACAGGTGGAACCGGCGCAACCTGATGGCCGCGGCGCTGACGTTGTGGAGCGGGGCGACCGCGCTGTGCGGGCTGGCGACCGGCTTCTGGACGCTAGTCATCGGCCGCGCCGCCGTCGGCACCGCAGAAGCGGGCGGGTCGCCCACCGGCATGTCGCTGCTCAGCGACTATTTCGGGGAAGACCGGCGCGCCACCGCCATCGGCATCTGGTATCTGAGTTCGGGCATCGGCCTGGCCATCGCCTTCGTCGTGGGCGGGGCGATCGTCCAGAACGTCGGCTGGCGCTGGGCCTTCGTCGCGGCGGGCGTGCCGGGACTGCTGCTGGCGCCCATCCTGCTGCTGACCGTGCGCGAACCCAGGCGCGGCGCGCTCGATGCGCCCGCCCCGGCGCAACGCGACGATCCCGCCGGCCTGATGCAGCGCATCGGCCTGCTCGCCGCGCGGCCGGGTCTGCTCTACTGCATCGGCGCGATCGTCCTGATCGCGGCGGGCATTTACGGCATGAGCACATGGCTCACCACCTTCCTCATCCGGGTCCATGACATGCCGATCGCGCGGGCAGGCACACTGATCGCCATCGCCTATGGCGGGCTGGGGTCGCTGGGCGGGTTCCTCGCGGGTTGGGTGATCGACGCGATCAACCGGCGGCGCGGCGGGTTCGATCCGGCGCGCACCGCCCTGTTCGGCGCGTTCATCCCGCTGCTGACCGCCGTCACCGGCATCGCCACCATGCTGGTCCAGGACTTGCAACCCATGCTGGTCCTGATGATGGCCTGCGGCTTCCTCAGCGCCTCCTATAATGGTCCCATCTATGCCGTCATCGTCACGATTGCCGGGCCGCGCCTGCGCGGGCTGGCCGTGTCTGTGGTGCAACTGGGCGCCAACCTGATCGGCGTGGGCGCTGGCACCTATCTGATCGGCGCGGTCAGCGATTATGTCGGCGGCAATGAAGGCGTCGCCTGGGGCATCGGCACCGCCATGCTGTTCACCTTCGCCGGTGGCCTGATGCTGCTGATGGCGTCGCGCGCCATCCGCCGGTCGCCAGCGCCCGGCGCATGAAAAACGGCCCGGTCGTGTCCGACCGGGCCGCCCCTTTTTCTGTCATGGCCGCTGGCTTATTCGCCCGCCGCTTCACGCTCCGCGCGCCGCGCCTTGGCCGCCTCTATCCCCCGGAACACCGTGGTCGTATTGCCCGCCCCGGCGTAGAACAGCAGGAACAGCGGCATGAAGTCCAGTTCCTCATCGGTAAATTCGCCATTGATAAGCGCGCCGTTCATCTGGATTTCGACCAGATCGGCCCGCCCCAGCATCGCCGTGGCGCCCAGTACCAGCAACCGCTTTTCGCGCATCGACAATATGTCGCTGGCCCATAAATTCGCGAACTGGTTGCCCACGATTTCCTGGTTGAAGGCGGAATCGCGAAACGGCAGCGTCATTGCCGACGTGCCCGGTCCATAGACCTTGTCGAAAACCTCCAGACCCTTCTGCCACTGTGCTTCGTCGACCTTCATGCCTTCTCTCCCATCACATCGGCCATGCCCACGACCGCCTGGTCGGTGCGGCGCGTCAATTCGATCAGCGGCAATGTGATGCCATAGCTGCGCGCCAGGTCGATCGCCGCGTCCAGATCCTTTATCATCAGCGCGCGGGTATATTCGCGGATCGCCGCTTCCTGTTCACTCGACGCCGGATCGTCGCGCACCGCCAGCATCAACGGCCCGCCCACGCTGTCGGAACTGGCGTCGATCACCTCGCTCAACTGGCGCACGTCCACGCCCGCATTGCGGCACAGGATCGCGGCTTCATAACCCGCGCGCAGCCCGCCGAACACGATGACGTTGCGCGCGATCTTGGCCGCCATGCCCGCGCCCGGTCCGCCCATATGCGCGACCAGCTTGGCAAAGCCGTCCAGCACGGGGCGCACCCGCGCGACGCTCTCGTCCGTACCGCCGACCAGGCAGACCAGGCCGTTTTCGCGCGACTTGGGACCGCCGGTTACGCCGCAATCGACCAGGTCGACGCCCGCCGCGTCGGTCAGCGCGCGAATCGCGTTCAGATCCTCGATCGAAACGGTCGCGACCAGCACGATGCTCATCCCCGGCCGCGCCTGCGCCAGCACGCCGTCGGGACCGGACAGGACATCCACCGTCTGCTTGGCATTGACCACCGCGATGATGACGACATCGGCCTGCCGCGCCAGTTCCGCCGGGCTGGCCACCACCGCGGGCACGCCGTCCAGCGTGTCGGACGCATCGGCCCGCACGTCATAGACCGCCGCCAACTGGCCGCTGCGCGCCAGGCAGATGGCGACGCCCGCCCCAATCTGTCCCAATCCGATTACGCCTGCATTCTTCATCCTCAACATCCTTTCCGTCGCTTGTTAGCGATACTGTGGTCGTGATGGCGACAGCCTGACACAGCCATGGCCCCGGCGTCATCCCGCACCGAACGCGGTGGCCGAACATCGACAGCTTTGCCGCCAATCACGACGCATTTGCCGCCCGTGGCAACCGCCGCGCCGCCAGCAGATAATGGCCCACCGCCAGCAACAGCACGAACGCGGCCAACTGCATACTCAACTGCAACCCATCCGCCGCCGCGCTCAGACAGGCGGGCGCGGGCTGCCCCGTCCGGCAATCGGCGGCATAGTCGCCGGCATAGAGAAAGACGGCCAGCCGGTCGCTCAGATAACCCAAAATCACAGACCCCAGCCCCAGTCCGGCGACCGTCTGCCCGAAACTGTGCAGCGCGGCGGCCGACGCGCGCATCCGTGGTTCCACCAGCGACTGCGTTATTGTCATGATCGCGGGGATGAACGCATAAAGCAGCGCGGTCGCGACGAACAGGAAACCGATCAGCCAGCGCCAGTCGGACTGCTGTATCGCCAGCAGGTAGAGCGGCAACGCGATTCCCACCGCAATCGCGGGCGCCCACCCGCCCCAGCGCATGTCGCGGCGAATCAGATGGCCGATCAGATAGCCGCCGCTCACCTGTCCCACCATCGTCGCCAGGCTGAACGACAGGGCGAATATCATCCCCGCCTGCGCCAATGGCAGGTCGTATCGCCGCACCAGCAGCGGGATCAGGAACAGGTTTGTGCCAAAACCGACCATGCCGACGAAACCACTGCCAAAGGTCAGATGCAGGAAAGCGGGCGACCGGCCCAGACGCCGCAGCACCGCGCCGAAGGGCGGTGTGTCCGCCCGGTCGCCCGCGTCGGTACGGGCAGGTTCCGGGATGGTCAGGAACAGCAGCGCCGCCAGCAACAGGCCCGGCGCACCGACCGCCACCAATGCCATGCGCCAGCCGAAATGCTGCGCGATCGCGCCGCCGCCGATCGCCGCGATCGCCCCGCCCAGCGGCACGCCCAGCGCGATCAGCGAAAAGACGACTGCGCGCCGCCCGGCGTCGAATCGGTCGGAAATCATCGACACCAGCGCCGGGGTGAAACCCGCTTCCCCCACGCCCACCCCCATCCGGCACAATAGCAACTGAATATAGCTGCCCGCCATGCCCGTCAGCGCCGTCATGAATGACCATAGCAGCGTCACCGCCGCGATGATCCGCACCCGGCTGTAGCGTTCGGCCAGCCGCGCCAGCGGGATGCCCAGAATCGCATAGAAGAAGGAGAAAGCCAGCCCGCCCAGCAAGCCCAGTTGCAGGTCGCTCAGTTGCAGGTCGTGACGGATCGCTTCCCCCACCACCGCAATGATGGTGCGATCGATGAAATTGAACATATAGATCGCGCCCAGCAACAGCAGAAACCAGCGGTCGCGTGCGCCAAAACCCGTCATTTTCATCCTCGCCCCTGCTTTGGCCATCATCGGGCCTTATCCTGTATCAGTACAGATAGAACAGAATCTTTCCTATGTGTATTGGTTTTCTCTTGAAACTGTCTCCGGCCTGCGCCAACAGGTCGATAGAATCGACAAGAGGATATTGGACATGAAGATGATAATCACGCTCGCCGCCCTCGCCATGGCTACGCCCGCGCTGGCGCAGGCGCCCGCTGTCGATCGCAACGCAGCGATTTTTTCCGCCGAAGGGACCAAGATCGGCAAGGTCGACAAGGTTGTGACCGCCGACGATGGCGCGCTTGCCGCTGTCCGCGTCATCTATCGCGGCAAGTTCATCACCATCCCCGCCGCGACGCTCAGCACCGGGGAAAAGGGCGTGACGACCAGCCTGTCGAACGCCGACCTCAAGAAATTCTGATCCCGCTCGACGGTTGCGCAAAGGGCGGCGGGGGATGCTTCCCCCGCCGCCCTTTTGCCTGGCATCGACACATAAACAAGACTTGTTCATTTAATCGTTAGCCTGCTAATTAAATCACGCCTTTGTCGCCATGACTGTCCATCTTGCTGTCTACTAATGGCGCCCGCCCGATCAGGCCGCATCCTCCTCCACCGGCGTCAGATTCTTCATGAACGCCACAAAATCCGGGCCGAATTGCGGCACCGGCAGGCCCAGTTTTTCCGCCAGATATTGCGTCATGAAATTGTCGTTCAGCGACTTGTTGGTCGCCGGAATGTTGCCGATCCCGACCTGCCGGTCGAACGCGCCCACCGCAACCAGCGCCATGCGCAACGCAGCCACAATATCATAATAATCCAGATGCCGGGCCTTCTGCCCGGACGCCGCTTCCCAGATCGCGACCGTCTCGTCCCGGCTCGGCAACCCCTCCAGCCGGGTGACGCCGAAACGCCGCCCGAACAGGTCGTCGAAATAAAGCCACCAGGCCAGATCCAGCTCCGCCGGGCCAAGCGCGGCCAGTTCCCAGTCGATCAGCGCATTGACGCTGCCGTCCGGCGCGAACATCACATTCGACGGCGTGGGATCGCCCCACAGCACATTGACTCCCGCATCGTCGGGCATGTTCGCCCGCACATAGGCCATCGCCGCATCCACGATCGGCATGGACCGGCCCCGGCCCGCCGCCCTGTGCCACGCCTCCAGCGCGCCGACATATTGGTCCAGCCCCGGCTGGCCATTTTCGGGCTGCGCCAGAAAATCGAACCCGTCGCGCCAGTCGATCGTCGCCATGCTGGCAAAGGCGGAAATGGCGTTGGTAAAGCTGGCGCGGCGCTGGTCCGGCGTCATCTCCACCAGCCAGCCGTCCAGATTATAATTGGGCTTCTGCCTGGCGCACTCTCCCTCGACCTTGCCCATCACCAGGAAGGGCAGGCCAAGAATGTCGGACTCCAGATACATGCCGATCCACGGCGGCACGGGCAGGTCGCCCCGCGCATAGAGCGCGGCCATCATCTTGCCCTGCAACGCCAGGCTGCTGCCGAACACCACCTCCAGGTCCATCGGCTGCCGACGCACCACCAGCGTCTGGTTCTGTGTCCCGGCGGGGTCGACATAATCGACATCGACAAAGAAGATATCGGCGGAAAATCCTGCCCCCAGCGTGA
Organism: Sphingobium sp. AntQ-1; assembly: GCF_028538045.1. Taxonomy (NCBI): domain Bacteria; kingdom Pseudomonadati; phylum Pseudomonadota; class Alphaproteobacteria; order Sphingomonadales; family Sphingobiaceae; genus Sphingobium; species Sphingobium sp. AntQ-1. The sequence goes on from NZ_CP117159.1 coordinate 85,050, forward strand.
CGTTCAGCGGGCGGACGACAATGTCGCGCCAGTCGGGTTTTTCATTGGCCAGCCAGCCCTGCAACTGGGTGGTGATGCGCTCCGGCGTCAGAAACTCCATGACTTACAGCCCCTTCGCCGCCAGCGCGCGCTTCAGTTCGCTGGTCAGCAGAGCCATGTCCTTGGGCGATGATCCATGCAGCAATATCTCGTCCGCGCCAGCGTCCAGATAGGCCATCAACTGATCGGCGCACTGCGCCGCCGTGCCGACCGCCGCGCCCTCGTCCAGCCATTGCTGCGGGATCAGCTTGCTGACATCGACCAGTTCCTGCCGCGTATAGGCCTGATCGGCGGGCTTGCCGTTCAGGCTGGCGATCTTGGGATGGGCGCGGATCTGCTCCAGCACGCCCTTGTCCCAACCGTTGATGTCCACGATCAGGTCGCCGAAACCGGGCAGTTCGAAATAGGTGATGGCGCGGCCACCGACGACCGCCTCCTCCTCATCCTTGGGCAGGTCGGGCGCGACGATGATATTGTGGTAGATGCGCACCGCCATCGGATCGCGCCCCGCCTTTTCCGCAGCGTCGCGCACGATCTTGACGCTGTTCTTCACCCCCTGCGCCGATACGAAGGGGTGCAACAGCACCCCGTCGCAATGTTCGCCGGCAAATTCCAGGCTCTTGGGACCGATAGCGGTAAAGATGATCGGCGGCGGCGTGCCGCCATGGCGATCGGTCAGGCTGATCGCGGGGAATTTTCCCAATATGCCGTCATAATCCACCTTCTCCCCCGCCCACAGGCGACGGCAGATGGAAATAAGGTCGGCCAGCCGCTCCATCGTGATCGGCGGCGATCCCAGCATCTTCATATAGGCCGGGACGGCGCGCGCGAACATCAGGCGGAATCGATCCCCGCTCATCGCCTGCATCAGGTCCGCGACGCTGGCGGTGACCAGCGGGTGACGCATCGTGGCATACATGGTGCCGGTGATGCGGATCTTCGACGTCGCCTGCGACACTGCGCCTGCCAGCACGGCGGGTTCCTTCAGCGCATAGCGTTCGGAAATCCATACGCAGCCCAGGCCGATCCGCTCGGCCTCCTGCGCTTCCTCTATCCCCCGGCGCGGATCGCTGACCCGTCCGGGCAGGATATAGGTGCCGAACTTGTCGAACAACGCCTGCGCGCCGGGTTCCATCGCTACCGTCATATCCTGTCCTCTCAAATCCATGGCGGGCAGGATTGCCGCGCGGCGAACGCTCCGCAACCTGTCAAAGGACAGGCGCGGGATGCACTTCGACATAGAGGCGGGTCAGCTTGAGGAAGGCGATCTTCCACGCCCCATCCACCCGCACATAGCGTTCGGTATAATGGCCAAAGCCAGTGATCGACTGGCCTCCGGGGATCGGGCATGTGCCCGGCGCCCATACTACCTGGTCCTGCATCGCGGTGACAACTTCGGCACTGTCGCCGTGCAGGGCGATTTCGGACGAGTGGACCTGATGCGCGCTCTGCGCGTCGATGACGGCGGAACGCACCTGTTCCAGGATCGCGGCATGGCCGCTGATTGGGGGATGGCCGGTATCCTCCTGCACGTCCATCACCGCGTCCGGCGTGAACAGGGCTATGAAGCCATCCCAATCCTTCGTATCGAGCAGGCGGCAATAGCGCGCCTTCACCTGACGGATCGCCTCATAATCCAGCAGCATGGCCAGTGCGTCGCTCATGATCGCCTCCTCCCTCACCAGATGACGCGCATCTGCGCGCGCAATGTCCGTTCGCGGATCGCGGCGTCGCGCGCCTGTGGCGTCACCAACATGGTGTCGGCGGGCAGATGCTCACGCACCTCGGCCAGCTTCACCTTGCGCATCGTCGGCGTCGGGCGCGCGTCGCTGTTGAACCAGCGTCCCTGCACCGCGCCGCTGGCATAGCCTGCGGTATCCAGCCAGTTGTGAACGCCCGGATCGCGCGCGGAAATGACCGCGCGGAAGATGCCGTCGCCATCGACCACCGCCTGTGCATCGTTCAGACTCGACTGGTTGTGATACCAGTCGGTCGTCTCATAAAGTTCATTGGTCAGGATCAGCGACCAGTAAGCGACATCGGCCGGAATCCGCACTTCGGTAATCAGCGCCTCATCCTCGGCCAGATCATAGGCGCCCTCATAATAGGACTGGCGGGCCAGCCCCGTCATCTGCGAAAAATCCACGACCTTGAGCGTGTTGACCAACCCTTCGTCACGCAGTTTCTGCACCTTGTCGGGGAAGGCCAGCGCACAAACCGCCGCCGTTGTCGGTATCTCGGCAAAGCGATGGGCCAGTTGCGCCAGCGTCGGCCGCCCCTTGGCGGCGCGTTCCGCGTCCAGCCGGACGATGCCGAAACGCGGCTCCCGCTCCACGCCCCAGTCGCACCCGACGATCCGCACCATCAACTTTTCGGTGTCCGGTTTCAGTTCCCACCAGTCGCCGCTGTAGCCATCGGGCCGGGCGGGCGAGAGGATCACATCGAACCCGCCATCCGCACCGATCGCCAGATCGTCGAAATCATTGGCGTCCTGCGCGGGATGATGCTGCCCGGTGCGCAGCGTGTCGGGGCCAAGCTGGGCCAAAATCATCATCCGCGTTGTGCCCCGGTCGCCCCGGATGCGATAGGTGCCGCCCTTCTCGATCAGCGCCGCCTTGTAGATGGTGTCGGCATTGGGCTGAAAGATATTCTGGCAGATATTGAGTTCGGGCACGAACATCGGATGGCTGCGATCGTGCATGATCGCGTCATTGGCGGTGCGCAGCACGCCCGCCAGCAACAGTCGCATCGCTTCCTGCATCACCTGCGCATCGTCATGCAGCCGCGGCGGAATCCGGTCGCGCATCTGCTGGCCCAGCGGGCGCAACTGATCGAGCAACTGCTCCCATTCGTAAATCGCCATGTCCGTCATGTCATTCTCCGCCCATAACAAGAAGCTGCCGCAGCGCGTCGCGTCGCGCCGCATCCACCCCCGCCGCCTGGAAATAGTCGTCGATCCCGCCCCATTGCGTCCCCACCACGTCCAGCGCACGGTTCAGGAAGTCGGCATGAACACCGATCAGCACAGCGACCATTGCGTCGGGGGGGACGAAGCCGAAAGTCTTTTGCAGATCCCGCTTCAAATGGCCCGACATGACAAGATTCTGGCCGAACACGTCGGACCGGGCATAGTCGGCGCCAATGACGTCGCGCGGCACGCCCAGCAGGTCCAGAATCAGCGCGATCACCACCCCGGTGCGGTCCTTGCCCGCGGTGCAATGGACCAGCATCGGCGTATCGCCCGCCAGCAACGCATCGACCATCGGCGCGACATGGGGCAGGAACGCCTGCGGCATCAGGCCGTAATTATGGGTCATGACCGCAATGGCCCGCGCCTGCGTCGGATCACGCCCCAGCGTCATCCACATTTCCTCCCCCTGCGCGCGCAGATCGGTGTTCATGTCGAGGTCTAGGATGCGGCAATCGGCCCCACACCAGTCGTGCGGCGCCTTGTCCCGCTCCATTTCCGACCGCAGGTCCGCCACCGCGCGAACGCCCAGTTCGGCCAGCTCGGCATGATGTTCGGCGACGAAACTGGCCGGACCTTCGGACCGGAACAGGATGCCGGGTCGCACCTGTCCGCCATGGATCGTCGGCAATCCGCCGATGTCGCGAAAGTTGAGGCGGGACAGCGCGATCGTCATGCCGCGTTCTCCACCGCCGGATAGGCAGGCACGATAGCCCCCATCTGCGCCAGCAGGTCGGGCGACATCCACACATGCTCGACATAATGGCCCAACGTCGCGCGCTCGTCAGTATAGATGAAGCGCAGCATGTCACCCACCGCCCCTTCGAACACCACCGGATGCGCCGCAAGGTCCAGCGAGGCGACATGCGCGTCCCAATGCGCCATCGGTCCCTCGATCCGGCTGGCGATATGGTGGAAGCAGATGGCCAGTCCCTCCCGGTCGGGCAGCACGTCGCTGAACAAGGGCGCGGTATCGCCGACCGGCTCGATCAGTTCGATTTCCACCCCGCCGACCACGGCCAGCGCGATCTTGAGCACCGGCTTGCCGGCCGGGTCTTCGCCCGGCTGGATGTTCGACATTTCGAAAAAGCCGGGCGTCCCATAGTCGGCCGCCAGCCGCGCCATCGCGGCCTCCATATCGTTGGTGACATAGGCGATCTGGGAATGGTGACTGTTGGGCCGGGCAAACATGCGCTTCTCCTGTGGGGCGTGCCGGATCAGCCGCATCGCGACCCGCCGGGCACCTGCCGGACGATCAGTTGGCGAACAGCTTGCCGCCATCCACGACCAGCGTGTCCCCGGTATGATAGGACGCCATGTCGCTGGCGAGATAGACGACCGCCCCCTCCAGGTCGGCGGGTTTCCCTGCGCGGCCCAATGGAGCCTTTGCCGCAACCATGTCGGCGAGCATCTGGCCGACGGCGGGGTCGGCGAAGGTCATGTCGGTTTCGATAAAGCCGGGCGCGATGACGTTGCAACGCACACCAATCGGTCCCAGTTCGGCGGCCAGCGCCTTGGCCAGCGAATTGAGCGCGCCTTTGGCGATGCCATAATGGGCCATCGTCGGCACGCCCTGAAAGATCGACCCGCTGCCGCAGATGATGAGCGACCCGCCCGGATCGCCCGCCTCCGCCCGCGCCTTCATGTGCCGCGCGCCTTCGCGCAGGGTGAACACCGCGCCGTCCAGATTGACGTCGATCAGCTTGCGGTATGTCGCAACGTCCATGTCGGTAAAGGCGACCTGACTGGCAATTCCGGCATTGGCGACCAGCGTGTCAACCCGGCCCATCGCGTCGAGCGCGCGGGCGAAACCGGCGACGATCGCCGGCTCGCTGGCCACGTCCACACTGTCGGCAAATACCCTGACCCCATATTGACGCAGCGCCTGTGCCGCTTCTTCATTCCTGTCGGCGCGCCGCCCCCACAGGATGATGTCGCTGCCCGCGCGCGCCAGCCCACGGGCATAGCCGAAACCCAGTCCCGAATTGGCGCCGGTGACCAGCGCCACCTTTCCCGTCAGGTCGAACAGATTTTCCGGCATTGCGCTTCTCCTGCTGGCCGCTCGTCATGGGGCGACGCTTTGGCGCGACAGTGCGGGCGAAGGCGAGCGACGACAAGGGGGCGGACTTGCGCGGTTGCGCCAATGCCATCGCCAAACTGCCCTGGTCCCCAACACCCTGGCGCCAAATTACCCGAACGTCAGTGCAGCATAGATTCGCGGAACTGCCGGGGCGTCAGGCCGGTCGCCTTGCGGAAGGCTGCGGAAAAGGCCGCCGCGCTGTCGAACCCACATTCCCACGCGACCACCTTGATCGCGGCGCTGTCCTGCCGCAGCAACTGCCTCGCCCGTTCGATCTTGCGATCTGTCACATATCGGGTCAGCGTCTGCCCGGTGGCGGCGCGGAACTGGCGAAAGAAATGCCGGGTCGAAAGGCCACATTCCGCCGCCAGCTCCGCAACGGCAGGCGCCTTGCCCGGCTGTTCGATGCGATCGGCGATCCGCCTGATCTGCCCTCGCGACAGGCCGCCCTGCGTCCCGCCATCCTCTGCCGACTGACGCAGATAGCGTTGCAGGTCGATCGACGCCTGCATCCAGATCGCCTGGGTCAACATCTCGCTGCAAAACCCCGGTTCGGCAATCTCTCCGGCAATGCGCCGCAGCGCGTCGCGGACCACGGGGCTGCGCACATTGAGCGACGCCTGCAAGGCGTCGTCCGACAAATGCAGCGCATCGCCATCGAACGCCGTCCCGTCGAAACCGCAACAGATCGACATCTGCTCCCCCTCCCCCCATGCGGTGTGCAACGGATTTCCCGCCGGAATGAAGATGATGTCGCCCAGTGCGCTGGTCGGGCCATGATAGCCGCCGCAGGGCTGCCCCGGCCTTGGCGACAGCGCCAGATCGAGGAAGCTGCGCGGCGAGGAGAAGACCCCGCCCTGCGCCCCGCGAAAACGATAATGATGCAATTCCATCACCACGCCGGGCAGCGCGATCCGCCCCTTGACCGTGCAGTCCATGGCGGGCGTGACCGGCAGGTCATAGACTTGGGAAACAGCGTCCATCCATCCTCTCCGCTTGGCTCTTTGGCGGCCCTGTGGCGCGATGACGCAGCAATTGGCGCAGCGGCGATGGCCGCGCACCTTGCCGAAGACAGGGTGGCCGCGATTAGATGGCGCATCAAGACAGGAGAGCATGATGGGCAGTCCCGCGCAGGAAGCGGCCGCGCGCCGCAATATCATAGACATTACCGACCTGCATCATCCGGTGCTGACCGACATCCAGAAACAGGTGATCGCCGGGGCGCAGGCGGCAGCGGACCAGATCGTCTTTCAGCCCGCGATCATCCTGGACGCGGCACAGGCCCAGACCGGCCTGTCCGATTTCGGCGCGGACGATTTTCGCGAAAGGCTGGCCGTCTGGTGCCAGGCGATCGAGGAGGACGTCAATGCGTCAGCGGTCGCCCGCGCCAATCTGTTCCAGATGATGATCCGTTTCGCCGCGACCCGGCTGCGGATCGAGGATATGGTCAGGCGTCATCCGGAAATACTGGACATACAGATCGAACGGCCGATCATCGTGGCGGGCCTGCCCCGGTCGGGGACCACGCATCTGCTGGGGCTGCTGTCGGCCGATCGCCGCTTCCGCTCCCTGCCCTGGTGGGAGGCGATCGCGCCGGTGCCCGCGCCCGACGAGCAGCCGACGCCGGGCGACGCCAATCCCCGCTGGACCAAGGCCGAACAGGGATGGCGGATGATGGAGAGCATATTGCCCTACATGGCGATCATGCACGAATTTTCGCCCGACCATATCAGCGAGGATATCGAACTTCAGGGACCGGATTTTTCGTCCTACCTGATCGAATGGCTGGCGATGGTGCCACGCTGGCGCGATTATTATCTGAGCCACGACCAGTCGGGCACCTATGCCTATCTGAAAAAATCGCTTCAGGTGCTGACATTTCTGAACGGGCCGAACCGCTGGGTCATCAAATGCCCGCAGCATATGGAGCAGTTGCCCGCGCTCCATAAGACTTTCCCGGACGCGACGTTCGTCATCACCCATCGCGATCCTGTCGGCTCGATCCGCTCGCAACTGACCATGTACAGCTATGCCGCCCGCATGTTCCGAAAGTCGATCGATATACGGGAGCCGCTGGGCTACTGGCCGGACCGTTACGAAAAATTGCTGCGCGCCTGCGTGCGCGATCGCGACATATTGCCGCCCGATCAGACGATCGACGTCTATTTCCACGACTGGATCAAAAATCCCGATCCGATCCTGAAAGAGATTTACCGCATCGCCGACATTCCCCTGACCGACGAGGCGCTGGCCGACCTGCATGTCTATCTGGCCGAACATGGCGAGCAGACGAAGGGCAAGATCGTCTACGACCTGGAGCGGGATTTCCACGTCACCGGGGACGAATTGCGGCGCCCCTTCGCCTTCTATTTCGATCGTTTTCCAGTGCAGGTCGAAGTGAGATAGCGTCGCTCGCGCCCTGTCTTTCGGCAGGCAGGGCGAGGGGCGGGCCGCATTAGGAGCGCCTATCCCTTCCGATTTCCAGCCGAGGACCATCATGCCCGAACTCAACGTCATTACCCGCGACGGCACCTGCAAGACGATCGACGCGCCTGCGGATGTGTCGGTGATGGAAGCGATCCGCGATGCGGGCTTCGACGAATTGCTGGCGCTGTGCGGCGGATGCTGCTCCTGCGCTACCTGCCATGTCTATGTCGATCCGGCCGTCGCCGCGACGTTGCCGCCGGTAACGGAAGATGAAAGTGACCTGCTCGACGGTTCGTCCCACCGCACCGAACAATCCCGCCTGTCCTGTCAGCTGATGATGTCTCAAGCGCTGTCGGGCATGACCGTCACCATCGCACCCGAAGATTGACCGCAACGCGGGTCAGCGAATGGGCGGAAGCAGCGCGGCGAGAAGAAATCCTGCCAGTCGTTCGGCTTGCGCGGTGGCGTGGATGGCATCCACTTCCCGCCCCGCACCGATCCGCTGCTGCATCGGCACCGCACAGAAATAATAGCCTACCCCCTGCACCAGCAGCGCCATGAGCGCCGCGGTAGACAGGTCATGCACAGGCCGTTGCCGCTTCACTGCGTCCAGCAGGTCGTCCAGGCGGCGCTGGAACGGCAGCACGAAGCGTACAACGATATGGTCGAGTCGCCAGGTCGACCGGCACCCTTCGACATTGGTAAGCGACACAATGTCTCCGTTGCTGGTCGCCCACAGACAAAAGCGCTGGATCAGATGGCGCAGCCTGACTTCGGGATCGGCCGGCTCGTCGAAGGCCGCTTCGACGAAAGGGGACGCCTGCGCCATGCGCCAGTCGACAGCGCGCACCCACAGATCCTCCTTTCGCCCGAAACGGACGTTGAGCAGATTGTGGCTGACGCCCAGCCGTTTCGACAGGTCGCGCAGCGTCGTCCCCTCATAACCGCGTTCGGCGAAGGTAGCGAAGGCCAGGCCGAGCAGCCGGTCTTCGTCCACAGCCTGAATAGCGTTGAGTGCGGGGCGGCCGCGGGCGCGCTGGGGTCGATCGAGCATCTGCTGATCCATAGTGAAAAGACGTTGACATATAAATTGTCATACGTCAATTTAATCGCAGGAGAAGGAAATACCGCTATGAGTCTCGCTACTGATCTTTGGTGGGCCGTCGCACGGTCGGAGGAAGTGACTTCCAAAAAGCCGCTGTCGGTCGATATTGGCGACCAGCCGGTCGTGCTGTGGCGCGACAATCAGGGGATCGCCCGCGCGCTGGAGGACCGTTGTCCCCATCGCCGCGCGCCGCTTTCGCTGGGCTGTGTCCGCGACAATGGGCTGATCCAGTGCGGCTATCATGGCTGGAGCTATGACGGCGAAACGGGGCGGTTGAAAGAAATCCCCAATATGAAGGATCAGCAGAAATTTCCGCCGATCTACAAGGCCAATGCCTTTGGCGTCAGCGAACAAGCGGGTTTCGTGCGCGTATGCCTCAATCCCAAGGCCGAAGCGCCGTTGAGCGCCGATCCCAAATATACCTATGTCGGCACCGTCAACGTCAGTTGCAGCCATCAGGAATATCTGAACGCCCTGTATGACGACCCTGCGCTGGTCATCGCCATTCGCGGCGTGCGATTCAGCCCTTATCTGATGGCCGAACTGCATGAAGAAGGCGGGATGTTGGTGATGGAGCGCAATTGCCAGTGGAATCCGCTGCACTGGCCTTCGCATTTCGTCGCCGAATTTCCGCTGACGCTTCTGACCCGCACGCATCCATCGACCGGCGAGACGCAACTGACGCTGCGCGACGATCAGTTTAATGATCTGCTCCATGCGGTGCTGTCGCCGGTTCCGTCGGCGCGCGGCGTGACCGCCGTTCGCTGGCGGGCGGAAATGGGGGTGCGCCATCCGGGCGTCCGCGGCGCGATCTTGCGCGGTATCAACCCCCTGTCGGTCCTTGCCACCATCGACGGGTCGAAACTGCGGACCACCAAGCCGACCGTATCGCTGCATGGCGAAGATTTGCGCGCCACCATGCTCGACGCCTCGCATAGCGCCCAAGACCAGACCCAGGCCGCCTGAAGGAGGATTTGAAGATGTTGGAAGTCGCCGACCGCCCCGTCTCGCCAGACGACAATGCCCCAGCCTCAACCGGGGGCAGCCCGATTGCGATGAATGTCGTCAATCGTTGGGTGCCGCACAATATCGTAATGCTCGACAGCTGGTTTCCGGTCGCACATGACTATTCCGTGAGCGGCAAGCCGGTCCGCCGCGCCATCTATTCGCACCCCATTTTCCTGTGGCGTGACAATGGCGTAGCAGTCGCCAGCGAATTTCACCCCAATGAACGGATCGCGCGCGACAAGAGCGCGCATACCGATGCGCGCGGCCGCTACCCGGTCATGGAACATTATGGCGTTGTGTGGGTGTGGTTGGGCAATCCGCTGGCCGCCGATCCGCGCCATTTGCCCAGCCTGCCCTTCCTGCCGCCCCAGGGTGGACTGCCTCGCCACATGACGGCGACGGTCCGCTTCGAAAGCTCCGCGCCGATCAGCCTGGAAAATCTGATCGACCTGACCCATGCCGATTTCCTGCACGCCGACGTGGTGGGCGATGAACGGTCGGACAGCGAGACGGTGGAAACCTATTATGATAGCGAAACCGTCACTATGGTGCGCACCTGCGTCAACAAATCGGTCGCGCCGGTGATGAAATTCTTTAGCGGTATCAAGCAGCCGACCCAGAATGTGCGGCAGGTGATCCGAATCTATCTGCGTTCGCATTGCGCGATCGCCTATGGCCGGTTCAGCCCCGGCGACGATGTGCCGCTGTTCCATCCTTGCACCCCCGAAACGCGCGATCGCACCCGGATGGAGATGGTGATGAACACCAGCAACGCCGGGCGGATGTTCCGCCATGTCATGCCCAAGGCCGGGTATAAGGTGTCGCGGCAGGACAGCTATATGACCTCCCCGCAAAGTCCCCGCTATATGCGCCATACCGACCGCAAGGATCTGCACAGCAAGTTCGACCAGGCCGGGCAGCGCTATCGCATGGCGATGATGGAACTGGCCGAGCGGCAGGCGAAGGGCGATTTTGCCTATCGCGACAATGTGAGCGACGATTGCAGCGAAATCATCGGCCTGCGTAAGGAACTGTTCCAGTTCTGATACCCCCCTCCCCCCTGAAGGGCGGACCCTCTGGTCCGCCCCGCTTTTTTCAGGAACAGAGATGACATATCCGGTCAATGCCGTCGGTGGCGAGCGCCGCTGGTGGGGCGTTATGCCGACCCTGCCCGCGCCGATGATGGCCGGGATCGGTCAACAGATGGAGCAGGTCGGTTTCGAAGGCTGTTTTTCGCTCCAGATTTACGGCCCGCCCTTCGTGCCGATGGCGGCCACGGCTGCAACAACCAGCCGTCTGAAGGTCGGCACCGGCGTCGCGATCGCAGGCACACGCAGTCCGGTCGAAACCGCCTATGCGGCAATGGATGTCGACCGGATTTCGGAAGGGCGCTTCGTCCTTGGTCTTGGTTCCAGCATCAAAAGCTGCGTCACGGGCATGTATGGCGAGCCCGAACGCAAATTGCTCACCCATCTGCGTGAAAGCGTCAAGGTGATCCGCTATGTCATCGCGAACGCGCATAAGGGACTCGATCCGATCGCGGGCGAATATTTCACTGCGGATTTCGCCGAAATGATGGTCACCGCGCCACCTGTTCGCACCGACATTCCGATTTGGATCGCCGCCTTGCAGGACAAGATGACGGCGCTGGCGCTGGAGGTCGGCGACGGGCTGATGGTCCATGCGCTGTGGTCGGCGGCCTATACCCGCAGCAAGCTGCCCTTTATCGAAGCGACCCTGGCGCAACACGGGCGCGCGCGCAGCGACATAGAAATTAACGCCTGGCCATGGATCGCGGTCAACGACGACAAGCAGAAGGCGATTGACGACAGCCGCGCGACGGTCGCGGCCTATTCGGGCTACAAGGAATATGAGCCGTTCTTTGAGGCGATTGGCTTTGGCGACCAAGCCCGCGCCTGCCAACTCAGCCTGGGCGAACATGGCGACATCGCCAATGTGGTTGGCAATGTCCCGGACGAGATGGTCGAAGCGTTCGTGACCTGCGGCCCGGTGGACGAGGTGCTGGAAAAGATCGAACCTTTTTGGGACGTTGTGGATTCGCTCTGTCCGATGACGCCCTATCGCGATCTGACGATGGAGCAGATGACGCAATATAATGCGGGTCTGTACGCGCTGGTCGCCACGGCAAAAGCGCGGGCCGGAGCAGTCGCCGAACCAGTTTGAGAGGCGGATAAGTAACAGGCCCGCGCTATTACCGATAGCGCGGGCCTTGCCTTGTGCCGGTCAGGCGGGAACCAGCGCCTCGGCCCCGAATGCGGCCATCGCCTGCCCGGCGATATAGCCGGTGACCATGGCCGGACCGACATTGCAGCCATGGGCGGGCGACTTGCCCCGCCAGATCGAATTGGCGTCGAGGCCTGCGGCATAAAGGCCCGCAACCGGCGCGCCACCGGTGCCAATCACCCGACAATGCGCGTCGATCTTCAAGCCCACCGTGGTCGATCCATCACCGGGATGGATCTTGATCGCATAGAAGGGCGCCTTCTCGACACGGCCCAGGCACGGATTGGGTTTGTGCTTCGGATCGCCGATTTCGATGTCAATCTGGGTGTCGCCCTTGCCGAAATCGGGGTCTTTGCCTGTTTCGGCATAGCGGTTCATCTTGGCCACGGTCGAAAGCAGGCCGTCGCCATCGACACCGATCTTGTCGGCCAGTTCGCGCAAAGTGGGTGCCTCGATCACATAGCCTGCCGCGATCAGCTTTTTGAGGCCGCCACCACCCGGCAGCACCATCCCCATGCCATAGGTTTTGACGAAATGCGCGTCGCCGATGATGTGGGCCGGCACCGTGCCGGTGGCGTGCATCGCCTCTACGAAATGGACCGAGGCTTCGTTGCCAAAGCGCTCGCCCTTCGCGTTGACGGCGATGCAGCCGGGTTTCGACATGTCGATCAGATGGGCGTAGCGGGCGACATAGCCGTCTGGCCGGGTCATGGTCGATACGACCGCCCAGACCGCGTTGACGAGGTTGTCGCCGTCCAGCGACGCGCCAACCTCCAGGCCCATATTCATGCCGTCGCCGGTATTTTCATAGGGCAGGATCGAGACATGCTGCTCCGCAAACGGAATATAGGCTTTGCGCAATTGTTCGCTGGCGGAAAAGCCGCCCGCCGCCAGCAGCACGCCGACCCTGGCCGCGATCTCTTCGCCATCCACGCGCACGCCGGTCACGCGGCCATCACTGACCAGCAGGCGATCGACCGCCGCGTCCTTGCGCAGGGTGATGCCCGCGTCGAGCGCCGAGCGCAGCAGCCGCGCGACGAGCGCATTGCCCATGGTCAGCCGCGTACCGCGCGGGTAGCGGCGCAGCTTGTCGGCACCGAACTTCGCGGCCAGCTTACCGAAATGGAACAGGGATTTGGGTGATGGCATCGTCGCCAGATAGGGCAGATCGAACAGGTCGATCATGAAGCCGCCGGGGGAGTTGAATTCCTCACGCGCGGGGCGCAGGTCGGCGAAATGCGCGCCGAGCAACTTGCCGTCATATTCCTGGGGCGAGAGGAGACGGCCCTGGTCGGCGGCCCCTGCGATGTCGGGATACCAGTCGCTGCTGGGCGGGGAAAGGAGGAAGCGGACCGCGCTGTTGCGTTCCAGCCAAGCGACCATGGCCGGTGCCGTATCCAGATAGGCGTCGATCAGCGCCGGGTCGGCGCTCGGCCCGATGACGTCGAGCACATATTGGCGGGCAACCGCCGCGCTGTCATCGACGCCGGCGGCCTGCGCCTGCGGGCTGCCCGGCACCCAGATGCCGCCCCCCGATATGGCGGTCGTGCCACCGAAATGCGCGGCCTTTTCCAGCACCAGCACCGACAGGCCCGCCGCAGCGGCCCGCAGCGCCGCCGTCAGGCCCGCCGCGCCCGATCCGACGACGACCACATCATATTGGGTCATGATCTACTCCGATTCAGTATGCGGGTGGGCAATGCTCACACCTTGGGCATGATCTCTTCGGCCACCCAGTGCAGCCGTTCGATATATTCGGTGAGGCCCGTCATGCCCGGTGGCAGCGGCACGATCGTTTCGTTCACGCCCAGATCCTTCAGCCAGCCGATCTGGTCGATGATCTTCTGCGCATTACGGGTGCCGGGCGCGCGGGGATCGTCCATGATTTCGTGATGGGCGCCGACATTGAGCATTTCGAGCGCGAAGAACAGGTCGATCGGGCGGCCATCATAGGTCGGCTGGGTGCGGATGAGGTCGAGGCATTGGGGGAATTTTTCGGGCGGGGTGCGGAAAGGCGACCAGCCGTCGCCGAATTTCGCGACACGCTTCAAGACCGGTTCCGCGTCGCCGCCAAACCAAATCGGCAGGCGCGGCTGCTGCACCGGCTTGGGCGCGAAGCCGACATTCTTGAAAGAAACAAATTCGCCCTCGAAGGTCGGCGTGTCGGACGTCCACAACTCGATGATCGCGGCGACATATTCGTCCGCCATGCGCCCGCGATTGTGGAAATCGACGCCCAGCATGTCGAATTCCTCCTTCAGCCAGCCGACCCCGAACAGCGCGGTGGCGCGGCCGCCGCTCAGCCAGTCGAGCGTGGACCAGGCCTTAGCCTGCACGATGGGGCTTTGCAGCGGCAGAATGGAGACGGACGAACTGACCCGCATTTTCGCGGTGCGCCCGGCAAGGAAAGCCAGCGCAACGGTGCCATGGACATAATGGTCGCCCGACAGCGCGACATGTTCCTGCGGGATGATGAAATGCTCGCCCAACATACATTTGTGAAAACCCAGATCATCCGCGATCTTGAGCACATGGCCTATGTCATCGCCGGTCAGCGCATGTTCCCATGGTTGCGTCATCGCCGCGACGTGCATCGAATTGGGCACACCGATGTTGAGCTTCATTCCTCTATCCCCTTGGTCACTTATGCCGGACAAAATGGCGCACCCGGCGCCACCCTCGCACCTTCCGCCCGGAAGGGGGCGGTCAATCGGCGGGCGGGATCAGGTCGCCGGTGATGCGGATGCCAGCGCCATCTACCTTGTAGGTCTTGTTGAGAAAGATGAGGATGGACGTCAGCGCTTCGGCCGCGGCGGCATTGCACAGCGCGCCGCCATGCAGGCCGCGCAGGCCCATCGCGTCGGCCAGCGCCACGACCTGACCACGCGCCGCCTTGTCATCGCCGAACACCAGCACGTCGCAGCCGACATCGACATCCTTGGCCAGCTTGTGCGCGGCGACATTGTGGAAGGCCGACACAAGCGTCACGCCCCCGCCCAGCGCTGCCTGCGCCCGCAGCGCAGCGGAGCCTTCGGCGGGAAGCTGCACGCGCATCACCTTGGGCGGGACCAGCGGGACCGTGGTGTCCACGACGATCTTGCCCGCGACATGGGGCGCGATGTCGCGCAACGTCGCGTCCTGCGCGGCAAAGGGCACGGTGACGATGACGATGTCCGCCCCCGCCGCCGCCTCGATATTGGTCGCGCCCGAAAGGCCGTGGCCAAGCTCTGCGGCCGCCTTTTGCGCGCCGTCGGCGCTGCGCGACCCGATGACGACGGGATAGCCCGCGCGGGCGAGGCGCCAGGCGATCGCCGCGCCCAGATTGCCGGTGCCGCCGACTACGGCGATAGCAGGAAGGCTCATGCCGGTGTCCCCGTCTGCATCGCGGCGAAGCGCATCATGTCCGCATAGACCGCCGAATGGGATGTGAAGCCGCCATCGGCGACGATCGACGCGCCGGTGACATAGCGCGCCTGATCGGACGCGAGGAAGGCGACGACTTCGGCGATATCTTCGGGGCGACCCAGATAATCGACCAGATTATGTTCGGTCATCAGCTTCTGGGCCTCCAGCGGCATATTGTCATCCAGCGCTTCCGTCATCACCAGCCCGACCACGACCACGTTGGAGCGGATGCCCTGCTTGCCATATTGGGTGGCGATATATTTGGAGAGGCCCAGCATCCCGGCCTTGGTCGTGCCATAAGCGGGATAGTCGAGGTCGCCCGCCAGCCCCTTGCCGGAGCCTGTGAAAACGATCGACCCGCCGCCTGCCGAAAGCAGATGGGGAATGGCGTGCTTGGCGCATAGCATCGACCCGCGCAGGTTGGTGGCGAAGGTGCGGTCCCAGAAAGCGACGTCCATGTCCGCGATCAGCGCGTCTTCGTGCATCAGGCCGGTCTGGGCGGCGTTGCTGTGCAGGATATGGAGACCGCCGAAATGGTCGACCACCCTGGTTATGCCCGCCGCGATCGAGGCTTCCTCCATCACGTCCATGGCGACGGCCAGCGCCTGCCCGCCTGCGGCGGTGATTTCTTCCACGACATGGGCGAGCCGCGCCTCGGTGCGTCCGGTGATCGCGACCTTCGCGCCGCGTTGCGCCATCATCAGCGCGGTGGCGCGGCCGATGCCGCTGCCGCCGCCGGTGATGATCGCCACCTTGTCCTTCAGGGGGTGCAACAGATCGGTCATAGAGACTCCGTGATGTGGGTTTGCCGGGGCAATACCGGCTCGTAAAGGGTGGTGCGCTGACGCACCGGGCGGCCGACCGAAGCGGCCAGCGCGCGCATTTCCGCCGGGCCAAATTCCTGGCCGTTGACGCCGCCCGCCGCGCGGGTGATCGATTCATCCATCAGCGTGCCGCCCATGTCATTCGCGCCCGCATTCAGGATCGCCGCCGCACCCTCCGGTCCCATCTTGACCCAGGACACCTGGATATTGGGGATCAGCGGGTGCAGCACGATGCGGGCGATGGCATGCATCAGCACCGCCTCGCGATAACTTGGTCCCGACCGGGCCAGCCCTTTGCGCCAGATCGGCGCTTCCATATGGACGAACGGCAAGGGTACGAATTCGGTAAAGCCGCCGGTCTGTTCCTGCAAGGCGCGGATGCGCAGCAGGTGGCGCGCCCAGTGGCGATAGCCCTCGACATGGCCGAACATGATCGTCGCGGTGCTGCGCAGGCCGATGCCATGGGCGACGCGCATCACCTCGATCCACTCGTCCGCGCTGACCTTGTCCGGGCAGATCAGGGCGCGGATTTCGGGGTCGAGTATTTCGGCCGCGGTGCCGGGCAGCGTGGAGAGGCCCGCCGCCTTCAACCGCGCCAGATAATCCTCCAGCGGCAGGCCCAGCGTCTGCGCGCCATGGGTGACTTCCAGCGGAGAGAAGGCGTGGATATGGATATCGGGCGCGGCGTCGCGCACGGCCTTTAGCACCGCCAGATAGGTGTTGCCGTCATAGTCGGGATGGATGCCGCCTTGCAGGCAGACTTCGGTCGCGCCGCGATTCCAAGCTTCCGCCGCGCGCCGCCCGACCTCGGCATAGTCGAGCCGGTAGGCGGGACCGCGCATCGCCTTCGTACTGCCCTTGGAAAAGGCGCAAAAGCCGCATTTGTAGAGGCAGATATTGGTATAGTTGATGTTGCGGTTGACGGCATAGGTCAGCGTCTCGCCAACGCTCTCCTGCCGCAGCCGATCAGCTTGGGCGACGATGGCGGCAAGGTCATGGCCCTCCGCATCGAACAGGGTTACGATGTTGCGCTCGCTCAGGCGCATACCCGCTTCGGCGTCGCGCAGGATCGCCTGCACCGATACCGACGCCTGGCCGGCATCGCCTCCGGTCAGCGCAGGCGCGGCATCGCCATGTCCGGCCGCCCAATCGTCGGGCTTGGGCAGGCCACGTCCGTCGATAGCGCGCAGGATGTTGGTCGCGACCGCGGGGGCGGCCCAATCCCGTGCCGCCAGCGCATAGCGTGGCCCGATGGCGAGCCGCTGGGCCAGCGTGCGGCCAGCGGCGCGGGTAGCCTGCGCCAATGTCTCCAGATGCGGCCAAGGCGCTTCGGGGTTCACATGGTCGGGCGTCACGGGCGACACCCCACCCCAGTCATTCACTCCGGCCCGGATCAGAGGGGCGAGATCGACCTGGTCGTGCAGGTTGGGCGGCGCCTGGATCGTCATCTCCGGCCCCAGGATCAGCCGCGCGGCGGCGATCGCCCACAGATGGTCGTCGAGCGCCGGTTCGGTATGATCGGCCATCCGCGTGCCGGGCTTGGCTCGGAAATTCTGGATGATGACTTCCTGAATATGGCCATATTGGCGATGTAGATCGCGGATGGCGACGAGCGCTTCGACCTGTTCGTCGCGGGTATCGCCGATGCCGATCAACAGCCCGGTCGTGAAAGGCACTTTGGCGCGGCCCGCCTCGGCGATCGTGGCCAGGCGACGCGCGGGCTCCTTGTCGGGCGAGCCGAAATGCGGCCCACCGCGCGCGCACAACCGATCGGCGCTGCTTTCCAGCATGATGCCCATGGATGCGGCATGAGGCCGCAGCAGGGCATAATCGGCCGCATCCATCAGGCCGGGGTTGAGGTGGGGCAGCAGGCCGGTCTCTTTCAGGACCAGTTCGGCCATTTCGGCGAGATAGGACAAGGTCGAAGCGTGGCCCAGCCTGGCAAGCGCCTCGCGCGCAGCCCCGTAGCGGTCTTCGGGTCGGTCGCCCAATGTAAACAAGGCTTCCCGGCATCCCGCCGCGACACCGGCGCGCGCGATCGCCAATACTTGCTCACGGTTGAGATAAGCGTCTCCCGCCTGCGCGGGGGTGGTAGCAAAAGTGCAATAATGGCAGACGTCGCGGCATAACTTGGTCAGCGGGATGAACACTTTGCGCGAATAGGTGACGCGCGCGCCATGCCCCTCCACCGTCAATGCCTGTGCGGTCGTCATCATCGCGTCCAGACTAGTAGCACGCAGAAGGGCGCTGATGTCACCAGCGCCTGCTTCCCAGCGATGAAGATCGTCCAAAGTCACATCCTACTCCGCGCTTATGCTACCCCATCGCGGCGGCGGAGTAGAGCCTGTCCACTCCGCCGCCCATATTCAGAACCGATATTTCGCGCTGACGCCCCAGGTCCGCGGTTCCCCGGCATAGACCGAGCTGAGCGGGAAAGAGGCGAGTAGCACACTCGACGCGGAGAAATATTCCTCTTTGAAGAGATTTTTGACGAATACACCCAAGTCCAGGCCCGTTCCACCGATACCGCGCCAGTCGAGCCGGGCGTTGGCCAGCTTGTATCCGGGCAGCTTCTCACCGTTCTGACCACCGAAATCGTCGGTCATGAACAGATCGGCGTTGAAGGCGAGGTCGCCATCGGCTGGCCTGACGGGCAGGATCCAGCTGACGCTGGCGGTGCCGGAAAAGGTCGGCGAATAGGTGTTGATCTGAGCCTCGCCCACGGTAACCGCAGCCGGCAGGCCGGCGGGAACATCGACCTTTTCGACCTTCACGTTAGTATAGGCGGCATTGAATGCGACGGTCAGGTTGCGGCTGGGACTGATCGACGCTTCCAATTCCACACCCCAAATCCGCAGATCGGCGACATTCGCCGCCAGCGAACCGTTGGTCGGCGAATCCGGCGTACCATTGGGTACGATCGTCTGGGTGTTGAGGAATTGCAGCGCATTCTTATATTTGCTGTAATAGGCGGCCAGGTTCAACCGACCCCGCGCCGACCCGATATGATAGTCATATTTCGAGCCAACTTCGATGTCCGTGATCGTTTCTTCGTCGGTCTTCTGAAACGGGCGCAGATCAGGGCATATCCCGCCCGTAGCCGCGCAGGCAGCGTCGGTCCCGCCGGTCGTGAAAGGGGTTTCGAACAAGGGCGTGTTGATATTCACGCCGCGATACCCCCGGCGCGATGAAATATAGAGCAACCAGTCGGGCGTCGCCTTATAGTCCAGGCCAATGGTCCAGCTTGGCTCCTTACCCTTGTTGGATACGGTGCCGACGCCGTCGGCCAGACCCAGATTCGCAGTCGCAAGACAGGTATCTTCGTCTACATAGCTGGTACCGATTGTGCCGCCACAAGCCGACACCTTGTCCCAGCTGTAGCGCGCGCCAAGGTTCAACTTGAGCTTGTCGGTGATTTCGTAGCCGATCTGACCGTAGACCGCCCAATTCTTGTTACGGACATGGGCGCTAACTGCCGGGGCAGGCACGCCCCCCACCGAAAAGGCGGTAAATTGCGATCCGGTCGGCCCGGCGGACCTGTCGTCATTATAGAATATGCCGGTAATGAAGTTGAACGATCCGAAATCGCCCAGCAATTGCGTTTCGTTGGTCAGATATTGACGATCCAGCACGGATGCGGCGTTGAACAAAGTAAAGGGGACCGCCGCCGGGAACGGCGCGGGCAATCCGGTCGGGATCGACAGGTTCGGCAATGCGCCGGTGTTGATGAGCTGGTCGCTGAAATTCTTGCGGAAACCAAAGATATTGCGCAGAGTCAGATCGCCGAAGCTGAACGAGGTGTCGTTGGTGATCGACGTGGTCTTGCGGAATGCCCGCCCGCCATTGATACCGCCGTCGAACGAACCCCGGCGATTGGCGCGCTGCGTCTGGAGCGCCGCCTGCGCCTGCGGATCGAGCACGCCCAGACCAAAGGCGGCCAGCGGAAAATTCTGACGCAGCAGATATAACCCGCCGGCCAGTTCATCGCTTTTGAAATATTCGTAGACGGTCGTGCTTTTCAACCCCTCAACCGGCTCCAGCAGCAGCGAAAGGCGGAAGGCGTCCTGCTTGATATTGTCGAAGCCCGGCCCACCGTCGAACGCGATCGTCCGCGGATCCTGTCGCCGGATCTGGCCGGCCGCGCGAAAGGCGACCTTGTCCGCAATGATCGGAATGTTGATCGCGGCTTCCACTTCGCGATAGTCGAAACTGCCGTAAGTGCCCTCGACATAGCCTTCAAATTCATAGGTCGGCTTCTGGCTGCCGATCACCACCGCGCCGCCCAGCGTGTTGCGGCCAAACAGCGTCCCCTGCGGACCTTTGAGCACCTGTATGCTGCCGATGTCATAGGTCGGCACGTTGGAGCCGACGGACGGCAGCGGCGTATCGTTGAGATAGATGACCACGCCCGGCGTCACTTCACCCAGCGGCAACTGGCCGATGCCGCGCAGCGTCAGCGCCACATTGTCCTTGCCCCCTTCGGACGAGAAGGTGAAGCCCGGCGCGATCGTCTTGATGTCGCTGACCGTCTGGACCGTGCTGCGTTCCAGCGCTTCGGTGGAAAAGGCAGCGATGGAAACCGACACGTCCTGTAACCGTTCTTCGCGACGACGCGCAGTCACGACGATGTCGCCGCCGCTTGCGCTTTCGGCCTGCGGCGCAACGCCAGCGGCATCCTGCGCCCAAATCGGAGTCGCCATCGGTGCTACGGTCGACAAAAGGGCCAGTTTAAAAAAGCCGAATTTCATTCTCTCTCTCCCAGGATCATTGGGACCACCTGTTCTTTGCGCAGGCATCGTCCCGACGGAGCATAGAGGCCTTTGCGGCCGTTTTTCTCCACCTACCTTTCGGCAGGAATCATTGCACAGTTACAAACAAATCTGTCTATCGTTGTATTTATGGCGCAGCCGTCACAGATCGCTCAGGCCCAGCGGCGGACAAGGTCGGCAATGTCTGCGACCGCCGGTTCGGCGATCGCGCCCGACGTGCGATCAAGCCGTGGCGCAGGCGCGGGCTGGGCGCTTCCTCCGCGTTGGACAAAAGTGCCGCGCGCTCGATTGTGCGGATGTTCCGGCGCTTCGCCCATCGCCAGAACAGGGGTGACGCAGGCATCGCTGTCCGCAAAATGGGCGGCCCATGCGTCGCGCGGCCGCGTGGCGAAGGCGGCTTCGAAATCGGCTTGCATCGCGGGCCAGCCCGCCCGGTCATTCTGGTCGTACCGCCGATGGCCAAGACCAAGACCCTCAACCATCTGTGCGAAGAATTTGGGTTCCAGACAACCGACCGCGACATGCCGCCCATCCGCGCAGGCATAGCAGCGATAGAAAGGCGCCGCGCCATCCAGCAGGTTCGAAGCCGGTGCGTCCGTCCAAAGCCCCTTGGACTGCCATGCGTAAAAAAGGCTCATCAACGACGCCACACCGTCCGTTATGCAAGCATCGACCACCTGCCCCTGCCCGGTCCTTTGCGCCGATAACAGGGCGCTGAGCAGGCCGAAAATCAGGAACATCGCTCCGCCGCCATAGTCGCCCACCAGATTAAGCGGCACAAGCGGCGGCGCCCCTTGCGCGCCCATCGCGTGCAGCGCGCCGGTGATCGACAGATAATTGATGTCATGCCCCGCCCGCATCGCCATCGGACCAGATTGGCCCCATCCGGTCATACGGCCAAACACCAGCCGGGGATTGCGCGCCAGGCAAATGTCGGGACCCACGCCAAGCCGTTCCATGACGCCGGGCCGATAGCCTTCGATCAATCCATCAGCGCACGCGATCAGGTCGAGCAATCGTGCGCGGTCATCCTCCCGTTTCAGGTCCAGATAGGTGACGGTGCGGCTGCGATGCAGAATGTCGCCGCCGACATCCTCCCAATCGCCTACGCCCGCAGATGGCGGGCGCGCCACGCGCACGATTTGCGCCCCCATGTCCGCCAGCAGCATCGCCGCCAGCGGCACCGGGCCGATCGCGTCGATTTCGACGATACGGATACCCGCAAGAGGTCCGGATGGCTGCGTCATCAGATGCTGGTCCGATCCGCACCCTTGAGGTCGAGAATGGCGCGCGCCTCGTCCGGGGTAGCGATTTCCAGCCCCATGCCTTCGATGATCTGCCGCGCGGTCGCGACCTGTTCCGCATTGGTCCGGGCCAGGCGACCGGGACCGCCCCATAGCGAATCTTCCAGCCCCACGCGCACATTGCCGCCCATCGACGCGGCCATTGCGACGATGCTCATCTGGCGCGCGCCTGCGCCCAGCACCGACCATTGATATTGATCGCCAAACAGCCGGTCGGCCGTGCGCTTCATGTGCATGATGTCGTCGGGATGGCTGCCGATGCCACCCAATATGCCAAAGCAGGTCTGGATGAACAACGGCGCCTTCACCAGTCCGCGATCGAGGAAATATTTAAGGTTATAGAGATGGCTGGTGTCGTAACATTCAAATTCGAACCGCGTGCCGAGCGGCGACAGCGTCGCCAGCAGATGCTCGATGTCCGCATAGGTATTTTTGAAAACCAGATCCCGCGACGCTTCGAGCGCGGCAGCTTCCCAGTCATGCTTGAAATCCTTGAACCGGTCCAGCATAGGAAACAGGCCAAAGCCCATCGTCCCCATATTCAGGCTGGCGACTTCGGGGGCGAATGTCTGGGCCGGGCGGATGCGTTCCTGCACGCTCATGGACGGATGGCCGCCGGTCGTCAGGTTGAGCACCGCATCGCTGCGCTGCTTGATAACCTGAAGGAAGGGCGCGAACAGGTCGGGATTCTGGTCGGGGCGCCCGTCGACGGGATTGCGGGCGTGTAGGTGGATGATCGCCGCCCCGGCCTCCGCCGCGCCGACGGCCGATTCCGCGATTTCCTGCGCCGTCACCGGCAGATAGGGCGACATGGACGGCGTATGGATTGCGCCGGTGATGGCGCAGCTGATGATGACTTTACGTTTGGCCATGATGGTTCCTTTCACGCAGCAGCGCGATGGCAGGCGCCCTGAGGCGCGCAATCTATCCTTCGATAGGCGCAGGACAAGCGATCAGGGCAGGATACCCAACTGGCGCGCGCGCAGCACCGCCTGCGGCCGCCGCCGCACGCCCAGCTTGTCATATATCTGCTGCATATACCATTTGACCGTGCCTTCGGTCAGTCCCAGCCGGTCCCCGATTTCGCGGTTGCGCAAACCGCCGCTGACCATGGTCAATATGTCAACTTCGCGATTGGCGAGGCGGCCGGTCAGGCCGAAATCATCCTGGTCATCCTCATCCGTTTCGATCTGCGGACCACTGCGCATCATCGACACCAATCGCACGGCGAAACGGTCAGCCGGGGTTTCCAGTTCCGGTCCCTGCGCATAGGCTTCGGTCAGTAGCGACGCGATCACTTCGCCTTCGTCGATGAAGGTGCGGACCCAGCCCGCCGGTTCGGCCATTTCCACAGCGGTGCGAACCGCCCGACGCGCTTCGGACCGATTGCCCTGCAACACGGCGATTTCAGCCAGCAGCAGTTCGAACGTGACCGCCGATCGCACAGCGCCTGCCCGCTTGACGAATTCCAGCCAGCGATGCGCGACCTTGCGCGCCCGGCCAAGCCGATGCCGCTGCATTTCGATCCGCAGCCAGGCGATCGCGATACTCTCGTTGCGACGGGTGGGGTGCAGCGTGGGGACCGGTTCGCCATCCAGTTGCGGATCGCCCGCCGCGAAATGCTGCTCTGCTTCCTCGATCTGCCCCGCCTTGATGAGCAAACGGACTTCTTCGGCCACGATGAACGCCCGCATCCGGTCCAGCCCACATTCGATCGCGACCAGATGCGCGTCGTTGAGCGTCGTGAGCGCGCCGGGCAGATCGCCACGCGCCGCGCGCAGACGGGCGTTGACGATATAGCCCGACGCCATCTGGTCCGCAAAGCCCCATTGCCGCACGACCGGCAGATGGCGTTCGACCAGATCGGTCGCACTGTCCATATCGCCAGCATCATAGAGAAGTTCCGCCATCGGCAGCGCGGGCAAGGCGGCAAGGCCCGATCCTTCGCCGTGTATCTCCCTGGCCAGCGTCAATGCCTCGTCCAGAAAACGATGCGCCAGTTGGGTCTTGCCCTGGGCCATCAATGTCGGGGCGACCGATGCCTTGAGCGCGATCGAAGCAAAGTCCGATCCCGGACGGGACAAGGCGCGCCGGGTTTCCGCCTCCAGTTTGAGCATGTCCTGAAAATGATAGAGTTCGCGGCGCGCCGACATCAGCTGCGCCAACAATGTGCAGCTCAGATAGGCATGGCTTTCGGCCATTTCGGCCAGCAGCGGCTCGGCCTCCGCCTCCACATTGACCATGTCGTCGCGCGCCGCGGCCAGCATCACGAGCCGATGTCGGATCATCAGGTCAAGCTGTTCGCTTTCATGGGCGGACATCGCATCGCCCTGACTGCGCGCATCATGGATCGAGCGCGCCGTGGCAATCAGCCGGTCGGCAGCGGCGAAGGATAATTGCCGTATCCGTCGCCACGCCAATGCCAACAACAAATAGGGATGCTGCGCCAGCACACTCCAGGGCAGATCCGCGCTCAGTTCGTCAATTCGGTAGAGATAGCCCGAATAGGTCAGCCGTTCGGCCAGCCGATCCAGTTGCGCGGCCAGGAAGCCCTGGTCCCCGCTCAAGCGCGCATGTTCGATCGCCGTTACGATGTCGCCGGTCTCCGCGAAATGGTTGCTCGCGCGGCAGTGCGTCATCGTGGCGCGGGCGGGCGCACGGTCCATCAGGCGACCCAGCACCATCTCGCGGAACAGGCGATGATAGGCGTAGCGGCCATGTTCCTGATCGACGGCGTTGAGAAACAGTCCCTGACGAAAGACATGATCCAGCATCACGCGCGCGTCTTCGTCTCCGGTGACCGCTGCGCAGGCCGACGGGGTCAGTTCGTCGAGGATCGACGTGTCGACCAGAAAGCGTCGCACATGGTCCGGCTGAAGGCCCAGGACTTCCTCGTGGAAATATTCCGCAAACTCCGGGCGCAGGCCGGTCAGCCGCAGATTGCCGCCGCCCTGCATCCCGCGCCGGTAGAGGTCGCACGCGATGACGACGCCCGACACCCATCCCTGCGTATCTCGCACGATGTCCTGCAAATCGCGCGAATCGATCGGCGCGCCGATGCTCTTAGTCACCAATTGGGTAGCTTCAGCCAAGGTGAAGGACAGATCGCTGTTGCCCACTTCGACCAGAAAGCCGAGCGCCCGCATCCGCGCCAGCGGCAGGCCGACGACGCCGCGCGCCGCCACGATCATCGTCAGCCCGTCGCGCGCGCTTGACGACAGTTGCGCGATGAAGGCGATGGTCTGTTCGTCGAGCAATTGGGCGTCGTCGATGATGATGACGGGCCTGGGTTCCACGACCGTCGATAACGTCCTGAGCCAGACCGCGTCATCGGCATCCCCGGCAAGGTCGGGCCAGTCGAGACGCAGAGCATTCCCCGCGGCCTTGAGCGCCAGCAGGAAGGATGTCTTGTTGCCGATGCCGGCCCGCGCCGCCAGCCACAGCACGGGCCGACCTTGCGCCCGCAGCCTTTCCGCCCAGTAAAGCATCGCCGTCGTCTTGCCGCTGCCAGCGGGGGCGGACACCATGGTCAGACGCGCTTGGGCGACCTTTTCGGTCAGGGCGGCCAGCGCCGGACGCTCGATCAGCGTCGGCGTTATCCGGGGCGGCAGGACGATCGTTGGGACCACAGCCATCATTCTCTCCTGTTCGTGCTGCGTGGCACGATTCGTTTTATCGTTCTAAATATATTCTGACCTGTGAAATCCTAAATGCAATCCCCTTTTCCTATCCTCAGATAGGTCATCATTCGCGCCAGATATTGTCCTGGGGAAACCTCAAGGCTGCGTCGCACACGCGCCGTCCATGAAAAAGGCAGGCGACCCGAACCGCCGGGCCGGCACATCAGGAAAGGTTGACCATGAAGGCCCTGTATCTCGAAAAGATCGACGGACCCGATTCCGTCGTGGTGGCGGACGTCGAAACGCCGGTGCCGGGGCCAGGCGAGGTCCGCGTCGCGATAAAAGCCGCGTCGGTCAACCACCGCGAATTGTTCATAACCCATGGCCAATATCCCGGCATGACCGTGCCCGTCACGCTGGGTTGCGACGGCGCGGGTGTCGTGGACATGATCGGAGAGAGCGTTTCAGGCGTCAGCGAAGGCGACGAGGTCGTCCTCTATCCTGCGCGCAATTGGGGTTCCAACCGCCACGCGCCCGCCGCCGATTTCGGCCTGCTGGGGATGCCCTTTGCTGGCACCATTGCCGAATATATCTGCGTGCCGGTCGAAAATCTGGCGCCAAAGCCTGCATTCATGAGCTTCGAGGAAGCGGGCGC
Organism: Sphingobium sp. AntQ-1; assembly: GCF_028538045.1. NCBI lineage: Bacteria > Pseudomonadati > Pseudomonadota > Alphaproteobacteria > Sphingomonadales > Sphingobiaceae > Sphingobium > Sphingobium sp. AntQ-1. The sequence continues at coordinate 111,498 of NZ_CP117159.1, forward strand.
CATGCCGTTGACGGCGCTCACCTCGTGGCGGGCGCTGATGTTCAAGGGGCGGTTGCAGGCGGGCGAAACGCTGCTCATCAGCGGCGTGGGCGGCGGCGTCGCCACGTTCGGTCTTGCCTTCGCGGTCGCCAAGGGCGCCAATGTCTATGTCACGGGCGAAAGTCAGGATGTTATAGACCGCGCCATCGCCATGGGGGCCAAGGGCGGCCTGCTCTACACCGATCCCGACTGGCGCAAACAGGTCGGCAAGCTGACCGGCGGCATCGACGTAGTGCTGGACGGCGCACCTTCGCCCAGCTTTTCGAACTATGTCCGCGCCATCAACCCAGGCGCGCGCATCGTCATCTATGGTTCGACGGCAGGGAACGAGATCAAGTTCAACGCGACCGACATATTCCTGAAAAGCGCCAGCATCGTCGGCAGCCAGGTCGGCGATCCGCAGGATTTCCAGGACATGCTGGCCTTTGCGGATGAACATAAGATCAAGCCGGTGATCGAGGCGTCCTATCCTTTGGCGCAGGCCAAGGAAGCGCTGCTCCACCTGCGCGACGCGCATAAATTCGGCAAAGTCGTGGTGACGATGTGAGCGACCTGTTCAGTCTTGCAGGCAAGCAGGCGCTCGTCACCGGCGGTGCGCAAGGGCTTGGCCGCATGATCGCCGAGGGGCTTCTGCGCGCGGGCGCAACCGTGGCGATCACATCGCGCAAAGCCGATATTTGTGAGGCCGCGGCCAGCGAAATGTCGGTACTGGGAAGGTGCATCCCCCTGCCTGCCGATCTGTCTACGCCGGAGGCGGCGGTCGATCTGGTGGCGCGCTATCGCAATACGATCGGCGCGTGCCACATCCTCGTCAATAATGCTGGCAAGACCTGGGGCGGCGATATAGACAATTTCCCCGACAAGGCATGGCCAGGCGTGATGGCCGTCAATGTACAGACCCCTTTCACCATGGTGCGTGAATTGCTGCCCGAATTGGGCGCCAGTGCGACTGCCGACGATCCTGCACGGATCATCAACATCGGTTCGGTCGCGGGCATGAAGACGGAGCGCTTGAACGCCTATAGCTACGCCGCCAGCAAGGCCGCCGTTCATATGATGACGCGCGACCTGGCCGGGGATTTGGCCGCGCGCAACATTACCGTAAATGCAGTCATTCCAGGCTTTTTCCCCACGAAGATGACGGCGCATATGCGCGACGACGACAATGTCGATCCGGGGCTTCTAGCCCATATCCCGCTGCGTCGCCTGGGCAAGCCGGACGACATCGCCGGTATCGTCATATTTCTGTGTTCGCGGGCAGGCGGCTATGTGACGGGCGCGCAAATTCCCGTGGATGGCGGCGTGGTCGGTTGCGGCTGAATTGAAAAGAAAGAGAGGGGGCGGTCGCGATGCCGGTTCGCCGCCCCCTTCCTCCCTATAATTGCCAGCCGCCACCCGCAACGATCACCTGGCCGGTGATATAATCGGCTTCCGGCAGGCACAGCAGATAGACAGCGCCCGCCGCTTCCTCCGGCGTTCCGGCACGGCCCAGCGGAATACCTTTTTCCATCGCTTCGAGAATTTCGTCGCTGACGCCGGCCTTGATGTCCTTGCCCTTGACATTGATGGTCGAACTGCCGGCCTCCCCTGCGGTCATCCGCGTCATGATCGCGCCGAAAGCAACGGCGTTGACCGTGACATTATAGCGCCCCCATTCCTTCATCACGGTCTTGGTCAGGCCGACGATCCCGGCCTTCCCCGCGGCATAGCCTGCCTGCCCGGCATTGCCCCCCAGCCCCGCGACCGATGAGATATTGACGACCGTGCGACGCTGCGCACGGCCATGTTCGGCAATTTCCGCCTTGGCCGCAGTGGCGATAACCGGTTGCGCGGCGCGCAGGATGCGGAACGGGGCGCTCAGATGCACGTCCAGCATCGCCATCCATTGTTCGTCGCTGGTCTTTTGCAGCACCGAGTCCCAGGCGTAACCGGCATTGTTAACGATGATGTCGATCGTGCCGAAGGCATCGACCGCGGCGGCCACAAATTTTTCGCCGAAATCCGCCGCCGTCACATCACCCACGCACACCACGGCACGCACACCCAGCGCCTCGATCTCCGCCGCAGTCGCCTGTGCGACATCATTGTCCAGGTCGTTGACTACGACATGCGCGCCATTGCCCGCCAGCTTGAGCGCGATCGCCTTGCCGATACCCCGACCGGAACCGGAAACCAGCGCGATCTTACCGTCCAATATTTTCACTTTGCTTCCCGTTCTTCTTCAAAATCCGGCGACGCACGCACGTCCGCCATCCATTACCACGACGCTGCGGTCGGGGATGCTTGCCCGAAACAATATGTTATCGCCATCGCGCCAGATTTCGGTCCGCACCGTTTCGCCCGGCCAGACAGGTGCGGTGAAACGTGCACTCATCCCGGTCAGCAGCGCCGCTTGGCCGCCGCAGCACAAGTGAACCAGCGCCCGGCTGACCAGCCCCATCGTCGCCAGCCCATGCAAAACGGGTCGATCAAACCCTGCCGATGCCGCCGTCCCTGCATCGACATGCAGCGGATTGCGATCCCCGGTCAGGCGATAGAGCAGCGCCTGATTGATCGCGGTCGGCAGATCGAGCAAGGCATGGGCCGGTTCGTCGGGCATCGTCGTCGCCATTTGGCCCGGCAAATCGCGCGGACCGCCAAAGCCGCCCGCGCCGCGCAGCACCCAGATTTCCTCCATCTCCGCGATCACCAGATCGGTCGGGGTCATCAGGGTCCGCTTGGCGCGCACCAGCGCAGCCTTGCCCGGTCCTTTGTCGGCGACATCGCCAATCTCTATCCGGCCATGCACCAACTGGCCCAGTTCCAACGGACGCAGCAGCCGCAAACTCTGCTCCCCGTGCAGGATGCGCGGCCAGTCCCAGCCCAGTTCGCCCGCCATCGGCCAGAAACCCGGTGTCCCCAGCACCAGCGCCATCGTCGGCAGCACTTCAAGGTCACGCTCGAACAGCAGATGCTGCTCGTCGATCGCACCCAGCCCGGCACCCACGCCCAGCGCGTAAAGGATGGCGCTGCGCGGATCGCAAATATCTTCCGCCGCCGGGACAGCAAAGCCCCGCAAACGATCAAGGTTCAACATCGGCACTCTCCCGGCAATGGCTCAGGACAGCTTGCGCTCGTCCAGACCCAGCCCGCGCCCGATAATTTCACGCATGATTTCGCTGGTGCCGGCGAAGATACGGCTGATCCGGGCGTCGGTATACATGCGGCTGATGCGATATTCTTCCATATAGCCCGCGCCACCGTGCAATTGTACGCACTCGTCCATCACCCGGCCTTCCAGTTCGCTGGTCAACAGCTTGGCCGCCGACGCATCCTCCGCCGTCAATTCGCCGGCGTTGAGCAGCAGGACGCATTGATCGACATAGGTTTGAAGCGCGTCCAGTTCGGCCCGCATCGACGCCATCTTGAACCGGCTGTTCTGGAACGCGCCGATCGGTTTGCCGAACGCCTTGCGCTCCTTCACATAATCTAGCGTGATGTCGAACGCGGTCTGCGCCGTCGCCATGAAGCCGATCGCGGCGACCAACCGCTCTTGCGCCAGGAAACGGGCCAGATATTTGAAGCCCTGCGTCGGATCGCCCAGCACATTGGCCTTGGGCACCTTCACGTCGTTGAAGAAGAGTTCAGCGGTATCCTGGGCTTTCAGACCCATCTTAGCGAGTTTGCGCCCGCGTTCGAACCCTTCCATGCCGCGTTCGACCACGAACAGGCCAAGACCGTGGCGGCTGTTGGGATCGGTGCGCGCGGCGACGATAACCAAATCACCCAATATCCCGTTGGAAATATAGGTTTTCGCGCCATTGAGCAGCCAATGGTCGCCCTGATCGGTGGCGCTGGTGCGCATCCCGGCCAGGTCGCTGCCGGTCGAAGGTTCGGTCATCGCGACGGCCAGGATTTTTTCCCCGCTGACGATGCCGGGCATCCAGCGATCCTTCTGTTCCTCCGTTCCCAGCTTGGCGATATAGGGCGCAACCAGATCATTATGCAGGTTGATGTAGAAGCCTACATCGCCATGCCGCATATTTTCTTCGATGATGATCTGTTCGAAGCGAAAATCGTCTATCCCCGCGCCGCCATATTTTTCGTCCGCCCAGGTGCACAGCAGACCGTTCGCGCCCGCCTTAAGATACAGGTCGCGATCCACCATGCCCTGCTCGCGAAAGCGCTCGGCATGGGCGCCGACTTCGGCGCCCATGAACTTGACCACGCTATCGCGAAACTGCTCATGCTCAGTTTCGAAAATCAGGCGTTTCATGCCGGAACCGGCTCCTTGACCGTGGTTTCGGTGGCGGCGGTGTAGAAATCTTCGCCCCTGGCCGCCTTGTCGCGCAACCAGGCGGACGGCAGGAAACGCGGACCGTAAAGCTGGGCCAGGCGGTCGGATTCCTGCACGAATTTTGCGATGCCGATCGTGTCGATATAGCTGATCGTGCCGCCGGTCCATGCCGGGAAGCCCCAGCCATAAATGGCGCCAAGGTCGGCATCCTGCGGCGTTTCCAGCACATTTTCTTCCAGGCAGCGGGCGGTTTCCATCGCCTGGGCATAGAGATAGCGCTGTTTCAGTTCCTCAATGTCCCAGCCAGCTTTGGTAGGGAAATGATCGGCCAATCCTGTCCACAGATGTTTCTTGCCGCCTTCGGGATAGTCGTAAAACGCTCCGCCCGTCTTGCGACCGGAGCGGCCAATTTCATCCTTCATCCGTCGCATGACGGCAACGCCGGCGGGCGGCGTGTAGGCGTCGCCCTCTTCCGCGATCGCCTGATCGACGATCTTGAGCGGCAGATCGAGCGTCAGTTCATCCAATAGAGCGAGCGGCCCGACTGGCATCCCCACTGCCTTTGCCGCATTCTCGATCACCGCAGGCGGTACGCCTTCGGCCAGCATCGCAGCGCCTTCGTGGATCAGCATCTGGAACACGCGGCTGGTGTAGAAGCCGCGGCTGTCGTTGACGACAATCGGTGTCTTGCGCAACTGGGCGATGTAATCGAGGCCCTTGGCCAGCGTCGCCTTGCTGGTTTGCTTACCCATGATGACCTCGACCAGTCCCATCCGCTCGACCGGCGAGAAGAAGTGCAGGCCGATAAACTGGTCGGGACGTCTGGAGGCCTGTGCCAGTTGGGAAATCGGCAGGGTGGACGTGTTCGACGCGAAGATGGCCGCTTCGGGCAACACCGCTTCGGCCTTGCGCGTGGTTTCGGCTTTGATCGCAGTGTCCTCGAACACCGCTTCGATCACCAGGTCGCAGCCGTCGAGGAGCGCGAAGTCGTCGGTCGGGGTAATACGGGCCAGGATGGCGTCGGCCTTATCCTGCGCTATCTGGCCCTTCTGCACCGACTTGCCCAGCACCTTGGCGGAGTAGTCCTTGCCCTTTTGCGCGGTCGCGGTGTCGCGGTCGATCAGCACGACCTCTATACCCGCATTGGCGGAGACATAGGCGATGCCCGCGCCCATCATGCCCGCGCCCAGCACGCCGACCTTCTTGACCGCGAATTTCTCAAAGCCTTCGGGACGGCGCGCGCCCTTTTCGGCGGCCTGCTTGGAAATGAAGGTCGTGCGGATGATGTTGCGCGCGACAGGATCGGTCAGCAGCCTGGCGAAATATTTGCCCTCGACGGTCAGCGCCTTGTCGAACGGCAGTTGCAGCCCCTGGAACACACAGTTGAGGATGGCGAGCGGCGCCGGCTGATTATAGCCGACCTTCGCTAGGCCGCCAGCCGCCATCATATAGGCGGCGGAGTCTTCCGGGACGGTCAGCCCTTTCTTCTGCGGCGGGGTCCACCCCTTGACGTCCCACGGCTTGACCGGATCGGGACCAGTAGCCAGCCAGGCCTTGCCCGCGTCGATCAGGGTGGCGGCAGGCACGACCTCATCGACGATCTTGAGCTTGAGCGCATCGGCAGGGCCGACCGAACGGCCGGAAAGCAGCAGGTCGAGCGCGGTTTTCATGCCCGCGATCAGACCCAGCCGTACCGTGCCGCCCGATCCAGGGAGCAGGCCCACATTGACTTCGGGCAGGCCGACCAGTGCCTTGGCATCGTCCGCCAGGATGCGCCGATGGCAGGCGAGCGCGAGTTCGAACCCGCCGCCGAGCGCCAGCCCGTTGATAGCCGCAACCCAGGGCTTGCCCGATTGTTCGATCGCGCGGTGCATGTCGGTCGCGCGCTTGGAAAAGGCGTAGGCTTGGCTGGGCGTCAGCGTACCGAAGCCGTTGACCAGTTGCTTGAGGTCGGCGCCCGCCATGAAGCTGGCCTTGGCCGATGTCAGGATGACGCCCTTGATGCTGTCGTCTTCGGCTATCTGCCGGGTCGCCGCTTCCATGTCGGCGATGAAAGCATCGTTGACGACGTTCATCGATCCTTCGGCGTCGAGGGTCAGGATCGCGAAGCCGTCATCGGCCTTTTGCAGTTGCATGGTCTTCATGGAATGTCCCGCTTCATGGTTCGCAAGGGCGCGTTCAGACGCGCTCGATAATGGCGGCCGTGCCCAGGCCGTTGGCGGCGCACAGCGTTATAAGGCCGGTTGACGCATCGCGCCGCTCCAGTTCGTCGAGCACGGTGCCCAGGATCATCGCCCCGGTCGCGCCGAGCGGATGGCCCATGGCGATCGCGCCGCCATTCACGTTGATCTTGTCATCGGGAATGTCGAGGTTGCGCTGGAAGTGCATGACGACGCTGGCGAAGGCTTCGTTCAGCTCCCACAGGTCGATGTCCTTTTCAGTCATGCCGCCGACCTTCAAGGCCTTGCGCGACACGGCGGTCGGCGCTGTCAGCATGATCGTGGGTTCAGACCCGATATTGGCATAGGCGCGGATGCGGCCGCGCGGCTTCAATCCGGCCTTTTCCCCAAATGCCCTGGATCCCACGAGCACCAGACCCGACCCGTCGACTATGCCCGAACTGTTGCCGCCATGATGGACATAGCTCAGCTCTTCGATCTGCGGATATTTCGCCTTCGCCACGGCTTCGAACCCGGCCTTGCCGAACCCTTCGAACGCCGGCTTGAGCTTGGCCAGGCTTTCGACTGTGGTGCCCGGACGCATATGCTCGTCACGGTCGAGGACAACCTCGCCTAAAACATCCGTTACCGGGACGATAGAGCGTTTGAAATAGCCCTGATCCCACGCATGGGCAGCCTTGCGCTGGCTTTCGACCGCGAAGCGATCGACATCTTCGCGGGTATAGCCGTCCAGTGTGGCTATAATGTCCGCACCGATCCCCTGCGGCGCGTAATAATTGCCGTAAGCAACCGCGGGATCGGATGTCCATGCGCCCGAATCATAACCCATCACCGTGCGACTCATCGATTCTACGCCGCCGCCGATTCCCGCGTCGATCATCCCGGCATGAACCTGCGCCGCGATCAGGCTGACAGCGTCCAGCCCGGTGGCGCAAAAACGATGGATCTGCTGTCCGGCGACGGTTTGAGCATAGCCGGCCTGCAATACGGCCGCGCGGGCCAGAACGCCGCCCTGCTCGCCGACCGGCTGGGCCATGCCGATGATGACATCGTCCAGCAACGCGGTGTCCAGATCGTTGCGGGTCTGGAGCGCCTTGAGCAATTGCGCGGCCATTTCGACCGACGTGATTTCGTGCAGCGCGCCGTCCGGGCGGCCCTTGCCGCGCGGCGTGCGAACATGATCGTAGATATAGGCTTCCATCGTAAATTCCCGACCCGTGATCCGATACTTTGCTGTGTCCGCTCTTGGCGCGGGCCGCCCTGTCCGCACCTATCCAACGAAAGGCGCATGGGCGCGCGGGCGCTGCAATCTGATGCCAAGACAGGATCGGCTGAAATTTAGGAGCGGGCTTTCGTGGGCATCAAGGGCGAGGACAGCGCCGCAATTCGCATAACGGCGACGACGCTGGGCGATCTGCTACTGGCAGGGTGGGACAAGGGTCGCGGCAAGGACGCACTGGTCTTTCCAGGCGAACGCAAAAGCTATGACGATCTGGTGGCGAGCGTCCTACGGCGCGCGCGTGGGTTGAAAGCGCTGGGCATCGGGCGGGGCGACCATGTCGGCATATTATTGCCGTCCAGCATCGAATTTGTCGAAACGCTGTTCGCCAACGCCATGTGCGGCGCGGTGTCGGTGTTGATGAATGCCCGCTACAAGGCGCCGGAAATGGCTTATGTGGCGCAAAATGCCGATTTGCGTGCAATCGTGACTAATGATCTGATCAGCGAGCATGTGGATTTCGGCGCGCGCCTGACAGAGGCCTTTCCCGACCTGTCATCGGCGGTCGATCCTGCCGCGCTGACGCTGGCGGAAACGCCCCTGCTTCGACAGATCATCATGCTTGGCGGACGCTCCGCCCCCGGTTTCATCGACCAAGCCATGTTCGATGCAGCGGCAGATGGCGTCAGCGAGATGGACATACATGACGCACGTTTGACGGTGCGTGTCCGCGACACCGCGATGATCCTCTATACGTCCGGGACGTCGGCCAATCCCAAGGGTTGCCTGCTCAGCCATGAGGCGGTGACGCGCGAGGCGAATAATCTTGCCCGCTATCGCTGGGGCTTCCAGCCCGACGAACGCGCCTGGTCGCCGCTGCCGCTGTTTCACATCGCCGCGATGCTGTGCATGCTGGGCGCGATGGATGTAGGCGGCACCTTCATCGGCCAGCCCCATTTCGACGCCGGGGAAAGCCTGCGCCAGATCGAGGCGGAACGGGTGACGATGATGTTTTTGCCCTTCGTCACCTTCCATCAGGCGATGATCGCGCACCCCGATTGGGACAAGACGGATATGTCGTCCGTCCGCCTGCAAAATAGCTGCTTTGCCTTCATGCCGGACCGGGTCGGCCGGGCCTATCGAGACAAGGCGCCCAACATGCTGCAAGTCGGCACCATGGGCATGACCGAAGCGACGGGGATCGTGACGACTGGCGGCCCGGCGATGGACCCTGAAATGGGCTTCAGAAAGCTGGGCTATCCGCTGGCCGGGATCGAGATGAAAATCATCGATCCCGACACCGGCGTGGAACGCGGCGTGGACGAGCGGGGCGAAATATTGATCCGCGGCTATAATCTGTTCGACGGCTATTATCGCGACCCGGAAAAAACCGCCGAAGCGATCGACCCGGACGGATGGTATCATAGCGCCGACATCGGATCGATCGACGCGGAAGGCCATGTGATGTTCCATGGACGTTTCAAGGATATGCTAAAGGTCGGCGGTGAGAATGTCGCAGCAGCGGAAGTGGAGGCCGTCCTGGCCAGCCATCCCGCCGTCCGGCTGGCGCAGGTCGTCGGCCTGCCCGACGATCGGCTGGCCGAGATACCGGCGGCCTATATCGAGTGCGATGGCGACGTGTCGGTGGAGCCGGACGAACTGATCGCCTACACCAAGGCGCGCCTGGCATCGTTCAAGGTGCCGCGCCACATCCGGTTCGTCGACGAATGGCCTATGTCGGCGTCAAAGATTCAAAAGTTCAAGCTGCGCGCGGCGTTGATGGACGAACTGGGCCTGAACGACTGACAGAAAAAAGAATTGGGAGAGCATATATGCGGGTCATCATCACAGGCGCGGCCAGCGGCATAGGGCGCGCCTGCGCGCAACTGCTGGCCGATGGCGGCGCGATTGCGGGCGAGCATCGGATGTTGCTGGTCGATCGGGATGCGGCCAACCTTCAGATCGTCGCCGATGCGATCGGCCCGGCGGCTGCGACGTGCGTGGTCGACCTGGCGCAGCTGGATTGCGGCGACCGGATCGTGGCGGCAGCGCTTGCGCATATGGGCGGGATCGACGCGGTCGTCAGCAATGCCGGAATCATCATGGGTGGCGCGCTCGTCGACCTCCCCGTCGAAGATTTCGACCGTATCTTTGCGATCAATACCCGGTCCGCCTGGCTGCTGGGCAAGGCGGCGCATCCGCATTTGAAAGTCAGCAAGGGCGCCTTCGTGGCCACCGCCTCCATGTCCGCGACCGCGCCGACGCCCGCGCTGGGTTTCTATTCATGCAGCAAGGCCGCCTTGCTGATGATGATCCGCCAGTTGAGCATCGAATGGGGACCGGACGGCATCCGATGCAACAGCGTATCCCCCGGCCCGACCTATACGCCGATGACGGCAGCGGGCTATGACGACAAGGCCCGGCGCGACCAGCGCGAGGCGAGCATACCGCTGGGCAAGCTGGGCATGGCCGAAGATGTCGCCAACGCCATTTTGTTCCTGATCGGGCCTCAAGCGGGACATATTAGCGGGATCGACATATTGGTCGATGGCGGAATGAGCAACATGCTAATGCCCGCCAGTGGCGGCGGAACCGGACAGAAGCGGCAGGACTAGAATGGGGTCAGGCCGCCTTCTCGCCCGGCAGGCGCATCGCGCCGTCCTGCGCATCGACCAGCAGGCGGGCGGTCGCCATCAGGTGATCGCCCAGCAGCGCCACCGCCCGATCGGCGTCGCGGCCGAGCGTCGCGGTGACGATATCGCGATGTTCATGGACCAGATCGCGCTCGCCGGTCGCCAGCGGGACGGTGAGGTAGCGATAGCGCTCCGACTGGGCGTAGAGCCAGTCGCGCATCCGCAGCAGCCAGGGGCTGTCGCAGGCGGCCACCAGCGCATGGTGGAACGCGCCATGGGCGTCGGCATAATCCTCGTTCAGGCGGGCAGGATCGGCGGGATCGCGAGTCGGCGTTTTGCTCAGGCGGTGGGCGGCGCTGACGATCGCGGACTCCCAGTCCAGCCCTCCGCTCATAATGGCGCGGCGCAGACATTGCCCTTCTATATCGCTGCGCACCGTTACCAGATCCATCAGGTCGCCGATCGAAATCGGCGTCGCGCGAAAACCGCGCGCATCATCCTGCGTCACGAAACCTTCGGACGTCAGGCGGGACAAAGCCTCCCGCACCGCGCCAAGGCTGAATCCGCGATTGTCGGACACATCCTTGATGTTGATCCTGTCACCCGGCACCAGCCGACACGTCAGCAGATCATCCCGCAACTGGCGATAGGCCCGCTCGGTCAGGCTCAATTTCTTCATCATCGCAGCAGTCATAGCAGCTTTGAAACCACAGGCAAATGCAGATAGTATATTTTAAATCTCAGAATATATTTCATATTGACCCGGATGGCGGCGGCCGCCACGGTGGCAGGGTATCAGGAGGACAAGAATCATGCGTTTGGCTAAGGTTTCGAAAAATGGGCAGATCGGTTTGGCGGTCGATACCGGGGCGGGCGTCAAGGTGCTGTTCGGCGATGCAGCGCTCTATGATCTGGACGCGCTGATCGCGCAGGGTGGCGATGCGCTGACTCAGGCGGGTGACGCGGTCGCGACCGGGGGCGAGGATGTCGCCATCGACGACCTGACGTTCCTGCCGCCACTGGTCAAGGCGCCCAAGATCCTGTGCCTGGGCCTGAACTATAAGGACCATGCCGCGGAGGGCGGTTTCCAGGTACCCGAATTCCCGACCGTGTTCGGTCGGTTCAATAGCAGCCTGATCGGCCATGGCGCCCCCATCATCAAGCCGCCCTGTTCCGACCAGCTCGACTATGAGGCCGAAATGGTCGCGGTCGTCGGCAAGGGCGGCAAGGACATAGCCAAGGACGACGCGCTGTCGCACATCGTCGCCTATTCGGTGTTCAATGACGGGTCGATCCGCGACTATCAGCTAAAGACACCGCAATGGACCGTCGGCAAGAATTTCGACGATACCGGCGCATTCGGGCCGTGGCTGGTGACGCCCGACGAACTGCCGGCGGGCGGCGCGGGCCTCAAGATCGAGACGCGCCTCAATGGCCAAACTGTGCAAAGCGCCAACACATCCGACATGGTATTCGACGTAGTCGACACGGTGGCGCTGCTGTCGACCTGCTTCACGCTGGAGGCCGGCGACCTGCTGGTGATGGGGACGCCGTCGGGCATCGGCCTTGCCCGCAAGCCCCCGCTGTTCATGAAGGATGGCGATGTGTGCGAGGTGGAGATCGAGAAAATCGGCTTGCTGGTCAACCCGATCAAGGCAGCCTGACAACGGGCGGGCGGCGGCATTGCGTCGCCGCCCAATCAGCCAAGGAGGACAGGATGAACGACAAGAGCATCGTGGGACGGCGCGCCAATGTGCTGGGCGTCCATTCGATCGACCATTTTGCGTTGGACGTGCCCGACCTGGAGGAAGCACGCCGCTTCTATAGCCTGTTTGGCCTTGACGTGCGCGACCGCGATGGCGCAATCGAACTCTATACTCGGGGCAACGCGCACCGCTGGGGCATCATCACCCAGGGGGGCACTACCAGGAAACTGCGCTATGTGAGTTTTGGCGTCTATGCCGATGAGATCGACGCCTTTGCCGCGCATCTCGATGGCTGTGGCGTGACTCAAATCGATGCCCCGGCGGGCGCGGAAGATAATGGTATCTGGTTCTACGGTTTTGACGGCCTGCCGATCAATGTCCGGGCGGCGGACAAGGCGACACCGGCGGAAAAGAGCCAATTTTCCTTTGTCAGTGCGCAACCCGGCAAGTCGGGCGCGATCCTCAACAGCCAGGCGCCCAAAGTCTATCCCCGCCGCCTGTCGCATTTCGCCATTTTCACCACCGACGTGAATGCGGCGATCGACTATTATGAAAAGACGCTGGGCCTGCGCCTGTCGGACAAGAGCGAACCGGCGGTCGCCTTTCTGCATGGGGTCCATGGCAGCGACCATCATCTCCTGGCGCTCGTAATGTCGGATCGGCGCGGAATGCATCATAATAGCTGGGACGTAGGGTCGGTCATGGAAGTCGGCCTGGGCGGTGCGACCATGGCGCGGGCGGGCTATGGACCCAATTGGGGTCTGGGCCAGCATGTGCTGGGCGCCAATTATTTCTATTATGTCCGCGACCCTTGGGGCAGTTTCAGCGAATATTCCGCCGACATCGACTTCATCCCGCATGATGTGGACTGGCCGTCGGCCAACCATGCGCCCGAAGACAGCATGTTCCTGTGGGGACCAGATCCGTTCCCGGAATTCATCCAGAATACAGAAGTTGCGGAGGCTGACCAGTCATGACCACATTCGTTTTACTCCACGGCGGCGGCATGGGCGGCTGGACCTGGAAATATGTCCGTGAACTGCTCGAAACACTGGGGCATAAGGTTTATACGCCGACCTTCACCGGCTTTGGCGAACGGTCGCACCTGATCGGCCGGGATGTCGGCAATGCCACGCATGTGCAGGATGTTGTCAACGTCTTGCGCTATGAGGATTTGCGCGATGTCGTGTTGGTCGCCCACAGCTATGCCGGGACGGTCGCGCCGGGGGTGATTGCGCAGATGGGCGATCGCATCGCCAGCGTGATCTACCTCGACGCCATCGTGCCGCATTCGGGCGAACGTATAGCATCGCTTATGGGCTATGTTCCCGAAGATCAGCTTGCTGGTCTGGACGCCATGCTGGACGCGGGCGAGGGACCAATCGGTTCTGGCGTCGATGCCATGCAGCGCGAGGCAGCCAAGACCCATCCCCATCTGATGGACCCGGATCGCGAAAAATGGCTGCTCGACAATCTGTCGGACCAGCCGATGAAGGCGACCGCCTGCGTCATTCCCGTCGGCGCAGAAACGATTGAGAAGCCAGTCGATTATATCGCGGCGGCGATAACCGTCATGACCGCGATGCACGATCGCGCGCGAGCGCTGGGCTGGACGATCCATAGTCATCCGGGCGATCATGCGCTGCTGGTGGGCGATCCCGAAGGGACCGTCGAACTGATCCTGAAAATCACAGCATCGAAGGGCGCGGCATGAACGTCGATGCGCTTTTTTCAGTCCAGGGTCGGGTCGCGCTGGTCACCGGCGGATCGAGCGGCATCGGTCGCCACATCGCCACCGGCTATGCGGCGGCAGGCGCCAAAGTCTATATCTGCGCCCGTACCGAAACCAAGGTCATGGCCGCCGCGCAGGCGATTAACGAAGCGACCGGCGGCACCTGCATCGGCCTGACGGCCGACCTGTCGACGCTCGGTGGTATCGACGCCCTGGTGGCGCAGATGGCTGCGCGCGAAAACGCGCTGCATATGCTCGTCAACAATGCCGGGACCATGGCGGATGCGCCAATCGACGATTATGGCGAGGATGACTGGGACCAGGTGATCGACCTGAACCTCAAGGCGCCCTTCTTCATACTCCAGAAATTCCTGCCGCTGTTGCGCGCGGGCGGAACGGCGGAGCGGCCGGCATCGCTCATCAACATCGGGTCTGTCGGTGCGCTCAAGGTCGGGCCAAAGGAAAATTACGCCTATCAGGCGTCCAAGAGCGCGATTCACTGGATGGCCAAAGGGCTGGCCAAAAGACTGGGGCGCGACAACATCACCGCCAATGTGATCGCGCCGGGCTTTTTCGAATCCGAAATGACCGTGATCGCGTCGGACGAGATGCGCAAGATGGTGGAAGCCATGGTCCCGCGCGGGCGCGTCGGCACGCCGGAGGATCTCGCCGGGGCCGCCATCTATCTGGCGTCGCGCGCGGGCGCCTACGTAACCGGATCGGTCATCCCGGTCGAAGGCGGCCTGTCGATCTGACGGCAGCTTACCCTATAGGACGATAGGTTCTCAATGCGCCCGACTGGTGCCTAACGGCCGGGCAAAGAGAACAGGAAAGACAATGGATTTTTCGCTCACCGAGGAGCAGCAGGCGTTTCGCGATATCGTGCGCCGCTGGGTGGATGCCGAGGCACCCAAGGACTGGATGCGCACGCTGGAGGCCGACGAGGAAAATTATCCCTACGCATTGTGGGACAAGATCGCAGAGCAGGGTTTCTTCGGAATCGGCATCCCGGAGGAGTATGACGGCCTGGGCGGCGACGTCATGATGCAGATGATCTTCGCGCGTGAATTTGCGCGGACGGCGGGCGGGTTGCTCTGGGTTTGGGGTCTGACATCCTTTGGCGGGGCCAAGACGATCAGTTCGGTCGGCACCGAAGAACAGAAGAACCGCTGGTTGCGGCCGATGGCGCAGGGCAAGTTGCGGGTCTCCCTTTCCATGACTGAACCAGATGGCGGCACCGACGTGCTGGGCGCGATGAAAACCTATGCCGACAAGGTCGAGGGCGGATGGAAGCTCAATGGCGCGAAGATGTGGACGACCGGCGCGAAGGCCGCCGACCGCCTGCTCGTCCTGGCGCGCACCGACAAGGATGTCGAAAAGAAACATCATGGCCTGACCATGTTCTTCGTCGATGCCAAAGCGCAGGGCATCACCGCATCGCTTCTGCCCAAGCTGGGGATGCGCGCGATGGGATCGTGCGAGGTCCATTATGAGGATGTGTTCGTCCCCGATGAGGATGTTCTGGGGGAGCCGGGCAAAGCCTGGTATGCGATGCTGCCGACGCTCAACAATGAGCGGATCATGGTCGGCGCGCAATGCCTGGGTGCCATCGACGGCGTGTTGGAGGACGCTGTGGCCTATATGCTCCAGCGCAAGGCGTTTGGCGGCATCATCGGCCGCTTTCAGGCGCTCCAGCATTATGTCGCCGACATCGCGACCTGGCAGAAAACCACCGAATTGCTGCTCAACAATGTCGCCTGGATGCAGTCCAACGGCATGAATTGCGGCGTCGAGGCAAACATGCTCAAGATGGTCGCGACCGAAAATGCGGTGAAGGCCGCCGACCTTGGCATACAGATCATGGGCGGCATGGGCTATTCGGCGGAAACCGACATGCAGCGTTACTGGCGGGATCATCGCATCCTGCGCATGACCCCGATCAGCAACGAAATGGTGCGCAATTCGATCGCCGAAAGCCTCGGCCTGCCGCGCTCATACTAGGAAACCGCCATGAGCGATCTCGACACCCTGCCCCCCGCCCCCAATGCTGCCGGCACATCGCTGGACGGAACCGCGGTATTTACCATCAATGCGGAGGAAAACGCCGCACTGTGCCGTTCGACGGGCATCGAACCGGCGAGCGACGGCACCGCGCACCCGATCTATTATTATATCGCCACGCAGGTCGCGATGGGCAAGACCGTGGCGGGCGTATGCGAGGCCTGCGAATTCGATGTCGATGACGGCCCGATGATGGGCAGCAGCGGCGTGCAGTTTGACGCCCCGCTGATGGTCGGGGCAAGCTACAAGGTGACGGGGGAAATATTGAGCCTGATCCGCAAGCGTAGCCGCAAGCTGGGCGTTATGGATGTGCTGACATACCGTCTGCGCCTGCATCTGCTGGACGGAACGCAAGTTCTGGAAACCGACAATGTGTGGGTTCTGCCGCGCAAGGAGTTTGCCGCATGAGCTATGCCGTCGGAGACACATTGCCGCCCTTCACGATCGAGAGCGTCAGCCCCGAAGCCATGAAACAATGGGCGATTTTCCTGGCGGACCCCAATCCCATCCATCTGGATGTCGAGGTGGTCAAGGCCAAGGGGCTGGGCGACCGCGTCATCAATCAGGGACCGGCCAATGTCGCCTATATGATGAACATGCTGATGCGCGCATTTCCCGGCGGGCGGATCAAGGCGATGGATTCACGCTTTCTGGACAATGTCTATGGCGGCGACCGCGCAACCGTGACCGGCACGGTCACAGCGATCGATGGCCAGGTGATAAGCTGCGCCTTCGCGCTGGACATAGATGGGCGCGGGACGGTCAATTCCGGCACGGCGACGATAGAAATCTAGAATTTTCGAGGAGAAGAATATGCCAAGCGGACCTTTTGCCCATGTGTGCATGGTCGTGCGTGACCTGGACACGGCGATCGTGGACTGGACCAAGATATTGCGCGTGCTGGACCCCGCCAGCCTGGAAAAGCGCCTCGTCAAATATGACGAATTTTCCAGCGGCGCCGATGCCGGCATGAAATGGGCGACCTTCGTCAACGACGGCGGTACTGAAATCCAGTTCATCCAGCCCGCTCCCGGCACGCCGATGGGCGACCGGCTCGACAAGGTCGGCGAACATGTCCATCATCTTTGCTATGCGACCGACGATGTGCCGGGCGCGATGGAAAAGCTCAAGGCCGAAGGGCTGCACCTGCCCGGCGGTGGCCAGACCTATAATGACCCTGACATGACCTGGCAGAAATGGAGCTGGGTCGGCGCTAAAAGCACGCACGGCGCCCTGATCGAGGTGGCGTCGCCCTATGAGAGCCGCAACGATGGCAAATGGCACCATGCGCCGGGCAAATTCGCCTATACCGGACCGGGCGAACATGAATGTTTCGCCGAGATCGCGCCGCCCATCGCCGCCGAATAAGCCTGACGCGCCCGGCATGATGTCCGCGACCCGGATCACCCTGCCGGGCGACGGCGTGGCGATGGTCGCGGACGCCTATGGCGACCCGGCCGCGCCGCCCGTCTGCTTCTTTCACGGGGGAGGTCAGAGCCGCCGGTCATGGGCAGGATCGGCGCGGCGGGTCGCGCAGGCAGGCTATTATGGCCTGAGCTTCGACCTGCGCGGCCATGGCGACAGCGGGTGGGCCAGCAATGGCGACTATCTGCTGGAAGCCTATGGCCGGGATGTCGAAGCGATCCTGTTCGCGCTCGATCGTCCGGTCGCTCTGGTTGGCGCATCGCGCGGCGGGCAATCGGCGTTGGTAGGCGGATCGCGCCATCCTGATCGCGTGGGGCTGATCATGCTGGCCGATGTTGCCCCCCATATCGATGACGCCGGGGTGGAGGAAATACGCAGTTTCTTCCATGCCAGTGCGGCGGGCTTCGCGTCGCTCGATGAAGCCGCCGATGCGCTGCATCTTCACCTCGGCCAGCCGCGCCTGCCCGACGTGTCCGGCCTGGCCAAGGCGATGCGGACGGATGGCGGGCGGCTGTTCTGGCACTGGGATCCGCGCACCACATCACGGGAATTTCTGCACCCACCCTCGGAAGGTGAAGCGCTGGTCGCCGCAGCGCAGCGCGTGACTGCGCCGGTCGTGCTTGTGAGGGCCGAACTGAGCGAGATCGTAACGGACGAGAGTATTAGCCAGTTTCAGACGCTGACCCCGCAATTGGAGGTCGAGGTCGCCTATGGCGTGGGCCATATGTTCACCGGCGACCATAATGATGCCTTTGCCGACCGGCTGTTGCGCCATCTGGGCAGGCATTTGCCGCTATGAACCGGGGCGCGGCCTTGATTGTCGGCGGCACGGGCGGGCTGGGAAGCGCGATCTGTCGCTGCCTTGCGTCCGATTGGGACGGCCTGGCGATCGGCTATCGCTCCAGCGCGGACAAGGCGCAGGTTGTGATCGACACATTGGAGGAAGGCGCGAAACGCGCCATCGCCGTCCATTGCGACCTGGCTGAAATGGCAAGCATTCAAAATGCGGTCGCTCAAACCAAAGCCCGGTTCGGCGCGATCGGGACGGTGATATTCGCCAGCGGCGTCGACATTGCCCAACCCTTTGTCAGCCAGATCGGCGAGTCTCAATGGCGGCAGGTAATCGAAGTCGAGCTGATCGGCTTTACCCGCGTCGTCGCTGCCGCCCTGCCCCATTTCCGGGCGCAACGCTTTGGCAATTTCGTATCGGTGGTGTCGGTCGCCAACTATTGTTTTCCGCCCGGAGACGCGCTGTCATCGGTGCCCAAGGCAGGGATCGAGGCGCTGGGTCGTGCGATCGCGAAGGAGGAAGGGCGATACGGCATCCGCGCGAACATGGTCGCGCCCGGCATCATCGACGCCGGTCTGGGCGCCGATTTCCTCACCAGCCTTTACACGCCCGACATCTGGGAGGCGCAACGCAAGCGGATCGCGCTCCGGCACTTTGGTGCGGGCGATGATGTCGCGCAGGCCGTCGCCTTTCTGGCCTCGCAGAAGGCGCGCTACATCACTGGCCAGACGCTGATCGTCGATGGCGGTTTCAGCCTCTGATCGCAAGGAACGTCCATGCCGAAGTTCACACTGTCGCTGCCCGTCCAAACCGCCGTCGATTTCGGCGAGCCTATACAGATCGCCGCAACGCTCGCGTTGCCAGACAATGCGCGCCCCGGCCCACTCGATTTGCGCATATGCCTGCATGGCGGCACCTACAGCCGATGGTATTGGGACGCGCAGATTGCGGAGTGGCCGGGATATAGTTTCGTCGATCACTGCCTGGCGCATGGCAAGGCGGTGCTGGCGATCGACGCGCTGGGCATGGGCGACAGCAGCCAGCCGCTCCACGAAGACAGGCTGACGCCGTACTGCGGTGCGCAGGCGCATCATCTGGCGTTGAGCAAAGTGCTGCAACGGATGGACGCAGGGGAATGGGGCGCGGAATTTGCCGGGCGCGCGCGCCGGGTGACGGGGGTGGGTCATTCGATGGGCGGGATGCTGACCATCCTGCAACAGGCAAGATGGGCCAGTTTCGATCAGGTCGCCATCCTTGGATTCACGAATATCGGGCTGGCCATGAGCGACGCGGTGCGCGCGGATCTGGACGCGCGGGTCGCAGGGTCAGGCTATGGCGCGGCCAATCGTGCCGCGATGCGCGGCTATTTCCATGCTGCCGACGTGCCTGACGCCGTCATCGCGGCGGACGATGCGCAGGCTTCCACCACGCCCAACAGCTATGGGCGGCTGGCGATCGTGCCGGGCGGCGTAGCGGGGGAGGCAGCGGCGATCACCGCCCCGGTGTATCTGCATTTCGCCGACATCGACGTCAGTCCCGATCCCCATCGCGAACCGGCCGGCTATCGCGGATCGCGCCATGTCACGATGACGACATTGGCGGATGCGGCCCATTGCCATAATTTCGCATCGACACGCCAGCAAAGCTGGGCGATGCTGGACCGGTGGATCGACCATGTCGGCGCCGTCGACTGACCGCAATGCCGCCCCGATCCGCCAAAGGGGATCGGGGCGTGCACCATCTTATTTGTAGGGATCGACCGGCTGGGGCACTTCGATCACTTCGAGATCCTTGAGCATCGTCAGCACGTCCGAGATCGAATAAATATGGTCGATCTTGTCACCGCGGAAGCGCAGCCACGAGAACCACAGGACGTTGAGTTCGTTGCCGGTCGGCTGAACGCCCATATAGGGTCCGCCGGTATGTTTGCCATGATGGTGGCACAGGACGCAGATTTCGTCTTCACCCCGGCCCCACGCCTTGAGCGTGCGATAGATGCTGGGCGGGAATGTCGTGTACAGACCCTGCGGTGAGGTTTTCCAGACATGATAGGTGCCCAGGTCCGGCCGGTTGGGATTGTCATAGGTCATGGTGTCGGTGTTGAAGAATGCGTCCATGCCATCCCAGTCACCGCGGTTGATGACTTCGTGCAGGTCCATCCAGTGATTGACCATGAACGCCTGGCGATCGGTCAGCCCGGCGGTGATTTCGGCCCGCTTTTCTTTGGACAGGACGAAATCGGCTTCGGTGAACGGGGCGAGACCCATCTAAACTCTCCTTGATGCAAAATTGGCCCGCTGACCTACGCCGGCGGTAACGCCTCATCCCCTCCACAGCCAGGGTCTACACCTACCCAACGAAAGGCGGTCGGCCAACCTGCCTGTGCAATCCATGATTCTATAGAATGGAGGAGAGGTTATGACCATGACCGTGCAGGAGATGTCGGATCGGTTCGAAATACAGGATCTGATCGTTGGCTATTGCTATGCCGTGGACAGCCGCGACTGGGACGGGCTGGACCGATATTTCACCGATGACGCGGTGATCGATTATTCCGAAATGGTCGGGGTGGTCGGCAGCCTGGCCGACATCAAGCGCTTTCTAGCGCAAAGCCTGGCCCCGATCGTGGCGTTTCAGCACGCCATATCGACCACCCAATATCGGATCGAGGGCGACCGGGCGCAGACCAAGACGGTATGCACCAACCCGATGACCGTCAGCGACGGCAGCACCAGCGACACGCTGGTTTTCGGGCTGTGGTATATCCACGATTATGTCCGCACCGCCGACGGATGGCGGATCAGCCGCCTGTATGAGCAGAAATGCTATCGGATGAACGTGCCTGACTGGCTGGCGGCGCAACTACCCGCCTGATCGCACCGATCGATCCTTTGTGCTGCGCCGGGGTGCCATGATGCAACGCTTCCTCAACATCGCATTCCTATCGTCACTGACCATTACGGGCGCATCGCTTGCATGGCTGGGCGGCCGCCTGCTGCTGCTGGGCGGATCGCCATGGTATCTTGCGTCGGGGATCGTGATGGTCGCCGTCGCGCTGCTGGGCTGGCGCAGGCGGTCTGTGTCGATCCTGTTGTTCTGGCTGTATCTGGCCGCCAATCTGGGCTGGGCGACGTGGGAAGTCGGAGCAGACGGATGGGCGTTAGCCCCGCGCATCGCCATGCCGATGGGACTGGGCCTGTATATGCTGACTCCCTTCTATCGGCGGCATGTCGGGAGGATGCAGCCCCTGCCGGGCGCACGGCTGTTGTGGCCCGGTCTGGCGTTGATACTCGCGGGCGGCGTCGGGCTGGCCTTCTGGGCCGATCGGATGCCGGCGCCACGCAGCGAATTATGGGGTCCGCCCCCCGCACAGGCCGGCGATGGCGACTGGATCGCTTATGGCAACGACCGGGGCGGGTCGCGCTTTTCACCGCTGGCGCAAATCACCCCGGCCAATGTCGGCCATTTGCGACCAGCCTGGACCTACCGCACCGGGAAGCTGGGCGATGGCAAGCAGGGAACGGCGTTTCAGGTCAACCCGCTCAAGATCGGCAACCGCCTCTATCTATGTGCGGGCAATAATGACGTGATTGCGCTGGACCCGGAGACGGGGCGGCAATTGTGGCGGCATAATCCCAAGACCGATCTGGCGGGCGTCTATGGCCTGGTCTGTCGCGGCGTCACTTATTATCGCGTGCCGCAGGCGAACGGCCCATGCGCCGAACGAATATATACCGCGACGCTGGACGCACGGCTGATCGCGCTGGACGCGGCCACCGGGCGCCCTTGTCCCGGCTTCGGACGCGGGGGCCAAGTCGACCTGAGATCCGGCCTCGGCACGGTGGACAAGGGTTATTATTTCGTCACATCACCCCCCGCGCTGGTGCGTGGACGACTGGTGCTGGGCGGTTGGGTGACGGACGGGCAGAGGATCGGCGAGCCATCGGGCGTCATCCGCGCCTTCGATGCGGTCAGCGGCGACTTCGCCTGGGCGTTCGATATCGGCCGTCCCGACGATCACGGCCTGCCCGCGCCCGGCGCGACCTTCACCCCTGGCACGCCGAACAGCTGGGCGCCGATGAGTTCGGACGAATCGCTGGGGCTGGTCTATGCGCCGACGGGCAATGCCACGCCCGATTATTTCGGCGGACACCGCACCGCCAATGACGACCGCTTTTCCAGTTCGGTCATTGCCTTGGACGCCGCGACCGGCGCGGTCCGGTGGTCTTTCCAGACCACCCATCACGACCTGTGGGACTATGACGTCCCGGCGCAGCCGACGCTGGTCGATCTGCCCGGTGGGGTGCGCGGCCTGATCCAGCCGACCAAGCGGGGCGAGATTTTCCTGCTGGACCGGGCGACGGGCAAGCCGATCCTGCCGGTCGAGGAGCGCCCCGTGCCCCAAGGGGCCGTCGCGGGTGAACGAATCGCCAAGACCCAGCCCTATTCGACCACCATGCCCAGCTTTGGCGGGCCGCGTCCTACGGAAAAGGGCATGTGGGGACTGACCCCGATCGATCAGGCGATCTGTCGCATCCGTTTTCGGCAGGCGCGATTCGATGGTGACATGACGCCCCTGTCGACGGAGCATCCCACGATCACCTGGCCTGGCTATCTGGGCGGGATCGACTGGGGTGGCGTGTCGGTGGACAAGCTGCGCGGGCTGATGATCGTCAACAACAACCAGGTCGGCAATTATAACCGTCTGATCCCACGCGCGGAGGCCGACCGGCGCGGCATCAAGCCGATGAACGCGGTGCATATGGGCGATGTCGGCGGCCCGGCGGCGCAGCAGGGCGTTCCTTATGCAGCGCAGATCGCGCCATTCCTGTCGCCATTGGCCATACCCTGTCAGCAGCCGCCCTATGGCCGGATCAACGCTGTCGACATCAGGACCGGCAAGATGGTGTGGAGCCGGACTTTGGGCACCTCGCGCGACAGCGGGCCGCTGGCGCTGCCGACGCTCGTCCCCATCCCGATGGGGGTGCCCAATATCGGCGGGTCGGTGGCGACGGCCAGTGGCCTGACCTTCATCGGCGCGACCCAGGAACATGCGTTTCGCGCGTTCGATACGGCGACCGGACAGTTGCTGTGGAAGGCGCGCCTGCCTGCCGGTGGCAATGCGTCGCCCAGCAGCTATTGGTCCAGTGCCAGCGGGCGTCAATTCATAGTGATTGCGGCGGGGGGGCATGGCGCGATGCTGTCGGGGTCCAGCGATCAGTTGGTCGCCTATGCCCTGCCCAGGAAATGACGCGATAGGCGCCGATCCTATCGTTCGACGGGCAAGATCGGCATCCCCTTCCCTATGATCCGTCAGGATATAAGGGAGGATGACTATGGCGGCACATGGCAGCCTGACGCGCAGGGCGCCACTCGCAGCGGATGATGAGCGCGCGATCCATCATTTGCTGCTACGCTATGCGACCGGGATCGACACGCGCGACTGGCCGTTGTTTCGCACCTGCTTCGCACAGGATTGCGAGGCGGATTATGGCAGCTTCGGCCGATGGCGCGGCCCGCGCGCGATTACCGAATATATGGAGAGCGCGCATCGGCAGATGGGCGCGACGTTGCACCGGATCACCAACATCGTGGTGGAAAGCCGGAACGATGAAATCGTCGCACGCAGCTATGTCGACGCGGTGCTGACCGATCAGGCACATGGGGTGACGCATCGCGCGGCAGGCTTTTATGACGACTGCCTGATCCGCACCGCGGACGGGTGGCGGATCGCGCGACGCAAATTCACGATGGTGAAGGCGGGATTGAATGAATGACATTAATCGTCAGGTGATTCTGATCGCCCGTCCAGCGGGCATCGCGCAGGCGGAGCATTTCGCGATCCGGCACAGTAGGGTCGATCAGCCTGGACCGGGCGAAATTCTGGTGCGCAACCATTATCTGTCGGTCGAACCGGCGATGCGTGGCTGGATCGCGGACAGCGACAATTATGCCGCGCCGGTCGCGATCGGATCGGTCATGCGCGCGCTCGCCGCAGGGCAGGTGGTGGCGTCCGGTGACGATGCCTATCAGGTCGGCGATTATGTGACGGGATGGTTCGGGTGGCAGGATTTTACCCGTGTTCGGACCGATCAGGTGGTGCAGCGAACCAATGCGCCGGAGATGCGTGCGTCGCTCGGCATATTGGGGATCAACGGTGTCACAGCCTTTCTGGCGCTGACGCTGATCGGCCAGCCGCGCGCGGGCGATACCGTACTGGTATCGACGGCGGCCGGCGCAGTCGGATCGGCCGTGGGTCAGATTGCGCGGCTGATGGGATGCCGGACGATCGGCATTGCCGGCGGGCCGGACAAGGTGCGCCGCTGCGTCGATCAGTTCGGCTATGACAGCGCGATCGACTATCGCGGGGAAGATGTGGGCGTGGCAGTGGCCCGCCATGCGCCGCAGGGTGTCGACATTTATTTCGATAATGTCGCAGGCGCGATCAGCGACGCCGTGCTGCCGCATCTGGCCATGCGGGGGCGCGTCGTCGCGTGCGGCACCGCGTCGATCGACCGTTGGAACCCCTGGCCGCAAGGTCCGCGCGTCGAACGGCATCTGCTGGTCAAGCGAGCGCGGATGGAGGGCTTCGTCATCTTTGACCATATGGACCGCTATGGTGATGCCGTCGCGCAATTGCGGGCATGGATCGCGCAGGGGCAACTGACTTGGCGGGAGGAAATATTGGACGGGATCGTCGCTTGCCCGGACGCTCTGGCGGGACTGTATCGCGGCGAAAATGATGGCAAGCGGCTGATCCGCCTCGTCTGAACCCCCTGGACCAAATGGAGTGAAGCAATGAGCAAGCTGGCTGGCAGGATCGCGATCGTGACGGGCGCATCGTCGGGCATCGGCGCGGCGACCGCCCATGCCCTGTCGGCGGCGGGCGCAACGCTAGTGCTGGTCGCGCGCAGGGCTGATCGGCTGGCGGCGCTGGCGGCGGAGTTGGGTGGTGATGCGCTGCCCTTCGCCGACGACATGGCTGATCCGCTCGCCCCGCAGCGGCTGCATGATGAGGTGATGGGGCGGTTCGGGCGCGCAGACATCCTTGTGAACAATGCCGGCATCCTTCATGCTGCGCCGGTCGAACAGTTCGATCTGGACCAGTTGCGCCCGATGATCGCGCTGAATTACGAGGCCGTCGTGCGGACCAGCACCTTGTTCGCGCGTTCCATGAAAGCGGCCGGGACCGGCCAGATCATCAACATATCCAGCATCGGGGCCAACATAACCGCGCCGGGCGTGGGCGTCTATGGCGGGCTGAAGCGCGCGCTGGAGGCTTTTACCGATTGCCTGCGCGTCGAACTGGCTGGCAGCGGCGTCAAAGTCGGCATCGTCGCGCCGGGAACGACCAGCACCGAAATTTTCGAGGATATGAAGGCGCGCGGCCAGCCTGCCTGGGACAGCTTCATCCCCGCGATGCAGCCGGGCGACGTCGCTGACGCCGTACGCTATATGGCGGAGCAACCCGACCGCACCAATATGGCGCGGATACAGGTCTATGCCGCCGCCGATTCGCATTAGTCCAGCGTGGCGTATGCCTCCAACCGGAACGGATCGGGCGCGCCGCCGTCGCGCATCTTGCGGACCCATAAAGGGTCCATGAGCAGCGCGCGACCGACGGCGATCAGGTCGAACTCGCCCTGCGCGATGCGGTCCGCCACCAGCGCCAGATTGTCGGTCATCACCGTGGGCTGGGCGAAGGAGGATTGCAGATCCTTGCTGAGGCCGACGCCGCCGACCGCGATGACCGGCTTGCCGGTCAGCCGCTTGATCCATCCGGCAAGACCCATATCCGACCCTTCGAACGCGGGAGTGGAAAAAAGGCGCGTGCTGGCGTCGAAAATGTCGACACCGCCGTCCGCAATGGGAGCCAGCATTGCGGCCAGTTCATCGGGCGTCTGGGCGCTGCGGGCGTCGTAATCCTGCAATTTCCATTGGGAGAAGCGAAAGATGATCGGGAAATCGGGCGCGGTCGCGGCCCGGACGGCGCGGACGACTTCGGCAGCAAAAAGAGCACGGGCGGCCGCATCGCCGCCCCAGCGATCATCCCGCATGTTCGTATGGCCCCACAGAAAGCTGTCGATCAGATAACCATGCGCGCCATGCAGCGCGATGCCATCGAAGCCGACGGCGCGGGCGTTGGCCGCGCTGCGGGCGAACGCAGCAATGATGTCGCCGATTTCGCTGTCGGTCAGCGGTGTCGAAGGATCACGCACGGCCGCCAGATAATCGGGGGGCACCATGGCCTTGTCGGTCGGTCCCCAGATACCCGATGGCCGGGCCGAGGGCGCTTGCGGATGGTAGCCGGTGCCCGGCACCCGGATGACGCCCTGATGCCAGAGTTGCGGCACGATCAAACCGCCTGCCGCATGGACGCCCGTCACGATGTCACGCCAGCGCGTCAGCGCAGCGTCACCATGCAGCACCGGCGAAGCGCCGCCGCCCATCGATTCGCGTCCCAGCGCAGCGGGATGATCGACCCCAATGCCTTCGGTCACGATCAACCCGACATCGGCGGCGGCGCGGCGCGCATAATAGGATGCGACGCCATCGGACGGGATGCCGTCGGGCGCGAAATTGCGCGTCATGGGAGCCATGACGAAGCGATTGCGCAGGCGCAGGCCCGCCGTTTCGAAAGGGGTAAAGAGCTTGTCCCTGTCGCCAGTCGTCATTTCACTCTCCCTTGCCGATCGCCTGTTCCGCGCTGGGTGCAACAGGGGCGAACGCCAACGGACCTACCCATGGACAGGTTCGTTGGGCGCGGAACAGGCAGAGCCTTTCCGCACCGGAAAGAAGGAGCAGCCGATCAGGCGTCGACCACTGCCAATGCCGCTTGGGGACAGGCTTCCGCGCCTTCGCGGGCGAGGTCTTCCATGCCTTCGGGCACAATGGCGTCATCGACATAGACAATGCCGTTCGCATCCAGCTTGTACACGTCGGGGCATATTTCGGCGCACACGCCATAGCCACAGCAGGCTGCCTTATCGATTACGATCTTCAACTTCTGGCTCATCATCCTCTCCTTGTGACGCAACATTACAACTTGAACAGATTTAGTTCAATATGTATAAAGCGACTCACGATGGATTTTCCAAGGAGAGGAAGATGCTACACAAGGCCGGGTTGACTCTGGGCGATGGAACCACGCTCGACGACCTCATCAACCGCGACATGAACGAAGTGTCGCTGCGCGTGATGAACGACAAGGAACTGTACGAACTGGAAATGGAGCGCATCTTTGCGCGCACCTGGCTGTTGCTGGGCCATGAATCGGAAATTCCCAAGGCGGGCGACTATGTCATGCGCGACATGGCCGAGGATAATGTGATCGTGTCGCGGGCACGCGACGGCGAAGTGCATGTCATGCTCAACGTCTGTCCGCATCGCGGGATGAAGGTGTGCACCGCCGAGGCGGGCAACGCCGCCGCGCATCGCTGCATCTATCACGGCTGGGCCTTCCGTTCCGACGGCAGCTTCATCGGCGCGCCGATCGAAAAGGAGCAGATGCACGGCAACAAGCATAGCAAGGACGAACTGGGCCTGAAAAAGGCGCGCGTGCATCTTTATGGCGGTCTGATCTTTGCGACATGGAGCAAGGATCTCTCGTTCGAGGACTATCTGGGCGACGCCAAATTCTATCTCGACCAGCTTTTCTGCCGCACCGACAATGGCCTTGAAATGCTCGGCCCCCCGCAGCGCTTCGTGCTGCCGTGCAACTGGAAGATCCCCGGCGAACAGTCCGGTTCGGACGGCTTCCATACGCTGACGCTGCACCGTTCGCTGATGGAAGGCGGCATCATGGGCGGCACCGCCGAGTCGATCTACGACACTGCGCCGGGCATGTATGGCGTCGATATTTCGGTGCCGCAGGGGCATACGCTGCGTTGCCTGGAAGCGGCGCAGACGTTCAAGATGTTCGCCGACATCAGCTTCGAGGGCAAGACGACCGAAGAGCGGCTGAACCTGCTGACCCCGCCGGGTGTCACCAAGGAGATGATCCCCCAGCTGTTCAGGAACCTTACCGAGGATCAGGTCAACCAGCTGGCGACCATCCCGCCCCAGGTCGGCGGCATGTTCCCCAACATCCTGATCGCCTTCATCTTCGCGCCGCGTATGGATGGCGGCGCGTCGGGTGCTCTTTCGCTCCACACTTATGTGCCCAAGGGACCGGACAAGGTGGAGTTCGTCAATTTCATCTTCGCCGAAAAGGACGCGCCTGAAGATGTGAAGCGCGACATGCTCCAAAATGCGATCTGGTCCACCGGCACGTCCGGCACGATCGAGCAGGACGATGCCGATACCTGGCCGCAGATCATGCGCAATGCGCGCGGGCATATGAGCAAGAGCGTGACGTTGAAATATCAGGCGCTCCATGGTCATGAACGGCCCGAAGGCTGGGTCGGTGGCGGTGACCTCTACCCCGGCTTCACCAAGGACGACACGCAATGGGCCTGGTGGATGGCCTATTACGACCTGATGGCCGACGCCTGAGCGACGCGAACCGAGAGGATCATAGCATGACCGTGAACTACGCGACCGCCGCCATCGACAAGACCAGCGTGATGCGCGGGCTGGTATCCACCCAGCGCGTGCCGTTGGGGTCGGAGGTCTATAACCGCCTGCTCGAAACCCTGTATGATGAAGCGGCGGCGCTGGACGAGCGCCGGTTCGACGACTGGGTCGCCTATCTGGCGCAGGATCTGGTCTATACCGCGCCGCTGCGCCTGACCCGCAACGGTCCCAACAAGGATCGCGACGTCGTGCGGACGATGAAGCATTTTGACGAAAATTATGCGTCGATCCTGATGCGGACCGGGCGGCTGTCGAAAAGCGCCTGGGCGGAAGATCCGCCGTCGCGAACCCGCCGTTTCGTTACCAATGTCCGTGTCGCACAGTGCGACACGGCGGGCGAATATGAAGTTGTGAGCTATCTTTATGTAGAGCGCAGCCGGTTCGATAACCCGGAAAACGAGTCGATCACGGCGGAACGGCGGGACGTGTGGCGACTGGTCGATGGCGTGTACAAGCTGGCCGTGCGCGAGATCATCGTCGATCAATCGACGTTGGGCATGTCCAACTTCGCGATCTTCCTCTGACGGAGTTGGGCAGGTGACAGGCTCCCCGCATATCGTGGTGATCGGCAGCGGCTTGGCCGGCTATGGGGTCCTGCGCGAGTTGCGCAAACTGGCGCCGGACGCCCGGCTTACCTTGGTGACGCAGGATGACGGGCACTTCTATTCCAAGCCCGCTTTGTCCACCGCGCTGGCCAAGGGCAAGGTTGCCGATACGCTAGTCACCACGGCTGCGGGGAAAATGTCGACGCAGTTGAAGCTGGACCTGCGCGCCGGCCGGGTTGTCGAGGCGATCGACCGGCAGGACAAGGCCGTTCTGACCACCGGCGGGCCGATCTTCTACGATCGGCTGGTGCTGGCGCTGGGGGCTGAGCCGATCCGACCGCCGATCGACGGCGATGCCGCGCACCGGGCGATGGCGGTGAACAGCCTCGACCATTATCGCGATTTTCGCGAAAAGTTGCCCGATGGCGCGCGGGTGCTGATTATGGGCAGCGGGCTGGTCGGCACCGAATTTGCCAATGATCTGGCCGCGACGGGCTATCGTCCGGTGGTGGTCGACATGCTGGGACATCCGCTGGCGCAACTTGTGCCAGCGGATGTCGGTGCCAGCATTCGCGACGCGCTGTCGGAGAAGGGCGTGGAGTGGCATCTGGGCCGCAAGGTGATGGCGATCCACAAGACAGATGGCGGCATCCGCGCCGAGCTGGACGATGGCATGGAGATCGAGGCGGCAGCGGTGCTGTCTGCCATTGGCCTGCGCCCCAATGTGCAACTGGCGCAGGACGCCGGGCTGGACGTGGGACGGGGCATCCGTGTCGATCAGACTGGCCGCACCAGCGACCCGGACATTTTCGCGATTGGGGATTGCGCCGAATATCCTAGCGGGCTGGCTGCCTATGTCACCCCGATCATGGCCGCCGCACGGGCGATCGCGCCCAGCGCGCTTGGCACGCCGACCGACATTCGCTTTCCGCCCTTGTCGGTGCAGGTCAAGACGACCGCCTGCCCGGTCGTGCTGCTCCCAGCGCCGCAGGGCGTAGCGGGTAACTGGGAAGAAGCAGCGAACGACTCGATGGGCCTGAAATATCTGTTTCGCGACAGCGATGGCGCTGTCCGGGGTTATGTCTTCACACAGGAATATTGCCAGGAGCGCATGGATATGGACCGCGCCCTGAGCGAACAATTGGCGGGAGTGGCAGCGTGACGGGATTGGTGCAGGATAAGGTTGCGATCGTCACCGGCGGGGCAAAGGGGCTTGGCCACGGCATATCCCGCTGTCTGGCCCGCGAAGGCGCGTATGTCCTGATCACCGGGCGCGACGGGGCCGCGGCGGAAAAGGTTGCGGCGGAGATCAGCACCGAATTTGGCGTGCGCGCGGTCGGCATGGCCGCCGATGTCGGGGTCAAGGCCGATGTGGAGGCGATGATCGATCGTGCGGTCGCCGAATTTGGCGGCATCGACATATTGGTCAACAACGCGTCCCTGCTGTCCGACAATGTCCTGCTGGAGCAGAAAACCGATGAAATGCTCAAGCGCACGCTGGAAATCGGCACCTGGGGCAGTTGGTGGGCGATGCGCGCCGCCTTCCCGCATATGAAGGCGCGCGGCGGCGGGTCGATTGTCAATTTCTATTCCATCGACGCGCAGACCGGGGCGTGGCTACATGCCGATTATAATATGAACAAGGGCGCGATCATGGGCCTGACGCGCAGCGCCGCAGTGGAATGGGGGCGTTTCAACATCCGCACCAACGCGATCGCGCCAACCGGCATGGGACAGGTATTCGCGCAACTGGTGGAGGATGTGCCGGGCTTTCTGGACATGGCCACCGCCAGCAATCCGTTGAAGCGCGCGGGCGACCCCGAACTGGACATCGGGCCGGTCGTGCTGTTCCTGGCGTCGGAAATGTCGCGGTTCGTCAATGGCGAACTGATCAATGTAGATGGCGGACAGCATCTGCCCGGTTATGTGAGCGTTCCGCACAATCTGTCAGAGATGGAAGCCCAGACATGAAGCTGATGCCGCACACCGACTGGAGCGAAATCGTCGCCATCGATCAATCGGGCAGCGTCCAGAAGATCATGGACGGTACGTTGCGCGCGATCGCCAGTATCGGTGCGCGCCGCCTGTCGATGAGCGACATCAGCGAAAGCAGCGGCGTGTCGCGCGGCACGCTGTACCGCTATTTCGCGTCCAAGGAGGATGTGCTGGCCGCGGTCAGCGAATATATTTGCAGCAGCTTCGAAAAGGGGATCGTCGAGGCGGGGCAAAATATTGCCGATCCGATAGAGCGGTTCCGCGCAGTCATGCGCTTCTATGGCCGCTTCACCATCGAACGGTCGCCCGACGGCATATTCGAGGTCGAGCCGGCCTTTCATCTCAATTTTCTGCGCAGTCATTTCGGCCGTCACAAGGCCGCGGTGCAACAGGCGCTCGGCCCGGTGCTCGACCATTTCGAAATGTTAACCGGCAGTCGCCTCGACCGGGATATTTTCTGCGACACGCTGGTACGGCTGCAACTGAGTACGCTCATCATTCCGGCCACGCCGGAATGGCTGGCCATCTGGAATGGCGCGCCCGACCGATTGTGCGAATGGGCGTTGCAGATCGCCGGTCACCATGCCGAACACAAGAGAGGATGAACTGATGGCTACCTTGGCAAAGTTTGAATCCGCCACGAAGATTGGCTTCGCCGACAAAAGCGTCGCCGACGCGATGGTGGAAAAGGCGCGCGGCCTGCGCAGCTTCCTCCAGAGCGAGGCGCCGGCCGGCGAAAAGCGTCGCAGCCCGACCCCTGCGGTCGACAAGATGCTGAAGGACGAAGGGTTCCTGCGCCTGCTGCTACCGCAGCGGCTGGGCGGCATGGGACTGTCGCCGACCGATTTCTGCCGTGTGCAGATCGAAATCGCGAAGGGCGATCCGGCGATCAGCTGGGTCATGCAGATCATCAACGGCACCAGCTGGATCACCAGCCTGGCCCCCGACGGGGTGCAGGACGCGGTATTTGCTGACGGCGCGCAAACGGTGTGCGGTGCATACAACCCGCCCGGCAAGGCGCGCAAGGTCGATGGCGGCTGGATCATCAACGGCAAATGGCCCTATATGTCCGGGTCGCGCCAGTCGAACTGGGCGCAGCAGGGCGTGGTGCTGGAAGATTATGACGGCCCCGTCGTGCCTGGTATCAATATGTGCTATCTGCGCATGGACCAGATGACGATCGAGGACAGCTGGTTCGTGTCCGGGATGCAGGGCACCGGGTCCGACACCGCCATTGCCAAGGATGTCTTCATTCCCGACGCGCAAATGGCGCTGATGACCGAGAGAACCGGCCAGATCGACCCGACAAAGCGCCATTTCGGTGCGCCGTCCGACCTTTTGCCCGCCGTTCCGGTGGTCCGCACGACCGGCATCGCGCAGTTGATCGGTGCGGTTGAGGCCATGCTGGAAATCGTCACCGCCGAAGCGCCCAAGAAGCCGGTGTTGACCACGATCATCGGCCCGCGCACCAGTTCGGGCGCCTATATGCGCGACCTGGGCGAGGCCGCCGCGATGATCGACACGGCCAAGCTGATCCTGTTCGACCTGACCGCCAAGCTGGACCGGATCGGCGTGGGTGAAGAATTTTCGATTGCGGAGAAGGCCAAGCACAGGGCCGCGGGCGCGCAGATGATTGAACTGGTCCATGGCGCCAGCGAATCGCTGATGTTCCAGGCCGGGTCTTCGGCTTTTGCGCTCGACAAGCCGATCAACCGTTACTGGCGCGACGTGTCGATGGCGACCCGGCATATCCAGAATATTCCAACCATTGGCTATGAAATTTATGGCCGCGCCACCACCGGGGCCGATCCGATTTCGCCGCCGGGCGCCTATTGATTTTTCGGGCCGTCCGCCAAGCAAACGGACGGCCCGGTTTTTTCGACGGAGCCTGCATGGCGCAGACAGACGCATCATGCGACGACATGTTGGATCGCCTCTTTCGGCAAGCGCGTACCCATAATGGCTGGACCGACCGTCCCGTCACCGGAGAGATGGTGCGCGCGCTGTATGATCTGGCGAAATGGGGACCGACGACGGCCAATAGTTGTCCCGGGCGGTTTGTGTTCATCCGTTCGGCGCAGGCGAAGGCGCGGCTGATGCCCCACATCAATCCAGGCAATGTCGACAAGGTGACGCAGGCGCCTTGTACAGTCATCATCGCGGGCGATACGCGATTTTACGAGAAATATGACACCCTGTTCCCTTCACGCGACATGCGGAGCGTGTTCGAGGGGAACGAGGCGCTGATCGTCGATACGGTTGCGCGATCTTCGACATTGCAGGGCGCGTACCTTATCATGGCGGCGCGGGCGATGGGGCTGGATTGCGGGCCGATGTCGGGCTTCGACGCGGCGGGCGTGGATGGCGAATTTTTCCCCGATGGGCGGTGGCAGGCCAATTTCCTGTGCAACATCGGCTATGGCCGACCCGAAGCACTGCATCCGCGTAACCCACGCCTGGATTTCAACACCGCCTGCCTCGACCTGTAGGGGCGCCGCCACGAAACGAACGCCCCCTTGCGATCAGGCGGCAGGCGTCCAGACCAGCGGCAGCGCGACCGGCTGGATCATACCGAGATGACATTCGACCTTGTGCCCCGGCGCGATGCGGAATTGCGGGATGCGGGCCAGAAACTCCTCCATCGCGATCCGCAATTCCCGCCGCGCCAGGTGCATCCCGACACAGGTATGTATGCCAAAGCCAAAGCCGACATGGCGCGGTTTGCGGTCCAGCCTTACTTCGGCAGGCGCATCGAATTCGGCCGGATCGCGGCCCGCAAGCGTGGTCGACATTGCCACCTTTTCCCCCGGCATGAAGCGCACGCCGCCGACCTCGGTTGCCTTGATGCAGGTGCGGAAGGTCGTCACCGCGCCATAGGCTCGCATCAATTCATCAATCGCGTGCGGGATTTCGGACGGGTTGGCGCGCAAATAGGCCTGATCGTCCATCGCGCTGCCCAGATGGCGGAAATGCAGCCCCATATTGGTGGATACGGTATCCAGCCCGCCAATGAAAAGGTTGAACATGAAGCCCAGCAATTCATCCTGCGTCAGCGGCCGATCGCCGATCCGGCCCTGCACCCCGAAGCTGATGAGATCGTCGCGCGGATTGGCGCGTCGGTCTGCGATTTCACCACCCAGATAATCCAGCACATTGCGGGTCGCCTCGGCGATTTTCGAAAGGTCGTGATTGTGGAGAAGGTTCATTTCCCACTCCATGAACTCGGCCACCCGGTCATGAGGCAGGCCCATCAGGTCCATGAACACCTTGATCGGAAATTCGAACGCGAAATCGGCCATGAACTCACATTCGCCTTTGCCGGCGAAGGCGTCGATATATTCGACCGCATATTGGCGGATTTTCCCCTCCAGCGCGGCCATGGCCTTTGGCGTGAAGGCGGGGTTGACCATCTGGCGGAAGGGACCATGGGCCGGCGGGTCCAGTTCGGCGGGCGAATTGATCCAATTGCCGCCGACCAGTTTGGAAAAAGGCGAAAAGTCCGTCGAAGAGAAATGTTGCGTGTCCAGATAGATGGCGCGCATATGCGCCATCCGCCGGGGCACCCAGGCGGCAGTTCCGCCCGGATAGGCGTGCGGCGCATAGATGATATCCGGGCCGTCATGCACTGCCATCGCCATGTCGTCGAACGGATCGCGATCGGTCGTCATGCCAAAGATGAAGGGAAAATCGGGTTTGACCAGATCGGCCGGCACATGATCGGGAATGGGCTGGGGCGGAAACATCATGATCTTCTCTTTCCTTGGTCGACAGAGAGGCTGCACGCCTTTTGACGCGTCTTTCAGAATGAACGGGGCAGCCCCAGGCTTTCGGCGATGCCGTTGCGGACCATTTCATTGGTGATCGGACCGATCCGCCACAGACGGCTATCGCGCCAGTAGCGCTGCATGTCGGTTTCCGCGGAATAGCCCATGCCGCCCATGATCTGTATGCCACGATCGGCGGCCGCATTGGCATTTTCCGACGCCATGAGTTTGAGCATATTGGCCTCGACCCCGACATTTTCGCCGCGCGCCTGCTTATCAGCACAGAAATGCAGCATCAGTTCGGTGGTCTTCTGCATGGTCGCGATGTCGGCGACATAATGTTGCAAGCTCTGGAAACGGCCGATGATCCCGCCAAACGCCTTGCGCTGCTTCATATAATCAAGCGCATCCTCCAGCACCCCGTCGATGACGCCCAAGCAGAAGGCGCCGACCATGATGCGTTCATTGTTGAGCGTGGGCAGCAGCATGTACCAGGCCTTGTGCGGCGCCCCCAGCACCTGTTCGTCCGCAACGAAGGCGTCCTCGAAATGCACCGAGCAACTGCCCATCGAGCGCATACCCAATTTGGCCAGCGGGGTGATCTTCACGCCTGCCGTCCTGGTCGGCACCCAGAACAGGGTCAGGCCCTGATGTTTCTTTTCCGTCTCCTTGTCGTTCCGCGCGATCACCAGCAGATAGTCGGCGACATGGGCGGAGGAGGACCATATTTTTTCCCCATTCAGTTTCCAGCCGCCCTCGACCCGATCGGCGGTGGTAGTCATTCCGCCCAGCAAGTCGGTGCCGCCACCCGGTTCGGTAAAGGCGATCGCCGCCTTCAACTGGCCGGTCGCGATCAGCGGAAGATATTTCGCCTTTTGTTCGGGTGACCCATAGAGGCCGATCGACTTCGACCCGGCAAAGCTGGTGATGCCCCATATCCAGGCGAGACCGCCCAGCGAGCGGGCAAGTTCGCGCGCCAGCAGCATCTGCATGACGACATCGCCACCCTGCCCGTCATATTCTTCCGCAATGCCGATGCCATGGAATCCCGCCTGGGTGAATTTATCCCACAGAGCGAATGGATAATTATGTTCGTCCTTTTCCAGTGCGCGCGCCCACTCCTTCGGCACTTCCTTGTCGACCCAGCGGCGCACCATGTCCTGAAAAGACCGATATTCTTCTGGCAGTTCGAAATCCATGTCCTGTGTCTCTTCTTTTATAAGGTCTGATGAGCGATTGACGGTGAACAGCCCGCCTGCGCGATGGCGATCAGGCGTGTGGCCATATGGTCAAGGCAGGCGATTACGCAGGGATGATCGCCGGCCCTGAATGCGGTCAGAATCGCCTGATGCTGGGCCAAGCCGATGGTCGTCAGGGTTTGCAAGCCGTGCAGCAGGATGAAGCGCGCGATCAACCCGCGCCGGTCGAGCGTGGAGCGCAGCAATTCCCGGTTCGCCGATGCTGTGATAAAGATGGTATGAAAATCAAGGCCCGCCGCGATCGCTCCGGCATGGTCCCCGGTGTCGAGCGCCGTGCGATAGCGAAGGATCGCCTGATCGAGCAGCGCATTTTGTTCGACACCGATGCTGCTCATCCCCCAGGCATAGCCCAATCTCCACAATTCCCATTGCACGCGCAGCAGATCGCGCGTCGCGGGAAAATCGATCGGCGTCACGCGCTTCAATCGGTGCGCCTCGATCTCAACCAGCCCTTCGGACGCCAGCGTGCCAAGCGCTTCGCGGATCGGCGTGGCGCTGACGTTCAGGCTGGCGGCCAGCGCGGTTTCACGCAGTAAAGTGCCCGGCGATAGGGCGCCAGACACGATGGCGTCACGCAGGCGATCAACCACCGCCTGCCGCAATGTCGAGGGAGATCGCAATGGCGCGCTGGCGAAGGAGGCGGTCGGGACCGGAAGCGGGCGCATATCGGGCTGGTTCAGAAACGATTCCATAGTCTATAGAATTATGCTGCGCCTTCGCGCTTGCGCCTGTCGGTTGGTAGGGCCCGCACAAAGAGGTGCGCGATAGGGCAAGATCATGAATTGCCCGAAATGCCGCGCGCCGATCAACGGTTTTGGAAAAGGCTGCATCGCGTGCGGTCATAGCGGCAGCGATCTGCGCCGCGCCTTATTATGGACGCTGGTGCCCACCGGAATGATCGCCGCCACGCTGGGGCTGTCGATCGCCATTGCCGAAGCGCATCGCACCGGCAGCAGCCGCAACAGGCACAGCAACGCCATAGAGGCGAGAGACGCGGCGGGACGCACGCAGGCCTTTGCTAAGCTGATGCACGATGCGGGCGAGGTCTGCACATCGACGAATCGGTCGCTGTTTCGCGGCGACATCGGCGCCAACGCGGTATGGGCGATCGGTTGCGGCGACACGGGCGACTGGATGATCCTGATCGCGAACAATGGGACGACGCGCGTGTCGCAATGCGGGCCGATGGAAAAGGCGGGCACGCCTTGCTGGACGCCGCTGGATTCCTAAGCGGCATAGCGACCGCCCTTCCGCACGATAGGCCGCGCGAAGACATTCGCCTTATAGTGTTCCGCCAAAGCCGTGAAAGGCCGCAAAATGGCCGGCGCCAAGAGAGGACTGATACCCGATGCGTAAAATCGACCTGCCCGCTTTCGATTCCGCTGCCTTTGCCGCATCCTATGGTCCCTGGGCCATCATCGCCGGAGCGTCTGAGGGAACGGGCGCCTGTTATGCGCAGCAGTTAGCAGCAATGGGCATCAATCTTGTGCTGGTATCCCGCCGTCTGCCTGCGCTCGAAGCGCTGGGCCAGCAGCTTGCCAACGACCATGGCATCGTATTTCGGGCGATTGCGGCCGACCTTACCGAAGCCGGCGCGGGCGGGCGCCTGGTCGAAGCGACCGCCGATCTCGACATTGGCCTTTATATCTCCAACGCTGGTGCGGACGGCGCGGGCAACAGCTTCTTTGGCGCGCCGGTGGAACGGTCGCTGCGGCTGCTGACCATGAATGCCGCCAATGTGCTGGAGGCGGTCCATGGCTTTGGCAATCGCTTCCTGGCGCGGGGCAAAGGCGGCGTCATCATCATGTCGTCCGGCGCTGGCCTAGGCGGACAGCCCTGGCTTGTCATGTATTCGGCCACCAAGGCGTTCGAACTGAATTTCGTCGAGTCGCTCTGGGCCGAGCTGGATGGCCAGAATATCGACATTGTCGGCGTCGCCGCGCCGATCATGGACACGCCGACCTTGCGCCGCGCGACCGAAGGGCTGGGGATGGACTATAGCATCGCCTATGATCCCTCCGACGTGTGCGCATTGGCGCTGGCCAGCTTGGGCAAGGAACCGCTGGTGATTGTGCCGGACGGGCCGGACGAAGCAAAAATTCCCCAGATTCAAGCCGATCGCAAGACGCGCCTGGTCGCGCTGGCCGAATGGGGCAAGGCCTATACCGCCGCCGCCACTGCCTGAAGCAGCAAAGGACAGAGAGCATGACCGATCAGGTGGACGTCGTCGTCATTGGAGCGGGCCATAATGGCATGGCCGCCGCAGGCTATCTGGCGCGCCAGGGCAAGAAGGTCGTCGTGGTCGAACGCATGGCGAAGGTCGGAGGGATGACCAGTTCGGGCTATATGATCCCGGAAGCGCCCGAACATCTGGTCACGCCCTGCGCGGTGGAACTGCTGTTCGCGCGCAAATCGGGCATAATCGAGGATTTCGAGCTGGCCAAATATGGCCTCAAGACCGTCGATCCCGATCCGACCTATGCCTATCTGCACCCCGATGGCAGTTCCATCGCTTTATTCTACGATTACAAACGCACGGCCGAGGATATAGCCCGGATCAGCCGCAATGACGGCAAGGCCTATCTAAAGTTCATGGAGACGCTGAACGTCATGATGGACATCGGTTTTCCGATGATGATGGCGGAACCGGGTCGCCCGGACATGAAGAACCTGTCCAAGATGATCGGCAGCGCCGTGCGCAACGTACGGTTGAAGGATGAACTGGTCGCCATGTCGAAAGCGACCGCCGATCAGGTCGCGTGCGAACGGTTCGAACATCCCGCCACCATCGCCCTGCTGCTGGGCATCGCGGCAGGTGCCGGGCCAGTCGATGATGATGGCAATGCAGCGGCCTATATGATCTTTGCCGTCACCCATAAATATGGGACCGGCAAACCGATCGGGTCGCTCCAGTCCTTTTCCGACGCGCTGGCGCGCAGCATCGAAGCGTCCGGCGCGACGATACAGCTTAACGCCCCCGTCGCCGAAATCATCGTCGATGATGGTGCGGCCAAGGGCGTGCGGCTGGAGGATGGCCGGGTAATCCGCGCCAAGATGGTCATCGCCACCTGCGACCCGCGCACCGCCATGCGCCTGACGACGCCGGGCGGGGTCGATCGCACATTGATGCAGCGGATCGAACATGCGCCAGCCAATCGCTCGAACGCCGCGCCGTTCCTGGCCAATATCGCCATGTCGGGACCGCTCACATTGAAGAAGCATCAGGATTTGCGGCATGACGATGCGGACCTGAACAAGGCGGTCGGCCTGATCGGCACCCCCGAAGAAGTGCGCGAATCCTTCGCCACCGCGCGGCGCGGCGACATTCCCGACCGGCACGCCATGTCGCTCAGCCCGCTGTCGAACAGCGACCCGACGCAGGCGCCGCCGGGCGGATCGCTGGCCTATGTCTATCTGCCGGGCATGGCGGTGGATGCCCGCGAGGGCTGGTCGCCGGCACTCAAGGACAAGACCATGTCCTCGATCATCAACCATCTGGGCGAATATTATGACGGACTGGACACCGAAGTAGGGCGCTTCGTCGAAACCGCGCGGGAGCGGGAAAAGCGGCTGAACGTCACCAATGGCTGCGTCACCCATATCGATTTCGGCGCGCTGCGGTCGGGCGTGCATCGCCCTGCCACCGGCTTTGGCGGTCCCAAGCCGCCCTTCCCCGGATTTCTGATCGGCGGCGCGGGCGCGCATCCGGGTGGCGGCGTGTCGGGCATTGCCGGCCGCATTGCGGCCAACCGCGCGCTGCGCGAACTCAAGAAAATGAAATAAGGGATGATGCCATGACAAGTCTCGCAAATCCGGTCGGCATCCCCGCCCGGCTGGACGATGTGACTGCCGACTGGCTGACGCAAATCATGCAGTCGCGCTATCCCGGCATTGTCGTCGAGGATATGGAACAGGTTTTCCTGCGCAATAGTCACACGACCAAATATCAGGTGAAGCTGACGCTCAACGATGTCGGCAGGGCGGCGGGCATCCCAGAAAATGTCTGCCTGAAAGCCAATTGGGCGCAGTTCGAAAGCCAGGGCATCTGCCGGCTGGAAGCCCGCTTCTACGAGGATTTTCGCCGTCTCGTCGCCTTCCCCGCGCCCCGTTCCTTCTTCGAGGCGTGGGATCCGCGCGAGGATAGCGGGCAGGGACTGGTCGTGATGGAGGATTTGTCGATCGAGGGCGGCCATTTCGGCGTCTCCACCGACCATATGGGGGTGGAGGAAGCCGCACGCGCCGTCGCCAGCCTGGCGAAAATCCATGGCGCCTTCTGGGACAGCCCGGTGCTGCACGCAGCCGACTGGCTGCCCGTATCGATGGAGACGCCGGTGGACGCGCAGCAACTGCACATGATGTATAGCTTTGCCGAGAAGAACCACGTAAAGCCGGAATATCAGGCATTCCTGCCCGGCTGGATCAAGGGCGACCTGTCGCGCCTGCATACCGTGTTCGACGCGCTAATTGACTTTGCGCAGCATAAGGAACAGGGTCCATGGTGCTTGGTCCATGGTGATAGCCATCAGGGCAACAGCTATCTGCGCCCCGATGGCGAGCGCGTATGGCTCGACTGGCAACTGGTGCGCAAGGGGCGGCCGATCCGCGACTTCACCTATTTCGTTCTGGGCGCGCTGACGATCGAAGAGCGACGCGCAAACGAACGCGACCTGTTGCGCCATTATCGCCGCTGCCTGGTCGAAACCGGGGCGCAAAATGTGCCGGACGATGAGACATTGTGGGAATATTATCGCCGGTGGCCGCCCTATGCGATGCAGGCGTGGATCGCGAATATGGACGAGTGGGGCCAGAAGGGGATGCACATCGTCGAGCGCATCTTCGTCGCTGGCGAGGATCTGCGAACGGTCGAAGCGCTGGGCGTCACCTTCTAACGATCAGGGGAAAGCGCCATGTCGGATTCCATCACGCCCTTTACCGTCGCCGTGCCGCAGGATGCGTTAGACGATCTGCACCAGCGTATCAGCAACACGCGCTGGCCCGCGACGGAGACGGTTACGGACTGGAGCCAGGGCTCGCCGATCGCCGCGATGCGCGACCTGTGCGCCTATTGGGCCAATGGCTATGACTGGCGGCGGTGCGAAGCGGCGCTCAACGCCCTGCCCCAGTTCATGACACAGATCGACGGCCTGTCGATCCACTTCCTGCATGTGCGCAGCCCCCGTCCCGATGCCGTGCCGCTGATCCTAACTCACGGCTGGCCCGGATCGGTGCTGGAATTCATGAAGGTCATCGGGCCACTCAGCAACCCTGCGCCCGACGCGCCCGCCTTCCACCTCGTCATCCCCTCGCTGCCCGGCTATGGTTTTTCCGACAAACCCGCCGCGACTGGATGGGGCGTCGAAAAGATCGCCGATGCCTGGATCACCCTGATGCGGCGGCTGGGCTATGATCGCTTCTTTGCACAAGGCGGCGATTGGGGCGCGGCGGTCACGACCGCCATCGCCATGGCCGCGCCCCCGGAACTGGCGGGCATCCACCTCAACATGCCGCTTGTCTTTCCCGAAGCTGGCGACTTTGCCGACCTGACCCCCGCCGAGGCCAGGACGGTCGAGCGGATGCAATATTATCAGGACCATGATGCCGGCTACGCCAAGCTGCAAGGGACAAGGCCGCAGACGATCGGTTACGCTCTGGCCGATTCCCCGGTCGGGCAGGCAGCCTGGATTTACGAGAAGTTCCAGGCGTGGACCGATAATGAAGGTGCGGCAGAGGACGCGCTGTCCCGCGACGAGATGCTGGACATCATCAACCTCTACTGGCTGACCAACAGTGCCGCGTCATCGGGGAGACTCTATTGGGAAAGCGCTGGCGCATTCAAGGCGCAGCGACTCGACCTGCCGGTCGGCGTCAGCATCTTCGCACAGGAAATCTTCCGCCCGTCGCGCCGCTGGGCGGAACGCAGCTATCCCGATCTGGTCCATTGGAACGAGCTGCCCGTCGGTGGCCATTTTGCCGCGTTCGAGCAGCCTGACCTGTTCGCCGCAGAATTGCGCGCCTGCTTTGGCGCGATGCAGGCCCGCACCTGAAGGCATCAGGGCAGAAAGGCTATCGGCGCGCCCATGGTCGCGCGATAGGACACAGGTTGCTTGCCGTCGGTATCGCGCACGCCATAGCGCTCGCCCAGTTCCGCACCGATCAGCGCCTTACCCGAAAGGGCGGTAAGGCCGGGATCGTCCATCAAGCGATCAAGGACCAAACCGGAAAATTCCGGCGTCTCCCAAGTTGGCAGCATCGCGCGCAAGTCTTCGGGCAGCATGTCGGGCGGCATGGCGCGCACCGCATCGGTCAGGATGAAACCGGGCCATAGCGATATGGCCGACACGCCGTGGGGGGCGAGGTCGATCGCCATGTCAGCGGTCATCTTGTCGGCCCCTGCCTTCGCTGCGCCATAGGCCGGTCCATGGAAATATGACACTGCGCCATAAAAGGATATGGTCGCGATAAGCCCCCGGCCGGCCGCGACCATCAGCGGCGCGGCATGATAGGCAGCGACATAGGATGACCGCAGACCCACATCGATCATGTCCGCCAGCTTGAGCGATTTTTCCCAAAAGCCGCCCGGCGCGATCAGGTCCATGGCATGAACGGCGGCGGCATTGTTGACCAGCAGATCCAGTCGCCCTCCTGTCCTGTCCGCCAGTGTCGCAAAAGCCGCCGCTACCGCATCGTCATCGCGATGGTCGCATGGCAGCGCCAGCCCCCTGCCCCCTGCGCGGTCGATCTCTGCCACCACATCGGCCAGCTGCGCGGTGTCACGGCCGGTGACCGCGACAATATGTCCGCACGCGGCAAGCCCACGCGCGATCCCGCGACCCAGCCCACGCGTGGCCCCCGTCACCAGCACTATCTTGTCGCTCATCCTTATCCCTCTCTCCGTCCAGCCCGATAGAGCGCATAATCAGCGTGTCGCGGGCAACACCACATGGCTCGCCGCCGCCCCCAGCGCGGTGGGACCAAAGAGCTGGAGCCGCCGCCCCTCAATCGTGCCTAGCAGACGAATGAGCGCAGCGTCCTGGTCCGGCTCCACCGCGCTCGCATATCCCTCCAGCGCTGCGGCAGCCGCATCCCAGCCATCGAAGGACTCGCCTAGCAGCGCGGACACATCCGCGATGTTGCGCGCGACCATGTCCGCCCCATGGGCATCGGCGCGCTGTGCCCATTCGATCAATTCGGCGACCTGCGCCTTCTGCATCTGCGCGCCTTCGTCAGACACCGGCACCCCGGCCAGCGTATCGGCGATCTTGGCCATCAAGGGGCAATTGTCGCCCCGCTGTTCGGCCAACGGAGGCAGATCAGGCAGTGCGACACCGGAAAGGGCCGACAGCGCCAGCAGGATGGACCGGCGCAGCGCCAGGTCGAACATCAGATAGACCGAATGGGGATCGCCCGGTTTGGGCACGCCCACCGTGCCGGCAAACTGCATGGTTCCCAGCAGCGAAAATTGCAGCACATGGAACAGCACGACATCATGATCCACCGGCTCCCCGGTCGCTTCCTCATAATAACGGACCAGTT
Organism: Sphingobium sp. AntQ-1; assembly: GCF_028538045.1. Lineage (NCBI taxonomy): Bacteria > Pseudomonadati > Pseudomonadota > Alphaproteobacteria > Sphingomonadales > Sphingobiaceae > Sphingobium > Sphingobium sp. AntQ-1. The sequence continues at coordinate 155,230 of NZ_CP117159.1, forward strand.
CAGGCAAGGGGGCGCCCAGCGGCTCATAACTGTTGCGCATCCCCATCGTGGCAATATCGACCAAGGGATCGCCGATCATGGAAAATTCGAAGTCGTACAGCTTTGTCATCGCGCCCTGATCGACCAGATATTGCCCGGAATCGAACTGGATGAAGCTGGCCTGGGTGCGATGACGCGGCACATTGCGGCGCAGCCAGCCGATGACGAAGGCCAGCAGCGGTTCGGGACGGCTTTTCGTTCGCTGATAATGCGGCATATAGGCGTCCAGCCCCGCCAGCGCGATCGCCTCCGCGCCTTCGGGGCGATGCAGGCCAGCGGCGACGAATGGCTCGATCGGCAGCCGGTGCATCGCCGCGATCGCGTGCATATAATCACGCCCGATCGCGCTTTTGGTTGTTTCGTCCAGCGCGGAAAAATCGCGCGTGCCCGCAATGGCTTCCATGACGATACAGGGCGGGTCGGCCAGATAACCATGGATTTGCGGCACGGGCAGGCCGTGCTGGTGAAGAATGTCGATCACATCGGCCTCCCGCTTGAGATCGGGAAAGATCGAAACGTCGCCGCCCCGGTCGCCGCGCAGATGCAATCGCGCCACCGCACCGTCGATCGCCACATCGGCAAACCAGGACGGACGCCAGCGCACCAGCCGTTCCAGACCGACGACTTTGCCACCCGTCAGTTTTTCGACAAAATGCGTGATCCGTTCGACGGCGGCATCGTCATATTCGTTCAGAGGGACAGGGCCGCTCATCGTCCGGTTCCTTCCGGCGCGAAGGCTTCAGCGGCTGCGCGCGTATCCATATATTCACGTCCCGACACGATCTGCCCGTCGCGTATAACCAGAAGATTATGATATTCGTTGCGATAGACCCGGTCGGGAAAGTGCATTTCGCCCCGCACCTCGATCGCCACTCTTTCCCCTTCCGCCGTGATGCCCACGACTTGCGCCATCCGTCGATGCGCCGACAGCAAACCGCTGGTCACGCTGGCGATAAAGTCGGCACGGCTCATGTCGCCATAGCCCAATATCCACCACTGGCAGTCGGGATGCTGCAAAGCCTCCAGCGTTGCGATATCCCCGTCCTCGACCGCCTGCATATATTGGCGGGCGACCGCCTTGTTCGCTTCGATGTCCTGCATCATCCTCTCCCGCGATCAGCGCCGCATCCATGGTGCGCGGTCGGCTCTGCTTCTCTGTGCAGGCAGCAGCGGTCGGCATAACCCTATCGGAGGGCGGGTGGCCTGCGCTTCCCGGCTGGCAATTTCACGCCGGGCGCGCAATCCACGCGCCGGGGGAGGAAAGCCATGGGCGGCAACAGCCTGACGATGAAGATATGCACCCTGATGGGCGCGCTGGCCGGAACATTGTTGTTCCTGGGCATATGGCCGCTGGCGCAGATGTTTCCGCCGCTGCCCCCGTCCATGCCCGCCGCCCAGGTGGCCGATTTCTATCGCGCGCACCAGACGGGCATATTGACCGGCGGGATATTGATCGCCGCTTCCTCGCCGCTATTCTTTCCCTTCGCGGCGGCGATCGCGACCTTTCTGAAGAAGATCGAGGGCGAACATGCGCCGCTGACTTTAGCCTTCCTGATGATCTGTGCGGCAGGCTTCGTCACCGTCTTTCTGGCCGGGCTGTTCTTCACCGTCGCAGCCTACCGCCCGGACTATCCCGACACGACGATCGCGATCATGAGCGACATCGCCTTTTTCCTGTTCGTGATGCCCGCCGTTCCGGCTTTCGTTCAGAATATCGTGACCGGCATCGTCATTCTGGGCGACCGACGGGCGCAACCGGTGCTGCCACGCTGGCTGGGCTATATGAACCTGTGGACCGGGGTGCTGTTACTGCCCGGCCTGGCAGTCGGCCTGTTCAAGGTCGGTCCCTTTGCGTGGAATGGCGTTCTGGCTTTCTGGGTGCCGGCGGTGGTGTTCGCCATCTGGTTCAACCTGATGATCGTCGCGATGCTGGGTGCGATCCGGCGTGACGCCTTGACGCAGGCATGAACGAGGAGGCAATCCACCCGCCGCGCCGCGCCGCACGCGGCCATGTGCCGGGCGAAGAAGGCGTCTGGGTCTTCATCGGGGGCGATCTGGTCGCCTTCGCTATTTTCTTCATGACCTACGCAGTCGCCCGGCGTCAGGAGCCGGCCCTGTTCGATCGCGCGCAGGCATTGCTTGATCGAGGGCTTGGCCTGCTCAACACATTGCTGCTGCTAACCAGTAGCCTGCTGGTCGCGCAGGCGTTGGCGGCGGTACGGCGCGATGATCGCCGCGCGCGTCCGCTCCTCTTGGGGGCGATGGCGCTAGGCACCGGCTTCGTTATCGTCAAGGCGTGCGAATATAGCGCGAAGATCGCGCAGGGTTTCACGCTCAACAGCAACGATTTTTCCATCTTTTACTATATGTTTACCGGCATTCATTTGGTCCACGTCTTGATCGGCCTGGGCGTTTTAGCCTTTGCGGTGTCGCGGTTCGACAACAGGGGCGCGTTACGCGGCGGCATCGGCGTGATCGAAGGCGGCGGCGCCTTCTGGCATCTCGTCGATCTGCTGTGGATCATCCTGTTTGCACTGTTGTATCTGGTATGAGCCGCCGTCTCACGCTGATCTGGGCCTTGCTGGTCGCCGCCACGCTGCTGTCTTTTGAAACGATGGGGTTGGGCGACGCCAGGATCGGCGGCGCGCTGATCCTGCTCCTCGCCTTCGCCAAAGTGCTGCTGGTCGGCCGTGAGTTCATGGAATTGCGCCATGCGCCGCTGATGCTGCTCTGGCTGTTCCAGGGCTGGGTGGCGGTCACAGGTGCGGCTCTGGCCTGCCTTCTCATCTTTTAGGACATTGCGCTATTTCGCGCTCCACCCGCCATCGACCGGCAGCACTTGCCCCGTCACCATCGCGGCCGCGTCGGAACAGAGCCACAAGATCGTGGCGGCCTGTTCTTCGGGCGTAATGGCGCGGCGGATCGGCTGGTTCGTCACCAGATCGGCAATGATCGCCTGCGCTATGTCCTCACCGGCTGTCTTATATGCCTCCGTCGGCACCACGCCGGGCGCAATGCAGTTCACTCGCACTCCGCGATCGGCATAGGCGACGGCTGCAAATTTGCTCAGGCGGATCACGCCCGCCTTCGCCGCAGCATAGGCCGCGCCCGCCGCGCCGACATGCAGCAGGGCCGCGAGCGAGGTGATGTTGACGATCGCACCGCCACCATGGTCGATCATATGGGCGATCTGATGCTTCATGCCCAGAAAAACACTGTTCAATGACAGGCGCTGGGTAAAGTCCCAGCCGTCGAGCGGCTGGAGATGCAGGTCGGGGCCCGTCGCGCTGATTGTGGAGCCACCCGCGATGTTGGCGGCGACATGCAGGCCGCCGAAATGATCGACAGCTTCACGAACCAGCGCGGCGACCTCAGCCTCCACAGTGGCATCGGCACGGCGGAACAGAACGTCATGCCCCTGCGCGCGCAAGTCCGCCGCCGTCGCCTCTCCGCCGTCGGCATTGATGTCGGCCATCAATACATGCGCGCCTGCCTGCGCAAAGGCCGTCGCCGTCGCCTGACCGATGCCCCCTGCCGCTGCCGTCACCAACGCAACCTTGCCTGAATAATCGTAGCGGATCACTCTTCTTCTCCCTGCTGCCTGGTCATGGCCAGCGCGGCGCGATGGCCGTAAAGCATCCCGCGCATGTTCGCGATGCCGCTATTATATCCCCCGCCCCAGTCGAGCCACGCGGCCGCATTGCCCGCCGCATACAGGCCGCAGATGGGTTTGCCATGGGGGTCGATCACCTGCCCGTCCATGTCGATCGGCAATCCGGCGGTCGGCACGCCCATCGTCACCCGCATCAGCGGCACGGCATGGAAGGGCGCGCGCGCAATCGGGGCCATGTTGGGATGTGGCAGGCGCGGGTCGCCGGTCATGATCCGGGGCCAAGGCATTTTGCCCCTGCCAAAATCATGATCGACGCCATCTGCGCAAAAATCGTTGAAAGACTCCACGGTAGCGCACAGGCCAGGCAGGGCAATTCCGGTCTTGCCGGCCAATGCCTCAAGCGTCGGCGCGGAAATCGCCATGCCATCGGGCAAGGGCTGGCCGGGCCATGCCGGCAGCAGGCCATATTTGTCGAGCATGTCCTGATCGAAGATGATCCAGGCGGGCCAATTCGCCAGCCCGCCTTCCTGCCCGTCGAACCGCGCCACCCGCGTCGCCAGATCGGGATAGAAGCTGTCGTCGGCGAAACGCTGGCCCTTGCGATTGACGACGATGCTGTGGGGTGCGCCCGGCAACCACATCCGTGTCGAAGCTTGGCCATAGATATTTTCCCCCGGCACCGCATAACCGAGGAAGATAGGGGTTTGCGACGGCGCGCGCGCGGGCAAAGGCAGCGCGCCAGCCGCAGCGGCGAGGGCGAAATGATCGCCAGTGATGCTGGGCGGCGCCATGCTGCCAGCCTGCGGCAGGGCATCGAACGCGCGGACAAGATCGGCGCGCCAGTCATAGCCGCCCGTTGCCAGCACGACGCCCAGCCGTGCCTGAATGGCGTGGTCGCCCAAAGCATCGCGCATGATGACGCCCCGCACTTCCCCATCTTCGACGACCAGCCGCACGACTTCGCTCGATGCGTGCAGTGCCACCCCCCGTTCGACCGCCGCGACCACCTGCGCGGCGGCCAGTCCCGCGCCAGCGCACCGCTCGCCCGCCGCCAGATGTTGCGCCAGACGGTCGCCGATGAACGCGCCACCGTCCTGCATGTCGATCCACTCGTTTGACGTCGTATAGCTATAGCCATCGCCATAGGGAGACGCGAGAACGTCGTGGGCCAGATCGCCCAGCCGATCGGCGGCGAATGGCTTTATCTCGACATAGCGCCCTTGCGCCGCTGAACCGTCGACCAGCGGATAATAATAGTCCGGCAAGCCGCGCACCACCTGCATTTCCAGCCCGATGACGTCGGTAAAATAGCGCAATGCCTGCCGGCTATGTTCGAAATAGACGTCGCGCAGGGCGGGGACGGCGAATCCCTGATTCAAATGTCCCAGATATGCGTTGGCGGCGGCCATGCTGTCGGTCATGCCCGCCTCTTCCGCCAGATGGTTGGGGCCAAGCCATAATTGACCGGAAGAAAGCGCCGACACGCCTCCCAGCTGCACGAATTTTTCGAGCACGACGACACGCGCGCCGGACTGTGCCCCCGTCAGCGCTGCGGAAAGGCCCCCGATGCCCGACCCCACGCACACTATGTCGAAAGAGGAATCCCAGTCCATAATCTCTCCCATCGCCGAAGCTATGATCGGGCATCGGCCCTATGCATCGCGACGGACCGCGAGCAGGATGTTGAACGCCTGGCTGCGTTGCGGGTCAGCGGCGATCCGCGCCGAAAGGCGATCAACCAACAGGTCGAGCAGTTTGGCGGCATCGCGTGACGGATCGACGGCGGCGATCAGGTTCGGGCCATTGGCCGCCCGCATCATCGCAGCCCATTGCCGCCCCAGCAGCGCCGCATCGCCCGTTCTCACATAGGCGTCCCAATAGGGATCTGGCGATTCGACCAGCGAGAGATGGTCGATGACCAGTCCGGGCAATCCATTGGACGCAAAGGGTGCGGCGACTTGTTCGATGGAACGACCCGCCGATGGCGCTGTCATCCGCCACGTTTCCGCCATGGTCAGCCACCCTTCCTCTCGTAGCGAGAGGATCGATTGCCAGAAATGCCCGGCCATCCATTCAAAGCCATGACTGTCGGGACCGCGCCCCATAAATTGGCAGATCAGCTGCCCGCCAGGTCGCAACTCGGCCCGGCGCGCCTCCAGGAACCGCAACCAGTCGTCCGCCAGAACGGCATCAACGGCGGCGCGCGCCTCGGCAGATTGGCTGAATATGGCCCAGCCATGATCGTCCACCGCGACAGGACTGTGGCTCATCCAGTGCAATGCGTTGGACGACCAGCCAATATCCACGCTGGACGCGGGCAATATCTGATCGAAATAGGACCGCCCTATTGCGCTGGGGTAAATGCCGTCCCGCCCCGCCATGTAGCTGGCGGGGTCATGGTCCAGCACCGCGAACAGAGAGGCAAAATCGTTGGAAGGCAGGTCGGTATGAACGATCTGGACTGCGCGCGATCCATCCCCGACTCGCACAAGGTCGATGGCAGACCCCATCGGCACCATCGAATTGCGCCCTTGCGATGCGCCATAGTCGACAATGGTGACCGGCCCGTGCGACCGCGCGCCGATGCTGCGCGCTGCCGCTTCCAGCAAGGGGAGCGCGCTTTGCAGATTGGCCTGTTGTAAACCGGAATGGCGATTATAAAGACCGCCTCCCGCCATGGCCGCGACCGGCCGGTGTGCGACGTCAGTCATAAAAGGCGTCGGCAATGCGCTGACCATATATCGCCGATTTTTCGGGCGACAGGCCATAATGGGGGATAACCGGCGTGATCGCGTCTGCCTGCGCCGCGCGTTGCGCCACGCGATCGCGCACCTCGTCACGCGGACCGATGATGGCGATGCTGTTCACCATGGCGTCCGTGCACGCCGCTGTCATCGCCTGATAATCCCCCCGCGCGAACGCAGCCTGTATCGCCGCCGCCTCTCGCCCGAAGCCGATCTCTTGGAAATAACGCAGATATTGGGGCGATTGACTATAATAAGCGATCGTTGCCCGACAATCGTCCGTCGCCTCGCGCCGGTCATCGGAAATGGCGGTGAAGATCGATATATTGAGCGTGAAAGCATCCCGCGCCCGGCCCGACAGGTCCAGCCCAGCCTTGATGGCGGGCATCACTTCCCGATCAATCCAGGCATCGTTCCACAGGGGGTGACCGAGCAACCCGTCGGCGATCTCGGCGGCCTGGGTGCTGGCCTTTTGAAACAGGGCGGGCAGGATGATCGGGATGTGCGCGCGCAGAGGCGGGTGCAGCAGGCGGAAATGGGACAGGTCCAGCCGATGATAGTCGCCGCCCAGTTCCGTCAGTTCGCCGCTATGTCCCTTGGTCACGATGGCGCGGATCATGCCGACAATTTCCCGCATATGGGCGAGCGGCTTGCCATAGACGCTGCCAAAGGAGCCTTCGACCTGGCTCTGCGCGCTGGACCCCAGACCCAGCACGACCCGTCCATCGCTGACAAGGTCAAGATCGATCGCGCTGCACGCCGTTTCGAGCGGACTGCGCACAAAGGCGAGTGCGATGCCCGTCCCCAGCTTGACCCGCTGCGTCGCCGGCGCCACGGCGGCCAATGTCGTGAAGGGCGCACCGAACATCTGCGGCGCCCACAGCCCTTCCACGCCCGCCGCTTCGAGGGATTGAGCGATGCCGACCAGATCCGCGCCGGGCATCGGCATGATCTGCGCCCAGACTGGCTTGCGCCGTTTCGTCATCCGTCTCTCCCTGAATCGCAAAGCCATACGACCGCGCGGGCCTGACTTTTGCCAGCATTGGCAAGAGAGTTAGAAGACGATCGCCTTTACACAGCCTATCCTTGGAAAGGGCAACCCTGGTTCGCCGCCGACCCGGCCGTCCCGTCGTTATCGTCGAAGGGCGGCTGCATCAGCAAGGCGCAACCGGTGGCGATCAAATCCTCCAGATATTGATCGGACTGCGGATAGCGCCCGCCGGTCAGATTGGCGACACGATCGCCATAGCTGACCCCCATCAGGAAATTGGTCACCGCCACGGAAAGGCGCATGGTGAATACCTGATCCGACATATCGGCGCAGCGCGTGCGAAGCGCCTGATGCACCAGGCGAACCGCCGGCTCTTCATGCCTTGTATCAAAGGCTTCATCGAACGGGTCGTTGAGGATCAGATGCAGGATGAATTGCGAATAGATCCAGCGCTGCCGCCCTGCAAACGCGTCCAGCACGGGCAGCAGGAACAGTTCCAGCAAGCCGCGAATGTCGTCCGGCAACTTGGGCAGACGCTGCATCCTTATCATCCGGCAATCATCCACTTCCGCCTGACGAATGTCGTAGATCGCCCGGATCAGGCGGTCTTTCGACCCGAAATGGCGATAGATGGCGGAATTGTTCCCCTGTTTCGCGACACGCAGGATTTCCCGTATCGACGCCCCTTCGATGCCGCGCTCGGCAATGATTTCCTCCACCGCCAGCAGCAATTTCTGCGCGACGGGGCCATGATCTGCAAATCTCGCTTTCATCCCAAAACGCATGGCAAGCCCTCCCCGCCAAGCCAAGCGGAAATATGGCGACGATGACAGCGCGCACCCCCGCCCCCCTATCACAGGACAGGTGGGGCAATGGACAGGTCTGTGGTCTGTAACGTCATGGCGAGGAACCGGAACAACATGATGCTGCATGGCTATGACTATATCATCGTCGGCGCAGGATCATCCGGCTGCGTCCTTGCCAACCGCTTGTCCGCCGATCCCACCGTCACCGTCTTGCTGGTCGAGGCTGGACCCGATGACAATAGCCCCCTGATCGCAATGCCGCGCGGCATCGGCAAATTGCTGGCGCCGGGCAATGCCCATGTCTGGGACTATGCCGTATCGCCGGGCGGCAACGGGCCGCAGGAAATCTGGTTGAAGGGGCGCACGGTCGGCGGGTCGAGTTCGGTCAACGGCATGGTTTATGTGCGCGGCGCGCCCGCCGATTATGACGCATGGGAAGCGGCAGGCTGCACCGGCTGGGGCTGGGACCGGATGGGTCGTCACTTCGTCGCGCTAGAGGATCATGCGCTGGGCGCGAAGCCATGGCGCGGCACTGGCGGGCCGCTGAAGGTCAGCGTCCATCCAGCGGGCGACCCGCTGTGCGAGGCGTTCCTGGACGCGGCGGCGCAGGCCGGGACGCAGCGGGTCGACGACATGAACGACATCCCCGCCGTCACGCAGGGCGGCATGGGCTATCAGCCAACATCCACCTATCGCGGCAAGCGCTTTTCCGCCGCGCGCGCCTTTCTGAAACCGGTGCGGGGACGCGCGAACCTGACCGTGGCGACCGGCACCGACGTCCAGCGCATCCTGTTCGATGGACAACGGACCAGCGGCATCCTGCTGCGCGACAAGCATGGCGTGCATGAGGTTGCGGTACGGCGCGAGATCATCCTGTCGGCCGGCGCGATTCAGAGCCCCAAATTGCTGCAATTGTCAGGCATCGGCCCCCGCGCCCTGCTAGAATCGATGGCCATTCCGGTGGTGGTCGACGCGCCCGGCGTCGGCGCAAACCTGCGCGAACATCGCTATCTGGGTTTCACCTATCAGGTGCGCGGCAACAGCCTGAACCAGAAGCTGTCTGGCCTGGGCCTCATGGGATCGGTCCTGCGCTACATCTCCGGATCGAAGGGCGCGCTGACCCACGCCGCGCATGAAGTGGGTGGCTTCATCAAGACGCAGGCGTCGCCCGACCGGCCCGATGCGCAGATCGGCCTGGGGCTCTATTCCTTCCATACCAATGCCAAGGGCGCGGTGGCGCTGGACCCCTATCCGGGGATGACCGTCATCGCCTATTATCTGCGGCCCGACAGCCAGGGGCAGGTGCGGATCAGTTCCGCCGATCCCGATGCGCCGCCCGTCATCGACGCCAATCACCTGGCCACCGATACCGACCGGCGGCACTTCGTCGCCCTGTTCCGCTGGCTCCGCGATCTGGCCACGCAACCCGCGCTCAAGGACTGGATCGTCGCGGAGACGGGCAAGACCGTGGGCATAGAGACGGACGAGGACATATTGGCCAATGCGATCGGTCTTGGCGGCACGTCCTTCCACATTTGCGGGACGTGCCGGATGGGCGCGGATGCGGACGCCGTACTCGACCCGCAGTTGCGCGTGCGTGGCGTCACCGGCCTGCGCGTGGTCGACACCTCCATCATGCCGACCATCGTGTCGGGCAACACCAATGCGCCAGCCATGGCGATCGCCCTTAACGCTGCGGAGATGATCCTGCGGCCCGGACAGGATATCCACCCATGACCATCCCCTTCACAACGATCGACAAACTCTACATCGACGGCGCATGGGTTGCCGCAGGCGCAGAGCGAGACGCCATCATCAATCCGGCGAGCGAAGCGGTGATCGGCCACGCGCCCGTGGGCGATGCGGCGGAGGCGGAGGCGGCTATCGCGGCAGCGCGCGAGGCGTTCGACAATGGCCTCTGGCCGCGCATGGCGATGTCGGAGCGCGCGACCTATCTGCGCCGGATGCACGCGGCGCTGGACGCGCGACGGCCGCAGATCGTCGCGCTGATCGTGGCGGAGGTCGGCTGCGCGCAGGGCGTGACCCGTGGGATGCAGGTCGCCAACCCGCTCGACCATCTGCTCGCCGCGCTGGACCATTCGACCCGCGACGACAGCGTCCGCCTGCCGATCGACATCACGCCCAACCCGTTCGATCCCGATGGCCCGCGCAAGATGGGAGGGACAACGGTGGTGCGCGAGCCAGTGGGCGTGGTCGCGGGCATCACCGGTTATAATTTCCCTTTTCTCATCAATCTGGCCAAGATCGTGCCGGCGCTGCTGGCGGGCAATACGCTGGTGTTGAAACCCTCCCCTTTCACACCGTTTTCGGCGCTGTTGTTCGGCGAGATTGCCGAGGAAATCGGCCTGCCCAAGGGGGTGCTGAACGTCATCACCGGCGGGCCGAAGGTCGGCACGATGCTGACCAGCGACCCGCGCGTCGACCTGATCAGCTTCACCGGGTCCGAAGGCGTCGGCGCGGCGATCATGGCGCAGGCCGCCCCGACGCTCAAGCGCGTGCATCTGGAACTGGGCGGCAAGTCGGCGCTGATCGTGCGGCACGATGCCGATGTCGCGCGGGCGGCGGCGATGGCGGTCGCCATACTGTCCGTCAATGCGGGTCAGGGCTGCGCGCTCCTTACCCGCCTGGTCGTCCATAACAGCATCCGCAAGGCGTTCGTGGAAACCGCCTGCGCCGTCGCCAGCCATTTCAAGATCGGGGATCCGATCGATCCGTCCGTGGCGATGGGGCCGTTGATCCGCGAATCGCAGCGGAGCAAGGTCGAAAATCTGATCGCCATCGGCCGCGACGAAGGCGCAAAGATCGTCCATGGCGGCGGGCGGCCTGCGGGCCTGGACAAGGGCTTCTTCACCGACATCACGATTTTCGACGATGTCGACAACGCCATGACCATCGCGCAGGAAGAGGTGTTCGGCCCGGTCGGCTGCATCATCGGCTTCGACAGTGACGAGGAAGCGGTCCGCATCGCCAATGATAGCCGCTACGGCTTGAATGGCGGCGTCGAGACGGCGGACGCGGCCAAGGGATACGAAATGGCCCTGCAAATCCGGTCAGGCAGCGTCATGCTGAACGGAGGCACTGGGCGCATGAGCTATGCGCCGATCGGCGGCTACAAGCGATCAGGCGTCGGGCGCGAATACGGTCCCGACTGGCTGCACGAATATCAGAACCAGAAGTCGATATTCTATCCGGTGGGGATCTGAGCCATGGCAACGATCAGCAGCGCCCATGAATTCCCCGACGCCGATACGCTTCTGGACCGCCATCCCCTGCCCGGCTATCTGCGCGACAATGTGAGGCCCGGCCTGACGATATTGCTGGCGTCGATGGCGGAGGACCGCGACCTCAACGCTAACGGTCATGCCCGCGCCCTGCATATCGTCAACGATGACCTGTCGCGCCTGAAAGCCATCGCCGACGATCGCGCGCGCTATCCCGACATTGCCGATGTGGAGATCAGGCAACCACTGTTCATCCTGGGCCTGCCCCGCTGCGGCACCAGTTTCCTCCATGCGTTGATGGATGGCGACCCGCAGATCCGCACCCCGCTGATGTGGGAAGTAGCCGAACCCTCGCCCCCGCCAGAGGCCGCGACGGCGGACACCGACCCGCGCATCGCCCGCTTCGACGCGCATCTGCGCGCGCAGCTGGGCGCGGATGCCGACGAATTGCTGAAGGCCCATCCGCTGGGCGCGATGATACCGCAGGAATGCGGGTCGTTCATGACCACGTCGTTCCAGAGCAGCAATCCCTGCATGTTCCAGCATCTCCCGCGCTTCTACGACTGGTTCAAGGGGATCGACGCGACCTTCCGCTATGAGGTACACAAGATGTGGCTCCAGCATCTGGGCTGGCGCCATCCCGGCAAGCATTGGGTGCTCAAGATTCAGGAGCATATGTACAAGCTGCCCGCATTGCGCAGCGTCTATCCCGACGCAATCTTCATTCAGCCTCATCGCGACCCTACCACCGTCATCGCCTCCATTTCGCAACTGATCAGCGTCATTCGCGGGCCGTCCTACGATAAGCTCGACCTGCACGCGCTGGGGGCCGAATTTCTGCAACTGTGGTGGGACGGGGTGAAGTGCAGCATGGACTATCGTAAGGCGCATCCCGACCTGCCGATCCACGACATGCGCTACAAGGATCTGGTCGCCGATCCGGTCGCCACCATCCGCGCCGCCTACGACCATTTCGGCTGGGACTTCACCCCGGAATCGGAAGCGGGCATCCTTGGCTGGCTGCACGACAATCCGGCGGGCAAGCATGGCGCGCGCAGCTATACGCTGGCCGATTATGGCCTGACCACCGGTCAGGTCAGTGAGCGGTTTGCCGACTATATCGAGACTTACCGTGCCTATATCTGATCCGTCCGCCTGGCGCGGCTGGCTGGAGACGATGGCCAAAGCGGACAGCGTATTGGACAGCTTGGCGGACCCCGCTGACCCGCAGGCACGGGCGGAGGCGCACCGCCTGCTCTTCGCGGCGCTCGCCACTGGTTATCAGACTGCCTTTGCCGACGCCGACCGGCCGGATTTCGTGCCGTCGGTCAGCAATGTCCTGAACACCGTCGGGGTCAATCCCGACTTCATCTATGGCGCGGCGCGGATCGATGGCGGCGGCGTGTATCGGCTGTCGGGCCAGCGGGGCGACGGGGTGTTCATATTCATCGATCTGGTCGCGGGCGGGCTGGGGCCGATGGAGCAACTGGGGCCATCGGTCGGCATGATCGACTTGGACGCCTGCACGCTGGGACCGGACGGGGCGTTCGACATATTGGTCGGTGGCGAACGGCCGGACGGTCATGCGGGCGACTGGTTCCCGCTCGATCCGCGCGCCGTCACCATCGGCCTGCGCCACGCTTATTATGACTGGGGCGTGGGCCAGGAATTGCGCATCGCCATCGAGAGGGTCGACCGGCCCGTGGGCGGCGCACCCATGCCTGCGGCCGAGATCGTGCATCGGCTCGATCGCCTGTCCGCCTTCGTCGAACGCTATGCCGGTTTCGCGCTGGGCTATGGCCAGCAGCAGCGGGCGCAGGGCTTTGTTAACCGCCTAGAATATGACGACTGGGCCGGGCGTGGCGGCGTGGCCGGGCAGCATTATTATCAGGGCATCTTCCGGCTGGAACCGGGCGAGGCGATGATTATCGACACCGCGATGCCCGATCAGGTCCGCTACTGGAATGTGCAGCTGAACGATCCGCTGTGGAACACGATCGACTGGATCAACCACCAGTCGAGCCTGAATGGCGGCCAGGCCGTTCTGGACAGCGACGGGCGGTTTCGCGCCGTGATCGCGATCGACGATCCCGGCGTGCCCAACTGGCTGGACCCGGCCGGGCGACTGGAGGGGTCGCTGATGCTGCGCTGGACCGGCGCGAGTTCGGGGCCGGAGCCGCTGCTGAAAATCGTGCCGGCGGCCAAGATACGCGCGCACCTGCCCAGCGATACGCCCGTGGTGACGCCAGAGCAGCGTGACGAAGCCCTCCGTCGACGTAGGCGCGGGGCGCAATGGCGGCGGCGCTGGTGATGGAATTTGCCGGCAAGGTCGTCCTCGTCACCGGGGCAGGATCGGGATTGGGCCGTGCCGCCAGCCTGGCCTTCGCGCGGGAGGGGGCGGCGCTGTGCCTGTTGGGGCGCAGCGCAGACAAGCTGGACGAAACCGCGCGGTTGATCGGGGAAGCGGGCGGCCGCAGCGTGGAACTGCCCTTCGACCTGGGCCATGCCGATGATTGCGCCGCGTCGATCGCAGCCGCCATTGCGGCGTTCGGGCGGCTGGACGTGCTGTGCAATATCGCCGCCGATGTGATGTTCCACCAACTGTCGGACGTCACGGCCGACGAATGGCATCGCACCATCGCGTCCAACCTGTCCGGTCCCTTCTTCCTGATGCAGGCGGCGATGCCGCATCTGGTCAAAAGCCACGGCAATATCATCAGCGTGGCGTCCACCGCGGGCTTCATGGGCCAGGCCTATCTGGCCCCCTACACCGCGTCCAAATTCGGCCTTGTCGGCCTGACCCTGTCGCTGGCGATGGAGATGATGGACAGTCCGGTCAGGATCAATGTCCTGGCCCCTGGCCCGATGCGGACGGAAATGTTGCAGGGCATGGCGTTTCCTGACTTCGCCGATCCCCGATTGCTGGCCCGCTACACCGGGATGCGGCCGCCCTGCCCGCCAGAGGATGTGGTGGAACCGCTATTGTTCCTGGCGTCTGACCGCGCGCGCCGGGTGCATGGCGCTTGCTGGGCGGTCGATGGCGGGATCATGGCCGGTTAGCCCCGCCGAGATAATATAGCAGAAAAGGATAGCTTTGTATGGCCGACCCACTGGCGCACCCGACATCGGCGGCGGACATCACGCCCGCCTATCTGACCAGGCTGATGGCGCAGGCCGTGCCGGGCGTGACCGTCACTCATGTCGATATGGTGGAGGCCAAGACCTATGGCGAGCAGTTCGTGTCCACGGCGGGGCGCGTGATCGTCAATGTCCGTTATGGGCCGGGCAGTCCGGCGGACCTGCCTACCCGCCTGGTCGTGAAGGTTGCGCGCGGCGTCGACAAGATATTGGCGCCCTTCTACGAAAATGAAGTCAATTTCTACAATCGCGTCCGTCCCGGACTGGACCTGGAGACGCCGCGCAGTTTCGGCGCGGGCTTCGATGCGGTATCGAGCGACTTTGCCATCGTGCTGGAAGACCTGACCCTGCGCGGCGCGACCTTCCCCAGCGTCCTGTCGCCGGTAACGCTCGACAATGTGCGATCCATCCTGTCGCAGCAGGCAAAGCTGCACGCCCGCTTCTGGGAAAGCCCCCGCCTGCGGCCCGGCGGCGATCTGGCCTGGGCGTGCAGCCATGTCGAGGGCAAGGTGGCGGAACTGATGATGGTGGGGGCCGAGCCGCTGATCCAGCATGAGATCGACACGGTGTCATTCAAGCGCGAAATGGTGCAGCGACTGCGCACGACCGGCCCTGCCCTACGCAACGGCACCTTGGCGCTGCACCGGCACCAGCAGAGCCTGCCGCAAACGCTGGTCGAGGGCGACATGCATATCGGTAACAGCTATATATTGCCCGATGGGTCGGGTGGGCTGCTCGACTGGCAACTCACCTGTCGCGGCCATCATATGCATGATGTCAGCTATCTTGTGACGACGGCGCTGTCGGTGGAGGATCGCCGCGCCCATGAACAGGATCTGGTCCGCTTCTATCTCGATAGGCTGGCGGTCGAGGGCGTGGCCGATTGCCCCTCGTTCGAGGAGAGTTTTACCGAGTTTGGCCGCTGCCTGATGTGGGGCGTCTATATCGGCTGGCTGACGACGCCAGTGGTCAATTATGGCTGGGAGATCACTGTCATGAACCATTTTCGCCTGACCACGGCGTTCGAGGATCACGAAACAGCGCGGTTGATAGCACAGGTAGTGTGACAGATCGAGCTTAGCGACGCGCCCCCCGCTCGTCATTGCAGAGGGCAGCGTCGAGGGGTTCGTAACCACGCCACAACCGCAGAGATCACCAGCATCTTCGAGAGAGAGCGCCTGTCTCCCATTCTCATCGCTATTTGAGATCTAGCGGCATCGACATGAACAATTACCGAATCGCGATCAGAATGGCGACTTCAACCGGCACCTGACGCCAGAAACAGCAGTGCAAATGTGGAAGCTGGCGTTGAACTACGAATTATAGTCGACTTGTAACGGTTTTGTTTCGTGAGCTTGTCCCTGCCTAACGTTTCCCCTGGCTGGTATGAACAGATCAGGGAAGGGGTATCAAACGAAGGACGGAGTAAAGGCGGAGGCTACCGGTCGCCTTCTTGATGTTCACATTAAAGCCGTGAGCCTTGAACAGATGGAGATCGCACGGCTGGAAGCCGCGCTGGTGCGAGTGCGCATGGAGAGCCACATTCTAAAAAACAGCGGTAGATTCGCAAGGAAGTCGCGGTGAGGTATGCCTTGATCGAGCAACGTCGTGGCACCTGGCCGATCGTGGTGCAGTGCCGTGTTTTGCAGGTCAGCGCTAGCGGTTATCGTCATCACCGATTGCTGCAAGCCACCGATATTGGCCCAAACCAGCCGCACCGTCTGCTCAGCGATGCGGCCTTGGCGGTGCATATCAAGGCGGGCTTCGCCAGGATGAAGAATGATTTGACGTTTTCGGTCGTCAGAACATTCAGCACACTTCGCGGCATAAATTAGCGGAGTGGTGGCCTCGTGTGGGGGTAGGTTTAGGCGGCGAGCTTGCGGTGTTGCAAACGCCGATGCTCGATGGTCTGCCGCTTGAACCTTTCGCGCTGCTTTATGATGGCTGGACCCCCCGCCGAAGTAGGCGTCGGCGGACGTCACGTTGCTCAGGCTCTCTTGATACCTCTGATGGTTGTAGTGCTCAACGAAGGCCTCGATCTGCGCCTCAAGGTCGCCCGGCATCCGTCAATTATTAATGTGTCGGCTCCCACGTAGCCTGCCAACGGCAGATCAATGCTTCGACGATATCACGCAGTATGATACAGCCATCTGGGAAATCATCATGATCGCTTCCCCGCGGTAAAAGTACGGCCCCTGATATAGACGCCATCAGGGCACCTACTGCCGATTGAATGTTCGAATTCTGGTGCGAACTGGGTGCCATTACGGAGCTGACCGCCTGTTCGAAAAAGGCATGGATGCGCGCTGCTGCGGGTGCAGTATCACGAATGGGAGCGCCATTCTGCGTGCCAGCGGTGTCGAACCAGAACAGGAACAAGCTATTCATGCCGAAGGCGGCGATCTGGTCGCGTGAAAAATCGAAGGCCCGATCGGCAACGGCGATCAGGCGCTTTTCCGCGTCGTCATATGTGGCGAATTCCATCTCTAGCCTATCAGCGAAATTGGCCAATTCGCTGTCACGGATCGCGAGAAACAGTGAATCGCGATCCGCAAAATACCGATACACGACACCGGAGGAATAGCCGGCATGACGGGCAATTCCACGGAGCGATATCGGTCCTGAGGGCTTGGCCAGCAGCAGATGACGTCCCGCGTCAATCAATGCTTGCCGCACATGATCCTTAGCCTCTGCGCTGCGCGCCCGACTAGGTGATGCCGTGGTGCCAGCGACTAGAATATCTTGATGGCCCTTAGCATTTCTCTCCATTGCGCGCCTTCCTGTCTGATGTCGGGTGCTGAATAGCGCAATCACGGCGCATTGCCCCC
This sequence comes from Sphingobium sp. AntQ-1, assembly GCF_028538045.1. Classification (NCBI taxonomy): domain Bacteria; kingdom Pseudomonadati; phylum Pseudomonadota; class Alphaproteobacteria; order Sphingomonadales; family Sphingobiaceae; genus Sphingobium; species Sphingobium sp. AntQ-1. The sequence continues at coordinate 172,631 of NZ_CP117159.1, forward strand.
CGATAAATTCGCTTGAATGAACAGCGTTACCCTATTAGGATAACGCTGTTCACATAAAGATTGCATCCACGTTGCGGTGTGACGAACATGCATGAGGATGCCTGGTGACCGACCAGCCGAACTTGATAGCTGAGCAAAATATCCAGCGCTGGATCGAAGCGACGATGGGCGATATTGTCGCCATGGATATCCTGCCGGGATGGCGCCCGGCGTGGAACGTATCGGTCCGCACGCCGGAGGGCGTAATCCATATCCATATTCGCGGCGATCGCGGTGCGGGCCAGGAAACGCAGCCGTTGCGCGTAGAACATGATGTCTTGCGGTTGCTGGCGGACGAGGGCATCGCCGTACCGCATATCCATGGCTGGTGCGACAACCCCGCGGCGATTGCCATGGAGCGCATCGACGCGACGGCTTTCGCGGGCGGCGCCGACCGCGACGCAAACCTGCATCGGCTGGTCAGCGATTATATGGCGATCATGGCGTCCGTTCACCGGATCGATACAGTAAAGGCCGCAGGGATCGGATTGCCACAACCGCAAAGCCCGCAAGCCATTGCGCTCGCCTATTTTGATGATGCGGATCAACAGTATCAAAGCCATCGCGATGGTCCCGATCCATTGATCGCCTTTCTACGTAAATGGGTGCTGGGCAATCTTCCGCTGCATCGCACGGAAACGGCGCTGCTGATCGCCGACGCGCCGCAGTTTTTTCATGATGGGGACAGGATCACCCATATTTATGATTTGGAACTGGCGCATTTAGGCGACCCCATGGCGGACCTAGCATCGATCAGGGTGCGCGACATCAACGAACCGATCGGCGATCTGACGTCGTTGTTGCAGCGCTATGTCGTGGAAAGCGGTAACCTGATCGACTGGGTGGCGCTCGATTTTCACACCATCGCGTCTTTCCTTGCTGTGCCGATGCGGATGGAGTCGGCACTCCGCACGCAGCGCCAATTGCCTGCCTATGTCGAATATCTGTCCTGGGATCTTGGCTGTAGGCGCGCTGCTTTGGAAACATTGGCGCAGGTGCGCAGGGTCGATCTGACACCTGTCGCCGATCTTGTAACCGTCGAAAAAGCGACCGACATCATTTATGATAATTTGGTCGCGAGTTGTACCGATCTGCCAGCGGCGCGCGGACGATTGCGCGAACCTCCAGCCTTGTCGCTCGCCCGCTATGTACAGCGCCGCGACGCCATCGGCCACGAGATTGCGCGCCGCGATCGATCGGAGGCAGAGCAGTTGCTGGGCCAAAGTTTCGCAAGCGCGGCAGCGGCCGAGGCGACGCTGGAACAATATGTGCTGGCCGCCGGGCCAGATAAGGAAGCCGATCTGATCGGCCTGTTCCATCGCCGGACGATGCGCGCGCTGCAATTGCTGCGTGGCTACCCTGGACCCATCGTGGATAGAGCGCCCGGCCCTATCGATCGGCTGGCTTTTTCCGATCCGCCTTCGACGACTGTCATGGCGCACGATTCGGCCACCCATATCTAGAAAGAGGATAGGCGCATGGAGCAGGAGCAGGCTTTCAGGGGTGAAATGCTCTATACCGGAATGCTGGAAGGCGCGCTTGTGGACCCGGATTATTCGGTGCGGGTCGACAATGTCCGATGGTCGCAGCCTGGCGAAGCAACAATCCTGTCGGATCAATTCTTCCTGGAATGGCTAATGTACCGGGAGGATGATATCGAATGCGCACGTCCGGGGCGCAACTTCGTGACGTCTCATGCCGTCATCCTCGTGCCGCCAGGGCAGGCGGTGCGGACGCGCTGGAACAGCGGCCGCCTTCGGACCATATCCTGCAGCTTTCGGACCGAATTACTGGCCGACTATCCCGAATTGCTGTCGTTCCTCTCCAGTCTCGACGGGGACCATCAGTTCAATCTCGACAGCCCTTTCCTTCAGGCCGGCCTGACCCGTATCGCTGACGAGGTCGTCACGCCGGGCCTCGACAGCGGGTTCATGGTCCGGTCGCTGCTGTTCGCCATTTGCGGTGAGATACGCCGTGCGACGCTGGGGCAACCGGTGCCGCAGGAGTGCGACGGCGCCCTTTCGCCAGGCCAGATGACGATGTTGCGGCAGGTTCTGCATGAAAGCGGCAAATTGCCTACGGTGGTCGATCTGGCACAACATTGTGGCGTGACGTCGCGTGCCTTGTCACCGCTGGTGAAGCGCGCCACGGGCGTTACGCTGCGCCATTACATCGCGCGGGAGCGCCTGAACCGCGCGAAGGCGCTGCTCGACGACCAGAAATTGATGGTCAAGCAAGTCGCCTATTCCTGCGGCTTTGCCAGCGCAGCGGCGTTTACGGCCGCCTTTCGCAAGACGACGGGCATGACGCCGGTCGAGTATCGGACGCGGTGCTGATCGGCTCCTTCTCCAGATTGAAAGTCACCCACAATGCTGACTGTGCATCACCTCAACGATTCCCGCGCTCAGAAGACGATATGGCTGCTCGAAGAACTAGGCCTGCCCTATGATCTGGTGCCCTATCAGCGGCATCAGGTAACGATGATGGCGCCACCCGCGCTCAAGGCGCTGCATCCAGTCGGCAAATCGCCGATGATCGAGGATGAGGGACGGATCGTCATCGAATCGGGCGCGATTACGGAGCATATCATCGAGCGGCATGGCGATGGTCGATTGGCGCCAGTGCCCGGTACGGATGCGCATGAACGGTATCGGCAATGGCTCTATTATGCGGTGTCGTCCGGCATGAACCCGATCATGATAAAGGTCTATGCCCGCGCCTTCGGTCTGGATGGCAGCCCGATCGATGAGGCAGCCAATGTCGAACTGGCGAAGGCGCTGGCCTATCTCGACGATGCGTTGGCCGACGGCCCCTTTCTCCTCGGCGAAGATTTTTCTGCTGCCGATATCCAGATGAGCTTCATCCCGGAAATCGCGCAAACGCTGATGCCGATCGACGCCTATACCCATATCGTGACTTGGCTGGACAGGCTGCATGGCCGTCCCGCGTTCCGGCAGAGCATCGAGCGAGGCGGCGACTATAGACTAGCGGGCAAGGCGGGACTGCGGGAGCCAGTTGCATGACCAATATACTGTCGGCGACGCCGGAAGGCGGTTTTGATCTGGGACATGGGATGATGATGCCGGACGCCGCGATCCTGCGCGATGGTCGTGTAGCGGCGGACAGCTTCTGGAGCGTGGCCCAGCATGCGGCCGAGCGCGACGCGATATATCGACGATGCTGGCTTTATATGGTGCGCGCGGAGGATCTGCCGAAACCGGGCGATTATGTTGTGCGCGATGTCGAGATTTGCGGCGTGTCTGTGCTGATCGTGCGGGGCAAGGACGATGTGCTGCGCGCCTTCCACAATGTCTGTCGCCATCGCGGGATGCCCGTCGCCGATGGCCCTTGCGGCAAGGCGGAGGCATTTCGCTGCCCCTATCATAGCTGGACCTTCCGCCTGGATGGCAGCTTGAAGGCCATTCCCAACCAGCGGTGTTTTCCGTCGCTGGATGCGGATGATCTGGGGTTGGTGCCGATCGAGATAGACGTGTTTGCCGGGTTCGTTTTCATCAATCTCGATCCGCAGCCCGCCTTTTCTCTCCGGGCGTTTCTGGGTGGCATCGCGCCGCTGCTGGAGACGACCACGCTGGTCCCCTTCACCCACCGGGACAGCCTTTCATACGAAGTCTCAGCCAACTGGAAGGCGGGGCTCGACCCGCAATATGAGGGCTATCATGTCGGCACCGTCCATGCGCTGACGATCCGCGAAATATCGGTGACGCCTGCCAACCCTTTTTCCGAATTTCGCAAGATGGCCTTTGCCGGGCCGCACGCCGCAGGCTGGTCGCAGGGCAATCCGGGCTGGCGACCGCGCGCCGAGCGGCTCGTCCAGTCCTTTGCGGTGCAGACGATGGGGGCGTTAGCCGGACGTGTAGCGGGTGAGGGCTATCCGAGCGCAGAAACGCCTGCGTCGCTGGCGATATTCCCCAATTTCATGATCCATCCCGGTGCAGGCGGCTGGTTCACGCAGCAGCATTGGCCGCTGACGGCGCAGAGCCACCGCTGGACTGCGCATTATTATTATCATGCCCCCGTTACGGCCAGCGAACGCTTGGCGATCGCCCAGGCAACCACATTCGCGCGGGATTCGGGGATGGAGGATTTCATGGTCATGGCACGGCAGCAAAAGGGGCTGGCGTCCGGCGCGACCGAGAGCTTCTATTATGGCGAGGCGGAAATGCTTCCCCGACACCGCGCGGCGGTGATCCGATCCGTTTTGAACGGAGCGCAGGCGAACATGAGGAGCGCGGCATGAGTGCCAACCTGCCCGCGGCCTTCGCCGATCTGGAACAATTCGCCCATTTGTGGATCGGACTGGAGACGATGGAAAGCCGCTATCGCGCGCGGCAGGACATGCCGTTCGATGCACTGAAGCAGTTTTACGATGCTACCGCGCCTCGGCTTGCCGATATGATGGCGCATCTCGATGCGTTCGGATCGGACACTCTGCCATCGGCTGAAGCGCGGCTGTATCGCGTGGCGCTGGGGCTGGTGGAAGCAGCACAGGCGGTGGAGTTTTTCGCGGCCGCCCGACTGCCCGGCGCGCCCTATCCGCACGATGTCGCGGTGGGCGGCCAGGCGGCGCTGTCAGACTGAGGATACGTGCGCGGTCCGGCTCGCGGCGATCAGGATGAGAGCCGCGACGACTTCCGATCCGATTGACGCTGCAAGGATCGGCGCATAGCCATCCATCGCGATCGAAATGATTCGTGCGGCCACGAAGCCTGCAAAGATCACGCCAACGGCGAGTAACAGGGGTTGCCGAAAACGCGGGGTTGCAAGGCCGTAGAGGATAATCCCCCCCATGGCCCAGAAGGAGCCAGCGTAAATCGCGCGGGCTTCGTTGAGGCCTGCCACCCCCCTGGGTTGCAGCGCGGTCATGTCGGTAATGGCGGTCGTTGCGACCAGGGCGTAGACGCCGAATGCGATCAGGGCGAAACCGATCACGCCGGACAAGGAACCCATTATCTTGTTCACGCAGTTGCTCCAATTGTTTCGCGGGGTTGACGATCAGCCTTGCGGACCTGAACCGGGATGCCGTTCAGCACGGCATTGCCCGAAATGACGTCGACCATCGTGCCGGGGCTGAGGATATTGGTGTTGGCCCCGGCGTGCGCCTGAGCGATCGCGATTTGGGTCTGTGGATCGCGATGCCCCCAGCCGTGCGGCATCGACACCACGCCGGGGCGGATGTCGTCGTCAATCTCCAGCGGTACATGGATTTCACCCGATGCAGAGGTCAGCGCGACCAGATCGCCGTTGGCTAGTCCATGGGTGGCGGCATCGACGCTGTGCATTTGCAGGGTGCAGCGATCCTTGCCCTTCACCAGCGTATCGATGTTGTGCATCCAACTGTTGAGCGAGCGGAGATGACGGCGACTGACGAGGACGAGCGAGGGATCATTGGCGACCAAGGCCCGCTCCAGCCGGGGAAGGTCGGACAGGATGAGGGCGGGCGTGAGGTCGATCTTGCCGGATGCGGTTTCGAACCCCTCATGCGCGCGGGGGATAGCGGGCGCGACGATCAGGCCGTTAGGCTGATCGCGGAAACTATCGAGCGTCAGGCCGTTGCCTACCGTGCCGAAGCGATCGCCGAACGGGCCGGTGCGGATCGCCAGATCGAGGATGCGATCCGGTCCACGGTCGGGCAGCGCCGCGATCGCCATGGTAGGATCGATCCCGCGTCCGGTAGCGAGTGCGCGGAAATAGCCATCGTCCATAGCGTCGATATCGGCACCCGGCTGGCCACCGATGATCGCGCCGACGCGGGCGACGACGCGCCAATGGTCCGGGCGATCGGTAACTGGAAAGACTGGTGGCGAATAATGGCCGCCGCTAGTGAGGCAGAAAATCCAGGACCACATGTCATAATGCGCGCTTTCCAAGAAAGATGGGCTGGGCAGGATAACATGGGCGTGGCGGGTCGTTTCGTTGAGATAATTGTCCAAGCTGACCATGCATTCCAGCAGCGGTAGCGCCTGGGCGAGCTTACCTGAATCCGGGGCGCTGAGCGCCGGATTAGCGGCGAAAGTCAGCAGCCCCTTGATCTGGCCTGGTCCCGGCGTAGCAATTTCCTCGGCCATGCAGGAGGCAGGGAATTGGCCCAGCACTGCGGGGACGCCGCGCACCCGGCTCTTGCCCATGACGACCGGCATGTCGGCGGGCAGCGTCGCCAGCATGTCGACCAGCGGAGCGACGGGGCGGCTCCACATGCTGCCGCCCTGCCGGTCCAGATTGCCCGTCAGTATCGCCAGCACGTCGATCATCCAGGACGCCAGCGTGCCGAATGTCTGAGTACAGGTGCCGATGCGGCCGTAGATGGCGGATCGTTCGGTGCGGATCAGTTCGTCGGCCAGGTTTTCGATGACGATGGCATCGATGCCGCAATGATGGGCGACCCATTGGGGGCTGAACCCGGTGACGATCTCCCGCAGCGTCTCCAGCCCGTTAACCAGGCCGTCGAGGTGCCGCAACCGCACAGCGTCGCGGGCGAAGAGGACATGGGCGATGCCGAGCATGAAGGCCGCGTCGCTGCCGGGCTTCAGGCCGATCCACTGGTCGGCCGACCTTGCCGTCTGGGTGCGGACGGGATCGATCACGATGACGCGCCCGCCGCGCGCGCGCAGATCCCGCATCGCACCCATCACATCGCGATGGGAAAAGATGCTGCCCTTCGACGCGGCCGGATTGCCGCCGAAGATGACGAACAAGTCGGTATGATCGAGGTCTGGAATGGGTATTTTCCATTCATTGCCGAACATCAGCATGGCCGACAGATTCTTGGGGTGCTGATCGACCGTGCCAGACGAATAGACCTGTTTAATGCCCGACGTTGCCAGCATCAGACCCGAATAGCGCGACAGCGTGGCGTCCTTGCCCGCCATATTGCCACCATAAGCCGCGAACGCATGGGGGCCGTGGCGCTCGCGCAGCCCTGCGACCAATGTCTCCAGACGATCGAACGCGGCCTCCCACGAGGCGCTTTTCCACTCGCTCCCGTCGCGGATCATGGGCGTGCGAAGCCGGTCGGGATCATGATGGAGCGCGCCGAGCGTCGTGCCTTTGGGGCAGATATGGCCCAGGCTCCAACGATCCTGCTTGTTGGGGCGGACGGTCGCCGCCCGTCCGCCCTCCACGGTCACGGTAACCCCGCACATCCCCTCGCACAGGGGGCAGGTGCGGTGCTGTACGCCATCGTGGGTCATCGTCATGCTGTCCTAGCTGCCAAATCGATAGGTGAGTTGGAGGCCGTAGGTCCGCGGATCGCCATAATAGACGGTGCTGGCCGGAAAGGAACTGAGCAGCACGGCCGGGCCGATCGGATATTGCTTGTCGAACAGGTTGCGGACATAGGCCGCGATGCTGATGCCGCGCCCGCCAATGTTGCTCAGTTCCAGGCGGCTGTTGACGACATCATAGCCGGGCAGTTGCTCACCAAACTGCGCGTCATAGGCCGACGTGTGATACAGGTCCGCGTTGAAGGCGAGTTCCCCATCCATCGGACGGATCGGCAGCACGGCGCGTAATGCGGCTGTCCCCGAGAATTTGGGGGTGGGGAGCGTGACTTCATTCTTGGTCAGCGTCAGTGGGCCGAACGGCTTTACGTCATCGACCTTCTGATCGACATAGGCACCGCCAAAGCTGAACGTCAGCCAAGGCGCAGGTTCGATCACGAGTTCGGCCTCTATGCCGCGCACGGTCGCGTCGGATGCGTTGATGGCGAGAGAGGTCCGGGTCGGCTGATCGGGTGCCGTCGGCGGAATACCGAGCGGGCGGACGTTAAAGAATTGCAGCGCGTCCTTATACTTCGTCTGGAACGCCGATACGTTGAAGCGGCCTTTCATAGCGCCCGCGCGCCAGTTGAGTTTCATGCCCAGTTCGACGTCGGTGACCTGTTCCTGCTTCACCTTCTGATAGGGCCGCAAGTCCGGGCAAGTCGCGCCGCCAAGACACGCGCCAACTCCGCCGGTGGTGAAAGGTGTTTCGAACAGCGGCGTGTTGACGTTGACGCCGCGAATGCCGCGCCGGGACGTGACATAGAGGAACAGGTCGTCGGTCGCCTGATAATCCAGCCCCACGGTCCAGGTGGCATAGTCGCCCTTATTCTTCACGATGCCGGTGCCGTCGGGCAAGCCAAGCGCTGCCTGATCGGCGCATTGCTGCTGGCTGAGCGCCCCTGCGAGGCTGTTGCCTGCGCACGCCTTGACCTTGTCCCAGGTGTAGCGCGCGCCTGCGTTGGCGGTCAGCTTGTCGGTGATCTTGAACCCCAGCTGCGCGAACAGGGCGAAGCTGCTGTTGGTATAATGCGACGTGCTGTAATTCACCGCCGGGCCGTAAAGGTCGATGAAGCTGAACTGCTGCGGGAAATTGACGTTGGTGCCGGTGGGCTTGTCCTTGCTGTAGAAGGCACCCGCAATCCAATTGAGGCGGCCCATGTCGCCCAGCACCTGAAACTCGTCGGTCAGGAAGGATTTATTCGCTTCGGCACCAGTGTGATAGATGACGAGCCGTCCCTGGGGGCCAATCAACTGGCGGGTGCCCTGGGTATTGACGAACTGATAATTATAGACGTCGCGATAGCCGAAAATGTTGCGGATAGTGACGTCGCCCAATTCCAGGCTGGTGGTATTTGTGATGCCCCAGATGCGGCGATCGGCTGCGACTTTCAGGCTGCTACCGTCGTTCACCAATTCGTTCGTGACCTTGTACGGACCGTTGGCCTGTTGCTGCGCGAACAGGCTGGCAAGATCTGCTTCATAGACGGCCGCATCGGCGGGCGCGAAGCCGAAGCCGCCGACCAATATACCCGACAGCACACCGGCATTATAGCGATAGGGAACCTCAGCAGCGGGCTTTTCTCGCGCCCGGAAATAGTCGAAGACCAGCGTGTTAGTCAGATTCTCGGTAGGCTGGAGCAGCAATGACGCGCGAAAGCTCAACTGGTTGGTGTCGTCCAGGTCGGGATTGCCGGGTGTGAGGTTCTTCGTCCGGCCGTCACGGTTGCGATACTGCGCAGCAATGCGAAGCGCCGCCACATCTTTGGCCAACGGCACGTTGAGCGCGCCCTCCAATTCCTTATAATCGAAATTCCCATAGCCGGCCTGGATATAGCCATCGGTATCGAAGGTCGGCTTTTTCGAATTGACCAGCACCGCGCCGCCGATGGTGTTGCGCCCGAACAATGTGCCCTGCGGCCCTTTCAGCACCTGAATATTGGCCAGGTCGAAAGTCGGGATATTGCCACCCTCTTTGGAGAGCGGCACATCGTTGAAATAGGCGACGATTGCGGGCACGCCTTCGCCGATCGGCAATTGGCCAAGGCCTCGCAACGACAGCGTCGGCTGGTTCTTGCCGCCCTCCTGCGAGAAACGGAAGCCGGGGGTGAGGGTGGCGACGTCGCTCAGATCCTGGACCGATTTCTGCTCCAGCATCTCGGCAGAGATAGCGGTGATCGATACCGGCACCGATTGAAGCGATTCCTCGCGGCGGCGGGCGGTCACGACGATATCCTGTAGTCCGCTATTTACCGAAGGCTGGTCGGCAGGCTGCTGTGCCAAGGCCGGTACGGCGGTCGCGATCAGGGTCAGTGCGCTGGTGGCAAGCACCTGGAATTTGACGGATTTCATAGCTATCTCTCCCCTTGGGCACCTTCTGTGTCGATCCACGGATCGCCTGTGGTGCTCCGGTGCAAACTAGCGCAGCCGCCGCCGGGGCACGACCGCCTTTGCTATCGCTGGTTGCAAAGACGCTATCGCTGAGCGCGCCATACCTCTATCTGGCCCAGACCAGTGGAAGCGATTCCACATGGATGATGTTACTGAGATAGAAGGGCACATCGAACCCCGGTTGCACTGTAAAAGCGGGCAGGGTGTTAAGCATTTCCTGCATAGCGATCTGTAGCTCGCGCCGGGCGAGATGTGCGCCGAGGCAGCGATGTGGGCCATAGCCGAAAGTCAGATGCGAAGGGCGGCGATCGAAGCGAATTTGCGTCGGGGCCTCGAACGCTTCGGGATCGTTCGATCCCAATGGGGTCGACATGGCAACCCGGTCACCCGCGCGGATCGTGACATCGTGCAGCATCACGTCTTTGGTGCAGATGCGGAATGTCGTGACAGCGGCATAAGCGCGCAGCAACTCCTCAATGGCTACGGTGGCACTCGCCGGATTTTGCCGCAGAGCGTCCTGATCGGCCGGATGGGTCGCCAGATGCTGGAAATGCAGGCCGATATTCGCCGACACTGTATCTAGTCCGCCAAGATACAGGTTGAAGCAATGGCCGAACACTTCTTCAGGCGTCCATTTGCGCCCCTCATATTCCAGTTGGAGCGCGATGCTGATCAGGTCGTCGCCGGGCTTTTTGCGACGATCTTCGATGGCGTTGAGCAGATAGGCCTTCACCGCGCGCGTGCCCTTGACGCGGTCTTCCATGTCGTCGGTATGCAACAAGGAAAATTCCCAATCGAGAAACTGCTGCATCTCCTCCTGCGGCAGGTCGAGCAGATCGAGGAAGATCGACACCGGGAAAGGGATGGCGAAATCCCGGATGAAATCGCATTCCCCCCGGTCTTTGAACTTGTCGATATATTCTCGCGCGCGCAGGCGGACCTTGCCGTCCAGTTCGCCCATCCGCTTGGGCGAAAAGACGGGATTGAGCGCATTGCGAAAGCCGGTGTGTCGCGGCGGGTCAAGTTCGGTCGGGATGATGTCCCAGCTTTCGCCGATCCCGGCAGCAAAGCCGGTATTGCCGCGTTTGCCGAAACTGTCGGTATCGGCGTAGATTTTCCGCAGGTCTTCCGCGCGCCGCACCACCCAGCCCGGCTGACGCCCAGGAAACACGTCGGTGCCGTAGAAGATCGGCGGGCCTTCATGCAGTCTGGGAATGATGTCGGTATAGGGATTGACCGTCGTCGCCCGACGAGGCGTTAGGGCAAAGGGCATGACGAGTTGGCATGGCACATTGTCGGGAAGGTCGATCACTAGCAGCCTTTCTTGTCCAAGTTTCGATCGGGCACGCTTACTGTCCGCCGAAGCGATAGCGCATACCAATCCCGACCACGCGGGGGTCACCCGCATAGTCGACCGCAACCCCCAGCCCACCGGTCTGGTAGAGATCGGAAAAGCGACGGCTGAGATATTTCTTCGCCGTCAGGTTGCGACCATAGACATAGAGTTCGATATTCGGATCTTTGAGCTGATAGGCGATGCGGCCGTTGAGCAGGCCATATCCTGCCGTTTCACCCAACGCATTTTCCTGGGCATAGGCAGCCTTGACTGCGGCGGTCTGCTCGTCCGACGCTATCACCGGATTGAAATGCTGCTTGCCGACATAGGCGTAATTGACGTGCAGGATCAGGTCGCCAGTCGACAGGGCGATGGTCTGCGTCGCGCCGATGCTAAACTGGATCTTGGGAAGTTGCGTCAGCGCGCGACCGCTGAGGTCAACCGTGCAGTCGTAACGCGGAACGCCAGCGGCGGTCGGCGGCGCGGCGGCGCATCCGGTCAGCGGCGTGGCGCTGGTGATCCGCTGCACTTCGGAAATGCTCCCGGCCTTATATTTGCCATTGAGCAGCGAGAGATTGCCCGAAATCTCCATGCCCGACCATGGTGCCGCCACGACCTCAAACTCAGCCCCCCAGACGCGGGTATCGCCGTTATTCTGGGTATATTGGGTGACGCCCACGCCAGGTGCAACGGCATTGACGATCACCTGCGCATTGCTTTTCCAGGTGTGGAACAGCGCGACGTTGGTGCGCAGCCGATTATCGAACCAGCTCGCCTTGATGCCGCCTTCGACGTCCTTGACCTTTTCCGGCGAGAAGGCGGGAAGCGACCCGGCACGTATATTGAAGCCGCCCGCCTTAGCCGCGCCGCGCGTGGCCACGTAGAGGAAGATGTCCTCGCTCGCCTGCCAGTCCAGACCCAGGTTCCAGGCGGGATAGGAGAAATTTTTCGACTGGGTCTGGTTGCATTGCGTGGCCGTGGGCGTCTGGTCTGGATTGACCAGATTGCAGTTCACGCCGAACGGCGTGCCCGCGACGGGCGCGTTAGGGGCGAGGCCGAGCACCTGCTGGTTGTGCAGGACAACCTCCCGCCCGTCCCACGTGTAGCGAAAGCCGCCCACTGCACGCACGCTGTCGGTCAGATTATAATAGAGCTGCGCATAGGCACCCTTGGTCGTATTCTTCGCGTCGCCGAAGCTGTTGCGGATCAACCCGCCGAAAATCTGCGATTGGGAATATTCAAAGCCTGTTTCGCGCGAGGCGTAGCCGCCCAGAATATAGCTCAGTTTGTCCGTGATGTTGCCGGATAGCTGAAGTTCCTGCGAATAGGATTCCGAATGCGCGCCGCCGAACACGGCAAGGACGGGGGATGGCGATCCATCAAGGTCGATCAGACCGTCGGAATCCGAATAGCGATAGGCGGTGATCGACTTGAGCTTATGCGCGCCGATGTCGATGTTGACGACACCGGAAAAGCCATAGGCAACCAGCCTGTCGAACGGCAACTGGCTGTATCTCGCCTGGATGTCGGCAGGTAGCGTCGCGAAGGTCGGGTTGGTCGTGGGCCGCACAAGCCCACCTGCATAGGTCGTGTACCAATTGTCCTTCGTATGGATCGCGCTGGCCAGTCCGGGTGCAAAGGCTGCCAACGGCCCCTGAAACGACAGCGGATTGAACCCGGCGGTCTGGGCAAGCTGGCCCATGTCCGTGATCTTGTTGTAATCGCCGCTCAGGGTAACGTCGAACCCGTCTCTTTCATATTTCAGCTTGCCGCGCAGGAAGTGGCTTTTCTGATCGCCCACGTCGCGGTTCAGCCGGGCATTGTTGCCATAGCCGTTGCGATCATGGAAATCATAGACGACACGCGCGGCCAGGCCCTCTGCCAGCGGCACGTTCAAAACGGCTTCGACATCCCGATAGGCATAGTTGCCGACTTCGCCCTTCAGGCTGCCTTCCAGCCGATCGACAGGATCCTTGGACAGAATGTTGATCGCGCCGCCCGTCGTGTTGCGCCCAAACAGCGTGCCCTGCGGACCACGCAGCACTTCGAGACGCTGGAGATCGTGCAGATCGGTCAGGCCCTGCGAAGGCCGTGCGATATAAACGCCGTCGATATAGGTCGCGACCGCCGGATCGTTGGCGATCAGCGGCTGGAGATTGCCCTGGCCGCGGATCGACACGAATGCGAAGCCGGACGTCGAGGCAGAGCCGGTCGATATGACGACGCTGGGCGCGACACGCTGCACGTCCTGCACGCTGACGATCTGCGCGCGCTGAATCGCGACATCGCCCAATGCCGTGACGGCCAGCGGGGTGGTTTGCAGGCTTTCCTCGGTCCGCCGCGCGGTGACGACGATATCCTGAATGCCGCTGAACTGTTCCTGCGCCGCTTCCTGTGGTGCGACTTGCCCCCGCGCGGGCTGAGCCATCGCGACAGGCAGGCCCGACAGCATCGTCGCCACCATCAGTTTGGACGTTATCATCATTCTCTCCCACATATCTTTATTGATTGCGGACAGGCGACATTTCGATGGGATGACAACCTACCTTAGGAAAGGGTGGCACGGTTCATCGATAGTGAAACGCGGGTCGGCGATAGCCGCGCCGCTTCCGCGTCACATGATTGTTGCGAAACGATAGCCTATTGCATTCCGGCGATAGCCTGTCGCCTTGCCCGCCCTTTCTCCCATGGTCAGAGATCGTTCCGGCAATCAGAACAGCGGCTGCGGGCCGCTAAAAAGGACATGCACATGGCAACGCTCGATGCAGACCGGATCGAAGCATTTCTCCGGCATCAACTTGATATGTTCAATCAGGGTCAGCGTGACGACTTCATCGCCGCCTACCGTGACATCGCGCCAGGCGGGCTGCTGATCGATGACCCGGTGGGTAGCGATCGTCAGGAGGGGCTGCACCTGATCGGGGAATTGTTCGACCGCTATGTTGGCTGGAAGCTGACATTTGTCGAACTGATCGTGAACGGGCATGAGGCCGCGGCCTGCGTAAGGAACGAAGGCATGATGAATGGCCATCCCGTCACAGTGCACAGCCTTGAGACATATCATTTCGGCGACGACGGCACCTTCCTGGCCCGCTATTTCCATCCGGCGATGTCGGCATGACCGCCGCGGACCAACTCGCGATACACAGCGACAAGATAGAACTGACCGCGACCAGCGCCCTGTCGGTCGAGACTGTCCTGAAAGTCCGCCATTGGAACGACCGGTTGTTCAGCTTTTCGGTGACACGCCCGGCGAGCTTTCGGTTTCGGTCCGGCGAGTTTGCCATGATTGGACTGACGGGCGACGGCGGCAAGCCGCTGTTGCGCGCCTATTCAGTTGCCAGCCCTGCCTATGCCGAGGAACTGGAATTCCTGTCGATCAAGGTGGAGGACGGCCCCCTGACGTCGCGATTGCAGAATATCCGGCCCGGTGACCAGATATATCTTGGGCGCAAACCCACCGGTACTTTGGTGACCGACGCGCTGTTGCCCGGCAATCGGCTGTTGCTGCTGTCGAGCGGCACCGGGCTGGCACCGTTCCTCAGCCTGATCCGCGACCCCGACGTCTATGAACGCTATGAGCGCGTGATCGTCGTCCACAGCGTCAGGCAGGCAAGCGACCTAGCGTTTCGTGCGGAGCTAGAATCCGGCCTGCGGGATGATCCGCTGGTATCGGAACCGGCAATGGCGCAACTATCCTATCTGCCCACGGTGACGCGCGAAGCCTTTACCTGCAACGCGCGTATCACAACGATGATCGAAGATGGCAGCCTGTTCGCGCAGGCTGGACTGAGTGGTGCGCCGCTCTCGGTCCAGACCGATCGCATCATGCTATGTGGCGGCATGGCCATGATCAAGGATATCGCTCACCTGTTGGATGCGCGTGGCTTTATCGAAGGCTCCAACGCGAAGCCGGGCGATTATGTGATCGAACGAGCCTTTGTCGGTTAATAATGGCGGGATGCTGGTCACTTGCCATTTTCATAGATGGGCTTCAGATCGGCCTCGGCTCGGCGGGCATCAGCGGAAAGCGCATTCGCCAATCTATAACCAGGGATCACACCCTGCGCGACGTCAACCACAACGACCTGGACGTTAAGTTTCGGCCTATCAACGGCAGGCTTCAAAGCAGACAGTCGGAAAAGTCGTTGTTCTTGCCGCAAAACGGCCCGCCGTATGAGGCCACTGCCCGCCCAAAGATACAACCGCCGATCCGGCCGCATTACATCATTTCGTTAGAGAAAAAGCGGCGTGTCAACAGCGGTCAGATTCCAGGCCATCGGGGCGGAGTAAAAGCAGGCCACTGTTGATGTGGGCCTGACGATATGGAGAGGCCCCGATCGGGGGCCTCTCCATGTCCTTGTCGTTATTAATAAGAGGGCGAAGTTTCCGAACTGCATGTCGGCCTCAAAGGCACGATGAACGCCCTGTTCCTCAAGGATCTCGCGAATAAGATCCTTCGCGGTCTGCGCGGCCGAGTCGAGAAGGGCAAATCGGGCGGCGGGCTTGCTCCGGCCACGACGTCGTGCGGCGCTTCTCCAGCGAAGGCGAACCAGTCCACAGTGAGCGGAGTGTCAATCGGCGTGCAAACGGGACCCCTTATCGGCGCGCAAAAGGGACCCCCTGTCAGGATGGCGGAGCGTTGATGTGACGGGCTTCCTTGCGCTGCGCGCGGCGTAGGGAGGGCGTAGCCCGACCGGAGGCGCGCGCAGCGCAAAACATCTTCTAATTGATCGGTGCTGGGGGGGATCAGCTGCGGTTTTTGAAGCGCCAGCTGTCATTGCCGGTCTCGACGATGTCGCAATGATGGGTGACGCGGTCGAGGAGCGCGGTGGTCATCTTGGGATCGCCGAACACGGTGGGCCACTCGCCAAAGGCGAGGTTGGTGGTGATGATGACGCTGGTCTGCTCATAGAGTTTGCTGATCAGGTGGAACAGCAGCTGGCCGCCTGATCGGGCGAACGGCAGATAGCCCAGTTCATCGAGCACGATCAGATCGAGGCGGGATAGCTGGGCGGCGAGAGCGCCACTCTTGCCGATCCTGGCCTCCTCTTCGAGGCGGGTCACCAGATCGACCGTGTTGAAGTAGCGGCCTCGGGCGCCGGAGCGCACTACATTGGCGGTGATGGCGATGGCCAGATGGGTCTTTCCTGTGCCTGTGCCGCCGACCAGGACGATATTGCGCCGTGCGGGCAGGAACGCGCCGCTGTGCAATGAACGCACAAGCCCCTCGTTGATCGGGGTACCCTCGAACCGGAAGGCATCGATGTCCTTTACGACTGGCAGCCTGGCAGCGGCCATCCGGTATCGGATCGACGCGGCATGACGATGCGTCGCCTCCGCTCGCAGGAGATCGGTCAGTATCTCCATGGTGGTGCGCTGGCGCTGAAGGCCGGTGGTGACGGCATCGTCGAACGCGCCCGCCATGCCCTTGAGTCCAAGCCCGCGCATGGCCTCGATCATATCATGCCGCTGCATCGAAGGTCCTCAGCTGGTCGTAACGGGCACAGTCGGCGATCGGGGGATGGCGCAGAGCGCTATCCTCGGAGGTGATGATCGTCAGAGGACGCGGCGGTTCCCGGCGTCGTGCCAGGATGTTGAGGATCAGGTCGTCGCTTGCCGTGCCCGTCGCCAGTGCCTCACGCACAGCGGCTTCGACAGGCTCCAGGCCATCGGTCAGTACGGCCGACAACACACGGACGAACCGGCGATCGGCATCGTCGCCATTACCCAGCTTGCGGCGCAGGCGGGCAAGCGCCGGTGGCAGATCCCAGTCCTGGAAGGGGGCACCGTTCCGCAGCGCGCCAGGCTTGCGGGCCAGCACTGGCAGATAATGCCAGGGGTCATAGATCGTGCGGTTGCGCCCAAAGTAGCGAGGATGTTCAGCGACAACCTCTTCGCCGCAGCGAACGACGATGCGATCGGCATAGGCGCGGACCTGCACCGTGCGTCGTGCCACCGTCGATAGCACCGAGTAGCGATTGCGGTCGAAGCTGATCAGGCAGGTGCCGGTCACAGCATGCTCGCTCTCATTGAAGCCGTCGAACGGTCCCAGCATCGGCTGCAGCGCAGATCGTTCGATCTCCAGCATCTGCGCCACGGTCAGCTCTCCCTGTTCGGGATGGGGCTGCCGTTCCGCCCAGCGCCGACACTCGGCCTCCAGCCAGCCATTGAGCTCTTCGAGACTGGCGAACCGCAACCGGGGCTGGAAGAAGCGACCCCGGATCGTCTGCACCTGGTTCTCGACCTGACCCTTCTCCCATCCCGCCGCAGGCGAGCAGGCCGTGGGCTCGACCATATAATGGTCGGTCATGATCAGGAACCGCCGGTTGAAGACGCGTTCCTTGCCGGTGAACACGCTCGTCACAGCCGTCTTCATATTATCGTAGATGCCGCGCCCTGGCACGCCGCCGAAGAAAGCAAAGCCGCGCGCATGCGCGTCGAACAGCATCTCCTGGCTCTCACGAGGATAAGCCCGGACATAGACCGCGCGTGAGGCACACAGTCGCATATGCGCGACCTTCACCCGCATCGGTGCCCCGGCGATCTCAACATCTTCATGGCTCCAGTCGAACTGGTAGGCCTCGCCTGGCCTGAACATCAGCGGGATGAAGGCCGTGACACCATCGCCGGCATCTTTGCGCCGCTCGATCTTCCAGCGCGTCGTATAGCGCCGCACCGCATCGTAAGAACCCTCAAAGCCTTCGCGCACCAGCAGGTCATGGATCCGCGTCATCCGCAGCCGGTCACGCCTGCCGCGCAGCTCGTTCTCTTCCAGCAGCGTGTTCAGGCGCTCCTGAAACGGACCGATCCTGGGCAGCGGCTGAACCTTGCGCTGATAATCAAAGGCGCCCTCCGGCGCTCGGACCGCTTTGCGGATGACCTTCCGCGACACATGCAGATCCCGTGCGATCGCCTTGATCGCCTTGCCTCCGGCATACTCGCGCCGGATCCGTAAAACTGTCTCCAAAACCAACATCCCGATCTCGCCGCCTGAAAATCCAGCCGGCTGCTTAAACCATCGAAATGAGGGGTCCCTTTTAGACGCCGATCACCCCGCTAACGGGGTCCTTTTTGCACGCCGATCCACATATCTGAGCGCTGAACGGCTTGGAAGGGTCGGCAGTTGCCCATTTCTGTCACGATTCTTGGTTTAGCTATAATTTCAGTAACATCGGTGCCAGCAACATTTTGCAAGACTGGGACCGTTGCAAAGCTGAGCATTCCGCAGCATGATAGGATTTGTGGCGGGCAGGCCCTGTTGTGGGTGTGCCAAGTGAACCAAGTGCCTTTTCCCGTCGAACACCGACGGCCCTTGTCTGTTTTAATTACGAGTTCGGCAGATGTCGATCTGCGAGGTAAAAACTCATCGAGCCGCGACGAACTGAGCCCAACCTATCTTGCAATCTGCTGTAATCGGATTCACGATGGCAACCGGTAGCCGTCAGCAGAGACAGAAGTTCCCCCGGCCTGATGAGCCGGTGCTCAACCTTGCCTCCTGCGGCAGCGGCCCCGATCCGCGTCTGGTCAAGCTGGTTCGCCTGCTTGCCCGTCGTGCTGCGCGGAAGGCCTATCTGGAGATGCTGGAGGAGCGCCGCACGACCCGCTCCTGAGACGAGGAGTTCCGTTCCGTGAAGGTTGCTTTATACGCCCGCTATTCTTCCGACAATCAACGTGACGCCTCCATTGCCGACCAGTTGCGCATCTGTCGCCTCCATGCCGAAAAGCAGGGCTGGCAGATTGTCGAGGAATATACCGATCATGCCATTTCAGGCGCTTCGTTGCTGCGTCCCGGCATTCAGGCGCTGATTGCAGACGCCAATCGCGGCCGCTTCAACTTCGTGCTGGCCGAGGCCATGGATCGCCTGTCGCGCGATCAGGAGGATATTGCCGGGCTGTTCAAGCGCATGGCCTATGGCGACGTGAAGATGGTCACCCTGTCAGAAGGCGAGATCACCCATCTGCATATCGGCCTTAAAGGTACGATGAACGCCCTGTTTCTGAAAGATCTCGCCGACAAGACGCGGCGTGGCCAGCGCGGCCGTGTCGAGCAAGGCAAGTCGGGCGGTGGTAACAGCTATGGTTATGACGTCGTCAAACGGCTCGATGCCAACGGCGAACTGATCCGCGGCGACCGCTCCATCAATGACGCACAGGCAAGCGTCATCCAGCGCATCTTTCGCGACTATGTCGCTGGCAAATCGGCCAAACGGATAGCAACCGAGCTGAATAAAGAGGGTATCGAGGCACCAACCGGTGGCACCTGGGGCTTTAGCACCATCAATGGCAATCCCAAGCGCGGCACCGGCATCCTCAACAATGAGCTTTATATCGGAAAGTTGATCTGGAACCGGCAACGCTTCATCAAGGATCCCGATACTGGCAAACGGCAAGCCCGGCCCAACCCGGAATCCGAATGGATCATGCAGGACGTGCCCGAACTGCGCATCATTGATGATGCTCTTTGGCAGCAGGTTAAGGCACGACAAGCATCCTGCCAGGTGGATCAACTAAATCCCGCAGTGGGCTCCGCAAACTTCCGCGATCGCCGTCGCCAGAAATATCTCCTGTCCGGGCTGTTGCAATGCGGTTGCTGCGGCGGTGGATATTCGATGATTTCAGCGATGATGCTGGGCTGCTCGGCAGCCCGGAACAAGGGTACCTGTGACAACCGCCTCAATATCCGGCGCGATCGTCTGGAAGGGCGCGTGCTTCATGCCTTGCGCCATCATTTGATGGACCCGGCCCTGTTCGCAGAATTTTGCGACGAGTTCACCAAGGAGATGAACCGCATGAGGGGCGACGCTGGCGCTGCTATCACAGCGGCGCGGGCAGAGATTGCCAAAATTGACCGTGATCTCGACATGCTGGTGAACCTGATCCTGCGCGGCGGTGCCGCAGACAAGATCAACGCCAAAATGGTAGGGCTCGAAGCGCGCAAGAAGGAACTGGAGCGCGACCTCGCCCAGGCTCAGGAGCCCCCTCCCCTGCTCCATCCCAACATGGCCCACCATTATCGGTCTCAACTCGACAATCTCTATCGAGCGTTGGAGCATGACGACGAGAACAAGCGCTTCGAGGCGGCTGAGGTCATTCGTTCGCTCATCGAGGCGATCATATTGGTGCCTGAAGGCAGCGAACTGAAGATCGATGTGCGCGGCGATCTGGCGGGCATCCTCGCGATCGCGGTGGAACGCAAAAAACCCGCCTCGAGGGCGGGTTCTTCGAAGGCTGCGACCTCCGGTGGGGTATCGCAATTTCAGATGGTTGCGGGAGTAGGATTTGAACCTACGACCTTCAGGTTATGAGCCTGACGAGCTACCGGGCTGCTCCATCCCGCGTCACCAACGGTAAAAGGGCGACCTTTTGGGTCGCCCTTTTATGAGACGTTATGAATGGGTTTTTGTTTCCGATATATGCGCGAGCTTCAATGCCTGGCGACGCCCTACTCTTCCAGTGCTTGAGCAATAGTACCATCGGCGCAGACTGGTTTCACGGCCGAGTTCGGGATGGGATCGGGTGGGTCACAGACGCTATGGTCACCAAGCAATGAAGCTGGCGCATATATGGGTTTTTGATCGATGCCGTGCACATGAGTATTTGCTTGCCAAACACGGCAACAGCCGCGTTTGGTGTATGTTTTGTAAGCGTATATCTGGGCTGGCTTAACAACCTGCGATCGCCGAGCTTTGCTGTTTCCAGCATTGTCGTTGATGGTGGGACTCTGCGGTTCACAAGTGAACCGTTTAAGCGCGAATAGGACAATTAGTATCGGTTAGCTTCATGCGTTACCGCACTTCCACATCCGATCTATCAAGGTCGTGGTCTTCGACCGTCCTGAGAAATCTTATCTTGAGGGAGGCTTCCCGCTTAGATGCTTTCAGCGGTTATCCCGTCCATACATAGCTACCCAGCTGCGCTCCTGGCGGAACGACTGGTACACCAGAGGTATGTTCAACCCGGTCCTCTCGTACTAGGGTCAACTCCTCTCAAATTTCGACGCCCACGGCAGATAGGGACCAAACTGTCTCGCGACGTTCTGAACCCAGCTCACGTACCACTTTAATTGGCGAACAGCCAAACCCTTGGGACCTGCTCCAGCCCCAGGATGTGATGAGCCGACATCGAGGTGCCAAACGATTCCGTCGATATGAGCTCTTGGGAATCATCAGCCTGTTATCCCCGGCGTACCTTTTATCCGTTGAGCGATGGCCCTTCCACGAGGGACCACCGGATCACTATGACCGACTTTCGTCTCTGCTCGACTTGTCAGTCTCGCAGTCAGGCGGGCTTATGCCATTGCACTCTAACAGACGGTTTCCAACCGTCCTGAGCCCACCATCGCGCGCCTCCGTTACTCTTTAGGAGGCGACCGCCCCAGTCAAACTACCCACCACAGAGGGTCCCTGTACCGGATAACGGTACGAGGTTAGACATCAGAAAACAGCAGGGTGGTATTTCACCTATGGCTCCACATCAACTGGCGTCGATGCTTCAAAGCCTCCCACCTATGCTACACAGCTCTTTCCTAATGCCACTCTGAAGTTGCAGTAAAGGTGCACGGGGTCTTTCCGTCTAACCGCGGGTACTCCGCATCTTCACGGAGAATTCAATTTCGCTGAGCATATCCTGGAGACAGTGGGGAAGTCGTTACGCCATTCGTGCAGGTCGGAACTTACCCGACAAGGAATTTCGCTACCTTAGGACCGTTATAGTTACGGCCGCCGTTTACCTGGGCTTCAATTCAGAGCTTGCACTCCTCCTCTTAACCTTCAGGCACCGGGCAGGCGTCAGGCCCTATACGTCGTCTTGAAGCCGACTTAGCAGAGCCCTGTGTTTTTGCTAAACAGTCGCTACCCCCTGGCCTGTGCCCCCCACAAGAGCTTGCGCTTATGTGGGGCCTCCTTCTTCCGAAGGTACGGAGGCAATTTGCCGAGTTCCTTCAGGATACTTCTCTCAAACGCCTTGGTATACTCTACCATTCCACCTGTGTCGGTTTAGGGTACGGTCTATACGGAGGGGCTATTTCCTGGGACAACTTCACAGCCTGGAGCAATCCAATAAGCCCAGACCATTTACGCCATCCGTCACACACCTCCAGGCCCACGAATATTAACGTGGTTCCCATCGACTACCCCCTTCGGGCTCGTCTTAGGGGCCGGCTTACCCTGCTCAGATTAGCTTTAAGCAGGAACCCTTGGAATTTCGGCGACAGTGCATCTCACACTGTTAATCGCTACTCATGTCTGCATTCGCACTTCCGATACCTCCACGGTCGGTTACCCTCCCGCTTCAACGGCCTACGGAACGCTCCGCTACCGCTTGGA
>NZ_CP117159.1:200000-347500 GCF_028538045.1 Sphingobium sp. AntQ-1
ATTCCTCATTCGCGCCGAAGCCATAAAGCGCCGCGGTGTCGAAGAAGGTCACGCCGACGTCGAGCGCATGGCGCAACAACCGCTCAGCCTCCGCCGTATCGGGCCGCGGCAGATAGGCGTGGGACAGGTTCATGCAGCCAAGGCCGATGGCCGAAACAGTGAAGGGGCCGACAGTCCGAGTGGGGAGGCTGGTCATATTATAAAGGCAATCCTACATAATTTTCCGCGATCGTCGTCTGCGCCGCGACCGAGGAGGCGATATAGTCGAGGTCGGCGACCTGCATCCGGCGATCGAACGCATCGCTATCGGGGAAGCGGTGCATCAGCTTCGTCAATTGCCATGAAAAGCGTTCGGATTTCCAGACGCGGGCCAGCGCCTTGTCCGAATAGCCGGCCACCGCGTCGCTGTCATGACGTTTCAGATAGGCGATCAGCGACTGCGACAGGTAATGCACGTCGGACATGGCCAGGTTCAGGCCCTTGGCGCCGGTCGGCGGCACGATATGCGCGCTGTCGCCCGCCAGCATCAGTCGGCCATGGCGCATCGGTTCGAATACGAAGGAGCGCAGCGGCGCGATCGACTTTTCCAGCGCGGGGCCACGGGTGATATGCGCCGCCGCCTCCGGCCCCAGCCGGATCGCCAGCTCGTCCCACAGCCGGTCGTCGGACCAGTCCTCGACTTTTTCGTCCAGCGCCACCTGCACATAATAGCGGCTGCGCGTCGCCGACCGCATCGAGGCCAGCGCAAAGCCGCGCTCGTGATTGGCGTAGATCAGCTCATGGTTGCACGGCGGCACATCCGCCAGGATGCCGAGCCAGCCGAAGGGATAGACCTTCTCATAATGGCGCGCGACCGACGCCGGCATCGCCTTGCGCGAGGGGCCGTGGAAGCCGTCGCAGCCGCACAGGAACTGCGCGTCGATCCGATGGGTCGCGCCGTTCTTGCTATAGGTGATGTAGGGCGCGTCGCCATCGACATCGTGCAGCGCCACATCGGCGGCGTCGTAGATGATCTCCAGCCCGCGTTCGGGCGCAGCCTCCATCAGGTCGCGGGTCACTTCGGTCTGACCATAGACCATCACCTGCCTGCCGGTCAGCGCCGCTATGTCGATGCGGATCAGCCTTTCCCCATCGGCCAGATGAAAGCCGTCATGCGGCAGCCCCTCCGCGTGCATCCGCGCGCCCAGCCCCAGCCGGTCCATGAGGTCGGTGGTGGTGCGCTCCAACACCCCGGCGCGGATGCGGCCCAGCACATAGTCGGGCGACGCCCGCTCGACGATGACCGCCTCGATCCCCTCGACCCGCAGCAGATGCCCCAGCATCAGCCCGGCGGGTCCAGCGCCCACGATCGCGACCTGCGTCTTCATGATCATCCTCTCCATGTCCTTTGGCATTGGAGGACATGATGCCGGGTCGCCAAGCGCACGCCCATGGCGGGACCAGCCGCTTATTTGGACGATTCAACCGACCTGGCGCCGTCGGATCAGCACTTCAGGGGCAACGCGACCAAGCATGAATGGACTATCCGCCGACGATCAGGCCGCAGGCAGCGTCACCACGCTATCGGGTGCGTCGCGCAGCCGCAAATAGAGTTTGCCGTCCTGCGGCGCGGGCGCCTTGAGCGCAGAGCCGGTATAGCCATGCGCCACCTGCGCCGCCTGGTCGAGAGTCGGCGTCGCGCCCACCGCATCGATCAGGAACAGGTCGCGCCCCGTGATCGTGCAACCGTCCGCCTTCGCTGCGCACGAAACCGCCGCGATCTGCGGCAGCCGCGCCAGCGTCACCAGCGGTTGCCAGTCGCTCGCCTCGCCCCCGCGCAGCAGGCGAAAGCGCAAGGGGCCAAACAGGGACGGCGCCATCGCCTTGGGGTCCAGCGTGGCGACCATCACATAGGGACTTTCCAGCCGCAGGCCATTGGCGGCGGTCAGTCGGATCGTCGCGCCATCCTCGACCGGCGCAACCTCGATCGCGTCGCTCGCGCTCAATTTCGTGCCCTCGCCCGCCCGCACCGAAAAGACGAGCTGGCCATTGTCCGGCAACAGATTGTCGCCATTGAGCGCCAGCACCTTGCCGTTCGCGGGCGGCGCGCCCAGGCTGACATCCTTGCTCAGCAGTCCTATCTGCGGTCGCGCGTCCGCCACCGTCAGGGCAAGGCTCACGCTCCGCTCGTCGCGCAGCTTGACCCGCGCCGTCGCCGCGCTGCCGGCTTCGAGCGCGACCGCATCGCTCTGCCCCACCAGCCGCAGCCGGTCCACCGCCCCGTCGCGCGTCAGCCCGTCCGGCCGCATCACCAGGCCGTTCACATCCACGCTCTCCACTTGGTCCAGCCGTTGCCCGGACAGTAGCGCCGTTTTGTCCCCGGCATGGAGCAGCAGTCCGTCCAGTCGGCTCGCCTGCGCATAGCTGCGCAGCGCAATCGCCGACGGCTGGGCGACGCCCTGATATTTGACCTCGATGCTGAGCGCGCCGGGCTTGCGATCGGTCAGCGGCACGGTCAGCGCCAGCGCGTCGCGCCCCTGCACCTTCCATTCCATCGGTTTGGGCGCGCCCTCCCCCTGTCGCAACATCACGCTTTCGACGCAGGCGGGCGTGCCACCCTTCAGCACCAGCCCATTGTCGCGCCCGACGACCAGAGCGGCGCTATCGCCCTCCACCGTCCATCCGCCCGCATCGGGCATCTGCACCATGAAGTCCGGCCCCTCGAACCGATCGAAGCCCCATCGGCCAAAAAGATGGCCCTGCACCGTTCCTTTGAACACTGGCGGCGCATCATCGCCGGTCAGCACATAACCGCCCCGGTCGGCGCGCGCCTCCAGCGGCAGGTCTACCGTCTCGCCCGACGCCGTCTTCAGCGCCAGCTTCACCTCGCGCGCATAGGGGGTGGAGAAGATCAGCGGAGCGCCCTCCACTGGCAACACCGTGCCCGCACGCGCCACGCAGATCGGCGCGTCGCCGCTGCGGCGCAGGCGCGGCGGACTGTCCGCCTCGATCGAGGGCATGGCGACCACCATCACAGACTTGGGTTTCTGGAAGGACGGCGCGGCGTTCAGCAGCAGCGACATCCCCTCTGGCTTGCGCACGCTCAGGGTCGGCAGATAGTCGAATTGCGGGCTGCTGAACGCGCCGAATATCTTCGCGATGTCGCGCACCACTCCGATATAGGGGCTGTAAAAGCCATAGCCCGCCTCGCGCGTCGCGGCCAGTTGCAGCGCCAGGTCGGTGGGCGCCCCGGTCAGCGTTTCGGCGATCGAACTGCTATGGACGTCCGACAACACCAGCGCGTCGCGATTGTCGAGCAGGCAGGCCGCCTGCATCTCGACCACCTTGGACAGGCATTCCTCGTTCAGCTTCATCGCCAGGCTGCGCGCCAGCGTCGGCGCGACGCTGCGCAGATATTCGGGATGGCTGTTTTCCTGCGCCTTGATCGCCGACATGAAGGCGTCCAGCCGCGACCGGTCCAGCGACGCCTGGTTCAGATCCTGCGTCGCGCGCACGAATTCGCCAGGCTTCCCCCGCACCGCGTCGGACAATACGCCCTCCGCTCCGCCGGTGTCGGGCACCAGGAACAGCACCATCTGCCGCGCGCCCTTGGGCACCGTCAGCACCAGCGCCTTGTCCTTGTCCTTCTTCTTCCAAGTCTCGGCGAACCGGACCCAATCCTTGGGCGGCGGATTGGTCGCGCCGCGCAGGAAGGCGGACACCAGGATGAAGCGCGCGCCCTGATCGGCGGGCAGATCCGCCTCGATCGACAGCCGGTCGCCTTCGGACAGGCTGGGCACTTGCGCGATCGGCAGGCTCTGGTCGCCGCGCATCACCAATATGTCCAGCGCCGGGCCGGGCAATTCGAACGGCGCAGGTTCCGCCGCACCCACCGCGGCAGGCGCCAGCATGGCCAGCGTCAGCCCACCCAGCGCGCAACGGGCGGCCCGCATCATCCTGTCGATCGGCAACGGCTTCATAATCTATCCGGCATCCAGTTTCACGCACGCCCCCCAGCGCCTTTCCCAAATGGTCAGGCATAAGCCAAGCGGAAGGATGAAGTCGCCAGCCTCCGCCCGGTTCACCCACACCGCACCGCGCGTGCCGGAACCGACCTGGTTTTCGGCAAAATCATGGACCATATTTGCCATCACGCCATCATCCTTTATGCCTGTGGCAAACGCCGCCACGTCGGCGGGCAGGGAGAGATGATGACGAGCGACATGCACCGCCGCGGCCTGCTCACGGCCTTGCCCGGCCTGGCTCTTGCCGGCGCCGCCGCCCCGCTCGCCGCGGCGCCCGGCGGCGCGCTCGCCACCCCCTCGCTCAGCCTCGCCATGCGCCTGCGCGTTCTGATCGGCGCGCCGCAGGAACTGGGCATGGTCGATGGCGTGCGTAAGCGGGTCATACCCATCACCGGCGGCAGCGTCGATGGCCCGCGCCTCACCGGCAAAGTGCTGCCCGGCGGCGCGGACTGGCAATCGATCCGGACGGACGGCACCGCCGACATCCTCGCCCGCTATTCGCTGCAAGCGGATGATGGCGCGGTCATCTCCGTCGTCAATCCCGGCTATCGCCATGGCCCCGCGCCGGTGCTGGCCCGCATCGCGGCGGGCGAAGTGGTGGACCCATCTCTCTATTATTTCCGCACCACCCCGCGTTTCGAGGTGGCGGGCGACGGCCCCCACGCCTGGCTCGGCCGCACCGTCTTCCTGTGCGCCGCCGCCCGCTTCAAGGACCATGTCGCGCTGGACATTTTCGCGGTCGGCTGACACTGACGGATGATAAAGTATAGGGGGACGGGACCAAGGATGACCGACATCAGGCATAGGCTGGACGAAGCCCCCATGGCCGGCTCCAGATCGCGGCGATCATCCTGTGCATCCTGCTAAACGCGCTCGACGGCTTCGACGTGCTGGCCATTAGCTTCGCCTCGCCCGGCATCGCCGCGGAATGGGGGATTGATCGCGCCGCGCTCGGCCTCGTCCTGTCAATGGAATTGATCGGCATGGCGATCGGATCGGTGCTTCTTGGCAACCTGGCCGACCGCATCGGCCGCCGCCCGACCATATTGGGCTGCCTCGTCGTCATGGCGGCGGGCATGGCCGGCGCGACCCAGGCGTGGGACGTAGTGTCGCTCTCGCTTATCCGTCTGCTTACCGGCCTCGGCATCGGCGGGATGCTCGCCTGCACCAACGCCATGGTCGCCGAACTGTCCAACGCCCGCTCGCGCAGCCTCGCCGTCGCGATCATGGCGGCGGGCTACCCGGTCGGCGCGATCCTGGGCGGGTCTGTCGCCTCGCACTTGCTGGTTGCGGGCGACTGGCGCGACATCTTCCTGTTCGGCGGCGGCGTTACGGCCCTCTTCCTGCCCGTCTCGCTCTGGCTGCTGCCCGAATCGATCGGCTTCCTGTTACAAAAGCGCCCCAAAGGCGCCTTGGCGCGGATCAACCGCCTGCTTGCCCGCATGGGCCACGCCCCTGCCGACGCCTTGCCCGCGCCCGATCCTACCGCGACAAAGCCGTCCTTCGCGGCTCTGTTCGCACCCGGCCTTGCACGAACCACCATATTGCTGACGCTCGCTTATTTCTGCCACATCATGACCTTCTACTTCATCCTGAAATGGGTGCCCAAGATTGTCGTGGACATGGGTTTCGCACCATCCGCCGCGGGCGGCGTGCTAGTCTGGGCCAATGTCGGCGGTCTCGCCGGCGCGCTGCTGCTGGGCGCGCTCAGTTGGCGGCTACCGCTGCGCGCACTTGTCATGTTGGCGATGGTCGCCTCCACCGTGATGGTGACGCTCTTTGGCCAGGGGCAGACGACGCTCGTCGGCCTCAGTCTGATCGCCGCCTGCGCGGGCTTCTTCACCAATGGCGCGGTGGTCGGCCTCTATGCGCTGGTAGCCCATTCCTTCCCGACCGCGGTGCGCGCCGGCGGGACCGGCATCGTCATCGGCATCGGCCGCGGCGGAGCAGCACTGGGTCCGATCCTCGCAGGCTTCCTTTTCACGCTCGATTTCGGCCTCCCGGCTGTGGCTCTCGTCATGGCGCTCGGTTCGCTGGTCGGCGCAACCCTGCTCGCGATGCTGCGGCACCCAATTAAAATCAGGCTTTGATACGATCGTTGCAGCCTCTAATGGAAGCGCTTCACTATCAAGAAGGATGCGATATGAACAATAGCGACCTAGCCGACGCCCTCGCCGGCGAGCATGACCTCACCAAGGCTGATGCTCGCAAGCTCGTCGACGCCGTATTCGTGCAGATCGCCGGCGCTGCTGCGAAAGGCGAAGAAATCTCGCTAAACGGCTTCGGCAAATTCAAGGTCAAGGATAGCCCGGCCCGTGAAGGCCGCAACCCCTCGACTGGCGCGACCATTCAGATCGCTGCGTCGAAAAAGCTTACGTTCACGCCGGCGAAGGCCGTGAAGGATCAGCTGAACGGCTGATCTTGTGCTGGAGGCGTTCCACATCAGGGGCGCCTCCTCTCATGCGACATCTCGATGGTGACGCATTTCGGGGCGATGGCGATGCCGGGGTAGAGGATGCGCTCGCTTCCAACAAGCGCCTCGTCGCCGCCCGCGATGCCGGCGTGCCGGTGATCTTCACCAACCTGGTCTATGAGCCGGGCGGCGCGGATGGCGGCATGTTCTTCCGAAAGGCGCCAGCGTTGCGCGCCTTCCCACGCGGATCGCCGGACGGCGCTTTCCCCGACACATTGCAACCGCGCGCGAACGAGATGGGCGTGGACACGGTAATGGTGACAGGCTTTTCAACCAGTGTCGCGGGCACCTCCGCGATCGCAGTCCAGCTTG
The DNA here is from genome assembly GCF_028538045.1 of Sphingobium sp. AntQ-1. NCBI lineage: Bacteria > Pseudomonadati > Pseudomonadota > Alphaproteobacteria > Sphingomonadales > Sphingobiaceae > Sphingobium > Sphingobium sp. AntQ-1. The sequence goes on from NZ_CP117159.1 coordinate 206,790, forward strand.
GGCAGAGGAGCGGCGTGTCGCGCACCATGGTCACGCCATGGTCGCTCATAAAATTGGCGACCTCCGCATTGGCGACAGGGTAATAGGGCGACAATGCCGCTATTTTCCTGATTCCGCCATGAGCGTTGAATGCGGCGATCAGCGATTGCGCGCCCGTGCAAAGCGGAATGCCTGCGACATCCTCAATCGCCTTCGACCACCGCGCTGATCCTTCCGCACCGCCGTAGAAGGTGACGGCGGACAGCGCGTTGGCATCCTCCACGATGATGCGGCTGTAATGATTGGTGACGCCGGCACGCAGATCGTCGAAATCGGGCTGCACCACCGTTGGTCGATGGCCGCTGACGTGCTCCCCTGATTGTTACCAGTCAGAGGTAGAGTCCGGCTCCTTCATGATGGTTGGTTGAGGTGATGGCAACCTGTCTGGGGGCATGCCCCCAGACAGGTTCGCCGGCTTTCTCGGCGGGGGTTCTCCCGCCCAGTTTCGAGTGTGGCCTGACGTGGTTGTAGTCGTGCCGCCAGGCATCCAACACGAACCGGGCATGCGGCAGCGACGTGAACAGGGTCTCGTTGAGGCATTCGTCGCGCAAGCGACCGTTGAAGCTCTCGACGAAGCCGTTCTGCATCGGCTTGCCCGGGGCGATGTAATGCCACTCGACCCGCCGCTCTTGCGACCAGCGCAGGATGGCCGACGAGGTCAGTTCGGTGCCGTTATCGCTGACCACCGTATGCGGCTTGCCGCGTATCCCGATCAGCCGCGTCAGTTCCCGCGCGACCCGCACGCCCGACAGCGACGTGTCCGCCACCAGCGCCAGGCATTCGCGCGTGTAGTCGTCTACCACGCACAGGATGCGGAACCGGCGGCTGCAGGTCAGGGTGTCGGAGACGAAGTCCAGCGACCAGCGCTGGTTCGGCCCATCCGGCAGCACCATCGGCGCCCTGGTGCCCAAGGCGCGCTTGCGGCCACCTCGGCGACGGACCCGCAGGTTCTCTTCGCGATATACCCGCAGCAGCTTCTTGTGGTTGGGCGTCATGCCCTCGCGCGCCAGCAGATAGCCCAGACGCCGATAGCCGAACCGGCGACGCTCTGCCGCCAGCTCCCGCAGACGCTGCCGCAACGGACCATCGTCCGGCCGCGACGATCGATACCGGATCACCCGCCGGCTCACGCCGACCAGGCCGCACGCCCGACGCTCGCTCAGCCCGTGGTGTTCACGAGCATGAGCGACGGCTTCCCGCTTAGCGCCGGGCGTTACCATTTTTTTGATGCCAGATCCTTCAGCACCACGTTGTCCAGCATCGCCTCGGCCAGCAGCTTCTTCAGCTTCGCGTTCTCGTCCTCGAGCGCGCGCAGTCGCCGCGCCTCGGATACCTCCAGCCCGCCATACTTCGACTTCCACTTGTAAAACGTCGCCGAGCTGATCCCATGGCGGCGACACACGTCCACCGTCGCCATGCCCGCCTCCTGCTCCTTCAAGATCGCAATGATCTGCTCTTCGCTGAACCTGCTCCGCTTCATGTTCGTCCGACTCCTTTGCGTCGGACTCTACTCAAAATCGGTCACATTTCAGGGGAGCACGTCAGACGCCGCAACAGCGCGAGGCCAATTACCGCCACGCTGTCGAAACCGCGGCAAAAGCCAAGAAGGCTGTCGTCTTCGCCTGGGCGCGGCAAAATCCCATCTTCGGCCTCACCCCTGAGCAGAACAGGCTGATCGATGATGTGAGCGCGGCCAACCCCAACACCATCGTGGTGCTGAACAGCAGCTACCCCGTCGCCATGCCTTGGTTGGGCAAGGTGAAGGCGGTGCTCAACATGTGGTGGGGCGGCGACAAGGGCGGCGAGGCGACCGTCGACATCCTGACCGGCCGGGTCAGCCCGGCGGGCCGTCTGCCCTTCACCTGGGGCAAGGCGCTGGAGGATTATCCCGCGACCGACCCCCGTCATCCCGAACGCGGCGCGCGCGAAGATGGCGTCGTCACCTATTCGGAGGGGCTGGATGTCGGCTATCGCTGGTTCGACCGGCAGAAAAAGGAGCCCCTCTACGCCTTCGGCCATGGCCTCAGCTACACCAGCTTCGCCTATTCTGGCCTGACCGTGAAGCCCGCCGCCGACGGCGGTCTGGACGTCCGTTTCACCGTCGCCAATACGGGAAAGCGGGCATCGGACGAAGTGGCGCAGATCTATCTGGGGGCGCCCGCCAATGCCCCCAGGGGCATCGCCTTCCCGGTCAAGGCGCTCGCCGGATTCGACCGCGTCCATCTGGCGCCATCGGAATCGAAGACGGTGTCGATTCATGTCGCGCCACGCAGCCTGCAATATTGGGATGAAAGGGCGGCCAGCTGGACCACGCCGCAGGGCGTGCGTGCGGTTTATGTGGGCGGCTCCTCACGCGACCTGCCGCTTGCCGCCAAAAGCCGGTAGGGGATTGCGATATGCAGGGGCAATCGCTCGCCATCCGCAGGCGGCAGATCCTTGGTGGCGCGCTGGGCGTTACCTTCGCCACCCTGCTGGCGGGACCGAAGGTGCTGGCGCAAAATAGCCGTTTTGCGCCAGCGATTGCGGGCGAACCCAATGCCGAATGGGCGCGCAAGGCCGACGCTCTGATGCCGACGCTGCATAGCATCGAGCAACAGCCGGTCGCTCTGGTGAACATGATCCCCGACCCCGCGCAGATATTGCGTTTCCGCGTGGAAAAGGCCGCCACCATCGCGGACTTCGCTACCCGCAGCTTCCGCAAGGGCGACAGCTTCATCCTCGATTTCGAAGGGCACCGGACGGGTTATCTGTCCTTCGACCTCGAAACGGTCGGGCGCGAACCGGATGCGCCGGTGCGGCTGAAACTGACCTTCGGCGAAGTGCAGACCGACGTCGCCGAACCGCTGCATCCCTATAAGGGCAAGATCAGCGAAGCCTGGTTGCCCGAAGAGATCATCACCGTCGATTATCTGCCGCAGTCGGTGAAGATGGCGCGACGTTACGCCTTTCGCTATGTCCGGGTCGACGTGATCGACACTTCGCCGGGCTTTGCGGTAAAGTTCCTCAATGTCCGCGCTCACGCGGTGACGTCGGCTGGTCCCATGCCCGCGCCCATGGGCGCGACCCCGCGCCTGCGCCGGATGGACGAGGTCGCGATGGCGACGCTGCGTGACTGTATGCAAACCAGTTTCGAGGATGGTCCGCGCCGAGACCAGCGACTGTGGGTCGGCGATCTGCGGCTTCAGGCGCTCGCCAATTATGCGAGCTTCCAGAACAACGATCTGGTCAAGCGCTGCCTGTATCTGTTCGCGGCCTATCGCGACAAAGACGGGTTGGTCGCCGCCTGCGTCTACGAAAAGCCACATCCCCGCTACGGCGGTATGCACATCGTCGATTATGCCGCGCTCTTCAACGTCACCCTGCGCGATTATGTGCTGGCGACCGGCGATGTTGCGACCGGGCGCGACCTGTGGCCGGTGGCGCGACGCCAGCTGGAACTGATCGCGCGCTGGATCAATGCCGACGGGCTGTTCGTCGATCCGGGCAATATGTGGATTTTCATCGACTGGGCGGACAAGCTGGACAAGGGCGCCGCGATCCAGGGCCTGCTCACCTTCGCCTGGAGGGCGACCGCGGAACTGGCCCGACGACTGGGGATGAAGCAGGAGGATGCCAGCCTATCCCATAGGGCTGGAACGATGACCACCGCCGGCCGCGCCGCCTATTGGGACGCGCACAGCGGACGGGTGGTCAGCGGCCCCAGGCGACAGGTCAGTTGGGCCGGCGCGAGCTGGATGATGCTGGGCGGACTCCTGTCGCCGCGCGAAGGGCGCAAAGCCCTGTTCGCTACGCTGGACGATCCGGCGGCGATCAAGCCCTCTACCCCTTATCTTTATCATTATGTCGTGGAAGCGCTCATCGCATGTGGCGAAAAGAAACGCGCCATGGCGCTGCTCGAAAGCTATTGGGTGGCGATGATCGACGCGGGTGTCGATACCTTCTGGGAAGTGTTTGATCCGACCACTCCGCTGTCGTCTCCCTATGGGGACATCCATATCAATAGCTATTGCCATGCCTGGAGCTGCACGCCGTCTTATTTTCTCAGGCAGAAACTCTCCTGATGGCCCCATTCTGACATTCGCTACCAACAAGACGTGCGCTTGTTCGATGCGGGCGAAAAAGCCTTCCATGCCCATCGGCGTCGACAAGCGATGACATCATAGGGCAGGCGAACGCTGCGATGTCGGGATCATCGAATACCGCCTCGAATATCCGTTCGATGACCCCTTGCTCGACCCAGCGATAATAGCGCCGCTTGGCCGTTGCGGGAATCGCTACAGCCTAGAAAGGGCGCGACCGGTTGCCCGGCCACGCCCTTACTGCGCGCCCGAAATTATGGTTGATCAACCCGCCAGCTGCGTTTCCAGTTCACCCAGTACGCGATAGCAATCGAACACCTTGGCGACGCTGCTGTTCGGATCGCGGCCTTCGCGGATGGCGCTGATGAATTCGCGGTCCTGCAATTCGATGCCGTTCATCGACACGGCGACCTGGCTGACGTCGATCGCCTCTTCCTTGCCGTTCACCAGATCGTCGTAACGCGCGATATAGGTGTCGGTATCGCCGATATAGCGGAAGAAGGTGCCGAGCGGCCCGTCATTGTTGAACGACAGCGACAGGGTGCAGATGGCGCCGGTCTCGCTCTTCAGCTGGATCGACATGTCCATGGCGATGCCCAGGTCCGGATGGATCGGCCCCTGGAGCGCGTGCGCCGACACGATTCTGCCCGCCTGATAGGCGAACAGGTCGACCGTATGGGCGGCATGATGCCACAGCAGATGGTCGGTCCAGGACCGCGGTTCCCCCTTCGCATTGATATTCTTGCGGCGGAAGAAATAGGTCTGCACGTCCATCTGCTGGACATTGAATTCGCCCGCCTCGATACGGTTGTGGACGAACTGGTGCGACGGATTGAAGCGGCGCGTGTGGCCGACCATGCAGACGAGACCGGTTTCCTCCTGCTTCTTGAGTACCGCCTGCGCATCGGCCCAGCTATCGGCCAGCGGAATTTCCACCTCCACATGCTTGCCCGCATCCATGCAGGCGATCGCCTGCGCCGCGTGCATCTGCGTGGGCGTGCACAGGATCACAGCGTCCACATCGTCACGCGCCAGCGTCTCGTTCAGGTCGGTCGTCACATGGCCGATGCCATATTTCTCCGCGACCTTCTTCGTCGCCTCCAGTTCGCGGCCGATGATCGAGGTGACGGTGACGCCATCGATATTCTTGAGGCCATCAAGATGCTTTTCGCCAAAGGCGCCGGCGCCAGCCAGGGCAATACGCATGAAAAACTACTCCAAAATAAGCCCCTCCCTTTTAAGGGAGGGGGAAGGGGTGGGTGCGAGCGAAGCGAGCCAGCGCCCATCTTGAAGGCAGAAGCGATTGCTAACGCAACCGCCCCCACCCCAACCCCTCCCCTGAAGGGGAGGGGCTTTAAGTTGGTTTATTCAGCCGCGATCGCGTTCACCGTATCGTTGCCGGTCATGTCCAGCCCTTCGCCATTGTCGGGGCGCAGCACCATATGGCCGATCGCGGTGTTGGAGCAGGGCACATGATAATGGCGATGCAGCGCGCGGGTTTTCTTGCCCAGCGCCCCGCGCATCACCAGCCACATCACCATTTCGATGCCTTCGCTGCCGGTTTCGCGCAGATATTCGATATGCGGGATGCGGCGCAGATGGTCGCTCTCGCCGATCAGCCCGTCCAGGAACATATTGTCCCATTCCTTGTTGATCAGCCCGGCGCGCGGCCCCTGCAACTGGTGGCTCATGCCGCCCGTGCCCCAGATCTGGACGTTGAGGTCTTCGGGGAAGCTCTCGACCGCCTTGCGCACCGCCTCGCCCAGCGCCCAGCAGCGATTGCCCGATGGCGGGGGATAGGTGACGACATTGACCGCCAGCGGCACGACCTTGCACGGCCAGGCGTCGGGCTTGCCGAACATCATGGAGAGCGGCACGGTCAGGCCATGATCGACGTCCATCTCGTTGATGATCGTCATGTCGAACTCGTCCAGGATCAGGCTCTGCGCCATGTGCCATGCGAGGTCGGGATGTCCCTCCACGTCCGGCACCGCGCGCGGCCCCCAGCCTTCGTCGGCCGACTTGTAACGCTCGCCACAGCCGATCGCGAAGGTCGGGATGATCTTCATGTCGAAGGCGGAGGCGTGGTCGTTATAGACCAGGATGATGACATCGGGCTTTTCGGCCTTCTCCCATGCGCGGGTCCAATCGTACCCGGCAAAGATCGGTCCGAAATAATCGTCGCGATCCTTGTTGAAGTCCGACGCCACGCCCAGCAGCGGCACATGGCTCGACGCCACGCCAGCAGTAATCCGCGCCATATCAGCGATCCTCTTTCTTCGCGGCGGCGGCCGCCGCTTCATTGGCCTTGATCGACCGGGCGCCTTCGGGCGAACGCCCGCCCCGCATCATCATTTCCCGATATTCGGGGAACGCCATGTCTGTCATGGTGCTGACCGCCTCGGCAAAGGGAACGCCGTCGGTCGAAAACAGCTTGGACAGGAAATAGACATTGCCGCCCAGGTCCAGGCACTTGTTATAATCGCGCGCCAGCACGCCCAGCTTCTGCTCCTCGGTCAGCGGCCATTCGTCCAGATAGGCGCGCTCGTCCGCCTTGAACTTCGCGCGATTTTCATCCTTCATCAGGCTCATCGCAAACTGGTTCAGATGATAGCCCTGCCGGGCGCGCTTGGCGGTGAAGACGCGGGTGCCCGGAATATCCTCCATCTCGGCGAGATATTCGTGGATGTCCTGATGTTTGGGATCTTCTGTTATCATAGTCCCCTCTCCTTCAATTGGGCGTCGAGGCGCGGGAAGACGCGACGGGCATTGCCCGCGAAGATTGCGGCGCGTTCCTCGTCGCTCACGTCCAGCGCATCGACATAGCGTTTGGTGTCGTCGAAATAGAATCCGGTGGTCGGGTCGATGCCGCGCACCGCGCCGACCATTTCCGACCCGAACAGGATATTCTTATTCTCGATCACGTCGGCCAGCAGGTCCACGCCCGGCTGGTGATAGACGCAGGTGTCGAAGAAGATATTGTTCATCAGGTGCGTCGACAGGTCGGGCTTCTTGAGCATGTCCGCCAGCCCGCGATAGCGCCCCCAATGATAGGGCACCGCGCCGCCGCCATGCGGGATGATGAAGCGCAGCGTCGGGAAATCCTTGAACAGATCGCCTTCCAGCAACTGCATGAAGGCGATCGTATCCGCCGCGATATAATAGCCGCCGGTCGCGTGCATCGCCGGGTTGCAGCTGCCCGACACATGAATCATCGCCGGCACGTCCAGCTCGACCATCTTCTCGTAGAAGGGATACCAATATCTGTCGGTCAGCGGCGGATGGGTGAAATGCCCGCCGCCCGGATCGGGATTGAGGTTGCAGCCGATAAAGCCCAGTTCGGTGACGCAGCGCTCCAGCTCCGCGATGCTGTTGCTCATGTCGGCCTTGGGCGACTGCGGCAACATGCACACGCCGACGAAGGTTTCGGGGAACAGGCCGACGACGCGCGCGATCAGGTCGTTGCAGCGGATCGCCCATTCCTTCGCCACCGCCTCGTCGCCCACATGCGGCGCCATCGCGGATGCGCGGGGCGAAAAGATCGTCAGGTCCGCGCCGCGCTCCTTGATCAGGCGCAACTGGTTCGCCTCGATCGTCTCGCGAATCTCCGCGTCGCTGATGTCGGGATAGGGCGGGCACGGCGTCCCGGCCTTGAACGCCGCCTTCTGTTCCTCGCGCCAGGCGTCATGGCCCTTGGGCAGGACGGTGTAATGACCGTGGCAATCGATAATCAGGCTCATCGCGTCTCTTTCCTCAACCCTTATTCCGTCACCCCAGCAAAGGCTTGGGCCTCAGGCGACAGCACGCTACGCCCGCCCCAAAAACTCCGTCACTTCCGCCTTCGCGGAAACGCCGTCGGAAGAAATCACCCCGATCTTCGCGCCCAGCCCTTCCGGCGGCGCCTTCACGCCCAGTGCGCCGATCGCCGCCTGCCGCGCCACCGTGCCGCGCGTCATCGCAGCCCCGGTGCCAAGGCCATCCAGTGTCTTGACGACTTCCTCCATCTCCGCCGCGCGCCGCGTGCCATGCACCAGCATCCGGTCGAGATTATAATCCGCCCGCACGCCCCAAGTCTTCGCCTTCTCGCTCGCATCGAGCGAGGTCAGCACCTCGTCCAGCACATCCGCCTGCGCCGCGGCCATCACACATTCGGCGGTCAACGCCTCGATCCCCTTGACCATCACCGAGCGGATCATCTTGATCGAGGAGGCCCGGCCGACATCCGCGCCCACGACCCGCGTCTTCGCAAAACCCAGCGCGCGCAACCGCGCCTCCGCCTTTTCCGCCCGCGCCCCGCTCAGCAACAGCGGCACCGCCATGCCCGCCGGATCGACCGGCGCCATCACCGCGACATCGACATAATGGCCGCCCGCCGCCGCGATCAGCGCGGCCGCCGCCTGCTTGGTCTGCGGCGCAACGCTGTTCATGTCGCAGAACAGCGTCCCCGGCCCAATCAGCGCCGCGGCGTCGCGCGCCACCGCCAGCGCCTGGTCCGCCGTCACCAGCGACAGGATCATCGGCACGTCCCGCACCGCATCGCCCAGCCGATCGCGACAGGCGACGCCCTGCTGCGCCATCACGCTGGCCCGCGCCGGATCGCGGTCATGCGCCAACGCGCGCGCTCCCCACGCGCCAGCCGCAGCGAATGTGCTGCCCGCCTCGCCAAATCCGATCAGGAGAATATCGGTCGTCATGGCGGGAAATCTGCCTGCCCATGCCCTCGGCGACAAATCGGATCAGCCGCATAGCCATAAGCTGGCGCTGAATATGATCCTATGGCGCAGCCCGTCCCTCTCGCCGATCATCCGCCACCGTCATGGACAATGCCCGCACGGACGGCGCACAGGGCAGCGCATATTCTCCGCTGCGTCACCCCTGCGACACCGCCTCCAGATCGGCCATGAATTCGCCCTGCACCGTGGTCGGGCGCCAGGAGGCCCGCGTTGTCACGCCGATAGATCGGCTGGCGGGCGATACCGGCGTGTCGATCCGGCACAGCCACCCCGCCTCCAGCTCCACCGTCACCTGATCGGGTGACAACAGGGTCAGGAAATCATTGTCGATCAGCAATTGCCGGATGGTCATGACCGATCCCGATTCGATCGGCACGACCGGCAAAGCGATGCCATGTTCGCTGAATAACGCCTCCCAGCTTTCGCGCAGCGGCGCGCCCGGCGCGGCGATGATCCAGGGATAGCGCGCCAGATCGCTCATGGCGGGCTGTGTCCCGGCCAGCGGATGACCTGCCCGCGCGATCACCACCGGCCGGTCTTCGAACAGCGCCGCCTGCTCGAAATCCGCCTCCAGCAGCGGCAGGCGCAACGCCCCCACCATCATGTCGATCGCGCCGTTGCGCAACGGCTCGATCAGTTCGGCGCGCGACCCTTCCAATATGGTGATGCGCACGCCCGGCCGCCGCCGCAGGAAGCGCGACACGGCGGCGGGCAGCACCCGCGCGCGAGACAGCGGCATCGCGCCAATGGCGATGCTGCGCGTCTCATGCCCCTTGAGCGCCGCCAGTTCGGCCAGCGCCGCCATCAACTCGACCCGCGCCAGGCGAAAGGCGCGCGCCATCCGCACACCGGCATCGGTCAGCATCACCACCTTGCCGCGCCGCCGCACCAGCGGCCGCCGCAGCGACAGGCTAAGGTCGTTGACCGCGCGATGCAGCGAAGGGATCGACAGGCCGGTCGCGGCACTCGCCGCAGGGTAACTGCCCGCATCCGCCAGCGCGATCAGCGCGCGGAACCGCGCCATCGTCACATGCGGGCTGGCGATATGGTCCAGCGCGGCGTGGAAACGCGGCACCAGCAGCGCGCCCGCATCGGTCACCGTCATCCCGTCATGGCGGCGGTCGAACAAGGGCACGTCCAGCATGGCTTCGAATCGGGCCAGCGCCTGGGTTATCGCCGGCTGGGTCAGGTTTACCGCCGCGGCGGCCGCATTCATGGTTCCGCGATCCGCGATTTCCACGGTTGCGCGCAGGTGACGAAGGTTGATGTCGGTCCAGTCCACATTGCCATATTTAGTGAAAACTAATGGCTTGGCCAGATTTCCTTTTTGCCCTTTCCCCCGAACGGGTCCAGCCACCATCCTGTCCCGCGCCGCCCAACCATCCGCTTGGTCCGTGCGCCGTCATGAATAAGGAGAAGGTCAGCATGTCCGGCATCGTCGTCCAGAATATCGAACGGGCGGACCTTAGCGTCGTCGACGGCCTCGCCAAATGCGGCGTCGCCACCGTCCATGAAGCGCAGGGCCGCACCGGCCTGCTCGCCTCGTACATGCGTCCGATCTACACCGGCGCGCGCATCGCCGGCAACGCCGTCACCATCTCCGCCGCGCCCGGCGACAATTGGATGGTCCATGTCGCGATCGAGCAGTTGAAGGAAGGCGACGTCCTCCTCCTCGCTCCCACCAGCCCCTGCACCGACGGTTATTTCGGCGACCTGCTCGCCACCTCGGCCCAGGCGCGCGGCTGCCGCGGTCTCATCATCGACGCGGGCGTGCGCGACGTGCGCGACCTCACTCAGATGAACTTCCCGGTCTGGTCGAAGGCGGTCCATGCCCAGGGCACGGTCAAGAACACGATCGGATCGGTCAACGTCCCCGTCATCTGCGCCAATGCGCTGGTCAATCCGGGCGACGTGGTGATCGCCGACGATGACGGCGTGTGCATCGTACCACGCGCCGACGCCGCTGCGGTCCTCGAAAAGGCGCAGGCCCGCGAAGCCGCCGAAGAAGCCAAGCGCGTCCGCCTCGCCGCCGGCGAACTCGGCCTCGACATCTATAATATGCGCCCGCGCCTGGAAGAGATGGGCCTGAAATATATCTGACCGCCTGCCCCCTGTCGCGTCCCCCTCTCCGTTCGGTTCGAGCTTGTCGAGAACCATCGCGCAGGGTTCTCGACAAGCTCGAACCGAACGGAGCTGTAGATGACAGCACATAGCCAATCCCCCGTCCTGTGGATGCGCGGCGGCACGTCCAAGGGCGGCTATTTCCTCGCCCAGGACCTGCCCGCCGACACCGCCGCCCGCGACGCCTTCCTGTTGCGCGTCATGGGTTCCCCCGACCCGCGCCAGATCGACGGCATGGGCGGCGCCGATCCGCTGACCAGCAAGGTCGCGGTCGTGAAAAAGTCACAGCGCGACGGCGTCGATGTCGATTATCTCTTCCTTCAGGTCTTCGTCGACAAGGCGGTGGTCAGCGACGCGCAGAATTGCGGCAACATTCTCGCCGGCATCGGCCCCTTCGCGATCGAACGGGGCCTCGTCGCTGCGCAACAGGACGAAACCCGCGTCGCCATCTTCATGGAAAATACCGGCCAGATCGCCATCGGCACGGTGCAAACACCCGGCGGCAAAGTCCGCTATGACGGCGACGCCAAGATCGACGGCGTCCCCGGCAGCGCCGCCCCCATCCCGCTGGAGTTTCGCGACACCGCCGGCTCCTCTTGCGGCGCCCTTCTTCCCACCGGCAACGCCTTCGACGAAGTGGAGGGCGTGCGCGTCACCCTGATCGACAACGGGATGCCCTGCGTGGTGATGAAGGCGCAGGACGTCGGCATCACCGGCTATGAAGACCGTGACACGCTGGACAATGATACGGCGCTGAAAGCCCGTATCGAAAAAATCCGCCTTGCCGTCGGCGAACGCATGAACCTGGGCGACGTAACCGACAAGTCGGTGCCCAAGATGATGCTGGTCGCCCCGCCCCGCAACGGCGGCGCAGTCACGGTGCGCAGTTTCATCCCGCATCGCGCCCATGCTTCCATCGGCGTGCTTGGCGCGGTCAGCGTCGCTACCGCCTGCCTGGTCGAAGGATCGCCCGCGGCCGAGGTCGCTTCCATTCCCGGCGGCGATCGCAAGACGCTCTCGGTCGAACATCCGACGGGCGAAACGACCTGCGTCATGGAACTGGACGACAGCGGCGCCGTCACCAGCGCCGCCATGCTCCGCACCGCGCGTAAATTGATGGACGGCGTCGTCTTTTCTTAAACCAGAAACTAGGGCCTATCGCCCTGAGCCTGTCAAAGGGCCGAACGGAGTTGGAACCAATGACCCGCATCACCTCATGGCATGGCGCGCCCTCCAGGCCGCTCTATACGCCCCCCGCCGGCGCGATCGACGCCCATTGCCATGTCTTCGGCCCGATGGCAGACTTCCCCTTCAGCGCGAAGGCGAAATATCTGCCCGAAGATGCCGGCCCGGACATGTTGTTCGCATTACGCGACCATCTGGGCTTCGCCCGCAATGTCATCGTCCAGGCGAGCTGCCACGGCACCGACAATAGCGCGACCCTGAACGCCATCGCAAAGGCGAACGGTAAGGCGCGCGGCGTCGCCGTGGTCGATCCGGCCATTTCCGATGCCGATCTCGCCGCCCTCCATGATGGCGGCATCCGCGGCATCCGCTTCAATTTCCTCAAGCGTCTGGTGGACGACGCCCCCAAGGACAAATTCCTCGACGTCGCCAAACGCCTGCCCGCCGGCTGGCATGTGGTGATCTATTTCGAAGCCGACATCCTCGAAGAACTGCGCCCGTTCATGGACGCCATCCCGGTCCCGCTGGTGATCGACCATATGGGCCGCCCCGATGTGACCCAGGGACCGGACGGCGTCGACATGAAGGCCTTCCGCGCCTTTCTGGAGAGCCGCGACGACATCTGGTTCAAGGCTACCTGCCCCGACCGGCTCGATCCTACTGGCGATCCCTGGAACGCCTTCGCCGACGCGGTCGCACCGCTGGTCGCCGACTATCAGGACCGCGTGCTGTGGGGCACCGACTGGCCGCACCCCAATATGCAGGACGATATTCCAGATGACGGCCATCTGGTCGATATGATTCCCCGCATCGCGCCCACCGCCGAACTCCAGCGCAAATTGCTGATCGACAACCCGATGCGCCTCTACTGGCCGGAAGAAGCATAAGTAATTGATATATAATGACAAGAGCGGCGCTGGTGGGCGCCGCTCTTGTCATTTCAATTGTCCAACTCGCCGTCTCGGTCGTCAATATTGCGGCGGAAGGTTTCCGGCAGGAACAACAGTCCGATGACCGCCGTCGCCGCCGCGATGACGACCGGATACCAGAGGCCGTAATAAATATCCCCGGTCGCCGCGACCATGGCGAAGGCGGTGACGGGCAGGAAACCACCGAACCAGCCCGCCAGATCGCCGACAGTCCTCTCTAGCGTGTGGACGCCAATCGGTCGAAAAGATGAAGGATTGGCGTTCGGGCGGAGAGCGTATAGGATCAAACTAGCTTAAATGGCCATATCGTTTAATATATCATATTATATCATTGATATTAGCTTATATATTCTAGGATATGATATCCATGGGAAGGTTGTCGTGTAGGGATGATTGCGACCAAGGGACCATGGACGATGTCACCCTACTCTCTCTCTACGCCGAAGCGCAGGCGGCGCTCGCACGGATCGAGGAGCGGCGACGGCTTAGCCCGGTGCGTCGCCCTTGGAAGATACGATGCTTCATCACCGAACGCCAGGCCTTGGCATGGCTCGATACGACATCGGTTGAGGCGAGCGCGTTCACGGTCAATGGCCGCGGCAGCGTTGGTGGAGCCGCCTACGACCTCACCCATTGGCGGCAAGCCGTCGGAGCGCCGGTAACGCTTGGTACGCTGCGTGCGGACAGCATCGGCCTTCTCGATTGGCTGGGCGTGCATGACGCCCCCGCCCCTGCTGGCCCGTGGGCAACCCCCGGCCTCCCGCTCGCAGACGTCCGACAGCGGGTCGCGCAATGGCAGGCGGAAGCGGCGACCCTGCCCCCCTCCCCTCCCCTGCTCCATGGCGCGCGCCTTGCCCTGGCATGGAGGCGTCGCGCGCCGATCGGACGGGGCGATGCGGTGGCCAGCTTCCTCATCGGCGATCGCCACGGTCCGGGTCGATGGGATGCATCATTCGGTGGTCTTGTCTCCCTGGGCTTTCGGGCCAGCGGCGCCGCGTGGAAGATCGCCGACCCGGCCCAGTTCGATCGTCTATGGCTTCGGGCCATCGCCTTGGGCGCCTGCGATCATCTGGATCAGGAAGTTCGTCTGCGTGCCTATGCGGAGCGCGCCGCAGCCCATATCGCATCGCGTCGTCGGCCCGGCCGTCTGAAGGATGTATTGATGATGGCAATGTCGCGACCGTTTATCACCAGTCGGCTCGTCGCCGATCAATTGAACCTGACTTCTGCCGGGGCGATCAAATTGCTGGGCATCGCAACCGACGCCGGACTCCTGCTAGAACGATCGGGGCAAAGCAGTTATCGCAGTTATATCATTCCGGTGAGCCACGCGCCGCACGCCTCTACCGCGCCAGATCCGCTTATTGATCCTCAAATCACCGATTTTTGGTCCGAAGCCTAGAAAATAGTCCTCGCCAGAAGGCCGCTGAGGGCGGCTCCTGCGGCCTCTATTCGCATTTTCAGCTTTTGTTCTCTGCGCCGGTCGAAATTTTTTTTGTTCGAGCGCTCCGACCTCTCCCGGCGACCTGCGTCAAAGCAAGGACGACGTCGATTGCATGTGGCCCATACAGGCTGGCTAGCATCCATCTGGGCAACTCCGTGCCGATGCAGATCGCCAATCTATGTCGTCCACCAGATCCAAAAACACGTCTAAGCTCGCCCTCAACATCCTCTAACGTGAGATGCCCGTCTGCCTTTCGGGCTCGGCACTGAAATGGCGATACAAGGCAGAAGGGTCGATAGGGGTAGGGCGCGCGCGATGGCTTTTCACGCGATCATCGTGTTTTCAGAATCACGGCCACAGGGGCAATCGCAACATCATTTTATCGCCATCACGATCTGTCGCGCATCAGCAAAACGGTCAGACGCACGCTTTTCCCGCTATTATTAATGTCCGTTTCGCACGGTCCGACAAGCGAATCAAAGCCAAGTCGCGCGATACTTCATCCGAAACACGCGATTCTGAAAACACGTCGATCGATAGCTGTCAGGGACGCAGCCGATATTTGTTGCGGCGGTGGTGTTCCTTCACGAAGCCATAAAAGCGCTTCGAATAGTTACGCGGCAGCTCATGCGGGTTTGCGCCGAGGAAAGCGTCGAATCGGCGCATCAACTCATCATAATCCCAGCCCGGAAAATCGCTGCGAATTGCGGCATGAATGTCGGCATCCAACATCTCGCGGGCGCGGCCACTGACCACCGGCGCACGACGCGCCTTGCTCTTGTCCGCACCCGGACTGCGCAATCCGCCCGCTGCCTGCGCGATCAGCTTCATCGCCTGGCGCGGATCGATCATTGCGTCGATGTCATCGGGAGCCGCCTGAGCGGTGGGGGAGGGGAGGGGGGCGGCGCGCCCGGCACGGACCCGTTCGGCCATATGGCGGCGCATCACCATGCGCATCTTGGGCTTTGGACTATCGGGATTGACGACTTCCAGACTGATGTCCGGCAACTCGTTGGTGCGGGCCAGGTCGAGCAGTTTGCGCTTGAACACTGGATAGTTGCTTTCGCTGCCGCTTTTCTGATGCAGCGTTTCGAATCCGATGACGAAGCCGTCCGCGCCATTGCCGCCAGCATGTTTGCGCGACGCGCGGTAAAGCCATTTGCCCAGCCCGCTGGTGATCTCGAAATAGAGCGGCGATATGGCGAGCACATTGCGCTTGTCCATCACGCCGTCGAAGAACCATTTGGACAGGGTGATTTCCATGCCCAGAGATCGCTGCGTCCTCTCGTCCACCAAATGCGTATAGCTGTCGATCCAGGAGAAGGTTGTCTCCCGGCTCTTGGCGCTGGCGCGAATGTTGGTCTTGATCGTTGTCGCCTGTAACCGGTCGAGCGCGCTTACCAACCGTTCATAGGCCCGGCCGCTGGTGCCCCAGCAGATCCGCTTGAGCAGGTCGCCAGGCTGGAGCCGAATGACCGGAGTCAGGTCGTTTAGCCCGCGCTCGCGCAGTTCGTTCAAGTGCGACGCCAGATAGATCATGATGTCCGCATCCCAGATGGTCGCCATGCCATATGTCGGATTGGCGGAGACATGGACCGTCACCGACCTGTCGGGACTGATATATTCAATGGGCTTCACCCGCTTGCGTTTTGAAAGGCTGAAAAAAGGGCGCTGCATCGTCTCTTGGTAGTCGCGCAGCGAAATGTCGCTGAAATCGGGCAGGGTGAAGAACATTTCGAACTGGACCTTGCGCTCCTTCAGCGCCGTCTTAAGTTCGCCTTCATTCCCCACTGCATCATCCCGTTCCCGCTGTCCCCCCAAGGGGAAATTTGCATAACAAACTGAAATATAAGGGTTATTCCGCTATTTTCAGCTTTTCATCCCCGCATGATCGCCTGTCAACGTCGTCTCGCGCTCCGAATTCGCGCTGCATCGATCACCGGCCGCAATGCCTCCAATATCGCATCGGTCGACAGGTCGGACGGTGTAAGCGACAGCATCAATATCTTCTGCTGGTCTTTCACCACCTCGCCGATCGCTTTGCCATCGCCAACCGCGATCGCCGCCTTCTGCACGCGCCCCTTGACGGTGACGGCCTTGAGCAATCGGCCCATCACCTCGGCGCCCGCGATGGGCTGCTCGTCGCCCGACCGGCGGAAACTCTGCTCCGACGCGATCTGGTCGGCCGCCGCCTCCAGCTTCGTCCGGCTGGCCGGATCACGCAGTAAGGGCAGAAGCCGCTCGCCATATTTGGCTTGCAAATCCATCGGTGAATGGAAGGCGCTGACTAGGAAGGGGGGGATCTCGGTCAGGGCGATATAGCGCGACAATTGCGATTTGGAGATTTTCAACCGCTCGGCCATCCGCAACTGAACGCCGCCATAGAAGCGATCGACCGCCGCCTTATAATTGACGCCCCGCTCTAGGTCGGAAATATCCTCCCGCTCGCGATTCTCGATGTCGGCCAGCCGGAACGCCGCCTCATCGTCTAGATCTTCGATGATTGCGATCAGGTCAATGTCGGGATAATGATTGCTGTTGAGCCAGCTGATCGCCCAGTGCCGCCGCGTCCCTGTCACCAGTTCATAGGGCAGGGGGCCATTGGGCGTGCGCCGCACCACCGCGGGAATACGATTGCCGCCTTCCGCCAACACCGAATCGATCAGGCTGCGCAGCCGATGTTCGTCCAGCAACGTATAGTCGCGCGCATTGCCTGGCCAGATCGAACATTCCGCCGGCTTTAACCGGATGGTCGGTCGCTTCACGATTCGCGCGGCTTCGCCAAAAGCTTCCAGGCGCTTATTGGTGAAATTGACGCGCCCGGCTGTGGCCGTCGCTTCCGCTTCTGTGGGCGCGATAGGCGCCGGTTCATTAGCGACGGCGGCCAGCGCCTCGCTGATCAGTGACCGCCGGCTCATGCCGCCACGCTCACGCCAGCATCGACGCCGGTCAGGCTGGTCGATGGCCATTGTTGGCGGATCTGCTGCTCGACTTCCCCGAACACCGCGTCCAGATTGTCGCGGCATCGCGTATAGGTTTGGTGCGATGCCGACGGCTTGGATTCATAGATGGATCGAAACGCCTGCGTTGCGTTCTTGATTTCTTCGGACGCCAATATGGGTTGCCCCAGCAACAGCCCGGCATAGGTCGCCTGCATGATCCGCCACATGTCATTCTCGCCCGGCTTGTTGGGCGAGAAGGTCGAACATACGACGCGGATGAAGCCATAATTGACCGGCGTGCCATTTTGTTCGAGAATCTCGATATTGTCCGCGATCGTGTCCATGAAATGGATGGTCGACAGATAATCCAGTTGGCGCGCCGGCACCGGGATCAGCAATCCCGTCGCCGCGGCCATCACGTTGAGCCCCAGGAAACCCATGGCTGGCGGCGGGTCGAGCAGGATGACGTCGAAATCCTTGGTCACGCTGGCGATGCCGATACGCAGCGCTTGCAAACTTTCGCGCACTGCCTGCCCGCCTTCGCGCAGGGTAGAGGTCAAATCCCATTCCGCGTCTTGCAGACCCAGGCTCGACGGCACGATCTTGATCGTCGGCCAGGGCGTGTCACGAATGGTTTCGGCAAAATTGCTGAAGGTGCTGCGCGGGGACAGGAACGCGCCAAGCGTCTGGTCGTCGTCGATCAGCGTTTCGGGCTGGATGTCGAACATAGTGGTGGTCGACGCCTGCGGATCGCAATCGATCACCAGCACGCGATAGCCATGCAGCGCCAGATAATCGGCCAGATGCTTGGTGATCGTGCTTTTTCCGACGCCGCCCTTGAAATTCTGCACCGCCAGCACGACCGCATCCTCGTCCGGTTGCTTGCCGACATGGATGCCCAACGCTTCGCGAATCTGGGTCAGATCTTCCAGCGTATAATAGCGACGGCCATTGGGCAGTTGCTTGGGCTGGGGCAGGCGCCCCTTGGATTCCGCCTTGGCCAAAGCCTCCGGCGTGCGTCCGATCAATTCGGCCGCGATGGTCGGGCCGAATGTGATGTCGAGCGTCTTGTGCGCGTCGGGACGGAACACGATCGTCTTGATATGATCGCGCATTTGCTGACATGCTGTCGTGACGTTGCGCAGCGTGTTGACGGTAAACGACATAGCGCCCCTCATAACCGAATCATGACGATAAACTGGTTGGTATTTTATGCGCTCAATATCGAACGAAAGTCAAACCGATGGATAAGTGCCGCTACGAAGGCGTCCCTCATCTGCTGCGGTGCGTCAAAAGACAACCGGAAGGTGAAGCACAGCGGGAAGGGATTGGACCTGGTTGATAGCCCTTCAACCTTTAACCGCGGCATAGCCTGCGGGGCCAAGCGGCTTTAGGGATTTTATTGAGGGATTAGAGGGGTTAACCGATCAAAATCCGGTTTAAAACCCGCAAAATAACGCGAGTCGCCAATGAAGCCCAAAATCCGATCCCACGTTCATGACCGTGCGATAACACGCTACGATGATTCCGAAAGCACGATCGATCAGTTGTGATAGCACGTCGCATCATGGCGCCGATCTCAACGATCGGGGACCGCCTTGGCGCTGTCCTCCACACCGATATCCATAATCTCTGGCGATGCGGGATCATAGCGTCGCCAGCCTGGCAGCTCGCCGCCATTAGGATCGCCCTTCTGAACGAAATTGACCAGATAGCGGCTGCTGATCCGGGCGATCGCGCGATCCGTGGCCGTCGTCGCGGCGCCATATTTCACTGCGACCGTATCGAAGAAATAGGGGATTTCGCTGGCATGACCCGCGCCCTTCGTCTCCCCGTTCCGCAGCGCCTGTGCGACATAGGAAAAGCGATAATGATAGGTCGGCACGCGCGCCCGCGCGAATAGCTGCGCCATCGTGCGGGCGCCTGTCACCATCGGCCCGGCCGGCCCGCCAATATCGTCGCTCGTCGCGCCGATCATCACCGGCGCCTTGGCGAAACGTCCCGCCCGATAGGCGTCCAGACTGCCCACCGCGACGCGGCCGTCGGCGATCGGGCTGCTATGGGTGCGCGGGCCGCTCGCAAACAGCGCGGCCAGGTTCAGCCCATCGACCACGGCGTCAGCGGGCAACGCCCGCAATTGCGCCAGCGCCTGGGGATCGTCTGGCGCTATCCCCTTCTTTCGCCCGAACGCCGCGCCGATCGCCTCGGCGGCCGCCAGCGTAGCGTCGCCCATCGGCATCGGTCCGCCGGACTGGATCACCGCTTTGTGGAACAGCCCCTGAGCCATTGGCGAGGTCAGCAACGCATGGATCGACATGCCGCCCGCGCTTTCGCCGATGATGGTGACGTTGGTCGGGTCGCCGCCGAATGCCGCGATATTGTCCTGCACCCAGCGCAGCGCCGCGATCTGGTCCATATAGCCATAATTGGCCAGCCGCCCCTCGTCCGCATCCGCTTTGGTCAGTGCGGGATGCGCAAAAGTGCCAAAGCGCCCCAGCCGATAATTGAAGCTGACCACCATGATGCCCTGCCGCGCCAGCGCCACCCCCGCATAGGTCGGCGGCGACGAACCGCCATTGACGAAGCCGCCGCCATAGATCCACACCATCACAGGCAGCTTGGCTATCCGCCGCTGCGGTTTCCATACATTCATATAAAGACAATCCTCCGCCGGCGGCGTGCCGAGCGGCGCGGCATCGCTGGGGAAGGGGAGTTGCATACAGTCATGGCCGTACAGGCTGGCGTCGCGCACGCCTTGCCAGGGCGTCACTGGCTGCGGCGCGCGCCACCGCAGATCGCCCACCGGCGGCGCGGCGAAGGGAATGCCCTTGAAGGCGACGACGTCCTCTTCATTGACCCCGCGCAGCGCGCCGTCCGCGATGGTGATGACCGGCGCCGTGTCCGACCGCGCGCTGGCGACGGGCGCGGTCAGGGCAGCGGCCAACAGCAAGGCGCGCAAAGGCAAAGCCATTTCTTTCTCCCATCGTTCAAGGCAGCGGCATCGCCACGACCCGGTCCTTGCGCGCCGACAGTAGCGCCGCCTCGATGACTTCCTGCACCGCCACCGCTTCGTCCAGCAAAATCGGCGCGACGCTGCCGCGTGTCCATGTATCGGCCATCTGCCGATAAAATTGTTCCTGGCATCCCCTCGTCGCCGGACGCAACGTCATCCCGCCAGCGCCGTCATATACTGCGACCGGATCGGAATCGACGCCCCACCCGGCATCGCCCGGCCGCATCCCGCCGATCAACTGCGCCTCCTGCGGATCAATTCGCCGTTTGATCAGCGATCCTTTATCACCATGCACGGCGAAGCGCGGACTCCCGCCGCCGCCATCATCCGGCGCATTCAGGCTAGCGTGCAACACGACGCGCATCCTTTCATAGCGCAGCACCACATGCGCCCAATCGTCCGCGCCCGATCCGGGGCGCAGCGCGACGATATCGGCGCTCACCGCCAGCGGCCGCCCGAACAGCGCCAGCGCCTGATCGACCAGATGCGGCCCCAGGTCGAACCACACGCCCGATCCGGCCGACCCGTCTTCGCGCCAGCGGTCGCGCACTTCCGGCCGAAACCGGTCGAAATGCGACTCGAAATGCGTCACCTGACCGATTGCGCCTTCCTCTATCGCGGCCCGGATGCTGAGAAAATCGCTGTCGAACCGGCGATTGTGGAACACCGCCAATCGCCGTCCGCTGTTCCGGGCCAGCGCTGCCAGCGCCTTTGCCTCGTCCAGCGACAGGGCGAAGGGCTTGTCCACCACCACATGCTTGCCCGCCCGCAGCGCATCCGCCGCAATCGCTGCATGTGTCGCACTCGGTGTCGCAACCACCACCGCTTGTATGGCCGGGTCGGCCAGGAGATCGGCGGTGAGCGCCACGCAGGGGATCGCCGGGTCGAGCGCGTCGACCGCCTCGGCCCGGCTGGTGACGATCGCCGCCAGTTCCAGTCCCGGCGCGGCGCGGATCAGCGGCGCATGAAAGACGCGCCCCGCCATGCCATAGCCGATCAGGCCGACCCGGATCCGCGCCGTCAAGATGGCAATGCCTCGGCAACCACCGGCGCCAGCTTGCCGACGATGACGGTCACGCCCTTGTCATTGGGGTGGATGCCGTCGGGCAGTTGCAGCGCCCGGTCGCCGATCACCCCGTCCAGCATGAAGGGATAAAGCGTCGCATCATATGTGCGCGCCAGATCGGGGAAAATGGGGTTGAATGCTGCGGCATAGTCCGGCCCCATATTGGGCGACGCCATCATGCCCGTCAGCAGCACCGGGATGCCGCGCTTCTTCAGTTCCGCCAGGATCGCGTTCAGATTGGTCCGCGTCTCGGCGGGAGCAAGCCCGCGCAGCATATCGTTGCCGCCCAGCCCCACCAGCATCAGGTCGGGCTTGCGCGGTAATCCGTCCAGTGTAAACGTCAATCTCGCCAGCCCCGCAGCAGTCGTATCGCCCGATACCCCGGCATTGACCACCCGCGCCTTCACGCCGCGCGCCTTGAGCGCCGCTTCCAGCACCGGGGCCAGCCCCTTGTTCTGGTCCAGATTATAGCCGGCATAAAGGCTGTCGCCGAACGCCACCACAAGCCGCTCGTCGGCTGCCGGCGTCGCCACTATCGCCGCGTCAACGGCCTGCTGCTCATGCCCGACCGGCGCTGGCGCCGCTGCTTTATCCGAACAAGCCACCGCCAGTTGGACAATCAGCGCCAACGCCCCATATTGCATCCACCTGCCCGCCAAGGAGCGCTCCTTTTCCATGCATTTGCCCATCGATCCCACCACTATCGCGATCCGCGCGCAGGATGTCACCCTTTCGCTGGGAACGCGCGACGCGCCGGTGGCGATCCTCAAGGGCGTCGACCTCACCATATTGCGCGGCGAAAGTCTGGCCATCCTGGGCGCATCTGGATCGGGCAAAAGTTCGCTGATGGCGGTGCTGTCGGGCCTGGAGCGCGCCAGCGGCGGCAGCGTCAGCGTGGGCGGCGTCGATTTCGGCGCGCTGGACGAGGACGCTTTGGCCCGCGCCCGGCGTGGCCGCATCGGCATTATTTTGCAAAGCTTCCACCTGCTCCCCACCATGACCGCGCATGAAAATGTCGCCGTGCCGCTCGAACTGGCGGGCCATGCCGATGCCTTCGATCGCGCGGCCGACGAACTGCGCGCCGTGGGCCTGGGCCATCGGCTCGACCATTATCCCGCCCAATTATCGGGCGGCGAGCAGCAGCGCGTCGCCATCGCCCGCGCCGTCGCGCCGCGCCCCACCCTGATCTTCGCCGACGAACCGACCGGCAATCTCGACGTCACGACCGGCGCCACCATCATGGACCTGTTGTTCGAACGGCGGCGGGCGGCGGGCGCGACCCTGGTCATCATCACTCATGATCCGGCACTGGCCGAACGCTGCGGCCGGATCGTGGAAATGCGCGACGGCCTCGTCGTCTCGGACCGCGCCGCATGAACGCCATCGGTTGGGGCGCAAGCTGGCGCATCGCCCGGCGCGACCTGCATCTGGGCTTTCGCGGGCTGCGGCTGCTGTTCCTCTGCCTGTTCCTGGGCGTCGCCACGCTCGCCGCGATCGGCAGCCTGACCGCCGCGATCACGCAGGAACTCAGCGATCGGGGCCGCAACTTGCTGGGCGGCGACATCGAAATCGCCATGACCCAGCGCGAAGCGCGGCTGGGCGACAAGGAAGCCTTTCGCCAACTCGGCACGCTCAGCGAAACCATCCGCCTGCGCGCTATGGCTCAGCATGAAGGGCAGGGCAGGGGGGATGCCCCGCCTGCCGTGCTGACCGAATTGAAGGGCGTCGATGCCGTCTATCCGCTTTATGGCACGCTTGCGCTGCGGCAGGGCGCTTATCGCCCGCTCGACCCCGACCATATCCTGATCGGCGATGCCTTGGCGGAGCGGCTCGACGTCCGCCCCGGCGACCGGCTGCGCTACGGCGTCGCCAGATTCACCGTCGCGGCCATCATCGCCGACGAACCCGATCGCTTGGGCGAAGGCTTCACTCTTGGTCCGGTCGCCATCGTTTCGCTCGACGGCCTGCGCCGAACCGGCCTGATCCAGCCGGGCAGCCTCTATTCCGCCAAATATCGCATCCGCCTCGCCCCCCGTTTCGACGCCGCGACCGTGCGCGCCGACATGGAAAAGGCGCACGATGCCGACGGCTGGACCCTCAAGGACCGGGATCGCGCCGCGCCCGGCGCCAATCGCTTCATCGATCGAATGGGGCAGTTCCTGTCGCTGATCGGCCTCGCCGCGCTGGTCATCGCCGGCATCGGCGTCAGCAACGGCGTCGCCTCCTATCTCGCGGCCAAGCGCGGCGGCATCGCCACCTTGAAGGTGCTGGGCGCGACCGCGACCGACATCGGCCGCATCTACCGGATGCAGGTCGGCGCGGTCGCCCTGCTCGGCATCGTGACGGGCCTGATCGTCGGCGCGCTCTTGCCGCCGCTGATCGTCGCGCTGGCGGGCGACGTCCTGCCGGTCAGCCCCGGCTTCCGGCTCCACCCGCTGCCGCTATTGACCAGCGCCGCCTATGGTCTGCTGATCGCCTTCCTCTTCACCTTCCCGCCGCTCGGCCGCGCCCGCACCCAGCCGGCCGCCGCTATCTTCCGCGGCGCGGTGGAAAGCGGTAGCGGTACCGACCGGCGCAGCCTGGCCGCCATGGCCGGAGCGGGCGCGCTGCTGGTCGCCTTGGCGCTGCTGACCGCGCGCGAACCGCTCTTCTCCGCCGCCGTGCTCGGCGCGACGGCCGCCGTCCTGCTGCTGCTGCTCGGCCTCGGCTGGGCCGTCCGCCGCCTCGCCCTCATCGCTCCGCGCCCGCGTCGTCCGCTGCTCCGCCTCGCCGTCGCCAATCTCCATCGCCCCGGCGCGCAGACCGCCGCGCTCATCGTCGCGCTCGGCCTCGCGCTCACCCTGTTTGTGACGCTGGCGGGTATCCAGACCAGCCTCGACAGCGAAATCCGCAACGTCGTGCCGGAAAAAGCGCCCAACCAGTTCGTCCTCGACATCCCCTCGGCGCAGGTCGGCTGCTTCCGCACCATCGCGATGCGCCAAGCGCCCGAAGCGGAGCTTAACATCGTCCCGTCGCTGCGCGGCACGATCGTCGCCTATGGCGCTCAGCGCGTCGCCGACCTCAAGGAACTACCCGAAGGCGCCTGGTTTCTGCGCGGCGAACGCGGCGTCACCTACAGCGCCGTCCTGCCGCAGGGCAGCGATCTGACCGCCGGTCAATGGTGGCCGCGCGACTATGCCGGCCCGCCGCTCGTCTCGCTTGATGAGGAAGCGGCGAAGGTCATGAATATCGGCATCGGTGACACGCTGACCGTCAGCATATTGGGGCGTGAGATCACAGCGCGCATCGCGTCGCTGCGCAAGGTCAACTGGGACACGATGGGCTTCAACTATATATTGGTTTTTTCGCCCAACGCGCTGGCCGCAGCACCCCATAGCATGACCGCGACCATCACCATGGACCCCGGCCGCGACGGCGGCATGACCCGCGCGCTGCTGTCGGCCTTCCCCGGCATATCAGTGATCGCGGTCGGCGACGTCATCGATCAGGTCGGCACGATCATGACTCAGATGTCGCGCGCGATCGTTGCCGCTGCCTCGGTGGCGATCCTCGCGGGCATCGCCGTGCTGGTCGGCGCGATCGCCGCCTCGCGCCAGGCGCGCAGCTATGACAGCGTCATCCTGAAGACGCTGGGCGCGACCCGCTGGCAGATATTGGGCGGCCAGGCGCTTGAATATGGCCTGCTCGCATCCATGCTGGCGCTCGTCGCGCTGGCGCTCGGCACGACCGCCGCCTGGTTCGTCATCGTGCGCATCTTCGACTTCACCTGGTCGCCCGACTGGGCAGTGGTGCTGGCGACGCTGGGCGGCGGCGCGCTGCTGACTTTGGGCATCGGTCTTGCCGGGGCCATCCCGCTCATGTCGGTCCGCCCGGCGCGCGCGCTGCGGCAGTTGTAGCGGCCTGACCTGCGGCAAACGGCAGAGCGCACGGCCAGGCCTTGCGCTCTTGGCGCATAGTGCCGCGCGCACCGGATATCCTGCTCCCTTCCATTCTCTCCAAGGAGGGTCGGCATGACCAGCACCGCAACCCAAACCCGCACCCGTTCCTTCATCGACCTGCGCGCCTGGGCGGCCGATGCGCGTCCCGCCACGCCGTCGGCCGATCCCTTCCTGACCGCGCGCGCAGACCTGCCGCTGGCGGACGGGCCGATCAGCGTCGGCCTCATCGCGCTGCCGCAGGGGGCGGGCGAAGTAACGCTGCTGCCCGCCGAAGAATTTATCATCGTGGAATCTGGCGCGTTGCGCATCGAACAGAGCGGCGCCAGCATCGCTCTGGCCGAAGGCGCCAGCATGCTCCTGCGCGACGGCGCGGCCTTCACCTGGTCTGCGCAAGCCGACACCCGCCTGCTGTTCATGCGCCGCCGCGGCGGTCCGGCCGGCGACGGCGCGATCATCCCGGTCGACACCGACGCCCCGCTCGAACCTTCAGGTGCGCCTTTGGCCGAACTGCTGGTTGGCCCGACGCCGCAATGCCGCAACCATGGCGATTACAAGTCGTCGGATGGCGAACTCATGGTCGGCACCTGGGATTCGACACCCTATTATCGGCGCGCCATGGCCTATCGCCATTATGAACTCATGTATCTGCTCGACGGAGGCGTCACCTTCATCGACGCAGCCGGAACCGAAGGCACGTTCGCCAAGGAGGACATCTTTCTGGTGGAACAGGGCGCCAGTTGCAGCTGGGACAGCCAGGTCCATGTGAAGAAAGTCTATTGCATCTACCGCCCGGCCTGAAACGCCTCGCGGCGTTCGCTAAACATCAGTGTTCCCGCGCAGGCGGGAACACGCTATTCTATATTCACCCCATCGGATCGAGCGTCCCCAGCCAGCCCACCAGCCCGATAATGGCTACAGCCGCGCTTGTTTCCACCAGCAGCGACAGCCGCAGATGCGCGATCGCACGTTGCGGGGTCCCGCTCTCCAGCATCGGCGTCAGGCGCCAGCGGTTCAGTCCCGCCAGCGCCAGCATCGCCCCAAACAGCGCCAGCTTGGCGCCCAGCAGCCAGCCATAAAGGCTCCCCGCCAGCTCCGGCAATTGCGCCAGCCCCACGATCATCGCGCCATTGATCGCTCCACTGACCAGCAACGTGCCGACGATCAGCGTCCCCATCAGGGCGAAGCGCGATAGCATCGTGGCCACGCGCCGTATCGCCGCCGCCGTCGGCCGCAGCGTCAGCACGGCATGGCACAACACCACCAGCGCGCCGATCCACCCCGCCGCCGCCCAGATGTGGGCGATATCGGCGACGCGATGGACAGTCCCGGCGATATCCTCGGTCGCCCCCGCATGGCCGGTCCAGGCCAGCGTCGCCGCCGCGACGGCAGCGGCTACTAACGTCAGTCGCGGGCGGTTCAAGCCCGTAAAAACCAGCGCCAGCAACAGCGCGCCACCACGCACCGTCAGCACCGGGCCGATCGGCATCATGGTCAACAAAATCTGCGCGCTGACCCAATCCGGGGCCGTGATCGGCGTGCCGGTCATCGCGGCGACGCTCGCCATCAGCCACAGCGCGGACAGCGCTATGCCCCCCAGCGCCAGCGCCACTAACACACGCCGGTCCCCCGCCATGCCCATCACCCACCAGAACAGCGGCAGTCCCATGAGCAGGGCAAGGTCGATCATCAGCGCAAACCGCGCGCCGATCAAAGCCCCTTCGATCATTACTTGACCTTGAAGCTGTAGCCGCCTTCCATCTTATGTTGGTCCGCGCCCACGATATGCCATTTCAGGTCATAGCTGCCGGCGGGCAGGGCGCGGGGAAAGGTCAGCGTCATGGTCTTGCCCTCGATCGCGGTCTTGAAACCCTTGATTGGCATGGCGGGATGGTCGCTCATGCCGGGCATCCCGGTCATCACCAGCTCAGCGCCGCTCATCGGCGCCAGGAAAGTCTCGGAAAAAGTAAGCACCAGCTTGGTCGGCTTGGCCACGGTCGCATTGGCGGCAGGGGTGGACGACAACAGCTTGCTGTGCGCGCTCGCAACGCCCGGCAGGGCCAGCGCGAAAGCGGCGGCGGCGGTCAGGAACAGGCGGGTCATATCGGCATCTCCAACAGATGGGTGGGACAGGGGGTATCAGGGGGATTTACGCATGGACTTGCCGGACCCCTCGCCCCATGCGCATAATTTTTACGCCTCGTGCCATGAGGGATGCACGTCCCCCGCGCGTATGCGGGAATGAGGATGGAGACGATGATGACCGATCTGGATCAGTTGCTGGGCACGGTGCGCGCGATGCCGACCGATGCGCGGCTTGCGGACATGGACGTCGCGGTGATGGGCGGGCTCGCCGAACGCCGCGACCGGATGACGGCGCGGCGCAGCCTGGCGCTCGCAGGGCTGCTCGCGATCGGCATCGGCTGGGCCGGCAGCATCGTGCCGTCCGCACCCGCGCAAGCCGCGCCCATGCCGATCGGCATGTCCGACTATGCGCCGTCGCGCCTGCTCGGCCAGTGACCCTGCGCCGCTACGCGCTGGTCGCGCTGGTCGCTTTCGCCGCCGCGCTGGCGGCGGTGCTGGTCGCACGCACCTGGCTCGCACCCACGCCGCATGTGGAAAGCGAAGTCCACGCCCTGCTGCACCAGCGGATGACGCTCGACGCCGCGCAGGAACAGCGCATTCACGCCCTGGAGGCTGCCTTCGCCCAGCGCCGCGAAGCACTGGAGGCGGAAATGCGCGCCGACAATGAGCGGCTCGCCGCCGCGATCGAGGGCGAACATGGCTATGGCCCCAAAGTGGCCGAAGCGGTCGACCGCTCGCATCATGTCATGGGGCAACTGCAAAAGGAAACGCTTCAGCACATCTTCGCGATGCGCGGCGTGCTGCGGCCCGATCAGGCGGCGCAATTCGACGCCGCCATCGTCAAGGCGCTGACCCAGCCCGCCCGGTGAGTGCGGCCGACTCCGAACCCGACGACCGGACGCTTGCTACCCGCGCGCTGGCGGGGCATCAGTCCGCCTATGGCGCGTTGATGGCGCGCCACCGCGACGCCGTCTGGCGCCTCGCTCGCGGCCATGTCAGCGATGGCGATGAGGCGCTCGACATCACGCAGGAAACCTTCGTCGCCGCTTTCGCCGCGCTCGCCCGCTATGATGGCGCTCGCCCGTTCCGCGTCTGGATCGCGCGCATCGCGCTCAACAAATGCCGTGACTGGGCGCGCCGCCGCACGGTGCGGCGCTTCTTCGCCTTCGCCAAACCGCTCGACGACGCGCTCGATATCGCCGCGCCCGACGCCACGCCGGAGGAAGCCGCCCATTCCCATCGCGAAGTCGCGCGCATCAACGCCGCCATCGCCAGTCTGCCCGCCAATCTCAAGGACGTGCTCCTTCTGCGCACCATCGAACAGATGAGCCAGGCGGAGGCGGCGCAGGTGTTGGGCATCACCGAAAAAGCGGTCGAAACCCGCCTCTACCGCGCCCGCGCAAAATTGACCGAAATTGTGAGGGTTTAGCGCCCCGTCTGCGTATGACAGGGCATGACGACATCCATCGCCCTTGATCGCCGTACCCTTTTCAAAAGCGCCGCGGCGCTCAGCCTCGCGGGGGCTTTCCCCGCCTGGGCGCGCAGCGGCACGGCGGGCCTGCGCCCAGCACCCGGCGTCCTGTCGGGCGACCATATTGCGCTCACCGTGGGGGAAAGCCATTTCGGCACCGGGGGCCGGTCCGCCCATGCGATTACGATCAACGGCACCGTCCCTGCGCCGCTCATCCGCTTGAAGGAAGGGCAGCGCGTCCAGATCGCCGTCACCAACAGGCTGAAAGAGGACACCTCGATCCACTGGCACGGCCTGATCGTCCCCTTCCAGATGGACGGCGTGCCGGGCGTCAGCTTCCCCGGCATTCGTCCGGGCGAAACCTTCACATACGACTTCCCCATCCGCCAGTCTGGCACCTACTGGTATCACAGCCATTCGGGGATGCAGGAGGCGATGGGCCATTATGGCCCGATCGTCATCGACCCCGCCGGGGTCGATCCGGTGCAGGCGACGCGCGAACATGTGATCGTGCTGTCCGACTGGTCGCCGGTCCATCCGCATGTGCTGCTGAAACGCCTCAAGCAGATGGGCGGCTATCATAATTTTCAGCGTCAGACGCTTGCTGGCCTGCTCGCGGGCAAGGACCAGAGCCTCAGGGAGCGCATGGACTGGGGCAAGATGCGCATGGACCCGACCGACATTTCCGATGTCACCGGCTCCACCTACAGCTTCCTCATTAACGGCCATGGTACGCCCGAAAACTGGACCGGCCTGTTCACGCCCGGCGAGCGCGTCCGCCTGCGCATCGTCAACGCATCGGCCATGACCAATTTCAACGTCCGCCTGCCCGGCCTGCCGATGACCGTGGTCCAGTGCGACGGCCAGCATGTCCAGCCGATCGACACCGACGAGTTCCAGATCGGCATCGCCGAAACCTATGACGTCATCGTCCGGCCGGCCGAGGCGAAAGCCTATGGCCTGATCGCCGAAGCCATCGACCGCTCCGGCCAGGTCCGCGCCACCCTCGCGCCGCAGCTTGGCATGGTCGCGCCGGTCCCGGACCTGCGCAAACGCCCGCTGCTGACCATGAAGGATATGGGCATGGACATGTCCGGCATGGATATGGGGCAGGGGGGCGTGATCGACCTCAGCCAGCCCGCCAATGACAGCATGTCCGGCCACAGCATGAAAATGCTCGACCCGTCAGTCGCCCCCGACGTGCCGATGGGACCGGGCGTCGCGACCCTCTCCGCCATGCCCGCCGATCGCACCGCGGATCGGCCGACGGGTCTGGAGGATGTCGATCATCGCGTCCTCACCTATGCGGGCCTGCGCGCGCTGGAACCCAATCAGGACATCCGCACTCCCACCCGCACGCTCGACATCCACCTGACGGCGAACATGGAACGCTATATGTGGTCCTTCGACGGGGTGAAGCTGTCCGACGGCGCTGACCCTATTGCCTTCCGCCACAATGAACGGGTCCGCGTCACCCTCATCAACGACACGAT
The DNA here is from genome assembly GCF_028538045.1 of Sphingobium sp. AntQ-1. Taxonomy (NCBI): domain Bacteria; kingdom Pseudomonadati; phylum Pseudomonadota; class Alphaproteobacteria; order Sphingomonadales; family Sphingobiaceae; genus Sphingobium; species Sphingobium sp. AntQ-1. The sequence continues at coordinate 237,325 of NZ_CP117159.1, forward strand.
GATGCCGCACCCCATCCACATCCACGGCCATTTTTTCCAGTTGCTGACCGGCGACGATCCGCTCCACAACCCGCGCAAGCATACGGTGAACGTCCTGCCCGGCGGCAAGGTCAGCTTCGATCTCACCGCCGATGCGCTGGGCGACTGGGCCTTCCACTGCCACATGCTGATGCACATGCACGCCGGGATGATGCGCGTCGTCACGGTCCGTCCCGCGGAGGACGCGGCATGAAGCGCCTGATCGTCGCCACCCTGCTGGCCGGCATCGCAACGCCCGCGGTCGCGCAGGACCATAGCCAGATGGACCATAGCGCCCATCAGATGCCGCATCCGGAAGCGGCTCCGGCCGCCCCAGAACCCGCCGATCCGCACGCCGGCCATAGCGACCCTGCGCCAGCCGAACCGTCCAACCCCCATGCCGGCCACGCCATGCCCGCATCCGATGACGCGGTGCCCAAAGGAGTCGCGCCTCCGATCCCCACCGATCACGCCGCCGATGCCCTCTACGATCCCGCCACCATGGCCAGCGCCCGCGCCGCCATGACGAAGGAAAATGGCGGCATGACTTTCTCCCAGCTCATGATCGACCGCTTCGAATATCGCGCGCAAAAGGGCGGCGATGGCTATGCCTGGGAAGGCGAAGGCTGGATCGGCGGCGACATCGACCGCCTTGCCATCAAGTCGGAAGGGGAGGGTGAAGCCGGCGGCCGCCTGCACCAGGCCGAACTTCAGGCGCTCTACAGCCGCGCGATCGATCCCTGGTGGAATATCGTCGCGGGCGTCCGCCAGGATTTCCGCCCCCAGCCCCAACGCACCTATGCCACCATCGGCATCGAAGGCCTCGCCCCCTATTGGTTCGAACTGGAGGCGCAGGCCTTTCTCTCCGACAAGGGCGACGCTCATCTGCGGCTCGAAGGCAGCTACGACCAGCGCATCACCCAGCGCCTCGTCCTGCAACCCGCCGCCGAAGTGAATATCGCCGCGCAGGACGTGCCGGAACTCGGCGTCGGGTCCGGTCTCTCGACCATCGAACTGGGCCTGCGCCTGCGCTACGAAATCGCCCGCGAATTTGCGCCCTATATCGGCGTCAATTGGGAACGCAGCCTCGGCGACACCGCCCGTTACGCCCGCGCGGCGGGGGAGGGGGCGTCTGCCACCAGCCTGGTGATGGGCATCCGCTTCTGGTTCTAATGCAAGTCATGTCGGCATAAGCTGCCGCATCCCGGCAATAATTTGTCATCAACGCGGCGACCGGTGACAGGCTTCGCGCAATCGCGCCGTACCGCCCGTCTAGTCTCTGCCCGATACCGCAAAACGGATGAGGGTAGATGCTGCGTTCCGCCTGTCTGGGCTTGTCCTTCCTGAGCGCGCTGGTGATGGCGTCGCCGGCCGCCGCCCAGGCGGACGATAGCGGCGCATGGGCGCTTAGCGGCGGCTTCGATCTCATCGAATTGCGCGCCGGCAAGGGCGACGATGTTTTCCTGTGGGACGGCACTTTCTCCCTCGGCAACGCCACCGACCAGTTGATGCTGGTGACGCAGGGCGGCGGGGCGCTCGGCAACCAGATCGACGAAGTGCAGGCCCGGCTTTTCTACGGCCGCACCATCGGCAATGCGACGCTGCTCGTGGGCGTGCGCAAGGATTTCACCCCCCATCCGCGCGACCTCCACGCCATCATCGGCGTACAGGGCAATGTCGGCACGCGCCTCAGTTGGGAAAGCTACGCCTTCCTGTCGGACAATGGCCGGCTGACCGGCGAGGGGCAGATCGTCTATCAACTGCCGATCACCGACAGCCTCTATCTGGAACCGCGCGTCGGCGTCGGCTGGTCGGCGCAGGGGGTGGCGGTGGATGCGGTGGAATCGGGCTTTACGGAGGGGGAGGGGACGCTGCGCCTGCGCTACCGCCTGACACCCAAGCTCAACATCTATACGGCGGTCGTCCATGAACGACTGCTCGCCGGCACCCGCCGCCTCGCTCGCGCTCAGGGCGATACGCTGCAATCGACCATGGCGGTGATCGGCTTCGGCTTCAGCTTGTAATTTCTACAGATGTTCCCGCCTGCGCGGGGGCACGCAGCGCTCTAGTCACCCAACGCCAAATGCCGCTCCGCCAGCGCGACATGCAGCCTGATACCCAGTTCCAGCACATCGTCATTGAAATCATAATGCGGGTTGTGCAGCGGTGCGGACCCCTCCACCTTCGCCTGACCAAGCCAGATATAGGCGCCCTTGCACGCCTGGAGCATGAAGGCGAAATCCTCCGACGTGAAGGCCGGATCGGGCGCCAGTTGCGCGACGCCCACCGTCGCTGCGGCGTCCAGCGCCTCCTGCGTGGCTTCCGCGTCGTTGATCGTCGCGGGATAGTAGCGCTGGTAATCGACCGTCGCCGTCAGTTCGCCCGCCAGCGCCACCCCCGCCACGATCTGTCGGATCGAATCCTCGATCCGATCCTGGACGGCCGGATCGAATGTGCGCACGGTGCCTGAAACTGTCACCAGTTCAGGGATCACATTATGCGTATGCCCGCCATGGATCTGTGTGATGGACAGCACGGCCGACGCCGTCGGCGCGATCCGGCGGGACACGATTCCCTGTAATTGCTGCACCAATGCTGCTGCAGCAAATATCGCGTCCGGCGTATCCTGCGGTATCGCCGCATGGCCGCCGCGCCCTTCCAGGCGAATCTCGAACTTGTCGGCCGCGCCCATGATAGGGCCGGGCCGCGTTGCGATCGTGCCGGCCGGCAAGTCGGGCCAATTGTGCAGCCCGAACACCCGGTCGCAGGGAAAACGCTCGAACAGCCCTTCATTGACCATCTCCCGCGCGCCGCCCTGGCCTTCCTCGGCCGGCTGGAAGAAGAAATTGACCGTGCCGTCAAAATGGCGGCTCCGCGCCAGATGCTGCGCGGCCCCCAGCAGCATCGCGACATGCCCGTCATGACCGCAGCCATGGAAGGTGCCGGGCGTCGTGCTGGCATAGGGCAGGCTGGTCTGCTCCTGGATCGGCAAAGCGTCCATGTCCGCGCGCAGCCCGATGCTGCGCGAAGACGTCCCGTTGCGCAGCACCCCGACCACGCCGGTTCGGCCGATCCCCTCATGCACCTCCAGCCCCAGCGCGCGCAGTTGCTCGGCTATGCGACCCGCGGTGCGATGTTCGCAGAAACCCAGTTCGGGATGGGCGTGAATGTCGCGCCGGAACGCGACGAGCGGTTCGATCAGGTCGGCAATGTCGGTCATGCTTGGAAACTTAGCCCTATCGTTGCTCGCCGAACAGATGCTGGATCGGATAATGATGTTTGATGAAGGGCGACTTGATCACGACATAGCTGAAATATTTCTCGATGCCGTAATCGCTTTCCAGCATCCCTTCGATAATCGACTGATAATGGCCCACGCCGCGCGTCACGAATTTCAGCAGATAGTCATAGCCGCCGCTGACCAGATGACATTCGACAATCTCGTCCAGCTTGCGGATGCGTGTCTCGAACCGGGAAAAGTCGCCGGCGCGATGCTCGGTCAGCGTCACTTCGGTAAAGACCGTCAGATATTCGCCCAGCTTGTGCAGGTTGATATGCGCGCCATAGCCGGTGATGTAACCGGCCTTCTCAAGCCGCTTGACTCGCGTCAGGCAGGGACTGGGGGACAGGCCGACCGCATCGGCCAGCTCGACATTGGTGATGCGGCCTGATTGCTGAAGCTGTGTCAGGATCTTGAGGTCGATCCTGTCCAGTCTGGGTCCGCCCAACATATCCTTTGCTCCCCCTTTTTATCCCAGCGCCGCGCGAATATCCGCTTCTTCGAGCAGATCGTCCAGCGTCTTGGCGATGCGGGCGAATATCTCGTCCATCTCGCCGTCGCTTGCGCAAAGCGCGGGCGCCAGGCCGATGATATTGTCGGCGAACGCGCGGAAGATGACGCCATTGTCATAGGCTTTGGCGAACAAGCGGTCGGCCAGTTTCAGGCCCGGATCGAACCGCGCCTTGCTGCCCTTGTCCGCGACCAGCTCGATCGCGCCCAGCAGGCCCCGTCCGCGCGTATCGCCCACCATGGGATGATTGGCCAGGCCAGCCAGCCCGGCGTCGAAGCGCGTGGCGACCCTTTGCCCGTTCGCCAATATGCCGCCATCGGTATAGAGGCGCAGCACTTCCAGCCCGACGGCCGCGCTGACCGGATGGCCCGAATAGGTCGCGCCATGGCCGATCGCGACTTCGGGCGCCGCGCCATTGGCAATGCCCTCATAGACCTTGCCCGACATCAGCAACGCCCCCATCGGCACGTAACCGGCGGTCAGCCCCTTGGCCAACGTCATCAGGTCTGGCGTCACGCCTTCGGCTTCGCACGCGAACATGGGGCCAGTGCGGCCAAAGCCGGTGATGACTTCATCGGTGACGAACAGGATGTCGAGCTGCGTGCAAGTCTCGCGCATCGCTTTGAGCCAACCGACGGGCGGCACGATCACGCCGCCCGATCCCTGGATCGGCTCGCAGAAGAAGGCAGCGACATTGTCCGCGCCCAGCTGCGCCACCTTGTCCTTCAATTCCTGCACCGACCGCGCGATGATCGCGGCGTCGTCGCCCTCCAGATCGCTGCGATAGGGATAGGGCGACGCGATATGATGCTGCCAGCGCAATGGCAGGTCGAAGCCACGATGGAAATTGGCCAGCGCGGTCAACCCTGCACCCGTGCTGCTCGACCCGTGATAGCCGCGCTCCAGCGCGATGAACTGCTTCTTTTCCGGCTTGCCGATCGCGTTGTGATAATGGGTGATGTATCGGATCGCGCTGTCCACGGCGTCCGATCCGCCCAACGTGAAATAGACATGGTCCAGTCCTTCGGGGCTCAGGTCCACCAGTTGCTGCGCCAGCTTCACTGCCGGCTCGCTGCCAAAATGGAAATAGCCTGTCGCGTAGGGCAGGCGGCGCATCTGCTCGGCCGCTGCCTCGGCGATGCTGTCCTGACCATAGCCGACATTGACGCACCAAAGGCCGGCAAAGGCGTCGATCAATTCCCGGCCCTCGACATCCTTCAACCACATCCCCTTGCCGCTTTTCAGCAGCAGCGCGCCATGCGCTTCATGCCCGCGGAAGGAAGTGACCGGATGGATCAGATGGTCGCGGTCGATGTCCAGAAGGGACCGATTGGAATGCAGCGTCATCTTAGGGGCTCGCCATTGTGGTTCTGAAGTTCAGCCTATCCTTATGCGGCAGGGCGAAAGCCCGATATGGGGCGAATAGGCACCCTCGCCCGCTTTAAACGGGAACCGACGCAGCATATTCTGCCGCGTCCGTTCGCAGCAGTCAGGCCAGCGCGTCGGCGACAGCCCTGCCGCACTGCTCGGTATTCGCCTTGCCCTTCAGGTCGCCGGTGCGCAGGCCCGGCTCGGCCAGCACCGTCTCGACTGCGCGCATGATCGCGGCGGCGGCGTCCGCCTCGCCCAGATGCTCCAGCATCATCGCCGCCGACCAGATTTGCCCGACCGGATTGGCGACCCCCTTGCCGGCGATGTCGGGCGCGGAGCCGTGGACCGGCTCGAACAGCGAGGGCGCGGTGCGATCCGGGTTGATATTGCCCGACGGCGCCACCCCGATCGTGCCGGTGCAGGCCGGGCCAAGGTCGGACAAGATGTCGCCGAACAGGTTGGACGCCACCACCACGTCGAAGCGATCCGGGTTCAGCACGAACTGCGCGGTCAAAATATCGATATGATATTTGTCATGGGTGACGCTCGGATAGTGTTTCGCCATCTCCTCCACCCGCTCGTCCCACCAGGGCATGGTGATGGCGATGCCGTTGGACTTGGTCGCCGACGTGACATGCTTGCGATCCCGCGTCGCGGCCAGTTCGAAGGCGTAGCGCAGCACCCGGTCGGTGCCGTGCCGGGTCATCACCGTTTCCTGGATCACGATCTCCCGGTCGGTGCCGGGAAACATCTTGCCGCCGACCGAACTATATTCCCCTTCCGTATTCTCGCGCACGACCCAGAAATCGATATCGCCCGGCTCGCGCCCGACGAGAGGGCAGGGGACGCCGGGCATCAACCGCACCGGGCGCAAATTGACATATTGATCATATTCGCGCCGGAACTGGAGCAACGATCCCCACAGCGAAATATGGTCCGGCACCGTATCGGGCCAGCCGACCGCGCCGAAGAAGATCGCATCGGGTTTGCCGATCTGCGCCTTCCAATCGTCCGGCATCATCTGGCCATGCTTGGCGTAATAATCGCAGCAGGCGAAATCCTGCCATTTCTGATCGATGGAAAAGCCATACAGGCTCGCCGCGCGTTCCAGCACGCGAATGCCTTCGGGCATGACTTCCTCGCCGATCCCGTCGCCGGGAATGACGGAGATGGCATAGTTGCGTGAGTTAGTCATAGCCTACTCCCGTTCGCCCTGAGCCTGTCAAAGGGCTTCACTTTTCTGCGAGTACAAGAAATGGGCTTCGACAGGCTCAGCCCGAACGGATGGAAGGACCGATTAAAGTTTAAGCCCCGCAATGTGGAACGCCTTGGTTTCCAGATATTCCTCGATCCCCGCATGAGCGCCTTCGCGGCCCAGGCCCGACATCTTGACCCCGCCGAACGGCGCGACTTCCATGGCGATCGCCCCGCTGTTGAGCGCGACCATCCCGGCCTCCAGCCGTTCCGCCACGCGGAAGGCGCGATGCAGATTTTCGGTGTAGAAATAGGCGGCCAGGCCATAGCTGGTGGCGTTGGCCAGCTCGATCCCTTCCTCCTCATGGGTGAAGCGGAACAGCGGTGCGACCGGCCCGAACGTCTCTTCTTGCGCCAGCCGCATGTCCCGCGTCGCCCCGGTCAGGATGACCGGCGTCGCAAACCGGGCACCCGTCGCATCATTGGCCGCCTGCGCGAACAAAGTCGCACCATGCGACAACGCATCCTCGACATGCGCCTGCACCTTCTCGACGGCGGCGACGTTGATCAGCGGGCCGATCGTGCTGCCCGTCCTGTCGCCCGGCGCGACCTTCAGCGCGGACACCGCCCTGGCCAGCTTCTCGGCGAACTGGTCGTAGACCCCGTCCTGCACCAATATGCGGTTCGCGCATACGCAGGTCTGGCCTGCGTTGCGGAATTTGCTGACCATCGCACTGGCGACGGCGATGTCCACATCGGCATCGTCGAACACGATCAACGGGGCATTGCCGCCCAGCTCGAAGCTCACCCGCTTGATCGTGTCGGCGCATTGCCGCATCAGCAGCGACCCCACCCGCGTCGATCCGGTGAAGGACAATTTGCGCACCACCGGACTGGCGGTCAGCGCCCCGCCGATCGCCGTCGGCAGGCCGGTGACGATATTGAACACACCCGCCGGGATGCCGGCTTCCTCCGCCAGCTTCGCCAGCGCCAGCGCGGTGAAGGGGGTCAGCTCCGACGGCTTGACCACCACCGGGCAACCGGCCGCCAAAGCCGGCGCGCATTTGCGGGTAATCATCGCGGCGGGGAAATTCCACGGCGTAATCGCCGCCGAAACCCCCACCGGCTCTTTCATCACCAATATGCGGCGATTGGCCTCCGGCGCGGGCACGATGCCGCCATCGACGCGGCGGCCTTCTTCCGCGAACCATTTGATGAAGCTGGCGGCATAGCGAATCTCGCCCTCGGCCTCCGCGATCGGTTTGCCCTGTTCGGCGGTCATGATCCGGCCCAGATCGGCGACATTGGCCAGCACCAAAGCGTGCCAGCGCTCCAGCACGGCCGCGCGATCGCCTGCCGTCCGCGCCTTCCATGCCGGGAAAGCCGCCTCGGCCGCGGCGATGGCGGCCAGTGTATCGGCCTCGCCACAATCGGGCACCGTGCCGATGATCGCGCCAGTGGCGGGATTATCGACCGGCACGGTCGCGCCGGATGTCGCGCCGACCCATGCCCCGCCGATGAAGGCGCGTTCGATGAAAAGGGCGGGATTGTCGAGGATAAGGGTCATCCGAGCGCCTGCGTGGTGAGAGAGAAGGTCGTGACCGAAGGATCGATCGTCGGTTGCGGCCCGCGCACCATGCGCACGACCCGGCCGACACAGGGCAGGCCCAATTCGTCCAGCCAGCCGCCAAGCCCGCCTTCTTCGGGTATGTCCAACCGGCAGAACATGCCGCTATTGGACCCCAGCCAGTGGGATATCAGCGCCTTAGCCCCGCCCCTGTCGGGCGCGATCGTCGGCCCGACGACATAACCCCGGCCAAAGCGCCGGAACAGCGCAAAGCCCACCGGCTCATTGCTGCGCGTCAGCACCACGCCCTGCGCGCCGGGCGCCAGCGCGTCGAGTAGCGCATCGCGGTCCATCCCCGTCGCGCGGCGCGCCAGGTCATGCAATGTCCCCATATCCTTGGCGCCCAGCGGGCGCACCCGCTCGTCGGGGATCAGTTCGGCCATCGGCACGGCAAAGGCGGCGCCCTGATGCTGGAACACCGGGCCGATGGTTGCGAACCCCAGCTTGCGATAAAGCGGCGCGCCTTCGTCCGTGGCGTTGAGCAGCACGGTGCGCGACCCCAGATCGCCCAGCACCGCTTCCATCAACCGGCGGCCCAGCCCCATGCCCTGCGCCTGCGGGGACACGATCACCATGCCCAGCGTCGCGGCATCCTCGCCATAGAGCCAGGCCATGGCGGTGCCGATCACTTCCCGTTGACCCTCTGGGCCATCGCGCTCGACGACATAACCGAAACCCAATCCGAACAGCATCTCCCAATCCTCGATGCGATGCGGCCATTTCTGTTCGCTCGATAGGGTATGGGCGGCGGCCAGATCCTCGACGGTCATCCGCCGCAGGTCCACCATCGCCTCTATGCCTGTCGCCATGCGTCTTGCTCCTTGGCGGGAAAGGAACGCCCGCCTGCCTCTGTTCGGAATCAATGGCCGGACATTAGAAGGCCGCGCCAAGCATTGGCTGCCGCCTTCGCCCTGATTTTGGAAGATTATCGCGCACATTTTCCCGTGCAATTGCAACAAATGCCGCGACGCGCGCCTATTTTGTCGGAATGTCCGCATGAAGGAGATTATGCCGTGGCCGGTTTCAACCCCGATCAGATCAGCCTGCCCCATGCGCATAATTTCATCGGCGGGCGCCGGGTTGCAGGTCACGGGCCGGCCCTCATCGTGCGGCGACCGTCCGACGGCCGGATACAGGCCGAACTCGACAGCGCCGATGCCGATCAACTGGTCGAAGCGGTCGTAGACGCGCAACGCGCCTATAAGCGCAGCGGCTGGGCGCAGACCGATCCGCGCGGCCGGATGAAGGTGATGCGTCGCTGGGCCGACCTGATCGAAGCCGATGCCGCGACGCTCGCCCCGCTCGAAGCCTTGGGGTCCACCCGGATGCTCAAGGAAATCACCGCCTGGGATTTGAGCTACACCGCCGAAACCATCCGCTTCTTCGCCGAATGGGCGGACAAGGTGGGCGGCGAAGTCGCGTCCACCACGCCCGACAAGCTGGGCCTCACCATCACCGAACCCTATGGCGTCGTCGTCGCGATCGCGCCGTGGAACCTCCCGCTGGTGATGGCTGCGTGGAAGATCGCGCCTGCCATCGCCGCGGGCAACAGCATCGTCCTCAAGCCGTCGGAAATGACGCCCTTCAGCATCGTGCGCCTCGCCGAACTGGCGATCGAGGCGGGGCTGCCCGCGGGCATCTTCAACATCGTGCAGGGCGACGGCCGCTCGGTTGGCGATCCATTGGTGCGCCGCCCCGAAGTGGCGAAGGTCACCTTCACCGGCTCCACCCGCACCGGCGCCGCCATCATGGCCGCCTGCGCGGAAACCGGGCCGAAGCCGGTGACGCTGGAACTGGGCGGCAAAAGCCCGCAGATCATCTTCGCCGACGCAGAATTGAACAAGGCGTCAGCCATCGTCGCCCGCGCCATCACCCTCAATGCGGGTCAGGTCTGCGTCGCCGGATCGCGCCTGCTGGTGCAGGACAAGGTCGCGGACCAGGTGATCGATCGCCTCGTCGCCGCCTTCGCCGCGCACCGGCCCGGCCCAACCTGGGCCGCCGACACCACGCTGGGGCCGATCATATCCGAAGGCCAGCTCGACCGCATGGCCGGCATCGTCGGCCGCGCTGTCGCGGCAGGGGCGGAAGCGCTCACCGGCGGCGGCCGTGCAGCCGCGCCGGAGGAGGGCAGCTATTTCGCGCCGACCCTGCTCGCCAATGTCGACCAGAAGAGCGAGGTCGTGCAGGGCGAAATCTTCGGCCCGGTCCTCACCGTCCAGACCTTCGCGGACGAAGAGGACGCCTATGCGCTGGCAAACGACAGCGACTATGGCCTGGCCGCCGGCGTCCATACCGGCGACATTGGCCGCGCCCTGCGCGCCACCCGTTCGCTGGAAGCCGGCACCATCTGGGTCAACCGCTACGGTCGCAGCAACGACTTCATCCTGCCCACCGGCGGCTACAAGCAATCGGGCATCGGCAAGGATCTCGGCCGCGAAGCCTATATGGCGAACCTCAAGACCAAGGTCGCGCTGATCGAATTCTGATATTGGGCGGGCCGGCTCCATGTGTTACAATGCACTGCATATGCAACACATGGAGCCGGCCCGCCATGAATGAGGCGACCTTCACCTTTCGCGTGGATCAGGAACTCAAGGGCCGCTTCGCCCGCGCGGCCAAGGCGCAGGATCGCACCGGCGCGCAATTGTTGCGCGATTTCATGCGCGATGTCGTACTGCGCGAGGAACAGGCCGAAAGCCATGACGCCTGGTTCCGTCGTCAGGTCGACGCCGGACGCGCATCCGCGCAGGCAGGCCACCTCATCGCCGGCGATGAAGTCGAGGCGCATTTCGCCGCACGACGCGCCGCCACGCTGCGGACATCAGACGGCGAGCGATGAGGCTGCGCTGGACGGCCGATGCCGTCAGGGATCGTGACGCCATTTACGACTATGTCGAAGCGCGCAGCCCGCGCGCGGCGATCAGGCTCGACACGCTCTTTTCGCAAAGAGCAGCCGACCTGTCCCGGCTCCCTGCCATGGGCCGGCCTGGCCGGGTGCCGGGAACGCGCGAACTAATCGCGCATCGCAACTATATTCTGGTCTATGACCTGACCGATACGGACGTGCGCATCCTGCGCCTGCTTCACGCCGCGCGCCTGTGGCCGCCACAAGAGCGGCGCTGACTCGATGAATCAACCCGCCGCAAACCGCCCGATCCGATAGGGTTCCATCGGAATGTCCGTGCCGCCTTTCGCGATGATCTCCGCCATGGTCTCACCCACGCCCGGTCCGATCTGGAATCTCGACCCGGAAAAGCCGAAGGCGTAATAGAGGCCGCTGGTCGTCGCGCTCGGCCCCATCACCGGCTGGCTGTCGGGCAGATAGCCCTCGATGCCGGACCACACCCGGATGATATTGAGCTTGCCCAGCGACGGCGCTAGCCGACGGATCTGTTGCAACTGGCTCATCGTATTCTGCGGCTCGACATAGGCGCGATACTGGTCGGGGAAGGATGGCCCCCGCGTGCTGCCGCCCAGCACGATGTTGCCGCGCGCCACCTGCCGGAAATAGACCGTTTCCTCCTCGATCGGCGTCATCACGCCGACGGCGGGCAGGATCGCATAAGGCACAGGCTCGGTCACGCTCATATTCGGCCCGCGCGGTACGATCGGCACCGGCTCGCCAAATTGCGACGACAGCGCATTGCCCCATGCCCCTGCCGTCACCAGCAGGGTCGGCGCGCGGAACGTCCGTCCATCCGCCGCCGTGACGATGAAATCCTCGCCTATTTTCTGCGCATCCACGATCTTCGTGTTTTCGTGGATCACCGCGCCCAGTTTCCGCGCAGCGCGGGCGAAGGCAGGAGCGGCGAGCCGGGGATTGGCATGGCCGTCGGTGGGCGAATAGGAACCGGCCAGAACATCCGGCCCGAAAAAGGGAAATTTGTCGCGCAGCGCGTTGCCGCTCAGCAATTCCAGGTCCAGCCCTTCCGCGCGCGCCTGCGTCGCATACTCCTCCATCGACCCGACCAGTTCGGGCCGCTCGCGATAGCAGACCCGGATATGGCCGGACTGGAGATATTCGACATCCGCGCCCAGCAGTTCGCGCGACTTGCGCCAGATGGCGATCGCGCGATTGGCCAGCGGCAACTGGTGGATGCCGCGTCCCTGCCGCCGGACATTGCCGAAATTGGTGCCGCTCGCCTGCCGCCCGATCAGGTCGGTTTCCAGCAAGGTGACCGAGATGCTATGCCCCCGCAGGAACAGCGCGGCAGACGATCCCATCAACCCGCCGCCCACGATGATGACGTCGCTGGCGGCGCTCATTGTCCGTCTCCGATCGCGATAGGTAGCGGCTTGACCGGCGCCTGTCCGCGCAGGCGACCGACCTGTTCCACCGGCACGCCGGCTTCGGCTGCGATCAGTTCGGCGGCGGCCAGCCCGCAATAGCGTCCCTGGCACCGCCCCATGCCGACCCGGCTGAACGCCTTGGCGCGATTGGCTTCCTGCGCGCCAGTTTCGCGCATCACCGCCCGCAGGTCGCCCGCCGTCACGCCCTCGCAGCGGCACAATATGGCGTCGTCGGGCAGGGCTGGGGCCTGTCGGGCGGGCCATGGAAAGGCCTTCGCCAGCCCGCGCGCGAACCTGGCATATTGGCCGACCTCGCTGCGTAGCGAGGTCATCTCGCCCTTGTCGACCGGCAAGCCAAGATCGCCCAGCGCCGCCAGCGCCGCCAGCCGCCCGCTCGCCTCGGCCGATCGCGCGCCCAATATCTTCGCGCCGTCGCCGGCCAGATAGACGCCCGCCACGCTCGAACGCCCGTCGCCGTCGCGCTCCGGCAACCATTGGCGCGTGCCGGGGTCGAAGGCGAAGGCGCAGCGCGCCAGATCGGCCAGTTGCGTCTCAGGCCGCAGATGATGGCCCATCGCCACCGCATCGCAGGCGATCGTTTCTTCACGGCCTGATCCGGCAAAAAAACGCACACCGCCGACGCCGCTTTCGGCATCGCCCATGATCTCGACCGGCGTCACGCCATGCTGCACCATCACGCCCGCGCGCTTCAGCGTCCGCGTCAGCGCCACCCCGTTCCACAGGACGGAGGGCATCGCCAGCAAATCCGGCAGCGCCTTCAACCGCGCGCCGAACGGCGACGTATCCAGCACCGCCGCCACCTCCGCACCAGCCTCCACATATTGGCTTGCGACCAGATAGAGCAAAGGCCCCGATCCCATGAACACGACCCTGTGCCCGATCGACACCGCCTGGCTTTTGAGCGCCACCTGCGCCCCGCCCAGACTATAGGCCCCCGCAAATTGCCAGCCCTTGACCGGCATCAGCCTGTCGGTCGCGCCGGTGCACAGCAGCAGCGCGTCGAACGGGATAGCCTCCTGACCTGTCGCACTCGCTGTCCAGATATGGTCCTTGGCGATGTTCCACACCAATGTTTCGGGTCGATGGTCGATCGCGCCTTTCAGCCCGTCGAACGTCTCGTGCAGCGCCTGCGCCCGTCCGGCCTCGGTGCCATAGAGTTTCCCATAGGGCCGGGTGAAATTGTCCGGCTGGCGGCGATAAATCTGCCCGCCGTCGCGCCGCCCTTCGTCGATCACGATCGGCCGCAGCCCCGCCGCGACACAGGCTTCCGCCGCGCGCGTGCCGGATGGCCCGGCGCCAACGATGATTATACGTGGTTCGGCCATGACGCCCCCGGCTGGCTGGTGACGACGCGCTGGCCCGATGCGGCCAAGGTGGAACAGGCGCGCAGACGATCGCCGCTCTCGGTCCACACCCAGCAATCCTGGCACGCGCCCATCAGGCAGAATCCTGCCCGCTTCTCCGGCCCGAACTCGCTCTGGCGCAACGTCCCGCCCCCGCTCAACAGCGCGACCATCAACGTATCGCCCTCCAGCGCTGCGACCGGCGCGCCATCGACATACAGGGTCACGGGCGGGCGATCAGTTTCGCCCAGTCGAACGAACCGGCTCATGACGCGATCAAGCTTTCATCTCCATGATGGCATAATATGCGGCTGACCCCGGCCGATCCCTTGTCCAGCCCATGGCGCGGTGGCGGGGTGATGTTGCACAGGCCGTCCACGCGCGCGGCGCAGCGCGGCAGGAATCGGCAAAGATCGGGATGGTCGCCCGCCGCGCCGATCGGCGGGGGCGCAGCCCCGGCATGGCTTTCCTCCAGCCAGCCCGTGCGCATTTCCGGGACCGATCCGATCAGCAGGTTGGTATAGGGGTGGAAGGGGGCGGTGGCGAAGGCTGTGCGCGGTCCCGTCTCGACCATCGTCCCCGAATAGAGGACCAGGATATCGTCGCAAATCGCCCGCACCGTCGAAATATCGTGGCTGATGAACATCGTCGCGATCCCCAGTTCGCGGCGCAGCTCCGCCATCAGCTCCAGAATCGCCGCGCCAACGACGGTATCCAGCGCCGACGTCACCTCGTCGCACAGGATGATTTGCGGGTCGGCCGCCAGCGCGCGGGCCAGGTTGACGCGCTGCTTCTGCCCGCCCGACAGCCCGCCGATATTGCGGTCGATCAGGCTGGCAGGGAGGCGGATCAGGTCCAGCAGTTCCAGCACTCGCAAATGCGCGGCATTGCCCTTCAACCCGGCATAGAAGGCCAGCGGTCGCGCCAATATCTGCCCCACGCTATGCGCAGGATTGAGCGCGGTGTCGGCATTCCGGAACACCAGTTGGATACGGCGAAACTGCTCACGGCTGCGCCCGTCCAGCCCCGGCGGCAACGGTTCGCCGTCCAGCAGCACCTGCCCGCTCGCCGGGGGCAGCAGCCCGGCGATGACGCGGGCTATGGTCGACTTGCCTGATCCGCTTTCGCCGATCACGCCCAATGTGCCGCCGCGCTCGATCGTCAGGTTGATGTCGCGCAGCACGGGCACGCGCGGCAATCCATCCTTGCCGATCCTGCCATAGCCGGCCGTCACATTGCGGATTTCCAGCAAAGGCGCAGTGGCGGGCAGGGCGACCTTGACCGGCGTCGGTCGGATTGCCGGGCGCGCTGCGGCCATCAGCGTGCGGGTGTAGTCGTCGGCCGGCGCGTGCAGGATCTGCGCCGCCGCGCCCGCCTCGCGGATGCGACCCTGGCTCAACCACGATCTGGTCGGCCATCTGCGCCACCACGGCCAGGTCGTGCGACACATAGATGGCGGTCGCCCCGCGCTCCAGCACCACCGCCTTGAACGCGCGCAGCACTTCGATCTGCGTCGTCACGTCCAGCGCCGTGGTCGGCTCGTCCAATATCACCAGTTCGGGATCGGTGATCAGCGCCATCGCCGCCATCAGCCGCTGCAACTGCCCGCCCGACAACTGGTGCGGATAGCGCGCGCCGATCGTGTCGGGGAAGGGCAGGGCGAGCGCGCGGAACAGATCGACCGCCTTCGCCTCCGCCGTGGCGCGCGGCATCAGTCCATGGATCATCGCCGGTTCGATCACCTGATCCATGATCGTGCGCGACGGGTTGAACGCCGACGCGGCGCTCTGCGCGATATAGGCGATGCGATTGCCGCGCAGCTCTGCCAGCGCGCTGCGGTTCAGCGTCGTGATCTCCGCGTCACCTACGCGGATGCTGCCGCCCGCGATGGTCGCGCCCGGCCGGGCATGGCCGAGCAGGGTCAGTGCGATCGTCGTCTTGCCCGACCCGCTCTCGCCGATCAGCGCCAGCACCTCGCCGCGTTGCAACGCGAAATCGATGCCGCTCACGATCGGAAAGCGCTCGCCCGCCGCATTGCGCGCGGTCACGGTCAGGCCTTTGACCTCGACATGGGGCTTTTCCATCATCGGCCTTTCCCCCGTCCCGGCAGCGCATCGATCAGCAGGTTCACGCCCACCGTCAAAGTTGCGATCGCCACCGCCGGCGCCAAAATCGCCAGCGCCCCTTCGCCCAGCCCGGAAATATTCTCCCGCACCAGCGAGCCCAGATCCGCGTCGGGCGGCTGGACGCCCAGCCCCAGGAAGGACAGGCCCGACAGCAGCAGCACGATGAACACGAAGCGCAGGCCGAAGTCGGCGAGCAGCGGGTGGATCATGTTGGGCAATATTTCCGTGATGGCGATGTGGAACCGCCCTTCGCCCCGCGCGCGCGCGACCTGCACATAGTCCATCTGCGCCAGATTGACCGCCAGCGCGCGGGCGATGCGATAATTGCCCGGCACATAGGTGATCGCGGCGATCAGCAGCAGCAGCGGCAGCGACGACCCGAAGGCTGCGACCAGCACCAGCGAGAAGATTTTGGACGGAATGGAGATCAACATGTCCATGAAGCGCGACAGCGGCTCGTCCACCTTCGCGCCGCCGACGGCCGCGGTCAGCGCCAGCGCCGTGCCGGTCGCGCTCGCCAGCATGGCCGCGGCCGCCGCCAGACCGACCGTATAGCGTGCACCTGACAACAACCGGCTCAGCACATCGCGGCCCAGATAGTCGCTGCCCAGCCAATGGGCGGCGGATTGCCCGTCGAACACGTCATAGGCCACGAACGCGCCGACCGGATAGGGCGCCAGCATCGGCCCGAACAGCGCTACGGCCAACCAGAAGAGGACCAGCGTCAGGCCGACCTTGCCCGACAGCGGCAGGGTTTTCGCCCGTTTGAAAGCGGAAGCGATCATTGTGCGCGCAGCCTGGGGTTGGCGAGGATCGCGGTCACGTCCGCGATCAGCATCAGGAGGAGATAGGCCGCGCAGAAGATCATCGCGCAGGCCTGCAACAGCGGCATGTCCCGGCTGGTGACGGCATTGACCATCAGGCTGGCGAGGCCGGGATAGTTGAAGATCGTCTCCACGATCACCGCCCCGCCCAGCAGGTAGGACAGGCTCAATGCCATCGCGTTGACGATCGGCGCGATCGCATTGGGCATGATATGCTTCAGCACCACCTGCACCGGCGCGACGCCCTTCAGCACCGCCATCTCGACATAGGGTCGGTCCATCTGGTCGATCACCGCCGCCCGCGTCATCCGCGCCATTTGCGCGATGACGACGACGCTCAATGTCAGGATCGGCATGGCGACCCCGCGCAGATAGTCGCCCCATCCCATCTCTTCGGAAGCCAGCGCGATGGAGGGCAGCCAGCGCAGCTTCACCGAAAAGATCAGCACCGCGATCGTCGCCACCAGAAATTCCGGCACCGCCACCATGGACAAGGTGGCGATATTGAGCGCCCGGTCGATCCTTCCCCCCCGGTTCATCGCCGATCCGATGCCGATCGTCAGCGCCACCGGCACGGCCACCAGCGCCGTCAGCGCGGCCAGCAGCAGGCTGTTGGGCAGGCGCTCGGCAATCACCCCCGCCACCGGCATATTGGCCACCATCGACTGGCCCGGATCGCCGCTGACCATGCCCGTCAGCCAACTGGCGTAACGCACATAGGCCGGGCGATCGAGGCCCATTTCATGGCGTAGCGCCGCGACCTGTTCTGCTGTGGCGCTCTGCCCCAGCGCTTCCTGCGCCGCGTCGCCGGGCAGCAGTTGCGCGATGACGAAGATCGTCACCGACACCAGCAGCAGCGTCAGCAACGACGATGCAAACCGCTTTCCGATCAGGCTTAGCGCGGCCTTCATGCCGCTTTGGGAGGATGCGCCCGCCATCAGCCTTCCCACCACACATGTTCGGCGAATTGATAGCCCATCAGGCCCCCTAGCGAGACGGGATACAGCCCCTTCAACCGCCGGTCATAGCCATCGATCAGGCTGATGAACACCGGGATGCCGACCCCGCAATGGTCGTGGACCAGCCCCTGCATCTCGCCATAAAGCTGCTTGCGCCGTGCCTGGTCCGCCTCGCCCCGCGCCTCCAGCAACAGCCGGTCGAAGCGCGGATTCTTCCACCCGCTCTCATTCCACGCCGCATCGGATTTGTAGAAAAGGCTGAACAGCAGGTCGGCGGTCGGGCGCGGGTTGGTGTTGCCGAAACCCAGCGGATGCTTCATCCAGTGGGTCGACCAATAGCCGTCCGCTGGCACCCGGTTGACGGCCAGCTTCAACCCCACGCGCGACCCATATTCCTGCAATATCGACGCCATGTCGACCGATCCGTCCGCGGCGGGCGAGGCATAGACGGGCAGGCGCACGCCGGTCAGGCCCGCGCGCTGCAAATGCCATTTCGCCTTGTCCAGGTCGAGCGACCGCTGCGGCAGGTCGGCGCGATAATAGGGGTGGAAGGGCGGGATCGGCTGATCGTTGGCGATCGTCGCATAGCCGCGATAGAGCGCCCGTTTGATCAGCGGCCGGTCGATCAGATATTGCATCGCCGCGACGAAATGCGGATTGCCGGTCGGCAACTGCCGCTGCTGCATGATGAGGTTGGTGTAGAGCCCTGACTGCGTTTCCAGCAGCGCATGGCCACGCGACGCCATGATCCGCTTGGTCGATCGCGGGTTGACCGCGATCACCAGATGGACGTCACCCGACAGCAACGCATTGACCCGGCTGACCTCGTCGGGAATGCCGATCAACTCGATCTCGTCCAGATAGGGCTTGCCCGGTTTCCAATAATTGGGATTGCGCCGCGCCAGCGTCCGCACGCCGGGCCGGAACTGCGCGCACAGATAGGGGCCGGTGCCGTTGGCGGTGCGAAAATCGCGCGTGCCGGCGCGCAGGATCAGGAAATGGGACTGCGCCAATATGGTCGGCAAATCCGCATTGGGCCCGGTCAGCCGGATTGTCAGCTCATGCCGCCCGGTCGCCTTGACCTGCGCAAACTGCTCGGCGATCTGCGCCATCTTGGAGCCTGTCGCCGCATCCTTGTGCCGCAGCAGCGACCAGACGACATCGGCGGCGGTCAGGTCCGCGCCATCATGGAAGGTCACGCCCTTGCGCAGCCGCACATGCCAGGCGATTTGGTCGGTGCTGTCCATCCGTTCGGCCAGCGCCGGCCGCGCGATCAATTGCCGGTCCAGCACGGTCAGCCCGCTATAGAACATATAATGGCGCACATAGTCGGTCGACAATGCGCCCTTGGCCGGGTCCAGCGTGTCGGCGGTCGAGCTGGACAGGCTGGCGACACGGATGCGCCCGCCCACTCGCGGCCTGCTCGCCGCCAGCGCGCTGTCGGGCAGCAATAGCCCGGCGCCAAGGCCAAGCCCCGCGCCGATCAAATCCCGCCGGGAAAAAGGCGACATCGCGTCCATCAATGGATCATATGTGGACGACCCCCACTTACAAGAACCCTGAACAGATATTTTGAACGGATCGCTTGCGATCATATGTCCGGCCTCGGTGTGCGGTCGCACATGACCGCGGGCCAAGATGGTTTCCGCCACGCGAGTTCCAAACACAATCGCGACCTGTGAAGGCCAGTGATTCATGCGGAGTGTCACGCGTTTCGGATCGATCGATCACACCATCTGCTCGTTCTCTTGCAAGTTCCAGCCCCAACTCAGCACGGTAGCGTTAGCTGTACTCCCCGTGCAGCGATGAGCTCTATGCCGCGACCCCTAGTGCAGGCACTGCAGATCGGGATTTGTAGGGTTCGCCTGTCATCATCATTTTCCAGGCAATACGGGCGACCTTGTTCGCCAGCGCCACAGCGACAAGCTTGGGCGGCTTGCGCTTGAGCAACTCCATGAGCCAGGAAGATGCATTTTTACTTCGCCCCATCCGCACCTGTCGGAGGAGAGCGGTTGCACCCTGTATCAAGGTACTTCGCAAGGCCTCGTCACCGGCGCGGGTGATGACGCCAAGTCTGGTCTTCCCGGCTGTCGAATGATCTCTGGGTGTCAGGCCAAGCCACGCGGCAAAATCGCGGCCAGATCCAAACAGTTCAGGCGCCGGCGTCTTCATCATCAAAAGCGAAGCTCCGATTGGACCAACGCCCGGTATTTGCGCAAGGCGACGACTGCATTCGTCAGCACGGTGCCATGTCATCAGCCGGCTCTCAACCCTTTCGATTTCCTTCTGTAACTGCGCATATTCGTGGGCGTGAAGTGCGAACAGATCGCGCGCCATTTCCGGCAGCGTCTCATCCGTCGCGATCCGGTCGAGCAATGGCGTGATATGCCGCATCCCTTTGGCAGCCGTCAGTCCCAATTCGGCCGCGTAACCACGGATCGCATTGGTCAGCTGCGTGCGATTGCGAACCAAGCGGTCCCGCGTACCGACCAACATCAGTGCCGCTTGCTGCTCGGCAGTCTTCACCGGCACGCAGCGCATCGTCGGGCGGCTCATCGCTTCGCACAACGCCTCGGCATCGGCGGCGTCATTCTTGCCACGCTTTACATATGGTTTCACATATTGCGGCGGCAGCATCTTCACCTCATGCCCCAACGATTGCAGCTCCCGCGCCCAGTGATGCGAGCCGCCGCACGCTTCGATTGCCACTACCGTCGGCGGCAGTTTACCGAAAAACTCGACCATCTCTTTGCGCCGAAGCTTCTTGCGCAATACCGGCTCCTCGGCCGCATTCACGCCATGCAGCTGAAAGACATGCTTTGACGTATCCATTCCAACTCGGATAAACTGTTCCACGGACGGCCTCCTCGGTTGAGATCTACAACGACCTCATTCTGGCACACTTTGATGCCGTTCGGGGGTCGTCCACCCCAACACATCCTGCCATTTGTACCACAGGCCCACCAGCGGCAGGAACCAGGGCTTGCCGAAATGGCCCGGTACGCTCGGCCAATCCAGCCCGGTCCAGGGATTGGCGTCCGGCTCGCCGCTCATCACGCGCGCCATCTGTTGCCCCATATGGGTCGCCATCTGCGCGCCATGGCCGCTATAGCCCATCGAATAATAGAGCCCGTCCGTCTCGCCCGCGCGGGGCAGGCGGTCGGCGGTCAGGTCGACCATTCCGCCCCATATATGGTCGATGCCCACGCCCTTGAGCGCCGGGAACATCTCCCCCATCGCCTGCTCCAGGATCAGCCCGCTTTTCGCGTCCGACCGGGGATCGCTGATCGCAAAGCGCGCCCGCCCGCCGAAGATCAGGCGGTTGTCGGGCGCCAGCCGAAAATAATTGCCGATAGCCTTGCTGGTCACATAGTTGCGTCGTCCCGGCAGCAGCCGGCCGACCAGCGCGTTGTCCAGCGGCTGTGTCGCGATGATGAAACTGCCCACCGACACGATCCGCCGACGGAAGAAGCCGAAAGGACCAACAGAAGGCGCGCCGCCGGTGGCGACCAGTAGCTGCTTCGCCGTTACCGTCCCGCGCGAAGACGTCACGCGCCAGCCTTGCGGTACGCGCAGGAAATCACTGACGTCGGCACCTTCGTAAATCCGCGCCCCGGCCCGCGCCGCCGCTTCCGCCAGCCCAACGCCAAACCGCCCCGGATGCACCTGCGCACTGGTCGTCTGGACCAGCGCGCCGTGGAAAGCGTCCGACCCCACTTCCTCGCGGATGCGGTCGGGCGGCACCAGCCGGACATGCTCGTCCACCTCGGCGGCCAGCAAATCATGCGCCCGCACCAGCTTGTCATAATGCGCGGGCTTCGCCGCCAGCTTCACCCGGCCGCAGCGGGTGAAGTTGCAGTCGATGTCTTCTTCGCGCGCCAGCCGCTCGACCGTATCGACGGCGTCGCAATGGGCACGATAATAGGCTTTGGCGATCTCCTTCCCGAACCGGGCGGACAGCGCGCCATAGTCATGGGCCGTGCCATTATTGCACTGGCCCCCGTTGCGACCCGAAGCCTCTCCGACGACGCGCCCCTTCTCCAGCAGCACGACGCTGGCCCCGCGCTTGCCCAGCGCCAGCGCCGCCGACAGGCCGGTAAAGCCGCCGCCGATGATGGCGACGTCCGCCATGCCTTCGACTCCGCCCTCCGCCCCGCCGGTGAAGGCCGGGGCGCTGGCGAGCCAGTAGGAGAGGGGGGAGGGCGCAGTCATGATCGGATCAGAGGCCCACGACCGCGGGCAGACAACCGATATGGGGAATTTCGACGTCGCGATAGAAGGGGTTGGACGGCTCATGCCCACGCCCCACGAACACGCGGCAGCCGAAATGCAAATCGGTCGCCGTATTCTGGTCGTAGCGGAAGCTGGAGGAGACGTGCATCATATCCTCCGGGTTCGCGCCGAGCTGATCGAACATATATTCGAACGCCTGCATCCGCGGCTTGTACGCCTGCGCCATTTGCGCGGTATAGACTGCGTGGAACGGCGCGCAGAGCATCGCGACGTTATGATGGATCTGCTCGTTCATCGCGTTGGACAGGATGACCAGCGGAATCTTGTCGCCGATCTGGCTCAGGCCACCGGCGACATCATCATGCGGCCCCCATGTCGGCACGGCGGCATAGACCGCATCGGCGTCCGTCTCGTTATAGGCCACGCCCCATTTCTCGCACGTCCGGCGCAACGAATTGCGGATGATCTCCTGATAGGGTTCCCAGTCGCCCATCACCTGGTCGAAGCGGTACGCGCCCCAATCCTTGCAGAAAGCGGGCAGTTTTTCCGCATCGATGCGATCGGCCATGAAGGTGGTCGCCATATCCGTCATGCGGAAACGGGTCAGCGTCCCATAGCAATCGAAGCTGATATATTTGGGCCGGAAATTGGGCATCGGCGGAGCGTCCTTTGCGAGTTCTACAGGTGGCCCGTGGGGCCGTGTGACAGGAGCATTACGACATGGCAGGGCCGGAACATGCACCCGATTGGATCGGGTCGGGACGCAGATTTCAGGCTTTATAGCATGGGTTTCGGCATCATTTGCCGTGCGCCTTTCAAGCGCGCGATCAAGGACCGATCATAGCCGAAAAGCCATATGGCGCACAGATGCGCGGCATGGAATGTCGCACGCTCAATAGCCCCGGTCGCGCGCGACTTCGCCGTCCATCGGCCGGCCCTCGGCAAAGCGCCGGATATTGGCGATCAGCGCGCGCGCCGCGCCATCCGGGCGGGTCATGCTGGCGACATGCGGCGTCAGCATTATGCGCGGATGCGTCCAAAAAGGATGGCCGGCCGGCAGCGGCTCCGGCTCTGTCACATCCAGCACAGCGCCCGAAAGATGCCCCTCATCCAGCAGCGACAGCAGATCATGCTTCACCAGATGCGCGCCCCGCCCGACATTGATGATCGCCGCGCCGCGCGGCAGTTGAGACAATGTATTCCGGCACAAAATGCCGCGCGTCTCGTCGGTCAGCGGCAGCAGGCAGATGAGGATATCGCAGCCTGGCAGAAACGCCGTCAGCCCATCTTCGCCAGCATGACAATCGACCCCGTTGATCGCGTGGGCCGACCGGCTCCATCCCGACAGGGCAAAACCGAACGGCTGCAACGTCTGCAACACCGCCCGGCCCAGATTGCCCAGCCCCATCACGCCGATCCGCCGCTCGCCCGCAGGTGTCAGCTTGATCGGCGCCCACCGCGCTTCTTTCTGCGCCTCGCGATAATCAATCAGGTTTCGGTGCAGCGCCAGCACCGCCATCGTCGCATATTCGACCATGCCGGCCGCGATCCCCGGCTCGATCATCCGCACGACCCGGACATGGGGCGGCAGCGCGTCCATGTCGAACTGGTCGATCCCCGCGCCGATCGAAAAAAGCACGTCCAGATTGGGCAGGCTGGCGATTAACTCTGCCGACGGCGCCCAGGCTGCGAGATAGCGGATCGCGGCTGGATCATAGGATTGGGAAGGATCGACGAAGCCGATGTCCGCCGCGTCCTCCGCGAAAATCGCGCGCCAGATACGGCCGCGCGCGGGATCGGACGTGTAGAGCAGGGTCATGACATGGTCTTTCGAACGGGGCGGCGGCGCTGGGCGGCAGCCTGCCACCACAGGATGGGGCCGGAAAGGGCGAGCGCCGCCAACGCCAGCGCGATGAACAGGATCAGCGCCGGACCGGCCGGCCCCGCCACTTCGCCACTATGGATCGGCAGCACCGTCATCCACAGCGCGCCATTCTGCTGGGCGCGGGTCGCGCCGACGATATGGGGCCGGGACAGGGTGACGATGACGCGATGCACCGCACGCGCATTGCGTTCGGGCGCGCGGAAATTGACGATCATACGGTCGCCATCGATCCGCAGGTCGCGCAGCGCGCTGTCGGGAAAGGCGCTCTGCGCCAGCGTCAGGCTGCGGTCGACCGCGGCCGCGGGGACGGCGACCGCACTCGGTGCCGCGCTGGCGTCGGCCAGTTCGGGCAGGATCAGCAGCAGGCCGCTTCCGGCGAGCATGACCAGGAAAGCGGCGGCGACCACGCCGACCGTGCGATGCGCCTGCCGCAGCACCTGCCGCGGGGCCAGCGACCAGCGGATCGTCAGCGCCTTGGCGATGTTGCGCTTGGGCCACCAGAAAGCGAGGCCGCTCGCCGCCATGGTCAGCAGCGCCAGCGCGTTGATCGCGACCATCGCCATGCCGGCCTTGCCCGCCATCAGCCGATAATGGATTTGCAGCGCGGCCTCGACCGGGAAGGCGAACAGGCCGCCCGCGCGCAACACGGCGCCACCGGCCGGATCGATCGAGGCATAGCCGGTGCGACCCTCCTCGTTGGCGAGTTGCGCGAACCAGGTCGCGCCGTCGCTGTCTGGCGCGAACAGGCGGACGACATGGCGGCCCGGCATGACCCGGTTCGCCCGCGCCACTGCATCACCGGGCGACAGGGCCGCCCCGGTCGCCTGGCTCGTCATGCCCACCGGGTCGATCGCCCGCGCCGCCGGACCGCGATACAGCAGCATCGCGCCGGTCAGCGCCTGCGCCAGCAGGAACGGCGCGATAACCAGGCCGATAATGCGGTGGGTGCGGAGCCATTGTGCGCGGGTCATGATGCGCCTCTTGCTGTCGAAAAAAAGAACAAGGCCGCCGACGTCCTCAAGGCTTGGAGGGAGGCCCAAGCCTTGGAATGAGGAAAGTCGGCGGCCGATCGGAGCCTTGCGGCTCCGATGTCAGCGCATCAGAAGTTAAACGTCGCCCGCAGCGTGAACGAGCGCGGCATACCCGGCTGCACCCACAGCGCCGCATAGGAACTGGCATAATATTTTTTGTCGAACAGGTTATCGACATTGGCCGACAGCTTGATCTGGTCGTTGATCGTCACTGACCCCAATATCTTCGCGATGGTGTAGCTGGGCAGGAAGAAGGTCGTCGCGGTTTCCCCCAGACGCTTGCCGACATGGCTCACGCCGCCGCCCAACATCGCCTCATGCTCGCCGATCGAAAAATTCTTGAACAGCAGCGCATTGCCCTGATGCTTGGGAATGTTGATCAGCGGGTCGCCCTTCAGGATCGGTTGGCCGAAATTGGGATCGGTGACATTGGTCGCCCATCCTGCGGCGGTATAGGCATAGGTCAGGAACAGTTCGAACCCGGCCGGCAACTTGGCGTTGAGGTCAAATTCCACGCCCTTGCTGTCGGCGGCGCCCACCGGCTTGGAAAAACCGGGATTGGCCGGATCGGTGGACAGGACGTTGGTCTTCTTCATCTTGTACAATGACAGGGTGCTGGTGATGCGGCCGTCCGGCGTCACGAACTTGCCGCCGACTTCGTAGGATTCGCTGATTTCCGGTTCGAAAGGCTGGCCATCGGCGCCCACGCCGCTATTTGGCCGGAATCCCTTTCCATAGCTGGCGTAGACGGACAAGCTATTGGTCGGTTCGAACACCATTCCGGCCATTGGACTGAATTTGGTGTAGGATTTTCTGGGATTGGTGCCGTTCAGGCGCAGGTCGATGTCCTGGCTGAAATCATCATATCGTCCACCAAAGCGGACCTTGAACTGCTCGGTGATCTCGACCGGATCCTGGGCGTAGACGCCCCATGCCTTTTGAATTTCGGTCGCGTTCTGGATCACCGCCGTGGGGGTTGGGGCGGGGATGGCGTAATCGGGGTTGAAGATGTCGATCGAATAGCTTTGGTCGGTGGCGGTGGGCCGATAGCGGGTCTGGAAATAGTCGATCTTGAACCGGTCATAATCCGCGCCGACGCGGATATTATGGACGATCGATCCGGTTTCCAGCTTGCCGCTGATTTCGCCGCGGAACACCATATATTTGGTGCTATAGTCGCGGTAACGGCGCTGGCGCGACAGGGTCCGTCCGTCATCGTCCAGCATCTGGCGGCCCAGCACCAATTCGGGGTCGCTCGAATAGCCCTTGAAGCTGGTATCCTTGTAACCCGCGCCCAGCATCAGCGTCCAATCGCTGCTGAAATCATGCTGATATTGCGCCTGGTGGCCCAGCACCTCGACCTCGGTCGGGCCATCATTGGGGTTGCTGAGATAGCGGGAATTGGGAATCGCGCCCAGATCATAGCTGATCGCGCCATTCGCATTGATCGTTGGGATCGCGACCACGCCGCGCTCGAACGGCACTTCCTGGTTCACATATTCCAGTTCGTAGGTGAAGATGTCCTTGTCCGACAACTTGGCCAGGAAAGTCGGGTTCACCGTATATTTGCGTGTTTCAACAGTATCGCGGAAGCTTTCGGCATCTTCGACAGACCCGTTGATGCGGATCGCCACGCTGTCGCTCAGGGGCAGGTTATAATCGCCCTCCACCCGGTAATTGTCCCATTTGCCTGCTGCGACGGAAAAGCTGCCGCCTTCCTTGAAGGTTGGCTTCTTGGTGACGATGTTGATCGTGCCGCCCGGCTCGCCGCGCCCGAATAACGCCGAATTCGGTCCCTTGAGCACTTCGATCCGTTCGACATTGGATGCATCGCGCGGGCCGCCATAGCCGCGGCCGCCGTTGAATCCGTTGACCAGGAAGCCGCTGGGGAAATTCTCGTCGCCGGCAAAGCCGCGGATCGCGAAACTGTCCCACAGGCCGCCGAAATTATTCTGCTTCGACACGCCGCTCGCCAATTCCAGCGCGGTGTCGAGCCGGGTTATGTTCAGGCTGTCGAGCAGCTTGCCTTCCAGAAACTGGACGGCCTGCGGGATTTCCTTGACCGGCGTGTCGCCGAAATATTGCCGCTTCAGGCCGGTGACGACAATCTCGCCGTCCGCGGCAGCGGCAGCGGGTTGCTGCGCCTGTGCGGCGGAAGACAGGGCGATGGCGGCGGTGCTGGCGATAAAGGCCAGGCGAAGGGTCGATGATGTGCGCATGATGTTATCCCCTTATGAAGTCGCTGTTCCCGAATGTCCTGCGAAACGGGGACCGGCTGGTTTTCTTCTTGTTTCCCGCGCGGATGTTGCATCCTGTCGTCGGGGCCGGGCCACGGGGTGTTTTCGATCACCTCTTCTAAGGACGAGGCTAGGTTGAGTTACGGATATATTACGTCAAACTTGGCGCATGGGACGGTGCAAAATTGTGAATCGCGGGGCGCGACGGCATGAAAATGCGGCGTTCGATTGCGGCCCCGACCCATGCGAAAATCCCGAAAAAGGACCGCTTCCAGGGCGAAGCGGCCCTGCGACCATCTAGAGATGTTTGAGCCACCAGATATCCTTGCGGCGGACGTGAAATAGCCGGTCAGTTGATAGTCGATGAGGACGAAGCCGGCGGTCATCAGCGCGGCATTGGCCAGGATGCCGCTGCGGTTGAAACTGGGTCGCCAGACCGACACCATGGAAAAAGCCGAAGATCAGCGCAAGTCTCATCAAAAAATGCGGATTATTCCGGCAGGTGTGGGAGGACGAAGGACAGCGAGGCGCGATATTCCTCATGATCGACCTTCTTGTCGGTCGTCTGGCCGACATAGATCGCCATCAGCACATTGATGCCCTGATTGCGCAGCTTGATCGTGGCGGTGCCATCAGCGCCGGTCTTGGCCGGGGCGACTTCGTCGGGATCGTTGACATAATCCTGCATGACGGTGGCGCCGGCGACAGGCTTGCCCTTGTAATAGACGCGCACCTTCATCCGCTCGCCCATCTTCTGGGGGATGGCAAGGTCGGCGGGGATGAGTTGAAGCATGTGCCCCTCGAACAGCGGCACCGGCTTGGTCGGCACCTGCGTCAGATGGACCGCATATTTGAAATTATGCTCGGCCAGCGTGGCGGTGGGCACCTCGTCGCGGCCCTTATTGTGCCATTCGCCGTCCGGCGTCTTGCTCCAATAGCCATAGTCCATGATCGCGGCAACGGCCGCGACCGGCTCGTCGCTGTCCACCACCGGGATTGCCCCGGCGGCGCGAAGAGAGGTGGCCACCGGCGCCCAGTCGCTGTCATAGCCGGTGACGGTCTTGACCAGCGGCAGCCGCTTGACCGCGTCCAGATCGTCCGCGCCCACGCCATAGATCAGCGCCAACTGGCGCGCCCGCTGCGCGAACCAGATGCCATGGGCGCTGGCGGGCATGGCCATGGCGGCGAGGGTGACGGCGCCGACGGCCGCGGTGGCGAAGCGGGAAAAGGCCAAGTGCGAACTCCTCGATCGGGGGGTGGTCCCTTGGGATAGAGGCTATGATGACCGCACGATGGAATGTTCCGAATATGCCGAATGACTAAGTCCTGTGGACATTTATCGCATGGCGATCTTCAAAGCTGCGAGGTTGATCATAGCTCGGTAGCTTTGATCGGTTTTCTCGTATCGGGTGGCGATCCGCCGGAATGTTTTGAGGCTGCAGAAGAAGTTCTCGACGAGGTGCCTCCAGCGATAAGCGTGAAAGTCGCATTCGATCTTTTGCTTTCGGTTCGATTTGGGAGGGATCACCGCTACAGCGCCTCGTTCGTTCAACTCGGTTCGCAACCAGTCTGCGTCGAAAGCCTTGTCTCCGAGGAACATATCGAATTCGACGTCCTGGATTAGCGGTTTCACTCCGACGAGGTCGTGGCTCTGGCCAGGCACCAGTACGAAACGGGCTAGGTTTCCCAGCGCATCTACCAACGCCACGATCTTTGTGGTCAGCCCTCCGCGCGACCGTCCGATCGCCTGACGATGA
Organism: Sphingobium sp. AntQ-1; assembly: GCF_028538045.1. Classification (NCBI taxonomy): domain Bacteria; kingdom Pseudomonadati; phylum Pseudomonadota; class Alphaproteobacteria; order Sphingomonadales; family Sphingobiaceae; genus Sphingobium; species Sphingobium sp. AntQ-1. The sequence goes on from NZ_CP117159.1 coordinate 266,032, forward strand.
GTCCCCCCCTTGCGCCGGTGCCCTGCTGATGGACCCGGACGATCGTGCCGTCGATCATGGCATATTCAAAGTCGCGGTCGCCGGATAGCTGCTCAAATAGAAGGTCGAAGATCCCTTTCACCGCCCATCTGCGGAAGCGACGGAAATTGGAGTTCCAGTTGCCGAAGCTCTCCGGCAAGTCCCGCCACGGCGCTCCTGTCGCAGCGATCCATAAGACCGCATCGACAAATCTCCGATTGTCTGCGGCAGAACGGCCTCGGTCCCCGATTTTACCGGGAAGCGCAGGACGAACCCGTTCCCACTGCTCGTCGCTTATTCCGTGTCGATCCAAAATGACGCTCCCTTCGCCAGTCTTGAATCCGATCCACGCGAAAAAGGGAATCCCCTAAATGTCCACAGGCCTTAGGTGGAAAATCTCAAAAAGAGAGGGTCGAAGACGCATTATGCGTCGTCGACCCTCTTCGGGTTACAATGGGATGACGGTCAGGCGTCCTCCAATTCCACGATGTTGACGATATGCGCCTGGGTATATTCCAGCAGCCCCGCTTCGCCCAGCTCGCCGCCCAGCCCGGACTGCTTCACCCCGCGGAAGGGGATGTTGGCGTCGATCGCCAGATGCTGGTTCACCCACACCGTGCCGGTGTCGATCTGCATCGCGATCGCCGTCGCGCGCGCCACATCCTTGCCCCACACCGTGCCTGCCAGGCCATAATCGCTGTCGTTGGCGCGGGCGATGACATCGGCGATATCGTCATATTTCATGACCGGCAGCACCGGGCCGAACTGCTCTTCCTGCACCAGCGGCGCGTCTTCGGGCAGGTCGCGCACGATGGTGGGCGCGATGAAATAGCCCGGCCGGTCCATCGGCTCGCCGCCCGCCAGCACGGTGCCGCGCATCTTGGCGTCGGCAATCAGGGCGCTGACCTTGTCATATTGCATCTTGTTCTGCACCGGGCCGATGGTCGTGCCCTGCTTGGCGCCATCGTCGACGATCGCCTCGTTCGCCAGCTTCGCCAGCTCGTCGCAGAAATCGTCATACAGCGCGCTGGGGACATAGGCGCGCTTCACTGCGACGCAAATCTGCCCGGCATTGGTCATCGCGCCCTGATAGACCTTCTTGGCCACCTGCCGCGCGTCGACATCGTCCAGCACGATCGCCGCATCATTGCCGCCCAGTTCCAGCGTCACCCGCTTCACGGTTCCGGCGGAGGAGGCCATCACCTTCTTGCCGGTCGCGGTCGATCCGGTGAAGGCGACCTTGGCGATATCCTTGTGCCCGGTCATCAGCGGCCCCAGTTCATTCTGGTCGCAGACGATGTTCAGCACGCCCGCCGGCAGGATCGCCTGCGCCAGCTCGCCGAACAACAGGGTGGTCAGCGGCGTCGTCGGCGCGGGCTTGGCGACCATCGTGTTGCCGGTGACCAATGCCGGCCCCAGCTTGTTCATCAGCAGGATCAGCGGAAAATTCCACGGCGTGATGGACGCGACCACGCCCAGCGGCGTGCGATGCTCGATCACCTTGTTGCCGCCCTCGTCCTTCAATGTCTTGGGTTCCACCCGCATCGCGGCGAAGGCGCGCAGGGTGAAGACGCTGCCCATGATCTCGTAACCGGCCTGGTCCAGCGGCTTGCCCTGTTCGGCGGTCAGCAGGCTGGCGAATTCGCCGATCCGCGCTTCCAGCGCATCGGCCAGTTTCAGGACCAGCGCGGCGCGCTCCTCCACCGGCGTTGCCGCCCAGCGGGGCTGCGCGCGCTTGGCCGCCGCGATCGCGCGTTCCAGCAGCGCCTCGTCGGCATTGGGACAGGCGGCGAACGATTCTGCCGTCGCCGGGTTCACCACGTCGAACGTGCTGGCGCCCGGCGTCAGTTCGCCGTCGATCAGCATCCGAAATTCACGATCCATGAGTCGCTCTCCTTATATAGGCTGTCGCAGGCCGATCCGGACGGACACTTGGCTATCGCTTTCCGCAGCGGCTGGCTATATCCTGTATATGTGCGCCTGGGATACAATTTTGGCAAGAGGGTATCGAAACAGATGAAACAGGGGGCCGATCTCCAGACGCTCGTCGGCTATCGCGTGCAGCGTGCCAATTTGCTGATGGAAACCGACGCGCGCGCCGCGCTGTCGGATTTCGACCTGTCGCCGGCGAAGATGACTGCGCTCATCCTGATCCGCGACAATCCCGGCTGCGATCAGACCGCGCTGGGTCGCGCGCTCAGCATCAATCGGTCGAGCGCGATGAAGCTGGTCAACATCCTGGCCGACAAGGGCTTCGTGGAGCGGCGGCCGGGCCGCGACTTGCGCACCAACGCCCTGGCCCTGCTGCCCGAAGGCGCGCGCCAGCTCGAAAAGATGGTGGCTGCGGTCCGCCGGTCCGACGCGCGGATGACGCAGCGGCTGAGCGCTGATGAACTGGCGACGCTGCACGACCTGCTGGCCCGGATCGGGCCTGCGACGGGCCTATCGGATGACGAGGGCTGAACAACATGGGCTTGCGCAAAATGTATCATAGGCGCACAATCTGCGCGAACGAGGCGGCCGATTCGACCCGATAGCGCCGCGCGAAACGGGGAGATGGATGCGCGTGACCGAAGCTGTTTGCATGGATGAAACGGAAATCCTGGGTCACGGCCTGCTCTCCGCTTCGCTGGATTGCCTGCTGCGTCCCCGCTCGGTCGCGATCGTCGGCGCCTCGGACAAGCCCGGCGCGCTGGGCGCATCGGTATTGGCCAACCTCGTGCGGCAGGGTTTTGACGGAGACATCCATCTGGTCAATCCCAAGCGCACGGAGATTGGCGGGCGACCCTGCGTCGCGTCGGTCGATGACCTGCCGGAAGGTGTCCATGTCGCTGTTCTCGCCATCCCGCGCGCCGGCGTACTGGACGCCATTCGCGGCCTTGCGCGCAAGGGCGTCGGCGCCGCCGTCATCTTCTCCGCCGGCTTTGCCGAAGATGGTCCGCAAGGGCTGGCCGACCAACAGGAAATCGCCCGCATCGCCCGCGAAAGCGGCATGGTGGTGGAGGGGCCGAATTGCCTCGGCCTCGTCAATTTCCGGGACAATGTCTCGCTGACCTTCATCGAAATGCCGGAGGCGAAGGCGCAGGGCGATCGCCGTGTCGGCATCGTGTCGCAATCGGGCGCGATGGCGGCCGTGCTGGCGACGACCATGATCCATCGCGACGTGCCCTTGAACTGCTACATCTCCACCGGCAATGAAGCGGCGAGCGGGATCGAGGATTATCTCGCCTATCTGGTCGACCAGCGCGACACCGCCGTCATTGCGCTCATCGCCGAACATGTGCGCGACCCGGCCCGCTTCCTCGCCGCCGCCCGCGCGGCGCGCGACGCGGGCAAATCGGTCGTGCTGCTTCATCCTGGCCGCAGCGCGGCAGGGGCGGAAAGCGCCGCCACCCACACCGGCGCGATGGCGGGCGACCATGCGGTCATGACCGTCCATGTCCAGCGCGCGGGCGTGATTCTCGCGGACTCGCTGGAGGAACTGGGCGACATCGTCGAAATCCTCGCCCGCTCGCCCGACGCCGGGATCGGCGGGACCGGCGTCATCGCCGAATCCGGCGCGTTCAAGGCGATGATGCTCGACCTTGCCGAAGCGGTCGGCCTCGACCTGCCGAAACTCACCGACGCCGACAGCCCGGCGCTGCGCGCGGCGCTGCCCGATTTCGTCCCCGTCACCAACCCGATGGACATCACCGCCCAGGGGCTGGTCGATCCCGGCCTCTACGGCCTCACGCTCGCCGCGCTGGCGCAGGACGACCGGATCGGCACGATCCTCCTCACCCTGATCCAGACCGACACCGGCACCTCGCACATCAAGTTCAAGGCGGTGCTCGACGCGCTTGAAGCGATCGGCGAAACCAAGCCGGTCATCGTCGGCGGCGTCGATGAAGGCGGCGGCGTCTTCGCCGACGATCTCGCCGCGCTGCGGGCGGCCGGCGTCACCTATCTGCCCACCGCCGAACGCACGCTGCGCGCGCTTGCCCGCATCGCCGCCCATCGTCAGCGCGACGAGCAGGTGGCCCCGCTCGCCGCCGATCCGATCGCCGATCTGGCGCAGGTCGGCAGCACCATCCCCGAACATCGGTCGAAGGCCATCATGGGCGCGCAGGGCATCGCCTTCCCCGCCTTCGAATTGGCCCAGAGCGCGGCCGAAGCCGTCGCCGCCGCCGATCGCCTCGGCTATCCGGTGGTCTTGAAGGCCCAGTCCCCCGAACTGCCGCACAAGAGCGATGCGGGCGGCGTCATCATCAACCTGGCCGACCCGCAAGCCGTGGCGGCCGGCTGGGACCGGCTGATGGCCAATCTCGCCGCCTCGCGCCCCGGCCTCGAACTCGACGGCGTGCTGGTGGAGGGGATGGCGGCCAAGGGCGTCGAACTGATCGTGGGCGCGCGCAACGATCCGCATTGGGGGCCGACCATCCTCGTCGGCTTCGGCGGCGTCGCGGCCGAATTGCTGCACGATGTCTGCCTGCTCCCGCCCGACCTGACCCGCGACGCGATCATCGCGCAGATCCGCACGCTGCGCATGGCGCCCTTGCTCGACGGCTTCCGCGGCGCCCCGGCGATGGACATCGGCGCGGTCGCCGATATCGTCCAGCGCCTGGGCCAGATGGTCGCCGCCACGCCGGCCATCCGCGAAGTCGATCTCAACCCGGTGATCGTCTATCCGGAGGGGCAGGGCGCCATCGCCCTGGACGCGCTGATTTCCCTATAATCCCCTCCGTTCGTTTCGAGCGAAGTCGAGAAACGAGAAGCGCCACGTCAGCCGCTTCTCGACACGCGCGAAGCGAACGGGGTTTGTTACGTCAGCGCATAATAGCGCAGCACATTCCCGTCCGCGCGCCGCTCGCCCACGCCAATGAACACATGCTTGGTCAGCCAGTCATGCTTGCCGACCGGGCATTCGAAACTGGGATTGCCGCGCAGATAATAATCCTGCTGCTCCACCGGCTCGCCGTCACCGAACGCCCAGTCGCGCAACCGCGCCATCGTGTCGGGCTTGCGCCCCCAAAGGAAACCCCGATTGTTGAGCAGGATCAACGTGCCATCCTCCTCCTCCAGCATATAGCGCGCATCGAACACCGCGACATCGTCGGGCCGGAAATAGGCATAGTCGCCGCCCGACCCCGGCACCGCCTTGCCCTTGATCCTTGGCCCCTCGAACGTCCCGCCATCGACGTAGACGGCGCTGCGATTGCCGCCCATCGGCGTGTTGACGATGGTCTGCACCCGCGGGAATTGCAGCCGTACCTCCATCGCAAATTCCAGCCGCGGATTGTCCAGCGTCGAAAACATATCCATTATCCAAGCTCCCCAATCACCCTAATTCCAGCGTTCCGCCATCCACGAACAAATTGGCGGCGGTGATAAAACTGGCTTCCTCCGAAGCCAGGAACAGAACGGCACGCGCGACTTCCTCCGCCCGGCCCATGCGCTGCATCGGCACCGCCGCGATCATCGCCTCGCGCATGGCCTCCACATCGGCCTCGCTCATGCCCGCATTGCGGTGCAGCAGCGGCGTTTCGATCGGACCGGGGCTGACCAGGTTGACGCGAATGCCTTCACCCACCAGTTCGCCCGCAATGACCTTGAGCGCCGCATACAGCCCGCCCTTGGCTGCTGCATAGGCGGTATTGCCCGGCACGAAGGCATGGCCGCCGATCGATCCCGTCGCCACGACCGACCCGCCCCGGTTCATCAGCCGCAACGCCTTCTGGATGGCGAACACGCAGCCGCGCAGGTTGACGCCATGGACATGGTCCCAATCGTCGGGCGTCAGGTCGCGGAAAGGCGCGAAGCCGCCCACGCCGGCATTGACGAACAGCGTATCGATCCGCCCGTCCTGCGCCGCGATGTCGCCGATCACCGCCTCCATCGCGTCCAGATCGGCGATGTCCGCGCGATACCCCCTTGCGCCGGCGATCCCGGCCACCGCCGCATCGATCGTCGCCTGGTCGCGCCCGCTGATCCGCACCGTCGCGCCTTCCGCCGCGAAGGCCTGCGCGCTCGCCAGGCCGATGCCGCTATTGCCGCCCACGACCAGCACGATCTTGTCCTTGAATCGCATCGCTGCCTCCCGGCTCAAAAGGGGGAATGGGGATTGGGGCTGTCGGCCGGCACATCCTGCACCACGTCCCAATGCTCGACGATCCTGTCGCCTTCGATGCGGAAGATATCCATCACTGCAAAGCCGGTATCGCCTGCCCACCGCCGCACATGATAATGAACGACCACATGGTCGCCATCGGCAAAGCGCCGTTTGATATCATGCACCGCATCGGGATTCTCCGCGCGCACCTTGCGCAGAAAGGCTTTCAGCGGTTCCAGCCCGGTATCGACCCACTGGTTATGCTGGATATAGTCCGCCGCGATGAAGCGGTCGGCGGCGTCGCCGTCCATTGGGATCAGCACATGGTCGAACATAGCCTGCACCAGATCCAGGTTGCGCTGTTCCTGCGCACTATAGCTCATCACCCTCTCCCTGCATTTTTCGCTGGCGTCGATCCGCCCTTTGCCCTTACGATAACGATCGTTATTAAAAGGACAAGCGGGCAGGGGAAAAATCCCGCCCCTTCGGACAAGGGGAGAGGGCGATGGAACGCGCCGATTACGATCGCTATGCGCAGGCGTTCAACGACCGGGACTATGACACGGTGTTCGATTTCTACGCGCCGGGCGCCAGCATCCGCTTCTTCGGGGTGGACCTCGGCACCCGCGAAGCGTTCAAGCGCTTCTACGGTTTCCTCCACGCCCATGTCATCGAAACGCTCACGATCGAGCGTTTCGCGTCCAGCGCCGACCTGGTTGCGCTCGAAGGGATCATCCGGGTCGAAGGCGTCAAGGATCTCGACGCCGCTGCGCTGGCGGCGCAGGGGCTCGACCAGTTCGCCCCGATCGCGAAGGGCCAGGTCCAGGAAATGCGCCAATATATCCATTATCGTGTCGCCGACGGCAAATTCACCAGCGTCGGCTGCGCGATTGTCGGCTGAGTGACCTGCCGCACCACGCATGGCTTGACTTCACCACCGCCAGATGTCCTATCGGAAGACCATGTCGAACAGCAGCCCGCTCCGGAAACCGTCCGCGTCCTCCAAGTCGCCGCGGCCGCGCGCGGCCGAAGCCAGCCCGGCCGATACGCTGCATCGCGTCCTGCGGCTGGCGAACAAGCTGATGGCGCCTTTCTCCACTTATCTGGAACATCGCTACAAGATCAGCCTCAATGAATTTCGCCTGCTGATGCTGATCGGGCGCCACCCCAATTCGGCGAGCCATGAGCTGGCCGAAATGACCGGCGTCAATCCGATGAGCGTCTCCCGCGCGGTCGCCGCGCTGCAAAAGCATGGCCGCATCGCGGTCGAGCGCGATCCTGGCAACAAGCGGCGCAAGACGCTCATCCTGACCGACGAGGGGCAGCGCCTCTACGGCCTGATGCGCCCGCAGACGGACAAGGTGGCGACCTATCTCGTCTCTGCCCTGGCAGGGCAGGAGGTCGACATGCTCAACCAGTATCTCGACACGCTGGTCGACACGCTCGAAGCCACCGACGACAGCGGCAACAGCCGGTTCCTCGAATTCACCCGGCCCGACGGCGACGACGAGCCGACGGCCTGAGCGTTCAGGCCTGCCGCGCCAGCGCGGCGGGCAGCTCGGCCCGCAACAGGTCCAGCAGCCCGCTGATCTTGGGCAGCAGATGGCGACGCTGCGGATAGACCGCCCAGATCGGTTCGTCATCGGGCCGGAAATCGTCCAGCACTTCCTCCAGCGCGCCCGATGCGATGTGGGGCAGCAGGTAGAATTCGGGCAACTGGCATACCCCCATGCCCGCAATCGCGGCCTCCGCCACCGCGCCGCCGCTGTTGCAGCGCCACCGCCCTTTGGGCCGGATGCTCTCCGCCCGCCCGCCCCGCTGGAACCGCCACAGCGGCGACGTGCCGATCAGGCATTCGTGCCGCGACAGGTCGCCGGGCTTGGCGGGACGTCCATGCCGGTCGAGATAGGCGGGCGCGGCGCAGGTATGGAGCCGCCGCGAGGCGATCCGGGTGCCGATCAGCCGCGATTCCGCCAGCTGCCCGGTGCGGATGGCCAGGTCATAGCCTTCGCCGACCAGGTCGACCAGCCGGTTGGTCAGGTCGATGCTGATCCGCAACTTGGCATGGCTGGACGCATAGCGCCGCACGATCGGCGCGATGAAGCGCTCGCCCATGGCGGTGGAGCAGGTGATGCGGATGTCCCCCTGCGGCTCGCCGCCCTCGCTGATCATCGCGATCGCCTCGTCCCGCTCGGCGACGATCCGGCTGCAATGGTCGAAGAAGACCCGGCCCGTATCGGTCAGCCGCACCGTCCGGGTTGTGCGGTGGAACAAAGGCGCCTGCACCCGCGCCTCCAGCGCGGCAATGGCGCGGCTCATATGGGTGGTCGACAGGCCCAGCGCCTCGGCGCCCGCCTTGAAACTGCCTGCGGCTGCGATCGCGACGAACTCGTCTATGCCTTCCCAGCGGTGCATATTGTCCCACTTCAGAAATAATGAATCCCGCAAATGCTTTCTTATCGCGCAGACGGGATATTGCTAGAGCGGGCGACACCACCGCCGCGCGGCGCGGGCTTGCACATGCCCCCGCCGATCCGGCACAGGATTTTCCGATTATCGGACCAATTCGGGAGTAGACCCATGAAGACCCGCGCCGCCGTCGCCTTCGAAGCCAGGAAACCGCTGGAGATCGTCGAACTCGACCTGGAAGGCCCCAAGGCGGGCGAGGTTCTGGTGGAGATCATGGCGACGGGCATCTGCCATACCGACGCCTATACGCTCGACGGGCTGGACAGCGAGGGCATCTTCCCCTCGGTCCTGGGCCATGAGGGCGCGGGCATCGTGCGCGAAGTCGGCCCCGGCGTCACCTCGGTCAAGCCGGGCGACCATGTCATCCCGCTCTACACCCCCGAATGCCGCCAATGCAAAAGCTGCCTGTCGGGCAAGACGAACCTGTGCACCGCGATCCGCGCGACCCAGGGCAAGGGGCTTATGCCCGACGGCACGACCCGCTTTTCCTACAAGGGCCAGCCGATATTCCATTATATGGGCTGCTCGACCTTCTCCAATTTCACCGTCCTGCCTGAAATCGCGGTGGCGAAGATTCGCGAGGACGCGCCCTTCCAGTCGAGCTGCTATATCGGCTGCGGCGTGACCACGGGCGTGGGCGCGGTCATCAATACGGCCAAGGTGCAGGTGGGCGACAATGTCGTCATCTTCGGCCTGGGCGGCATCGGCCTCAACGTGATCCAGGGCGCACGCCTGGCTGGCGCGAACAGGATCATCGGCGTCGATATCAACCCCGACCGGGAGGAATGGGGTCGCAAGTTCGGCATGACCGACTTCCTCAACTCCAGGGGCCTGTCGCGCGAGGACACGGTGGCGAAGATCGTCGAGATGACCGACGGCGGCGCCGATTATACGTTCGACGCGACCGGCAATACCGATGTGATGCGCACCGCGCTGGAAGCCTGCCATCGCGGCTGGGGCACGTCGATCATCATCGGCGTGGCCGAAGCGGGCAAGGAGATCGCGACCCGTCCCTTCCAGCTCGTCACCGGCCGCAACTGGCGCGGCACGGCCTTCGGCGGCGCCAAGGGCCGGACCGACGTGCCCAAGATCGTCGACATGTACATGACCGGCAAGATCGAGATCGACCCGATGATCACCCACGTCATGGGCCTGGAGGAAATCAACACCGCCTTCGACCTGATGCACGCGGGCAAGAGCATCCGTTCGGTCGTCGTCTACTGATGGAGACGGTCAGCACCAATCGCGCCTTTGGCGGCGTGCAGGGCGTGTATAGGCACGCCTCCACGGCCACAGGCACGGACATGACCTTCTCGGTCTATGTGCCCCCGCATGAGCCGGGCGCGACGCTGCCGGTCGTCTGGTATCTGTCGGGGCTGACCTGCACCCACGCCAATGTCACGGACAAGGGCGAATATCGCCGCCTGTGCGCCGAACTGGGGCTGATCTTCGTCGCACCCGACACCTCGCCCCGCGGTGAGCGCGTGCCCGACGATCCCGATGGCGCTTATGATTTCGGCCTGGGCGCGGGCTTCTATGTCGATGCGACGCAGCAGCCCTTCGCGCAGCATTACCGCATGTGGTCCTATGTGACGGAGGAATTGCCTGCGCTGATCGCCGCTGAATTTCCCGCCGCCGACATGGCTCGCCAGTCGATCATGGGCCATTCGATGGGCGGCCATGGGGCGCTCACCATCGGCCTCACCTTCCCCGATCGGTACAAGGCCGTCTCTGCCTTCGCGCCGATCGTCGCGCCCTCACAGGTGCCCTGGGGGCACAAGGCGCTGGGCGGCTATCTGGGAGACGATCGCGCTGCCTGGCGCAAACATGACGCCGTCGCCCTGATCGAGGATGGCGCGCGTGTCGCCGACCTGCTGGTGGATCAGGGCGACGCCGACACTTTCCTCGCCGAACAGCTCAAGCCACATCTGCTCGAACGGGCCTGCGCGGCGGCCGGCATCCCGCTGACGCTGCGCCTGCAACCGGGCTATGACCATAGCTATTATACCATCTCGACCTTCATGGGCGATCACCTGCGCTGGCACGCCGAGCGGCTGATGCGGAACGGATAGACACTAGCATTACGTGTTCCCGCCTGTGTGAGAACACGCCATGGACTATTGGAGCCTGATGACTGAGGGTCTAACCAAACCCGTTCGTGCTGAGTAGAGACTGAGCTTGTCGAAGGCTCGTATCGAAGCATCGGCCCCCGGCGCGCATCCTTCGATACGCCACTTCGACTTCGTTCAGTGGCTACTCAGGACGAACGGATTGCGGTAAAGCGAGCGCCCTAAATGCCCCGCCGCTCACCCAGCGCCAGCATCACCACCGCCATCAGCGTGAAGCTGCCGCCCAGCAAGCCAGCCAGCGGCAGTACGGTCATCGACGGCAGCAGCGACACTGCGCCGCTCGCCAGCGCGGTGATCGCCAGTTGCAGCGTGCCGAGCAGCCCGGTTGCTGCGCCCGCTCCGCCGCCTGCGGCGTCCAGCGCCGAAATGGCGGCCGGGGTCAGGATCAGCCCGGCCAGCGCGAAAAGCAGCATCGCATAGATCTGGAACGCGCCGATCGAGACAGCGAGCGCGACAGTTGTAAGCGCCAGCAGCGCCGTCGCCACGATCGCGATCGCCGCCGCGATCGACACCAGTCGCCGCCCGCCCAGCCGCCGCATCAGCGCCGGCGCGAATTGGGTCGCGATGATCGACGTCGCGGCATTGAGCGCCAGCAACAGGCTGTAATGATGCGCGGTGAGGCCGAAGCCCTGCGTATAGAGAAAAGGGGCGGCGGTGACGAAGGCGAAGGGAATGGTGGTCGCCAGCCCCGCCACCATCGTCCAGCCGAGAAAGGCCGGCGCGGTCAACAACCGGCGATAGCTTTCCAGCATCGGCAATTGATGCAACCGCCGTTCGGGTGGCAGCGATTCCGGCAGGAAGAGGAGGACGGCGACCAGCGCGATCACCCCGCCGCCCGCCAGCAACGCGAACAGCCCGCGCCACGCCATGATCTGCAACAGGTAACTGCCCGCCAGCGGCGCCAGCACCGGCGATATGCCGATGATCAGGAAAGTGAAGGCCATGAGTTGCGCGGCGCGATGCCCGCTATGCCGGTCGCGGATCATTGCGCGCACGCTCGCCGTGCCCGCACATGCGCCCATCCCCTGCAGGAAACGGCAGGCGACCAACATGGGCAGGCTGGTCGCCAGCGCGCAGGCGATGGATGCGATCGCAAACAGTGCCAGCCCGCCGATCAACGGCCGCCGCCGCCCGAACCTGTCGCCCAATGTGCCGAGCGGTATCTGCGCCAGCGCCAGCCCCAGGAAGAAAGCGGACAGCGTGCGCTGCACCGCGCCGCTGTCCGCCGCCATCGCGCGCGCCATCCCCGGCATGGCGGGAAGGTACAGGTCGATGGCGAAGGGGCCGAGCGAAGACAGGAAGCCGAAGGCGATGCCCAGCAACAGACTCGGCTCACTGTCTGTCCGGCCGGCCGGGGTGGTGGCGTGCGGCATCGTCTGGTCTGTCCTCTCCGTAATTAATAACGATCGTTATATTTGTTTGCGGCTTTCCACAAGCATTTGCGTCGCCGCGGGCCAGGCGCCTTTCGGTTTGCATAATGTGTCATCAGCATACAATGTGCGCGGCATAAGATAGAGAGGAACGCCACCCATGGCCGTCACATCGACTATAGCCCTGCCTGCCGATGATCCGCGCAGCATCCTGGCGGTCCAGCCGATGCGCCTGCCGCAGGTCGTAGCGATCGCCATCTGCTTCCTGCTCAATGCGCTCGACGGTTTCGACATATTGGCGGTCACCTTCGCCGCGCCCGGCATCGCGCGGCAATGGAGCATCGGTCCCGGCGCGATCGGCTTGGTCGTGTCGGCCGGGCTGGCCGGCATGGTCTTGGGTTCGCTGACGCTGGGCCAACTCGCCGATCGCATTGGCCGACGGCCGCAAATTCTCCTGTGCCTCGTCATCATGGTCAGCGGCATGTTCGCCTCGGCCTTCGCCCCCAATGTCGTGGTGCTATGCCTGCTGCGCGCTTTCACGGGCCTCGGCCTCGGCGCGGTGCTGGCGGCGGTCAACGCCGCATCGGCGGAATTCGCCAACCGCCGCCGCCGCGACCTGGCGGTCAGCATCATGGCGGCGGGCTATCCGGTCGGCGGCATCGTCGGCGGGTGGGGCGCGGCGCAATTATTGCAAAACCACGGCTGGGAATCGATCTTTTTCGCCGGCGCGGGCGCCACCGCGCTGATGGTGCCGCTCGTGCTGCTGTGCCTGCCCGAATCGGTCAGTTGGCTCGCCACCCGCCATGGCCCCGCCGCCCTGCCGCGCATCAACGCCATCCTGCGCCGCCTCGGCCAGCCACAGGCCGGGCAGGTCAGAATCGTGGACGAACCCAAGGCATCGATGGGCCAGCTCTTCGCCGACCGTTACCGCGCCACCACCATCGCGCTCATCCTCATGTACGGCCTGCACATGATGACCTTCTATTATGCGCTGGGCTGGGCGCCATCGCTGGTCGTGGCGCTGGGTTTCGATCCGTCGCGGGCGACGATCGTGTCGGTGTTCATGAACATGGGCGGCGCGATTGGCGGGTTGACGCTCGGCTTCCTCTCCCCGCGCCTGGGCCTGCGCCCGCTGGTGATCGTGGGACTGGCCGGCGCGGCGGTCGCGGTCGCCGCCTTCGGCGCGGTCCCCGCCGCCATGCTGTGGCTCCAGGTGGCGGCCTTCATCCTGGGCTTCCTCGCCAACGGATCGGTGGTCGGCCTCTATGCGCTCATCGCCAATATCTATCCCACCACCTTGCGCGCGACCGGCACCGGCGCGGTGATCGGCTTTGGCCGCATGGGCGCCGCGCTCGGTCCGTTTATCGCCGGGCAATTGCTGGCCTTGGGGGCGGGCAGGGGCGCGACGTCGCTGCTGCTCGCGCTCGGCTCCGCCATCGCCGCGCTGGTCTTGCTGCTCTCCCGCCTCCGCCCGGCGGATGAGGAAACGCACCTGCCATAATAAGGATCATCGGCCTGTCCGCCGATGCATTTTCTCTCTGGTCCGCCCCAAGTTATTCGTGTAGATGAAATATTCATGGATGCGAAATCATCAGATCGCGATGTCGGCGCCCCCCTCCTGATCCTGCCTGGATTGCTGTGCGATTCCCGCATGTTTGGCGAAACGCTGGCTGTCTTCCCTGGCAGCGTCGTGGTCGATGGTTTTTACGCTGGTCGCAACCGAATCGAGGCGATGGCCGATTATGCGATCGCCCATATGCCCGACCGCTGCGCCTTGCTGGGCCATTCAATGGGCGCGCGGATAGCATTGGAAGTGGTGCGCAAGGCGCCGCATCGCGTGGAACGGCTGGCGCTGGTCGACACTGGCGTCCATCCGGTCAGGCCCGGCGAGCGCGAAAGCCGCTACCGGCTGCGCGACATCGGCCGCGCGCAAGGGATGAGCGCCTTGGTCGGCGAATGGCTACCCCCAATGATGGGCTTCGCCGCCCTGCGCAACGAAGCCCTGATGGACGCGCTTTACGCCATGGCCGTCGCCGCCGGCCTGCCCACCTTCGAAGCGCAGATCGAAGCGCTGCTGCATCGCCCCTCGGTCGATGCGCTGCTGCCGACGATCACCTGCCCGACCGTCGCCATGGTCGGCCGCCAGGACCAATGGTCCCCGGTCGCCCAGCATATATCCATCGCCGCCGCTATCCCCCACGCGCAACTGCGCGTGGTCGAAGGGGCGGGCCATATGATGCCTGCCGAAGCGCCGCGGGCGTTCAACAGACAAGTGCGGGAATGGCTCGCCAAGCCGCCCGCGCCAGATTTTCGCACACTTCCAGATCAAGTCGAAGGAGAGGTTTGAATGACTGACAAGACCCTGCAACAGCTGCTCGATGAAAAGGGCGACATCGTCGAATTCCTGCGTAACCAGCAGGTTGGTCCCAACGTCTATCCGGGCGTTCCGGGCGAATATAGCAATTGGCGCGACGAACAGCGCAGTTGGGCGGAAAGCTCGGTTCTGTTCAACCAGAGCTTCCACATGGTCGACCTGCTCGTCACCGGCCCCGGCGCGTTCGACATGCTGTCCTACCTCGCCCCCAACAGCTTCAAGGGCTTCGTGCCGAACCGCGCCAAGCAGTTCGCCCCGGTCACGCCCGAAGGCTATGTGATCGGCGACGTCATCCTCTTCTATCTGGAAGAAGAAAAGTTCGAACTGGTCGGCCGCGCCCCCTCGATCGAGTGGGTCGAATATTGGGCGTCGACCGGCAAGTGGGACGTCAAGGTGGAACGCGACGAGCGCACCGCTGCCCGCCCGCTCGACAGTCAAGGCTATCGCCGCAACTATCGCTTCCAGTTGCAGGGGCCGAACGCCATGCCGGTGCTGGAAAAGGCGATGGGCCAGACCCCGCCGGACCTCAAATTCTTCCATATGGCGCCGATCAACATCGCCGGCGTTGAAGTGCGCGCGCTACGCCACGGCATGGCCGGCCAGCCGGGCTACGAGCTGTTTGGTCCCTGGAAGGATTATGACACTGTCCGCAACGCCCTGATCGAAGCGGGCAAGGATTATGGCCTGACGCTCTGCGGTGGACGCACCTATTCGTCCAACACGCTGGAATCGGGCTGGATTCCCTCGCCGCTGCCCGCCACCTACACCGGCGAAGGCTCGAAGGGCTTCCGCGAATGGATCGGCGAAAACAGCTATGAGGGCAAATGCTCGCTCGGCGGCAGCTTCGTCTCGGACAAGATCGAGGATTATTACCTCAATCCGTGGGAGCTGGGCTATGGCATCATGGTCAAGTTCGACCATGATTTCGTCGGCCGCGAAGCGTTGGAGAAGATCAAGGATCAGCCGCATCGTCAAAAGGTGACGCTGGCTCTGGACAATGAGGATATCGTCCGCGTCATGAGCTCGATGCTCCAGACCGGCGACAAGGCGAAGTTCCTCGAATTCCCCAGCGCCGTCTATTGTATGCACCCCTATGATGCGGTGCTCAAGGACGGGAAGACCGTCGGCCTGTCGACCTGGATCGGCTACACCATCAACGCCGGCCGCTTCCTGGCGCTGGCGATGGTCGATGCGGAATTCGCCGCACCCGGCACCGAGGTGACTTTGCTGTGGGGCGAACCCAATGGCGGCACGAGCAAGCCGACCGTCGAGCCGCACGTCCAGACCGAAATCAAGGCGATCGTCTCCTCGGTCCCTTATTCGGAAGCCGCCCGCGACAACTACGCCGACGGCTGGCGCACCAAGGCCGCCTGATAAGCTCATCTCCTGAGCGGGAGGGGACGGGGGATGCCGAAAGGCGTCCCCCTTCACCACCCTGTCGCGATCATGACGCGCCGTTGCTCAAACCGCCGGCATCTCCGCAGCGGTGAACAGGCTCACGGCCTGCTCCAGCTTGGCGATGGTCCGTCCTTCGACTTCGGCGGTGAAGCGCGGCACGGGGATCGCCAGGGCAAAGGCGCCGACCGCCACATCGTCCACCATCACCGCCATGCCCAGGCCGCAGATGCCCGGCGTATATTCCTCGCGGGTGCGGCCGATGCCGGTGGCGCGGATCTCCGCCAGTTCCGCCCGCAACTGGGCTTCATCGGTAATGCTGCTGGGGGTGAAGCTTTCCAGCCGCGCCTGCGCGAAATAACCGTCCAGCTCGGCATCGGCCATGGTGGCGAGCAGCGCCTTGCCCGCGGCCAGGCAATGGAGCGGGCTGCGCGTGCCCACGCTGATCGAATAGCGGAGCGACTGTTCCGCCGTCTCGGTCACGATCGCCTCCAGATGCCAGCCGTCGCGGATGAAGAAGGACGCCGTCTCGTTCATCTGCAACCGCAGCGACTTGACCAGCGGCCGGACCTTGTCGGCCAGCGACATGGCGATGCGCGGCGACGCCAGCCGTTCCAGCGCTGGCCCCGGCAGATAGCGCCGCCCTTCGCGGGTCAGATAGTGGCGCTCCGCCAGCGTCGCGAGCAGGTAGGACAAGCTGCTGACCGGGATCGCCAGGCCGGCGGCGATCTCCTGCGCTACCACCCCTGCCGGGCGCGCCACGACATATTCGATGATGTCGATGGTGCGCATCGCCGATTTGACGGTGGACGGCGTGGTGCCATTCATGAGCCAGCGAACCCCTGTTTAAAACGTAAGACTGCCCCGCCTTTCGGCAAAGCGCCAGCCCGCCTCTATGCGCACGAAACGGTCGTGAAAGGAACCGACTTTCGGCGCGCCCTCGCCTGTGAACAACAGCATTGCGCTTTCCCCCGTCGCTTCGCTGTCGCTCAGGACGTCGATGACGACATTGGAGCAGACATGCCGCGTCGTCCGCGCCGGCCGGGCGAGGAAAGCGGCGAGGATCGCGTCGCGCCCCTCCGTCCACTCGTCTGGCGCAGTCGGGCGCGCCATGCGGCCATCGGGCGCATAGAGCGCCGCGACATCCGCCCAGCGCCCCGCGTCATTCAGATTGGCGTAGAGCGCAACCAGACGGGCGCAATCCTGTTCGATTCCGCGGCGCTGCTCTCCTGTCACAGCCGACCTCACAGGCGCGCGTCCGCCAGGTCCGCGCCGGCGCGTAGCGACCGCAGCTTCTTCCAGGTCACCGCCGGGTCGATCTTGCCATATCCGGCGAAGGTGCCGAAGCCGCAATCGGTGCTGGCGATCACCCGGTCCTTGCCGACGATCCCGGCGAAACGCGCGATCCGCTGGGCGATCAGTTCGGGATGCTCGACATAGTTGGAACAGGTGTCGATCAGACCGGGGGCAAGGATTTTGTCGCCCGGCACTTTGGCGTCGCGCCACACCGTCCATTCATGTTCGTGGCACGGATTGGCCCCTTCGAACAAGACGGTCGCCGGGCGGGCGGCCAATATGATGTCGATCACCTTCTCCAGCGGAATGTCGTGATCGTGCGGCCCTTCATAATTGCCCCAGCAGATATGCATCCGCATCCGGTCCGCGGGGATATTGGCGGTCGCGGCATTCAGTGCTTCGACATTGGCGGCGGCGATCCTGATGAACTCCTCGTCGCTCGCATCCTGATAACCGGTGTGGCGCGACATGGCGAGGTCGGGGCAATCGAGCTGCAGGTCGAATCCCGCCGCGACGATCGTCTCATATTCCTCCCGCATCGCATCGACCAGATCGGCCAGATAGGCTTCGTGGCTAGGATAATGGCGGTTGACCTGGAAAGCGGTGATGAGGCCGGGGGACGCGGCGTTCATGAAGGCGCGGGCGCCGGCATGACCGGCCAGCGCCGCCTTGAAACGGCGAATGTCGTCGTGCAGCGGCGCCAGCGTCACCAGCTTTACCGGGCCGATGCAGGATGCGCGGGTGAATTCCTGGCTCCCCATGATCGCCGCCAGCTTCTGCCGCAGTTCGGGCAGCGGAGCGAGGTCGGCCGCGACCTTGCGATCGATATGCCCGCCAAATCCCGACAGACGCTCGATCATATAGGTGGAATAGCCGACCTTCCCCAACTCGCCGTCGCTGACGATCGACACGCCCGCGTCGATCTGCGCCGCGACCGCGTCCGTCACCGCCTGCTGAACGGCCGTGTCGAACGCGGCGGCGTCATAGGGTTCGCCCTTGTCGCGGGCCAGCAGCAGCGGGGTCAGCGCGTCGCCGCGCGGCAGGCTGCCGACATGGGTGGTGGCTATGGACATGCATCTCTCTCCCTTGAACGAGAGACAAGTGCCATAAATTCACGAATATGGGTATATCATAAACGTGAATCGATCCCCCGTCGGGGGAGCGCAGCATCTGGACAATCGCGCCGCCATGCCTATATACCGATCGGTATGAAAATGGCAGCCGAACCCGTAACGAGAGGACGCCCCAGGGAATTCGATCCTGAGGAAGCCCTGTCGGCCGCGCTCCAGGTCTTTTGGACCCGCGGCTATGAGGGCGCGTCGCTGGCCGAACTGACCGAGGCGATGGGCATCACCAAGCCCAGCCTCTACGCCTGTTTCGGCAACAAGGAAGCTTTGTTTCACAAGGCGCTGGATCTGTATGAGCGCGACAAGCTCTGTTATATGCGCTCCGCCCTTGATGCGCCCACCGCGCGGGGTGTGGCTGAACGGTTGCTGCGCGGCACGCTGCAAATCCAGACCGGCGGCAGCGATCCGCGCGCCTGTCTGGGCGTCATCAGCATGGTCGCCTGCACCACCCAGGCCGACTCGATCAAGACCGACGTGATCGCGCGTCGCGCCTCTTCTGACAAGGCGCTGGTTGAACGGCTGGAGCGCGCCAAGGCCGAAGGCGACCTGCCTGCCGGTGTCGAACCGGCCGCGATCGCGACCTATCTGACCGCGGTCATTCAGGGCATGGGCGTGCAAGCCAGCGGCGGGGCGACGCCCGCGCAACTGGAACAATTGGTCGAAACCACCATGGCGATGTGGCCCACCGTCTGAGCCGTTCCGCGTCGTTCAGTGCCAATTCATAAATTTTTACCAATCGGTACAGAAAGCGGTTGACGATATGCTGCATCGCATTATATACCGATAAGTATGAAATCCGGTTGAGGCGCAGCCTCGAAGGAGGTTCCATGTCCAATATTTGTTTATCTATTAGGCGAGTGACATCGACTTAACGGCAGCTTCGGCGCGCCGCATCTGCATCAATATCTGGTCATGCCGGACGGGGCGAACGCCCTGTTCCGTATGGCGCTGCGCATTCCGATCCCACCGCGGTTCGGGAGACGGTCCCGCTCATCCCAAACGGATGGCGCGGCCATCAAGCGCGCAATCAGGGGACGAATATCATGGCCTATATCGATTTTGCCCAACCGCTGCTCGCGGTGGGGGACGGCATCGCCTTGTCTGTCGTGCGCGACCGTATCAAGGCGACCGCCACCGGCTTTTCGCCGACCGAATGGCAAATCGTGCAACTGGCGCGCGGCGATGGCCTGGCATCGCTGCGCGAACCGGGCCTTTGGGGGCGGATCAAGACCATGGTCTTCGGGCCGCAACCGCATTTCCGGCTCGCCAGCACGCGGTTGGAAGCGCTGCGCCGGCTCGCCGTGGAAGGCTGGCATAATGGCTTTGCCGTTCGCCCGTCCGCCATCACCGATTTCCGCGACGCGGGTTTCAGCGAAGGGCAGCTTGAACTGCTCCTTTCCGCGATCACCGCCGCGCGCCACAGCATCAAGGGGACTGTCGCATGAACATGATCACAAAGATCGACGCGGACGCGCCGGCCGGTGAAATCCGTGCGGAAAAGGCGGGCAAGCGCTGGAGCGGCCGGCATGTCGCCTGGGCCGCGCTGGCGCTGGCGATCGTTGTTGGCGTAAGCTGGAAATATGCGGGACAGCCGCAGGCGCAGGCGGCCGCGCCGGTGGTGACCGTGGGGGTCGCCGCGCCGCTGATGCGGCAGGTGGTCCAGTGGGACGATTATGTCGGTCGCTTCGCCCCCAGCCAGACGGTCGATGTCCGGCCGCGCGTGTCGGGTCCGGTGACGGCGATCCACTTCCGAGACGGCGATATCGTGCGCCAGGGCCAGTTGCTCTTCACCCTCGACCAGCGGCCTTTCCTCGCGGCGCTGGCCGAAGCCCGCGCCAACGTCGCCAGCGCGCGCAGCGGGCTGCGGCTGGCGCAGGCCGATTATGCCCGCGTCCAGCGCCTGAACGGCGATGAAGCGGTATCGGCCAGCGAGATCGATACGCTGCGCGCCCGCCTGCAAGCGGCGCAGGCGGCACTGGCCGCGGCCGACGCCCGCGCCCGGACCCGCGCGCTGGACGTGGAATTCACCCTGATCCGCGCCCCGATTTCGGGCCGTGTGTCCGACCGGAAGGTCGATATCGGCAATCTGGTGTCGGGAGCCGAAGGAGCGGGCGCCAGCCTGCTCACCACCATCAATGCGCTCGATCCCATCTATTTCAGCTTCGACGCATCCGAAGCGCTGTTCCTGAAGTCGCAGCGGGATCATGCGGATGGCCATGGCGGCGAAGTCGAAATCCGCCTGCAGGACGAATCCGATTATCGCTGGAAGGGGCGCCTCGACTTCACCGATAATGGGTTGGACCCGCGGTCGGGCACCATTCGCGGACGCGCCGTGCTCAGCAATCCCGACCTGTTCCTGACGCCCGGTCTGTTCGGCAATATGCGCCTGTCCAGCGGCGGGAAGGTCAACGCCCTGCTCGTCCCGGACGAGGCGATCCAGTCCGACCAGGCGCTCAAGACGGTGCTGGTGGTCGGCCGCGACGATGTCGTCGCCGCCAAGCCGGTGCAGCTTGGGCCGCTGGTCGACGGGCTGCGGATCATTCGTTCGGGCCTGTCGCCACAGGACAAGGTGGTCGTGGCCAATGTCCAGGCGGCCATGCCCGGTGCGAAGGTCGCGACCCGTGGGGCGTCGATCAGGGCCGTCGCCGCGCCGATCACGCCGACCGACGGGGCCGTGCCGGTCGCGTCGCAGGCGACCTTCGAGCGGTAACAACCGCCTCTTTCGGCGAACATTCCTGCCCACGATCCGACCCGTTGGATCGTGCGGCCTCCCTTTTGCTTTTCGCAAAGGACTTGCCCGATGCGTTTCTCGCGCTTTTTCATCGACCGGCCGATCTTCGCCGCTGTTATCGCGGTGGTCATCACCGTCATTGGTGCGCTGGCCTTTATCGGCCTGCCGGTCAGCCAATATCCCGACATCGTGCCCCCTACGGTCACGGTTTCCGCCCAATATCCCGGCGCATCCGCCGAAACGGTCGCGTCGACCGTGGCCGCGCCGATCGAGCAGGAAATCAACGGCGTCGACGATATGCTTTATCAAAGCAGCCAGTCGACCGGCGATGGCAAGGTGACGATCACCGTCACCTTCAAGATCGGCACCGACCTCGACGCCGCGCAGGTGCTGGTCCAGAACCGCGTCGCCGTCGCCGTGCCCCGCCTGCCCGAAGAGGTGCAGCGGCTGGGTGTGGTGACGCGCAAGACGACGCCCGAATTCCTGATGGTGGTCAATCTCCAGTCGCCCGACGGCACGTTCGACCGCAATTACCTGTCCAACTATGCGCTGACGCAGGTGCGCGACCGGCTGGCCCGCCTCGACGGCGTCGGCGATGTGCAACTGTTCGGGTCGCGCGACTATGCGATGCGCGTCTGGATCGATCCCGGCCGCGCCGCCGCGATGGACCTGACCGCGGGCGAGATCGTGTCGGCGCTGCGCGCGCAGAACGTCCAGGTATCGGCTGGTGCGATCGGCCAGCCCCCTTACGACCGGGGCGAAGCCTTCCAGCTCGGCGTCGAGATGCAGGGCCGCCTGACATCGCCCGACCAGTTCGCCAATATCGTGATCCGCAGCGATGCCGACGGGCGCCAGGTGCGCGTCCGCGACGTCGCGCGTGTCGAGCTGGGCGCGCAGGATTATGCGATCAACACCTATCTGTCGGGCAAGCCCACCGTCGTCATCGCGGTGATGCAGCGCCCCGGCTCCAACGCGCTCGACGCGGCCGAGCATGTGAAGGCGGAGATGGACCAACTTTCCCAGCGCTTCCCCAAGGGGCTGGAATATAGCGTCATTTACAACCCGACCGAATTCATCAGCCAGTCGATCGACGCGGTCTATCACACGCTGCTGGAAGCGGTGCTGCTGGTGGTGCTCGTCATCCTCGTCTTCCTCCAGAACTGGCGCGCGGCGATCATCCCGATCATCGCCATCCCGGTATCGCTGATCGGCACGGCGACGATCCTGGCGGGCCTGGGCTATTCGCTCAACAACCTGTCCCTGTTCGGGCTGGTGCTGGCGATCGGCATCGTCGTCGATGACGCGATCGTCGTGGTCGAGAATGTCGAGCGCAATATCGGTCGGGGCATGACGCCGCTGGAGGCCGCGCGCACGTCGATGGACGAAGTGTCGGGCGCGCTGGTGGCGATCGTGCTGGTGCTGTGCGCCGTGTTCGTGCCGACGCTCTTCATCACCGGCATTTCCGGGGCCTTCTACCAGCAGTTCGCGGTCACCATTTCGACCGCGACGATCATCTCGCTGATCCTCTCGCTCACCCTGTCGCCCGCCGCAGCCGCTTTGCTGCTGCATGCCAAACATGGCCCGCGCGACCGCAGCAACGACCCGCTCTGGCGGCAGAAGCTGGGCGTGGTGGTGGATGGCTTCAACACTGGTTTCGACCGGATGAGCGAGCGCTATGCGCGCCTCACCCGCTGGCTGGTTGCTCGCCCCAAAAAGATGCTGGCGACCTATGCCGGGCTGATCGTGGCGACGGCGGGCCTGTTCTGGGTGACGCCCGCAGGCTTCATCCCGTCCCAGGACCAGGGCTATTTCCTGGCCGTGGTGCAACTGCCTTCGGGCGCGTCGCTCCAACGCACCGACAAGGTGACGCGCGAGGTCGCGGACAAGATCCTGCCGATCAAGGGGCTGCGCGGCGCGGTGATGTTCGCCGGCTTCCATGGCCCGTCGCAGACCGCGGCGCCCAATTCGGCGGCGATCTACTTCCCCTTCAAGAGCTTTGCCGAACGCAAGGCGGAGGGTGTCACCTATGCCGGGATCATGGAGCAGGCGAACAAGGCGATGGCCGGCTATGACAAGGCGCGCATCCTGCTGGTGCCGCCGCCCGTCATCCAGGGCATCGGATCGGCCGGCGGCTATCGCATCATGCTGGAGGACCGGCAGGATCGTGGCTATGCCGAACTGAACAAGGTCGCGCAGGACTTCATCGCCAAGGCGAACCAGACTCCCGGCCTGTCGATGATCTACACGCTGTTCGACGTCAGCACGCCGCGCATCTACGCCGATGTCGACCGCGCCAAGGCCGACCTGCTCGGCGTCCCGCCGGAGCGCGTGTTCGAAGCGATGCAGGTCTATCTGGGGTCCGCTTTCGTCAACGACTTCAACCTGCTCGGCCGCACCTATCGCGTCACCGCGCAGGCGGATGCGCAGCATCGCGGCACCGTGGCGGATATCGCCAACCTCAAGACCCGGTCGAACGCCGGGGGCATGGTGCCGATCGGGTCCGTCGCCACCTTCCGCGACAAGACCGGCCCCTATCGCGTGGTGCGCTATAATCTGATGCCCGCGGCGGAGGTCGATGGCGACACGGCGCCCGGCTATTCGTCCGGCCAGTCGCTCACGACCATCGACAAGATGAGCGCGGCGCTGCCCGAAGGCTATGCCAGCGAATGGACCGGCATCGCCTATCAACAGAAGAGCGCGGGCAACACCGCCGGCATCGTCTTCGGCATGGCCGTCTTCTTCGTCTTCCTGGTGCTGGCGGCGCAATATGAAAGCCTGACCTTGCCGCTGGCGATCATCCTGATCGTGCCGATGTGCCTGTTCGCCGCGATGCTGGGCATCAACCTGCGGGGCATGGACAATAATATCCTGACGCAGATCGGCCTGGTCGTGTTGATCGCCCTTGCCGCCAAGAACGCCATTCTTGTGGTGGAATTCGCCAAGCAGGCGGAGGAGGAACAGGGACTGTCGCCGGTGGAGGCCGCGGTACAGGCGGCGCAGACCCGCTTGCGCCCGATCCTGATGACCAGCTTCGCCTTCATCCTCGGCGCGGTGCCGCTGGTGATCGCGACCGGCGCGGGCGCCGAGCTGCGGCAGGCGCTGGGGACGGCGGTGTTCTTCGGCATGGCCGGTGTGACCGCCTTCGGCTTGCTCTTCACCCCCACCTTCTATGTCGTGTGCCGCGCGCTGGGCGATCGTTTCGCCCGCCGCCGGCGTCCAGAGGCCGACGCTGCCTTGCAACCGGCCGAATGAGGAACAGAGATATGACCCGGACCTTCATCGCTCTCCTGCTCGGCGCGAGTGCGCTCACCGCCTGCGCCGCCGGGCCGGACTATCAGCCGCCCGCTACCCCGACAACGGCGGCCGCGCCCTTCATCGGCGCGACCGGCGCGGCGGTCAGCACGGCCGCCGTGCAGGATCGCTGGTGGACGCTCTATGGCGATCCGCTGCTCGACACGCTCGTCGGGGACGCGCTGGCCGCCAACACCGACATCCGCGTTGCGGTGGCGCGGATCGAGCGGGCGCGGGCGTCGCTGCGCGGCGCGAAGTCGGATCGTCTGCCGCAGACCAGCCTCGGCGCGTCCGGCACCTATAACCGGACGTCGGCGGCGCAGTCGCTGCCGGGCATAGACCGGGAAAATTGGGTGCTCGATGGCGGGCTCGACGTCTCCTATGAAGTCGATCTGTTCGGCCGGGTGAAGCGCGGCGTCGAAGCGGCGCGCGGCGACCTGGCGGCGGTGCAGGCGGATGCCGACGGCGTGCGCGTCGCGGTGATCGCCGACACGGTGCGCGCCTATCTCGACGTCACCGCCACGGCCGAACGGCTGGCCGTGGCGCAACGGACGGTGGCGCTGCTCGACCAGTCGATCCGCATCACCGGCGCGCGATTCGAAGTCGGTCGGTCTGATCGGCTGGACGTGATCCGTGTGACCGCGCTGCGCGAACAGCAAAAGGCGACGATCCCGGCGCTGGCCGCGGATCGGGATGCGGCGCTGTTCCGGCTGGCGACGCTGACCGGGCGGACGCCGCAGCAATTGCCCGACAGCCTACGCGCGGCGACCCGCACGCCGCAACTGGCCCAGCCGATCCCGGTCGGCGACGGCCAGGCGCTGCTGGCGCGGCGGCCGGATGTGCGCGCGGCCGAACGGCGGCTGGCGGCGGACACGGCGCGGATCGGCGTAGCGACGGCGGACCTCTATCCCCGCATAACGCTGGGCGGATCGGTCGGCACCACGGCGCTGGGTGGCGGCAACCTGCTGGGCGGCGGGCCGTTGAACTGGGTGCTGGGACCGCTCATCAGCTGGGCCTTCCCCAACACGGAAGCGATCCGGGCGCGGATCGGCGCGGCGAAGGCCGACGGCGCGGCCTCGCTGGCGACCTTCGATGGTACGGTGCTACAGGCGCTGGAGGAAAGCGAACGCGCCTTGTCGGCCTACGCCCATGCGATCGAGCGGGCGCGGACGCTGGGTCTGGCGCGGGACGAAGCGGCGCGCGCCGCCCGGATCAGCCTGGCGCGGCAGCGCGAGGGGCAGATCGATTTCCTGACGGTGCTGGACGCGCAACGCACGCTGGCGAGCGCCGAGGCCGATCTGGCGACCGCGACCCGCGCCCTGTCCTTTGCGCAGGTCGACCTGTTCCGGGCGCTGGGCGGGAGATGGGGTCAGGCCGCGGCCTGATCCCACCGGCTTCAGGCCTCGGTCTTCGCCTTGCTCAGATCATAGGCGCCCAGACCCGGCTTGTAGCTCTTCTCGTCGATGAACTGCCGGATGCCTTCCTTGCGGCCTTCGCTCTTGTCGTGGAAGTTGGCGGCTTCCTGCATCCGGACCAGATAATCTTCCGCCTCGTCATAGGTCATGGTGCCCACGCGGCGGACGGCATCCTTGGCGAATTTCAGCGCCACCGGATTCTTGCTCAGCAGCATTTCGGCGACCTGCGTCGTGCGCGCCTTGAGCTGCTCCAGCGGGACGCTCTCATTGACCAGCCGCATGGTGGACGCGGCCTTGCCGTCGATCAGGTCGCCGGTCAGCGTCAGCCACATGGCGTCGCGCATCGGCAGCAGGTCGACCACCACCTTGGTCACGCCGCCGCCGGGCAGGATGCCCCAGTTGATCTCCGACAGGCCGAACTGGGCCTCGTCCGCGCAGATGGCGAGGTCGCAGGCGAAGAGCGGGCCGAAGCCGCCGCCAAAACACCAGCCATTGACCATGGCGATGGTCGGCTTGTGAAACCAGCGCAGGCGGCGGAACCAGCCATAGCTTTCCGCCTGCGACTTGCGCACGCCACGCAGGCCCTTGGCTTCGGTTTCGCGGAAATATTCCTTCAGGTCCATGCCCGCCGACCAGGCGGCGCCTTCGCCGCCCAGCACCAGCACGCCGACATCGTCGCGATATTCCAGTTCGTCCAGCACCTCCATCATGCGCCGGTTGAGCGTCGGGCTCATCGCGTTGCGCTTGGCCGGCCGCGCGAAATTCACCCAGGCGATCCGGTTTTCGACATGTACGGAAACGACGTCCTGCTCTTCCATCTTCCTGCTCCTGCGCAATATGTATCATAGGCATACAATCTGAGGATCAGGATAGGCAAGCGCTTTTTGCACATGGCTCTGGCAGTCCGCTTGACTCGTCTGGCATATCTTTTAACGATAACGATCGTTATTAATAAGCTGGCATGACTGGCGAGTGAGGTGAGATGGATGTGAAGGGCAAGACAGCGGCGGCGATAGCGCCCGCCATCATCGCCGCCTTTGGGGCGATCGTCGGCAAGGATCATGTCTTTTTCGATGAGGTCGATCAGGCCAGCTATCAGGACAAGTTCGCGATCGACGACGCGCGCCACCACCCCGCCGGTGCGGTCGCTCCGGCCACGGTCGAGGAAATCCAGGCGATCGTCCGCATCGCCGCTGACCGCGGCATCGCGCTCTGGCCGATCAGCCGGGGCAAAAATCTGGGCTATGGCGGTTCCGCGCCGTTGTCGGCGGGATCTGTGGTGCTGGACCTCAGCCGGATGAAAAAGATCGACTATGACGAGGCGAACGGCACGGTGCTGCTGGAGCCGGGCGTTGGCTTCTACGACCTCTACGATTTCCTGAAGTCGAGGGGCATGAAACATTGGCTTTCGGTGCCCGGCAACAGCTGGGGATCGGTGGTCGGCAATGCGCTGGACCGGGGCATGGGCTATACCCCCTATGGCGAACATGCGACGCGCATCTGCGGCGTGGAAGCCGTGATGGCCGATGGCCTGGTCGTGCGCACCGGCATGGGCGCACTGGACGGCGCGCCGACCTGGCAACTCTATCGCTTCGGCTTCGGCCCCGGCTGGGACCAGATGTTCGTCCAGTCCAATTTCGGCATCGTCACCAAAATGGGTCTGTGGCTGATGCCCGCGCCGGAATCGCTGATGGGCATGGATCTGGAATTCGACCGGCCGGAGGATTTGGGGCCGTTGATCGACGCGATCGCGCCGCTGCGCCGCGAAGGACTGTTGCAGCAGTCGCCCACCATCGGCAACTGGTTGCGCGCCGCCGCCGTGGTGACGACCCGCGACCAGTGGACCGACAAGCCCGGCGCGCTGCCCGACGATGTGATCGCGGCGATTCGCAAGAAATTCAACGTCGGCTGGTGGGGGGTGAGCCTGCGGCTTTACGGCCGGGAGTCGGTCAACAAGGCGGCCTATGCGATTCTTGAGCACGAACTGGGCAAGCTCAAACCCATGTCCCTACGCCCGACCGTGTGGAAGACGGGCGAACCGCTGGAGGCGACCGGATGGACCGGCACGCCGCTCACCATGCCGATGCAGAACGCCAACTGGCATGGCGGGCGCGGCGGGCATATCGGCTTCTCGCCGATCCTGCCGCAATCGGGCGCCGCGGCGCAGGCCCAGTTTCAGCGCACCTACGCCCGCTACAAGGAATATGGCATGGATTATCAGGCCAGCTTCGCCTTTGGCGAACGCCACCTCATCAATGTGAACGCGGTGCTGATCAACAAGGATGATGCGGACCTGATGGGCCGGGTCGATCCCTTTCTCAAACATCTGATCTCTGACGCCAAGCGCCAAGGCTATGGCGAATATCGGACCCATCTCGACTATATGGACGCGGTCGCAGGCACCTATGATTTCAACAAGAACGCGCTGGGGCAGCTCAACCGCAAGGTGAAGGATGCGCTCGATCCCAGGGGCGTGATCGCGCCGGGGAAGAGCGGCATCTGGCCCAGCAGCCAGTCGGGAGGACAGGGCTGATGCGCCGGGGGATGATCGCGCTGGTGGGCGCTGCATTGATGTTGGCGGGCGCGGCTTGCGGCCGGGCGAGCGAAACGCCGACGCAGGCGCCCAAGGGGCCGCCGCCTTTGCCCGCGCCCGAAACGCTCTCGTCACGACCACAAGCCACGCCGGGCGAGCAACTCTATCTGACGAAATGCGCCATGTGCCATGCGCCGGGCGGCATGGGTACGGGCCTGCTGGCGCGACGCACCGACCAGCCCTTGCTGGAAAAGCGTACCGACCTGACCGCCGACTATGTCGTGCAGGCCGCCCGCATGGGGCTCGGGAACATGCCCGCCATCCCGCGGGGCGAGGCGAGCGACGCCGAGTTGCGGCAGATCGCCGAGCATCTGGCCAAGGGGGCGAAGCCATGAACGGCGTATCACGAAGGGTCTTTCTCGCGAGCGCGGCCGTGGCGTCGGCGGCGCTGGCTGGCGGACGGGCGGAGGCGGCTACGCTGCCGCTCCTGCTGCACGATGCCCAATTGGCGGCCGGGCGCCGCTTCGCTGCGCGGGCGCAACTGCTGGGCGGAAAGGCGGTGGCGCTGGAGGGCGACCGGGTGCGCCAGATGCGCGATTTGCTGGCGGCCGCCCCGACGGCGATCTTCGCCGTGACGCGGCGGAGTGACGAACTGCTGGTCGGCGAGATCGCGGCCGAAGCGGGCTATCTCCGCGTGGCGCTGGTGCGGCATGGCAGGGGTGGGCTTATAACTGCGAACTGCGCACCGGACGGCGTCACTATCGGCGCGCTGGCGCAATTCTCCGATGCGGCATGGCCCGAAGCCTTTGCCGAACTGGCGCTGGACAAGATCGGCCAGTGCGCCGTCGCGCCCGCTAGCCCGGCTCTGCCCGCGCTCAGTTGGATGATGACCCGCCGTTGACCTAAGTTCGTTCGGGCTGCGCGAAATCGAAGCCGGTCATTGAGCGCAGCGAAATGTCTTCGCTCCGCTCTGACGAGCCCTCCGCCTTCGCTCAGGGCGAACGGTTCTCATGTGAAGTGTGGTACGTCAATTACCGCCGGATAATCAGCGAATCCGGCCGCTTGCGGGGCGCCCACTTCCCCCGACCGGGGAAATTCTTCAACACTTCGCCATCCCACAATCGCACGGTGCGGCGTAGGAAGCGCCACTGGCCGTCCGCGCCCTTCACCGCATGATCGTCATACCAGCCGGCAAAGCGCAGCAGATAGGGCGGCTCGCCCTCGCATTCGGTGACGAAGGCGAAGCCGCGCATCTTGCAACTGCCGTCCGCCTGAGCCGTATATTGAACCTGCGTCACATGATGCTGGCGACCCGGAAAGCCCGGCGCATTGCGATAATGTTCGGCGATGCCGCGAATTCCCTCATGCCCTTCCCAGATGTCGGGATCGTCGAACACCTCCTCCACCATGCGCGCATCGTGCGTGAAGCAGGCGACCAGCCCGTCGACATCGCCGGTATCGAGCGCCCAGCTATAGGCGGCGATCAGGTCTTGCAATGCAATCCTGTCCTCGATCGGAAGGGAAGGCATGATAGTCACTCTCCTTGGTTCTTCGGCTTGACGTAATGATAACATTCGTTACGATTATCTGCAACAAGACGACAGATCATGCAAGCGAGAGGACGCATGGGGAAGATCATCATTTCAGGCGCTTCGGGCGCCTTCGGCCACGCGGCGGCGCAATGGCTGCTGGAAAAAATCACGCCGCAGGACGCGATATTGCTGACCCGCACACCGGCGAAGCTGGCCGATCTGGCCGCCCGCGGCGCGGACGTGCGCTTCGCCGATTTCGACGATCCCGCGAGCCTGCCCGCCGCGATGGCGGGGGGCGAGAAGATGCTGCTCATCAGCACCGCGCGCGTTGGCACCCGCGTCGGCCAGCACCGCCATGCGGTGGAGGCCGCGGTCGCGGCGGGCGTGCGGCATATCGTCTATACCTCGATCATTGCCGCCGATCAGCCCGGCAATCCCGCGATCGTCAAGAACGACCATCGCGCGACCGAGGAGATCATCGAAGCCTCCGGCGCCGCCTGGACCCATTTGCGCGACAGCCAATATGCCGAGGCGATCGCCGGGCCGATGACCATTCCCGCGCTGATGATGGGCGGCAAGCCCGACAATTGCGGTGACGGCCCGGTGGCCTTCGTCAGCCGCGACGATTGCGTGGCGACCGCGGTCGGCGTGCTGACCCAGCCGGGTCATGAAAATCAGGCCTATGTGCTGACCGGCCCCGACCTCATCACCATTCCGCAGGCGATGGCGATGGCCAGCGAAATCGCCGGCAAGCCGATCGTGGTCGATCCGGTCGATGACGACGCGATGTTCGCCTATTTCGATGCGCTGGGCGCGCCGCGCCATGCCTCCGATATCGCGCCCGACGGGCCGATCCCCTGGTCGAGCGACGACATGGTGACATTCGGCCAGTCGATCCGCGAGGGCTATTTTGCGGAAAAGACCGACTGGGTCGAGAAGATCACCGGCCGCAAGCCCAAAAGCCTGCGCGATGTGATGCTGGCGCACAAGGAAGGCTGGCCGCTGTGAAGAAATCGTTATTGGCGATTGCAGGCCTGCTGGCGCTGGCGAGTTGTGCGGGTAGCGGGCCGGGTGGCGACAGCGGCGCGGGCGACGACTGGCCCTATACCGGCGGCGACGTCTGGGGCAGCCACCATTCGCGCCTGACCGACATCGACAAGGGCAATGCCGGACGGCTGGGCCTCGCCTGGTCCTATGACCTCAATACCAACCGCGTGCAGGAAGCGACGCCCGTGGTGGTCGACGGCGTCATGTATAGCAGCGGCAATCTTGGCCGCGTCTATGCGCTCGACGCCGCGAGCGGCCAGCCGCTCTGGACCTTCGAGCCGGAGGTGGACATGCAGGCGAACCGCTCCACCTGCTGCGACCAGGCCAATCGCGGCGTCGCGCTCGCGAATGGCAAGGTCATGGTCGGCGCGCTTGACGGGATGCTCTACGCGCTCGACGCGAAGACCGGCAAGATCCTCTGGAAGACTGACACGGTCGTCGATCACAGCCGGGGCTATACCAGCACCGGCGCGCCCGAAGTGGCAGGCGATCTGGTCATCATCGGCAATGCCGGCGCGGAATATGACGTGCGCGGCTATGTGACCGCCTATCGTATCGCCGACGGCACGCAGGCCTGGCGCTTCTTCACCGTGCCCCATGATCCGGCCAAGGGGCCGCAGGAGGACAAGGCGCTCGATGTCGCGCTCAAGACCTGGGACGCCAATAGCCGCTGGGATATTGGCGGTGGCGGCACCGTGTGGGACGCGATCAGCTATGATCCCAAGTTCGGCACCGTCTATATCGGCGTCGGCAATGGCGGCCCCTATTCGATCGCGACCCGATCGCCCAAGGGCGGCGCGAACCTCTATCTCTCCTCGATCGTCGCGCTGGATGCCAAGAGCGGGGCGGTGAAATGGCATTATCAGGAAACGCCCGGCGACAGCTGGGACTTTACCGCCACCCAGCCGATGGTGCTGACCGACATGGAGGTGGACGGCAAGGTCCGCCCGGTCATCCTCCATTCGCCCAAAAACGGCTATCTGTTCGTGCTGGATCGCGAAACCGGCAAGCCGCTGCGCGTCAATCCGCTGGTGCGCACCAACTGGACCAAAGGGTTCGACAAGGATGGCGTGCCGCAGATGACGCCGGACCGCACCGACTTCTGGAACGGTCCGCGCATCATCTTCCCGGCCTCGGCGGGCGCGCGCAACTGGTATCCGGCGGCCTACGACGCCAAGCGGAAGAGCTATTACGCCTCCGTGTTGGACATGGGGAACCTCATGTTCACTGTCCCGCCCGGCACCCCGGCGGCGGCGCGGCGGCCCAAGGCGCTCAACGTCCAGACGACCCTCATCTTCACGCCGCAACTGGAGGCGGTGCTTCCCACCCTGCCGCCCGCGATCCGCGAGCAGGTTGAAAAGCTGCCCGAAATGCAGTGGGTGAAGGACAAGCCCTATAGCAGCGAGTTGCGCGCCATCGATCCGCTGACCGGCAAGGCGCGCTGGGCGGTCCCGACCGAGGGCTGGCAGGACCGGATGGGGATGCTGTCCACTGCGTCGGGCCTCATCGTCCATGGCACGATCGGCGGCAAGCTGATCGTCCGCGACGCCGACACTGGCAAGCTGATCAAGGAAATCGATACCGGCACGTCCATCATGGCCGCGCCCATGACCTATCGCGTGAAGGGCGTGCAATATGTCGCGGTCGCGGCCGGTTTCGGCGGGGGCGGCTGGGGCTATGTCCCGCGTTATTCGGCGGCCTATCGCAACGGCAACGCCAACCGCATCCTGGTTTTCAAGCTGGATGGCGGCCCGGTGCCGCCGCCGACGGCGTTGCCGCCTGCGGAGGTCGCTTCTGCGCCGCCCGCGCAGAAGGCTGGCGTGACGCCTGCGATGATCGCCAAGGGGCAGGGGCTGTTCTTCCAGAACTGCGCCATCTGCCACAGCAACCAATTGCGCTCCACGGCGCCCGATCTGCGCCGGATGCTGCCGGGGACGCATGACGTGTTCAACCAGATCGTCCGCGACGGCCTGCTGCTGCCGGGCGGGATGCCGCGCTGGGACGACTTGCTGAGCGCCGAAGATGCCGACGCCATCCACGCCTGGCTGATCGCCGAGCAGGGGCCGTTGCGGGAGCGGGAACTGAAATTGAAGGCGGCGGGCAAGCCGCTTGACGCGCCCAGCGCCGCCATCATGTCCAATTTCTAGGAACGACCATGGAAGATACCGACATCATCGTCGTGGGCGGCGGTTCGGCCGGGTCCGCGATGACCGGGCGGCTGGCCGATGCGGGCCTGTTCGTCACCCTGGTCGAAGCGGGCAAGACCGATCGGCATATGCGATCGCGCGTCCCGGCGCTGACCAGCGCGATCGTGCAGAATCCGGCTTATGACTGGTGCCATCAGGTCGAGCCGGACCCGTCGCTGGGTGGCCGGGCCGACATCTGGCCGGCGGGCAAGATGCTGGGCGGCGGCAGCGCGCTCAATGGCATGATGTTCATCCGCGGCCATCGCTGGGACTATGACGAATGGGCACGGCAGGGTGCGGCGGGATGGGATTATGAGTCGGTCCTGCCCTATTTCCGGCGCATGGAGGATAATGAGCGCGGCGCCGACCAGTGGCGCGGCACCGGCGGTCCGATCGCGGTGTCCGAAGGGCGCGCGCGCTATCCGATCACCGACCAGTGGATTGCGGCGGCGCAGGCGGCGGGCATCCCCCGATCAGCGGACCTGAATGGCGAACATGCCGAGGGCGTCGATTATGTGCAGGTATCGCAGCGAGGCGGCACGCGCTGTTCGGCGGCGCGCGGCTATCTGCACGAGCGGCGCGGCGGCAAGGCGCCGACCATAATGTTGGACGCGCAATTGCTGCGCATCCTGATCCAGGCAGGACGCGCAGTCGGTATCGTCTATTGGCAGGACGGCGTCGAAAAGACGCTGCGCGCCCGTCATGGCGTGGTGCTGAGCGCGGGCGCGATGAACACGCCGCGCCTGCTGATGCTGTCCGGTATCGGCCCGGCCGATCATCTGCGCGCCCATGGGATAGAATTGGTGTGCGATCGCCCCGGCGTTGGTGGCAACCTTCAGGATCATGTCGGCACCCATGTCGTCAACGAAGTCGATGCGCGAACGCTCAACAGCGACGCGCGGGGCTTGCGCGGGGCATGGCAGCTGCTGCGCTATGCGCTGTCGCGGCGTGGCACGCTGACAACTGCGATCGGCCATGCGCAGGCTTTCGTGAAGAGCCGGCCGGAATTGCCCGCGCCCAATCTCCAGATCAGCTTCGCCGCCTTCGCATTCGATTTCGATGAACAGGGCCGGTTGATGCTGCGCAAGACGCCGTCCGTATCCACCCTGGTCGGGCTGATGCGGCCCAGCCATCGGGGGCGGATCAGTCTCCGCTCCGCCGATCCCTTCGCGCCGCCGAAAATCGAGCATCGGCAACTGGGCAGCGACGATGATGTCGACCAGATCGTCGAGGGCATCGGCATCGCCCGCGGCATCCTGCATGAGACACCGATTGCGACACATATAAGGGGGGAGCTACGCCCCGGCGCGGCACTGACCGATCCCGATCAGTTGCGGGACTATGTGCGGATGGCGTCGATCCCGCTCTATCATCCGGTCGGCACGGCCAGGATGGGCGTGCGCGACGATGCGTTGGCGGTGGTCGATGCCGATCTGGCCGTCATCGGCGTCGAGGGGCTGTGGGTCGCCGACGCCTCGGTCATGCCCAGCCTTCCCGCTGGCAATACCAACGCCACCGCGATCATGATCGGCGACAAGGGTGCGGATCATCTGCTGAGGCGCCTCCGCCGCCATTGAGGCGCTGGCGGCGCGGGGCCTGCTTTGCCACAAGGCGGGCATGACACCGAATCGCGCCGCCCTCCTCGTGGATGCCATCGCCCCCTTGCCGGTATGGCGCACGTCGTGACGCCGCGACTGGGCGCGGGATTGGTGATCGGCGCCCCGGCGTCGGGCGCGGGCAAGACGATGGTGACGATCGGCCTGCAACGCGCCTTCACCGATCGCGGCCTGAGCGTGCAGGGCGCCAAATGCGGACCCGACTATATCGACCCGGCCTTTCACGAAGCCGCGACTGGCCGGCCCTCGGTCAATCTGGACGGCTTCGCCATGGCGCCGACCATGCTGCAGGGGCTGGCGGCGCACGTCGCTACAACTGTCCAACTCGTCGTCGCGGAAGGCGCGATGGGCCTTTATGACGGCGCACGGTCGCCGGGTCGTTCGGGCGCGTCGGCCGATGTGGCGCGGCTGTTGGGCTGGCCGATGCTGCTGGTCGTCGATGCCCGCGCAGCGGCGCAGACGGTGGCGGCGGTGGCGCATGGCTGCGCGACTTTTCCCGGCGCGCCGGCCATCGCCGGAGTGATCGCCAACAAGGTGGCCAGCACGCGCCATGTCCGCATGATCGAGGATGGGTTCGCGCGTATCGGCCTGCCGCTGCTGGGTGCGATGGCCACGGACGAGGGATTGGCCATGCCGTCCCGCCATCTGGGACTGGTGCAGGCTGGCGAAACGGAGGAACTGGAACGGCGAATCGACGCGATCGCAGCGCGGGTGACGGCGCAATGCGATCTGGATGCGATCCAGGCGGCGGCCGGCGCTACGACAGACGTGCCGGCGCAACCGCCCGGCATCCGGCCACCGGGGCAGCGGATCGCCGTCGCCAGGGACGCCGCCTTCAGCTTCTTCTATCCCCATATCGTACATTGGTGGCGGTCGGCCGGCGCGGAGCTGCGATTCTTTTCTCCGCTGGCGGACGAATCGCCGCCCGCCGATTGCGATGCCTGCTGGCTGCCCGGCGGCTATCCCGAACTCCATGCTGCGCGGATCGCGGCCAATGGCCAGTTCCTGAGCGGCCTGCGCGCCTTTGCGCAGAGCCGGCCGGTGCATGGCGAATGCGGCGGCTATATGGTGCTGGGCCGCACGCTGGAGGATGGCGACGGCGTCGTCCACCCGATGGCGGGCCTGTTGCCGATGGATACCAGTTTTGCGCGCAGGCGCCGAACATTGGGCTATCGCAGCGCGCGGCTGCGGCAGGGCGCCAGCTTCGCCTCTGTCGGGCAGCTATTGCTGGGTCATGAGTTCCACTATGCCAGCATCACCGCCAGCGAGGGCGAGCCGCTGGCCGACATGGCCGATGCGGAGGGGCAGGCCCTTCCTCCGGCGGGCCACCGCGCGGGCCAGGTGACCGGTGGCTTCTTCCACTTGATCGCCTGATCCAAGTCGATTAGGGCGGCTGCGCGTCAGGTTCCCCGCAAGGGGATCAAAAGGGAACGGGGTTAAAGACCCCGGCTGCCCCTGCAACTGTGAGCGGCGAGCCATCGAGGCACAAGCCATTGGAATCGATGATCCCGAGAAGGCGCTTCGAATACGGCATTGACCCGCAAGCCAGGAGACCTGCCTGTCGCGGTCGTTCTTCGTCCGGACAGGGTGTGCCGGTCGAACGAGGATATCCTCGCGCAACGACAAGCTGACCGTGCGGGTTCGCACGGTGGCGATGTCGTGCGCGTGCGCCCTGCATCGCCACCGCGTCGCGTCCGCCCGGTCCTGTCAACGACTGGGGGATTATGATGCATTGGATTTCAAAGAGCGGCCTTTTCATTCTAGCGGGCCTGTCCACGCCGGCCTGGGCCGATGATGCGGGCGATGTGATCGTGACCGCGCTGCGCCAGCCGCAGGCGATTGAACAGGTGGCGTCGAGCATCACCATCATCGACAAGCCGGCGATCGACGCCGCACAGGCGCTGGTGGTGTCCGACCTGCTGATCCGCACGCCGGGCGTCAGCTTCACCCGCAATGGCGGCTATGGCACGGCGACCTCGATCCGCATTCGCGGCGCGGAGGCCGACCAGACCGTGCTGGTCATCGACGGCGTGAAGTTGGCCGATCCGTCCTCGACCGGCGGCGGCTATAATTTCGCGACGCTGATGACCGGCGATACCGACCGGATCGAGATATTGCGCGGTCCACAGTCGATCCTCTGGGGCAGCCAGGCGATTGGTGGCGTGGTGAACATCGTCACCGCACGGGCCGAACGCCCGATCGAAGGCAGCTTCGATATCGAGGCGGGATCGCGCGATACCGTCAGCGCCCGCGCTGCGCTGGGCGGACGACAGGGCGCGATCGACTGGCAGGTCGCGGGCAGCCGCTTCACGACGGAGGGCATCTCGGCGATCAGCCCGCGCTTTGGCGCCAAGGAGAAGGACGGCTACACCAACGGCACGCTCAACGGGCGTCTGGGCGTCGCGCTGGCGCCGGGCGTGTCGATCGATATGCGCGGCTATTATGCCAAGGGGCGCACGGATATCGACAGCGCCGGCGCCATTCCCGACAGCCCCGAATATTCGGAAGTCGAGGAATGGATCGGCTACGCCGGCCTCAACGCCGATCTGTTCGGCGGTGCGCTGCGCAATCGCCTGTCCTTCAGCCGCAGCGAGACGCTGCGCGACAACGTCAATCCCGCCCGCAAACTGCGTCAGACCAGTTTCACCGCCAGAGGCGAGACGAAGCGCTACGAATATCAGGGCGTGCTCACCATCGCGCAGGGCTGGACCGCGACCTTCGGCGCGGAGCGCGAGGAGCAGCGGATGCGCACGGCTTCGCCTTCCGATAGTTTGGCTGCCTACGCCACGACCCGCGGGTCTGCCGATATCGACAGCCTCTATGCCCAACTGAGCGTCGAGCCGCTGGCCGGCCTGACCGTCAATGGCGGAGTGCGCTACGATCATCATTCGACCTTTGGCGGCAACACGGTCTTCGGTGCGGGCGCGGCCTGGGCGCTGGTCAAGGACCGCACGATCCTGCGGGCGAGCTATGGCGAGGGCTTCAAGGCGCCGACGCTCTACCAGCTCTACAGCGATTATGGGAACACCGCCCTGGTCCCCGAAAAGGCCCATGGCTGGGACGCCGGCATCGAACAGCATCTGTTCGACCATGCGCTGATCCTGTCGGCGACCTGGTTCGATCGCAGCACCGACAATCTCATCACCTATAATGGCTGTCCGACGACCAACCGGCCGCCGCTCTGCTATGCGCCGGGCACGACGACGCCGCGCTTTGGCTATTATGCCAATGTCCAGCGCAGCGAGGCGCACGGGCTGGAACTGGCCGGCGTCGCCCATGTCGGTCGGCTGACGATCGACGGCAATTATAGCTGGGTGTCCGCGGAGGATCGGTCGCCGGGCCTGAACTATGGCAACCAACTGGCGCGGCGACCGCGCCATGCGGCCAATGCGACAGCGCGGTACGACTGGGCGTTCGGTCTGAGTACCGCCGTGGCGGTGCGCTGGTCGGGCAAGGCGCTCGACACCGCGCGCACCAGCGCCACGGTCGCGCCACTGGTCAACGCGGCCTACACGCTGGTGGATTTGCGTGCCGAAATGCCGGTCATGGGCAAGCTGACGCTATTCGGCCGGGTCGAAAATCTGTTCGACGAATATTATGAAACCGCGCGGCGCTACGGTCAATTGGGCCGCAGCATTCATGCTGGCCTGCGGGCGCGGTTCTGATCCCCCCTGACAAGGAGCGTATGACCATGGACAGCCTGCCCCCTGCCGCCGCCCGCCATCTCTGGATCGGATTGATGACGCTGGCCAGCACCATAACCACTCTGGCGCTGGCCTGCGCCACGCCTTTCCCCGCCCTGGCCGCCCTGGCCGCGTTGCATGTCCGCCGGCAGGACGGCATCATCCTGATGCTCGCGGCCTGGGCGGTGTCGCAGGGGGTGGGCTATTGCCTGCTGGGCTATGAAACGACTGTGGAGAATGGCGTCTGGGCCGGGACCATGGCGCTGGCGGCGATCGCGTCGCTGCTCGGCGCGGATGGTGCGGCGCGCCTGTTGCCGCACGCGCATCCGGCGGTGCGGCTGGTCGTGGCCTATGGGGCAGCGTTCGCTACGTTCAAGATGGCCGTCCTGGCGGGCGCGTGGGCGCTCGATTCCGGCTGGGCGGCCTTCGCGCCGGATGTAATGGCGCGGCAGTTCGGGCGCTACGCCATGATCCTGGCCGGCCTGCCGGCCTTGCAGCATCTGGCCGACCGCAGCGGCCGGCTGCGCCGTGCGGCGACCGCCTGATGTTGCGCGCGGTCGAGGATGGTCCGGCGGTGGTGGTGTGCAGCAGTTGCCGCCACTCGCCGGGGCAGCGGGAAGATGCCGATGGCGTGCGCGGCGGTGCGCGGCTGGCGGAGGCGCTGCGCCGGGTGAAGGCCGGGTCGGACCGCTATGACGGGGTGGCGGTGCAGGACATGCCCTGCCTCTTCGCCTGTTCCGACCATTGCGCCGTCCATCTGCGGGCGCCGGGGAAGATCGGTTATGTGCTGGGGCGCTTTACGCCTGACGAGGATGCCGCGCGCGCGATCCTCGACTATGCGGCGCATCATGCCGCGAGCGCCCATGGCCAGGTGCCTTATGCCGACTGGCCGCAAGGGGTGAAGGGCCACTTCATCGTGCGTCTGCCGCCTGCCGGGTTCGTCGCCACATGAGCCTGTTTCCCACCGAGGCGGCGTTCGACGACGCGCTGGCGTCCCTGCCGCGGGCCGACCTGGCCTGCCGCGCCGCTGCCGCAGCGCGTCAGGGGCAATTGACAAAACCGGCCGGATCTTTGGGTCGGCTGGAGGAGATCGCCATCTTCCTGGCCGGCTGGCAACGGCGCGCGCGCCCGCATATCGATCGCGGCCGGGCAGCGGTCTTTGCGGGCAATCATGGCGCGACGCGGCATGGCGTCAGCGCCTTTCCGCCCATAGTGACGGCGCAGATGGTCGCGAATTTCGCCGCAGGGGGGGCCGCCATCAACGCGCTGGCGGGCGCAGCCGGGCTGGATCTGCATGTCGTGCCGATCGACCTCGACCGCCCGACCGAGGATTTCACCGTCGCTGCGGCGATGAGCCAGGCGGATTGTCTGGCGGCGCTCAATTGCGGCGCGGACATGGTCGATCCGGGCCTGGACCTGCTGCTGCTGGGCGAGATGGGCATCGGCAACAGCACCGCCGCTGCGGCTTTGTGCCAGCGCAGCTTTGGCGGCAGCGCGAGGGAATGGGTCGGCGCGGGGACCGGTGTCGATGCGCATGGCCTGGCGATGAAGCGACAGGTGGTCGAACTCGCCATGGCCTATCACGCAGACGCCCCGATGACGCCGTTCGAGACGTTGCGCCGGGTTGGCGGGCGGGAGATCGTCGCCATTGCCGGTGCCATGTTGGCGGCGCGGCATCGTCATGTGCCGGTGGTGCTCGACGGGTTCATCTGTGCGGCGGCGCTGGCGCCGCTGGCGGTGGCCATGCCTACGATCACCGATCATATTATTGCCGGACATCGATCCGCCGAGGCGGGTCACGGGCGGCTGCTCGACCGGCTGGGGCTGAGGCCATTGCTCGACCTCGACATGCGGTTGGGCGAGGGTAGCGGCGGCGCAGTGGCGGTGGCGGTGATCCGCACCGCGCTGGCGGCGCATGACCAGATGGCGACCTTCGCCGATGCGGGCGTGTCGGCGGGCGGATGAGCGGCACGCTGCTCCATCTGATGCGACATGGGGCGCCCGAATTGACCGGGCGATTGCTGGGACATGCCGACTGGCCCGCCACCGATGCAGGCATCGCCGCCTGCGTGGCGCGCGCCCATACGCTGGAGGTGGAAGTCATATCATCGTCCGATCTGACGCGCGCGCGCCAGGCGGCGACCGCCATCGCTGCGCAGCGCGGCATCGCGTCGCGGACCGACCCGCGCTGGCGGGAGCTGGATTTCGGGGCATGGGATGGCGCCGATCCGGCGATGCTGGACCAGGCGGCCCTGACGCATTTCTACGCGGACCCCGATGCCTGTCCGCCCCCCGGAGGCGAGCGCTGGTCTGCGCTGGTAGCGCGGGTCGGTGAGGCGATCGCCGCTCTTCCGCGCCGACCGACGCTGGTCGTGACCCATGGCGGCGCGATGCGCGCGGCGCTGGCGGCATTGTGCGGCTTCGACCAGCGTCAGATCTGGACAGTCGATCTGCCCTATGCCGCCTGCCTCACGCTGCGCCTCTGGCCGGGCGACCGGCCCTGGGCGCAGCTTGTGGGGTTGGTGACATGAAGGGCTTGATCCTTGCGCTGCAATTTCTGACGCGATTGCCCCTGCCGAGGGTGGAAGCGGACGGGCCGGCGTTCGCCGCCGCGATGCGCTGGTTCCCGGCGGCGGGCCTGATGATCGGCGGGCTGGTGGCCGGCGCGGCATGGGCCGGCGCCCGGATCGATGCATGGACCGGCGCGCTGCTCGCGCTGCTGGCGTGGGTCTGGGTGACCGGTGCGCTGCATCTGGATGGACTGGCCGACCTCGCCGACGCAAAGGGCGCCGCCCACCGGGATCGCGAACGCTTGCTGGCCGTGCTGGCCGATCCGCATGTCGGGGCCATGGGCGCAACGGCGGTGGCGCTGCAACTGATCGCAAAGCTGGTGCTGCTCCATGGCCTTGTGCAGGCCGCGGCATTTGGCCCGCTGCTGTTGATCCCCTTCGCCGCACGGATTGGGCCGCTGCTCTGGAGCCGCTGGCTGCCGCCTCTGCATGACGGCCTTGGCGCGCAATTCCGCGCGGTCATCCGCCCCGCCGATCTGGCGCTGTGGGGCGTCATGCTCCTCGCCGCCGCCTTCTGGATGCCGGCGCTGCTGGCTATGGCGCCGCTGGCCGGATTATGGGGCTGGTGGATTTTCACGCGCATCGGCGGCATTTCCGGCGACAGCCATGGCGCGGGTATCGAATTGCTGGAAAGCGGCCTTCTGCTCGCAGTTATCGTGTGGGCGCGAGCGTCATGACGCGCTGGACCCATCATGGCGGGAAGCTGGACGACGCGCGGCGGTGGTTCGGCGAGGGGCAGGCATCTTGGATCGACCTGTCGACCGGGATCAATCCCAATGGCTGGCCGGTCGAACAGGCGCCCGCGATCGACTGGCGCGCCTTGCCCGGTGACGCACAACTGGCCGCGCTGGAGCAGAACGCGGCGCGGCATTTCGGCGTCGATCCCGCTTATCTGTGCGCGCTGCCGGGAAGCGAGGCGGGCTTGCGCTCACTGAGCGGCATCATATCCGGCGCTATCGTGCACGGCGCAGCCTGTTACCGCACCCATCGCGACATCCATCCGGACAGTATCGCCTTCACCCCCGGCGTCGATGATTCCGCCTTGCCGGACGGCAAGATACTGCTGCTCGCCAATCCCAACAATCCCGACGGGCGCCTGCTGGACAGGGCGGCGCTGGACGGGCTGCTGGAGCGGCAGGAGGCAAGTGACGGCTGGCTGGTGCTGGACGAAGCCTTTGCCGACAGCCTGCCGGCTATCAGCATGGCGGATCGTGTCGCGGACGACCGGCGGCTCATCATCTTTCGTTCTTTCGGCAAATTTTTCGGCTTGGCGGGCGTGCGACTGGGCTTTGTAATCGGGCCGCGCGCGATCATCGCACGGTTTCGCGAACGGCTGGGCAGTTGGCCCCTATCAACCGCAGCGCTGGTCATCGGCGCGAGTGCCTATGCGGATCGCGACTGGATCACCACCACGCGGGCGCAGCTGATCGAACAGGGGGCGGCGCTGGACCAGCTCTTGCGCGCGCGCGGCCTGAGTCCGCAAGGCGCTTGTCCGCTGTTTCGCCTGATCGTTGCCGAGGATGCCGCGGCATTGTTCGATCATTTGGCCCGGTGCGCGATCCTGACCCGGCCGTTCGACGAAAATCCGCGCTGGCTGAGGATCGGGCTGCCCCGCGACGCCGCTGCGCTGGCGCGGCTGGATCGGGCGCTGACCGATGGCTGAACCTGTGGCTTTGCTGGCGTTGGCGATTGAGGGGGCGATCGGCTGGCCCGATGCGCTGAATCGGCGCATCGGCCATCCGGTGGGCATTTTCGCGGCGATCATCGTCTGGTGCGATCGGCGCTGGAATCGACCGGAATTGGCCGATTGGACGCGATATGTGGCGGGCATCGGCTGCGTGCTTCTGTTGCTTGTCGTCGCGACCGTGGCGGGGCTTTTGCTGCAATGGGGCCTGCATCGCATTGCGGGACGCTGGGCCTGGATTTTCATCATGCTGTGCGCCGTGCCGGGTATGGCGGCGGGCAGTCTCTACCGGCATGTGCGCGCGGTGGCGGCGCCCTTGCAGGCGGGCGATCTTGGTGCGGCGCGTATGGCCGTCGCCATGATCGTGGGCCGCGATACCGATCGGCTCGATAGCGCGGGCATCGCGCGCGCCGCGATCGAGAGCCTGGCCGAAAGCTTCTGCGATGGCGTGATGGCGCCGCTCTTCTGGCTGGCCATGGGTGGCTTGCCCGGCCTGTGGGCCTATAAGGCGATCAATACCGCCGACAGCTTGATCGGCCATCGCGAGGAACGGTGGCGCGCCTTTGGTTGGGCGGCGGCGCGGCTCGACGATTTGCTCAATCTGATCCCCGCGCGTCTGTCCGGCTCGTTGCTGTGCCTGAGTGCCGGACGGGGCTTGCGCATCATGTTGCGCGACGCGCATCGCCACGCATCCCCCAATGCGGGTTGGCCGGAGGCGGCGATGGCGGGTGCGCTTGACGTTCGGCTGGCGGGGCCGATAGCCTATGATGGCGTGTCGCAGGACAAGCCGTGGATCGGATCGGGCCGATTACATCTCGCCGCCGCCGATCTCCATGCGGCCTTGCGCATCTATCTGCGCGCCTGTCTGCTCCTTGGGCTGGCGGCCGCCCCCTTCGCATGGTGTGACTTATGACGATTTTGTTGGTGCTAGGTGGCGCACGATCAGGCAAAAGCCGCTATGCGCTCGCCCGCGCCGAAGCCATGTCGGGCGATTGCCTGTTCGTCGCGACCGCTCAGGCGCTGGACAGCGAAATGGACAGCCGTATCACGCGCCACAGGGCGGAGCGCGGCGACCGCTGGCGCACGATCGA
Source organism: Sphingobium sp. AntQ-1 (assembly GCF_028538045.1). Lineage (NCBI taxonomy): Bacteria > Pseudomonadati > Pseudomonadota > Alphaproteobacteria > Sphingomonadales > Sphingobiaceae > Sphingobium > Sphingobium sp. AntQ-1. The sequence goes on from NZ_CP117159.1 coordinate 309,677, forward strand.
GGAACCGATCGCGCTTGCGGCGATCGTGCAGAGGGAATCACGCCCGGAGCGCATATTGCTGATCGACTGTCTCACCCTTTGGGCATCCAACCTGATGATGGCGGAGCGGGACATCGATGAAGCGGTGGCTGCTTTCGTTGCGGCGCTTCGACAGGCGCGGGGGCAGGTGATCCTGGTCGCGAACGAGGTGGGGTTGGGTATAGTCCCGGACAATGTGCTCGCGCGACGGTTCCGGGATGTCGCGGGCACCATCAACCAGGCGGTGGCGGCCTGTTCCGACGAAGCGATGTTCCTGGCCGCCGGCTTGCCGATGCGGCTGCGCTGACGGCGTCTTATACTCTCCGCTTGGCAACAACAGTAACGATTGTTACTATGAGTCGAGATAAGAGAGGAACATCGAGGCCATGCCAGCCTATCCCCAGACCATTCATTTTGTCGGATTGAACACACCCGTCGGCATCGAATGGGCCGCCCGCAATCTGGACGTCATCGGCGCAATCCCCGCAGAGATAGACGGCGCCTTTTTCCGCGCTGTCCCGGACCCCGCCCATGCCCCGATGTTCGATGACGATATAGTGCTGTCGGGCGACGGCATGGTCGCGAAATTCACCATCCAGGGGGGCAAGGTGGATTATGCCATCCGCTATGTCGAAACCGAGCGCCACGCGCTGGAAAAGGACGCCCGGCGCGCTCTGTTCGGTCGCTATCGCAACCCCTTCACCGACGATCCCGCCGTGGCCGGCCGCGACCGCACCGTCGCGAACACCACGCCGGTCTGGCATGGCGGGCGACTGTTGATGACCAAGGAGGATGGCCTTGGCTATGAGGTCGATCCCGACACGCTGGAGACGATCGGCCGGTGGAATTATCATGGCGCCTTCACGTCGCAGACCTTCACCGCGCATCCGCGCGTCGACCCGCACACCGGGGAGATGTTCTTCTTCGGCTATGAAGCGGACGGGCTGTGTTCGACCAAGGTGGCCTATGGTGTGGCCGACCGGGACGGCAATCTGGTGTCGGAACACTGGTTTGATCAGCCCTATTGCTCGACCATCCATGATTTCGCAATCACGCAGCAATATGCCATCTTCCCGATTTTTCCGACCACGGCCGATCTCGACCGGTTGAAGTCGGGCGGCGCGCATTGGGCGCATCAGCAAGATCTGGACAGTTGGGTCGGCATCATGCCACGCGACGGCAAGGTGGCGGAGATGCGCTGGTTCCGCGGGCGGCCGGGCGTGTCTGCCTTTCACATTGTCAACGCCTTTGACGATGGCGATCTCGTTCATCTCGACCTCTGCCTGTCGGACACCAATGCGTTCGGTTTCATGCGCGAAGCGGGCGGCATCCAGCGCGACCAGCGCGAGATAAGCGGCGGCCTGACCCGCTGGACCTTTGATCTGTCGAAGGCGGGAGACGGGTTCGAGGAGCGGCTGATCGGCCCGCCGGGCGACATGCCGCGGCTGCGCGATGCGGACCAGGGGCGGCCCTATCGATCGGCCTGGTATCTGTCGATGAACCCGCAGGGCGGTCCGCCGCTGCCGGGCGGCCCGGTCGGTTTCGCCTTCAACGCGCTGTTGCAGATCGAACCGGGCAATGGCCGCATCGACATGATGGGGCTGGAATTCGGCATGGCGATCAGTGAGCCGGTCCATGTTCCATCGGCACAGGCGGGGCATGACGGCTGGCTGCTGATGGTGGTCGATCGCCAGGCGGGGGAGGCGGATTTTAAGTCCGAACTCTGGGTGGTGGACGCAAACGCCATCGCCGCCGGGCCGGTCGCGCGCGTGCCGATGCCCCTGCCGATGCGCGCGCAGGTCCATGGCGCCTGGGTGTCGGCGGCGCAATTGGCGAGCGCGAAGGCGCACCAAGCCGCTTGACAACATACTAACGATCGTTACTTAACAACGGCGAGGCAAAGACCTCTCCGTCCTGAACGGAACAGACGCAAGGCCCTGGCCGGGCAAAGAGGATGGCAAGGCAGGCAGGCGCACAGCGCCGCCCCCACCGGAACCGGTAATGGCTGGTCCGGCGCTTCCTCCCCTGCGCCTGGCGGCCATCATATGAGGGAGGAAAAGATAATGGCGACAATCTGGAAGAGCCGGTTTCACGGGCGTGTAGCGGGTTTGGCGTTGGCGGCGGCGATGATCGCCGCGCCCGCACTGGCGCAGGAGGCGGCGACGCCCGACCAGCCCGCCGATCAGGCCGGCGCAGCCGACATCATCGTCACCGCCCAGTTCCGCGCGCAGAATTTGCAGGATACGCCGATCGCGATCACCGCGGTGTCGGCCGATACGCTGGCGGCGCGCAGCCAGACTAGCGTGACGGACCTGGGTCAATTCGCGCCCAACGTGGCGCTGGCCCCCGCGACCAGCATTCAGGGCAATGCCGTGGCCGCCTTCATCCGCGGCGTGGGCCAGCTCGACGCCAGTTTCGCGCTGGAGCCGGGCGTCGGCATCTATATCGACGATATCTATTATGGCACCACCTTCGGCGCGGTCATGGACCTGACCGACCTGGAGCGGGTCGAGGTGCTGCGCGGGCCGCAGGGCACGCTGGCCGGCAAGAACAGCGTCGGTGGCGCGGTGAAGCTGTTCAGCAAGAAGCCGGATTCCACGGCGGGCGGTTTTGGCGAGGCGACCTATGGCCGGTTCGACCGGCTGGAACTGCGCGGCAGCGCGAATATTCCGCTGACCGACGACCTGTTCCTGCGCGTGTCGGGCGTGTCGAAAAATGTCGATGGCTATATGAAGCTGCTCGACTATGGCTGCGTCAACCCGACGTCGGGCATCCCGGCCAGCAGCGGCAACAAAAATTGCCGGATCGGCACCGAAGGCGGGATCGACGTGATGGCCTTGCGTGCCGCGCTGCGCTACGCGCCGGCCGGATCGCCGCTGGAAATCAACATCGTCGCCGACGTGTCGAAGGACAAGAGCGAGACGGTGGCGACCAAATTGCTCTACGCTGACAATCCGTCGGTGCGCAGCTATGTCGCGGGTGATCCGACCGCAGGCATCCCGTTCGACAGCCGTTTCATGACCGGGGCGAAGAGCTATAGTTCCTACGCGACCTATGCGACCGGCGGCAATTATACGACCGTGTTCGGCATCCCGACCCAGATCGCGCCGGGCGGCTTCACCGCCAGCCCGACCAGCACGGTCAAGGCCTGGGGCCTGTCGGGCACGATCGACTATGACCTGTCCGACAGCCTGAAGCTGAAATCGATCACCGGCTATCGCAGCGCCGACGGCACCAGCGCGATCGACGTCGACGGATCGCCGCTGGCCATCCTGTTGCAGCAATTCACCTATGGCCATGAGCAGTTCACGCAGGAACTGCGCCTGAGCGCCAATTTCAACGATCTGGTCGACCTGACCGTCGGCGGCTTCTATTATAACGCCACCGACACGATTCAGGGCCGCAGCCAGATCCCGACCTTGTTGTTCGATTTCCTGTCGGACGACGTGATCAAGAATCGCAGCATATCGGCCTTCGCCCATGGCGAGTTTCATGTGACCGACGCTTTCAATATCATCGGCGGTCTGCGTTATACCGACGACAAGAAGACCTATCGCTATTCGCGCCGCAATGTGGACGGCAGCTTGCCGAGCGGCGCCTTCTTCACGCCCAATTTCCTGCTCGTCGGGCTGGATGGGCTGACCGGCACGTTCAAGGGCAACCGGGTCGATTACCGTATCGGCGTCAATTATCGCTGGTCGGACGAACTCATGACCTACGCCCAGCTATCGACCGGCTTCAAGGGGGGCGGCATCAATCCGCGTCCGTCCGCGCCCGACCAGGTCCAGACATTCGGCCCGGAAAAGCTGACCACCTATGAAGCCGGGTTCAAGGCCGATCTGCTTGGCCGCATGCTGCGCCTGAACGGCGCGGTGTTCCTCAACAAATATAACGACATGCAGCTCGTCCGCTACCAGTGCCCGGAAAGCATCGTCCTGTCCTGTTCGGTGCCGTCCAATGCGGGCGACGCCGAAGTGTTCGGATGGGAGCTGGAAGCGCAACTGCGCCCGGCGGACGGTCTGTCGTTCGATGCGTCGGTCGGCTATCTGGATTTCGACTATAAGACGATCACCAACCCGGCGACGCTGGTGACGAAGGACATGATCGCGCCGTTCATCAGCAAATGGCAGTTGTCGGCGGGCGTGCAATATGAAGCGGACCTGGGCGGCAACGGCACGCTGACGCCGCGGATCGACTGGTCCTGGCGCTCCGATTTCTATTATAATTCGGTCAACAACCCCTATAATCTGATCGACGCGCCCAGCCTGGTCAATGCGCGACTGACCTATCAGGCGGCGGACAAGGACTGGTCGCTCAGCGTGGGCGTGACCAATGTCTTCGACACATTCTACTATAATGGCGTGGCGGAAAATGTCGGCACCTTCGGCGTCGTCACCGGCACGGTTGGCCGTCCGCGCGAATGGACCGCGACGGTCAAGAAGAGCTTTTGAGAGGAAATGGACAGCATGACCCCCGACGCCATCCGCATCGCCCATCCCGATAAATTGTTCATCGGCGGCGAATGGATCGATTCCACCGGTGACGGCGTGATTGAGATCGTGTCGCCCAATAGCGAGGAAGTGGTCGCCCGCGTCGCCGACGGCACGGAAGCGGACATGGACCGCGCCGTCGCCGCCGCACGCAAGGCGTTCGATGAAGGGCCGTGGCCGACCATGGACCCGGCCGAGCGTGGGGCTTGTCTGCGGCGGATGGGCGTCGAACTGGAAAAGCGCGCGCCCGAACTGGCGGCCGCCTGGACCGCGCAGGTCGGCGGCCTCGCCAGTTTCGCGCCGGTCATGACCGGCGGCGCGACCGCGACACTGATGGCGATCGCCGGCTATGCCGAGACCTATCCCTTCGTGGAGCGGCGGCCGTCGCACATGGTCAATACCGCCATCGTGGTGCAGGAACCCGCAGGCGTGGTCGCGGCGATCGCGCCGTGGAACGCGCCCTATGGCATCATGTCGGCGAAGGTCGCCTATGCGCTGGTCGCGGGCTGCACCGTCATCATGAAACCCTCGCCCGAAACCCCGCTGGAGGCCTATATCATGGCCGAAGCGGCGGCGGCGGCGGGCGTGCCGGCGGGCGTCGTCAATCTGGTTGCGGCCGGGCGCGATGCATCCGACCATCTGGTGCGCAACCCCGGCATCGACAAGGTAACCTTCACCGGATCGACGCTGGCGGGCAAGCGGATCGGCGAAGTATGCGCCGGGCGCGTGGCGCGCTGCACATTGGAACTGGGCGGCAAGTCGGCGGCGATCGTGCGCGACGACTTCCCGATCGAGGCCGCCGCCGCGATCCTGGGCAATACCATCACCATCATGAGCGGGCAGGTGTGCGCCATGCTGAGCCGTGCGATCGTGCCCCGGCACCGGCATGACGCACTGGCCGACGCCATCGCCAGGGTGATGCAGGACATCCGCATCGGCCATAGCGACGCGCCCGACACCCAGCTTGGCCCGGTGGCGATGAAACGCCAACTGGACCGGGTGGAGGACTATATCGCCCTGGGTCGGGAGAGCGCCGATCTGGTGACGGGCGGCAATCGTCCGGCGCATCTGAACAAGGGCTATTTCATCGAACCGACCCTGTTCGCGAATGTCGATAATGGCAGCCGCATCGCGCAGGAAGAGATTTTCGGTCCGGTGCTCTGCCTGATTCCCGCCGAAGATGAGGAGGATGCGATCCGTATCGCCAACGACAGCAGCTTTGGTCTGAACGGATCGGTGCTGACCAACGACGCCGATGCCGCTTATCGCATCGGCCGGCGCATCCGCGCGGGCGGCTTCGGGCAGAATGGCATGAAGCTGGAATTCGGCCTGCCCTTCGGCGGCTTCAAGCAATCGGGCATCGGTCGCGAAGGCGGGGTGGAAGGCTTGCAGCCCTATCTGGAAACCAAAACGATCCTGCTCGACGCCGCGCCCGCGGGGTTCTGACCATGATCGCATTGAACGGGCAGGGGCGCGGCACCGGGGCGGCGTTCACTGCCGCCCGGATCATCTTCGGCGGCTGGTTCCTGTTTTCGGGGGTGGAATATTTCACCCCCTTCGACCTTCAGCCGCTGGGCAATACGCCGCTGGCGCAGGAATTCACGCTGGCGCTGATCCATAGCGGCCTGTTCGCCTGGATCAAGCTGATGGAGGTGGTCGCCGCGCTGCTGATATTGGCCAACCGGGCGGTGCTACCCACGGCGCTGGCCTGCGTCCCGCTCAACATCGTGATCGGCTACTGGAATTTCGTGCTCGATCCCGGCGTGGTCGAATATGCGTTCGGTATCGTAACGCTGGTACTGAACGCGATATTGCTTTGGCCTTGGCGGCGAGAGTTGATCGGGTTGCTGCGCTGGTAGGCCAATTTATTCCGTTCGGTTCGAGCCTGTCGAAAAGCATAGCGCAATGTTCTCGACAAGCTCGAACCGAACGGGGGCTATTCGAAAAACGCCACCGCGCGCACTTCGATACTGGAGCGCGTCTTCGTGTCGGGCAGGCTGCCGTCGTGAAAGGCGGTGTGCGGGCAGCGCCAGGTCACATTATGATCGCTGTCCTGGAATTTGAACAGCAGCACATCGTCAGCCGCCATGTCGGAAAAATACCACCAGCGGTGCCGGTCGCGATGGCGGAAGATGGAGGCCGCGATCATCTGATCTTCGCCGGGGACCGGCGCGGTCAGCGCGTCGCCGGTCGGCAATTCGTCCACCACGAACAATGTGTTGGACGTCGCTTCCTCGTCGGACACGGTGCGCCCGTCGCATACCGCCAGCGGCCAGTCCTGTGGACCGGGGGTGAAGGTGCGCCAGAAGCTGACGCAAACATAGCGCTTATAGCCGGGGCCGTCGGGAAAGGCGGCGGCGTAGGCCCGTTCGGCGGCCCGGCGGCCGGTAATCTCATTATAATCGACATGGGCCTCGCCCGCGGGCGGCTGGATGCCGCCTTCATGGCGGTAATTTTCGACCTTTTCCTGCACACGGGCGGTCAGATCGGCAGAGGTGCGGATCATCCAGCCCCCCGCCGATACGCAGGACGCGCCGGTCAGCGCCTGGATCGCCGCTTCGCATTCGCGCAGATATAGGCGATCGACTTCTGCCTTGTCGAAGAAGTCGGTGATCGCGCTAGGGTGTTTGCCCAGCATGAAGCCGTGGGTGTCGAAACGGAAATGATCGCGGATCGGCATCCCGTCGCGCACGACCATGCGGTGATCGCCATAGCGGCCGGTGTTGATCTCGACCCCGCGCGACACGTAGCGCCGGGTGACGAAATCGCCTTCATCGAGATAGCGGATCAGCGCGGGCGCCTGCCGCGCGCTATCCTCGACATCGGCTGCGATCGGCAGGCTGGCCATCAGTCGACTTCCTCTGGCAGCGCGCCTATGACCGACTTGACCTCCAGAAATTCCTCCAGCCCGAACTTGCCGAATTCGCGGCCATTGCCCGACTGTTTATAACCGCCGAACGGCATGTCGAAGGCGAGGCCGCCGGCATTGACGAATACGGCGCCCGCGCGAATGCGGCTGACGAACTTGCGCGCGTGGGCGGGATCGCCCGCGACATAGGCGCCCAGGCCGTAGGGCGTGTCGTTTGCGATGCGGATGGCGTCTTCATCGTCTTCATAGGGCATGAGGACGAGGACGGGACCGAAAATCTCCTCCTTCGCGATCGTCATGTCCGGCGTGACATTGGCGAAGACGGTGGGACGGACATAGCTGCCCTCGCTCAACCCTTCGGGACGGCCGGGGCCGCCGGTGACGAGGGTCGCGCCTTCGTCGATGCCGGTCTGGATCAGGCGCTGGATGCGGTCCCATTGCCGCTGGCTGACGACCGGGCCGATATGGTCGCCCTCGACCTGCGGATCGCCGACCTTCTTGGCGGCGAACAGCGCGCCGACCTTTTCCGCCGCTTCGTCATGCTGGGACTTGTGGACCAGCATCCGGGTGGGCGCGACGCAGCTCTGGCCGCTGTTGAGCAGCACACCGCCGACCCCGCCGGGGAGCGCCTTGTCGAGCGGCGTGCCTTCCAGGATAATGTTGGGCGACTTGCCGCCCAGTTCCTGTGCGACGCGCTTGACCGTATCGGCGGCATTCTTGGCCACCATGATCCCTGCGCGGGTGGAACCAGTGAAGCTCACCATGTCGATGTCGGGATGTTGGGCGAGCGCGGTGCCCACGCCCTCGCCATCGCCCTGCACCAGGTTGAAGACGCCCGGCGGCACGCCCGCGGCATCCAGAATTTCCGCGAAGATGGCGGCGCAGCTAGGGGCTTCTTCCGACGGTTTCAGGATCATCGTGCAGCCAGCCGCCAACGCCGGGCCGACCTTGGCGAGGATCTGGTTCATCGGCCAGTTCCAGGGCGTGATGAGCGCAACCACGCCGATCGGTTCGCGCACGACCCGATTGTCGCCGATCTTCTCGGAAAATTCGTAATTTTTGAGCGCGTTGAGCGCCTGCCCCAGATGGCCCAGGCCCGATCCCGCCTGCGCTGTTTGCGCCATGGAGATAGGGCAGCCCATTTCCGTGGCGATGGCGCGGGCGATGTCGGGGACACGCTTTTGATATTCGCCGACGATCCGTTCGAGCAGCGCGACGCGCTCCTCGCGGCTGGTCTGGGAATATGTCTCGAACGCCCGGCGAGCCGCGACCACGGCCGCGTCGACATCGGCGGCGGTGCCGAGGATCAGGTCGGCGGCGTTCTGGTCGGTGGCGGGGTTGATGACAGCGACGGTGCGGCCGCCCTGACTGTCGACCCATAGGCCATCGATATAATGTTGCAGCGTATTGGGCATGGGAAAATCCTTATGCGGGAAGAAGGCCGAGATCGGCGTCGGTGGCGCGCGCCCCCCATTTGTCGCGCGGCGGCAGCGGGCGGTTGTTCCAGGGCGGTTCGAGCGCGAAGCTGGAGACGGTGCGGCCTTCGGGCAAGCGACCATTGCCGCCACCCTGACTGTAGTCATAATAGAGCGTCATCAGTTCGCGATGGCCATGATGGCGCTGCGCTACCGGATGCGACAGGCACGCCTCGCGCCAGCGCAGCAGCCGGGTCAGGTGCTGCGGGATTTGATAGGCTTCATAATAGTCGAGGAACCAGAGCCGCTTGAACATCGGGGTGAAGGCGACCTCCGCCCAGCCGAACCGGTCGAACAGATAGTCGCCGTCGGGTGCATAGTGACGCAGAAACTCGTCTAGCCGCGCATATTGCGCGTCCACTTCGGCCTTATGCTCGTCCCGTTTGGCGGGATCGCGGTTCAGGATCATGCGATATCCCGCGCCGGTGAACTGGCCGTCGGTCGCGCACAGCATCGCCTCGACCGCATGTTCATAGGGATCGCTGCGCGCCACCGGCGGATCGGGGTATCGATCCTCGACATAGCGCATGATGACCATGCTTTCCTTCAGCGTCGCGCCATTTTCCAGTTCCAGCGCGGGCAGGGCCGTGGTCCCGCGCGTCTTGGCGAGCAGCCAGTCGGGGCGCGGCTGCGCTATGTCGATCTGATGATCGGCCATGATGCCCTGCAATCCCTTCAGATCGAGCAGCAGCTCGATCCGTTCGGAAAAGGGGCAGCCGGGAATATGGTACATGCGCAGTCGTCCCGCGGCCGGTTCATCCTGCCAGCTCATGGATCAGGCCGCCGTCGCGGTGGGACGGGGCGGCATTTCGCTCTTGGACCGCGCGAACATGGCCTGCGCTGCCGGGCGGGCATTGATGCGCTCGATCCAGGCGACCAGATGCGGCGTCGCCTCCCTGTTGACGATGTCGGCATAGCCAAACTGCATCCCGTTCGCGATCGCGAAGTTGCAGACATCGGCCAGCGTATAGTCGTCGCCCGCCAGCCAGGGGCTCTGCGCCAGCCGCTGTTCCAGTCGGTCGATCGACACGCGAATCTTGCGCATTTCCTCGTCCAGCACCGCCTGGGGGAAGCCGGCGCGGGCGCTGCGCCACTTGGCTCGCTGTTCGGGGATGGGGATATGTTTCAGCTTCTCCTCGAACTCGGCGTCGGACAGCTTGCGCGCCATCGGGCCGATCATCCTTTCCCAGCCGATGGTGGACACGCACCAGCAGAAATATTCATCCACCCATTTGGTCCATACGCGCATCTCCGCGATCTGCACCGGATCGGTCGGGCGCAAGCGCGTAGCATTCGGAAAGGCATCCTCCAGATATTCGCAGATCACGGTCGATTCGGTGATGATATGGCCGTCATGGTCCAGCGCCGGCACCTGACCGCGCGGATTGATCGCCTTGAACCAATCCTCATGATGTTCGAACCGGGTCGGGTCTACGAAGCGGGGCGTGAAATCCAGCCCCTTTTCATACAGGGCCAGCAGGGGCTTCAGGCTGTTGGCAGCCGGACCGAAGCTGTAGAGCGTCAACATGCGCTGTTCATCCTCACCTTATGGTTATGGCGTCTGGTGCGCCTTCAGGCATGAAACTGGCCGTCGATCGGGCAGGCCGCAAGTCGTCTGTCGATACTATCAGCGCGACTACCCGGTAATCCGGGCCGTCCAACCTGTCAGTGGCAATGATAGCGCCGCCACTCGTCTTGCGGCGGGGCCAGGGCTTTGCTTTGGATGGTGACAAGAAAAGCCGGAGAGAATGATGCTGGAACTGCTGACGTCGGAGACGCCCAACGGGTGGAAAGTCTCGATCCTGCTGGAGGAACTGGGTGAGCCCTATAAGGTCACGCCGATTGCGCTGACCGATCGCGTCCAGAAACAGGACTGGTATGTCGCGCTCAACCCCAATGGCCGCATCCCGACGCTGGTCGATCATGACGCGGGGGATTTCGCCATCTTCGAATCCGGTGCAATTCTGCTGTATCTTGCGGAGAAATACGGCCGCTTCCTCCCCACCGACGCGCGGGACCGCAGCCGCGTCATCCAGTGGGTGATGTGGCAGATGTCCGGCCTTGGCCCGATGATGGGACAGGCGACCGTCTTCAACCGCTATTTCGACGAGAAATTGCCGTCGGTGATCGACCGCTATGTGCGGGAGAGCCAGCGCCTGTTCGGGGTGATGGACGCGCAGCTTTCGACACGCGACTATCTGGTCGGCGATTATTCGATTGCCGATATCGCCTGCTTTCCATGGGTCCGCGGCCATGAGTGGGCCGGCGTGGATATGGGCGGCTTCCCCCATCTTCAGCGCTGGTTCGACAGGATTTCAGCGCGGCCCGCGGTGCAGCGCGGGCTTCTTATCCCCACGCCGCCGACCGACGCGGAAATGGCGGAAAAAACGACCAGGCAGGGAAAGACCATTCTCGCGTGAACGCTTTCTTCCAGCGGATCGTCCGCATCGAATGGGGCCATTGCGACCCCGCCGGTATCGTCCATGCGCCGCGTTATTTCGACATTTTCGGCGAAAGCACGATGCTGTTGTTCGAACAGGCTGGCCTGCCCAAGAAGCGGGACATGCTGGCGACCATGGCCTTTGCCGGCTTTCCGATGGTCGATGTGTCGGCGCGTTTCTTCGTGCCCACCGCCTATGGCGACGATGTGCTGGTGGAGGCGGACTCGCCGGTCTTCGGCAACAGCAGCTTCACCGTGACGCATCGATTGTCGCTAAACGGGCGGCTGTGCGTGAACTGTGTCGAAAAGCGGGTATGGACTGCGCCCGACGCCAGCCGACCGGGCGGATTGCGGGCGGAACGGGTGCCGGATTCTGTGCGGGCGCTCTTTACATAGTGTTGCCTGTTCCCGCGCAGGCGGGAACCCAGTCCTGCCGCCTGAACTGGACTCTCGCCTTCGCGGGAGCATGGCGTTCTTTATCCACGTTCAGCGCCCCGCAAGCCTGACCGGGCCATAGCGTCCGCCACGAAAAGGGAGATGCGGCATGGAGCAAATATTCGGACTTTCCGACAGGCGCAGCCTGATCGCGGCCTTGGCGCTGCTGCCACTGGCGGCCTGCGCCACGCCGATGGGGCGCTACACCGTCGAGGATGCGGTGCGGCGGCTGCTTCAACTGTCGAGCGAGCGCGCCTTTGCCCGGCTGACCGAACCGGGTGGCTTTTATGACGACCAGTTGACCCGGATCGTGCCGCCGGACCTGAGCGGCGGGAAGGGCGGCGCGGTGCTGTCCGCCTTGCTGCGCACGAACGCTGTGCGCAATCAGGTGGCCCGGTCGCTCAACGATGTCGCGGTCGATCTGGCCGACAATGCCACGCCGATCGTGATGGAAGCGGTGCAGCGCATGACGTTGGCCGATGCCGTGTCGGTGCTGCGTGGCGGCCCGACGGCGGCGACCGACCTGCTGGCGCGCGAAGCGCGCGGATCGGTGGTCGAGGCGGTGCTGCCCGGCGCGTCGCGCGCGCTGCGGTCCGACATGTTCGAAATGCTGTCCGCCGCGCTCTCCGCCAGCGGGGGGAGGGATTATGCGGCGCTGGCCGACAATGTGTCCGGCCAGATCGGCGATGCGATCTTTCGCGCGATCGGGCGGGAGGAGGCGGAAATTCGCCGCGATCCGGGCGCGACGCGCGACCCGATTCTGATGATGCTGCTGCACTGATTTTGGCCGTACGATGCCCAGGTCTATCGCTTATGTCTTGATTTCGGTGCCGGGGCGTGGTGTCCCGGCGCCATGGAACAGAAATATCCCGGCGTCGCCGCCATCCCCTGGGATCAGCCCGCGACCATGATCGACCTGGACGGCAAACCGCCGCTGATCGGCACGATACGCGACTGCGCCGTCCATTATGGACTCTATAAGCCCGAAGCCAAGGCGCAGGCGCGCGTGCTGCTGACCCAGCCCGTGCATCGCGAAGGGCGCAAGACACGTACCTGGCTGCTGGAGCCGGACGAGATCGCGGCGCTGGCCGAGCGGCTGAAGCGCGAGACGAACTAAGCGTCGCCGGTCAGGCGGCGACGCTCTCCGTCTCCGCCACCAGCTTGGCCAGCCGCGCGGCGCTGACATCGTCCAGCGGGGCGAACAGCAGCAGGCGCTGGCCCGGCGCTTCCTCGATCGCATAGCTGGTGTGGCGGAACATGATTTCGCCCACGCCGGGCATGTCGGCGATGTTCGTGTCCTCGAAATGGGCCATGATCTCCGATTCCTGCCAATAGCGCTGGAAGAAGTCGGACTGCTCCATCATGTCGGCGATGATCCCTTCGAACACCTCCGGCTGGGCCGTACGGCTATAATCCCATTTGAAGCGCGCGATCAGGCGGCGGCACATGTCCTGGAACTTGTCTGGATCGGCGCGGTAGCGTGGGTTCAGCATCAGGATGCGGAAGAGGTTGCGTTGCTCCCGCGGCAATGGGCTGTAATCGCGAAAGGCCCGGCCGACCAGCCGGTTCCAGCCGATCACGGTCCAGTCCTCCACGATCACCAGCGCGGGAATCGACAGCGCATCCATCAGATGCTGGGTGCCGACATGAATCGTTTCATCGGGGCGACCCGCCAGCGGCGGCGGCCGATGCTGGGCCAGGGCGAAGAGAAATTCCCGCTCATTAGGGCTGAGGCGCAGCGTCCGGCTCAATCGCTCCAGCATCGGCGCGGATAGCTGGACCTCCCGCCCCTGCTCGAACCAGGTGTACCAGGTGACGCTCATCCCCGCGAGCGTCGCCACCTCTTCGCGCCGAAGCCCGCGCGTGCGGCGGCGTTCGCCCGGCGGCAGGCCGACGTCCGACGGGGCCAGCTTCGCCCGCGCAGCTTTCAGGAACCGCGACAATTCTTCCCTCTGTGCCATGCCTTATCCAGTTACTCGCAATAATGGGACATCCACCGGCCTTCTTGCGGGCCGTCTCCTCTGCAAGACCCTGTGGTCTGCGATCGGCAGCATAGCCGAGACTGGACAGGAGAGTAAGATTGGCTGGCAAGCTATTTGTGACCTGCGCGGTGACCGGAAGTTCACCGATGCCGGCACATCCCAATTTCCCCTTTCGCCCCGATCATGTCGCGGCCGAAGCGCTGGCGGCGGCGGCGGCGGGCGCGGCGATCATCCATCTGCATGTGCGCGACCGCGAAACCGGCGATCCCTCGCAGGCGCTGGACGATTATCGCGAGGTCGTCGGCCTGATCCGCGCCAGGAACAACGACGTGATCCTGAACGTCACCACCGGGCCGGGCTGCACCTGGATGCAGGGGGATGAAGATCCGGCCGTCTGCGGCCCCGGCACCTTGATGTTCACCGCCGAACGGCGGCTGGAGCATATTCTCGATCTCAAGCCCGACATGTGCACACTCGACATCTGCACGATGCAGCTATGGGGCGGGGTGGCGATCAACCTTGATCCCATGATCACCAAGATGGGTCATATGATTCAGGACGCAGGCGTGCTGCCGGAAATCGAATGTTTCGAAGCGGGCGACTTCGTCTTCGCCGACGATCTGATGGCCAAGGGCGCGATTCCGAAAAATGCGCCCTTCACCTTCGTTCTGGGCACCAAATATGGCCTGCCCGCGACGACCGAGGCGATGCTCTATTCCAGGAACCAGATTCCGCGCGGGGCGCAGTTCACCGGCTTTGGCGTCAGCCGCCACAGCTTCCCCATGGCGGCGCAGTCCGCGCTGCTGGGCGGCAATGTGCGGGTCGGGTTCGAGGATACGATCTACTTGCGCAAGGGCAGGATGGCGCAGGACAATGCCGACCTGGTGCGTTGGGGCGTCGAAATCATCGAACGCATCGGCGCGGATGTCGCCAGTGCCGGCGAAGCGCGAGCGATGCTGGGCCTGAAACAATAAGAGAGAGGATCGATATGACACAGACAGCAGCAACGCCCATGGGCGACGTCAGCGGCCGCACGGCCTTCATCACCGGCGGCGCGAACGGCATTGGCCTTGGCATCGCCCGCGCGCTGGTGCGGGCGGGCGCCAATGTGGTGATCGCCGATATTCGCGAGGACGCCCTGGCGCAGGCGAAGGCCGATCTGGCCGCCGATGGACAGGTGGAAACGGTGCAATTGGACGTCACCGACCGTGCCGGCTTCGCCCGCGCCGCCGACGCGGCGGAGGCGCGCTTCGGCAAGATTCATATTCTGGTCGGCAATGCCGGGGTGGGCGTGATGGGACCGGTGCTGGATGCGCGTTTCGATGATTGGGACTGGGGCATGGGCGTCAATCTGGGCGGGGTCATCAATGGTCTGGTCACGATCCTGCCGCGCATCAAGGCGCATGGGGAGGGCGGGCAGATCGTCACCACATCGTCCCAATCGGCGCTGATCCCGATCGGCTATTCGGCCATCTACACCGCGGCCAAGGCGGCCGTGCTGGGCATTTCCGAGGCCATTCGCGGCGAACTGGCGGCGGAGAATATCGGCGTCTCCGCCTTCATGCCCGGCCCGGTGCAGAGCAATATCGCGCATAGCGGCGAACTGCGTCCCGCCGAATATCGCGAGGATAGCGGCTATCGCCAGCGCGAGGAGGAACTGGAAAAGCGGCCTGTGTCGCCGCTTTGGATGAGCGCGGACGAGGTTGGCGAACGGGTGCTGGCCGGCATCCGCGCCAACGACCTCTACATCCTGACCCACCCCGAATTCGCCGCCGGGATGCGGACGCGCTTCGACGCGATCCTGGCCTCCTTCCCCGATGAGACGATCAATCAGGATCGGGCGAAGGAAATCGGCTTCCTGCTCGGCAATCCGGTGTTCGACGACCAACTGGCGCGGCGCAAGGCGAAGGAACTGGCGGCATGACGCAGGTTGCCGGCCGCACCGCCTTCATCACCGGGGGCGGATCGGGCGTGGGGCTGGGGCAGGCGGAGGTCTTCGCGCAGGCCGGGTGCAAGGTCGCGATCGCCGACATAAGGCAGGACCATCTGGACGAGGCGATGGCCTGGTTCGACGGGCGCGGCCATGATGTGATGGCGGTAAAGCTGGATATCACCGACCGCGCCGCCTATGCCCGCGCCGCGGACGACGTCGAGGCGAAGCTGGGGCCGGTGGAACTGCTCTTCAACACGGCGGGCGTGTCGATCTTCGGCCCGCTCCAGAACGCCACCTATGATGACTGGGACTGGCAGTTGGACGTCAATTTGAAGGGGGTCATCAACGGCATCCAGACCTTCGTGCCGCGCATGATCGAACGGGGCAAGGGCGGGCATATCGTCAACACCGCGTCGATGTCCGCCTTCGTCGCGCTCAAGGGGACGGGCATTTACTGCACGTCGAAAATGGCGATCCGGGGCCTCAGCGAATGTCTGGCGCTGGATCTGGCCGATCATGGCATCGGCGTATCGATGTTGTGTCCCGGTGCGGTCAACAGCAATATCCATGAGGCGGTGCTGACCCGTCCGGCGCATCAGCAGCAGACCGGCTATTATGGCGCGGACCCCGATGTCATGGCGCATCTGAAACAGGTGATAGCGGTCGGCATGGAGCCGGAAGTGCTGGCGCGCTACGTGCTCAAGGGCGTGGAGGCGGACCAGCTCTATATCCTGCCCTATCCTGAATTTCGCGGCACGCTGAAGGATATCCATGAGCGGGTGATGGCGGCGGTCGCCCGGCCGCAGGACGATCCCGATTATGCCAAGCGCGTCGCCCATGGCGTGCCGGGCGGCGAGAAGCGGGAAAAGGTCGAGAGTTAGAAATGACTCTGGCCGGGCGGATAAAGGGGCCGCCCGGCCAGCTTTTTATATCGACGAAAGCCTGGCTCAGCCCAGTCCCAGCAGCTTGACCGCATTATCCTTCATGATAAGCGGCAGCACCTCTTCGCGGAAGCCTGCCTCCCGCGCGGCGTCGATCCATTTTTCCGGGCGGATCAGCGGCCAGTCGGACCCGAAGAGCATTTTATGCTTCAACTGCGTGTTGGCGTACTGAATCACCTGTTTGGGGAAATATTTGGGCGACCAGCCGGACAGGTCCATGAAGACATTATCCTTGTGCAGCGCCATCGACAGGCTTTCGTCGGTCCAGGGCCAGCTCGGATGGGCCAGGATGATCTTCATGTCGGGAAAATCGACCGCGACATCGTCCACCAATATGGGCTGACCATATTTCAGCCGCACGCCGCCGCCACCGCGCATCCCCGTGCCCATGCCCGAATGGCCGGTGTGGAAGATGGCGGGCAGCTTATATTCGGCGATCACTTCGTAAATGGGATAGGCGACCCGGTCGGCCGGGTGGCAATCCTGCATGATGCCGTGGAATTTGAAGCCTTTGACTCCGTAATTCTCCACCAGATCGCGGGCTTCGCGCGCGCCGAACTTGCCCTTGCGCGGGTCGATCGAGGCGAAAGGGATGACGATGTCGCTGTCGTTGGCGGCCAGTTCCGCCACTTCGTAATTGCTGATCCGCTTGGCCCCGATGCCGCTCTCGCAATCGACGGTGAACAGGCAGAAGGCGATATTCTGCGCCCGATAATAAGCGATGGTTTCAGGAATGGTCGGCCGCTTGCGGTCCGCCTTGAAATAGGCCGACGCCGCGTCGAAATATTTGGCCATCACCGGGTCTTCGGGATCGTGGCACGACACTTCGGCATGGACATGGACGTCGATGGCGAGAACCTTGGTCGGATCAACGGGCATGGGGCTTGCTTTCCAGTGTCTTGTCCTCATTGGCGCGATGGATGACGTAAGCGCGGATATCCTCGATCTCCTTGGCTGAGAAGATCGACGCGAAGCTGACCATGCCATTATCCTTGAGCGCGCCGTCATGCACGATCATCCGCCAGGTCGCCTTGTCGTTCAGCGCCGCGCTGCGGCGCAGGTCTGGGACGATGCTGCCGCCGACCGCGGAATCGCCATGGCAGGTGCTGCAATAGCGGCCGAAACGCGCGCCGCCGGCGGCTATGTCCGCTGCGCTGGCGATGGAGGGCGGCGGATCGAGCGGCATGGCGGTGAGCGGCGGCGCTGGGGGCAAGGCGGCCTTGCCGCCCAGCTTGAACACCAGCAGGCGGCTGATATTGCGGCTCGGCCCGCTCTTGTCGGACAGGATACCGGGGGCCAACGCCCATACACCGCCCCAACCAGCCATCACCGCGACATATTGCGCGCCGTCCAGTTCGTAGCTGATGGGCGCGGCGACGATGCCGCTCTGGGCGGGAAAGGACCATAGTTTGCGGCCGTCCGCGCTCGCATAAGCATTGAAATCGCCGGTCGCGGTCCCCTGAAACACCAGGTCGCCGCCGGTCGCGAGCAGGCCGCCATTCCATGGTCCTTTGTACGAGACGCGCCATTTCTCCTTCTGCGCCACCGGGTCCCAGGCGATCAGCGCGCCGGTGGTCGCCTTCATCGCCGCATCGCGCACCGCCTTGTCGGCGGGCATGGCGGCGGCGGCGATATCGACGCCGACATTGAAGCCCAGCTTGTTCGCCTTCCACCCCTTTTCCGGGATATAGGGGAAGGCGGCGAGATTGGCGGGGATGAAGACGGTCTGGCTCTTGGGGTCGAACGCCATCGGGTGCCAGCTATGCGCGCCGGTCGCGCCGGGGGAGCCGATGAAGGGCTTGCCGGTCTTGTAATAGCGGGCCTCCGGATTTTCGATCGGCCGCCCGGTTTTCATGTCGATGCCGCTGGCCCAGTTGACCGGCACGAAATTCTTGGCCGACAGCAGCTTCCCGTTGGTGCGATCCAGCACATAGAAGAAGCCGTTCTTGGGCGCCTGCATCAGCACTTTGCGCTTTTGTCCGCCCATCTCCATGTCGGCCAGCATGATATGCTGGGTGGCGGTGAAGTCCCAGCTATCGCCGGGCGTCGTCTGGTAATGCCAGGCATATTCGCCCGTCCTGGCATGGATCGCGACGATCGAGGAGAGATAGAGATTGTCGCCCTTGCCATCCGACCGATAGGCCTGGTTCCAGGGGGAGCCGTTGCCGACGCCGATATAGAGCAGATCGAGTTCCGGGTCATAGGCCATGGCGTCCCACACGGTGCCGCCGCCGCCCTGTTTCCACCATTCGCCATACCAGGTGGCGGCGGCTTTCTTCAGATAGTCGGGCTCCTTCTCCGTGCCGGGCTGGGCCGGGACGGTGTAGAATTTCCACTTCTCCGCGCCGGTGTCGGCATCATAGGCGGCGACATAGCCGCGGGCGCCGAATTCCGCTCCCCCATTGCCGATGACGACCAGGCCGTTCACGACGCGCGGCGCGCCGGTGATGGTGTAGTTCTTGGTCTGGTCCAGCGTCACGACGCTCCAGACGGACTTGCCGCTCTTGCGGTCGATCGCGATCAACCGGCCGTCGAGCGTGCCGACGAACAATTTGTCGCCCCATGCCGCCACCCCGCGATTGACCGCGTCGCAGCAGGCCTTGACCAGCGTCTCGCGCGGCACCGCCGGGTCGTAGGACCAGAGCAGTTTGCCGCTGCGCGCGTCATAGGTCTTCACCATGCTCCATGCGGTGGAGACATAGAGGGTGCCGTCGATGAAGAGCGGCGTCGCTTCCTGCCCGCGATTGGTGTCCATATCGGCGGACCAGGCGAGGCCCAGCGTACCGACAGTGTCCTGATTGATCGCGGACAGCGGGCTGAAGCGCTGCTCGTCATAGGTGCGGCCGGTCGACAGCCATTCGGCGGGCTTGGCGGCGATAATCCGGGCGGCGTCCACGCCGCCTGTGGAGGCAGGGGCGGTAACGTCCTGGCTCGTGCCCTTGCCACAGGCCGACAGGGCCAGACTCGTTCCCAACAGCAGCGCAATCGCGACCCGCATCCTCTTCCTCTCCTTATGCGGTGCAGGTTTCTGCATCCGTCACCTAATTCACCATCCGCGCGCCGGACCAATAGGCGGCGCGCAGGGCCTTCTTGTCCATCTTGCCCGCCGAAGTCCTGGGAATGGCGGGGACGAAGGCGACGCTCTTGGGCGCCTTCACCCCGCCCAACCGGGCCTTGGCATGGGCGATGATTTCAGTCTCCCCGATATCGTCGGCGACCACAATGGCGTGGACCGCCTCGCCCCATTTTGCATGGGGGATGCCAATGACCGCGCATTCGCGCACGGCGGCCAGTTCGGTCACGGCCGCTTCCACTTCGGCGGAAAAGACGTTGAAGCCGCCGGACACGACCATGTCCTTCTTGCGATCGACGATATAGAGATAGCCGTCCGTGTCGCGCCGGGCGACGTCGCCTGTATGGTGCCAGCCATGGGCGCGTATTTCGGCGGTGGCTTCGGGCATGTCATAATATTCGCGCGACACCAGCGCGCCGCGGACTACCAGTTCGCCCGCTTCCCCATCGGGCAGGAGATTGCCGTCATCGTCCATGATGCCGACCCGGACGGATCGGGTGGGCTGGCCGCAACTGGCGAGCCGTTCGGGACGGTCGCCGGCCGCCGCCGCGGCGACCGCTTCGGGCGACAGCCAGGTGACGATCATCGGCGATTCCACCTGGCCATAGGCCTGACAGAGGCAGGGGCCGAAAATCTCCACCGCCTGCCGTAATTTTTCCGGCGATACAGGCGATCCGACCAGCAGGAAGATTTTGAGCGACGACATATCGCTTCGCCCCAGTTCGGGCGCGTCGAGCAGGCTGTAGAGCGCCGTCGGCGGCATATACACATGGGTGATGCGATAATGCGCGATCGCGTCAAGCACGGCGGCGGCGTCGAAGCCGGGCAGGATCACCTGCGTCGCGCCCAGGGACAGGGTAGCCAAGGCCACTGGGCCGGCGGCATGGGTGATCGGTGCGACGACGAGTGAGACAGGTGTATCGGTTCTGCCATCGACCGTCTGCGCCAGCGTTTCGATCATCGTGCCCCAGCCCAGATTGGTGACAACCACCCCCTTGGACGGACCCGTCGTGCCGCCGGTGGGAAAGAGGCCGACAATGTCGTCGGGCTTGCCGAACGGATCGGAAAAGTCCGACAAACTGTCCAACTCGCTGTTCGCGATGAACTGGTCGAGCGAGGGATCGCCGTCATGGGGACGGTCGAGGCAGACGAAATGGGTCAGGCTTGGGACGCGCGCCTTGAGCGCCGTCACATCCGCCGCCTGGCTGCTATGGTAGAACAACCAGCCGCAGCGGACATAGTTGAGATATTCGGCGTTGGCGTCGATCGCGTTGCGGGCGTTGACCGGCACCCACTGGCCATTGGCGCGCCAGATGGCGAGCAGCGCGACCATCATCGTCGCGCTGTTGGGACCGTACAGCGCGATCGGCTGCTGGTTGCGAAATCCCGCGCCGTGAAGCGCGACGGCGATCCGCGTCGTAAGCGTCTTGACCGCCGCGAAGCTCAGCGTCTCGCCGCCCTCCGCATCGATCAGGCAGGGGCGTTCCGGACCAAGATCATGGCCCCGGTCGAAATAATCGATCGCGCGCATCTCATCAGCCCCAGCGGTTGATCTCCGGGCCGGGCGCCCAGATGGTTTCGGGATTGGGAACCGTGGCCTGGCCCATCGCCCGCGCCACGGCGGGGCGGGCGCGCAGCCGCGCTTCCCACGCGTCGGTCAGTGGCGCAGACGCGAAGGCTTCGGGTACGATTCCACGCATTCCGGCCAGCCAGGCATGACTTTCAAGGTCGGCGATGGTGAAATCGCCCATCAGCCAGTCGCGCCCGTCGGCCAGTTGCGCGTCGATCTTCTCGACCGCCTGGAAGATCTTGCTGCGGCTGTCGGCCAGTTGGGCTTCGTCCACCTTGGCTTCCACCGCCTGCGCCCAGCGGGCGTCCAGGTCCGCACTGGCGATGCCGGCGGGGACGGCGGGCGGCGGCGTGGCGGCATTGCCCAGCGCGGCGGCGGCGGGGGCCACGCGCTCGATCACATAGCGGCACCAGGCCATCATCTGCCAACGGGCATAGGGATCGGCCGGGCGGATCGCCGGGCCGCTGCCCACCTCGTCCAGATAGCAGGCGAGGAAGACGCTATCGCTCATCGCAACATCGCCCACGATCAGGACCGGCCCTTCGCCCTCGATCGACTGATCGACTTCGATGGGATGGGGCAGGGCGGTCGAGTGGCGCTCGCCCGCGACCAGGTCGATCGCGCGCAAGTCAAGATCGACGCCTTTCTCGAAAGCGGCGGCGAGGACGGTGAAGGACGGGCCATTGGGCTGGCCGTGATAGAGGATGCCGGTCATGCGGGTTCGCTTTCGAGCAGGGAGATGCGGCGGGCGAGGTCGGTGCGGCCCAACGCCCAGCAGGCGCGGGTCGCGGGGCGCGCATAAATGGCGCGCAGCCAGCGCATGATGTGGGGGGTCAGTTCGTCATTGCAGAGCTGCGGTTGTGACAAGGGCATGGCGTAGGCGAGGTTGAAGCCGTTGATGTCGGCCAGACCATATTCGTCCGATGCCAGCCATTGCCGCTCACCCAACGCCTGTTCCAGATAGCCGATGCCGAGGGCTACGCGGCGTTGCGATTCCGTCATTTCCTCTGGCGAAAAGGCGCCATTGATCGCCTTGCGCCAGGCGACCCGCCGTTCGGGCATGGGAATGCGGTCGATCGCCGCTTCCAACTCCGCCGGGTCTTTCTGCCGCACCGAAGGGCCGACGAAGACGCTCCAGCCGATCATCGAGAAACTGGGGGCGAGCCACTGGTCCATGAACTTCATCCACCAGCGCGTGCGCCACTGGTCGATCGGGTCGGCGGGCATCAGACGCGGGCCGTCGAACGCCTCGTCCACATATTCCATGATCGCGGTGGATTCGGTCAGCACCAGCTTGCCATGGGTCATGGCCGGGATGGTGCCGAGCGGGTTGACCGCCAGATAATCGGGCTTGTGCTGGTCGAAATTCAGCAGGTCGAGATAATGGCTGTCGAACGCGACGCCCTTTTCGAACAATGCCAGCATGGGCTTTCCCGAATTGGCGTTGGGTTCCCAATGATAGAGTGTGACGTCGGTCATGCCGGATGGGTCTCCGAAAAGAAGTCGGCCGGGCCGTGCGCAGCCCGACCGACCGAGGGGGAGGCTTAGAATTTCTTCTTCACCGTGATCGCCCATTCGCGCGGATTGCCGGGGCGCGCCTTGCGCACGCCAGCACCCGCGCCGCGCAGGTCGAAGACGGAGAGATAATAATATTTGTCGAAGAGGTTGGTGACTTCGAACGACACGTCGAGATCCTCGTCCGCATTCTGCCAGGTCAGCCGCGCATTGGCGAGCGTGTAGGCAGGCACGAAATTGAGGATGCGGGTGCCGTTGATCACCGCGCCGCCGCCGAACTTCTTGTCTTCATAGGTGACGTCGAAACGCGGGGTCAGGCTGCCGGCCTTGTCCAGATCGATCTTATATTGCGCGCCGACGCTGAACTTCCAGGGCGGCGATGCCGGCGGATCATTGGCCGACACGCCGCCCGGATTGGTCGGGAAGGAGGCGGCGGGATCAAGGCTGCTGGCGATATATTTGAAGTCGAGATAGCTGATCGACGCATCAATCGCGAGGCCGTCGATGGGATAGGCGGACAGTTCCGCCTCGAACCCCTTCACTCGCGCATCGCCGGCATTGAGCCGCGCGGCGCAAGGCGCGCCGGGGCAGGTCAGAACCGGGATCTGGATATCGATATAGTCGTTGATGAAGGCGGCGGCGTTCAACCGCACCCGGCGATTGAAGAAGTCGCTCTTGAAGCCGATTTCATAGGCGGTCAGCTTTTCCGGGCGGAAGGCGATCACCTGCTGCGTGTTGAACGGGCGCGGGTTGGAACCGCCGCCCTTGAAGCCGGTCGACACCGATCCATAGACCATCAAATTGTCGGTCAGGCGATAGTCGGCCGCGACGCGATAGTCCCAGCGCTTGGCGCTATAATGGGCGGTGAGGCCCGACAGCGCCGTCACGGTTTCGGTGGTGTTGCCATTGCCATTATAATCGAGTGTGTCCGCGCCCGAATAGCCGATGCCATAGGCCGCGCCGACCGGATCGAGGAAGGCATTGACCGTCCCGTCGAAGTTCAGCCGATAATAGGTCTGGTCCTTGCTTTCCGTCGTGTAGCGCAGGCCACCACTCAAGGTCAGCCGGTTGATCGGCTTCCAGGACAGATGGGCGAACGCCGCCTTGGCCTCCGCCTTGGTTGGGTCGGGCTGGCGGAATTGCAGCGGATAGACCGGGACGTAGCGAATGTCCTGCAGCGAGTCATAGGTCGATTTCTGCTTGAAATAATAGCCGCCGATCGTGCCGTTCAAATTGTCGCCGAAACTCGCGTTCAGCCGAACTTCCTGGCTGAAGCTCCAGTTTTCCAGATAGTTGCGGCCAAAACCGATATTGGCGGGCGAGATATCGTCATCGGAATCGAACTGAGTGTTGAAGGTGCGATATCCGGTGATGGAGCTAAGCTTGAAGGCGTCGGTCAGCGCATAATTGACCTGGCCCGACACGCCCCAGCCCTTGTAGAGGCTGCGGTCGGTGCCCTGGGTCGCCGCAAGAGGCGTGCCGGCCGCACCGAAGGGATCGACCGGGATCGGTGGCACCCACACGCCGGCGGGTTGGCCGGTGCCGATATAGTTGCAATAGCGGCCGCAGATGAAGCGATCGTCATAGACGACGCCGGGCGCCGGATTGGTGTTGGGCGAATTGACGGGGTTCGTCGCGATCAGCACTTCGCCCGCGATGGTATGTTCGTCGCGGGTGTAGTCGCCGATCAGGGTGACATCCAGCTTGTCGCTCGGTTCCCAGAACAGGATGCCGCGGATCGCCTGATAGCCCACGCCGCCCAGCTTGCTGATGGTGCAGTCACCGGCGGGCTGGGTCGACGGTATGCCGCTGCCCGGATTGGCGCAGCCATAGTCGATGCGGTCGACAAAGCCTTCCTGCTGCTTGGCGACGCCGGAGATGCGCGCCGACAGGGTGCTGGTGATGCCGAAATCGGCCGCGGCGCGGATGCCGATGCGGTTGCGGATGCCGTAATTGACTTCGACAAAGCCGCCGCCATCGCCCGACGGACGCTTGGAATAGAGTTTGATCGCGCCGCCCTCGGCATTGCGGCCGGCCAGCGTGCCTTGCGGTCCGCGCAGGATTTCGACCCGGTCGAGATCGAGCAGCTCGAACACCGCGCCGGTCAACTGCGGATAATAGACATCGTCGATGTAGATGCCGACGCCCGGTTCATAGGCGGGGTTGAAGTCGTTCTGGCCAACGCCGCGGATCGATGCGGTGATCGACGGGCCGAAAGAGGCGCCCTGGGGCTTTAACGACACGTTGGGTGCGGCATCGGCCATTTGCGCCAGGTTGGTCTGGCTCTTGGCCTCCAGTTCGGCGGCGCCGACGGCGGTGATGGAGATGGGCGTGTCCTGCAACCGCTGGGCGCGGAACTGCGCGGTGACGACGATGTCGGCCACCGAACTTTGCGACATGGCTTCCTGCTCGGCGGCCTGCGGGGCGGCCGCGGGCGGTGCCGATGATTGTGCCGACGCTGGTGTAGTGATTGCGAGGATGGAGGCTGACGCCAAAAGGGCGCGCGACATCATTGCACGAAGATCGTGTTGCATGGGTAATCCCCTCTCCTAATCCGGCTTGAGATCCGTCCTGCCCGAACGTGATCCGCCTCATGACGTTGCTGTGCGTCGATTGTTAGTAAGACATACAATTTTATCCGATGCAAGAGCCTGACCGGCTTCGCAACGAACATTGACGCTATATTTGCCTCTATTGCGATAGGGCAAATAATGCTGTTGTTTCTATTGGTGGTATCAGGGGTAACAGATGGGATCTGGCGGAAGATCCAACCGCGCGTAAATAGGCGTTTTCATCCCATCGCGACGTCAGACATACACCCGGCGCAGCAGCTCGACCAGCATCGCGGCTTCGGCCGGGCTGAACCGCGCCTTGAGCCAATTTTCATGCTCGGCGATGCAACGGCGCGCCTGCGCCAGCGAGTCGCGGCCGCCTTCCGTCAGGCTCAATGTCTGGCGGCGGCGATCCTGCGCGGACGCGCCGCGGGTCAGGAAACCGCGGTCCTGCATCCGATTGACGATCGCCATCACGCTCGCCCGGTCCATTTTCAGTCGGCGGCCGATGTCCGCCTGGGCGATGCCGGGCTGGTCCTCAATCAGCCAGAGGACGGCGACCTGCTTTTGCGTCAGGCCCAGGTCGCTGAAGGTTTCGGTGAAATGTTGATAGACGGCCGCGCTGGCCAGCCGGATGTGAAAACCGACCAGTCCGTCGATGCCGCTGAGGCGAGGATCGGGGAAGAGGTCGAGCGGTTCAATGTCGTTCATGGTATTCATAGTAACAGTGTGCGTAGTAAGTGCTGATCCGTCAATCCGGGCACTTGAAAAAATGTCAGTGCCACATACAATATCCTCAACCAGAAAAAGGGAGAGGATCAACCATGGCGCATTTTCCGGACACGCCGTCCTTCACGGGTTTCAACACGCCCACGCGGATCGAGGCGGACATCGCCGACCTGGACATGACCGGGGCGGTGCCGCCCGAACTGGACGGCGCCTTCTATCGGGTACAGCCCGACCCGCAATTCCCGCCCCGGCTGGGCGACGACATCGCCTTCAATGGCGACGGCATGATCACCATGTTCCGCTTTCATGACGGCCAGGTCGATTTCCGCCAGCGCTGGGCGAAGACCGACAAGTGGAAGCTGGAACAGGAAGCGGGTAAAGCGTTGTTCGGCG
This sequence comes from Sphingobium sp. AntQ-1, assembly GCF_028538045.1. NCBI lineage: Bacteria > Pseudomonadati > Pseudomonadota > Alphaproteobacteria > Sphingomonadales > Sphingobiaceae > Sphingobium > Sphingobium sp. AntQ-1. Next base: position 336,092 of record NZ_CP117159.1, read on the forward strand.
CCTATCGCAATCCGCTGACCGATGACGAGGCGGTGCAGGGCAAGATACGCGGCACCGCCAACACCACCGCCTTCATCCATGGCGGGAAACTCTATGCGCTGAAAGAAGATAGCCCGGCGCTGGTGATGGACCCGGCGACGCTGGAGACGGACGGCTATACATGGTTCGACGGCGCGATGACCGGCCAGACCTTCACCGCCCATCCCAAGATCGATCCGGCGACCGGCGACATGATCGCCTTTGGCTATGCGGCCAAGGGGGTGCTGACGCGCGACATGACCTATTATGTCGTGTCGCCCGATGGCGTGCTGAAGCAGGAGTTGTGGTTCGAAGTCCCCTATTACGCCATGATGCACGACTTTGCGATCACGCCCGATTATGCGCTGTTCCATGTGGTGCCCAGCACGTCCAACTGGGAACGGCTGGAGCAGGGGCTGCCGCATTTCGGCTTCGACACCACGCTGCCGGTCTATCTGGGCGTGCTGCCGCGCCGGGCCGATGCGACCGCGGCGGACATACGCTGGTTCAAGCGCGACAATTGCTTCGCCAGCCATGTCATGAACGCCTTTCAGGATGGCACGAAAATCCATTTCGACACGCCCGAAGCGAAGAACAACATGTTCCCCTTCTTCCCCGACATCCATGGCGCGCCGTTCAACGGGCCGAAATCGGCGAGTTTCCTGACGCGCTGGACGGTCGACATGGCGTCCAATGGCGAGGATTTCGCCAGCGTGCAGCGGTTGACCAGCATGATGGGCGAATTTCCTCGGATCGACGATCGGCAGACCGGCCTGCCCTATCGCTATGGCTGGTTGCTGGTGATCGACCCGACCAAGCCGGTGGAGCTGAAGGGCGGCAGTCCGTCGGGGATGCTGATGAATACGCTGGGCCTGATCGATCACCAGACCGGCGCGGAGCAGACATGGTGGTGCGGGCCGCTGTCGTCGTTGCAGGAGCCCTGCTTCATTCCGCGCAGCCCCGATGCTGCGGAAGGCGACGGCTGGATCGTGCAGGTATGCAACCGGCTGGAGGAGCATCGTAGCGACCTGCTGCTGTTCGATGCGCTGGACATCGTCAAGGGACCGATCGCGGAAATCCGTATCCCGATAAGATTGCGGTTTGGCCTGCACGGCAATTGGGCGACGGCCGACCAGATCGGGCTGGCGGTGGCGTAGCCGTTAAACCTGCTCTCCCGCCGCGCGGGCGCGGGGGAGCAGGCTGGCATGGTCGCGTTCGACCCGCCACAACAGCGCCAGCAGGATCAGCACCAGCGGCGGCGCGACCCAATTGATTGACAGGATCGCCCCGCCCAGGTCGCCGCCGCGCGCATCGCTGATCATTCCCACGGCATAGGGACCGATGCCCAGGCCGAATATGGTCGACACGACGATATAGAGGCTGACGGTCAGCCCGCGCATTCGCGGCAGAACCTGTTCGAACAATACGGCATAGAGCGGCGGCATCCACATGGTCAGGATCAGGCTGTAGAGGGTGAAGCGCAGGTAGAAATCGCCGGCGTCCGGCGCATGATAGACCCATAACGCCAGGCACGGCGAAACGCTCATCGCGAACAGCGCCACCCACACCCGGCGCGACAGGCGGTTCGCCCCGATCCGGTCGGACAATGGCCCGGCCAGCAGCGGCCCGACCACGCCCAGCGCGGCCGACAGCAGGCCGAATTGCAGCCCGGTGTCGGCCGGCGACAGGCCATAGTTTTTCATGAGGAACGACGGCGTAAAGCCCATCACACCATAGTTGATGACGCTTTGCAGCGCCCCGGCGGCGATGCAAAGCAGCAGCGATGGATTACGGGTGATGAGCGCGAAGGCGACCGGATCGCGCCCTTTCAGATTCTGAAGCAGGTTGGCGATGACGAAGGCGCCGAAGCCGATCACGCTCCACTGCACCACATGCGGACTGATCGCGATGCCGGCCAGCAGCAGCGGCGGTCGCGGCGAGAACGCTTCCGCCCAGCCGATCGCCAGCAGCATGGCGACGACGATCAGCGCCAGCAGCCCGATATTGAGCGTCCAGTCGCGCGTCGTCGCCCGCGCGCGGGCCAGACTGAGCCAATGAAAGCCCGGCGTCACGGCGCCCAGCACGTTCAGGCTGGCGCGGAAGGGATGGGGATCATGGGCGGTCGGGATGCCGTCCATGACGCCGCGCTGCGGTTCGGGCAGGCGGCTCATCAGGAAGGCGATGAGGAAGCCGGGCGTCGCCGCGACGGCGAAGGCGAATTGCCAGCCTCTCAGACCGAGCGGTGCCGTGCCCGCCGCATAGCGCGCATCCCACCATTGCGCCGCCATGCCACCGATGATGAGCGATCCGCCAAGGCCGATGGCGATCGCGGCCGCCATCACCGCCATCACCATGCCGCGCTTTTCGCGCGGGAAATAATCATAGGTCAGGCTGGTGCCGGCCGGCTGCGACGCCGCTTCGCCGATGCCGACGCACAGGCGCGAGAGCATCAGCGTGAAGAAGCCGGTCGCCAGCGCCGCGCCGCCGGTGGCGAGCGACCAGAAGCCGATCGTGATCGCCAGCAGCTTCGTCCTGATCCACCCGTCCGCCAGTCGCCCCAGCGGCAGCGAGAATAGCGCGTAGAAGAGTGCAAAGACGGTGCCGTAGAGCAGCCCCATCTCCGCGTCGCCGATCTTCAGGTCCGCCTTGATCGCGGGGGCGAGGATGGCGAGGATATTGCGGTCGAGCAGGCTGACGAGATTGGTCCCGGCCACCAGCGCCAGCGCATAATAAGCGGTCGCGCGCGAAGGAGTCGCTATGGTCACAGGTTGAACACACGCTCGGCATTGGTCTGCATCAGTTTGCGCTTCGCTCCGTCCGTAATGTCCAGCAGGTCATGCGCCCGCACCTCGTCCGCCACATATTGATAGGGATAGTCCATCGCATACATGACCCGATCCTCGCCCAGCACGGATTGCGCGAATTTGATCGCCGGCTCCCAGGCCATGCCGCTGGTGGTAACGCAGACGTTCGACCGCATATAGTCGTGGATCGATTTGTTGAGCGGCTTCATCCGCTCATAGCGCTGCGATCGCACGCCCGCCTGATGCATATAATCGAGACGGTACAGCCAATAGGGCAAAGCCTCTCCCATATGGCCGACCACGATCTGCAAATCGGGATAGCGGTCGAAAATGCCGATGGTGATGAGCCGCAACAGGTGCATCCCCGTCTCCACGCCAAAGCCGAAGATCGCGCCGTCCAGCCCGGCGTCCAGCATCGGGCCGATCATCGCGTCGGGCGGGGTCGAAGGATGGATGTAGAGCGGCTGGCCGGTATCGGCGAGCGCGCGGAAGATCGGGTCGAACTTGGGATCGTCCAGATACTCGCCCTGGGTATGGCTGTTGACCATCACCCCCTTGAAGCCCAGATCAGCCGCCCCCCGCCGGATTTCGGCGGCGGACCAGTCCGGGTCTTGCGGCGCGATCGACGTCATGCCTACGAAGCGGGTGGGATGGGCGGCGCAGCGATCGGCTAGATGATCGTTGGCGCGGGTCACCATCGCCTTGGCCTCATCCGTGTCGAGCAGCGGCTGCACCCCCGGCGAGGTCAGCGACAGGATCGCCACGTCGATGCCGGTCGCGTCCATGTCGGCCAGTCGCTGCTCGCCCAGATCGAGGAGGCGGTCAATGATCTGGGTCGCGCGCTGCGATGGCGATTGGCCGTAAAAGCCCCAGAGCGACACCATCCCCCGATCCGCCGTCCCGTCGCGCACCATGCGCAGATAGGCGTCGATTTGTTCGCGCGTGGCAAAGGCCTCTTCGGTGGCGATGCGCAGATAGCCGCGGTCACCGCCCGTTTTCAGTGCGTGGCTCATCGCTTATCCTTCGTGGATGGCTTTGGTGACAAGGCAGGCGTCGATCCCTTCCGGGCCGTCCTCCGCGCCATGGCCCGACCATTTGACCCCGCCAAAGGGGGAATCCGACCCGCCGATCATCGCTGTATTGATGCCGACCATCCCGGCCTCGACCGCGCGTGCGACACGCCGCTGGCGCGCGGCGTCGCTGGTCCAGGCATAGGCGGCCAGGCCATAGGGCAGGCGATTGGCCTCTGCGATCATCGCGGCTTCATCGGCATAGGCGTTGATGAGGGCGACGGGGCCAAACGGCTCCTCATTCATGATGGCGGCGTCCAAGGGGGTGGCCGACAGCACGGTCGGCGCGAAATAATAGCCGGCATTGCCGATCCGTTCGCCGCCGGTTTCTAGGCGGGCGCCCTTGGCCACCGCGTCGCCGATCAATCGGTCCATCGCGTCGAGACGCCGGGCGTTGGCCATCGGTCCCATGACGCTGCCGGCCGCCGCGCCGTCGCCAACCGTCACCTTTTGCGCGCGCTCGACAAAGCCGGCAAGGAAGCGATCATGGACGCCGGCCTCCACGATGAAGCGCGTCGGCGATACGCACACCTGCCCGGCATTGCGATATTTGCCCGCCACCACCGTATCGAGCGCCTTGTCGATATCGGCATCGGCGAAGATCAGCACCGGGCCATGGCCGCCCAGCTCCATCGTCGTGCGCTTGCAATCCTCCGCCGCCAATTTCGCCAGATGCTTGCCGACGACGGTGGAGCCGGTGAAGCTCATCTTGCGGATGATGGGGGAGCCGAGCAGGTGGCGCGACACTTCGTCGGGCACCCCGAACACCGCCTGCGCCACATCGCCGGGCAGCCCTGCGTCGAGCAGGCATTGCAGCACCCCCAGCGCGGACGCAGGCGTTTCCTCCGCCGCCTTCAGGATGACCGAACATCCCGCCGCGATCGGCGCACCGAGCTTGCGGCCGGGATTGCCGAGCGGGAAATTCCACGGCGCGAAGGCGGCGACCGGACCGACCGGCTCCTTGGTAACGGTCGATCGCTGCCCGGCCGGACGTACCAGCGCCCGGCCGTAGAGACGAAAGACTTCGCCGGCGTAAAAGTTGAACAGGCCGACATTCATCATCACTTCGATGCGTGCTTCGGCCAGCGTCTTGCCCTGCTCCAGCGTGGCGATGCGGGCCAGTGCCTCCTGCCGCTCGACCATCAGCCGGGCCGCGCCTTGCAGCACGGCCGCCCGCTCATGGGGCGTGCTATCGCGCCAACGATGGAAGCCGCGCTGCGCCGCCGCCAGCGCCGCGTCGAGGTCCGCCGCATCGGCCAGCGGCAGGTCCGCGATCGCCTCGCCGGTGGCGGGGTTGACGACCTTGTGGGTCCGTCGCCCGCCGCCCGACAGCCGCTGGCCATCGATCATCAGATAAAGGTCCGGATAGGTCATGGGGTCAGGCGCTCACCGCTTCGCGCGCGGCCCGTTCGCGGTCGATATCGCCCTGCCAGCGTTCGGCGACGATTTCCTTGCCCGTCACCGGATGCACCATGTGGAACGGCACCAGCTTGTGCGTCGGCCACAGCCAGTGATCCTCGATCAGCGCGTCCGGCCCGGTCGGGTCTTCGGGATAGGTGATCTTGGGGAAAGGCACATATTCGGCCGGGGTATTGGCCCAGCCCTGGTCGAAATCGGCATGCCATTGCGGCATGTAGTTCAGGATCTGGATGCGCCAGATGCCGTCCACCTTCTTGTAGGTATTTTCGTAGATGCCGCCCTCCCACCATTGGCGCGCGCCGAGCATGGGATTGGAGGGGTCGGTATAATCCTTGTGCCGGCCAGCCTGCATCATCGACCGGGCGCGGGCATGGGCCGTGACGCCGTCGGCATCGATATCGACAATATCCTGCAATTGCGGATGGTCGAGCAGGAAGCCATCGATCGGACCGTTGGTGCCATGGGTGAAGCGCGCCTGGAAGCGTTCGACATAGAGGCGGCGAATGCCCGCCTGGCCGCGCCAGACGCCGCCGAAGAAGCGCACTTCGCCATCCTCGGTGAACAGGTCGGCGGTTTCGTTATAGAGGCATTTGTCGATCAGATAGCCGTAGAGATGCTGCAATTTTCGCACGTCCAGTTCATCCTCGCGCCGTTGCAGGCGGGTGCTGAGGTCGGCGACGCTCTGTTCCAGGCGGGCGATACGGTCGGTCTCGGACATGATTTGCTCTCCTATCATTGTATGTAATACTTACAGGTTAGACGGCTTCAGCGGCCAGTCGCTCCACTTCCTCGCGATAAGGACGGATGGCGCGGATCATGCAGAGGGTGGCGATCGGCAGCAGCACACCCGCGGTCATCACCAGCGACTTCCAGAGCTGGCTGGGATCGCCGACGATATAATCCTGCACCAGCCCGACCAGGAAGCTGCCCATCGCCCCGAAGAAGGTGAACATGAACAGATAGATCGCCGTCACTTGGCCCCGCATCGCATTGGGTGCGACGCGCTGGATCGCGGCGTTCTGCGGTACTGCGCCAGCGATGCCGAACATCGCGCCAATGCTGGCGACGCCCAGCGAGGCGTAGCCGTTGGGCATCAGCGGGGCGAGGATGGCGCACACCGTCACGCAGCCGAAGAAGATCGCCGCGGCGCGGACATTGGCGTCGGCATGGCGCTTGGCCAGCCATTCGACGAAGATGCCGCCCAGCAGCAACCCGGTGAGCGACGCGACCAGCGTCATCGACCCCATAACCGCGCCGATCTGCGCCTCGTTCCAGCCATAGGTGCGGATCATGAAGGGGACACGCCAGAATTGCAGGCCGAACACCTCGATCGCGCTCAGCGCCAGCCCGGCGAACAGCGGATAATAGACGCGACGCTTGGCATGGATCGCCTTGGCGGCGTCCAGGCCGGTGAAGGTCAGGATGCGGCGGCCCAGCGAGGCTTGAACGGGCGGCGTGATGGAGTCTGCGGCGGGCGCTTGGCGCGGCGGTTCCTTGACCGTCAGAAACAGGAGGGCGACGAACAGGGCGGGCAGGCCCAGCCAGATCATCAGCCATTGCCAGCCCAATATGGTGAGGCCCCCATGCTGCGTCGGCGCCCATTCCGCCGCGGTCGCGATCAACATCCCACCGATCGCCGGGCCGAGCGTGGTGCCGCCGATGAAACCGAATTGCAGCAGGGCGAAGGCGCGGGTCAGGATGCGCGGCGGGAAGGCGTCGGCCAGCAGCGAGTAGGAGGAGGGCGCATGGGCCGATCCCCCTGCCGCCAGGAAGACGCGGGTGCCGACGAACTGGCCGAAACTCTGCGCGATGCCCCCAAGCGAGGTGATGACGCCAAGCGCCGCGCATCCGCCCGCCAGCACGAACTTGCGCGGGAAGATGTCGGCCAGACGCGCCAGCGGGATGCCGACGAACAGATAGCAGATGATGCTGGCGGGACCGGCGAGGAAGCCGAGTTGCGAATCGGACAGGCCGAAATCCGCCTTGATCCGCTCCGCTAGCATGGCGAACACCACCTGTTCGAAGAAGGTGACGAAGGTCGCCAGGATGATGACGAACAACGCCCAATAGGCGGCGCCCATGGTGTAGTGCGGGACCGTGGAGCGGCCCGCATTGGCAGAGACGTTGCCATCTGCCTCCCACAGACTGTCGGTCGCAATCGGCGCAGATGCCAGGGCCATGAGCCTTCTCCTCTCCACTTCTCCCTTTATTCACAGGGATGAAATTTCGGCTTGGCGAATTTGTAAGTGAACTATACGAATATGGCGAGAGAAAAATGCACGTCCGTTAGAAAGTCGGCGAAGGGAGATCGGGATGCTGGATTATGAAGGACGAACCGCCTTTGTGACAGGTGGGGCCAATGGCATCGGCCTGGGCCTGGTCCGCGCCTTGCTGGCGCAGGGATGCAAGGTGGCGATCGCCGACATTCGCGAGGATGCGCTGGCCGCCGCGATCAAGACGCTCGACAATCAAAGCGTTATAGCTGTCCAACTCGATGTCGCATCACGCGCCGGTTTCGCGCGAGCTGCGGACAGGGCGGAGGCGGCGCTTGGGCCGGTCAGCCTGGTCTTCAACAATGCCGGCATCAACCTGTTCCAAACCATCGACGAGTCCAGCTATGACGACTGGGACTGGGTGATGGGGGTCAATCTGCACGGCGTCATCAACGGCGTGATGACCTTCGCCCCGCGGATGAAGGCGCTGGGGCAGGGCGGCCATATCGTCAATACGGCGTCGATGGCGAGTTTCCTGTGCGGCGGCGCGCCAGGCATTTACAACACCACCAAATTCGCGGTGCGCGGCATGAGCGAATCCCTGCGCTACAGTCTGGCGCCGCATGGCATCGGCGTGTCCGTGCTCTGTCCCGGCCTGGTGAAGAGCCATATCTATGCCAGCGATGAAGTCCACCCGTCCGCGCTCAGCGGTGGTGCGAAGCCAGTGGACAGCGCGGCCGTCGGGCGGCTGGAACAGTTGCACCAGTTCGGCATGGAGCCGGACGTCATCGCCGCGCGCACGTTGGAAGCAGTACGAGAGAATCGTTTCCACATCTTCCCCCATCCCGAATTTCGCGACGAACTGGCGACGGTGTTTGAAGAGATACTGGGCGATTTCCGCGACTATCCGCAGGATGCCGGCTTCGAGCAGCGCATCGGTTTCGAAAAGATGCGACGCGACAATTATGCCAAAGCCCGACGCACGGCGCGCGAACGCGCCTGACATTCAGTGCGCAAACAGGTCGCCCTGCCGGGGCGGGGCGGCCGGTCGTCTTGGCGCGGCCCGCGTGCCGATCAGTACGCGGGCGCGGCCGGTGAGCGTATAGACCGCCTGTCGCTGCGCCCCGCGATTGAGATGATCGACGCGATAGCCCTGATAATGGCGCTTGAGCAGTCCGGCCTTGACCAGTTCCGACGCGGCCCGGCTGAGATTGGTCTTGCCCGACGCGCGCACCCGATTGCGCACCTCCTCCTGCACCAGCACATCGTCGGCCGTCGTATCGCCCGATAACCTGGCATCCTTGCGCAGTTCATCGCGCACCCGCTCCACCAGCGCCATGCGGCGCGGATCGCGATGGCCCATCGGCGTTAGCGCATCGCATAGCCAGTCGCGCAGCGCGACCCGCCCGTCGCCCACCCGCACTTCCGGCCCGGCGCTGCCATCCGGTCGTGCCACGTCCGCGATCAGCGTCAGCAGCATGAAGGCGTATCGCGGCCGCGAGCAGCAATGGGACAATTGGTCGAGCAGCAGCGAAAGATCGCTGCCGCCGGGAATGCGGGACAAAGCGGGCGCATGAAACATATCGTGAATCAAGCACAGAGCGAGTCGCTTGGGAATCCGCTTTTTTCCGCGAGTCGCATTTTGTCGCCCGTGACACTTTGCCCTGCGGTAAAGTGTCACGGCGGAAACTTTGCCGTAGCGCGCCGGAGGCCCCGGCTGGCATTACTCCGATTGCTTGGCTTTCAGGATGGCTCATGGTCGGCAGGCAGGGTGAGGGTCACGCGCAGCCCCGGTCCCGCATCGCTCAAGGTCAACGTGCCACCATGGAGATGGGCGACCGCCGACGCCAGCGACAGGCCCAGACCAGCGCCGCTGATATGGCGCGACGCATCCAGCCGGGCGAAACGACGTAGCGCTTCGATCCGCTGTTCCTGCGCGATGCCGGGGCCGTTATCGGTCACGGCGACGCAGATCGATGCGCCATCCCGCCACGCGGATAGCAGGATGCGATCGCCGCCATATTTGAGCGCATTGTCGATCAGGTTCGACAAAACCTGACCCAATATCTCCCGATGCGACCGGATATGCAGGCCGGGCGGCGCATCGACGTTGATGGTGACGCCCTTATCCTCGGCCAGCGCGTCATACATGTCCTGAAAATCGTCCAGCAGCGCGGCGACATTGACGGCGGAAAAATTGTCGCGGCCGATGCCCGCTTCGGCCCGGCTGATCAGCAACGCGGCATCCAGCATCCGCAACAACGTGTCGCCTTCGTCCAGCGCCTTTTCCAGCGCGGCGATCGATTCCTCGTCCCGGCTCTGGCGCAGGGCGCTGTCCAGCACGGCGCGCAAGCGGGTCAGGGGCGATCGCAGATCATGGGCCAGACCGTCGGTCACCAGCCGCATCTCATCCACCAGCCCGGTAATGCGGTCCAGCATCGCATTGGTCTCGTCCCCCAGGGCGTCGAACATGTCGCCGCTGCCGCTCAGCGGGATGCGGCGTTTGATGTCGCCGGTGCCGACCGCGGCGGCGGTATCGATGACCGATCGCAGCCGGCCCCGGATGATCGCCGCCGAGAAAAAGGCGGCGCCGGCCGCCAGCGGCATGGCGAGCAATATCGCGCCGATCAGCGCCGCTTCCAGATAACTGCCGAAGCGCAGGTCGTTTTCCACGACATGGCCGGTCAGCAGCCGCGTGCCATCAGGAAATTGCGTGCTGACGACGCCGATGCTCTGGGGATAGCGGGTGCGTTGATCAATACGGCGCAGGTCGATCCGGCGCCAGTTTTCCGACGGCCCGACGTTGGTCGGCCAACCAGGAATGTTGCCGGCGATGCGCCGGCCGTTCGGTGCAATCAGCAGCATGATCGAACTGCCGTCCGGGTCGGCCGTCATACGGCTACGCACCGTGGCGCCGGCCGCTTGCAGGCCGGCCGCGGCATAGGTGGCGGCGATATCGTCGCGCAGGTTCACCGCGACCGCGCGGCTGGCTTCGTCCACCGACCGGCTGGTGAATTGATGGACGGCCCAGAGCGCGACGAGCACGCAGACGATTTGCATGAGGAAGACGAGCGCGGCGAACCGCCAGATGACGCTCTGGCGCCAACGCATCGTCACCCTTGTTCGCTCAAGCGATAACCCGCGCCACGGATGGTGTGGATCAGCGGCGGTTCGCCTTCTTCGTCGATCTTACGGCGCAGCCGACTAATATGCACGTCGATGACGTTGGTGCCGGGATCGAAATGATAATCCCAGACGCCCTCCAGCAACATGGTGCGGGTGACGACCTCATCCTGATGGCGCAGCAGATAATCGAGCAGGCGAAATTCGCGCGGTTGCAGGTCGATGACGCGCGCGCCGCGCTTCACCTTGCGGGAGAGGAGATCGACGTCCAGGTCGCCGCAGGACAGGCGCGTTTCGGGCGCCTGTCCCCCGCCGCCGCGCCGCAGGATGATGCGCAGCCGCGCCAGCAGCTCGGCAAAGGCGAAGGGCTTGGTCAGATAATCGTCCGACCCGCCGGTCAGCCCTTTGATCCGTTCATCGGCGGTCGCCAGCGCCGACAGGATGATGACCGGGGTATCGATGCTCGCCGCGCGCAGGGCGGCGAGCATCGCCATGCCGTCCATGCCCGGCAGCATCCGGTCCAGGATGATGGCGTCATGCCCGGCCTCGGTCGCCAGGAACAGGCCGTCGCGGCCATTGTCCGCCCGGTCGACAGTAAAGCCTTCCTCGATCAGCCCCTTGGCGATGTAATCGGCGGTGGTGGCGTCGTCTTCGACCAGCAGCACTTTATAGCTCATGACCGTCCTCATTTCACCGCCCGGATCGACGCGCATGTCGCCTTATAGGCGCGCCATCGCTCAAAGCCATAGAAGGCGTCGGAGC
>NZ_CP117159.1:352500-720548 GCF_028538045.1 Sphingobium sp. AntQ-1
CGTAAATGGTCTGGGCTTATTGGATTGCTCCAGGCTGTGAAGTTGTCCCAGGAAATAGCCCCTCCGTATAGACCGTACCCTAAACCGACACAGGTGGAATGGTAGAGTATACCAAGGCGTTTGAGAGAAGTATCCTGAAGGAACTCGGCAAATTGCCTCCGTACCTTCGGAAGAAGGAGGCCCCACATAAGCGCAAGCTCTTGTGGGGGGCACAGGCCAGGGGGTAGCGACTGTTTAGCAAAAACACAGGGCTCTGCTAAGTCGGCTTCAAGACGACGTATAGGGCCTGACGCCTGCCCGGTGCCTGAAGGTTAAGAGGAGGAGTGCAAGCTCTGAATTGAAGCCCAGGTAAACGGCGGCCGTAACTATAACGGTCCTAAGGTAGCGAAATTCCTTGTCGGGTAAGTTCCGACCTGCACGAATGGCGTAACGACTTCCCCACTGTCTCCAGGATATGCTCAGCGAAATTGAATTCTCCGTGAAGATGCGGAGTACCCGCGGTTAGACGGAAAGACCCCGTGCACCTTTACTGCAACTTCAGAGTGGCATTAGGAAAGAGCTGTGTAGCATAGGTGGGAGGCTTTGAAGCATCGACGCCAGTTGATGTGGAGCCATAGGTGAAATACCACCCTGCTGTTTTCTGATGTCTAACCTCGTACCGTTATCCGGTACAGGGACCCTCTGTGGTGGGTAGTTTGACTGGGGCGGTCGCCTCCTAAAGAGTAACGGAGGCGCGCGATGGTGGGCTCAGGACGGTTGGAAACCGTCTGTTAGAGTGCAATGGCATAAGCCCGCCTGACTGCGAGACTGACAAGTCGAGCAGAGACGAAAGTCGGTCATAGTGATCCGGTGGTCCCTCGTGGAAGGGCCATCGCTCAACGGATAAAAGGTACGCCGGGGATAACAGGCTGATGATTCCCAAGAGCTCATATCGACGGAATCGTTTGGCACCTCGATGTCGGCTCATCACATCCTGGGGCTGGAGCAGGTCCCAAGGGTTTGGCTGTTCGCCAATTAAAGTGGTACGTGAGCTGGGTTCAGAACGTCGCGAGACAGTTTGGTCCCTATCTGCCGTGGGCGTCGAAATTTGAGAGGAGTTGACCCTAGTACGAGAGGACCGGGTTGAACATACCTCTGGTGTACCAGTCGTTCCGCCAGGAGCGCAGCTGGGTAGCTATGTATGGACGGGATAACCGCTGAAAGCATCTAAGCGGGAAGCCTCCCTCAAGATAAGATTTCTCAGGACGGTCGAAGACCACGACCTTGATAGATCGGATGTGGAAGTGCGGTAACGCATGAAGCTAACCGATACTAATTGTCCTATTCGCGCTTAAACGGTTCACTTGTGAACCGCAGAGTCCCACCATCAACGACAATGCTGGAAACAGCAAAGCTCGGCGATCGCAGGTTGTTAAGCCAGCCCAGATATACGCTTACAAAACATACACCAAACGCGGCTGTTGCCGTGTTTGGCAAGCAAATACTCATGTGCACGGCATCGATCAAAAACCCATATATGCGCCAGCTTCATTGCTTGGTGACCATAGCGTCTGTGACCCACCCGATCCCATCCCGAACTCGGCCGTGAAACCAGTCTGCGCCGATGGTACTATTGCTCAAGCACTGGAAGAGTAGGGCGTCGCCAGGCATTGAAGCTCGCGCATATATCGGACAAACATAAAACCCATTCATAAGTCTCATAAAAGGGCGACCCAAAAGGTCGCCCTTTTACCGTTGGTGACGCGGGATGAAGCAGCCCGCCGTCAGACCGCAAAAGCGGGATGACAAGCAAAAATGCTTCGCAGGCTGCAAAACGCAGCCCATGTTGGTGACGCGGGATGGAGCAGCCCGGTAGCTCGTCAGGCTCATAACCTGAAGGTCGCAGGTTCAAATCCTGCTCCCGCAACCAACGAAACCGACATTCCACAAAGCCCCGACGCCAAAGCGCCGGGGCTTTGTGCATTCTGCGCCACTCGACGCTGTTCGATCCACTCCAGGATTCTGCCAAACTCGCCATGGAGCATGGCGTTGACCTCACCACGCTTCGCGCCGGGCGTAAGCTCGATGCGCTCGATCAGCGCCCGCAACGCATCGGCGGCTTCCTGGCGCTCCTCCGGCTGCGATAGTGCGTGCGTCAATCGCTCGACTTTGCGCCGATAAATCTCGGAGATGTTGGGATGGATGTCCGGCACGTCAGCAGGGGCCGCAGCCAAACGAGCGCGGATCGCATCCTCCTGGGCTTCCAATTCCAAAAGCTCATCGACCAGCGCGCGCGTGCCCTTGCCTGCCTTTGCGAGTGTCACGAGACCCTTGATGGCCTTGACGACTTTCTGCAGGTCGGTTCGATCGGCACTTTCTGACGCGCGGCGCTGGTGGTTAATGCGATTATTCTCCTCGACATAGGTCCGAATGGCCTCTGCCGCGACCTCGGGGGTCATCATGCGATCGCGCAGACCATCAAGGACGCGCGCTTCCAGCTTGTCGCGTGTGATGCTGTGGCTGTTCGAGCAGCTTTTCGTATCACCATGGTTCGAACAGGCAAACCGCCCCTGCCCGCGAAGGGAATAAGGACCGCCGCAGCAGCCGCAATAGACCAGGCCTGAGAGAAGGCTTTTGGGGCGATGCGTTCGATTAAGAGCTGTATGGGCAGAGCGCGTTGCCTCGATGACGTCGGCATATTGGATCGCGATATTCTCCTGCCTTGCCTTCACAGCCTGCCAGAGTTCTTCATCCACGATCCGCAGGTCAGGAACCTCGGTCACAATCCATTCGGATTTGGGATTGATGCGGGAGACCCGCTTGCCGGTTTGCGGGTTCTTCAGATAGCGCAGCCGGTTCCAGACAAGTTTGCCGATATAAAGCTCGTTGTTGAGGAGGCCTGTGCCGCGCTTGGCGTGGCCGCGGATCGTGGTTGATGTCCACAGCTTGCCCGTTGGGGCTGAAATCCCGGAATCATTCAGACGGCAGGCGATTGCGTGGGGGCTGAGCCCGTTGGCGAACTGTCGGAAAACCTGGCAAATGACTTCAGCTTCGGCGGCATTGATACTCCGCTCGCCGTGGACCGGTTCGCCTTCGCTGGAGAAGCGCCGCACGACGTCATAGCCAAAGCTGTCAATCGGCGTGCAAACGGGACCCCTTATCGGCGCGCAAAAGGGACCCCCTGTCAGGATGGCGGAGCGTTGATGTGACGGGCTTCCTTGCGCTGCGCGCGGCGTAGGGAGGGCGTAGCCCGACCGGAGGCGCGCGCAGCGCAAAACATCTTCTAATTGATCGGTGCTGGGGGGGATCAGCTGCGGTTTTTGAAGCGCCAGCTGTCATTGCCGGTCTCGACGATGTCGCAATGATGGGTGACGCGGTCGAGGAGCGCGGTGGTCATCTTGGGATCGCCGAACACGGTGGGCCACTCGCCAAAGGCGAGGTTGGTGGTGATGATGACGCTGGTCTGCTCATAGAGTTTGCTGATCAGGTGGAACAGCAGCTGGCCGCCTGATCGGGCGAACGGCAGATAGCCCAGTTCATCGAGCACGATCAGATCGAGGCGGGATAGCTGGGCGGCGAGAGCGCCACTCTTGCCGATCCTGGCCTCCTCTTCGAGGCGGGTCACCAGATCGACCGTGTTGAAGTAGCGGCCTCGGGCGCCGGAGCGCACTACATTGGCGGTGATGGCGATGGCCAGATGGGTCTTTCCTGTGCCTGTGCCGCCGACCAGGACGATATTGCGCCGTGCGGGCAGGAACGCGCCGCTGTGCAATGAACGCACAAGCCCCTCGTTGATCGGGGTACCCTCGAACCGGAAGGCATCGATGTCCTTTACGACTGGCAGCCTGGCAGCGGCCATCCGGTATCGGATCGACGCGGCATGACGATGCGTCGCCTCCGCTCGCAGGAGATCGGTCAGTATCTCCATGGTGGTGCGCTGGCGCTGAAGGCCGGTGGTGACGGCATCGTCGAACGCGCCCGCCATGCCCTTGAGTCCAAGCCCGCGCATGGCCTCGATCATATCATGCCGCTGCATCGAAGGTCCTCAGCTGGTCGTAACGGGCACAGTCGGCGATCGGGGGATGGCGCAGAGCGCTATCCTCGGAGGTGATGATCGTCAGAGGACGCGGCGGTTCCCGGCGTCGTGCCAGGATGTTGAGGATCAGGTCGTCGCTTGCCGTGCCCGTCGCCAGTGCCTCACGCACAGCGGCTTCGACAGGCTCCAGGCCATCGGTCAGTACGGCCGACAACACACGGACGAACCGGCGATCGGCATCGTCGCCATTACCCAGCTTGCGGCGCAGGCGGGCAAGCGCCGGTGGCAGATCCCAGTCCTGGAAGGGGGCACCGTTCCGCAGCGCGCCAGGCTTGCGGGCCAGCACTGGCAGATAATGCCAGGGGTCATAGATCGTGCGGTTGCGCCCAAAGTAGCGAGGATGTTCAGCGACAACCTCTTCGCCGCAGCGAACGACGATGCGATCGGCATAGGCGCGGACCTGCACCGTGCGTCGTGCCACCGTCGATAGCACCGAGTAGCGATTGCGGTCGAAGCTGATCAGGCAGGTGCCGGTCACAGCATGCTCGCTCTCATTGAAGCCGTCGAACGGTCCCAGCATCGGCTGCAGCGCAGATCGTTCGATCTCCAGCATCTGCGCCACGGTCAGCTCTCCCTGTTCGGGATGGGGCTGCCGTTCCGCCCAGCGCCGACACTCGGCCTCCAGCCAGCCATTGAGCTCTTCGAGACTGGCGAACCGCAACCGGGGCTGGAAGAAGCGACCCCGGATCGTCTGCACCTGGTTCTCGACCTGACCCTTCTCCCATCCCGCCGCAGGCGAGCAGGCCGTGGGCTCGACCATATAATGGTCGGTCATGATCAGGAACCGCCGGTTGAAGACGCGTTCCTTGCCGGTGAACACGCTCGTCACAGCCGTCTTCATATTATCGTAGATGCCGCGCCCTGGCACGCCGCCGAAGAAAGCAAAGCCGCGCGCATGCGCGTCGAACAGCATCTCCTGGCTCTCACGAGGATAAGCCCGGACATAGACCGCGCGTGAGGCACACAGTCGCATATGCGCGACCTTCACCCGCATCGGTGCCCCGGCGATCTCAACATCTTCATGGCTCCAGTCGAACTGGTAGGCCTCGCCTGGCCTGAACATCAGCGGGATGAAGGCCGTGACACCATCGCCGGCATCTTTGCGCCGCTCGATCTTCCAGCGCGTCGTATAGCGCCGCACCGCATCGTAAGAACCCTCAAAGCCTTCGCGCACCAGCAGGTCATGGATCCGCGTCATCCGCAGCCGGTCACGCCTGCCGCGCAGCTCGTTCTCTTCCAGCAGCGTGTTCAGGCGCTCCTGAAACGGACCGATCCTGGGCAGCGGCTGAACCTTGCGCTGATAATCAAAGGCGCCCTCCGGCGCTCGGACCGCTTTGCGGATGACCTTCCGCGACACATGCAGATCCCGTGCGATCGCCTTGATCGCCTTGCCTCCGGCATACTCGCGCCGGATCCGTAAAACTGTCTCCAAAACCAACATCCCGATCTCGCCGCCTGAAAATCCAGCCGGCTGCTTAAACCATCGAAATGAGGGGTCCCTTTTAGACGCCGATCACCCCGCTAACGGGGTCCTTTTTGCACGCCGATCCACATGCTGCGGCGGTGCCTGCGCTGTTGGCCGCGCTTGCGATGTTCAGCGCGGGCTGGATGCGTCGCGATCGCTAGGGCCTGCTCGACTGAGGTTGGGCTTTCCTCAAATCGATCTGCTAATCAGAATAGGCTTTGGCTGGTCCCAAGCGAAGCGGGCTGGATCAGAAATGCTTTCGCCTTCATCCAGCCCCACAATCCGTCACGATCAATAGGCCAGCCCTGTCGCCTTGGTTAAAGGCCGACTTTTGCCCTTTTTCGACCCCTGTCAGAAAGAGATCGGCTCATGTGTTGGCCCTCCTAAAGACATTCTCACGAAGCGACCGCCCGGCCGTCTCAGGCATGAACCGAAGCGCGACGAGGCCCACGAGACAGGCGAGCATCATGTAGAAGGCCGGCATCAATTCATCGCCGGTTGCGCCGATCAGACTGCTACTGATAGCAGGGGCTGTCCCGCCAAATATCGAAGTCGACATATTATAGGCGATCGCAAAGCCCGCAAATCGAACCGGTGTGGGGAAAAGGGCCGGAAAAGTCGCAGAAATGGTCGCCAGTTGCGGGACATAGAGCAGTCCAAGCAACACGAACCCTAAAATCGCTCCGACAAGTCCCGTCGCCATCAGCATGTAGAGCGGAACCACCGCCAGTAGCAGGCCGACGAACGATAGCCGCCACATCGGGCGACGGCCGATCCGGTCTGACAGATGACCTGCAAAAGGCAAAAAGAGCATCATGAAAAGCATACCGATGATCGGCACGAGCAGCGCTTCATCGGAAGACAGGCCGATACGCCGCTGCAAATAGGTCGGCATATAGCTGAGCAGCGTATAGTTGACGACATTGAGCGCCACCACCAAGCCACTGACAACCATCATCGGTCGCCAGTGTTCGCGCACCAGTGTTTTGAGCGCTGGCGAACCGCTACCATCGGCGGCCTGTTCGCGAAAGACCGGCGTGTCCTCCATTTTCGAACGCAGATACATGCCGATCAGGCCCATGGGCGCGGCCACCAGAAACGGAATCCGCCAGCCCCAGTCATGCATCACCGCGTCGCCCAGCAGGAGTGAGAAGCCGAGCATCAGCACGGCACCGAACGAAAAGCCGGCCAGCGTTCCGAATTCCAGGAAGCTGCCATAGAAACCGCGCCGGTCGTCTGGCGCATATTCGGCCATAAATGTCGCTGCGCCGCCATATTCGCCACCGGTCGAAAATCCCTGCACCATACGCAGCGCGATCAGCATCGCGGGCGCGCCCCAGCCTATCTGCGCATAGGAAGGAATCAGTCCGACCGCGAGGGTAGCCCCCGACATCAGCAAGATGGTGAGGGCCAAGACCGACTTGCGCCCCAACCGATCCCCCATCGGTCCCCAAAACAGCCCGCCCAATGGTCGCACAATGAAGGAAATGGCGAAGGTCGCCAGTGCAAACAACACAGCGTCATCCACATTGCCGGGGAAAAGCGCTGCCGAGATATAGGTTACACCATAGGCATATATGCCATAGTCAAACCATTCGGTTGCATTGCCCAGCGCAGAAGCTGTGATGGCGCGCCGCAAAGTGGCCCTGTCGGCCATGGCTCTATCGGCTTCGGCCTCCGGGGCTGACAGGATTTTGGCGGAAGCGATCATGACAAATGTCCATCTGCGGTATTAGGGTCGAGCAGCGATGCCACCGGAGTGGTGCGCGGAACGATCTGAAAATCCTGTTGATCGGGCGCTGGAGGGGTGGCCGTCTGGCGCCATAGACCGAAAACAACTGTGGCTCCGGCGCATAGGGCGATGAAGAAGAACATGCCGCCGCCGGGCGCAATGCTCATCATTAACGCCGCGCCCAATGGACCGATCGCTGCGCCGACGGCATAGAGCAGCACCAACCGTCCGCTTGCCGCGATCCGCTCCGTCGTCAGCAGCCGATCGTTGCAATGGGCGACGCACAGGGGATAGAGGGCAAAGCTGAGGCCGCCGAACAGCGCGCCAAGCCCCAGCAATTGCGGCCCGCGCGACACCGGCATCGCCAACAACATGCACAAGGTGAGCGTCGCAGCGAAGCAACCCACGATTACGCGCCGTCGATCAAGACGGTCGGACAAGCGACCGAGCGGCCATTGCAGAGCCACCCCGCCCAGGATCACGACCATCATGAAGCTGGCGGTCGCGCCTAGATCCAGCCCCAGTCGCCGGACATGGACCGCAGCCATACCGTAGAAGGCGCCCAGCATCAGCCCCGTCGTCACAGCGCCAAAGGTGCCAAGGGGGGACGCGGCGTAGAGGGTGCGGATTGAGAAGGCCGGCGCCTCCATGGGCGTCGGCGCAGCGCTGCGGGTCAGACACAGCGGAATGATGGCCAAGGAAATGAGAAGGGAAGCCAATTGAAACGGCGCAGTCGGCTGCGCGCCGCTCGCCGCCAGCAGCAATTGTCCGACCGCCTGCCCCGAATAGAGCGCCACCATGTAGGCGGCCAGCACGCTGCCGCGCGTATGCGCTTCGGACCGGTCATT
Source organism: Sphingobium sp. AntQ-1 (assembly GCF_028538045.1). Taxonomy (NCBI): domain Bacteria; kingdom Pseudomonadati; phylum Pseudomonadota; class Alphaproteobacteria; order Sphingomonadales; family Sphingobiaceae; genus Sphingobium; species Sphingobium sp. AntQ-1. The sequence goes on from NZ_CP117159.1 coordinate 360,621, forward strand.
GAGCCAGCTTTCAAGACAGATGAACACGCCCGCCACACAGATGCCATCGACGAACCGGAGACAGGCCCAGAACAGCGGAAACCGAACCAGCGCATAGGCGAGCGTGCTGGCGGACAATAGGGATACGAAGGCGGCGAAGGCGCGGATATGCCCGACCTGGCGCACGATGCCGCCAGCGCGCAGGGCGCCGATCACCAGCCCCCCGAAATAGGCGGTGGCGACGGCGCCGATCGCCATGGTGCCCGCCCCTGCCCGTTCGAGCCGAAGGCTTATCAGCGTGGACAGGAAGCCGCTGCCCGCCATCAACATGAAGATGGCGAGCAGCAGGCTGCGAACAGGATGGATTGCGGCGAACATGGATGATGATGGAACGTGGTTCAGGCCGCGCGCCGATCCTCCGTGGCGTCAACTCCGCCCTCTATCAACGCGCGGTGAAGCGCGCGCACTGCGCGATCAAAATGGTTGATATCGACGATGAATTGCACATCGACGTTGCGAATCTGATGCTGCATCGCGATGATCGGCACATGTGCGGCCGCCAGAGCCTGAAACGCATCGGGCATAAGCCCTGGTCGTGATATATCGCTGCCGATGACCGACACGATCGCGATCGGTTGGGCCGATATGGCCGCATCGGGATAGCGCCCCTGAAGGTCGGCGATCACCCGCTTCACCGTCGCGGCATCGGCCGACAGATAATGGGTGATGGTGTTGGCGTTGGACGCCTTACTGACGATCCATGCGCCATGACGGGTCAGCGCCTCCAGAATGGCGGCGTCATAACCCTTAACTCCAACCATATCCTGCTCGAAAAACTGCAGCGCCTGCGCGTGGCGCACTCCCGTCACGATCTCAACGCGCGGCATGTCGGAGACGTAATCGCCGCAGATCAGCGTCCCGCCATCCTCCCTGTCGAAGGTGTTGCGCACACGCAGCGGAATGTCGGTCTGACGCAGCCCTCTGCCCGCGCCGGGGTGGATAGCCTCCATCCCAAGGTTCGCTAACTGGTCCGCCACATCGTAATTGGTGCGGCCGATCTTACGCGCCTTATCGGCGCCGACGAGGCGCGGATCAGCGCTCGACAGGTGAAACTCCTTGTGAATGATCGCCTCGGATGCGCCGGTCAAGACGGCGATGCGGGAAAATGTCATTTCAGAATAGCCGCGCGCATAGCGACGCACCATCCCTTCGCTGCACCCCGCATAGCCGGTGACGATCGGCAGGGTGTTACCAAGATCGATGGATGCGAAGGCCTGCACGATGCGATCGTCCAGTTCCCGCATGTCCTGCTGGTCCCACAAGGTGAGATCGACAAATTGGGCGTTGACGCCGCGATCGCGCAGCAACAGCGCGGTCGAATGCGCGCTGTGCGCTTCGCCAAGACCCGCGAGCAACTCGCGCACCGTGACCAGCTGTTCCTTGACGCAGAACCGGCCATGGCTGCGCAGCCGCGCCAGATCATCGAGGCAGGCGGCGACGGCGTCTATGCGCATGTCGACAAAGGCGTTCGCCTCCGCCAGCCGGTCAGCCCGCACGAACATGGCCCTATTGCGATCCTGCATGGCGCCGCGCACCATTTCTATCGCCTCGCGCCAGCCATCGGCATCCTCATCGGCGACGAAGCGCGCATAAACGCCCGGCTCGCCGCTTTTCTTATGCTCCAGCAGCAGGTCGGTCATGCCGGCATAGGCCGACACCACGAAGATGCGATTATATAGGTCTGCATCCTTGCGCCCGCCGATCAGCACATTGTCGAATAATGTAGCGGTCGCGGCCATGGAGGTGCCGCCGATCTTTTCGACGCTATGAAAGTTGCTCATGCCAATGCTTCCTCCATCAGCGGCCCGCTGACCGGCGTGATGACATCCGGCTCGCCGCGCGCTGCTATGAAAGCGGGGCGCGGCCTGTCTACGCCGAAGGGCGCGATCAGCCGGTTCGACACCGCGTTATAGACCAGAAAAGCGTTGGCGCGCGGGAACGGCGTGATGTTGCCATTCGATCCGTGCATGATGTTGCAATCGAAGATCACGACCGATCCTGGCTTGCCTGTCGGCGCCACGATGCCGTGACGATGCGCCAGTTCCGCCAGGCTGTCCTCGTCGGGAACGCCATATTCCTGCTTTTTGAGCGACTGGCGATAATGGTCCTGCGGTGTTTCGCCCACGCAGGTCAGATATTGGCGATGCGATCCGGGAATCAGCATCAGCGGGCCATTATGCGGCGTGTTGTCCGCCAGCAGGACCGACATGGATAATGCCCGCATTCGCGGCATCCCGTCCTCGACATGCCATGTCTCGAAATCGCTGTGCCAATAGAATTCCTTGCCCTGGAATCCCGGTTTATAGTTGAGGCGCGACTGGTGTATGTAAACATCGTCGTCCAGCAGGAAGCGGGCGACCCCGGCTAGTCGCCGGTCGGCTGCCAGGCGCGCGATCACGCGGCTCTGGGCATGAATACGGAAGATGGACCGGACTTCCTTGCTGCCTGGCTCGGCGATCACCGTTTCGGCTTCCAACGCATCGGGATCGCCCAGCAGCTTGCCTGCCTCGTTCTGTAGGAACATGACTTCATTGTCGGAAAACATGTCTTCCAGCATCAAATAGCCGTCACGCTCGAAGCGTTCCGCCTGTTCGCGCGTGATAGGCGAGTCCTGATGCCAATCGCTATGGACTACGGGATCAAGGCGCGGTAAAAATTCCGCCACGCTATCGTGGCGGGATGGGTAGAGGTCTTTCATGGGACTCCCCCTTTTCAGGTGATAGATGGTTTAATGCGATTTCTAATCAGATGGATTCATCTGAGGCCTGGGCAATCGCATAACATCAGTCGGCCAGCGCGTGTTCGCGCGGCGCACTTGTGTCGGCGGGATAGGCGCCCGTCTCATCATGTACTTCCTTGCCGGTCACCGGCGGGTTGAAGGTGCAGACGCACAGGATGTCGGTTTCCGGCCGCACGATATGCTGGTCATGAGCGTCAAGCGCGTACATGACGCCGGGCGCCAAACGATGCGTGACACCGCTGCCCAGATCCTCAATCGTGCCCTTGCCCTTAAGCACCAGCACCGCTTCCAGATGATTCTGATAATGCATGTGCAGTTCCTTGCCAGCGTACATGGTGGTGACGTGGAAGGAGAAGCCCATATTGTCGTCCTTGAGCAACAGGCGGGCGCTCTCCCAGCCTTCGGACTTCACGTTGCGGTCGGACTTGCGGATATCCTGAAGTTTGCGAACGATCATTTGTCGTATCTCCTTTATTCTGCGGCGACGCCATAGGTGACGGCCAAGGCCGAGCGGACGCTTTGCTCAAGAATGTCGAGGCCGGCCGACAGGACCGAATCGTCGATCACGAGGGGTGCCAACACCTTGACGATTTCGTCATGCGCGCCGCTGGTTTCGATGATGAGTCCCTGCGCAAAGCAAGCGGCGGTGATGGTTTGCGCGATCTCGCCCGATCCGACATCAATACCGCGCATCATGCCGCGCCCACGAATGGACAGGCCATGTTCAGTCGCCATCGCTGCGAGCCGGCGCTCCAGCAACGCGCCGCGACGGGCGATATCCTGCTGAAAATTGCCGTCGCTCCAGAAATGCCGGAGCGTCGCAGTCGCAGTGACGAAGGCGTGGTTGTTGCCGCGAAAGGTGCCGTTATGCTCGCCGGGCGACCATTGGTCGAGTTCGGGGCGGAACAGGGTCAGCGCAAAGGGCAGGCCCATGCCCGACAGCGATTTGGCCATGGTGACGATATCGGGCGTAAAACCCATGCCTTCGAAGCTGAAGAAATTGCCGGTGCGACCGCAGCCCGCCTGAATATCATCGATGATCATCAACGCGCCGTGGCGCTTTGCGATGTCGGCGATCTGGCGTAGCCATCGGGGCGATGCGGCATTGAGACCACCTTCGCCCTGCACCGTCTCCACCAGAATGGCCGCCGGCGCGTCGAGGCCGCTCGACGGGTCCGAAAGGCGACGCTCCAACTGTTCGGCGGTGTCCACGTCGGGACCATGATAGCCATCATAGGGTTCATGGCTGACATGGTTCAAAGGCACGCCGGCGCCACCGCGTTTGGCGGCGTTGCCGGTGCAGGCCAGCGCGCCCAGCGTCATCCCATGAAAGCCGTTGGTGAAGGCGATCACCAGTTCGCGCCCCGTGATCTTGCGCGCCAGCTTGATCGCAGCCTCGACAGCATTGGTGCCGGTCGGTCCGGTGAACATGGCGCGATAGTCGAGGTCGCGGGGCGTAAGGATCACATCCTCCAGCGCGGCGAGGAAGTCCGCCTTGGCGTCGGTATGGAGATCAAGCCCATGGGTGATGCCATCGTTGACGATATAATCGACCAATGCGTTTTTCAGGACCGGATGATTATGGCCATAATTGAGGGTGGAACAGCCCGACAGGAAGTCGAGATAACGACCGCCCTGATTGTCATGCATCCACACGCCTTGCGCCTGGTTGAACTGGCGCGGCATGGCGCGCGCATAACTGCGCACGGCGGACTCGCGCCGTTCATAGATGGCGGTGTCGGGGATGGAGGCGGTCGCCTTGGGATAGATGTCGATGGTCATAGTGGTTGATCCCTCTTAGGAATGGGCCGGCGTCTGCAGCGGGCCGATGCATGTCTGCCACTCGGTGGCGTGAGCGCCGGCAAAATGGCGATTGCGCTCAAAGCGTGCGCTCTTGTCGATGGACGCGCCCCATCGCCGGGCCAACCCTTCGAACAGGCCCCAGGATGCGTGATTATCTTGTGTTATGGTCGTCGTCAGATGGGTGACGCCGGCCTGTTGTGGTCGCGCCAGCAAAGCTTCGATCATACGACCGGCAAGGCGCTGGCCCCGCGCGGCGGATGACACCGCCACTTGCCAGACGAAGAATTTGTCGGACGCAGCGGGTGGGCGATAACCCGACACCCAGCCCACCATTTCGCCGCCTCGCTCAGCGACGATGCAGCTATCGGCGAAGTCCGTGCATTGTAGCAGATTGCAATAGGCCGAATTGGTATCGAGCGGCGGGCAAGCCGCGATCAGTCCGCTGATGGCCGGCCCGTCGGTCGGGCGGGGCTTTCGAAGGTCAATGTCCTGCCCCTTGTTCTCTTGCGAACACGCAGAAGCCCGTGGCGGCTCGGCGGCCGCTGTAGCTTGGGAATCAAAGATTGTTTATCTCCCGAATTATATTTTGCTCAGGATGGCTGATGCATCCCGGCGAGATGGGCCGCTATATGCCCGGATGCCTCGAAAATTTCAACCCGGCCTACGAAATTATATTTCATTGTATGAAGGATTATGGCCGATGTCCTGAGACGGTTGGTTCCAAAGCCGCTTTCCAGCTATGGCGAAAAGCTATGGACTCTGAAATTTCCTCCCTCACTCTTCGGGCGTTACGACGCGTTCTGCGGGCCACCGAAATCGGTAGCCGTCAACTCGCCGCCACAACCGGGCTGACGCCTTCTCAAATGCTGGTATTACGTGAGATCGACGTGCGTGGATTGACGACGCCATCGACTATCGCTCACGCTGTGCAGTTCAGCCAGGCGACGATTACGGCAATCGTCGATCGCCTTGTCGCCCTGGGCTTCGTACAGCGCCAGCGCAGCGAAACGGACAAACGCCAATTTCGCCTCAGCCTGCTGCCAGAGGGGGTCAGGGCGCTGGCCGAGGCGCCGGACCCGCTTCAAAAGCGCTTTACCGATCGGTTCGATGCGCTGCCTGCATGGGAACGGGCGATGATTTTGGCTGCGACGGAACGGCTGGCCATGTTGATGGACGCGCAAAGTATCGATGCCGCGCCACTGCTCGATGGTGGTCGCATTGATCGCATCGAGCCGGATTGATATTTGGCGATGCGCCGGGTTGCGCAGGCGCATCGGGCTTGGCATAGCGCCCGTCGGGTGTTCGCCATGATGCAGGCGGGCAGGTTTGTGTCGTTGGTCGGGCCGCCAGCGTGCGACGTCCCTTGCCCGGAGTTTCCCTGATGGCCTTATCGCGCGCCAAGCCACTCAGCGCCCTGCGTCAGTTTCTCGAAGGTCAGGCCTCCGCCGGACTGGTGCTAATGGGTGCCGCCGTCATCGCCATGGTCGTCGCCAATTCGCCTGCGGCAGCGGATTACGAGCATGTGCTTCACAGCATGGTCGGACCGCTATCCTTTCATCATTGGGTGAATGATGGCCTTATGGCCATCTTCTTTCTGCTCGTCGGGCTGGAGATCAAGCGCGAAATCATGGACGGCCAGCTTTCTTCCTGGCCGCGCCGGATCTTGCCGGGCATCGCCGCGGCGGGGGGCATGGCCGTGCCAGCGCTTGTCTATCTTGCTTTCAACAGTGGCGCTACAGCCCGCGGCTGGGCGATCCCTGCCGCAACGGACATTGCCTTTGCGCTTGGCGTCATCGCGCTTCTGGGCAACCGCGTCCCCATATCTCTGCGAGTCTTCCTCACAGCGCTCGCGATCATTGACGATCTGGGCGCTGTCGTGATCATCGCCTTTTTCTATACGGCGCAAATCTCTTTGTTCGATCTTGGCGCGGCGGCGGTTATCACCTTGCTTCTGTTTGCGCTCAACCGGAGCGGCGTGCGCCGCCTTGCGCCCTATCTGCTCATTGGAGCCGTGCTGTGGATTTTCGTGCTGCGGTCGGGCATCCATGCCACTCTGGCGGGCGTGATACTGGCCTTTGCCATTCCGCTGCAAGGAACCCCAGGCAAGCCGGACGCCGATGAGCATAGTCCGCTCCATCGTCTCGAACATTGGCTGCATTTGCCTGTCGGATTCCTGATTGTGCCGATATTCGGCCTGGCCAATGCCGGCGTTCCGATATTGGGCCTCCAGCCAGAAGCTTTCACCGCGCCGGTCACGATCGGCGTGGGACTTGGGTTGTTGGTCGGAAAAGTCATCGGGGTGTTCGGCACGTCCATGATTGCGATTCGATTGGGAATCGCCGACATGCCCGCCCATGCCAGCCGCCTGCAACTTGCGGGTACCGCGCTGCTCTGTGGCATCGGCTTTACGATGAGTCTGTTCATTACGCTTCTCGCCTTTTCTAACGATCTGCTTCTTCAGGCAGAGGCCAAGATCGGCATTGTCGCAGGATCGCTGCTGGCGGGCTTGCTGGGCTATGCTTTGTTGAGGGTGGCGAAAGGCGAGAGATCAGAGGGTGCTGGCGACAACCAATCGATCGCTTAAGCTCAACCAAACACATAGCTATCAATCGGAGGCGTGATCCATTTTTACGCCAATCCCGGCACCTTCTACACCGCGCTCGGCAATATCGATTTCCGCGTCATGGACGGCAACCCCGCCGCCACGGCGATCCGTTTCCATTCCGCCCAGCATAGCTTCGTCAGCCCTGTCGATTTCCACATCGGATCCCCGCCAGCGACATCGCCGTCATTCCGGCGACGCCCACCGCTACCCATGATGGCGCGGCCACTGTGCTATCGGTCAACTGGTGGAATAATGGCGAGTTCAAGGATCAGATCGACCCCGCCACCTATCAGTTCACCACCCTCGTCGAGATGTTCGCCCGCGATATGGCACGGCGCGACGCGCGGGATTATGTGCCATCCGACGGCAGCGTGGTCCTGCCCGCCTGGCGGGTTCTCGCGCAAGGGCCGGCGGACCATCGCGGCCTGCGCTTCTCGGACTCGCTCGACAGCTATGGCTTCATTCAGGGGCGGCCAGGCGAGCGTGTCTATGTCGCCAACGGCCAGGTCTTCGTCTACGCTGCCACTGGCAAGGAAATCGGCCGCATCGATTTGCCCGAACGTCCCTTGCAGATACCGTTCGGCGGGCCGGATCGACGCACCCTCTTCATCCTGTCTCATCATGGCGTGTATGTCGTGAAGTTGGATATGGAAGGCGCGGCAGATAATCGGTTCGTCCTGGCCTGCCCCACGCCTCGCGTGCCTCATGGGGCTGCGCTGTCTTTACCACTTTTCGCGACGAGCGGATTGATCGTCTGGATGGTGCCGTCTGGATTATAGCGCAACTCCGTCACTTTGACATTGCGAAGGCGGGTCTGCCCTGACAGCTGCGTATCGGCATAGAATAGCCACCAGCGGCCATTCCATTCGACGATTGAATGATGCGTCGTCCATCCTTCGACCGGCTCGAGGATGCGCCCCTTGTATGTGAACGGGCCATAGGGTGAATCGCCGATCGCATAGGCCAGATAATGGGTGTCGCCAGTCGAGTAGCTGAAATAGTATTTACCCATATATTTATGCATCCAGGACGCCTCGAAGAAGCGGCGATCATGATCGCCGCCCAGCAACGGCTTGCCCTTCTCGTCCATGATCTGCACCGCCTTGGGCGTTTCGGTGAATTCCAGCATGTCGCCTGTCAGTTTGGCGACGCGCGGCGCCAGTGCGGGCTTGTCGTCCTGGCCCAAATCGGTCTTCGACCCATTGGCGTCATATGTGCCATCGACATTGCGTTGAAGTTGCCCGCCCCAGATGCCGCCGAAATAGACATAGCTCTGCCCATCATCGTCGGTGAAGACGGCCGGGTCGATCGAATAGCTGCCCTTGATTGGCTGGGGCTGCGCCTTGAATGGACCCATCGGGTTCTTCGACGTCGCCACGCCGATGCGGAAAGCGCCCTCCTTATCCTTAGCCGGGAAGTAGAGATAATAGGTGCCATTCTTGTATGCGGCATCGGGCGCCCACATCTGCTTGTCGGCCCAGGGCACATCTTTGACGTCCAGGGCTACCGGTCCGACCGTTACCGGCCCACCGATCTTGTCCATCGACAGGATGCGATAGTCGCGCATCTCGAAATGCGCGCCCAGATCGTCTTCGGGCGTCGGGCCGTCGATATCATGGCTGGGATAGACGTAGATTTTGCCGTTCCACACATGCGCGGACGGGTCGGCGGTATATATGTCTTTCACCAAGGGTTGAGACAGATAGTCGGAAGCGTCGCCGCCGCTGTCGCTGGATTCCTGCACCTTGTTTTCCGGCTGCGCCGATGGCTGGCACGCGGTTGCGAGCAAGGTCGTGGCAAGCGCGAGCGGCGCCAGTTTTCGCAATGGCATGAGCATGGCTGTCCTCTCCGATTGTGCGACATTCATTTATGAAATCGAAAGATAGCGCTATCATAAATCGCGCGCAATCCCTGTCATGCAACGTGTCGATAGCGGCGGTGCGGATCATGGCGTCGCTCGTCAACGGGCCGGACTATAGTGATAGAGGCCGATGACCGTGCCCACGAAGCCACCTGCCTTCTTCGTACTGAGCAGCGTGGCGTCGATATCGTCCTTGAGCGTCTTCGTGCTGCCGCCCACCCCATAGTCGAAGCCGATCGTCCCGCCGGTCACGCGGATGGTCAGGGTTACAGGGCCGCTGTCGACGACAGGCGCGCAGGCGACCAACCCGTCGGTATCGGCGGCGTCGCGGGTGTAGAGGGCGACCACTGGCTTGCCCGCGATCCGGGTGAGCCCGAAGAACAGGTTGCTGCGGTCGCTCTGCACGGCGGCGAGGCCGGCGCGGTCGCCCTCTCTGGCCGGCGTGTAGCGTAGCGTCGTGGAGAAGGTGGCGTTGCTATGCTGTTGCCGCCGCCCGATGAAGGCGGGAACGCCGTTCAGGTCGCCAAGGCGCGCGCCGCTGTCCAGCGCCAGCGCGCCGCCCGCGAGATGATAGAAGGGCTTTTGCGGCGTACGGATGCCGATCCATTCCATCGGCAGCTTAGTGCCGTCAAATTCCTCGACATAGGCGAAGTCGCCGCTGCTGGGTACAGTGGGTTTGGGCTGGACGGGTCGATCCCTTCGAACGGCAACCAGATCGGGTCGGACCAGGGCCGGCCGGGTCTTTGGCGGTGATGACGAAATTGCCCTTACAGTCGACGCAGGTGTTGACGATGTAGAAGAGGCCATCGTGATAGCTGATATGCGGCGCGAACACGGCTTGAGAGATGCGGCGGCCTTTGAAATCCAACTGTTCCGGCCGGTCAATCGCGTTGGCGATCTGGGTCCAGTTGACCAGATCCCTCGAGCGGAAGATCGGCAGGCCCGGATAATGGGCGAAGGACGAATTGACGAGATAATAGTCGTCGCCCACGCGCGTAACCGACGGGTCGGGATAATAGCCGGTCAGGATCGGGTTGCGATATTCGCCGGGCTTGACCATGATCTTCTCGGCCCACTTCCCCGCATAGGTAAGCGTTCGAACGGCGCCGGCGCGGTTTGGGCCGGCGCGGTTTGGGCCGGTGCTGCGAACAGCGAGATAGACAGTATCGCGGGCATAAGCGCAGACAGGCGCAGGGTCCGGTGGAACATGATCAATCTCTCCTTCAATCGCCGCGCTTTGGTGCGCCACGCTTGTAGTTAGCGCTAACATAAACTGGGATGAAATGCCGAACGGATAGCCGGATTCTACGCCGCGGTTCGAAACCGGCGGTGTGGAAGTCCAGATGGTGCATGGCGATACGTCCGCCGTTCCGAAAGGACGCGCGGCAGCGGGGCGAGGAGCGGTCAAGGCTCTCGCCGCCGTCTGCCTCCAACTTGGCGGAAAGGGCTGCGGCATCGTCAGCAGGGGGCCCCGATCGGTGATCGTGCGCAGCAGATTGGGACAGAGCGCGGCGATCGGCAGACAGTCCGCGCCATCCCGCGATAACAATATCAGCGCGCCGATGCCGCTCGTCGATCTGCCTATCGTGCGCGCAATACTGCAATATCATCATGCGCGATCGGCGGACATCGGTTTCGTCAGCAACTGCGTAACGCCATCGCCGACGGCATAGGTGGAAGGATCATCGTCACCAAAGGACGGTCCGTCCAATCCCTATCTTTCCCAATATCGGTCAAGCCGCTTTCATGGCATTGCGGGACGGCTCTTCATCAGCGGTTGGATGCGGGTGCCGAATGCTTCCACCCCTTCGAGAAAATCGTCAAAGGTCAGCAGCACGCCCCCGGTATTCGGCACTTGCGCCATCTTGTCGAGCATATGCGCCACGCTTTCGTAGCTGCCGACCAGTGTACCCATGTTGATGTTGACCGCTCCTTCGGGCGCCGCGAGTTGGCGCACGTTTGTGTCGCTGTTCACAGTGTCCTTGGCGCCCTGATCAGCCAGCCAGGCGATAGCGTCGACATCGACGCCGTCATTGTAGCTTTGCCATTTAGCCATGGCTTCTTCATCGGTTTCGGCGGCGATCACCATAACCAGCACGAAGACTGAAACGTCGCGACCCGTCTCTGCGGTGAAGTGGGCCAAGCGATCGTTGTTGAAGGCGAAAGCGGTCGGCGTATTGACGCCCTTGCCAAGGCAGAAGGCATAATCCGCCCACTTGGCCGAGAAGGCGAGTCCCGCATCGGACGAACCTGCGCAGATGATCTTCATGTCCGCTTGCGGTTGGGGGCGGACGAGACAGTCGTCCATCTGATAATATTGGCCGTTGAAGTCGGAGCGGCCGGTTTTCCACAATTCGCGCAATATGCGTGCATATTCATCGAGCACGTCGTAGCGGTTGCGAAAATGCTCGTCGCCCGGCCAAAGGCCCATTTGTGTATATTCGGGCGGTTGCCACCCGGTAATCAGATTAAGCCCGAACCGGCCATGGCTGATGCTGTCGATGGTGTTGCACATGCGTGCGGCGAAGGCGGGCGGAATGATCAGCGTGGGGCAGGTGGCGAAGATCTTGATCTTTTCCGTCACCGCCGCAAGCCCGGCCATCAGGGTGAAGCTTTCAAGCCCATATTCCCAAAACTGCGTCTTGCCGCCGAAGCCGCGCAATTTAATCATCGAGAGCAGGAAATCCATCCCATATTTCTCGGCGCGCTGGGCGATCTCCTTGTTGAGATCAAAGCTCGGCATATATTGCGGGGCGTTCTCGCTGATCAGCCAGCCATTATTGTTGATGGGAATGAAAACGCCGACCTGCATGGATTTCAACTCCTGAGAAATTCGAGAGCGATGCGGTTAAAATGGCCGGGATCGGTCACGTTGCAGGCATGACCGCCCCATTCGAACGTGGCGACAGCCGCGTGGGCGACCGGCTCCGCGAGATCGAGGGCGGTGGCGAAAGGCACGAGAAAGTCGTCGCGGGTGGCAATGACGAGCAACTGTTCAAACGCCGCCAGCGCCGCCGGATCGGGCGCATAGGCCTGGACGGCGGCGATGCGCTTGGCGGTCGTCTCGACGCCGGGAAATGCTGCGATATGGTAGTCTAGGTCTGCCGTCAGTTCGTCGTCATGGGCGGCGATCCAGTCTGGCGGATACAGGAAAAGCGGCTGCGCTTCCAGAAAGGCTTGCTCGCCTGCGCCATGCAGCAGCGCGAGGCGTGCGTCGAAACAGCGCCGCGTATGCGGCGAAAGCGACCGCCAGCCGTTGATGACGACCAGTCGGTCGATCCGTCCCGTGCAGATGGCGGTTTGGATGCCGATGGCCCCGCCCAGCGCATGGCCGATGCAATGCGCGCGCGCGATGCGGAGAGCATCCATCAGCAGGATCACGTCGCCAGCCATGTCCTCGACCGATGTGGTGTCGGGAAGGATGCGGTCGCTGCGGCCGGTGCCGCGATGATCGTAAGCGATGATGTGGAAATGTTCTGCCAAGGCCGCCAGGTTGGGCGTCCAATAGCGCGCCGAGCCACCCAGTCCGCTGGACAGGATCAGAGCGGGCGCATTCGCGCTCCCGTGTGTTTCATAGTAAAGCCCTGCCGCCTCAGCCAAGATGCGCGACCGAGGCGATCTCGACCAGACAGTCGGGTTTCACCAGTTCGCATTTGACACAGTAGCGCGCGGGTTTGTCACCCGGAAAATATGTGGCGTAGACCGTGTTGAAGGCGGCATAGTCATCTAGGTTTTTGAGGAAAATGTGTGTTGGGGTGGACGACCCCCGAACGGCATCAAAGTGTGCCAGAATGAGGTCGTTGTAGATCTCAACCGAGGAGGCCGTCCGTGGAACAGTTTATCCGAGTTGGAATGGATACGTCAAAGCATGTCTTTCAGCTGCATGGCGTGAATGCGGCCGAGGAGCCGGTATTGCGCAAGAAGCTTCGGCGCAAAGAGATGGTCGAGTTTTTCGGTAAACTGCCGCCGACGGTAGTGGCAATCGAAGCGTGCGGCGGCTCGCATCACTGGGCGCGGGAGCTGCAATCGTTGGGGCATGAGGTGAAGATGCTGCCGCCGCAATATGTGAAACCATATGTAAAGCGTGGCAAGAATGACGCCGCCGATGCCGAGGCGTTGTGCGAAGCGATGAGCCGCCCGACGATGCGCTGCGTGCCGGTGAAGACTGCCGAGCAGCAAGCGGCACTGATGTTGGTCGGTACGCGGGACCGCTTGGTTCGCAATCGCACGCAGCTGACCAATGCGATCCGTGGTTACGCGGCCGAATTGGGACTGACGGCTGCCAAAGGGATGCGGCATATCACGCCATTGCTCGACCGGATCGCGACGGATGAGACGCTGCCGGAAATGGCGCGCGATCTGTTCGCACTTCACGCCCACGAATATGCGCAGTTACAGAAGGAAATCGAAAGGGTTGAGAGCCGGCTGATGACATGGCACCGTGCTGACGAATGCAGTCGTCGCCTTGCGCAAATACCGGGCGTTGGTCCAATCGGAGCTTCGCTTTTGATGATGAAGACGCCGGCGCCTGAACTGTTTGGATCTGGCCGCGATTTTGCCGCGTGGCTTGGCCTGACACCCAGAGATCATTCGACAGCCGGGAAGACCAGACTTGGCGTCATCACCCGCGCCGGTGACGAGGCCTTGCGAAGTACCTTGATACAGGGTGCAACCGCTCTCCTCCGACAGGTGCGGATGGGGCGAAGTAAAAATGCATCTTCCTGGCTCATGGAGTTGCTCAAGCGCAAGCCGCCCAAGCTTGTCGCTGTGGCGCTGGCGAACAAGGTCGCCCGTATTGCCTGGAAAATGATGATGACAGGCGAACCCTACAAATCCCGATCTGCAGTGCCTGCACTAGGGGTCGCGGCATAGAGCTCATCGCTGCACGGGGAGTACAGCTAACGCTACCGTGCTGAGTTGGGGCTGGAACTTGCAAGAGAACGAGCAGATGGTGTGATCGATCGATCCGAAACGCGTGACACTCCGCATGAATCACTGGCCTTCACAGGTCGCGATTGTGTTTGGAACTCGCGTGGCGGAAACCATCTTGGCCCGCGGTCATGTGCGACCGCACACCGAGGCCGGACATATGATCGCAAGCGATCCGTTCAAAATATCTGTTCAGGGTTCTTGTAAGTGGGGGTCGTCCACATATGATTCATGGCGATATCCGCCATGCTACCGCCGGCCGCCTCGATCGTGGTCTTGACGACCTCCAGCACATGGCGCATCTGCGCGGCGGCATCGCCGATATGCAGCACCGTGCCGCCTTCTCCCAATGCCAGCACGCCTGAAACATAGACCGTATTGCCCGCCTTCGCCCCGGCGGAATAGGGCGCGATGGGCGTGGGGAACTGAGGCGGGTTGATCGGTTCGAAAGGCATCAGGACTCCTTTGGCGGAAGTTGGCCGACGGCGGTGCGGAAATCGGCGACGCTGCTTACCCAGCCGAAGAATGTCTCGACATTGTAGAGGCTGGCCTGGCGGACGAAGTCCGGCCCTAGATGATGCACCGCATCTTCCAGCAGCACGCCGAAATATTCGAGATGAAAGCCGTCGCGCAGCGTCGATTCGACGCAGACATTGGTGGCGATGCCGGCAAAGATCAGCGTGCGGATGCCGCGTGCCCGCAGCACGGAATCGAGCTGCGAATTGAAGAATGCCGAATAGCGCGGTTTGTGCACGCGAAGGTCGCCTTCCTGTACCGGAAGCGTATCGACAAGCTCATAGTCCCAGCCGCCGCGGGCAAGGAACTTCCCGGCAAGCGCGGGCCGCGCGCGCATGGTCTTGAGCGCATTGGATTTATGCCAATTGGGAGAGAGCGGCGTGCCGGCCTCGACATAGGCTGAATCCCAGCCGTTCTGCAGGAATATCACCGGTATGCCCGCCAAGCGCGCCGCGTCGACGACCTTCGGGATGACGCCCGCCGCGGGACCGAAATCGAAACCGGCCTCGTCCACATAGCCGCCCTGGCTGACATAGGCGTTCTGCATATCGACGACGATGACCGCCGTTGTCTCGGCATCGAGCCGGATCGCTTCGGGTCGCGCCGACAGCACCGCCGAAGGGCCGGGACGCGAGGGGGCGGGATCTATGATGGCATCGTTCACCGACGCAGGATTGAGCAGGTGCGGCAAATCGTCAAGCGGGGTTTGACCTGTTCGCTCGACCCTGTGGCGCCTGGCGCGCAGAAGCCGACCTTCCGCGCGCCAGGCGCCACCTATGATCGGGAGTTTCGGACTCCGCTATTTCTGCTGCCGGCGTTCAATGCCCATCAGGCGGTCCAGAGACCATTCGCCCCCGCCCCGCGCGAATAGGAAGAGCTGCAATCCCGCCCAGACAAGATGAGTCGGCCAGGCGTCGGGATAGACGAATATCTCGATCACCAGGGTCATGCCCAGCAATGCGGCCGCGGCTGGTCGGGTGAACAAGCCCAGAACCAGCAAGATCGGGAAGACATGCTCCGAATAGGTCGCCACATGCGCCGCGACGTTCGGAGGAATGAGCGGCAAGGCATATTCGGTCTGGAACAGCTCGTAGGTGGAGGGCGTGATGGTCTGCAGACCCTCCACCTTGGTCCGGCCCGACAGGGAGAAGGTGGCGGCGATGCCCAGACGCGCGATCAGCAGCACCAGATTGTCGGGGATCAGCATGGTCAGCCGATCGCAGGCTTCAGCATAATGGCGCGCAAAGGATATCATCGCTCTTCTCCGCAGGATCAGGAAGGATCACGCCTTGGGTGTCAGCGACCCGAAGCCCTTGGGCGTCTTGATCTTGGTGCAGGTGCCGGCCTTCACCAGTTTCCAGGCGTCGCCCTGATAGGCTATCCGCGACGTGCCGGCGCAACTGGTGCCCGCGCCCGCCTTGCAGTCATTCTTGCCGGCCTGTGACACGCCATAGCATTTTTCCATGGGCTTGGTCGGCTCTGCGGCATGGGCGCCGCCGGTCGTGATCGCGATGGCGAGGGCGGCGGCCAATATGGCCGGGGTCGATGACATGATATTTCTCCGTCGAAAAAGCGGGATGGCCTCACATGCGACAGAGCCGTTTGCGGCGGCTCCGTCGCACGGCAACCCTGGGAGGCCAAGCGGGCCGGGTTACGGAAGCTTCTTCGCGGCGGAACGGAAAGACGTTACAGATGGCGCAACAGATGGCGCAGAAAATGGTCGCGCAGCATTTTTCCGCCGCATCGCTGTAACCATTGGGCCTCTAGCCACGAATGACTGTTCGGGAGTGCGTATGCGGGCGAGCGAAGAACAGCTCAGGATATGGATGATCGGCGGTCTTGATGGAGACGCCGATGCCTATACCGCCTTGCTCGGCGCGCTCGTCCCGTTGCTGCGATCCTTCTTCGGACGCCGCCTGCGCGGCGGCGCCGATGATGTCGAGGATCTGGTGCAGGAAACATTGATGGCCATTCACGCCCGTCGCGGGACATATGACCGGACCCGGCCCTTTGTCGCCTGGGTCTATGCGGTCGCGCGCTACAAGATGATCGACCAGTTCCGCCGGACCCGGCCCATGGTGCAGATCGAGGGACTGGAAGAGATATTGGTCGCGGAAGGATTCGAGGATGCCTGCGCCGCGCGCATGGATCTCGATCGGTTGCTGGGCGGCCTGTCGCCCAAGCAGGCGAAGGCGATCCGCGATACGAAGGTCGATGGGCTGAGCGTGATGGAGGCCGCGCAGGCGGCCGGCCTGAGCGAAGCCGACGTCAAGGTTTCCGTCCATCGGGGCTTGAAAACGCTGGCCGCGCGGTTGAGGGGACAGGGGTGATGCAGACCGAAGACCTTATCCGCGCGCTGGCGAGCGATGCGCGCCCGGTTCCGCGCCATGCGGTGGAATGCAGGGTCGGGATTGGCCTGGCCAGCGGCGGCATCGTCACGCTGGCGGCGATCGCCGCGGCGCTGGGGTTCCGGCCCGATCTGGGGGTCGCGATGCAGGCTTTCCCGTTCTGGATGAAATGGGCCTACACGCTCTCGCTGGGGATCGGTGCGATCGCCGCGACGCTGCATCTGGCCCGGCCGGATGCGGCGCGCGCGCCTTGGCTCTGGCTGCTGGCGCTGCCGTTCGGCCTTTTGCTGGCCGCCGCCGTGAGCGAACTGATCCGAACCCCGGTTGATGGCTGGCAGCGTCTCTGGCTGGGCCATAGCTGGACGCGATGTTCGATGCTGGTGGCAAGCTTGTCCGTGCCGCTGTTCGCCGGCCTGCTCTGGGCCTTTCGTCGCCTGGCCCCAACCCGGTTGCGTCTGGCGGGCGCAATGGCGGGGCTGGCGTCTGGCGCCTGTTCGGCAACGCTCTATGGCCTGCATTGCCCGGAAGCGTCCGCCACCTTCGTCCTCACCTGGTACACGCTGGGGATGGTTCTGGCGACGCTGAGCGGTGCGCTGATCGGGCCGCGTTTCCTGCGTTGGTAGATAATGTGTAACCATCGCGGACGTTGCCCCGAAGAACCCTGTGCCATCCCGGCAATATTCTTCGGAGATCATCTCATGACCAGCATCAAGTCCGGCGTCAGCATCGCCACCACCGCTGCGCTGCTCGCCATCGCCGGCATCTCGGCCGCCGCTCCGGCCTTTGCGGCCGATGCCGCCAAGACCACCCATTGCTATGGCGTCAATAGCTGCAAGGGCACGTCGGACTGCAAGACCGCCAAGAATGACTGCAAGGGCTTGAACAGCTGCAAGGGGCAGGGCTTCAAGGAGATGTCGGCTGAAAAATGCACCGCCGCCGGCGGCAGCCTGACCGAGCCCGCGGCTCAATAATATCGGCCTTCGCGCACGCCCCCATCGCGTGCGCGATATCGAGGCCCGGCTTACCCCCGGCCGGGCCTCCCCCTTTCCCGGAGCGTGCCGATGACCGCCACCCCCATCGCCTCCTTTGACGGCTTCGGCCTTGGCCTGCGCACGCCGCACTATCAGGATTTCCTGACGAGCACGGCGCCGGTCGATTTCGTGGAGGTCATATCCGAGAATTTCATGATCGATGGCGGGCGTCCCCGTCATATCCTCGATCAGATTCGCGAACGGCATCCGGTGGCCTTGCATGGCGTGTCGATGTCGATCGGATCGGCCGACGGGCTGGATCGCGCCTATCTGGCACGCCTGAAAACATTGGTCGACCATGTCGATCCGCTATTCGTGTCCGACCATCTGTGCTGGACCCGGATCGCGGGGTTCAACGCGCACGACCTCCTGCCGCTTCCCTATACCGAGGAAGCGCTCGATCTGGTTTGCGCCAACATTCTGCAAGCACAGGACGTGCTGGAACGGCCGATGCTGATCGAAAACCCCTCCACATACCTGCAATTCACCGCCGACAGCATGACCGAATGGCAATTTCTGAACGCGATGTGCGCGCGCACCGGCTGCGCTCTGTTGCTGGACGTGAACAATATCTATGTCAGCGCGATCAATCATGGCTTCGATCCCATGACCTATCTCGATGGCGTGCCGGCCGACCGCGTGCGCCAGATTCATCTGGCCGGACACAGCCAAGGCCGCGATTGCCTCATCGACACGCATGACCAGCCCGTGCCGCCGCCGGTCTGGGCGCTCTACGCCGAAGCCTGCCGCCGGATCGGGCCGGTCGCGACCATGATCGAACGGGACGACGACATTCCCCCGCTTGCCGACTTGCTGGCCGAACTCGACATGGCCCGCGCGATCGCGACGATGGACCGGAGGCGGGCGGCATGAGCCTCGCCGCGATGCAGCGCGATTTCGCCGGATGGCTGACCGACCGGCCCGGATCGATGGCGGCCTGGGTGGATGGCGCGGCGCAAGCCGGGCTGGATGTCTATCATAATGCCTACCATATGCGGTTGGCCGATTGCCTGCATGAGATGTTCGAAAAAACGGCGCTCTGGCTGGGCGACGAGGCGTTCATGACCGCCGCGCGCGCGCATATCGACGGTAGGCCGCCCCATGGCTGGACGCTGGGCGTCTATGGTGACGGGTTCGACCGGACGCTGGCGCGGCTCTATCCCGACGATCGCGAAGTGGAGGAACTGACCTGGCTGGACCATGCGCTGACTCGGACGTTCGAGGGACGCGATGCCGATCCGGTCAGCGCAGAGAGGCTGGCGGGGGTGGATTGGGATGAAGCATCGTTGATTTTCGTGCCGACGCTCAGCATTGGTCCAGCGATCACCAATGCAGGCGCGATCTGGTCGGCGCTGGCGGCGCAAGAACAACCGCCGGCCGCGGCCATGCTCCCTGAACCCGGCGCCATGCTGGTGTGGCGACAGGGCTTCACCCCCTGTTTTCGCGCGATTGGAACGGTCGAAGCCGACATTTTGGCTGATGCCGTTGCGGGCGCCAGCTTTAGCGCATTATGCGCGTCGCTGATCGATCGGCTGGGCGAGGAAGCTGGCGTGAGGGCGGCCGGCGCCTTGCTGGGCCAATGGATCGGAGAAGGGCTGATCACCGATATTTTTCACGCCAGTTCGATCCGCATCGCGCCGCCTTTCATGCCATAGCGCAATTCTGCCCCGTTTACGGTGCAAGGCGAGGGTGGACCAATGCGGCCAAGCCCGCAACGCCCGACTCGCTCAATAGGTCGGGTGCGAATAAAAATTAGAGATGGATCGACCTCTTAGCTTTAACGCCATTCCGGCTCTTCCCACTAGGGATAGAAGCCCGGCATGTCCTGACTGACGCTGTCGGGATAAACGGGCGTGCGCTTTTCGAGAAAGCTGGTTACGCCTTCGCTTGCATCGGCGCTGCGCCCACGGCCATAGACGGCGCGGCTGTCGATGCGGTGCGCCTCCGTCGGATGACTGAAACCCAGACCGCGCCAGAGCATCTGCCGGGTGAGCGACACCGAAACGGGGGCGGTGTTGTCGGCGATTTCCCGCGCGATACCGCGCGCGACGTCGAGCAGCGTATCGGGCGCGTGAACGGAGCGCAACAGGCCGCCCGCCTGCGCCTCATCCGCCAGCATGACCCGGCCGGTGGCGCACCATTCCATCGCCTTGCTGATGCCGACAAGGCGCGGCAGGAACCAGCTTGACGCCGCTTCGGGTACGATGCCGCGCCGGGCGAAGACGAAGCCGATCTTCGCGCCTTCGGCGGCGATGCGAATGTCCATCGGCAGGGTCATGGTGATGCCCACGCCGACCGCCGGGCCGTTGATCGCCGCGATCACGGGTTTAAGGCTGTTGAAGATGCGCAGGCTGACCAGACCGCCAGTGTCGCGCACATCCGGGTGGGACCAGTCGATGCTGCCGTCGGCGCCTACGGGGCCATCTTCACGCACGGCATAGTTGAAAGTGTCCGCACCCGCTTCCAGGTCCGCGCCGGCGCAGAAACCACGGCCTTCGCCCGTGACGATCACGACCCGCACCATATCGTCGGCATCGCTGCGGTCGAAGGCGGCGATCAATTCCTGCGCCATGGTGGCATTGAAGGCTATCGACGGGCGCCCGAAAGCTTTGACGGATGACGAAAAGGCGCGAATGGAGGGGTTGTCGATCGGTTGACGGGTGTAGGCCAGTCCGATGTGGCGGTCACTCGCTGGAACAACGGAGCGCCGCTTCCCGGTTCCGGATTCCATTGGCCAGCGTCATGTTCCATTGCAGGCAAGTCCGGCACCGAGATCATTAGCCTAGGCGGCGTGGACAAATTGGCGGGCGTGAGCTTATCGCGGCTGACGGGCGATCTCGACTGCGGCCTCGATCAGGTTTGCGGCAACTTCCTTGCCGAAGGTGTTGACGGTGATGTGACCGTCATCCAGTATGCTGATGTCGAAGAGTGTAGTTCCGTCGCTTGAGAGCACCTCCAGACGTATGCCGTCGAAGTTTACGTCGGTTGCCCACTGGTATTCCGCAGTGCGATCTTCGAGTTTCAGCGTTCCCATATAAATAGCTTATCGCCTACCGGTCCGGTTTGCTATCGATCCCGCGCTGTAGGTGTCGGCCATCAGCGAAGACGATTGACGTAGCGCAGGCGGATTGATTCAAGGCTGCTTTTTGGAGGCAGGCTTGAGCAGGGGCGATCTCACTGAATCAGAATGGCGCGTTCTGAAGGCCTTGTTGCCCATCGAGCCTGAAAACCGTGGTCGAGGCAGGCCGCCCGAACAGAACCGCTCCATCATCAATGGCATCCTCTGGCGACTTCGTTGCGGCGCTCCGTGGCGTGACGTGCCGCCTAAATATGGCAGTTGGAACACCATCTATCGACGATTCCGGCGGTGGAGCGAGGCCGGGGTCTGGGAGGCGGTCGCCGTGACGCTGGCCGAGATCATGGCGGACAGCGGCCACTACAGCATCGACAGCACCACCGTTCGCGCCCACGTCTCGGCAGCGGGCGGAAAAGGGGGACTCATCGACGCGCTCTTGGCCGCTCGCGGGGCGGGTTCACAAGTAAGCTTCACTGCTTGGCTGATGCCCTCGGACGACCACTCGCCTTCATCCTGACGGGCGGTGAAGTGGCGGATTGCAAGGCATATGATGCCTTGATCGGCCTGCCAGAACGCGCACCTGATGCACTGTTGGCCGACAAGGGCTACGATGCCGACGCAATCCGTGCCGACCTCGCCAAACGGCAGATAGAGCCCGTAATTCCGGGCCGCTCAAACCGCAGGGTGAAGATCGAGCATGACCGAACGCTCTACAAGCAGCGCAACCGCATCGAGCGTATGTTCGGGCACCTCAAAATCAACCGTGCCATCGCAACCCGCTACGACCAACTGGCCAATAGCTTCCTCGGCATGGTCCATCTCGCCACCGCCAGATACTGGCTCAAATTTGTCCACGCCGCCTAGGCAATATGGACGAATTTGTCGGTATGGAAAATTTCCAATTCCTAAAATGAATCCGTTCTGATTCCTAGGCTTCCGACTATCAGGGAGGTCGGAATGGTTGTCGACACGGATGGATGAGGAAGAGTGGGAGCACGCGCTGCTGCTATTCTGGGCGTGCTTGCCGCGCCGGGGACGCAAGGCGGACAACCGGCGCTTTCTGGAGGCACTGCATTTCTTCACAGTGGAGAATGTGCGTTGGCGGTCGCTTCCCAAGGATTACGGCCACTGGAACAGCGTGTGGACGCGGTTCGACCGGTTGAGCAAGGCCGACATGTTCGCCCCCTTTTCGACACGCTGGCTTCGATGAGTCCGTCAGCGCATCGGATGCAGATGTTCGATTCTACGACCGTGTGCGCCCCTGTGTCGGCAGCGGACGCAAAAGGCAGCAAAGTGGTCAAGCCCCCGGCCGCTCGCGCGGCGGGTTCACGACCAAAATCCACAAATAATATATCAAGTATCACGGCAATACAGGCGACCCGCTCGGAATGCCGACCTTCATCTTTGGCGAACCGGGTTTTTACGGCATTTCGGCGAGCTTGCCCTTTGGCGGTGCGAAACGAGCCGTGATCGTCGCTCTGCGCTGGGTCTGATCGGCGCCGCCGCCTGGTCCCCGGTGGCCGCCAACCCGGCCGAAAAGATCATTGTCCGCTTCAATGATGGTGTCGCCAGCGGTGATCTGACCGCGCGCGCTGAGGTGGCCCTATGGATCGAAAATCCCGGTCAGCCGGTATTTCGCGTAAAAGCCGGACGGCCAACCAATCGAGAGCGGCCGGACCCAGGCGCGGCCCGCACGCGACTTCACGGTCAAGATCGAACCCAAACGGCTGAAACCCGGCCGGGATTATGTCATGCCGGATGCGCAGTGGGGCAACGAGTGGTACTATGTTCGAAGCTTTCAGATGACTTCACAGGTCGCCGCAACATTATTTCTTGGCGCGTCGTGGTCGCAGTGCGTCGCGCATGGCGATGCTGGAGTTGATCCGCGTCACGCCGGGCATCCGCGACAGGATTTCGCCGTGGATGCGCTCATAGGCGTCGACGCTGTCCGCCTCCACCCGCAACCAATAATCGACCGCCCCGGTCATCAGGAAACATTCGCGGATTTCGGGACATTGCCGTACCGCATGTTCGAACCGGGCGAGAAAATCGTCGGTCTGCCGGTCCAGCGTCACCTGGACCAGCACATTGACCATGGCGGTTTCGTCGCGCCCGCCAGCGACGAGCGTATAGCCGCGAATATAACCACCGGCCTCCAACTGTTTGATGCGCCGGTGGCAGGCGGACGGAGACAGGCCAACCTTTGCGGCGATGTCCGCATTGGAACGTCGGGCGTCGAGTTTCAACAAGCGCAATATGGCGCGATCGCTATTATCCAGGGTGGCGGTCATTCGTTCGAATCCAACGGAAGATTCATTACTTCATGCCAAAATGTTCGAATAGTGTCCTGCATATAAAATGGATATTCGAAGAAACGTGATCTACTATGGTCTCGTCGAAAGGATATGGCATGGACGGTGGGACGGCGGCGACCCTGCGCATCGATCTGGGCGCTTTGGTGGCCAATTATGCACTGATTGTGCGTCAGGTCGCGCCCGCCAGCGTGGCCGGCGTGGTGAAGGCGGACGCTTATGGCCTGGGCGCGGTTCCGGTGTCGCATGCCCTGCTGCGGGCGGGGTGCCGCCACTTCTTCGTGGCGCATCTGTGCGAGGCGGCGGCGTTGAAGCCGCATCTGCCGGCGGATGTTCCGCTTTATGTCCTCAATGGATTGCCGCCCGGCGCCGAAGCTGCCTGTGCCGCGCTCGGCGCCGTGCCGGTGCTCAATTCGCTGGCGCAGATCGATGGCTGGGCCGCGGCCGCCCGCACGCTGGGCTGCGCGCTGCGCGGGGCCGTCCAGGTCGATAGCGGCATGTCGCGCCTCGGCCTCACGCCGGGCGAACTGACGATCCTGCGCGACCAGCCCCACCTGCTGGACGGCATCGACCTGCGCCTGGTCATGAGCCATCTCGCCTGCGCCGATCAGCCGGACGACGCCTTCAATCGAGATCAGCGGGACAGGTTCGACGCGATCGCCGACCAGTTTCCCGGCGTACCGCGGTCGCTCGACAATTCGGGCGGGGCGATGACGACCGGCGTGCGGCATGGCGACCTGGTCCGCGCCGGCATCGCGCTCTATGGCGGCGCGCCGCATGGCGATCCCGCTCCCAATCCTATGCGGGCCGTGATCGCGCTCGACGCCTATATCGTGCAATTGCGGACCGTGCCGGCGGGTGCGGGCGTCGGCTATGGCCTGACCCACCGTTGCGATCGTCCGTCGCACATCGCGACCATTTCGGTCGGTTATGCCGACGGCTGGCCCCGTCATCTCAGCGGTCGCGGCAGCGCCTATATCGGCGGCGTCCGCGTACCGATCGTCGGGCGGGTGTCGATGGATAGCACGGCGATCGACGTCACCGACATCGCCGATTATCTGCTCTATTCCGGCGCACCGGTGGAACTTATCGGGCCGCACCAGACGATCGATGCAGTCGCCGCGCAGGCGGGCACGATCAGCTACGAGATATTGACCCGGCTCGGCCACCGCTACGCGCGCAGCTACCTGCCCGCGCCGTCCGCCGCTGCTGACCAGAGGAGCGGCAAGGCATGAAGATCGTCATATTGGGTGGCGGCGTGATCGGCGTCACATCCGCCTGGTATCTGGCGCAGGCGGGGCATGAGGTGGTCGTCGTCGATCGCCAGGCCGGCGTGGCGCAGGAAACCAGCTTCGCCAATGCGGGCGAGATTTCCCCCGGTTACGCCTCGCCCTGGGCGGCGCCCGGCATCCCGGCCAAGGCGCTGCGCTGGCTGTTCATGCGCCATGCGCCGCTGATCCTGCGGCCCAATGTGGACATGGCGATGCTGCGTTGGATTGTCGCGATGCTCGGCAACTGCAACGCGCGGGATTATCGCATCAACAAGGGGCGCATGGTCCGGCTGGCGGAATATAGCCGCGACCGGCTGATCGCGCTGCGCGCGGAAACCGGCATCGCCTATGACGAACGCAGCCGAGGCACGCTCCAGCTATTTCGGGAACAAAAGCAACTCGACGGCATCGCCAAGGATATCGAGGTGCTGCGCGCCGACAACGTCCCGTTCGAAGTGCTGGACCGCGCCGGTTGCCTGGCCGCCGAACCGGGGCTGGCGGCCAGCGGGTCGCCGATCGTCGGCGGGCTGCGCCTGCCCAATGACGAAACCGGCGATTGCTTCAAATTCACCAATGCGCTGGCGGACATGGCCAGGGCGCGGGGCGTGCAATTCCTGCTGGGCCGCAATATTCAGGCGCTGGCGACGGGCGCCGGCCGCATCCGCCATGTCGTCACCGATCATGGCATGGTCAGCGGCGACGCTTATCTGGTCGCGATGGGCAGCTTCTCGCCCTTGCTGGTCGCGCCGCTCGGCCTGCGCCTGCCGGTCTATCCAGTGAAGGGCTATTCGATCACCGTGCCGATCGTGCAGCCGGACGCCGCACCGGTGTCGACCCTGCTCGACGAAAGCTACAAGGTGGCGATCACCCGGCTGGGCGACCGCATCCGCGTGGGCGGCATGGCCGAACTGTCGGGCTATACCAACGATCTGCCGCAGGCGCGCCGCGACACGCTGGACCATAGTGTCAATACGCTGTTCCCCGGCGCTGGCGACCTCTCACGCGCGACATTCTGGAGCGGACTGCGGCCGATGACGCCGGACTCGACCCCGGTGGTGGGTGCGACGACGATCGACAATCTGTTCCTCAACACCGGCCACGGCACGCTGGGCTGGACCATGGCCTGCGGATCAGGTCGGGTGATCGCCGACATCATCAGCGGGGCCAGGCCGGACATCGAAACCGCCGACCTGGCGCTCTCGCGCTACCGGCACTGAGGCAAGGAGACATAGCATGACCATCACCCGCATCGAAACCGGCCCGCGCATGAGCGAAGCGGTCATCCATGGCGACACCGTCTATCTGGCTGGCCAGGTCGGGGAAGGCGACAGCGTGACCGCCCAGACCCAGTTCGCGCTGGACGAGATCGACCGCCTGCTGGCCCTCGCCGGCAGCAGCAAGGCGCATATCTTGCGTGCGACCATCTGGCTGGCCGACATGACCGATTTCACCGAAATGAACAGCGTTTGGGACGCCTGGATCGCCGACGTCGACGCCCCGGCCCGCGCCACCGGCGAAGCCAGGCTGGCGACCGCCGACTATAAGGTCGAAATCATCATCACCGCCGCGCGCGCGTGATCGTTATGCCGGTGGATAAGTGTATGCAGGCGAAATCTTCAGCGCCGGCTTGGCACGCTGAACACCTGAACTGGCGGTGATGAATTTTGTTGATCGCATCCTGCGACGGACGCGCATTTGGAGCCGCTTCGTTGAACGTCAGCATGTCTGCCTTGATGGCTGCACCTTGATCGTCATTGGTTCCGGGTTGCAAACCAGATAATATGGGTGGCGGCTTCTCCATCGATCACGACCGGCACGTCAACCTCTTCGACATGGAAACGGGCGCGTTCAAGTCGATCGACGAAATCATCGTCTGGATAAGCCGACCATATAGCGAGTATCCCCTTTGGCCGCAGGGCCGCGTGTGCTGCGCGCAGCCCCCAATTGCAATAGAGGCGCTCATTGGCAATGTGGATCAACCCATCGGGACCATTATCGACATCCAGCAGGATCGCGTCATAGCCGACCGTCTCCTTGACGATGGCGTCATGGACGTCGCCCATTGTCAGGCACACCCTGTCGTCGGTCAAATAATCATGGAACAGGTGGGCCAGCGGTCCTTTCGCCCATTCTACGATCGCGGGGAGTAGCTCGGACACCGTAACCGCGGCGGTTGTGGGAAGGGATTTGAGCGCAGCGCCCAGCGTGAAGCCCATGCCCAACCCGCCGATGAGGATGCGGCTGTCGCTCTGCGTCAGCCGCTCGCATGTCAAGACGGCCAGCGCCTCTTCGGACTGACGGACTTGGTTGCCCATCAACTCCGTGTCGCGGAAGCGGATCGAATAATCGTCGCCCCGGCGCAACAGGCGCAATGTCCCGCCATCAGGAAGATCGGCCGTGTCGATCAGTTCAACCGGCACTGTTGCAACTTCAGCAGTTATGGCCAAAAAACATGCCCCTTTATTGGCTTCATGCGCCTTTATTGCGTGGCATATTGTCCAGGTTGAGCCTTGAACGTATCTCGCGCAAAGTTGCGCACGGCTGCTGCCGATTTGAACACTTCATCTTGTAACTGAGATGTTACGAGCGGATAACCCTGCGAATTATAACGGGTTTCGCGAACCGTGAGCCGAAAATTCCCTTCCTCATCCTTAGTGATCAAAAAGGGGCGGATTTTTTCTCGGCTCATCGGTGTTCCTTATAATATTGGGAAGCCCGCAATGGATATGTTTGCGAGCCTGCGATTGGTCAGCCCAGAACGGCCGCGACGATCTGCTTCAATTCGCAACTCGACAATGTTGCTGCGGCGGGCGTGGCGGGTCGTCTGACCGACCTGCCATAGGGCAGGCGGAAGGCCGGGCGGCTACGGGTTTCGGAAATGATATTCATATAAAATCCTCGCGGCTTGTGCCGCGTTTTGTTTGCAGGCGATGGCGCTTGACCCATCCAATGAGCGTGTCGTTGGGAGATTGTCCCCGGACTGTCGCTGATGGTGGAACTGCGCCCTGCCTATTCAAGATCAGGCCCGGTTCTTCCGGGCGAGATAGCGCGCGTCGCGCGCAGCTTTACGTTCGGCTTCGGTCAATACCGGCTTCTGGCGTGCGGCGCTTGCCGCTGCGGCTTCGAGGGCCAGCGCTTTTTTGGCGGCCTTCTCTTCTTTAGCCGCCAAAAGGGCGTTTTGACGCTTTTCGCGTGCCGCCGCTTCCTTTGCTAGACGCCGTTCGGCGCGTTCGGCCGCTGCGGCTTCATCGACCGGGGGCTTGTCGCGCAATTGTTCGAGAACCGCCGTTCGGGCGCGCGCGGCCGCAGCGATGCGCTCCTGAAACTGAGGTTCCTTATATCTTTTCATGCAGAGAAATATCCTGTTGTGTTAAATGCAGCCCGATAGGGGCCGGGCGGCCGAGCCGCCCGGCCAAGCCCTTGTCAGGCTGCCTGGAGGTTGACTGCCGACATCTTGCCGCGCTGATCCTTTTCCAGCTCGTAGGTGACGCGCTGGTCTTTATCGAGCGTGCGCAGGCCGGCGCGCTCGACGGCAGAAATATGCACGAACGCATCGTCGCCGCCCGTTTCGGGAGCGATGAACCCATAGCCCTTGTCGGCATTGAAGAATTTGACGGTTCCGGTGATCATAACGAAGTCTCCTTGTCACAGGTCTACGGGCATACGCGACAATTCGCGCATCCCGGCTTTTAGAGGCAAATATGGGGACAAAGGAGAGCCGAAGCGGCCCGATATCCGTCAAAACGCGACGTTCAGCAAAGTGGCTTTAGCACAAGTCGCTGCGATTTCAAAATCGAACCCCGCGCATGGTCGCTGCGCCCTGACAGGTGGACCTGAGGCGAAGCGCTATGGATGGGAGATATGGTCATGTAGGATCGTACGGCTTGCGACGCCTGACCTCATTTCTAGGGCCGCCGCTGCCACCTGCAACGGCGTCGTCAAAGCGGATCGTAGCTGAACAGCCACATGGACGAAGGCTGATTATTCGCCTTGTCTCCGGCGCTTTGAAGAAGGCCCACCATCGTATAGCGCGTGTCGGCCTTAATAGCGCCGGAGAGTGTCAGGGGAGACAGGCGGGGAAACATAGAGCACAACGTCACGTCCCTCTTCGGTCGCCCTACTGACGGCGGTATAGCCAAGCTTGCGACCCGGCCGCCGCTCATTCGCCGGGCCGATGCCAGTCGAGCCCTTGAGCTTGGTGATGCGGCCTGCGACGCGAATCAGATTGCCATTGGGTGGTCGCTGTCGGTAAATTCGGCTTCCTTCACAAGGCCGGGGTCTAACGCCACTGCCGCCTAACCCTGGCGGCCATCGGAATATTCCTGCGGATACCGAGTATCGCAACCCCTCGTATGATCGCCAATGCATGGGGATCTGGGGGCGATCCAAAAGGCCGCGAAGTTGCAGGCCGCTATCTGCACTTGATCAGTCTGCACTTGATCAGAAGGAACGGATGGCAGATAGTTTCCGGGCGGCGCCAATATTCGATTTACTCTTATGCGGTCGAACTATCCGCCATCCAAAGAGCATTGAGCGCCGGGACGAAATGATCCCGATGCTCCTGGGGAATGCGCGCCAAGAGGTCCGTCTCAAACGCCTGGGTGATGGCCTTGGTTCGCACAAGGCGTTTCTTTCCCTCCTCAGTGAGCGTGATCGCCATCGACTTGCGATCCAGCGGCCGACGCTGGATCAGCTTTTGCGCATCCAGCCGGTTGAGCAGCGGGACCATGTTCGCACGCTGAATGTCGAGTATGCGCCCGATCTCGCTCGAGGTGATATCATCCCGTCCATCGATCAGCAGCAGAACGGATGCCTCGGACAATTTCAGATCGACCGCCTGCAATCGGGTGGAGAGATCGACCATTATGACATGGGCGGCGCGACGCAAGGCATAGCCGGGCAGATGGGAAAGCGGATCACGCATCGAATCTCCATTATGCTATTGTCAATAGCAATCATATAATGCTATTTGACATAGCAAGTTTTAGTCCATCCGGGAAGGAATGCCATGTCTGATCGTGGAGAAGAAGACACCGTCGGCTTCAAAGTCGAAAACCGCATCGCTACCGTCTGGTTCAACCGCCCTGAAAAGCGAAACTGCATGAGTCCCAAGCTCAATCGGCAAATGATGCGCATATTGGAGGAGCTGGAATTTCGGGAGGATGTCGGCGTGCTGGTGCTGACGGGCGAAGGCACGTCCTGGTCGGCCGGCATGGATCTGAAGGAATATTTCCGTGAGAATGAACATCAGGGTCTGCACGCGACGCGTAAGGCCCAGCGCGAGGCTTATGGCTGGTGGGAACGACTGCGCTGGTATCAGAAGCCGACGATCGCGATGATCAACGGTTGGTGCTTTGGCGGAGCCTATGGCCCGCTCTTCGCGTGCGATCTGGCTGTCGCGGCGGAGGACGCACAATTCGGCTTGTCGGAAATCAACTGGGGAATCCTGCCCGGTGGCGGCGCGAGCAAGATCATCACCGAACTCACGGGGTTCCGTCGGTCGATGTACCACGCCATGATGGGGGAAAACCTGACCGGGACGCAGGCGGCGGAATGGGGTCTTGTCAACGAAGCGGTGCCGACCGATCGCCTTGAGGCGCGGGTGACGGAAATCGCAAATGTGCTGCTGGGCAAGAATGCCGAAGCTCTGCGTGGCACGAAATGGGCCATCCGCCGCGTGCGC
Organism: Sphingobium sp. AntQ-1; assembly: GCF_028538045.1. NCBI lineage: Bacteria > Pseudomonadati > Pseudomonadota > Alphaproteobacteria > Sphingomonadales > Sphingobiaceae > Sphingobium > Sphingobium sp. AntQ-1. Next base: position 390,835 of record NZ_CP117159.1, read on the forward strand.
GAGATGACCTATGATAATGCTGAAGATTATCTGGTGCGTGCGCAGGAGGCGGCCGGCTTTTTCGACAATGAAGGCCGCAAGGAAGCAACCCGACAGTTCATCGACGAGAAGTCGTTCAAGCCTGGTTTGGGCAGCTATGATCTGGATAAGTCGAAGGGTTGACCGGAACTGTTATCAAGCGGATCGGTTTAGGTCGGTCCGCTTCTATGTGGCATCACGGATCAACGCGACAATCTGGCTCCATCGGCGCGGTCCTTCGAAAATTTCGCAATCAACTCCGTCAGGCTTGGAACGGTCGTCATATTATCCTGAATCACTTTCAGGGGATCGACCATCTGCATGAAGCGGACTCCGCACAGGTCATCGCGCACCCAACTGACGCGCGATGCTATGTCCAGCCCTTTGGCGCGAAGCTGTACCCGACTACCGACATTGAAGCCGCGTCCCTCTTCCAATAGGCATCCCCCCGCGGAGATATCGCCCACGATCACCATGCGGACTTCATCGCCTTCGACCAATTCGGCTTCGAAAGCCGTCACGAAACGCGGGTGCTGTCGACGGTCAAATTTGATAGGTAATTTTTCGACTGTCATCGCGACATTCCTTTAAAAGCGGAAGCGTCGAGCTTTTCGGCGCGGGCATATTCGATAAATCGGTCGAATGTCGCTGAATCTTGTCGATATTGATGAAGAAATCGTTAACGAGGCACATAGACTAATTCAGTTTAATGATTGATTTTATGGTAGAAATTTCTCTACGCACATTCTGCGATGCGGGCTGTCGGTCGAGCGGACAAATAAGTGAGGCCAATCGGAATACACTGAACTTCGCGATGGCTTTCGCTCAGACAATCAGAATATCTGCCTGGCATAATTAGGAACAGTCGGCCATCAACCGTCGGGGGATAGACCAGCGCTTTGCTGCGCCGCATTTTCGGTGTTTACATTGTCGGCCCCTGACTGACCCGTTTCGAAAAAACCAAAGCCCAGTGCAACGGCCAATATAATGACGATCAGCAGCAGGCTGATTGTGAGGATATTGCGGGTGGCCCGCGTGCGCGATCCACCGCGTGCTTCGGTCGTCGTCACATGGGTGACGCTTTCCTCTTTGCTTCCAGTCTCATACATGGCCTTCTCCTTTTGAAACATAACCCGCGCCCTAATTGGCAGGTTCCCTTCCAAACGGAATCCGATCGGCGTCTTACCGCACGCGCACCGCCCTACTGCTGCCCCGCACTATTAGCCCCCCCCTTCGATCACGACATCTTCATGCCTGGCGGGGTCTTCGCGCAATATGCGTATCAGGCGCAGCACTTCATCAACCATGCGCTGGGCGGGTTGGGCATAGGTGGCCAGGGAACAGGCAGGCTATGCCGCCATCGGCACATCGTCATAGCCAACGATCGAGATTTGCCAACCGACATCCCATCCGCACTCATGTCGCGCGACATTGATGGCGGCGATCGCCATGCAGTCATTGGCGCAGAAGATCGCGTCGGGCCGATCCTTGCCAGCCAGCAACCGTCGGGTCGCCGCGGTGGCGGCCTCGATCCGATAGTCGCCCGCCGCGCGAACCGGCGCCGTCACGCCCTGTTCGGCAAGATAGGCAAAAAACGCCTGTTCACGCTGCATGTTGGTGGATGAGCCGTCTGCGCCGGCGATGTGCCCGGCAACTTCCGTCATTGATGGGGCGGACCCCTCGCCGCTAACTCGCTTCGATCATAAAGAGCAAGTCGCGCCGGCTCCGGATACGCTGACGAGCAACTATATCCGCGCCATCATCACGAGAGTCTTGCGGCAATTTTCAGGGCCATTACACGGCTTGGGCTGCCGCATATTGATACAGATCAGCTTTGGGTCGGGTGAGTATGCAATCCGGCCGATCCTGTAAAACAATCGCTTGGCGGATGGCTGAGACCCCTTTACGCGAAACGGCCATGGCAATTGGAAAAACAGCTTTCGCGGCAAGCCCGCTGTCGCGCGCATCGATCTGGGCAGCATTGGGACTGGCCGTTGGTCTCGCCTTTTTCCTTGTCAGCGGTGCGATCGCCTATCGCAACATCCAGAGCCTTCGCCAAAGCGACGAGTCGATCCGCCATACCCACAGCGTGCTTGTCTCGCTCGATGATCTACTTTCAACGACGCAGGATGCGGAAACCGGACAGCGTGGCTATCTGTTGACCGGCGCCCAGGCCTATTTGGAACCCTATGACAGCGCGGTGAAGAATCTGACCGCGCGGATGCAGGTTGTCGCAACGCTGACTCGCGACAATCCGACGCAGCAGGCGAATGTCGCTGCGCTGAAGCGGCATGTCGACGCCAAACTAGCGGAATTGCGTGAAACCGTCCATCTGCGCCGGACCCAGGGGGTCGCGGCGGCGCTGGCTGTGGTGGCGACCGATCGCGGCAAAGTGGCAATGGATGCGATCCGGGCGCAATTGAACGGCATGGCGCAGGAAGAGTTGCGGCTGCGCCAGATTCGCATGGACGACATGGCGACCGCGTCGCGCACGGCCATCACCACCAGCATCTTAACCAGCCTGATCGGCGCGGGACTGACTCTCGTCATCTTCATCCTCATGCGCATCAGCAACCGCGCCCGCGCGCGCCAGCAATGGTTGCAGGCTGGCCAATTAGGCCTGGCCAAGGCGATGGGCGGTGAGAAATCGGTTGAGGAATTGGGCGAGGCGATCCTTGTCTTCCTGGCCCGCTATCTCGGCTTTCAGGGCGGCGCGCTGTTCAAAGGCGAAGGAGGGCGTTTTCAGCGCGTGGCTACGCTTGGCGTGCCGACCGACGCGGATATGCCGTCCGGCTTTTTGGTCAAGGACGGGCTGCTGGGGCAGGTTGCTGCGGAAGGCGCCCCGCTTGTGCTAGAGGATGTTCCCGACGGCTATCTGACCATCGGATCTTCGCTGGGCAGGGACCGACCACGCCATCTTGTCATCATCCCGGCCAAGGCGGACGAGGTCGTCAACGCCGTGCTGGAACTGGGCTTTTTCCAGCCGGTCAGCCCGGCTGTCCTCGAACTCCTCGACCATGCGTCACCGGCGATCGGCATCGCCCTGCGCTCTGCCCGCTTTCGCGCGCGATTGCAGGATGCGCTGGAGGAAACCCAGCGCCAGTCGGGCGAGTTGCAGGCGCAAAGTGAGGAATTGCGCGTTTCCAACGAGGAACTCGAAGAACAGGGGCGAGCGCTCAAGGAATCGCAGGTCCGGCTGGAACAGCAGCAGGTCGAGCTTGAGCAGACCAACAGCCAGTTGGAGGAACAGGCCCAGACGCTGGAGAACCAGCGCGACGAACTGGAACGCGCGACCGGCACATTGCAGTTAAAGGCGCGCGAGCTGGAGCAGGCGAGTCAGTATAAGTCCGATTTCCTGGCCAATATGTCGCATGAATTGCGCACGCCGCTCAACTCGCTGTTGATCCTGTCCAAGTTGTTGGGCGACAATCCCGATGGCAATCTGTCGCACGATCAGGTCAAATTCGCCCGCACGATCGAAGCGTCGGGCAATGATCTCCTTACGCTCATCAATGACATTCTCGACCTGTCGAAGATCGAGGCGGGGCATATTCAGGTCCAGCCCGAAACCGTGCCATTGCAGCGGCTGGTCGGCGATTTGCGCCAGCTGTTCCAGCCTGTCGCCGAAACGCGTAATCTGGCTTTCGAAATAGAGGTAGCGGCCGATTGCCCGCGCGCGATCGAAACCGACCGGATGCGTATCGAGCAGATCCTCAAGAACCTTTTGTCCAACGCCTTCAAATTCACCGAGCAGGGCCGCGTGCGCCTGACCCTGTCCCCGGTGGAGGGGAATCGGATCGCGCTTGCCGTCACCGACACCGGCATCGGCATGTCGAAAGAACAACAGGGGCATATTTTCGAGGCGTTTCATCAGGCCGACAGCACGATCAGTCGGCGTTATGGCGGCACTGGCCTTGGCCTCTCCATCTCGCGGCAGCTCGCCCGTCTGCTTGGCGGCAGCATCAGCCTGGACAGCAAGCCTGGCGAAGGCAGCAGCTTCACCCTCATCGTGCCGCTTATTTACGATCCGGCCACGGTTGCGTCCCGTCCCCCCGCCGCGCCGCCCGCCCGCGTCGAACCCGCGCCGGTTGCGCCTGCGGCATCCGCGCCCGCCAGAAGCGCGCCGAACCAGCCCAAATGGATCGTGGAGGACGACCGCGCTTCGATCGCCGAAGGGCGCCGCCTGCTCCTGATCATCGAGGATGACGAGGTGTTCGCATCGATCGTATGCGAATTGTCGCGCGACCTGGGCTTCCAGTGCATCATTGCCGGCACCGCGGAGGAGGCTGTGAAGCTGGCGCGGGAATATAAGCCGAGCGCCGTCGTGCTGGATCTCGGCCTGCCCGACCAGTCCGGGCTGACCGTGCTCGACCGGCTCAAGCATGATGATGCGACGCGCCATATTCCCATCCATGTCGTGTCTGCGTCCGACCATAGCCAGGCCGCGCTGTCACTCGGTGCGGTCGGGTATCTGGTGAAGCCGGTGAAGCGCGAACAACTGGCGCAAGTGCTGGAAAATCTGCACGCCAAGCTGGCAACGCGGGTCCGCCGCGTCCTTATTGTCGAGGATGATCCGGTCCAGCGTGACGCCGTTGCGCGGCTGCTGTTGACCGACGACGTGGAAACGGTCGGCGTGGGCACCGCGGCGGAATGTCTGGAACAGCTGCGCCAGCACACGTTCGACTGCATGGTGCTGGACCTGAGCCTGCCGGATACGTCGGGATTTGCTCTGCTGGAGACGCTGAGCGAGGAGGGGGATCATGGCTTCCCGCCGGTCATCGTCTATACCGGCCACGACCTGTCGCCCGACGACGAGCAGCGCCTGCGCCGCTATTCCAGCTCGATTATCATCAAGGGCGCCAAGTCGCCCGAAAGGCTGCTGGACGAGGTGTCGCTGTTCCTGCACCAGATCGTATCGGAACTGCCGCCCGAACAGCGCAAGATGATCCAGAAGGCCCGCAATCGCGATGCCGCGTTGGAAGGGCGCCGAATCCTCATCGTCGAGGATGACGTGCGCAACGTCTATTCGCTGACCAGCGTGCTGGAACCGCGCGGCGCGGCGGTCCAGATTGCGCGCAACGGGCAGGAGGCGATCGATGCGCTGGCGGCGTCTGTGGACGATCCTGTAAAGGGCATCGATCTGGTCCTCATGGACGTGATGATGCCGGTGATGGATGGACTGACCGCCACCCGCGTATTGCGCAGCGATCCCCGTTGGGCGGCGCTGCCGATCCTGATGCTGACCGCCAAGGCGATGCCCGACGATCAGCAGCGCTGCCTGGAGGCGGGCGCTAACGACTATATGGCCAAGCCTATCGACGTTGATAAACTGCTCTCGCTGGTGCGCGTATGGATGCCGCGATAATGCAGGGCCAGATGCAGGCCGGCGTCGAGGATATCGAAATCCAGCTGCTGCTGGAGGCGCTGTACCAACGCTATCATTATGACTTTCGCCATTATGCGCGCGCGTCGATCAAGCGCCGCCTGGTTCAGGCGCGCGGGCAATTGGGCTTCGCCAGCTTTTCCGCCATGCAGGATCATCTGCTGCACGATCCCGCGACGTTGCCGCGCCTGCTCAACTATCTGACTGTGCAGGTCAGCGAGATGTTTCGCGATCCCAGTTATTTCCGCGCCTTGCGGGAAAAGGTGATCCCGCATTTGCGGACCTATCCCTCGCTCAAGGTGTGGGTAGCGGGGTGCAGCAATGGCGAAGAACTTTATTCGCTGTCCATCCTGTTCCGCGAAGAGGGGCTGGACCAGCGCACGCTCTTCTATGCGACCGACATCAATCCCGACGCGCTCCAGGCTGCGGAAGCAGGCGTCTATCCGCTCGATCAGATTCGCAAATTCACCGAAAATCATCAGCAGTCGGGCTCCCGCTCGTCGCTGTCGGATTATTATACCGCGGATTATGGTCGCGCGGTGTTCGACAAGGGCCTGCGGTCGCAGGTCGTCTTTTCCGATCATAGTCTGGTGACCGACGCGGTCTTTGCCGAAATGCATCTCATTTCGTGCCGCAACGTCCTCATCTATTTCGATCGCGATTTGCAGGACCGGGCGCTCGGCCTGTTTCGCGACTCGCTCACGCGAAAAGGCTTTCTGGGCTTGGGGTCGAAGGAGAGCCTGCGCTTTTCCAGCCACGCGCCGTCTTTCGCGGATTTCGTGCGGGAAGAAAAAATCTACCAGAGACGGGAGCCATGAACGCGCAGCCGATGGAGGCGATCGCGATCGGCGCGTCGGCTGGCGCCGTTCAGGCATTGCTGCGGATCTTGCCCGCGCTGCCCGCCGATTTTCCGCTGCCGGTGCTGATCGTCGTCCATGTGCCGCCTGATCGGAGCAATGCGCTGGTCGCTCTGTTCCAGTCCAAATGCCCGCTGCCGGTCCGGGAAGCGGAGGACAAGGAACCGATCGCGGCGGGAACGATCTATTTCGCGCCTTCGGACTATCATCTGCTGGTGGAGGCCGACCGTTCGCTTGCCTTGTCCTGGGACGAGCCGGTGAACCACAGCCGCCCGGCGATCGACGTGCTGCTGCAAAGCGCGGCGGACGCCTATGGTCCTGCGCTTGCTGGAATCGTCCTCACCGGCGCCAATCATGACGGCGCGGCAGGCCTGGCGGCCGTGGCCGATGCCGGCGGCTTCGCCATCGCGCAGGAACCGGCCGAAGCGCAGGTGGCGACCATGCCGGCGGCGGCGCTCGCGGCCTGCCCGTCGGCAAGCGCCATGACCCTGGACGACATGATTTTCTATCTTCTGACACTGGCGACGACATGACGAGCGACACGCATCCCCTTTATTGCCTGCTGGTCGACGACCTTGAGGAAAATCTGCTGGCGCTTGAAGCACTTTTGCAGCGCGACGGACTGATATGCCTAAAGGCCCGGTCAGGGGAGGAAGCGTTGGAACTGCTGCTGGTCCACGAGGTCGCCCTCGCCTTGCTCGACGTTCAGATGCCCGGCATGGACGGATTCGAACTGGCCGAATATATGCGGGGCAACGACCGTACCCGCCATGTGCCGATCATCTTCGTGACCGCGGGCAGCGCCGATCTTCAGCGCCGTTTCCGCGGCTATGGGGCAGGGGCGGTTGACTTCATCCAGAAGCCGATCGAAGCCGATATCTTGCGGTCGAAGGCCGCGATCTTCTTCGACCTATACGATCAGCGTCGGCAGATCATCGCGCAGCGTGACGAACTGGCGTCGCTCGCTGCGGCATTGCAGGTGGCCGATCGGCGCAAAAATGAATTTCTGGCGATACTGGGACATGAATTGCGCAACCCGATCGCCGCGCTGGGTGCGGGCCTGCACCTGTTGGAAAAGCGCGAAGGCACGGACGCCGCGCGCGACGTTCGGGGGCGGATGGGCCGGCATGTCCATCATCTGTCCCGCTTGATCGAAGATATCCTCGACATCGCCCGCATCGACCAGGGCAAGATTTCGCTCAAGACGCAGCATATCCTGCTACAGGACGCCCTCGCCTTCGCCGTGGAAACCTGCCAGCCGACGATCGAGGCGGCGCAACACCGGCTGGTCATCGACATCGCCGACGATCCGATCTGGATCGACGCCGATTATGCCCGCATCGTCCAGATCGCCAGCAACCTGCTTAACAATGCCGCCAAATATACGCCGCCTGGTGGTGAAGTGCGCCTGACCGTGCGCGTCGTGGATGGCTGGGCGGAGATAGAGGTGGCCGATACCGGCATCGGCATCGCGCCGGACATGCAGGCCCGGATTTTCGACCTGTTCGCGCAGGTGAATCGCCCGGCGGGCGATGCGCAGGATGGCCTTGGCATCGGGCTGGCGCTGGTCCGGCAACTGGTGGCGCTGCACGGCGGCGCGCTGTCGCTCAAGCACAGCATCCCCGGCGAGGGCAGCATCTTCCAAGTACGGCTGCCGACGGTTGAGGCGCTGGTGGCCTGAACCATGGCCTGAACCATGGACTGAATCCGGCGCACGGCCGCCGTGGCTGTCGCGGGCAGACGATGCTAGGGAGGCACCATGCTCACCCTGCGCCAGATCGAAATATTCCGCGCCATCATGATCGCCAAGACGGTTAGCGCCGCCGCGCAGATGCTCGGCACGTCGCAGCCGGGCCTCAGCCGTATGCTTGGCCATATGGAGGACAAGCTGCATTTCCGGCTGTTCGACCGGACGCGCGGCCGATTGGTGCCGACCCATGAAGCGCGGGTGCTGTTCAGGAAATCGAGCATGTCTATAAGGGCTTCGAAGACCTCAACCATGTCATCAAGCGGCTGGCCAAGGGCGAGGACCGGACCTTTCGCGTCGGCGCGTCGCCCTCGCTCGGCCATTCCGTGGTGCCCAGGATGCTGGCCCGGCTGACCGCCAACTATCCCGGCCTCACCATTCAGTTCGACATATTGTCGGTCGAGCAGGCGTCGGATTATCTGGCGTTGCAGCGGGGCGACTATGCACTGAGCGTCTTCCCGATCGACCACCCCAACATCCTGTCGAGCCGGATCGGCGCGGGGCGGATGGTGTGCGCGGTGCCCACCAGCCACCGACTAGCCGACCGCACGCGGATCAGCGTCGCCGACATCGCCGGCGAACAGCTGCAATCCTTCCGCCCGGACACGCCGCACGGCCGCATTATCGCCGACATGTTCGCGCGGGCGGGGCAGGCGCTGGACGTGGAGACTTATATCCGCTTCGCCGAAACAGCGGTGGCCTTCGTCGCCAACGGCATGGGCGTGGCCTTGGTGGACAGCTTCACCGCGATGCAGGCTCATGCCGAAACGGTGCGCTTCCTGGAGTTTGACGATCCTGGAACGCTGCCGGTCTATATCAACCGCAATCTGGAATCGCCGCGCGCGATCATCGGCGAGACGTTCGAAGAGATCGCCCGCACCATATTGTTGAGCGTTCCCCGCCCAAAGCCATAACATAATAGCATGGACGACCGTGTTTGAGGCTCTGGAAAGCAAGGGTCAATCGCAACATGGTGGCCAGACCCGCAGAATAGAACCAGATACGGCACCGGGTTGGTTCGAGCTATGGGGCATGGTTCGCCCCGCGAGAGGATGAAAGGCGTTTCTTCGATGGCCAGCTATTCCGCCAGCGGCACCGTATCTGTCCGGCCCTATGTGACCGTGGACAATCCCGCCACGCCCATATCGGCATTGGCGTCGGACAGCGTCTGGACTGCGCGTCAGATACTGGTCGTTGCGACCTGCTTCATCCTCAATATGCTGGACGGCATGGACGTGCTGATCCTGTCCTATATCGCGCCGGCCCTGTCGAGCGATTGGCAGGTCAGCCCTGAAAGCCTGGACGTCGTCTTCAGCGCTGGCCTAGCCGGCATGGCCGCGGGCGGCCTGCTCATCGCGCCGCTGGCGGATCGCTTTGGCCGCCGCAAGCTGATCCTCGCCTCGCTGGTCATGATGGCCGCCGCGATGTTCGCGTCCGGCATTGCCACCTCGATCGGCGAACTGATCGCCAGCCGCTTCATCATCGGCATCGGCATCGGCACGGTGCTGGCCAGCATGGCGGCGCTGACCGCCGAATATGCGCCGACGAAGCATCGCACCTTCGCGGTCGGCTTCCTCCAGGCGGGCTATCCCGTCGGGGCGACGCTCACCGGCTTTGTCGTCGCCAGCCATTTGTCGGAACATGGCTGGCAGGCGATGCTGCTCGCCGCCGCCGCCCTGTGCGCCATCGCCATCCCGATCGTCTGGCCGGTGCTGCCCGAATCGATCGCCTTCCTGCTCAGCCGCCAGCCCAAGGGGGCGTTGCAAAAGGCCAACCGGCTGCTCGCCTCGATCGGCCAGCCGCAACTCGATGCGCTGCCGCCGCAGGATGTCAGCGAAACCCGCCACGCCGGCGTGCGTGGCCTGCTGACCGAAGGGCGCGCGCGCAGCACCATCCTGTTGTGGCTGGCGATCACCTTCAGCTTCATGACGCTCTATTTCGTCATCAGCTGGATTCCCAAGCTGGCGGTCGAGGCTGGCCTGCCCGCGAAGGACGCCATCTATGCCGGCGCGATCTACAATATCGGCGCTTTCATCGGCACATCCTCGATCGGCCTGGTCGCCATGCATTTCGACCTGCGCCGCCTGATCCTGGTCTATATGGCGCTGGCGGCCGTGGCGCTAACGGTCTTCGGGTCGGTCGCCATGCCGCTGGCCGCGACGCTCGGCACCGCCTTCCTGATCGGTGTGTTCGTGCAGGGCGGCTTCAACGGCTGCTATCCGCTCGCCGCCAGCCTCTATCCGCCCGAAGCGCGCGGCACTGGTATCGGTTGGGCGATGGGCGTCGGCCGGATTGGGGCGGTGATCGGCCCGATGCTGGGCGGCGTCCTGCTCGCCGCCAAAGTCTCGCTGCCGGTCATCTTCGGCATCTTTGCGGTGCCGGTGGTGCTGGCGGGGATTTGCGCCTCGCTGATCCGCCTGCCCAAAGCCGCCTGAACCGCTTCATCCAAGGATCATCGCCATGTCCTTCGCTTCCCCCGCCGATGCGGGCTCATCCCGCGCGTCCATCCTCTGTGGCCTGATCGGCAGAGGCATCGCTGGATCGCGCAGCCCGGAGATGCACGAAGGCGAAGCCCGCGCGCTGGGCCTGCCGATGGTGTATCGCATCCTCGACGGGGAAGTGATGGGCTATGACGCGGACGGCCTGCCGGGCCTGCTCGACATGCTGGTCGGCATGGGTTTTGACGGGATCAACGTGACCCATCCCTTCAAGCAGGCGGTGATGCCGTTGGTCGACAGCCTGTCCGACGCGGCGAGAGCCTTGGGTGCGGTCAACACCATCCTGTTCCGCGATGGCAAGCGCCATGGCGACAATACGGACTGGTCTGGCTATCGCGCGCATTTTCTGGCGGGCCTTGGCGATCGGCCGCGGGCCCATGTCGCGCTGATCGGCGCGGGCGGCGCGGCGGCGGCGATCGGCTACGCCCATCTCGACCTCGGCGCGCAGAACATTACGATCATGGACCCCGCGCCGGAACGGGCGAGCGCGCTTGCCGATCGGCTGGGCACGCTGTTCACGCAAGCCCAGGTGAAGGCGGCGCTGTCGGCTGCAGACGCCGTTCGCGGCGCAGATGGCATCGTCCAATGTTCGCCGATCGGGATGCTCAGCCATCCGGGCCTGCCGTTCGACCCTGCCTTGCTGGCGCCCGATCAATGGGTATCGGACATCATCTATTTCCCGCTGGAAACCCAATTGCTCCAGGCAGCTTCGGCCAAAGGCTGCGCGACGCTGAATGGCGGCGGCATGGCTGTGATGCAGGCCGCCCACGCTTTTGTGCTGTTCACTGGCGTTGAGCCTGATACCGCGCGAATGCTGCGTGCTTTCGACAGTTTCAGCGATCGAAAGGGCGCCGCATGATCGCCGACAGTCCGCCCGCCATCGTTATCGCCGTGCCGGTTGTCGCCGCGCGGCAATTGCAGGGGCCGTCCGCCGGTCCTCAGACTCCGGCGCCGTCGCCGCCGGCCGACAAACCCGGCTGGCGCGCGCGGTTGAAGGACAAGGGCGTCGAGCTGACCTTCTCCTACGTGTCCGAAAGCGCCGCGTCCATCACGGGCGGGCGCGACGGCGGCGCGGCCTACACCCAGCAATTGCTCGCCTCCGCCGCGATCGACACCGGCAAGGCGTTCGGCCTGGATGGCGGCAAGATCATCGCGACGATCATCCACCGCAAGGGGGAGGATCTGACCGCGACACGCCTTGGCAACCTGTTCGAGGTGCAGGAATTATTCGGTGGCGGGCAGGATTTACGCCCGGCTGAACTCAGCTATGAGCAGAAGCTCAATGGCGGCAAGACCGCGCTCAAATTCGGTCTCTATCATACTGGCGACGATTTCGCGACCTTGCCCAGCGGCTGCCAGTTCCAGAATTTCGCCTTCTGCCCGCGCCCGACCACGCTATTTTATAACAGCGGCTTTTCGGGCTTCCCGATCCCGCGCTGGGGCGTGCGCGTCCGGCAGGAGATTGCGCCGAACCTGACCGTGACGGTCGCGGGGTTCGAAGTGAACGCTTTCCGCGCCCAGACCGGGGCAGGCTGGAAGCTGGCGCCGCGTTTCGACAGTTTCGTGCTCCCGGTAGAACTGGGCTGGAAGACGGGGCAGGCGATTGGCGGGCTGCCGGGCCTGGTTCGCATCGGGGCGCTGGTGGACACGACCGACCGCGCCGACGTGCGCGATGATATGAACGGAGATTCCTATATTCTGTCGGGCCTCGCCCCGGCCATGCGGCAGGAACGGTGGAGCGCCTGGGCGATGGCGGAAAAGATGGTGGTCCGCTTCGGGCCGGGCGATCGCGGCCTCAGCCTGTTCGGCACGGCCACCCTGTCGGATCGCCACACGGCGCGGGTGCCCATTTTCGTCAGCGGCGGCTTCGTCGCGCGCGGTTTGTGGGACAGCCGGCCCAAGGATAATTTCCGGCTGGGGCTTGTCTATGCCAGGGTAAATCCTCGGATCACGGATCGGCAGCGTGACCAAGTCGCACTGGGCCAGAATGTCGCGGTGCAGACCCATGAGGTCAGCGGCGAGATTTTCTATGGGTGGCAGGCGACCCGGCAATTGCTGCTGCGTCCCAACCTCCAATATATCCACCGCGTCGGCGCAACGAACCTTTATCCGGACGCGCTGGTGGCGGGCGCGACCATCAAGTTCATCTTCTGACGGATCAAGCCCGATCTCCCTTTGCTCCGACGCACGGAAAGAGGGGCTGATTTACAGCGTTGCCGTCGGCGTCGCTTCTGGCCTGAACCGGTTCTGCGCTGCCAGCCGCACTCCGGCATTGGGCGCGCCATAACCGGCATAACCATTGGCGCGCTGGACGAATTCGAAGAAGAACAATTTGTCGAACGCGCGGCTATAAAGCTGCCAGAAGCCCGCGCCGTCGCTATCCTCGTCATAGAGGATGCCAAGGTCGGCCATGCGGGCGATCATCGCATCGTCCAGATCGAAGCGGGCGGCCAGATCGGCATGATAGTTGACGGGTATATCCAGCATCGCCGCGCCTTCGTCGCGCAGCGCCTGCGCCGTCGCGAAGATATCATCGGTGATCAATGCGACATGCTGATAGCCGCCGCCAATGCCATGGTCCAGAAAGCGGGCGGACAATGTCTCACGCGCATCCGTCGCATTGATTGTGACCCGGAACGCGCCGTCCGCCGATTGCAGCGCCTGGCTGTGGACGAGGCCCGAAGGGTCGATCACATCTTGCGCCGCCCGCGCTTCCAGCCCGAACAGGGCGCGCCAGTAGAGCTGCCACGACAGAAATTCGTCATTATGGACGACGGCAGCGAGGTGATCGATGCTGCGGGCGTCAGCACCGACCACCCCCGCATCGCCATCCGTCGCGTGAAATTCGCGCGCCCACAATCCCTCGACCTCGTCCGCGTCGATCAAATAGACTAGGCTGCCGCCCACCCCGCGCAGCGCCGGCATGGCGAGGCGACCGGGCCGGCCTTCGGGGCTATAGGCCTTGATGCCCAGCGCCGCGGCGCGAGCCAGCACCGCCGCCTTGTCCTTCACCCGCACGCCTATCGCGCAGATCGCCGTGCCCTGCGCCGCGCGATAGGCGCTGGCGAAACCCTTGGGCTCCGCATTGATGACCAGATTGACGCCGCCCTGCCGCCAGCGTGTCACCTTCTTGTGGCGATGCTCGCCGACCAGCGTGAAGCCCAGCGTCGCGAAATTGCTGCCCAGGCGCGCGGCATCGCGACCATCTGCGGTGAATTCGACGAATTCGGCGCTCAGCACGGGTTGTGGCGCTGGCATATCGGTGGGTTGATCGATCAGTCGCTTCGCCGCGTCACGCACATAGTCGAGCGACCGGCAGCCATCTTCGGCGACCAGCCGCGCGGCATTGGAGCGGAACCGGTCGTTGAAGATTTCCAGGCTCAATGGCCCGTCATATCCGGTGCGCAATATTTCCGCCACGAAGCCTTCGACATCCAGCCCGCCCTGACCCGGCAGGTTACGGAAATGGCGGCTCCAGTAGAGCAGGTCCATGTTCAGCAACGGCGCGTCGGCCAATTGGACGAAGGCGATCTTGTCGCCAGTTATGGCGCGGATGCTATCGTTTGGGATATTGCGCGACAAGGAATGGAAGCTGTCGAGGATGATGCCCACATGGGGATGGTCGACCGCCTCCACGATGGCCCAGGCGTCGCGATGGTCCTTGACATGCCGGCCCCAGGCGAGCGCTTCATAGCCCAGGATGATGCCGCGTTGCTGCGCGATATCGCCCAGTTCGCGGAAATCATCGACGATGCGCTCCCGCTCGCCCAGCGCCGCGGGGTTGCAACTGGAGCAGATAAGGATGCGATCGGCGCCCAGTTCATCCATCAGGTCGAACTTGGCCTTCGCCCGGTCGAAGGCGCGGCGGCGCAGGTCGCCCGGCATCCCCTCGAAATCGCGAAACGGCTGGTAGAGCATACAGGCCAGGCCCAGATCGTCCAGCATCGCGCGGACCTCATACGGGGCGAGGGCGGAGCCGATCAGGTCATTCTCGAAAATCTCGACCCCGGCGAAACCGGCGACGGCCGCCGCCTTCAGCTTTTCCTCCAATGTGCCGCGTAGCGACACGGTGGCGATGGCGTTCTGGGGCAGGGTGGGGGACATGGCGGCTCCTTATCAAGCCGTCATAGTCGTGGCCTCGGTCGACATCGGCAATCGGGCCGAAATGACCGGGGCATAGCTTATGGTTATAGCAGAGGATCACTGGAGAGCGTCTTGATGTCAGCGCTGACGCGGGCGATGTCGGGTGGCGCAGCCATGACGATGGCGGACGTAGAGAGCAGCCCGGCCAGCATGAACGAACGTACGATAAAGAGGGCAACATAATCAACTCTTTGACGCAGGGCTGCGCGATGAGTCGGATCATGCCGATCAGGCCGACGATGTCGACAGTAACAGGCTGGGATATCTGGTAATATCGTGGCGCCAGACGGCGGGTTGATCGAAGCCCCGGCCGTGGTCCAAAGGGAGATGATCGCGGCCGAAGCGACCATCCCCCCGCGCAGTTTACTTCATCGTCGGAATTACGAAGCTCTGGTCCACAACTGCGCCGCCGGTCGGCCAGCGCTGGGTGATCTTCTTGTTGCGGGTGTAGAATCGCACGCCGTCCTCGCCATATTGGTCGAGATCGCCAAAGCCTGAACGCTTCCAGCCGCCAAAGCTGTGATAGGCGACCGGCACCGGGATAGGCACGTTGATACCGACCATGCCGACTTCGACCTGCGCCGCGAATTTGCGGGCATAATCGCCGTTGCGGGTAAAGATGGCGACGCCGTTCCCATATTGATGCTTGCTCGGATAGCTCAGCGCTTCCTCGAACGTCTCGGCGCGCAGGATCTGGAGCACCGGGCCGAAAATCTCGTCCTGATAGCTCTTCATCTGCGGCGTGACCCGGTCGATCAGCGTGGGCGCGAGGTAAAAACCGTCCTCATAACCCTGGAGCTGGAAGCCGCGGCCATCCACCACGATTTCCGCGCCTTCATCGGCCGCCATCTGGATGTAGCTCTCCACCCGCGCCTTATGCTGGCCAGTGACAAGCGGGCCATATTGCGCGTCGGGATCGCTGGGGATGCCAGGGCGCAGCGTCTCGATCGCAGCAATCAGCTTGGTGCGGAAGATTTCAGCCGTCGCTTCGCCCACCGGGGTCACGACCGGCAGCGCCATGCAGCGCTCGCCCGCCGAACCATAGGCCGCGCCAACGATGTCGGCGACCGCCTGGTCCATGTCCGCATCGGGCAGGATGATGCCATGGTTTTTCGCGCCACCCATGCACTGGGCGCGCTTGCCGTTGGCGGCGGCGCGCTGATAGACATAATTGGCGATGTCAGACGACCCGACGAAGCTGACCGCCTTTATGTCGGGGTGGTCGAGGATGGCGTCGACGATTTCCTTGTCGCCATGGACGACGTTCAGGATGCCCGCGGGCAGGCCTGCCTCCAGAGCCAGTTCAGCCAGTCGGACCGGCACCGACGGATCGCGCTCGGATGGCTTGAGGATGAACGCATTGCCGCAGGCGATCGCCATCGCGCTCATCCACAGCGGAATCATGGCAGGAAAGTTGAATGGAGTGATGCCCGCGACGATACCCAGGGGCTGACGGATCGAATAGACGTCGATGCCGGGCCCGGCGCCTTCGGTATAATCGCCCTTCAGCAGATGCGGGATGCCGCAGGCGAACTCCACCACTTCCAGCCCACGCTGAATATCGCCTCTGGCGTCGGCGATAACTTTGCCATGTTCGGATGACAGCATCCGCGCCATATCGTCCAGATTAGCCTCGATCAGCTCTTTGAAGCGAAACATTACGCGGGCGCGGCGCTGCGGATTGGTTGCAGCCCAGTCCGGTTGCGCCGACAGCGCGGAATCCATCGCCTTTTGCAGCTGCGATGGCGTAGCCAGGCCGACCTGCGCCTGCACCGCGCCGGTGGACGGGTCCAACACGTCCGAGAGGCGCGCGCCGGGGAAGGACACGCTTTCCCCGTGAATGAAATGGCTGATGGAACGCATGATTTTTGATCCTCTCCAGACGATGCAATGACAGCGCTATAGACCCACCGGCTTTGCAGATATACAAGCCCATTAACACAATGGTTGTGCGAATTTACCTATGCTTAATTCCGACGAACTGCGCCTGTTCCTGGCCGTGATGCGTGAAGGCAATATGTTGGCCGCCGCGCGCCGTATCGGCGTGGACCATAGTACGGTCGCCCGGCGCATGACCAATATGGAGCGCACGCTGGGCGCGCGGCTGTTTGATCGATCGCCTCGCGGGGTGATGCCCACGCCCGCCGCCTTCGCGCTGGTCGGCCATGCCGAACGGATCGAGAGCGAGTTGCTGGCGGCGATCAGCAGCGTAGAGGGGCGCGACCGCGATGTCGAAGGCATAGTGCGGCTGGCGACGCCCGAAGCCTGCGCCGCGCATCTGGTGGCACCCCATGTCGCGACGTTACGCGCGCGCCACCCCCGGCTGACGCTGGAACTGGCGTCGGAAAGCCGCGCGGCGAGTCTCTCCAAGCGGGAGGCGGACATTGCGGTGATGCTCAATCCGCCGCCCAAGGGACGGCTGGTGACGCGCAAATTGGTGGATTATCGCCTCGCTCTCTACGGTTCGCGCGACTATCTGGAGCGAGAGGGAATGCCGGAAAGTCGCGCCGACCTCGCCCGACACGGCTTTGTATCCTATATCGACGATCTGGCCGGATTTCCCGAAATGATCGCGCTCGACGAATTGCTGCCCGGCGCGCAAATCCGCTTTCGCGCCAGTTCGAGCGCGGCCCAACATGCAGCGGTCGCGGCCGGCATGGGGCTGGGCATGCTCCATGTCTTCGCGTCGGCGCAGGACGATCGGCTGATCCAAATCCTGCCGGCGGAGATGGCGGCGCGGCGCAGCTACTGGCTGGTGATGCACGCCGACCTGGAGGGATTGCCGCGTGTCCGGGCGGTGGTCGATTTCCTGGACGAGGTGATGCGGACCCTGCGCGATCAGCTCTGATCGCGCGATCACCTGCAACTTTCAGCTTTTGATCGCATCCTGTTTGAAACGGGCGACATGCCCCAACACCGTTTCGGCATGTTCGGGCCGACAGATCAGCAGGTCGGGCAGATATACGTCAGCCTGGTTGTAGACGAGCGGCGCGCCGTCAATGCGCGAACAATGGAGGCCATGGGCGCGCGCGACCGCGACCGGGGCCATGCTGTCCCATTCATATTGGCCGCCGCTGTGCAGGTAGATGTCGGCCTGACCCAGGATGATCGCCATCGCCTTGGCCCCCGCCGATCCCATCGGCACCAGTTCCGCGCCGAGATGTGCGGCCACTTCGATCGCTTCGGCCGCCGGACGGGTGCGGCTGACAACCATGCGCAGCCGGTCCGGCGCGAGGGGCAAAGGGACGGGTTCGTCGGACCTCAGCACCATACCGCCATCCAGCCCCGGCAGCGCAACCGCGCCGATCACCGGCTGGCCGTCGATCGCCATACCCACATGCACCGCCCAGTCGGCTCGCTCCTCGCCATATTCGCGGGTGCCATCGACCGGATCGACGATCCACACCCGGCTTTTGGCCAGGCGATCTTCATTATCCTTTTCCTCTTCGGACAACAGCCCGTCGTCGGGCCGCTGTTCGCGCAGGGCGTGGCAGAGGAACTGGTTGGCGGTCTGGTCCCCGGCCTTGCCCAGCGCCTTGGGGCTGAACAGGCCGGACGCCCGGACGTCGAGCAGCAGCCGTCCCGCTATCTCGGCGAGATAGGCGGCCAGCTTGGCGTCCGACATCGCACTATTGGGGGCGGTGCTCATGGGATCAGCCGCGCGACGATCGCCTCGGCCGCTTCCTCCGCAGTCATGTCCGCCGTGTCGATCCGGATCTCCGGATCTTCGGGCGCTTCATAGGGGCTGTCGATGCCGGTGAAATTCTTGAGCTGGCCCGCTCGCGCCTTCTTGTAGAGGCCCTTGACGTCGCGCGCTTCGGCATCGGCCAGCGAGGTGTCGATATGCACCTCGATGAACTCGCCCGGCTGCATCA
Organism: Sphingobium sp. AntQ-1; assembly: GCF_028538045.1. Lineage (NCBI taxonomy): Bacteria > Pseudomonadati > Pseudomonadota > Alphaproteobacteria > Sphingomonadales > Sphingobiaceae > Sphingobium > Sphingobium sp. AntQ-1. The sequence goes on from NZ_CP117159.1 coordinate 409,356, forward strand.
TCTGCCGCACCATGTCGCGTTCGGCCCGGAAGGGGGAGATGAAGGCGGTGATGACGATCAGGCCCGCATCGGTCATCAGCTTGGCGACCTCGCCCACGCGGCGGATATTTTCCACCCGGTCGGCGTCGGTGAAGCCCAGATCCTTGTTCAGGCCATGGCGGACATTGTCGCCGTCCAGCAGGAAGGTATGGCGGTTCATCCGCGCCAGCCGCTTTTCGACCAGATTGGCGATGGTCGATTTGCCTGCGCCTGAAAGCCCGGTGAACCAGAGCACGGCTGGCTTCTGATTCTTGAGGCCCGCATGAAAATCGCGGCTGACGTCGGTCGCCTGCCAATGGACATTCTGGGCGCGGCGTAGGCTGAAGTGCAGCATCCCCGCGGCCACCGTGGCGTTGGTGATCTTGTCGATCAGGATGAAACCGCCCAGCGTCCGGTTGTCGGCATAGGGTTCGAACACGACCTGCCGATCGGTCGACAGGTTCGCGACGCCGATGGCGTTCAACTCCAGCGTCTTGGCCGCCAGTTGCTCCATCGTGTTGACGTTGACCTGATATTTGGGCTGTTGCACTGTGGCGGTGACCGTTTGGGCGCCGATTTTGAGCCAGTAGGAGCGGCCCGGCAGCATTTCCTCGTCCGCCATCCATACGATCGTCGCTTCGAACTGGTCGGCGACCTGGGGCGGGCTGTCGGACGCCGCGATCACGTCGCCGCGCGAACAATCGACCTCGTCGGCGAAGCAGAGCGTGACCGACTGGCCGGCGACAGCTTCTTCGAGATCGCCATTGAGGGTTACGATGCGGGTGATGGTGCTGGTCTTGCCGGAGGGCAGCACGCGGATGGCGTCGCCGGGGCGCACCGATCCGGTCGCGATCTGGCCGGAAAAGCCGCGAAAATCCAGATTGGGGCGGTTGACCCACTGGACCGCCATGCGGAACGGCTTGTCAGCGTCGGCCGCGCTGTTGACATCGACCGTCTCCAGATGCTCGATCAGCGCCGGGCCTCTATACCAGGGCGTATTGGGGCTGAGGCCGGTGATATTGTCGCCCTTGAACCCGGAAATCGGCATCGGCGTGAAGGCGGTGATGCCGATCGAGCGGGCGAACGCGGCATAATCCTTGACGATGCCGTCGAACACGGCCTGATCATAGCCGACCAGGTCCATCTTGTTCACGGCCAGCACGATGTTGCGGATGCCGATCAGGTGGGCGAGATAGCTGTGGCGCCGGGTTTGCGTCAGGATGCCCTTGCGTGCGTCGATCAGGATGACGGCCAGGTCCGCGGTCGATGCGCCGGTCACCATGTTGCGGGTATATTGTTCGTGGCCGGGGGTGTCGGCGACGATGAACTTGCGCTTTTCGGTGGCGAAGAAACGATAGGCGACGTCGATGGTGATGCCCTGTTCGCGCTCGGCGGCGAGGCCATCGACGAGGAGGGCGAAGTCGATCTCCTGCCCCTGGGTGCCGACCTTCTTGCTGTCGGCCTGAAGCGCTTCGAGTTGATCCTCGAAGATCATCTTGCTGTCGTAGAGCAGCCGGCCGATCAGCGTCGATTTGCCGTCATCCACCGACCCGCAGGTGATGAAGCGCAGCATCGTCTTATGCTCATGGACCTTGAGATATTGATCGATATCTTCAGCGATGAGCGCGTCGGTCTTGTAGATGGGGTCGGTCATATGTTCATCCCGTCATCCCAGCGAAAGCTGGGATCGCTATGATCTGGGCGAAGGCGGTGCCCGGTGGCACAATACCCCGGCCTTAGCCGGGGTTGACGCTTCGGAATGCTGCGCATTCCGTGGCGCGTCAAAAATACCCTTCCTGCTTCTTCTTCTCCATGCCGGCGCCGCCCGCATCCTTGTCGATAGCGCGGCCCTGCCGTTCCGACGTGGTCGTCAGAAGCGTTTCCTGGATCACTTGCGGAAGCGTCTTGGCGGTGCTTTCGACCGCGCCGGTCAGCGGATAGCAGCCCAGCGTGCGGAAGCGGATCGAGCGCATGACCGGCGTTTCGCCCGGCATCAGGGGGAAACGATCGTCATCGACCATCAGCAACATGCCGTCCCGCTCCACCGTCGGGCGGATGTCCGCGAAATAGAGCGGCACGATCGGCACATTGTTCAAATGGATATATTGCCAGATATCCAACTCGGTCCAGTTGCTGATCGGGAAGACGCGGATGCTTTCGCCCTTGTGCTTGCGGGCGTTGTAGAGGTTCCACAATTCGGGCCGCTGATTCTTGGGGTCCCAGCCATGGGACGCGGTGCGGAAGGAGAAGATGCGCTCCTTCGCCCGGCTCTTTTCTTCGTCGCGCCGCGCGCCGCCGAACGCCGCGTCGAAGCCATGGAGGTTGAGCGCCTGCTTCAACCCTTCCGTCTTCCACATGTCGGTATGCAGCGCGCCATGGTCGAACGGGTTGATCCCCCGGTCCATCGCTTCCTGATTATGATAGACCAGCAATTCCATGCCGCTTTCCTGCGCCATCCGGTCGCGCAGCTTGTACATTTCCTGAAATTTCCAGGTCGTGTCGACATGCAGGAGCGGGAAGGGCGGCGGCGAGGGATAGAAAGCCTTGCGCGCCAGATGCAGCATCACCGCCGAGTCCTTGCCGACGGAATAAAGCATTACCGGCTTTTCGGCCTCAGCCACCACCTCCCGCAGGATATGGATGCTTTCGGCTTCGAGCCGCTCCAGATGAGTCAGGGTCTTCACGTCCGCCATGGATCCTCGCAATCTTCTTGCGAGCGACCTTGGCAGCAAGCAACTATCATTGGACCTCCCAAATGGGAGGGTATATGACCAGCTCATGCGATTGGATGATTCCGGCCTGCTGGTCAGCCTGAGCGAGGGCATGTTCCAGCAGCCGCTTTGGCACGATTTTCTCGACCGGCTGCGCAGCCGGATGCAGGTCCGCTATGTCAGCCTGGCCTTTCGTCCGATCGATGAGAAGAATATTGTCGAGCTATATGCCGGCCCTGCGGCGCCGCCACATCTGGGCCGGCTGTTCGCCGAGAAATATGTGCACGATCCGCTGGCTCATCGCAACATGCGGGAAGGGCGGGTTTATTCGCTCGCCGAACTGATCCCGCCGGACAATGCCGCGTTGCAATCCTATCGGAGCGATTTCCTGCATGGCATGGGCGTGGATGACATAAGATCCGTGCGGGTGACGGAGAGCAGCGGGGTGGATGCCTGGCTGAGCTGCGCGAGCACGCGCATATCGTCATCGGCCACGGCGTTGCTGACCGCGCTCGCCCCGCATCTGCGCACGGCATTGCGCGGCTTTGTGGCGCTGGAGCGGGAGAAGTTGCGATCGACCCTGACGTCAGAAGCCTTTGGGCGGCTGAATTTCGGCTGGCTGACGCTGGATTTCCAATGCCGCATCTTGGACATGACGCCCCATGTCGAACAGCTGTTCCAGCGCAACACTATCCTGCGGCGCGGGCGCTATGACCGGCTGACCCCGACATCGCCGGGGCTGGACCGCGAATTAACGGCGCTGGTCAAGATGTTCGCGCAGGATGCGGAGGCGCGGCCGCGCGCGATCAATCTGAGCCGCGATCCGTGGATGGACATGCTGGTCGCGCCATTTCGCGGACAGTCGGTGGCGGCGGGCGGGACGCCGGTGGCCATCGTCTATCTGAGCGGCGACCGATCGTCGCAGGCGGATCGGTGCGAGCAGTTGGTCGACCTGTTCGGGCTATTGCCCAGCGAGGCGCGACTCGCCTGGGAAATGGGCCAGGGGATTCCCATCGCGCAGGCCGCTGCCAATCTCCATCTGACGGTTGAGACGGCGCGCAACTATTCAAAGAAAATCTACGCCAAAATGGGGGCGCGGGGCCAGGCCGAACTGGTGCGGATCATCCTGAGCAGCGTCTTGGCGATCGCCTGATCGCGCCGATGGGACAGCGAGTTGGACAGTATCACGCGATCGCATAAATTTATCAAATTTAACATAAGATATATTATCGTATATATTGACTGTAAGCGCTAGATAGAAATGTCACCCCTCCGCTAGTTAGAGATGTCACTCTCGACGTCACCACGCGGCTCATCGGTGGCATGGTCATCTCCTGATTCAGGAGTTGGCGCTTATGATGGTGATTGGCATGAGCCACGGCGAGCTTTCCCGTTACGATACGCTGCTGCGGGTCGAGCGCGGCGAACTGCGTGTTGAGGATGCGTCAGCGCTATTGGGCCTTTGCCGAAGGCAGATATTTCGGCTGCTGTCACGATTACATGCAGCTGGTCCCGAAGGATTGGTCTCGTGTAAGCGTGGCCGGCCAAGCAACCGACGGTATGATGACAATTTCCGCGAGCGCGTCGTCGCGATCGTGCGCGAGCATTATCATGATTTCGGGCCAACCCTGGCCCGCGAGTATCTGGCGGAGCGGCACGATATCCACCTAGCCTCCGAGACGCTACGCCAATTCATGATAAAAGCGGGGCTCTGGAAAGATCGCGATGCCCGTCGCCCTCGCCCGTATCAACCGCGTTATCGGCGGGACTGTCGGGGTGAACTGATCCAGATCGACGGCTCGAAGCATTGGTGGTTTGAGGATCGCGGGCCGCAATGCACCCTGCTCGTCTATATCGATGACGCGACCAGCGAGCTGATGCATCTCAAGATGGTCGAGAGCGAGAGCACCTTCGCCTATATGGAAGCGACGCGCGAGTATATCGAACAGCACGGCAAGCCTGTGGCCTTCTATTCCGACAAACACACTGTCTTCCGCAATCCGAGGCCCACAGCCAATGGCGATGGCATGACCCATTTCGGGCGGGCGCTGGATGCGTTGAACATCGAGATCATCTGCGCCAACTCGCCGCAGGCCAAGGGCCGGGTCGAACGGGCCAACGCCACCTTGCAGGATCGCCTGGTCAAAGCGATGCGCCTGGAAGGCATTTCATCGATCGAGGACGCCAACGCCTTTCTCGACAGCTATATGGCCCGGCACAACGAGCGGTTCGCCCGCCCCGCCTTCGATGCTCGCGATCTGCACCGCCCCCTCGCCCTGCATGACGATCTGCGTTCGATCATGGTCTGGCGTGAGCAGCGGACGGTGACGGCGGCACTGACGCTGCATTACAACAAAGCGATGTTCATTCTGGAGCCGAACGATGTCAGCCAAAAACTGGCGCGCAAGCGGGTCACGGTCTGCGAATATCCCGACGGCCGACTGGAGATCGAGCATGAGGGCCATGTGCTGCCTTATCGCCAGTTCGACAAGATGCGGCAGGTCAATCAACCTGCGATTGTAGAGAACAAGCATCTGGACGCAGCCTTGCTGCTGGCCAGACAAATGCAGGCGATGATGCCGCATCACCGCAAGCGCAACAACGACGCCCCTGCCCGCCGTGACCAGCCTATGCATATTTTCCCCGAACCAGACCCGCCACCAAAGATCGATCGGCGCACACTGGGTGGCTCGAAGCTCAAGCGTGGTCCCCGGCTCAGTGATGAGGCGTTGCGCGAACGCGGCACGCTCGCCTTCGTACAGAGGACATGACCGTGCCCACTGCTAACGCAGTGGGTCCATGGGTCTACTACCCCCAGGTCAGCGCATCAGCAGGGGCTGCGCTGCGCTGTGTCGATGGCTCCACGCAGCCCCTGCTGTACTCACAGGTGGGACATTTCTATATGGCACAGATAGTGACTTCTCTATTTAGCGAGAACATTGACTGTAAGCGCTAGATAGAAATGTCACCCCTCCGCTAGTTAGAGATGTCACTCTCGACGTCACCACGCGGCTCATCGGTGGCATGGTCATCTCCTGATTCAGGAGTTGGCGCTTATGATGGTGATTGGCATGAGCCACGGCGAGCTTTCCCGTTACGATACGCTGCTGCGGGTCGAGCGCGGCGAACTGCGTGTTGAGGATGCGTCAGCGCTATTGGGCCTTTGCCGAAGGCAGATATTTCGGCTGCTGTCACGATTACATGCAGCTGGTCCCGAAGGATTGGTCTCGTGTAAGCGTGGCCGGCCAAGCAACCGACGGTATGATGACAATTTCCGCGAGCGCGTCGTCGCGATCGTGCGCGAGCATTATCATGATTTCGGGCCAACCCTGGCCCGCGAGTATCTGGCGGAGCGGCACGATATCCACCTAGCCTCCGAGACGCTACGCCAATTCATGATAAAAGCGGGGCTCTGGAAAGATCGCGATGCCCGTCGCCCTCGCCCGTATCAACCGCGTTATCGGCGGGACTGTCGGGGTGAACTGATCCAGATCGACGGCTCGAAGCATTGGTGGTTTGAGGATCGCGGGCCGCAATGCACCCTGCTCGTCTATATCGATGACGCGACCAGCGAGCTGATGCATCTCAAGATGGTCGAGAGCGAGAGCACCTTCGCCTATATGGAAGCGACGCGCGAGTATATCGAACAGCACGGCAAGCCTGTGGCCTTCTATTCCGACAAACACACTGTCTTCCGCAATCCGAGGCCCACAGCCAATGGCGATGGCATGACCCATTTCGGGCGGGCGCTGGATGCGTTGAACATCGAGATCATCTGCGCCAACTCGCCGCAGGCCAAGGGCCGGGTCGAACGGGCCAACGCCACCTTGCAGGATCGCCTGGTCAAAGCGATGCGCCTGGAAGGCATTTCATCGATCGAGGACGCCAACGCCTTTCTCGACAGCTATATGGCCCGGCACAACGAGCGGTTCGCCCGCCCCGCCTTCGATGCTCGCGATCTGCACCGCCCCCTCGCCCTGCATGACGATCTGCGTTCGATCATGGTCTGGCGTGAGCAGCGGACGGTGACGGCGGCACTGACGCTGCATTACAACAAAGCGATGTTCATTCTGGAGCCGAACGATGTCAGCCAAAAACTGGCGCGCAAGCGGGTCACGGTCTGCGAATATCCCGACGGCCGACTGGAGATCGAGCATGAGGGCCATGTGCTGCCTTATCGCCAGTTCGACAAGATGCGGCAGGTCAATCAACCTGCGATTGTAGAGAACAAGCATCTGGACGCAGCCTTGCTGCTGGCCAGACAAATGCAGGCGATGATGCCGCATCACCGCAAGCGCAACAACGACGCCCCTGCCCGCCGTGACCAGCCTATGCATATTTTCCCCGAACCAGACCCGCCACCAAAGATCGATCGGCGCACACTGGGTGGCTCGAAGCTCAAGCGTGGTCCCCGGCTCAGTGATGAGGCGTTGCGCGAACGCGGCACGCTCGCCTTCGTACAGAGGACATGACCGTGCCCACTGCTAACGCAGTGGGTCCATGGGTCTACTACCCCCAGGTCAGCGCATCAGCAGGGGCTGCGCTGCGCTGTGTCGATGGCTCCACGCAGCCCCTGCTGTACTCACAGGTGGGACATTTCTATATGGCACAGATAGTGACTTCTCTATTTAGCGAGAACATTGACATGAGCGCGGCTTGACCCAACCCATATAAATTTATGAGAAGATATACGAATATCCTTTTGAATATAGACGAATAAAATGATTCGCCTGCAAATCGCCCATAAGCGTGACGACAACCCGCCATTCTGATGGAAGCGGGATAGACCGTCGGACGGACTCGGTCGGCATATGCGGCCGGTGGCATCACCATAGCCGCCGCTCCCGCAGCAGATGTAGCAGGAAGACAGGAACGCCCAGGAACGCGGTGATGACGCCGAGCTTTAGTTCGTTATAGGTCGGGATCAGCCGCACCGCGATGTCAGCCAGCGTCAGTAGCGCCGCGCCGGCCAGCAGCGAGGGCAGCAGGATCGACGAGGGGCTGCGATCCGTCAGCGGACGCACCAGATGCGGAACGATCAACCCGACGAAGCCGATCGAGCCGGCGACCGCCACCGCGCCGCCGACGCCGATGCCGATCCCCAGCAGCAGCCGCAGCCGCGTCCGCCGCAGGGTGACGCCCAGCGCCTGCGCGCCTTCCTCCCCCAGCGTCAGGGCATCGAGAGCGCGCGCGTCGAGCAGGAGAAGCGCCGCGCCGCATCCGATACAGGGCAAGGCGATCCAGACATGTTCGATCGACCTGTTTTCGATCGATCCTAGCAGCCAGGCGGTGATCTCCATGGCGGCAAAGGGGTTTTCGGACAGGTTGAGGGCCAGGCTGATGCCGGCGCTCGCCAAGGCGGAGATCGCGATGCCGGCGAGAATGAGGCTGAGCGGGCTTTCGGCGCGTCCCGCCAGCGCAAAGAGCAGCAACAGCGCGAGAAGCCCGGCCGCGATCGCCAGCACCGGCAGGAATAGGATATGGCGCTCGGACAGCCCGAAATACAGCGCGCTGACGGCTCCCAGCGCCGCGGCGCTGGATGCCCCCAATACCGACGGTTCCGCCAGCGGGTTGCGCAGATAGCCCTGTAACGCAGCGCCGGCCAGGCCCAACATGCCGCCCACCGCCAGGCCGAGCAGGACGCGCGGCAGTCGCAGCGTGAACAGGATGGCCGTTGCGATTGGGTCGCCATGGCCGGTCGCCGCCGCCAGCAACCGCGCCGGATCGATGGCGGCCGATCCCACCCCCAGAGAGGCGACGCCCGCCAGGATCGTCACGACCAGAAGGATGAGCAATAAGGTGCGCCGCCGTGCGTGTGATGGGTAGGACATGGGAAATGGCACCTCGCATTGGATCGGTGGTCCCCGTCACGCTTGTGTACCGGGGTCGTGTGGGTCATGGGGTGGGCATGTTATGCAGATTGACGAAATGGCCATCCGCCCGGCTGACGGCGCGCCTGTTCGCATGGGTGGCGGGCGGCCTCCTGGCTGGTTCGGCGCCCGCATCGCAGACCGGCCGCAGCGCCCCGCCGCGGCGGATCGTGTCGTTGAACCTGTGCGCCGACCAATATCTGCTTGCGCTGGCCGATCGGACGCAGATTGCCGGCCTGACCCGGAATGCGAACAATGCGGCCATGTCCGCAGCGGCGGCGCAGACGCGCGGCCTGCCCATATTGAGGGGGTCGGCGGAGGAGGTGCTGGCGATCGATCCCGATCTGGTGATAGGCGCGCCGGCCCGCCGCACCGGCATGATGGCGGCGCTGTCGGGCGCGCATTATCACACCCTCGATCTCAAACCGGCTGGTAGTTATGCCGGCATCGTCACGCAAATCCGCGCCGTCGCCAAGGCCATTGGCCATGTCGATCGCGGCGAGGCGCTGATCGCCCGGATGGACCGGGATCTTGCCGCCATCGCTCGGCCGCGCCCGGCCGGCATCGCCGCTTACTATCAGCGGCGCGGTTTCCTGACCGGAACGGGCACGCTGATCGACGACCTGATGACCCGCGCGGGTCTGGTCAACCTGGCCGGAAAGCTCGGCAAGCCGGTCCTGTCGCAACTCACCCTCGAAGAGTTGATGGTTGCCCAGCCGGACTATTTGCTGATCGAAAGCGGTTCCGAACGGGTGGTGGATCAGGGCACGGAGATGCTGCGGCATCCGCTGTTGAAAGACATCAAGCGGCTGCGCCTGCCCCAGGCATGGACCGTCTGTGGCGGCCCGGCCTATGTCGATGCCGCCCGCAGCCTGGTGAACCAGATCGACCATCGCCCCTAAAATTCGATGCCGGGCTGCGCCTTGACGCCCTGTTCGCGGAACGGGTGCTTCACCAGCGTCATCTCCGTCGCCAGATCCGCGGCTTCGACCAGCGCTTCGGGCGCGTTGCGGCCGGTGACGATGACATGCTTCATCTCCGGCCTGGCCTTAAGAACCGCCAGCACCTCGTCGAGGGGGAGATAATCGTAGCGCAGGACGATATTGAGTTCGTCGGCCAGCACCAGATGATAGGCTGGGTCGGCGATCATGCGCTTGACCTGATCCCAGGCTTTGCCTGCCGAAGCAATGTCTTGCGCCCGGTTCTGCGTATCCCAGGTGAAGCCGTCGCCCATGGCCATGAATTCGACCTGATCTGGGAAACGATCGAACACGGCCTTCTCGCCCGTTTCCATCGCCCCCTTCACGAACTGGACCACGCCGACCTTCTTGCCATGGCCGATGGCGCGCACCACCATGCCCAGCGCCGCGGTCGTCTTGCCCTTCCCCTTGCCGGTGTGGACGATCAGCAGGCCCTTTTCGACCGTCTTGCCCGCGACGATCCGGTCGTGCGCGGCCTGCTTCTTCTTCATCTTCTGCGCATGTTGTTCGTCGGTCCGTTCGGCCATCGTCATCCTCCTGCAAGCTGGGCGAGCAACAGGCCCGCGCTGTTCGATCTGGGTTTCCACATGCCGCGCTCCAGCGCTTCGGCCAGGCGCGCCGCAGTTTCGCGCAGCGCGGCCGGATTGGCCTCCGCCAGGAAGGCACGCACGGCTTCATCCTCGATGAAGGCGGCATGGACTGCGTCGAAATGATGATCGCGCACGGCATGTGTCGTGGCGGCGAAGGCGAACAGATAGTCGACCGACGCGGCGATCTCGAACGCGCCCTTGTACCCGTGGCGCATCACGCCCGCGATCCATTTGGGATTGGTGACGCGGGCGCGGACCACCCGGCCGATCTCGTCCTCCAGCGTGCGAACGACAGGGCGTTCGGGGCGGCTATGGTCGTTATGATAAGCGCGCGGCCGCTTGCCCGACAGATGCTCGACGGCGGACGCGACGCCGCCCTCGAACTGGTAATAATCGTCGCTGTCGAGCAGGTCATGCTCGCGATTGTCCTGGTTCTGAACGACGGCGTCGGCTTGCGCCAGGCGCGTGGCGAACAGGTCGCGCGCGGCGTCGCCCTCCACCCCTGCCCCATAGGCATAGCCGCCCCAGTCGAGATAGACGTTGGCGAGATCGGCGCGGTCGTGCCAGATTTTCTCGTCGATCATCGCCTGAAGGCCCGCGCCATAGGCACCCGGCTTCGATCCGAACACGCGAAAGCCCGCGCGCAGGGCGGCCGCCTTCACGTCATGGCCGGCGTCGATCAGTTGCGCCGTCTCACGGCGATGGCGGGCGGCGGCGGGATTGTCCTCGTCCGGCTCGTCCAGCGCCATCACGGCGCGCGCGGCGGAATCGAGCAGGTCGATCTGTTCGGGGAAAGCATCGCGGAAGAAGCCGGAGACGCGGAAGGTGACATCGACGCGCGGGCGGTTGAGTTCGGCGATCTTCATCACCTCAAAACCGATCACGCGGCCCGACGTCCAGTCCCAGCGCGGTCGCACGCCCATCAGCGCCAACGCCTGGGCGATGTCGTCCCCGCCAGTGCGCATATTGGCCGTACCCCACGCGGACAACGCCATGGCCCTTGGATATTCGCCCTCGCGCTGGAGATAATCGTCCACCATTAGTTGAGCGGAGCGGCGGCCAAGCTCCCAAGCGGTGGCGGTTGGCACGGACCGGGTGTCGACCGAATAGAAGTTGCGGCCGGTCGGCAGCACGTCGGGGCGCCCGCGCGTGGGCGCGCCGGAGGGGCCGGGCAGCAGGAAACGCCCGTCCAGGCCAGCCAGCAGCGCAGCCTTTTCGGCGGGGCCGCAACGGTCCACGCGGCCGGCGAGATCGCCCAGCAGCGAACGCATAACGGTCTGCGACGCCGGGCCGGGCGCTGTCGCACCCTCGACCAGCGCGACGGCCAGCAGTTCGAGCCGTTCGATCGTGTCGCCATGGCTGCGCCAGGGCGCATCGCTCACCGCTGCCAGCACGGCCGGTCGGGGGCCGGTCCAGCCGTCGCCCATCCGGCAATCGAGCGGATCGAAGCCAAGGTCCAAATCGTCGGCCATAGCGCGGAGCAAGGATGCCTGGCCCGCGTCGTCATAGCCGCGCGGGGTGCGCGACAGAGCGATGAGCAGGTCGGTGCGCAATCGGCCAGTCGGCGACCGGGTGAAGATGTGCAGCCCGTCGCGTATCTGCATCTCCTTCAATTCGCACAAATAATTGTCGAGAGCCGCGAGCGCGTCGTCGCCATCCCCGACGGCCCCGGCATCAGCGTCCAGTCCTTGCGACCGGGCGAGATCGAGAATTTCGGCTTTCAGATGCTGGATGCGGCGCGGGTCCATGCCGGCTGCGAGATAATATTCATCGACCAGCGCTTCGAGCGCCTTCAACGGGCCATAGCTTTCCGCGCGCGTCAGCGGCGGGGTGAGATGATCGATGATCGCCGCGCCGATGCGCCGCTTCGCCTGCGTCCCCTCGCCCGGATCGTTGACGATGAAAGGATAGAGTTGCGGCACCGGCCCCGCACAGATTTCCGGGAAACAGCTGTCGGACAGGGCCAGCGCCTTGCCCGGCAGCCATTCCAGATTGCCATGCTTGCCGACATGGATGACCGCCTGCGCGCCGAAATCATGGTTCAACCAGAAGTGGAAGGCCAGATAGGCGTGGGACGGGACCAAAGCCGGGTCGTGATAGCTGGTCTTGGGATCGATATTGTAACCGCGCGCCGGCTGGACCGCGACGACGATATGGCCGAAGCGATGGGCGGGCAGATGAAAGGCGCCGTCACGCACGAAAGGATCGTCCACAGGGACGCCCCATCGCGCCATCACCGCCTCGCGCACCGCTGCTGGCAGCGCGTCGAACCGCAGGCGGTAATCGCCGATCGGCAGGCGGATTTCCGGCAGGCGATCCAGCGACGCACGGGCGTTGGTGACGCCGCCCAGCAGGATCGCCATCAGTCCCGCGCCGTCAACAGGAGCATCGCCGACATGATAGCCCGCTTCACCCAGGGTAGAGAGAATGGCGGCCGCGCTGGCGGGCGTGTCGAGGCCGACGCCATTGCCTAGCCGACCGTCGCGATTGGGATAGTTGGCGAGAATGAGCGCAACGCGCCGATCCGAGGCGGGCGTTCGCCGCAATGCCGCCCAATTGGCGGCAAGATCGGCGACGAAGGCAACGCGATCGGGCGAGACGCGCGGCGCCACAATGCCGCATTGGGTCCGGGCATCGAAACGCTCGGCCGCCTTGAAGGCGACGGCGCGGGTGAACAGGCGCCCGTCTATTTCCGGCAGAGCGACGTTCATCGCCAGGTCGCGAGGACCAAGGCCACGCGGACTGTCGGCCCAGTTGGCCTGCTCGACGCCCGCGAACACGGTCTGCAGGATCGGACAATCCGCTGCTTCGAGGACGGCCGGCGTTCGCCTGTCGCCGGGCGAGGAGGCGGCGAAGGACGTGGCGTTCAGGATGATATCGGGCCGGATCGCGCCGATCAGCCCGTGCAGCCAGTCGATCGCGAAGGGTTCGCGCAGCGCCCGCACATGAACGGCGACGACGTTCAGCCCGCGTCCCTTCAGCGCGGCGACCAGCGCTTCGACGGCATCGAGCGTACCGGCGATCATTAGCGCGCGATAGAAGCAGAGGAGCGCGACGGGCTGTCCCGCGCGCCATCCTGTCCGCACATCATCCAACGTCGGCCGCTTCATGCCGGCCAGATAGAAGCCGGCGTCCGCGATCGGCACGGGATCGTCCGGCACGCCTACATCCGCACCGATCAGCCGCGCGGCATGGCGCAGGAAGCTGACCGCATTGGCGACGCCGCCCTGCCGCAGATAGTCACGGAGCCGCTCGCTGATCGCCTTCGGCAGCGTCGCGGCGGCGTCCAACGACGGGTCGGGTTCCCGGCCATCGGCGATCGCTGCAAAGGCGATGCCCTTTTCCCGCGCAACCCGCGCGATTTCATCGACGCCATAGGGCCAATAGCTCTTGCCCCCCAGCAGTACGATGCACACGAAACGCGCATGGGCGATCACCTTTTCGACGTAGAGGTCGACCGAATAGGGATGTTTGAGCTGCAGCAGGTTGACCAACCGGATCGACGGCGCATCCTCACCCAGCAGGGCCGCCGCCTGGGCGAAACAGGCCAGCTCGCTGTCCGCCACGGTCAGGAACACGATCTCGCCCGGCGATTGATCGAGGTCGATCGCCTCGTCGCCGTTGGAAACGGTTCCCGGCGTAGCGGCCAGCAAATGCATCAGGCGAAGGCCGCGCGAAGGGCGCTGTCGATGGCGGCCTGATCCAGCCCCTTCTGCCCGATCACCACCAGTTGTGACAGGCGCGACTCCTCCGCCTTCCAGGCGCGGTCGAAATAATGCTGGATGCGGGGACCGACCGCCTGGACCACCAGGCGCGCCGGGCGATCGGCGATGGCGACCATGCCCTTGATGCGCAGGACATCATGCGCCTCGATCAACGGGGCCATGGCCTGCACCAGCGCATCCACGCCCGTAATCTCGCCGCCGGTGACGACGAAGCTGTCGAAATCGTCATGGTCATGATCGGGGTCGCCGTCATGGTGCGAGGGTCGCGCATCGATATCCTCTTCGACTTTGGCGAACAGGCCGAGCACGACGCCGGCATCGATCGCGCCATGATCGGTCCGCACGATCTTCACCCCACTACGGATATCCTTGCCTATGTCGCCCTCGATCCGGGTCAGCGCATCAGCATCGACCATGTCGGCCTTGTTGAGGATGACGAGGTCCGCGCAGGCGAGCTGGTCTTCGTATAGTTCCTCCAGCGGACTGTCATGGTCGAGCGAGGGGTCGGCCGCCCGCGCCAGCGCCAGCGCGGCTTCGTCGGTGGCGAAGCGCCCGGCGGCGACCGCATCCGCATCGATCAGCGCCACGACGCCATCCACGGTCGCGCGGGTGCGGATGTCGGGCCACTGGAACGCCTTCACCAGCGGCTTGGGCAGCGCCAGACCGGACGTTTCGATGATGATATGGTCTGGCGGATTGGCGCGGTCGAGCAGCTTGAGCATGGTCGGCAGGAAATCGTCGGCCACGGTGCAGCAGATGCAGCCATTGGCCAGTTCGACGATATCGTCTTCCGGGCAGGCGTCGTCATTGCATCCGCGCAGCAGCGCGCCGTCGACGCCAACATCGCCGAACTCGTTGACGATCAGCGCCAGCCTGCGACCCTTGGCATTGTGCAGCAAATGCCGGATCAACGTCGTCTTGCCCGCCCCCAGAAAGCCTGTGATGACGGTGGTCGGGATCTTGCTCACGCTTCTTCTCCTTCAAGCGCCATGGGATTCATGCGCGAAGGGGCGATCGGCATCGCCGAGCCTGATGATGGCCATGTCTACCCCCGCTGCACCTGAGCGATATCTCGGCGGGGGCGTGCCGGACGCGAACGAACGGTCGATGCGCGGCGACGAGCAGGCGCATGGAGCCCGTCAGCGCGCACCGATGCGGCCCCAGCCACATGGGTTCGTCGCTCAGACGGCGTTCACCGTGCCCCGGCCATCCCCTGGACCAAAGCAAGAGCGACCAGACGCCGGCAGGTCTCCTGGCTCGCGGGTCATCGCTTGATGCACGCCTTCCCAGGCCTCGCAGGATTTAGCGTCCGGCCCAGTGGCTGCTCCCCTGGAAAGGGAGCGATGTGCATCGCGCTCGCCGCTTACAGTTGCAGGGACAGCTGCGGATTTGGATGAGCGCCCTTGTCGAGGGACTGCCACCCGCACCGCCTTCCCATTTTAATCCCCTTGCGGGGAACCGGCGCGATCAGTCATCGAAGGGGGCTTGCGGCTCCCCGGATGCGGTCGGCGATACCGGCTGCCGGGGCCGTCCGCAAGCCCTGAGTGCGGTGCGATCGCCTGAAGCCGCCAGATGCGGTTGAAGGACAGGCGAACGGTCGATAGCGGCGCAATGTCGATGGCAGGCGTCGTCACGAGCGGAAAGCCGAGCGCGTGCGCCAGCGCGGCGCGGATCGTCATGGCATGGCTGATGGCGCAGATGCATCCGGGCGACTGCGCGATTCCGTCCAGCCAGCCGCCTACCCGCTGTCGCACCGATTCCATGGTCTCACCATCCGCGGTGCCCTGCGTCGGATCGGCGATCCAGTCGGACAGGGCGGCCGGTTCGGCGGCGAAAAGGTCGGCAAACGACCGGCCCGACCAGCGCCCGGCATCCATGTCCACCAGCGCGACCTCGACCGAGGCATCCAGCCCCATCGCCTGGGCAGTCTGCGCGGCGGCGCGGGACGGGCTGCAAAGGACATGGTTGTCGAAACCCGGCGGCAGGCGGCAGGCGGCGGCATCATGCGCGCCGCGTGCGTCCAGGCCCTCGTCCAGCGCCGGGAAGCCGCCGACCCGGCTGGACGGCGTGGACGCCGCGCATAGGAGAAGGAGGGATGTGGACAGCGGAACCTCCAAGACATGTTGACGTCGCGCCATCGCGCACCCTAAACAGCGCGGGCATCAGGAAGAAGAAGCCGGTGAGATTCCGGCGCGGTCGCGCCACTGTTATCGACGTAAAAGGTCGAGAGCCAGACCTTCTTCCTGAACGAACAATCTCTCGCGGGACGCGCAATCCCTTATAGGAGTCTGGGTTATGTCAACGACTGCCGCACTGTTCGACGACCATTTCATTCCCGTCCAGGGCGGTTCCGCCATCCCGATCGAGGACATCGCACCATGGGCCGTGTTCGGCACACTGATTGCGCTTATTTTCCTTTATTTCGTCAGCACCGAACAGGGCGCCGTCGCCTTGTTCGACGGCATGTATGTGCATGAATATGTGCATGACGGCCGCCATCTTCTCGGCTTTCCCTGCCACTGATCCCAGGCGATGACCAAGAGCCTGTTGTGGCGCGGAATGCTGGCCGGCATTCTGGCGGCCCTCATCGCGACGATGTTCGCCCGCGTGATTGCGGAGCCGCATATCGACCTCGCCATCGGCCACGAGAACGCACATGTAGTGCATCATATGGACATGCCTTCGGATGGGGAACAAGCGGAACTGGTAAGCCGGGCGACGCAGAAGGGCGCGGGTCTGCTGACCGCGCTGGCGCTCTACGGCGCGGCGGTCGGCGGGATTTTCGCGCTCATATTCGCCTATGGTTATGGACGCTTTGGCCGCTTCGGTCCACGCAGCTTCGCCCTGTTGCTCAGCGGAATCGCCATCTTCCTGGTGGTCATCGTGCCGGGAATCAAATATCCGCAGACGCCGCCGGCCGTGGGCAAGCATGAAACGGTGGGTCTTCGCACCGCCGCCTATTTCGCAATG
Organism: Sphingobium sp. AntQ-1; assembly: GCF_028538045.1. Taxonomy (NCBI): domain Bacteria; kingdom Pseudomonadati; phylum Pseudomonadota; class Alphaproteobacteria; order Sphingomonadales; family Sphingobiaceae; genus Sphingobium; species Sphingobium sp. AntQ-1. The sequence continues at coordinate 426,220 of NZ_CP117159.1, forward strand.
ATCGCCTTGTCGGTGGGCGGGGCGGTGATCGCTGCCAAGATCAGAAGCGTGCTGGCCCTATCCCGTCCGGGCATCGATGCGACGTTGATTGCGGTGGGAGCCTATGGCGCGATGGTCGTGCTGGGCCAGTATCTGCTGCCCAGCGTCGATGAAGTGCCGGCTGATTTCCCGGCGACCCTGCTGTGGAACTTCCGTTTGGCCTCGATCGCGACCCAATTGCTGTTGTGGGCGACAATCGGAATCGTCTTTGGCCTGGCGGCGGAACGGGTGATGGCGCGCCCATAGCTCTGGGAATATCTATGTCGCCAGCATCTGCACGATCATGCTGTCGCAATGGCGGTCGATCGTGCCGATCGGGCAGGATGCGCTGCTGTCGCGCGCCGACAGCGAAAGGTTGCTGACGGCGCGGCGCATGATCGAGGATCGCTGGCGGAGACGCTGACGCTGGACGGCATCGCGCGGAGCCGCGCGGGCAGATAATGAGCGACGCCCGGCGCGAATGGCACCGCGCATCGAAGCGCGAAAATCTGGTCGCGCAGGCCCAAATTGGGCGGGGCGCCGGGGACGCCTTTGCGTTGTGGAAAATTATGCGCGTAAGCTGCTAATGCGATTGACTTGCATGATGCGCGTCGGATAATCCGGTCATCGTTTTGACGAGGAGTGTTCCGATGGCCCCGCCCATCCATTATCGGGCGAGCCGCTGGCGATACCGCGCCAATGTCGCTTTGCGCACCATCGCCGGGACGGTCGGCGCCTATGGCGTGGCGGCCTTGGGCGCCGCAGCGCTGGCGCGCACCCTGCCGATGGCGCGGGTGGAGGCGGTGACCTTTGCCACCATGATCGCCTATCTGATCGCGCCTGGCGTCTCCATCTGGGCCTTTCTGGCGCAGGGGCCGTGGCGCGCGGTCGCGGGCGTGGTGCTGGCGGCGTTGGCGCTGAGCGGCGTGGCCTGGATCGCAGGGCAACCGGCATGAGCGGGACGAGCGCCATGGTGCGCGATGGGGCGCGGCAGGCGATGACCTGGCTGCATGGCTGGACCGGGCTGCTACTTGGCCACATCCTCTTCATCATCTGCCTGGCCGGGACGCTGGCCGTGTTCAAGCCGGAGATCAGCCGCTGGATGCGCCCGGAAATCAGCGGACAGGCCGATCCGGTCCGCGCGATCACGGCCGCGACCGAGTGGCTGTCGACCAATACGACCGGATCGGCAGGCTGGTATCTGTCCGCACCCGACGGCCGATCCAATGTGGTCAACGCCAATTATGACAGCGGCGGCGCCTATATGAGCCGGGCGCTCGATCCGGTGAGCGGTGCGCCGGTGGCGCGCGACACGCTGGGCGGGGAATTTTTCTACCGCCTGCATTTCGAGCTGGAACTGCCCTATCCCTGGGGACGGTGGCTGGCGTCGCTGGCGGCGATGCTGATGCTGGTGGCGATCATCACGGGCATCATCGCGCATAAGCGCTTTTTCAAGGACATCTTCACTTTCCGCCCCGGCAAGGGACAAAGATCGTGGTTGGACGGGCATAATGCGCTGGGCGTGCTCTCCCTGCCCTTTCATATCATGATCACCTTTACCGGGCTGCTGACGCTGGCGTCGCTCAACATGCCCTGGGGGATTGCGGCCGGCTATGGCGCGGATGTGGCGACGCTCTATAGCGACCTGACCCCCGGCACGGTCAGCCGGGAAGCGAGCGGGACCAAGGCGCCGCTGGCCCCGGTCGGGCCGATGCTGGCGCAGGCGCAGCGCTATTTTGGCGGTGCGCCGGTGGGTCGGGTCTATATCTTCAACCCCGGCGATGCCGCCGCGGTGGTGACCATCTATCCGGTCGAGGTGGGCGCGATCGGCACTCTGCCCGCAGAGATCAGCTTCGACGGCGCGACCGGCAAGGTGCTGAAAGCCTGGACGGAAAAGCGAGCGGGCGTGCGCGCCTATCAGACCATCTACGGCCTGCACATGGCCCATTTTGCCCCGCTGCTAACGCGCTGGCTCTATTTTCTGGGCGGCGCCATGCTGACCTTGGCGATCGCGAGCGGCATGATCTTGTGGATCGTCAAGCGACGGGAACGCGCGCCCTTGTCGATCGGCAACCGGCTGCTGGAGCGGTTGAACGTCGGTGCCCTTGTGGGCGTGCCGATCGGCATGGCGGCCTTCCTGATCGCCAATCGGCTGTTGCCGCTGGGCCTGGCGGAACGCGCGCAGCAGGAGGTTGCAGTCGCGCTGTGGAGCGCGGGCGCGGCGCTGCTGCTGGGGCTGGTCCTGCCACCTGCGCTGGGCTGGCCACTCCTGCTGGGACTGCTGGCGCTGCTATGCGCGCTCGCCGCTGCGCTGGGACCGATCTGGGCGGGGGATGTGATGATCCTGTCGGGCAATATGCTGCTGACCGCGACTGCGGTCGCGCTGGGCCTGCTGGTCTGGAAGCAATTGCGCCGCCGCAGCGCGCCGACCCCGGTTCGCCGCCGGATGGCGCCGGCATGACGCTCACCATCGGTCTGCTTTACCTTGCTTTGTTCGCGCTGGCGGGGCGGATGCAGCGACATCGGCCGGTTCTGCTCACTACATGGCAGCGGCGTCCCTTTGTCGGTCATCTGGAATTGGCCGGGTGGACGCTGCTGGGCCTGTCGCTGCTCAGCCTGATGTTGTGGGCCGATGTCGGCATGGCGCTGATCGCCTGGATCGGGCTGTTGCCGCTGCTGGGCGGCGTGGTGGTGCTGGGCATGACCTACCGTCCGGCGGTGGCGCGGGCGGGCGTGCCGGTTGCGGCCGTCATGTTGGTTGCCGGATTGCTGGTTTAGGCCTTCATGTCGATGGTGGCGATCAGGCCGCCATCATCGGCATTGCGCAGGCGCACCGATGCTTCGAAACTCATCGCCAGCGAGCGGCAGATGGTCAGGCCGATGCCGGTGCCATGACGCCCGCCCGGCTGGCTGCTGGCGCCGCGGGTGAAGGGTTCGAACATCTGGTCGAGCTGGTCGACCGGGATGCCGGGGCCATGATCGCGCACATGGATCAGCAGCCTGCCGCCCGATCGCGCGCAGCTAATCTCTGCGCTGCCACCATAGCGCACGGCATTGTCGACCAGATTGGCGATACAGCGGGTCAGCGCATTGGGCTTTACCCGCACCGTGCCGCCGCACCCGCTGCGGAACCGGACGGGCGCGCCCAGTTCCTCGGCATCCTCCGCCATGCTGGTCAGCAGCGAATCGATGTCGAGCGCCGACCATTCCTCGCGCGCCTCGATACTGCTGGCGAGGTCCAGCCCTTCGCGCACCAGCGTCTGCATCGCCTGATGATCCTGCAACAGGCGTGCGCGCAATTCCTCATTCTCGACCAGTTCCAGGCGTAGCCGCAGGCGGGTCAAGGGCGTCTGGAGATCATGGCTGATCGCGGCGAGCAATTGCGTCCGTTCGGCAAAGCCCGCCCGCGCGCGGCGCTGCATCAGGTTGAAGGTGGACAGGGCGGCGCGCACCTCCTCCGGCCCGCGTTCGGGAATTTCCTCCGGGTCGAGCGACACGGAAAAGGCCTCTGCCGCCTGTTCCAGCCGCCGCAGCGGCGTAGCCACGATGCGGGCGACAAGGATGCCCAGACCCGCCGAGGCCGCGACGATGACGATCAGGTAAAGCGGATTGAAGATGGTGCTGGGCGGTTTGGCGATGCGCGGGAAGCTGAGCGCGATCGCCCGGCGCTGGCCGGTTCCATCGGTATAGCGCACCACCCAACAGTCCGGGCGTGGCGCGTCGATCAGCCCGGCGACCAGTTCTTTCGACCTGTAGCGGTCGGGGAAGCAAAGGCCGACCGGCACCTGTCCCGCTTCGGGCTGCGATTGCGGACCAAGGCGCGCGCGCAGAAGCGATTGGAGATCGCCGTCCGGCTCGTTCAGACTGATGCCTTCGGGCGCAGGCGCCGCGCCGATGATGCTGTGCGTCGCCATCATCTTTTCGATGCGCCGGGGGTCGCGGCGGAAACGATCGGCGACGTCGATGGCGCTGGCAAGAACGCGCTGGCGGCGCACCCGTTCGAAATCGTGGCGGCGCGTCTGTTCCGCCACCAGCAGCGCGACAATCGCGGCGACCGACATGCCGAGCGTCAGGATCAGGAAAATCTGCCCCGCCATCGACCGGAAGAAGGCGCGGGCGCGGCCGGCGATCCCGCGGATCATGAATGATCGACCGAACAGGCCAGGACATAGCCTTCGCCACGCACCGTCAGGATCAGATCCTCGCCGCCCGGCAGGCTCGACAGCTTGTGCCGCAGACGACTGATCTGAAGGTCGATCGAGCGATCGAAGGCGGCGGTGGCGCGGCGTTCGGGCAGCAATGTCTCCCGGTCCAGCACGACATTGGGTTCGTCAATGAAACGGCTGAGCAGTCGAAATTCGGCCGACGACAGCATCACCAGCCGATCGTCGGGCGCGACCAGACGGCGTTGCACCAGATCGACGCGCCAGGGACCGATATGCGCGTAGCGCATCGCACCGGTGCGCGCGGCCGGCCCGTTGCGCGCGCGGCGCAGCAAGTTGCGGATGCGCACCAGCAGTTCGCGCGGCTCGAACGGTTTGGTCAGATAATCGTCCGCGCCCAGTTCCAGCCCCAGCACCCGGTCGATCGCGCTACCGCGCGCCGTCACCATGATGATCTGCACGTCCGATCCCTCCGCCCGCAATTCACGGCACAGCGACAGTCCGTCGCCATCGGGCAGGTTGAGGTCGAGCACGATCAGATCGACCGCCTCGTCCCGCAATGTCTGACGCAGGTCGGCCAGATTGGCGGCGGCCAGCAGGCGGTAATTTTCCTGCCGCAACTGGCCGACGATCAGGTCGCGGATATCCGCGTCGTCATCGGCCACCAGCACTGTGGCGGGAGGGAAGGATGCAGCATCGGCCATGGCCCGTCCTAGCGCGCGTCGCATTAAAAGTCTGCGCTTCTTGTTGGCCGATACAGGCCGATACAAAGCGATACGAACATGCGCGGTCATGCAACGCATCGCCGCATTTCGAAAAACAGTCACTCTACCATGAGACGGGCAAAGCCGCGAAGAGGGCCAGGTCGGCTCCCCTGCCGACGCCAACGGAGTCCTTGCGATGCCTATACCCGCCATCCTGGCTGGAAACCCGGTGCACGGCCCGAATCGGTCGCGCACGCCCCTCCCCCCTCCCCCTCGTGCGCCCGGTCCGGTCTTATTCGTGCATCGGCGGGCATCGCAGGGGCCTGTGCGGCACAGTTTCAAGGATAAGCGCCACACCATGCTCCTTTCCGCCACCTTGCGCAGCCTTCGGGTTGCGCCAATCGCTCTTGGCCTGTCGCTTGCGGCATGTGGACAGCAAAAGCCGCCGCAAAAGGGGCCGGTGGAAGTGGGCGTGGTCACGCTGAGCACGCAGGACGCCACGGTGTCCAGCGAACTGCCCGGCCGCACCGTATCGACCATGATGTCGGAAGTGCGGCCGCAGGTGGCGGGACTGATCAAGAAGCGGCTGTTCACCGAAGGATCGATGGTCAGCGCCGGCCAGCCGCTCTACCAGATCGACGCCCGCCTCTATCGCGCGTCGCGCGACGAGGCGCAGGCCAGTCTGGCCAGTGCGCAGGCGACCGCCGCAGCCGCGCAGGCCAAGGCACAGCGCTATCGCAGCCTGGGCGATACCGAAGCGGTGAGCGCGCAGGACCGCGACGATGTGATCGCGACCGCGCGACAGGCGAGCGCCGCGGTGCAGCAGGCGCGCGCCAGCCTGCAGACCAGCAGCGTCAATCTGGACTTCACATTGGTCCGGGCGCCGATCAGCGGGCGCATCGGCCGTACCCTGTTCACGCCCGGCGCGCTGGTGACGACCAGCCAGACCGACCCGTTGACCACGATCCAGCAACTCGACCCCATCTATGTCGACGTCACCCAGTCCAGCTCGCAAATCCTGGCGTTGCGCCGGTCGCTGGCGGCGGGCAAGACGCTGGCGGCCAGCGCGACCATCCGGCTGAAACTGGAAGATGGCGCCGACTATCCCCAGGAAGGCCGGATCGAATTCGCCGAGCCGATCGTCGACGTCAACAGCGGCACGGTGACGTTGCGCGCGCGCTTTCCCAATCCTGACGGGCTGCTGATGCCCGGCATGTTCGTCCGCGTGATCGCGCCGCAATCGGTGGTGCCCGGCGCGATTCTGGCGCCGCAACAGGGCATCAACCGCGATCCCAAGGGCAACGCCACGGCGCTGGTCGTGAACAAGGCGAACAAGGTCGAACGCCGTATCGTCACCGCCGCTCAGGCGATCGGCGACAAATGGCTGATCACCGCGGGTCTCAAGGCCGGCGACCGCCTGATCGTCGAGGGCACCGACAAGGTGAAGGCCGACGACGTCGTCAAGCCTGTCGCCATCAAGACAGCGCAATAGGAGCCGGCCCTTGCTCAGCCGCTATTTCATCGAACGGCCGATTTTCGCCTGGGTCATCGCCATCGGCATCATGCTGGCGGGCCTGGGCGCGATGCTGTCGCTCCCCATCGCCCAATATCCCGACATCGCCCCGCCTGGCGTCGGCATCAGCGCCACCTATCCCGGCGCATCGGCCGAAACCGTGGAAACCAGCGTCACGCAGGTGCTGGAACAGCAGCTCACCGGCATCGATGGCCTGATGTATTTTTCCTCTTCCTCGACCGCCACCGGACAGGCGCGGATCACCGTGACTTTCCAGAAGGGCACCGATCCCGACACCGCGCAGGTGCAGGTGCAGAATCGGGTGCAGCAGGCGCTCAGTCGCCTGCCCAACGCCGTGCAGCAGCAGGGGCTGTCCGTCACCAAACAGCAGACCGACTTCCTGATGCTGGTCGGCCTGTATGACGAGACGGACATAGCGACGCAGGCGGACATCGCCGATTATCTGGTCAATAATTTCCAGGACCCGATCGCGCGTATCGATGGCATCGGCGCCACCCAGGTCTTCGGGTCGCAATATGCGATGCGGGTGTGGCTGGACCCCTACAAGCTTGCCGCGGTAAAGCTGATGCCGTCCGACGTACAGAGCGCGATTGCGGCGCAGAATGTCGAAGTGTCGGCGGGCCAGATCGGCGCCGACCCGGCGCCCGCCGGGCAGCAGATCAACGCCACCGTGACGGCGCGCGCGCGGTTGCAGACGCCCGAACAATTCCGCAACATCATCGTCAAGACCCAGACCGACGGATCGATCGTCCATCTGTCCGACGTGGCGCGAGTCGAACTGGGTAATGAAAGCTATACCACGGCCGCGCGGCTCAACGGCCATCCCGCGTCCGGCGTTGCGCTGCAACTGGCGCCGGGCGCCGACGCGCTCAAGACCGCCGAACTGGTCAAGGCGAAGGTCGCCGAACTGTCGAGCAGCCTGCCGCATGGATATAAAGTCGTATTTCCGCGCGACACCACGCCCTTTATCCAGCTGTCGGTCGAAGAAGTCATCAAGACGTTGCTTGAAGCGGTCGCGCTGGTCGTGGTGGTGATGTTCGTCTTCCTGCAAAGCTGGCGCGCGACGCTGATCCCCGCCGTCGCGGTGCCAGTGGTGCTGCTCGGCACCTTCGGCATTCTCGCCTTGTTCGGCTATTCCATCAACACGCTGACCCTCTTCGGTATGGTGTTGTCCATCGGCCTGCTGGTCGACGACGCGATCGTCGTGGTCGAAAATGTCGAGCGCATCATGGAGGAGGAAGGGCTTTCCCCGCGCGAGGCGACGATCAAGTCGATGGAGGAGATCGGCAGCGCGCTGGTCGGCATCGCTTTGGTGCTGTCGGCAGTGTTGCTGCCCATGGCCTTTTTCGGCGGATCGACCGGCGTCATCTACCGCCAGTTTTCCATAACCATCGTGTCATCGATGCTACTGTCGGTGGTGGTCGCGTTGATTCTGTCGCCGGCGCTGTGCGCGACCCTCCTCAAGTCCGCGAGCGAGGACCATCGCAACGAAGGTTGGGCCGGCAAGTTCAACCGCTGGTTTGAGAGGCTGACCGGCGGCTATGTCCGCCGCACGCAGCAGATGTTGAATCGGCGCAAGCTGTTCTGGGGCCTGTATGTCGTGGTGCTGGTGCTGCTGGTTCTCATCTTCGTGCGGCTGCCGTCCAGCTTCCTGCCGGTCGAGGATCAAGGGCAGGTGATGGTGCAGGTCACGCTGCCCGCCGGCGCCAAATCGAGCCGGACCAATGCGGTGATCGACCAGGTGCAGAATTATTTCCTGAACGACGAGAAGGACAATGTCGCCTTCGCCTTCATCATGACTGGATTCAGCTTCCAGGGCCAGGGCGAGAATGTCGGCCAGGGCTTCATCAACCTGGCGCCATGGAACGAGCGTAAGGGTATCGCAAACACGGCGGGGACGATTGCCGGACGCGCGACCAAGCAACTCGCGGCGATCCGCGACGCCAAGATACTGGGCATGACGCCGCCCTCTATCCGGGGCCTCGGCCAATCGAACGGCTTCACCTTCGAACTGCTGAACAATGGCGGCCTCAGCCGCGCGCGCTTTCTGGAACTGCGCAACCAGTTGATCGACGCAGCGTCCAAAGATCCGGTGCTGGCCGGCGTGCGCGCCGCATCGCTGGAGGATACGCCCCAGCTCAAAGTCGATATCGACAATGAGAAGCTGGCGGTGCTGGGCCTGACGCAGAGCGATGTCGACGATGTCCTCAGTTCCGCCTGGGGCAGCACCTATATCAACGATTTCGTCGATCGCGGCCGAGTGAAGCGCGTCTATATGCAGGCTGATGCGGCCTATCGCGCGTTGCCGACCGATATCGACAATTGGATGGTGCGGTCGAGCAGCACCGGCGAAATGGTGCCCTTCTCCGCCTTTGCGACCACGCATTGGACGATGGGGCCTAGCACGATGGCGCGTTTCAACGGTCTGTCCTCTTTCGAAATCCAGGGCCAGGCCGGCGCGGGCGCCAGTTCGGGCGAAGCGATGGACCGGATAGTCGAATTGCAGAAGCAACTGCCGACCGGCACCAGCTACGCATGGAGCGGCCTGTCCTATCAGGAGCAACTGTCCGGCGGTCAGGCGCCGTTGCTCTACGGCCTGTCGGTGCTGGTCGTGTTCCTGTGCCTTGCCGCTCTCTATGAAAGCTGGTCGATCCCGCTGGCGGTGCTGCTGGTGATCCCGCTCGGCCTTGTCGGCGCGGTGATCGCGGTGTGGGCGCGCGGGCTGGAGAATAATATCTTCTTCCAGGTTGGTTTGCTCACCACGATGGGCCTGGCCGCGAAGAATGCGATCCTGATCGTCGAGTTCGCCGAACTGGCGCACAAACAGGGCAAGGACGCGCTGTCCGCCGCGCTGGAGGCGGCGCGGCTGCGCTTCCGCCCGATCCTGATGACCAGCCTTGCCTTCATCGCCGGCGTCATCCCGTTGGCGATCGCAACGGGCGCAGGCGCACAGAGCCGTGTTGCGATCGGTACGGCGGTCGTTGGCGGCATGACGACGGCGACGGCGCTGGCCATCTTCTACGTGCCGCTGTTCTTCGTCACGATTGCGGGCCTTTTCAGCGGTAAAAAGAACGCCGCGCCGCCAGCCCCGGCGCCAGACGCAGGAGTTCCGGCATGATCCGCCTTTCACTGTCGGCCGTATCGCTGCTGACGCTGGCCGGATGCAACATGGCGCCGACCTATGTGCGACCGACAGCGCCAGTGCCCGCCACCTTGCCCAACGGGGAAGCCTATGCGCCTGGGCAGGCCGGACAAAAGGTTGGCCTAGCCTGGACCGAACTGGTCGGCGACACGAAGCTGCGTAGCGTGATCGCGCGAGCGCTGGCCAATAATCGCGACCTGCGCGCCGCGATCGCCAACATCCAGTCGGCGCGCGCGCAATATAGGGTGCAACGCGCCGCCCAATTGCCCACCATCACCGCCGACGCCGGCGCCAGCTTCGTCCGCCAGAATGACAATCGGCAGAATAGTTACAGCGCCGACATCGGCTTCAGCGCGTTCGAGATCGACCTGTTCGGCCGCGTCCGCAACCTGACCCAGTCGGCGCTCGAAACCTATCTGGCGACGGAGGAAGGCGCGCGGGCGACCCGGATCACCTTGATTGCTGAGACCGCGACCGCCTATGCGACGCTGGCCGCTGACCAGGAACTGCTGGCGGTTTCGCGCCAGACCCAGGCGAGCGCCCAGCGTACGCTGGACATCACCCGCCAGCTCAATGGCGCCGGCCTGACCGGCAAGCTCGATGTCCATCAAGCCGAAACCACGGTCGAGCAGGCGGCGTCGGACGTCGCTGCGAACGTCACCCAAGTCGCGCAGGATCGCAACGCGCTCGACCTGCTGGTGGGGACGCCGGTGGAGGAGGCCTTGCTACCCGCCTCGCTCGACAGCCTGATCGCGGGCGTGGCGAAGGCGCCGGCGGGCCTGTCGTCGGACGTGCTGCTCCAGCGGCCCGACGTGCTGCAGGCGGAACATCAGCTCAAGGCCGCCAATGCCGATATCGGTGCGGCGCGCGCGGCCATGTTCCCGACGATCAGCCTGACGTCGGCGATCGGCGTGGCCAGTTCGGCCCTGTCCTCGCTCTTCACCGGCAACGGCTTCGCCTGGTCGGTCAGCCCATCCGCCAGCCTGCCGATCTTCGGCGGTGCGAACCGCGGGAACCTGGACTATAGCAAAGCGCAACGCGACCTTTATGTCGCACAATATGAAAAGGCGGTGCAGACCGCCTTCCGCGAAGTCGCAGACGCACTCGCACGCGAGGGGACGATCGATGCGCAGCAGGCGGCGCAGCGGCGATTGGTGGCGGCCAGCCAACGCGCCTATGATCTGGCGGACCAGCGTTATCGGTCGGGTATCGACACGTTCCTGACCGCGCTGACCAGCCAGCGCGCGCTCTATAGCGCGCGGCAATCGGCTATCGTCACGAACCTTGCGCTAGTGAGCAACAGAGTGCTGCTCTACCGCGCAATTGGCGCTGATCAGTAAGCAACCATATTATCGCTCCCCCTCTTCTCCCATGGCGCGAATCTGCTATGATGCGCGGATAATAAGGGAGAGGAACCATGCTGCTATTGGCACGGTGTCTGGATTGGCTTTGCCAATTATTTGCGTCTGGCGCGCAGGATGAAGTGCGCCTCAACCAATTGATCTCGCGCTGTGGCGCGCGGGACAATATGCGGCGCCGTCCTTGACGCGAGCAAATTATAGCAGGCTGCGTGAAAGGCGGCGCCTGCTATAGTTTTTGTTTTCGCATCATTTCAAGCCAAAATCCGATTCCCGCTTTTCTACACGATGCTCTCAGCGCATTTTGCCGGGCTGTTCCGACGACGACAAACGCTTAGCGGTGGTTAGCGTCTGGCCGATGAACAGCAGCACCAAGATGGCGCCGATTATGCCGACGAAAAGGTCAAATCCCGACACCGCGCCGAACCAGCCAGGGGCGTAGCCCAACAGCATCATCGCGATCGTCAGACCGATCAGCAACAGCCGCAATTCGGTGGGTCCGGCGGCAAGATAGGATAGTTTGAATTCGCCCAAGACTCGCGCCGACAGATAGGCGTGGATCGACAGCAGCAGATAGCCCGCCAGCGCGACCAGCGCGACATCCATGCGGATATAGGGGCTGGCCCCCATGCCCGCCAGGATCAGCAAGGTCGCCAGGCCATCACAACTATGGTCGATGAAATAGCCGTAGGATGGCCGTTCGATATGGCGGAACCGCGCCAGGCTGCCGTCCAGCGAGTCGCCGAACCATTGCAGCGCATAGCCCGCGATCGCCAGCCATAGCCAATCGACGCCCCAATTGCTGGCGGCATAGCCCGCGAAAATGGCGAACGCGCCCACCATGCCCAGCGCGGTGAGCATGTCGGGCGTGACCCAGCGCGGCATATGGGCGCAGAGCCAATTGAGAAGGCGACGTTCCGCCACGGCGAGCACATTTTGCTGGATACGGGCGATGGGTGGGGCCGACGGGCCAGAAGGCAATGACATGGCGCTTTATGACGGAAGGATGACGAATAGACAATGTTGTTGCGTCGCACCGACAAGGTCATTGCCTGTTCCTTGGCTTCCGGGGCAAAGGCGAGCGACCGGGCGGGAAGCCTGGGGGAGGAGCATATGAGCAAGGACGGTCCCCAGGATGTGCGCGATATCGTGCTAAGGATGGAGCAGCGGCCGTCCAATCCGATCCGACGCGCGCGCTTGATCGTGGAGCAGGAAGTGCCCCCCGCCCGTCGGGGACCGGGATGGGACCGGCATTGGCGTGAACTGGAAGCCTATCTGGATGAGGGCATCGCCTGGACAGTGCCGCAGGGGCTGGACGACGCGCGATCCGACGAAGACAAAAAAAGGGCCGATCCGAAGACCAGCCCGTAAAGTTTTAGGAGAGGATGCCTGAAAGGCCCGTTCCTGATGTACCAACTGGTAATCTTTCGCAAGTGCGAACGATTATTTCGCAATTGCAAAGATTGCATCCGTGGCAGAGTGCAACGCTTTCCGTAGCGGAATTAGGCATTGATAGCGGCCTGAATTCTGCTGATATCGGTCTTCATGCGAAGCGCGAATCGCTGCATCGGCTCACGCCCTGATTCGCAAGGTCGCCAACGCCGCCAGCAGCAGCGTGGCCGCGGCGAAGGCCATGGTCCAGATGGGGTCGCCAGGGAAGAATGTCTTCATGATCGATCCCATCGCCGTCGCCACCAGCAATTGCGGCAGCACGACGAAGATATTGAACACGCCCATATAGACGCCGAGCTTGGCCTGCGGCAGGGTCGAGGCGAGCATGGCATAAGGCATGGCGAGGATCGAGGCCCAGGCGATGCCGATCCCGGCTTCGCTGAGCAGCAGCAGGTTGGGATCACGCACGATCAGGAAACTGGCGAAGCCTGCCGCGCCCGCAACCAGGCACAGCGCATGGGTCCGCGCCTTGCCGATCCGCGCCGCCACCCAGGGCAGAAGCGTCAGGGCGGCGATTGCGGCCACGCCATTATACACCGAGAAGAGCACCCCTACCCAGTTGCCGCCAGCCTGATAGGCGGCGCTGGCGGGATTGGCCGATCCGAACATATATTGGGCGACGACCGGCGTGGTGTGAATCCACATGATGAAGAGCGCCGACCAACTGAAGAACTGGATCACCGCCAGTCGTCGCATGATCGGAGGCATAGCGCCGATATCGCCGACGATATGCGCCAGCATATGTGCGCCGCGTCCAGCGCGGGCCAGCAGAATGGCGACCAGGCTGGCGAGGCCGTAGCCGGCCAACAGCGCGGCGAGCAGATAGACTTCCTTTTCCATTGCCCAGAGGGCGACCAGCAGCGCGACGAAGACTCCCGCGCCAATCCAGATGACGCAGGGACCGATGGCGCGGCCTGCCAGATCGGGCGCCGTGGCGGCGGCTTCGTCAGCGTCGGCGAAGGCGCGGATCTGGTCCGGCGCATATTCGCGCGTCGTCATCACGGTCCAGAGCACCGCGGCCAGCAACGCAGCGCCGCCTGCCCAAAAACTGTAGCGCACCGTATCGGGCACCTGCCCCGCCGCCGCGACGTTGGCGACGCCCAGATGGTCGAGGACATAGGGAAAGAGCGATCCCACCACCGCGCCCGCACCAATGAACGCGGTCTGCACCGCATAGCCTATTATATGCTGATCCTTGCCCAGCATATCGCCGACAAAGGCGCGGAACGGCTCCATCGAGATATTGAGGCTGGCGTCGAGCATCCACAGCAGCAATGCGGCCATCAGCAGCCCGTCGCTTTGCGGCATCCCCAGCAACGCCACCGTGGAGAGGATCGCGCCTGCCAGGAAATAAGGGCGGCGACGGCCAAGCCGCCCCAGCCAGGTGCGATCGGAAAAATGCCCGACGATCGGCTGGACCAGCAGGCCGGTCAGCGGCGCGGCGACCCATAAGGCCGATAGGTCGTCGATGCTGGAGCCAAGCGACTGGAAGACCCGGCTCATATTGGCGTTTTGCAGCGCGAAGCCGATCTGGATGCCGAAAAAACCGAAACTGATATTCCACAATCCGGCAAAGCCCTGTTTCGGCTTGTCCATGCCTGTCCCCTCCCGTCGCGGACGCGGCCTGCCGCCGCTTGCCTGCATCAACCATCACCGCTTGCATGGCGACGGGCGACGAGCAAGCTGCGCATACGAATTCATACAGAATCGGCATGACACATTGGGGATAAGCTACGGAATTGCTGGCCAGATTCTCAAATAGGGCGTGACTGCAGTGGGTTAGATGGGATTGTGAAGACTGGATGCCTAGACCGAGCTAGTCTCGGCTAGGCGAGTTTGGACACCCCTTTTATCGCGGTTTTTATCGCGATTATCCTCTGTGGCCACGCCGTGAAGGTGCCAACAGATGAAAGCTAAGACTGGTTTCTCTCCCTCGCTCATCGATTCTCTGAGAAACGGGAGTCTTAATGATCCCCTTTCTCTAGGTCTATCGGTAAAGGTGCTATCGAGCGGAAAATTGGCTTGGAAGTATATGCGATGGCTGCCGTTCAAGCGTCTGTTTTTGAGGCGCACATTAGGACTGTACCCGCATGTCTCAATTGCTCAGGCTCGCGAGGCCGCGGCTATGCTCAACCAACAAATCGATGCCGGAGTCGATCCCCGAGAGATTGAGAAGGAGAAAAACCTTAGGGAAAGCATGACGGTAAATCGGGCCCATGTTCTGTACATGACTGCGGTCAGAGAGGGTCGGCACCTGAAAAGGGCTCGGCTGTGCAAACCAGTCACTATAGACGACAAGATTTGGCGCTACGAAAAATATATCAAACCGAAGATCGGATCTCAAATAATATATAATATAACAGAGGATCAACTGATAAGAATTATTAAAGATGTTCAATTAACAGCAAAAATTCAATCTAATAGAGTTATATCAGAAGTTAGGGTATTTTTTAGATGGGCTTCCTCGCTCAGGGGGCTTGAGATTGGACTTGAGAAAGATCCCGCTTGTCGACTTGGCGATCTGCAGGTTCCTGAGTATCCTAAAAGCAGAATATTGAATCTAGACGAAATAGAATGGCTTCTCCATTCGATTTCGGATGAAGCAGAATACTTGCGACGCGCAATATTGCTGTATCTGCTCACAGCAGTTCGTCGATCCGAACTTGAGTATGCGCGATTTGACGAACTTCAGGACGATGTGTGGATCATTCCTGGAGGGCGAACGAAGAATGCAAAAGAACACAAGATTCCGCTCGGGCCATGGGGTCTGAAGCTGTTTCTAGCAGAAGTCGATATGGACGCAGAGTGGGTTTTCCCTTCAGAAAAAATCGCTGGGCCTAGAAAAAATGATTGGAGCGCCACACTCCGACGCATAATAGGGAAAATGTCCACTGTTGGATGTCAGAATGTACCAATGTTCACTCTGCATGATTTGAGAAGAACATTTAGGTCAAATACTAAAAGAGTTGGAATTGATTATGAAACAGCAGAAGCTATGCTGAACCATTCAAAAACTGGACTCGATAAAGTTTACGACCTTTACGATCATGATAATGAAAAGCGTAGCGCATTCTTAGCGTGGGAGAATGAGATATTAAGGATTGCAAAAAAGGCAGGTATTGAGCAGCTACTCGACGCCCCTCGGGAGCGAATCCCTTCACCACCAGAGGGCTCGAGTGTCAAACCATCGTTGGACATTTGACAGGCGAAATCGGGGGCAGCGGCGAAATTTACTGCTGCCTTCACTTGGCTTACACTCTCGAGGAAAGTTGGGCGGCCGCCGACCTCGCAGCCTGTCAATCTAAATAGCCTTTACATATCTGGACGTCTTGTGACCCTGGCAACCTTTGCCGCCGAACTGCAAAGGCTATGGCCTGCTCCGCCGCGCGTCATCGAATCATCCGTCCAAACCCGCAACAAAACCGCTCAGCTTTAATTCCGATGGGAGGAATTTTGTTGGTCAGTCATCAGCCCTACCCGGCCGCATGTGAACCGCCCCGGGTTTGCCGGAGGCTCCAACTCCTGAGAAGGTGGGGCCTGTATGAGCAAGACAACGAACAAGTTTGCGCCGGAAGTCCGCGAGCGGGCGGTGCGTATGGTGGCCGATCACGAGCGCGATTTCCCGTCGCGCTAGGCGGCGGTGGTTTCGATCGCGGAGAAGATCGGCTGCGTTCCGCAGACACTGCATGAGTGGGTGAAGAAGGCGGAGGTCAACAGCGGCAAGCGCGCCGGTGTTCCGACCGAGGTTGCCGACAAGATGAAGGCGCTGGAGCGCGAGGTCCGTGAGTTGCGGCAGGCCAACGAGATCCTGCGCAAGGCGTCTGCATATTTTGCTCAGGCGGAGCGCAACCGCCCGTTCCGGCGATGATCGCGTTCATTGACGATCACCGCAATGCCTATGGGGTCGAGCCAATCTGCCGCGTCCTGCCGATCGCCCCATCCACCTATCACGAGCGCGTCGCGCAGCGGCAGGATCCGACACGCCTGTCGACGCGAGCACGGCAGGATGCGGTCCTCAAGCCAGAGATCGCGCGCGTGTTCGCCGAGAACTTCGCGGTCTACGGTGTGCGCAAGGTCTGGCGGCAGATGATGCGGGAAGGCTTTCCGATCGCGCGCTGTACTGTCGCTCGGCTGATGCGTGAGATGGGCTTGGCAGGGGTGATCCGGGGCAAGCCGGTGCGCACGACCATCAGCGACAGGGCGGCACCGTGCCCGCTCGATCACGTCAACCGCAAGTTCTAGGCGCCAGCGCCGAACATCCTGTGGGTGTCGGACTTCACCTACGTCGCGACCTGGGCGGGGTTCGTCTACGTCGCCTTCGTCATCGATCCTATGCTCGGCGGATCGTTGGCTGGCGGGCCAGCAAGACGGCGCATGCCAGCTTCGCCCTCGATGCACTAGAACAGGCGCTTCACGATCGTCGGCCGAACCACCGGGGCGGCCTCATCCATCATAGGGACCGCGGGTCGCAATACGTATCCATCAAATACACCGAACGCCTCGCCGAAGCCGGGATCGAGCCCTCGGTCGGCAGCGTTGGCGACAGTTATGACAATGCTTTGGCCGAAACGATCAACGGCCTTTACAAAGCCGAGGTGATCCACCGGCGTGGACCGTGGCGCAGCTTCGAAGCAGTCGAGTACGCCACGCTCGAGTGGGTCGACTGGTTCAACAATCGCCGGCTGCTGGAGCCCATCGGCAACATCACGCCTGCCGAAGTCGAAGATCAATATTATGCTGCCGCAGACAACATCGATATGGCAGCGTGGCTCACAACCCAGCGCCTCCGGCAGACCCAGGGAGGTTCAGAAGGAGGCGTTGCTGTTACCGATCCGACTTCTAGCTTTTAAAGGGCAAGGTACGCAAATCTAAATAACTTTTTATTGGCTGCCTCGATAATAGAATAGCACGGGGTAGGCTGGGCTCGGTTTAATAAATTTAACATATCTATTATTATCGTGCTACTAATTTTCCAGTGCAGACGTCGGCTTACTACGCTGCTCAATCAAAAGTCCGATCGCCGTGTTACTCGACTTTATTTGGGCACGTCTGTATTTTGCGAACCTATTCATTACGTAGCGCGGGGAGATCGGCGAGATCGGATGCAGCCGAAAATGCGCCCGCCGCCACCCCGTCGTCGTGTGATCGCGGCAATTCTCGCCGGCCGTACCGCGCATAGAGCGTTGGCAGCACGAACAGGGTCAGCAGCGTCGCGGAAATCAGACCGCCGATGACGACCGTTGCGAGCGGCTTCTGAACTTCAGCGCCCGCTCCATGGCCAAGTGCCATCGGCACGAAACCGAGCGATGCCACCAGCGCCGTCATGGCGACGGGGCGAAGCCGGGCCAAGGCGCCGTCGCGGCTCGCCGTCGCCCGGTCGATGCCGTTGCGCATCAAGTCTTGGATCGATGTCACCATCACCAGACCGTTCAGCACCGCGATGCCCGACAAGGCGATAAAGCCTACGGCCGCCGAGATCGAGAAGGGCATACCGCGCAGCACCAGCGCCAGAACGCCGCCGACCAGCGCCAGTGGAACGCCGGTGAACACTATCGCGGCATCGCCCGCGGAGCCGAGCTCCGAGCGATGCCACCAGCGCCGTCATGGCGACGGGGCGAAGCCGGGCCAAGGCGCCGTCGCGGCTCGCCGTCGCCCGGTCGATGCCGTTGCGCATCAAGTCTTGGATCGATGTCACCATCACCAGACCGTTCAGCACCGCGATGCCCGACAAGGCGATAAAGCCTACGGCCGCCGAGATCGAGAAGGGCATACCGCGCAGCACCAGCGCCAGAACGCCGCCGACCAGCGCCAGTGGAACGCCGGTGAACACTATCGCGGCATCGCCCGCGGAGCCGAGCGCTCCATAGAGAAGCAGGAGGATCAGAGCGAAGCAGGCCGGCACCACCAGCGCGAGCCGCGCCCGCGCCGATGCGAGATTCTCGAACTGGCCACCCCATTCGAGATAGATGCCCGCTGGCAGCCGCACATCGCGCGCAATCGCCGCCTGCGCTTCCTCAACCACGCTCGCGACGTCCCGTCCGCGGACATTGGCCTGGACGACGACGCGCCGCTTGCCGTTTTCACGGCTGATCTGGTTGGGACCGTCGTCGATGCGGATGTCGGCGACGCTTGCTAGTGGCACCGATGCACCCGAGGGCGTCGGCACGGGCACCTGTCCCAGCCTCTCGAAATTGGCGCGATCGACGTCGGACAGGCGGATGACCACAGGGAAGTGGCGATCGCCCTCGAAGATGACGCCGGCTTCGCGACCGCCGACCGTTGCAGCAATGGCCGCCTGCACGTCCTTCGCGGTGACGCCCAGGCGGGCGGCCGCATCGCGGTTGAAGGCGATGTCGAGCATGGGCAGGCCCTCGGTCTGCTCGACTTTCACGTCTTCGGCGCCGTTTGCACGGCGGAGCACAGCCGCGACCTTGTCGGCGACATCGTTCATCTGACCGAAGTCATCGCCGAACACCTTGACCGCGACATCGCTGCGGACGCCGGCAATCAGCTCGTTGAAGCGCATCTGGATCGGCTGGGTGACCTCGTAGGAATGCCCGGGAACGCCGGCCAGACGTTTCTCGATACGCTCGACCACCTCCGCCTTTGCCTCGCTCGGATCGGGCCATTGATCGCGGGGCTTGAGCATGACGAAGGTGTCAGTCGCGTTGGGCGGCATCGGGTCCGACGCCAGCTCGGCCGTGCCGGTTCGCGAGAATACTGTCTTGATCTCGGGCATCCCGGCGAGCGCCTTCTCGATCTGGAACTGCATCTTCTGGCTCTGCTCGACCGACGTGCCCGGCACGCGAAAGGCAGACACGAGGACGTTGCCCTCGTCGAGCTGGGGCAGGAACTCCTGCCCGAGCGTCAGATAACCGCCGGCCGCGAGTGCGAGCGACGCCACGGCCACGCCGATCGTGAGCTTGGGACGACTGAGCGCATGGTCGAGGCTCGGTTCGTAGCGCTGACGCAGCCATCCTACGATCCGGCCTTCCTTCTCCTCCACTGGCTTGCTCAACCAGATGGCGATCGCGGCCGGCACGAAGGTGAGAGACAGGATGAAGGCGAACAGCAGCGCCATGATGACGGTCAGCGCCATGGGCTCGAATGTCTTGCCCTCGACGCCCTGGAGAGTCAGCAGCGGCACATAGACGATGATGATGATCGCCTGCCCATAGACCGAGGGACGGATCATCTCGCGAGCGGCCTGGGCGATCACCGACAGGCGCTCGCCTAGGTCGAGATGGTGACCATGGCGGTGCTGTCGCTCGGCCAGACGACGAAGCGCATTCTCGACGATGATGACGGCGCCGTCGACGATCAGACCGAAATCCAAAGCGCCAAGGCTCATCAGATTTGCCGAGACTCCTGCGCGCAGCATGCCAAAGCTGGTCAGCAGCATCGTGACCGGGATGACCGCTGCGGCGATCAGTGCTGCGCGAAAATTACCGAGCAGCAGGAACAAGACCACGATGACCAGCACCGCCCCTTCGCCCAGGTTGCGGGCGACCGTCGAAATGGTCGAATTGACCAGCGCGGTGCGATCCAGCACCGGCTCGATCACCACGTCGGGCGGAAGCGACGGACCGATCTTGCGCAGCCGCTCCCCCACGCCGGTCGAGACAGTGCGGCTGTTTTCGCCGATCCGCATCACGGCGGTGCCGGTCACCACCTCGCGGCCATTCTCCGACGCCGAGCCGAGGCGGATGCCCTGGCCGAGACGGACTTCCGCTACCTGCCCAAGCAGGATCGGCACGCCGCCGCGGGTGGCGATCACGGTGTTGCGGAGCTGCGGGATGCTGCGGATGCGGGCGTCAGCGCGCACTGCCAGGCCCTCGCCATTGCGATCGACGACGCCAGCCCCGATCGCGCTGTTGTTCGCTTCCAGCGCCTCGGCAAGTTCGGCCAGGCTGAGCTTGAGCGCCGCGAGTTTCTGGACGTCGGGCACGACAAGATATTCCTTGTCGAAGCCGCCGAGCGAATCGACGCCGGCAACGCCGGCGACTGATTTAACCTGCGGTGCGACGATCCATTCCTGAACGCTATGGAGGTAGGTCGCCCGGTCGGCCTCGCTGACAAGGCGGTCCCCTTCGGGCGTTATATAGCTGCCATCAGGCTGGATGCCAGGCTCGCCGGGCCTGTGCCGTTCATGACCGCGCTCCTGATAGTGGAGTGTCCACATATAGATGTCGCCGAGGCCGGTCGCGATCGCACCCATTTCCGGCGTGACACCGGCCGGGAGCGCCTCTTTCAGGTCGTTCAGCCGCTCAGCCACCTGCGCCCGCGCGAAATAGATGTCGGTCGTGTCGGAAAAGACCGCCGTGACCTGGGCGAAGCCGTTGCGGCTCAGCGACCGCGTGCTCTCCAGACCCTTGATGCCGGCGAGTGCTGTCTCGACGGGGAATGTGACCTGCTTCTCGATCAGCTCGGGCGACAGCGCCGGCGCCCGCACGTTGATCTGCACTTGGTTGTTGGTGACGTCGGGAACAGCGTCGATGGGGAGTTGCCTGAGCGATACGATGCCGATGATGGCGGCAATGACGGTCAGCAGCAGGACAAGCCAGCGCCGCGCGACCGCAAGGGTGACGATGCGTTCGATCATGACTCAGTCCTCGTCCCCGCCCGCACTCTTGCCGAGTTCGGATTTGAGGGTGAAGCTGTTGGCGGACGCGACCTGCTCGCGCCCGGTAAGGCCCGATACCACGACGATCGTCTCGCCGGACTGGGCGCCGAGCGTCACCGGCGTCGCCCTGAAGCCGTCCTCGGTTCGGACGAACACGACGGATTTGCCATTGATCGTCTGGATGGCCGTCAGCGGCACGCGAACATTGGCGTCGCCCTTGCCGGCGAGCTGGATCGCGGCCGTCACGGATTCGCCTACCCGCCATTGACCGGCTCGGTTATCGATGGTCGACGACGGGCACGAGCCGCGTCTGTGGATCGAGCGCGGGCGAAACGAAGGTTACGCGGGCCTGCGTCGTCCGTCCCGGCGCCGTCACCGCGATGGCCGCTCCAGGGCGCACCCGGCCGGCATCTGCGGGCGACAGCGACAGCGAGAGGGAGACCGTCGACAGATTGGCGACGCGGAACAGTTCGGCATCGGCCGCCACGGTCTGGCCGAGCATGGCGTTCCGGCCTATGACTTGGCCGGAGATCGGCGCGACGATGCCGACGCGGTTGAGGGATCCACCGCCGCCGCCGGTCGCGGACAATTGCTGGCGCGCGAGGCGTAGTGCGATGCTCGCTTCGGTCGCGGCAGTGCGTGCCGCGATCAAATCCTGCTCGGGCGACACGCGCTCAGCATAGAGGCGCTGCTCGCGGGCGTAGTTCGACTGCGCGAGCGCGAGCCGCGCGCGAGCCGCCTCGACCTCACCCTTGAGCGAGGCCGCCTCGCGGCTCTCGATCACCGCCAGCGTCTCGCCGCGCCGGACGGCCTCGCCAAGATTGCGATTGAGCGCCACGACCCGTCCGGCAATCGCAGCGGACACGATTTGCGTACCTTGCGGATTGCCCTCGACGGTCGCGGGTAGCTCGATCGCGCCGCCATTCCCGCCAACAATCGGATGCACGATCTCGATTCCGGCCGTCCTGATCTGATCGGCCGACAGCTTGACCGTGCCGGCCTTTTTGCCGCTCTCGCCCTTGGCTTCTCCGGCGGCTTCGGTCTTTTCGCCGCCATCCTCCTTGGCGGCATGCCCCCCACACCCGGCGAGCAGCGCGGCGAGGAGAAGCGGCGGGACCGCCCGGAAACGGGATGACGTCATCGGATCAGTCCTTGCGTGCGGAAGCCGTCAGGCGATCGAGCTGGGCCTGGGCATTATGGAAGGCGGCAAGCGCGTCGATCGCGCCTGATCGGGTTTCAGCGAGGGTGCGTTCCGCCTCAAGCAGGTCGAGCTGGCCGAACTTGCCTTCGCGATAGCCGATGCGGGCAATGCGCGCGGCCTCTTGCGCCGCAGCGAGTGAGGGTCCAGCGGCGGTCCTGGCGGCCGCCACGGCGTTGGCGACATCGGCCTGCGCCTGCCCGATTGCCTGTTCATTGTCGAGTTCGGCAGCGCGGCGAAGCGCTGCGGCCCTGTCTCGTTCGGCGCCCGCCTGCGCGACCGAAGATGCGCCACTGTTGAAGAACGGCAGCGGCACGGACACGCCAAACACCGCCGCCATGTCATTGTTGATCGGCAGGCGCCGCACCCCGGCGCTCAACGTCACATCGGGCAGGCGCTGCGACCGCGCGAGGCGAAGTTGCGCTTCGGCCGCTTTTTCGTCGGCCCGCGCGGTCGCGACGGCGAGATTGCTGTCCGCGTCGAGCCGTGCTGGCCCATAGCCGTCCACCCGGTCGAACCAGGGCTGGTCAAGTGCGCCCGTCACGGGCCGGCCGATCCGGCGACCAAGGTTCGCCCGCGCCAGATCTGCGAGACGGACTGCGCGGTCCACCGCCGCGTCGGCACTGATGCGCAGCACTTCGGCGCGCTGCTCCTCGAGCGGCGATGCGCGACCGGCCAAGACGCGAATATGCGCCGCCCGAAGCGCCTCTGCCGCGATCACGGCCTGATCCCGCGCAGTCGCCAGACGCCGGTCGGCGGCGACGGCTTCCACATAGGCTTGTGACACGGCCAGTCGAAGGTCCGCGCCGGCCGCCACGCGCTCGATATCGGCGCGATTGCCCTGGGCATCGGCGAGCGCGATCCGGGCCGATCGCTTGCCACCCAGTTCGACCGGTACGCCAACCGAGACCGTCTGCTTGGGCGCTTCGATGTCGTTATAGGCGCGCGAACCACCGACATTCTCGATGTCGGCGTTCAGTGACGGGTTTGGCCGAAGGCCGGCGACACGACGGGCCGCGCTCGCGGCACGCACACCTGCGTCGGCAGCGTCGATATTGGGCGAGGCCGAACCCGCGAGGTCGAGCGCGTCGGCCAGCGTCAGGACCGGCGCGTTCACGGATGCGGCCGTCTGGGCATGAGCGGCAGGGGTGCCGGACGTCGTGGCGAAGACGACTGCAACCAGCGCGCAGGCAAGGGGGTTCGAAAATGACGGCATGGGACCTAGGATTCAGAGGGTGGGACTGAGTTCGGACCGCGCGTTGCGGACGATCTCATAGGCAGAATGAAGGAACAGGAGGGCGATCACGCCGGCGACCACGAGGTCGGGCCACGCGCTGCCCGTCCAGGCAACCAGTCCGGCCGCGACGATCACGGCGATGTTCGCGACGGCATCGTTGCGGCTGAACAGCCAGATCGCCTGCACATTGGCGTCGCCTTCGCGGAAGCGGGCGAGCACCAATGCTGCGGTGACGTTGACGGCAAGCGCCACCACACCAATCCCGCCCATCAGTTCTGCCTCCGGCACGGTTGCATTCAGAGCGCGCCAGACCGCGAAGGCTATCACGCCGAAGCCCAGCGCGCCCAGAAAGAGCCCTTGAGTGAGCGCCACTTGGGCGCGGGCACGGGCAGACCATGCGAGTGCGATCAGCCCCAGCAGGCTGATCGAGCCATCTCCAAGGAAGTCGAGCGAATCTGCCTTCAATGCCTGGCTGTCGGCGATGAAACCGCCGACCAGCTCGCACAGGCCGAAGCCGAGATTGAGGATGACGACGATCCTCAGCGCGTGTCGATAGGCCGGGTCGTGCTGTGCGCGTTTCTCGTCGCCATGGCAGGCGCAGGATGAGGATTCGGTCATCAGCCTTCCCTACAATCTCTAGTCACTGTAGGAGCAAGCACTAAAGCGACGCGCTCGCAAGAAGTTGGAGCCAAGAAAGATATGAAGATCGGGGAATTGTCACGCGCGACTGCCACTAAGGTGACGACGATCCGCTTCTATGAGGAAATCGGACTGCTCGATCGGCCGGTGCGTACCGAGTCAAACCGACGCACCTATGCGCTTCGCGATGTCGATCGGCTCAACTTCGTTCGCAACGGCCGCAGACTGGGCTTTTCGATCGAGGAGATTCGTTCGCTCATTGCGCTCGCCAGCGACCCGGGCCGCGACTGCGGAGAAGCGATGGCGATCGCGTCCCGCCACCTAGCCGCAGTGGAGGAACGATTGGGACAGCTCGCCGCCCTTCGCGATGAACTGGCGGCGATGAGCCGGAATTGCGATCGCCAGCGGATCGCCGAGTGCCGCGTCATCCAGGCCATTGCCCGGCCGGTCGCATAGCAAATACGCCATCTCTTCGCGAAAAGGCTTGATCCTCTAGCGGCTGGAGGAAGTAGGAACCGACTGACCGCTGCGATTTTGAACAGCGATCAACCAGGTAATGTGGTGAACGTAGTTCGAACCTCTTGATCGTGCAGCGACGCGCGATACTCGCCGGCCTACTATCCGGCAGTGGCTTGGCGATGGCCGCCACGCCGTCCCGCTTGCTCGCCATGACGGCGCATCAGGGCGGTTTGTGGAGCGGGCTTCCTCCCGACGCCGCTTGGAACAGCTTCGAAATGGCGACCGGCGACACGCTGCTAGTGCGCGCACACGTCAAGGGGATCGCCACGGCGGCCATTCTCGACAGCGGCAGCGCCGCTTCGATCATCAGCGCTTCGCTTGCGGCGAAGCTAGGATTGGAAAGTGTTGAACAACGCACGGTCCGTGGATTGACCGGACGAGCTCCCGCCAGGATCGTCCGCGGACTCGATGTCGAGATCGACGGACAATCGCGCCGCCTGGCTATGGCCTATATTGTCGATCTCGATTCAGCGTCGGCAGCGTTGGGAAGGCCGATCGATCTAGTTTTGGGTGAGGACGTGTTCGCTGATCGCTGCTTGGTGCTGGATTTCGCGAATAGCCGCTACGCCTTTGCAGAGGGCTTTGCAGGCGGACCGGGTTGGGCTTTCGCGCCGATGGGGCACGGAAGCAATCGCGAACTGTTAGTGTATGCCTCGATTGCCGGGCTTGATCCCGTGCCACTCATGGTCGATCTCGGGAACAGTACGGCGCTGATTCTGTCGCGCGACTATGCTGATCGGCACGGCCTGCTGGAGGGAAAGCAGCGTTCGACGACGCTTCTTGGTGGCGTGGAAGGCGAGCGTCTTGCAACCTCGTTCATGGTGGAACGCACGGAGATCGCGGGCCTAGGGGTGGATGTCATCCCCGCGCTCGCCGTCAACGACTGGCTATCCGCCAGCACGGTTGGCAATATCGGCCTGCCGCTGCTCGCCCAATTCAACGTGGTGCTCGACTTCAAGGTTGGACGGCTATGGCTCCGTATGCTCCCGGCCGGCCGTCGACCGGCAATGTTGAAGGACCATAGTGGCCTCAGCCTTATGGCATCGGCCCACGCCCTCACTGTCGTCCATGTTGCGCTTGGAAGTCCCGCGGCGCAAAACGGTTGGTCAATCGGAGATCGGATCGTCGCGATTGACGGCAAGCCGGCCGACATGACCTATACGCGAGGGACGCTCTGGCGCTGGCGCTTCGGACCGGCAGGAAGACGCGTGAAGCTTACGATCGACAGCGGTGCCGTCCGCGAGATCCGGCTCGCCGACTATTATTGATTCTTACCGATGGATCCTCGCCCATGATGCGCATCAAATCGTTCCAATAATTGCTATTGCGTCGTGCTCGCAAACTTCTTGCTTCTACAGCTACTGGAGGTTGTACGGCGTAACGATGTCCTACCTCCCTTTTCGCCGATTCCCAGCGGCAACGGCTCGGCGCGTCCTCGCCTCGGTTATCGCGCTTTTTTGGCTTGTCACGACACCGGCCGGCCTGAGCGCGGCACCAGCAGCCGACCTGAACGACGTGCAAACCGCCTGGCGGCTGCTGGACTATATGGCCGTGGATTATGGCGGAGCGGTCGATGGAGGCCGGATAAAGAGCGCGTCTGAATATGCCGAGATGACAGAATTCGCGGCATCCGTGACGGCGCGGCTCGCGACCTTGCCACCCACGCCGCAGCGCGCGGCATTGATGTCGGGGCCGTGCGCCTCCAGGCCGTTATCGGCCGCAAGGCATCGCCCCAAGAAGTCGCGACGCTGGCGCATGGACTGGCGGCAGACCTTCTCCAAGCCTATCCTGTCCCGCTCGCCCCCGCCACGCCGCCGAGCTTCCCACGGGGCGAGGCATTGTTCCAGACGACCTGCGCCGCGTGCCACGGCGTGACCGGTGATGGGCATGGCCCGAATACCGCCAAGCTCAGCACCCCGCCGATTGCTTTCACCGATCTGACCCGCGCTCGCCAGCGAAGTATCTTCGCGCTGTATCAGGTGATCGGCCAAGGCATTGATGGAACCGCCATGCAGAGCTTCGCTGATGTCCCGAGCGAAGATCGCTGGGCGCTCGCGCTGCGGGCCGGGAGCTTTGCCTTTACCGATACGCAGGCACGCGAAGGCGAACGCCTGTGGAAGACGGATTCGGCGCTTCGGCAGCGCATACCTGATCTCAAGACTTTGGTGTCGCTCACCCCGGCCGCGCTGGCATCGAGCGTCGGTGAACCGCAGGCGCTGGCAGTGATGGCCTATCTGCGCCGTCACCCGGAAGCCGTAGTCGCGCAGGCCCCAGCTTCTCTGGCGCTGGTTCGGCAAAAGCTCGCCGCCAGCCTTGATGCTGTTCGGAAAGGCGATCGTCGCGCCGCCAAAGAGATGGCGCTCTCCGCCTATCTTGACGGATTCGAGCCGGTCGAGCCCACCCTGGGCGCGCGCGACGCGACATTGTTCAGCCGGATCGAGGGGGAAATGGGCGAATATCGCGCCGCGATCGACCAAGGTGTTTCCGTGGATGATCTCGCCAATCACGTGCTTGTCCTGAACGGCTTGTTCGACGACGCCGAAGCGGCTTTGGCGCCAAGCGCGTCCAGCAATGCCTCGACGTTCGTGGGAGCGTTCACGATCCTGCTGCGCGAGGGGCTCGAAGCCATGCTCATCATTGTCGCCATGATCGCTTTTCTCCGAAAGGCTGAGCGCACCGAGGTTCTTCCCTATGTCCATGGCGGTTGGGCCGGCGCCCTCGCCGCCGGACTGCTCACTTGGTTCGTCGCCACCTATGCGATCAGGATCAGCGGCGCGAGCCGCGAGGTCACCGAAGGGTTCGGCTCCCTGTTCGCGGCCGTGGTGCTGCTCTCGGTCGGAATCTGGATGCACGGCAAGGCGCAAGCCGATCAATGGCAACGCTACATTCGGGAAAAGATGACGCACGCGCTGTCCGGCCGGTCGGCCTGGTTCCTGTGCGGCCTCGCTTTCGTCGTCGTGTACCGGGAGGTGTTCGAGACGATCCTGTTCTACGCGGCGCTCTGGACACAGGGCAATGGCGGTGCGCTGCTCGCGGGTGCCGGAGCCGCGGTGCTGCTGCTTGCCGTGATCGCCTGGGCCATGCTGCGCTACAGCCGTCAGCTGCCAATCGCCCAATTCTTCTCCTACAGCTCGTGGCTGATGGCGGTGCTGACGGTCGTTCTCGCCGGAAAAGGCGTCGCGGCACTCCAGGAGGCGGGGATCATCGACATAGCGCCCTTGGCGGCCGCGCCGCGGCTGTCGATGCTCGGCATCTTTCCGACCTGGCAGTCGATCCTGACCCAGTTTGCGATGGCCGCCGCGATATTCGTCGGCTTCTCGTTCAATCGGCGGCGGGCATCCTGATGCGGCCCGCGCTACCCGAAGGGCAGGATGGTCCGGCTGGCACCACAGTCCGGCCACAGTCTGGCCCGTCGTCTAGCGGCCCGGGTCAGCCGCAGCAGGCGCCGCCCTTGCCCTCGGCCTGGATGGGCGGGCACGGCACAGTCCCATAGGAGCAGAACACGCAGCAATCCCCGGACCTGGGCCTGAGCAGCGCGCCACAGCCCTGGCAATCGTAGAAGAACTGGCAGGCGTTGGTCGGCATGGTCTCGGTGGCCTGGTGGCCGCAGTGCGGGCAGGTCAGCGCCGAGCGGAGTTCGGGGACGACATCAGACATAGTGCCAGCCCAGCCAGAGCAGCGCGCCGCCGACCAGCAGCCCGACCAGGATCAACGCGCGTACCCATAGCGGCGTGCAGGCACCGCCCGGACCACACCGCGTCGCGGCAATCTGCTGGCGCACCAGCAGCACCGCACCGGCAAACAGGCAGAATGCACCGACGGCAAGGAGCGGTGTGCGCCAGGGCGCGGCCGCAATTCCGATTCCGCCCAGCCATGCCGCGCCGATCCCGGCCGAGGCGAACAGGATCGGCAGTCCGCAGCACGCGGCGACGCCGAAGGCGGCCGCAATCCCGGCCAGAGTGAGGCTGGCGGCGGCGAGCCCTTTGGATGAGGGCGCAGGCGATGGCTGGATCATGGTCGGTTCCTTGTGGGCAGGCGACTCATGCTCTACCGTCTGTAGCAACTACAGACTCAAGCGGTATTTTGACGATGACCGATCCCCATGCCGCAATTGCGATCGGCGAGCTGTCACGGCGGACTGGCTGCAATATCGAGACGATCCGCTATTATGAGCGGATCGGCGTGCTGCCGGTGGCACTGCGCCGGGGCCGCTACCGCAGCTATGACGCGGCAGACATCCAGCGGCTGGCGTTCGTGCGGCGCGCGCGAGAACTCGGCTTCCCAATCGAGGCGGTCCGCACGCTGCTCGCGCTCGCCGATGGCGGCGCGGCGTCGTGCGCGCAGGCGCGCGATCTCGCCGCCGCGCATCTCGGCGAGGTTCGCGCCAAGATCGCCGACCTCGCGCGCATGGAGCATGTGCTGAGCGCGGCGGTGCGATCCTGCGAGGCCGGCGACGACGCCGGATGCCCGCTTCTCGAGACGCTCTGCACTGCCAGCTAGTCGCTGCTCGAGCGCTTGCCGGCAATCGAGCGGAATACGCAAGTCCTGGTAGGCCGGGCAACCGCCTGGGTGATCCGGGAGGCCTGGATCACCAAGACGCTGGAGTCGGTCGGCCTATTGCTTCCTGATCGCCGTCACTTCACCGGCATTCCCCCTTAACGTCAGGTCGAACGCTACTTTGTCTCCGACGGCGACGCCGTTCAGCAACTCAGGCTTTGCCGTGAATCCCATCGTCATTGCCGGCCAGCCGACCTCGGGAATGGGTCCGTGACTGAGCGTTATCTTACCCGTCGCCTTGTCGATGGCGGTCACCGTTCCGGTGCCCTTGCCCATCTTGGTTTCGGCGGGCATCGCCATATTGCCCATATCGCCGCTAGTGGCTGCGGCGGCAGGCGCCGCCTGGTTGGTCTCGGCCGCGATCGGTGCGTCCGCTTTCTTGCCGCACGCGGATAGCAGGACGGCAGTGGCTAGCGCAGCAGCCAGGTACAGAGGCTTCATCGGTCTTCTCCTTCTACAGTGGAAACGGGCGCGGACCGCCGCCGCATCAGCAAATAGGCGGCGGGGATCACGAACATCGACAGCAGTGGGGCGGTGAGCATGCCGCCGATCATCGGCGCCGCGATCCGGCTCATCACCTCCGAGCCCGCGCCCGAGCCGAGCAGGATCGGCAACAGGCCGGCGAGGATCACCGCGACCGTCATCGCCTTGGGCCGGACGCGAAGCAGCGCGCCTTCGCGCACCGCGGCCTCTACCTCGGCTGCATCCGGATCGGCGACCCGCTCCTCAAGCGCGTTCTTCAGATAGATCAGCATCACCACGCCGAACTCCGCCGAAACGCCGGCGAGCGCGATAAACCCGACGCCGGTCGCGACCGATTGGTTGAAACCTAGCAAATAGAGAATCCAGATGCCACCTGTGAGCGCAAACGGCAGCGTGCCCATGATCAGCGCGGCTTCATCGAACCGGCCGAAGATCATGTAGAGCAGCACAAAGATGATCAGCAGGGTCGCGGGCACAACCAGCTTCAGCTTGTCGACCGCACGCTCGAGATATTCGAACTGGCCGGAATAGGCGATGCTGACGCCCGGCGAGAGCTTGACCTGCTTCGCCACCGCGCGCTGGAGATCGCCGACGACGGAGGCGAGATCGCGCCCGCGAACATCGACATAGACCCAGGTGGAGGGGCGCGCATTCTCGGTCTTGAGCATCGGCGGCCCTTCGGCGATCGATATGTTCGCGACCGTACCGAGCGTTATCTGCTGGCCTGAAGGAGTGAGGACCGGCAGTGTCCGCAAACCCTCCAGGCTGTCGCGCAGCTCGCGCGGATAGCGCACGCTGATCGGATAGCGGGCCAACCCCTCGACCGTCTCCCCGATCGTCTCGCCGCCGATCGCACCCGAGACGATCGCCTGCACATCGGTGATGTTGAGCCCGAACCTGGCGGCGGAAGCCCGATCGATGTCGACATCGACATAGCGCCCACCGGTCAGCCGCTCGGCCAGCGCCGAACTGACGCCGGGCACGGTCTTCGCCACCGTCTCGACATCGTGGGCGATACGGTCGAGCTGGACGAGATCGGATCCCGACACCTTGACCCCGATCGGGCTCTTTATGCCGGTCGCCAGCATATCAATGCGGTTGCGGATCGGCGGCACCCAGACATTGGCGAGGCCGGGGAGCTTCACCGTGTGGTCCAGTTCTTCAACGAGCTTGTCGGGCGTCATGCCCGGCCGCCATTGATCGCGCGGCTTGAACTGGATGGTCGTCTCGAACATTTCGAGTGGCGCCGGATCGGTCGCGGTCTCGGCACGGCCGGCCTTGCCGAATACGCTCTCAACCTCGGGCACGGTCTTGATCAGCCGGTCGGTCTGCTGGAGCAGTTGCGAGGCTTTCGCCGCCGACAACCCGGGCAGCGCCGAGGGCATGTAAAGCAGGTCGCCTTCGTCCATATTGGGCATGAACTCACCGCCGAGGTGTGTGAGTGGCCAGGCCGTGGTCGCAAAGACCAGCGCCGCGATCAATAGCACGGTCTTGGGTCGCCGCATCGTCCAGTCGATCGCGGGCCGGTAGATGTTGGTGAGCCAGCGGTTGACCGGGTTGGATTGCTCGGGTGGGATCTTCCCGCGGATCAGCAGACCCATCAGGATCGGCACCAAGGTCACCGATAGGATCGCCGCCGACGCCATCGCGTAGGTCTTGGTGAAAGCGAGCGGCGCGAACAGCCGCCCTTCCTGTCCTTCGAGTGTAAACACGGGAATGAAGGAGAGCGTGATGATCAGCAGGCTGAAGAACAGGGCGGGGCCAACCTCTGCGGCGGCTTCGGTGATAACAATCCAGCGCATCTCGCCCTCGAGATGCTTGCCCGGATGATCCTGTTCCCAGTGCTCGATCTTCTTGTGGGCATTCTCGATCATGACGACGGCCGCATCGACCATCGCGCCGATCGCGATGGCGATGCCGCCCAAGGACATGATGTTGGCATTCACCCCCTGGAAGCGCATCACGACGAACGCCGCCAGCACCCCCAGCGGAAGAGTGAGGATCGCGACCAGCGCTGAACGGACGTGCCAGAGGAACAGGCCGCAGACGATCGCGACGACGATGAACTCTTCGACCAGCTTGTGGGTGAGATTCTCAACTGCGCGATCAATGAGCTGCGAGCGGTCATAGACCGTCACCACCTCGACGCCGGGTGGCAGGCTCTTCTTCAAGTCGGCGAGCTTGTCCTTCACCGCGGCGATCGTTTCGCGCGCATTCTTGCCCGAACGCAGGATCACCACGCCACCGGCGACCTCGCCTTCGCCGTTCAGCTCGGCGATGCCGCGTCGCATCTCGGGGCCGATCTGGATGGTGGCGACATCGCCCAACCGCACGGGCACGCCACCGGCGCCGGTCCTGAGCGGAATCGCCCGGAAATCGTCGAGCGTCTTCAGATAGCCCGAGGCGCGAACCATATATTCGGCTTCGGCCATCTCCAGCACAGAGCCGCCCGCTTCCTGATTGGCTTGGCTGATCGACTGGACCGCTTGCTGATGGGTGATCCCATAAGCGGCCAGCTTCACCGGATCGAGCAGCACCTGATACTGCTTGACCATGCCGCCTATGCTGGCCACCTCGGCGACACCGGTCACGGTCTTCAACTCGTAGCGAAGGAACCAGTCCTGAATCCCGCGGAGCTGCGATAGATCGTGACGGCCCGTGCGGTCGACCAGCGCATATTCATAGACCCAGCCAACCCCGGTGGCGTCCGGTCCCAGCGCGCTGCGGGCGCTTGCCGGCAGCCGCCCCTGCACCTGATTGAGATATTCCAGCACGCGGCTCCGGGCCCAGTAGAGATCGGTGCCGTCCTCGAAGATCACATAGACGAAGCTGTCGCCGAAGAAGGAATAGCCGCGCACCGTCTTCGCGCCGGGAACCGACAACATGGTCGTGGTCAGCGGATAGGTGACCTGGTTCTCGACGATCTGCGGCGCTTGGCCGGGGTAGCTGGTGCGGATGATGACCTGCGTGTCGGAGAGATCGGGGAGCGCGTCGATCGCGGTCGATCGCACCGCCCAGACGCCCACGCCAATGAGCGCCAGTACGCCGATCAGAACGAAGAAGCGGTTCCTGACCGACCAGCGGATGAGATGGGCGATCACTGGCCAGCTACCTTCGCCATGCGACGCACCGTCGGCCCAGCCGGAGGTTGATCGAATCCGAAACGGACCCGATCGCCGGTCTTGAGGCCGCGCGCGACCTTAGGATCGGGAAGCTGGAAGGTCATCGTCATCGCTGGCCAGCCGATAGCCGGCACCGGCTCGTGACTCAGTGTTACCGTATTGGCGGTGATCTGCTCGATCTTGCCGACAGTCTCGTAGAGTCTGCCGATAACGGCGGGATTGGCGGCTATGGGCGCGCCACCCCCGATCGGCCGCGCCTGGACTCCGGACAGGCTCGCCTCGGAGTCTATCAGGAACTGGCCCGACGCCACGATCTTCTCACCCTCGCCCAGGCCCGCCAGGATCTCAGTCTGGCCCCCGGATTCCCGCCCGGTCTGGACCTCGGCCGGCCGATAGCGGCCCTTGTCGAGCGCGAGCATCACCAATGTCCGCTTGCCGGTACGGATCAGCGCTTCGGAGGGCACCAGCAGCGCCGGTTGCGTGACTCCGCCAAACGACACGGTGGCGAACATGCCGGGACGCAGGCGTCCGCTGCGGTTGGGCAACTCAATCCGGACGGTCAGCGTCCGGCTGTCGGCTTGCGTCTGCGGCAGGATCGCTGAAACGCGGCCTGACAAGATCTCGCCGGGAAATGCCGCGAGTGTCGCCCGCACGGTTTGCCCGGGTTTGAGCGGTCCGGCGATCGCCTCGGGCACGGCGGCATTGAGCCAGACAGTGCCGAGACCATTCACCTCTGCGAGCGTCTGTCCTGCCGTCAGTGTCATGCCGGCCCGCACGCCCAATGTTTTGACAACGCCGCCGATCGGCGTGGAGATCGTGATGACATTGTGCGGACGGCCGCCGCGCTCGACCGACGCGATGGTGCCAGACGGCATGCCAAGCAGCATGAGTCGCTGGCGGGCCGCCTGGGTCAGTGCTGCGTTGCCGGTGCGGCGCACCGCGAGAAACTCGGCCTGCGCCCCGCCCCACTCCGGCACCAGGATATCGGCGAGCGGCGCCCCCGCGCCGACCACGTCACCCGGCGCGCGACCATAGACTCGCTGCACGAAGCCCCCGGCGCGTGCCTGGACGACCGCGACATCGCGTTGGTTGAAGTCGATTGTGCCGGTCGCGGTGAGGCTGCTAGCCAGCTCGCCGCGTTGCACCGTGGCGATCCGCAGACCGAGCGCCTGCGAGGCGGAAGCGTCGACCGAAATGCCCGGCACCTGCGCGCTTGCTCCGCCCTCGTCCGCATACCGAGGGATCGTCTGCATCCCCATGGATGAGAGACCGGGGCCCTCATGGTGCTCGGCCGGTATCATCGGATCGTACCAATAAAGAATTTTGCGCGCTGCCGGCTTTACGGCCCCACCATCTTTTGTGCCCTGGAAGCCCGCTAGAGCGAACCCGAGACCGCCGGCAGCAAGCGCAAGAGCAGCAGCTGCGCCAAAGAGCCACCCGCGGGCTATCATAACCTGGCTCATCGATTTTCGCTCCGGTAGGTGAGTGTCAGCCGCGCACCGTCCGCGGTGACCAGGGCTTCACGATCAAGGGTCGTGATGGTGGCATCGGCCAGCGCGGCATAGGCGTCGGCGATATCGACGAGACTGGCACGACCTGCCGCGTAACTGGCGGTTTCCAATTTGACGCGCTGCTCAGCGAGCGGTTGCAGTGTGCTCTGCGCACGCATCCATTGCTCATGGTGCATGACATGGTCGGCGATATCCGCATCAAGGTCGGCGGCGAGCGCGCGCCGCGAGGCCTCGCGTTCAGCCAGCACTCGTCCGGCATTTGCCTGGGCTGCCGCGATCCCGGCATTCTGGCGACTGCGCGTGAAGAACGGCAGGCTGACTGTCACACCGGCCGAGACATAGTCGCCGAACCGGGGATCGCGGCGCTGGTAGGCCAGGTTGACACCAAAATCGGAACGCCGGCCGGCATCGGCTACGCGCACATCGGCATCCGCCTGCCCGGCCTGGGCATCGATCATCTGGATGGTGGGGTGGCGGTCGAGTCCTGCGCGCAGACCCGCTGCGTCGACCGCAAAATCGGGGATCGGTCCGGCGATCTCCGGCGCGGGGTCTCCGGTCCAGCGGGTTAGCGTCGCGCGTGCCCGCGCCACGTTCGAGACCAGTTCACTGCGGCGATCCTGCATCGCGGCGACGGCTTGGCGCCCTGCAAGGGTCTGCGCCGGGCGCGCACCTCCCGATGCGACCGCGCCCGGCGTCGTTCCCACCACACGCTCGAGACGGGACAGAACATCGTCGAGCGCGGCAAGCCTGCGCTCGGCATAGGCCAGGTTGATCCAGGCTAGCGCGGTGCCAACCTCGACCGTGCGCGCCTCGACTGCCGTACCAGCCTCGGCCGCCAGTATGTCGCTGTCGGCGCGCGCCTGTTGCGCATGGCGCTTGGCGAGATTGGGAATGTCCTGGGACACGCCGACCCGCGCCATGCTGAAATTGTCGCGCTGCGGCTCGAACGCGAGCGGTCCCGATACCGGGAAACTGTCGATCCCAATCGCAAGCGTCGGATCAGGCAGGGCGCCGGCCGCGCCGCGCACGGAACGGGCGGCGTTGGCACCGAGCGCCTTCGCCTTGAGCGACGGCGCTTCCTGCCGGGCGCGCTGGAGGGCCGCGTCGAAGGTGAGCGGCTCGGCGAAGGCAATGCCGGGGATTGCCGCTAACAGCGGCATACACAAAAATAATCGCATGGAGATCTCCTGATCGGAGGTTCAGGCAAGCGTGGCACACCAGGCATGTCAGTGGCGGCAGGAAGGGGTATCCCGCCGCCACTGCTGGCCTAGCCGTCTATGCGACCTGAAGCGGCCAGAACCTGCTGCTAGCCAGCCGAGGCGCCGGACGGAGACATCATGCCATGCATCTCCTTCATACAATCCGCGGAGCTCATCTTCATCATGTCGCAGTCGCAGTTGGCCATCTTCGCGGTATCAGGCACCCAGACGCGCCGCTGAGCCGGTCCCGTGGCGCGCGGGCCATATTGGGGAACCGACTTCCACTCATAATGACCGGATTGTTGGCTGTGGTCGGGCTGGCCGGCGAATGCGGCGGCAGGCGCGGCAAGGGCTACGCCCAGCAGGGCGTAGAAAACACGGTTTTTCATGACTGTAATCCTTTGGCAAATCATCGTGGTAGCCGCAGATCGGACAGGATGTTTGAGTGCGCGATAGGCGCACCGATCCTGTCAGCCTGACGGCTGTGGTCGATCAGCCAAGGATAGTCGGTGGTTCAGGCTCGGGGGTCAGATCACTGCCATGCAGGGTCGACGTCGTGGTCCAGAATGCCATAGCTCCGTGAGCCACCGGCGATGCCGGGACGCGCGGCGCGTCGCGCAGAACCATCGGAACGACACAGCCCATTGATGCGACGCAGTCGAGCGTCAGCCCCTTGCAGGGCTTGCCCGAGGGCTGTTGTTTCTGAGCCATCGCATTCATGCAATCTGCGCTCATTCCCGAAATCGCCATCGGCGCGGAAACCGGGGCCGGGTTAGAGGCATAGGCCGCCGCTTGGCCCATGAGGCCAACCAAGGCTCCCAGCAGGAGGAAGAGATGCAGTACCCGTTTCACAGCCGTTACTTCTTACACCCGTCCTTATCGTAGAACAACGACATCATCGTCCGCCATGACGCGCAAAGACATGCTGTCCACCTGGACCGAAGGCGACGACATTATAGGGGTCCACGTGTTGCCCCGGGACTTCCATCCCCGGCGAGCCCATCGGCATCCCGGCAACCGCAAGTCCACGCACGCCGCGCGGCTTCTGGGCAAGGACGCGCTTCATGTCGGTAATCGGGACATGACCCTCGAATGCCATGCCGTCTACAATCGCTGTATGGCAGGATGACAGGCCCGAAGGAACGCCTTGGGTCCGCTGGAAGCTGGAGCGCTGGCGATCGTCGATGATGGTTACTTGGCGCCCGAACTGCTTACGCACCTGCGCCGCCCACTGCGCGCAGCAGCCACAGCCCGGATCGCGGTGAACCACGATAGGCGTCGCCGCCGCGCTGGCGACCGAAACCGACGCAAGGACCAACGACAATGCGACTTTGAGTTTCATATCGTCCTTCACCGCACCCATTCATCAAGGCTACCACTCTTCATAATACGCGCGACCGCCGCCTACCCCTCAAAAAGTGGCAGACGGTCGCAAGATTACCGTAGCGATCACGAACCGACATTCGTCGATGGGCAATCCAGGGTCGTTGCAGACCTCTCGCACTCGCGTCGATTTATGCAGTCGAAAAGCATTATTGCACCCGAGCAGGCCGCATTTCACATCTCAGCGACCCGGTCGCACGGCCGTAAGTTGACCGTTCGGAGTCCCGCATTCCCAACAGACGTGACGTATCTTTTCCTGTTCAATTCCACGTCGAGCAGAGCGACCCTCAGATCACATATTTGTCCCAGCTCGCATAATGTTCAGCGCTGCGCTTGCCGCGCGGAAGGCTGAGACCGACGAGGGCGAGCCCTATGATCACCGAAACGATCGTTCCCAGGTGGCCGGCCCCCGTCAGCAGGAAAGGGGCAGCAACCAGCCAGGCGCCGAGCGCGCCATTGATGAAGCGCACGGCGCGGGCAACTTCGGCGGTGGCGATGATCGCGACGGTGATGACCAGGGCACCAATGACATGGTCGCTGTTCGCCATGGCGCCCTCATTGCCCAGTGTCACCCGCGTGAGCATGAGGAATGCGCCGAGCGCGATACTGACCGCCAGCGTCCACGGCAGGGTCAGCCCCCGCTTTGCATCGGCCCAAAATGCGGCAGGCGACGAC
The DNA here is from genome assembly GCF_028538045.1 of Sphingobium sp. AntQ-1. NCBI lineage: Bacteria > Pseudomonadati > Pseudomonadota > Alphaproteobacteria > Sphingomonadales > Sphingobiaceae > Sphingobium > Sphingobium sp. AntQ-1. Next base: position 463,737 of record NZ_CP117159.1, read on the forward strand.
ATCAGGTCGGAGGCGTCCTCACTGCCGGCCTCGCTCGCGTCGCCCTGGAAGAAGGTGCGAATCAGCGGCTTGCCGCGGCATTTCGCCCACACAAGGAACTGACCCATGGCGATGACCTCGTCGAGCGCGAAAGGGATCATGATCAGCATGGCGAGGGCGGCGATCAGCGCCAGCGTGCTCCAGGTGCCAATGACGATGGGCTGGCTGATGATGAAATAGATGCTGACCACGCCGAGTGGAATGACCAGGATGCCGAAGAAGGTCACCATCCACGGCATCGTGCGCCAGCGGTCGCGGGTGCCCATCACCGCCATCAGGATCTCGAGCACGTAGCTGATGGTGCCGAGACCGCCGTCGGGAATCGGCCACGCCTTTGACATGTTAGACGTGATGATCTCCTCGGTACCATTGCGCGGATCGCTCAACGAGCCGACAAAGAAGGGTTCCCAGACGCTATCGATGTGGCCCAGTTGGTATGCCGTCAGGATGCGCGAGGTAAGAAGACCTATCAGACCCATCACGACGATCGGCAGCCGCTGGGCATCGGTAGACGGGGAATAGGTCCAGCCGGGTGGGATGTTCTTGGGGTCCATCATCCCTGCCATGCTCATACCCGGCATCATCGGCACGAGCACCGACAGCGCGATCACAGCCGAGCCGATGAGCAAATCGTTGTTGTACTGCGCCGCGCTCGGGCTCCAAAAGATCAACGGCGCGAACAGCAGCCAGATCCCAACGAATGCGACCGCCCACTGAGCCCACGTCTTGGTGCGTGGTACAAGCGACAGCGCACCGAACAGCGCGATGGCAAGCCCGCTGACAAGATCGCTTACGGCCAGCGCGCTTGCACGCCACTCGATCGACGGCAGACCGCGATCGAGGGTTACGAACCGCGCCGCCTCACCGACGCGCTGCGCGGTCATGGAGTCGTAGATGAGCGGGCTCGAGGCGAGCCACAGACCGAGGCCGATGTTGGCGTAAAGCGCCCAGCGCGCACGGCGCTCGTCGCGGTCCATCATGGCCATGTGATCGCCATGTGCACCGTGGCTGGGCGTCGCCATGTCCCCATCCCCGGGCCCGTGCCCCATAGCGGCATGGTCCATGTTGCCATGGTCCTCAGCTCCGTGCTCCATGCCGGGCATCGCGCCGGCTGCCGCTTCAGGCGGGTTATGGTCCAGCTCGGCCGGCTTCGGATCGGACTTGTCGTTCCAGGCGACGAGGTTTTCGTTGAGCTTGTTGTTCCGGTACCAGGCGCGCGGGTGGCGCTTCAACGCCGCAACGATCGTCGGAAGCGTTTCGCGAAGACTGTGCTTCGGCTCCCATCCAAGTAGCGACCGTGCGCGCGAGATATCGAGAATGTAGTGGTCGTTGCTGCTGTCGATCATCCAGGGCTGGATGAAATCGTCGTCGCCGAGTGCCTCGTTCTGAAGAACGATACCAGCCTTCGCGAGCGGCTGCGGGATGCGGATCGTCTTCCAGCCCTCGCCGTGGAGCGCCTCGCCGACGATGTCCTGGATTTCGGCGTAGCCGGGGGCATCGGGTTCGCCGATGAGCAGGGGCAGTTCAGACGGAAGATCGTGCCGCCGATCGACCAGGCGCACCACGGCTTCCGCCAGGTCATCGCGGTGCACCGATGATTGCGCCGCGCACAGCATGCCAGGATAGAAATGCGAGATCAGGCGGTGCTCGTAGATCTGCGATATCTGCTGTGCGAGGAACGCTGAGCGCCCATCGTCGGCATAGACTCCTGCGGGTCGCAGGTAGACGACGGGTATCCGTCCGTGACGCTCGTGCAGCAGCGCCTCTGTGTCGACTTTGGACTGCGGGTACGCCCAGGAGGCACCGATCGGCGATTCCTCGTTGATGCGCTCCTGCGGAGTGGCGGTCGGTTTATGGACCAGCATCGTGCTGGCGAAGACGAATTGCTCGACATCGAATGACTGGAGTCCGTCGATCAGCCGCCGTGTCCCTTGGACGGTTACCTTGTCGTAGAGCGGATTGGGATCGCCAGAAATGTCATAATACGCGGCGAGATGAATGACGGAAGCAATGCGGTTGCCGTATCGCGCGCGAACCTCCTCGAGCGCAGCGTGAACCGCTTCATCCGAGCCGACATCAATGTCGATAGCGGCGGCGGGCGGTGGTGGCTCGGGCGGACCGGCGCGATCGAGACCGACGACCGTGTAGCGCTCGCCGAGCCGGGCGATCAGGGCCGCGGCGATAAAACCGCTCGCTCCGGTGACGAGGACGATCTCAGAAGCGCCTTTGGCGCCACTCGGACCGCTGCGCTCGATGTCGGTCATACTTCCACCATCCTGCTTCTTTCGCGAAGAGCGTCGATCGCTGGATATTTGAGCAAGATGCGCATGACGAAGCCTTTCCGACAGTACCCGATCATGTGCCCATCCTGTTTACTTCGAAGAACACACCTCAGGAAATCGGCTTTCGTGTATCTATTCCGGTGCTTTCGTCGGTTTGCGGTGGCGGGGGCGACGCACCGCGATCGCGATAGGAGGGCAGGTCCGGAGCGCCATCCGGCGCCGGGTTAGCTTGCAGGCGCGCGATCATCTGTTTCATTTGGGCGATCTCGCGTACCTGCGCGTCGATGATGCCATCGGCCAGCTTTCGAACCTCGGGGTCCTTGATGTGCGCGCGCTCGCTGGTCATGATCGCAATCGAGTGGTGCGGGATCATCGCCTTCATGTAGGAGACGTCGTCGACCGTTTCCTGGCTCCGCACCAGCCAAAGCGCTAAACCAAAAATGGCAGCGCTACCGAGCAGGATGCCGATATTGAGGCGGGTGTTCTTGTACATGCCCCACATGAAACTGAGCATGATCACCGCCATGACCGCGCCCATGACGAGCGCCATCCAGGTGCGCGTCTGGCTGAACTGGACATGGCTCAGCGCATAGGTGTTGAGATACATCAGCCCGAACATCACGACCGTAGACGTCGCAATCATCGCCACGAACCGGCCATAGCCCATGCCTATGCCCATGCCATTCTTCTTGTCTTCCATTGACCGACTCCGTCCTACCTCTAGGCTCCTCACCCTCCTCGGCTGCCAAGGGGGCATGCCTGCAACTCACTTCATACCCAAAGGGATCCAAGATCACCTGGAGTATGACCGGGAGGATGGACATTCAACTTTGATCATAGCCGGGTTTCCGCTGCGCCGTACCTCTGCATTGTTCAGCCAGGCTCTTGGGCGGCGACGCTTAACCGGCCAAGTTCTGAGGGCGCCCTGATGTCGACCGGCTTTGTCGCTATCAATTCCTTGAGCGGCCCGAGCAGCTATGATGATCCTGTTGCATACTGCGGGCGTGAGTGATTTGATCCTTGTACCGCCCGACGGCACCCTGGACCGCGAGAATCGCCCTAATTTACAGGCCATCGAGTACGCGTACCCCTTATCGCCAGAGCACAACCCGCTAGTAGCGGGAGCGTATCAAAAGATGCGATTAGTGCGACGACGTTTTGGCACGGGGTTTGCCCGGAGCTTTGATGGGGCTTCGTAACATTACGCATATTGAGTCGGGAGCCGGGTCCATAGTCTTGGTGGCGAAGAAAGGTTCTTCACCGCCAGTTTTCCTCGGCGGGTCTTGTAAACTCAGCCAAGGAGGCTTCCACCATGTTGCTCAAGAAGAAGATCACCATCGCGCTTGCAGGCCTCGCCGTGCTCGGCGCCGCGCCTACCTACGCCCAGGGCATCGGCCACAGCTTTTTCATGCGTGGATCGATCGTCGGCAAGGACACGACCGGAACGGTCGTTTGTGTGGGTAAGGCCGACGGCGCGACCGTAGGCCAGGTCCTCGAGGTCTACCGTGTGGAAAGCACACCTGGACCTTCGAAGACCCCCGGCGCGGGCTTCCGGCGCGTGGCCGTCGGGCACGTCAAGATCGATCACATTTTCGATGACCATTTCGCGCATGTGAGCATCGCCGACGGCACGCCGAAGGTCCACGACATCGTCGAACTCCGCAGGAAATAAGTCGGCAGCGGGGACGGCGACCGCCGTCCCCACCATCAACGCCACCTCGCTGCAGAACGAGACCGGCACGATCGCTCGCAACCAAGCGACGAACACCGGCCTGGGTGCACGAGACATGAATTGAAAGGAATCGAGATGCGCTTCAAGAAGTCAATATCGATGGCCATGGCGAGTATCGCCCTCGCCGGCGCGGTCCCCGCTCTGGCGACCGGCATCGGCCACAGCTTTTTTATGCGTGGATCGATCATCGGCAAGGACACGACCGGAACGATCGTGTGTGTCGGCAAAGCAGATGGCGCGACAGTCGGACAGGTGCTTGACGTCTATCGCGTGAAGACGCTGCCCGGCTCCGGCTACAAAGGAAGCGGCCCCGCTTATCGCCGAGACCTCATCGGCCACGTCAGGGTCGATCATATATTTGACGACCATTTTGCGCATGTGAGCGTCGCCGACGGCGCTCCCGCAGTTCACGACATCGTCGAGCTCCGCAAGAAATAAGGGCGTGCCGGGGAGGGGCTTGCCGCTCCCCATGATGCCTGATGGCGGCCGCAAGCGACGAAAAGTCGCGCGGCCTTTGAGCGGACAGGAGAGCGGCGATGATCGACCGACGTCCAAATATTTCTCTTGACCCTGGACCTAGGTCCAAGCGGCACTGTGCCTCCGAGACTTGCCATGTCACGGCTTAGAATCGGTGAGCTGGCCGAGGCTGCCGGCGTTCGAAAGGACACCATACGTTATTATGAGCGCACCGGCCTGCTCCCCGCTCCGCAACGGACCAGTGCAGGATACCGCGTCTATCATCCTGCAGACGTCGAACGCATCAAGTTCGTTCGCGCTGCACAGGGGCTCGGTTACACCCTCACCGAAACGCACGCGCTCCTGCTGGTGCGGGCCGGAGACGCCCTCGCCGGGTCGGATATCCTCGCCGTCACGCGGGTCAAACTGCGCGAAGCACTGGTCAGGGTGGAACAGCTCAAGCTTATCGAAACAGGCCTTGAGCAGCTGGGTGAAGCGCCCTCGCACGAAGCCGAAAGCGACCCTTGCCCGATCCTCTTTCTGGTTCGGGACGGGCGGCTGTCTCAATTGGCCGCAGATCAGCCAGAACAAATGTCCGTGGGAGAGGACCACACCACCTGCACAGGGAAGGACTGAACATGAAATACTCTATCTCGCTGGGATTGCTACCACTGGCGCTGCTCGGCGCTTGCGCGACCCTTCCGCCGACTAGCGCGCAGATCGCGAGCTGCAAGGCCATGGAAGACAATATGGGTCTCGCGACGCCCCATGATCACAACGAGATGAAGGGACAGGGGCGCAACCCGATGAATCTCTCGCACGATCGCTGCCTGCAGATTCTCAAGCAGCAATGACACCCTGATCTGTCGGTCGAGCACGCTTATCAAGCTCGTCCGACGGGATTTGCGTTCGACCGCTCACTCTCATTCGGAGACACATCATGAAGACTCACCTCACGAATACGTCCGGGAAGATCGTCTCGGGGCTCACAGCCCTTGCGCTTCTCGGAACGCTTGCTGCGTGCGGCAAGAAGACGGACGGCACGCAAAACCAGGCTGCCTCCAATGCCTCTGCAAGCGCGCCCGGCGCTCTTGAAAACGACACCGCCGCCGCCACGGACTCTGTCGGGACCGACAACACGGCGGCCGATATGGATGAGCGCCACCGTCAGGATATGGACCACAGCGACATGCGCCGGGGTGGGCCGATGATGCCCAATGGCGCCCCGCCTACGAGCACGCCCGACAACAGTCAGTCCGCCCCGATGAAGGATATGTAAGCCGAGCAGGCTGAAAACCCCGGCACTGCCCGACCTGAGCAAGACCAATTCGAAGGAATAATGCCGCGACCTTTCGAATGGTCGCGGCAACGGAGACGCGCCATGACATATTTCACGATCGGAAAGCTGTCGCGTGCGCTCGGCATCCGTCCCGATACCATCCGCTATTACGAGCGCAACGGTCTGCTTCCTCCGCCCGCCCGGTCTTCTGCCGGTTACCGCACCTATGGCGACGCCGATCTCGAGCGCGTGCGGTTCATTCGCAAGGGGCAGCAGCTGGGTTTCACGCTTCGCGAAATCGGAAGCCTGCTCGATTTGCGCGCGTCCGACACCGCGACAACCGCCGATGTCCTGGCCATCACCGAGAGCAAGATAAATGAAGCGACCACCCGTATCGATGATCTGACCCGCATCAAGACCGCCCTGTCCGCCCTGTCCGCCCAATGCTCGATCGACATTCCCATCGCGGATTGCCCGATCCTCGCGCATCTCGCGAGCATTCCCAGGGGAAGCCCACCTGGCGACGGCGGCCCTCATGCCGCCCGCGCAGTGAAGGCGTCCATATGAGACCTGTTTTGCAGCGTTTGGGTTTACTGCTGCTTTGGGCAAGTCGGCGCCAAGCGCGCGCGCTCCTCAGCCGAGCAAGTTTAGCCTTGGCTGTTATCGCTGCGGTTGGCGGCCTGGCCCAGCCTTCTGTTGCCGAGCATCTGCCCGGTCAGCATTTGGGCTCGAAGACGGATCTCATCGGTATCTGGTCATTCGACGCCCGGTCCGGGTGCAAGACCGGTACAGCCTGGGAGTTCCGGGCGGATGGATCTTATAATGAGATCAGTTTGCCCGACCGTGCACCGCAGGCCACCGGGACGTGGTACGAACGCGGTGACATCATCTTTTATTCCCTGGCGCGGCCAGAGACAGTCGCCCCGGGGCGGCCTGACAAACGCATGGTGATCATCGAACGCGAACCCGATCGCCTCGTCGCATTGGGAGGTCGCAGAGTTCGCCACGTGATGCACAGGTGTCCGTGATGACCGAGAGCCTCATTGTGGAGGGCATCCACTGGATCACGCGTGCCATCGAAGTCACCGGGACGGCGATCATCGTCGTGGGCGCCGGTTCTTCGCTGATCAGATTCCTGCAGCAATCCCTGAAAGGTCCGATCGACCAACATGTCGTCGGCAACTTCAGGTCGAGCCTCGGTGAAGCCATTCTTCTCGGACTCGAATTCCTGGTTGCGGCCGACATCATCAACACTATCGCGATCCAGCCAACGCTTAGCAGTCTCGCGGTCCTTGCCGGCATTGTGCTGATACGAACCTTCCTGAGTTTCTCGCTAGAGGTCGAGATCAAGGGTCGTTGGCCCTGGCAGCGGGCGACGGGAACCCCGCGCGATGATTGAGCATCGGCGCCGGCTCCGGGCGCCCGGGCGACAACGCCGGGGAAACAGGAAACTACGTATATTGGCGAAAATCGATTTGTGGTCCCTCGGGGCCGTTGCCAGCCGGATGTTCGGCCGGTCATAGCAATGGAGTATTGATCATGATCATGACGCGTTCTTCCCGCTTGCGCGCGCTCGCCCTAGGGGGTGCAATCGTGCTGTCGCCCGCCATCGCCTCGGCCCAGGGGCAAACCACCGGCCATCCGTCGACCCAGTCTGCGCCCTCCGCCAACGGGTCGATGCCGGCAGGCGGCATGGAGAAGCACGACGCGATGCCAGGCATGGCCGGCATGCCGATGCAGGACGACAAGATGCCTGCGGCCATGCCTCCGATGGCAAAGAAGGCCGGATGCTGCGGCATGAAGAAGATGCCGATGGCCAAGCACAAGGCAGCCCCGCACCGCCGCCATGCGAAACCCGCCACCGCGAAGCCGGCGCCGATGCCCGCGGACAAGCCGATGCCCATGAAGGATGACATGTAAGGAAGTCCTCAGGTGACGCGCCCTCACAACAACATCACCGGCCTCAAGCTATCGCGGGCTTTGAGGACGAGCGGTATCGCACTCGCGCTGGCGATGATCTCCGGATCACCGCCAGCGTCGGCGCAGATGGCCGAGTCAGAGCACGCGTCGCATCATCCAGCGGGCGGAGCCGCCGCGCCAGCGGCGATGCCAGCGGGCAACGTGATGGGGGCAGCAGCTCCGGCCGCGGCGAAAGCTGCCGATCCCATGGCGGCGATGATGAAAGGGATGATGGTGCCGTCGCCGGGTACCAAAATGGGCGCGGGACCGGCGGGATGCTGTGGAAACGGCGGCGCCAAACCCTTCTACCCCTCGCTGATGGACTGGCCCGTCCTGACCGATGAGGCACGACGGACGGTACGCGCCGCGGCTCTCGCCCGCCTGGGGTCAGGCGCCGAGGTCCTGACCGCGGAGCAAGCCCGGCTTCACCACGCTCTCATGTCGAACGACACGAAAGGAGCCCAGGATGCGATCAGGGGCGCCCGCGAAGGCCTCGCACTCGCGGACAGCGGAGCAGGCGCGCTCAGGGGCCTCGAAGAGGGCCGCCCTCCCCGGCAGATTGCCCTGAGCTGGTTCAAGACCCAGTCGGGTTTTGCCGTCAGCGACCAGATGGCATACGGAAACGAGCTGGCGGGCCTTTCCTGGTGGCACCTGATCGCGATGGCGCTGCTGGCGGCGGCTCTGGTTGCGGCGCTGCTACTCCGATGGGCGCGGCTGCGCCGCATCGCAAGCTTGGTGGAGCGGCTCGCACCAGGCGGGGCTACACCACCGGCCAGTCCGGCCACCTCTCCGGCCCCGGCCCCCATCGTGCCGGCGCCCGCTGCTCCTGCAGGCGCAGCTACGCCCGGCAGCGCCACGCCGGCAGCGCCGCGCCTGTGGAAAGGCGTCCTGCGGATCACCGCGATCTTCGACGAGACCCCGAGCGTCAAGACGTTCCGGCTCATGGAACCGAACCGCGGGCCGATGCCGTTCACGTTCCTGCCCGGCCAATATGCCTCGATCACCTCGGAGATCGAAGGCCAGAAGGTCCGACGATCCTACACGATCTCGTCGTCGCCCACACAGCGCGACTATATCGAGCTCACGATCAAGCGCGAACAATATGGGCTGGAATCGCGCCATCTCCATGATCATGCCGCTACGGGCGACCTTCTCGAGATTGCGGCGCCCGCGGGCCGGTTCTTCTTCACCGGCAAGGAAGCCGAGGGGATCGTCCTGATCGCCGGCGGAGTCGGCATCACACCGATGATGAGTGTGCTGCGCAGCCTGACGGACCGCTCCTATGAACACGACATCTACCTCCTCTACGGTGTCAACACGCCGACGGATCTGATCTTTCGCGAGGAATGCGACTATCTGGCGCGGCGCCACCACAAGCTTCACATCGTCTCCATCGTCGCAAAGCCCGAAGGGACCGACTGGGCCGGGCCTTCCGGTTATTTGACGGCCGATTTCATCGCCGCTTCCGTTCCCGAAATCGCCAGCAGGCGCGTTCACCTGTGCGGCCCGCCGCCGATGATGGACGCGGTGAAGGCGGCGCTTGCGCAGCTCAAGGTGCCGGCGGAGCAGGTAAAGACGGAGGAATTCGCGCCCCCCAAGGGCGGACCCGTCCTTGAAGATGAACCGGCGGAGACCGCGACCGACAGCTCGGCATCGGCCGCCCCGCAGACGCCGCCCGCCATTCCTTCCGCGCAGGCGACGATCGCTTTTTCGAAGTCCGGCAAAAGCGGTGCACTCGCACCCGATCAGTCCGTGCTCGAGGCGGCGGAGGCCATTGGCGTGGCCATCGACTATGAATGCAGGGTCGGCATCTGCGGAAGGTGCAAGGTCCCGCTGCGGCAGGGCCAAGTGACGATGGAAGTGGAAGACGCTCTCGCCGCCGACGAGAAGGCCGACGGTATCATCCTCGCCTGCCAGGCAAAATCGGTGGGCGATCTCGTGGTGGACGCTTGAGATGACCGAAACCGAGAAAGTAACGGTCGGCGCTCTCTTGACCGCTCTTGCGCTGCTGGTCCCGGCCTTCCTGCTGCATTCCGCGCCGCGGTTCCCCGGGAGCCTGGCGGGAGGCCTGTTCGGCATCGCCGCCGCCCTGCTTTTCGTGCTCCTGCTCGTCTACAGCATCGTGAAGCGGCAGGCGTGGGTCAAGCAGCGCACGCAGCGTCTCGTCTCGCTTGGCGGACTGCTCAGTTTCCATGTGTATGCCGGCGCGATCGGCGCGCTGCTCGGGATTATCCATTCAGGGCACAAGTTTCAAAGTCCGATCGGCATCGCCCTCGTGATCGCGATGCTGACAGTCGTCGTCACGGGCTTCATCGGCCGATATTATCTGGCGCAGGTCGGCCAGGAATTGCGGTTTCAGCAAAAGGAACTCAAGGTCCTGCGCGACCGCTATGACGTCCTGGCGGCCGTATCGGCCGATCTGCACGGTCAGAACATCGTTGATCCATCAGGACTGCCGCTGGACTCGCTGCTCGGCGCGATAGCCGATCTCGAATTCACGATTACCGCACGCGACGTCATCAAGGCCACGCTCGACAGGTGGATCGTCGTGCATATCGTCGCGGCGATCATCATGTACGGATTGCTGACGATGCACATCTGGAGCAGCATCTACTTCGGCCTGCGGTGGTGGCCATGAACCGGACGACCATCGTCTATCTGATCCTTGCGACGCTCGCGGTGGCCGCCGCGATCGCCGTCCCCCTCACCATCTACCGCTCGGGCAGCACCGCGCTGCCGCAATGGGCGTCGTCGGTTCGACCCGGGCCGCTATCGAACGCCCATGCATTTCTCGAAGGCAAGTGCGAGAGCTGTCACACGCCCAATCGCGGGATCAAGGCCGAAACCTGTATTGCCTGCCATGCGTCGGCGCCGGAATTGCTTATGAAGCCGGAGACCGCCTTCCACGTTAACGTCACGGAATGCGCCGGCTGCCATGTCGAACATCAGGGGAGAGACATTCGGCCGGTCCGCATGGATCATGCCGTACTCGAGAAGATCGCCCAGCGTGGCATGAACCATCCCGCGGGGCTCGACTGCCAGTCCTGTCATGCCCCCCGGGACACGCATAAGGGCTTCTTCGGCACGGACTGCGCCAGCTGCCATCTCACGAGCAGCTGGAAGATCAGCGGATTTCTCCACCCCAGCCCCAAATCAACCGAATGTTCGCAGTGCCACAAGCCGCCGCCGAGCCATAACATGATGCACTTCGAAATGATGGACAAGACGATCACCGGCGAGAAGAGCGCCCGCGTGGAGCAGTGCTTCGCGTGTCACCAGACCGACTCATTCAACAATATCAAGGGTGTCGGCATGGTGAAGGTCCATTGACCCGTCATAGGGGTGTACCGGCAACAGTCGCTACGCGCGCTTTACTCCAGCCCGAAAGAGCAATTCGAGGATTTCCCGGAGTTGGAAAGGGCGCTGCCCGACAGCTTTTCCTCGCGCCACGTCCGTTCGCGCGAAAATGCCGCTGCCCGCAGACCACATTCACGAAACCGAACTCAAGGATCCGTAACCGGCCGACCAAAGAACTGGAAAAATGGGACCAGCGTGCACGAGAACCCCGTTGGCGCGCGAGCCGGATTCCCAACAGGACGGCCCTTTGATGAAAGCTCCACGCCCAAAGGCGTCTCGCACCCGCCGATTGCGACGCATCCGCCAAATATTTGGCCCAGGATTTATTGCCGGAGCCGCCGACGACGATCCCAGCGGGATTGCAACCTATGCGCAAGCCGGCGCGGCTTATGGATATATGCTTGGCTGGACCATGCTTCTCACCTGGCCGCTTGCCGCGGCCGTGCAGGAGATCTGTGGTCGAATAGGGCGAAGTACCCGCGCCGGGCTGGCTGAAACCATTCGTCGTCGTTGTCCATCACCCGTTCTAAGGCTCGTTGTCCTCCTCCTGTTCATCGCAAATATCATCAATCTCGGGGCCGACCTGGGTGCAATGGGCTCGGCGATGTCTCTCATAGGCGGCGGTCCCCCGCACCCCTGGGTGATCGTCTTTGCGCTTGCTTCAACATTGCTCGAGACGTTTGTGGACTATCAGCGATATGCCCGGCTCTTGCGATGGATGACCCTGGCGCTCCTGGCTTATGCGGCGACGGCATTTGTGGTGCATGTATCCTGGGGCTCGGTCTTGCGCGGGCTTGTAGTACCAGCCATGCCCGGCTCGGGAGCGTGGATGCTGGTGGCGGCGATCTTTGGCACCACGATCAGCCCCTATCTTTTCTTTTGGCAGGCCTCGCAGGAAGCCGAAGAAGCGGGCCTGGCCAGCGCTGGTGATGCGGAGCCAGGGCCAGACTGGCAAGTGCGCCGTATCCGACTGGACAGCTGGCTCGGAATGCTGTTCTCGAACGTCATTGCCATCTTCATCATCGTGACGACGGCCGCAACTCTGAATGTCGCTGGAACCACCCAGATTGATACGGCTGCTCAAGCGGCCGAGGCGCTTCGACCGCTTGCAGGCGATTTTGCCTTCGCGCTTTTCGCTGTCGGAATCATCGGGACCGGCATGCTCGCCATTCCGGTGCTCGCCGGCTCTGCGGCCTATGCCGTTTCTGAAGCATTTGGTTGGCGGACCGGCCTTGCGCAAAGCGCTGGGCGGGCCAAGGCCTTCTATGGCGTAATTGCTGCCGCGGGGTTGCTGGGTGTGCTTGTGCACTTCTCCTCGATCGATCCGATGAGGGCATTGCTATGGAGTGCTGTCGTCAACGGCTTTGTTGCAGCCCCACTTATTGCCCTGGTGATATGGCTCGGCTCGGATTCCGAAGCGATGAACGGCCAGCCCATTCCTCGGCGGCTGCAACTGCTCGGTGGCGCAGCCTGTCTGGTCATGGTCGGTGTTGCCATAATGACCACAGTTTCGTGGATCGCCCCGACCGCGCGATAAATGATGATGATCCCCTGGCGATCCAGCGCTCGCACGCACAGATCAAGCTTGGCACGAGATTGACGCGTTCCGCCCTCAGCAATTTCAGCATCGTGAATCCGGCCGACGCGCGGCCTGGCTCAGGCGACGCCGGTCAGCAAGTCCTGCGCACATTACGTAACGCGACGTGTGTGTGCTTGCCATAAATCGAAGAAATGCAAGCCAATCGCCCAAGTCACCGCGCCAGCATTAACGCCGTCAGGCCGGCGCGGCCGCGCAATCCTGTGTCCAAGCTGCTCAGGCGTGGAGACAGAATATTGGCCTTGACTCTGGACGGTGGTCGAAGCCCGACAACATGGTCGGATCATGAACCCCATTGCTCGGCAACCGTCGTCTTGCCGCGGCGCGAACACGAGGGAGCAGCGGACGCGGCCCCCAAGGCGGCATGAGCCGCTCTGAGAGATATTTTCATATTTGAGGTCGAGCATGAACCACTCTGTGATCATTCCCCCGCTCAAGCGTATCGCTGTCGTAGGAACCTGCATTCCAAGGCAGTGTGGCATCGCCACCTTCACCAACGATCTGCAGCAGGCGTTGAAGAACTGCGATTCCGATCTCTCTTCAATGACGATCGCGTTGACGGACGATGCCAACACTTACGCCTATCCGCCCGATGTCGCCCTGGAGATCCAGCAGGCCTCGCCCGCGTCCTATGCAGTCGCCGCCGACTTCCTCAACGTGTCGAACGTCGATCTCGTTTCTCTTCAGCACGAGTTCGGGATCTTCGGAGGTGAGGCCGGTGAATTCATCCTTGGCCTTCTCAGCGGCCTCAACGCTCCGATCGTCACGACGCTGCACACCGTACTGGCCAACCCCAACCCTGCACAACGTCGCGTCATGGATGGCATCATCAAACACTCATCCCGCCTCGTCGTCATGGCGGACAAAGGACGGCGCATTCTGCAGGACGTCTATGATGTCCCGACCGAGCACATCGCCGTGATACCCCACGGCGTTCCGGACCGCGCCTTTATCGATCCGGCGATGGCGAAGCACAAACTGGGACTTGCAGACCGGACCTTGTTGATGACCTTTGGCCTGCTTGGTCCAGGCAAAGGTATCGAAACGGCAATTCGCGCAGTGCCGGCACTCGTTCGCGACCATCCCAATCTGCTCTATATGATTGTCGGCGCGACCCACCCCAACCTCGTTAGGGATGAAGGCGAACGCTATCGCGATAGCCTCGTTGCACTCGCAACCGAACTCGGCGTCATCGAGAATATTTGCTTTGTCGACCGTTATCTCTCACTGGATGAGCTGCTCGACCATTTGGCTGCATGCGATATCTACCTATCGCCTTACCCCAATGAAGCGCAGATCGTTTCAGGAACGCTCGCTTACGCTGTTGCCCTTGGTAAAGCGGTCGTCTCCACGCCCTTCTGGTATGCGCAGGAACTGCTCGCCGACCATTGTGGCGTGCTGGTGCCTTTTTCGGAACCGGATGCACTCGGAGCTGCCGTCGCTCGATTGATCGTCGATGGCGCGTCGCGTAGCGAGATTAGAACCCGCGCGTACGAGCGCGGTCGCGCGATGATCTGGTCGAGCGTGGCGAAGCAGTACCTGAAAGTCTTCTCCGATGTCCGATTTGAAAGACGCTCCGGCGCTTCTCGGGCTATACGTCCTGTAAATGACGAAGCCTGGAACAGGGCGCTTCCACCGATAAACACGGACCATCTCGCCGCTCTTACCGACATGGTCGGCGTAACCCAGCACACAAAATTCGCGGTTCCGGACCGGAGACACGGCTATTGCCTCGATGACAACGCGCGCGCGCTGTTGCTTCTCTCCGAACTATCGACGCTGCGTTCTCTTACTCCACACGAGGAGCAGCTTGCGTTGACATATGCCGCATTCGTTGAGCACGCCTGGTCGCCAAAGGATAACCGCGTCCACAATTTCATGGGGTTCGACCGCACATGGCTCGACGATGCGGGAGCCGACGACGCGCATGGCCGCACGGTCTGGGCGCTGGGGGCGGTCGCAATGCGAAAAGACGATCGATTCCTGGACGGATGGGCCGCCGCGCGCTTGCTGGAGATGGCGCCGGCGTTGGTAGCGCTGACCACGCCGCGTGCCTGGGCCTACGGGCTGCTCGGCATCTCAAAGCTTCTCCGGCGCTTCCCGGGCCATCGCAATCTGGAACAGCTGCGAGGAGAACTGTCCAATCGCTTGTTCCAACGTTGGTCTGACGCCGCCGCGCCCGACTGGATCTGGTTCGAAGACAGGCTCGGCTATGACAATGCCCGATTGTGTGAAGCTCTCATCGAAAGCGGCCATGACACTGGCAACGAGTCTCACCTTGATGCCGGCCTCGATACGCTGCGCTGGCTGATGACGCTGCAGACGGCTGAAGCTGGGCACTTTCGGCCGATCGGAACCGAAACATTTGGAAGCGACAGGCGGCGCCCGCAGCCGTTCGACCAGCAGCCTCTCGAGGCTTGTGCAGCGGTGAGCGCATGCCTTACCGCGGCCCGAGTCACCAGCGACGTCCGGTGGAAGCGCGAAGCGCGCCGGGCCTTCAATTGGTTTCTCGGGGCAAACGACCTTGGCATCCCCGTCGTGGACGTCGAACGAGGCGCCTGCTTCGATGGTCTCCATCCAGACCGGCGCAATGCCAACCAAGGCGCTGAATCGACGCTCGCATATCTTTCCGCACTGACCGCGATCCTGAGCACGGCCGAACAGGATAGCTCGTCGAGCAGAGCGGCACGCGTAGTCGAACTCTGCGCGGCCGGTACTAAGCCTCTCAGGCGGGTACCCAACGGGGTCCGAACAGGTCTTCCCGAAGACCGCCCAGAAGCTCAGCTTTCCTGTGGATGCCCAAATCCATGACGACGGTATCGGCTCAGCCGGCTGAAAAGGCCCGAGCGCTCAAAAGGTCCGCGACCGACTCCATCGGTCCGTTGGCGATGGATGCCGTACAGAAAGCTGAGGCATGAGCAGATGCGTATAGCGATGATCGGCCTCGGCAGGATGGGTGCCAATATCGCGCGCCGTCTGATGCGCGGCGGTCACGAGATCGTCGCCTATGATCGGAACCCGCCGCTGGTGGCCATGCTGGCCGGCGAAGGCGCGACCCCCGCCGCTTCGCTTGAGGAGGTCGCAGCCACGCTGGAGGGGCCGCGCATCTTCTGGGTGATGCTGCCAGCCGGACCGCCGACGGAGAGCACGATCGAGACGCTGATGGGCCTCGCCTCCCCAGGCGACATAATCATCGACGGCGGCAACAGCTTCTACAAGGACGACATCCGCCGGGCGAAGCTGTGCGCCATGAAGGGGCTCCACTATGTCGATGTGGGCACCTCAGGCGGCGTGTGGGGCCTCGACCGAGGCTATTGCATGATGATCGGAGGCGATGCTGCGACGCTCGTCAGTCTCGATCCTCTCTTCGAGGCCCTGGCACCAGGCTTCGGGACGATCGCACGCACGCCGGATCGCGGCGATCCCAACGAGGATGCCCGTGCCGAGAAGGGCTATATCCACACCGGTCCCGCCGGCTCGGGCCATTTCGTCAAGATGGTGCACAACGGCATCGAATATGGCTTGATGCAGGCCTATGCTGAGGGGTTCGACATCCTGAAGGGCAAGTCATCGGCCAAGCTGCCGGAAGACGAGCGCTTCGACCTCAACCTGACGGACATCGCCGAAGTTTGGCGTCGCGGAAGCGTCATCTCCTCGTGGTTGCTCGATCTGACCGCAACGGCGCTCGCGAAGGACCAAATGCTGGAACAATTCTCCGGCCAGGTCGCGGATTCCGGCGAGGGTCACTGGACGATCGAGGCGGCAATGGAGGAGGCAGTCCCTGCCTACGTGCTCTCAGCGGCACTGTTCGCGCGCTACCGCAGCCGCGTCGACACAACGTTCGGCGACAAGCTGCTCTCGGCGATGCGGTTCGGCTTCGGTGGCCATGTCGAGATGCCGCAATGAGCGATGCTCCGACTGCGCCCTCTGCCACCTTCGTTATCTTCGGCGCACTCGGAGACCTCGCCCGCCGCTTGCTGATACCCGCGCTCGTCAACCTCGCTCGGGCCGACTTGCTGAAGGAGGATTTGGCGCTCGTCGGTGTCAGCCATCATGACATCGACGACGAACAGCTGCGCGCGGCGCTTGACGAAGGCGTGGAGGACGATGCCAACTGGCAATGGCTCCGCAGTCGTATCCGCTATTTGAAAGGCGATTTCGCCGACCCGGCAATGTATCAGGGTCTCGGCCGCCAACTCGCCGGCAACGCGATATTCTACCTCGCCACCGCGCCGACTTTCTTCGGGACCGTCGTCAATCAGCTCGGCGATGCAGGACTGCTCACCGAGACCGATGGTTTCCGCCGCGTCGTGATCGAAAAACCGTTCGGGACCGACCTTGTCTCCGCGCAGGCGCTGAACCGGCAAATCCTTTCCCGCGCCAGCGAGTCCCAGATCTACCGGATCGATCATTTCCTTGGGAAGGAGACCGTGCAGAACATCATGGTCACACGCTTCGGCAACACCATGATGGAGGCCGTCTGGAACAACCGCTACGTTGACCATGTCCAGATAACGGCGGCCGAGGCAGTGACCGTCGGCACCCGCGGCAGATTCTACGACGCCACCGGCGCATTGCGGGACATGGTTCCCAATCATCTCTTCCAGCTACTGGCGATGATAGCGATGGAGCCCCCGATCAGCTTCGATGCCGATGCGATCCGCACGGAGAAGGAGAAGGTGATTGCCGCCATCCTGCCGATCGACCCGGCCGAGGCCATTCGCGGGCGCTATTGCTCGGGCTCAGTCGCTGGCAAGGCCGTTCCCGCCTATCTCGACGAGCCCGACGTGGACCCTGCCAGCCGCACGGAGACCTTCGCCGCACTCAAGTTGCACGTAGAGACATGGCGGTGGTCGGGCGTGCCCTTTTATCTACGCACCGGGAAGGCGCTGGCGACCCGTGATACCGAGATCGTCGTCCAATTCCGCGACGTGCCGCTGGCGCTTTTCCAGGAGACGGTGGTGGACCGGCTGCCCCCCAACCGTCTTGTGGTGCAAATCCAGCCCGACGAGGGCATCAGCCTCGAGTTTGTGGTCAAGCGGCCTGGGCTCGTCGTGAACACTGCGCCAGTGGCAATGGATTTCCGCTACCGTGACCATTTCGACGTTGGCCACCAGACCGGCTACGAAACTTTGCTGTATGACGTGCAATCCGGCGACCAGACGCTGTTTCAGCGCGCCGCGCAAATCGAAGGTGGCTGGCGCGCTGTGCAGCCGCTCCTCGATCTGTGGACGCAGGGCACTCCCGAGGACTATGCCGCAGGCAGCGCCGGCCCAGAAAGTGCGGATGCGCTGATGCACCGCTCGCATCGACGCTGGCATCACCTGGGATGAGCAGCCCTATTCGCCTGATCGTCTCCGATATAGATGGCACGCTCGTCCGCCAGGACAAAAGCCTCTCCGAAGGCGTCATCTCTGCAGTTGGACGCGCCAGAGCAGCTGGTATTGCGGTGAGCCTGATCAGTGCTCGCCCGCCCAGCGGCATGCTTTGGATCGCGAGACGGCTGGAACTCCCGGGCGTCATCGGCGCTTTCAATGGCGGCACGATCGTCGAGACGGATGGGGCTGTCATCTCGGCCGACCAACTCGATCCCGAGTGCGCCGCGCGGACGCTCGCCCTGCTCGAGCACCCAGCCGTCACGCCCTGGCTGTTCACGGGCGGCCTCTGGTACGCACGCGCGGCCGACGATGTGTACGTTCCGCGCGAGCGCCGCGCGGCAAACATCGAGCCGATAATCAGGGACAACTTCGCGGGATTGCTCGCACACACTGACAAGATCGTCGGCGTCAGCAACGACCAAGCACTCCTCGCGCGACTTGACGGCGATATCGCGGCAGCGCTCGGACGCTCTGCGACTGTCGGCCGTTCACAGCCTTACTATCTCGACATTACCGCCGCCCAGGCCAACAAAGGTGATGGCGTCGCCGCCCTGGCAGCCGCGATCGGAGTGCCGCTCGCCAACGTTGCCGTCTTGGGGGACGAGCGCAATGACCTTCCAATGTTCGCGCGCGCTGGCCTCTCAATTGCGATGGGACAGGGTCCCGACGCGGTCCGCTCAGCCGCTGACCAGGTGACTGTGTCGAACGAGGAGGACGGCGCTGCCCAGGCGATAGACAATATCATCCAGACGGAGGCTGCGAGATGATCCAGCCATTGTCGGTCGCGCCATCGATGTGCGCGACGAGGTGGCGCGCAAAAAATGTGCAGCGCCGCACGAGCCGGGCCAAAGGCGGATCCGCTGCGGCATCTTGGAAAGGCGCATCGCGTTCGGAGATCCACCAGAGCCGGCGATCGTGCCTTAGCGCCGCCTACCTGCCGAGCGACCGCACCCTGATTGGAGTCCACCGATGAAGCGACTTTTCGCCTTCGATCTCGACGGCACGCTGGCTGAAAGCAAGCAGCCGATCGACCAGAATATGGTCGAGTTGCTTGCCGCGCTGCTCGATCTCGTCGGCGTCGCGGTTATCTCCGGTGGCGACTGGCCGCAGTTCGAAGCGCAAGTCGTGTCGCTGCTGCCGAGCAGTGCCAACCTCCGGCAGCTCTTCATTATGCCGACGACGGGCACCAAACTCTACCGTTTCGAGAGCAGCTGGAAACCAGTCTATGCTGATGTGTTCGACCCCGACGAACGCCAGCGCATTCTGCGCGCGTTTGAACAGGCTCTGGACGAGATGGACCTGGCGCACGAGAAGATATGGGGCGAGCGGATCGAGGACCGCGGAAGCCAGATTACTTTCTCTGGACTTGGACAGGAGGCGCCGCTCGATGCAAAGAAAGCGTGGGATCCCGACTTCGCCAAGCGCAAGGCACTGCAGGCGGCGCTTCGATCACGACTGCCGGAATTGTCCGTCAACGTGGGAGGATCAACCTCCATCGACATTACTCGCCAAGGTATCGACAAGGCCTACGGAATGCGCCGTCTTTCCGAGGAATCCGGCATTCCGCAGTCGGCCATGCTGTTCATGGGGGACGCGATCTATCCCGGTGGCAATGACGATCCCGTTCGCGCAGCCGGAATCGACGTAATCCCCGTGCGAGACGTGGCGGAGACCCGAACCGCGATCATGGCAATCCTCGCTTGCCTCGCGCCTGATCCCGCTCTGGCCGAGCAATAACCACAGGTGCGAGATGACCCGCCGCCCGGGCGCGTCTCACGCCGGCCGGAACAAGAATTCTCCACCCGGCGGCCGACTATTCCCTGTGAGCCAAAGTGACCTACTCCATCACATCGAGGAGATTGTCGATCGATGCCGTAGCGAAGGCAGTAAAGCTGTCCGCCACGCCATAAGGGAGCAACATCGTCCGACCCTGAACAATCGCACCGCAACTGTAGACGACGTTGGGCACGTAACCGTCTCGCTCGTGGGGACTGGGGAAGAGCACCGGGCGCGGCGTGCGGGCCAGCAGCTTCGATGGGTCGTTCTTGTCGAGCAGACACGCGCCGATGCAGTAGTTTCGCACCGTGCCGACACCGTGGGTCATCACCAGCCAGCCTTCGTCGAGCTCGATCGGCGACCCGCAATTTCCCACCTGCACGAATTCCCAGGGGAACTTTGGCGTAATGAGCTTTTCGCCCCCTTCCCAGTTCAGCAGCTCATCGGAAAAATGTAGCCAGATGTTCTTGCTGTCCTGACGCCCAAGCATTGCGTACTTGCCCGCGATGCGCCGCGGAAAGAGGGCCATACCCTTTCCGCTCGAGGCGCGACCGCTCAGAACGCGCATGTCGAACGACCGAAAATCGGACGTCGTCAGCAATTCCGATCGCACTTGGCCCCCGCCGAACGCGGTATAGGTTCCATGATAGATCATGCTGCCGTCATCTTCGCAGAAGCGGACGAGGCGCGTATCTTCGATGCCTTGCGTTTGGCTTGGCAGTACCGGGAACAGCACGGTCTCCGAAATCGACCTGCCACCAGCGCAGCAAAGGCGCGCCGCTACGCCCTCACCTCTCGGACAGGTATCGATAAGGGGCGCTACCGATGTCGGACTGGCATCATCGACGACGAGCGCTCCTCCCGGCGTCCAGGTGCCAGTGCGGAACGTCACGGACGACACATGTCCCTCGCCAATTCCCCGCAACGAGATCACGAAACGGATGGTGCCTTCGGCAAGACCCGACTGGTCGGGATGGAGTACCGCGCTTGGATTGAACAAGGCGGCCGCCTCATATGCAAATTCCTCGCTGCAATAGGCACCGATCAATCGTCGTTGCGCAGCGTTCGTCCGATCAGCGCCTTTAATCCGACCGGCGATATCGTCGAATTGGCGAAGCAGCATGGCATCAACATCACGATGGTTCTCGTCCAGCGACAGCGTCACGCCTTTCAACTGGCGGGCCAACTCAGCCTCGTCGAGACCCATGATCAGGTCGACTGTCTCCTGCGTGCGGGATGGACCGTCGTCGAAGCCTCTGGGGTAACTCGGCTCAAATGGCCGGACGACAGTGCGTGATGGATCGGGTCGAAGCACGCGGTCGTAAAAGGTGAGCTTGGCGCGTTCGGTCATGCCGGCCGGTCTCCACCCAGGGCGCTGCCGCGACCAAGGAGATCTATGACCGCTTTGTGCCGGTCCCACGGTACGAGAAAACTCGCCCCGGGGTCGCGGCACGTGACCCGCCGACGTCGAGAGCCGAGGCTAACTCGATGCGAGAGCGGTTGTTCCGCGCAGGCTTTGAGCGAGCGCGCCGTCACTGGGCGCCGCCCTCGAAGTCGATCACGATCCGGCCTTCGATTTCGCCATGATGCATGCGCGCGAAGATGTCGTTGATATTCTCCAGCGTGTCCGTCGTGACGGTCGCGTGACCTTGCCCTCGGCGGCAAAATCAAGGGCTTCCTGCAGATCGAGGCGAGTGCCGACAATGGAGCCGCGAACGGTGATCCCGTTGAGGACCGTGTCGAAGATCGACAGCGGAAAGTCGCCTGGCGGAAGCCCGTTCAACGCCACCGTGCCGCCCCGCCTGACCATGCCGAGTGCCTGCTTGAATGCGATCGGCGACACGGCGGTGACAAGTGCGCCATGGGCGCCCCCGATCTCCTTCTTGATGAATGCCGCGGGGTCGACGTTGCGCGCGTTGACGGAGAGATCTGCGCCCAGTCGCTCCGCGAGCGCGAGCTTGGCGTCGTCGATATCGACGGCCACGACATTGAGCCCCATCGCCTTGGCATATTGCACGGCCATATGCCCGAGACCGCCGATGCCCGAGATCGCCACCCAATTGCCGGGCCGTGTGTCCGTGACCTTCAGCCCCTTGTAGACCGTCACGCCGGCGCACAGGATCGGGGCGATGTCGATGAACCCGATATTGGCCGGCAGGTGACCGACATAGTTGGGATCGGCGAGAACATATTCGGCAAAACTGCCATTCACCGAATAGCCGGTATTCTGCTGGGCCTCGCAGAGCGTTTCCCATCCGCCGAGGCAATGAACACAGTGCCCGCAGGCGGTGTAGAGCCAGGGGACGCCGACACGGTCGCCCTCCTTCACATAGGTCACGCCGCTACCCACCGCGACCACATGACCGACACCCTCATGGCCGGGAATGAACGGTGGATTGGGCTTGACCGGCCAGTCCCCCTCGGCCGCGTGAAGGTCTGTATGACAAACGCCGGTCGCCGCGATCTTCACCAGGATCTGGCCCGGGCCAGGCATCGTGACCGGCACTTCCTCGATCACCAGCGGTTGGCCAAATTCGCGTACGACCGCAGCTTTCATGGTCTTGTTCATCGTGGTGTTCCTTGCAGAGGCGGCCGCGCGGATTGGCCGCGGCCTGGGTGAGCCGGGTCAAAAGAGGCCGAGGGCCGTCTCGTCGTAGCTGACCAGCAGATTCTTGGTCTGCTGATAGTGGTCGAGCATCATCTTGTGGTTTTCACGCCCGAACCCGGAGGCCTTATATCCTCCGAACGCCGCGTGCGCGGGATAGGCATGATAGCAGTTGGTCCACACCCGACCGGCCTCGATCGCGCGGCCCAGCCGATAGGCATGATTGCCGTTACGGGTCCACACACCGGCGCCCAATCCGTAGATGGTGTCGTTGGCGATCGAGATCGCGTCCTCGATCGTCTTGAACGGGGTCACCGACAGGACCGGCCCGAAAATCTCCTCCTGGAAGATCCGCATCTTGTTGTTGCCGACAAACACGGTGGGCTCGACGAAGAAGCCGTCGTCGAGCTCGCCTCCCGGACGGGCGCGCTGCCCCCCCGTCAGGCACTCGGCGCCTTCCTGCTTGCCGATGTCGATATAGCCCAGGATCTTGTGGAGCTGGTCCTCCGACGCCTGCGCGCCCATCTGCGTGAGCGGATCGAGCGGGTCGCCGACCCGGATCGCCGCGACGCGCGCGACCGCCCTTTCGACAAACCGGTCGAAGATCGATTCGTGGACCAGCGCGCGCGAGGGGCAGGTGCAGACCTCACCCTTGTTGAACGCGAACAGGGCGAAGCCTTCCAGCGCCTTGTCGAGGAAATTGTCGTCCTCGTTCATGACGTCCGCCAGGAAGATGTTCGGGGACTTTCCGCCCAGCTCCATCGTCTGCGGGATCAGGTGCTCGGCGGCATAGCCCATGATCTGCCGGCCGGTCGTCGTTTCGCCGGTGAAGGACACTTTCGCAATCCGCGGATTGGCCGCGATCGCGCGTCCGACCGACCCACCCGGTCCGGTCACGATATTGACCACCCCCGGCGGCAGGATATCGGCGGTCAGCTCGGCGAACAGCAGCAGCGAAAGCGGCGTCTGCGAGGCGGGCTTGATGACCGTGCAGTTGCCGGCCGCGAGCGCCGGGGCAATCTTCCAGGCCGCCATCAGCAGCGGGAAATTCCACGGAATGATCTGTCCGACGACGCCCAGCGGCTCGCGGAAATGATAGGCGATCGTCTTCTCGTCGATTGTCGAGATCGACCCTTCCTCCGCGCGGACGCAGCCGGCGAAATAGCGGAAGTGATCGATGGCCAGCGGCACATCGGCGGCGCGGGTCTCCCGGATCGGCTTCCCGTTGTCCATGGTCTCGGCCAGCGCGAGCAGCTCGAGATTGTCCTCGAGCCGGTCAGCCACGCGATTGAGGATCCTTGCGCGCTCGGCGGGGCACATGCGCGCCCAGCCCTCCTTCGCCCGGTGGGCAGCATCCAGCGCTGCCTCCACATCCTCTGGCGAAGACTTCGCGATCTCGGCGAGCTGCCGGCCGTTGATCGGACTATGGTCCGTAAAATATTCGCCGCGTATCGGCTCCACCCATCGTCCACCGATGAAGTTGCCATAACGCGACGGTGCGTGACCCTTCGCCCGGACGGTGTCGATCGCTTGCTGGAACATGAAACATCTCCGCTATACATGGCCCGGCGCCCAGGTGTGCGGCACCGCGGACTCAATATTCTCCCTCGCAGGAGGGCTGCGTTGCGGATGTGCGAGATGACGACTTTGCGAAGTATTGGGATTGTTACGTAGCGGCTGATAGAGCAATCCGGGGCCGGTTGGATGCGGTGTCGATCGGCAACAAGAAGCCGTGCGTCGCGACCGAACGCCGACACGGGCGTCAACGTCAGTAATAATCTGCGAGCGTCAGCAGCCGCACGATACCGGATCCGTCGACGAGCCTGAAGTGGGTGCCGGCAGGAAGGAAGCGCCAGCGCCAAAGCTGCCCACGCGTGTAGCTTGCATTGATTGGCCGCCCGTCGATACGGACGATCCGATCGCCGACCGACCAGCCGCTCTTCTCGGCCGGACTATGGACCGCGACATGGGCGACGGTCAGGGCGGAAGGCGAAACCGCCAGGCCGAAGCCTGAACGGTCTTTCAGCATCGGGAGCCTGTGTTTTGGCGGCGCCGGACGCAGCCACAGGCTTTCCGCAGTGATATCCATGATCACATCGAATTGCGCGATGAGCGGCAATCCGATGCTCCCCACCGCGCTGTCGGATTGCCAATGATCCAGCCCCGCCACCGGCACCCCGGCAATGAGCACTTCGCCGATAACAATGTCGTCCAGAACAAAGGCGGTCACAATCTGGACCCCATCGAGGCTTCCCAGCGCCGCGGTCGACCGGGCCTTGCCGGCGAGGAGGTCCTGCGCAGCGACAAAGGGGGTAGAGAGCATGAGCGCATTTGCGCTCCCGAGATCGAAAATGAGTTGCACGGGGCTCCCGCCCCCGATCGACGCTGTGACCAGCAGTTCGCTGCGAGTCCCGTGCGTCAGAGGAAGGCGACGCCAGCCGCTCCCGCCGGCAAAACTCCCCGTCGGGGCGAAGCCGATCCGGTCCTGCGTGAAGTCGAGGGCGACACAGCGCCCCGCCAAGATGTCCTCCCCCAGGACCAGATCGATCGGGCGCCCGAATTCGGACGATATCGCCGCAAGGTCGCTCACGATGGCGAACGGCAAGCGCCTGCGATCGTCGGCGACGGTGAGGGCAACGTCGCTGATCTCGGTGACCTCGACGCGGCCACCGGTGCCGCGAATGATCCGTTTCCCGGATGGGGCGATATCCAGACTCTCCACCAGGCGCGTATTGATGATCGAAGCGGCGCTTCCGCTGTCTAGAATGGCGCGGACGGGACTGCCGGCCACCTCTGCCGAGACCATCAGCGTATCGCCCATCGCGATCTCCGCTGACGTCCAGGCAAAGGAACCCCACCCATCGCCTGCGCGGGCGAGAGACGTCAGAGGGAAGCCAGCCGACGAGGCGCCCAGGAGCGACGCGGCGGACAGGCCGCGGGCGAGAAGCGTCCGGCGATGCATCCTGTGATAAGCGTCCGCGTCGTTTTCCAATCTGCCCTGCCTGCTTCTGGAAAACCGCCCCGTTCGATCGACGCCGCACAGGCGGTCTCATTGCCCGGCATGATCGTTCGCATGCTGCGCCGGCGGCAGGCATCCGTAACAAAACGTATATTTCCCGAACGGCTCGAACGGCACTTCTGCTGGCATCTTCAAACGGATCGAAATCTTGCGGTCCCCACGTCCAATTCTTCGAGGAGCCAAGTCATGCAGAATATTTTCCGTAGCAAAGCTGGCCTGATCGTCCCCGCCATCGCTGCGCTTGTCGCGCTCTCGGCGACGCAGGCTTGGGCGGATGAGGCCCCGCCGGTGCCGGCAAAAGTCGTCAAGCACCAGAACCACGAGGCGCATCAGGCCCATCAGGCAGGGATGAAGCATGGCGCGAGACAGATGCATGACGAGATGATGCACGACCATCAGATGGGCGTGAACGCGTCGGGCGGCATGCAGATGGGATGTGGCGGGGCGGCCGGGTGCAAGGACAAGATGCCGATGGCGCCCAAAGCGAAGCCGGACCAGGCGCCGCCCGCCGCCAGCATGCCCGCCACGCCGATGAGCGACGACATGTAGGAAGCGCGGAAGTGAAGGGCCGACAGCGTTGGCGAGACAGATGCGAGGGTCCGGCAGATACGGATGTCTCCACCGGACGCTGATCCTGCGCGCCTTTCACTTCCTCGGCCGGGTTTCATGCGCCCCTGACCCCGCCTGCCCGGTCGGCCGTCTCTGCGACCATGCCCCCGCGGGGCAATCGGCTCCGCGGCGTCTCTTCAGGTCTGGTTCCGAAAGTTCAAATTGATGCGGACTCTACTTCCCCCGCTTGCCGATACGACCACCGGTCGCCGAGGCTTCGTGCAAGGTCTTTTGCTCGCGACAGCCCTTGCCACGCTGGGTTGGCCCGCGCACGCGCTCGCGGCACCGGCGGTGAAGACGCCGGACGTGCTGAGCGGCACCGAGATCGATCTCGACATCAGCCGGGTCACGGTCAACTATTCCGGAAAAGCGAGCGTCGCCACGGCCGTCAACGGGAGCGTGCCGGGCCCGCTGATCAGGCTGCGCGAAGGCGACGCTGTAACGATCAGGGTCAAGAACAGTCTGGATGAAATGACCAGCATCCATTGGCATGGCCTGATCCTGCCGACGGACATGGATGGCGTGCCAGGGATCAGCTTTGGCGGAATAGCGCCGGGCGAAACCTTTACCTACCGCTTTGTCGTGAAGCAGAGCGGCACCTTCTGGTACCATGCTCATACATTGGCGGAGCAGACGGGCCTTTATGGCCCGATGATCATCGAATCGAAGAGCGAGACGCCCCTCGCCGCCGACCGCGACTATACGGTCATGCTCAGCGACTGGACGGACGAGGCTCCGCTTCAGGTCTATCTGAACCTGAAGAAGATGAGCAGCTATTATAATTTCGCGCAGCCGACCGCCGGCGATTTTGCGCGCGATGCCGGCAAGCTCGGGCTGGGCGGTGCTTTGTCGAAGCGCGCGATGTGGAACAAGGCGCGCATGAATCCGACCGATCTGAGCGACGTGTCCGCCGCCACCTACACCTATCTCCTGAACGGCGCGCCCTCCGCCAGGCACTGGACGGGCATCGCGAGCAAGGGCGAAAGGGTTCGCCTGCGCTTTATCGGCGCCGGAACCGCCACCTATTTCGACGTTCGGATTCCCGGCCTGATGCTCACGGTCGTCGCCGCCGACGGACAACCCGTCGAGCCGGTCGACGTGGATGAATTCCGGATCGGACCCGGTGAAACCTACGACGTCATCGCGACCATCGCGGACGACAAGGCCTATGCGATCTTCGCCCAGTCCATGGATCGCACCGGCTTTGTCCACGGCGTGCTCGCGCCGCGTGACGGCATGAGCGCGGACATTCCCCCGGTCGATCCGCGCTCCTGGCTCGATCCGATCGACATGATGGGTGGGATGGCCGGGATGGCGGGGATGGGACCGGCCGGTCACGACCATGGCATGGTCGAGACGACACCCAAAGCCCGCCATGCGCGTACCGAATATGGTGCCAATACCGACATGCGCGTCGACTTTCCGCGTACCAATCTCGATGATCCCGGCGTCGGGCTGCGGCGCAATGGGCGCCGGACCCTGACCTATGCGGATCTGAAGACAGCAGGGCCGGCGGCAGACCCCCGCGAACCGCAGCGCGAGATCGAACTCCATCTGACCGGCAACATGGAACGCTTCGTGTGGGCATTCGACGGCGTGAAGCTCAACGATTCGAAGCCCCTGCATTTCACCCCGAACGAACGGCTCAGGATCATCCTCGTCAACGATACGATGATGACCCACCCGATGCACCTGCACGGGATGTGGAGCGATCTTGAATCGCCCGACGGACAGTTCCAGGTCCGCAAGCACACCATTTCGGTGCAACCGGCCCAGCGCGTGGCCTTTCGCGTGACGGCCGACGCGATGGGCCGGTGGGCCTTTCACTGCCACCTTCTCTACCACATGGCGGCGGGCATGTTCCGCGAGGTGGTCGTGGCATGACAAGCTCGCGCTCAACTTGGTTGCTGGCTCTCACCGGGCTCGCGATGACCACCATCACCGAACCCGCGCTCAGCCAGCAGGTGAAACCCGCGGGCAACGCCGAGGCCGCCAGCTCCAATGATCAGGCCATGCCGCCGGATATGCAGATGGGCGACCAGCAAAAAGATGGCAGCAGCGCGCCCCCGATGAACATGCCCGGCATGGACATGAGTGGCGGAAAGCCCGGCGCCGATGCGCGCGACCCGGACGCTTATTCCGACGGCTACAGGAATTCGACGCTGCCCGGCTATGAGATGGCCGACAAAATTTCGGTGGCCAAGGTGCTCGTGGATGAGCTCGAGTTCCTCACGAACAAGCAAGGCCAAGGCATCAGCTGGTCGGGTCAGATTACCAATGGCCCGGACAACGACAAACTCTTGCTGCGGAGCCAGGGCCTGAAACAATCCGGTGAGCGGCTTGATCCGGAATCCTCGGTCGAGGCGTTCTGGTGGCACGGACAGCGCCCGTTTTGGGGAACGATCCTTGGCGTGCGTCAGGACATCGGCCCGGGAGCCCATCGCTGGATCGCCGGGGGGATCGAGGGCCTGGCCCCCTATTGGTTCGATGTCCAGCTGACCGGCTACGTTGGAGACGATGGCCGTCTCGCGGCACGTCTGAAGGCATCCTATGACGTGCTGCTCACCAACCGCCTCATCCTCGTACCGCAGCTGGAATCGAACGCCTACAGCAAGGCGGCTCCCGAGCGCGGGCTCGGCGGAGGCCTGAGCAACCTCGAGCTCGGCTTGCGGATGCGCTACGAGATTCACCGAAAAGTCGCTCCCTATGTCGGCTTTGTATGGGAGCGCTCCTTTGGTGAGACGGCGGATTTTCGTCGCCTTGCTGGCGAAAATCCCACCGAACACCGGTTTGTGGCTGGCTTACGGATCTGGTGGTGAGACGCGCGCTGAACCGCAGCGGCTAAACTTTTTGGAAAGGACCAAATCATGCTTGATCGTCGCGCCGTCATCGGTTCGGGACTCACCTTCGCGGCGCTTACCGGGGCTGTCGCCGCGGCAGGCCCGGCCATCGCGGCGCCAAGGAAGCGTGGTGACGGCATGATGACGCTCGACGAGTGCGTCGACAGCTGTATCGCATCGCACCGCATGTGCCTGGAAACCGCGCGATACTGCACCGAGCAAGGCGCACCGGCTCATATCGAGGCGACGCACATCGCTTTGCTTCTGGACTGCGCGGAGCTCTGCCAGACAACCGCCAATTCCATGCTGCGCCGATCGCCGCAGCATGCCCTGTTGTGCGACGCCTGTGCCCGGATGTGCGAAGCCTGCGCGCGCGATTGCGCGAAGATCTCCGGCGACGCCCGCATGCAGGCCTGCGCCCAGACCTGCAGGGATTGCGCGGCGAGCTGCAAGGAAATGGCCAGTATGGGAATGTGATCTGGCCGGTCACCGCTTGCCTCCGGATCCGCACCCGACGTTCATTCCGCAAGCCACGCGACCGGCCAATCAGCCGCGGGCACGATCGTGCCAGATTTCCGCTGCGGACCGCATGTTTGCCGGCCCCAGGCCACCCGTCTGAGCCAGCAACAACTTCCCGGCGCTTTGCGTTCTGGCGCAACAGCATCTGGCATATCCGTCCCGCACTCATAGGGCGCCGCATCCGAGCCGGCATAAGCACGAGAAGCATTCGTATATTTCCGTAGAGACCCGGCGCGACCCAATTGCGACTTTCAATGCATGGAGGCGGTCATGAACGAGTGCGATATTCCTTACTTGCTACGGCGCGTGCGCGCCCACCGGTCACAGGCAGCGGCGGCGAATTGCCCCGAGGCGCGCTTGATCCACCGACGCTTCGTCGAGAATTATCAGCATTTGCTGGTGGGAATACGGCGGGACCAACTTCGTGAGCGAGGCGACCGGGGAAGCCAGCCTTGTGCTGAACGCGCCTGCCTTTGCGAAGGGCAAGACCCGGAAATGGCCCAGAGCCGTCGCGCAACATCCGCAGCCGCCGCAGCGGGTGAACGTGGAGAAAATGAGGCGGTCCCAGCCATTCGGTACAAGCCGGCCAGCGTACTGGTCCATCACGACCTGACCGCCCTTGGCCGACAGAGCGTTCCTGAAGCCCCTCAGCTTTTCAACGCGAACGTAACTGTCGCGACGGCCAGTGCTGCGACGGCGGCACACCAACGCATCAACCCTGCCGACCGCCAGGCTCAAGCGATGGCGATGGACGCCACAGCCTGAATGGCGCCATTGAGGTTGCCGCTGGATATGCTCTGATGGACTGGACCAACGCCACGCCGCTCGCTGCCTTGACGGGCGGAATATTGATCGGATTGGCGTGCGCGATCATGTTGCTCGGCCTCGGCCGGATAGCGGGCGTGAGCGGCCTCGCCGCGCGTGCCTTCGCCCTCTCACAGACTGGCCCGCCCTGGAGCATCGCTGCGGCTTTCATTGTCGGCCTGCCGTTCGGAGCGGGGATCGTGAACCTGATCTCAGGTCCGGTAATTGCCCGTTTTCCATCCTCGCCGGCGGTGGTCCTGATCGGCGGGCTGCTGGTCGGCTTCGGTACCCGGATGGGCAGCGGCTGTACCAGCGGCCACGGCGTGTGTGGCCTCTCCCGCCTGTCAGCGCGATCGATCGTAGCAACTTTGAGCTTCGTGAGCTTTGGCTTCGCGACCGTCGCGGTGATGCGCGTGCTAGGCGTTTCGTGGTGAGGGTCCGCATCCCTATCGCACTCATTGCCGGGCTCCTGTTTGGCGCAGGACTCGCCTGTTCCGGCATGTCAGATCCGACCCGCGTGCGTGCCTTCCTCGATCTGTTCGGAGGCCGCTGGGACCCTACGCTTGCTTTCGTGATGGGAGGCGCCATCGCCCCGATGGCCTTGGCCTGGGTGATCCGGCGGCGG
Source organism: Sphingobium sp. AntQ-1 (assembly GCF_028538045.1). Taxonomy (NCBI): domain Bacteria; kingdom Pseudomonadati; phylum Pseudomonadota; class Alphaproteobacteria; order Sphingomonadales; family Sphingobiaceae; genus Sphingobium; species Sphingobium sp. AntQ-1. Next base: position 494,613 of record NZ_CP117159.1, read on the forward strand.
ATGGAGACGCCACTTGCCGACAGCCGCTTCTCGCTGCCGGATGCCCGCGAGATCACCGCGCGCCTGATCGGCGGTAGTGCAATCTTCGGGATCGGCTGGGGAATTGCCGGCCTCTGCCCCGGTCCGGCGATTGCGGACCTTGCCATCCGCCCGACGCTTGCCGCGCCCTTCGTGATCGCGATGCTGGCAGGGTTCGCGGTGCACCGCTTCATCGATCGCCCGAAGATCTGAATCGGAGCCGGCCCTTTGATGTACTTTGACGACGGAGCGAACGAGAGGCGCCTCAATCTTTCAACCGTAACGTCATCGCCGTGACCGCCAACGCGGCGGCAGCGGCAAGCCACAGCATCAAATGCTCCGACGCGCTTGCCCATCCAGTGACGATCGACGCCGCAGCCTGACTGGCGCTCACCGCCGCGTACTGGAGCGCAAGGCCCGAACCCTGCGTGCCCGGAGACGCTTTCGACGTCAGATAATTGGTGAGCAGCTTCAGCGTCGCGGTGCTCCAGCCGGCGAGCAGAAATACAGGCACGAGCACCCACAAGGTCCGGGCGAAGACGGCAATGATCAATGCGGCGGCCAGCCCGGCGAGCATTGGCCGCAACAGCCAGGCCGCGCCGACCGTGACTCTGCGCCCTGTGAACGGGACGAGCTGCGCCACCAGCATCGCTGCACCGCACAGAGCGAACAGCATCGAGACGTTCTCGCGGAACAGATCCCGCGCGCCCGATCCAAGCGACAACGTCAGATGCAGAACGGTGAGGCACCCGGACGCAATGGCCGAGATCAGGAGCAGCGGGACAAGCGCCTCACGCGCTTTCGGGCGTGGAACGCTGCCGACCGGACCAGTGGCACTTTCCCGTGAAACCAGAAGAAGACCGGGCATGGCGATCGCGCTCAATGCAGCTGGCGCCAGGAATGGCGACGTTGCTCCGAGCGCCACCGAAATTTCTCCAAGGAGCGGGCCGGTCAGGTCGCCCGCGAAGACCAGGGCGTTCAGCCAGGTGAACTGACGCGCTCGCCGAACCAGATCTGGTGAACGATCGGCGACCATCGCAAATGCCGTCGGCACGACGGCCGCCGCAAACACGCCATTGAGCAACCGCAAAACATAGAGTCGCTCGAATCCGACCGCGGAATACAACGCCATTGTCAGGCTGAAACCCAACAGCCCCACGACCAGGATCGGCCACCGTTTCCACCGGTCGGAAATCCAGCCCCATAACGGCGCCGAGAGACACCCTGCGATCTGGGAAACCGTGACCAGGGCGACGACAAGGCGCCCTCTCGCGAGGGCACTCGCGTCCGGAGACATTTGACCCACCATTTCTGGCAGGAATGGCAGGACGACGCTATTACCCAGGGCAACCGCCGTGGCCGCGAAGAGAAGAACGACGAAGCCAAGTTCGCCCCGATCGCGCGCCGCTTCGATGACCGTGGCGGGCAAGCTCGCCTCCATATGCTACGACCCGGCCATGAATACCCGGATCGCGCTGGCCCCGCCCTTGCAGTCACCAGGGCCGGGCGCGCCCGCGAAGAAGATCGCACGCGGAATCGCGCGCATATCCACCATCAGAAGGCGGCGGAGAAAATGCCTTGTGGGACGAGCGCCGGTCCCGGGAAGGTGCGAGGATGTCGCAGAGGTTCCGATCACGGCGCGATATTCCATTTCCCTAGCAGTGATCGCTGCCAACTTTCCGCCCGGCGGAGATTACTTCGCCGATGGTCTGTACCAGCACACCATCGCGCAGAGGTTTCTCGAGCACAGCGGCAAAGCCCGCTTCCTGCGCGCTTTCGGCGAGCTTATCGGCGTAATGCGCCGTGATCAGGATCGCCGGCCCACACCAGCCCGCCGACCGAAGCTTCCTCAGGATCGAAATGCCGTCGATGTCCGGCATAAGATAATCGACCACGAGGCAATCGCCCGATTGCGTTTGCGGATCGAGCAGCAAGGCAGTGCCACTCGCATAGGACAGGACGCCAAAGCCGCGGGACCGCAACAAGAGATGAAGGGACCTGCGTACCGAGACATCGTCGTCAGACAACAGGATCAGGGCCGCTTTCTCGCTCGTTTGGTGATCGATAACGCCCATGACCGACGATGCTGCCTCTTCGCTGATCCACCCTCGGATCCTGGGCATGCATCGCAAATGAACAGGAGGCCGTCGCTACGTAGTGATCCCAAGCTCACGATTCCGGCGCATCGCCCAATCCGGCCGAAAACGCGATCCTCAGCGCGTCCGACAGGCTATGCACTTCGAGCTTGGTCATGAGGTTCGCCCGATGAACTTCCACCGTTCGAGTCGATATGTCGAGATCATAGGCGATGGTCTTGTTGGGAAAGCCGTTGGCGAGGCCGATGAGAACCTCTCGTTCGCGAGGCGTGAGCACGGCGACCCGCACCCTCGCCTCCGCCTCTCGAAGCGACCGCGCGTCGGACTTATCGAGCCTCGAGAAAGCCACGCCGATCGAGGCCAGGAGCGCGGTCTTCTCGAACGGCTTCTCCAGGAAATCGACCGCCCCTGCCTTCATGACGCGAACCGCGATCCCGACATCGCCATGCCCGGTCAAAACGATCACCGGCATGGTGACACCACGCTCTGCAAGCACCTCCTGGACCTCGAGCCCGTCCATGCCGGGCATGCGAACGTCAAGCAGAATGCATCCCGGCTCAGCGGTCTTGACGGCTTTCAGAAACGCAATGCCGGAGGCATAGGTCTGGACGGCGAATCCCGATGTCTTCAGCATGAAGCCGGCCGACTTGCGGATGGATTCTTCGTCATCGACCAAATGGACAATACGTTTAGGCGTCATGCTCATCCTCCGGGCGGGCCTGCATCAAGGTGAAATGAAAAGCAGCGCCTCCGTTCGGCGCGCCGTCGGTCCAGATCCGGCCGCCATGGGCTTCGATGATCGTTCGACAGATCGAAAGGCCAAGGCCCATGCCGTCGGTCTTGCTGCTCACAAAGGCTTCGAAAAGTTGGGGCGCGACCTGCTCGGATATGCCTGGGCCCGTGTCCGCCACGGACACCTGAACCATTGCCTTCGGCCGCCGCCGCGTCGTGATCGTGAGGTCGCGAATGGCGACCTGCGCCATCGCCTCGACCGCATTGCGGATCAGATTCACGAGGACCTGCTGAACCTGTATGCGATCGGCGAGCACCGGCGAGGCCGCCGGATCAAAATCGAAAAAACTGCGAACGCCTCGTTCACGGGCGCCGACAAGGCCGAGAGCAGCGGCTTCCTCAATCAGCCGCGGCAAATCCTCGATCCGCTTCTCGGTCTCCCCTCGCGCCACGAAATCACGAAGTCTTCGGACGATATGCCCCGCGCGGTGGGACTCCTTAGCTGCCTCGTCGAGCGCGTCGCGCACGATCGCGACGGTCTCGGCATCGGGATCGACAAGCAGGTCGCGCGTCGTTTCCAGATAATTGGCGATCGCGGTAAGCGGCTGGTTCAACTCATGGGCCAGCGTCGACGCCATCGTGCCCATCGCGCTGAGGCGCGAGACGTGAATCAATTCGGCTTGCAGCTCCTTGAGCTGCAGTTCGTTGCGGTCGCTTTCTGTCAGGTCGTGAATGAAGCCCGTGAAGACGCGGTGGCCACGGTGACCGGCCTCTCCGATCGAGAGTTCCATCGGAAAGGTGGTACCGTCCCGCCGTTGGCCAACGACGATCCTGCCAATACCGATGATCCGCCGTTCGCTCGTCGACAGATATCGGCCGATATAGGAATCATGCCGTTCACGGTCCGGGGACGGCATGAGGCTGCTCACATTGGCGCCGAGCACCTCTGCTTCCGAATATCCGAACAAGCGCTCGGCCGCGGCGCTGAAGGACGTTATCAGCCCGCGCTCATCGATGATGACCATGGCATCGGGAACTGTATCCAGGATCGACTGGAGATGCTGCTCGCGGGCAACGATCGCTTCCTTGGTCGCGGCTTCATCGGTCGTGTCGCGCAGGATCTTGCCATAGCCGCTCAGCTGGCCGGCCTCATCGTGGAGCGCCGTCGTCGTCAGATGGGCGAGGAACTCCGACCCGTTTTTCCGAACGCGCCAAGACTCTTGCTCGACCCGGCCAAGCTGCTCCACCTGCGCGAGGTGCCTATCCGCAACGCCCGCCGCGATATCTTCCGCGCAATACAGGAACGAATGGTGTTTCCCGATCGCATCGGAGCTGGCCCATCCCGTAATTTCTTCACAGCCGGCGGTCCAAACTGTCACGAGGCCCTTAGGGTCAAGCGCATAGACGGCGTAATTTGGCGCGCTCTTCACTACCTGAATGATCGTGCCCGAATCGGGATCGAGGCCATTCGCCTTTTGGCTCTCAATCATGCCCCCATCCATCTCCCCGTCATCCACAGTCAAACAAGGTTAGAATGGATTTGCGGACAGGCGCCGACAGCCGTCGGAGGCAGGGTTTCTGCCATCGTTCCCACCATGCACCCGGCGAGCGAAAATCGGCGTTGGCTTTCGAAACGAGACATCAAGCGTGGCTCCCCATAACTCTATACGCAGGAGCAGCGGTTACCCCTCACGCTCCGTTTCCCCGGTCACGGCGTCCGAGCTATCGGGCTGCGCCAAGATCATCATTGTGGACCTTGGACCATAGTCCTGGGTCAAGCGATATTGACGAGCCTAAAACGGCAGCGCCTGGAGAGTTCATGCTGTCACGAAGATGTCGCTGGACGAGAGTGGCACGGCCAGGCGTTGCCGTCCGAGCGACAGGGGCCACCGGCGTTGGCCGCGTCCGTGAGATGCACCCGCTCCTGGCAGGCTTTGGGCGACGCACCCGGATTGAATCAACCGACCGTGAATTGCCCCATCATGCCTTCATCCTCATGTTCCAGGATATGGCAGTGATACATAAAAGGTGCTTTGGTGGCCGGCTGGTCGAACCGGACCAACAATTCTACCGCCTCCTTCACGACGATCGTATCGCGAGGCCCCTGATCGAGAAGGTCCGGGTCGTCGCCATCGCGGCGTAGCACGTCGAAATGCACGCCGTGGATATGGAAGGGATGCGCCATCTTCTTCCCGGAGACTTTCCATATCTCGACGTCCCCGAGACCGACTTCCTCGTCGATGCGATCAATGTCGAACGGCCTGTCGTTGATCGCGTATGCGCCGTCATCGCTGTCCATCATACCGCCCATCGACATATTGAGCACGAAGCGCCGGCGCCTTACGGCCGCTTCAGGATCTGGTACGGTGCGTGCCGCCAGGAGCAGTGGTACAGCGGCTGCGGCCCGCCCGCCCAAGCCCGGGCGCGGTGAGAAGGTCAGCACCGTCTCCGTCGTTGAAGCGTCGTCTTCATCGTCGTGATGGTCGCCCATCATTCCCATACCTCCCATCATCCCCATCATCGACGCGCTCGCATCTTGAGCGGTGACCAGAGCGACCGGCTTGCCATCGGCGAAGCTTACCAATATCTCGGCACGCTGGCCGGGTGCCAGGGTGAGGGCCTGCAGTTCGACGGACCTCGCCAGGAGACCGCCCTCGGTGCCGATCCAATGAAACGTCCGGTCATCGCTGAACGAAAGCTCATAGATGCGGGCGTTCGAACCGTTCACGAGCCGCAACCGCACCAGGCGGTCCGGAACATCGGCCCGAGGCGTGGGTGCGCCATTGACCAGAATCGTGTTGCCACGGCGGCCCTGCGAAGCAACCATCATGCCGGTCGGCATGACCAGCCGGCCATCCTCGAATTGCCGGTCCTGAATCAGGACGGGCAGATCATCAACGCCATAGTCCGACGGCAGTCCAAGGCCCTGCTCTTCCTCATCCGTCACAACCAGCATGCCCGCGAGCCCCGAATAGACTTGCTCACCCGTCAACCCATGCGCATGCGAGTGATAGAAGAGGGTCGCCGCCGGCTGGCGGATCGGCAGCGTAGGACGCCAGGTCGCACCGGGAGCGATCAGCTGGTGCGGGCTACCGTCCAGTTCGCCCGGCACGAGCAGCCCGTGCCAGTGAACCGTTGTGTCAGCCGACAGGCTGTTGCCGACGGTCATCGTCACATCGTCGCCGCGGTGAACCCGCAGCGTCGGGCCGAGATAGCTACCATTGTACCCGAGCGTGGCGCTTCGCCGGCCAGGGAAGAACGTGGTCTCGCCTTCCTGTGCTCTCAGGTTGATCAGCTGGCCGTGTTGGCGCGCGTCGACCAGGCGCGGGATCGGAAGCGTCCCGGCACGCTCGGGCGAACCGAATTTTCGCGTACACGCCGCCGCCAGGAGCAGACCCCCGCTCGCCAGCAACGTCCGCCGGTTCAGTAACATCATGACCGCCTCCTGGTTGGCGCGGAGCGCCTGCTTTGCTAAATGCGAATTCAGCGAGCCACCAGCTGATCGAGGATCGGGCATCCCGACCGGTCGTCACCACCGCATCGATCCGCGAGATCGAGCAGCGGCACGCGCGTCGTCTGGAGCTTGCGAGCCTGACAGCTGTTCGGCGCGCGTGATGGGCAAGCGACATGACCTCGGCCTGGAGCGCTCGAAATCGCTCCAAAGGGAGAGGGAGACGAGATCCGCGATCTCCACGATAGGAAAACCGAGATCGCGAGCGATCGCGCGATAAAATGGCAACTGGTGGGCGGGAAACGAACAGTCGCGATAACCCGTTATCGCTGCGAAGCCTGGTTCGCATCAGGGCGATCTTCTCATAGTGCCGGATCACCCGCGGTGATACACTGCTCCGCCGGTGCGTGACCGAAGGATCAACACGCGGCCTCACCGCCGCCCCCTTCCATGGCGATTGATAAGAGCGACCGTATGATCGGCGATCACGCGCTCCTCATCAGTGGGAACGATCCGCACGATCACTCTGCTATCTGGCGCGCTGATGACAGGCGCATTCGATGCATTTGCGTCGAGATCAAGAATGACGCCAGTCCAAGCTAAGCGCTCGCAAATCGCAGCCCTAATCTCTGAATCATTCTCGCCAATGCCGGCGGTGAAGACGAGACCGTCGAGACCGCCGAGCGCGGGAATGAGAGCGGCGGCCTGACGGCCAGCTTGCTGGACGAAAAGGGCGACCGCCTCCTTCGCTTCCGGCGCGTCGCTTGCATGCAACGTACGCATATCGCCTGAAATCCCGGACACACCGAGTAAGCCCGACTGCTCATAGAGCAACGTCTCCACCGCCTGTGCGGCCATACCGACCTGAGTCTGAAGATGAAGCACCACGCCGGGGTCGATCGCGCCCGAGCGCGTGCCCATCATCAATCCGTCAAGCGCCGTGAAGCCCATCGTCGTATCGACGCTCGCCCCGGCACGCATTGCGCACATGCTCGCACCGTTGCCTAGGTGCGCGGCGATGACGCGGCCTGCGGCCAGAGCAGGGTCGATCTCGCGAAGGCGGCCCGCAATGTATTCATAGGACAAACCGTGAAAGCCATACCGGCGCACGCCCTGGCCGTGAAAAGCGCGCGGAATCGGCAGGCGCGTCGCCAACGGCGGCATGCCATGGTGAAACGCGGTATCGAAGCAGGCGATCTGCGGCAGCAAAGGCGCCAGCAGGCGCAAGGCCCGGACCGCGGCGAGGTTATGCGGCTGATGGAGCGGCGCCAATGGGATCAAGGCATCGAGCGCATCCAGCAAAGTATCATCGATGATCTGCGGCGCGGCGAAGCGCACGCCGCCATGGACGATACGATGGCCGATCGCGGCGACCTTGCGGTCTCCCAATTGGGTTGCCGCCCAGGCAAAGAGGTCCTCGAGCAGATTCTCGTGCGAGAGTGCGTCCCCGCCCGGCCACGTCTTTTCCACGATGGTCTCGCTGCCCGCGTCGCGCGCGACGAGCCGGGGGCTAGTGCCGATACCCTCGATCTTGCCGCCCGCATCGAAGTCGAGCTGTCCGCCCGACAAGCGATAGAGCGCGAACTTGATGCTCGACGAGCCGGCATTGAGACTGACGATCGCCTTCATGCCGGCTTCGCTATCGGGCCGGGCGTGGCTCTGGGGGCGGCCCGCGCCAGCAACAGCGCGATTGCGCATGACGCTACGCTGGTGCGGAGCGAATCCGCCCGGCTGGTGAGAATGATGGGTACCCGCGCGCCCAGCACCACGCCGGCCGCGTCCGCGCCGCCGAGAAAGGTCAGCTGCTTGGCAAGCATATTGCCGGCTTCCAGATTGGGAACGACGAGGACTTCGGCGCGCCCTGCAACGGGGGAGACGATGCCCTTGTCCTTTGCCGCCTTCTCGCTGATCGCGTTGTCGAAGGCGAGCGGACCGTCAAGGACGCCGCCGACGATCTGTCCGCGATCGGCCATCTTGCACAAGGCGGCCGCATCGAGCGTCGAGCGGATCGCCGGATTGACCGTCTCCACGGCAGACAAGATCGCGACCTTCGGACAGGCGATGCCGATGACATGCGCGAGGTCGATCGCATTGCGGATGATATCGGCCTTGTCTTCCAGGCTCGGATCGATGTTGATCGCCGCGTCGGTGATGATGAGCGGCGCCGGATGCCCGGGGACGTCCAGCAGATAGGCATGACTGATGCGGCGCTCGGTTCGCAGGCCCGTCGCAGCCGGAACGACAGCACCCATAAGTTCGTCGGTGTGCAGCGATCCCTTCATCAGCAGCAGTGCTTCGCCCGAGCGGACCAGTTCGACCGCACGCGCCGCGGCGGCATGGCTGTGGGGCACGTCGATCAGGCGGAGGGCACCGATATCCTTGCCGGCGTCCTTGGCAGCCACACGGATGCGAGCCTCGGGGCCGATCAGGATCGGCACGATCAGGCCGGCTTCGGCAGCGGCTGCCGCAGCCAGGATCGCGGCGGTGGTGCAGGGATGTGCGATCGCCGTGGGAACGGGCTCGACGCTTCTCGTCATCTCGATCAGCCGGCGGAAGCCGTCATGATCCGAGAGCTGGATATCGGGCAGCGCCATGCGCGGGCGCCTTACTTTCTCGGTTGGCGCTTTGACCTCAGCCTCGCCGTTGATCACCTCCTCGCCGGCCTGGTTGATGCAGCAACAGTCGAAGACGACGATATGATGCTTGGCGCGCTTCTCGCGTACCGTGACCGACGCGACAATCGTATCCCCCAACCCTACGGGTCGCTTGAACCGAAGGCTCTGGCTCAGATAGATCGCGCCCGGCCCAGGGAGCTGCGTGCCGAGCACGGCCGAGATCAGACCACCACCCCATAGGCCGTGCGCGATCACCCGCCCGAACATGTCGCCGGCGGCATATTCGGCATCGAGATGGGCCGGATTGACGTCGCCCGAAACCAGGGCGAACAGCTGAATGTCCTGCTCGCCCAAGGTCCGCGTGACGCTCGCCGTCTCACCCACGACGATCTCGTCGAAGGTCCGGTTCTCGATCATTTTGAGGCTGCCCATTGCTCAGCGCTCCAGCACATAATGGCCGGGTGCATCGCAGAGCGCTACGAGGCCCCTGTCCGGATTACCCATCGGCGGCGGGGCCTGCGGCGCGCCGGAATGATCGCCGAGCCAGGCCACCCAGTCCGTCCACCATCCCTCGCGCGCCTCGGCCTGGTCCAGCCAATCGTCCGGATCGAGCGCGGGGCGGTCGAGGACGCGGGTCGCGACATGATAGCTGCGGTGGCGATGCCCGGGCTCGGACACGATGCCGGCATTGTGGCCGCCGCTGGTCAGGACGAAGCGGATCTCGGCGCTGCTCAGCCAGTGCAGCTTGTGGACCGACCGCCACGGCGCGACAAGATCGCGCTCGGTCCCCACCACGAAGATCGGCTGACGCAGCGACGAGAGCGTGATCGTGCGCCCTTCGACCTTGAACCGGCCTTCGGCCAGATCGTCGTCGAGAAAGAGCGTGCGCAGATATTCGCTGTGCATGGCGTAGGGCATGCGGGTGCCGTCCGCATTCCATGCCATCAGGTCGGTCATGGGTTCGCGCTCGCCCATCAGGTAGGTGCCGAGGATGTGCGACCAGATCAGGTCGTTGGACCGCAATATCTGGAAGGCGCCGCCCATCTGGCTACTGTCGAGATAGCCACGGCTCCACATCATATTGTCGAGCAGGTTGAGCTGCGCCTCGTCGATGAACAGGCCGAGCTCGCCCGGCTCGCTGAACTCGGTCTGCACCGCGAACAGGCTGAGCGATGCGAAGCGTTCGTCGCCGTCGCGAGCCATGGCCGCCGCCGTGATCGCCAGCAGCGTCCCGCCCAGGCAATAGCCGACGCCGTGGACCTTGTCCGAGCCCGTGATCGCTATGACCGCGTCGAGCGCCGCCATCGGCCCGAGGCGAAGATAGGCGTCGATATCGAGGTCGCGGTCCGCGCTCTGGGGATTGTGCCAGGACAGGACGAACACGGTATAGCCCTCGGCCACCAGCCAGCGGATTAGCGAGTTCTCCGGCGACAGGTCGAGAATGTAATATTTCATGATCCAGGCGGGAACGATGAGGATCGGCTCGGGGCGGACAATCCCGGTCGTCGGCGCATATTGGATGAGCTCGACCAGCGCGTTGCGGAACACCACCTTGCCGGGCGTGATCGCCACCGTCTCCCCGGCGCGGAACGCCTCAGTCCCTACGGGCGGCTCGCCTCGGGCGCGCCGCTCCGCATCCTCCATCCAATGCTTCGCACCCTCGACCAGGCACTCACCACCGGACTCGATGATCTTGCGCTGGAGCACGGGATTGGTCGCGAGGAAGTTGGTGGGCGCGATGACGTCGAGCATCTGCCGTGCCGCGAACGCCACCATCTCTTCATGATGCCTGGACACGCCGCTGATGCCGGTGGTCGCCGCATGCCACCATTGCTGGGTGAGAAGGAAGGATTGCGAGATCAGGTCGAAAGGGAACTGCCGCCAGGCCGGATCGATAAAGCGCCGGTCCTGCGGTAGCGGCTCGATCGCCGGCGCGGCATCGACCTGCCCCACACGTCGCACGGCATAATCGGCAATCCGCTGGACCTTTCGCCCTGCCTTGCCGGCAAGCTGCAGCCGCTTGCCCGGCGATATGGTGACATGAGCACACCAGTCCAGCCACGCCTGCATCATTGTCACCGGCGACAGGCCAGAGGTCATCTGCGCGATTGCCGCGGCCGAGGCATGGTCGAGCGTCCGAGCGATGCCGTCGAGTGGGTCGCACTTGGCACAGTCTGCGGACGTATCGATCATGCAGCGTTTCTCCGGGGGACGTCGCGGCATGCCCGGCATGGCTCGAAACAACATTACGTGATGTCCCCAGATGCTTGTCCGTTAACGAGCGCACGCGCATAATGCCTGCCATGTCTCTCGAGGCGGGGCTCTCCCAAACCGCCCGTCTCGGTGACCCCTCAGGCTCCAGAGGGCCACCGCCAGTCGCGAACGGCAGGCATATCGATCCCGTGTGCCGCGATGTACCGCTTGTGCTCGACCAGCTGATCATCGATCGTCTGCTTGGCGTAGGCGGCCGCGCTATCGGGCAGCTCCACATGGTCGATAACCTTCCCCATGAGATGGAAGCGGTCGAGATGGTTGCGGACCACCATGTCGAACGGCGTCGTCGTCGAGCCCTCCTCTTCGAACCCGTGGACGTGGATATTCTGGTGGTTGGTACGCTTGTAGGTGAGCCGATGAATTAGTGCCGGATAGCCATGATAGGCGAAGATGACCGGCTTATCCGTCGTGAAGAGCGCGTCGAACGCGCTGTCGCTGAGCCCATGAGGGTGCTGGCTGTTGGGCTGCAACGTCATCAGATCGACGACGTTGACGACGCGGACCTTGAGCTCGGGGAGTTGCACACGCAACAGGCTGACCGCGGCCAGTGTCTCCAGCGTTGGAACGTCGCCAGCACACGCCATGACGACATCCGGCTCTCCGCTGCGATCGTTGCTGGCCCAATCCCAGATACCGATGCCGCGCGTGCAGTGCTTGATCGCCGCATTCATGTCGAGCCACTGGGGTGAAGGTTGCTTGCCGGCAACGATGACATTGATTCGGTCCCAGCTGCGCAGGCAATGGTCGGTGACAAAAAGCAGGGTATTGGCGTCGGGCGGGAAATAGACCCGCACGATGTCAGCCTTCTTGTTGACGACATGATCGACAAATCCGGGATCCTGATGGCTGAAGCCATTATGATCCTGGCGCCAGACGTGAGAGGTCAGCAGATAATTGAGCGAAGCGATCGGGCGACGCCAGGGCACCTCCTTCGCCGTCTTCAGCCATTTGGCGTGCTGGTTGACCATCGAATCGACGATGTGGATGAACGCCTCATAGCAGGAAAACAGGCCGTGGCGGCCCGTCAGCAGATAGCCTTCCAGCCATCCCTGGCAGCAATGTTCGCTCAGCACCTCCATCACGCGTCCGCTGGGATCGAGATGGACATCGTCCGCGATCGTCTCCGCGTCCCAGCTCCGGTCGGTGGCTTCGAAGATCGTCTGCAACCGGTTGGATGCTGTCTCGTCCGGACCGAAAACGCGGAAGTTGCGGGCCTGGGCGTTCTCCCGCACCACGTCGCGCAGGAACGTACCCATCACCTGGGTCGCCTCGCCGTCGCTCTCGCCGGGATGAACAACCGGGACCGCGTAGGATGCGAAGTCGGGTAACCGCAGAGGGCGCATCAGAGCCCCGCCATTGGCATGCGGATTGGCACTCATCCGCCGGTCGCCGCGCGGAGCCAGAGCCGCAATTTCGGGCCGAAGCCGCCCGCCATCATCGAACAGTTCTTCCGGATGGTAGCTGCGCATCCATTCCTCGAGCAGCCCAAGATGCTCGGGCTTGTCCATCGTGAACGGGACCTGGTGCGCCCGCCAGAAGCCTTCGCTCTTCTGCCCGTCGACGATCTTGGGTCCGGTCCAGCCCTTTAGGCTGCGCAGGACGATCATCGGCCAGAGCGGACGCGTCGTGACCCCACCGTCGCGCGCGGCCTTCTGGATCGCGTGTATCCGATCGACCGCGTCGTCTAGCGCGGCCGCTATCGCCCGGTGCATCGCGTCCGGCTCCTCGCCGTCGACGAAGATCGGCAGGTAGCCATAACCGCGAAACAGCGCGTCGAGCTCGGTGTGCGAAATGCGCGCAAGGACAGTCGGACTTGCGATCTTGTAACCGTTGAGATGCAGGATTGGCAGAACGGCCCCGTCGGTCGCGGGATTAAGGAACTTGTTGCTGTGCCACGAGGTCGCCAGCGGTCCGGTCTCCGCTTCGCCGTCGCCGACGACGCAAGCAACGATCAGATCGGGATTGTCGAAGGCGGCGCCAAACGCATGCAGAAGAGAATAACCCAGTTCACCACCTTCATGGATTGAACCGGGCGTATCGGGTGACGCATGACTGGGAATGCCGCCAGGGAAGGAGAATTGCCGGAAAAGCTGGCGCAGGCCATCTTCGTCGGGACCGATGGCAGGATAGACTTCGCTATAGGTGCCCTCGAGCCATGTGTTGGCGACGACACCTGGTGCGCCATGACCAGGCCCGGCGATGAAGAGCGCATTGAGGCCGCGCGCCTTGATGACACGATTGAGGTGCACATAGAGGAAGTTAAGCCCGGGGGTCGTACCCCAGTGTCCAAGCAGCCGCGGCTTGACGTGATCCATCTTGAGCGGTTCGCGGAGCAGCGGATTATCGAGCAGATAAATCTGTCCAACCGAGAGGTAATTGGCGGCGCGCCACCAAGCGTGGATCAGGCCGATCTCATCGCTGGAGAGTGGCTGGCCTGTCGCCTCGGGCTGCGGGTCCATGGTCATTCTTCCTGAAACTGAAAAGGCATGGTTTCCCGGCCGCCGAGCCGGAGCTGGTGTTTGCCGGAGCGCTGATGCGCCACCGCGCAGCGCTCAAACTGCTTGCGCACCCATGAATGGCGCAGACTGCTCACAACATGCGTATTGATACGGATGGCAGTGCCGCACACTTATACCAGGCAATCACGTCGCTTCCGGCATCAGCTCGGCCCCCTACTCCGATACCGCCCTGGTTCGGCCGCGTGCGCGTGCCCCGGCCGCCAGCTCAACCACCTCGGCGGTGATTTCCTCCTGACGCGTCAGCCGTTCCTCGCGTTCAAGTGCCTGGAGTCTGGCGTCGATATTGGTTTTCGCGGCCGCCATCGTCGCCATGCGAGCCTCGTTTTCAGCGGCGAAGGCCTCGGTGGCCGCTTCGCACAGCTGGGCGAAGACATATTCCTGGGCCAAGCGCTCGACGAGGTCGCTTGCCGGCAGATTGATCAGGGGTATCGACCCAACTGGCTCCGGCGGAAACATATCGGGATCGAGCGGCAAAAGGCTGCGGCGGACGACCGACGCACCATGCCCTGCCGTCCAGACCGGATAGATCATTGCGACCGGGACCGCGCCGGCCACGGCCACATAATCGTAGAGGGCGCCAAGCAGTTCGGTTGCCATATTGGCAAGCGCAGCGGCGCGACTGGGAAGGCTGGTGGCCCAAGCGACGGGCAGTGACCGCTCGGCAGCAAGCGCGGCGGCACGGTCGCCGACGAGGAAGAAGTGCGCCGCTTGGGAATCGCTCGCAGCGGCGTTCAAGACCTGCTCTGGAAAGGCGCCCGCGAACCCCTGCTCTGCGCCGAAGACGATAAGACCTGTCTTGCCCTTTGCGCTGTTCAGCGGCGGTGCCGCAGGTCCTGTCTGTAGCTGCCGCGCCTTCCCAATCGCATGACCCGCCGTCGCGGCATAGGCGCGGATCGCGGGCAACAACGCGCGGCCCTGCTGGGCACGGGCGCCGGCGATGCCGCGCATCGCATTGACCACCGCACCGAGTTGCCGCACAGTGGCGATCCGTCGCCCGACAGTGGCCAGACGATCGCTCATGTCGCGGCGCCAGCGCTGGAACTGGCGATCATCCGTTGCACGGCCGCCAACAATGCGGCCCGCAACGTCGCATCCATTGTCCCCTTATCCTCGACCTGCCCTGTGAGCTCGGCGGCGTTGGCATCGAGCCATGACGGCAGCGTCGCGCGGATCGCAGTGATGTCGGGGATCGCCAGGGCATCCAGGAGGCCCTCCGTGAGCGCGATTGCCAGCGCCACCTGATCGACGACCCGCAGAGGCTGGAAGCGCGGCTGGGAGAGTAATGCGCGCAGCCGCCTGCCACGCTCGATCTGGGCCTTCACGCGCGGCTCTGGCTGCTCGCCGAAGCGGGTGAACATCTCGAGTTCGAGGAACTGGGCATAGTCGAGCCGCATCGTGCCGCTCGCGTCCCGCAGCGCCCGGGCCTGCGTCTTGCCGCCCACGCGGCTGACGCTGGTGCCGACATCGACCGCGGGTTTGTGGCCTTCGGCGAACAACCGGGTGTCGAGCACGATCTGCCCGTCGGTGATCGAGATCAGGTTGGTCGGGATATAGGCGCTGACATTGCCGGCATCGGTCTCCGCGATCGGCAGCGCCGTGAGCGAACCGCCGCCCTTTTCGGGCGACATGCGGGCGGCGCGCTCCAGCAGCCGCGAATGGAGGTAGAAAACGTCGCCTGGATAGGCCTCGCGTCCCGGCGGCTGGCCGGTCAGCAGCGCGATCTCGCGGTGCGTGGCGGCATGCCTGGTGAGGTCGTCGAGCACAACGAGCGCATGGCCGCCCTGATCGCGGAAATATTCCGCCATGGTGAACGCGGCAAACGGCGCGATCCATTGCAACCCCGGTGCGGAAGCCGGGCTCGCGACCACGAAGATGCAGCGTTCCGGCGCGCCATGGCGGCGCACCTGATCGATCACGCGCGCGACACTGGAGGATTTCTGGCCGATCGCGACATAGATGCATATCATGTCGCTCGACCGCTGGTTGATGATCGCATCGACGGCGAGCGCGGTCTTGCCGGTCGCGCGGTCGCCCAGGATCAGCTCGCGCTGGCCGCGGCCGAGCGCGAACATCGCGTCGATGACCAATATCCCGGTCTGCACCGGCTGAACGACGAGGTCGCGATCGATGATCGACGGCGCGGGGCGCTCCACCGACTCGAACCGCTCGGCGACGATCGCCGCCCCGCCATCGAGTGGTCGGCCGAGTGGATCGACGATACGGCCGAGCAGTCCTCGCCCCACCGGCGTGCGCACCACTGCGCCGGTGCCCGAGACGATGTCCCCCGCCTCGATGCTGTCAGCATCCTCAAGCATCACGCAGCCGATGCGATCGCGGTCGAGCGTTTGTACGAAGCCCGCCTGACCTCCGGCAAACTGCAGCAATTCGTCGAGCCGTGCCTCCGCCAAACCCGAGACCAGCGCTACGCCATCGCCGATTGATTCGACGCGGCCGATCTGGCGGACCTGTGCGCCGATTTCCGCCGCGGCCACGCGCGTCGCGGCCCGGGCAAGCCATTCATCCGCGGAGCCCGGCATGATCGTCCTCCTTGAGTGCCGCCAGCTGCGTGTCGAGATCGGCTCGCCAGCTGTTACGGACGAGCATGTGCGGTCCATGGAGCTCGAACCCGGCAATCAGCGCGGGATCGACGGTGAAGTTCGGTGCTGCAAGCCCCGGCAGTGCCTCTTCGAGCTTTTGCACGCATCGCGCTTGGGTCTCCCCATCGAGCGCGGCCGGCGTCACGATGGCGAGAGGAGTGTCACCGGCCAGGGCTCGGCGTTCCTCGACCGGCAAGCGTTCGACCCGTTCGAGCAGGGCAGTGAACATCATATCGGTGGTGCCCGCGGCCGGTAGCCGGCGCAGCAACGCAGACGCCATCTGGCCCGCGAGCACGGCCGCGTTTTCCTCTAGCTGTGTCGCCATGCCCTTTTGCGCGTCCTCGACAGAAGCAAGCGCCTGCTTCGCTTTTGCATCGGTCTCGATCGTGGCCGCATCAAGGAGGCGGCTGCGTTCGGCCTCTATGCTGGCCAGCAAAGCTGACCGGCGTGCCTCTCCATCGGCGGCGAAGGCGTCGGTCTGCGCCTTAAGATCCGCTTCCAGCTTGAGCGCAGCTGCCTTTGCAGACTCCGCATCGGCGAGCAGCTGGTCCATAGCCGTCTGGCGCGCGGTGATAGCCCCCATCACCGGACGAAAAAGGAAGCGTGCGAGCAGCCAGACGAGGATGACGACGTTGATCGCCTGCAGCGCCAGCGTCCACCAGTCGATACGCATGTCAAGCGAAGGGATTGGCGAAGAGCAGCAGCAGCGCGATCACGAGACAATAGATCGCCATCGTCTCGATCATGGCCAGGCCCACGAACAGGGTGCGCGAGACGGTGTTCGCCGCCTCAGGCTGGCGAGCGATCGCATCCATCGCTGCGGCGACCGCCTTGCCTTGGGCGAGTGCCGGCGCGATCGCGCCGATGGCGATGGCGAACGCCGCGCCGAGGATGCTGACGATGTGGATCCAGTTCATGAAGAGACCTCGTGGTTCGGCGCTTTCGGGGATGGGTTCGCTTCGCTGATGGCGCTGCCGATAAAGACCATTGCGAGCGCGCCGAAGATGTAGGCCTGGACGGCTCCGGTCAGCATCTCGAGCGCCATCAGCGGGATCGGTACGAGCAACCCGGCAAGGCTCAGCACGACGCCGATCATGAACACGCCGCTCATGACATTGCCGAACAGGCGCACCATCAAGGAGAAGCTGCGGGTGAACAGCTCAACGAGATTGAGCGGCACGAGCAGGATCGACGGCTGCGCGAAACTGCGCAGATAACCGCGCGCGCCAAGCGCCCGGACACCGAACCAGAGCGTCGCGCCGAACACGATCAAGGCCAGCGCCGCATCGGTTTCGAGGGCCGCCGTAGGCGGTTCGACGCCGGGCAAGAGCGATGACCAGTTTGCGACGAGCAGGAAGATGAAGAGCGTCCCGATCAGGGGCAGATAGGGCCGTGGCTCAGCGTCCATCGTCTCGCGAATCTGGCGCGCGATCACTTCGACCACCAGTTCCAGCGCCGCCTGGGTCCTGGTGGGACGAAGGCCGAGCCGCCGGGTCAGAAGCCAACAACCGATCGTCAGCACCGCCATGATGCCCCATGTCGTGACGACCGGCTGGCTGATCGGAACCGGTCCGATCGTGAACAGGATATGGCTTTCGAGCGGAGAGGCGAACTTCACGACACCGCTTTCAGTCGGTGCAGCACGACCTGTCGCGCCGCCATGAACCCGGCCGCAGCCGCGAGTAGGTCCACCCAGCCCTGCCTTGCGGCAACGAGCAGCACGCCGAGCGTCAGAAGCATCCGACCGAGCCGCAG
This sequence comes from Sphingobium sp. AntQ-1, assembly GCF_028538045.1. Classification (NCBI taxonomy): domain Bacteria; kingdom Pseudomonadati; phylum Pseudomonadota; class Alphaproteobacteria; order Sphingomonadales; family Sphingobiaceae; genus Sphingobium; species Sphingobium sp. AntQ-1. Next base: position 512,670 of record NZ_CP117159.1, read on the forward strand.
GCCGAGCGACAGCATAATCGATCCGCCATGGACGAGCAGGTCAGCATCCTTCGCGATAGCCAGGTAATGTGCTGTTCCGGCAGCGGCGCCGAGCAGCAGAAACAGGAGGACGGCCCAGGGCGTCATTGCCGCCCGATCCACTTCCAGGCCGACCAGCAGCCGAGGCTCACGCCAAGGATCAGCAGCGGCGCGGTCCAGAAGATACCGCTGGACAGCCGATGGTCGAGCCAGCGGCCGATCGCGAGCGCAATTAACGCCGGCACGACGACCTGCCAGCCAAGCACGCCGATCTGGCCGAAATTGCGCGCAAAGGAGGGCAATCCCCGCGCCCTGCGTCGACGTTCAGCGCGCTGTTTGACCGCGTCCACGAGCCGTTCCTGCTCGGGTGGCAGATCCTGGGTCATAGACCGATCTCCGCCGGCACGCCCTGCAGCGCCTCGACCATGCGCCGGATCGCGCGCATGCGCAGCCGCGTCGCGGCGGTGCGACCGCTGCGTTCGGCATCGCCGCGCTCACGGTAACCCCTAAGCACTACCGTCTCGAGCTCGTCGAGATCATCGCCGACATGCGCCTCGCGCGTCGCGATCGAGACGTCATTGCCGCCACTCACCGTCAGAATGCCGTTGCGCACCGCGCAGTAGCCGGCGCGCCCGTCCATGTCGCGCCAGGAGACGACCGAGATATCGAGCGCGGTCAGGAAATCGGCGTGACCGTTCAGGATCCCAAAGCTGCCCGTCGCATCCTCGGCGCGGATTGCGGCGACCTCCCGGTCGACCATGATCGCGGTGGGATCAGTGATGCGCAGCCTCATGGCTTGGGCCCCACCTTGCCGCGCGCCTCTTCCAGGTCTCCGACCATATAGAAGGCACTTTCGTGCCAGTCGTCGGTCTCGCCACCGAGGATAGCGCGCACGCCATCGAGTGTGGCGTGGAGCGGCACCGATCGTCCGGGCTGGCCTGTAAAAGCCTGTGTTACGACAAAAGGCTGCGTCAGGAAGCGCTGGAGTCGGCGGGCACGGCCAACGATCAGCCGATCCTCCTGTCCCAGCTCCTCCATGCCGAGCAGCGCGATGATGTCCTGCAGCTCGCGATAATGAGCGATCGTCTCGCGGACCTTTTGGGCCAGCGCATAATGGTCCTCGCCCACGACCAGCGGATCGAGCAGGATCGAGGTGGAGGCAAGCGGATCGATCGCCGGGTACATGCCCTCCGCGGCCATCGTGCGTGACAGGAGCACATTGCTGTCGAGATGCGCCGAGATCGCCGTCACGGCCGGATCGGTGAAATCATCCGCAGGCACATAGACCGCTTCGATCGCGGTCACCGATGCGCCCGCGACCGAGGCGATCCGCTCCTGGAGCGCCGCGACTTCGCTCGCGAGCGTCGGCTGATAGCCGACCCGCGACGGCATCCGCCCTAAGAGCCCCGAAACTTCGCTGCCCGCCTGGACGAAGCGGAAGACATTATCCATCAACAGCAGCACATTGCGTTTCTGCTCGTCGCGAAAATATTCGGCGATGGTAAGCGCGGTCAGACCGACCCGCCAGCGCGCGCCCGGCGGCTCGTTCATCTGTCCGAAGACCAGCACGGTCTTCGCGATCACGCCGGAAGTGCGCATGTCGGTGAGCAGTTCATGCCCTTCGCGCGAGCGCTCGCCGATACCAGCAAACACCGACACGCCCTCGTAACGTGCGACCATTGCGTTGATCAGTTCCATCACCAGCACGGTTTTGCCGACCCCGGCGCCACCGAACATCGCCGCCTTGCCGCCCTGCGCGAGGGGCGCAAGCAGATCGATCACCTTGATCCCGGTCTCGAACATCGTCGTCGCTGTGCTCTGGGCATCGAGTGGCGGCGGTTGGCGATGGATTGGGCGAAGCGGAACGTCCACTGGAAGCGCCGCCCCGCCGTCGCCGATGACGCCGGTGGCATCGAGCAGGCGGCCCAGAACCGCATCGCCGACCGGGACCATGATCGCTGCACCCGTGGCCTCGACGTGGGCGCCGCGCGCGAGTCCGCTGGTGGTCTGGAGTGCGACCGCTCGCACGGTGCGCGCATCGACATGGCTCTGCACCTCGGCGATGTGCTTCCCTGTTGGGGTTACGATGCACAGCGCATCGTTGACCGGCGGAAGCGAGCCGGCGGCAAATTCCACGTCGAGCACGGGACCGCGGATCGCGCAAACGCGTCCGCTCGCCTTATCGATGTCGGGTGCCGCGCTGCTCATCTCAAGCTTCTCATGACGGGAGCTAAAGCGAGATCGGGCGGCATCGATATGCGGGACTATACGGATGCTCGTCTCTGCGCCGCGGCTTCGCCGGATCGCTAATGCAATCCGGTCTGGCGAAGTCCGATGTATCCCGACTTTCAGGACGCCAGTTTCGCTGTTCTGTCCGGCTCACGCCTCGCCAGTGGCGCACCTGTCGCAGTCCTGCGGCGAATCGTCGGCGGCCATCAGCAGAACAGGCGCGAACCCACCACCGGCGGTGCGCATATTGGTGGTTTGGCCCTGATATAGTCGCGCTGCGGCAACAAGCGGCTCCCCATCATAGGTGTAGAGACGAACGTCGATCTTGCGCTTAACCGTCTCTCCATCCAGCCGGATGATCCGCTCGCTTGGTCGCACATAGGCTTGGGCGACATAGTCGCTCTCCAGGATCTCGGCCCACACCGATTTCGTCAGCTTGTCGCCACGATAGGCCGCTTTGCTCCCATACCCTCCGGCCGGCTTGAAGAAGAATTGCCTGCGGCCCGCCCAAAGCCGCTCGGCGGAAGCCTTGTCGACCCGTTCGGTTGCCGGAATCCCGGCAACAAGCGTGTCGACAATTGCCGGGTCGAAACCCCATTCCCGCAGCTGCGCGGTGTCGGACAGCAGGGTGAGATTGCGCTTGTCGGCGAATTTCGCGTGGACATGGGGATTGGGCGTTACGACCACCGAGCCGTCGAGATATGCCGCTCGCAATGCCGAGTGCTCGGGTCGATCGAGCGAGAAATCGACGAGCCGGTTGTAGATGAGATCCACATTCCGGTCCCCATAGCGAAGAGTGCCGGACGCATAGGCGAATTCAGAAGGATCGGCGATGCAGACGCTATGGCCGGCCCGCTCCAGCAAATGGCGGGTCAACAGAAACTCGGGAAACAGATATTGCGATACGGGATCGTCATCGACGATGGCGATGGAGACCGGTTCGCCGCTGCCGCGTTGATAGCGCCATTCCTTCGAGAACATGGCCGCGACCACGGACTCAAACGGATCTGCGCGAAGAAAATCTGTCGGCTCGGAAGGACAGCAGACTCGTTGTGCCCGCGCGAGCACGGCATTCAACATTGCTCCTCCTGCATTGGTATTTATTTCGATCAGGGCCGGGCCGCGCTCGCTCAGATGGAAGTCATAGCCCATGAAGACGCCGTGCGGACCAAAGTCCTGTCGGGCACTTACTGGCGCCCAGGCCATGGTGGCTGCCAGATAATCCGGGTGGCGGGCGACCGTCTCGATCGCGGCGATGATGCGCTGCATCCCGGCGAGTTGGGACACATTGATGAACACCGCGACGTCCGAGAATAGATGCGGACGCGTTTCCAGATATGACGCTCGCATTGCCAGATCGCCCGTCTCCCGGACGAGTGCGTCGCTCAGGGCGGCGCGATCCAAGGTTACGCAAACGCATTCCGAACGTCCGTTCTGGAGGTCTGAGACTCGGGCTTCCTCTAGGCTCGGCACGCTATCGAGCTTCCCTGGAATAGAAACTGGACCCAGAACATAGCCTGATCCTTCTTTGGCTCATGCAAATTTCATTTCACGTGAGCGGCAACGACTTCGCCCGCCGCGTGATGACGCAAGAGGCTCGCTCACGGCGCGATCAGCCCCTGTTCTCGGGCGGCATCGTCATAAAGGAAGGCGGTGTTGGGATCAGGGTGGCCATAGCGATCAGAATCCGTTTCTCCCAGCCGGGTCAGCAGATCCCTGATCAGCGCGAGGCGTGCCTGGTGCTTGTCGTCCCCGCGAACCACCGTCCAGGGTGCCGCGATGCTGTGCGTGCGGGCGAGCATTGCATCGCGCGCCTTGCTGTAGGCCTTCCAGCGCTTGTTCGCCTGGTCGTCGATCGGGCTGATCTTCCACTGTTTGAGCGGATCCTCGCGTCGGGCGGTCAGGCGTTTCTTCTGTTCCGCCCTCGAGATATCGAGATAATATTTTACCAGCGTGACCCCGCAATGTTCGAGCAACTGCTCGAACATTGGGACGGTCGTCAGAAACTCCTCATATTCCTTGTCGGTGCAAAAGCCCATCACGCGCTCCACGCCGGCGCGATTGTACCAGCTACGATTGAACAGGACGATCTCGCCGGTAGCCGGCAGATGAGGGACCCAGCGCTGGAAATACCACGACCCGCGATCGTGATCCGATGGGGGGCCGAGTGCCACCACCCGGGTTTCGCGCGGGCTCAGATGCTCGACGACACGCTTTATCGTGCCGTCTTTGCCGGCTGCGTCGCGCCCTTCGACGATGACCAGCACCTTGCGGCCATCCTCGATGATTCCCCGCTGCAGGGCGGTGAGCCCGATCTGGAGCGCGCGCAACTGCTCGGCGTAACGGGGTTCGTTCTTCGCCTTCACCACCGGTTCTTTCTCCTGTCGGCAATCATGCACACCAAGATAGCGGGCCGCGAGGGCCGGGGTCGCACTCGTGGGCCGGTCTCAAACAGCGGCACCAACGGCATTGTGCTCCACCGCTGAGGCCCGACTCATGCCGCCCCGACTGATACCCGCCAGCCGGGTCCGCTTCAGCAGCAGCGCGTTGACCGCGACGAGTGCGGAGCTGCCCGACATAGCCAGCGCAGCGACCTCGGGGCTCAGCAGCACCGGATAGAGCACACCCGCCGCGAGTGGAAAGGCGATCACATTGTAGCCGACTGCCCACCACAGATTCTGGTGCATCTTGCGAAGCGTGGCGCGTGAGAGCGCTATGGCACCGACAATATCATAGGGGTCGCTCTTCATCAGGACGACATCGGCGCTTTCCATCGCGACGTCGGTGCCCGCCCCGATCGCAAATCCTACGTCGGCCTGGGTAAGCGCGGGGGCATCGTTGACCCCGTCACCGACCATGCCGACACGCTGGCCCTGGGCCTGCAGCTCCTTGACCTTCTCCGCCTTTTGACCGGGAAGCACATCGGCAAGGACGATGTCGATGCCAAGCTCATCGGCGATTCGCTTGGCCGTGCCGGCGTTGTCGCCGGTAATCATCGCGACCTTGACGCCGCGCTCCCGAAGCGCCGCGACGGTCGCCTTCGCGGTTGGCCGCGCCGCATCCGCTATGGCGATCAACCCGAGAATCTCGCCGCCGCGCGCAACATGGACAACGGTGCGCCCCGCCCCTTTCAGGCGCTCGCCAGGTTCCTCGAGGGCTCCCAGCGCTACTTTTCCTTCATCCATGAGACGCCGGTTGCCAAGCACCACGGTTGCGCCCTCGACCTGGGCGCTGGCGCCCTTCCCCTCTATATTGGCAAAATCGCGCGTCTCGGGAAGGGTGATACCGGATGCACCTTCGAGGACCGCCAGCGCAAGCGGGTGGTCGGAGTTGCGCTCGATCGCACCGGCGATGCGAAGCACCTCGTCCCGGGTGATGCCTTCCGCTGTCACTACTTCGACAACATTGGGCCGGCCCATGGTGAGGGTCCCCGTCTTGTCGAACACGATGACGTCAAGCTTGGTCGCATCCTCGAGCGCGCTGGCATTCTTGAACAGGATGCCGTTCATCGCGCCAAGGCCGGTACCGACCATTATCGCCATTGGCGTGGCAAGGCCAAGGGCGTCCGGGCAGGCGATCACGAAAACGGTTATCGTCATGGTCAGCGCAAACAGCAATGTCCCACCCAGAATCCAGTACCAGATGGCGAACGTCGCGAGACCGATCAGAATTGCCGCGAGCACCAGCCACTGCGATGCCCGGTCGGCGAGCAGCTGTGCCGGCGCCTTCGAGTTCTGCGCTTCCTGGACGAGCTTGACGATCTGGGCGAGCGCGGTGTCGGCGCCAACCTTGGTCGCGCGATAGCGGAAGCTACCGCTGCGGTTGATCGTCGCGCCGATCACGGTGTCGCCGGCCGCCTTCGACACCGGCATCGATTCGCCCGTGAGCATCGACTCATCGACCTCAGATTTGCCTTCGAGGATTTCGCCGTCGACGGGAATCTTGTTGCCCGGCCGGATCAGCACAACATCGCCGGCCAGCACCTCGGCGGTCGGCACTTCGACGTCCTTTCCGTCGCGCTGCACGGTCGCCATGGGCGGCGCCAGATCCATGAGCGCGCGGATTGCCTGGGACGCGCCGGCGCGAGCGCGCATCTCCAGCCAATGGCCGAGCAGAATGAAGATGAGCAGGACCGCGGAAGCCTCGTAAAATTGCTGGCCCTTGAACAGGAATGTCGACGCCACGCTGAACAGATAACCGGTGCCGACGCTCAACAGGACGAGCACCGCCATATTCAGCACACCGTTCCGAAGCGCGCGGATCGCGGCGACCACGAAGGGCCAGACCGGATAGAGGATCGCGGCGCTGGCAAGCAGGAACAGGGTCAGGTCGAGACTGAGTCCGAACATCGGTTTCAGAAGGGGATGGTCCAGACCCATTGGCGACAGCGCAAAGATCGGCAGGCCAAAAACGAGGCTGACGATAAACCTGTTGCGCATGTCGCGCGCCATAGCCGCCATGTCCTTGCCGTCGCCATGGCCCATCTCGTGCGCCATGGCGTCGTGTTCGGCCGTCACCGGCTTGCGATCGGGAGCAACCGATCTTGCGGCGACACCATCGGAACGATGATCGGGAGGATGCGTCGCGTCGGGCAAGACAGAGGACTGGGTTGTGCTTCCGATCACGCACACGTGCCGCGGGACGAGCCGGCCGCCGCAATGGAAACCGCATGCCGCGATCTGCTCCTCTATCGCGGTTTCGCTGGTGCGCGCTTCATCAAAGCTGACGGTGACGCTGTCGGAGGCGGCGTTCGCGGAGACCTGCGTCACGCCGGGAACCCGCAGCAACTGCTTTTCGACGCCGAGATGGTCGAGCGATTCGAATGATCCACGCAGATCGAAGGTGGACGTCTTCAAGGCAGGTCTCCGAAATCGAGGCAAGCCGCCGCCGACGTGTCGGCAGCCATAGATGCGCCCGCCGCCAAGGCCTGCGCGTGTCGGCCGGTCATCCCGGCTGACCTATTGCCGCCGATCACCCATGAAGCGCAGCAGGAACAGGAACAGGTTGAGGAAGTCGAGATAGAGCGTCAGCGCTCCCATCACGACCGCCTTACCGCGAAACTCGGTACCGGCCACATCGAAGTAGACGCTCTTGATCTTTTGCGTGTCGAAGGCAGTCAGGCCCGCAAACAGAAGCACGCCGATCGCGCTGACGATGAGATCCAAAGTGGACGACCGCAGGAACATGTTGACGACCATGGCGATGAGCAGGCCGACGACGCCCATGATCAGGAAGGTCCCGAACGCCGACAGGTTCCTCTTGGTTGTATAGCCCCACAGGCTCAAACCTCCGAAGGCTGCGGCCGTAACGAAGAATGTGCGCGCGACACTCACGCCGGTATAGGCGAGGAGGATGGTCGACAGCGATACGCCCATCAGGATCGCATAGGTCCAGAACAGTGCCTTGACGGTGCTCTCGGACAGCCGATTGATACCGAAGCTTAGCGTAAAGACCAGGGCGAGCGGTGCGAAGACCGCTATCCATCCGAGCAGCGTCGGAGTGCCGCTCGCGGCGAAAAACACGGCGCGTATGGCGGCGCTGTTCGCAACCAACATCGCGACGATCCCGGTCAACAACAGACCGCTGGCCATGTAGTTGTAGACTGCGAGCATATATGTTCGCAGTCCCACATCAAAGGCGACCGCGGGGATTGCCGGATTCCTGCCAGCGGTAAGCGGCGATGTGGTCGGTTTCAGCGGATCTGCCATGGCCAGTGCTCCTTCTCGGTGTCGCGGTTTCAAGCTTCAGTCATTTCGGCGAGGCGACCGGCACGTACGTGCAGCCGCGCCGGCCTATACGCCACGCCCCGATGCCGGGCGGACGGCTGAGCGGTTCCCCTGGGATTTGCGCCGGTCCGGCTGGCAGGGAATTCATCGCTGATCCGCTCCTGCGTCACGCTTCGCCCCGAGCAGGCGCGCGAGGTGGGGCACGAACGGTGGAACGGTCTTTGCGTAGCGCCGATAGGCATCATCAAATTCGGCGAGAGCCTCACGCTCCTCGGTCCGCGCCAACCGCAAATACATGACGACGAGGACCGGAAACATCGCAAGCGTCAGGATCGTCGGCCACTGCAGCAGGAACCCGAACATCACCAGAATGAACCCGATATATTGCGGGTGCCGCACATAGGAATAGATCCCCTGGGTCGCGAGCTCGTGGACCTTCTGCGCGTCGTACAGCGCCTTCCAACCCGTCGAGATCAAGATGAACCCGCCGCCGATCAGGATAAAGCTCATGATATGGAATGGCCCGGCATGCGGGTTCGCCCGCCAGCCGAAGAGCATCTCGAGCAGATGCCCGGCATCATGCGAGAACCAGTCGATATTGGGATAATGGCTCTGCAGCCACCCGGACAGGACATAGAGAGTCAATGGGAAGCCGTACATTTCCACGAACAGCGCAACCAGGAAGGCGCTGAACGCGCTGAACGATCGCCAGTCCCGAGTGGTTCGCGGCTTGAAGAAACTGTAGGCGAACAGGATGAAGACCGCTGCATTGACGACGACGAGGCCCCACAGACCATAGGCTTGCGCATGGCCCGTCACTGGCCCTGACCCTCCCGGGGCGAACGACCGGCCCCCGGCTGCGGTGTTCCATCGTGACCATGCCCATGTCCGTGATGCATGAAGAGGTGCATCAGGGGACACGACAGCAGCAGCAGAAAGGGCAGCGCGCCAAGTACATGCGCGCGATGCTCCGTGAACAGCAGCACGAAACCGAGCGCAAGAAAGCCTATCATCACGATGCCCGCGCGCGACGTCAGGAAATTCTTTTTCCCAGTATGTGCCGGTCGTTGCCGTTCCATGATCACGTTTCCTTGAATATAGAACTCGTTAAAAATTGCTGATTGCTCACTTGCGCTGCGCCGTCCTAGGGACGCTGCCAATGACCGATCCAATTGTGGAATGCGGCGAAGAGACCTCCCACGGCTGCGCCGAAGACGATCGACCAGCACAACCCCGCCCCAAGCGCGACGAACGATCCCGGCGGAGCTGTCGTGAACATCGTCACGAACATGTGTGACCCGATCGGACCGAACAAAGTCGCCGCGAGCCAGCAAAGCACGAAGACAGTGGAAAGAGCGGCAGCGCTGCTCGCGGCACATCGTATCACACTGAGCTTGCTTGCATCGGTCATGACGGCTTCCTTTCCCCCCAAATTTGGGCCGGATCGAAGACAGCCACTATACGTATTCCACCCAAGGCTCGGTCGCTCGACCCTGGTCGATGCTGCCGTCAGCGGGAGGCCATCGCCAATGCCGCGGTCCTTGGTGTGACGCCCATGAACCGCCGCATCGTACGAGAGAGATGCGCCTGGTCGCTGAACCCCGCATCCGCTGCGGCTGCCACAAGGGGCGCGCCCGCGCCAAGTGATCGCAGGCCCTGCTCGAGCATGAACCATAGCCGCCAGTGTGAGAGCGGTGCGCCCAACTGCTCCGCGGCAAGCGCACGCAACCGCGGTTCAGAGAGTCCGACAGCGCGCGCGATTTCACCTAGATCGGCTATGTCCACTCGTGCGTCCTTCAGGCGCCGCAATGCCTCGCAAAGGCGCGCGTCGATCGGCGGTGTCGGGCAGGCCGCTGCAAGCTCGTAAAGCGTTCCAGCGAGGTCATCGGAGCTGCGCAACTGCTCGGATAGCGCTGCCGGTGGCGACGCCGCGTCCTTACCGTCCCCAAGCCTGGACCAGGCAATACCCAGCGGGCTGAAGGATCGCGCATAGATCACCCTCGCATGCGTCGCGGTGGGACGAACCGCGTGAAGCGCGCCTGCGCGCACCAGCACGGCAGGTCCAGTCAACGAACCTGCGATCGTCTCGACATGGATCGGCTCGGACAGTCCGACGATCATCTGCGCGGCGAGATGGCGATGGGGTCGGGTGTCGCCGCAACGACCCTCGAACCACGCCCATCCGTCGCCCAGGCGGACATGGCCGGTCCACAAATCGCCATAGCTTGGCATCGGAGCTTACTCCCGTCGCGAAACTGAAGATGCAAGCGAAAGGTTCAAGACTCGGGGTGCTGCGATCGCCATGAAGCACATGGAGGCATAACGGTGAATGACAGTCCAACCTTCGTCCCCGCACTCGGGCTGTCTGGCCTGACGGGCGACTATGACCGGGTGATTGCGGTCATGACCCGCGAGCGTCGGTGGCGCAGCGCATTGCTCGAGTCGATTGCACCCGAGGCGGGCGATGTCATCGTCGATGTGGGCGCCGGCACGGGCTCGCAGCTGATCGCGATCAAACAGGCTGTCCCCACGGCACGCGTGATCGGGGTCGATCCGGATCCTGCCGCTCTCGCGCTGGCGCGGCAAAAGGCACAAACGGCCGGCGTAGAAAGCGAGTGGGTTCGAGGTTTCGGCGACCAGGTCGACGTCCTGGTCGGCACGATCGCCAACAAGATCGTGTCGAGCCTCGTGCTGCATCAATGCGACCTGCCGGTGAAATCGGCCATCCTTCGGGCCATGGCACGAACGCTTTGCCCAGGTGGCCTCGTGGCGATTGCCGATTACGGACTTCAGCGTACCTTGTTGATGCGAACGCTGTTTCGTCAGGTGCAGGCGCTCGACGGCTGGGAGCGCACCGGGCTCAACGCAAAGGGCATCCTGCCGGAGCTCATCGCCGACGCCGGCTTCGAAAATGTCGCCGAAGTTCGCGTCGTCCAGACGCCGACCGGCTCGATCTCGCTCTATACCGGGCGCAAGCCGTTCTGACACCGGGCGGCAAGACGAGACCAACACCCACCCGGCGATGGCTTCGGAATCAGCGAAGCGTCGATGCCTGCGATCAACTGTGGTGCGCAAAGACGCGACGCCCTTCGGGGCCAAAGGCGATGACATCGTAAGGCTGGCCCTTCATGCCTGCCATCTCCATGCCCGGCGATCCCATCGGCATCCCCGCAACGGCGAGCCCGGTGACGCCTTTGGGATGCTGGGCCAGCACGCGCTTCATGTCGGAGATCGGAACATGGCCCTCAAAGGTCATCCCGTCGATGGTGGCGGTATGACAAGAAGCCAGGTCTGAGGGCACGCCGGCACGCCTGCTCAAGCCGGCGCGGCCGGCATCGTCGATGATCTGCACCTGCCGGCCGAACTGCGCGCGTACCTGCGCCGCCCATTTCTCACAGCAACCGCAGCCAGGATCGCGGTGAACCACAATCGGGTTCGCCGCCATCGCTGCGACCGGAACGGCAAGTGCCAAAGCGGCGGCGAGGGTACGGATGCTGATCATGGTAGCTCCTTCGATTTCATGCAGGCGCGTTGCCGGTCGAGCCGATAGCACCACTCTTGCGACACTATATTGCGGGCAAGAAGCGCCTTCACCTGGTCAATTTCCTGTCTCTGGGACCGAATAAACTCATTGCACAGCGCAGCTTTATCCCTCTGGGCCAACATACGGCGCCTGGCGACCTTTCTCAGCGCAACCATCTCTGGGACATGCAGAACATGTTCAGATTGTTGTAGAGCTGCCGAGCCTGTCGTCCACGAAGAACATGACAAGATACATGGCCGTGCTGCCGACTATCGTCTGCACCGCGAGGCTCGCATCCACGTTTTCATCATGTTACGTCCCCTTCGTTGACTCCACTGACAACGCTCAAAACCAGGTCCTCACACCAATGACGAAGCTGGTCGCCTTAATGCGTTCACCATCAGCCCTTGCATAGTCGGCAGTTTTGCCCAGTTTTCGATCGTAGGATACGCCAATGTAAGGCGCAAACTGCCGTCGGATCTCATAGCGCAGGCGCAATCCGAACTCGGCGTTGGAGATTCCAGACCCAATCCGTGTCTCAGGCACGTCCTGCGCGGAGAGATTCAGTTCAATTCGGGGCTGCAGAATGATTCGCTGCGTGATGCGCTGGTCATAATAACCCTCAACACGACCGAGAACTTCACCCTTGTTGGAAAGGAATAGAGCCGCTTCGGTTTCAAACCAATAGGGTGCGAGGCCCTCCACCCCGACAGTAGCGTATGTTCGGGACGGATTGGGCTTGAAATCGTATCGAACGCCAGCTTGGAGGTTCCAATACGGATCGATCGCCCGGCTGTAGAGCGCCTGGACCTCGGCGGTCTCCATGAACGATCCGCCAGGACCGCCAAGGACACCCTCGCCCTCGCTCTTCAGCGTCAACCGATTGACGTCCCCGCCATACCAAGCCTCTCCATCCCAGCGGTAGCCGTCACGCCCATTGCGAACCTGATACTCCGCGATATTGAACATGATTTGATAGAAGGCTTGCCCCCCCTGCTCGTGCATCATAGCCATTCGCGACTGTGTCATCGCAGCGGGCGGGAACTGCCGATCGGCGTAGTGGTCCATGGGAGGCTTTGGCGCAGGGGCATTTCCGGCCGGGAGTGCGGTTCCGGTCATTTCCATGCCCGGCATGGCAGCCATATCGTGGCCACCATGATCCCCGGACATATTCATGCCGGGCATGCTGCCAGCCATCGGTGTAGAACCGCTGTTGCCCATATCCATGCCCGGCATCGCGCCATGGTCCATAGTCGGCGCCGTTGCCGCGGCTGCTGGTCCCGGCTGAGGCATCGCCATTCCAGGCATGGTCGAATGATCCATGCCTTCCATATCCTGGCGAGCCGCGGGCTTTGCCGGGGCCACTCTGACCGGCGCGGCCCTTTTAGGAGCCGGCTTCTTTGCCGCAGGCTTTTTGGCAGGCTTGGGGGAAGCCGGTTTTTTCGCGGGCATCGCCATACCGGGCATGCTGGAATGATCCATGCCCTGCATCGACTGGGCTTGCGCGGTTACCGGAATGGCGAGCAACATCGCCGACCCGCCGAGCAGTGTCGTCAAAACGCGCTTCATGCTGCGTCTCCCTTCGGCCGCACACTGACGACGCGCATCATCCCGGCGTGCATGTGGTAGAGAAGATGGCAGTGGAACGCCCAGTCGCCGACCGCATCAGCGGTAAAATCCCATGTGACCTTCCCGCCCGGCTGCACGATGACCGTGTGCTTGCGCGGCGCATGATCGCCATGACCCGTGACCAGTTCAAAAAAGTGGCCGTGGATATGGATCGGATGACCCATCATGCTGTCGTTGATCAGATTGATCCGAACCCTCTCACCCTCGATGAAGGGGATCGGGTCATGCACATCCGACATCTTCTCGCCGTCGAACGACCACATGAACCGCTCCATGTTGCCGGTGAGATGGATATCGAGACTGCGGTCCGGAGCACGCACGTCAGGATTGCGCTCCAGCGCCATGAGATCCTTGTAGACGAGAACCTTGTGGCCGACATTCTCGAGACCCTGACCGGGCTCTCCGGTGCGGTCCATCGGCATAGGCGAGATCGTCTGCACGCCCGGTGACTTTTTGACCTGCGGCGCTTTTGAAAAGTCACGCATGTTCATCGGCCCCATTTCCATGGAGCCCATATCCATGCCCGGCTGCCCCGCCATGGCGCTGTGATCCATGCCGGCCATCGCACCCCCGCCTGCCGCCATGCCCGCCATATTGGAATGATCCATGCCCGCCATGGCGGTCCCGCCAGGAGCCGCGCCCATGGCCATGGCCCCGGCACCAGCCACCGTCAGCTTCGCCGAGGCATTTTTCTCCGCAGTCGGGTCGACGCCCCGCATCGGCGACATGCCGCCTCCGGACATGTCCATGCCTTCCATGCCCGGCATCGATGACATGTCCATGCCCATGTCTTTCATCGTGGCGAGCGGCCGTTCACGCAGCGGCGGCACTTCGGCCGTCATCCCAGCACGCGGCGCGAGCGTGGCCCGCGCCATGCCTGAACGGTCGATGGCCTCACCGACCAGCGTGTAGGCGCGATCATCGGGCGGAGTAACGATCACGTCGTAGGTTTCAGCCACTCCGATCTGGAATTCTTCGACCATCACGGGCCGCACATTCTGGCCGTCAGCCTGCACCACCGTCAGCGGGAGGCCCGGTATCCGCACATTGAAGGTCGTCATCGCCGAGGCGTTGATGAAGCGCAGCCGAACGCGTTCGCCCGGCGTGAACAGAGCGGTCCAATTGTCTCGAGGCCCGTAGCCATTGACGATGTAGGTATAAGCCGAACCCGTCGCGTCGGAAATATCGGTTGGATCCATCCGCATCTTGCCCCAATCGAGGCGATCCTTCAGAGCCTGGTCGCGCTTGGACAGCAGACCGGCAAGCGTCTGGCGCTGGAAGTTGAAATGCCCGGGGTCCACTTTCATCGCCCGAAAGATCGCTTCTGGCGAAATGGCGCTGTGATCGGCCAGCACGATGACATGCTCGCGGTCATATTTCACCGGGTCAACACCGGCAGGGTCGATCACGATCGGACCATAATGCCCCAGCTGCTCCTGAAGGCCCGAATGGCTATGATACCAATAGGTGCCGTTCTGGATGATCGGAAATTCATAGACAAAAGTGGTTTTGGGCCGAATGCCCGGGAAGGATATACCCGGCACGCCATCGAATTGCGGCGGCACCAGCACGCCATGCCAGTGTATCGAGCTATCCTCATCGAGATCGTTGGTCACATGCAGGCGAACAGTCTGTCCCTCGCGCAGCCGGATCAACGGCGCCGGAACTGTGCCGTTGACGCCAATGGCCCGCATTTTCCGACCGTCGATCGTCATCATCTGCTGAGCAATTTTAAGCTCGATGTCATTGCCGGAAACCGTCGGGAGCGGCGTCGCGATGCCGGTTGATACGGGCTGCGCCCATGCCGGCATCCACGCGGACAATGCCAAGCCACCGCCAGCAAGCGAGGCTCCCCGGATTAAATCGCGGCGGGTCAATACCGGGCTCATGTCGTCTCCCTTGTTCAAAATCAGGCGCAAGGCTCAGCGAACGCCTTATGCACCATACTCTCTGAGGCTTACGCACGACCTGGGCGGACCCCTCATCAATCCGCCAATATTTCCGCGAGCCGGCTTCGAGCCCTGTACAGGCGCGTCTCGACAGCCTTGCCACTGATCGCAAGCGCGGCCGCAGTTTCCGCCTGGGTCATTCCCTCTACCGTCCTCAGCAAGAGTACCTCGCGCAACGGAGCCGAAAGCTGTGCGATCGCCGCATTGAGGCGTGCGAGCTCCATCCTTCCCGAGACCGTTTCATGGGCAGAGGGGCTATCGTCCGGGACCGCTTCGCGCTCCTGCTCTGTTGGACCCGCTCCGAAAGTGAACAATCGCCGCACTTTCTGCCGGCGACGCCAATCTCGGCATTTGTTGATCGCGATGCGCGACAGCCAGGCGCGCAGCGGGCGATCGCCATCATATTTCTGCAAATGGCCGAAGGCGGAGACAAAGCAATCCTGCGTCAGATCAAGCGCCTCGTCCGCGTTGACCACGAGACCGCGAACCAGACGGAAAATCGGTGTCTGATGGCGATGCATAATCTCGGCGAACGCCGCCTGGCGACCACCCAAGGTCAACGCCGCGAGTTCACCGTCCGAACACGCCTTGAGATCCAGACTCACCGTACGTCGTCGGTGAGCGCATGAACCACCGCCTGATCGAACGTCCTGGCCTGATCCGGGCGCAGGATCTGGCGCATGGCGAAGATGTGGCCAAGCGTCTCTTTCTGAAGTTCGCCCATTGCCTGGTGTGATTGATCGACAGCGGCTGTTACCCGCGGACCGTTGCCGTGCTCGGCTTCAATGGCATCTGCAAGCCGTGCGTTGTCGGCCCGCAATTCAAGTTCGAGTGCCCGCCGGCGGACAGCAAAACGCTGTTCAAGAAGATCGATCTGGCTCTTTTGACGAGCGTCCAGATCAAGTTTTCCGTGCAACACCTCATGCAGTTCGACACCCGCAGCCACCGGTTGCGGAAAGAAATACCGGCCCAGAAAGACGCCAGCGACCGCCGCGATAAAGGCCACCACTGCGACCAGCAAAAGCAGCTTGGCCTTCATCGCGATCCCACCAACAGCGTCGATGGCGCAAGCGGATTGGACGGCCCAAATGGAGATAATGTCACGGACGCTTCGGCCGGCGTTGCAAGACCATTGCTGGCGACGCCGAGCAATACAGCGCCGAACGCCGCCACCATGCCAAGGGTCAGCTGCTGCGCGGTGGAAACTTGCGGACGCGCCGCAATGCGCCTGAACACAGCCTCCTCCAGACCGGAAAGCCCTGGGTGAACGGCGTCGGTGCGCAAGCGGCTCAAAAGCCCGTCAAGGTCAATGTTCATCGTCTATTCCCATCATTCGATCTCACCCGTTGGCGCCTGACGACGCTACCCAATGCCTGGTCACCCGGCAGCACGCGACGCGATATCTCGCGCTGACCGACGCAAGTACCCATTCAAGGCGCCGTCTTCGCCATACCTGGCATGTCTTTCATCATCGCATCATGATCTTCCGGCGCGCTGGCGACAGCGGCCTGATATTGCGCAGCCGACATCTTCGGTAGCTGACGAACAAAAGCCACCATATCCCAAATCAAATCGTCGCTGTGCGTTTTCCCCCACGCCGGCATGGCCGTGAGCTTGACGCCATGTTTGATCATCCAGAACTGCTCCTTGGCCGACCTTTGTGGCTCCCGGAATAGCTCTGGGGCTCGTGGATACAGGCCCTGGCTGATCTCTGTCTTCTCGAGGCCCGGCCCTAGATGACAGCCACTGCACATCTCCGTGTAGAGCCCCGCGCCGCTCTCTAGGCGCTTTACATCCATCAGATTGCCAGGGACGACGACATTACGTGCGCGCACAGCGACAGAACGATCCCGGAATTGCTCGATCATCCAGTAGATAGGCCGGCTATGCGGCGAGTCGGCGCCGATGTCATATGCACCGACATACACCACCACACCGCCGACCGCAGCGACGGCGAGTGCCGCGATCGCAAGAAAGGGGCCGCTCGGCAAATGCCGCCTTATGCCTGTCATCCGCGGATCTGCCATTGCATCCTCCCCACAAAATCTCGGGCGACCGGTGTGTCCAAGCCGTCCACTTGATCATACGCGCGGGGCGCCTCGACCCCTCATGGCCTATGAAAATCATCCTCGTTCACCGAACTCAGAAGGTCGGGTGCGGCGCTCGCCTAAGAATTGTGGCGGCATCGTTGAGGGGTCACGGGCGGCCGTGCGTAATTCGAATTGTCGGCAGTACCGCCGCGCATGGAGAAATCGATGTTTCGTAAGACAGTTTTTGCGGTTGCGCTGGCCGCCTCTGCAATCGTAGCCACGGCCGCTCAGGCACACCCCAGGCTGGCGACTGCGATGCCCGCCGCCGACGCGGTGGTCACCGCCCCTACAAAAGTTCAGCTCGTTTTTTCCGAGGCGCTCGTTGCTCAATTTTCCGGCATCGACCTGACCATGACCGAAATGCCCGGCATGAAGATGGGGCCGATGAAGATGAATGGCGTCAAGGTTGCCCTCGCCCCCGATGGCAAGACGCTTGTTGCGACCTTCGCCAAGCCGCTGTCTGCCGGGACGTACAAGGTCGACTATCACATCGTGTCCACCGACACGCATCGCGTCCAGGGCAGCTACACGTTCAAGGTCAAGTAAGGGGTGCCAGACACGGTAGCGACCGCCGTCAGGCTGGGGCTATATCTTGATCTCATGCTCCTGTTTGGGCTGCCGATGTTCGGGCTCTACACGCTGCCCGGGGCCGAGCGGCAATCCGGCTCGGTCCTGCGCTTCCGTCCCGTTCTCGCCACCATCGCTCTGGTCGGCATCGGATTGTCGATCCTGGGCGTCATGGTATTGGCCGCATCGATGGGCGGAGTCGCCATCGGCGAGGTCGACCGCGCGACGGTCAGCCTGGTAATCTCGGGCACGACGATCGGCACCGTTTGGCAGCTGCGTATCGCCGCTCTCCTGTTAGTGTTGTATTTCTCGATCGTGGGATGGCAGCGGCCGACCTTCGCATTGGCTTCGCTCTCGATCACGGCCGCCGTGGCACTTTCTACGCTGGCGTGGACCGGCCATGGAGCCGCCGATGAAGGCGCACTTGGCTGGCTCCACCTGGCCGCAGACATCACCCATCTGCTGGCGGCCGGGACCTGGATAGGGGCGCTATGTGGCCTCTGTCTCCTGATCTTCCGGTCCGCTACGCGCATGGCGGCCGAGCATATCCATCTTTCCCACCGGGCATTGGACGGATTTGCAAGAGTTGGCTCGATTGTCGTCGGCCTGCTGATTGTCTCGGGCCTCGTAAATAGTTGGATATTGATTGGGCCATCGAAACTCGGCGCACTTTTCACCACCCTCTATGGCATCCTGCTTCTAGGCAAGTTGCTGCTTTTCGGTGCGATGCTCCTCCTGGCCGCGGCGAACCGCTTTTTTCTGACGCCGGCGCTCGCGGCTGCGTTGGAGCGCGGAGAGGGCGCAGCCGCAGTCGGAGCATTACGCCGGAGCCTCCTGATCGAAAGCAGTTGCGCAATCGCGATCCTCGCGCTGGTCGCGTGGCTTGGGCTGCTTGCGCCACCAGCATCGGGAATGTGAGTGAGAGATTTTTAGGGCAGTGTGCGGGCTATGGCCTTGATCGCCTTCAGCCCTGATCCGAACCGCGAAATTGCCTCCTTGTGCCGCTCCAGCTCGCCATAGGGAAGATAGGCGATCTCGAGATCGGCGACACGGCTGAAGGCGGGGCGCGCCAGTTGCGCCCGCACGTCGGCTTCTCGGGCGTCCGGGGCGACGAGGAACAGCCCAGCGGTTGCGTGTAGTGCGCTCCCGCTCAGGGCCAGGTCGAGCATGCGCACTATGCCGGAATAGATCGAAGTCGAGTGCTCCACCTCGAAAGCCGCCGCAACACGATCACCGCCCTGTTCGAGCCACAACACATCGATCAGGCGGATGGCGTCGCCGCCGGTCGAGGTGGAAATGGAAGCTGGCAAGCTTTCAAGGCACCCCTCCCCAAGGCGTATCCCGTTATGAAGACGGCCGCGATCATTGGCCGCTATCCAGACATCATAGCCAAGCGCCCGACCGATATCGCGGAGCCAGGCTTGAATTTCCGAATGGGTGCGATCGCTTTCGCCCTGCTTCTGAACAGCCTTATTGAGGTTCTGCGCTTCTGCCCGGGCTTGCTCGAGACGAGCTGTCCAGCCGCTAGCGCTTTGATCCTCCTCACCGCGGGGCGGGGCCGGATATCGGCCTGAGCCGATGTCGAACAATAGACCGCCAATGGCGCCAAGATCGTTGGACAGCAGATCCCGGAATTGTTCATTGAGATCGAGAACCTCCGACCGCATTGCCAGGAAATGCGGCCAACTCCCCAGCTTGACCTTTCCGCCCGTGAGCTTGTTGTACCCGTTAACGATCGCCGTGTTGAACGGCGGCACCAGCGTCGGATGCAGAAAATACAGGAGATTGGCGACCGCTGGCCCGAGCCCCTTAATGTTCAGCCGGTCGATCGTATGGATGCCGGAAATAATTTCTTCCGCCGTATCGCAGCACGCGCAGTGATCCAGCAACCGGCCAAAGGCGCGCTGATGCGCCGCGTTCTCATAAATGTCCGGTATCCGCAGCTTTGGCTTCCACAAAAAGGCATGATCTGCCCCCTTGAAGATCTGCCGTTGTTCCGCGACCGAATGAACCACGGTTTCCAGCGACGAGCCGCGATAAGCGACGCCAAATCGTCCCGTCTCGATCTCGGCGACCACCTGGGCCAGACCGCGGCGGATGGAGCGGAAATTCTTGATCCGCTCGTCCCACAAAAACCAGCTCTGATAGGTCGCGTTCGGATCTTCCTTCCATCGCTGAATGAGTTGCCGTGCCAGCAATTCAAAATCCGCCAAACCGTCCCCCTTTGTCGATTACTCGATGAGCTCGAGAGGCTAGCATTGTGGTCGACGGCAGGCCAGATTCCTGATCCCTGCCACGCCATGCGGAAGTCGATTGCCTCGCTGTTCACTGGATGTCGTCTGGAATGTGGATGAGGAGGTCGCGCGTATAATCGACAAGCAATGCTCCCATCGCGGCACCAAAGAGGACCAGGAATAGCAGCAGCGCGAGCAATTTAGGCACGAAGCTGACCGTTTGCTCGTTGATCGACGTCGCGGCTTGAATAATCGAGATGACCAGCCCCACGACACCCATGATGATCAAAGGCGGTCCCGCTACCATGGCCATGACCCAAAGCGCACGTCCCATCGACACAGAAAAAGGACTGTAGGTCTCCATTTATACCTCCCCCTGCACTTGCGCTCGCAAGTGCCAAGGAGCCAACAGTTCCGCCCATCGCGGGACGAACGGCCAAGCGGATGATCGTTGGTTCGATCAGGTCTTCCCTTGGACGCTCGCCCCGCTCCACGCTGCGACCCGTGGGCTCCCGAATGGCCCATCGAGTCTCTCGACGGGCTACTACTGACTTACGCACCGGCGGCGCGCACCCCTCGCCCCGGCCAGCAATTTCTTCAAAACATCGAAGGGCATGCGAGGGAAGATGGGCGAGCGCGCGTAATAGAAATGAGGATCACCGTCGGCGAGGTGCGCATGTACGACTGCATTATCATTGGCGGAGGCCCCGCAGGCCTGACAGCTGCCACCTACCTGGGTCGATTTCTGCGTGCCACGTTGGTTATCGACGCCGGGGCCGGACGTGCCGCCAGCATTCCCACGACGCATAATCTCATCGGCTTCCCGGAAGGGATATCTGGTGAGGAGTTGTTGTCGCGTATGCGTCAGCACGCTGTCGGCTACGGTGCGGAATTGGTCAGTGACGTGGCCCTCGGTATCATGCAGTCCAAGACAGGCTTTGCCGTGGGCATGAGTTCCCGCACCCTCGAGGCGCGGACGGTGTTGCTTGCGCCGGGCGTTGCAAACCACCGACCCAACCTCGCCCAAGCTGCACATGACAGAGGCGTTTCGCGCGGCCTCATCCGCTACTGCCCAATTTGTGATGCGTACGAGGTGCGCGGCAAGCGCGTGGCAGTCCTGGGCTGCTCGGAGCATGGAGCGGCCGAGGCGATCTTCGTGCGGCGCTACAGCGAAACCGTTACCCTGCTCACTGAAGAATCCGTGCAGCTTTCTCTTGCCGACCAAGCTGATCTTGCGGACGGCGGAATTGCGGTCGAACGTGCCGCCATACAAACATTATCGATAAACGATGATGATGTTCTCGTGCGCCTGTCCGATGGCCAATCGCTCAGCTTCGATACGCTCTATGTCGCGCTCGGAAGTTCCGGAAGATCAGAGCTCGCGCGGGTAGCCGGTGCTTCGTTGAGCGCGTCGGGTTGCATCATCGTCGACGACCACCAGCGAACATCGATCAGCGGCCTGTTCGCTGCCGGCGACGTCGTCGAAGGGTTGGACCAGATTGCCGTCGCGGCGGGTCAGGCGGCCAAGGCAGCGACCGCGATCCACAATCTCTTGCTCGAATAATCAGGCTCCAGCGTCTGGCGGACAGAATATTTGAACCGGGGCCTTGACCCTGACACGATGTCAGACCCCAGATTGTTTAGCGTCGACAAGGAGACGAGCCATGACCGATCCTATTTCCGCGAACACATCTGGTGCGCATAACTGTTGCGCTGGAAAGCACCGCGAGCCGCAAGGTCCGACGACAGCGAAGGATCCTGTCTGCGGCATGATGGTCGATCCCGGCGCGACCGCGCACCATGCCTCACACGGCGACCAGGAGTTTCACTTCTGCAGTGCCGGATGTCGGGCGAAGTTCGTCGCCGAGCCGGAACGATATCTGTCGAGCGGGGGCGACACGCCCACGGCCGCAGAACCTGGCACGATTTGGACTTGTCCGATGCACCCGGAGATCCGAAAAGATCGTGCCGGTCCTTGCCCGATCTGCGGCATGGCACTCGAGCCCGAGCTCATAACGGCGGAATCAGGCCCGAGCCCTGAACTCGTCGATATGTCACGGCGCTTCTGGATCGCCCTGGCGCTGACGGTGCCCATATTCCTACTCGAAATGGGCGGACACCTTTTCCCCGCGCTTCATCAACTCGTCCCCGAGCGAATATCAGGGTGGGTTCAGCTCGCTTTGGCGACCCCCGTCGTGCTTTGGGCCGGTTGGCCGTTTTTCGAGCGCGGTTGGGCGTCCATTCGGACGCGAAACCTGAACATGTTCACGCTGATCGCGATGGGAACCGGTGTCGCCTGGGCCTATAGCGTGGTGGCCACGCTTGCCCCCGGAATATTCCCGGCGGCATTCCGCATGATGGATGGCACGGTCGCCATCTATTTCGAGGCCGCCGCGGTCATCACCGTCCTCGTGCTCCTTGGGCAGGTTCTCGAGCTGCGCGCGCGAGAGCGGACATCGGGCGCGATCAAGGCCCTGCTCAATCTGGCACCCAAGACTGCCCGCCGGATCCTGCCGGATGGTCACGACGAGGAAGTCGCGATTGACCTGATCGTGGTCGGCGACAGGTTGCGCGTCCGCCCCGGCGAAAAGGTGCCTGTGGATGCGATTGTCGAGGACGGCCGCTCTTCGATCGACGAGTCCATGGTGACTGGCGAGTCGATGCCGGTGACGAAGACGGTCGATGCCCATGTAGTGGCGGGCACGATAAACCAAACAGGATCGCTCGTCATACGCGCGGACAAGGTTGGCCGGGATACGATGCTGGCGCGGATCGTCCAGATGGTGGCAGATGCGCAGCGTTCGCGCGCGCCGATCCAGCGCATGGCCGACAAGGTTGCGGGCTGGTTCGTGCCGGCAGTGCTTGCCGTCGCACTGCTCTCCTTTGCGATCTGGGGAATATGGGGTCCAGAACCGCGACTGGCGCATGGCCTCGTGGCCGCGGTCGCGGTGCTGATCATCGCTTGTCCCTGCGCGCTGGGTCTCGCGACGCCGATGTCGATCATGGTCGGGATCGGACGGGGGGCCGGCCTCGGTGTCCTGATCAAGAATGCCGAGGCGCTGGAGCGCATGGAAAAGGTCGACACGATCGTCGTCGACAAAACCGGCACGCTGACAGAAGGGCGCCCATCGGTCACGAATATCGTGGCGATGGACGGCTTTTCGGAGCACGATCTTCTTCGCCTGGCGGCGGGCGTCGAGCGGGCGTCGGAGCATCCGCTGGCGCTCGCGATCGTCGCGGCCGCGAAGGATCGTGACATCGACGTTCCCGAGGTTTCCGACTTTGACTCGCCTACCGGAAAGGGCGCGGTCGGGACCGTGGACGGCAAGCGGATCTTTCTGGGCGGCGCCGTTTATCTCAAAGAGAATGGCATCGATGTGTCAGCCGCGGCTGCACGCGCCAATGAGCTGCGGGCGGACGGAGCGACGGCGATTTTCGCGGCCGTTGATGGCCGGGTCGCCGGAATTCTCGCCATTGCGGACTCGATCAAGGCAACCACAGCGGAGGCGCTGGCCGCCTTGCGAAAAGAGGGCGTGAGCGTCGTCATGTTGACGGGCGACAACCGGACAACCGCCGAGGCGGTGGCCCGGAAACTAGGCATCGATGCGGTTGAAGCCGAGGTGCTGCCCGATCAGAAGAGCGCTGTCGTCCTGCGGCTGCAGCGCGAAGGCCATGTCGTTGCCATGGCTGGCGATGGGGTGAACGACGCGCCCGCTCTCGCGGCGGCGGACGTCGGCATCGCCATGGGTTCGGGCACCGATGTCGCCATCGAAAGCGCCGGGATCACACTGCTCAAGGGTGATCTCAACGGCATCGTGCGGGCGCGGCGCCTGAGCGAGGCAACGATGGCCAACATACGCCAGAACCTGTTCTTCGCCTTCATCTACAATGCCGCTGGCGTCCCCATCGCCGCCGGGCTGCTCTATCCGGTGTTCGGCATCCTTCTGTCGCCTGTCATCGCCGCTGCGGCGATGGCCCTGTCATCCGTCAGCGTCGTCACCAACGCGCTGCGTCTCAATCGGGTGACGCTGTGAACATCGGCGCGGCCTCCGATGCGAGCGCTGTGTCGCAGCGCATGATCCGCCATTATGAGAAGATCGGGCTTATCCCGTCGCCGCCGCGACGTGACAGCGGGTATCGCGACTATTCGCAAGCCGACGTGCACCTCCTGCGTTTCATCGCCAACGCCCGCGATCTCGGCTTTCCCATTGGGGAAATCCGCGTGCTGCTTGATCTCTGGTCCGACCGCGAGCGCGCGAGCGCGGAGGTCAAGGCTCTGGCGGAATCGCGCGCGGGAGACCTGGGTCGGAAGGCGGATGCACTCAATGCCATGCGCGAAGCACTGCTCGACCTTGCGAATGCCTGCCATGGGGACGAGCGGCCCGAATGCCCTATACTCACGCGTCTGGCGTCCTGAGCCTATCTGGCGGCTCGGCCTTGTCCTCGATGACGCACCTCAGGTCGCTCCCCATTTGAGTGTCGTAAGCACTGTCGAAGCTGTCGGTACGCAACGGTACATCGCGTTGACCTGTGGCTCGTGGGTGTGTGGCTGAAGCACGTCATCGGCACGATGCGCGCGCTGGCCCCCCACGGGCAGAGTGTCACGCCCGAAAAGATGGCCGCTCCCATGCTCAGCAGGTTCCGGGTCCGATGGCCGACATGGCAGCAGAGCCGGGCGCGGGCGCGGGCGCGGGCCAGATCTCGACGATGACGGTTGACGCCGCTTGCGCTCGCCGGCGGAATTATGGTGGCGACATCGCTTGGTCTGGAACCGGCAAGCGCCGCTGGAATTTTTATGCAAGGGGTTATCGCGCAAAGCGCGTATCTTCTAGCACTACTTTGGCAGATTTTACGTAACTGGGTCCCCGAGGGATTTGTCACAGTGGGGGCATCGGGTTCGCGGTGGTTGCATGAAGAGGTCGAGAATTGCCTGCCTGATGGCTGGCATGGTCGGCTTCGGCGGCGGTCCACCGACTCTTTTTTTTCCGTCCCGCTGCCGTGAGGCGGCGGGATTGGAGGAAGGCGAAGGCGATCATCGCCATCAGGCAATGTCGGTGCAGCCCTGTCCATGATCTGCCCTCGAAGTGATCAAGGCCAAGCTCTTCCTTGAGTTGCTGGTGGGCCTGCTCGCAAATCCACCTCGCCTTGATCGCCGTGGCCAGCATTTTGAGTGTGGCGTCAGCGGGCAAGTTCGACAGGTAGTATTTTTGCTCACCGGTTGTGCGCCTTTCGCCGACCAGCCAGACTTCCTGTTCCCCGGGCATGGCCTGGACACGGCCGTCGCTCATGCGATGCCGGTGACCATCTGCGACCCGAACACGGCGAGCCGCAAATTGACAGGTCAGCTTTCCTTTGGTTCCACGCCGCCAACTGACCTTTCGCCACTTTGCATCGGCCAACATCAATTCGGAAGAGATGGCAACATCGTCCGGTACGTGGTATTTGCGTCGCCTTCCGGTCGCAGCTTCCGGGAAAATCAGTCCAATATCAGCCCGATACACATTCTGGCGTCGTGATATGCCGACGGCCCACAACAAGTTGCGCTTGCTCAAAGCTTCGCGGAATTGCCCACTCGATCCATAACCCGCATCGGCAAGCACACAGCCAAAGCGGGCACCAGAGGCGATAACGCGATCAATTTCCTCAATGGCGATCTCAGGCTTGGTCAGCGCGACTTGCCGCTCGGCAGGGACCCGGACACGTTTCATGCGCTCGGCATCACCAGTCCAACTCTCCGGCAAAAAGAGGCGCAAGCCTACCATGACCGGCACTTCACGCGACGCCAGCGTCACAGAAACAAGAGACTGACAGTTGGATGTCTTGCCAAGCGAAGAGGCGTATTGCGGGGCCACGCCGACCGAATGACTGCCTTTCTTCGGCAGAGATGTATCGTCGATAACCAGATATCCGGCTTCGTCCCCCACCAGACGATCGGCTTCCTTCAGGAGGACAGCCTCAAGGGGAGCGCTTTCCCATACACCGTCAGCAACGAAATGGTGGAGTTGGTCATAGCCGAACTCGCGATTACGAGCTGCCATCGGTTGAACACTCTTGCGGTCCCCGGGGCCAATCAGACCCGCAACGTACGCAGGGCAAAGACGCATCCGGGTCTTGTGTCGCAACGCCGCCAGGAACGGTGCCAGCCAGACCTCCAGATCGTCGCGCCAATCTTCCACCATCACCAGCCTCCCATGAGCTGGCATCCTATGAATCAGGGAAATTGCCCCTTGGGAATCGAAAAATCAGATTTCTGCCAAAGTAGTGCTAGTGGGGGGACTCAGACGGAGATGGATCGATGCATCAGATGAACCCCGACATGCAGGCCTGCATGGACGCCTGCCACGAGTGTCATGTGACCTGCCTGCACATGGCAATGAACCATTGCCTTGAAATGGGCGGCCAGCATGCCGCACCTGAGCATATCAAGATCATGCTCGACTGTGCGAGGATTTGCGAAGTCGCAATCGACTTCATGGCGCGCAAGTCGTCGCACCATCAGCATATCTGTCGCGAGTGCGCCGAGGTCTGCCGAGCGTGCGCCGCGAGCTGCGAATCCCTGGACGGCATGGAGGATTGCGTGGCCGCGTGCCGCAAGTGCGCCGACGCCTGCGAAAAGATGGCCGCCTAAACTTCTTCGCGCGGGGTATGCTCGCGTTCGTGCCCAGGCTCCAGGGAACGATGCGCGAGCAGTACAAGGGCTTGTGGCGAGTGTGCCGGCCGATCACGACGAGATGATGAAAGACATGCCGGCATGAAGTGATGCCAGCAGCGACTATGGAGGGGCGGTTCTGAAAAGCGCGAAACTAAGGCTGCACCTCCTCGCGAGCCGCACCCACAAATGGTTGCACTTATCATCGGTGCGCAGCTCCTCCTCTGGTTCACGAGCGGCGCGTTGATGAGCTTCTTGCCCATCGACCGCGTGCATGGCGATCACTTGGTGGAGCGCAACGCCACCACGGCCCTGCCCAGCCACCTCGCGCTCGCATCGCCATCGGCGATCACCGCCGCCACTGCCGCGCCCGTCGACCGTCACCTATCGCATGTGGCTTGGCCGAGCTGTCGCCGAAGTCGTGACGGCTGACGGCACTCGCCTGGTAGACGCGAGGACTGGCACAGCGCTGCCTGATAGTTAGTTTGGGATCTTGTCCGCGGACCTCATCAGGGCCAGCAGTCGAATTCTAGGCTGCACAAAAGGCCGAACAGAAGACTGCAACTGACCGTTGCCATAAGTTCGTTGAGCACTCGCAAAGGGGAGCCATCCACAGAAGAGATGACACTCTCGGGCCTCGGCGGCGGTCGCGGTGTTCAGTCTTCCCACAGGGGGACCAGGCTATGTCGGCGCTGGCGATGACCGATATCGACCAAACCAAGTCGGTCCCCGAAGCGCCCCGGGTTTTCAGGAGGCTCCCACTTGTGACAAGGAGCCGTTATGAGCAAGACGACGAACAAATTTTCACCCGAAGTACGGGAACGCGCGGTCCTTATGGTCGCGGAGCAGCGGGCTGAGTACGGCTCGGAATGGGAAGTGATGAAGTCGATCGCGGCGAAGATCGGCTGCTCGCTGGATGGGTTTAGTGGACGAACTGTGCTACGTACTTGTCATCATTTGGGCCTTCTCTGCAGGCATCTCGTGACGGGGGACAATCGCGCTCGCGCCTGTCGGCGGAGGCGGATTCTGGACCACGCTCCTTTTCGAAGCGCAGCACACGGCGGCGGCGCCCTGCTACCGGGCAAGCCTCGGGCGCGAGCCAGCATCGCTGCCGGACGTGGCGCGCGATCTTCGCGCCCCATCTGTCCAGGGTTGCCAGCCGTACTGACGAACGACTGGAGCCCCATCATCGGCGAAGGCCAAGTTTGGGCTCTGGGCATATTGGCGAACAGGCTTTGACCATCGAAAAGAAAGATCGCGCCGTGGGAAACTATAAGGTTCTGTGGTTGGCGCTGATCGCCGTGCTGACGGTGACTTTCGGCATATTGAGCGTGTCCGGGGTGGAGATCTATCGGAAGGCTCCGCCCATCCCAGAACAGATCGTCACCGCAACGGGCCAAGTGCTGATGACGCGCGAGGACATCCTCGACGGCCAGAGTGCCTGGCAGAGCACCGGCGGCATGCAGCTTGGCTCGATCTGGGGGCACGGCGCCTATCAGGCGCCGGACTGGTCCGCCGATTGGCTGCACCGCGAACTTGTCGCCTGGCTCGATCTTGCGGCACGGGAGACCGAAGGGAAGTCCTTCGAGGCGCTCGACGGCGAACAGAAGGCGGCGCTGACCTATCGCCTCAAGCAGGAATATCGCCACAACAGCTATGATAGGGCGAGCGGCGTGGTGACGGTGTCGAACCGCCGCGCCCAAGCGTTCGCCCAGACCGCCAGCTATTATGAGCGGCTCTACGGCTCCGATCCCACGCTGCGGCCCACCCGCGATAATTATGCGATGAAGGAAGGCACGCTGCCCGATCCGGCGCAGCGGGCGAAGCTGACCAATTTCTTCTTCTGGACGGCCTGGGCCGCATCGACCGAGCGGCCGGGCACGGTCGCGACCTATACCAACAACTGGCCGCCCGAGCCGCTGATCGGCAATTATCCGACGCCGGAAAATATCCTGTGGTCGCTCGCCTGCGTCGTCATCCTGATCGCGGGAGTGGGCGCGCTGATCTGGGGTTGGGCGTTCCTGCGCCGCCACGATGATACCCCCTTGGTCGCGGCGGCGAACGACCCGTTGCAAGTCGCCGGTCTGACGCCATCGCAAAAGGCGCTCGGCAAATATCTGTTCGTGGTGCTGGCGCTGTTCATATTCCAGGTCTTCATCGGCGCCTTCACAGCCCATTATACGATCGAGGGCCAGAGCTTTTACGGCTTGGATGTCTCGCAATATTTCCCTTACGCGCTGACCCGCACCTGGCATGTGCAGAGTGCGGTGCTGTGGATCGCGACGGCGTTCCTCGCGGCCGGCCTGTTCCTGGCCCCGGTCATCCACGGCAGCGATCCCAAATACCAGAAGCTGGGCGTCAACATCCTGTTCTGGGCGCTGATCGTCGTTGTCGCCGGATCGTTCATCGGCAATTATCTGGCGCTCTCCCATGCGCTACCGGCGAAACTCAGCTTCTGGCTGGGCCATCAGGGTTACGAGTATCTGGACCTCGGCCGGGTGTGGCAAATCGGGCTATTCGTCGGGTTGCTCCTCTGGTTGGTGCTGATGCTGCGGGGAATGGTGCCGGCATTGCGCACCAAGGGCGACGACAAGAGCCTGCTGGCGCTGCTCACCATCGCCACCATCGCGATCGGCCTGTTTTACGGCACGGGGCTGTTCTACGGCGAACGCACCAACATCACGATCATGGAATATTGGCGCTGGTGGGTCGTCCATCTGTGGGTGGAAGGCATATTCGAGGTCTTTGCGACCTCGGCCATCGCCTTTATCTTCGCAACCATGGGCCTGGTCTCGCGACGGATTGCAACGGCGGCCAGCCTGGCCTCGGCCTCGCTGTTCATGGTCGGCGGTGTGCCGGGCACTTTCCACCACATGTATTTTTCCGGCACCACCACGCCGATCATGGCGGTCGGTGCCGCGTTCAGCGCCCTGGAAGTCGTGCCGCTGATCGTGCTCGGCTATGAGGCATTCGAACATTGGAGTCTGCGCGAGCGCACGCCCTGGATGCGCGCGGTCAAGTGGCCGTTGATGTGCTTCATCGCCGTGGCGTTCTGGAACATGCTGGGCGCCGGTGTCTTCGGGTTCATGATCAACACACCGGTCGCGCTGTTCTATCTCCAAGGGCTGAACACCACGGCGGTCCACGCCCACGCCGCGCTGTTCGGGGTGTATGGCTTCCTGGCGCTCGGCTTCACCCTGCTGGTGCTGCGCTATATCCGGCCCGACATTCGGTTCAACGACCGGTTGTTGGCCACCGGCTTCTGGGGGCTCAACGCCGGGCTGGTGCTGATGATCTTCACCAGCCTGCTCCCGGTCGGGCTGTTCCAGTTCCAGGCCAGCGTCACCACCGGCATGTGGTACGCGCGCAGCGACTTCTTCCTGCAGCAAGGCTTCCTTGAAACCCTGCGCTGGGTCCGTACCTTCGGGGATGTCGTGTTCATGGTGGGCGCCATCGCTATCGCATGGCAGGTGGTGATCCTGGGTCTGTGGAGGAAGGGTGCTCGCGTATGACTAAGGCCGCCGCCAAACGGGACCGCATTGCCGAAGCGCCGATCTGGCTTCAGGGCAGTTTCCGGCTGCTGTTCACCGGCGGCGCGCTCTGGGCGCTTGTCGTCGTCGCGTTCTGGGTCGGCGCGCTGGGTGGAGCGTGGTCCGTGCCGACGGCAATGGAGCCGCTTGTCTGGCATCAGCATGAGATGCTGTTCGGCTATCTCGGCGCGGTCATCGCCGGCTTCCTGAGCGCGGCGATCCCCAACTGGACCGGGCGGCCGGTGATGACGGGCTGGCCGGTGGCGGCGTTCGTCGGCTTGTGGGCGGCCGCCCGACTCGCGGTGCTGTTCTCCGCTTATGTGCCGCCGCTCGTCGGCTCGGTGCTCGATGTCGGCTTCCTGCTCGCACTATTCGGCTATGCGGCGCGGCAGATTTTCGCGGCGCGCAACCGCAACAAGCCGATCCTGATCGTCCTCCTCCTGTTCGCCGCCGCTTGTGAGCTGGATCATGCCGCAGCGATGGGGCTAACCACCGATCCGGCGATCGGGATGCGGGCCGGCTTCGCGCTTGTCCTCATGCTGATCGCGATCATCGGCGGACGGATCATCCCGGCCTTTACCCGCAACTGGCTGAACAAGCATGGCGGCACGGACGGGTTGCCGATCATGGCCAACCGGTTCGACCATGCCGTGCTCGCGGTCACGGCGATTGCCCTGGCAGGCTGGGTGTTCGCACCGGCGGCGCATCCGGTGCCCTGGCTGCTGCTCGTCGCCGGCGCATCGCATGCCGTGCGGCAGACCCGCTGGGCCGGGCTGAGTGCGATCGGCGATCCATTGGTCTTCGTCCTGCACCTCGCCTACGCATGGTTGCCGGCGGGCCTGCTGCTGCTCGGGGCTGCTATCCTGTGGCCGGTCGTGCCCGTATCGAGCGCAATGCATGCGCTGGGCGCCGGCGCGATGGCGGGAATGACACTGGCGGTGATGACGCGGGCGACACGCGGTCATACCGGCCGCCCGTTGGAAGCGGATGGCGGCACGGTCGCCATCTATGTGCTGGTCAATCTCGGCGCGCTGCTGCGGGTCGCCGCGCCGCTGCTGCCGCTCGACTATATGCTGAGCATTCGTCTGGCCGGCGGCTTGTGGGGCGGCGCCTTCCTGCTGTTCATCTTCGTCTACGGCCGCATGGCGTTGCAACGGCCTGCCAGAGATCAAGCCTGATCACGGCGTTGGCGGCGTATCGAACAAGATCGTGAGCAGCAGCCGCGCATCTTCGATGCCTTGGACGGAGTGCTGATCGCCGCGCTCCAGATAGACCCAATCGCCAGCGCCGAGCGCAATATTCGTTGGTCCCAACGTGACCCGACCTTCCAGGCAATGCAGCGTCAGATAACCGGCAACATGATGTGGCGGTATGGTCGATCCCGCGGGAACGACGAGGTGAATGGCCTCGAACCGGTCGGATTTGACCAGCGCGGTCGTCCCGGTGGTCCCGCGCTCAGGAGCCAGCGTTGGAAGATGGACCACTTCGCCGGGCTTTGCATGCTGGAGCGCCATTCTCAGATCCTCTTTAACAGTTTTTTACGATCATATCCGACAACACGCGAACGGCGTGGAAGTCACCGGCGCCACTGAATACGCCAGCAAACATCCAAACACGCGGGAACCTGGAAGAGATAGGCCCAAACGCTCGTTACACTTGCTAACGAGGAGGCTATGGCGAAATATTCGAAAGGCGGCCATGTGATCTGAAATTTCAACCGGCTCGGAAAGACATAATTGAAGAGATGGACCGCGCGCTAGCAGCCGCCGAAAAGAACGCCTGCCGAAGCGGCGCTTCCTGAGCGTCGCAGTGATGCAGGAACGGCTCGGCGACGGCTCCACAAACCTGACGCTGATTAGGGGGACAAACTCGTCCGCAGTCCACTAACTTAACCTCGAATTGTGCCAAAAGCTCTGACGGCGGAATAAATACGAAATACGGGTCATTTGGAGGCCTCAGTGGGCTTCAAAATATAATTCGGACAACCGCAAGCAGACTCAGCGCCAATGCGACCAAGCTGGGTAATATGACCGCCGCACCGCAGACGAAGGCTAGGATGCCGACCCAATTCCCACCATGTGTGCGCGTCATCAGATTTTCCTCGATCGCATTTTTGCCAAATATCATCCCCATTCATTAACTCGCTACGATCTGGACGGTTTCGGCTCGGTCGCCTGTTCCTGGGTATTCACCATGGGCATGTCGGCATCGGCATCTATGAAGATGCGTTCTGCCGCGCCATCAAGATCGTCATACTGCCCGCTGCTCATAGACCACAGGAAGGCGCCCAAGCCTACCAAACCCATTACCAGCGCAATCGGCACTAACCAAGCGAGAGCCGTCATGCCGCGCCCCCTGTAGGAACCAGCACGCGCTCTCGACGAGCCGTATTTGGGCTGGGTTCACCCGCATAAGCGACGTAAGGTGCGGTTAATTCAGATAGCGCATTCCGACAGCTACTAATTTGGTTCTTCTGTTGCTAGACAAAGGCGCTAGAAGGAATAAGGCTCGCTGCCGAAGGGCCGTAAGTGTGTGCCGCTGGGGGCACTGACAAACGTGGCGTTGGCTCCGACAGCCGTTGATATCACCGTGCGCGAGGTGCTTGCGCATCTGGAGGGAGCGTTCGCCTCGGTGGCGAGCGCCGTGGAAAATGGCGAGTTTGCGCTTTGGGTTGGATCAGGCATCTCCCGCAAAGCCCCCAATCTCGGCGATCTTATCGAGCGGGCTTTCGACTATATTCGCGTGCGAGCGATCGATCCCGGCACCGCAGCTGCCTATCGCCCGGCGCTCGATGAAGCGCTAACACTCGCCGAAATCGATCCCACCACCGTTGAAGCGCAATTCGAGCAAGCGCTTGTCGATTGGCCCGAACATGACGCGATCATAAATCGGCTATGGAACAAATACTCCAAGGTTCTTGATATCCGCATTGCGGGAACGGATGTCGATTTCATTCTCTGGGATGCGATCGACATCCGGCAGGCGTTTGAACATTCAGCGCCGCCTGCGGCTGAACATCTGTGCATAGCGATCCTCATCTTAGAGGGAGCAGTGCAGTCCGTCGCGTCGGCGAACTGGGACGGTTTCATCGAAGCGGCGGTGGATAAATTGAGCAACGGCGTTGCCGGCATTCTTCAGGTCGTTGTCGATCCCACCCAATTGCGTGGCCCCGCCGGCCGCGCCCGGCTATACAAATTTCATGGCTGCATTGTGCATGCGACCCGAGAGCCGCTGGTATTCCGCCCCTATCTGACGGGCAGCCACACCCAGATCATGGACTGGCCGCAAAATGCGACATTCACGGCGATGCACAATGCAGTTGTCGGACTTGCGACGGCGCAGAAGACTCTCGTCCTGGGTCTCTCAATCCAGGACAGCAATCTGCAGACGATATTTTCCAAGTCAAAAGCCGTTCATGCCTGGCCCTGGCCGTGCGCACCGGATGCGCCGGCGTATGTATTTTGCGAGGACGCCATCCAACCGGGCCAGCGGGACTTGCTGCGCATCGCCTATGGGCCAACCTACAACGCTGACCCGGCCGCCCTTCACGACGCCACCTTACTTCGCGCATGGGGCGAACAGGTGCTGATCGCCTTGGTCCTGAAGCTGCTTGCCGAGAAACTGGTACGGCTGATGGAGCTTTCCTTGGCGGCGGAGGGCAAAGTGGCGATCGCAACTGCGCTCGCTCCGATGCTGGCCAGCCTACGCGATGAAATTGCCTATCTGGCTGTTCCGATTGCCGGGGCACGGGATCGCATCGCTTTTACGAATCAGGCAATCGCTCTTTGGTCACGCATGCTGTCGATTTTCCGGAGCGGCGCCCTACCTGTCCACCCGGATATGTATGAGGCCCTATGTGGATCGCCGCTCAACCTGATCGCAGCCGATCAGAATGCTCAGGCCATGGGGTTGGGCCAGCTTGGGGTGGCATTGTCGCTGCTTCATCATGGTCGGGCGTCAGGACATTGGGAACTACGTGCGCCGGTTTCCGACAATCTAGATGCTGGCACGATGACCGCCCGTGCCTCGCGGCTCGGCGGCGTCGATCGACCGCTGTTCCTTGTTAAATCAGCAGCGGACGTAATCAAGTTGCAGAGCAATGGCGCCTTTGCGAACGACAATGCGATCGTCGTGCATGGCGATGACGTGTGGCAGCGTATGGTTCGTGGTGGCGGAAGCGCGCGCCGCGTTCGTTCGGCACCAGGACGCACAGGTGTCGTCGGAGAAACCCATGTCAGCATAGCGGACCTTATCTCGCGCAGCGCGGATTCAGTGGAACTCCAACAACATTTCGTCGCCGAGATGATGTTGTGAGCGCCTCGCCGATCCTGCTAGCCATTCAAGCGCGCCTTCGCATAGCAGGCTATAGCGACCTGTCGACGCCATTCAAATTAGCTGGGGTCGACTTCGCGTTCACGGCCGCCATGCGGGGCCGCAACGGCCGGGCGCTTGATCTGGTCCTGCTGGTCGACACGACCACGGGGGATTTCGGAGATCGCGACGGCGTCAGAGTGCGCCAGCGGATCGAGGCGTTGAGCCGCGCTCTCGATGTCACCGGGTCGCGCTATGTCGTTACGGTAATCTTGGCCGGTGCCGTATTGTCGGACGGAGTCGAAGTACTCTCGGAAATATGCCGGGTTTTGCAGGTCGAGGCAGTCCCGCTGAATGTCGAAGGCCAGCCGGTGGACGAAGCCGCAGAGCGACAGCTCGATGATTGCATCCGCGTGCTCCTGCCGCTCAAGCTTCCCGTGGCGTCAGCGGAGCCAGAAACCGGAGTCGGGCCAGCATTGGATCAATTGGTCGGTGCGCTCCCCGCGGACAGCAACAAGGCGCTTGTCGACGCAGCCCTCGCCGCTGCGGAAAGCGGTGAACAGGCTGTCACCGATGCCGTCGCCTTGATCATAACGCAGTCGTTTCAACTGGAAGGTGAAGAGGAGCCGTCATGACCGAGCGCATCCTTAAGAGCCTCGACATTACCAACTTCAGGAGCATCAGGGGGCATATTCATGCGCCGCTCGATGCCAAGGTGGTGCTACTCCACGGAGAGAATGGCGCTGGAAAAACGAGCGTCCTGTCCGCCATCGAATTGGCCTTGACCGGGAAGGTCCAATCGCTGGAGCGTGCCGATCCTGGCTACCAAAAGCAGTTGCTGTATCGGTCGGCGACCGAAGGCAGCGTGATCCTGCAGACGCTGTGCGGCACGCAGGAGGAGGGCTATCAGGCGGCACTGACCGCCGACGGCGCTCAGTCCATCCAAGCGCTCGACAAGGAACTTGCGACCTTCTTCCGCGAGCGGGCCTTCCTGCCACAATCCCTGCTGGGCCAGCTTCTTCAGATCTACCAGGATGCCGGCAGCGAAGCCGCATCGCCTTTGGCCCAATTCGTCGGCAAGCTTCTAGGTCTCGATCGGCTCGATGCCCTTGAGGCGGGTCTCAAGCCGCTAGTCGATGTCCGGAATGTCCGCAAGTCCGTCGACGGCTGGCTGGCGGCAGAGAATGAAAGATTACGAGTCGAAACGCTGCTGAGCGATCATCGCAAGAACCACGACGCTCTCGATGGCGAAGTGAAACTCGCGATCGATGAACTAGTGCGGGTTTGCGTATCGCTCGAACTTCCGATCAAGGTCGCAGAAGATAACCTAGAACACGTAGATGTGGCATTGGCGGAGTCTACGGATTCCGATGCGTTCGCCCACCTGTCAGACCAGCAGCGCCGGCTGATCGCGATCCGCCGCGAGATCGACAGCGCGCAAAACGCGACGGGCGAGGGTCCCAGTGTGACTGCGATCGGAGCCGACGAAGCGAGCAAGCGATATGCATTGTGGGAAGCGGAATTTGGAGAGCGGTTCGCAACCGCCCGTCGGCGTTCCGAGGGCCTGCTGGTCGATGTTTCGCTGCCGAGCGATCCGGGCCAATTTGCGGACGAAGCGTTAGAGCGGCTCCGGTCGGAGCAGAAGCAGTTGGGCGATCGAGTTTCCCAAGCGCGCACCGATGTCGAGCGGCATGCAAAAGCACAGGATGAGCGCAATGTGGCCAACCGCCAGCGCGAAACGATCGACGAGGAAGTTGAAAGGCTATCGACCAGTGCCGGCAGCCTCGCGTCAACCCTTGCCGAACTGACCTCCTTCATCGACGGGGAGATTTGCCCCGTCTGCGATCGAGACTTCGAAGAAGTCGATGGCGGTCCGCTCAGCGAACATGTGCATGGCAAAGTGCGGATATTGTCCGCGTCGGCGGAGCGATTGCTGACTTTGGG
The DNA here is from genome assembly GCF_028538045.1 of Sphingobium sp. AntQ-1. Classification (NCBI taxonomy): domain Bacteria; kingdom Pseudomonadati; phylum Pseudomonadota; class Alphaproteobacteria; order Sphingomonadales; family Sphingobiaceae; genus Sphingobium; species Sphingobium sp. AntQ-1. The sequence continues at coordinate 549,069 of NZ_CP117159.1, forward strand.
GCGGACGCGCAGCGAGGCTCAGGTCACGATCGAACGACTTAATCGCGAAATTGAAGCGATCGGCAGCCGCAAGCTCACCGACGAAGCCATCGCCGACCTCGATCGGCGCCTGTCCATGGCCAGATCCGTCATCGCCGAGCTGGAGGGTCTTCTCGATGCACTACGCGACGGTGCGAGCCTGCGGCTGGCCGATGTGACGGCGCGGCGTGCGGTCACCGATGCTCAGTCCCGACATGTCTCACTGGCCGCATGGCGCGAAACCTTGGGCGCTTTTGCGATATCGATCGGAGCCGACCAGATCGCGGAAGGTGAAACATTCCATGCGGCCGCCTCGCGCTTGGAGCAGATGCTAGCTGCCAGTGCGGCGAATTTGGAGGGCCGGCTTGCTTTGCGCAGAAGAGGGAACGATCACCTCGCTGTCGCGCGCTCGGCGATTGCCCGTCGCGAACAGGCCAAGACTCGTATCTCCATCGCCGCCGCGGCGTGGCAGCTGGCCGAAGATGCCTTGGGTCGGGCGCAACTCTTGCGCGACCAAGGCATTGCGATCCGCAACGCGGTCGATAAGATCCGATCCGGGATCATCCGCCGCGAATTCAACGATCGTCTCAATCTCCTATGGCGGGATCTCTTCGTTCGATTGGCCCCGGGTGAACCCTTCGTCCCGGCATTTCGCATCCCAGCGGCGTCGACCCAGAAATTGCAGCCGAAGCTGATCACCCAGCATCGTGACGGCGGCGAAGCTGGCGGCACGCCGGGAGCGATGCTAAGTGCGGGCAATCTCAACACTGCGGCACTCACGCTTTTCACGGCGCTCCATCTGTCCGTTCCCAATGAACTTCCGTGGCTGATCCTCGACGATCCTGTGCAATCGATGGACGATGTGCATATCGCGCATTTCGCTGCACTGCTGAGAACCTTGTCGAAGGAGCATGGCCGCCAGATCATGATCGCAGTGCATGATCGGCAGCTGTTCGAATATCTGAAACTCGAGCTGAGCCCTGCATTTCAGGATGACAGCCTGTTGACGCTGGAGCTGTCCCGTGGACCTCGTCGAGACAGTGTCTGCGTTGCCCGCCGCTTTTCCTTTAAGGAAGAGACTGCCCTTCTCGCCGCCGCCTGATGGGACGTTGGATTTGATGGAATGGAGGAAGAACTTCGCTGGCGAGGAGATCATCGCCCGGCTCCTTCAACCGGAGCGGCTTTATACCGCCGCCGAAACCGCGGTGCGCGATGGTACCCCGCGTCAGGCGGGTCTCTATCCTTGGTATTTCGCCGCGATCCCGACCGGCGTCGACGCCAATCAATGCCATCGGCATGACGGCTGGACGTTACTCTATTGCGGCATCTCCCCGAAAAAGCCGTAGACCAACGAGCAACCACCCAGCCGATTGCACATTAATCTGTGACTGCTGTCAACGGATGCGGCTGCGGATCTGCTCTAGGAAGTTTTCCCAAAAGTAGTTGGCGGCGCCCTCAGCATCAAGCGGCTCATCGGTGTGCCGGGACATCGCGTTGCGTGTGCCGAACGCGAGACCCTGCGACGTATCCTCGACAGGCAACCAGTCGTTCATCGAATTGCGTGTGCTGGTCGCGGTGTCATAGCTCAGGCACAGCGCGTTCCGCCACATGTCGCCGCCGTGCCAGATGCTGACCTGACCGACACGTTTGCCGTCGAGATAAACGCTGGCGGCAAAGGACCGGCTGTCAATGCGCTCGAAGTCCGTGTCGATACGTTGATCGGATACGTTCAACTCGGCGAGTTTCTGTTCGAACAACGTAGCGATTGAAGCAAAGCCGTTGCGCAGGAAGCGATCTCGGTCGAGGTCGGTCGGTTTGGCCGCAATGCCGAGCAGATCAGTCGATCGGACCGGGTGTGTTGCTGGCCTCACCGTGAAAGAGGCCCCACTACGCAGGTTGGACGTCACCGAGCTGAAGTCGGTACTAGTCTTCAGCATATCCCTGATCGCACCGACAGCGTTGTTGAATGCGGTGTCGGTGTCGGACCAACTGATCACCGCCTTGCCGTCCTTGGGTAACGCCACGAATTCCGAGAGAGTTTCACCATCGCCGATTGGCACACCCTTCCACTGGCATGGTTTTAGAATAAGGGGGATCACGCGCGCCGTTCCCCGTCGCTGCCGCGCGAACGCCCGCAACATTTCCTGCTCATAACAATATTCCGACGCGATGAAATCGGCTGATATGAGCAAGATCACGACGTCGGATGCTGCCAGTGCGGCTTGAATGGTCGGGTCGAGATGCTCACCCGGCCGAAGCATCCCGTCATGCCATAGATCGATCAAACCCTCGCGCCTCAGCGGCGCGAGATGCCGAACCAGCTGCTCCTTCAGCGCGCTGTCAGCGTGGGTGTAGGAGATGAAACCGGTGGTCATGACGAGAGCCTTTTTGCGCCTACAGTCAGGAATGAAACGACATTGTCCGGGAGGTCGGGCAGGATTTGTCCGGTGAGGCGGGTGAACAACGCTGGCGCCATACCGAGATCAGCAAGCAATCGATGCATCCCGGCACTATTCTTGTTCGCAAGCCATGCAACGGCTGAATTCAACAATTCCGGTTCCTCAATCAGGATGCGGTCGTCATACCGCTCCGTCTTCGCCTGTCCGGTCTTCACCAGCTGAATATTGGCAGTGCGATATTGTGCAGCATCGATAAGGCCAAGATCGAACGCGCGCCGCGCGATGGCGCGCACTGAGACCTTCCATCGCAGCTTCATTGCGAACAGCGCGTTCCAGTCGAGCGCCCTCCTAGTCCGTGGAAATTCGCGAGCAAAGGCGCTTCGAGGGATCAGGAAGGCACTGGCGAAACGGTGCGCTTCTCCTTCGGTAACATTATCGCCGGTGATGACGCCCTGATGCATGATCAGATGAGCAGCCTCGTGCGCGAGATCGAAGCGTAGCCGCGCACCTGCGGCCTTCGCAGTCGAACGTACGACGATCGGCCGACGCCGGGCCATCGACAACGCGTCGATCCGATCCGTGAGATCGTCGAACTGGACGACCACTGCACCGGCATTTTCCAGGACGCGGGTCATGCTAGTGATCGGCCCGTCGATGCCTAGCCCCCAATGTAGCCGCGCATCCTCGGCGAGGCGCTCGATCGCATCGGCTCCCTCGGGCCGCGCTGCTTCAGGGAAATCCACGTCCGGCAATCGCACCAGCGTCTCAAGCCCGTTTACCAATGTCTCTACCGCAGTACCGCGCGCCACTGCTTGAGCGACCAACCCGCGGGGTGCGCTCGCAAGCCGTCGGAAATGACAATCTTCCTCGCGAACGGGATTGATCGCGGGCGCGGCGAAAAACGTCGGCTTCACCGACAAGGCCGCGGCCAGCGCATCTCGCATCTCTTCCGTGGGATCCTTGGCGCCAGTCTCAAGTTGATGAACGAACTGCCGGCTCGTGGCCACCATCCCGCCCAGCTCATCCAGCGAAAGACCGGCAAGCAGGCGAGCCAGCCTTAGCTTGTCACCATGAAACATGCGCGCACCATCGCCCGGACCGCGGTCCGGTGTGTTGCCTTTCGTTGTCACAGTTAGGCTCCGTCAGGGCTAGCTCGGCGCCCGGCGTCGCGATCAAGTTCATCGCCATCGATATCGCCAACAGCAGGCGGCGGCAGGTCACGTCCTTCGGGCCGCTCGTCGCCCAGCAAGACGACCAGTGGTTCAGCCTCGGCAAGCGGCAACGGCCAGACAGTTTCCGGTTGATCATTGCGAAGGGCAACAAAACTTGCGCCAAGAAGGGCACCGTCGAAGTCGGTGATGACGCCAATGCGAAATAGCATCCCCGCCGTAGAAACGCCGGGCTCCAGGTCGAGCATCAACTGCTCCAATGGTGTCGCGACGACGATCTTCGCGGTGGGCTCGGCAGGATCGCCTCGCCAGAACCGCATCGGAACACCCCCGATGCTGAATTGAAAATGTTTGCCCGGGTCTATGACGTCCAGCCATTCAAACCCCGGGGCTCCTGCAGCTTGAGCGATCCGAAAACAGCCGTAATTGTAAGCGCAGACACCCAGCGTCCAATTATCGTCACCGATTGTTGGGTCAAACCGATCGACCGCGCTGCCTCGCCCCAAGGCAAGCAGCTGAGCGACCTTTACCAGGCGTTCTTCGGTTAGTTCTGGATGGTAATCCCAAGGTCGCATTGCATCATCCCCAAGCCCATTCGGGCGATTTTCCTCTTCTGTCAACCGATGAGCCGACTGTCAACCGTCTTGGGGGCGGTAACCGGGAAACCCGCAAAGCGTCTTTCACGACCAAGAGATTCATCGCCCTTGCTCATTTGCGTCTAAGGAGAGGAGAGGACGCAGAGCCGGGTGCAGTGGCGTGCAAAGAGGTCGGAAGCAAATAGACGCCACGCTGCCCGACTGTTGAATTGCCCCCCCGTTCTCGGGACAGCGTAGCGGCTATGCGTCCAGCTTTTTACTTCTTTCACGAACAGCGGACAATCTCATTACGGCCAGATTTGTGCATTCTAAATGGGAAAGCGGTCGGGCAGCACTTGGGATCGGCAGAATCAGGGCTGAGGGTCTGGCTTGGGTCTACATCGGTAGACGGGAAGTGGGACATTTCGATCGTTGCTGGTCGACCCAGCGAAGGGCTGGATAGCTTCCAATGTCGGACGTTCAGGCCGCTCTCAGTGTCGGGCGGTTCTGGGCGTTGGTGAGCACTGCCCTCGAATTCCCGACTATAGCGGTCACGTCTGCCACTGGCCGGGTTGACGTTGTGGGCTTAGGAACGGGAGCAAATGGGGAGAATGAAATGGCCGATTATAAGGTTAGCCGCAGCGGCGTGGTGCTCGAATATGAAGCGACGCTCGAAGGCAATGCCTGGATCATGGAGCAGCTGAAGACCGGCGAAGTCGAGATCAGCCAGGTGTTCACCTTTATCTCCGACGACCTAATCGAAAAGCCGACGCAAGATGAGATTGATGACGATTCCCCCTTCACCTATCGCTTCCGCCTCGCCTCGGCCGGCGCTAGTCACTACCTCATCGCCGGCCGCAAGCTAGGCATCGACCAAGACGTGCTCATTGCCAAAAGCGGGGTCGAATGGCGTCGCAAGCTGTTCGTCGCCGAACGTAACATCTCGATTTTCAAGCGGATCTCCAAGCTTATTCCCGACGCGGAGGAAATCCTCATTGGCGGGAAACGTGACGATGCAATCCCGATCGAGGTGTTCGAGGATCTGATTGCGCAATTCCCCAACACCTATGAACTCAATCGCTATGCCGAGGCGCGGGTCACGAACATCATTGGCGAATATATCGAGCCCAAACGTGACTTCCGGGCGCAGTACGAGGTATATCTCAGCAAGCGCAAATCGCCGCGCAGCGACGTGCCGCTGCAAGCTAAGGAACTGCTCACTACCGAGATTGAAAAGTTTCAGCTGGTCCGCGACACCCTTAAGGCCTGGCTCAAGGCCGGCGACAAGAGTGAGGACGAATGGCAGAAGCAGCTGCTCGCCATTCTCCCGTTGATCTTCCCTAAATACATTGCGGTGATCGAGAAGCTGCCGATCGAGGACAGGTACACAACGAAGGGGAAGGTCATCCACCGCCAGATCGACATCGCACTGGTCGATGTGGGCGGCAATATTGATGTCATCGAGATCAAGAAGCCGGAGCAAAATATCCTGCTCAGGAAGACGCGCTACCGCGATAACTATGTACCGACCGGTATCCTCTCCGGCACGATCATGCAGGCCGAGAAATATCTGTTCCACCTGAGCAAGGGCGGCCGGGCGAGCGAAGACAAGCTAACCGAAAAATACAAAACGGTACTGCCACCCAAACTGGAAATCCGCATCACCAATCCCAAGGCGATGTGCATCCTGGGACGCGACCGCAAGGACAATGGCCATGATGCCTTCGACGAAGGGCAACGTGCCGACCTTGAAGTTATCAAACGCAAGTATACGAACATGATCGACATCATTACCTATGACGATCTGCTGCGCCGGCTCGACAATATCATTGCCTCACTCAAACGTCGCAAAAACCATGGATTGGACGACACCGGGCGCTAAGACAAGTCACCATCAGACGCGCAAGATAGCTGCCTTTCGCTTACTCGGCGTCAGGAAGCCACGCGTTGGGGATCAGCGAGTCATTAAGTCCGCGCCAGTTCTGCGCCTCGAAAACATTATCCTGACCGCCCCAAGCATGGTGATCGGCGTGGTCAAGGACGATAATCTGGAGTTGATTATCGAATTTATCCTGGGCTCGGGCGAGCGCAGCGAATATCTGCCGTGTACTCTGGAGGTCGTCCAGCGGCTTGCGGCCTCGCGCGCTCTTGCGGGCCGAGGCGCCGTCGGCATCGGCGATGAGTACGTCGAACGTATCGCTTGGGAAATAAACTTGGCTCGGCTGGTCGATCACGAGAAAGGAAGGAACGGGATTGTTTGCCTTCCGAAGGAGGCACACCCCTTGAACTGCGAGGAGCGTAGCCAAGTGGTAGGCCATCCAGTTCTCGCCGCTGCCGATCTCCCAAAGATAGTCCGGTTTGTTAGCGCCCTCTCGCTCGAACTTTAGATTGAGTTCGCGGTGGTCGAGAACGGGTTTACCTTCGGCACCCGCAACCTCGAGGGCATCGACAAACCGGACGATATAATCCGAGATTTGCTTCGCCTTGGCCTCTTCCCGGATCTTGCGATCCGCAGCGTTCAGCTGTCGTTGAAGATCGCCGATCTGATTTTGCAGAGCGTTTGCTTGGGATTGCAGCCCGTCGTCTCCTTCCACGTCCCCGAGCATCGCCAATGCCTGTTCGGTTCGACCGATAAAGCGATAGACGTTTTCCAGACTTTGGCTCCGGCCCTGCTCTCGATCTACTACCGTCTCGAACTCCTTTCGGGTTCGCCGCAACTCCAGCATCGCGCGTTCCGATGCGATTAAGGCGCGCTCGATTCCGAGAATTTCGTTATCGACCATGGGGGCGGTCGAAGCCGTTCCGGCGGTCAGATCCGACAGTTCCGAAATCGGGCCATCGAGAGCTTCGAGCGCAACCCGTGCCTCGTCGGAGTCCGAGCCACAAAGTACGCACTTCTCTGCGGTCACGGCGCTTTTAAACCAACCCACTCCGGCAACGCGGCTCTGCTGATCCTGAAGCACGTCGTCATAGTCCGACACCGAGCGGCGCAGGCTCTTTAGGCGTCGCATCCTGCGCTTGTTCGCCGCAATCTCGGCATCGAGCACCTGCTCGCGCCTTCGAATGTCTTCCAACCGCTCTACCGAAACCGACACCCGTCCCGACGCCGCGACGGTAGTACCGCCTGCATCCACGACACTCTGTAGCAATGCGATGAGGGATCGCAGATCGTCGGGCACACCGCCGGCGGGCAGAAGATTGAGTTCCTGGGCGAGATAGAATGCGCCTACCGCGTTGGACTGCCAATTTTGCAGGCCGTTCCGACGGATTCGCAAATCTGCCTCCAGTTTACGCAACTGGTCCTGGAGCAGGTGCAGGCTATGCATCCGCATCAAATCCTCGTTGGTCAGAATCCCAAGCGCAAGCGGCAAGACGTTGCGAAGTTTCTCCCGGTGGTTCGAGGAATCGGCTTTGAAAAACATCGTGTAGGGATTGGCGACGATGTGCTGCGGGAGGAAATTGAACGCGGCCATATCCCGGAAGGACGCGCGCTCGTTAAACCCCTTGCCTTCCGGATCGAGTTGCAGGTTCGACAGGCCGGATAGGGTGTCCATCATTAACTTGAAGTGGGCGGCTTTCGCATTTCCGATAGGAAGAGCCGGCAGCGGTGTTTCGGTGTCGGCGCCCTGCTGTATCCAATATTCCTGAGACGCTTGCCTACCGTCGGGCTTTTGCCGGGCCACCCGCATGGGGCCCGTATCGGTCTCGAGCACCAGCCCATACCAAGACGCATAATCCCGAATTTCCCCGACCGGAATCGTGCAGGTGCTCGCCCCCAGGACGTAGTCGATGATCGATATGATCGACGACTTTCCGGTTGCACTCCATCCGGTGATCACGCTCACCTTGGTCGGGTCGAACTTGACGACGCGTGGCGCAAAGCTGACATCGACGGGCCAGACAATAAGTTGGTGGATCAGAAGCTTCATATCAGAACTCGATCATCAAACGACGCTGCAGGCTCTCTAGGGATTCGATGGCGAACCAAGTCCCCAGTCGCTTGGCAGCCAGGAACATCTCGTTCACGTGGCCGCTCGCTTCCCGAATCGCGAGCGGCAACGCGGGGCCGATCGCCCTAAACGCAGGCAGTCCCTCGCCTCCCTCTCGAAGAAGAAGGCCCGCTGCCACGCCCACTTGCAGTGCGTGGAGTGCCTCAGGGGCATAGCTTTCGATCCGGTACTGAAGGCCCGCGATGATATCCGGACGATCCGACACCGCTTTCAAAAGCCCGCTTTCGAAGTTCATCCCCTTGATCTTCTGAACCGAACTCCGGTGATACAGCATGCCTGCAGCTATCAAGAAAATGGGGAGGCCTGGCGGGTCACCCGATTTGTTCTCTGAGAAGGCATTGGCGAATAGCCAGAAGGTACGCGCGCCGAGCGCCGGATTTCGAAGAACGGTCTCTTCATGATCCATTTTCACGAGCGGTCATCGATCGGCTTGAAATCCGGATCCCACCAGACTTTATCGTCATCGGCCAATCGATGATAATGACCGGACGTCATGTACAACTCGTGGCAATCCTGCCCGGCCAAGTTTTCGTGGTGGTCGAAGGTAGCCTGCGCCAGTATCTGCCGACCTACTTCCGTGCGCGATCCGGTGGGCAGATCCATCTTCGCGCGTCGAACGATATTTCGCCATCTCTGGCCGAGGCGCTCGGCACGATTGAACCATTCCTCGACCGGTATCTCGCCTTCGGCCGCGAGCCGATGCTTTTCGATATTGAATTGAACGAAGTGCTCGACTGCCTCTAGAACCCAATCTTCTTCAAGATCGATACGGCTTAGGTGCTCGACGAAGGGGCGAGCCAGCGCTCGATCGCGATCGACTTCGGTCACCACCACGTCGCCGGCGGGCTTGGGCAAAAAGCGCTGCCTCGCCAACTGTTCTTCGATCGACCTGCATTGAAGAACGCAGGCTTGCCGCGAAATGACACCCGGCTGTTGGGCGGCCCAGAGATTGCGCAGCACGCCGGTAATCCAACCGAGCAGCTTATCGAGAACAAACGTAGCATCGACTCTCGGATGGATGGCGAACCCGTTCACCATCTCCCGGCGAGCGACTTCGATGTCGAATCCCTCAACGATTTCGATACGGGACACCAGCTGCTCGAGCCTCTCGTCGTCGTTCGCGAGTACGGTATCGATCGTAGTCTGGATCTTCGATGCCGATTTTGACCGCAGCCGGGCAGCCGAACGAAGGACGAGGACGGCGTCCGACGGGCTTTTGATACCGGCCCCTACTGCCTTGAACGCCGAGACGATTGCGCCTTTGGCTACCGTATTCGTGACGAGTAGGTAGCGGTCGCATAGCCGCCCATCCGGCCCCGGTAGCAGATCCAGCCATATCTCCAACGTGCGCCACAAGGCCTTGCTCCGGTCCCCAAGTACGTCGGCTCCCGAACGGACGGAGTTCTTGTCCTGTTCGTGGAGGATCGGAACGCCGGCACGCAGCGCAGACACGTCGTCGAAATACTCGACGGCAATGGAGACGTCTGCATCGGCCTTGCTGAGAAGATAGAGCGCTCGATCTAGCTGCAATATATGTGCGGCACCCTGCGGTGCTGCGGAGCTAGATCTAGATGACGATGCCAATAGACGCCCTCTCCCCTTCCGACTGTCTTCCGCAGCAACCATGCTGCCGTATAGACAAGCTTATAGTTATCTTGAGCGGAGTCTAGCGATGGGTTCCCGACGGTAGAGCGCGACCGGTAAAGTCGGATCCCAGACCCGACGCGCACCATGGGGCACACGAACCCACGACCGCGTACGGGAAGCGTGGATCGTGGCCTAAAAAGGTTGGATTGGGCGCACTGCCGATTGTCCGCTTCACTAAGCATGAACGACAAGTTTTCTCTGAACCGGACGATCGCAGACGATGACGGGTATGGCGAATGTTGGTCGCGACCTGCCGGTTAGCGGACGGACCGCACCTAGGAACGAGAAATTGGCGGCTGAATGACGACAAAGGGTCGACGACGGTACGACAGCTACGCGCCTAGCCGGTCGTCGAGCCGGTTGCGGCAGATTTCCGATAGCCGACCGCAGGTTCCGCATTGCGCATCCGACGTCCAGTTAGTTCGCTGATCAGGCCCGGGCAGCCTCTACTGTGGGGTAGGCACGGTGACTACTAGCCGTGCCAGCGTGACCACAAGGATAAGCCTCTGCACGGTCTGCTCGTCTTCGCGCTGTATACCATCATTTCTGCTGGTGCGGCCCCCTTGATCTCCAGGTACGGCAAACTACGGAAGTAGGGCTTTCCGATCTCCAATAATGGCGGTTCGTTAATCACTTTTTCATAATTATGCGCAAAATCGTTAATGCGTCCTTACGGTCCCCACCAGGGCGCGCTTCGATCAGACCCCGGCGCTCCCCCTTTTCTGGCGTCGGGGTCTACCTGCGTGAAAATGATGGCCCAACATCAGATACTGGCGACAGATATCGGCAGCGCTCCCTTCCCAGCCTTGCAATCTATGATTCAGACCAATCCGGCATGGCAGCCTCTAGCATGAAAAGGGCGCTTATTGCTCGCTTCTGGGCCTATCACTCATTCCCGGTCACCCGACATTCATGCACGACAGCTAGAGGGAGGTCCGGCGAGGCCCCACAACTTAAGGACTGCATCCGGTGGGGTCTCGTTTCTAGCAGCGCTGAATGGAGCGAATGCCTCACGCCAGGCGCTGAGCAAGCATCATGCATGGCTGGTAGTTCGAGGCATTTCCCGCAGCGGGGTGCCCGATCGCGCTGCCGATATCTGTCGCCAGCATCACCCAAGACGAGGGAGCACTGCCAGCTAACGCGCGCTCCCGAGAGAACATTTTCCGTCAAGCCGCCGATGGCCGCCGTGACCAGCGAACAGGCAGATCGATACATTCCAGCAAACCGAAGGCTCCTATCTCAACAGGCGGTAGCCGCGTGCTGCCATACCGGTTTCCAATGCCGGCCAGACCGCTTCAAAAGGTTTGTCTGGCGGCGTAATTCCAAGCATGTCCAGGCAACAAATGTGCCTCCCGTTTATTGTTGCGATGTCCTATCAACACTTCGAAATTTGCGGCTGTCTTTAAAAGTTTGCGACCTAAAATGACCTTATCGTTCCGAAGGAGTTAGTGCGATATGACATTGATTATCGGCACGGCTGGCTGGAGCATTTCGAGAAGGCATGCACAGGCGTTTCCTGAGGAAGGAAGTGCTCTCCAGCGCTATGCGGCGCGGTTCCGTGGCGTCGAGATCAATTCATCCTTCTATCGTCCCCATCGGTCATCGACCTGGGCACGCTGGCACGACAGCGTGCCGCAAGATTTCCGATTTGCCGTAAAGATGCCCAAAGCGGTCAGCCACCAATGCAGGTTGCTCGACTGCCGGGAACAAACGGCCACGTTCATTGAGAATATCGATGCGTTGGGAAGCAAGCTGGACGTTCTGATGCTTCAGCTGCCACCCAGTCTCGCCTTTGATGAGACGGCCGTGGGCAACTTCTTTGAAATGTTGTCCGGGCTGACCGATGTCCGGACGGCCTGCGAGCCGCGACATGCGAGCTGGTTCCTACCGCCCGCCGACCGACTACTTGCCGATCTGGGAATCGCCAGGGTCGCGGCTGATCCTTTTCCTGTGGCCCGACCAGTGGAGCCGGGCGGCTACCGCGCATTTGAATATTGGCGCTTGCACGGATCGCCCCGCGTCTATCGCTCGGCTTACGGCGACGAAAGGATGGCGCCTTTTCTGCCCGCGCTGATGAGCGTGGCTGGCCGGCCCGCGAGCAGTTGGTGCGTCTTCGACAATACTGCCGAGTCTGCTGCGATCGGTGACGCTATGCTACTCTCGTCCCGATTAGAGCTCTGACACAGCGGGCGATACGCGGGAAAAACAATCCTGAACAAGCGCATGGCCTCCCTTGTTTTAGCCTGGCGGTGCCCATTCTGGTGCTGGCCCTTGCGATGTTCGGCGGGTTCTGAACCGCCGATCTGACGGGTGCCGACAATGTTCAAAGACATGCGTCGGCACAAGCGGACCTAACTGGCTTAGGAGGATTATGAACTGAGCGAATATATAGATATGGCTACCAAGGCATCGGGCGCGGAGCAGGTTCTAGAAAAAGGGTCGGCGCTCACCGCTGGGGAGATTCCAGATGATGCGGACAAACGCGCGAAGGCCACAATCCGCTGGCGCCGGCTGTCAACGTCGAACCTGGCAGGTGAAGCATCATCGCTGCTTGTGGCGCTCGTCCTGGAAGGCGACCTTAGCTTCCAGGATTGTCACTTCGCCCGGCGCGCATGAGGGGTCGCGCCTGGCGATTTTGCGCCGATCCTTGAAAACTGCTGTCCCTCTTTAGCCCCGGTCAACCCCCGCAGGCAGATTAATGCCGCGGAACCGGGCCATTCGACCCAGCCGCCGCAGCACATGTGATCGCTCCTACGCTTCGGGCTGCGCGTCGAGATCGACGACCAATTCACGTGGCCAGTAGCGCAAGGTTCGGCAAGCCTTCAGGAAGGTCTTCGCATCGGCCGCCTTGGCTAAAGGCAGGCATGCCTCGTCCAGATCGTCTGCGATGCCAGCCTTGACGAAGATTGTCTCCGCCTCGGCGCTGATGCCGATATATTTGCAATGTGCAAAGGCATCGGTGGCGAAGTCCTTGGCTGCGGCGTCGAGCGACAGCAGGGCTGCACCTTCGGCCGAGACGACGATGGCGACCGCATCGAACAATACCGATGGACCGCCGTCGATCTTGTGCTTGGCCGCGACCGTGGTGCCGTCGGATAAAGTAACGCCGGCGATCTTCGGCGCAATCACCTCATAGACCGCGCCTTCGCCATCGACCGCCGCGATCAACGCTTTCACGATGGCCGCGTCCGCGCCGTCGCTCAGTAGGATGCCAAGCTTGCGGCCCTTGAAACTGTCGGGTCCATTCTTGACTATGCTGAGCTTGTCGGACGCCGGCAGATCGATGATCGGCGTGCGTGCCGCCACGGCAGGGTCGGGAAGCGCAAGGCCAAGGCCATTTGCGACAATCGCGGCCAGCGTCGGATCGATGTTTAGCAAGTGCGAGACGGTGCGCGATCGAATGTCGGGCCGTTCAACCTTCGACAGTTCGAACACCAGCGCGTCGCCAATATGCTTCTGTTCGATCGGCGTCTGGCTGACAAAAAACTGCCGCGCCTGGCTGTAATGATCGGCGAAGCTTTCGGATCGCACACGCTGCTTGGGGCCGCTGGCGGTTTCGGCAAAGCTAGGGAAGCCACGCACTGGGTCCTCGCGCGGGCCGCCTTGCGCGGCACCCCAGCTGTTGGGCTCGTAATTCGCGCGGCCCACGGGGTTGCGCATCGCCATATGCCCGTCCTGCTGGAAATGCGCCATCGGGCATTTGGGCGCATTGATAGGGATATGGGTGAAGTTCGGACTGCCCAGCCGCTTGATCTGGGTGTCGAGATAGGAAAAGTTGCGCCCCTGCAACAGCGGATCGTTCGAGAAATCGATGCCCGGCGGCACATTCTGGGTGCAGAAAGCAACCTGCTCGGTCTCGGCGAAGAAATTGTCGACGACCCGATCTAGGACCAGCCGGCCGACGACACGGATCGGCACCAGCTCCTCGGGAATGATCTTGGTCGCATCTAGTACATCGAAGTCGAAGCTGTCGGCGAAAGCATCGTCAAACAACTGCACGCCCAGTTCCCATTCCGGGAAGTCGCCGCTGTTGATCGCGTCCCACAGGTCGCGGCGGTGGAAGTCGGGGTCGGCACCGTTGATCTTGACCGCTTCGTTCCAGACCACCGACTGCAGGCCCTGCTTGGGCTTCCAGTGAAACTTGACGAAGGTCGATTTGCCTTTGGCATCGACGAGGCGGAACGTGTGGACACCAAAGCCCTCCATTGTGCGAAAGGAGCGCGGGATCGCGCGATCCGACATGGTCCACATGATCATGTGAAAGCTCTCAGGCGTCAGGCTGACAAAGTCCCAGAAATTATCGTGCGCGGTCTGCGCCTGGGGGAAGGCGCGATCCGGCTCGGGCTTGGCCGCATGGACGAGGTCTGGAAACTTAATCGCATCTTGGATGAAAAAGACGGGGATATTGTTGCCGACAAGGTCCCAGTTGCCCTCCTGCGTATAGAGCTTGACCGCGAAGCCCCGAACGTCGCGAGCGAGGTCGAAGGAGCCTTTAGAGCCCGCGACAGTCGAGAAGCGGACGAAAGCCGGCGTCTTCTCGCCCACGCGCTGGAAGATGTCTGCGCGGCTGACGTCGGCCAGACTGTCGGTCAGCTCGAAGAAGCCGTGGGCGCCGTAGCCGCGCGCGTGAACGACCCGTTCGGGGATGCGCTCATGGTCGAAATGGAAGATTTTCTCGCGGAAGTGGAAGTCCTCCAAGAGCGTTGGGCCGCGTGCGCCTTGCTTCAGGCTGTTCTGGTCATCTGCGACCGGGATGCCGTTCTGGGTGGTGAGGGTCGCGATATCACCACCTACGATCTGATGGGTATCGCCGCCCGCGGCCTGCGGCTCGGCGAACGACATGGATATCATGGCGTCGGTTGGGACGGCCGCAGCCTTCTGCGGGGACTCCCCGCCGATGTCCGTTCCGGCCAGATCAGCGGGCGTCACAGGTGCCTTGCTGGCGGACGGCTTGGGTGCACTGGGTTTCTTGGCCATGTTGGGTCCTCGGTTTAAAAGCGGATGATGGGGACGGAGAACCTCGCCCGGCGTAACCGGGCACAAGGCTGCGTCGCCATGGGCGTGAAATCGGAACCAGAACCCGCGGGCCGGTCGGTAGTTGCCGGGCGGCCAGCAAAATTAACCTGTGTCATCACGATTGTGCGGGGCAGGTTTGAACGGCCGATCGACAATCGCATTGACAGATGTTGCTTCAAGCCATCTGGGCGCACGGGCTCCAATGCGGAAGGTTGTTAGGACAAGACCCGCGCATCCGGTCCTGTCGCGGGGTGGTTGGTAGCCGCGCCATCAAGCGGAGGGGGCAGGGCCGACGCGGCCATTGCCTATCACCGGTGCCACCGGGACGCTGGGCCAGGCCTTCGCCGGCGCGTGCCTGCTGCGCGGTATCGACCATGTGCTTACCGACCGGCAAGGTCTCTATCTTGGAGCTCCTCGCTCAGTCGCCTGCGCACTGGACAACCTTTCCCCTTGGGCCGTCATCAACTGCGCGGGATGGATTCGCGTTCACGAGGCCAAAGATCGAGCAAAGGACAGTAAGGCGCACGCTGACGCCTCGCTCGAAGCCCTCGACCGGCGTGCGCTCCTGGTTCGTACCGCCGCCTTCTTCTCGCCCTATGTCCGGCAGAGTTTCGCGATGCACATCATCGAGGCTCTACGTGATGGGCGGCGGTTCGCGGCAGCCTCGGATGGTGTGATCTCACCAACATATGTTCCCGATCTGGTTCGCGCGATGCTCGATCTTGTCATCATTGTCCGCATCACGCGCCGCTTACAAGTAAGCGTGGCCTGATCATGCCGGACCTCGGGTCGGCGATCGCGCGTTTCGCTGCGACCTGGGGGGCCTGAAGCGCAAAGTTAATCTGCGTCATCACGATTTGCAGGATCAGGGCGCAACATGCACCGAGCTCGTCCGTTTGGACGGTGCGCGGTTGTCCTGCCGACGCTTCGGCAAGGTTTCATAATGTTCATCGATCGCTTCCTGAGAGACAAACGCGGCCTGAGCCTGGGGGCGGGGGAGCCGCTATATCAGATCTGCGGCCTCAACAATGTTCATGTGAACAGGATGCTGCGATCGCTGCGCGAAGACCGGTTGTGCGTCTTCCGTTCCTCGCCTGTCGAGATATTTGAACCCGAGCGACTGGCGCAGGGGCAATTTGATCCCGCATATCGTTACATTGACGATGGCCTTGTGAGGCCCATGCCGTCTCTATCAAGGGTCCTGCAATGACAGAGCAAGTTTCCGGTCCGCAAGCGCAGACCACGCCCGGTGTCGCTAGCGCGGAAGACGGCCTCGTCATCCTCGACGGACCTGACGGCGTCGCCGTTACAATGACCCCGGAGGCTGCCGTTGGCACCGGAGAGAGCCTTATTGCCGCTGCGGCGATCGCGCAGACGCAATCATCGAATGATATGCGATAATTATTTCCACAGACGCGGACCTGGCCCTGCTGCCAATGGATGTTAACATGAACGACCTAGGTTTTGCCGACGGTGAGAAACGTATAGGCCTGCATGTCCTCGCGAGGAACGTCTATCGTGGGCCGCATCTCTTTGGTCGCCTGCCCATGATCCGCATCCAGGTCGCGCTAGGCGAACTGGAAGCCTCGCCGACCGATAGACTGCCCGACTTTACCGACCGCCTTCTTGCCGCTCTTCCCGGGCTGGCGCGTCACGGCTGCAGCTGCCCGCATGAGGGCGGGTTTCCGAGACGTTTGCGCGAGGGCACGTGGCTCGGCCATGTCATCGAGCATGTGGCGCTGGAATTGCAGACGCTGGCGGGGAGCCCCGTATCCCGCGGCAAGACCCGCAGCGTGCCGGGCAGGCCCGGCGTCTACAACATCCTGTACCGCTATCTAGAGGAAGATGTCGGCCTAGCTGCCGGCGCCGCCGCCATCGCGCTGGTCGCGGCGCTGCTCCCGGTGTGGTTCCGCCGATGGGATGGCGGGGCGCTGCTGCCTGCCCCGGTCGGGGGCGACGGCCTGGATGTCGGCGCGACGGTCGAGCATTTGATCGCGCTTCGCAGACGATCGGCGCTGGGGCCGACCACGGCCTCTTTGGCCGAGGCTGCCCGGCGTCGCACGATACCAGTCGCCCGGCTGGACCAGCAGGGGTTGCTCCTGCTTGGCTGGGGCACCCGGCAGCAGCGTTTGCGTGCGAGCATCACCGGACGCACTCCGCAGATCGCGGTCTCGCTTGCGGGCAACAAGGATGCGACCAAGGCGCTGCTGACCGCCGCCGGCCTCCCGGTGCCCAAGGGTATCGTCGTCAGAACCGTCGAGGACGCGCTGGCGGCAGCGCAGAAACTGGACGGGCCCCTCGTCATTAAGCCGCTCGACAGCAATCACGGGCGCGGCGTCAGCACCTTCGTCGAGACGCCCGCTGACATAGGCAAAGCGTTCGACCATGCGGCCAAGATCAGCAGCCGGGTCATCGTCGAAAAGCATCTTCCCGGCAACGATCACCGCATGCTGGTAGTCGATGGCAAACTAGTCGCGGTGGCGGAACGCGTGCCGGCGCATGTCGTGGGCGATGGCATCCGATCCGTTGGAGAACTGATCGCCTTCGTCAACGCCGATCCTCGCCGTGGCGACGGGCATGAAAGTATGCTGACGAAGATCCGGGTCGATGCCGCGCTAAGGCCTGTGGACATTTAGGGGATTCCCTTTTTCGCGTGGATCGGATTCAAGACTGGCGAAGGGAGCGTCATTTTGGATCGACACGGAATAAGCGACGAGCAGTGGGAACGGGTTCGTCCTGCGCTTCCCGGTAAAATCGGGGACCGAGGCCGTTCTGCCGCAGACAATCGGAGATTTGTCGATGCGGTCTTATGGATCGCTGCGACAGGAGCGCCGTGGCGGGACTTGCCGGAGAGCTTCGGCAACTGGAACTCCAATTTCCGTCGCTTCCGCAGATGGGCGGTGAAAGGGATCTTCGACCTTCTATTTGAGCAGCTATCCGGCGACCGCGACTTTGAATATGCCATGATCGACGGCACGATCGTCCGGGTCCATCAGCAGGGCACCGGCGCAAGGGGGGGACTCATCGTCAGGCGATCGGACGGTCGCGCGGAGGGCTGACCACAAAGATCGTGGCGTTGGTAGATGCGCTGGGAAACCTAGCCCGTTTCGTACTGGTGCCTGGCCAGAGCCACGACCTCGTCGGAGTGAAACCGCTAATCCAGGACGTCGAATTCGATATGTTCCTCGGAGACAAGGCTTTCGACGCAGACTGGTTGCGAACCGAGTTGAACGAACGAGGCGCTGTAGCGGTGATCCCTCCCAAATCGAACCGAAAGCAAAAGATCGAATGCGACTTTCACGCTTATCGCTGGAGGCACCTCGTCGAGAACTTCTTCTGCAGCCTCAAAACATTCCGGCGGATCGCCACCCGATACGAGAAAACCGATCAAAGCTACCGAGCTATGATCAACCTCGCAGCTTTGAAGATCGCCATGCGATAAATGTCCACAGGACTTAGTAGACGCGTTAGAAAAGCAGGGCAGGACGATCGAGACCGTTCCAGGCGCGGGCGAACATGTCTTGCTGCGTGGCACCGCCAATCTGTCGAGCGGCGGCACTGCTATCGACCGCACTAAGAAGGTTCATCCCGACAATCGCCTAATCGCTGAAATGGCGGCGCGCGCAATCGGGCTCGATATCGCCGGCATCGATTTTCTGTCGCCCGACATAGCGCGGTCCGTCAACGAGACCGGCGGCGGTATCGTCGAGGTCAACGCGGCGCCTGGCTTCCGCATGCACTTGGCCCCGTCCGAAGGTCCGGCGCGCGATGTCGCGGCACCGGTGATCGCTATGCTTTATCCGCAAGCGATGACAAGCCGGATACCGGTCGTTGCAATCACCGGTACGAATGGCAAGTCCACGACGGCGCGGATGGTTGCCGCGATCCTGCGCGGCATCTATCAGACGGTCGGCCTCACCACCACCACCGGTGTCTATGTCAACGACTTGCTCCTAAAGTCGGGCGACTCCAGTGGGCCAAAAAGTGCCAGGATGCTGCTGCATAATCCTGCTGTCGATGTCGCTGTCCTGGAGACGGCGCGGGGCGGCATATTGCGCGAAGGCTTGGGGTTCGATTACGCGACGGTCGGCGCGGTGCTCAATATCAGCGAAGATCATCTGGGCGTGGGCGGGATTGATACGCTGGAGGATCTGGCAGCGGTCAAGGCCGTGGTGGTCCGCAGCGTCGCGCAGCGCGGCTTTGCAGTCCTTAATTTCGATGACCGGCGTGTCCGTGCACTGGCGCGGCGAAGCCGTGGCCGCATCATCTGGTTCAGCCGCACGGGCTCGATCGCGCACCCCGTAATGGCAGCCCATGTCGCAGCAAGCGGCCGAGCGATCCTGCTCGAAGAGGACAGTGGCGCGGCCAGCCTTGTCCTGTACGAAGGCGATCAGAGGACGGCGATCATCCCCGTGTCCGACATGCCCGCATCGCTGGGGGGCGCGGCGGCATTCAATGTCGAAAATGCGCTGGCCGCTTGCGCCGTCGCCACTGCCCTTGGCGTCACGCCGGAACAGATCGCCAAACCGCTCAAGCGCTTTACGTCGAATTTCACGGACAATCCCGGCCGCTTCAACATCATCGACGTCCATCCCTTCCGGGTGGTCATCGACTATGCGCATAATATCGCCAGTATGCGCGCGCTCGGCCACTGTCTGGGCAATTTGAACACAGGCGGCGGGCGAAGCATCGGCATGGTCAGCATGCCCGGGGACCGGCGTGACGAGGACATCATGCAAATGGGCGCGACGGCCGTTCCCATGCTGGACCATATCGTCTTTCGCGAAGGGCCCGACGGTCGCGGCCGTCCCCGCGGCGAGGTGTTAAGACTGCTCGAAAAAGGCGCGCGGTCGGCAGGCGCATCCGCCAGGCAGGTCAGCTTCGTCCTTGAGGAGCGTGACGCCGTCCTTGCCACGCTCCGTCTGGCTCGTCCCGGCGATTTGGTCCTTCTCTTCCCAACCCGGGTTGAAGAGGTGCATGGCCAGGTCATGGCGTTCCAGCCGGAGACACCCGAGAGCTTAAGCAGAGAGGCCGTGCGTGCCGACAAATAAGAGCGCATGGACCTTGGTGGTGCATGGCGGCGCGCGATCCATCCCGCGCCAGGATCGCGCTCGTTTCGCAGCGGGATGCGCTCAGGCGGCAAAGGCTGGCGGTGATATTCTCGCACAAGGTGGCTCGGCGATCGACGCCGTGGAAGCCGCCGTGCGTGTGCTTGAAGATCTACCTGATTTCAATGCTGGCACGGGATCAGTGCGCAACGCTGCGGGAAATGTGGAAATGGACGCTGCTGTCATGGACGGCCACACGCTGGCGATCGGTGGCGTCGGCGCGATCCGGGAAGTGCGTCATCCCGTTTCGGTTGCCAGGGCGATGCTGGACGAAACGCCGATCCTGCTGGTCGGCGAGGGGGCACGGCAATTTGCGACACATATCGGCGCCGAGCCTGCCGATGCGGGATCGATACCGTCTCCGGGCGGATGCGATACCGTAGGCTGCATCGCGCGCGATCAGGCCGGGCATGTCGCGGCAGCGGGTTCAACCGGGGGTCTCGAAGGCAAGATGGTCGGACGGGTAGGCGATACGCCCTTGCCCGGCTGCGGGCTCTATGCGGACGATCGCGCGGGCGCGACTGCCCTGTCGGGCGAAGGCGAGAGCATCGCCCGCGGCATGCTGGCGGCGCATATCCTCTTTGCCCTTCCAGGCAACGGAGCGCTCGCAGCCGCACAAATGGCGATCACCCGGCTCGAACGGACGGGCGGCGAAGCCGGCGCGATCGTACTCGATTCCGATGGCGGGTTCGGCATTGCGCACAACAGCGCACAATTTTCGGTCGCGGTTGCGGCGGACTGGCTCGATGCGCCACGCGCCGGCACCCATGCTGACGATCTTAGGGAGTGGTATACATGACAGAGAAAATAGGGCCGCTCATCATCATCGGCGGGCATGAGGACAAGGAGGACAAGCGCGCCATCCTGAAGGCGATCGCCGCGGAGGTGCAGGGACGCAAGCTCATCATCGCAACGATCGCGAGCCACGAGCCTGAAGGCTATTTCACCACCTATCAGAAGGCGTTCGCCGATCTGGGCGTGGGAGAACTGGTCGAACTCTACATCCATGATCGTGCGGAGAGTCACGACGTGCAAGTCGCCGACGCGTTCAATGATGCTGGGGGCATTTTTTTCACGGGCGGCGACCAGCTCCGCATCTCGAGCCAGATCGGCGACACCCCGATCGAAACCATGGTCCGCGACCTGCACGACCGGGGCGGGCTGGTCGCGGGTACGTCGGCCGGTGCTGCGGCGATGAGCGAGATCATGCTGGTCAAGGGCTCCAGCCGCGAAACCCATCGTATCGGCGACCTCCATATGGCGCCGGGCCTCGGCTTCGTAGAGGGGGCGATCATCGACCAGCATTTCGCCGAACGCGGCCGGATCGGGCGGCTGCTCGGCGCCGTCGCGCAGAATCCGCGCGTCATCGGCATCGGCATCGACGAGAATACCGCCATCGTTGTACGCGATCGCATGTTCCAGGTCATCGGCGTCGGCGCCGTCTATGTGGTAGACGCCGCCCATGTCACCCAGTCGAACATTGCCAAGGCTCACCCCGATCGCACGCTCTCCATGCATGGCGTCCATCTCCATGTGTTGAGCGCCGGTGACCATTTCGACATCGACAGCCGCACGCCCAGTCAGCGGCCGAGCGACGCCCAGCCAGAAAGGTCGGATCATGAACATGCTGCAGCTAGACCGCGCGCCTAACATAGACGCGTCCAACGAAGGCGACCCCCTCCTGCTCCTCCTCCGTTATTTGGCGGAAACGGAGTATCGGTTCGTGACGGTGACCCCGGCGAGCCATCAGCGCGTGCTCGCCCGGCACCGTGGCACACCCGGTATGACACGCACCGATGTGCTGGGATGGAGCAGGCCTTATGTCCCGGGATCGATCGATCCGACCGTCGAGCGCTTGCTTGGAGAAGCCGGTGCGATCGAGGCAGCGGGGGATGGGCTGCGCCGCTCGACCGTTCGTGTCTCGACCGTCCACCAACGGCTTTTCCTGCATTCTGCCTTTCCGACCGTCGCCGAGGATTCGGTGTTTTTGGGTCCCGACAGCTATCGCTTCGCTGACCTTATCATCGGGGAACTGGCGGCATTCCCGCTCGATCCGGGCGATGTCGTCGTGGACATGGGCACGGGATCGGGCGTCGGCGCGGTCACCTGCGCCGGCGTGGTGCCCGACACCAGGCTTTTCATGACCGACATCAATCCCAGGGCACTTCGCTTCGCCCGAATTAACGCCGAAGCCTCAGGATGCGCTATTACGGCTCTACAGGGGCGCAACCTCGCCGGCATGGAAGAGTGGATCGCCGTCGCGATCGCTAATCCGCCCTATGTGATCGATCCAGGCCATCGCGCCTATCGGGATGGCGGCCGCAACCATGGCGGCGAAATTTCGCTGGAAATGGCGCGTGCCGCTGCCACCGCCTTGAAGCCAGGAGGGCGCTTCATTCTTTATACCGGCAGCGCGATCGTGGGCGGAACAGATCTACTCAGAGAAAAGCTGTCGGAGATTGCGCAAAGCCATAGCTGCGCCCTGCGATACCGCGAGCTTGATCCGGACGTCTTTGGGGAGGAACTTGAACTCCCCCATTATCGCGATGTCGATCGAATCGCTGTCGTCGCCGCGATCATGACGCGTGCCCCGCGCTAACGACCGGTGTCCCGGGATTAACAGCGATCAATGCGATTGACTGGAACAGAGCCTTCAAGCCGCCCGTTTTGCCTGCATTCCTAAATCGAGGACGCAATGAATATCCAAACGGATCCAGATCGACGAGATACGGGCTCCCAGTTCCTGACCGATAGCTTTCAGCGGGGGCTAGCGCACTGGAACCGGGAACGACTGGCGCCTCAATTTCCCCAGGCGGACTGGCGCGCAACCCTGGAGCGCGACCAACGCATGCTGCGCCTGGAAGCGGGTTTCGTCGAAGAGCTGCGGGGCGAGATCACCATCCGTGCCGCGCAGGCGCCGACCGGTCCTGATGCTTTCATAGCCTGGTTTGAAGGCTTGAAGGATAATGGCCCCGGTCAGGGCGACGAACTCTTTCCCTGGCTCGCCGAAGACGCGTCCAGGGAAGAACTGCGCTGGTTCTTCGAGCAAGAAGCGGCGGGCGAAGCGGGCTTCGATGATTTGGTCGCGCTCACTCAAGTCAAGCTTCCCGCGAGCGCGAAGATGGAATTGGCGCGCAACTATTGGGACGAGATGGGCCGGGGCAATGCCAAGGGCATGCATGGTCCGATGCTGGACGCGCTGGCCGAGACGCTGGACGTCGATCCCGTCATCGAAAATACGGTCTGGGAAAGCCTGGCGCTCGCCAACATCATGACCGCACTTGCCACCAGCCGCCGTTACGCTTGGCATTCCGTGGGCGCGCTGGGCGTGATCGAATTGACGGCGCCTGGTCGTTCGGCGCTTGTGGCCAAGGGTTTGCGGCGTATTGGGCTCAGCGAGCGGGAACGTCGCTATTTCGACCTCCATGCCGTGCTGGACGTCAAGCATAGCGCGGACTGGAATCGGGAAGTCGTGCGGCCGCTCGTCGCGGAAGACCCACGCCGGGCGACTGCTATTGCCGAGGGCGCGCTGATGCGGCTTCTATGCGGCGAGCGCTGTTTCGCGCGCTATCGGGCCGCACTAGGGCGGAGCGCAGGCGTTTGAAGACCGGCGCGCCCGCGTGACGCGTCGACTCCCTGGCAGCGCTCTCATCTTCCTGTCGCTTGTGCTGGGACTTGGCGCAGGAGTGGCGATGAACGGGACTACCGGCCCCTTTCGTAGCATTGCGTCGGGCGTTTTTTCGCCGATAGGCCAGTTATGGCTGGACGCACTGACCATGACGGTCGTGCCGCTGGTTTTCGGCCTGTTGGCTAACGGCGTCATGTCTGCGGCCGCCAGCGGCAAGGCGAGTTCCGCAGCGGGCCGATCGCTCTTCTGGTTCGCAGCCTGTCTGACGGGGGCCTGCCTGACAGCGGCGCTGGCTGCCCAATCGATCCTCGCATGGTGGCCGGTGCATGGCATTGAGGCGGTTGCCGGCTCTGTGACGATGCCAACGCCCGCAGCCGCCGAATGGTATCGCGGCATCATACCCGCCAATCCGATCAAGGCCGCTGCCGAGACGGCGATCGTTCCGCTCGTCGTCTTCGCGCTGTTTTTCGGCTTCGCCGCCGCGCGGATCGAACCGGTCCTGAGCGCCGGCTTGCGTAAGCTGTTGGATGCGATCGTGCAGACGATGCTCATCATCGTGGGGTGGGTCCTCAAGGTCGCGCCGATCGGTATCTTCGCGCTCGCCTTCGGCGCTGGCGGTCGGATGGGCAGTGGTGCGCTGGGCATGCTCGGGCAATATATCGCACTGATTTCCGCTATCTGCCTGCTGACGACCCTCCTAGCCTATGTCGTCGCCGTCGTGGCGGGGCGTATGTCCATTATGGATTTTGCCAAGGCGACCGCTCCCGCCCAGGCGGTCGCCTTTGGAACACAGTCGTCACTCGCATGTCTTCCGGTCATGGTAGCGGCAGCGCCACGGCTCGGCGTCAGTCCTGCCTCGGCGGGGCTGATTCTTCCCCTTGCCGTGTCTCTCTTTCGCGCAGCCAGCGCCGGCGCGAATGTCGCGGTTGCGATCTATCTCGCGCATCTTCATGGCGTGCCGCTGCCCTGGCCCCTGCTTCTCATAGGCGCGCTGATTGCGGTTCCCGTCAGCCTCGCTGCGGTGGGGCTGCCGGCACAGGTCTCCTTCTTTGCTACAATCGGTCCGGTGTGCCTGGCGATGGGCGTGCCGGTCGAACTGCTGCCGCTGCTGCTCGCGGTCGAGACGGTCCCTGATATTTTTCGGACCGTCGGCAATGTGACGGCGGATCTTGCGGTCACGCGCCTTGCCGGCGATCGCGCCGAGTTAGATGCGTCAGCAAGCGTGATCGACAGTCGCAATGATGCGGGTTAGATGGTATCGTTGGGCATACAGCCAGGGTCCTTGCCAACTCTGAGGTCCAGTCTCCGGCGTTTGACTTCGCACAGGTGCACTACCTTGCCCCACGGAATCTCTGAACTACGCGTTGCCCGTGAAAATTACCGTAAAGCACGAACCCCTGGTGTCTTCTCGATCGGCGGACGACAGCACTCCGCCTAGCTGTCGCGCCAGGGATATGACGACCCTCATGCCAAGGCTTTTGTCAGCTGCAGCGGGATCGAAATCAGCCGGCAGGCCTTCGCCTTCGTCGCACACGATGATTTTGTGAATGCCTGAGTCATGGGCGTAGGTGACGTCGATCTGTCCGGCACCGTGCTTCGCGGCATTCGTGACGAGTTCATTGACAAGCAGTCCGATCGGCTGGATCCACGTCGTTGGAACCTTTCCATCGGCACCGTGCACAAAGATCGAGCGGTCGAGGATCGTCGCTAACTCCTCACAAAGGCGCCGTAGGAACGCCATGCATGAAGCTTCTTCCGCTTCATCAGCGTAGAAGTGACGATGGACCTGGGCTACGGCCGCGACGCGGTTAGCCGCCATCTGCAGGTGCGATGCGGCCGGACCGACATCGGGCGTGCGGCTCTGCATCGCGAGCAAGCCTGAAACAAACTGAAGACTGTTCATTACGCGATGGTCGATTTCCTTAGCCATCAGCTTGGCCTGCTCGACGGCCTGCCGCGCGGAGAGTCGCATTTCGAGTTGATCGATTACCAGAGAGGCGAGATCTTTCAGGTCTTCGATCTGGCATTCGTCGACTGGACGGGCCACCTTGTCGATGACGCACAGAGTGCCAAGGTTGAAGCCATCGCTCGTGGTGAGTGGGACACCGACATAGAAGCGGAGTCCGAAGTCACCTGCGACGAGGGGATTAGCCAAAGAGCGCGGATCGATACTGGCGTCAGGTAGCAGATATGGGTCATTGCTCAGGATCGCCGACGCGCACAGACCGGGTGATCGTTGGATTTGTTCGACCGGTAGCCCGTGGTGAGACTTGAACCAGATGCGGTCCTCGTCGACTATACTAATGATTGAAATTGGAACCCCGAAGCGCCTTGCAGCAAGCGCGGTGACTCTGTCAAACGCGCCGTCAGGCGGCGTGTCCAGCACGTCATAACGCCGGACCGCGGTCATCCGCTGCGCCTCATTCTCGGGCATGGGGGGTCCGGTAGTCATGGCGTCTGGTCTATGGTCATGGGCAACAAAGGCATGGCATGCACCAAGAATCCGGAAATGTCGATACGAGCGGCAGAGACGCCTCCGCTTTGGGTATCAGAGGCACCGCTCCTCAGCAAACTATGTCGGAAATCATTCGGGGTGGCGGGTCGCGAGGAATGTTCGCGCCGCGTAGCAGATGTTCTGCTTTTCAATTGTGTTTCGCTGCACCGATTTGGCTGGCAGGGAGTTTAGCGGACTATGGCGCTCCCAAATTCCCTCATCGATCCTAAGCTGATCTATCTGGAGCCCGCAGTCGTGGTAGCGCCAGCGTCGAAACCATGGTTCCCGATGGGCGGTGCTGTTATGATGTCACATATTCAAGATCGAGGGTAAGCAGTTGAGTTTCGACATATTAAGCGGCGGCGGGCAGATGGGTGCCGTCATGCGAGCGCATAATTGGATCGCGTCGCCGCTCGGCCTGCCCGATCGCTGGCCGCAGCCGCTGAAGACCCTCGTGGGGGTATTGCTCGCCGCCGACCAGCCAATGTTCATCGGCTGGGGTTCCGACCACATATTGCTCTATAATGACGGGTACGCGCCGATCCTAGCCGATCGGCATCCGCGCGCTCTGGGCCTTCCGTTCTTCGAGGCTTGGCCTGAAGTGCGGCAGGAGCTGACACCACTGTTCGACGCCGTGGACCGAGGCGAGCCAGTGCACATGCCCGATCTTTCGCTTGAGCTCGATCGCCCCGGCCGCGATCGAGAGGCGCACTTTGCTTTCAGCTACACACCTGTTCGCAGCGAGGCAGGGGACGTTGCGGGGCTGTTTTGCGCCTGTACCGAGACAACTGATAAGGTTGCTGCCGATCGCTTGTCATCCGCAGCGCGTAACCGGCTCTTCGAAATGACGCGGGATCTCTTCGGGGTAGCAACCTTCGATGGTCGGCTGAAGGCAATCAATCCAGCCTGGACATCCGTGCTCGATCGGACGACGGATGAACTGACCAGCCGTCCCTTTGCAGATATCATCCATCCTGACGATCTCGCTACCACCGCGGACGTCGTCACGACCCTCATGAGCGGGGAGCCGGTCCATCAGTTTCAAGTGCGGCTTTTAAAGGCGGATGGCACCGCCATCCCCTTCGCATGGTCGGCGGTCCCTGATACTATTCCAGGCAGCGGCGTATTCTACACCGTGGGACGCGATATCACGGAAGAACAGAACCGCGAAGAGATGCTGCGGCAAAGCCAAAAGATGGAGGCCGTTGGCCAGCTCACGGGCGGTTTAGCTCATGACTTCAACAATCTGCTGACAGGAATGATGGGCAATCTTGAGCTGCTCCAGATGCGCGTAGCGCGTGGCCGCACGGACGATCTCGATCGCTTTATTTCGGCGGCACAAGGAGCGGGCCGTCGCGCGGCCTCGTTAACTCAGCGCTTGCTCGCTTTCTCCCGCCGTCAAACGCTCGATCCCAGGCCGACCGATGTCCATGTCCTTATTCGCGGCATGGATGATTTGCTAAGGCGCACGGTCGGACCCGAAGCGTTGGTGAAGGTGATCGACAATGCCGACTTGTGGCCGGCAATGATTGATAGCACGCAGCTGGAGAGCGCGTTGCTCAACCTGTGCATCAACGCGCGTGACGCCATGCCTGCCGGTGGACGCATTACCATTGAGGCCGCCAACAAACGTCTCGATGAACGTGCAGCTCGCCAGCACGACATGACTTCGGGTGAATATCTGTCGATCTGCGTCACCGATGCGGGTACCGGGATGGAGCCGCAGGTGGTCGAGCGGGCGTTCGAGCCGTTTTACACCACCAAGCCGATCGGGCAGGGCACTGGTCTCGGCCTCTCCATGGTATACGGTTTCGCCCGCCAGTCGGGCGGACAGGTCCGTATCTATTCGGAAGTCGGCATGGGCACGACCGTCTGCATCTACCTGCCGCGCTACCATGGTGATGCTTCAGACGGTGCCACCCATGCAATATTAGCTGAGCCCACCACGGCAAGCGGTGAGACGGTGCTCGTGGTTGATGACGAGGCAACCATCAGGCACCTGATCGACGAAGTGCTAGATGGGCAGGGCTACATGGTGATCGGCGCAGGAGATGGCGCGGCTGCAATCAAGGTGCTGCAGTCAGGCGCCAAAATTGATCTGCTCATAACCGATGTCGGTTTGCCAAACGGGATGAACGGCCGGCAAGTCGCGGACGCGGCGCGCGCGCTTCGGCCTGGTCTGAAAGTGTTGTTCATCACCGGCTATGCCGAGAATGCGGCGGTAGGTAATGGACATCTTGAACCCGGCATGGAGCTACTAACCAAGCCTTTTACGATGGAAGCCTTGTCCGTCAAGGTAGCCAACATCTTACGGTAGGGGTCAGCAACAGCTTGCAGCACAAGAAAAGGGCACATTTGGACATGGTGTGGGACGGTCCCTGGTCGATGGACCCTACCCTATATTCCACGCCGTACTCGTAATTAGATCGCCGAATTGGACCATGTGGTTAACTCGGGCTTTGGCAGCCGCTTGCCTATAGGTTGCAAGCAATTCGGTTTCCCAAAGCGTGCCAATCGCGCGTCGTTAGCGCTCGAACCGCACGAAACAAAATTAGTGCACCCATAATGGTGGTGAGCAATGTCAGGGGGGCCACCGTTCATCAAAATGTTGTTCGCCCAGCAATTGGCCTGCATCGTCCAGGTGCAAAAGGCTCCGTCATCCAAGATGCGTTGAATGCGCCGAGCCATGAGGGTCGAACGGTGTTTCAATGCGCCGCAGGAGACTGCTCGCGAGGAACGCCAGAGTGTGGCGGTGTTTAGCGGATGAGGATGAGGCGTAGAGGGACAATGAGCAAATTCGATCAAGGGTCAGGCGCGGGCAGCAAATTCGAGCGGCTTGTCCAATCACGATTGCTCATATGGAGACAATCGCGGCAGTAGGGCCATATGAACCATGCAATCAAAAACTCACTCACTCTCCTGCCCCCTGTACGACCTTTAAAGGGGAGAATAGCCCCACCAGGTTCGAAATCGATCACCGATAGGGCCTTGCTTCAGACAGCCCTGTCGCAGGGGACCAGTCGTCTCACCGGCGTGTTGAAGAGCGACGATACCCGGTACATGGCGATGCTCTCAGAGCGATGGGAGTTTGCGTTGAAGAGCCCGACGACACCAGTTTTATCGTCACCAACCAGGGCAGACTCAACGCGTCGATAGCCCCTCTGTTTCTTGGCAATGCGGGAACGGCCACCCGCTTCCTCACCGCCGCCGCTGCGCTCGTTGAATGAACGGTGGTGGTGACACGTCACAGCCATATGCAAAAGCGGCGATCGGCCCGCTCGTGACGGCGTTGCGTAGCTTAGGGATCAAGGTGGACGCGCCGACCGACTGTCCGCCGATCGCCATCCGGGGCAAAGGCAGCTTTACTGGCGGCAGGGCAACCGTCGATGCTGGCCTATCCAGCCAATATGTCTCGGCGCCGTATATTGTTGGTTTCGTCATAGTAGAGTGTGTAGCGCGCCTCAGCACGGCCAAGCCCATGAAGAAGAATGTCGGCCCTGCGAAGCTGATCGATATCTATGGCTCTATAACAATTTGGGTAATCTCTAGAGCCAAGATGATCTGCCCCCCGCTGAGTGGCCCAGAGACTATGATAGTCTGGACCATGAAAGGGACATTGAATGCCGAGCAAGAAGCACAAGCCGGAAGAGATCATCGGCAAGCTGCGTGAAGTGGAGATTGTGCTGGCGCAGGGATCATCGACTGCCGAGGCGTGCCGGCGGATCGCGGTCAGCGAGCAGACCTATTATCGGTGGCGCAAGGAGTATGGCGGGCTGAAGACCGATTAGGCGCGGCGGATGAAGGATCTGGAGAAGGAGAACCAGCGGCTGCGCCGGGCGATCTCGGACCTGACCCTAGACAAGCTGATCCTGCAGGAGGCTGCACGGGGAAACTTCTGAGCCCCGCGCGGCGGCGACGCTGCATCGATCATGTGCGACGAGAGCTTCCGGTGTCCGAACGACGGATATGCCGGGTGCTGGGTCAGCATCGATCGACACAGCGCAAGATGCCACGCGGGGCGGATGACGAACAGGCACTGACAGAGGATATCATCGCT
Source organism: Sphingobium sp. AntQ-1 (assembly GCF_028538045.1). Lineage (NCBI taxonomy): Bacteria > Pseudomonadati > Pseudomonadota > Alphaproteobacteria > Sphingomonadales > Sphingobiaceae > Sphingobium > Sphingobium sp. AntQ-1. The sequence continues at coordinate 579,190 of NZ_CP117159.1, forward strand.
TTGGCGAAGCAATATGGCCGTTATGGCTATCGCCGGGTCACGGCGTTGCTGTGCCATGCGGGGTGGACGGTGAACCATAAACGTGTCGAGCGGATATGGCGGCGTGAGGGACTGAAAGTCCCGCAGCGCCAGCCAAAGCGCGGGCGTCTATGGCTCAATGACGGATCATGCATCCGGCTGCGGCCCGAGTATCCGGGGCACGTATGGGCCTACGACTTCGTCGAGGGGCGCACCCATGACGGCCGCAAGTTCCGCATCCTGACGATCATCGACGAGGCCAGCAGGGAATGCCTGGCGCTCATCGTTGCACGGCAGCTCAAACATGAGGATGTTCTGGCGGCCCTGGCCGACCTGTTCATCTCGCGTGGGCCGCCAGCGCATATACGATCCGATAATGGTAGCGAGTTTATCGCGACCGCCGTCCAGAAATGGCTGGGGCAGATCGGCGTGAAGACCCTCTACATCGCGCCGGGATCACCATGGGAGAATGGCTATAATGAAAGCTTCAACGGGTCGCTTCGCGACGAACTGCTCAATGGCGAGATCTTTTACAGCCTCGCCGAGGCCAGGGTGCTGATCGAGGCATGGCGGCGGCATTACAACACCGTCCGCCCGCACAGTAGCCTTGGATATCGACCACCGGCCCCGGAAACGGCGGCACCGCCATATCCGGCCTCCGGTTCCGCTTCGCTCCACCTCCGTCCGGATATGGCGGCGATGAGCTTAATGCACTAACAAACCAATCGGTCCACTCGGTGGGGGCAGATCACGCAGAGGCTACGTGCGCGAACAAAGTCAGAAGAACTATCGGTCCAGTCATGATCGTGCGCATGGAAGCCTCCACTATGTAGTGGGTATAAGTGGAAAGGGGACTTCGCCTACTGTCAATCTCAGGAGCGACCGTCAGCCCCGTCTCTCCCCGAGAAAGCTTTTCCCCCCAATGGCTGATCGAACGCGGGAGTCATCGAAGCTGGGCGCATGCGGGATCGGCACCATGAAGTGCGATCGGGCGTGCTTGACCAGGCCTTCCACCTTCCCCTTGTCGTTCCCCTTTCCAGGCCGACCAAAGCGATCGGTAAAAAGATAATGGCTGACGAGCCCGGTGAATGCGCGTGTTCGCTCGCGCTTCCCATCGCCGCAGATCCTGGCAACCGCGATCTTCGTGTTATCATAAAGGATCGACAGCGGCACACCGCCGAAGAAGGCGAACGCCGATACATGCCCGTCCAGAAAGGCCTCGGTCGTCTCCGCTGGATAGGCCTTCACAAAGCAGGCATCCGATTGCGGCAGGTCCATGCAGAAGAAGTGCATCTTCCGGCGGACACCATCGATCACGCCCACCGCTTCGCCAAAATCTACCTGAGCATGTCCTGGCGGGTGCGCCAGCGGCACGAACGTCTCGCGTCCACGCGCCCGGCACAGCCGGACATAATCTTTTACGACGGTGTAGCCCCCGCCAAAGCCATGCTCGTCGCGCAGACGTTCAAATATCCGTTTGGCGCTGTGCCGCTGCTTCACAGGCGCAATGCGATCCGCTGCCAGAATCGCGTCAATCACTGGCAGCAGCGGCCCCGCCTTCGGCTTCGCCACAGGCTTGGTCCGCGTGTAGCCCGGCGGCAGCGAGAACCGGCACATCTTCGATATCGTCTCGCGGCTCAGTCCAAAAACCTTCGCGGCCTCGCGCTGGCTGTTACCTTCAACAAAAACAAAGTGCCGGACGGCGGCGTAGCTCTCCACGGCAAACATCCCCGGCCACCTCCCTTAAAAGGAGCAACCTACCCAATGGCTGGTTTTTAAACCGCCACGCTCAGCAAATCGCTGGCGTTCTATTGGCCTGGTTTATCACCGCCCTCTTCAAGGATCCTTGGATTCGGACGAACCGCGCTGAACGAGCCTGGCGGTTAGCACGACATAGGCGGACATTTGAAGGAATTCGCTTTCCCAATTCTCGAAAACCGAGGAGATGAATTCCGGACTGGTCGTATAGGTGCCCAACGTCATGACGGCCTGATGATGGGGTAGCGCGTCCTCACGCGCGACATGCCAGCCGGCAAACCACTGGCCAAGGATACTGCCCGCGAAGAGAAGCAAAAGCGTAAGCGTCAGTCCATTGTCGCGCAGCAGCTATCACGATCCCCATACCTCTATATGTTGTTAAGGAGGAACACCGGTAGGAGCAACATTGCTCCCTGATGACCGCTCGGTTCTTATGCCGACGAGCCAAGTTCGCCGGCAAGCTGGCGTCCGCGCCGCAGCAGCATCAAGCTCACCGACTCATTGGCCCTGCAATCTGTGGTCTCTGCTCCTTCACCTGTTTTGCCACCTCCTCCCGCCATCGACAGAGAAACTCACGCGCGCCCGAGCCTTGCTACGAGATTAGCTGTCAGCGCTGGCCGCGCTGTCGACCGCCCATGTTCGGTACGCTGCTTCTCGATTGAAGCCGTTGGGGCCATGTCAATTATCTTTGCTAGTTCCTCCACAAGGAGAGGCTTGAGAAATGCTACTCCAAATTTGGGGCCTCGTACCCAGGCCACTCGTGCGGCTATATCGAGATCTTTGCAGTGTATTTGGAGAAACGTGCCAGACGGAGGCGTGGTCGGCCCACCATGCACGAGAGCGCCGGTATAGGAGAGGTCCAGCAAGTGGACGCGGGCGCTGGCACGCCCACATTGGATAAATGCAGGCTCAAATATCTTCAGGCGTTTGGCAATGCGAGTTGTGGACTGACCGGTCATAGGCTCCCCCTTTGCTGCCGAACATCCGACGCTGCCTATCGATCCGCCAAATTGATGCTGGACGAGCCGTTAAGGTTCTTTCCCGAAAAGCAAACGTCAAGAGCGACGAAGTTCGCAAGCGAGGAACGACCGCCATCGCGAGTAGACGCGCGCAGGTTTAAGCGGCGGAAGCTCATTATTCGTTTTCGAGCCCCTTAACTGTCACAGGTTCCCGCACCTGAAGCGAGCTCAAGTCTCGCCAATTGTATCGCATGCGTCACATCTGAAAATGTCCTGGGCAAAGCTGTATCGATATCTTCGATCCCAATGGCAGGTTCGACGTTGCGCGCGACGCCGATGATCACCCGACTTGAAGCAAAGCGGTTTTCAAGTGCAGCGGCGACGCGCTTCATCCGTGACGCCGCTCGGGGGTCAAATAGGCCAAGAATGCAAATGATCTCCGCGTCGCCAAGATCGAGTATTTCACCGCCCTCGCCCCGCAAACGGTCACGAGATTGTTCGCGAACTGTATATCCTTCACGACGCAACAATTGAGCGCCCATCATGGCAATGGCGGCGTCTAAAGGTCCCGCGCCGGGAAAGCAGATGACTTCTCCTTGCTCCAACTTTCCAGGACCGGTGGCAACGTCAGGGGCCGCTACATGCGCGTCGATGTCGATATGGTCAGCCAGCATGACGAGCGTCTCCTTCGCGGCATCGCAGATCGCCCGCATGGCGGATCGCTCGACCGCTCCGCGATCAACATCGGCTGCTGCGAGACGCAACCCAGGCAAAACCACCTCTTCATAATATGTTGCGAGGGATCGCGTCTCCAGAAGAACCTCGGCCTGTTCCACCGCCTCTTCTGCGTGGCCGCCGAGCGCGCGTTGGTAGAAAGTTTCGGCTGGCGACAGCGCGGGTCGATCGCCAAGCATGATGTCGAAGAAGGCGAATGCAGGGACGTGGCGACCGAGTACGACCAACATCAGTGTCAATGGCATGGAAAGCACAAGTCCGATCGGACCCCAGATCCACGTCCAGAAAAGTGCGGCGACGACTACCGACACGGGCGAGAGACCGGTCGACCTGCCATAGATCATCGGCTCGAGTGCATAGCCAATGATCGGTTCCACTATCAGAAATAGCAGCGCTACGTATGTCGCCAAGCTCCAGCCCGGATCTACAGCAGCCGCTATCGCAATGGGACCCGCTGCTGCAACGATCGATCCTACGTACGGCACAAATCGCAGCAGGGCCGCGAGTATGCCCCAAAGACCAGGCGAAGGTATGCCAAGAACGAATAGGCCGCACCATATTATAATACCGAACCCGCAGTTCACGAAAAACTGAGACAGAAAATATCGGCTGAGCCGCGTGGCACCGTCGTCTAGCGCAATTGTAGAGCGGTGCAGATCAGAAGACCCCATCAGGCGGATCAAGCGATCTCGCAGGTCGTCCTTCTGGAACAGGACGAAGATCGTTACGATAACGACGATCAGGACGGTTTCCAGCGGCGCGAGCGCCGGGACGACGATTGTCTGTATTTCTTGAAATGCAGTGAGCGGTGGATCACGAACCTCCACCGGAATGACCTCCGCGTCAGTCCGTGCGGAGAGGTCGCGCTCCCCTTGCTGACGGGCCCGCTCCGCTGCGCGATGACCGCTGCCGCCGCTTGGCGTTTCCCGCGTGAGAAAACCGAATTTTCCTTGTACGTCCGCGCGGACTCTCGCCGCTTTTTCAGCAATCCGTTCCGCATAAGCTGGGGCATCCTGACTCAGCGTCGATGCTTGGCTAACGATGACCGCTCCTGTCACGCCGATCCCGCAGAGTGCAATCAGGACGGCAAATATCACCGAGGGCGTACGCGGCAGCCCTGACCGACGGATGATAGCGACCACCGGCGCAAGCAGAAATGAAAGGAGGATAGCGAGAATTATCGGAATCAAGATGGAGCGGCCAAAGTAAAGCCAGCATGCAACGATGGTACCCACCAACCAAGGCACGAGCATATCCCATCCCCGATGAGAGGCTTGATAATGCCCCCGCAGCGGGAACGGGCGAGCCTGTCGCTCAGATAAGTTCAGCATATCTTTCCCGTCGCCATGGCTTGATCCGATCTCGCGGGCCTTGCGGGCTCGCTATCCCCATTTTAGCCTATATCAGTTTTGGCAATGCAAGATGTTTGGCTCGCCGGCTGGCCTTTCCGGCAGTGTTGGCTTTGGCTCACGGCCGTCCGCGACATTCTCGCGCTTGGCCCAATATAAATGACAGGGAGGAATGTTACGCCATTCGTAAGAGCGCCAGACAGTAGAAAAGTGACTCCGTAAGAGCGGCTCGACAGCTCGCCGCATCTGATAGGCGCAGAACTGGCCAGCCGGCCGAAGCGCGGCGTGGGTCGCAAGCATGATCTTTCCAGCCTCTTCGCCCGAAATCGTCGAAAACGGCAACCCGGAAAGAATGCAGTCTGCTTGCTGCAGTCCTAGTTTCGATAAGATCGCCTCGACGCTGGAAGCCGAACCGGTGACTGCATATAGGCGCCGATCCGTGATCGAGGCCTTGAGATGGGCGACAAAGTCTGGGCTTGTGTCGATCGCGACCAACTTGGCATCCGGCGCAAGACGGTCGAGAATAGCACGCGTGAACGCGCCGGCACCCGGTCCATATTCTACGAAGGTACGGATAGCCCTCCAGTCGAGTGGAGCAAGCATGGTGCGGACCATCCAGCGGCTGGCCGGAAAGCCCGAGCCCACCATAGCTGGATGTTTGAAAAACATTCGCATCGACAAGGCGAAAGCCGATCCGTCCCCCTGCCCCCTCACCTCTCCGACTTCTTCGAACAAAGACGCCATATCGTACCCCTCATTTTCTTGCTCGTAGAGGCATGACTCCCGAGTGTCACATTTGCTCCAGGCATCGGAACAGCGCTATCTCGCCATTCCTTATATTTGGCTGTCTATGGCGTCAGCCGACTACCGCGGGCATCTGACACCGTCTGCGCGCGCGGCTGCGAGGAACCCGCTTCCGACACGTGACGGAGCTAAATCAGCACTGCGCGGTTTCTATTCCTCACAAGGGGAAGGTCATGAAGCGCACATGCATATTAGCGATTATAGGCCTCAGCGTGGCTCTGGCCGAGCGGGAGAAGGTTATCAACGGAAACTAATCGGTAGCGGAGAGAGAACTAGTGCCGGTTCGCATTGGGCAGATCGGCACTCGATATTTTGGGGAGGATATTCCTGACTAAAATATCCGCAGGACGCGAAAGGACCGCAGTCAGAGGTGGCGTAACGTAACGCACCTCTTTATCTGTCTGCGCCGATGTTCGGCCAGAGATTATCTTTTGCAGGCAATGGGTCTGCCGCAGCGCCCCGGCAGTTGTATCCTGATAATGATCGGAAACAGGCATGGCTGTCTGAAGACCCACACCCACCCATCGAATGGAAATGATTATGGCCAAGGACGAGAGCAAGCCATTCGCGCCCCCTGTCTATCATGGCGGCGAAGCGATCAGGGACGCGGATGGCGCGAAAACGCCCTTCACGACGCAGTCCGATCACGAACGCGGCAGACGGGCCCAGCCAGGCACGGGCGCTGTCGTTGGCAGTGGCGCGGGTGCCGGGGGCACCAGCGGCGGCAATGAAGATTATGACGACGACGATGCGGGCGGTGGTCGATCGCCACCGACAGGCTCGCTGGCGAACCAGGAGCATGAGCCCGATCGCCAGGGTACGGAAGCTGCAGGGGAAGAAGCAGACATACCGCCTGGATCGATCTCCCTTTAACAGCACAGGCCCTGTCCGGCGATCTCGGCCAAAGACGGCCCGCGCAGCTGGAAGTTGAGAAAGCCAAGCGCCATGCCGGACTATCAGATTGCGCTCGTCCTGAGCGGTGGCAACGCACTGGGGGCCTATCATGCCGGGGTCTATGAGGCGTTGCACGAGAGCGGGATTCAGCCTGACTGGGTCGTCGGTGCTTCGATCGGCGCGATCACCGGGGCCATCATCGCCGGCAATCGCCGCGAAGACAGACTGGATCGGCTTCGCGCGCTTTGGCAGCCCGCTGGGCCAGGTTCGAGCCCAGCTTCGCTGGGCTGGATGCCAGAAACCATGCGTCGCACCATGTCCGTCATGTGGACGATGGCGGTCGGCCGCCCAGGCATATTTGCGCCGCTCGGCCCACTTGGATCCTGGTGGTTGCCCGATGTCTGCGCGGGGTCTCCATCGCTTTATGAAAGTGCTCCGCTGGGAAAGACGCTGGAACGGCTGATTGACTTCGATCTGCTCCAGTCTGGAAGCGTTCGCTATGCAGCGCTCGCCGTCGACATCGAAACCGGTGAAGAAGTCATATTCGATACACGGCATCAGCGCGTAAAGCCCGATCATATTCGCGCCAGCGCCGCGCTGCTGACCGCTTTTCCCGCGATCGAAATCGATGGCCGTGCCTTTGTCGATGGCGGCCTGTCCTCCAACCTGCCGCTCGATCCGGTTCTGGGGGAACACAGCTGTGCGCCTCTGCTCTGCATCGCCGTCGATCTTCTGCCACTCACAAGCGGGCGCCCCAAGACGCTGGGCGACGTCGCCGGACGCATGCAGGATCTCGTATTTGCCGCCCAGTCGCGGCGAACCATGGAGCATTGGAAGCGCCGATATGAGGCAGATAGTCAGAAGGACGGAAGCCTTCCTCCGGTGACGCTTGTGCGACTGAGCTATACTGACCAGGGCGCGGAGGTGGCAGGAAAGGCCATGGATTTCTCGTCAGAATCGGTCCGGCGCAGATGGGCGGCCGGGCTGAAAGATGGGCAGGCTTTGGTATCTCGCCTGAAAGCCGGCGACATCAGGACCGGGCTATCGGGCCTCGCTATCGCTGACGAGGCGATGGAGTAAGTCGGTGGCCGACTAGTGAAGAGCATTACGGTATCCCACATCAGCTTCTCAGTTTGATAGCACTGTTAGCCAGATGCGCCGTCATAAGCGCATTGCCCTGATGTTGCGCTACTGCGATCGCGCTATTTCCTGCCAGGCGAGCGCTTGGCGAGCGCGGTCCGGTCTGGTGGGGCAATGACGCACGCGCCTATAATGGGCACATGGTGCACAACACGCCCTATGCGGGCTGGTTCGCGACCTTGGCCTGACGGCGTTTACGCACGGTGCCATCAGCTAGAGAGATCCAGACTGGCGCATGATCACTGGTCTTATCCCACCCGCGCACATCCGCATCCACCTGCGCGTTCATCAAACGGTCGGCGAGAGCCGGGCTAAGCAGTAGGTGGTCGATGCGCAAACCTGCGTTACGGCCATAGGCGTTCCGAAAATAATCCCAGAAGGTGTAGATCGTCTCGTCGGGATGGATTGTCCGTAGGGCGTCGGTCCAGCCTTGCCCCGTCAGCCGGAAAAAAGCGTCACGCACCTCGGGGGCGAACAGGGCATCATCCAGCCAGCGCTCGGGTTTGTAGACGTCGCGTTCGGTCGGCATGACGTTGAAGTCGCCTGCCAGCAGGACGGGCAGACCGGACTCGAGCAGTCCTGCTGCATGCTCGATCAATCGATCGAACCAAGCGAGCTTATATTCGAATTTGGGCCCAGGCCGGGGGTTGCCATTGGGAAGATAGAGACCGCCTATAAGGATGCCGTTGACCGCCGCTTCGATATAGCGGCTCTGCGCAGCATCCGGGTCACCGGGGAGGCCGCGCCGGGTTTCATGAATTTCGCCGACGCGGCTCAGGATAGCGACGCCATTCCAGCTCTTCTGGCCATGCCAGATCGACTGGTAGCCCAGATCGCGGATAGCGCTTTGCGGAAATTTTTCCTGCGGCGCCTTCAATTCCTGGAGAACGACAATGTCCGGCGCGGCTTCTTCAAGCCACCGCAACAGGACTGGCAAGCGGCCGTTGACCCCATTCACATTGTAGGTGGCGATCTTCATGCTCACGCCGTCACAGGTCCGGCAGGATCTGATCGGTCCGACCCCAATGCGCCAGATTCTTCGATGCCGCGCGCTTCAACATCTCAGGCGCGTCGCCGATATGCCAATGGTTGGGGGTGTCGAGATCGCGCAGTTCTTCCCATGTCAGCGGCACTGCGATCGGCGCAAAGGGCCGGGAGCGCGCGCTGTAGGGCATGACGGCCGTCGCGCCGCGCTGATTGCGCAGATAATCGATGAAGATCTTGCCCGTGCGCTTGGCCTTTGCAAGGGCAGCGGTGAATCTTTGGGGATCGGCCTGCGCGAGCGCCATGGCAAAGCGATGCGCGAAATCCTTGACCTGCGGCCATTCCGCCGTCGGCGTCAGCGGCGCGATCACATGCACGCCCTTGCCCCCGGTGACCATCGGAAAGGTGACGAGTCCCATCTGCCCCAAGACATCCTGAAGATGGAAGGCGGCGGAGACGACATCCTTGAAATCGAGGCCTTCATCGGGATCGAGGTCGAATACCAGGCGATCGGCCTTCTCAACATCCTCGATACGCGCGCCCCAGCCATGGAACTCGATAGTGCCCATCTGTACGCAGGTGAGGAGCCCCGCCGGTGTGTCGACGAAAAGATAGGGTTCCTGATGCCCGTCCTTCTCCAATATTCCGACCTGCTTGACGTCATCGCCGAAGCTGCCGGCGTCATGCTTCTGGAAGAAGCATTTCTTGTCGCGACCCTGGGGGCAGCGGACCAGGCTGATCGGTCGGCTTCCTGCCCAAGGCAGCATGATCTGCGCAACCGCCTCATAATAGTCGGCCAGTTCGCCTTTGGTGAGCTTGCCCTCGGGGAAGATCATGCGATCCCGGTTGCTGATCTTGACGCCGCTGGTTGCGGCAGGATTTGCGGTTGTCGCAACCGGGGCTTCAATCTCCAACACCACGGCCTCGGGCTTCTTGTCCTCGCGCAAACCCAGATAACTCGAGTGTCGCAACACACCTTCGTCCGTGAACTCGATATAGGCGACCTCGGCGACCAGCTTCGGCTTGATCCAATGTGCCCCACGTACGGCGGCGCGCGGCGCTTCGACCGTCGCGGTCTTTTGTTCGAGCGGCGCCATCAAATCCATCAGACGCTCGATCTCGTCGCCGGTAAAGCCGGTACCGACCTTGCCAGCGAAGCGCAGCTTGCCCTTCTCGTTGACGCCCAGCAGCAGCGAACGAAAGCCGCGCTGCTTGTCCGAAGGCGTCCAGCCCAAGATCACGAACTCCTGTCGCCGGATGCATTTGGTCTTCACCCAGGAGCCGGACCGCGAGCCGGAATAGCGCGCATCGACACGCTTGGAGATGACGCCCTCCAGCCCCGCGCCGCAGAAGCTTTTGAACAGCTCCTCGCCGCGTCCGACGATATGATCAGAGTAGCGCAGATGGCCCCTGCCCTCACCGATCAGCGCCGCTAGCATCTCCTTGCGTTCAAGAAGCGGTCGCTGCGTGAGATCCTCGCCGTCAAGCTCGAGTAGGTCGAATGCGACATAGTCAATTTTGCCCGGATCACCCTTGAGCGCCGCCTGCAGGGCCTGAAAGCTGGTGCGCCCATCGGGCATGATCACCACGGCCTCGCCATCGATCAGCGCGCTTGCCACGTCCAGGGTGACGGCGTCTCCGATCAGTCCAGCGAAACGATCCGACCAGTCGAGACCCGAACGGGTATAGGCCCTCCCCTCCCCGCCGCCGATCGCCAGCAGCGTGCGATAGCCATCATATTTAAGTTCATGGATCCATCGGTCGCCCGAAGGCACATGATCGACCAGCGCCGCGAGCTGCACCGGCTGAAACGGAGGCGGCGTGCCCGCCTTTTTGCGCTTCCCAAAGGGCTTGGCCGAAGCGGCTGACGGTGAGGCGGCAGGCTTCGCGCCCTTCCGCTTCGGCACGGCTTTGCCGGTGGCGATCTCGTCCATGGTGCGCCCGGTGTCGACGCTGGTCAAATGGATGCCGACCAGATCGTCCGAGCCGCCGGCGAAAGCATCGTTCACCTTGCGCAGGATCCAATTTTCCCCCTTCTCCTTTCCCCGAGGCTTGAGGCGGAACAGGATCCATTCGCCAGCCATGCGGCGGCCGTGCAGGATGAAATGCAAGTGACCTTCGGGCAGCGTCTCTCGGGGATCCTTGCCCGGTATCGATTCCCAGGTGCCATTGTCCCAGAGCATGACGGTTCCGCCGCCATATTCGCCTTTGGGAATCGTGCCTTCGAAGCGGGCGTAATCGAGCGGATGGTCCTCGGTCCGCACGGCAAGGCGCTTATCGTCCGGATTGACGCTTGGACCGCGTGTGATGGCCCAGCTGACGAGCACGCCATCGAGCTCAAGCCGGAAATCATAATGAAGACGTGTCGCCGCATGCTTCTGGACGACGAAGCCGTTGCCGGTGCTGGGAAGCTTCGCACCTGAAGGCTCGGCGGTCCGCCCAAAGTCTCGCTTGGCCCGATAGATCGCAAGGCTCTCGTCTGCCGACTTGGTCTGTGTCCTGGTCATGCTGATGCGTCCGTTCCCTCTACGCCTCAATCCGTAGGACCGCGGACTCGTTCCAGTCCCTTTAGCTGTCCCTATCGAGCGGCTTTGCAAAACGATAGCTGGTCTGCTCGAACTTCAGGGCCCGGAAGAAACCATGGGCGTTTCTGATCTCGATATCGCTGATCGCCTCCATCCGCGTGCAACCCGCCTCGCCAATCACGGCAGAAGCAGCCTCGATCAAATTCGTCCCAATGCCGCGGCGGCGGTGATCTTCGTCGATCATGATCAGGGTGATCCGGCCGATCAGCCCATATTGGATCGTGGGGATCAGAGCCCAAGCGCAGCAGCCGACCAGCGTGCCCCATTCGGCAACCACCATGCCGCCGCTGGACTTGCGCGCCGCCTCGAGACTGCGCACTATGCCAGGTTCGTCGATCTCAACATGAGCCAGTTGCGCAAGAAGCTTCGCCAATGCTGCAGCATCGGCAGGCTTCGCGGCGCGAACGTGCAACTGCGGAGCTGGTACAGGCGCGGGCGCAGGCTGGGCAGTTACGCGCGCGTGGGGCCTAGCTTCTGGCGGCGCGGATTTGCGACCGGTAAACGTTCGGCTGACCCGCTTGGCGCTGGGCTTAGGTTCGTCTGCTGGTTGGGCCTTTCGACTTTCGGGTGCCGCCTGCCTGACGCCGGCGTTTCGAGCGTCGGCGTGCCGGCTGCGGGGCCGTATGACCGACGGACCTTCGGTATCGTCATTTGTCCTGACATCCCTTTTTGGCTTCTCCGCAGGCACGACGCGGGCCGGCGCGCTTTGCGCCGAAGCTTTCCAGGTGCTCACAGACCCCTTGCGCAGATAGGCTTCGATATCGTCGGCCGAGGCCGTCAGCCCGTCCTTGCCCATTCCCAGCAACGGCTTGCCGTCCCCCTGCGTCAGCCCGAACTTGCCGAAGTCTCCCGTCCCAGGCTTGCGCTTCCGGGATTTGACAAGCTTGAAGCCGCGGTGTTCCGCCATCTCACGCAGTTTCTGATCGATAGTCTCCTCGGGCATCCCTCCATAACCCGCAATCGAAACGACAGTTCAAAACAGGCTGGTCTAAGGCTACACGCATTGCTGGACACGCTTGGGCGCGCAGCGGATTCGCCTGGGCGCACGGGATGGAACGGCAGAGTCCACCAGACGCTGGGCGGACATGCGCGCCTGCCGTCTCAAGACCTCCTCAATGATCGAACGTGTCACTTTCGATGACGATGCGGGTGTCTTGAGCGTTTCGTTTCGACAAACGGGCAAATACGTCTATTATGGCGTGCCTGCCGCGATCTTCGAGGCTTTATGCAAGGCGACTTCTGCAGGTGCCTTCTTCAACGACCAGATCAAAGGGCGTTTCCAGTGCTGCCGCGATCCGGAACGACGGCGATTCGGGCCAAACGCTTGACTGACGTCAGGCTTCGCCGAGTACCCGATAGACCGACATGAGGTGGCGTCCGGCGATCGCGCGTGCGCGAGGCGAGCGGATCGTTTCCTCATTGGTCTCATGCAGCATCGTCAGCATATCGAGCACTTCCTGGCGCGGTGTCCCCGCCTCAAGGAGATGGGTGCCCATCAGCGCAAGCAAATTACTCCACAAGGTGATGGCGCCCTCTGCGAAGGCGGCATCGTCATCGTCGTTGCTCGACGCTCGAACCGGATCTGCCATGCTTTTAGGCCCGCTTTTTTGCGGGCGCCTTGGCAGGCGCTTTCTCCGCCGGCTTCTTCTCGGACTTCGCAGCAGCTTTGGCTGCTGGCTTCTTGGCCGGTGCCTTGCCTGCACCACCACCGCTTGCCGGACCAATCGACTTTTTGAGGGCCGCCATCAGGTCGACCACGTTGCTACCGCGCGGATCTGAGCCGACCTCGCTATCTTCATCGATGTTGAGCGTCTTGCCTTTCTTTTTGCGTTCGATGAGATCCTTGAGCGCATCGACATAACGGTCGTGGAACTCGCTCGCATCGAACCTTCCGGTCTTCTTGTCGATCAATGTGGTGGCGAGATCGAGCAGTTCCTCATCGGGATCAGCGTCGCCAATCTCGCGGAAATAGCTCGCAGCCTTGTTGACCTCATCGGCATAGCGCAGCGTTTCCATGACTAGGCGGCGTGGACAAATTGGCGGGCGTGAGCTTATCGCGGCTGACGGGCGATCTCGACTGCGGCCTCGATCAGGTTTGCGGCAACTTCCTTGCCGAAGGTGTTGACGGTGATGTGACCGTCATCCGGTATGCTGATGTCGAAGAGTGTAGTTCCGTCGCTTGAGAGCACCTCCAGACGTATGCCGTCGAAGTTTACGTCGGTTGCCCACTGGTATTCCGCAGTGCGATCTTCGAGTTTCAGCGTTCCCATATAAATAGCTTATCGCCTACCGGTCCGGTTTGCTATCGATCCCGCGCTGTAGGTGTCGGCCATCAGCGAAGACGATTGACGTAGCGCAGGCGGATTGATTCAAGGCTGCTTTTTGGAGGCAGGCTTGAGCAGGGGCGATCTCACTGAATCAGAATGGCGCGTTCTGAAGGCCTTGTTGCCCATCGAGCCTGAAAACCGTGGTCGAGGCAGGCCGCCCGAACAGAACCGCTCCATCATCAATGGCATCCTCTGGCGACTTCGTTGCGGCGCTCCGTGGCGTGACGTGCCGCCTAAATATGGCAGTTGGAACACCATCTATCGACGATTCCGGCGGTGGAGCGAGGCCGGGGTCTGGGAGGCGGTCGCCGTGACGCTGGCCGAGATCATGGCGGACAGCGGCCACTACAGCATCGACAGCACCACCGTTCGCGCCCACGTCTCGGCAGCGGGCGGAAAAGGGGGACTCATCGACGCGCTCTTGGCCGCTCGCGGGGCGGGTTCACAAGTAAGCTTCACTGCTTGGCTGATGCCCTCGGACGACCACTCGCCTTCATCCTGACGGGCGGTGAAGTGGCGGATTGCAAGGCATATGATGCCTTGATCGGCCTGCCAGAACGCGCACCTGATGCACTGTTGGCCGACAAGGGCTACGATGCCGACGCAATCCGTGCCGACCTCGCCAAACGGCAGATAGAGCCCGTAATTCCGGGCCGCTCAAACCGCAGGGTGAAGATCGAGCATGACCGAACGCTCTACAAGCAGCGCAACCGCATCGAGCGTATGTTCGGGCACCTCAAAATCAACCGTGCCATCGCAACCCGCTACGACCAACTGGCCAATAGCTTCCTCGGCATGGTCCATCTCGCCACCGCCAGATACTGGCTCAAATTTGTCCACGCCGCCTAGGCCACGGCCACAGGCTTTTATGCTGACCACATATTCTCGGCCGCGCATCGCCAGTTGCCCAAGGCCAATCTTGTGACTGCGGCGAAGCGCTTCACGCAGGACGATGAAGGCTTCTTCGGCCAGATCGTCGGCGGGCACGACATAATATGGCTTCTCGAAATAGATAGCGTCGATTTCATGGCTATCGACGAACTGGGTAAGCTCGAGCGTTTTCTTGCTCTCGAGCTTCACGCCTTCGATCTCTTTCTCGTCGAGGAGGACATATTCGCCCTTGGCATATTCGAAGCCCTTGACGATGTCCTCGACGTCGACCGGGCCGATGCCGGGCACGACCTTTTCATATTTGATGCGCTTGCCCGAAGGCTCGTGGATCTGGTTGAAGGCAATCGTCGCCCCGCTCTTGGTAGCCGAGTAAATCTCGACCGGGATCGAAACAAGCGCGAGCCGGATCTGGCCTCGCCAATAGGGTCGTGCAGCCATGATCGTCTCCTATGTCATTGCGTGCCTCAACCCTCGGCCGCTATGCCCGTTCCAACGCACAGCCCTCCCCGGGAAATAGTCTCGTGATTGGTGCAACGGACGACAACACAACGCGTTGGGAAGCTGCAATCGAAGAGGAGGACAAGATGGCCGACGACAAGACACTGCGCTCACCAGCGGACAGTTCGCGGATAGCGATGGGCGAGGATTATGAGGTCGCATACTGGACCGACAAGTTCGGGGTCGACCGCGAGGCCCTGCAAAAGGCGGTCGACGCAGTCGGCAACAGCGCTTCCGCCGTCGAAGCTCATCTGAAAAGCTGACGATTCGGCGAGGGGAAGTCTATGTCCAAGTCCCATCCCCTCGCCGCCACGCTGCCCATGGAAGCGAAGCTCGTGGGCGCGTTGCCAGCAGGCCCAGGGTGGCAATATGAGCCGAAATGGGATGGCTTCCGCGCTATTGCTTCACGCTGGGGCGACGCAATCGAGATCATGTCGAAGTCGGGAAAGAGCCTCGCCCGCTACTTCCCCGAGATCGTGGCCGTGCTGGCGGCTACGCATGAACGCGACTTCGTCGTCGATGGCGAACTGATCCTCCCAATCGGCGAGATATTGTCATTTGATGCGCTGCAGGACCGACTTCATCCAGCACAAAGCCGCATCGCTCGACTGTCCGTCGAGACGCCCGCCAAGTTGATGTTGTTCGACTGCCTGGCGCTGGGCGGCAGAGACATGGTCGATGCACCCCTCGAGGAGCGGCGTACGGCGATCGAGCGCTTCCACGCTGCCGAGGTCAATTCGACCTTGCTGCTCTCGCCTGCGACAACGGATGAGCGCCAGGCAATGTTGTGGCTTGAAAACAGTGGCGGCGCGCTCGACGGCGTTATCGCCAAGCCATTAAGCGTACCGTACGGGCCGGGCGAGCGCGCGATGCGCAAGATAAAGCAACATCGCACGGCTGATTGCGTCGTGGGTGGGTTCCGGCGAAGCAAAAATGGTTCCGAGGTCGCCTCTTTGCTGCTTGGCCTCTACGATGATACAGGGCTCCTCAATCATGTCGGCTTCACCTCCGCGCTCGCTGACGAAGACAAGGCAGCACTGACCAAAAGGCTTGAGGCGCTGATCGCGGAACCCGGCTTTACCGGCAAGGCGCCAGGCGGCCCGAGCCGCTGGACCGATGGCAAAGAGAGCCTCTGGCATCCACTCGCCCCCGAACTGGTGGTCGAGGTCCGATACGACCAGGTCACCGGTGAGCGGTTTCGACATGGTACCGCGCTCATGAGATGGCGGCCGGACAAGGTGCCGAGGCAATGTGGCATGGAGCAGCTTCACTATGAGCTGCAGCCCTCAGAGCTGACTGATCTCCAGGCGACCAAAGGGTAGAGAAATTCGTCCGTCTCGGGAGTTGGCGAATGCCGCTTGCGTGGTCGGCCCGGCCTTGATCAGGCTGGCATCAACGGCAAAGTCTTCGCCACCGACCAGACCTTCCTGAATGCAGCGCGAGACGGACATCTCGAACAACTCCGACAACAGATCGCTATCCCGAAAGTGGCCCTGCCGGTTCTGCGAATGCCGAGAGACCAGGGCACGCCTTCGTCGAGACCTAGGCGGCAGAACCAGCGATAGGCCAGGTTGACATGCACTTTCTCACACAACCGCCGGTCCGACCGGATCCCAATGCAATAGCCGAAGAGCAAAATCTAGATCATCAGTTCTGGATCGATCGAGGGGCGGCCTGTCTCGTTGCAGAATGGCCGCAGCTTTTCCCGGATGCCGTCGAGATCGACAATCCTGTCTATCGCCCGCAACAGATGGCTATGGGGAACATGGTCTTCCAAGCTGAAGCCCTAAAACAGCGTCTCCTGCATCACTGCCCGATCACCCATCATAAGCTTGTCTCCCAACGACAGGGCCACGGAATCCGGACAGTGCAATCAACGCAAGGCCGGATTTTCACCACTTTCGACCCTTATTGGCCGTTCGGCAGCTGATTTAAGTTTCTCAAGTGCAGACCAGCCGCTTCGCGTTCCAAAGGCTGCAAAAACGGCGGCTTGCTCGGTCATTTATAATAATCCCCAGATGGGTGACGAAGAAATGAGACAGAATATTTCCGTTCATGAAACTCCCGCGCATTTAAATGCTTGTAGCGGTGCAGCCTGCCGCAGATGGGGGGAGGGAGGCTCCACTCGTTTGAGAGGAAGTCTGTATGAAGATTGCGCAAATCGCCCCGTTAGCTGAAAGCGTGCCCCCAAAGCTTTATGGTGGCACCGAGCGTATTGTGTCTTATCTGACCGAAGAACTGGTTCGCCAAGGTCACGATGTCACCCTGTTCGCCAGCGGTGATTCGCAGACTAGCGCCAAGTTGGTGCCGATCACGGACATGGCGTTGCGCCTCAACCCCGCTGTGGTCGATACCATTCCCTATCATATGATGATGCTGGAGCAGGTTCGACGCCGTGCCGACGAGTTCGACGCCCTGCATTTCCATATCGACATGTTGCACCTGCCGATGGTGCAGGATTTCATTGGGCGCACGGTAACCACGCTGCACGGTCGGCTTGACCTGCCCGATCTACCGCCATTCTACAGCACCTTTGCCGACCACAGCCTGGTGTCGATCTCCGATCATCAGCGTCTGCCCATGCCCCCGGTCAATTGGGGCGGGACCATCTATCATGGCCTGCCCGCAGACCTGCTGGCTCCGCGCCTGGGTGCGGGCGAGGATTATCTCGCTTTTCTCGGGCGCATCTCGCCGGAAAAGCGGCCGGATCGCGCGATCCGGATTGCGGCGCGCTCTGGCCTTAAACTCAAGATCGCCGCCAAGATCGATGCCGTCGATCGCGGATATTGGGAGCAGGAAATCGCGTCGCTGGTGGACCATTATCCCAATGTGGAATTCATAGGTGAAATCAACGAACAGCAGAAGGTTCACTTCCTCGGCCAAGCAGCCGCGCTGCTGTTTCCGATCGACTGGCCCGAGCCGTTCGGACTCGTGATGATCGAGGCGATGGCGTGCGCCACGCCGGTCATCGCCTTCCGCTGCGGATCCGTGCCGGAAGTGATCGAGCATGGCGTGTCCGGCTTCATTGTCCAGAGCGAAGACGAAGCGGTCGACGCTGTTGCGGCGCTGCCCGATCTCGACCGGCGGCTGGTACGTGGCGCATTCGACGCACGTTTCACGGCGCGGCGGATGGCGACGGACTATGTTGCCCTGTATCATGGTCTACCGGGCGCCCGTACCGACGCCGCACGGCTGCGTCGCCAGCGAGGCGTGGAAGCCGAACTGCAGATCGTCGCATAGGAAACGCCATGACCCTGAGCCAGCCTCAGCCCGACATGCCTGGTATTGCCGGAGGGCAAGCGCTGTCCCAGGCGCAGACCCAGTTCTTCATCCCGGCGACGGCCTCGCTCCACGAGCGCAGGCCGCGAACGCTTAAACATGGCGACAGTTTTGCCGTGTTCGATCATAGCGGCGACGCCATTTCCGGCCCCGGCAGTCCGGAGGGGCTCTATCATCGCGATACCCGGCATCTCTCGCACCTCTATCTCACAATCAACGCAATGCGGCCGATCCTGCTCAGTTCCGCGCTGCGCGACGACAATGCGATGTTGACCTGCGATCTCGCCAATCCCGATTTCATCGGGGAAGATGGCCGAGTGGCCGTGGAACATGACCTCATCCACCTGCGTCGCACGCGTTTTTTGTGGAAGGACGCATTGTACGAGCGCGTCACCATCCGCAACTTCGACACGGAAACGCGGCAAGTCAGTATCGACTTCAGTTTCGCGGCGGACTTCGCCGATCTATTCGAGATACGCGGCATGACGCGCCTGCGCCGCGGGAGAATGCGCGAACCGCAGATCGGTCCGTCCGATGTCCTGCTAGGCTATCTAGGGCGTGACGAGCGCGAGCGGCAAACGCACTTGCATTTCGATCCGATGCCGGACGAGTTGACCGACAGCCATGCGCTGTTCCACATCACCGTGCCGCCCGGCGACCGTTGCGCGCTCTTTACCCGCATCTGCTGCAAACAGACAGGGGCGACAGACGCGCTCCCCAAGCAGTTCCTCAAGTCCCTGCGCGAGGCGATGGAGGCGCTGCGGGCGGCGCGCAAGCGCGGCGCGACACTGCACTCGTCGAACGACCTGTTTAACGAGGTCGCCCGCCGGTCGGTCGCTGATATATCCATGCTATCGACCGATACCGAATATGGCCCTTATCCTTATGCGGGCATTCCCTGGTTCAGCACGGTGTTCGGCCGCGACGCGATCATCACCGCGCTCGAAACCCTATGGATGGATCCGGCGATCAGCCGCGGCGTGCTGGGCTATCTCGCCGCGCATCAGGCCACCAGCTTCGATCCGACGGCCGACGCGGAACCTGGCAAGATATTGCACGAGGTGCGCCATGGCGAAATGGCGGAACTGGGAGAGGTGCCGTTCCGCCATTATTATGGCAGCATCGATTCCACGCCCCTGTTCGTGATGCTGGCGGGCGCTTACCTGGAGCGGACCGGCGACGTTGCTTACCTGACGACGATCCTGCCGCATATAGAAGCGGCCCTGAACTGGATCGACACACATGGCGATCGCGACGGCGACGGCTTCGTCGAATATGGCCGCCTGACCGACCAGGGCCTTCAAAATCAAGGATGGAAGGATAGCCATGATTCCATCTTCCACGCCGACGGCACGCTCGCGCGCGGTCCGATCGCCCTCGCGGAGGTGCAGGCCTATGTCTATGGCGCGTGGCAGGCAGCTGAGGCGCTGTTCAACGCGATCGGCGACCATGCACGCGCGGCTGACTATCGGGATCGCGCGGCGCGGCTGCGCGATAGGTTCGATGCCGCGTTCTTCGACGCGGCGCTGGGCACCTATGTCCTCGCGCTCGATGGCGACAAGATGCCCTGCCGCGTGCGGTCCTCCAATGCCGGCCATGTCCTCTATACCGGACTTGCGCGCGAAGAGCGGGTGGAGGCCGTCGTGCGCACGTTGATGGGGCCCGCCTCCTTCTCCGGATGGGGCGTGCGCACTATCGCCTCGACTGAAAAGCGCTATAATCCAATGAGCTATCATAATGGGTCGATCTGGCCGCACGACAATGCATTGATTGCCGGCGGCTTCGCGCGCTACGGCTACCAGCGGGAAGCCGCCCAGATCTTCGAGGGGCTTTTCGCCGCCGCCACCTATGTCGACATGATGCGTCTCCCTGAACTTTTCTGCGGCTTTCCGCGCCGCCGGTCGCAGGGGCCGACCTTTTATCCGGTGGCCTGCAGTCCGCAGGCCTGGTCGGCGGCGGCGCCGCTCGCCCTCATCCAGTCGAGCCTAGGGCTAAGGTTCGATGTTCCGGCGGCGCAGATATCCTTTCACCAACCGATGCTGCCGCTTTTTCTCCAGAGCCTTACGATCAGGGATTTGGGCATCGGTCTGGACAAGGTCGATATTATGTTCGATCGCCTAGGGGATCAGATCGTGGTCAAACCTATGAAGCATGGTGGCCGCGCTCGGATAATGACGATTGCTTGATGGTCGCCTTTAGGGCTAGCCTGAATGTGCGCGCGTCCGTCCGCTCAGAGGTAGGAGAGACCGAATATCGGGCATAAGCATTTGTCTCAGATCGCTTGGGCACGCCGAAGATACTGGCAATCGACGGTTCATTCATGGATATTGCGGCGGCACGCGCAACACTGATCGCGTCAATGTCGGCAAGTCGGCCCCAAGCCATATACGAGCATCAGGCACCGTTAAAACCCCGGATGCAACGTCAAGGGGACTATTGTGGTCAGCAGATACCGTCACAGCCGCTATGTGTCACAAAGCTGGTAATGAGCTGAAGCAGCCTGTAATAACAGGAGCCTTGCGCATATCGACCCTTCACGGACACTCAGTGGTCAATTTCCGTTCCTCAGGTGCAGTCAGTCCGTTTCCGGCGGCTGGCGACCACCTTAAGCCGTTGCCGATAACAAATTTAATGTCGCTTAAGCCGAAACCGGACAGCTGTCGGAGACTTAGAAAATAGAGGCATTGCGCCTCAGCAGTACGACGCGCCCACTTGCGATCCCTAAAACCGTATCCCCGGGGGGCGGGCCCCCCACCTCACTGGTCGCAGGTGCTAACTCCAGCATTCGGATCCTGATTCCCCGCCTCGCGACGTTGATCTAGACATTCAGGCGAACAAGCCGGGTGCGCCGGCTATCCTGAAATGGGGTTCATTCTGGCGCGCTTTCTATGCGCGATCCCTTGGGTTGGCCCTCGGCCTCCTTTTTATCCTGTCCTTCATCATTCACTGGACGCAAAGCGCGCGTGTCGCCGCTCAGGAAGCTTTGGCGCACGGAGAAAAACCGGTAGCCACTATGGCCTATTTGACAGATTCTCAACTGTGGTTCGAATCATTCCAGAATTGGCAAAGCGAATTTCTGTCGACTGCAGTGCTCGTGCTTCTGTCGATCTTTCTTCGCCAGCGCGAATCGCCGGAATCAAAGGGCGTCGCTGCGCCGCACCGCCAAACAGGGGAATGAAGGTCAGGTGCCAGGCCAGCTTGAGCGCTGTCCTGGCGGCGGCATGCCGCCGCCAAGTTGGGCTATCGACTAGCTGCCGCCCTGCGTGTTTATCGGCGGCGCGAGGGGATTGGGATCCTTATCCTCCCCCTTTTCTATGTTTTCCTGAACTTCCTCTCGTCAGGCACGTCCTCGGTCTTTTGCGTATCGGTCGGTGTCACGAAAAGGCTCCTAGAGTTGGTTGGAATATAATGGCGCGTTATCAGCATAGCATACTAGTTCCGCTTGCCGTTCGGCCCGAGCGGGCTTCAGCCCTTTAACCCGGATTATTCGTGACGTTGTTCGCTTCGGCGGTCCGCGTTTTTCGGTGCCAGCCTGTATGTGATCAGGACGAGGGATTTCGCTGCGTCTATTTCACCGCGGATATTTGATAGGCTTGCGAGTTGGAGGGAGCGGTTCTGGCGTGCGGCCGGGGCGGCTATGTCGGGGCAGGCCTGAAGGCGGCCGCAATGGCCCGGAAGGTGCTGGCCTCGGGACAGGCTGACGCGAAGGCGATGCGGATGCGGGTTGCGGTTTCGATCACGCGGGCGGCGACCTTGAGGAGCCGCAGGCGCAGCGTGGCGAACTCGGCGGCGGCGAGCGCGCTTGTCTTGGGTATCGCCTGCTGGATGCGCCACATCAGCCAATAGGCGGCGGTATGCAGGATCAGCCGCATCTGGTTTGCGTTGGCCGATCGGCATGAAGTTCGATCGCTGCTGAGCTGGCTCTTGTGCCGCTTGATCAGGTTTTCGGCCTGACCACGGGCGCAGTAAAGGCTGTCGTAGATGTGCTCGGCCGAGCCTTCTGCCAGGGAAGTGACGACGTAGCGGATGTCCATGCCCAAGGTGCTGGCTTCGATCCGGGCGACGACGCGGCGCTGACACTTCCAGCTTTTCGCCCCATAGCGGATTTCGGCATAGCTGCGCAGCACCACCCGGTTTTCCTCGGCACGCTGGACGGCACAGGCATCGGCGGCGGCCACGATGTCGGGATTGGCACGCAGGGCGGCGTTGGTGGGAAGGCCGAAGACATAGTCGATGCCATGTGCCTCGCAGAAGGCCATGACCTCGGGCCTGCCATAATGCCCGTCGCCACGGACGGTGATGTGCGTAGCGGGCCAATGCTGGCGGATATGCCGCACGAGGCGCCGGATGTGCCCGGCGGCCTCCGCACCCGAGGGCGTCTTGCCGGTGCGCAGCAGCATGGCGACGGGGCGGCCCGTCGCCGTATCGTACACGTGGATCGGCAGAAAGCATCGCTCGCCATGGTGACCGTTCCAGAACGAAAGTTGCTGGTAGCCGTGCACGACGTCGCAGGTGTCATCGATATCCAGCGTCACCGCTTTGGGCGGTTTGGAATAGCTGGCGCAGTAGATGCCGACCATCGCAATCATCATCCGTGCCAGTTCGCGCGTGGTCGGGGCGTTCTCCCACCGGCTCATCGTCGGCTGGCTCGCCAGACCGACCCCTGCCTCCGGCGACTTACCCAGCGCCAGGCGAAACCCCGGATCGTCACGCAGGGCGTCGAGGTCGTCGGCGTCCTCGTAGCCGCAGGCGATCGCCAGAACCCGCGCCCGCAGGATATCATCCACTCTATGGATCACCCGCGCAGGGTCGCGCGGGTCGGCGATGCAGGCGGCAAGGCGCTTGCAGATACCCATCTCCCGCTCGGCCTGGGCCAGCAGCACTACACCACCGTCCGAAGTCAGTCGCCCTCCGTCGAAGGCGCCCGTCACCTTCTTGCGCAACACCGCTGGAAACGAAATCACCGCCGCGCTATCGTGGCTCTCGGCGGGTGTGGCCTGTGGCATTTTTTGCCTCGCTGCAGGTTGGTCTAGACATCCAATTTCCTACAGCAAGCCAAAGGCTTACGCCACTCCCGCCAACCCTCAAAGCCCCACCGCTGAATAAGACAGGTTAAACCCTTGGCCATGCTGAGGTGGCCTGAAACGATCGGCACGAGGCTTGCAGCGAAGCTTTTAAGGGCCGGCACTCGAAATCGGTGGCTTATGCGCGAAGGGTGCCAAGCGTCTCCTCGTGCGCCTTGACCTGCGCCTGGGCATAGCCTGCGACACAGGGAAACTATTGATTGCGACCGCCCATGTCGCGACTCATTCGCGGGGAACCAACGCGTGTCCCGCAGGATTTTACGCCTACTTCACATACAAGGAGGACGAAGATGGCAGAGCCCCAGTTCACCGATGCGATCGCCTTGCTGAAGGCAGACCACCGAAAGGTGGAAGAGCTGTTCGAAAAATTCGAGCAAGCCACGTCCGCTAACCGCAAGCAGACCCTAGCCCAGGAAATCTGCGTCGAGCTCAAGGTTCACACGCTGATCGAGGAAGAGATTTTCTATCCTGCCTTCCGCGGTCTGATCGAGGATGACACGCTCGACGAAGCGTATGTCGAGCATGATGGCGCGAAGGTCCTGATCAACGATATCGAGGCAAGTTCGCCCGACGACGATTTCTATGACGCCAAGGTCAAAGTTCTCTCTGAAGAAATCAAACATCATGTCCATGAAGAGGAAATGCCTTCGGAAGGCATGTTTGCCCAATGTCGCAAGACCGATGTCGATTTAGTTGCATTGCGAGATCAAATGGCCAGGCGGAGGACGGAGCTCCTTACCCTGGCCAAGACGTCAGGATTGCCGGCGGCTAAACCAACCGCCGTCAATCTAGTCACGGCATAGCCGATCTGTCGTGCCCCGGCGGCGCTTATGCCGTCGGGGTTTTAACTTGAAATGAGTGAGCGCTCCGGTTGCTCGAGGGGCTGCGGCGGCGGAAGGATGCACGTGCGCTCCCGACCGCGGCTGCTTCGCATTGCAGCCATCGACGGCTTGTCAGCATACGGCAGCATCGATTGCGGATGCAATTCAGATAAAATCACGCATTTGACCTCGATTGCCCTGACTACCGCCGCTCTGAGCGCCCCTCACTCGAATGCTGACGGCTTGACTGACAACTGTCGGCGGGCACAGCCGACCAGAATATAGATTGGAAACGGCAAAAATGTCCCAAGCCCCGTCATCACTGGTCCCCGCCACCCTTCCCGCTATCGACACTCGAGCATCACCTCGTCAGTCGTGACCCGGCCGCTGCCGCCACTCCTCTGGCCTGCCGCCCAACAGCAGGAGCCAAGAATGTCCCTACCCACCGGCCTGTACAAGATCGCGTTCACCTATGGTACCGACTACGGCGTCATCGTGCTGCAGAACAACGGCAAGCTGCGCGGCGGCGACAGCGCCTATGTTGGCACCTACGAGGAGGACGGAGACCTGCTGACCATGCAGGTCAGCGTGACGCAGCACCGGCCGACGCCGGGCGTGGTCAGCGTGATTGGGTTCAACAACATGGTGGTCGAGTTGGCCGGCATGACCGACGACGGCACGCTCAGGCTACGCGGCACGTCCAAGCAGGTGCCGGGCGTGCGGTTTGAGGCTAGGTTGTCGCATATCGCGGACTGACGGGTTGCGCAGGCTGACAGTCACACGGCGGCCCCGTCGTCGGGGTCGCGTCCATGCCGTCGGTCTAGCATCCGCATCGCTGGGGTCACCGTCAGGCCGTGCAGCAGGATCGACAACAGCGCGACCAAGCCAACAATCGCCCATAGGCGCCCTCCCTCCTCTATCTTCAGATGATTCAGGCCGTAGGCAAGATAATAGAACGATCCCACCCCACGAATTCCAAAGAACGCGATCGTTTTCTTCTCCGATTGACTTGCCTTAAACCCCACAAGTGCAATCATGCCGCTGACCGGTCGAACGACCAGCAAGATCGCTACCGCCGCCGCCACGTCCACCCATTGCAACGGCCTAAGCAGGCCACTGACTAACGCGCCGCCAAACAGCAGCAGCAGCACCATCATCGCAAGCCGCTCAACCTGTTCGGTCAGGTCATGCATCTGTCGGTTGAACTCATGGTCCCGGTGGGAGCGACGCAGTGTCAAGGCGGTTACAAACACCGCCAAGAAGCCATAACAATGCAGGAGCTCGGTGACACCGTAGGACACGAACGTCGCGGAAATCGCGATTAATCCGTCGCCGGTCTTGGATAATCTTGTGTCGGCAGGGATATGGAATGTGAGCCATCCGAACAGCCGGCCGATCAGCCAGCCGCCAATTACGCCGGCAAAAATCTCCCACAGGACATTGTGGAGCAGCCATTGCTTGGCCCACGGCGCGCCGGTCGCGGCGGCAAGCCCTAGCGCTATGGCCAAATGCACAAACGGAAAGGCGAGCCCGTCGTTCAGTCCCGCTTCGGACGTAAGTCCAAAGCGCACCTCATCTTCTTCGCCCGATTTGGGCGGCCCTACCTGGACGTCGGAAGCAAGCACAGGATCGGTCGGGGCCAGACTTGCGGCCAACAGGAGTGCGGCTACCCATGAAAGGCCGAGCCACAACCCGCCGATGGCAGTGATAGCCAGGATGCCGAGTGGCATTGTGATAGCCAACAGTCGCCAAGTGATATTCCACTTTGCCCAGCTGAAGGGTCGGTCCAACTTCAAGCCGGCACCCATCAGCGCAATGATCACGACCAGCTCGGTGAAGCGCTCGGTCACTTGGGGATAGGTGAGAGGCAATGGTCGTAGCGTGACCGCCGGCATGGAGAATATGGCCACACCTATGCCGATGCAGACAATGGGCAAGGACAGGGGAAGGCGTTTGAGCGCCAAGGGTAGCCAAGCGACCAGGGCGATCAGCAGCCCCGCGCCGGTAAGCATAAGGATATAAGGATCAAGGGACGAGGTGACTTGCTGCATCGGCCCCTAACGATGCAGAAGCGTAAACGGCTCCAGAGACCAGTTGTTCATGGATTCGATCGGGAGCAGCCAGTACCGGATCGCCGCCCAATACAGGCGCGAGCCTTGTTTGCTTACACAGCCGGAACAAAGTGATGCCCTTAGGGTATGTTGGGCATGAACCTATTTGATCCGGACCTGGCCTTACCCATTCTCGGCGCGGTTGTCGCTGGCGCTATAATCGGAGCCGAACGCGAGTATAGGGCAAGCCCCGCAGGATTTCGCACGCACATACTGGTTAGCCTGTCGTGCGCGCTCCTCATGCTTACGGCCGTTCATCAGGTGCGGTGGCTGAGCGACACGCCAATGGAGATCATCAGGATCGATCCCGTCCGCATGGCGCACGGCGTCCTGACCGGCATCGGTTTCCTGTGCGGCGGTGTGATCTTCCGTGAGGGTTTTGGGGTGCGTGGGCTTACCACCGCTGCGTCACTGTGGATGACGGCGTCACTCGGCATATTATTTGGCGTGGGCTTTTATGCCCTGGCGATCGCTGG
The DNA here is from genome assembly GCF_028538045.1 of Sphingobium sp. AntQ-1. NCBI lineage: Bacteria > Pseudomonadati > Pseudomonadota > Alphaproteobacteria > Sphingomonadales > Sphingobiaceae > Sphingobium > Sphingobium sp. AntQ-1. The sequence goes on from NZ_CP117159.1 coordinate 605,903, forward strand.
CGCGGTAGCCACTGTGTGCGTGTTGGCGGCGGTGCGCGCATCCGAGACGATTCTGCCGCAGCGCCGATACGCCAACGTGAAGGTCCGCTTCCTACGCGCGGCGGCGATATCGCAGCAAGACTTTACGGATCGTTTGTCGAGCGCCGGGCTGCGGGCTGCCACTGTTCAGCAACGCATGGAGAGCGACAGCGTGGAGTATGGCACGACGATCAGCGGCGTTAATGAGGAACGGATGGACCGGTTCACGTCGCAGCTGCGGTCAGACAGCGCGGTTATTGGGTTCGACTACATGCCGCACGACATATGAGATCAACACATGATCAGCGCGCTTGAAGTTCGTGTGATTTGCTAAAGGGCTATCGCCCCGTGCTGAGTAATCTGTCGCCACATAGTTGATTCATTCTGGACAACCAATATTTATTTACACCGGTATGTCATAAGCTTCCCAGTAGGGAGAATACATATGCCGGCCGCTCGATTCTTCTGCCTCGCCATAGCCATCACGGGGTCGGCTAGCCCCGCACTGTCGCACGGCGGCGGGCTAAACGCCCAAGGCTGCCACAATGATCGTGAGAACGGCGGATACCACTGCCATCGCTCGCCGTCAGGAGACACAGCGCCGGTCCGGCCGCAGCCGATGCTTGGCAGCAGCGGCGGCGCGGCTTTCCCCAACTGCACCGCCGCAAGGGCAGCCGGGGCAGCGCCGGTCCGGGTCGGCGAGCCGGGTTACGGACGGCATCTGGACCGGGACGGCGATGGGGTGGGCTGCGAGTAAATTACGCGCATCCCTCACTGATATGACGTTCCGGTGCCTTATCCAGGCAATATCAGTTTGCGTTTATGACCTTGGCCCGCTCCGCTGCCGTCAGTGCTTCCGCGTTCACGTCCGAGTCGTCGATTGCCTCCTCCTTGGCATCGCCGCCTCCCGCGTAGCGTCGGCGTTGGCCTGATGCCCGGCAGGTTACAGAGGGCATGGACGTCACCTTGAAGGCGGCTGCGTTCAACTGCTGGACGTTGGAGAGCTGCGGTGAGGCAAGCTCTCTTGTCGCTCTCTCGCCTCCATACGCGGCCGTTGCATGTACCAGTCTAATTGTCTGGCCATGGTCCAAGACGCAGCGTCTCAGCCGCAATAAAGCACGTCCACGCTATGGCCTGAAGCTAACGCGTCTTTAGGTAAAGCGGTTGGCGGCGGGCGGATCGCTTGCCGGATAGCTCTCGTCGCTTGCTTGATCAGTTTGGTCCCATTCTGGCGGATCGCTACGCATACCCTCGGGGCCTGCACTACGAACCTGTGTGAAGTTAGCCGGTTCATGCTCACCGGATGAAAAAGCAGCCGGCTCAGCCACCCCCTGCTTGCCAGTGAAGTACCGATAGAGGCCATAGCCAACGCCACCGATCAGCGCCAATTTCAGCAGTCCCATTGCAACACTCCCGAGGTTTCACATCGTCAACACGGGAGCTACACCGAAGTTTCCTCGCTTTCGAATTCATAGGGTGAAGCACGCGCAGTTCTACGCTATCGCTGCAGCCTCGCCGCTCGCGAGAAGCCATGCCAGGTTTGGTCCTACATAGCGAACTACCGTTGCTGCTGCCAAGCCGTCGGCATCCCGCTACAATGGATATCCAGCGTGCCATCCCCCGAAATCATCGTCTCGACGAGGTACCGTTCGAAATGGAGCGATGCCTACCTCTTGCAAACCACATCGCGCAGCGCGTAGGCGCGAACCTTGCTCTTAGCGGCGATATCGACCAGATTTGACGTCTGGAAACGAGCCTTTCCCGCATAACTTGCGCTGGTAGAGCCTGCGAGTTTGCAGAACGCGGTCGCTGCCGTGATATCATTGGTGCCAGCGGATACCTCCGTTCCTCCCAGCGATGGGCGCGCGTAAAAGGTTACATCTTGGCCATCCGTGCCGCTGCCGACGTCGAGCGCTTCGATATCCACCGCAGCGGCGGTTTGGCCAGCGGCTGACGGTGTGGCGGCAGTCGCCGAGGTGGGGGTCTCCGTCGTCGTGGCGACAGTGGTGGGAGTCGGACGAATAGAGGCGATCTGGGACTTTTTCACATACGGCATGCTGGCAGTCATGGTGCGGCAAGTGCCGGCGAACTTAACGCCGGGGCAGACTTGCCACGAGCCGGTTATGCGGACTGACTGTGCTCGTTTCGCAAATGATTCCGTTGCAAGATCAGGCGTGTCGGTCGTGACTGTGACGGAACGGCCGAGATAGCCGGGAAGCTCGTACAGGGTCATAGTCGGTGCAGCGGTCTGAGCTGCCGCTGGGGAAATAGCTGTAATTGTCAGCGCCATCAGGATTATGCCGCGCATTGTTCTCTCCATGAGTATCCAGAATTATGGCCAATCAATTCCTCAGGAGAAGATAAGGTTGCAAGTGCCGGGAGCTTTTGCCGTGGTCGCGGGTGTGCGGATCGACACACGATATGACAAAACCAAGGAATCCTACCTCGGCGTCGTCAGCCTCGTCTCAGTCTTGCAGTGGATACCCTTGTCCATGAAACCTAGCTTCGCGTTGTCATTAGACGTTACCCTGTATTGCGAACCTTTAAAACTTGCAGATTACCAGGGTTCACTCCGCAAAGATAACCCTCGTATCTGTACCGATCATCTGCGCCAGACGGGCGGCATCCCAATTGCTAAGCCGGACGCAGCCATGGCTCTGCGACCGACCGATGAGGGCTGGTTCGGGCGTGCCGTGAATGCCGTAGTGCGGCTTGTCGAGATCGATCCAGACGACACCGACCGGATTATTGGGGCCCGGCTGGACCACGGCCTTTTTCTCGGTCGCGGCAGCATCCCAGAACAGATCCGGGCTATAATGATAGGTCGGCAGGAATGCGGTGCCTTTGATCTTCCAGTTGCCGATCGGCAGCGGATCATGCTCGCTTCCCGTCGTTGCCGGAAATTGCGCGACAAGGTGGTCTTTGGCATCGTAGACCTTGAGAAGGCTTGCGGATTTGACCACGACGATCTTAGCCCCGTTGGGTTGCTGCGCACCGACGTTGAGCGTCGCGAGCGTATCGCGCCACTGCGGCGAAAGGTTGCTGGCATAGGCACGATCGGTGGGGATGAGGCCCGGCAGCCGCAACTCCATGCCGGCCTTTGGAAAGCGAAGTCCTGGATTGAGAGCCAACAGGACTTGCGGGGTCGTGTGGAAACGCTCGGCAAGGCTCTCAAGCAAATTGCGATAGCCCAGGGAGGGGAGAGCGGCCTGATCCGCGATCTTCGAGGGTATAGCTGGGGCGTAGTCAGCGGCCAGCGCTTCATCCTTCAGCACCATCATGATGAGCGCCGGTGCATTGTCCTTTTTGAGCTCGGACTGTGTAGCAACGTCTAATTCGCCAGTCACGCGTAGCCCGCGCGAGATTTGAAAGCCTTTTGCCGCCGCTGTTAAAAACCGGCCGTCGCGCCCATCGATCACGCCCGGTCCGAAGCCCGCCCGATCCAGCTGCACCTGCATGCGAAGAATCGCAACATTTATCTTTGTAGCGGGAGAACGGGGCGCTGACGCGGGTACAAGGCGAGGCGCTTGCCCGACAAGCGGCGTGGCGATGAGACCAGCGGTGGCTAAAGCAAGACGATGCCATGGAACCAATCTTCTCATGCCGTCAAATCCCCCTACATGTCAGCTAGATAGGATAACGCGCGGGTGCAGCTTTTATCTCCCTGACGACAGAATTCGGGACGTACGACTTACATGATGATGGATCGACGAGGGGTGCTGCTGGGCGCCGCTGCCTGTGGCGTGGCGCAACTGTTTCCTGCTACCGCATGGGCCGTTCTGCCGGAGCGGCGGCTGATGTTTCGCAACGCCCACAATGGGGAGCGGGCGGACGTCTGCTATTATTCTGGCGGGCGGCTGCGCGTGTCGGGGATCGCGGAGCTCAATTATTTCCTGCGCGACTGGCGCACCGGCGACGTCACTCGAATGGACACCGGTCTGTTCGATACATTGGTGCAACTCCATGCGGCGACTGGCGCCGACAAGCGGGCCGGTTTCACGCTTATTTCAGGCTACCGTTCACCCAGGACGAACGGCCGGTTGCACGAACATAGCGATGGCGTCGCCTCAAAAAGTCAGCATATGCGCGGCAAGGCAGTGGACATCAGCCTTAAATCCGTCCGTTTGTCCAACCTGCAGAAGGCGGCGCTTTCCCTGCGCGCTGGCGGCGTCGGCTATTATCCCGAAGATGGCTTCGTGCATGTCGATACCGGGCCGGTACGCCGCTGGTAGGCTGCTTGCATTATGGACCAACGTCAGAGCCGCTTCCCCGCAGGCGCGACCCACGCCCGGCCTCGAACCCGAGCGCTACGGACACCGCGTCGTTCCAGCCATAAGGGTCGGCTCTCACCACCGGATCGCCGGCATCGTCGAATAGGACGGTCTGGTAAAGCAAACGGACGGGTATCTCGCGAGGCAGGGATACGAAACTCTCCTTGCCCGTAGCGCGCGCCTTGTTCCATTCGTCAATGATGCCGGCGTCGCGCGCGAGCAAGTCGGCAAAGCCCAGGGCATCCTCGACGCGCACGCAGCCATGACTTCGCTGCCGCTGGACTTCTGCGAATAGCTGTTTTGCCGGCGTATCGTGCAAATAAATCTCATGCTCGTTCTTCATATCGAACTTGACGAGGCCGAGCGAGTTTTTGGGCCCGGGCTGCTGTACGATCCAGCCATCCTTGCGAACCATATTGTTGCGCCGCAGATAAGATGAGCCCTTGCGGGCGAAATCCTTTTCTTCGATCGACCGAGGGACTGTCCAGGTCGGGTTCGCGACCAGGCGGTAGATTGGAGACCCCAGTTGCGGGGTCTCCGTGTCGGGCTCGCCGACAACGACTTTTCTCACATTGGCCAGCTTCCCATCACGCCAGTAACTCAGGCGCGCGGCTGCAAGGTTTACGTCGACGCGCGTTGCGGGCGGATTGCGATCCAGCCAGCGGGTGCGCTCCATGGCCACGGCAATGGCGCGAGCGCGATCGGCATTGGACAGATTAAGGATTTCCAGCGCATCCTCGCCGATGGAACCATCAGGCTTGATGCCAAAGTCGCCTTGCATGCGCTTTACAGCACTGACCATCGGCGCGCTATACCGATCCCCGCCGGCTTGGGCCCGGTCCAGATAGTCCGAAGCCACCAGTTGTCGGGCGATCACCGGGATACGGATATCATTCTGTCCCGGTTCGATCGGTTTGTCAGTGGTCGGGATCACCGCCGCGGGCGCTCTGCCTTGCTTATCGAGCGCAAGATAGGCTTTGGAGAGCGCACGATACTCATCCGATTGCGGCGCGAGGCTTTCCAACCAGTCGACGACCTTGCCGTCCGCGAGCGCCTTGGCTAGGCCAGCGCGCAGATCCGTCTTCGGCCGGGGAACCGTGTAGATGTCGTACAGTTTCGTCGGATCGGCTGCGCCATGCGCAAGCGCGCTGGCATAGCGCAGGGCCAACTGCGTCAGCGCCGCCTGTCCATTCGCCTGCGTACTGAAGTTCAGGTGATCGAGGCCATGCGCGGCGCGCCGATCAATCGCTTCGCGCAATGCGCTGACATTCGTATCCGACCATTGCGCATCACCTGAGGGCGTCGCGCTGTTCTGAGTGGTGACGATGTCGCAAGCGGTGAGTGGAAGAGCCAGAGCCAGGATCGAACCGGTAATCAAGAATTTCCGCACCACTATCTCCCGCTCGTGTAAGCAGGTACAACGCTCCAGCAGCACATCTGCTCCGCTCATCGCAACTGATGAGATGGCCCGATCTTTCGACGCCGTGATTATTGCCCAGTATCAGCGGATTTCCCATTATGGTCTTGCCGGGTTCGGCACGGCTGCGTCCTACGCAAAGACGCTCGGCCTTAAGGATGATAACAAAAAGTTGCGCGAGGCTACCAAAGAAATCTACGGTAATGACCAGTATGGCACCAAGTTGGCGGAAACGAGCGTCAATATCGACGCCAAGGAATAATTAGCGTAGGCTTGGGCCGCCGTTTGGCTGCCCGGCCGCTCGAATCTAAGGTGACGTTGGGCGGCGACTTGCCGCCCCAAATGAAAATCACCTTGCCGTATGTTGGCTGACGTCCGCGACTTAGCCGCTCACGCGCGCATGCTGTCGGGCACGATTCCGCCATTCTCAGCGAGCTTGTCGATAACGGCTCGATGCAAGGCGATATTCTGCTCCGCGCTACCATCGGCGCCCGCGTCTACGCTAAGCTCATTGGCCAGTTCCTTGCGAGCGGCGAGACTGGAGTCCAGGTCGAGCAGCTTGAGCAGATCGACGATCGAGCTCTGATAGTTGCCACCTCCGCCCTTCATTTCCGCCATTGCGGCGAGCACTGCGCCAACGTCGACAGACGCTGCTGGCGGGGGCGGGGGTGCGGCGGCGTGAGTTGCCGCAGGCGCGGATGGTCGCTCCACAGGGGCGGGCTTGGGTGCTGGAATCGCCGCTGGCGCTTCTGCGGCCTTGGCGTCGTGGCGGAAAATCTTGTCCATTATCTTTCCGAAGATGCCCATGCTTGTGCCCTTTTCCGATTTTCGATCTGAAGAAACGTGCGCGTGGTATGGAAAACGGAGCAATCGGCACAAAGGTCCGTTGGAACGTCAATGCGCGAAGAATGTTCAAGCGTGATCGGTGACCGTACCGAAAGGGAGATAGACTATGAAGCCCAGCATCCTTGTCACACTGTCGGTATCGGCACTGGCCCTGGCTTCCTGCGGGAAGAAAGACGAACCCATGGTCAACAACAACGCAGTCGCGAATTCCGCCGGTCCTGTCACGACAGAGGCTCCGCCCGCGCTTAGCGCCGGGCAGATGTTCGCAAATGCCGCCGCTGCGAGCGATGCGTTTGAGATCGAAAGCTCCAAGCTCGCTGCGACCAACGCTGCGTCTGCTGCGACAAAAGCCTTTGCCCAGTCGATGATCAAGGGCCACACCGAATCCAGCGCGAAGCTAAAGAAGGCGGCAAGCGAGGCGACGCCTGTGCTCACGCCCGATCCGACACTTGCGGCGGCGCAGGTCGAGGCACTCGAAACGCTCAAGGGCAAGCAAGGCGCTGAGTTTGACGCCGCCTATGCCGACGCGCAAACCATGGCTCACGAGAAAACATTGGCGACCCTGCGCGCCTACTCAACTGGCGGGGACGTGCCTTCGCTCAAGGTCTTTGCCACTGCCATGGTACCTATCGTCACGGCGCATGTGAACATGGCCAAGGGCTTGAAGCACTGATTTGCTGATCGCAGCATGCGCGTCAAGGACGGCCTGCATGTCGGCGGCAGGTACGGGTGGGCGCGTGGTAGAAGAGGGCGCAGGGCGTGGTGGCGCCGCATTAGGCGACATGGACGATTGCGCGACGGCCGGTCCTGTCAGCGCAGTCCAGGCTAATAGTGCGATAGCGAAAGAGGATTTCACGGGCATCCCTGTTCTCGTTGTCACCCCAGCCAGATTACCGGTCCCCAGTCCGACAGTTCCGCAAAAAATATGCGGACTGACTTAGGTTAACGCAAATCGTTGGCGTCGCGACTTCGCGCATTTTGCGCTCGTTAGCCGATGACCGGAACTTGGTGGGCAATGGCCAATCGTGAGTCTGGCGTGATTCACGGCCTGGCATTCACGGTACCGATCACGACCCCAATGGCGGAATGTTTCCGTTCGCTAGGAAATTGCGGGTCGAGATTTGGCAAGGTCCCGTTTCCAAGCTCACATCATCGTAATGACACGGGGGGCTTCGGCCCACTACTTGTGGCTCTATTACCCGGTTTGGGCCGAAGCCAAATGTCGCCTTCTGACAGAACCTGCCTTGAGACACGTTGTCGCGAACGGCAGTAAAGTCCCACGTTCCGTCTACCGATGTCGACCCTTTGCAGCCCTTTAGCCGCTGCTTTACGATCCTAAGGTGCAGACGTTCCGCTATTCCAGCAGGTGTCGACCAGCAGTCGACGCAGCCATACAATCAGGCCAGTGCGACGAACAGGCGCCTGTCGGACGGCGATCCATCTTTGGCACCTGATCTACGGCAAACAGCCCCAGCACGAACACGAGACAGTTTCGGCAGCGCCAGGAGGCTCAGTGCATAGCCAATAATGGCACTGCCGCCATAACCCACGATCGGTGTCGGATAGTTGCCGAGGGCAGCAGCCATGATCGCAGCGAACCAGGCTGCGCCGAAAGCGGCGTAGGTCGCGCAGTTGTTGTTATCTTGGCTCCAGCCGACGATTGCGGGGATCAGGAGCATCGCCATACCTCCCAACACCGCCAGACCGGCCCCGACATGAACGTCGAACGACGAGTAGAGAATCTGGTCGACATAGGGGACTGCTGGCAGCGTATCGGCACGAGCCAGCGTTGCCGCGAAACCGGTGACGCCGGCGGCGAGTGCCACGGCGGCAAGCATGTCACGGCGTATGACCGCGAGCGCAGCAAGGCATAGTACGAGCATTCCTGCCATAGCCCGGTCGGGTTGAAGCGCCATTGCAGCTGCGGCTGCGATGATGCCGGCGGTTGCCAGCACGCTACGACTGCGCGAGAAGGCGATGAGCATTACCGGCAACAGGATCAGGCTCGGTTGGATGGCTAGTCCCCCGAAGCTCACCCAGCGCGCTGCGCCATCAACCTCGGAGCCAAGAAAAGCGGTGGCTAGCAGCGCGCCCGCCATCGCAGTGATCGCACCGTCCGTCCATCGCTGACCCGCCGCTACAGTGCGCTCGAGCAGCGCCAGCATCGTCAGGCCAATAGCCAGTGCGCCTACGTTGATCCCAATATAGCGCATCGGCGCGCCAGCGATTGCCATATAGACGACGCCGAGCACGACCGCACCGATCGCACAGATGATGCCGAGAGTACGAGGCCGACGTATCGCGGCGTCGAAGATGTTCATGGTGGTCGATCCTTCCGAGAATTGAGAACCGTCGCCGATGAGCGAGGCAAAGGTTTGGAGCAGATGCGATGCGACCGCACGCGGCATGAGCCCGCACAGGCTGTCGAGCGTGAACAGAAGTGCCTCGGTATCGTCTCGGATGGTGGCCGCTTCGTAACGCACCGCCCATCCCCACGACTGCAACGAGAAAGGCAACGTTGCTTGCAGGGCGCGGCAGGCTAGATCAATGAGGCCGCGGCGAAGACCAACACTCATATGGTCGCCTCCCGACGTCGCAAGGCCGACATTGCCGCCTGACCGGGATGATTTGCGCGGGCGAGCTGGACGCCGCTTGCTGTCAGCCGATAGGCGTGTCGTGGCGGACGTCCCCCTTCAGCCGGCTGCTGCCATTCCGCCTCGAGGTAGCCCTGCGCCTCCAGACGGATCAGAAGCGGGTAGAGTGTGCCGGATTTCACGTCGGCAAGCTGCGCCAGTTCATAGCCGTGTGACCATTGGTCACCGGCATCAAGCAGGGCGACAAGAACCTTCCGAGCATGGGATGAGAGCGCACGTGTTCGAGACATGCACAGTAAATCTACCTAGATAGATTTATGGTCAAGTGGCAATTTCAATGCGATCCAGGCCACGCCGACTGGCAGTTCCTGCATACGACGCCGGGTTTGGAGATGCGTTTGCGTGGTCGATCGAGCATACTATTCGGAAATCAAGCGCGTGGCACCATGTCTGCTATCGCCGCTTTGATCGGAAAGGAAGTTGATCCACTGGCTCCTTCTTAGAGTCCGTTTGGAAAATCAGGGATGAGCGTTTCGTCGTAGGAGATTGCCGCCCATGGCGACGAGGATCATGGCGTGTGATACGTCGATGCGCTTCTCGTAGTCGCGAACCAATCGGCGCCAGCGGATCATCCAGCCAAAGGTCCGCTCGACGACCCATCGCCGGGGCAGCACCTTGAAGCCTTTCTGCTGATCGCTTCGGCGGATGACCTCGATGACGAAATCCAGATAGCTGGCCTTGTCCATGAGTTTGAGACGGTCATAGGCGCCATCGGCGAAGAGATGTTTGACCCAAGGCCATCGCTTGCGGATGCCGTCGAGGATGGTCTGGGCGCCCGCACTGTCAGAAATGTCTGCCGTGGTGAGGTTGACCATCAGCAACCGGCCATCGGTATCGACGGCGATATGTCGCTTGCGCCCGACCACCTTCTTTCCGGCGTCAAAACCGCGCTTTTCCGCCGATGGTGCCTTGACCGACTGGCTGTCGATCACCGCAGCGCTCGGACTGGCCTCCCGCCCCTGGCGCTCACGATCCAGCATCAACTCAATGTCATGGATCGTCTGGAACAGGAACCTGCGCGCCAGTTCGCGAAACCAGCCATAGACCGTCTGCCACGCCCCGAAATGGATTGGCAGCATGCGCCAGCCACAGCCCGATCGAACAAGGTAGCGGACCGCGTTGATCACCTCGCGGAAATCCACCTCGCGGGGGCGGCCCCGACGCCCCGGCTGGGGCATCAACGGTGACAGGCGACCCCATTCCTCATCGGTCAGGTCACTGGGGTAGCGTTTCGTCTTCTTGGCAATCCGGGCAATTCGCCCTCGGCTCTGCTGGGTCCACATCCAGAGCCTGAATCAGACGGATAGCCCCGACGCAACCCCTTCAGCCGATTTTCCAAACAGCCTCTTATGGCAACGCGCTCGCCGGAAGCTGCGCGATGCTTCATCCACCTTTGAGCGTAGCAAATGATGGCTTAAAGCAATATCCGCTGTTCAGCAGGTCGGCAGGAAATGGAAAAACGTCCCAGATGCTGTCCGCCGATATCGACCCATTCCGGCCTTTCCGCGATCAAAACTCGCTCGCCAGCAGCAGACCGTCAGCTAATCGTCGCCTCGAAACCAATTATTACCACTAATTGGCAGCTTGGCCGAAATGAAACGATCAACCGAATTAAATAGTTAAGGTCCATTTGGATAGCTTTGCTGCACAGGTTGAGCCGTGCCTCTGGTTGCGTTATCTTCATCACCAAATGCCGTGGAGGCTGCAGATGGCGACTTTGGCTGAACCGCTACGTGGATATGGGCGGGATGATCGGTTCTTTTTGAAGATGGCGATCGCGATGGCTTTGACTATCGTGGCCGGCTTTTCCCTTCAGGCGGCAACAGGGCGCTCGACGTTCGGCGCGCCGCCACTTGTCCACCTCCACGCCTTCATCTTTTTTGGTTGGGTGGTGCTGTTCGTCTCCCAAAATTTCCTCGTCACACGGGGATCGATCGCCCTGCACCGTCGGCTCGGTTGGGTAGGCGCTGGTTGGGCCAGCGCCATGGTTGGTGTCGGGATATATACGACAGTCGCAATGACGCGAAACGCAACGACGCCGTTCTTCTTCCTCCCTGCATATTTTCTCGTGATGAACATTCTTTCGGTTCTGTGCTTTGGCAGCTTGGTCATTGTGGCGATATCGATGCGCAAGCGGACCGAATGGCACAGGCGTTTCATGTTTTGCGCCATGGCGATCCTGACCGGACCAGCCTTTGGCCGCCTTTTGCCGATGCCGCTGCTTGTCCCCTATGCAGAATGGGGCGTTTTCGCAGCAGTGATGATGTGGCCGCTGATTGCAATCGTCGCGGATCATCGCCGCCGAGGCTACGTCCATCCGGCATTGTGGTGGGGCACCGCTACCATCATCCTTATGCAGATCTCGATGACTTTGATGGCGCATAGCGTCATAGGCCTCAAGCTCTACGCTGTGAGCACTGCGGGCTATCGTGGCGCGGCAATCGCGCCGCTTGCCTTTCCGACGCCGCCATCAAGCCCACTGATTACGGGTCGCTAGACGGACATTGCCAGATTCACGCCTTAACTGGAAAATCGATCGAAATTTATGGGTGGCTAATCCGACAAGCTCAGTAATAATTCGACACGTCGCCACCCAACTGCGGATTTTTTAATCGCCAAAGGCGGGCTCACAGCGTTCTTCCCGTCCTCCCACCAGATTTCCGCTTTTTTTAGGTGGCAGTCCGCATTTCAGCCACTTTGAATATCACGCGACTGCTTTCGTCGTGGTTCGGATGGCTTATCATTCGGTTCCCGCTGCTCGTCCTTCCGACATTTCGTCAGGCGAGCGCCGCCAAAGGGCTCCGATGGTACGGCATGCACCCGACCACTGCGCATAGAGATGAAGGAGTTTAGTCATCTCCGAGCGGGAGACAGCTGGCGAATAGAGGAACGCCTGCCCAATGCGACACCCCAAAGCGAGTAGATGACGCGCCTGGCTCTCCGTCTCGATGCCTTCGGCCAAAAGGCGAATATCCAGCTTCTGGCCGATGGACGAAAGCCCTTCGACGATTGCCGCACTGGCACTACCATTCTTGAGGCCCGCAACGAACGAACGGTCAATCTTTATTATGTCGACCGGTACCGTCAGAAGATGGGTGAGCGAGGCAAAGCCCGTACCAAAGTCGTCGAGCGCAACCTTGAGACCATGATGTCGCATTTGTGCAATTTTGGCGCCGACATTGTCGTCGCGATCATCGAGATAAACCCCTTCTGTAACTTCAACGATCAGGTGTTTTAGAGGCACATTTGCCTTTGCAAACCCGGCGCTGAGATATTCATGGACCGGCATGTTCCTGCGCAGGTCGGCTGAAGATATATTCAGCCACACATGTTGAAAAGCGACACCTTCGTCGAGCCAATCGCGCACGTCATTTGAAACATTTTCCAACATGACGTCGAGCCTCGTAGCAATCGGCGCGATGCCAGGAGCACGGGTTTTGTCACGGAGCAGACCATCGACACCTTCGACCATATACCGCTCTTGCCAGCGCCACACGCAAGTCTTCGACTTGCCTGTCTGCGCCATGATCGAGGCGGTGCCCAGCGCGTCATCCGTGAGAAGGATGATCCGCGCCCGCCGTACGTGCTTCTGGGGCGACCCCCGTGCCGAAACAAGAGCCTCAAGCCGCGCCCGATCCGCTGCCGTGACGACGAAGGTGATACCGCTACGCATGCCGCTGTCATGGGTCGTGCAATTCTCCGCAAAAGTGGGCTCTCCCGCAATTTCGGTGCAGGTGTCATGCCATGATACGTGCCCGGAGTAGGTCAAGGCCAGCCCGGCCGTACATGGAACGCTTGATGAACTTGAGCTTGTTGATCTTGCCTTCGACCGGTCCAGTGCTCCACGGCAAGATCAATGCGGCGCGCACCGCATCGATATCGCGCCGGAGGCCGCGCGCGACGAAGCGATGGCGCTTCCAAGTGCCTGGGCAAGCCATGGCTCGAACTCTACGGCTTCGCGTCCGACCAGTATGGCGTGGAAGCGCCGCGCAAGGTCGGCAAATTCCGCGATTATGGGCGAGGCGGCGCGCACGGCATCGACGAACCGCGCATCGTCCTGACAGAGTGTATCGCTGGACGTGGTGAGGAGCCTGACTGCCTGTCGCGGGGATGGTGCTTTCCAGCGTGGATGTCTGACAGATGGCGCTGTAGGTGGCGACCGGCCATCGCGTAACCGAGCCTCGATCCAGCGACGAAAGCTACGCGCTTCGCCACGATAGCCTAGCCCGCACACCTCGCGGTAGAGCTGAGTGGCATTGCGACAGCCATCCTCCCAGCGCGAGACGAGATATGTTTCGAAGGCGTTCGCGGGGTGACGCGACGCGCGTTCCCAGGTTCCAGGTTGTTTGTCGAGAAGCCACTGGCGGATCGTCTTGCGATCTCGGCCGGTTTCGTGCGCTATTGCCGATATGGTCCAGCCTTTGTCGCGCAAGCTGACGACCGCATCGAACATTATGTTCCGCTGCGCCCGGCTTCGCCTTTGATGATCGAGCGCGGCACCGGACATACCGATGGTTGCTGGTCGTTCTAGCGGTCGATCCGGATAAACATCATTCGCGAGCGAGCGCCCGACCTCACGAACGAGCTTATATCGCTTCTCCACGACGGAGAGCAGTGCATCCGAACAATTGCGCAGCATGTGCCAGCGATCAGCAACCTGCCGAGCCAAAGGGGCGCCTTCGCGCGCGCCCTTGGCGTAGCTGCCGGCGCGATCGCGCGCGATAATTTCCGCGCCGGGGTGGGACTTCAGCCACGCGGCAAGTGTCTCGCTCTCCCTATCCGGTAGCAAGTCAACGACTTGGTGGGCCTCAAGATCCACCAGCACGGTGCCGTACCGCTGCCCCTTTCGCCATGCCCAATCATCAACGCCCAGGACACGCGGCGCACCCTGGTGGACCTGCCGATCAGCGCGAACGATCCGAAGCATCGTGTCAGCACTGACGCGCATGCTCAGCCGCTCAACGAGACGAGCACCCGCTTCGCCGCCAAGGGCTAGGCCGACGGAACGCTGGACATCACGCACGCGCAGCGTGCGACGAGCGTGGCGGGCGGCAACGTTCTCAGCGCGCTCGGCGAAGATACGCTGCTCACACCTCCGGTTGGCACACCGCAACCGACGAACGTGAACGCAGAGTACCACAGTGCACCCCTGCCATGGGAGATCGGCGATGCGTCGCTGGTATCTGCTGTGCATCCGTGACGACACGCGCCGGCAACTCGGACAGCGGGGCGCAGACAACCGCGCCCGGCAATTGATCACGATGCGCTCGGTTTCGATAATGACATCCTCCACGATCAGCTGGCGTGGAATAAGCGGCAGAATACGCTTGGGCACGGCAATACAGGCTCCCTCTATGGAGCCTCGATGAATCAACCAGATTCATGGTTCGTTCCCGACGCCTGCACCAAAATTGCGGGAGAGCCCACTTTTGCGGAATCTTCGGTGCCCGTTGACAGCCGCTTCGTCGCATAATGCCGCGGGCCGCGGAATCCGCTAAACGGACTTGTCCGTTCCGATCAATCCACTAGGTTCGATCGTGCAAGGGAGCGGTTGGAAACCATGGACTGACAGCCGATCTGAGTCTAGATTGAACCGGCTCCCCGTGTCCAGCACCAACCTCCGTCCAAGCGATAGGTTTTTGGAACTGGTCCTAAATTCTTGACCGTTTAACCCGTTCTTAAGTTCGGCTTTGCGACAAAATGCGTTCGCCAACCGAGGGAGCCAAGGATGACAGAGTATTTAGACGTGCAACATCGTGAAATGCTCGATTTGGCGCGAGCCATTCTGGGGGTGGTTGAGGACTTCCCAGCGCGCAGCTCTGACAAACTAAACCGCGCACGCCTGGCGTTGTCACGTACCGTGACTGCGCATTGCAAAGCAGAAGCGGCGCTGTTGGAACAGTGCAGCGAACAGATAAAGCCAGAAATCATGCGACGCTATCACGACGAGCTGCTGGCCTGGCGCCATGACCTGATCGCCTGCAATACAGATTGGCCGCCGGAACGCGTATGGGATGAACCAGCAGGTTTTAAAGCAGCTTTCCGTAAGATTGTTGACGCTCTCCAAGCGCGCATCTTATGGGAACGCAGCGCGATATACCCAATTATCCTTCATAAGGCTGCATGATGGTCAACGCTATCAACCGCTAGGTCGCAGCGACGGGCTGGCATGGGCGCGTGCGCGGGCTGGATGTGACTTTCACGGATTCGATGCCGAAAAGGGGACGGCGACAACGCGCATTAATAAGCCGCGTCGTCGTCGCCTGTATCTCTTTATCAAGCGCATTCACTTCATTCATCGCTGATAGGCGATACCAATTCGAGACCTTCCTGGGGTAGCAGCGGGGCGAATGGCTGCTGCGATCGCTATCAAATTATTCAAATCGTCGGAGCATAGGGGGGTTAGAAATGCCATTCCATATTTAGGACCACGGACCCAAGCGGTCCGAGCGGCGATGGAGAGCGTCTTGCATTCGATCCGTATGATCGTACCAACAGCGGGCGGGTTGGCACCATGGGCCAGCGCACCTGTGCAAGACAGGTCCAACAGATGTATCCGTTCAACAGCATGCTGATAACGAACCAGCGCAGGCTCGAAAAGTTTAATACGTTTCGCGATTCGAACGGATACTGGCTTTGTCACTGCTGGCCCTCCCCATCCGAAACGAAGCGCTACCGCAACCGATCCATATATTTCGTCCTTAGCGAACAGTTAAGAATCAATCCGGCCGGGAAATTTCTATTCTATTGCCATCAAGGCCGCGATTAAACGACCGGTGCAACACCAGCGTTTGCACCGCAGCCATCTCGAAATATCAGCCAATCACCGCAAGATGGCCCTCTCCGGAGTGATACGCTCAGCCGGCAAGCTGCTCGATAATCGGGCAGTCAGGCCGTTCATCCCCATGGCACTTCGCTGCAAGGTCCAGCAGCGTCGCGCGCATTTGCTCCAGTGCCTTGGCCTTGCGGCCCAGTTCCGCAGCGCGCGCGGCGGCGAGCGCCTTCACGTCTGCGCTTGATCGCGACTTGTCTAGCCATAGGCCTAGCAGTGCCCGGATCTCCTCGATAGGGAAGCCAAGGTCGCGGGCGTGGGCGACGAACCGCAGTCTCGCGACATCGGCGTCCGAATAGTCGCGATAGCCGCTGTCCCGGCGCGGGGGCGCGGGGATCAGCGCAATCTTCTCATAGTGGCGGATCATTCGCTGCGAGACGCCACTCGCATTTGAGGCTTGGCCGATGTTCACAGCCGCACCCTATTGAGCCTCAGCGCATTCGTCACCACAGCAAATGACGAGAGCGCCATCGCGGCGCCTGCCAGCATGGGCGAGAGCAGAATGCCAACCACCGGGTACAGCACCCCGGCCGCGACTGGCACACCGACCCCATTGAAGACGAACGAGAACCACAGGTTCTGGCGAATGTTCCGCATCGTTGCCTTTGCCAGCCGGCGCGCTCGGACCATAGCCGATAGATCGCCGTTCGTCAGCGTCATGCCCGCGCTCTCGATAGCAACGTCCGTGCCCGTGCCCATGGCTACACCCACGTCTGCCGCAGCGAGCGCCGGTGCGTCGTTGATGCCGTCACCGGCCATGGCCACCACGGCACCCTTCGCTTTTAGCTCCCCTATGATTCTCGCCTTGTCTTCCGGCTTCAGGTCAGCATGCACCTCGTCGATACCGCCAATCATCTTGGCCACCGCCTCCGCGGTGCCGCGGCCATCGCCCGTCAACATCACGATGCGCAGGCCTTCGGCATGAAGATCGCTAATCGCTCCGCGCGCAGACGCCTTCACGGGATCAGCAACCACGAGCATGCCGGCCAGATGCCCGTCCACCGCGATTAACATGACGCCAGCCCCTTCGAATCGCCGCACCTTGGCCGCCTCCTCGATAACCTCGGGTGCAGCGCCAACCGCCCGCATCATCGCAGCGTTGCCGATGGCGACCGACCGACCGGCGACCTTGGCCACCACACCAGCGCCAGTCGTCGAGTTGAACGCCTCCGCTGTCGGCACTTCAATCCGGCGTTCCTCCGCCGCGACCACGATCGCATGTGCGAGCGGATGTTCGGAGCGCTGCTCCACGGCTGCCGCGAGGGCCAGCAGTTCGTCTTCGTCGAAGCCGCCGACCGTCTCGATAGCGATCAGCTTCGGCTTTCCCTCGGTCAGCGTGCCGGTCTTGTCGATCACCAGCGTGTCGACCTTCTCAAGCGCCTGCAGCGCTTCGGCGTTCTTCACCAAAACTCCCGCGTGGGCACCACGGCCGGTGCCGACCATGATCGACATCGGGGTCGCAAGCCCCAAGGCGCACGGGCAGGCGATGATGAGCACCGCGATGGCGTTCAGGAGCGCGTGGCCGAAGCGCGGTTCGGGGCCGACCAGGTTCCAAATCACGAAGGTCGCGACTGCGATCGCCACCACCAGTGGCACGAACCAGCCGGATATCTGATCGGCGACCGCCTGAATGGGCGCGCGGCTGCGCTGCGCTTCGGCGACCATCTTCACGATCCGCGCAAGCACCGTTTCGGAACCGACCGCCTGAGCCTCCATGACCAGGCTGCCTGTGGAGTTGACGGTTCCGCCCGTAAGCTTTGATCCGGGTCTCTTGGCCACTGGCGCGGGCTCGCCTGTGAGCATGGACTCATCGACCGAAGAACGCCCATCGACTATCACGCCGTCCACGGGAACCGCTTCGCCCGGGCGCACCCGGATGCGGTCGCCCTGCATGACCTCAGAAAGTTGAAGCTCCTCCTCCGAGCCATCAGCGGCGATGCGGCGAGCCGTCTTCGGAGCCAGGTTCATGAGTGCACGGATCGCGCGGCCGGTCGCCGCACGAGCACGAAGCTCGAGGACCTGGCCAAGCAGCACCAGCGTGACTACCACGCCTGCGGCCTCGTAGTAGACTGGCACCCTCCCATGCATTCGGAACGCTGGTGGGAAAAGCCGCGGTGCGACCGTGGCGACGAGGCTGTAGAGGAACGCCACGCCGACTCCGATCGCGACCAGCGTGAACATGTTGAGGTTGCGCGTGCGGATCGAGGCCCACCCACGTTCGAAGAACGGCCAGCCGGCCCAAAGCACGATCGGCACGGTGAGCGCGAACTGCACCCAGTGGTTCCACTCGCCAGGCACGAACTGGAAGCCGAGCAATTCGGAAACCATCGAGACGAGCAGCAGCGGGGTCGTAAGAATGCCTGCCACCCACGTCCTGCGGGTGAAGTCCACGAGTTCAGGGTTCGGCGCGTCGTCGAGCGACGGCTCCTCGGGCTCGAGTGCCATACCGCAGATCGGGCAGGTTCCTGGGCCCTCTTGCCGGACCTCAGGGTGCATCGGACACGTCCAGATCGCGCCTGGCGTCGCTTCAGGTTCAGGCCGAGGCGCATCGTTCAGATAGGCCTCGGGATTGGCCACGAACTTTGTGCGGCAGCCTGCACTGCAGAAGTGATATTCCTGATCCTCGTGGTGAGCATGGTGCGGCGTGGCCGACGGGTCCACGCTCATGCCGCAAACAGGATCCTTCACCTGACCGACCGCTTGATCGTGGGCCTTCTTGCCGCCACCTCCGCAGCAGCCATGGCCTGCATGCGCCGTTGATTTCGGGTTGGTCATTGCCTTCTCCTGTTCGACGCATAGGGATGTAGTCCTTGACACCATGTCAGGGTCAAGGACTTAATTTGGTGGCGGCGTGCTCGCGTCGGTCTCCACTCGTCAGCTGCCGCCAGGCGGCTCAAGCGTGCCAAGCAACCCGACCAATCCGAGTATGACCACTCCTGCTGCCGCATCGGCCCAAAGGCTTCTTCGAAGCCTAGCGACAGCCACTTGATTAGCACCGCTGTCGATGCCGGTCTCGAGCGCCGGGATCAGGCGAAACCGGTTCGACGCCGCCATTGCGAGCATAGCGGTAAACAGGGCGTGCCTCATGAACAGCAGCGCGCTATACTGATCGGCCATCATCCCTGGGTCTGCGCCACCGACAATGGAGCCGTTATCGCGAAGGATATCGCCTATCGCATTTCCGATCCATTCTTCACGACCAACAAGATTTCAGAAATGCTGGAAAGATAGGCCTGCGAGCTAGTCGCCATGTGGACTGGGTCAGTCGTTTCGCGGAGGTCCTATGATTTCACGCGCGACCGTATGCTGGTTGCTGCCACCGCAATCTCGCGAGACAACGCTGACCCTCAAGCCGGAAGATGATCCACGCTGACAGGGTGGCGATACCACGATAAATTCAAGATGTTCTTGATCTTTGCTGAGGTTGTTTCCTTATGATGCCAAGGGGTTGAGGATATGTTGCACTATGGCACTGACTATGGGAGCAGTGGGTCATGATCATGACCGGCACGCACGACAGCAATCTAGTTATCCTGTCGATTCTTATCGCCATGTTCGCGTCATTTTCAGGGCTCAGCCTGGCCATGCGGATGCGCGCCTCGACCGGCTGGATGCGCCGCCTGTGGCTCGGCGCTGCGGCGGTTGCGCTGGGGGGCGGCATCTGGTCGATGCATTTCGTCGCCATGTTGGCGTACAGCATGCCGGGAATGGAGATGAGCTTCGATCTGGCTCTCACGTTGATTTCCTTCGCCATCGCACTTGCATTCACCGGCGCGGGCTTCGCGGTAATGGACTGGCGAACGATGGCAGCAGGGCGCGTGGCCGCCGCCGGATTGCTAATGGGATCGGGCGTTCTGGCGATGCACTATTTAGGCATGGCTGCGATGCACATAGCCGCAGACCTCAGCTACGATCATGGGTGGCTTGGTATATCTATATTCATTGCGATCGGCGCCGCCACGGCGGCGATGTGGCTGACCGCACGCGATCAGAAATTGTCCCACAGGCTTGTCGCCTCAGCAGTCATGGGGCTGGCGATCGCGGGCATGCACTATGCAGGCATGCGCGCCGCGATATTCACTTCCACGTCATCGGTGGACATGACGACGGGCGGAGCAAGCCTGGGACAGACTTATCTTGCGATCCTCATCAGCGCCATTACCGTGTTGATCCTTGTGATGGCCTTGAGTTCCGCAGCGGTGGAGAGGCTGTTTCAGGGATTCGTGCGCCGCGAGGCGCGCATTGCGCTGAGGTTACGGATCGCGGACGCTCTGCGCGGACGCGACACGCAAGAGGCGCTGCAGGAAGTTGCGGCGCTGATGGGCACGCACTTCAACGTGACCCGGACCGGCTATGGCCAGCTCGACCCGATCGAGGATATTTTCGAGTATGACGTATGTTGGACGGACGGCACCGTGCCGCCGCTACTCGGGCGCTATCCGGCAGAAGCGTTTGGGGCAAAAATCGTCGCCGCACTCAGCGCTGGGCAAACTGTCGTCATCGATGATCTTCTTGATGCCGAACTGAGCGATGAAGCAAAAACGCGAGAAACCGCTCAATCGGTCGATACGCGCGCAATACTGGTTGTGCCGTTTGTCCGCGACGGCCGCCTGAGCACGATCGTTTATCTCAATGATCGCGATCACCGCGCTTGGCAGCGACAGGACATTGCCTTCATGGAAGAGATTGCCGAGCGGACCCGACTGGTAATCGAACGCGCCACCGTCGAAGAAAAGCTGCGCGAATTGAATGCTACGCTTGAGCAGCGCGTCGAGATACGCACGCGTGAGCTCCGGGAAGCGCAAGAGGCTCTGCTCCATAGTCAGAAGCTGGAGGCTGTGGGCCAGTTGGTGTCGGGCATGGCACATGATTTCAACAACGTACTGGCAGCCATTATGGGTGCTTTCGACTTAATCCGGCGGCGTCCCGATGAACCCGAGCGGGTGCAGCGTTATGCAGAGGCGGGACTGGAGGCAGCTGAGCGTGGCGCTAAGCTAACCGCCCAGTTGCTCGCCTTCGCGCGGGCTCAGCGCATCCAGCTCACCCCACTCATCATCTGCGACATTATCAGGCCGTTACATAACCTACTGGCTCGCACGTTGGGCCCGATGATTAGACTCGATTTCGCACTCAATCCTCATCCAGTTCCGGTCCTCGCAGATGCTACACAGGTCGAGATGATGGTGCTCAATTTGGCGATCAACGCGCGCGACGCGATGCCAAATGGCGGCACCCTCACGGTCTCGACCACAGTACGTAATATCTCGGGACATCCGGAGGTCGATGATGGCGAATATGTCGAGATTGCGGTGGGCGACACTGGCGCAGGAATGGACGAGACCACACTTCGCCGGGCCATGGAACCGTTCTTCACCACCAAGGCGATCGGCAAGGGAACAGGGTTAGGGCTGGCCCAAATATATGGCAGCGCCCGCCAAGCAGGCGGAACGGTTCACATCGATAGCACTCTTGGGCAGGGCACGACGGTGCGCGTGCTCATGCCTTGCACCGATGAAGAGCCAAACGACCCAGTTCAAGCAGTCACACCGGTCGATATCGCGGGAACAGGCTCCATTAAAATATTGTTGGTCGACGACGACCAAGATGTGAGAAGCATGATCGCAAGCGCGCTCGAATGCCAGGGGCACTACGTGACGCAAGCCGAAAATGGCGATGCGGCATTGGTCGCATTGGAAGAAAATGTCCCAGACATCGCGATCATTGACTTTGCGATGCCTGGAATGAACGGCGCTGAATTGGCAAAGTGCATCGAGGCGCGCTGGCCAGGCTTACCTATCCTTTTCGCCAGCGGCTTTGCAGATACAGACGCTGTCGAACAAGCTGTTGGACGCCGAGCGAAAATTCTTCGTAAACCGTTTCGAGCAGACGAGCTTTTAGTGGCTATTCATCGGTTAGGTGCGTTCGCCTAGCACTACTTTGGCAGATTTTACGTAACTGGGTCCCCGAGGGATTTGTCACAGTGGGGGCATCGGGTTCGCGGTGGTTGCATGAAGAGGTCGAGAATTGCCTGCCTGATGGCTGGCATGGTCGGCTTCGGCGGCGGTCCACCGACTCTTTTTTTTCCGTCCCGCTGCCGTGAGGCGGCGGGATTGGAGGAAGGCGAAGGCGATCATCGCCATCAGGCAATGTCGGTGCAGCCCTGTCCATGATCTGCCCTCGAAGTGATCAAGGCCAAGCTCTTCCTTGAGTTGCTGGTGGGCCTGCTCGCAAATCCACCTCGCCTTGATCGCCGTGGCCAGCATTTTGAGTGTGGCGTCAGCGGGCAAGTTCGACAGGTAGTATTTTTGCTCACCGGTTGTGCGCCTTTCGCCGACCAGCCAGACTTCCTGTTCCCCGGGCATGGCCTGGACACGGCCGTCGCTCATGCGATGCCGGTGACCATCTGAGGGCATAGCGTGGAAGGTACGCTAAACAACGCTAAGGGAGAACAACCGAGGAACGCTTAGGCGGCGCGGCTGTCCGGCGGAAGATTGAGGGCCTTGCGGCCAGCGGAAGCGGCGGCTCGATCCCAGAGGAAATCGCCGGAAAAGGCAATATGCTCCCAGCCAACCGGCGACGTATGGACAAGCAGATCATCGGGGACCGGGGCCGCTGCCGATCGCAGATGCTGGAGGGCGTCGGCCATGTAGATCGTGTTCCAATAGACGATCGCCGCGATGACTAGGTTGAGGCCTGATGCCCGATATTGTTGAGCTTCATGGCTGCGGTCGATGATGCGGCCCTGGCGGAAGGTGTAGATCGCTTGCGTCAGGGCATGGCGCTGCTCGCTGTTGTTAAGGCCGGCATGGCATCGCCGGCGCAGATCGGGATTTTCAAGCCAGTCCAGCATGAACAGGGTCCGTTCGATCTTGCCGATCTCCTGTAGTGCGACGTCGAGCTGGTTCTGCCGTTCGTAGGCGGCGAGCTTTCGCAGCATGACCGACGGCGCGACGTGGCCAGCCTTGATCGACCCCACGAGGCGCAGCACGTCGTCCCATTGTTCATTGATGATGTCGGTGCGGATACGCTTGCCCAACAACGGGGCGATGGACGGATAGGCCGAAACCGGCGCGATCGGCGCAAGCCGCCTGTCCGGAAAGTCGCGCAGGCGCGGGCAGAAGCGAAATCCCAGCATCGCGCACAGGGCGAAGACATGATCCGTCGCTCCGCCGGTGTCGGTGTAATGCTCGACGATCCTGAGATCGGTGCCATGGCTGATGAGGCCGTCGAGGACATAGGGCGCTTCATGCGTGGCGGCCGAGATCACATTGACGTGGTAGGGCCCGCGCTGATCGGAAACATGGGTGTAGAAGCTGAAGCCATGATCGACGCCATAGCGCGCGTTGATGTCGCCGCCCGATGCGCCGCGCTTCGCGCCCCTGAAGAACTGACCATCGGAACTGGACGTTGTGCCGTCGCCCCATACCCGCGAGAATGGCAGGCGGTGGTGCGCGTTGATGAGGACGGCGAGCGCCGCGCGGTAGCTCTCGTCGCGGATATAGGCGTCATGGGTCCATAGGAGTTGATCGCGCGTGACGCCCTGGCTCGCGGCGGCCATGCGCGACAGGCCGAGATTGGTGGCGTCGGCGAGGATCGTGGCGAGCAGCGCATTTTCATTGGGACATAGCTCGCCGGTGCGCAGGTTGGTGAACGCCGAAAGAAAGCCAGTTTCCTGCGCCACCTCATGTAGCAGTTCGGTGATACGGATGCGTGGCATCATCGCATCGAGCCGGTCGGCCAGGGCTTCGGCGTCGGGCGTTGCGATCGTGCGAACGGGGGATATCTGGAGGCGGCCGTCGCGGTATCGCACACCCTCCAGAGCGTCGCGCTTCAGGCTCCGGGCGAATTTCTTCAGCCGCCAGTCCAGTTCGCGGCCCCGCTGTTCGAGCCATTCGCCGGCTGTGGGTGGCAGACCAAGAGCCGACACGATCGGCTTGGCCTTCGGTTCGCTTAGCAGGTAGCTGTCGAACTGGCGGTATCCCGTCGATCGTTCCACCCAGACATCACCGGAGCGCAGCTTGTTGCGCAGATGCGCGATAGTCGCGATTTCCCAGAGCCGCCGATTGATCTTGCCGTCATCGCCCATGACGATTTTCTGCCATTCCTTGCGGAAGGGCATCGGAGCGTCGGCAGGCAGATCGCGCTTGCCCGACCTATTGAGGTCGCGCAGCATCTCGATAGCGGCAATCGTTTTCGCGCTGCCCTTTCCGGCCCTGAACTGTAGCGCTTCAAGCAGATCAGGGGCGAACTTGCGCAACGTCGCATAGCGGTCGGCCGCGACCCTCAGCGGATCAAGATTGGCGGTTTCCGCGATCGTCGCCACTTCCGGTCTGGCCTTCAGGAGGGTGTGCCATCCTACTGAGGCATCCAGGACCTCCATAGGATCTTCGCCAGTATCGACTGCATCGGTGAGCGCGTCGATCGTCCTGCGGAAGATCAGCATCAGCCGGGCCACGTTCTTCGACGTGGCGGCATAGCTGCGCGCCTGGGCGTTCTTCGCGCGGGTGAAGATGCCGCCGATCAGCTTGTCCGCCATCTCCAGGGCGCTGTCCGTCAGCCGTTCTTCAAGATCGAGCAGGAAGGCAACGAGCGTGGCGCGTCGCCGGGAGGGAATATAGCGCTCGATCATATAGGCAGGCGACGCACGGCCTTCCCTGACATATTGCCGAAATCGGTCCGCGTGGATGCGGCCCGCGACGTCGGGGGAAATGCCGATCTTCCGCACCTGCCTCAGACGGTCGAGGATCTGGCGGACGTGATCGGGCTTGGCCGCGACGGGGATGGTCTTAAGCAAGGCGAGATGGCTCATGCCGCCGGCGGCGTCGAAGAGCTGATCGAGGGCCTGGACCTGTTCGGCGCTGAGATCGGCGATCAGGGCGTGGGCGGCCTGCTTGCGCGCGCGGGCACGTCCCGCGCTGCTGGCGCGTTCGATGGTGGAGATGGACGGCAGCAAAATCCGGGCCTCGCGCAGGGCGGTGACCACGCCCATCGCAATCGTCATCCCCTTGTCGGTCGCCCATGCCGTTCTCGCGGCCGCCTCGACCATGAAGGGAATATCGGCGCGGGTTGGCCCCCGAAGCCCCAAACGCGCCGCCAGCTCACGGGCATGATCCGTCATTGTCTGATCCCGCGCCGCATAGTTGGCCAGCTCGGTTACGTGCAGACCAAGTTGCTCCGCGACGAAAGCGGCGAGATCATGGGGTATTGCTCCCCTGTCCTGTATCAACTGCGCAAGCGTGATGCCCGGGTGCCGCAGGAGCGCGAGTTGCAGCGCCACGCCCAACTGGTTCCGTCGCTCCCGTCGCGCGCCGATGATCTCGATATCGGAAGGCTCGAAGGTATAGAGCCGGGCCAAATGGTCGCGATCGGTCGGGATGGCGAGTATCTGATCGCGTTCGCTCTCGGTCAGGAGTTGATGCTTGCGCTTCGTCATGCCGTTTCCTGTCCACAAAAGGTCATCTGGGCCTATGGACAGCGAGGAGTAAAGAGACATAGTATGTGGACGGATATGGGTGGGGCGCAGCGGCTGCCCTCCATAGCGTCCACAGAACGACCGTTTGGGAGACGTGCGGCATGGGTGATATTCTGGGCTATGCCCGCGTCAGCACCGGCGATCAGGACGTTGCGGGCCAGACCATGCGTCTGGAGAAGGCTGGCGCCATCAAAATCTTCACCGATGTCATTTCAGGTAAGAGCATGGAACGGCCCGGTCTGGCTGAGCTAATCGCCTATGCCCGCAAGGGTGACACGCTGGCGGTGGTCCGCCTCGATCGGCTTGGGCGCTCGCTTGCCGAACTTCTCACCACGGTTGAGACGCTACGCGGTCAGGGCATCGCGCTCCTGAGCCTTGAAGAAAAGATCGACACTTCGTCAGCTGCCGGCGAGCTCATCTTCCATGTGTTTGGGGCCATCGCCCATTTTGAGCGACGGCTGATTTCTGAGCGAACCAGAGATGGTATTGCCGCCGCCCGTGCTAAGGGCAAACAGCCTGGCCGTCAGCCGCTGGACATGTCCAAAGTGGATGCGGCCATCAAGCTGGTCGAAGCTCGTATCTCGCCTACCGAAGCAGCGCGGCAACTCGGCATCGGCCGATCGACCATTTATCGCGAAATGCGTAGGATGGGAATCGAACGGCCCGCCTGATTAAGCGTCCGTCCGTTCGCATCGAGCGTTCGCCATGCGTTCTCGCTTAGCGTTGTTTAGCGTACTTTCCACGCTATGCCCTCCATCTGCGACCCGAACACGGCGAGCCGCAAATTGACAGGTCAGCTTTCCTTTGGTTCCACGCCGCCAACTGACCTTTCGCCACTTTGCATCGGCCAACATCAATTCGGAAGAGATGGCAACATCGTCCGGTACGTGGTATTTGCGTCGCCTTCCGGTCGCAGCTTCCGGGAAAATCAGTCCAATATCAGCCCGATACACATTCTGGCGTCGTGATATGCCGACGGCCCACAACAAGTTGCGCTTGCTCAAAGCTTCGCGGAATTGCCCACTCGATCCATAACCCGCATCGGCAAGCACACAGCCAAAGCGGGCACCAGAGGCGATAACGCGATCAATTTCCTCAATGGCGATCTCAGGCTTGGTCAGCGCGACTTGCCGCTCGGCAGGGACCCGGACACGTTTCATGCGCTCGGCATCACCAGTCCAACTCTCCGGCAAAAAGAGGCGCAAGCCTACCATGACCGGCACTTCACGCGACGCCAGCGTCACAGAAACAAGAGACTGACAGTTGGATGTCTTGCCAAGCGAAGAGGCGTATTGCGGGGCCACGCCGACCGAATGACTGCCTTTCTTCGGCAGAGATGTATCGTCGATAACCAGATATCCGGCTTCGTCCCCCACCAGACGATCGGCTTCCTTCAGGAGGACAGCCTCAAGGGGAGCGCTTTCCCATACACCGTCAGCAACGAAATGGTGGAGTTGGTCATAGCCGAACTCGCGATTACGAGCTGCCATCGGTTGAACACTCTTGCGGTCCCCGGGGCCAATCAGACCCGCAACGTACGCAGGGCAAAGACGCATCCGGGTCTTGTGTCGCAACGCCGCCAGGAACGGTGCCAGCCAGACCTCCAGATCGTCGCGCCAATCTTCCACCATCACCAGCCTCCCATGAGCTGGCATCCTATGAATCAGGGAAATTGCCCCTTGGGAATCGAAAAATCAGATTTCTGCCAAAGTAGTGCTAGTGGATTGATTCCAACGTTTGGTGCCCACGCCTGAAGCGAAGATTGCTACAAAAACCGACAGGAATACCAAATTCAAATCGTGTGTGCCGATCATGATCATGATCCATAGGTCCCATAGCCCGCGCTATCGCATATCTCGATCTCTTGGATGACCTAACTGATTTGCTGCGCCGATTGGCTCAAATGACCGGTGGTGAATGCAGTACCTTGAGACAGGCATGGCCGCGACGTTTGGCCTTGCATTGCTAGCACCGGAGAAAAATTACATCGCTATCAGCCGGTACATCCCCACATTCTCTAGCAAAAAAAGCTTTCGCAACCGGAACAGATTCGGTCAAACCTCGTTCCACCTGTAAATCAGCACCGAAGCGGACCCCCGCTTCTTACTGGCGTAACTATTTGAGAAGAATGAAAACAATCACGTTGCTGGGGTCCCAATCGGCGCCGATCGGGACACCAGCTCCATATCTTTCCGGGTTCAATTTCAGTGGCCTGGCTAAATCTGACTGGGTCCCGCTTCCGAGCCGATCCACACCTGCTGCTCGAAGATCGTGATCCTCGCGGGGCAGGCTGCCTGCTCGACAAAGGCCTTGAGCGTATAAAGTGTGGTCGGTCCGGCACCGACGAAGGCAATGGATGCGGTCATTCGGCAAAAATGCTCAGATGCCGAAGTGGTGCCATCCCAGCACATGCTTCATCGAAAAAATCACCCTTGCGATTGCCTCGCGCGCGCTGCCTCCCAATCTAGGCGTGGATGGCCAACCTGTTTCCCGACCTGTTCGAGACCCCGAAAATCCCGGGCCTTTCCTATCGTGAGGACATCCTCTCGCGCCACGAGGAACTAAGGTTGATTGCCGGGATCGACGCGACCGCGCTCGAACCATTCCGCTTTCAGGGCTGGCTGGGCAAGCGCCTGACCAGTTCCTTTGGCTGGCGCTATGATTTTGACGATGCGCGCTTCGGGCCGACCGATCCCATGCCTGACTGGTTACTGCCTGCCCGCGACAGAGCCGCCGCCTTTGCTGGCATTGAGCCTGCCAGCCTCCCCCAGGCATTACTGATCCGATATGATCCCGGCGCAGGCATTGGTTGGCACCGCGATCGCCCCGTCTTCGACCATGTCGTTGGCATTTCGCTGAGCGTGGCTGCACCCTTGCGTTTTCGGCGGCGCAAGGCCGGCGGGTTCGATCGCGTCACCGTTCCGCTGGCACCGCGTTCGATCTATCACCTTCATGGTGAAGCGCGGTATGAATGGGAACACAGCATTGCCGAAATGGAAGAGACCCGCTGGTCGATCACCTTCCGCACGCTTTGTAAGAAAGTGTTGAACCAAAATAGGCTCGGATAGCGGCAAGCCTTCAATGCGCCATGGCGCCCTCATCAAGTAGCTGATCGAGCCGTGTTGCAATGTCGAGCCATCGCGTCACGCCTGCCTCATCACCCGCCAGTGCGAGAGTTCTTACTCTTTCTGCGATAAATTGCTCGGCAGCGGCGCCATGTTGCCGTTCGACCGCCAGCGCTTCGGCCCAACGTTCAAATTCGACTCTCACAGGATAGCGGGTGCGGACGTGAACATGCGGGGCTTGTTCCAGGGATCGCTTGTGCGCGTCATCTCGATCAGATCGTCGGGAAAGCAGCGATTCTGGAAGGCGACTACCTCATCGAACGATCCGCCCAGCCACTGGTCATATTCATCCTCATGGAGAAGCACAGGCATGCGATCATGCACGGGGCGGATCGCCTCGTTGCAATCGGTCATGACGCCCGAATAGACCGCGCCCCATTCCTGGCTTTCCCGCCAAAGGCCGGCCCAGGCAAAGACAGGCCGATCCTTGAGATTGAACCAGGTGCGGGTCTTGCTTCCCTTCTCGCCTTCGGCTTCTGCAAAGGCAGTCAGCGGGATAAGGCAACGCCACTGCGGTTTTCGCGCGAGACCAACCCACATGGGTTTGCGCAGGTCGGCGATATTATTAACGGGCTTGGGCTTGGATCCTGGCTTCATGCCGCGCAGGACCAGCGGAAACCCCCAGACCATGGATTGAAGGACACGCTTTCCTTCTGCCTCGCACACCACCATGCCGGGATAGCCGGGATAGACTTCGTCCGGCACGTTCATGGCGGCGATGTCGGGCGGCTCGACGCCGAAATGCGCCGCCACCTCGGCTGCACTCAGTCGCTCAGTATAGAGGTTGCACATTGTTGCACCTGCCTTGTCACGCCGCCCGACTACAAGTGTTGCGTAGCGCTCAGAGCAAGGCAAGCTGCGGCTGCGCTGTGGCGGGCAATTTTCCGCTGCGCCAGAGATCGTCTGTATGCTCAACGACCATGCGTTCGGCAGCAAAAGGCGCGCGATGCTGGAATCCGATGACGTCCCTGATGCTGCCATGCAGCCAGGCGTCATAGTCGTGGGGATCGAGAAGAACCGGCATCCTGTCGTTGGTCGGCATGACCGCGGCGTTGGCCGCCATGGTCATACCGGCATAGACTGGTCCATAATCGGGCAGGTTCCGGCAAAAGCCGGCCCAGGCCATGACGGGCGCATGTTTGACCGAGAACCAGGTTCTCGTCTTGTGGCCGGGCATGCCGTCAGGATTGGCGAAATGGGTCAGGACGATAAGGCAGCGATAGCGCGGGTCCACGACCATATGCTCCCACATGGGATTGGTGAGATCGGCAACCAGCCCCAGCCGTTGAGGATCGTCGCCATGTTCGCGCATCTCGCGGGTCAGGCGCGGGAATCCCCACCCCATCGACCGTAACAGCCGACGTCCCCGGCTTTCAAATACGACGAGCCCGTCGGCGCCCTCGGTGGTTTCACGAGCAAAATGGACAGGCCCTTGCGGCAGCGCCGCACCGAAATGCATGGCGACTTCGCCGACACTCGCCAGGGTCGTATGCAATCTGGACATCGACCGCTTCTAGGGAGACTCGAAAGACATCCGATGATTGGAACATAAAGCGAACAATATTGTCAACCGGCGATAGCCGGGAAGCGCCTTGGACGGACGTTTCCCGGCGAAATTTCAGCCGTTCAGTTTATCCTTTATCGCCTTGGCGGGCGTGAAGCCGAGCTTCTTGGCAGCTGCGATCTGGATAGTGGCGCCGGTGGAGGGGTTGCGACCTTCGCGCGCTGGCGTGTCCTTGACCTTGAACTTGCCAAAGCCATTGAGGGCAATTTCTTCGCCCGCTGCTGCAGCATCAGCGATTGCGGCGAAGACCGCATCGACCAGCTTGCGGGCATCCGCCTTGGAAAGGCCGTTGTCGCCGGCGATCTTCTCAGCGAGGTCGGTATTGTTCATGGGCTATATCCTGTGTCGTTGGACCGCGGGCATAGACGAGGGCGCAAGCCAACGTCCAGCCAGGACGTTATCGCTTGTTGGCCGTCTATGGGCTTCATCGTCCTCCCAGGACGTGCTTGCCTTTGCGGGGCCTGACATTCGGGATGCCCGATTCCATCTATGGCATCTATGCCATCAAAGACGACGCATGATGGAGACCAGAATGGCTACGGCGCCCAATGATGCCCTGATTGTCCTATGTCCGGCTTGCGCAACGGCGAACCGGTTGCCCCGCGAAAGGCTGGCCAAGGGCGGAACCTGCGGCCGATGCAAACGCCCCCTATTCTCTGGGGAGCCCGTCAAACTGACTGCAGGTAATTTCGACGCGCATGCCGCGCGGTCCGATATTCCCCTGCTCGTCGATTTCTGGGCGAGCTGGTGTGGTCCCTGTCGTCAGATGGCCCCCGCCTTCAGCGCCGCAGCCGGACAACTCGAACCCTATATGCGCCTTGGGAAACTCGATACCGAGGCGCATCAGGCGATCGCGGATCGCTATGCCATCCGGTCCATTCCCACGATGATCCTGTTTCGGGGCGGCCGCGAGATTGCGCGGCAATCGGGCGCTATGCCGCAACAGGCCATCGTTGCATGGGCGCGCGAGGCGGCACGACCGACGTGAGCCGTAAGTCCGCAGCCCACCCGTCAACGCCCGATGGCCGTTATTTTGTCGTGCGCGGCCGCCTATGGCGGCTGGCCAATCCCGCGTTGGACGAAGACGTTCGCGCTGCCCTGGTATCGGATCTGATGCAGGCGCGTAGAGCCGTGCGCGACGCCCGTAAAAACGGCGATGTATCGGCCGAGCGTGAAGCGCATGCGGCGGTGGACATTACCAAACGCGGACTTGGCGAGCGTGGCCCAGTCTGGTGGACTGATGGCGCACCTGACTATAATCGCCATATGGCGCGCAATACGCCCTATGCTGACTGGTTTGCAGCCCTCGACTGACGCGCCTTGCGCACCGGCTTGTCGGCCAGCTTAATCCAAACCGGAGCATGGTCGCTCGTCTTTTCCCATCCGCGCGGCGCTGTGTCGACCTGCGCCCATTCAAGCCTGCTCCGTGCCTTTGCGTTGAGCAGAATATGGTCGATCCGAAGGCCTGCGTTGCGCCCGAACGCCCCACGCCAATATTTCCAGAAGGTGTAGATGGTCTCATCGGGGTGCATTTCGCGCAGAGCATCGCTCCATCCCTGCTCCAGCAGATGGCGATAGGCTTCCCTCACCTCCGGCGCGAAGAGCGCATCGTCTCGCCACTGCTCGGGCGCATAAACATCCAGATCGGTTGGCATGACGTTGAAGTCCCCGGCGACCACAACCGGCGCATCGAGATCGACGAGCGAGGCAAGGTGATCATGAAGCCGCTCGAACCAGCGCAATTTGAAGTCGAACTTGGGTCCAGGGCGTGGATTGCCGTTGGGCAGATAAAGACCAGCCACCAGAACCCCGGCAACCGCCGCTTCGATGTAGCGGCTTTGCGTGTCGTCCGGATCGCCCGGCAGCCTGCGGCGCGTCTCGTGAATTTCACCGACCCGGCTCAGGATCGCAACCCCGTTCCACTGGCTTTGCCCGTGCCAGACCGCGTCATATCCCGCGTCGCGGATCGCTGTTTCAGGAAATTTATCCTGAGGCGCCTTCAATTCCTGGAGACAGACGATGTCAGGTGCGGCTTCGCCCAGCCATCGCAGCAGGACAGGCAGACGCCCGTTGATCCCGTTCACATTATAGGTCGCGATCTTCATCGTTGCGTTGACCTAGCTGGCGCGGGAGAGGCATGGGAATGGTTATAAGTCATGGATGATCCACACACTCTGCGATCAGCCTGGCGCGTCGAGCGCCAACAAATCCTGTTCCTCTGGATGGCGATCAAAATAGCCGGCGACGAATTCGCATAGCGGCACGACCTTCAATCCGTTCTCCCGCACGTCCGCCAACGCGCCGGCGATCAGCTTGCTGGCAATGCCTTGCCCTTCGAGCGCGTCAGGAACTTGCGTGTGCGTGAAGATCAATGCGCCATCGCGCCGTTCATAGGCCGCAATAGCCGTGCCACCATCGACCTTGAGTTCATAGCGGCTCTCGCCTTCATTATCGCGGACGTCCTGCGTCTCAGCCATGGTCGGTTCCTTTCTTTCGGGTCATATGCATCGGCGATTTTCGCAGAGCCGGTCGATAGATCGAACAGATGGACAATGGCGCGGTTCCGCTAGGGCTGTCTGCTGACGAATGCGGCCTGGCTTTTGCGTTCCGATGCCGTGGCAGCCACAAGCCTTGCTGGAAAAAACCGAGCTGCAGCGCTCATGAACAGCAGCTTCACCCGTCATTCATCGCAGCATGCTATTTTATGCTCTGTCGCTTCTTCCCCCCTTTGGAGCGGCACCTCCCTGAACTTCGGTCCTGCCGCGAGCCTTGCTCTGGGGCTTTTTTATGCATCCCCTGCTTTCATCACGATCGCCTTTTGGGTGTCACCTTGATGATTGCTTGTCTGCACGCGACCACCCATAGGGTCCAAATGGACCAAGAGACTTCCGAGCTCATCACGCGTGTCATTGCGCGCGCGCCGCAATGGCTTCGCCACGACCTGTCATCAAAGGACCTCAATGCCCGTGGACGGGCCGAAGAAACGCTTGCCGCCATGATCGTCGATGCGCTGTCGCACGGAACGCCGCAGGAGCCGGAAGGTTAAGCTTCGCGTGGGACCCTCCCATGGAGCATCTGTTTCGATGGGACGCCTTCTCCTCCCTGCCCTGCTTGTGGCCGCTGTTCCGACCGCAGCCTGCGCATCGAACAGCGACGCGCTGACTATCCATTGCGACAGCGGTCGAACCTTCCTTGCCGAGATCAGCCCGGATGGCGCGCTCGTAACGATCGGGAGAAGGACGGTCGCGCTCAGGCCAAGGGACTCAACGCTTGGGCGACGGTTTGAAGCAATAGGCGCTGCCCTGATCATAGATGGCGAGATGGTCGCTTTGGTACTCGATAACGATATCGATTTTCGGAACTGCCGGGTAAACCCGCCTGGTTCCCAGCTTCGGAACGCCAGATGAACTCGCCACCAGCCTGATCTCTCCTGTTTCGAGTGCTAGGAAACAGACATCTGCATCTCTTTGATCGTCCCCGATTCGGAATGCGAACACGGCGAACAGCGACCGAATGATTTGGCGATTTCGATTCGGGCATCGCCCCTCGATTTTCTCTCGCGCTCGATATTTTGTGAAATCACGATCGCGTCGCGAAACGATTCAGGGAATCCATGACGTTGGATCCGCCGGATGCCCCAAGCAGGACCTCGTTCACCCCGAAACATGCGCTGGACTAACTTGACAGTCCGGGGAGTCATGGAGAACAGAAAGGGAACACGCTGTTAGACCGATGAGACCAAGGAATGCCCCGCAATGCCATCCTCGAGGATTTGCGTTCGTCGATCGCCCATGTGACGGGCGATGGGCGCCGTCATGGCGTCCATCCTTTCGGCCTTGACGATATCGACGATCATCTGCCCGGAAATGGTCTTGCAACCGGCGCATTGCATGAGGTTCTGGGCTCTCCCGACATTTGCGACGACGCAGCCGCAACGATATTCATCGCAGGCATATTGGCGCGCATGGAAGGCCCGGTTTTCTGGTGTCTGCGCTGGCGCGATTTGTTCACCCCTGCCCTCGACCTTGCAGGCCTTCATCCTGACCGCCTGACCATCGTCGAGCCTGGCGATGACAAGGGCGCGCTGATCGCGATGGAAGATTGCCTGCGCGTGGCTGGCATCGCCGGCGTTGTGGGCGAGGTCTCGAAGCTCTCGACGACCGCGTCGAAACGGCTTCAGCTTGCTGCCGAAGGGTCCGGGGTGACTGCGTTCATCCTGCGTCGCGCCGCCAGGGCGGACGCACTGATCGAGGGCTCTGCAGCGCAGACCCGATGGCGTGTTAAGGCATCACCGAGCACAGATCTGGGCATCCCTGCCCTTGCCCGCCCGCGCTGGTCGGTCGCGCTCGAGCGCGTCCGCGGCGCAGAACCTAAAAGCTGGATAGTGGAGGCCTGCGATGCGCAGGGTCGTCTCGCTCTACCTGCCATACTGGTCGACAGACCGGATCAGCAGGAAGCGTGGCGTATCGCCGTCTGAGGCGAACGCAGCGCCATCCCGGCCGCCGCTTGTCACGGCCATAGAATCGCACGGTCGCAAGCTGATTGCCGCGGTGGACGTGCTTGGCCGCAGCCTTGGCATCACGCCCGGCATGAGCGTCACCAAGGCAAGGACCATGGTGCCCGATCTTGACGTGCTCGATGCAGACGAAGCGGCCGACGCGCAAGGGCTTGAGCGGCTCGCCTTGTGGGCAGGGCAGCGCTACGCCCCCTTCGTCGCGGTCGATTACCCCGATGGCCTATGGCTCGACATCAGCGGATGCGGCGAACTGTTCGGCGGCGAGGAAGCGCTGGTCAAGGACCTGTTCCGCCGGGTGAACGGCTCGGGCCTTACAGCACAGATCGCTGTTGCTGACACGGCAGGCTGCGCGCATGCGGTCGCTCGCCATGTCCCTGCCGGTCGCCCGGTTATCATTCTTCCTGGAGACCAGAAGAAGGCGGTCGGCCTCCTACCCCTTGCCGCCCTGCGCATCCCGGCAAAAGTGGCAAGCGATCTGCACAAGATGGGCTTCACCCGGATCGAGCAACTCATTTCCGAGCCGCGCGGTCCCATTGCGCGCCGCTACGGACATGAACTCTACCGCCGCCTCGACCAGGCGCTTGGCCATGCGCCAGAGGCGATGGCCCCGATCTTCCCGCCATCACTGCCCCAAGCGCGCCGCGGGCTTCTTGAACCCATCGGTACGGCCGACGCCATCGCGAAGGTCATCAGCGATCTCACCGACGACATTTGCGCTGCGTTGATGCGGGACGGCACCGGCGCGCGGCGCCTCGACCTCCATTGCGAACGGGTCGATGGCCAATATCAGTCTGTCAGGATCGGTATGGCGTCTCCCACCAGGGATGCCCGGCATCTGACAAAGCTCCTGGTTCCCAGGATCGAACGGATCGACCCTGGGCTTGGGATCGAGACCATGATCCTGATCGCGCCGATCGTCGAACCACTCCGCAGCGCACAGGCTGATCTTACAGGCGATACGCATCGCGGCCCGGACCTTGGTGCCCTTATCGACGCGCTAGCGAACCGTTTCGGCTATGACCGGCTGTACGGCACGACGCCCTGCTCGTCCGCCATGCCCGAACGAACGGTCAAGCGGACAACGGCGCTGCGCGAGTGCACGGATCGGCGCTGGAACGCTGTCCTGCCGCGCCCGGGCCGCATGATCGAACCGCCCGAGCCGGTCCAGGTGATCGCGATGATGCCGGACCATCCGCCTGCCCAGTTCGTCTGGCGGGGCAAGCGGCACAAGGTGGTTCAGGCCGATGGTCCCGAACGCCTCCAGGGCGAATGGTGGCGCGCCAAGGGCCTGGAAGCCGACAGCCCCTATCTCGTGCGCGACTATTTCCAGGTCGAGGTCGAGGGCGGCGGGCGCTACTGGCTGTTCCGCTTGGGCGACGGCCAATGGTCGTCGACCGGACCCATGGCCTGGTTCATCCATGGCGCCTTCGCATGAGCCTTGCCGATCAGCGCTATGTCGAGTTGCAGGCGACGAGCCATTTCAGCTTCCTGCGCGGTGCATCCTCGCCTGAAGAGCTGCTCTCGGCCGCCGCCATGCTGGGCATGCCTGCCATCGGCATCGTGGATCGCAATAGTCTGGCGGGATTGGTGCGCGCCTGGGACGCTGGCCGTGCGACGGGCGTGCGCGTCGTCAACGGCTGCAGGTTGGATCTTTCCTGTGGCACCGGCCTGCTTGTCTATCCCACCGATCGCGCAGCCTATGGCCGCCTTTGCCGACTGTTGACGCTCGGCAAATCGCGCGCTGGCAAAGGAGGCTGCGAACTCCATTGGGATGATGTCGCGACATGGAGCGAGGGGCTGATCGCCATCCTTATCCCCGATAGCGATGACGCAAAAACGCAGGCGGACCTCGTCAGCGTCTCATCCATCTTTCAGGAATGCAGCTACCTCGCGCTGACCCTGCAGCGGCAGCCCGGCGACGCGTTACGGTTGCGACGGCTCACGCAGATGGCACAGCAGGCGCGCGTCGCGACCGTCGCCACCGGCGATGTCCTCTACCACACGCCCGAGCGCCGAATGCTGCAGGATGTTATGACCTGCATCCGCGAGAAATGCACGATCGACGATCTGGGCGAGCGACGCGAGCAGATCGCAGACCGGCACCTCAAGGACGCCGAAGAGATGGACCGGCTGTTCGAGCGCTATCTTGGGGACACAGGGCCAGTTCGGCGAAGTGTCGCCATTGCCGAGCAATGCAGCTTCTGCCTTGAAGAGCTGCGCTATCAATATCCCGATGAAATTGGTAGAAGCGGGCGTACGCCGCAGCAGGAACTTGAGCGCCTTACCTGGGCAAAAGCCCCTTCTCGCTATCCAGACGGAATTGACGACAAGACAAGAGCCCAGTTGGAGCATGAACTGCGCCTCATCGCCCAGCTCGATTACGCACCTTATTTTCTGACGGTTCACGCGATCGTCAATTTCGCGCGATCCAAGGATATTTTGTGCCAGGGCCGGGGATCGGCCGCCAATTCGGCGGTCTGCTATTGCCTTGGCATTACCTCGATCGACCCGGTGCGCACCGAGCTTCTGTTCGAACGGTTCGTGAGCGCTGAGCGACGCGAGCCACCCGATATCGATGTCGATTTTGAGCATGAGCGCCGCGAGGAAGTGATCCAGTGGATCTACGAGACCTATGGCCGCAACCATAGTGCGCTGACCGCCGTCATCTCCCGCTTCCGTACCAAAGGCGCGATCCGCGAGGTCGGCAAGGCGCTCGGGCTTTCGACCGACGTTACCGATGCACTGTCAGGGCAGGTCTGGGGGTGGAGCTGCGAGGGTGTGCAGGACTGCCATGTCGCCGAGCTCAATCTCGATATGACCGATCGCCGCCTTGCTCTCACGCTGGACCTGTCGCGTCTGCTCATGGACACGCCACGCCATTCCTCGCAGCATCCTGGCGGCTTCGTGCTGACCCGCGACCGGCTCGACGAGTTGGTGCCGATTGAACCTGCCCGCATGGATGATCGCCAGATTATCGAATGGGACAAGGATGATATCGACCTCATGGGGTTCATGAAGGTCGATGTGCTGGCATTGGGCATGCTCAGCTGCATGCGACGCGGCTTCGATCTCCTGCGCGAGGAGAAGGACATCCACCTCGATCTCGCCACGATACCGGCCGAAGACCCGGCAACCTATGCGATGATCCGCAAGGCTGACACGCTTGGCGTCTTCCAGATCGAAAGCCGGGCACAAATGGCGATGCTGCCGCGTATCAAGCCAAGGACATTCTATGACCTGGTCGTCGAGGTCGCCATCGTGCGACCTGGCCCCATCCAGGGCGACATGGTCCACCCTTATCTGAGGCGCCGCGAAGGAAAGGAGGAGGTCAGCTATCCCAAGCCGGAGTTGCGCCGCGTCCTCGAAAAGACGCTCGGCGTCCCGCTCTTTCAGGAGCAGGCGATGCGGGTCGCAATTGAGTGTGCCGGGTTCACCGCCAGCGAGGCGGACCTTTTGCGGCGGGCGATGGCGACGTTCAAGCTGACCGGCGGGGTCAGCCATTTTCGCGACAAGCTCATCGGCGGCATGGTCGAGCGCGGCTATGAGCAGGCTTTTGCCGAACAGACCTTCAAGCAGATCGAAGGCTTTGGCTCCTATGGCTTCCCCGAAAGCCATGCCGCAAGCTTCGCGCTCATCGCCTATGCCTCCTCCTGGCTCAAATGCCATCATCCAGATGTATTCTGTGCAGCATTGCTGAACGCTCAGCCCATGGGCTTCTATGCGCCAGCCCAAATCGTCCGCGACGCACGCGAACATGGCGTTGAGGTCCGACCTGTTGATGTAAACCATAGCCGCTGGGACTGCACGCTTGAAGAGGGGAACCGGCGGTACAAGGCCGTGCGCCTTGGGCTGCGCATGGTCCGCGATCTTGCCAATCCGGACGGAGCGGCGATCGTCTCGGCCCGTGGCGCAGAGCCCTATGCTTCAGTGGAAGAAATCCAGCGCAGAACTGGCGTCGGCGCTGGCGCTCTCAATCGGATCGGTGATGCTGATGGCTTTGGCTCGCTCCAGCACAGCCGCCGCACTGGCCTGTGGGATGTGAAAGGGTTGCGCGACAGCCCCCTACCCCTTTTTGCCGCGGCAGACGAGCGCGAGGGAAAGCCCCGCGCCGAAGCGGTCGAACCGACGGTTGAGCTCTCGCCGATGGCGGAAGGCCGGGAAGTCGTGGAAGATTATCGCAGTGTCGCGCTATCACTCCGCGCCCACCCGGTGGCCTTTCTCAGGGCGGATTTGGTAGCTAGGAAGATGGTCCCGTGCGCGGCGCTTTCTGACATCCGCGATGGTCGCTGGGTCAATCTTGCAGGAATCGTCATGGTGCGGCAGCGACCCGGCTCTGCCAAGGGCATCATGTTCATCACTATCGAGGATGAAACCGGGATCGCAAATCTTGTAGTCTGGACCAAAATATTCGAAGCCAATCGCGGGACTGTCCTTGGCGCATCCATGCTGGGCGTGCGCGGTCAGGTTCAGAAAGAAGGCGAGGTCATTCACGTCATTGCCCAGCGGCTTGAAAATCTGTCGGGGTTGCTGGCAAGCGTGGGCGAACGGAGCGATCTTGCCAACGTCTTTCGCCCGGCGCGCGGCGATGGCGCAAAAAACGGGGGTGGACCTGATCCCCGGGACCCGGACAGCAAATTGCTCGGTCGTAAGGCACGTGAGATATACATCCCTGACCTGAGGCTGGGATCGGGCATCATTCCCGGGCAGTCGACCGAAGGCATCAAGGTGAAGCCAAGGGATTTTCGGTGAATGTTTCATCAGTGACATCGGCGCATACTGTGCGATATTGCAAGGGCGACGACCTGATCGGTTGCTCACTCACGAGCAACCGCCCTTGCGAAGAACTATTCGTTTTGTAGCGCGCCAGAATTGGTCGAAACGGAATTTTTCGGTTCCGCGGATATGCTCGATACCAGTGTCAGATCATCCGACAGCAAGAGGGGTCCTGGCGACGTCGCGCACGATGGATGGGATGCGCTGATGAAGGCAAGGCGCATATCGTGTCCGGTGGGAAAACAGGATATCGGCTGCCGTAGCGCATTTGACATCCGCGGCGATCCTGACGGAGCAGCATCGTAAGATGGGGGAACCGGGTCGGGTGATGAGGATTGCAAAGTCCATGCGGACCGATCGTCCGGGCCGTTCGTTGATCCCTATATGCTGACGCTCCGCACCCTGTCCAATGGCATCAAACAGTCTATCCGCCATCAGGTGGTTGGTATGTTCAACGACCTTGGCAAGGGCGAAACACCCGTATCAAGAAGCGCCGACGCGCTGTTCGATCCAGATTCGGTAGCATGGCGGGTGCATGGCGACGTGGCGTCGATGATGGTCGGCGGGATCGGCAGCCTGCTTATGCAGATGTTGCACCCTTCCGTACTGGCTGGCGTCTGGGATCACTCAAATTTCCGCACGGATATGCATGGCCGCCTGCGCCGGACCGCCCGGTTCATCGCGGCGACGACCTACGCCGATCGGGATTTGGCGCAGGCGACAATGGCGCGCGTCCGTCGTGTGCATGATCATGTCAGCGGCACGCTGCCGGATGGCACGGCCTATCATGCCAATGATCCGGCCCTTCTGGCCTGGGTCCATGTCACCGAAGCGAGCAGTTTCCTGAATGCCTGGATTCGCTATGGCGAACCGACCATGCCCGCCGACGACCAGAATCGGTATTTCGCGGAAATGGCGCTGATCGGTCGTGCCATGGGCGCCGACCCGGTACCAACATCGCGATCCCAGGCACGCGCCCTGGTCGAAGAGATGCGCCCGCAATTGCGAGTGGACGATCGCACCCGGACCGTCGCACGCCTGATCATGAACGGCAGCACGACCAGCCTGGCAGCCGAAGCGCCAAGACGGCTGGCGGTCCAGGCGGCGGTCGATCTGTTGCCGCAATGGGCGCGTAAGATGCACAGGATGAGCCTGCCCCCGTTGGAGCGCCCGATCGTCCGGGCAGGGACATTCGGCATCGCACAGACACTGCGCTGGGCATTCAAATGACGAAGGCTGGCGGCATCGAAGCGCTCCGGCTGGCCATGGAGGCAGCGGCTGAACGCGGCGACTTCGAAACCGCCGCGGACCTGCGGGACCGCATCAGCCTGTTGCGCAAAGCGCCTGCGGGGACGCAGGCGGCTGATTTCGATCCCACTGGGCTGGTTCGCCAGACCCCCGGCGCCATGGGCCTGGGCACGAACCGACAACGCGTATCGACCCCGCCCGGCTGGTCGCCGCCCAAGAAACCCGATCCCATGACGACGGGGCGATCCCGCCGGAGAGGCCCGCGCAAAAGCGGCACATGACGCTGATCGCGCAACCAAAGTTACGTGCCGCGCATTCCCATATTCTCCTCCCTCTCCCATCCTGGAGACATTCCTTGTCCAGCGCGTCGTCGGCATATCGGCCACTGCTTCCACCGCCCCTTGCGCTTCTTCTGTCGTTCCCAGTTGCCTTGTTCACCATCGCACTGTTCACCGACATCACCTATCTTCAGACGGCAGAGGTTCAGTGGACGAATTTCTCGTCCTGGCTCATCGTAGGGGCGCTGGTGTTCGGTGGGGTCGCCCTTGCGTGGAGCTTGATTCTGGCGATCAGGTGGCGCGGAGCACGTCTCTACGCGCTGTTGCTCGTGCTTGCGTGGATAGCGGGCCTGGTCAACGCGTTTCAGCATAGCCGCGACGCATGGAGTTCGGTCGGAACGACCGGGCTGATACTCTCCATCCTGAGCGCAGCGTTCGCCATCGCCGCAAGCTGGCTCGCGCATGGCGCCAAGTGGGAGATCGCCCGATGACCCTTTATCTCCGCCCATTCGGCGCGACGGCCGCCATCCTTGCCCTCGCCGCATGTAGTAGCAGCAAGCCGGGCATCGACCAGACCGGCGCTACCCCCGATCTGCCCGCGCAGCGCGAAACGCTGATACCACCGATCAAGATCGCCACGCCGCAGGGTTGGGATGGTGAAAAGCCGGTCGCCCCGCGCGGTTTTACCGTCACTGCGCTCGCCACCGATCTTAAAGTGCCGCGCCAGACGCTGGTGCTGCCCAATGGCGATATCCTGGTTGCAGAAGGATCGGGCGGCGCGGACGCGCCGCTGCTGCGGCCCAAGGATGTGATCGCGGGCTATATCAAGAGCAAGGGCAAGACGCCGGTCAAAGGTGCCAACCGCATCACCTTGCTGCGCGACGCCGATGGCGATGGCAGGGCTGAGGTCAGAACGATCCTGATCGACGGGCTGAACGCGCCCTATGGCCTGGCCTTCGTCGAGGGTAATCTCTACGTCGCGGATCAGGACGCGCTGCTGCGCTTTCCGTACAAGGAGGGCGACACCCGCATAGCGACCCCAGGGCAGGAGGTGACGAAGCTGCCGTCGCGCATCAATCATCATTGGACCAAGTCGCTTGCTGCCAGCGCCGATGGCACGAAACTCTATGTCGGTATCGGCTCGAACAGCAATGTGGGGGAGCGCGGCATGGCGGTTGAGGAGGACCGGGCCGTCATCTGGGAAATCGATCGCGCAACCGGCGCGCGCCGCACCTATGCCAGCGGTATCCGCAACCCCACAGCGCTCGCCATCAATCCGCAGACCCGCGCGCTCTGGTCGGTCGTCAACGAACGCGATGAACTGGGTCCACAATTGGTGCCCGATTATCTGACGTCGGTGCGGCTTGGCGGCTTCTACGGCTGGCCCTACAGCTATTGGGGGCGAAACGTCGATCCACGTGTGCATCCGCAAAATCCGAAGATGGTCGCAAATGCACAGCGCCCCGATTATGCGCTTGGCTCTCATGTTGCAGCCTTGGGTTTGAGCTTCGTATCGAGCGCGGGCTTTGGGCGGTTCTCGCAAGGCGCTTTTGTCGGTGAGCATGGCAGTTGGAATCGGCAGGACCCCTCGGGTTACAAGGTGGTGTGGATACCCTTCGTTAATGGCCGCCCGGCGGGCAAGCCGGTCGATTTTCTGACTGGCTTCCTGAAAGACGGACATGCACGGGGGCGCCCGGTTGGCGTCACCTATAATCCGGTCCATGACAGCGTAATCGTCGCGGATGACGTGTCGAACACGGTGTGGCGGGTCGCGCCAGATCGGCCTGAATCAGCGCAATGATATCGCCTTTGCAGTGGCGCGCGCCCATGGACCTCACGACTAACCCCGAATGGCAGCAACTGGCCATTTACGCGGTAGGGACCGCTGTCCTGTTGATCCTACTGTTCAATATTCCCTTTATCGGGCGGATGTTGCGTGCCCTGTTTTCGATGGGACTACTGGCCTTCTGTCTGTTCATCCTGTTCCAGCAAGCGCCATACGATCCTACGCTTGCCGGAGTGAAATCCAGGCTCGGGCTCGACGACCAGATCGTCTCTGGCAAGGATGTGCGCATCGCGATGAGCCGGGACGGCCATTTCTGGGCGCGGGTCAACATCAATGGCGTGGAACGGCATATGCTCGTCGACAGTGGCGCGACCATCACCGCCCTATCACAGGCCACTGCGGATAGCGCGTCGGTCGAGCGCAAAGCCAATATGATGCCCGTTGTCATGCAGACCGCCAATGGCGCAGTTCGCGTAGAAACCGGCTCGATTGACCGATTGCAAATCGGGTCCATCCAGGCGCGCAATCTCAAGGTGGTCATCTCGCCGGCGTTTGGACCGGTAGACATATTGGGAATGAACTTTCTGTCGCAGCTTGCCAGCTGGCGTGCGGAGGGCCGAACGTTGATCCTCGTGCCACAAAGCGTCTTGAAAGAAACCTAGCGGACAGCTTTCACCAAGACCTCCGCAACCATGGCCTTTGTGCCGTCATAACGCGTTCGAGCCGCGGATCCGCTTTATGACGCATCCATAAGTTTGTTGATTATGTGAGGAGTAGCGGCACCTTATCGCACGCCTGTGGCGCTCGAAGGCGGATGGCTTCTATTTCGCTGATCACTTGGTGCCGAACGCCAGGCCCGGCTCACTTGAAAGCCCCGTTGGAAAAGCTGAATTCAACCCAGGTGTCGACCAGTCCAAGTTATTCTACTGTGAGGAGGTGGAAGTCCGTCACTATCACAAGCGGATGCGTTCGTGTCAGCACTGCAGTTCTGATAAGTCGGCGCTATGTGAAGGTATTGCCAACATCGGACGAACAGGCGATTCCCAGTAATGCCCATCGCGTTCGGCTATGCGATGATCGAACATTCCCATGCGCCCAAAGCCTTGCCTCTCTGCCTCTGCTAACGCTGGCTTGAAGCCTTGCGCAAAAGTGCGTTGAAGGTTTCCGCCTGACTTTATACTAGCGCCGGATTGGTTCCATCAATCGCTTCGCGCTCGTCAAACGCGCCTAGTGGCATGTAGAAAAGTAGATC
Organism: Sphingobium sp. AntQ-1; assembly: GCF_028538045.1. NCBI lineage: Bacteria > Pseudomonadati > Pseudomonadota > Alphaproteobacteria > Sphingomonadales > Sphingobiaceae > Sphingobium > Sphingobium sp. AntQ-1. Next base: position 649,955 of record NZ_CP117159.1, read on the forward strand.
GTCAGGATTTTTGAGGCGTAATGAATTATCGTCATTCCTTCCATGCCGGCAATAGCGCCGACGTCGTGAAGCACTGCCTGCTTATCGCCCTCGTACGGGCATTGCAGCAAAAACCGGGCGCATTGACCCTAATCGACACCCATGCCGGCTGCGGGCTATACGACCTCCACGGCGAGGACGCCCGCCGGACCGGCGAGTCCACCCAGGGCGTGCTGCAGGCCCTTGCCGACCCGAACCCGTTGCTGGACGACTACCGCGCCGTCGTACAGGCTGTAAATACAGGAGCCGAACCGCACTTCTACCCCGGCTCGCCGGGAATTCTAGTGCAGCTTTTGCGCCCGCAGGATTTCTTAATCCTCAACGAAAAACATCCCGAAGACGCCCATACATTGCGCGGCGTGATGCACGGCACATCGGCTGCCGTGCACGAGCGCGACGCTTATGAGCTGTGGCTGGCGATGCTGCCACCCCGGACGCCTCGAGGCGTGGTGCTGGTCGACCCGCCGTTCGAGCGGACGGATGAACGCGCACGGATCACTGCCACCCTCGCCGCCATTCACCGCAAATGGGCGCATGGCGTGACAGTGATCTGGTATCCGCTGAAAGACCGCGCCGCGCATTGGCGCTGGAGGGAGCAGATGCGCAAGCTCGGTATCCCGAAATTGCTGCGAGTGGAGCATTGGTTGTACGATGGCGATCAGCCCGGAATCTATAATGGCGCGGGCCTCTATATCGTTAACCCGCCCTACGCCTTCACGCAGGCGCTGCCGCCTCTGTTGGAAGCTCTGCGCGTCGCGCTTGCGCCGGAGGGGCATAAAGGCGAGATCACAACCGATTGGTTGGGCGATTAGCCCTCATCGCCCCCCTCTCCCAAAGGAGGAATTGCTGCGCTGCAGCTCGCACGAGCAATGTAAGCGGAGGCCCCCCTTGCGCGCCTACAATGCAGCGGCACGACCGAATATCATCCAGCACCTTGGGCGTGCCGCGCATTTTCAGATAATCAGGCGACGCGCAGATGACGCATCACTGCGACCTCAGCCGCCGGGCGATAAGATTACTGGTGTCAGAAAGGGTTCCGAACCGGATGGCGAGGTCGACATCGTCGCGTAGGAGGTCGCTTGTCGCGTCCGTCAATGTGAGGCTGCGGCTCAGATCTGTATGTGCTCGAGTGATCGCCGTCAGATCGGCAGCAAAACATTGCGACCGAACACGATCAGCATGTTGATATGCACGCGGCCGCTCAATATCTGATTGCTCGCGGACAAGGCCGATTGAACCGATATGACCTCGTCGCGGCCGAACATGCCGCCAGACACGCCTCTCCATCGGCCGTCAGTCGCATGTGCCCGGTTGTACGATTGCACGGCCTGAAGCCAAGCCGCTCTTCAAGACGCGCGATCGTCTTTCCCACCGCGGATTTGGCAGTCCCAGCCGCTCTGCGGCAAGCGGGTCAAAGCATCTATCAACGCGCGATCATCTTGATCGCCAGCCTCCCTACCCCTTCGCTTCGTGCGGCTGGTCATGCTCTGACCAGTTGTGTCCTGCGCAAGCCAATAACCTGACTTTCAGTTGGTTTTATATCCTTTTAGTTTAAAGGTCTTCCCTGTCTCACAACCGACTTCGCGTGACGGCGATTGACCAGCAGGACTAAGACCGCCTTGACTAGTGACGAGGGTAACGAACTAAACCGGAGGCGTCGCGGGCTGGCGCTCGAAGAAGCCATTCTGGATGCTGCATGGTCAGAATTGTCTACCAACGGCTATGCGAAGTTTACCTTCGAAACTGTCGCTCGCCTGGCCGGCACGAGCCGTCCAGTACTTTACCGACGTTGGCCAACGCGCGCGAGTCTCGCTTCCGCCGCGATCGTGCGGCACATGAACCGTAACCTCATAATTGTCCCCGACCTTGGCAACCTGAAAGATGAACTCCAATGCGCCATGCGGAAGTTTGCTGATCGCGCGCCTCCTAGTCTCATGAGGCTTGTGTTCGAAATGCACGAGGACATGGCTTCAGGAGAGGTGAATTTCACGGATGCGCGTTTCAGCGAGAACCCGATCGGCGATGTCATCGCACGCGGTGTAGAGCGTGGAGAGATAGATCCCGAGCGACTAAACGCTCGCGTCATGCGCGCGCTACCCAGCCTTGTGATGCACGAGATCATCGTGACCGCGCAGCCCATTTCGGACCAGACCATATCGGAAATCATCGATCAGATCTTTATCCCGTTGACGATGCCCCTGCCCGGTCCAACGCGCCACTCAGAGATTACTTAAGATACAATCTGTTTCTTATTGACGACAAAGCATGACATCGGCGATATGTGCGATGCGGGATTAAGGGCATGTGCCCGGAATCGAAGACGCGGACATTTCATTCGGTGGAGCGATCGGCTCGATGAACAAACTCATGAAGTTAAGTGCTAAGCCACTCTGCGCCGTTGGCATGATCTGGTTCGGCGCCTCGGCGCAGGCCCAGGATCGAATCGTTTTTGGTACAGGAGTTGCGGTCGCGCCGACCTATCAAGGGTCTGGAGACTACCGGGTGCTGCCGTTGCCGGCGATCGACATCAAGAAGGGGACGTTCTTCGCGAACCTGCGTAATGGCATCGGGATCGAGCCAATTGATACAGGGGTGATATCAGCAGGTGTCAGCGCTGTATTTGTCCAGGGCTATCGGCGTCGCGACGTTCCAATCGGAATATCGAAACTGCCTGATGGCCTGGGTGCTCGCGCATATACAAATGTGCGCTCCAGTGGCGTGATTGGTACCTTCGGCGTTACAAAAGTCATATCGGGCGGGACAGGCGGGATTATCGCTGATGCCAGCGTCTCCTATCCTGTCAGCATATCCTCAAAATTTTCCCTCACGCCAACAGTAGGGGCCACCTGGGCGAATCGGGAGCATAACAGTCAGTATTTTGACGTAGGCAATCTGGAAGCATCTGCTTCTGGGCTTTCCCCTTTCTCTACGGGGGCGGGATTTAAGGATATCTCAGGCACCCTCACAGCGACCTATCGATTGACGGACCGAATTGCATTGAGCGCAACCGGTGGTGCGACTACCTTGCTCAACAAAGTGAACGAGAGCCCCCTGGTTGGCCGTGCGACCCAGCCCTTTGGAATGGTCGCGCTTACTTACCGTCTCTAGCAACGCTGCGGCAGCGGGGCGCTTTTGTCTCTCTACATACGTCGATCAGCCAACCAGATCTCATTGCCCTTCTACTGTGATTGCGGCATAGTCAGGCCTGGCGGGCAGACCTTCTGAATAAGGGTTGGCCATGAAGTCTGACATATCTCAATTTTCTGTAGGCCCGGCGACTTCTGCGGATGCAGAGCCGATCTATCGAAAGGACCGCCGGTCAGACCGGCTCTTGCGGACACCTGATGTCACCGCAAGAACCGGGATGTCCGTCTCAGCTATCTATAGGTTAGAAACAGCCGGTCGCTTCCCTCGCCGCCGCCGTATCGGATTGCGCTCTGTCGCCTGGTACGAAAGCGATATCGAGGAATTCGTTGCTAATCCGTCAGGCTAACGTACAGATACCGGCTGACCACTTCATGTGCCGGCCGCAGCCCGGCGTCCGACCATGTGCTTCTCGATAAATGTAGTTTCAGTTGGTTGCGGTAGCATGATCCGACATTGCAACAACAGTGGGAAGAATTCCGTCAGGTTCAGATGCACTTAACCGATTTGATCTTGCAGAAGAAATACGTAGTGGTACTATCCTATCTGCGGGCAGACCAAGAAGGAACTTGGTTTGTATGTTTGAATGTAGCAAAAAATGCGGGGTTTCCCATGGCTGAAACTCTGCAAGGTGCGGCCGGGCGTCGCGCTTCAGAATCTGTAACGGTTGATTTTTCCACGCAGATGATAACGGTCGTTGATTTTGCGCGTCTTGCTCGACTGTCGCGACGTCAAATCGATAGGTTGCGGCAGCGCCGTCCAGGAAATTTCCCCCGCGAGTTTGAATTGGGAACAGGGCACACAAAATATCGCCGTTGTCCCCGATTTCGATTATCAGAGGTTCAGGCTTGGCTCGACAGTAGAGCACTGTGGTGAACGATGTTCGTATGCATGCGGACAGCTATGGCACGGTCGTCGTTAATCCAATTTATCGGCACTTTCTCCAAGGGTCGCTGCACAGGTTTCGAAAGACAGGAGGGTCAGCGGCCGTCGCGTATACACATCGTCCCAGCAGCGCCGATGCGGCGGCGCTGGACGGCCGAGGTCAAGGCGCGCATCATCACCTCGATTTTGAACCCAGCGCCGACATCGCGGAAATTGCGCGAACGCCTGGACTGCTGCCGCAGCAGCTCGACGCTTGGCGGCATAACAGCATTACGGGCAACAGCCTGCTCCACCAGTACTTCCTGAAGGGACCGATCTCAGCCGGCACTCTATAAGGGAACTCGAAGCAGTTGCTCACGCCATTAATATGCGACTGCGAGAGGCGCTCAGATGGAGGGCGCCTGCAGAAGCCCATGACCATTCCCCCCCACCCCGCGGTATGAAGTCGGTGTTGCGCCGACCGTTTGAATCCGGAGGATATGTCTCAATCCGATACTCGGAGCGCCTTGCCGAAGTCGAGATCGAACCCTGGGTTGGTAGCGTAGGCGACTGCTATGCCAGTGCTTTGACCGGAAAGATCAACGGCCTTTAGAAGGCGGAGGTGATCCACCGCAGAGGACCGTCGCGACCCTCTAAGGCCGTTGAATACGCCAAGCTTGAATGGTTGAAATGGTTCAACAGCCGATGCCCGTACGAACCCATCGGCGATATCCCACCTGCCGAAGCCGGGCACGATATTACGCCATGCTGGACGACGTCTCCATGGCTGCATGACTTAAACCAAACGGCCTCCGGTAGACTTGGTACGGTTCAATCGACACGTTCGGCGCGTCGGTGAGTGTTCGAGCAGTTTGATTACAATGCCGTCTATCGCGATTTTTATCGCGGTTTCGTTTGAAGAGTTGAAGCTTATGTGCCAAGTCTCAGAAACCGACGGAAATCCGTGGGTTCTGGCTACGTAAATTCTAACGCCAATGTCCGCTGCAATGTTACGAATTCATTCGAATTCAGCATTTTCAGAATACCGTAAAGCGTTGGGGCGTCCGCCTCTCTCGCCCTCGATTTTCACGCTTTTCGCAGCTGCTCCACGATCGCCGCTATGTCGCGTTCCCCCTCGCCGGCCGCATCGGCTTCCGCGAAGCGTTGTCGCGCTGCCTGGGCTATGGCGGAGGGGATGCCGGCATCGGCCAGGGCCTGGGCGGCATAGCCCAGATCCTTGGCCATCAATGGCACCAGAAAATGCGGCGCATAATCTCGATCAAGCATCCGGCGACCCACCCCCTTCACCATCGGGCTGGCGGGCGCGCCGTCGAACAGGATCGACATCGCCTGCTCCATGTCGAGGCCGCGCCTTTCGAACAGGGCGATGGCTTCGGCCAGGCTGGCGGCCTGCACGCCGCACAGATAATTGTTGGCGAGCTTGACCGTCGCGGCGCTGCCCATCGGACCGAGATGGACGAGTGCGCTGCCCATGGCGTCGAAGGCAGGGCGTGCGGCGTCGATCGCATCGGCGTCGCCGCCGACAAGGAAACGAAGTATGCCCTGCGCTGCCTGGTCCCGGCTGCCCGTGACCGGAGCCTCGATGAAGCGCACGCCATGCGCGACGGCGTCCCGCGTCAGTTCCAATACCCAATCGCTGGTCAGGGTGCTGGATTCGATCGCGATCGCGTCCCGATCCATGACGGCAAGGGCGCCGTCGTCGCCGGTCCAGACAGTCCGCGATACATCATCATTGGCCAGCATCGCGACGACGATCGATGCGCCGCTGGCCGCGTTTGCCGGCGTTTCGGCGATCCGCGCGCCGGCCGCGCCCAGTGCCTCCGCCTTTTCGCGGCTACGATTCCACACCGCCACCTCGAATCCGGCGGCGATCAATCGCCGCGCCATGCCGGACCCCATAATGCCCAGTCCCAGAACGGCGACTTTCCTGTTCATCATCCGATCACCTTGAAGCGCGAGAGGGCGGCCTCGTCTATTTCGAGGCCCAGACCGGGGAGAGTGTCGTCCAGATCGATATAGCCGTCCACCGCCTGCGGTTCGCCTTTGAAAATATACCAGAAGAGTTCGTTGCCGACCTCCACATCGACCATCGGGAAATATTCGGCGATGGGGCTGTTCAGGCTGGCCATCACGACATGATAATTGTGCATCTGCCCGGCATGGGGAACGACGGGGATGGAATAGGCCTCAGCCAGCGCCTGGATCTTGCGGGCGGCGGTGATGCCGCCCACGCGGTTGGTGTCGAACTGGAAATAGTCGAGCGCCTTCGCCTCGATCATCTGGCGGAAGCCGTAGCTGGTGAACTCATGTTCGCCCGCCGCGATCGGCGTCGTGCCGAAGCGGCGCAGCTCATGATAGCCGTTGATGTCGTCGGGGATGATCGCCTCCTCCAGCCAGCGCAGGTTGAAGGGTTCGATCAGGCGCATCATGCGTTTGGCATAGTCCAGGCTCCAGCCCATATAGGCGTCCGCCATGATGTCGATGTCGTCGCCCACGGTTTCGCGCACGGTGCGGATCAATTCCACGTTGCGCGCCATGCCCGCGGCCCCGTCGATCGGCCCCCAGCCGAAGCGCAGCTTCATCGCCTTATAACCTTGCGCTTTGTAGGCGGCGGCTTCCTGCGCCAACTCATTCAGCGGGATCGAATAGAGGCGGCTGGCATAGACCGGGATCTTCGCCTTGGTCCGGCCACCCAGCAGGCGAAACACGGGTTGTTTGGCAGCCTTGCCCATCAAGTCCCAGATAGCGATGTCGAGCGCGGAGATCGCGACCAGCGCCACGCCCTTGCGCCCGAACGCCATGGTCTTGCGATACATATGTTGCCACAGGAACTCGCTGTCCCACGGGTTCTGGCCAATCAGCAGGGGGCTGAGATACTGGTCGATCATCTGCTTGGTCACGAGCGGCGCGAGCGCGGCGTTGCCGATGCCGACCAGACCTGCGTCCGTAAAGATTTCCACGATCAGCCAGCCATGGAAAGTGAAGGTGCCCATCGTCTCGGGCGACAGCATCGGCGAGACAAGATCCATCGGGTTCGTGCAGAAATGCGGCGGCAACGGCACGGTCTCGCCTTCCCACTGGACGACGCGGGTGCGGATTTCGGTGATTTTCAAGGAACGGCCTTTCGCATGAAGGTGATTGGGACGATGCGGGGAATGGCGATGCAGATCAGCGCGAAGGCGATCAGGTGCAGGGTCGCGGCGACGGTCAGGACCAGGGTGTAGCCAAGCCCGGCGTCGAGCGCCCAGCCGGCCGCCTGCCCCATGACGATGCCGCCGAACGCGCCGCCAAGGCCGACCAGGCCGGCGAGACGGCCGAGCGCGCTGCGTGGAGCAAGGTCGGTCGGCAGGGTCATGACCAGGGTGGACCAGCTTTGCTGCCCAAAAAAGGCGAGACTGAAGATCGCGATGATCGCGGCGATCGACCCGGTCGTGGGCGCGAACATCACCCAGGGCATACAGGCGGCGCTCAGCCCCAGGGCGATCTTGCGCGCGGCATCGACCGAGCGGCCGGACGACAGAAGACGACTGGAGAGCCAGCCACCGCAGAGACTCCCGACGCCCGATGCGGCATAGGGTATCCAGCCGATCGTCGCAGCCTGCTTCAGGTCGAAGCCATGTGCCTCGAACAGATATTTGGGCAGCCAGAAAAGGTAGAAATACCAGGCGCCGTCGCTCAGGAACTTGGCGGCGACCAAGCCGCGCACTTCCCGGCGCGCCAGCAGCATAGCGATGGTCGGGGCGGGGCCGTCTGCTTCATGCGTGTCGCTGTCCGCGACCGGCGGCGTGCGATAGGTCGCGAACCACCAGAGCGCCCAGCCCAGCCCGAAAGCGCCGGTGACAAAGAAGACCCAGCGCCAACTCGACAAGCCGAACCAGTCGCCATAGGCCAATATGCCTGCGATCAGCGGCGGGGCCATCACCGCGCCGGCCGCCGTCCCGGCATTGACGAGGCCCATGGCGGCGGCGCGGCGTTCGGCGGGAAACCATTCGGCGATGGCGCGGGTAGCGGCGGGGAAGCCCCCGCCCTCCCCTACGCCCAGCAGCAGTCGGCTGACCATCAACGCCGCGATGCCGCTGGCCAACCCGTGGCTGGCGCAGGCGAGCGACCAGAAGATCATGATCGCCAGAAAGCCGCGCCGGGTGCCCCACCGATCCAGCAGCCAGCCACCGCCCAGATACATGAGGCCATAGGTGGCGAGGAAGGCGGAATCGAGAAACGCCTTGGTTTGGTTGCCGATCGGAATATCGGCCTCGATATATTTGATCGCCCAGGGCAGGGTTTGGCGGTCGAGATAGCTGATGGCGATGGCGACGGCAATCATCGCCGCGATCGCCCAGCGTCCCGCGTAGGACCGCGTCCCCGCTCGCTTCATGGCCGCCACCTTTTGCCCTTACTGGCCATCGAGGATGATAAGGGCGACGCCCTGGCGCGGCAGGCGCAAGTCGATGCTGGCGCCGCCGCGCTGGCCTGTGGCTACAGGCAGGGTTTCGGCGCGCATAACCGATGCGGCTTCCAGTTGCTTATACTGGTCCTGATCGGGGGATTGGGGCGACCCCATTTTTTTCCAGGCGGTAAAAGCGTTGGCATGATCGCCATCGACCCGCCACAGCTTCGCCTGTGCAGGCTTGCCCTTAATGCCGTTCAGGCTGAACTTGACCTGCGCGTCCGGCCCGGCGACGTCGTCGTCATGATAGTGCCAGACGAGCAGCGCTATCTTGCCGTCGGCGGTGCGGGTGGCGATGGAGCCGATGTCGGCATCCCCCTGCACGCCATGCTGCATCAGCGCGTCCAGCGGCACCTGGGCATTGTTGGTCGTGGTCAGTTTTGTTTCACCCAATTGCGCGAACAGGCGAAAGACGTTGAGCACTGGCAGGTCAACGCCATTGGTGGAAAGCTGGCGATAGCCCGCGAACCAGGGCTGGTCCTCAAACTCGAAGGACCAGGACACGACGCCTTCCAGATTGACCTTCCGCCTTTCGGCCAATTCCCAGATGCGCGCGAAGCTGGCGGCGGTGTAGCTGCTATACATGGTGCCGTTGCGATAGGCGTTGGCCGGTCCCGGACAGGCGGCGCAACCTTCGGGGTCGCTTTCGCCGATGACGACGGGTTTATTGGCAAGCGAGGGGATCGACAGGACTTTGGTGAAGCCGCCATCGGTTTCGCGCAGATGGGTGGCGATGCCCATGCGGACATGGCCATCGACAAAGGTCGGCCGCCCCTTTGCATGGAAGGACAGGAAGTCGGTCGGCGTGCCGGTCCGGCCGGTCGCATAGTTCTTGCCTGACGAGACATGCTTCAGAAAGCCGTCCATGAAGGCGCCGCCCGGCCCCGCGACATCCGGTCCACCGACGCGCGCGGTGGGCAGCGCCTTGCGCACGGCGGCGATGGCATAGTCGTGCAGCTTGTAGAATTCTTCGGGACTGGCGCTCCAGTAGAAGGCGCTGTTGGGTTCGTTCCAGACCTCGAAATACCATTTCTCGACCTCGGCCCGGCCATAGCGCTCGATATTGTGGAGCGTCCATTGATGGATCAGTTCGGCCCATTTCTCATAGTCCTTGGGCGGATAGGTCCAGCCTGTCGCGATCAGATTATAGGCGAAGCCCGGACGCCAGCTATGGCGATAGGGCGTGCCGGCCGGCGCGTTCGCCATGGCCTCTGGCGTGAAGCCGATCTGGAGATAGGGACGGATGCCCTGTTCCAGATAGGCGTCGATGATGCCATCGACGATTCCCCAATTATAGACCGGCCTGCCGTCCGTTGTCTCCGTATAGGCGTTAGTGCTGCCCCATTTGAAGGCGGCGGTGCCATCTCCGCTGCTCAGCAGATTATGGGCGCGGAAATAGACCTGCCCCTTTTTCAGTTCGCCCAGTTCGACGAGCAGCTTGCGGCCGTCCTTCATCGTCGCATAATTGGGTTCGTCCGCGCCGAAGAAGCGCCAGATCGGGGGCAGTTTGCCCACCGGTTTGGCCGCGTCCACGCTGATCGCGACCTGTCTGGCTTCCTGCGCCTGGGCGGCGTGGGGCAGCGCCATCAATATGGACAGCGAAGCGATCACCCTGGAAATCGTCATATGGCATCCTCTCGATAGGAACATCAGATCTTCGCCCGGAACCCGACCGCGAAAGTGCGCGTGTAGAGAACGGTGTCGCGCGGGTAGAGGCCGGGGTCTTTGAACGAGGTCTGGTAGAGATTTTTGAGTATATTGGTCGCGTCGGCGACGATGGTGAAGTTGGGATTGATCTCATAGGAGAAGGACAGGTCAAGATTGCTGATCTGGCCGTTGGTGATGAAATTGGGATTGACGCCGGTGAAGTGCAGGCCGGCATTGTAGGTGTCGCGCCAGACATAGGAGGCGCGGGCGGAAAAGCCGCCCGTTTCATAGATGAAGGTGCCGGTGGCGGAATATTTGGACACGTTTTGGAAAGGGATGTCCATAAAGCCGGTGACGCCCGGCAGCGGCGAGAGCGCCTTGTTCTTGCCGTCGATATAGGTGCCGTTGGCGCTGATGCCGATGCCGTCCAGCCAGGTCGGCAGTCCCTTGGGGAAAAAAGTGAAGCCGCCCTCTATCCCCTGCAACTTGCCTGACCCCGAATTTTCCGGCCGGGTGATCTGATAGACGCCATTGTCCGCGCCCAGATAGTCGATGTCGAAATTGCTGGTGACCGACTGGATGAAGCCGCTAACGTCGCGGCGGAAGATCGTCGCGGTGATCGAACTGGACCGATCGATATACCATTCGAGCGAGAGGTCGTAATTGTCCGACCGCACCGGCTTCAGGTCGGCATTGCCGCTGGAGCCGCGGCCGAAGGGCTGCTGCCCCGGCACCGGCGGGGTCAGGGTGAGCGCCGGATTGAGCTGGGCGAAGCTGGGGCGGGTGATCGTCTTGCTGGCGGCGAAGCGCAGGAAGAGATTGTCCTTCAGCTTGTAGCGCAACGCCAGGCTGGGGAGAATGTCGGTGCTCCTGTTGCGGATGGTGACGGGCGATGTCGCGCCACGCAGGACCAGGAAGGCGTTGGAGGTGATGTCGGTGCGGATGACGCGCACGCCGATCTGGCCGTCCAGTCGGCCGACTTCCACATTGGCCTGACCATAGCCGGCGTAATTCTTCTCCTCGATGTCGAAATGTTGGGTATCCTGAAAGGCCGGATCGCCCGGCGCAAGGCCGAACAATTGGCGTAAGGAGCCTATGTTGTTCAGCAGATAATCGGTGGTGGGCGTTGCCCATTGGCGCACGAATTCCCGCGTGCCGGTGTAAAAGTCGCCGGGCGTGACCGTCATGAGGCCGGGCAAGCTGGCCGCCTTGATGCTGTAGCATTGGACCGCACCGGTCGCGGAGCAGTTGATGGTCTGGGTGAAGCTGTCGGATTTGGCGTTGCGCTTGCTGAGACGGATGCCGGCGTCGAGGCCGGAGAAGATGAGGAAGGGCGCGCGCCAGGACAGGTCGCCGCGCCAGGCCAGTTCCTTGCCATCGCCGATCGTGCGGGTGGTGGACAGGCGCGAGAGATAATAGCGCGACGGGTCGGCCATATCGTCATTGGGCAGGGTGAAACGGGGCGCGCCAGATCCGTCGTTGAACACCGCATCGGTGCGCGAGGCGATGAAATCCACGTCCAGATTGTTGCCGATGTCGGTCGCCTTCGACCGCGTATAGGAAAACTCGGTCGATGCCTTCCAGTCGCCGCTGGTCCAGTCGGCGCCCAGCGCGCCCTGCCAGCGGTCCGCCTTATTCTTGTACGCGCCGCCGAAATTGGCGACGCGGCCATTGGCGATGCTGAGCGACTGGACCAGTTTTGTATCACCCACGAAAACCAGCGGCGACAGCAGAGCGCCGTTCATCGAGGTGAAGTTCTGGTTGCTGTTGCCGCGTTCACGATAGCCGTAAAAGAGTCCGTCTGCGTGGATGGTCAGCCGGTCGTCGGGCGCCCATTGCAGCGTGGCGTTGATCGCCGGGCGGGTGCGCGTGCCGATGCGGTCGAAAGCGCCGATGACGTCGGTGCGGAAAACCTTGGGATCGGTCGGGCTGGCGCCGCGCGGATCGAGCGGAACGCCGGGGGTATAGGGCGCTCGGCTATTGTCGAGATTATAGCCGAAATAGCCGCCGCTATAGATGGTTTCGTCGCGATAGCGGGTCTTGTGATAGGACAGGCTGACCAGCGCGCCGATTTCGCCGATGCCGGTCGACCAGCGGTTGCTGATCAGCGCGCTGGCATAAGGATCGATCCTGTCGGGCTGTTCGCTATAGACTTCGCGACCGGCCAGCGCGAATTCGAAGCCCTTGAAGTCGAAGGGGCGGCGGGTGCGGACGTTGATGAGGCCGGCGATGCCACCTTCCAACTGATCGGCGGAGCGCGATTTGTAGACGTCCACGCCGGCAACGAGGTCGGCGGGCACGTCCGCCAGCGAGAGCGAGCGGCCGGTGGTGCTGAAGATGTTGCGGCCGTTGACCAGCGTCACCACGTCGGGAAGGCCGCGGATCAGCACGGTCGCGGACTCGCCGCGGGCGCGGGGCGATACCTGGATGCCTGGCACGCGCTGGAGCGCCTCCACCACATTATTGTCTGGCAGCTTGCCGATATCCTCGGCCACGACGGAATCGACCAGTTGCTGCGCGTTGCGCTTGATATTTTGCGCCGACGAAAGGCTGGCGCGCATACCGGTCACGATGATGTCGCCATCGCTCACCGACTTGGCGCTCTGGTCCTCGCCCGCCTGGGCCAAGGCGGACTGCGCCGCCAGCAGGGCGAACAGCGATATGGACAGTTGCACGCTATTTTTCATGACATCATCCCCTCCGAGTCATTTTTTATTTCTCATACTAGATTACGAATGTTTGAAACCAATTCAAGCCATAAATTGACGGAGTAATGAATTAGGCCCAAAAGCTGACTATTTTCCTCAGACCAATGATCCGACTGGCTTGGATCGGACTTGACGACCATGTTGATAGGGCTGACGAAGGCTGCATGATGCAAGCAGACGACCATCCCCTGGCCCGCGCCTCCAGTCCGGCGCAACGCGCAGTCCATGACCGGATCGCCCATGATCTGGGCGTCGCGATAGTCGGCGGGCGCTATCAGCCGGGCGATATTCTGCCGGGCGAGGAGCGGTACAGCGCCGAACAGGGCGTGTCGCGCACCGCCTATCGGGAAGCGGTCCGCGTCCTGTCCGCCAAGGGCATGGTGTATAGCCGAACCAAGAGCGGCACACGCATCAACGACAGGTTGCGGTGGAACATGCTGGATCTGGATGTCCTCGCTTGGATGTTCGAGGCCGGGCCGACGCCGGAATTTCTGCGCGATATCTTTGAGTTGCGCATCGTCGTGGAGCCGGCGGCGGCGGAGTTCGCGGCGTTGCGCCGTGACGGGCAGGATATTTCGCGCATGGGTCACGCGCTGGAGGAAATGCGGCGCTTCGGCCTGCAAACCGCGGAGGGGCGCGCGGCCGACCAGAGTTTCCATCGCCTGATCCTGCTCGCCACTCGCAATGAATCGCTCATCACCTTGGCCACCTCGGTCACGGCGGTGGTCGCCTGGACCACGCGCTTCGCCCGTGACGAGCGCAAGGAATCGCGCGATCCCATGCCGGACCATGACGCCGTGTTCGACGCGATCATGCGCGGCGAAGGCGAAGAAGCCCGGCGGAAGATGCTGGCGTTGATCCGCAACGCATCGGCCGACGCAGGAATGCTGTAAGCGATATTGATCTATTTCTCATACTAGATTATGGCTTTTAGAGACGCGGCGGCAGACCGCCATCGCCCCTGCTTTTCGAAACAGGATTTGCATGACGCTCAAAAGCCTTTTCCCTGTCGCCATCCTATGCGCTCTTGCCGCCCTTGGCGGTTGCTCCGATCATTTGGCCGCGCCTGAGCGGGCTGATGCAGGCTGCGCCGAATTGTCGGGCGGCCTGACGCTGCCGCCCGGTTTTTGTGCCGAGATTTTCGCCGACAAGCTGGGCCATGTGCGCCACCTGGTGGTGGGGGTGGACGGAACCGTCTATGCCAACAGCGCGCCCGACCGCGAAGACGGGCAGGTCGCATCCGGCCTGATCCTGTTGCAGGACCGCGATGGCGACGGCCGCGCCGATCATGTCGAGCGCCCTTTCCCCGGCCAGACCGGCGGCACCGGCATAGCCATCGATCGCGACAGACTGTTCTTGGAGGATGGCGATCATATCCTACGCTATCGGCTGGACGGCGCCACCCGCAGGCCCATGAATGCGGTCGAGCGGGTAGTCGTCGGATTGCCCGCCACCGGCGATCATGACAGCCACAGCATCGCCCTGCGCGCGGACGGCAGCCTGTTCGTCAACAGCGGGAGCTCCACCAATGCCTGCCAGATCGATAATCGACAAAGCGGGTCGCCGGGCCAGACGCCCTGTGCCGAAAAGACGCTGCGTGCGGGCATCTGGCGTTTCGATGCGGCCGGCAAGGAACAGCGCTTTGGGCCCGCCGCGCGTTTCGCATCGGGCATCCGCAACGCGGTAGGTCTCACCGTGGATGGTAAGGGGCGCGTGTTCGCGACCCAGCATGGCCGCGACCAGTTGCATGAAAATTGGGGTCATCTCTATTCGGCCATCCGAGGGCAGGAATCGCCGGCCGAAGAACTGATCGAGGTCGCGGCGGGCGCCGACTATGGATGGCCGGAATGCTATTTCGACCCCCGTGCCAAGCGCCTGGTGCTGGCCCCCGAATATGGCGGCGATGGCGGAAAGGCGATTGGCCCTTGCGCCGGGCGACGCGGGCCGGTCGCTACGTTTCCCGCTCATTGGGCGCCCAATGCGGTGATATTCTATGCCGGGACGCTGTTCCCTACGGCCTATCGGGACGGCGTCTTCATCGCCTTCCATGGCTCCTGGAATCGCGCGCCGGGGCCGCAACAGGGCTTCAACATCCTGTTCCAGCCGATGAAGCAAGGTCGTGCGTCAGGCGGTCCCATATTGTTCGCGGATGGCTTTGCCGGCCCTGAACGCGCCAGCGGCAAGGCAGACTATCGGCCGACCGGCCTCGCCATCGGGCCGGACGGCTCTCTCTATATATCGGACGACAGGCAGGGTCGTGTCTGGCGGGTCCGCTATCGCGGCGACAAGGCTGCGTCCCTGATCGCGGCCAAAGCGGCGGACGGTGGACTGCTGTCGGTCAGTGGAGGCGAGAGCGACGGACAGGCCAAGAACGCCGACTCCGCAAAGGTCGCGCTTGGCCGACGCCTTTATGCAGGGGAAATTGCCGGCGCGCCTTGCGCCGGATGCCATGGTCCCGCAGGCGAAGGTACGCCCGTAGGTCCGAATCTGATCGACCGGGAATGGTTATGGGGCGATGGTGGCGTGGCCGACATTCGCGCGACCGTCCTCAAAGGCGTGCCCCGCCCCAAACAATTCCCGACGCCAATGCCGCCGGGCGGTGGCGCAGCGCTGACGAACGATCAGGCCGATGCGATGGCCGCTTATATCGTCTCGCTGGCGCAGTAGGATCCACGATATCGTTGAAGCCCATAAAGCGGACATGGATGCCAGCCAGCTTCCGCTCGCCCCTGAAGGGCGCCGACCGACGCGCGAATTGCGCAGGCGTTCACATGCGCGCTCATTGCGCATCTTCATGACATGGTTGGCGGCCGGGATGGAGACGAAACATCGTTTGTTCATGAAACCAGTCCGTGCCTGAATGCTTGTAGCGGTACAGCCTACCGCAAGTCGGGGAACGGAGGCTCCACTCGTTAGAGAGGAATGCCTGCATGAAGATCGCGCAAATCGCCCCATTGGCCGAAAGTGTCCCACCCAAATTCTATGGCGGCACCGAACGTATCGTTTCCTACCTGACCGAAGAACTCGTCCACCAGGGGCATGATGTCACCCTGTTCGCCAGCGGCGATTCTCAGACACAAGCCGAACTGGTGCCGATCACCGACATGGCGCTTCGTCTTAATCCGGCCGTGTCCGACACCATTCCCTATCATATGATGATGCTGGAGCAGGTCCGCCGCCGCGCCGACGAATTCGACGCGCTGCACTTTCATATCGACATGCTGCACCTGCCGATGGTTCAGGACTTTATCGGACGCACCGTCACCACCTTACACGGTCGGCTCGACCTGCCAGACCTGCCGCCCTTTTACCGCGTCTTTCCCGATCATAGTCTGGTGTCGATATCCGACCATCAACGACTGCCCATGCCGCCGGTTAATTGGGGCGGCACCATATATCACGGCCTGCCTGCCGATCTGCTGGCGCCACGTTTGGGACCGGGCGACGATTATCTTGCATTTCTGGGCCGCATATCGCCGGAAAAGCGGCCAGACCGGGCGATCCGCATCGCGGCGCGATCGGGCCTGCAACTGAAGATCGCGGCCAAGATCGACAATGTCGATCGCGCTTATTGGGAAAGCGAGATCGCCCCGCTCGTCGAACATTATCCCAATGTCCATTATATCGGCGAGATCAATGAGCAGCAAAAGGCGCGGTTTCTGGGTCAGGCGAGCGCACTGCTGTTTCCCATCGACTGGCCAGAGCCGTTCGGCCTGGTGATGATCGAGGCCATGGCCTGTGCGACGCCGGTGATCGCCTTCCGCTGCGGATCGGTGCCCGAAGTGATCGAGCACGGCGTGTCCGGCTTCATCGTCGAGAGCGAAGATGAGGCTGTGGCGGCCATTGCGGCCTTGCCGCATCTCGACCGCCGCCGGGTGCGTGGCGCATTTGACGCACGCTTCACGGCGCAGCGCATGGCGACCGACTATGTCGCGCTATACCATGATTTGCCCGGCGCGCGGACGGACGCCGCCCGACTACGCCGGCAGCGGGGCGAAGACGCCGAATTGCAAATCGTCGCATAGGAGACGCCATGACGCAGATCCAGCCAGACACGCCCGGCATCGCGGGAGGACAGGCCCTGTCTCAGGCGCAAACTCAATTCTTCATCCCGGCGACAGCCTCGCTGCATGAACGCAGGCCGCGCACGCTCAAACATGGCGACAGTTTCGCCGTGTTCGACCATAGCGGTGACGCGATATCCGGCCCCGGCAGCCCGGAAGGCCTCTATCATCGCGACACACGACATCTTTCGCACCTCTATTTCACTGTCAACGACATGCGGCCGATCCTGTTGAGTTCGGCGTTGCGTGACGACAACGCCATGCTGACATGCGACCTCGCCAATCCCGATTTTTTCGGTGACGATGGACGGGTGGCGGTGGAGCATGACCTTATTCATTTGCGCCGCACCCGTTTCCTCTGGAAAGATGCGTTGTACGAGCGGATCACCCTTCGCAATTTTGATACGGAAACGCGCCAGATCAGCGTCGACCTGAGCTTTGCCGCCGACTTCGCCGACCTGTTCGAGATACGCGGCATGACCCGCTTGCGGCGCGGGGCGATGCGCGAGGCGCAGGTCGGCGCGGCGGACGTCCTGCTCGGTTATCTTGGACGGGACGATCAGGAACGACAGACCCACCTGCATTTCGATCCCATGCCAACCGAATTGACGGACAGCCATGCGCGCTTCGATGTCACAGTGCCGCCGGGGGCGCGTTGCGCCCTGTTCACCCGCATCTCCTGCAGCAAGATCGATGTCCGCGACGGATTGCCCAAGCAATTCCTCAAGTCCTTGCGCGAAGCGATGCAGGCGTTGCGATCCGCGCGTAAGCGCGGGGCGACCTTGCATTCGTCCAACGACCTGTTCAACGAAGTGGCGCGGCGGTCGGTCGCAGACATCTCCATGCTGTCCACCGATACCGAATTTGGCACCTATCCCTATGCCGGCATCCCCTGGTTCAGCACCGTGTTCGGGCGCGACGCCATCATCACCGCGCTCGAAACCTTGTGGATGGACCCTGCGATCAGCCGGGGCGTGCTGGGGTATCTGGCCGCGCATCAGGCGACCGGCTTCGATCCGGCGGCCGATGCCGAACCGGGCAAGATATTGCATGAGGTGCGCCACGGCGAGATGGCCGAATTGGGCGAAGTGCCATTCCGCCATTATTATGGCAGCATCGATTCCACGCCGCTGTTCGTGATGCTGGCGGGCGCCTATCTCGAGCGCACCGGCGACATGGCTTTTCTAAAGACGATCCTTCCCCATATTGAGGCGGCGCTCGCCTGGATCGACCTGCATGGGGACCGCGATGGCGACGGTTTCGTCGAATATGGACGCCTGACCGATCAGGGCCTGCAAAATCAAGGCTGGAAAGACAGTCATGATTCCATTTTCCACGCCGATGGGAGCATTGCGCGCGGCCCGATCGCCCTGGCGGAGGTCCAGGCCTATGTCTATGGCGCGTGGCGTACGGCGGCAGCGCTGTTCCGTGCGGTCGGCGACGATGTTCGCGCGGCGGATTATCGGGATCGCGCAGGTCAGTTGCGCGATCGGTTCGACGCCGCCTTTTTCGACGCCGCGCTGGGCACCTACGTTCTGGCGCTCGATGGCGACAAGAGGCCATGCCGGGTGCGATCATCCAATGCCGGACACGTCCTTTATACCGGGCTGGCGCGGGAAGAGCGCGCCGAAGCAGTCGTCCGCACCCTTATGGCGCCGGCGTCCTTTTCCGGTTGGGGGGTGCGCACGATCGCCTCGACCGAAAAACGCTACAATCCCATGAGCTATCATAACGGTTCAATCTGGCCTCACGACAATGCGCTGATCGCAAGCGGTTTTTCGCGCTACGGCTATCAGCGCGAGGCAGCGCAAATATTCGAGGGCCTGTTCGCCGCCGCGACCTATGTCGATATGATGCGGCTGCCGGAACTATTCTGCGGTTTCCCACGGCGCCGCTCTCAAGGCCCTACTTTCTATCCGGTCGCCTGCAGCCCGCAGGCCTGGTCGGCCGCCGCGCCACTGGCGCTGATCCAATCCAGCCTGGGGCTGCGTTTCGATGTGTCGGCAAAGCAGATTTCGTTTCACAAGCCTACTTTGCCGCATTTCCTTCAGAGCCTGACGATAAGCAGCCTGGGCATCGATGCGGCCAAAGTCGACATCGCATTCGATCGCATGGGCGATCAGGTTGTCGTTAAGCCGATGCCGCATGACAGCGGAGCGCAGATAGTGACGATCGCCTGAGCACCAGGCCCATTGTGACGAATAGAAATGATAGCAGGCCGCAATGCGCACGCGCGCTATCAACGCCTGGGCCGCTCTGTTTTTTGCAACGATCCGTTGAAGTCATTCTATTGGATCGGTAGGGGCAAGGCGAGCATAAGGCCGGCATGGCGCGCCCGACCCTTGCTATCCTGCGGATTGACCCGTTTCTCTTGTGGCTGGTCGCGACGGTCGGCGCAGCGTCGCTGTGGCCGGCCAGGGGGCAGGCCGCGGGCTGGATCGATATACTGGCCGATATCGCGATAGCGCTGTTGTTCTTCCTTCATGGCGCAAAACTGTCGCGCGCGGCGATTCTGCAGGGGGCGGGCAACTGGCGGTTGCATCTGCTGGTCTTTGCATCGACCTATCTGTTGTTCCCGGCCGCCGGCATCGCGATGACATCGCTGATGCGGGGCTGGGCCGATCCGGTGCTCATGTCGGGCCTGCTCTATCTGACCCTGTTGCCCTCCACGGTCCAGTCGTCGATCGCCTTTACCGCGATGGCGGGCGGCAATGTCGCCGCCGCCCTGTGCAGCGCGTCGCTGTCCAACCTGATCGGCATCCTGCTAACGCCGCTGCTCGTCACCTTGACCCTGAATGTAGAGGGACATGGCGGCACGGCCACGATCCATTCCGTCCAGAATATCGCCCTGCAACTGTTGGTCCCCTTCGTCGCGGGTCATTTTCTGCGCCCCTATATCGGCGGCTTTATCGACCGGCGTAAGGGGCTTTTGATGCCGGTTGACCGGTGCGCGATATTGCTGGTGGTCTATTCCGCTTTCAGCGCCGCCGTCGCCGGCGGCATATGGACGCAGGTCGGCGTAGGCGACCTGATGTTGCTGCTGGGCCTCAGCGCGCTCGTCCTGGCTATCGTCATGAGCGTGAATATGGGCGTTGCGCGGCTGGCCGGGTTGGCGCGCCAGGATGCGATCGTGCTGCTGTTCTGCGGGTCCAAGAAAAGCCTGGTGTCCGGCGTTCCAATGGCCGGGGCGCTGTTCCCCCCGGCGCAAGTCGGCCTGCTGATCCTGCCGCTGATGATATTCCACCAGTTGCAACTTCTTATTTGCGCGGCGCTGGCTGGGCGGTTCGCGCGGCAGGCTTCTGTCCTCATTTCGACACCTGCCCCCCCGCTGCCCCGCAGCGAAGCGGACATTCATCGGGCCGCGGACGCCATCGGCCTGCCGATCCCAGCCGCCTGTATGCCCGGCGTGGTCGCGAACATGGCGCTGCTCGATCATCATGCCGGCCTGTTGCTGGACCGGAATGAAGGCGCCGCGCCATGACGGGAGCCATGGCGATCGCCCAGTCCGTGCGCAGCGGTCAGCAATCCGCCACGCAGTTGCTCGACCAGTGCCTGACGGCGCTGGCGAAGGAAGCAGCGCCGCTCTGCGCCGTCACCCGCATTATGGCCGGCCCGGCGCGCAGGGATGCGGCGAGGATCGACGCGCTGGTCGCCGCCGGTCGCGATCCGGGGCCGCTGGCGGGCGTGCCTTTTGGCGTGAAGGATCTGTTCGACATCGCCGGCCTGCCCACCACCGCCGGATCGCGGCTCTATGCCGATGCGCCGCCAGCCACGCAGGATGCCGAAGCGATCCGTCGCCTGAAGGCGGCCGGCGCCATATTGGTGGCCAGCCTCAACATGGACGAGTTCGCCTATGGCTTTGCAACGATCAACGCGCTGCATGGCACGACCCGCAATCCGCATGACCTGACCCGCTTAGCCGGCGGGTCGTCGGGCGGGTCGGCGGCGGTGGTCGCGGCCGGGCTGTTGCCCTTTTCGCTGGGGTCGGACACCAATGGGTCGATCCGGGTGCCGGCCAGCCTGACCGGCCTTTATGGGTTGAAACCGACCCATGGCGCCCTGCCGATGACGGGCGTCTTTCCCTTCGCCGAAAGTTTCGACGATATCGGCCCGTTCACCGCGTCGCTGGCCGACATGGTGACGATATGGGAAGTACTGGCCGGCCGATCCGCGCAGGATGACGGCGCGCCGATCCGCCTCGCCCAGTTGGGCGGCCGCTTCGCCGAGAATATCGATCCCGAACAGAGCGCAGCGATCGACGCCATTGCGCCGGATTCGCCGGTCGTGACCGTGCCAGATATCGCCCGCGCGCGTTCCGCCGCCTTCCTGATAACGGCGAGCGAAGGCGGGCGACTGCACCGTGCGGCGCTGGCGCGCGATGCCATGGCGTTCGATCCGCAGGTGCGAGACCGGCTGATCGCCGGCGCGCTGTTGCCCGATGGCCTGTATGCGGAAGCGCAGGCGTTCCGCGCCAGATTCCGCGCCACCATGCTGGACTTAATCGCGCCTTATGACGTGCTGATCGCACCGGCGACGCCCTGCACCGCGCCGCCGATCAACGATCCCCGCATCCTGATCGACGGGGCGATGGCGCCGGCGCGCGCGGATCTGGGCATCCATAGCCAGCCGATCAGTTTCACGGGCTTCCCTTCGTTCAGCATTCCGCTCTATCGTCCGGGGCGGCTGCCATTGGGGCTGCAACTGATCGGCAAGCCGGGTGGCGAGCCGACCTTGTTCCGGCTGGCAGCCATGCTGGAGCAACGGGGCATCACCGGCGTCGCCATGCCGGGACATCCATATTCGGGGGACATCGCATGACGCCATCGCAGGTCGCGGATCACCATCCGCCAGAAGCGCCGACAGGCGGGCTGGACCGCTATTTCGCGCTCAGCCAGCGCGGCACATCGGCGCGAACGGAGGTGCTGGCCGGGATCACCACCTTCCTGACGATGGCCTATATCGTGCTGGTCAACCCGGCGATCCTGGGATCGACCGGGATGCCTGTCGCATCGGTCGCGGCGGCCACCTGCTTCGCCGCCGCCTTCGCCTCGATCCTGATGGGCCTGACCGCCAATGTCCCGCTGGCGTTGGCGCCGGGCATGGGGTTGAACGCCTATTTCGCCTTCACCGTGGTCGGGCAGATGGGCGTGCCATGGCCAATCGCACTGGGCTGCGTCTTCCTGTCCGGCGTCGCCTTCCTGATCCTGACGCTGACCGGCGTGCGGCAGTTGATCGTGGCGGTCATCCCCACCTATTTGTTCGCGGCGGTGGCGGGCGGCATCGGTCTGTTCATCGGCTTCATCGGCCTGAAAAATGCCGGGATCGTCGGGGCCAATCCGGCGACCTTCGTGGCGCTGGGCGACCTGAAAGCCCCCGGCGCCGCGCTGGCGCTGCTAGGGCTTTTGGTCATCGGCACGCTCAGCGTGTGGAATGTGCGCGGCGCGATGCTGATCGGCATCGTCGCCACCACGATCGTCGGCTGGCTGACCGGCATGGTGACGGTCAAGCCCGAACCCTATAGCCTGGAGGCGTTGACCGGCACCGCCTTTCAGCTCGACCTGCCCGGCGTGTTCGGCCTGACCGGCAGCCATGGCCTCGGCCTGCTGGAAATCCTGTTCGTTTTCCTGTTCGTCGACCTGTTCGACAATATCGGCACATTGGTCGCGGTGACGAAGCGCGCGGGCCTGATGGACGCGGCGGGGCGCATCCCCGGCCTCAACCGCATATTGATGACCGACGCGGTCGCCACCATCGTCGGGTCGATGGCGGGCACCAGCACCGTCACCTCCTATGTCGAGAGCGCGGCGGGCGTGCAGGCGGGCGGGCGCACTGGCCTGACCGCCGTCGTTACCGGCATCCTGTTCCTGCTGACCATGTTCGTCGCCCCCTATGCGCAACTGGTGCCGCTGGCCGCGACCGCGCCCGCCCTCATCATCGTCGGCGGCTTGATGCTGCTGCCACTGACGGAGGTGGAATGGGAAGACCCGATGTCGGCTATCCCCGCCTTCCTTACCGTGGCGATGATTCCGCTGACCTTCTCGATCGCCAATGGCCTGGCCTTCGGCATCACCGCTCATGCGGCGCTCAAAGCGCTGCGCGGCACGGCCACGCGCAAGGACTGGCTCCTGTTCCTGCTGGCCGGTCTTTTCGTCATTCGCTTCGTCTGGATGGGAGCAGCCTGATGCGATTCTTCGCCCTCGCGCTGCTGGCGCTCGCCCTCCCCACCCCGGCCATGGCGCGCAAGGCGGACAGCACGCCGCGCACCGTGGTCATGACCGCCTTCCTCCCCGAATGGGATGCGCTGGTAAAGTCGGTCGACAAGCCCAAGCGGCACCAGATCAACGGCATGACCTTTCTGACCGGCCGGATGGCGGGCAAGCCGGTGCTGCTGATGCAGAGCGGCGTGTCGATGGTGAACGCCGCGATGAACACGCAACTGGTGCTGGACCGCTTCACCGTGCGGCGGATCGTCTTTTCAGGGATAGCGGGCGGGGTCGATCCCGGCCTGTCGATCGGCGACGTCATCGTGCCGCAGGACTGGGCGCAATATCTGGAAGTGTCCTTCGCCCGCAAAAATGGCGATGGCTGGACGGTACCCGAAGCTGTCGATGCGGACGCGCCCGCCAATTGGGGCATGATGTTCCCGCGCGGCGTGCGCATCGGCAATGCGAACGAGCCGGTGAAGCGCCATTATAGCTTCGGCGTCGATCCCGCCTTGCTGCGACTGGCGCAGAAGGTGGCGGGCGACGTCAAGCTGGAACGCTGCGTCCAGAATGAGGGTACGGCCCCGGCCTGCCTGCCGCATGATCCCAAGATCGTGGTCGGCGGCACCGGGGTTTCGGCGGGCGTCTTCGCTGACAATGCCGAATTTCGCGACTATCTGAGCAGCGCGTGGAAGGCGCGCGTGCTGGACATGGAAAGCGCCGCGGTGGCGCAAGTCGCCTATGCCAATGGCGTGCCGGTCATCGTGTTCCGCAGCCTGTCCGACTTGGCCGGAGGTGATGCGGGCGAGAATCAGATGGTCGCCTTCATGGCTCTGGCGTCGGTCAACAGCGCTCATGTCGTGCGCGCCTTCGTCGCGGCGCTGCCCGACTGATGGCGCTTTCGACCGTATCTGGCCGACACGGCATGGTGACCGCGCCGCATCATCTGGCGAGCGCGGCGGGCCTCAGCGTGTTGCGTGACGGCGGCAATGCGGTGGAGGCCTGCGTCGCGGTGGCGGCGGCGCTGGCGGTGGTCTATCCCCACATGACCGGCATCGGCGGCGATGGCTTTTGGGTCATCCGCGAGCCGGAAGGGCGCGTTTATGCCATCCATGGCTGCGGCGGCGCGGCGGCCAAGGCGGATCTGCCGCTCTATGCGGGACTTGAAGCAGTACCGACGCGCGGGCCGCTGGCGGCGAACACGGTGGCGGGGACGATTTCGGGCTGGGCGGCGGCGCTGGAGAGCGGCACGCTGCCGCTGGCCCGACTGCTGCGCGATGCGATCGGCCATGCGCGGGCGGGCGTCGCCGTCACGGCGGGCGGCGCGGCCATCGCCGCGGCCAAGGGCGACGAGTTGCGCGGCCAGCCCGGCGCCTATGCGACGGTCTTCGAAGCTGACAGCCGTCCGCTGCGCGAAGGCGATCTGCTGCGCCAGCCCCTGTTGGCCGACACGCTGGAACGGCTGGCAACGGAAGGTCTGGACAACTTCTACACAGGGGCACTGGCCGCTGACATAGCCGCCGATCTGGAAGCGCTGGGCAGCCCACTGACCGCCGCAGATTTGGCCTCGCACGACGCCTTTACATCGACACCGTTATACACACGGATCAGCGGCGCGACCCTCTATAACAGCGCGCCCCCCACGCAGGGCTTCGCCTCGCTGCTGATCCTCGCCCTGTTCGATCGGCTGTGCGCAGAGGCCGTCGATGGATTCGACCATGTCCATGGGCTGGTCGAAGCGACCAAACAGGCCTTCCTGATCCGCGATATGCATGTCGGCGACCCGGCTTTCCACGATTATGACTGGCAGGGACTGCTGGACGATCCCGGCGCGCTGGATGCGCTGGCGGCGAAGATCGATCCGGCCCGCGCCCTGCCCTGGCCGCAGCCGCCACAATGGGGCGACACCTGCTGGTTCGCGGCGGCCGATGGCGATGGGCGGGTCGTATCCTGCATTCAGTCCACCTATTTCGAGTTCGGATCGGGCCTGGTGCTGCCGCGCACCGGCATCACCTGGCAGAATCGCGGCAGCAGCTTCCGATTGGCGGAAAGCGGCTGGAATGCGCTGAAGCCGGGCCGCAAGCCGTTCCACACGCTCAATCCCGCGCTCGCCTGTTTCGATGACGGGCGGGTCATGGCCTATGGCACGATGGGCGGCGAAGGCCAGCCGCAGACGCAGGCGGCCTTGTTCACCCGTTATGCGCGCTATGGCATGGATTTGCAGGAGGCGATCAGCGCGCCGCGCTGGCTGCTGGGACGTACCTGGGGCGACCAGTCGACCACGCTCAAGCTGGAAGACGGGTTTGACGACGGGCTGTATGCCGAACTGATCGCGGCCGGTCATGACGTCGAACAAGTCGGGCCAATCACCGCGACCATGGGCCATGCCGGGGCGATCGTGCGCTATCCTGATGGCAGGCTGGACGGCGCGACCGACCCGCGCAGCGACGGCGCGGTGGCGGCATGGTGAGCGGCGGAGCGAGAGCCGTCGCGCGATGCGATGCGCTGGGCGTCGCGCCCTATAGCGACATGGCGGACGGCCTGTATCGGGGCTATCTCACACCGGCCTATGCCCATGCGCAGGCGGCGCTGGCCGGGTGGATGGAAGAGGCCGGCATGGCCGTGCGGCGCGACCCCGCCGCCAACCTGATCGGCCGCTATGAAGGGCTGGACCCGGCCGCCCCGGCGCTGCTGATCGGCAGCCATATCGACAGTGTCAGGGATGCGGGGCGCTATGACGGGCCGCTGGGCATCATGCTGGGCGTGGAGGCGGTCGCGGCGCTGCACCGCGCCGGGCGTCGCCTGCCCTTCCCGATCGAGGTGATCGCCTTTGGCGACGAGGAGGGATCGCGCTTTCCCGCCGCCATGCTGACCAGCCGGGCGGTGGCGGGCACGCTGGCGGCCGAGGCGCTCGATCTGCGCGACGGCGATGGCCTTGCCTTGGCGGATGCCGGCGTCGATGTCCGCACCTATCTCTCCGCCGCGCGCCCGGCCGGCGCCACCCTCGCCTATCTCGAAGCGCATATCGAACAGGGGCCGGTGCTGGAGGCGCAGGGGCTTGCGCTCGGCACCGTCACCGGCATCGCCGCGCAACTGCGCTATCAACTGACGCTGCGGGGCATGGCTGGCCATGCCGGCACGACGTCCATGCCCTTGCGCCGCGATGCGCTGGCGGGCGCGGCGGAGGCGATGCTGGCGATCGAGACACTAGCGCGCGATGCCGCATCCGACCTTGTCGCCACGGTGGGGCGGATCGAGGCGTTGCCGGGCGCGCCCAATGTCATCCCCGGCGAGGTGCGCTTTACGCTCGACGTGCGATCGGGCGATGCGGGGCGGCGCGATCGCGCGGCCGAGGCGATGATCGAGGCGATTGCCGCCATCGCCGATCGGCGCGGGCTGGATTGGGCGACGACGCTGGTCCACGACCTGCCCGCCAGTCCGTGCGATTTCCAACTCATGGCGATCATGGATGCCGCTGTCGCTGCAACCGGACAGCCTGCCTTCCGCCTCGTATCCGGCGCGGGTCATGACGCGATGGTGATGGCGGCGCTGTGCCCGACCGCGATGCTCTTCATGCGCTGCAAGCACGGGATCAGCCATCATTCGGCCGAACATGTCGATCCAGCCGATGCCGACGCCGCATTGCAGGCTATGCTGGGCTTCATAGACAGATTGGGAGAGTATGTTGCCGCCGCTTGATGATCTTTTGGCTTCCGGCTTATTCGGCGAGATCGATCCGCCCCAGCGGCTGTTGATGGGGCCGGGGCCGGTCAACGCCCATCCCCGCGTGCTACGCGCCATGTCGGCCGATCTGCTGGGCCAGTTTGATCCGGAAATGACGGGTTACATGAATCAGGTCATGGCGCTTTATCGCCCGATCTTCGGCACGCAGAACCCGTGGACGATGCTGGTCGACGGCACGGCCCGCGCGGGAATCGAGGCGGCGCTGGTCAGCTTGGTCGCGCCGGGCGATACTGTGCTGGTGGTGGATTTCGGTCGCTTTGGCCTGCTGCTGACGGAGATATTGGGGCGCATCGGCGCGCGGATCGAAACGGTCGAAGCGCCGTGGGGCGAAGTCGTGCCGATGGACGCCATCGCCGCCGCGATCGAACGGGTGCAGCCCAGCGTCGTCGCCACCATCCATGGCGACACCTCCACCACCATGGCGCAGCCGCTTGACGGCCTGGGCGCGCTGTGCGCGGCGGCGGGCGCGCTGCTCTATGTCGATGCGACCGCGACGATCGGCGGCATGGAGCTGGCCGCCGATCGCTGGGGCGCGGACATCGTCACCGGCGGATTGCAGAAATGCCTGGGCGGACCTTCCGGCTCGGCGCCGATCACCATTTCCGATCCGGCGGCAGCGCTGATTCAGGGGCGCAAACATGTCGAGGCGGGCATCCGTCGCGACGACATCAGCGACGGCGCAGGCCCGCGCATCGGCTCCAACTATTTCGACCTCGCCATGATTATGGATTATTGGAGCGACAAGCGCCTCAACCACCATACCGAAGCGACGTCGATGCTCTATGCCGCGCGGGAATGTGCGCGGATCATGCTGGGGGAAGGGCTTGAGGCCCGCTATGCCCGGCATGAAGCCGCAGGGCGCGCGATGACCGCAGGCCTGCGCGCCATGGGGCTGACCATCTTTGGCGACGACGCGCATCGCATGACCAATGTGACCGGCGTCTTCATCCCGCAGGGCGTGGACGGCGAGCGCGTCCGCACGATGATGCGAAATGCGTTCGAGATCGAAATCGGCACCGCCTTTGGTCCGCTCCAGGGCCGGATCTGGCGGATCGGCGCGATGGGCTATAACGCGATGCAGCATAAGGTTCTGATCACGCTCGGCGCGCTGGAGGCCTGCCTGCGGCAGGAGGGGTTTGCGCTGCCCGCTGGCGAAGCCGTCCGCGTGGCGATGGAGGCGTGGGACGCATGACCTCGCCCCGTGACCTTATCGGCTATGGCGCGTCCCCGCCCGATCCGCGCTGGCCCGGTGGCGCGAAGGTCGCGGTGCAGTTCGTCGTCAATTATGAGGAGGGCGCGGAAAACAACGTCCTCAATGGCGACAAGGGCTCCGAAGCCTTCCTGTCCGAAATGGTGGGCGCGCAAAGCCATGCCGATCGGGCGATGGCAATGGAAAGCCTGTATGAATATGGCGCGCGCGCCGGTTTCTGGCGGCTGCACCGGATTTTCACGCAGCGCGCCCTGCCCGTCACGGTCTTTGGCGTGGCGAAGGCGATGGCGATGAACCCGGCCGCGGTCGAGGCGATGCTGGCGGCCGACTGGGAGATCGCCAGCCACGGCCTGAAATGGATCGACTATCAAACTGTGCCCGAAGATGTCGAACGCGCCCATATCACGCAAGCGATCGCGCTGCACACCAGCCTGACCGGCCGCCGCCCGCTGGGCTGGTATCAGGGTCGCACATCGCCCAACACCGCCCGGCTGGTGCGGGAAGAAGGCGGCTTCGTCTATGATGCGGACAGCTATGCCGACGACCTGCCCTATTATGATCGGGGTCAGTTGATCGTCCCCTACACGCTCGACGCCAACGACATGAAGATGGTCGCCTATAACGGCTTTACCGAGGGCGAGCAGTTCTTCCGTTATCTGCGCGACACGTTCGATCAGTTGCGGGAGGAAGGCGGGCGGATGATGTCGGTCGGCCTGCATGGCCGCATCGCCGGACGCCCCGCCCGCGCGCGCGCGCTGGCCCGCTTCCTCGATCATGTCATTGCATCTGGCGACGCCTGGGTCGCCCGTCGCATCGATATCGCCCGCCACTGGATGGAGCTTCACCCCGCATGACGATAGACGATCCCATATTGCTCGCCGAAATCACCGCCGCCTTCGCCGCATATGAGCGCGCGCTGATGGCGGACGACGTGCCCGCCATGGATGCGCTGTTCCACGATGCGCCGACCACCAACCGCTATGGCGTGGGCGAAGTGCTGTACGGCATCGAAGAGATACGGGCATTTCGCAAGGGGCGGGGCGGATCGCCGCAGCGCAAGCTGGGGAAGGTCGCGATCACCGTCTATGGCGCCAATGAAACCGGAGCCTTCGCCACCGCCGACGCTGAATTTTTCCGCGAGAATAGCGACCGGCGCGGCCGCCAGACGCAAAGCTGGGTCAAGTTCGCCGATGGCTGGAAAGTCGTGTCGGCGCATGTCTCGCTGGAGGGGAACACGCATTGACCGGCCCCAAAGAAGCCTTGTTCGAACATAGCCCCTGGATCGAGGCGCGGGCCGACGCGCGCCCGTCGTCCGGCGACCGCTGGGCGGACCTGATGGCGGTGGTCCGCGGCGCCAGCGGCGAGGAGCAACTGGCCCTGATCCGCGCGCATCCCGAACTGGCGGGCAAGGCGGCGATCGACCGGACGCTGACCGACGCATCGGCGGCGGAACAGGCGTCGGCCGGGCTGGATCGGCTGACGCCACAAGACTATGCGCGCTTCCATGCGCTCAACGCCGCCTATCGGGCGCGCTTCGGTTTTCCCTTCATCATCTGCGTGCGGCTGACCGACAAGGCGGGTATATTGGCGGCCATGGAAGCGCGTCTGCGCCACGAGCGGGACGAGGAGATCGCCACCGCCATCGCCCAGATCGGCGAGATCGTCCGCCTGCGCCTGAAGGATATGGCGGCATGAGTGGCCTGCCCGACCTGGAAGCGGACCTCGCCCGCCAACTGTCGCTGATCGGTTTCGGCGGCGCGGACTGGACCCGGCCGCGCGGCCATCCCGATGGTCCTGTTCATGACGTGGTGATCGTGGGCGGGGGGCAGAGCGGGCTTGCCGCGGCCTTCGGCCTGTTGCGCGAGCGCGTGTCCAACATCCTGATCATCGACGAAAGCCCGGCGGGTCTGGAGGGACCATGGGACAGCTATGCGCGGATGATCACGCTGCGCACGCCCAAGATGCTGAACCCGATCGATTTCGGCGTGCCTGCGCTGACCTATCGCGCATGGTGGGAGGCGCAGCATGGCGCGGCGGGCTGGGACGCGGTCGACAAGATCGCGCGCGGCGACTGGATGGCCTATCTGCGCTGGTATCGACGGGTGCTGGCGCTGCCGGTGCGCAACGATACGCGGTTGACGCTGATCGAGCCGCTGGCAGGTGGACTGCACCGGCTGCATCTGGACGGACAAGCGCCTCTGCTGGCGCGCAAGGTCATATTGGCGACCGGGATCCAGGGCGGCGGGCAATGGCACACGCCGGCGATGATCCGCGACGCCCTGCCCCGCCATCTCTACGCCCACACCAGCGAGCCGATCGACTATGCCGCGCTGGCGGGCAAGTCGATCGGCATATTGGGCGGCGGTGCGTCGGCCTTCGACAATGCCCATGCGGCGATGCGCCTGGGCGTGGCGGCGGCACATGTCTTCATTCGTCGGAAAAACCTGCCGCGGATCAACCCCATTCGCTTCATGGAGCGGGTCGGCTTCACCGGCCGCTATCCCGCACTGGACGACGCGACCAAATATCGGGTGATGGCGAGTTTCCTGGGCCATAACCAGCCGCCCACCAACGACACATTCGATCGCGCGGCGGCCTGGCCCGGTTTCGCGCTGCATCTGGGCGCGCCGTGGCTGGATGTGAGACAAGAAGATGGACAGGTCTGCGTGCGTACGCCGCAGGGCGAACAGATGTTCGATTTCGTGGTGCTATCGACCGGCCTGATCAGCGATCCCGGCCTGCGCCCTGAACTGGCTGGGCTGGCGCCGCATATCGCGCGATGGGCCGATCGCTTCACCCCGCCGCCGGGCGAGGGCAATGCGCTGATCGACGCGCATCCCTATCTCGGCCCCGGCTTCCAACTGCTGCCGCGCGATGAGGCGGGCGCAGCGGCGCTACACGGCCTGTTCGCCTTCAATTATTCGGCGCTTATCAGCCTGGGCCTCTCCGCCTCGGCGCTGTCCGGGTTGCAGACCGCCCTGCCCCGGCTGGTGCGCGGCGTCACCGACCAGCTGTTCCTGGACGACGGGGATGCGCTGGTCGCCGACCTGATCGCCTATGACGAAGCGGAATTTGTCGGCCAATGGCCGCGTCAGGAGGCGACGGCATGACCAGCCTGTCCACCCATGTTCTCGACACTGCTTATGGCTGCCCGGCCGAAGGCGTGGCGATCCGGCTGCTGTCGGCGCAGGGCGCGCTGCTGTTTGCAGGGAAGACAAATGCCGACGGCCGCTGTCCCGGCCTGCCGCCGATCGAACCCGGCCAATATCAGCTGACATTCGCGGTCGCGGCCTATTATCGAGCGCGCGGGACCATATTGTCCGACCCGCCTTTCCTTGACGTTATAACTGTCCAGTTCGGTGTCTCCGACGATGGCCATTATCATGTGCCGTTGCTGGTATCGCCCTATGGCTATTCGACCTATCGGGGCAGTTGAGATGAGCGGCGTGCGCTTCCTGCTGGACGGCGTCGTAGTGGAGATCGCGCAGGTTGATCCCACCGCCACCCTGCTCGATCATCTACGCTATCGCCTTGGGCGGACGGGCGCGAAGGAGGGCTGCGCCGAGGGCGATTGCGGCGCCTGCACCGTGCTGGTGGGCGAACTGGATGGCGACGGCATCGCGTGGCGGGCGCTTAACAGCTGCATCCTCTTCCTTCCGATGCTGCATGGCAAGGCGCTGCTGACGGTCGAGAGCCTGGGTGACGATAGCGCGCTCACCCCGTTGCAGACCTGCATGGCGGCGAACGGCAGTTCGCAATGCGGTTTCTGCACGCCCGGCTTCGTCATGTCGCTGCATGGCCGCTGCATCGGCGCGCGGGGCCATGACCTGCCGGTCGCCGATGTGCTGGCGGGCAATCTGTGCCGCTGCACAGGCTATGGGCCGATATTGGACGCGGCGGAAAGCGTGCCGACGCTGCCGCGCGAGGATGCGGGCATGGTTGCGGCTTTGCGGGCCATCGCATCGGACCAGACTATCGCGGGCGGCGATGGCGCGCGGCGCTGGTTCATCCCCCGCACCGCCCAAGCGCTGGCCGAGCTGCTGGCCGCCCATCCTGACGCGCGGCTGGTGGCGGGGGCGACCGATGTCGGCCTGTGGGTGACGAAGGGGCTGCAAACGCTGGAGACTTTGATTTTCATCGGCGACATTGCGGAATTGCAGACGATCGCGGAAGGGCCGGACGGGCTGACCATCGGCGCGGGGGTGCGCTATGCCGACGCCCATGCCGCCTTCGCCCGGCTGCACCCCGACCTTGGCGAACTGGTGCGTCGGATCGGCGGATTGCAGGTGCGCAATGCGGGAACCGTGGGCGGCAACATCGCCAACGGATCGCCGATCGGCGACGGGCCGCCGGCGCTGATCGCGCTGGGCGCCAGCCTGACGCTGCGCAGCGCCGTGGGACGGCGCACGATGGCGCTGGAGCAGTATTTCCTGGCCTATGGGCAGCAGGACCGGCGGCCGTTCGAATTTGTCGAGAGCATATATGTGCCGCGTCCCGCGCCGACCGACATCATCCTGATCGGCAAATTGTCCCGCCGGTTCGACAGCGATATTTCGGCGGTGTGCGGCGCGATCCGGCTAAGGATGGAAGGCGAGCGGATCATTGAGGCGCGGGTCGCCTTTGGCGGCATGGCGGCGACGCCGCGGCGCGCCGCGGCTTGCGAGGCAGCCCTAACCGGCGAATCTTTGACACGGACGACGATCGCGGAGGCGGTGGCCGCGCTGGGTGGGGATTATGATCCGCTCAGCGATGTGCGCGGCAGCGCCGCCTATCGGATCAAGGCTGCGGCCAGCCTGTTGTGGCGGCTGTTGCATCGGGAGTCGGGTGCGGCGGTATCGCTGCTGGCGCTGGAGGCGGAGCATGGCTGAGCGCGATCCCGGCCTGCCAGCGCTGGCGAAGCCATCCAACCCGCATGACAGCGCGGCGCTGCATGTGAGCGGCCTCGCCCGCTATGCCGACGATCTGCCGGAACCGGCGGCGATGCTGCATCTGGCTTTCGGTCAAAGCAAGGAGGCCCATGCGCGGATCACGGCCATCGACCTGACCGCCGTGCGCGCCGCGCCGGGCGTGGTCGCGGTCTATACCGCCGCCGACATTCCCGGCGCCAATGACGTCAGCCCGGTCGCGGGCGACGACCGGCTGCTGGCGGATGGCGAGGTCATCTGCATCGGCCAGCCGATCTTCCTGGTGGCGGCGACCAGCCAGCGCGCCGCCCGGCAGGCGGCACGGTTGGGCGAGATCGCTTACGAACCGCTGCCCGCGCATCTGACGATCGCGGACGCCCGCGCGGCCGCGTCGCTGATCGAGCCGACCCAGCGCATGGCGCGCGGCGACGCGGCCGCAGCGCTGGTGCAATCGCCCCATCGTCTGACCGGTGGTTTCGACATGGGCGGGCAGGATCATTTCTATCTGGAGGGGCAAGTCGCGATCGCGACGCCGGGCGAGGATGGGCAGATGCATCTCTTGTCCTCCACCCAGCATCCCAGCGAAGTGCAGCATCTGGTCGCCCATATGCTCTGTCGCCGTTCCGCCGACGTGACGGTCGAGGTGCGACGCATGGGCGGCGCGTTCGGGGGGAAGGAGACGCAGGCCGCCCTCTTCGCCGCCGCCGCCGCTCTGGTGGCGGACAAGGCCGGACGCCCCGCCAAGTTCCGCTGCGACCGCGACGACGACATGGTGATGACCGGCAAGCGCCATGACTTTCGGGTCGATTATGAGGCGGGATTCGACGCGGAGGGGCGCATACGCGCGCTCAAGCTTGGGCTTGCCTCGCGCTGCGGCGCGACGGTGGACCTTTCCCCCGCGATCAACGACCGTGCGATGTTCCATGCCGACAATTGCTATTATTTACCCGCAATCGAGATCGTTTCGGAGCGGCTGAAAACCCACACAGTCTCCGCTACTGCCTTTCGCGGCTTTGGCGGGCCGCAGGGGATGCTGGCGATCGAGCGGATCATGGACGATGTCGCCGCACATCTGGGCGTCGACCCGCTGGATGTGCGGATCGCCAATCTTTACGGCCCCGGCCGCGACGTCACCCCCTATGACATGCCGCTCACGGACAATATCGCGCCGCAACTGATCGCCCGGCTGCGCGCGGACGCCCGCTATGATGCAAGGCGGCAAGCGATCGCCGCGTTTAACGCACGCAATCCGGTGCTGAAGAAGGGGATCGCGCTGACCCCGGTCAAGTTCGGGATCAGCTTCACCACCACCCACCTCAATCAGGCGGGCGCCCTGGTCCATGTCTATGCCGATGGCAGCATCCAGATCAATCATGGCGGCACAGAGATGGGCCAGGGCCTCTATATCAAGGTGGCGCAGGTGGTGGCCGACGTGTTCGCCGTGCCGGTGGGGCAGGTGCGGATCACCGCGACGCGGACCGACAAGGTGCCCAATACCTCCGCCACGGCGGCGTCATCGGGCGCGGATTTGAACGGCATGGCAGCTTATAACGCCGCGATGACGATCCGCGACCGGCTAACCGAATTTGCCGCGCGCAGTTTCGGTTGTGCAGAGGAAGAGGTGCGCTTTGTGGCCGGCGACGTCCAGATTGGCGCGGAGCGACTGGGTTTCGGCAATCTGTGCCGCAAGGCGCATATGGGGCGCATCTCGCTCTCCTCCACCGGCTATTACGCCACGCCCGACATCGCCTATGACCGCGCCGCGCATAAGGGCCGTCCCTTTTATTATTTCGCCTATGGCGCGGCGGTGGCGGAGGTCGCGATCGACACGCTGACCGGCGAGCATCGGGTGCTGGCGGTCGATATCCTGCATGATGTCGGCCAATCGTTGAACCCTGTGATCGATATCGGCCAGATCGAAGGCGGCTTCCTTCAGGGGCAGGGCTGGCTCACCACCGAGGAACTGGTCTGGGATGACAAGGGCCGGCTGCTGACCCATTCGCCCGCCACCTACAAGATCCCGACCGCATCGGACCGGCCGCGCCATCTGTCGATCCAGCTATGGGATGGGGAGAATGTCCAGCCGACGATCAACCGGTCCAAGGCGGTGGGCGAGCCGCCCTTCATGCTGGCGATTTCGGTCTTTTCCGCGCTCCATCAGGCGATCGCCGCGGTCGCGTCCGACACGCGCGCCCTGCCCCCGCTCGACGCCCCGGCGACGCCGGAGCGCATATTGCGCGCCATCGCGGATCATCGCGCCGCATGAGCGACTGGCTGGCATGGATGAAGGATGTGGCGTCGAGCGAACCGGCCGCGCTGGTGAGTGTGCTGGCGAGCGAGGGATCGGCGCCGCGCGGCGCGGGCACGCGGATGCTGGTCAGCGCCGACCGCTTGTTCGGGACGATCGGCGGGGGCCAACTGGAACATCGCGCGATCGAGCAGGCGCAGGCCATATTGGCATTGCCGCCGGGCAACTGGCGTGTGCAGGATTATCCGCTGGGACCATTGCTGGGCCAATGTTGCGGCGGGCGGGTGCGGTTGCTGATCGAGCATGTCGATCCCGCAGCGCTCGACTGGTTGGCCGATGCGGCGGAGGAGCGGGTGTTGGTGTCCACGCTCACGCCCGGCCGGATCGAACGCCATGTCAGCGCGCAGGCCGCGCCCATCGCCCTGTCAGCGCGGGGCGATCGGCCGCGTGAGGGCGCGACCTTCGCCGAGATGATCGGCCAGCGCCGTCGTCCGCTCTATCTGTTCGGTGCGGGCCATGTCGGGCAGGCGATCGCCCGCCATGCGCAGGCGCTCCCCTTCCGCCTCGCCTGGTTCGACACGCGGCCCTTGTTCGAGACGATCGACGGCGTGGCCATCGTGCCGGAAGATGCCATCGCCCAGTGCGTCGCCGAAGCGCCCGATGACGCCGCGCTGTTGATCCTGACCCATGACCATGCGCTCGATTATCGGCTGACCCGCGCGGCGCTGGAGCGGGGACCGATCGCCTTTGTCGGCCTTATCGGATCGCAGACCAAGCGCGCACGCTTCCATAGTCGGCTAGATCGCGACGGTGTGGGCGAAACGGCCCGCGCGCGGCTGACCTGCCCGATCGGGGTCAGCGGCGTGACCGGCAAGGAACCGGATGTGATCGCCATCGCCGCGCTGGCCCAATTGCTGCAACTGGAGCGGCCATGACCATCCAGGCCTTTCGCGGCGAAATCCTGTCGGTGGCGCATGATCCGCTGACCTGCGCCGAAGCGGTGCGACATGAGCCGGACGGGTTGCTGGTCGTGGAGGACGGTATCATCGTCGCGCGCGGTGCCTATGCCGACCTTGCGCCGCGTCATGCCGACGTGCCGGTCGAAACGCTGCCGGGGCTGATCGTGCCGGGCTTCATCGACGCCCATGTCCATTATCCGCAGATGGACCGGATCGCCTCCCATGGCGAACAGCTGCTCGACTGGCTTGATCGCCATATCTTTCCGGCGGAAAAGGCGTTCGCCGATCGCGCCCATGCCGACCTGATCGCCGGGCTGTTTCTGGACGAGCTGCTGCGGAACGGCACCACCAGCGCCTTGGTCTTCCCGACCGTCCATGCCCATTCGGTAGATGCGTTGTTCGATGCGGCGTTGGCCCGGAACATGCGGATCATTTCCGGCAAGGTACTGATGGATTTGGGACCTGAAGGGTTGGCCGACACGCCGGAAACGGCGCGTGGCGAGAGCGAGGCGCTGATCGGCCGGTGGCGCGGCCAAGGGCGGCTGGGCTATGCGGTGACGCCGCGTTTCGCGCTGACCTCGTCCGACGCGCAATTGCATGTCGCCGGTGCTTTACTGGCGGATCACGCCGATGTGCTGCTCCACACCCATCTGGCGGAGAATATACGCGAATGTGCGGCGGTGGCGGCGCGTTTCCCCGATGCGGCCGACTATCTGGACGCCTATGACCGCTTCGGACTGGTGAGTGCGCGGTCGGTCTTCGCCCACGGCGTCCATCTGTCCGATCGCCAATGCGCCCGGATGGGGGAGAGCGGCGCGGGAATCGCGATCTGCCCGACCTCCAACCTGTTCCTGGCGTCGGGCCTTTTCGATTTCGCGCAGGCGGAGCGCCATGGGCTGAAGCTTGGCTTGGGCACCGATGTAGGCGCGGGCACCAGCTTTTCGATGTTGCACACCGCCGGAATCGCCTATCAGGCGGCGCTGATGCGCGGGCATCGGCTCGATCCCTTCCGCGCGCTCTACCTGGCCACGGCGGGCAGCGCGGCACTGCTGCATATCGGCGACAAGGTCGGCGGGCTGCTGCCAGGGCAGGAGGCCGATTTCGCGGTGCTGGACTGCGCCGCCACGCCACTGCTGGCGCGGCGCACCGCCGACGCGGACCTTGCCGAACGGCTGTTCGCATTGCAGATATTGGGCGATGACCGGGCCGTCGCGCGCACCTATATTATGGGGCGGCGCGTCGCCTGTGGATGATGGCGCGCATGATGGAAAGACGATGACGATCAAGCTTATCTGCCTCGATGCCGACGACACGCTCTGGCACAATATGCGCCATTTCAATGCCACCGAAGAAGCGCTGGTGGCGATGTTGCAGCCCTTCGCCGACGATGAAGTCACGCGCGACCGGCTGATCGCCTGCGAGACGCGCAACCTCAAACTTTATGGCTATGGCGCCAAGGGCTTTACTTTGTCGATGATCGAGACGGCGGTGGACCTGGCGGGCGACAATCTGTCCAAGTCGCTGGTGTCTGACATTCTTGCCGCGGGACGTACCCTGCTCGCCCATCCGGTCGAGCTGTTCGATGATGTGCTGGAGACGCTGGAGGCGTTGTCACATCTGGGCAAGGTCGTGCTGGTGACGAAGGGCGACCTGCTGCACCAGGAAAGCAAGCTGGCGGCGTCGGGCCTGGGCGACCTGTTCAGCGGGATCGAGATCGTCAGCGACAAGAGGCCGGACACCTTCACCCGCATCTTCGCTCAATATGGCGTTGCGGCGGACCAGGCGGTGATGGCCGGCGATTCGCTGCGGTCGGATATCAACCCCGCGCTGGAGGCAGGCGCCTGGGCCGCCTATATCCCGCAGGAAGGGGCCTGGGCGCATGAAATGGGCCGGGTGCCGGACGACCATCCCTGCTTCCATATGCTCGACCGGCTGGGCGACTTGCCGGAATGGGTGCGATCGATCTGATGCGCGCGACCCAGCCTATGACAACCCTGTGTTCCCGCGCAGGCGGGAATCCAGTCGCACCGTCAGAACTGCGTTCGTGCCTGCGCGGGAACATGGTGCGCTTTTTATGGACCATGCCATGACCGATCTCGACACCTTCATCGCTGGCCTGCCTAAGGCCGAACTCCATCTGCATATCGAAGGCAGCCTGGAGCCGGACCTGATGTTCGCCCTCGCCCGACGCAATGGAATCGCGATCCCCTATGCGGATGTGGAGGCGGTGCGCGCCGCTTATGCGTTCGGCAATCTCCAGGATTTCCTTGACATCTATTATGCCGGTGCCGACGTGCTGCGGACGCGACAGGATTTCCATGACCTTGCCGCCGCCTATTTCGATCGCGCGGCGGCCGACGGCGTGGTCCATGCCGAGATCATGTTCGATCCGCAGACGCACACCGCGCGCGGCATCCCTTTCGCCGCGGTGATCGAGGGGCTGTTGTCCGCTTGTGCCGAAGCAGAGGCGCGTCATGGCATGACCAGCCTGCTGATCCTCAGCTTCCTGCGCCATCTGAGCGAGGAGGAGGCGTTCGCGACGCTGGCGGAAGCCGAACCCTGGCTCGACCGGATCGCAGCGGTAGGCCTCGATTCCTCGGAAATGGGCCATCCGCCGGAGAAATTCGCGCGCGTCTTTCAAGCAGCGCGGGATAAGGGACTGAAACTGGTCGCCCATGCGGGGGAGGAAGGGCCGCCCGCCTATGTTTATGAGGCCCTTGATCTGTTGAAGGTCGATCGGATCGACCATGGCAACCGGGCGCTTGAAGACAAGGCGCTGGTCGAACGACTGGCGCGCGAAGGCATGACGCTCACCGTCTGCCCGTTGTCCAACCTCAAACTCTGCGTGATCGATGCGATCGAAGATCATCCGATCGACCACATGCTGGCGCTGGGCCTGAAAGCCACGATCAATTCGGACGATCCGGCCTATTTCGGCGGCTATATCGCGGACAATTACCGTGCGGTGGCGGCCGCGCGCGGGCTGGACCGGGATCAGCTGGCGACACTGGCGCGCAACAGTTTTACCGGCTCGTTCCTGCCGGAAGAGGCGGTGGCGTCGAATCTGGAACGGCTGGCCAAATGGCTGGCGGATAATGTCTAGTCCGCTCCTTTCGCGTTATTGCCTAAACATCACCGTCGCCCAGCCAATGTTCTGTCCGGGGCGGCAGATATTGCGCGATGCGGTCGAGCATCACTGAGGGGTCGCGCTCGATCAGCAGCATGGCGCGATGTTCGGGCTTGAGGAAACCTTCCGCCACGACATGATCGATGAAGCCCGACATGCCACTGTATAAGCCGTTGACGTCCAGCATCCCGACTGGCTTTTCATGATAGCCCAGCTGCGACCAGCACCAGGCTTCGAACATCTCCTCGAACGTGCCGATGCCGCCTGGCAGCGTCACGAATCCGTCCGCCAGCTTCGCCATCAGCGCCTTGCGCTCATGCATGGTCTGGACGACATGCAGTTCGCTGATCCCCTGATGGTCATGTTCGCGCGCGCGCAACGCTTCGGGGATGACGCCGATCACTTCGCCGCCCGCGGCGCAGGCCGCATCGGCGACCACGCCCATCAGCCCGACCGTGCCGCCGCCATAGACCAGGCCGATGCCGCGCTGCGCCAGCAGGGTCCCGAACTGTTCCGCCGCCTCACGATAGACGGGCAGCCGCCCCGGCGAGGAGCCAAGGAAGACGCAGATCCGCATCCGTCCATCTCTCTTGGCATCGCGGCCGCTTTTGTCCCCGCTCAGGACAGGCGCTCAGGCACGGACAGCGCCTCCTCCACGATATCGTCGCTGGCGCCGACCGATTCCCAGGGGAAGACGAACCAGCGCTTGTCGCTGTCGCGATCGATCATGCTCGCCCAATAATCGACCGTCTGCCGCGACCGGCTGTTGGACATCAGCACGGCGAAGCGCAGGTTGCCAGCATCGCAGCGATTGTCGGCCAGCAGGCGGCGGATATAGTCGATCGTGCCGCCGCTGTCGTTGATGTCATCGACGAACAGCAGCTTTACCCCTGCCGCGCTCTTGGCCGCGACCTTGCCCAGCAATTCGTCGGCAAAGCCGGGCACCTTGCTGCTATGGTCGATGGAAAGCATCGGCAGCTTGAGCTGGTGCGAGATATAGACGGCCGGAACCAGCCCGCCGCGCCCGATGCCGATGATGAAGTCGGGCGTCCAGTCGCCCTCCCCCACCTGGCGCGCGACGGTCTGCACGTCGGCCAGGAAGGCGTCATAGCCGATGTAGAAAAGTTCGGGTTCAGCGGTGCTGCTCATGAAAAGCGAATCCAGTTGGCAGGGAATGGACATGACCATGCCGATTATCCCGCCCGCGCCAAGGGGGCAATCGGCTGCGAGTCGGATCAGAGGTCGGCGCGCTCGATCGAAACGGGATAGCTGAGTTGCGCAAAGCCGCTCTCTATCTCGCCCAGCACGATCCCCGCCGCATAGGAAGGGGTGCGCGCCGCCGCGGTGCAGAGCGCCAGCGTCATCGGCCGCAGGATCGGATCGGAAATGCGGGTGAAGGAAAGGGTGCCGCGCTGCACTTCCGTGATCACGTCGAGCGAGGTCAATATGCCGATGCCTACGCCTTGCATGACCAGCGAGGTGATCATCTGGATATTGTCGGAACTAGCCGTGCGATCGATCTGGAGGCCGCTGGTCCCTTCCAGCACGGCGATCTGCTGGCACACCGCCAGAGGCTCGGCCGGGACGATCAACGGTGATCCGGCGCAGGCGGAGAAACGCGCTTCGCGCTGGTCGCCAAAAGGATGGCCAGCGGGCGTGAGGAAGCCCAGGACGACCTCGACAAAGGAGCGCACGGTCAGGTCGCGATAGGATTGCGGTTCGAACAATATGCCGAAATCCGCTTCGCCGCTGGCGATGGCGTCGCGCACCCGGTCGTTTTCCAGCACCCGCACGCCGATGGTGATGCCCGGATATCGGCTCTGAATCGCGCGGATCGCGCCGGGAATATAGCCTTTGGCCAGCGCGTCGATGATGGCGATATCGACATGGCCGCGCTTGAGGCCGCGCAAATCCTCTATCTGGGCGCGCACGTCGCTCAAATTCTTTTGCCAGCGCCCTCCCGCCGCCATCATGATCTCCCCCGCGGCGGTCAAGCGCAGGCCGGTCGGCAGCCGCTCGAACAGCGGCATTCCCAGGTCCGCCTCCACATTCAAAATCTGCCGGTCGATGGCGGAAGCGGAGATATTGAGTTCGTCCGCCGCCTTGCGGATCGAACCCAGTCTTCCAACCGCCATGAAGTAACGCAGAAAACGCGAAAATGCCGGCATAGACCCACCCTAATTTTTGCAACACTCCGTAGGATTCATTGCGTTTGATCGCGTCAGGTCAAGCCCCTACGCGCTCTGCAGGGCGAAATAATGGGATGCAACGGTGGCAGGATCCGCAAGACAGGCATTGGTGGCGATGGCCGCGACGGTTGCCGCGCTGGCCGGTCCGTCCTTTGTCCTTGCTTCCGAACCGCCCGTTCCGATGCTGCCGTCGGTCAAGCCGATCCCGGTCAAAGTCATCGTGGTCGCCAATTTCGAGCCGGGCGCGGATATGGGCGATGCGCCTGGCGAGTTTCAGCTCTGGGCCGAGCGCGAGAAGCTGACCGAGGTCATCCCGATCAGGGGCGCGCTGCACCCGCTGCGCCGCAATGCGGCAGGTCTATATGGCATGTGCTGGGGCAGCCCGGACACGATGCTGGGCGGCGTCGCCGAACAGTTGATGAGCCTGTTGCTCGATCCGCGTTTCGATTTCAGCAAGACCTATTGGCTGTTTACCGGCATATCGGGGGTCGATCCGCAAATCGCATCGGTCGGCAGCGCGGCCTGGTCGCGTTGGGTGGTGCAGGGCGACACGCTGCGCGAATTTGACGACCGCGAAGTGGCGAAAGACTGGCCCTATGGCCTGTTCGCGATCGGCGCCGACGCGCCCAACACACTGCCCCACAATACCGAGAGTTTCGCTGGCTTCACCGATACCGGCAAGCTGACCATGTCGGTGAAGCTGAACCAGAGCCTGGCGCAATGGGCCTATGATCGCACCAAGGATGTGACCATTCCCGACAGCCCGGCGTTGCAAAAGGCGCGCGCGGCCTGGGCGGGCTATCCCAATGCGCAAAAGCCGCCTTTCGTGCTGATGGGCGAGACGCTGGGGTCGGTGCGCTATTGGCATGGCCCCGGCCGCACCCAATGGGCGCGCGACTGGGTGAAGCTGTGGACCGGCGGCAAGGGCCGTTTCGCCATGACCAACATGGAAAGCCAGTCGCTGGCCGGCGCCATGGCGATCGCCGCGAAACAGGGGCTGGTCGATCCGGCGCGGGTGCTGGTGCTACGCACCGGCAGCAACCCGTCCATGCCGCCGCCAGGCCGATCGGCGGTCGAAAGCGTCGCCGACGAAGGCGCTGGCCAGGTCGCGGCGTTCGAAGCCAACTATCGCGTCGGCGTGCCGGTGGTGCATGAATTGCTGAGCCATTGGGACAGCTACAAGGATCATGTGCCAGGAACCGGTCCGCAATGAAGCGTGGCCTGGCCCTCATGACCTCGCTGGCCGTGCTGTCGCCGGCTGCGGCGCAGACGACAAGCGGGGAAGCGGCCGCGGCCGCTCTGTTCGACAGGCTGGCGGACAGCCCGCCCGCGCTGCGGCTGTTCCTCAAAGCGATGCCCAAGGGCGGCGACCTGCACAATCATCTGGGCGGCACGCCCTATGCGGAGGATTATCTGCGCTGGGCGGCGCAGGCGGGGCTGTGCGTGGACGACAGCGGCGCCCGCATCGTCGCGCCGCCCTGCCCGCAAGCCCAGACGGTGAAGCGGATGAGCGAACAGACGCCCTTCGCCTTCGCCCGGCTGGTCGACGCCATGTCGACGCGGGGGGTGCAGCAGGGCGTGGGCGCCAACGACGCATCGGGCCATACGCAATTTTTTGGAAGCTTCGACCGATTAGGTCCGACCAGCCCGTCGGTTGAGGCCGGCGCGCTGGCCGTTGCACGGCAAGTCGCGGCGGGCGATCGGGTCGGCTATCTGGAACTGATCCACAATCCGCAAGCGCTGATCGCGGCGACGCTGGGCGCGGCGGACATGCCGTTGGACGCCAGCGGCCTGGCCGCTTTCTACAGCCGGACGATCAAGGACGCCAAGCCCGTCATCGACCGGGCGATCGCGGAACTGGATGCGAACGAGGCGGCGGCGGGCAAGGCGCTGGCCTGTGGTGGCGCAAAGCCCGACCCCGGCTGCGGCGTCGCCATCCGCTATCTCGCCTGGGGATGGCGCGACCTGCCCCCGGCGCAGGCCTTCACCTCGCTGATCCTCGCCTTCGCCCTGGCCGATCGCGATCCACGCTATGTCGGTATCAACATCGTCCAGCCGGAAGATTGGGTGATCGCGCTGCGCGACTATGACCTGCACATGGCGATGCTGCGTTTCCTGGCGGAACGGCATCCGCGTGTGCATCGCACACTCCATGCGGGCGAACTGGCGTTCGGCCTCGTGCCGCCCGCTGCCTTGCGCCACCATATCGCCAAGGCGCTGGAAGCCGGGGCGGAGCGGATCGGCCATGGCACCGCCATCGCTTATGAGGACGACGCCGTCGCCACCCTCGCGCGCATGGCGCGCGATGATATTGCAGTGGAAATCAACCTGACCAGCAACGCGGTGATTTTGGGGGTGAAGGGCGACGATCACCCGCTGCGCCTCTATCGCCGGGCGGGTGTCCCGACGCTGCTGTCGACCGACGACCAGGGCATATTGCGCACCGACATGACCCAGGAATATCAGCGCGCCGCGCGCGAGCAAGGCATGGGCTATGCGGACCTCAAGCAGATGGCGCGCACCAGCCTGGAGCAGGCGTTCATCGACGGGACGAGCATCTGGGCGGACAGGCATGTGAGCGCGCGCGTCTCGCCTTGCACGGCAGGGTGG
This sequence comes from Sphingobium sp. AntQ-1, assembly GCF_028538045.1. Taxonomy (NCBI): domain Bacteria; kingdom Pseudomonadati; phylum Pseudomonadota; class Alphaproteobacteria; order Sphingomonadales; family Sphingobiaceae; genus Sphingobium; species Sphingobium sp. AntQ-1. Next base: position 694,083 of record NZ_CP117159.1, read on the forward strand.
ACCGACGATCGCTGCCGCAGCCTCGCACGATCCAGCGCCAAAGCCGCACTTCAAGTTCAATTGGAGGAAGATTTCCAGATTTTCGAAGATGTTACCGTGCTCAATCTAAGCAAGTCGATCGGACCATAATAGGCCGACCGACCCCGAACAGAAGAACGATAAAAATAAGACATTTCCTTTGCTGCGGCGTGTCAGAAATATTAGCATGACGCATTGCAGCATCAAAAATCTTCATGGGAGAGGCAGGCAGCAGGGACAACCGGCTGGCGAAGCCGTGGGGATTTACGCTTCGCCGCCATCATAAAGGGGGCTCATCATGGCGAATTATCTGCCTTTTCATCGCGTCGCACATAAAGCTGCGCCGCAGCATCGTTTTCGGACCGGATCGACCGCCATCGCCACGCTGGCGCTGCTATCCTGCACCGCCCTAAGCCCTGGGCTGAGTTCCGCCGCCTGGGCGCAGACGCCCGCGCCAGAGGATGCGCCGGAGCCGACCGCCGAAATCGTGGTGACGGGCGCGCTCGACGCATTGCCGATCAAGAATGTCGGGTCGATCTTCGGCTTCGACAAGACGATCCTTGAAACGCCACGCTCCGCATCGACCATCAGCAGCGAGCAGATGGAGCGGTTCGGCATCACCGACATTTATGATCTGGTCGCACAGGCGCCCGGCACCTTCACCAACAGTTTCTTCGGCGTCGGCGGCGCGCTCGACATTCGCGGCACGCCCGGCGAAGTCTATTTCCGCGGTATGCGCCGCCTGGACAATCCGGGCAACTATCCCACGCCCATCGGCGCATCGGACCGGATCGACATCGTCCGCGGCCCGGCATCGCCGATCTTCGGCCCGTCCAAGACCGGCGGCTACATGAATTTCGTGCCCAAATCGGCGCGCGTCGCCGACGGCAAGCTGCGCGACAAGGCGAGCGGCGAAGTCAGCTATACGCGCGGCAGTTGGGACATGAATGTCGTCAAGGGCAATGTCTCCGGCCCGCTCAAGATCGGCGAGCAGGAATTCGGCTATAGCCTGTTCGGCCAATATGAGGATGACGGCAGCTATTATCGCAACATGTGGACCAAGCAGACCATCCTGCAGGGCTCCTTCGACACCGACCTGTCCGACCATGTCCGCATTGAATTTGGCGGCCAGTATCAAAATTACAAAGGCCAGCAAAATGGTGGCTGGAACCGCCTGACCCAGGCGCTGGTGGATGACGGCACCTATATCACCGGCCAGGCCCAGCCGCTCGACACCAGCGGCGACGGGCAGATTTCGCAGCAGGAAATCAATGCATCGGTGCCCGGCGGCCTATCGATCTTCGGCAACTTCACCTGCCCCGATAGCACATTCAGCCCCTTCGCCAGCGGTTTTACCGACGCCTGCTTCACCTCCGCCTATCCCAGCCTGGCGCTGACCAACACAGGCACGACGAAGCTCAGTCGCCGCAATGTGCTGACCGGCAAGGACGACAGACTGGTCAACCGCGGTTCGACCTTCTATTTCGACGCCATCTACACCGCCGACAGTGGTTTCGAGCTGAAGAACCAGTGGTTTTACGACAGCTATGAAAATATTAACGAGAACGCCTATGGCTTCTCGCAATTCCACGACAGTTGGGTGATCGAGGACAAAATCGTCGCATCCAAGACTTTGGAAAGCAGCGCGGGCAAATTCTCCTTCCAGCTCTCACCTTCGGTTCGCTACACCAAATTCGCGCATGGCGATGACTTCAACTATGAATATTTCCACCGCGTCGATCTGACGGTGGGCTATGACGCCTTGTCGGATCGCCTGCTGTCGACTGAATGCGACTGCGACTACACCAATTATGTCGTCGGCCATTATAGCGATCTGGCGCTGGCGGGGCTGGTCGATCTCGACTTCGCCTTCGGCCTGGATGTGACGCTGGGCGCGCGCTACGACCATCTGGACGTCAAGGCAACGAATATCACGACCAAGCTGGAGGCACCTGCCGCCGGCCTGGCGGCGAACAATGCCAGCGGCAGCAAGGGCGCCTGGTCCTGGTCGGGCAGCGCCTCCTACAAACTGCCCTTCGGCCTGATCCCCTACGGCACCATCGCGAAGCAATCGACGGTGATCGCGGGTCAGGGCGCGGAAATCTATCCGGCCGATGTCGCCGGCGGCACCTTCCTGTCCGCCTCCAAACTCTATGAAGGCGGCATCAAAGGCAGCTGGCTCGACAACAAGCTCTACGCAGCCGTCTCCGTCTACAAGCAGAAGCGCACCGACTTTAACATCCAGTCGATCACAGTGAACCAGTCGGTCGAAACCAAGGGGCTGGAGGCCGAACTGCGGTGGTCAGTCGATCGGCACCTGCTGGTGACCGGCGCCTATACCCACACCAATGTCTATAATCTGACCGCGTTGCAGGACGGCACGCTGTTCAGCTTCTTCGGCATCGAGGATCTGGTGAACGTCTCCGACCCAACCCTGTTCCTGGGCGGTCAGCCGATCGGGCTGGTGCCGATCAACAGCAAGAGCGATTCCAAGCGCGCGGGTATTCCGCAGAACATGTTCTCGGCCACCGCGACCTATGCGTTCGACTTCGGTCTCGCCCTGTCGGGCAGCCTGGTGCATGTCGATTCGGTCTATTCGGGCCAAAGTCAGGCCGTAAAGTTGCCGGCCTACACCACCGTGGACCTGGGCGTATCGTTCGAAACCGGGCCGATGTTGTTGCGACTGGTGGTGAAGAACGCGACCAACGAGAAATATTTCCGCGCCAACTTCACCGAATTGTTCGGCAGCACCATCGTCCTGCCGGAACGGCCGCGCAGCTTCCAGGCGTCCGCCGTCTATAAATTCTGATGCCTGATCGCAGGAGCGCCCCGTAACGAGCGCTCCTGCCGCTATTGTCAAGGAACCCCGATGCGCTCCCTTTCCCGCTGCGTCCTGCCGCTCGCCATCCTGGCCTGCGCCGCGGCGGCCCCTGCCGCCACCCCGCCCGTCGAGCCTGTCACTGTCAAGTCAGGGCCGCTCGAAACCGTGCTCGCCTGCGTGCCGACCAAACCCTGCGCCGCGACGCTGCCGGTGCGCATGGTCATCGTCACCATGTTCGAGATCGGCGCGGATGAAGGCGATGCGCCCGGCGAATTTCAGCTGTGGAAGGAAAGGCGGCATCTCGACACGCGCATCCCCTTTCCGCAGGGCTATCACGACCTCTTCTACAATCCCGAAAGCCAGATATTGGCCATCGTGACGGGTGTCGGCACCGCGCGGTCCGCCAACGCGACCATGGCGCTGGGCCTCGACCCGCGCTTCGACCTCGGCAAAGCCTATTGGCTGGTGGCCGGGATCGCCGGCATCGATCCGCAGGATGCATCGATCGGATCGGCCGCCTGGGCGCGTTACAGCGTCGACGGCGACCTGGCGCATGAAATCGATGCGCGCGAAATTCCCAAAGACTGGACGTCGGGCTTCTTCCCTCTCGACAAGAAGGGACCGGGCGACACGAGCCCGCCCATCACCGAAGGCCGGGTGTTCGCGCTCAACCCCAAGCTGGTCGATTGGGCTTTCGCCCTGACCAAGGACGTCGTCATTCCCGACGATGTCGGCATCCAGCAGGAACGTGCGCGCTACAAAGGCTATCCCAATGCGCAAAAACCGCCCTTCGTCCTGATCGGCGACCAGTTTTCCGCCATGACCTTCTGGCATGGCAAGCTGCTCAACCGCTGGGCGAACGACTTCACCCGCTATTCCACCAGCGGCAAGGGCGAGTTCGTCACCTCCGCCATGGAGGAAACGGGGACGTTGCAAGCCATCACTTATCTGGGCCGCGCAGGCCGGGTGGACCAGGACCGCGTCATGGTGCTGCGGTCGGGCAGTAATTTCTCCATGCCGCCCGAAGGCATCGCCGCCGCCGACAATCTGATGCGGGAAAATGAGGGCTATTCGGGGATGCGGGCATCGCTTGAAAGCCTGTATCTGGTCGGGTCCAAAGTCGTCGACGAACTGCTGAACCATTGGGACCGTTACGAGCAGGCGCCGCCGCAATGACCGTAGCGCCGCTCGCCGTACCGCAGGCCGCCGCTGAGCAGCCGATGGGAATGACGGCGGCGCAGGCGCGCGACCCCGATCATTTCCCCGGCCTGGCCGTCGCCATTCCGCTGGGCATCCAGCATGTGCTGGCCATGTTCGTCAGCAACATCACGCCCGCCATCATCATCGCGGGCGCCGCCGGGTTCGGCTATGGCTCGGCGGACCCCGGCGCGCTCATCTACATGATCCAGATGGCGATGCTGTTCGCCGGGCTGACCACCCTGCTCCAGACCGTGGGCGTAGGGCCGGTGGGCGCGCGCCTGCCCCTGGTGCAGGGCACCAGCTTCGCTTTTCTGCCGGTCATCATCCCGATCTGCGCCGGGCGCGGGGTGGAGGCCATGGCGGAACTGACCGCCGCGGCGCTGTGCGGCGGGCTGTTTCATGCGGTGCTCAGCATGTTTGTCGGCCGTATCCGGTTCGCCCTGCCACCGCTGGTTACGGGTCTGGTCGTGCTGATGATCGCCCTGTCGCTGATGCGGGTCGGCATCCAATATGCAGCCGGCGGGGTCATGGCGCAGGGCACGCCGGCCTATGGCGCAGGGGCGGGCTGGCTGCTGGCGGGCGTAGTGATCGTCACGACGCTGGGGCTCAGCTTTTTCGCACGAGGCTTGTGTTCCACCGCGTCGGTCCTGCTGGGGCTGCTGGCGGGCTATGCCCTCGCCGCCGCCATGGGCCGGGTGTCGCTGGCCCCGATCGGCGTCGCGCCTGTCGTCATGCTGCCCGATCCGTTCCATTTCGGCTTTGTCCTGTCCGCGTCCGCCATAGTGGGCTTCTGCCTGATGGGCTTCATCTCCGCGATCGAATCGATCGCCGACGTGTCCGCCATCTGCGAAGCCAATGTCGGTCGCCCGGCGCGCGACAGCGAACTGATCGGCGCGACGGCCGCCGACGGCGTGGGGACGGCGATCGGGGCGCTGTTCGGGGCCATGCCCAACACCAGTTTCAGCCAGAATGTGGGCTTGATCGCCATCACCGGCATCGTCAGCCGCCATGTCGTGACGGTCGGCGCGCTGTTCCTGGTGCTGTGCGGATTGGCGCCCAAAATCGGCGCGGCCATCACCACAATCCCGATCGAGGTGCTGGGCGGCGGGGTGATATTGATGTTCGGCATGGTCGCGTCTGCCGCCCTGTCCATGCTGTCGGCGGTCGCCTGGACGCAGCGCAACATGCTGATCTTCGGCCTCGCCTTGTCTCTGGGCATCGGGTTGGAGCTTGAACCGGACGCGCTGTCGCATCTGCCCGCGTCCGCGCGCATCATCCTGGCGTCCGGCGTGCTGCCGGCTGCGGTCGTCGCGGTCATACTCAATCTGGTCGTTCCGGGCCGAACGGCCGTGCCGCAGAACTAACCCTGTCCTATTCCGCCGTGCTTCGCCGCACGACCAGCTTTGTGCCCAGCGTGCAGGGCGGCAGGGGCCGATCCTCCACTTGCGCGACGAGGGTGTCGACCAGCAACTGGCCGGCCCCCTTCATGTCCTGCATGATGGTGGTCAGAGGGGGCGTGGTCAGGCTGGCGGCGGGAATATCGTCGAAGCCGATAATGGCGACGTCGCCCGGAATGGACAATCCCGCCTCCGCCAGCGCGCGCATCGCCCCAATCGCGATCAGATCGCTCGCTGCAAAAATCGCATCGAACGGCGCGCCGCGCGCGATCAGCGTCCGGGCGGCGGCATGGCCGGCATCCTCGGCGGTCAGCGCATCGACCTGCAACGCCGGGTCGGGGGCGATGCCGGACGCGGCCATAGCCTGACACAGGCCGGTGTAACGATCGGCAAATTCGGGATAATGTTCGTCCGCCTGGCCCAGAAAGGCGATGCGGCGGCGACCCAGACTGAGCAGATGCTCGCCGGCCAGGCGGCCCGCGCCGACATTGTCCGATCCCACCGTCGGGCCGATCGTGTCCTCCCCCGCGGACCCCCAGCGCACAAAATGCGTGCCATGATCGACCAGTTCGGTCAGCCGCCGGGCGTAGAGCGTATAGTCGCCATAGCCGAGCAGGATGAGACCGTCGGCGCGGTGGCTATCCTGGTAACGAACATGCCAGTCGTCCTCCATTTTCTGGAAGGAGATGAGCAGGTCCAGCCCGCGCGCGCCGCATTGCCGCGTGATCGACCCCAGCATCGCCAGGAAGAAGGGGTTGATGTTCGATTCGTCGGGCGTGCGGTCTTCGAAGAACAGCAGCGCGATGGTATTGGAACGCTGCGACCGGAGCGACGAGGCGTTCTTGTCCACCGAATAGTTGAGTTCGCGCGCAATCGCCTCGATCCGCTGGCGGGTGGCCAGGCTGACCGATCGCGAACCGCGCAGCGCGCGGCTGACGGTCGGCTGGGACACGCCGGCCAGATAGGCGATGTCGAAGCTGGTCGGCTTGCTGCTGGGCTGACGCCCCATATCCCTCTCCCGGCGCGGTCGATACGCCACAGCCATGGTAGGGCCACGCTGAAAGCAAGGCAATTGCGTCCTTTCGGGCAAGCGCCATCGTGACATGACGGCCACAGTCGGGGCCTGTGCATATATGCGTATACGTATGCCTTATGGCCGGGTGGCGCGAACGGGGCGTATGACCGGCCCATCCGCAGGAACGTGGCGCTTCACAGCCATGCCTGCGGCCAGGGTTTCCAGCACCGGCGATCAGGGTCTGTCCGGTGTCCATGGGGGAGAGGATCACAGTGGCTCATCATCATCAACGCGTCCGTTTGTTCGGCGCATCGCTTCTGGCCATCATGGCGACGGCCGCCAGCCCCGCCTTCGCGCAGGATGCACCACAGGCCGACGCCGCGCCGCAGGACGCGGCCAGCGACACGATCGTCGTCACCGGCTTCCGCGCCGCGCTCCAGAGCGCCGTCAACGTCAAGAAAAACGCCACGCAGATCGTGGAATCGGTGTCGGCCGAAGATATCGGCAAGCTGCCCGACGCATCGATCGGCGAATCCATCGCCCGCCTGCCCGGCCTGACGTCGCAGCGCCTGTTCGGTCGCGCCAATTCGATCGCGATCCGCGGCGCCAGCGCCGACCTCTCCTCGACCACGCTCAACGGCCGTCCCCAGACGTCCACCGGCGAACAGCGCAATGTCGAATTCGACCAATATCCCTCCGAAGTCGTCAGCCGCGTCGATGTGTTCAAGTCGCCCCAGGCCAACCTGATCAACCAGGGTCTGGCCGGCACTGTCGACATCCGCACCATCCGTCCGCTCGACTACGGCAAGGAACTGTTCTCGGTCGGCGCCCGCGGCGTCTATACCGATCTGGGTAAGGTCAATGCCGACAGTAAGGACAAGGGCTATCGCCTGACCGGCACCTATGTCGGCCAGTTTGCGGGCGACCGCATCGGCGTGTCGCTGTCGGCCGCCTATAATGACGAACCCTATCAATCGAAGGAGTTCGAAGCATGGGGCTATGCCGACGGACCGGATGGCGACAAGGTGATCGGCGGCATCAAGCCGTTCGGCGTGTCCACCCAGTTGAAGCGCCTGGGCATCCAGGGCGCGGTGCAGATGCAGGCGACCGACACGCTGCTGCTGACCTTCGACGGCTTTTATGGCGACTTCAAGGAAAAGCAGATCAAGCGCGGCGTCGAATTTCCGCTCTACTGGAGCGGCGCGACGCTGGTCCCCGCCAGCATCGGCGCCGACGGCGATTTCATCAATAAAGGCACGTTCACTGGTGTCGAGGCGGTGGTCAACAACCATGGCTATGAGCGCAAGTCGAAGATCTTTTCGGGTGGCTTCAACGGCAAATATACCGGCGACGATGGCTGGTCGGCCAGCTTCGATTTCGGCTATTCGCGCACCGACCGCAGCGAATTGTCGCTCGAATCCAACGCGGGCACCGGCTATGGTCCCGGCAATGGCGCGACCGATACGCTGGACTTCGTCAGCGACGGCAAGGGCACCCATTTCACCAGCCACCAGCTCGACTATAGCGACCCCAATCTGATGGTGTTGACCGATCCGCTGGGCTGGGGCGCAGGCGCGCCGCTGGGCCATCAGGAAGGCTATTATAACAACCGCATCATCGATGATGAGATCAAAAGCTATCAGATCGAGTTCGGCAAGGAGATCGAGAGCGGCTTCCTGTCGAAGGTCACCGCGGGCCTGGGCTATGTCGACCGCACCAAGGCCAAGACGCCCGAAGAATATGTGCTGAACCTGGCCAATGGCGCAACGTCGCTGGTGCTGCCGGAGCAATATCGTCTGGCCGCGACGGACCTCAGCTTCCTTGGTATCGGACCGATCCTGTCCTACGACCCGTTCAAGCTGCTCAGCGACGGCGTTTATATCAAGACGCTGAACCCCAGCAAGGACGTGCCGGCCAAGGCCTATTCGGTGACCGAGCGGGTGATGTCGGCCTATCTAATGGCCAATATCAAATCGGACCTGGGATCGGCCGAACTGACCGGCAATATAGGCGTATTGGCCCAGAATACCGAACAGAAGTCGCGCGGTTTCGTGAACCTGGCGGCGGCCGATCTGGTGCCGACGACACGGGGCGACAATTATTGGGATGTGCTGCCCAGCCTGAACATGTCGCTGCGCTTTCCCAGCGATTTCATCATCCGCCTGGCCGCCGCCCGCGAAATCCAGCGCCCCCGGTTCGAGGATATGAAGGTCAGCCTGGACTATGGCTATAATACCGCCAGCGGGGTCATCACCGGCACCGGCGGCAACCCCACCCTGCGCCCCTATCGCGCCTGGGCGGCGGACCTGAATTTCGAGAAATATTTCGGGACCAAGGGCTATCTGAGCCTGCAACTGTTCGCCAAGAAGCTGGAAAGCTATGTCTATCGGGAAACCGCGGCGTTCGATTATACCGGCCTGCCGATCGTGCTGCCGCCGGGCGTGACCGATCCTGACGGCACGCTGACCCGTCCGGTCAACGGCAAGGGCGGCAAGCTGTATGGCTTCGAAGTCGCCGGCACGGTGCCGTTCGACATCGTGACGCCCGCGCTGGACGGCTTTGGCCTGACGGGCGGCGTGGGTTATACCAAAACCAGCATCAAGCCGGGCGTCGGCGCCGCATCGGAAGACCTGCCCGACTATTCGCGCTGGGTCGCCAACGCCACGATCTTCTTCGAGAAATGGGGCTTCAACGCCCGCGCTTCGGCCCGCTATCGTTCCGCCTTCGTCGGCCAGTTCGTCGGCTTCGGGGGCGAGCGCGAGTTGCGCCGGGCCTTGAGCGAAACCATCGTTGATGGACAGATCGGCTATGATTTCCAGAAGGGCAGCGCGCTGGAGGGGCTGGCGATCTTCCTACAAGGCCAGAATCTGACCGACGAACCCTTCGTGTCGGTCGATACCGGCGCATCGATCCAGATCCGCAACTATCAAAGCTATGGCCGCCGCTTCATGGCGGGCTTCAACTACCGCTTCTGATGTGTAGAGTGGCCCGGCGGCCTTGTCGTCGCCGGGCCTTTTTTTCAAAGGTTCAAGCAGAGGGGTGCCCCTTATGGGTCGAACGGCCACGAGATTGTTCGTGACAGCCGCCGGGATCGGCGCGGCTCTCGTGGGCGCGCCGCTGGCGATGGCCGACACGCTGGCCGACCTGCGCGCCCGCACGCCGGCGCAGGAGATCGTCTATTTCGTGCTGCCCGACCGGTTCGCCAATGGCGACCGCAGTAATGACAAGGGCGGCCTGAAGGGCGGCCCGCTCCAGACCGGCTATGATCCCACCTCGCGCGCCTTCTATCATGGCGGCGACCTGAAGGGGCTGACGGCGAAGCTCGACTATATACAGGGCTTGGGTGCGACAGCGATCTGGCTGGCGCCGGTGTTCAAGAACAAGCCGGTGCAGGGCGCCAAGGGGCAGGAAAGCGCGGGCTATCACGGCTATTGGGTGACGGATTTCACTACCGTCGATCCGCATTTCGGCAGCGACGCCGACTTCAAGGCGCTGGTCGATGCGGCGCACAAGCGCGGCATGAAAGTCTATATGGACATCATCGCCAACCATACGGCCGATGTGATCCAATATCGCGAAAGCCCGACCAGCGCAGCGTCTTATCGCAGCAAGGGGGCCTATCCCTGGTCGCGCCGGGGCGGCGCGGCGGGCCAGCCGATCAACGCGGGGTTCGCCGGCGACCGGGACAGCAGCGCGGCCAACTGGGCGAAGCTGACCGATCCGGCCTTCGCCTACACCCCGATCGTTCCGAAGAGCGAGGAGACGGTCAAAGTCCCCGCCTGGCTCAACGACCCCATCTATTATCACAATCGCGGTGACACCGACTGGAAGGGCGAAAGCTCGCAATATGGCGATTTCGTCGGGCTGGATGACCTGGCGACCGAAGATCCGCGGGTGGTGGAAGGCTTCATAGCCATCTACAAGGACTGGATCGACCGCTTCGGTATCGATGGCTATCGCATCGACACCGCGCGCCATGTGAATGCGGCATTCTGGCGCGCCTTCATTCCCGCCATCCGCGCTCATGCCGCGGCCAAGGGAATCCCCAACTTTCATGTCTTCGGCGAAGTCGCTACCGACGCCTATGATCCGGCGCTGCTGGCCAGCTGGACGCGCAACGCGGGATTTCCCGCCGTGCTGGATTTCGCCTTCATGCGCGCGGCCGTGGATGCAGCCAGCGGCAAGAGCGGCACCGACATGCTGGCGCGGCTGGGGGATGATGATGCCCTCTACGAAGGCGGCAAGGCGGCGGCGCTGCAATTGCCGACCTTCCTCGGCAATCACGACGCGGGTCGCTTTGCCTGGTTTCTGCGTCAGGCCAAGCCCGGCATCAGCGCGGAGGAGGAACTGGCGCGCGCCCTGCTGGGCCATGCGATGTTGCTGACGCTGCGCGGCGTGCCGACGCTCTATTATGGCGATGAACAGGGTTTCGCCGGCACGGGCAATGATCAGCAGGCGCGGCACGACATGTTCGCCTCGCAGGTCGCCGAATATAATGCGGAACGGCTGGTCGGGACGCACGCAACCACCGCGACGGACAATTTCCGCACCGACCAGCCTCTCTATCGCGCAATCGCAACGCTGGCGAAAATCCGCAGCGCCACGCCAGCCCTGTCGCGCGGCGCGACTATCCTGCGCGCCAGTTCGGACAAGCCCGGCCTGTTCGCGGTGTCGCGCATCGACCCCGATACGGGCCGCGAAGTGCTGGTCGCGTTCAATACCGCCGCGACGCCTTATGCTGGCCCTGTCGCGGTCGATCCGGCCAGCGGCGGCTTCACGTCGCTGATCGGCGCCTGCCCTGTCACCCCGCAAGCGCCGGGCAGCCTGGCCCTCGCTCTCCCCGCCTTCGGCTATGCCGTCTGCGCCGCCAAACCCTGAACCGGAAAGCTCCTTCATGACGCTTGCGACGACATCGACCGATCAGCCCTGGTGGAAGGGCGCGGTGATCTATCAAATCTATCCGCGCAGTTTTCAGGATAGCAATCATGACGGCATCGGCGACCTGAATGGGATCACCCAGCGACTGCAGCATATCGCCCGGCTCGGCGCAGACGCGATCTGGATTTCGCCCTTCTTCACGTCGCCCATGCGCGATTTCGGCTATGACATCGCTGATTATTGCGATGTCGATCCGATTTTCGGCACGTTGGCCGATTTCGACGCGCTGGTGGCGCGCGCTCATGCGCTCGGCCTGAAGGTCACGATCGATCAGGTCTATGCCCATACCTCCGACCTTCATGACTGGTTCGCGCAAAGCCGCGCCAGCCGGACGAGTGAAAAGGCCGACTGGTTCGTCTGGGTCGATCCGAAGGAAGACGGCACCCCGCCCAACAACTGGCAGTCGGTGTTCGGCGGCCCGGCCTGGACCTGGGACGCGCGGCGCGGCCAATATTATATGCACCAGTTTCTGAGCAGCCAGCCGCAGCTCAACCTCCACAACCCGGCGGTGCAGGATGCGCTGCTGGACGCGATGCGCTTTTGGCTCGATCGCGGAGTGGATGGCTTCCGTCTCGACGCGCTCAACCATTCGATGCACGACCCGCAACTGCGCGACAATCCGCCAGCGCCCGACACCGGCAAGCCGCGCACGCGGTCCTTCGATTTCCAGATCAAGACATATAGTCAGTCTCACCCCGGCGTAGTCGATTTCATCAAGCGAATCCGCACGCTCTGCGACGAATATGGCGCGATCTTCACCGTGGCGGAGGTCGGCGGCGACCTGTCAGAGACGGAGATGAAGGCCTATACGGCGGGCGAAACCCACCTCAACAGCGCCTATGGCTTCAACTTCCTCTATGCCGACGCGCTGACGCCCGCTCTGGTGGCTGACACGGTCGATCGCTGGCCGGATGAACCGGGCATGGGCTGGCCGAGCTGGGCGTTCGAAAATCACGATGCGCCGCGCGCGCTGTCCCGCTGGTGCGCGGCGGAGGATCGCCCGGCGTTCGGACGGCTGAAGGCGATGCTGCTGGTGGCGCTGCGCGGCAACGCGATCCTCTATCAGGGCGAGGAATTGGGGATCACCCAGGTCGATATCCCCTTCGACAAGCTGCAAGATCCCGAAGCGATCGCCAATTGGCCGCTGACCCTGTCGCGGGACGGCGCGCGCACGCCTTTGCCATGGGCTGCCGATGCCGCGCAAGCGGGCTTTTCCAGTGTCGAACCCTGGCTACCCCATGGTGCCGATCATCTGGCGCTGGCGGTCGACGCGCAGGAGGCTGATCCTGCATCGCTGCTGAACCACACCCGCGCGATGCTCGCGCTGCGGAAGGCGAACCCGGCGCTGCGCCACGGCAGCCTGGAGATATTGGTCGCCGACGACCAGCGTCTGCTGTTCCGCCGCGCCGCTGACGGCCAGTCGCTGCTCTGCCTGTTCAACCTGTCGGCCAAACCGGCGACCTGGCCCGAAGAGATCGCCCCGACCAACAAGCTGCTGTCCGCCGTCAATGGCGCCACGCCCGGCGCCCTGCCACCCTTCGGCGCGCTGATGATCGAGGAATAAGGAGAGACTCCATGCTGAACCTGTCGCTGCGCGCCTGCGCGCTGACCCTTCCATTCGTCTTCATGACGCCGGCCGTTGCGCAGGAGGCCCGCCCCGCCGTCACCGCCGCATCGCCCGATGGCTCGATCATCCTGACCGTCTCCACCGACAATGACAGCCGCCCGACCTGGTCGCTCTCGCGCAAAGGCAAGCTGCTGATCGCGCCGTCGAAGCTGGGCTTCATCCTGACCGACGGCCTTAACATGGTCCGCGGCTTTGCGATCGCCGGGTCGGACAAGGGCCAGGGCGATGATCGATGGGAACAGCCCTGGGGTGAGCGCCGCTTCGTCACCGACCGCTATAATGAAGTGACGGTCCGCTTCCGCCAGTCCGACGTGCAGGGCGCGCGGCTGATGAACGTGCATTTCCGCCTGTTCGATGACGGCGTCGGCTTCCGCTACGAACTGCCCGCGCAGCCCAATCTGAGCCGCATGAAGATCGCCGACGAGACGACCGAGTTCGACATCGCGCCCAAGGGCACGGCTTGGTGGATTCCGGGCGGCGAATGGAACCGCTACGAGCAGGTCTATCAGAATACGCCGATCGACGCTGTCTCGACCGCCCATACGCCCATCACCATGCGGCTGGACGACGGCACGCATCTCAGCTTCCACGAAGCCGCGCTGGTCGATTATGCGGCCTATTGGCTGAAGCGCGCGTCTGGCCAGACCTTCCGCACCACGCTCTCGCCCTCGTCGCAGGGCGCACGGGTGATCCGCGACCTGCCGTTCAACACGCCCTGGCGGACCATCCGCATCGCCGACAGTGCGGCGGGGCTGGTCGAAAATGATCTGGAACTCAACCTCAACGAACCCAACAAGCTGGGCGATGTCAGCTGGTTCCAACCCGCCAAATATATCGGCATCTGGTGGGGCATGATCCGGGGCGACTGGAGCTGGGCCGAAGGGCCGAAGCATGGCGCCACCACCACCCGCACGAAGCAATATATCGATTTCGCCGCCAAACATGGCTTCCGCGGCGTGCTGGTCGAAGGCTGGGACAAGGGCTGGAATGGCGACTGGTTCGGCCATGGCGACGACTTCAGCTACACGCAATCGACTCCCGACTTCGACCTGCCGGGCCTTGCCGCCTATGCGAAGACAAAGGGCGTCCACTTGATCGGGCATCACGAAACCGGCGGCAATATCGCCAATTATGAAGCGCAGTTGGACGACGCGATGAAGCTTTATGGCGGTCTTGGCGTCGATGTCGTCAAGACCGGCTATGTCGCCGACGCGGGCGGCATCATCGCGCCGGGGGACAAGCCTGGCGAAACGCATATGGAATATCATGACGGCCAGCGCATGGCGCAACATCATCTGCGCGTCGTGGAGACGGCGGCTAAATATCATGTCGCGGTCAATGCGCATGAACCGATCAAGGATACCGGCCTGCGCCGCACCTATCCCAACTGGGTCGGGCGCGAAGGCGCGCGCGGCATGGAATATAATGCCTGGGGCAGATTTGCGAACGGGCCGGACCATGAACCCACGCTGGTCTATACAAGGCTGCTGTCCGGCCCGATGGACTTCACGCCCGGCGTACTGAGCCTGGAGGGGGCGGACCATGCCCCGCTGGCATCGACCTTGGCGAAGCAACTCGGCCTCTATCTTGCCATTTACTCCCCGATCCAGATGGCAGCGGATTTTGTCGAGACGCTGGCCAAATATCCAAAGGAACTGGATTTTATCACGAAAGTCCCGGCCGACTGGAGCGAAAGCCATCTGATCGCAGGCGAAGTGGGCGACTATGCCATGTTCGCGCGCAAGGATCGCAACAGCGAGAATTGGTATGTCGGCGGCGTCAACGACGCGACCGCGCGGACGGTGACGTTGAACTTCGACTATCTGGAGCCGGGTAAAAGCTACACCGCCACCATCTACAAGGATGGCGCAGGCGCGACCTATCTGACCGACGCGCGGCACAAGATCGCTTACGAGACGCGGACCGTCCGCAAGGGCGACCTGTACGACCTGTGGCTCGCGCCGGGCGGCGGCGCGGCGATGCGACTGGCGCCCAGCCGATAAGGAATCCGGCCTTTGAGGCCGGTCTTGCCCGCCCCCGGATCGGACTGCACGCCGATCCGGGGGCTTTTTTATCAGCGCGGCGCCATGCGGATCGCGCCGTCCAGGCGGATGACCTCGCCATTCAGCATCGGATTGCGGACGATGCTTTCCACCAGTTGCGCATATTCAGCCGGTTTGCCCAGGCGGCTGGGATGCGGCACCTGCGCGCCCAATGCGTCCTGCACCTGTTGCGGGAAGGCCTCCAGCATCGGCGTCAGGAAGATGCCGGGCGCGATCGTCATCACCCGGATCTTGTGCTGGGCCAGGTCGCGGGCGATCGGCAGGGTCATGCCGACCACGCCGCCCTTGGACGCGCTATAGGCCGCCTGGCCGATCTGCCCGTCATAGGCCGCGACCGATGCGGTGTTGACGATGACGCCGCGTTCGCCGTCTATCTCTTCCGCAGCGGCAAGCCGGGCGGAAAATTTGGCGATCATGTTGAAACTGCCGATCAGATTGACCGTCACTGTCTTGGCGAAGGCATCAAGCGGATGCGGCGCATTTTCCTTGCCCACCGTCTTGATCGCCGGAGCGATCCCGGCGCAGTTGACGAGGATGCGGGCGACGCCATGCGCCGCTTCCGCCGCGTCCAGACCCGCCGAAACGCTGGCCTCGTCCGCAACATTGACAGCGACATAGACACCTCCCAGCGCTTGCGCGGTCGCCTGCCCGGCCTCTTCATTTAAGTCGAAGATCGCGACCTTCGCCCCCTGCTGCGCCAGCATCGTCGCTGTTGCCTTGCCCAGCCCCGACGCGCCGCCGGTGACGATCGCCGCTACGTCTTTGATGTCCATCTCGCTGTCCCCTTCAGATTAATTCGACGGCCATCGCCGTGGCTTCACCACCGCCAATGCACAGGCTGGCCACACCACGCTTCAGGCCGCGCGTCTCCAGCGCGGCAATCAAAGTCGCCAGAATGCGCGCGCCCGATGCGCCGATCGGATGACCGAGCGCGGTCGCGCCGCCATTGACGTTGATACGGTCGGCCGGGATGCCCAGTTCCTTCGCGGCGATCATGGCGACCACGGCAAAGGCTTCGTTGACTTCGAAAAGATCGACATCGGCGACCGACCAGCCGGCTTTCTCCAGCACCTTGCGCATGGCAGGCACCGGCGCGGTGGTGAATTTGGACGGCTCATGCGCATGACCGGCGGTGGCGACGACCTTGGCCACAGTCTTGAGGCCAAGCTTCGCCGCCACGCTGGCGCGGGTCATGACCAGCGCCGCCGCGCCGTCCGATATGGAGGAGGCATTGGCGGCGGTGATCGTGCCGTCCTTGACAAAAGCGGGCTTGAGCGACGGGATCTTGTCGGGCTTGGCCTTGCCCGGCTGCTCGTCGGTATCGACGATCGTGTCGCCGCCGCGCCCCTTGACCGTGACGGGCGTGATTTCGCGGGCGAAGGCCCCGCTGCCGATCGCGGCATTGGCGCGTTCGAGCGAGCGGACGGCATAGGCGTCCTGATCCGCGCGCGTGAACTGATAGTCGCGCACCGCTTCTTCCGCGAACACGCCCATCGCCTTGCCCGGTTCATAGGCGTCCTCCAGGCCGTCCATCATCATCGTGTCGACGATGCGGTCATGGCCGATCCGCGCGCCGGACCGATGCTTGGGCAAGGCGTAGGGCGCATTGCTCATGCTTTCCATGCCGCCAGCGATCACGATGTCGGCCGCGCCGCTGGCGAGCGCCTCATGCGCCATGATCGCGGCCTGCATGCCCGATCCGCACATCTTGTTGACGGTGGTGGCCTCGGTATTCAGGCCAAGGCCAGCCGCCAGCGCCGCCTGCCGTGCCGGCGCCTGGCCCAGCCCGGCGGGCAGGACACAGCCCATATAGATGCGATCGACCGCATCGGCCGCCACGCCCGCGCGCGCCACCGCGGCCCTGACCGCCGCCGCGCCCAGATCGGTGGCCTTGACCGCCGACAATGCGCCCTGGAACCCGCCCATCGGCGTGCGGGCATAGCTGGCGATGACAATGGGATCGTTCTGCATCTTATGACTCCTGCTTAAAGGCTGCGCGCGATGACCATGCGCTGGATGTCCGACGTGCCTTCGTAAATCTGGCAGACGCGGACATCGCGGTATATTTTGGCGACGCCATATTCCTCCAGATAGCCATAGCCGCCCAGCGTCTGGAGCGCGCCGGACACGATCGCTTCGGCCGCTTCGGACGCGAACAGCTTGGCCATGGACGCTTCGGCGAGGCAGGGCAGGCCCGCATCCTTGGTCCGTGCGGCGTGCAGGACGAGTTGCCGCGCCGCTTCCAGCCGGGTGGCGAGGTCGGCGAGGCGGAAGCCCACCGCCTGATGCTCCATAATGGCTTTCCCGAAGCTCTTGCGATCCTTGGCATAGGCGACCGCAATGTCGAGCGCGGCCTGCGCCATGCCGACACATTGGGCGGCGATGCCGATGCGGCCGGTTTCCAGATTAGCCAGTGCGATACGATAGCCCTGTCCAGGTTGGCCGATCAGCAGGTCATGCTCCACGAACATGTCGTCAAAGCGCAAGGCGCAGGTGTCCGAAGCCCCCTGCCCCATTTTATGCTCGACCTTGTCCACGCCATAGCCGGGCCGGTCGGTCGGCACGAGGAAGACCGACAGGCCCTTCTTGCCGGCGTCGGGATCGGTCACCGCGACGATCATGACCAGGCCGGCGATCTTGCCCGATGTGATGAACTGTTTGGCCCCCGTGATGCGCCAGCCGCCGTCCACCTTGGTCGCGCGGGTGCGCACCGCCGAGGCGTCGGACCCTGCATCGGCTTCGGTCAGCGCAAAGGCGCCGATCATGCGCCCGCCGATCAGGTCCGGCAGGAAGCGCGCTTTCTGCGCATCGCTGCCGTCCTTGAGCAGGCCGGACACAAGGATCGAATTCTGGATCGAAACGATGGTGGAGAGCGCCCCGTCGGCCGCCGCGATCTCCATCAGCGCCAGCGCATAGGAAACGGCGTCCGTTTCCGCGCCGCCAAAGGCTTCGGGCGCGGTCATGCCCCACAGGCCCAGGCCCGCCATCTCGCGGAACAGTTCGGGCGGATAGCCGCCTTCCGATTCGAAGCGAGCACTGTGCGGGCGGATCGTCTCCTGCGCGAAGTCGCGCACCGTGTCGCGGATGGCAGCCTGAATCTCGGTCAGCATAAACTCACTCGTATTTTCTATACTCATGGGTATATTGATTGTCCGGGCGTTTGTTGTCAATGCTTCTAACGCCCAAGGAGACAATGTTGCCCAAGCCCGCCGTTCCCGCCGCCGCCGTGCCTTCCCCCTTCCGCAGCAAGGCGGAACGCGAGCATGACCGGGCGGAAAAGCGCGAAGCCGTGCTGCTGGCGGCGGTGCGAATGTTCAACGCACGCGGCTATCATGCCGCCTCGCTGGACGATGTCGCGGCCAGCCTGGGCGTCAGCAAGCCGACCATCTATCATTATCTGGGCAATAAGGAGCAGGTGCTGGTCGAATGCGTCAATCGCGGCCTGTCGATGCTGCGGGAGGCCGCGGATACGGCGGCCGGCGCGCCGGGCAGCGGCCATGACCGGCTGCGCGCCTTCCTGCTGCGTTATGCCTGCATCAACATGGACGATTTCGGCCGTTGCGTGATCCGCACCAATGAGGAGGTGTTGTCGATGGACAGCGCCATCCGCTTTCGCGCGCGCAAGCGGGAAATTGACGATGCGGTGCGAGGGCTGATCGCAGAGGGAGTCGCCGACGGATCGATCGCGCCGGTCGATGTTCGTTTCGCCTCCTTCGCGCTGGCGGGCGCGCTCAACTGGCCGGCGCGCTGGCATGATCCCGATGGGCCGCTCAGCCCGGAAGAGGTCGCGGAGAAGCTGGTCGATATCGCGCTGGGTGGCCTTACGCCGCGTCGCTGAGAATCAGATGTCGGGCAATGCCTGCGCAGCGAAGCCCCAGCCCTTGAGACTGGCGGCGCGTTCGACCAACTGTTCCGCATCGCCGATCGAAAAGGGATGCGCGTCCTTCATGCCGTCCAGCTCATCCCAGTCGATCGGGATCGCCACCGGCGCGCCAGTGCGGGCGCGGGCCGAATAGGGCAGGACCGCGGTGCTGCCGCGCTGGTTGCGCAGCCAGTCGATGAAGATCCTGTCCTTGCGCTTGGCCTTGCTCATGGTCGCGACGAAACGCTCAGGCTCGGCCGCACTCAGCGCCTGGGCGAAGCGAGACGCGAAATCCTTGTGCGTCTCCCAATCATGGCCCGGCGTCAGCGGCACCACGACATGCACGCCCTTGCCCCCCGACAGCATGGCGAAGGAGACGAGGCCGATATCGGACAAACGTGCGCGAATGTCCTGCGCCGCGCCTTTCACCCGGTCGAAATCCATGCCTTCGTCGGGATCGAGGTCAAAGATCATCCGGTCGGGCCGTTCCACCGCGTCGGTGCGGCTGGCCCAACCGTGGAACTCGATCGTGCCCATCTGGACGCAGGCGAGCAGCCCTTCGGCATCCTCGACATAGATATAATCCTCGCTGCCGCCGTCCTTCTCGCGGATCGGAACCTGCCGCACGGCCTTGCCGAAGGCGCCGCTGTCATGTTTCTGGAAGAAGCATTTTTTCGCCCGCCCCTGCGGACAGCGGACCAGGCTGATCGGCCGGCGCGCGGCGAAGGGCAGCATCAGGGGGGCGATAGCCACATAATAATCCGCCAGTTCGCCTTTGGTCTGGTCGCTTTCGGGGAAGATGACGCGATCGCGATTGGTGATGCTGACGACCGGCGTCGCTTTGGGCGCGGCGGCGGGCTTTTCCGGCCTGACCGTTTTTGCCGGCTTGTCGGTGCGCAGGCCGAGGAAACTGGCATGGCGCACCCGGCCGTCGGCGGTAAATTCGGCGAAGGCGATTTCGGCAACCAGCCTGGGTTTCAGCCAGGTCGCGCCGCGCGTTTCGGTCCGCGGCACATCGACCGGCGCCTTGTCCGTTTCGAGCGGGATCATAACCTTGTCGAGCGTGGCCATCAGGTCCGCGTCGAAGCCGGTGCCGACCTTGCCCTTATAGACCAGCGCCTTGCCCTCATGCTGGGCAAGCAGCAGCGAGGCGAAGGGGCGGCCCCGCGCGCTACTGGCGCTGCGGCCGATGATGATAAACTCCTGTCGGCGAGTGCATTTGACCTTGACCCAGGTGCGTGTGCGGTCACCGCGATAGGGTGCATCGATCCGCTTGGAGATGATCCCCTCCTGCCCCGCGTCACAGAGCGAGCGGAAGAGGGCCTCGCCCGCGCCGATGACATGGTCCGCGACATGGATCGGCGAGTTTGTCGCCTTGAGCAGGGCTTCCAGCCGTTCCTTCCGCTCGATCTGCGGCAGCGCCTTCATATCCTGCCCCTCCAGCGCAAGCAGGTCGAAGGCAAAGAAATGGAAGGGCGTATCGTCCCGCTGCGCGCCATGGCCGCGCTTGAGCACAGACTGGAGCGCGGAAAAGCTGGGATTGCCATCCGCGCCGAAGGCGACGATCTCCCCGTCGATCAGCGCGGGCGGCAGGTCCAGCGCGGCGATGGCGCGGACGAGCGGCTGGAACTTGTCGGTCCAATCGAGGCCGCTGCGAGTGAAGATGCGCACCCGTTCCCCCGCCACCGCGGCGAGCGCGCGATAGCCGTCGAACTTGATCTCATGCAGCCAGTCATTGCCCACCGGCACATCGTTCACCAGCGTCGCGAGTTGGGGCTTGGCGAAGGCGGGCGGCTTGCCTGCGGCCTTGCGCGGCTTGGCCGCGACCTTCTCATTATGATCCCGCGCCGCCTGCATCTTGCCGGCGAAGGCCTTGCCCTTGACCCCGGCTAGCGACTGGGCGCCCGCCTTGTCGGCGGCGATCTGCGCCATCGAACGTCCGGTCAGGACGCTGGTCAGCGCCCGTTCGACCAACTGGTCGCCCTCCCCGGCGTCGGCATCCTCGATCTTGCGCAACAGCCAGTTTTCGCGCTTTTCCTTTGGACGCCCTTTCATGCGGACAAGCAGCCATTCACCCTTCATCCGTTCGCCATCCAGGGTGAAGTGCAAATGGCCCTTTTCCAGATCCTTGGCGCTCTTGCCTGCCACCGGCCGCCAGGTTCCGCGGTCCCATAGCATTACCGTGCCGCCGCCATATTCGCCTTCGGGTATCAATCCCTCGAAATCGCCGTAGCTTAGCGGGTGATCCTCGGTCCGCACCGCCAGGCGCTTGTCCGCCGGGTCGATGCTCGGCCCCTTGGTCACGGCCCAGCTTTTGAGCACCCCGTCAATCTCCAGCCGGAAATCCCAGTGTAACCGCGTCGCATCATGTTTCTGCACGACGAAGCTGTTCCCGCCCGCCTTGGCGACTTCGCCCTTCGGCTCGCGGGTGCGGGCGAAGTCGCGCTTGGCATTATAGGCGGCGAGCGGATTGCGGGCCATGGGTCAGGCGCTTTTGCGCTTCGCTGGCGTGCGGGGCTTGGCAGCAGTCGCCTTGACCGGCGCTTTTTTCGTCGGCGACGCCTTGCCGCCATCGCCGACCGATTTCTTGAGCGCGGCCATCAGATCGATGACGTTGCCGCCCTTGGCGCTGGCCGGCTCCTCGACATCCTCGATGATCCGCTTGCCCCTGGCCTTCTTCTTTTTCTCGATCAGCCGCTGGAGCGCGTCGACATAGCGATCGTGAAATTCCTCCGGCTTGAACGGAGCGGTCTTCTTTTCGATGATGGTGGTGGCCAGGTCGAGCAGATCGGCGTCGGCCTTGTCGTCGGGCAGGTTGCGGAAATAGGTCTGGGCGCGCGTCACCTCATCGGCATAGCGCAGCACTTCGAGCACCAGCCCGCGACCGCAGGGCTTCAAGGACACCAGCTGTTCGCGCCCGCGCACCGACAATTGGCCTAGCCCCACCTTCTTCGTCTGACGCAACGCATCGCGCAGCACGGCATAGGCTTCTTCCGCCAGATCGTCCGCCGGCACCACGAAATAGGGCTTTTCATAGTAGAGGACGTCGATGGCATCGGCCTCGACGAACTGGACCAGTTCCAGCGTCTTGCGGCTTTCGATCTTCACCGCTTCGATCTCTTCCTCTTCCAGCAGCACATAATTGCCCTTGGAAATTTCGAACCCCTTGAGGATTTCGTCCCGATCCACCGGGCCGACACCCTGCACGATCTTTTCATAGCTGATCGGCTTGCCGGTCGGCTCATGGATCTGGCGAAAGCTGATCGCCGCGCCGGACCGGGTGGCCGGGTATATCTCCACCGGAATCGATACCAGGGCGAGCCTGATCTGACCCTGCCAATATGCGCGTGCCGCCATGATCTCACCTCCGTTCGCATCAGCGCCCGGCCAAGGCGGAAGTTCCTTGCGGCCATGGCGCGTCATCAGACTGCCTTCGACCGATATTATCGATCAGACAAAGCGAGATTCCCGGTTTTGTCCCGATAGGCTATGCTCCTACAAAATAGTGCAGCGATTTGAAGCAGGAGAGAAGACATGGATGCCAAGACCTCTGACCCGCTGGGCTGCCCGATGAAGGAGGCCGCGGCGCGGCGCACCTTGCTCGGCCGCACCAATCGCGACTGGTGGCCCAACCAGCTGTCGCTCGAAATCCTCCAGCAGAACGGCCTGTCGGGCGATCCGCTCGGCCATGATTTCGATTATGCCGCGGCGTTCCAGTCGCTCGACTATGATGCGGTCAAGGCGGACCTGACCGCCCTGATGACCGACAGCCAGCCTTGGTGGCCGGCCGATTATGGCCATTATGGCCCCTTCTTCATCCGCATGGCGTGGCACAGCGCGGGCACCTATCGCACCGGCGACGGGCGCGGCGGCGCGTCCTCCGGGTCGCAGCGTTTCGCCCCGCTCAATAGCTGGCCGGACAATGGCAATCTGGACAAGGCGCGCCGGCTGCTGTGGCCGATCAAGCAGAAATATGGTCAGAAGCTGAGCTGGGCCGATCTGATGATCCTGGCCGGCAATGTCGCGATCGAGTCGATGGGCGGACCCGTCTTCGGCTTTGGCGGCGGTCGCGCTGACGTGTTCGAGCCGGAAAAAGACATCTACTGGGGCACGGAAGAAAATTGGGTCGGCGACGAAGCCAATGAAACCCGCATCCAGCCCGACAAGGAGATGGTGCTGGAAAGCCCGCTGGCCGCGATCCAGATGGGCCTGATCTACGTCAATCCCGAAGGGCCGGGTGGCAATCCCGACGCGCTCCAGTCGGGCCGCGACATTCGCGAAACCTTTGCGCGGATGGGCATGAACGATGAAGAAACTGCGGCGCTGACCGCCGGTGGCCATACGTTCGGCAAGGCGCATGGCGCAGGCGATGCTTCGCTGGTCGGCGCGGAGCCAGAAGGCGCGGACATCGCGCAGCAGGGGCTGGGCTGGCAGAGTGGCCATGAAAGCGGCATGGGCGACCATACCATCACCAGCGGGATCGAAGGGGCGTGGACCCCGACCCCGATCACCTGGGACATGAGCTATTTCGACATGCTGCTGGACCATGATTATGAACTGGTGCGCAGCCCGGCAGGCGCCAAGCAATGGCAGCCGGTCGGCAATCCGGAAGAGACGCTGGCGCCCAAGGCGCATACGCCCGGCGTCAAGGTGCCCACGATGATGACCACCGCCGACATGGCGATGAAGATGGACCCGGCCTACCGCGCGGTCATGGAGAAATTCCGGGCGGACCCCGCCTATTTCGCCGATGCCTTCGCACGCGCCTGGTTCAAATTGTGCCATCGCGACATGGGACCGAAGGCCCGCTATCTTGGCCCCGAAGTCCCGGCTGAAGACCTGATCTGGCAAGACCCGATCCCGGCCGCGACCGGACCGGCGCTGGGCGAAGCGGACGTCACGGCGCTCAAGGCAAAGATCGCCGCGTCCGGCCTGTCGGTGCAGGACTTGGTCAAGACCGCCTGGGCGTCCGCCGTCACCTATCGCCGGTCGGACCATCGCGGCGGCGCGAACGGTGCTCGTATCCGCCTGGCCCCGCAAAAGGACTGGGACGTCAACGAACCGGCCGCATTGGCGCGGGTGTTGGCGGTGTATGAAGGCATGGCCAGCGAGAGCGGCGCGTCGGTCGCCGACCTGATCGTGCTGGGCGGCAGCGTGGGTATCGAACAGGCGGCGAAGGCGGCGGGCCATGACCTGACCGTTCCCTTCACGCCGGGTCGTACCGATGCGACCGCCGAACAGACCGACCCCGACGGCTTCGACGTGCTGGAACCCAAGGCGGACGGCTTCCGCAACTATCTCCAGACGCGCTATAATGTGCCGACGGAGGAGCTGCTGGTCGACCGGGCGCAACTGCTGGGCCTGTCGGCGCCGGAAATGACCGTGCTGGTCGGCGGGCTGCGGGTTTTGGGCGCCAATCATGGCGGGTCGCAGCATGGCGTTTTGACGACCCGTGTCGGGCAGTTGACCAACGATTATTTCGTCAATCTGCTCGACATGGACACCGCCTGGAAACAGGTGGACGATACGAGCGACGAGACGTTCGTTGGCACCGACCGCGCCAGCAACGCCGAAAAATGGACGGCGACGCGCACCGATCTGGCCTTCGGCGCCAATTCTCAGTTGCGCGCGCTGGCGGAAGTCTATGCGTCATCGGACGCGAGCGACAAGTTCGTAAAGGACTTCGTGGCGGCCTGGACCAAGGTGATGAACGCCGACCGGTTCGACCTGAGGGCCTGATCGAGACAGCGACCTGGACAGTTCGTAGCGCTGTTACGGCGTTGCGCACTGTCCAGGGAGTCGATGGTTACCGATAGCGGCCCATCGTCACCTTGATCCACACGGGCTGGTCGATCAGGTTCAGGCCATAATCTGTCTGGTCGCCGTTCCACACGCGATCCATGACCCATGCGCCCTTGTCGAAATGCCCCTCCTCCACCTTGACGATCATGCCGCCCGGCGCGCTGCCTTCCTTGGCCGCAAAGTTCAGGCGGACATGATCCCCGGTGAAGAGAAATTCATTGGCCGACACTTGCGCGACCACCGCGCCGCCGGTGGCTTCGGCCGCCCAGGCCGGCAGGTCGGCCTTGGGGAACCAGTCGCGCTGGCCGAACTGCCACTGGCCAAAGCTGGCGGTGATGCGCCAGTCGCCCATGATCGCGCTGACCGGCGCGCCGTCGTCGGGCTTGGCCGCGCCCCAAACGGGATGGTCGAACGCGATCTTCGCCCAGGGCGCCGATGCCATGACCCGATATTTGGCGGCGAAGGCGTTTAACGTCGCATCGTCGAAGCGCTTGGCGCCCAGCGGATAGTTGAAATAGCCGGTGTCATCCATCCCGAACGGCGCGAAACCGATCGCCCCTCGCCCCAGCGCCGCCCAGAAATAGCGGGCATATTCGGCGGCATTGCCGATTTCCGGCACCATCAGCGCATTGTCGGGCCGGGTGTAGAGATCGAGATGCTTGAAGACGTTGCGGCTGGCGCGGTCGTAGATATCGGGCGCGGCGAAATCGATCGAGGGGGCCGCCGCCTTCCAGATGTCGATGACGTCACCCTGCGGCCCGCCGCTCGACAGCGCTTGCGGATCGGGCTTGCCGAACGGGTCGCCGAGCGCCGCGTTCACATACATCGGCAGCGGCTTGATCGCCTTGCCCGCGCTCGCCAGCGCCTCGACATAGCGGGCGGTGTGCCAGGTGTTGAAGGCGCGATCGGCCGCTTCGCCGAAGACCGTGGCCCAGTTGCCATCGGGCTTTCGCAGCGCCCTGGTCAGCGCCGCCGGCACCGGGCCGTCGAACAGTTTCTGCGCGGCGGGGCTGTAGTCGCGTGGATTTTTATAGCTGCCGACCTCATTTTCCGGCTGGACCAGAATGACCGTATTCTGGGCGTCATGGTCGCGAATATAGGTCATCAGCGCCAGGAAGGCGCGCTTGTCCGCCGCCAGCGTCGCTGCGCCATGGGGCGACAGGACGCCATGGTCCCGCCCGTCCTTCGTCTTCATGCGCGGGAAGCGGCGATTGTCGAGCTTCACCCAATCCGGCGTGTAGGCAAGGCCGGTATTCTTCCATGCGCCGAACCAGAGCAGGACGATGCGCTTGTTATGCTGGCGCGCTTCATCGAGCAACGTCTGGACGAAGCTGAAGTCGAACTTGCCCTCCCGTGGCTCCAATTGCTCCCAGGCGATCGGCGCCTCGACCGTGTTCGCGCCGATCCGGTCGAGCACCGGCCAGGCCTTCGCCAGCGGCGCGGCATAATTGCTGCTGTTATTGACCTGCCCGCCCAAGATCAGGAAGGGCGCGCCGTCCACGATCAGGGCGTGGCGGCCGGTCTTGGTTTCGATATGGGGCGTGTCGCCCTGCGCCAGGGCGGGGGTAGCGAGCAGCAGGGACGCGGCGATCAGGGTCCGGGCGAGCATCATCAAAGGCCTTTCAGGGCTGTTCGTCGAGGGAGAAGATATGGGTCGCCGGCGTCCATTTCGCGTCGGGCGCGGCCCAGGGGAGCGGATGCTGGACAGCGCCCATCTGCGCTT
>NZ_CP117160.1:0-201917 GCF_028538045.1 Sphingobium sp. AntQ-1
GTGGCAGCATCACTAGACATCGACGACACCCATGATCTTCTATCGGTGGCGGCGCTCGCCCAGCGGACCTCGTCGGTGCTGGAACGCCTTCGCGATTCAGCGCGCAGCGCGCGCGCGGATGAACGCCGTGAGCCCACTTTCCCGATCGGAAAGGCCGCTGACTTGGTTGGGCGGACGCCCGCTGCAATCCGCGATGCGGAGAAGGACGGGCGTCTTCCGCCGCCGCCGCGAACCGAGAATAATCGCAGGGTTGGTTACACGCTTGCCCAACTCAATGATATGCGGGGCCTGTTCGGCACGAGGCCCTGGCGAGCGGCCGACGATCCATGCTGTGTCGTGGCCGTCCAGAACTTCAAGGGAGGTGTCGGCAAGTCGACCTTGTCGGTCCACCTTGCCCAATATCTCGCAATCCAAGGCTATCGTGTTGCCCTGATCGACTGCGACAGCCAGGCCTCCGCGACGACATTGTTCGGCTATGTGCCTGATCTTGATCTGAGCGAGGAGGACACGCTCTACCCGTTTCTCCGGGAAGAGGAGAAGACCTCGCTTGATTATGCGCTGCGCAAAACGCATTTCGACGGTCTCGAACTGATTCCGGCAAATTTGCGGCTGTTCCAGTCAGAATATGAGATTGCAGCCCGAATGGCGCGCGGGCAGGGGGGGCTTATCGATCGCCTCTCCGAGGGCATCGCTAGTATCTCCGATCGTTTCGATGTGATCGTGCTCGATCCGCCGCCGGCCCTTGGCGCCATCTCATTGTCGGTTTTGCGCGCTGCGAACGCGCTTGTCGTTCCCGTGCCGCCGACCGTCATGGACTTTTCTTCGACCGCGGCGTTTCTGGCGATGCTCGATGAAACCATCGAGACACTGGCCGAACGCGGCTTTGCACCGACGCTCAAATTCCTTCGCTTTGTCGCCTCTAAGGTCGATGAGAACAAGTCGATGCAGAAGGAACTGCTCAATTTGATGCGGACACTTTTCGGTCAGGCGATGGTCCGCACGCCGCTGAAGGACTCCGCCGAGATCGACAACGCGACCGCGCGTTTGATGACGGTCTATGAGCTCGACGGTCCTGTGACGAGCAGTGCGGTCCGCAACCGCTGTCTGACCTATCTCGATGGGGTAAATGCTGAACTCGAGTTGGATATTCGGGCCATGTGGCCCAGCCATTTGAGCCGTTTGCGCAAGGAAGGTCTGGCGTGAAACGGCAAAATTGCACCGGTGCAATTCCGGGTGAAGGAACGGCTTCATGAGCAGAAAGAATGCGAGTTTCGCAGCAGAACTGGCCGCTGGTATCAATCCACCCGAAGATGGTGCGCCCGCGCCACGCCGGCCTGGGCTGGGCGCCAATGTCCTGACAGGCCGGGAAAATCGATTGGCCGAACTGGCGGCAGGGACAGTCGTCAGCCGCACCCATGAACTGGTTGATCCTGCGCGTTGCCGAATGTGGGTAGGGCATAACCGGGAATATGCGCTCCTCAACGAGGAGCGATGCGCCGATCTCATCGAGAGCATAAAGGCGCAGGGACGCCAGGAAATGCCGGCAATTGTCCGGCGGGTGCGCGGCGAATCGGACTTTGATTTCGAGGTGATCTGTGGCGCTCGGCGTCACTGGTCGATCAGCTGGCTGCGTAGCCATAATTACCCCGACTTCCGGTTCTTGGTCGACATCCGCGAACTGTCAGATGAAGAAGCATTCCGCATCGCGGATATCGAGAACAGGGCGCGCGAAGACCTTAGCGACCTGGAGCGGGCACGCGACTATCTCCGTGCGCTTGATGCCTATTATGAGGGCCGGCAGAAGGTCATGGCCGAGCGGATCAATGTCACAGAAAGCTGGCTGAGCCGCTATCTTGATCTCGCCCGCCTTCCGGTGGAATTGATGGTCGCTTTTCCCAATCCGCAGGATTTGCGGATCAAGCACGTCACAACGATCAAGCCATTGTTGAAGCCGGACGATCGTCGCCAACGCGTATTTGCTGAAGCGGCCGCGCTCAGTGCTCGATCGGGAGGGGAGGGCGCTCCCATGGCTGTGCCCGACATCGTCCGTGCATTGGCGCTGGCGGCCGACCCCCCCAAAAGGTCAGGATCCCCCAAGAGGTCAGGAATGGCGCAGGTTGTATCGAGCGAGACGGGGAAAGCCGTGCTTCGTATCGAGGGCACTGATCGCAAGGGAATTCGCCTGACACTTCTCAATAGGGGTGGGGCCTCTCGTGAGGATGCCGAGAAAGCCATTCGCGAGGTGCTTGACGCCCACTGGGCCTGAAGTGGGCCGACGCAAGAACGGGAGGCGTGACATCGAGCGGTCACGCCCCGCTGCAACTCAATCAGTGGTGGTGAGCCGAGACATCGATACCGAGGCCAGCTAGCATCGAATCGAGTTCGGCCATTTCACGATCAAACTCTGCGAGCGCGGGTACAAAATCTGGGAGCGCCTGGGGCGGGGCAGGGGGACGCCCTACCGGACGGACACCAAACCCGAAGGCGATAGCCAGATCGCGCGTCATGTAGGTCCGCCAGGCCTGACGACCGCTCACTTCCACTAGAAGGTCCAGCTCTGCCGCGCGAGAAAGCAGCTTGCCGGCACCGGAGATCGTCACGTCCAATCGCCGGGCAAGCATCCGAGGACTGACGACGGGGACAAACTGGACAAGGCTGAGCAAATCCAGGAGTTTGCCAGGACGGTGCGCGCCATGGAGGGCTGCGGCGGCGCGTAAACGGTCTTCCTCGAGCGCCTGGAGCCTCACCAGCCCCTCTTCCGCCCGATCGGTAAGCGACCGGAGGTTACGCAGGACGATGGCCTGCGTGTCTCGCGGCGAGAGGCGAAGCGCCTTGTCGCCAATGGTCAGGCACGGCAGCACGGCCTGGGTTATCTTCATCGATCGCAGGAGCCCGGGGACGGCAAGCCACGGCGTGATCGTGCTGTCTGCGCGGGAGCGCCTGGCCGTAATCTCAAGCGCGCGGAGGAGGGCTGGCCGCTGGCTCCAATCTTCTGGGACGTCAGTTGAGATCGCGAGCTCGTCTCGCCAATAACGGGATTCGCGCTGGGCCAATTGCCGCTGCCAAATCGGAAGCGCATCACGATCGTCCAGATTGGTCGGCATCGGCGGGCGGCCGGGCAGATTGACGGCGCATTCCCGGCCGAAAATATCAATTTCGTCAATCTCGGCGCCCTGCACCTGCAGCGCCGTGGAATAGCCGGTCCAGGTGGCGCGTCGCTGCCATGGCGCTGCGGCAGGACTGGCAGAAACACGGGCATCGAGGCGGCCTATCGCCGCTGCCGCCCGTTCCAGACGGGCGACGAGCCTGGAAGTCCAGATTGGCTCTGAGAGGTCCGGGATGGCAGCAGGCATGACGTTAAACATATCCCCAAAGTAGCCTTAGCGTCTATCATGCTGTTGCTCTTTAAATATGGACCTACGATAATTGCACTTATCACATATCCGGAATTGACCCTTCTTTATAAGGTACGATACAAGCGCCGCAGAGGAGCGTGGCGCGTTGTGAGCATCGAAACCGGCTTAGTAGGGCCAGAAACCGCTGTGGCGCCGCCTGAGGCGTCGCTGCCGGCCGTCCGGGCTTCGGCTGACCTAGCGTGGACAATTGTGCAGATGCGCGCCGGCGAGCGCATCACGATCAACGAGGCGCTTATCACCGCCTATCAGGCCGCCTCATCGCCCCACAGCATCCGCGCGCTCAAATCCGACCTCGAGGGGTTCGACGCCTGGTGCCGCCGCCACAACCGGATCGCGCTGCCGGCAACGCCCGAGACGGTCGCCGACTATCTCGACGCGCGCGCGGGGCAGGGGGGCAAACCCGCCTCGCTCGGCCGCTACAAGGCGTCGATCGCCAAGATCCATCTGCTGCTCGATCTCAAGGATCCAACCCCGGCCTCGCTGGTCAGGCTGCGCCTCCAGGCGATCCGTCGTCGTCTCGGCACGGCACAGAAGCAGGCGCGACCGCTGCGGTTCAAAGGGCCGGTGCGCAACATTGAGCGCGATGCGCCTCGGGGTCTCAATGTGCGGGCACTGCTTGAGAGTTGCGCGGGCGACCTGCAGGGCCTGCGTGATTGCGCGCTGCTCTCGACCGGCTATGACACCGGGTTGCGCGCCTCCGAGCTGATGGCGATCGAGGTCGAGAACATTATTGAGGCGATCGATCCTGACGCCCGGCTGCTGACCATCAAGCGCAGCAAAGGCGATCAGGAGGGGGAGGGGGCGACCGCCTATCTGAGCCCACGCACCGTTCGGGCGATTGCGGCGTGGCTGGAGGCGGCCGGCATCGAGGGTGGGCCGGTCTTTCGACGCGTGAACGTGCGGCGGTACAAGGCGAGGGCAGCGGTGCGCGGACGGAGGATCGACAGCATCTCGGGGCGCGAGTCTTGGGATCTGCGGAAAACGCTGTCGAAGCCTGCGGTGCCGGCGAGAGTGGAGTATGATGTGGGGGAGGGGGCGCTCCATCCAGCCTCGATCGGTCCAATCTACCGTTCGATGATACAGCGGGCGTTCGATGTCGGCGCATTGGCCGACCTGACGGCTGACGATCTCGCGCGGCTGATCAAGGAGATCAGCGCGCATTCGACGCGGGTGGGGCTCAACCAGGATCTGTTCGCGAGCGGGGAGGATCTCGCCGGCATCATGGACGCGTTGCGATGGAAGTCGCCGCGGATGCCGCTCGCTTACAACCGGAACCTTTCAGCCGAGCAGGGGGCTGCTGGGCGGCTCATGACGAAGATCGGTTAGACGCCTTGCTGTTCGGCTACGATAATCCGGAAACTTGGCCTTTGGAGGTCGTCGATTTCCTGGATGAAAACCGCTTCGTTCTCGACGATTGGCTCACCGAGAAACGCTTCGCGTCGCCCTACCAGTATGACGAGATCATCCGGCAGCTCTACGCCGTCCTTCGGCCTCACGACATCCTGGCTTGGCACAACACGCGCCTGACGGCGCGAGAAGCGGCCGGGATAGTCGCGGAAGGGATGTTCTTGCCAAGTGTCGAGACCCTGGTGATGCGGATCGATGCCGCGCAAGAGGAGGGTGTTTTCTCGCCGGCCATCGCGGAGGGGTTCAAGCGGCGGCACCAAGCTGATTCACCGTCACGGGCCGGGAGGATCTGGTTTCTTTTCACGCGGCCTCACAACGACGACGGCATTGAGGACTTCTTGCGGTTCTGGGGCGGGGAATCCCTGTACGCGGCGATCGATCGCGATCCGGAACTCGGGCCGGTGCTCCGGTCGGTTGGCGTACCTTCCGTCGTCGAGGCAGTGATCCCGATGAGCTACTTCGAGGACAGTCTGGGCTTCGAGATGCACATAGCGGCGCAGTTCTGCGCTTGGCGCGCCGATCGAGTTTACGATGCGGTGCCCCATGACCGCGTTCTAGCGCCGCTGGCACCCAAGTGCGTCCGCCGAATCGTGGCGTTCACCGACCCGGAGTTCGCCACGTTGACCGGTTGCAGCAACTATTACGAGCCGTTGACGACAGGCTGACCTAGAACCACGATCCTCAAAGATGACGTTCGAGGAGAGCTGCCCGTTCGTCTGCATCGCGTGTGACACTTTACCAGTCCGCGTCGGTAAAGTGTCACCAACGAAAAATCTGACTCTGGCCGCCAAGAGGGATTCACATCGCTGCGTGGGCTGCTAGGATTCGCATTATGTTCCACCAACCCGATCTCTTCGATGCCGTTGAAACGGAGCAAGATCATGCTGAAAGTGAACTTGATCTCCCCCAAGTGATCGAGCGGATCGCAGGTATCTCTCCGCGACCGAGATACACCTTCATGGTGCTAAACCTCATCGCCAAGGCGGCCGGCAGCAACAGTGGTAGCGCGGGACCATATGTCACGGTTGGCGGACGTTGCACTCCGCTGCGGGATTGGCTGTGTGATTCACTTGTACCGATGGCGCAACGGGATGCGCGCCGCCGCACGATCGTAAAGGAGGTGAGAGCAGTGCTAACGGAGCAGAACGTGCTGCCTAGTGACCCTGTTGAAGCCGATCAGCTCGTGGAGAGAGCAGTAAGGGCGCGAGTGCGACGCTCGGGTCGGTGCAACGTCAGCCGAGCCGTCTCGGACCTCGTACGAGCGGGTCTCGTCCGGAGGCATTATCAAGGCTATCGTGTTGATCACCACAACCGCGGAGCACAGCGCGAAGCTGTTTACACAATCACTGATGTGGCGGCGCATGCGCTCCGCTCCTTGTGAGGGGCGAGGCAGCAGAGCCCCAATTTCGATAGTGCGCAGAAATCTGATCGCCGTGGACGATCGAAGGAAGAGTCAGGCTCTACATGTCCATTGAACGATTACGAGAAATTGTTCGATTATCGGTTCCGCGCTTGTTTGCGCAGATCCACGGGGGACGGATCGCGTGCGAGAGCGAAGCAACGCTTCAACTTCACTTGGGCAGGATCATCGCAACGGTTGCAGACCTGGCGATCGTAAGCCCTCGGGAAACCTTCGCCATTGAGCTCGAGAAACCTCTTACAGGCGGTCGAGCAAAGCGCGGCCGTATGGACATATGGTTTAGGCTGACGACCGACGCCGGCCGAGAATGGCGATGCGCCATTGAACTGAAATTTTTCAAGAAGGCGAACCAGCGAGAGCCAAACAATCGATATGATGTATTCAAGGACATCTCTCGCCTCGAGCAATGCTCGGATGTTGCGGATGCCGCTTTCATGCTCGTCGCGTCCGACCACGCCCATTACATAACTCACGCCGTATATTCGACGGATACACATGATTTCGACATGCGCCACGGGCAAGCCTACGCGGCTGGAACGCCGTTATCCTATCGAACCGCCGTGCCGTACGGACCGCCTGTCCGTCGTCAGAACATTTGGCACAGATCGCGGCGTAGATTAGCGGAGTGCGGGCCTCGTCTGGGGTTTGATGTTAGGCGGCGGTCTTGCGGTGCTGCAAGCGCCGATATTCGATGGTCTGTCGCTTGATCCTTTCGCGCTGTTTGATGATGGTCGGCGCCCTGCCGAAGTAGGCATCGGCGGGTGTCACGTTGGCCAGGCTCTCGTGGTAGCGCTGGTGGTTGTAGTGCTCGACGAAGGTCTCGATCTGGGCCTCAAGGTCGCCGGGCAGGAAGTAGTTTTCCAGCAGGATGCGGTTCTTCAAGGTCTGGTGCCAGCGCTCGATCTTGCCTTGGGTCTGCGGATGGCACGGGGCGCCGCGTACATGGCTCATCTTGTTGGCCTCGATGTATTCGGCCAGCTCGCCGGCGATGTAACTGGGGCCGTTGTCGCTGAGCAGCCGGGGCTTGTGCAGCACCGTGGCGCTGCCGCAGCCGGAAGCCGCCAGGGCGAGGTCCAGCGTGTCGGTGACGTCCTCAGCGCGCATGTTGGTGCACAGCTTCCAGGCGATGATGTAGCGCGAGAAGTCGTCGAGCACGGTCGACAGATACATCCAGCCCCAGCCGATGATCTTGAAGTAGGTGAAGTCGGTCTGCCACATCTCGTTCGGTCGGGTAGTCCTGGTGTGGAACGCATCGGCAGCCTTGATTACGACGAAGGCCGGGCTGGTGATCAGATCATGAGCTTTGAGCAGGCGGTAAACCGTGGCTTCCGATACGAAGTAGCGCTTTTCATCTGTGAAGCGCACGGCCAGTTCGCGGGGGCTGAGGTCGGTCGCCTCCAGCGCCATCTCGACGATCTGCTCCTGGATGTCCTCGCCGATGCGGTTCCACACGCGGCTCGGCGCCGATGGCCGATCCTCCAGCGCTTCCGGCCCGCCCTCGAGGTAGCGATCATACCAGCGGTAGAACGTCCGGCGAGGGATGCCGAGCTGGTCCAGCGTGCGCTTGGCGGGCAGGTGCGCCTGCTCGACGATCCTGATGATCTCGAGCTTCTCGGATGCGGGATACCTCATTCTTCGTCGCCCCCATCCGCGGTCATGCTTTTTTTGAGCAACCGGTTTTCCAGCGTCAGGTCGGCCACGCATTCCTTCAGGGCACGGGCTTCGCGGCGCAGGTCCTGCACTTCACCGGTGGTCGCGGCACGGGCGGTGTCGCCCGCCAGGCGGCGCTTGCCCGCTTCCATGAACTCCTTCGACCAGGTGTAATACAGGCTTTGGGCAATGCCCTCCTTGCGGCACAGTTCAGCGATGCTGTCGTCGCCGCGCAGACCTTCGAGCACGATGCGGATCTTGTCCTCGGCCGAGAAGTGGCGCCGCGTCTGCCGCCGGATGTCCTTCACCACCTGCTCCGCAGGGGCCTTCGCCGACGATTTTGAATAGGAGGATTTGGGCTTCATCTGCGTTCCTTCGTCACTACGACGAAGCCCAAATCCTCCTTAAATCACAACCTCAAATCTGTGCCATTGGCGCTGACGGCGGACACGGACCGCCGATCACCCTTGCCCACAACTATGTCTTCGAGTGGAACGAAGCGACCGAGACCTTGCGCTATCTCCTGCTGGAAGTGACACCCGATCAGCCGTTTGTGGCGACATAAGGCCTGCCATTCTTGCCACCGACCGCGCAGAACGACCGTCAGGGTTCCAGACGAATTTGCAAATCAGCGAGATCCTCAGCCGGCATGGCAGTTCCCATCAGGCCATGGAGATATTCCAGTAGGTCTTCCTGACGCGGTTGGCCCAATGCGAGACGATAGATTGTGAGGCTCCGTTTGAGCCACTCGAGTCTTCGCACCTCGCGGCTGAACGGGAGCATCGGCACGCGGCGTTCGACCTTCACCGGACCTTCGTAGATCCAGTAGGGAATGAGGTCAGAGTCATTTTCGGTCTCGGCGCGGGCAGCGTCGAACATGATCTGCCAGGGATCATCGTGACCTCTCTCGCGCCGTAAGCGCTAAAACTCCCCCACCAGAAGGCGTTAGGCGGCCTGATCGATGACGGCGCTGGCTGTGACTCGACTATCGACCCAGTTGTAGGGGAGCAGGTCATCGATGGGATCTGCGTCGCCGCGCAGGACGATACGGGCGAGGACATCGGTGAGGTAGTCCTGAGGGTTGATATTGCCCAGTTTGCACGTTTCGATGAGGCTGGCGAAGGTCGCCCAGTTTTCGGCCCCCAGATCATGACCTGTGAACAGGGCATTTTTACGCTGGAGTGTAAGCGGCCTGATTGATCGCTCGACGGTGTTGTTGTCCAGCTCGGTCCGTCCATCCTCGAGGAAGCGGACGAGGCCATTCCAATGGTTGAGGGTGTATTTGATGGCCTCGGCCGTATTGGAACTTCGGAGCAGCCTGGGCAGCATCTCCTCGAGCCAGGGGCGCATGCCAGCGATGATCGGAGCGGATTGCACCTGGCGGACCGCCAACCTGTGTTCGGGGCTGGAACCTCGGATACGGGCCTCGATCTTGTAGAGGCTGGCTATCCGCCGCAGCGCCTCATCGGCGACGGGGGCGTTGCCGCCCTTGACATCGTCGAAGAAGCCACGCCTGACGTGCGCCTTATGCCGAGCTCGGCATAAGGCGCATTATCCAGAGCATGGTTTTATCTGGGGTCCCGCGATTCTGATGTCCGTATGGCGCGACAATTACGATCAGCGGAGCGCGTCAATTAGGATGAGCGCCTGCGGGCATGGTCTGGTCGGCTAATTGACGCGGCGCGTCAATTGGAAGGTTGTGGTTCGTTGTTGGTTGTATGCGCGGAGACGCGGGCTTGGGCAGTTTTGCGCCTGTAGCTGGCGGTGTTCATCTCGATGATGATGGCGTGGTGGACAAGACGGTCAATGGCCGCGACGGTCATGGCGGGGTCCGGGAAGATGTCGTCCCATGCGCCGAAGGGCTGGTTTGCGGTGATGAGGACGGAGCGCCTTTCGTAGCGGGCGCTGATCAGCTCAAAGAGGACGGAGGTCTCGGCCTGGTTTTTCCGGACGTAGGAGAGGTCGTCGAGTATGAGCAGGCGGTACTTATCGAGCTTCTCGATGGCGGCGGCCAGGCGCAGTTCCTGGCGGGCGGTTTGCAGTTGCTGGACGAGGTCGGTGGTGCGGGCGAACAGGACGCGGTGTCCGGCCTCGACCAGAGCATGGCCGAGCGCGGCGCTAAGGTGCGTTTTGCCGACGCCCGGCGGGCCGAACAGCAGGATGTTGGTGCCACTGTCGAGCCAGCTGTCACCGGCGGCGAGTGCGTTGATCCGGGCGAGGCTGACCATCGGGGTTGCGGCGAAGTCGAAGGTGTCGAGGGTCTTGCCGGCAGGGAGCCGCGCGTCGGCGAGGTGACGGGCGGTGCGCCGGTTGGCGCGCTCGGCAACCTCGTGCTCGAGGAGCGTGGCAAGGGTGCGCGCGGCCGGCCAGCCCTCGGTGTCGGCGGTGTCGCCGATGCTGGCCCACAGCCTGGCAACAGTGGGCAGGCGCAGCTCGTTCAGGAGCAGCGGCAGGCGTGCGGTGTCGGTGGTGAGGGTCATGCTGCCATCTCCATGTCCGCCGCCGTCAGCAGCTGGTCGTAGCTGCCGACACCGGGCATCTCGATATGAACCGGCGGCACGGTCCCGCTTGCGGGCATGAAACGGGCGCGCAGATCGGCGAGGTCGGGAAGTCCGCGGGCATCGAGGACAGCGTCGAGCGCGTCGGCGAGATCTGCCTCCACACCCTGATCGTGGGCGAGCGCGAGCAGGCCGACCATGGTCCGGCTCGCATCGCGCGCGGGCCTGACGGCACTCAGTGCCTCCCATGCTCGCCGGTACGCGGGTCGCGGCCAGAGCGCGTCGCGGTAGCTAAGCCCGGCAAGCGCTCCGGGCTTGGCGCGCAGCGAACCGATGACATGGCGATAGTCGACGACATGGGTGGTGGTGCGTCCCGCCGTTTTTGCGGGTGCTCGCCCGCGTGCCAGCGTCACCACGAGCGCTGCGCCCAGATATCCCTCGATGTGTTCGTCATGGACGCGCAGGTGCAGACGATGCCCGATGAGACGCGAGGGTACCGTGTAGAAGACATGGCGGAAGGAGAAGCCGGACGAGCTGGTGACGCGCACGCTGGCCTCGTCCCATGTCGCTGGCGATGCAGGCGGCAGCGGCCTCAGGTGCGCCCGCTCGATGTCGATCGCGGCGGCATGCCGCCTGTTGTGGTCGGCGATAACGCCCCCCACGAAGGCCCGGTAGTCGTCGAGGGATGCGAAGTCGGCCGAGCCGCGCAGCAGCAGCGCCTGCGCGATACGGTTCTTAAGATGCCCGTGCCGGCTTTCGATGGCGCCATTCTCGTGCGCGACGCCGCGGTTGTTGCGCGTCGCGACCATACCGTAGTGCGCGACCAGACCGGCGAACCGGCGGGTGAGATCCTGCGCGTCGTCGGCGCACAGGTTGCGGAATGCGGCTGACAGGCTGTCGGAGCGGTGCTCGTGCGGCGCGCCTCCCAGAATGGCGAGCGCCCGTGACAAGCCGGTCGCCAGCGCAGTGTAGCTCTCGCCGCCGAGCACGACCTCGCCGTGCTCGAAGCCGGAATAGACGAGCGCGAAATGATAGAGCCGATGCTCGAGCGACACGCCGGCGATACGCACGCCCAGCTTGCCCATATCGGTAAAGTCGGACAGTCCCATGCGGCCCGGACTGTGGGTCTGGGGAAATATGACCTCCTTGTCCGGGCCGTGCAGGGCCTTCCAGGCGCGCATGCGCCGCTCCAGCGTACGTCGGATGGCTCGGGTGACCCTGTCGGGGTAGCGACGGTCCAACTCACCCAGCACCGTTACCGGGCGAAGGCCGGGGGCCGCCTCGAGCATCGGGACTACGACTGTGTCCCACAAACCCTCTAACGGGTCGACGCGGGTGCGGTACTGGCGTGCCTCCTTGCACGCTGATGGCGGTCGCGGGTCGCGCTCGATGCGACGGCCGGTCGCGACGGAGATGCCGGCCATGGCGGCAGAGGTGGTTTGCGGGCGGGTCAGACGAGCATTCATGTAGAGCCTCACTTGCTGGTCGGTGATGTGTCTGCCCGGCATCGGTCGCCCCCTCACGGGGACAAAACTCGCCGGGAAAGACCCGCAGGTGAAGCCAATGCGATCGGGGGGCGTCCGCTCGGGCTACGCCCTCCCGGAAGCCCCCCGATCGCTCATCCTAATTGACGCTTATGCGCTTATCGTAATTGTCGCTGGGTAGGTGCCGGAATACAGTGCAACAGCTGCGGGGAAAGGGCTTGGCGGAGCGTCGCAAGGGCCGGAACGTCGCTCACCGGCAAGCCCGGCCTCGCCAACCGGGGCGCCATTACTTTGACGGCGGCAACGGATCTGCGCACCGCGACAACGCGGCGGCGAAGCCAGCGCACCGCGCCTGGAAGGAAAATATCCGTGCCGCGTGCTGCGTCTGCGGCGGCTTCCATGCTTCGCTCCGACGCGGCTATCCCAACGATGCGATCGATCGCGGCAAGCGAACCGGGCAGCCGAGCGGCGAGAAAATCTGGGAGCAGGCTGAATGTTATGTGCCCCTGTGGGCAGTAGCAGCGAGCGATCCGTACACCCGGACTGGTCAGGCGCGCATAGCTGCCATGCCGCCGAAATGCACAGCCGCCGCTCGGATGGAGCGGGCAGCGCAACAGTCGCGCGCGCCGCCACTCCTGCGTGGCGACATAGTCCTCGATCGTCGACCTGGTACGCAATGGTATCTGCAACGTTGCCCCCGCGCGCGGCGGCCCCCAACTGCGAGGTCGCGGTTTTTATCTGGAGCCCAATGCGCCGAAACCTCCGGCAAGCCCGCATTATATCCCAAAACGCCCCAGATAAAACCATGCTCTGGATAATGCGCCTTATGCCGAGCTCGGCATAAGGCGCATATCAAGCGCAAGCTGTCGAGCCCCATATCGATCCCGGATCGGCTCCAGCTGAATTGCTGCGCGATCTACCGGCGGCTGATTTCTACATCTCATTGGCCGCGCACCCGGGCCGCGCGGTGGTGTTTACCGAATGGCTTGATCCATCGGTTACTGACGAAAATGACCCCCTCTCGTGCGATCCTGAACTTGATATGTTCAACCCGAAGCATGGCCCGCCTTATTCCGATGAGTTCATCGGACGTTATCGGGCAGCACAGGTTGCTCGTAACGAACGTATCACACTATGGGCGGAAAGCGAGCTTGACCGCGTTCGAGGAGCGCAGTCTCAGGAGGGACGACTTACGATCGACTCATTTGGTTCAGTATCCAAAGACGGCGTCTTCGACCGGTTCTTCGCCATTCCCAGGCAATTTGCGGATCTGCGTTTTACAGATTTGACGATCGATCCGTCGAAGAGGGACGTAGGCTGTTACCTGGGCGATCCGAAGCGGGCGAACTACTCCAACTATGGCCTCGCCTCGATAACTTCCGCGCGGGAATGGCTGGCAATGTGGAGTTTGTCCCGGACGCAGGTGCGCAGCGACCAACAATTGCCCCGCATCACTCAACCGGCGTTAGTCATCATGGCCAACCATGATACTGGTTGTTTCCCTAGCCATGGGCACGCGATCTTTAATGCGTTGGGCTCCGATGACAAGCGCATGGTCGAACTGGACGGCGGTCATTATTTCGAGCGACCGGGAGATGATCGTGACAAGCTTGCTGATGTCATAGCAGACTGGTTCGGGGAGCATGGCGCCGAACCGGCCTGACATGTTCGACCTCTGGGGAGCGTCAGCCCGTTTGAGATTACTCCCAGCGCGGAGAGGGCTTGTGGAGTGGTTGCGGATATTCACCGTCGCCAGTGAGAGCCGTTTCCGGCGCGCTGGCTGACGTGCCCAGAAGCTTAATGCCGTCGCAGAGCTTGATTGAGATCCCGATGCTGCGCTGTATTTGGCCAGTAAAGAGGCCTGAGGTCAAAATCCGCGCAGCTCATCGGGGCATGTGACAGAATTGGGCTTCGCTGGCGGGCAAATACAGCTGCAGCGGCCGGTGTCGTGGGCGTTATCGCATAGTCGGGCTCGACAAGGGAGTAGCGCAGACGTGACTGCTCGGGCAAGAGCGCCGCGCCGGCGTGCTCCTGATCATCTGCGCCATGGACCGCAGTTCGAGCGGGCGGCCACAGGCATGGTCAGGCTCGACCAGTGAATGACGAGCCTGGACCTACCCGCGCCCGAATAATCCCTTGCTCAGGCGGATGCGTCCGCGCCCGCTATGGGCACCGGCTCAAGATAGAGACCCTCCGGCGGCTCGGCCAGAGCGGCCATGACCGATGCGAAAGCATCCTTGCCGAGCGCCTGTCCGCCCGCCTTGTGATCATCGATCGTCCGCCAGTGTTCAATGAAGATGTAAGTCGCGTGGTCGCTCGGATCGGCAAACAACTCCACCCCTTCGTAGCCGTCCAGCGGCCGTAACTGGCCCGCCAGGGTAATCAGTGCAGCTCGAAGGTCTTGCTCGCGGCCCGCCGCAGCCTTCATGCGATAATGACGAAGTACTGTCATGTGTTTTCCTTCAATGGATGAGTTGCCTGCCGCCCATTCATAGCGA
The DNA here is from genome assembly GCF_028538045.1 of Sphingobium sp. AntQ-1. Taxonomy (NCBI): domain Bacteria; kingdom Pseudomonadati; phylum Pseudomonadota; class Alphaproteobacteria; order Sphingomonadales; family Sphingobiaceae; genus Sphingobium; species Sphingobium sp. AntQ-1. Next base: position 14,374 of record NZ_CP117160.1, read on the forward strand.
AGCTCGGTGTTCTTCGACCAGCCCTAAATCTGAGATGCGGGCAGATTCAACGCGAGGCCATCAAGTTCATCAGTAATAATGATCTGGCACGACAGGCGGCTGGTCTCGTCCGGATCGATGGCCATTTCCAACATCACCTTTTCATCGTCCGATGCCGTTCCGACCCGGTCGAGCCATTCGCGGGCTACATGGACATGACAGGTCGCGCAGGACAGAGAGCCACCGCAATCTGCCAATATGTCGGCGACACCGCCGCCAAGAGCAGCTTCCATGACGCTTTGCCCGACCTGGGCGTTCACTTCACGCTCGCCTCCCGACGCATCGACGAAGCACAACCTTACCATTCCGACCTCTTCCATTTAGACATTTCAACACATTCTGCTTGAATTGTCAGCGATTGCAAAAACAATATCGGTCATTCGCGTTTTTCGGACGGGTTTCTTCAGACCACGCCATATCTCACGCATGACCTACTTGTGCGGAATGACGCACCGGGAGTTTTGCGAAACCCTGGAACATGACGTGCGTATTGGCCACCGGCGGACCATTGGGTTGCAAGTCTGGAAACCGCCTCAAGATTTCGCGAAACGCGGTCCGTGCTTCCATCCGGGCCAGATTGTTGCCCAGACAAGTGTGGGTGCCCGCAACGAAGGTCAAGTGGCGCATCCCGTTCGATCGGGTCAAGTCGACCATGTCGGGATTGGGAAACTGACTGGGATCGCGATTGGCGGACCCCATCAGCATCGTCATCTGACTGCCAGCAGGGATCACCGTTTCTCCGAACACGACCTCTTCCCGGGTAAAACGAGGTGTGAACTGGACTGGCGGATGAAGGCGCAGGAATTCCTCAACCACCTTGGGCACCAGATCCGGATTGGCGCGCAGCTGATCGGCCAGGTCGGGCTGATCCATCAGCGTGTAAGTGCCAAAAGCCAACAGCGTAGCAGTCGTTTCATGGCCCGCGAGCAACAGGAAGATAAGATTGTTGATCAGTTCGTCGTCCGACAGCCGATCCGTCCCCTGATAAGGGGCCAGCAGGCTGATAATGTCCGTTCCATCAGTGCCTTCCCGTTCGGCGATGTTGCGCGTCAGCAATTTGCGTAATTCAATGCACGCCTGATCGGCCTGGGCAAAGATTTCCAAAGAGGCGCCCGGTTCCTGTCCCAGGGTCACGGCTGTCGCGGCGCGACGGAAAAGTTCCCGCTGGTCGCGCGACACTCCCAACAGGGAACAGATAACATAAAGCGGGAACGGCCCGGCGAAATCCTCAGCAAAATCGAATGACTCGCGTTGAACAAGATCATTGAGCAACTCGTCGCAAACTGCCTGAATATGAGTTTGCATGCCAGCCAGTGCGCTGGCCGTGAACGCTGCCGACATGGTGCCGCGCACCCGCTGATGGTCGCCTCCCTCGAGAAAGCTCATCGCATTGGCTGTGAAGTCGCGCGACGGCCCGGGCGGAAAGCGGTCCAGCGTCTCGGGGGGCAGGCTCCGCACCCGCTTTCGGTCCGACAAAATTTGCGAGCAGGCATCGTAGCCTGCAATGACCCAGCTTCCGTCCGGATTCTGGAACACGGGTGCTTGCTCCCTCAAATCCTTGTAAACCCGATAGGGGTCGGCCTTGTAGGCAGGGGCACGGGGATCAAAAATAGGCTTCGTCATCAAGGTTTCTCCATATATCCAGGCGATGGTCGAAACACCGTAAGAGACCGGAATCGGTTGCGCGCATATGTCGCCACTCCCGCCAGCCCATCGCCAACTCTGCCCCCCCGCCGCGGCTACCTGTCAGGCAGGCTCTGTCGTCATGGCCCGGCGAACGGGCAGGCTTTCGAAGCCCTGGAACATGATTTTGTCGACGCGCTTGGGTGTTCCGCCGCTTTGCAGATCCGGCATCCGGCTCAATATGGTTTTGAAAGCTATACGCGCCTCCGCACGTGCAAGATTGTTGCCGAGGCACGAATGCCCCCCGGTCGAAAAGGCCAGATGCCGCGCACTGTTGGAACGCTCTATGTCCAGTACGTCGGGATTGGGAAACTGATCCGCATCACGGTTTGCCGATGCGAGCATGACGGTCATGTGGCTGCCGGCGGGAATCGTCACCCCCTGAATTTCGATCGGCTGCGCGGCGGTGTAGGGGACGAAATGAACCGCCGGATGCAGCCGCAGGAATTCCTCTACGGCCTTGCCGATCAAGTCCGGATTATCCCGCAGGCGATTTGCGACATCGGGCTGCTCCAACAGCAGCTTCATGCCGAAGGTCAACAACGTAGCCGTGGTTTCATGACCGGCGAGCAGCAGGAAGATCAACTGGTTGACGAATTCGTCATGAGTCAACTTGCTGGATTCCTGATGGGTCAGCATCAGGCTGATGATGTCGCCGGTTGGGGTCCGTCGACGCTCCTCCATGTAACCCTCCAGCACTTCGCCCAGTTCGGTGCAGGCACGGTCGGCGGCGGCGAGCCTTTCGGCGGAAGCGCCCGGTTCAAGACCGGCGGTAACGGCGTGGGCCGCCCGATGGAATAGCGCACGTTCGTCGCGGGGTACGCCTATCAGTTCGCACACGACATGCAAAGGAAATGGCTCGGCGAATTCCTTGACGAAATCGAAACTGTCGGCATCGATCAGTTTATCCAGCAATTCATCACAAGCAGCCTGAATCGCGGGGCCCAGATTGGCCAACGCGCCGGCGGTGAATGCAGACGCGAGCGCGCTGCGCACCCTCGGGTGATCGGGCGCGTCCATATACGCCATGCTGAAGCGATTATAGTCATGGAAGCGGCCGGGCGGGAAATTACCCAGTTCAGGCGTCCTCAGCAAGCTCTTGCGATCCGACAACAGGCGAAAGCATGCGTCATAGGTGGCGATGATCCAGCCACCATCCACATTTTGAAAAACGGGAGCATGGGCCCGAAAATCTTTATAGACCTGGAACGCATCGGTCTTGAAGGCCTCCGACCAGGGATCAAATATGGGTTTGACTGCTTCTGCCATGATTTATGAACTCCATGCTCAACAAACTTCGATAATTAGTGATATCACAGATCTGGCTGTTAGAATTTGAGACCTATTGTGCCACCATAAGTCCTGGGAGCCTCCAAGGACTGCCCCAGATTGCCGATCGGGAAGGTGGTAACAGCATATCCACTCACCGGCTCGTTTGACAGATTGCGCCCCCACACGCTCAGGGACAGCCCCGTATCTGCGACCTTCCAGTTCGCTGAGGCGTTAAACATCCAGTAGCTTGGTTGAGCAATCAGATTGTCGGGCCGCGCGAACCAGCCATCATCATGATAGGCCGTGCCGTTGAACGTGATCGAGCCGTCGCCCACAGGCATCTCATAATCGAAACCAAAGCTGCCGGCGAAGTTCGAGGCGTAAGGAAGCCTGTTCCCCCGCGCTTGGAAGGCGGTGACGGGCACCCCACCCGTGGTCGATGTGAACTGGGCACCTGGAAAGTCCAGAAACTTGGAATGGAGCGCTTCGATATTCGCACGCAGCGACAGGCGATTTGAAACCGCAAACGTCAGGTCGACATCCGCGCCATAGATTTCGGCACTGCCGTTTATAACCGAGTTTCCGGCTTGCAGCTGCCGCTGGACCTGCAGATCCTTATAATCATAATAGAAGCCAGCGACGTTCAGGCGTACACGATTGTCCAGAAACTGGCTCTTCACACCTGCTTCATATGCCGTCAGCTTTTCAGGGCGGAATGGCGGATTGGTGATCGTGCTGGTGTCATAGCCGCCACTTTTGAACCCGGAACTGACGGACGCATACACCATGACGTCATCGGCCAGTGCATAGTCCACGGCAGCGCGATAGGTCGCACTTTTGAAGGTCTTTCCTGCATGCGGCACGCTTCCCAGGGAAATGGGGGCACCGGGCACGAGCAATAGGCCAACTTGCGTGCCTTCCAGGACTCGCCGTTCATGCGTATATCTCAGGCCGAGCGTCACATTCAGGCGATCTGTAATCGGGGCGGTAGCTTGACCAAAGCCCGCTACCGACCGTGTGCGCAGCGATGAATCGATCTGAATGGCACCGATCGGGAACGCCGGATTGGTCGCAGGGGTAGGACCAAAATTAACAATGGCCGGATCATAGCTCGATTTGGCATTGTAGTAATAAGCGCCGACCAACCACTTTATTGCTGTATTATTTGAATCCAGACGCAGTTCTTGTGTAAATTGCTTATCTGTTATATGGCTGTCGAGCGCTGTCAGAGGGTCTGAGTGTCAGATTCATAATTATTTGTCGTAATTTCATGTCCTTGCGATGCGTCGCGTGAAGATTTGAATGGATGCGATAAAGAGCCATGCGGTTGCTGATGCGATCGTCTGCTCGAAGTCTTTAGCGAGGCGGCGGTTCCGGTTGAGCCATGCCAGCGTGCGTTCGACAACCCATCGACGGGGCAGCACCTCGAAGCCATTGGCGGTGTCTGACCGCTTGATGACTTCGACGGTCCATTTCCCCATTCGCCGTAAAGCCTCTCGGAGTTTGTCGCCAGCATAGCCGCCATCGGCGAAGACGTGCCGCAGCCACGGAAAGCGCCGGATGATGTCGCGCAGCACCATCGGCGCGCCGTCGCGGTCCTGAATGTCAGCGGTGTGTATCACGGCATGTACCAGATTTCCTTGGGTGTCGGTCAGGATATGGCGCTTGCGACCTTTCACCTTCTTGCCAGCGTCATAGCCACAAGGGCCGCCGCTTTCCGTGGTTTTTACGCTCTGGCTGTCGATCACACCTGCCGATGGCGAGGCCTCGCGGCCGGCCATCTCGCGCGATGCCATAAGCAGAACATGGTTCATCGTCAGCCACAGGCCGTTGTCACGCCAGAGGTAAAACCAGCGACGCACAGTCGAGACCGGCGGAAAGCATGGAGGCAGCATCCGCCATGGCAAGCCACCACGCAGAAGGAACAGCATCGCTTCGACAATCCGCCGCATCGGCCATTTCCGCGGCCGCCCTACATGCGACGCCGGTGGCAACAGCGGTTCCAGCACTGACCACTCGGCATCCGTCAAATCACTTGGCAAAGTCAGCCCGCGTCGCGCATGAAGCGCGCGAGTGGTATCGGTCCACATCGTTGATCCTTGGTCGTTTTTCGCAAAACTCCTGAATCAACGACAGGCATAGCCGTCAAGCTAACCTGCTGATACCACTCACCTTAATTTCGGATCAGACACTGAGGTATTGTCCACATCTGAAAGTCGATTTGCGATAGGCTGTGACGCTGACCAGATTGAGATCGCCCATATCCTGGTCAATGCGCAGGCTGGCGCCACCGGCCTTGGTTGCAATGCCGGGCTGGTAATCCGTCTCGACATCCCAGGGATTGGAAAAGGTTGCGGGCGGAACGACGCCCGGCCCAGGAAAAGCATAGGTTCCAGGAATGAGGCCGGTTGCGCTTTTGGAACTGCGAAGTTCCGAATAATCCGCGATCACCGTCAGCTTGGTCGATTCTCCGGGTGTAAACACCCATTTGGAACGCACTGCAAAATCGATATCGGTCTTATAAACATCCCGGCCAGTTGTGAGATTCGTTCCCCATCCCTTGCCCTGATAGCCATACTGAACCGCGACATCCGCATTGACATTTGGAAGGATACCGCCACCGACATAGGCGTCTGTGTGTATCGTATCGTAATTGCCATAGCTGAAGCTGCCCATGAAAGTCGGCGTCGCAGTCGGCTCCCGCGTGGTGACCTGGATCAGGCCACCGGTGGCATTTCGCCCGAACAGCGTCCCCTGTGGTCCTTTGAGAACTTCTATTTGTTCGATATTATTGAACGACATCAGCGAAGCAGAGGCCGACCCATAATATACGCCATCGACATAAGTAGCGATGGGATTTTCAAATCCTGCCCCGACCTGATTTGTGCCGACCCCACGCAGATTGGGGCTGCTGAAGCCCACGGCATTTCTTACCTGAAGTCCGGGTATGGCCACGTTAAGGGACGTTACATCCAGCACGCCCGCCGCCTGGAGCGTCTTCGCGGTCACTGTAGCGACGACGATCGGAACCTTCTGGGCATTTTCAGAACGACGTTGGGCTGTGACGATAATGTCTTCAAGTCCTACATCGGCTTTTTCTGTCGCTACATTGTCTGTAGTCACAGGTTCCTGCGCCGCTGCTTGGCCGCAGAAAACACCAGCTAGCATATATATGCGTATCTGCGACGATATCGGGCAAATCCGGACTGATGACGGCTGCTATCGAACAAGATGGGCACCCCCAATAACCCTGGCGTGAACCGGCTGGAGATGATTCACTGCGCCTGACGATGGAGGCTGTGGATGCGTCAGGCGGGATTGTTCGGACTATCGGACCAATTGAAGCGGTTGTCGGATTGCGGCGACCCGCTGGAGACGATGGCGCGGGTGGTGGATTTCGAGCTGTTCCGGCCTGCGCTGGAGAAGGCGTTGGCATACGGCAACGGCGCGAAGGGCGGCCGGCCGCCCTATGATCCGGTGGCGATGTTCAAGGTGCTGATCCTGGCGGCGCAGAACACGGTGAGCGATGCGCGGATGGAGTTCCTGATCCGTGATCGCTTGAGTTGGCTGCGGTTCCTGGGGTTCGATCTTGGTGCAGCCACGCCGGACGAGAACACGATCCGGCTGTTCCGCGAGAAGCTGACCCGCGCCGGCGCGATCGACACGCTGTTCGCCGCCTTCGACCGGTCCCTGCGTGAGCGGGGGTATCTGCCGATGGGCGGACAGATCGTCGACGCCACGCTGGTGGCTGCCCCCAAGCAGCGCAACACCGCAGCCGAGCGGCAAGCGATCAAGGCGGGCAGGAGCGCGGCGGAGATCTGGCCGGACGAGCCGGCCAGGGCGGCGCAGAAGGATACGGATGCGCGCTGGACCCTGAAGTTCGCCAAGGCCCGCGCGCTGCCCGATGGCCGGCCGGGGATCGACATCGCCATCCCCAGCTTCGGCTACAAGAGCAGCGTAACCGACCGGTTGAGGCCGCCTGCCAGGCGGCGGTATGAGCGCGTAAGAGACGTCCATAAGGACGTCGCTATGGACGTCCTAAGCGGGAGCGAGGGACGGCTGTGGAGATACTGGGCCGAGAGCGGCGTCGCCGGTGGAGCACTGCCGAGAGGCTCGAGATTGTCGCGGCGGTGGGGGTGCACGGCGAGACATTGGCGCGCGTTGCGCGGCGGTACGATGTCTCCCGAAGCCAGATCTACCAGTGGCGACATCAGCTCAGGAAGCGCGGGCTATGGCCTGCGCCGGGCGGACCGACGTTTTTGCCGGTCGACCTCGAGGCGCCCATGCGACACGCGGAGCCCGTGCCCGAGGACATAATTGCCTCACCTGTGATCGTCGATCTGTGCCTGGCGCATGGCCGGTGCCTTCGCTTTGATGCCGGCATTGAGGCTGCTGCCCTGACGCGGCTCATCCGGTCAGTGGAAGCTGCATGATCGGACCTGGAACCGGCGTAAGGGTGTATCTCGCCTGCGGCGTCACTGACATGCGCAAAGGGATTTCTGGCCTTGCCATGCTTGCCCAGACCGAGCTGCGACAGAAGCCGGCGAGTGGTGCCGTATTTGCCTTTCGTGGGCGGCGTGGCGACAGGCTGAAGCTGCTCTACTGGGATGGCCAGGGGTTTTGCCTCTATTACAAGATCCTGGAGCGAGGCCGTTTTCCCTGGCCCTCCGCGGCTGACGGAACGGCGCGATTGACCTCGGCCCAGCTGGCAATGCTGTGGGAAGGGATCGACTGGAGGCGCCCGAACTGGGGCGCACCACCGACACACGCCGGGTAACTTTTTTCCTTTGAAAGCGGCTGTTTTGCTAGGCTTTTCGGCCGTTTCCCGGTAGAAAATGCCATGCTGAATGCGGCGTCCGATCTTCCGGAAGACCCGGCCCTGCTCAAGGCCATGGTCGCCCGGTTGCAGGCCGAGAACACGAAGCTGACGACGACGCTGCGCGCCCATGACCTGGTCGTCCAGGCCCTTCGTTTGCAGATCGCCAAGCTCAGGAAGCAGGCTTTTGGCAAATCCTCCGAGAAGATCGAACGCGAGATCGAGCAGCTCGAGCTTGCACTCGAAGACGTGCTCGTCACCGTCGCCCAACAGGGCCTGACGACGAGCGATCAGAAGGAGCCGGACGTGCAAGGCACGGCCACTTCTGCCGACATCAGCTCCGCATCGCGATCGTCGCGCCGGCCGCGCGTCTCGGCGGATACGCCGCGCGAGCGCCGCAAGCTCGACCCGGGCAGCACGTGCCCGGATTGCGGCGGCGAGCTGCGTCTCGTGGGCGAGGACGTGAGCGAGATCCTCGAGATGATCACGGCAAAGCTCAAAGTCATCGAAGTCGCACGCCCGAAGAAGTCCTGCCGTTGCTGTGAGAAGATGGTCCAGGCGCCGGCTCCGAGCCGACCAATCCCCGGCAGCATGGCGGGAGGAAGTCTCCTGGCTCACGTGCTGGTCTCGAAATTTGACGACCATTTGCCGCTGTATCGGCAAAACGAGATCTTCGCGCGCATGGGTGCCGACATCCCGCGCAGCACGCTGGCCGATTGGTGTGGCCGCTCGATGCGGATCCTGCAGCCCGTCATCGACCGGATTGAGGCATCGGTGCTGAGCAGCGACATCCTACATGCCGACGACACACCTATCCGCGTGCTGGCGCCAGAGCGACGGGCCAAAGGTATCGGCAAGGGCGTGATGCAAGGCCGGATGTGGGGCTATGTCTGTGATCAGCGCCCTTGGGCCGGCACCGCGCCGCCTGGGGTGGTCTACCGCTATGCCCCCAACTGGAAAGCGGAGCATGTGCTGGCCCATCTGGACAATGCAAGTGGTGTCCTCCAAGCCGACGCCTACAAAGGCTACGCCAAGCTCTACGAACCCCTCCTGGATGGTGAGCCTCGCTTCCGGGAAGCGGCCTGCTTTGCACATTGGCGGCGCGACTTTCATGACATTTGGACGTCGCAAAAGTCCGAGATCGCGCACGAGGCGCTGGAGCGTATCGGGCAGCTCTACGACATCGAGCGCGAGATCGCGGGCAAGCCTGCCGACATCCGCCGGGCCGTGCGCCAGGAGCTGAGCAAACCCAAACTCGAGGCTTTGCACGCCTGGGCCGAGCAGCAACTCACCCGTATCTCGACCAAGGGGGACCTGGCGAAAGCCTTTCGCTACGCCTTGGGGCGCTGGCACGCTTTCAGCCTGTTTCTCGACGATGGGCGCGTCGCCATCGATAACAACGCCGCCGAGCGCGCTGTCAGGCCCATATGCCTGGGCAAGAAGAACTGGCTTTTTGCCGGCTCCGAAGCCGGCGCCCAGACCCTCGCCCGCGCCATGACGCTCATCGAAACCGCCAAAATGAACGGCCTCGACCCCCAGGCCTACATCACCGACCTGCTCGATCGCATCCACGATCACAAGATCAGCAAGATCGACGAACTGCTGCCCTGGAACTGGGTGCCGCACAGCGGCCCGCAAGCACTCGCCGCCTGATGGCTACCGTCACCTCCGTCAGCACTCTCGACTACGTCGCCACGATACTCGCCGAGGACGTGGAGTTGCTCGAAGCGATCGCCTCCAACGACGACAACCTCACCTACGGCAACATCATCAGTGTCTATATCAGCCCCGACGAGGCGATCACCGCGCTGACCGACCGCGGCATCGAAGAACTGAGTGACATGCTCAGCGAGGCGCGTCTCACGACCAAAACCTGGCACCATTTCCTCGACGACTTCGTCGATGACCTTGAGCTCGCCGCCCGCTTCAAGGGCCAACCACCGCGGTAACAATCGGACGGTTACAGAGCAGCATCGCGATCTGCCGGCGCTACGGTTTCATCCGTCGCGGCAAGGTCACCGATGGCGCGCGCTTCGACGGGCGGATGCTGCGCGACGTGGTGACGCGCGACAACACCGCCTCCGACGTCTGGGCCGACACCGCCTATCGCAGCCGCGCCAACGAGGGCTGGCTGAAATCAATGGGCCGGGTCAGCCGCATCCATCGCAAGAAGCCCAGGGGCAAGCCGATGTCGTCCCACACCGCTGCAGCCAACGCGAAACGCTCCACCGTTCGCGCCCGCATCGAACACGTCTTTGCCCGGCAGAAGGACCAGATGGGGCTGTTCATCCGCACCATCGGCTTGCGCCGCGCCGAGGTGAAGATCGGCCTCGCCAACCTGGTCTACAACATCGACCGCCTGATCTTCCACGAACGGCGTGCCGCCATGGAATAGCTGCGCCCGGCGCGAACGCTCCCCGGCAAGGAACAGCCGAAAACGGCTCGCTCAGACCGACGACGACGTACCTCGTGCTCTCGTCAGCCCGTTGTCATCGCCGGGCAGCACGTTGATAGGGGTGCCCAGATCATAACATCCCCTCCTATTTGTTATAACACGCTATATTTAAACAATTATGTTTTATTTAATTCATACGCGCCCTTATTCTTCGAGAAGAACTACCCGTATAATTGTCGCAACTGGATGCCCCAGATCAACTTCGACGAACACAACGCTGGGGATATTCCGTCTAATTGTAATCGCGAACCCGCCCCGGCGGGAGCGCGCATGCAAACCGGTATTGTTTGATGCAATTCAATAGACCTTAACCCCCGACCCTGCGCAGTAGGGGAATCGTTGATATTTCAATAGCGATGTAATGTGGAGTGGTCAACAAAATATCGACAATTTATAATGGTATCGATGTTTTATCTGCAAGTGGGGGGCGGCAAAGCGGCATGACTTCGTCAGCCGCCAGTTCGCATTACACACGCTGGACGAGGACGATCATTGATCTTATGTTGTGCGATCATCGCACCGATATTCGTCGTCGTATTCCTATAGGTTTTTGAACCAGAAGTTCATTGCATGATCGCTGTCGTCAATCTGGTCGACGTCTTTCCAGCGCATGGTCGTGGTGAGGCTCGGCGCAAGGCGATAGCCGCGACCCTGCCAAAAAGGTGCCAGATCGCGCGTCTTCTCGGGCCAGGATGGATGGCCTATATCGCGCACCACAGCGCAGAAGGCGGCGCTGCTCGCACCCGCTTGTCAACGGCGGAGCAAAAGTCGGCCATTCGGCGGCGTAAAACCAGGCCATCGTGTTACATGCCGTGGGGAGTGGCGTGAGGGCGTAGCCCGAGGGCCACTCCCCACGGCATTGGTGTAATTTTCAGGGTCTGGTTTTGGCCTTGCGGGCCCGGCTGTGCGCGAGGCGATAGCTTTCGCCGTTCATCTCGAGGATGCTGACGTGATGGGTCAGGCGATCGAGGAGCGCGCCTGTGAGACGCTCAGATCCGAAGGTTTCGGTCCATTCGTCGAAGGGCAGGTTGCTGGTGATGAAGGTGGAGCCGCGTTCGTAACGCTGGGAGATCAGCTCGAACAACAGTTCGGCGCCGGTCTTGGAGAGCGGCACAAAGCCCAGTTCGTCGATGATGAGCAGCTTGTATCCGGCCATCTGCTTCTGGAAGCGCAGAAGACGGCGCTCGTCGCGGGCCTCCATCATTTCGCTGACCAGCGCTGCCGCGGTGGTGAAGCCCACCGACAGTCCTTTCTGGCATGCTGCCAGTCCGAGCCCCAACGCTACGTGCGTCTTTCCGGTGCCTGATGGCCCCAGAGCGATGGCGTTCTCACGCCGCTCGATCCACTCGCAGCGCGCCATCTCGAGCACCTGCATCTTGTTGAGCCTGGGGATGGCGGCGAAGTCGAAGCTGTCGAGGCTTTTGACGGCGGGGAAGCGCGCGGCCTTGATGCGCCGCTCGACCATGCGACGCTCCCTGTCGATCATTTCCATCTCGACGAGGCGGGCGAGGAAGCGGATATGATCGACGCCTTCAGCGGCACATTGCCGCGCGAGCTTGTGATGCTCACGCAGGCACGTAGGCAGCTTGAGCGCCTTGAGATGGTGAGCGAGAAGGATCTCCGGGGCCTGATCGCTCATGCGGCCTCCTGCCGGTCGGAGAGCAGGCTCAGATAGGCTCTGGCAAAGGTCTTCTCGACCGTGGTGCGTGGCAGGAAGGGATAGACGTCCAGGTCCAGCCTGGGCGGTACGCGTTCGATCCGGCACAGGACGAGGTGCTTGACGGCATCGAAGCCGATGGCGCCAAGATCGATGGCCTGTTCGACCGCCGCCTGGAGATCGGCGAGGGTGAACGTTTCCAGCAGGCGCAGTACCTGCACATATTCGCGCCTGCCATGTTTGTGCATGCGCCCTTCCATCAACCGCTGCAGTGTCGTGAACGCTTCGGGCAGGTCCCAGCCCTGCAAAGGCGCAGCCTGGTCGAATGCGTTGATCTTCTGCTCGATCAGCGGGAGATAATGGAGCGGGTCGAAGACAACCTCCTCGCGGGCATAGCAACGAGGATGACGGGCGATGACTTCGCTGCGGCAGCCGATCACCACCTCATCGACATAGGCCCTGATCCAGACCTCCTGATGGCCCCAGGCCACCGGAACCGAATAATCGTTGGTCCTGTAGCGCACCAGGGATTGCGAGGAGACCCGCCCGCCTTTCTGATCGCAGGCCTCGAAGGGTGTAGCGGGCAGAGGCTGCATGGCCGCGAGATCGCGCTGCAGCCGCTCACCGATCGTCTCGCTCTGCCCGCGCACCTTGTCCTGCTGGCGCTTGCGGCATTGCTCCTCCAGCCACAGGTTGAACGCCTCCCAGGTCGGGAACTTTGGGATCGGCACCATGAAGTTGCGCCGGCAATAGCCTACCAGCCCCTCCACATTGCCCTTCTCGTTCCCCTTGCCCGGGCGGGCATAGCGGTCGCGGATCACGTAATGTGATAGGAAAGCGCTGAACAATGTTGCACGCTGCCGCGTGCCGTCGGGCAGGATCTTCGCCACAAGGCAGCGATCGTTGTCATAGACGATCGAGCGCGGTACCGCGCCGAAAAACGCGAAGGCATGCACGTGTCCGTCCACCCAGGCCTCCGCCACCGCCGCCGGATAGGCCCGCACATAGCAGGCATCACTGTGCGGCAGATCGAGCGCGAAGAAGTAGGCCTTCTGCTCCACCCCGCCGATCTCCACCAGCGCTTCCCCGAAATCGGCCTGCGCATCTCCCGCAGGGTGCGCCAGCGGCACGAACATCTCCCGGCTGCGCTGTTCGCGCTCCCGGATGTAATCCTTGATGATCGTATAGCCGCCGGTGAAACCATGCTCGGTGCGCAAACGGTCGAATACCCGCTTCGCCGTATGGCGTTGCTTGCGCGGGACACTGCGGTCACCCTCAAGCCATCCATCAATGATCGCCACAAACCCGTCCAGCTTCGGGCGCTGCGGTACGGACTGGCGCCGGTAACCCGGCGGCGATGAAAACGACAGCATCTTGCGTACCGTATCGCGCGACACATTGAAACGCTTCGCCGCCGCCCGTTGGCTCATGCCATCCGCGCAAGCCAGACGGACCTGAAGATAAAGTTCCACGCTGTAGATCCCCACACCTCCCTGACTCGGCAGAAAGGCTTCAAGGTGGACGACTTTTACGCCGCCCGCAGCAGGACTATCCCGCCGCTACCGTGGTCGAATATTGCTCCGCCGTTCTCACTGTTCGCCGGCAACGAAGGTGGGGCCCATACCTGGGCGGTGCTCGCTTCCCTGCTTCAGACAGCAAAACTGAACGGGCTCGATCCCTACACCTGGCTGAGCGATGTGCTGGCCCGGATGGTCTCGGGCGAGGTCCTCAACAATGATCTCGACCAGCTGCTGGCATGGAACTGGCGCGCCGCTGAACCGACCGCTATGCGACTGGCCGCATGAGCAGCACCAGTCGCTTCAAGCGCCCAAAGAAGCCCAGAAGAGCGCGCATCCTCACGCATGAAAAGCTTGAGGAATGGCTGGCTACTCGCGAACATCCGATGCCGGGGGTATCGATGATCGACGGCTATCTCGCCGCACTCGTCGTATCGCCCCAGTTCATTCCTCCCGAAGACTGGCTGCGCCCCATAGTCGGAGACGGCATCGCCTGGGCGCCGGATGGCAGTATCGAGGAGGCCGTCCGCAACACAATCTTCCAGCGGTACAGCCAGATTGGCGCGACCCTGTCCGGTGGCCCAAAGCGCTATGCCCCCATTTACATGCGTACCGACGCCGGCGAAGTTCTCCTGGAGGACTTCGCCAACGGCTTCTACCTCGGCATGCGGCTCAGCATCGAAGACTGGAAGCCGCACATATCCAATCCGGAAATTGGCCACCCATTGACCGCCATCCTCGGCCATTGCACGACCATGATGCCTGAGGATCAACGCCAGAATGCACTACGCCGCCAGGCCGGCGAGATCATGGCTCAATCCTGGAAGGTCGTTCCAGAGCTGGTCGAGATGCTTCACGTCAGCATCGGCGGCGCCCGAAACATCGAAATCCAATAAACAGCAGCGTCAACGTGGGGTTCTCGCACCGCTAACGGAACAGGCTTTGACGAATGGGGCCAGCAAGAAGCAAAAGCATGGCAAAGCCATGTGCAAAACTCTTGAGCTGACCCACTCACCTCATCTTTCCTGCCTTTGCAAAGATTGTAGCCAAACGCTTGCACGGTGATAATATGATAAATCCGCAAAGCATTTTTTCATATAGGCAATGATCAATGTCCGACTGGGACGGAATCGACGAGTTCATCAGTGTGGCCACCACAGGTTCGTTCACGCGCGGAGCACAAAAACTGGGCGTCTCGACGACCCACGTCAGTCGGTCGGTGATGGCGCTGGAACAACGGCTTGGAGCGCAATTGTTTCACCGTACCACGCGCAGCGTGCGCATGACGGACACCGGCCATGTCTTCTTTGAACATTGTGAACGGATCGCGCAGGACAGGGATGAGGCGATCGCGCTCATCAGTGATCGGAACGACCCGCAAGGAGAATTGCGGGTCACCTGCTCAACCGCGATGGGCGAGCGTTTCGTCGCTCCGATCATCCGCCGCTTTGCCATGCGACACCCCCGCTTGACGGTATCGATCGAACTGTCGAACGGGGTCATCGATCTGGTTGGTGAAGGATATGATCTGGCGGTGCGGACGGGCACCATAACGGATCCTCGGCTGATCGCAACCCGAGTGGCTTCGCGCACGCTCTACACCTGCGCCGCGCCGAGTTATTTGGCGTCTTCTGGCCGCCCCCGAGCCGTAGAGGAACTGTCAAATCACGAATGTATCGCCGGCACAGCATCGACCTGGCATTTCAGGCACGAAGACGGCGACCTCACTCATAAACCCAAAGGGCGGTTCCGATGCAATAGTGGCCATGCTGTCATAGAAGCTTGCGTTGCGGGCCTCGGCATATGCCAGCTACCTGATTTCTACATACTGCCCTATCTGAAGCATGGCATGGTTGAGTTGCTGCTGGAGGATGCACAGCCGGACGATGAGTCCATCTGGGCGGTCTATCCCCAGCGCCGCCATCTTTTGCCAAAGGTGCAGCAAGCGGTAGATTGCCTGCTACACGAACTAGGACCAGCGATGAACCGCCCACGCCCGTCGATTAAGTCTTGATAGAACAAAAATCAGAGCGCCACCAGCCCGCGAACCCAGCCCCCCAATATTATAAACTATCCAGCTCTTTCCCGATATTATTTGCGGCACGCTTGAGAACAGATAGACAGATTGTAACATCCGCAGGGTCAATACCTTCAACAGCGATCTCGTTTATCCTATGGGCGTAGGGAATAAGCTTGCTTTCCAACGCCCTGCCTTCTTTTGTTAGGGATATCCGTACCTTTCTCCGGTCGAAAGCATCCCTGACGCGATGGACCAAGCCGCGATTGCCCATCGCCGTTACCGTCACCACCGTGCTGTTCTCTGCAACATTGACGGCATCACTCAGATTTTTCTGAGTCAGGCCATCTTGTTGCCATAAAATGCGAAGGTAATACCAAAATCCGCTCCCGATCCCATGCTCAGCCAGGTAAGCGTTAAGCAGTCGATCAATGCGCCGATGACACAGTCTGACTTGATAGCCGACGCTCACCTCAGGATCGAGGCGCGATTTCAGCTTTGCCATGCAAACCTCGATGAACGATTGTGAATGATCAATGACAACTTGAATATGGTATATAAGCTCATTCTGAACCCTGCGGAGCGCTCCGGACACACAGTTAGCGTCCGGATAGAGTGTTGTCACTTCCAATATCACAGCACCGTCACACGAGGGCACTGGGCGTGCTCCACACTCATGGCGGGTGGAAGGGGCGATCGGCAAAAACCGGCAGATCGGCTCGCCCCTCTACTCCTCACGATGTTCGTCAAGGCCTTCAGGCAGCATCACCCCTGTCACTTTACCTATCAAATCGGGTAAAGTGACACGAGTTTATGTCAGCCGAAGCTCTCCGGACGAAGATCAGCTTCTTGGGACGGGACTCTGAATGGTGCCCCCTTGGGACAGCAGCGGCCTTCACCGGCAGAGCTATGCATTAGCTCGCCATTGCCCTTCGCGGTAAAGTGACATTCGTGTTTTTTGTTGTCCAAAACGACGTAGGGGGATTCACACGCGCCGAGCCTGTGCTAGATTCTCGATATGTTCTATCAAACAGACCTCTTCGAGCAACCACAGATGGTGGACGCCGTATCGACGACGTCCACGCTCGCCCTGCCGCAACTGGTCGATCGGATCTCCAATATTTCGAAACGCCCGCGCTACGCGCTTCTGGTCTTGAATTTAATCGCGCAGAAAGCTGGCAGGAATGGCAGCCTTGGCCCTTATGTCCAAAGTGCGCAACGCAGGGTGCCTGTGCGCGATTGGCTTTGCCAGGCTCTGGCTCCTCTGGCGCAACGGGATTGTCGTCGCCTGGCCATGATCAAGGCGGCACGCGCCGAGATGATGTCGAACCCGGCGCGTCCCAAAAACCCTGCGGAACTGGAGCGGCAGGTCGAAGAGGAAGTCCGGCTGCGTATATTGCGGTCCGGGCGTACCAACGTCAGCCGGGCGGTTTCCGATCTGGTTCGCGCTGGGCTGCTGCGCCGCCACTATCAAGGGTATCGTATCGATCATCTCAACAGGGGAGCGCAGCGAGAGGCCGTTTATACCATCACGCTCGAAATAAGGCAGGCGCTTTCGCAGCATTGAGCTTCTTTGCAGAGCTGTTGGAACCGCTTATTGCGGCCAGCTGCAAGGATAAATCGTCCATCTGCTTTCGCCGGGGAAGTGCCGCGTACGGCGCTGATCAACCCAACTTCAGGTCATCGGTCCCCGGCAAAAGCGGCCCTGTCTCTCATCCAGCCGCTTCGCGCTCCTTGACCATGTCAAGCGCGACATCGACGATCATGTCTTCCTGACCGCCGACCATCTTGCGGCGGCCCAGTTCAACGAGAATGGTGCGGGTGTCGAGACCGTAGGTTTCCGCCGCCTTTTCCGCGTGGCGCAGAAAGGAGGAGTAAACACCTGCATAGCCGAGCGCGAGGGTTTCACGATCGACGCGGACCGGGCGGTCCTGCAGCGGGCGGACGAGATCCTCCGCCGCGTCCATCAGCGCGTTGACGTCGCAGCCATGGTTCCAGCCCTTGCGGTCGGCGGCGGCCACGAACACTTCGAGCGGGGCATTGCCCGCGCCCGCGCCCATGCCGGTTAGCGATGCATCGATGCGCACCGCGCCGCACTGCGCCGCGACGATCGAGTTGGCGACGCCCAGCGACAGATTGTGATGCGCATGCATGCCGCGCTGCGTTTCGGGTTTGAGCACGCGGTCATAGGCTTCGAACCGGGCCTTGACCCCGTCCATGTCGAGCGCACCGCCGCTGTCGGTCACATAGACGCACTGCGCACCGTAGCTTTCCATCAGCAAGGCCTGCTGCGCGAGCGCTTCAGGCTCGATCATGTGGCTCATCATCAGGAAGCCGGACACGTCCATGCCAAGGTCGCGAGCGATGCCGATATGCTGCTTGCTCACATCCGCTTCGGTGCAGTGGGTCGCGACCCGCACCGACCGTACGCCGATATCGTAGGCGCGGCGCAGTTCATCGACAGTACCGACCCCGGGCAGGATGAGGGTGGTCAGCACGGACTTCGTCAGCACCGAAGCGACGGCTTCGAGCCATTCCCAGTCGGTGTGCGCGCCGAAGCCATAGTTGAAGCTTGCGCCGTTGAGGCCATCGCCATGGGCAACCTCGATCGCATCGACGCCGGCGTCGTCCAGTGCCTTGGCGATCGATTTCACATGGTCGATGCCATACATATGGCGGATGGCGTGCATGCCGTCACGCAGGGTGACGTCCTGCATGTAGAGCTTGTCGCCCGCTTCGACGTTGAATGTGCTGGTCATGTCTTGATACTCCGTCCGGCGAGCGGGTTATGCCGCCACCGTCTGTCCCTGGGCGATGCGCTGCGCGAGCAGCTCCCCGGTGGCCTTGGCGGCGGCTGTCATGATGTCGAGATTGCCCGAGTAGCTGGGGAGATAGTCCCCTGCCCCTTCGACTTCGAGCAGGATCATCGTCTTTATGCCGGTAAATTCACCGCGACCGGGAATCTTGAGCTTGTTGTTGTCGCCAAAGCGTTCGAACTGCACCTCTTGCTTGAGGCGGTAGCCGGGCACATAGCCCTGCACCTTCTTCACCATCGCTTCGACAGAGGCGCGGATGGTTTCCTCATCAGCGCCCTCGGACAAGGTGAAGACGGTGTCGCGCATGATCATCGGCGGTTCGGCGGGGTTCAGAATGATGATCGCCTTGCCCTGCGCCGCGCCGCCGACCTTTTCGATCGCGCCGGCGGTGGTGCGGGTGAACTCGTCGATATTGGCACGCGTGCCTGGACCAGCCGAGCGCGACGACACCGATGCGACAATCTCCGCATAATGAACGGTCGCGACTTCGGACACGGCGGCGACCATCGGGATCGTCGCCTGACCGCCGCAGGTCACCATGTTGACATTGCCCGCGTCGAGATTGGCTTCGCCGTTGACCGTAGGGATCGTGTAGGGGCCGATCGCGGCGGGGGTCAGATCGACCACCTGCTTGCCGTCCATGCGCAGCGCTTCGTCATGGACCTTGTGCGCGTAGGCCGAAGTCGCGTCGAAGACGATGCCAATCTCGGGATAAAGGTCCATTTTCATCAGGCCTTCAAGGCCCTCATGCGTGGTCGCAACGCCGCGTTCGCGCGCCATGGCCAGACCTTCGGACTTTTCGTCGATGCCGACCACGGCGACCAGTTCCATATTTTGCGGATATTTGATCATCTTGATCATCAGGTCGGTGCCGATATTGCCCGATCCGATGATCGCCGCCTTTACTTTCGCCAAATCGACCTCCTGAACTTACGCTATTCCTGCCGCATACGCGCTCATTCACCTGTTTCCAAGACGCACCATTTCGGCTATTCCCACCTGATGGTAATTCGCTCGATGCTGACCCCGACAGACGAACTCGGCGGTGGACCGAGACTCGTGACGCGCACGCTCGACATTCTTGAGCGTCTCGCGCTCGGCCCCGCCTCCTTGCCCGAACTGGCCGACCATTGCACCCTGCCGACCACGACCGTTCACAGATTGCTGATATCCCTGATCGATCGTGGCTACGCCGTGGCAAACACGCGCGGAAGTTATGGAATAGGACCATCTGTGCTTTCACTAGCCGCCGGGCGATCGTTTGAAGACCTCCTTCGTGATGCAAGCCGCGACATCATCGCCAAACTCTCCAAACGCTGCCGAACGCATGTGCATCTGGGCGTTTTCGAGAATAACATGGTCACCTACCTGCTTAAACAGCCCTATGGAAAGAGCCGAATAATTTCGGAGGAGAACAGCCAGCTTGAGGCTTATTGTTCGGCGCTCGGCAAAGTTCTTCTTGCGTCGCTGGATGATTGCTCAATCGAAGATTATCTTGGCGAAGGCACCCTGGTCGCACTAACGCCCCACACCATTACGGACGCAGGGCGACTGCGCGCCGAACTGATACGCGTGCGGGAGCAAGGATGGGCCCGAGACGATCGCGAGATGCTGCTGGACCTCTGCTGCATCGCGGTCCCGCTTCGCGATCGGAACGGCCGCGCGCGCGCCGCCCTTTCAATTTCTCGTCGGGCGCGCGGTATTGAGGTGGATACACTGCTGGATTTGCTGTCTGAGCTACACAGTGCGGCGCAAGGGATCGAGAGGAAGGTCTTGAGCGGTTTTTGAATTTCAGAGCGCCCGCCTTATGGTGTAGGTTCGTCTGCGTAGACACCATGATCGTCGGCAGGCCACTGGGCAAGGCAGATCATCCAGCAAGGTGACCGTGCCGGTTTAAGAATCTGAACGGGCGGCCGCTCAGGCAGTGTGGCAGAGGAAATGTTCATCCAGGCTTCTGCGCTCTGATAGAGGAATATCGCAGAACGTTCCTATTGCAGCCGAATCTGCTACGCTGGGAGGAACATTGCCCTCGCTATGAAAACCCGTTCAGGATTTATCGCTATCGCCCGTCCCACGCCTGTCGATCGATCTTTGCAAGGCGCAACGGAGCTGGCGGCGGTCGATGTGCGTCAGCTGCATTATTTCCTGACGCTAGTCGAACAAGGGTCCATTTCGTCAGCGGCGGCCGTCCTCCAGATTGCACAGCCATCCCTGTCCGAAAGCCTGATGCGGCTGGAGCGGAAGCTGGACGCCCAGCTGGTTTTCCGCGGGGGCCGGACCATCATCTTGACAGAAGCCGGTCAGTTGCTCGCCAAACATGGTCGGGAAATCGTGAATATGACGAGGCGGGCTATCGATGAGATCCGCTACGTCGATGAAATTGCGCGCGGCCCGGTCGCCATCGGATTGCCGCCCACATTGGGCCACTTGCTGACGGTTCCCCTGGCGGAAACCATCCAGAGTGAATATCCGGATATCCGTTTGCATATAACGGAAGGGATGTCAGGCAACATTACAGAGTGGGTGGAAAATGACCGGCTTGATTTTGGCTATGCGTACGAGACCGGCAACGACCGGATTTTGCTGTCGCAGCCGGTGTTCGTTGAAAAACTTTTCTTCGTCGCAGCGCCGGATAACATGCCTCCCTGCATCAACTTCGATGAAACCCGCCGCCCCATAATAGAAGGTAAAGATCTCAACAACTTGCCGCTCGCCCTCCCTGCCATGTTTCACAGCGCGCGCAGGGTCGTCGAGCGTTTGGCGCGCGGCGCGGGCGTAAAGCTCAATGTCATCGTAGAGATCGACTCGTTGCCGCAAATCATCACGATGGTTACTCGTGCGAGCGCTTACAGCGTGTTGCCCCATGCGGCGGTGATGGAGGAAATCGCAGCCGGAACATTAAAAGTTGTTGAGATCATCAAGCCCGCCATGACGCGTACCGCCTATTCGGTGCACAAGCGATCCCGGCCGATCACGCGCGCGAGCCAGGTCGTGCAGCAGGCGATCAGCATAATTTTGCGTGAGATAATCGAACGCCACAAACTGGATGCTGCGGTCATCGAAGAGGCATGAAGCTGGGATCTGTAATCTCTCGCCCCAAAACTCATTAGAGCGCCAAAGGGGGCGCAGCCGACCAAACATCATGAAGAAGGCATTTGCCGCAGCAAATCCAAAGTGGGCTGTTTCCAATGCCGCCTGAAAGCGGCACGGCTGGCTAACTCAAGGCCGCATCCCCGGACGATATCAATGCCTATTTCAGCGTCATTTGTTCCACAAATGCACAGATAATCTCAAATCTAAAGAGCGCTCCGAATAATTAGCTGACCTTTTGCGTATTGCCCGCTTGATCGCAAGGCATCAGTTGTCGATCCTGCGCACGTCTTCGGTGCGCGAAAGGACGAAATCCCAGTCGACCTTCCAGCTAGGCGAGGTGAAGCCGAGTGTTTCGATTTCTATCGGGTCGTCGATGGGTCGGAACTCCGCGATAAGTGAGTTTTTGACTCCAAACACGGCATCTTCGCTCAGAAACGGGCAGTCTGGCGTGAAGATGTGAGTCACGACTGTGTCATAGCCCGGCGCTTTCACCATAAAGTGAAGGTGGGCGGCCCGGTAAGGGTGCCGGCCAAGTGACGCAAGTAGCTTACCTACAGTTCCGTCGTCGGGGATCGAGTAGAAACGAGGCTTTACGGTGCGAAACCAATATTCCCCGCCGCTCCCGGTGGTCAATACGCCGCGCAGATTATGGTCAGGCTGAATACCCTTTTGCTGGACATCATAAAAGCCGTCGTCGTTTGTCGCCCAGACATCGACAATGGCACCCGGGACCGGATTTCCCTCGATATCGGTCACGCGACCGCGGACGACCAGCGGTTCGCCCTTGCCGTCCAGGCAGATATTCGCGCCGTTGTCGTAGCACGGTGCCCCTGGGACGTAGAATGGGCCCAGTACCGTATTTTCGGTCGAGCCTTCGGGACGATAGTGATTGATCGCGTCGACCAGCATCGACACGCCGAGCACGTCGGACAGAAGAATGAACTCTTGTCGCCAATCCGAGCACATCTGCCCGGTTCTGGTCAGGAATTCGATGGCAGCCATCCATTCCTCGGAGGTTAGCCCTGCTTCCTTCACGGCCGCGTGGAGATGGTTGACGACGATCGCCATGACCTCACCGAGGCGGGGAGAAATATCGGAACCCATGCGAGCATTCACGACATCTGCGGATCGCGCGGCGTCGAAAAAGGCGAGGTCGCGCTCCGATCCCACAAGCTCGGTCATGTCTTTGCTCCTATTCTGTCAGCTTGATGATTAATAGAACGGCGGCAGATCGCCGTCCCATGCTCCAGCGATGCACGTCCGCAAGGCGTCGCGTTCAAGCGGGCGCGGGTTCCAGTATGGGTTCGAGAGGGCCAGGTCGGCCGCTTGGTCGATCCCGTGTTCTGGCATGCCCAGGTCTTTCAGCGCGCGCGGCGCGCCAAGCGCGCCGGCGAGATCATGGAGCGCGCGAGCCGGGTCGGTATGGCCGAACACGCGCGACAGGGCACGAATGGCATCCGGCACCGCCAGCGCGTTATAACGCAGCGCGTGTGGCAGAACGATGGTGTGCGTCTCCGCATGCGGAAGATCGAAGGTGCCGGCGAGCGTGTGACACAATTTGTGATGCAGCGACATGCCGACCGATCCCAGACAAGTGCCGCAGAGCCATGCGCCGTATTGTGCGTCTGATCGTGCCGCCACGTCGGAGGAATCGGCGACGATTCGAGGCAGGCTGCGAACAATCGCACGCACACCTTCTTCTGCCATCATGTCGATGATCGGATTACCGTCCCGGGCATAGAGCGCCTCGACAGCATGCGCGACGGCGTTGAAACCGCTCGTGACCGACAGCCCGGCAGGGAGGCTGAGGGTCAGATCCACATCGTAGATCACGACTTTGGGCAGCACCCTGGACGCGCTTTGAATGGTCTTGAGACCATCCTTTGTCTCGCCGATAATCGGAGTGACTTCTGAACCGGCATAAGTCGTGGGGATGACGATCTGCGGCAGATCGGTGCGCAACGCGATCGCCTTGCCGAGACCGACCGTAGAACCACCGCCGATCGCGACGATGCCGTCGATGTTTCTGGCCGCCACGACCTGCATCGCTTGGTCGGTAACGCCGACTGGCGTGTGCATCACCGCACCCGCGAACACCCCGGCACATAGCGGACCGAGCAACGCTGACACGTGCTCGGCCGATCGCACCTGCTGTGGCGTGGACAGCACCAGCACGCGTTCCATGCCAAGGCGCTTGGCTTCATCGTGAACCCGACCCAGCGAACCCGATCCGAAGATCACGCGGGCAGGATTGGCGGTGTAGATGAAGTCACGCATGCCTGATTCCTTATGGTTCAAGGCTGTAACATCTATGGTGCAGCATGGCGGTTACTAGACGCCGTCATGGAGCAGGCTCGTCTTCGCGCGGTCGCGTCGTCCTGAACTCGATCCGCTTGTCATAACTGTGGCCTTGAATGACCCGATCGACATAGATGCCCGGCGTGTGGACGTGGTCCGGATCGAACGAACCCGCAGGCACGATCTCCTCGACCTCCGCGATGGTGACCTTCCCGGCGGTCGCCATGTTCGGATTGAAGTTTCGCGCGGTCTTTCGGTAGATCAGGTTGCCTGCGGGATCGGCCTTCCACGCCTTGACGATCGACAGGTCCGCGCGAAGCCAGGTCTCCCGCACATAAAGCGATCCATCAAATGTCTCGACCGGCTTTCCTTCGGCGACCACTGTTCCGGCACCGGTCCTGGTATAGAAGGCTGGGATCCCTGCGCCACCTGCGCGGATACGTTCCGCCAGGGTGCCTTGCGGGACCAGTTCCAGCTCTAGCTTTCCCGCAAGAAAAAGCGCGGCGAACAGCTTGTTCTCACCGATGTAGGACGACACCATTTTGCGGATTTGCCCATTATTGAGCAAGGTCCAGAGACCAAAACCATCCGCGCCGCAATTGTTTGAGATTATGGTCAGATCCTTCACGCCGCTCCTCAAGAGGCCGGCGATTAGATGCTCCGGATTTCCCGAAAGGCCAAAACCGCCGGACATGATCGTTATGCCGTCGACAATAACGTCGGCAAGCGCACTTTCGACATTGGCATGAGAAAGTCAATGTGCACAAGTGCAGTCGGTCACCCTTCTGACCCCAATTTCATGCTGTCGCTGGCGCGCGGCCTGAAAGTGCTGCGCGCTTTCGAAGGCCGAACGTCGCTGAGCGTCGCCGAAGCGGCCCGGATCAGTGACCTGAGCCGGCCGAGCGCCGGACGGTGCCTTCATACGCTCGTTCAGCTTGGTTACTTCCGCGAGGAAGGCGGGCGCTATTCCCCGACGCCGGCATTGCTGCCACTCGCGTGTGGCTTTCTGACCTCGACGCCGCTTGCCAGTGCCAGCCAGGCAGTGGCCAATGCGCTTCGCGACCGGCTTGAAGAAACGGTGTCGGTCGCCGCGCTGAGCCCTTCTGATCCCGGACGGATCATTTACATCGCGCGCGCCGAGCGGGACCAGATCATTGCCGCCCCTCTGATGGTTGGAAGCACACTACCGAGCTTTTGCACATCGATGGGGCGCGTTCTCCTCGCTGCTCTTGACAGCACTGATCGCGACTGCTGGCTGGGCAGCGCTACACTCAAACCACGGACCAAGCGAACGGTCGTCGATCCCGACATGCTGCGGGCCGAACTCGTGCGCGTGGCCCAGCAGTGTTGGAGCCTTGTCGAGGCGGAGTTGGAGCCGGATCTTCTCTCGTTGGCAGTGCCGGTTCGCGACCATAAAGGCGCGGTCGTCGCCGCGCTGAACATCGCCACATTCTCGCACGCGCATAGTCGCGATAAGATGCTTGCCGTCCAGCTGCCCGAACTGCGAGCTGCGGCCCGGCAATTGGAGCGCGCGATCTGAACTGGACTCGTAACGGCTTTGCGCCCGGCACTTGAGAGTTTAAGGCTCGTTCAAGAATGACCGACGAGATGATCAAACATAGCGAAAAGTTCAGGCAGGAGGCCGTGCAATACCTGTAGTCATCATTCATATCTGAGCAGCATTCGCCCGCTCGCCTTCGCAGCCAAAGCGGCATAATGAAATTGGTGACCGGCACAAGACCGTTACAAGTCGAAGCGGCGATCGCATGGAGCATGCGTCGGTCGCCTCAAGGTGGCGACATGCGGTCACGACCGATTGAAACCCGATCGCGACGTCATTCTCGGCGCGATCGAGGAGCAGATGAACATCACGTTGAACCGCCCTGGCGTTGCCGGAGACCTCAACTCCTGAGAGGAAGGTCAATGGCGAGATCTTCTACATACCCGGCGCGGCCAAGGTGCTGATCGAAGCCTGACGGCAGCACTCAATCCGGCCCCGGGTTCCGCTTCGCTACACCTCCGCCCGAATAGAGCGACAGCGAGCTGAATCCACTAACAAACCAAAGGGTCCACCCGGTGGAGCCAGATCAGATATTCAATAGGCCCTGCCGGAGTTGCATCCGCTACCCCGTCCTGTAATTCCGCCAGCGCTACTACGTCCTGCTGGACGAGCTATCCGTTGCGGCATAATTCAAGCTAAAATCATGCCGCGCAGATTCGGGCGGTTCAGGTCGGAGCTAACGGGTGCAGGGGCGCAGGACGCAAGCGGAAAGAAGCGAGCAAACACGCGACCGGGTGCTAACCGCCGCCATTGCCGTTATGAGCAAGCGAGGTTATGCCGGGTTTCGTGTCACCGAGGTCGCCGAGGTCGCAGGCGTTTCAATCGGGGCTCAATTACATCACTTTCCCACCAAGCATGTCCTGATTGCAGCCGCGCTCACGCGAATTTTCATGGATGCTCGCATTGCAGCCCAAGAGCACGTCAGCGCGATACAGCGGGCACCTGGAATAAACATGGCACAATTGGTCGATTTGATCGTGGCCGATGCGACCAGCTTCTACTTCAGTGAGAATTTCCGTTTCGCCCTCGATATGAGCTTGGCGGCGTCGAGAGATATCGAACTTGCAAATACGGCACTGGAAATCGTTTCGCAGCAAGGGCCTCCAATGGAAGAGATTTGGATCAACTCTCTCAAGGAGGCCGGGGTCGGAGACAAGCTTGCACGAGATACGCTTTCGTTTCTCTGGAGTGTTATTCGGGGCCTCGTAATACGCGCGCTCAGCGTTGACGAACCGGAGCGCCAGAGGCGTGTTATTATTATGGCTCGCGACATGATGCTGGATCATATCAATCTCGCCCATGCCGCCGACGGGTAGGCAAAACAGCGAAAGGGTTCCATTTTTAGCGGCCTTACCCGCCTTGCTTGCCCTCGGTCGCCAAGGTTGACCGTCGCTCTTTAAATAAGGTCATCGATGCCAGATGTGCTATCTGGCCCGTTGGAGTTATCCCGTTCAGACTGGATCGACCGGAGGACATTCACGATAAATTTCGCTTCATTGCTGACCGCATATATGCAAGCGGGCCGCATGCGACGAGCAGCCCTGCCTGCATCAGGATGCGGCGGCGTTGAATTTGGCGAAGGCCTTTGCAGCGTGTGAATCGGCGTCCAAACGGGACCCCTTATCGGCGCGCAAAAGGGGGTCTGACTCATATGTGGAACGGCCCGGTTAGCAAGATGTTTGCCGCGTAAATTACCTTTGGACGGTGCAGTCATATGTCCGACCTCACATGATGATTCTCCGGTCAAGCGTTCTCTGCGTGTGTGATCCGAGGTGAGCTCTCTTCCTGCAGGTCCTGCCTGCTAACCTCACATCCGGCGGGATGATAATCCCAACCACGGTCCCGCATTCGGGGACTGGAGAGCTCCAAAGGAACGGCACCACTCTGTGAAGACGGCAGCAATGTGCCACGCCGGACAACGGCGACGTTCCCTCGGTCACCGGGCTGCAATGCCGTCGCAGTGCTTCCCGATCTCAGTGTTTTAAGCAGTTGGCTTCATAATTGCTCCCTCGGGTATGACGCCATCAACAGCAAAGCGCCACAGAGCGACTAGCAACTTGCGAGCAAGTGCGACTACCATCACTTTGCGAACCCGACGACCAGTAGAACCCGTGCGCTCACGAAACCAAGTAACTTGGGCGGTGCCGGGCTGGTAACGTTGCCAGAGCCAGGCTAACTCCACCATCACCGTTCGAAGCCGCCGGTTGCCAGCCTTCCCGATGCCTTGTTCACGCTCTACCCCACCGCTATTGTAAGGGGTGGCAGTCAGACCGGCATATGATCCAAGCGCTTTGCCATTGGCAAAGCGGCGGACGAAAGCCTCGCGGACCAGAAGGGTGGCACTCTGCACGCCGATACCGCGCAGAGTACAAAGCTGCTGGATCATCCGGCTTGCATCGTCCGAAGCAGTCTCGGCTACAGCGTCGCGGTCGTGTTCCAGCACCGAGATCTGGTCAAGAACGAGCTCCAGTCGGCTCAACAATCGTTCTATCTTCGCGAGCGCGTGAGGTGGGATTGGGTCACCCAGGCCCGTCCGGAGTTCACCTAGACGTCTCCGGCGATTTTTCAGGAGTGGATTGTAGCCTTCAATCCCTAGCGTCGCCAGAACGGCGCCGATCCGATTGGTAAGCCCAACGCGCTCGGACACTAACTCCGTCCGTTCGCGGACACATCGCCGCGCATCCTCGTCGGCTTCTTCCGGAATAGGTACCATAGAACAGACACGCGGCTCTCCGCGAAGCCACGCCAGTAGGGTGCGCAACAGTAGCTCGGCATCGATTCCGTCGGACTTCGCGCGACGCATGCGACGATCCACAGGGACGCTCGAGGGTTGAACGACATGAACTTCAATGCCTTTCCCAATCAGCCATCTCGCCAGCCAGAAGCCGGACCACCCGGCCTCATAGGTGGCAACCACCCGATCGACTGGGTAGCCGGCGGCAGCGGCACGAGCCCGATAGCCCTCGATCGCGGACTCAAGAGCGAGCTTGTTTGGCTCGATAGTGCGCTTGGCTTTTGTCCTCGGCAGCCCGGGCACCTGTGCTGCCAGAACCCAAGTCTTGCTGCTGAGCTCGATAGCCAGAACGAGCGTAGTATCGTATTGGACAGCTTCGGCGCTATTCAATGACTGCGACATGATCAGGACTCCCACTGCTTGAGGTGGCACAGCCTAACCCGGTCTGCGCCTCTAATCATGGGATCTGTTGATGCGGTCATTGACCGCTGGCCACGATGAGATCCGCGACGCCGATCGCCTAATCACTTTCTCGTGCTCTAAGGCACATTGAGTCAGACGGTCTGATCGGTATCGAGGTATCGTCCCTCGGGTTCATCACGCTTTGGCACCTCGCCAACACACCCGTGCGTCAGAACGCAGGGATCCGCAGTTTTCTCACGGCCGCGCCATTATAATCGGCGGCTCGTAAGTACCTCCTTTGACAAGCAATGCCCAGATTGTTCGAGCCATTCGATTTGCGAGGGCAACGGCCGCCACTTTGTAGGGGCGGCGCCCGATTACAGCGGCAACCCAAACAGGTAGCGCCAATCCGCGGCGGGCCTGCTTCAACACGGAAGTGGCTCCGACGATCAGCAAAGTCCGCAGCTGCTTGTTCCCCCGCTTTGATATGCGCCCGAGTCTTTCTTTACCGCCGCTCGAATTCGATCGCGGGGTCAATCCTATCCAGGCGGCGAGATCGCGCCCGGAAGGAAAGGCGCTAGGGTCCTGGACCACAGCGCGCACGGTGGCCGCTATGATAGGCCCTACACCGGGTATCGTGGTCAGTCGTCGGGCAGCGTCGTCAGCTCTCACTGAGTTCACGATCTGTGTGTCGAGATCGTTGATGCGGGCGCTCAGCTTTTCAATCTGTGTAGCCATCTCAAGAAGTGCTGAGCGGGCTAGCCGTGGCAAGCGGGTATCCTGCTCGTCGCGCAGAACAGCGATAAGCTTGGCAATGCTGGTCATGCCTGTTGCACTGATGATACCGAGTTCGGCCATGTGCCCACGCATCGCATTGGCAGTCTGCGTGCGTTGCCGAACAAAGAGTTCCCGCGTTTTCAGGATCATACCAGCAGCCTGTTCTGCGGGCGTTTTGATGGGAACGAACCGCATCGTGGGGCGCATGACTGCCTCGCAGATTGCTTCCGCATCTGCGGCATCAGTCTTGTTGCGCTTTACGTAGGCTTTCACATAGGCGGGCGGCATCAGCTTTACCGTATGGCCCAAACTGCCGATCGCGTTAGCCCAATGATGAGCGGTCCCGCAGGCCTCCATACCCACCAGGCAAGGCTCGAGCTTGCGGAAAAAATCCAGCAATTGGGAACGGCGAAGTGCACGACGCACGACAACGTGGCCTTCGTCAGTGACGGCATGAATTTGAAAAACGGTCTTTGCCAGATCCAGTCCGATCGTAGTGATCTTCTCCATGGGACAACTCCCTACCTGCGTTGTGGTTCATCATCGATACGCGCCTTCGATGCTGGTTCGAAGGGCCGTTCCACACCATCAAATTCCGTGCAATTCGGATCATGCGGGTGCCATAACCCTGGCCTTTAGCAGGTCGATTTTGGCGCGCCCATACATCTGTCGCTTGATGGCCTTCAAGCGGTTGACCTTGCCCTCGACCTGACCGCTGGACCACGGGGTTGAGATCGCGGCAGCAACGGCATCCTTGTCGGCCTCGACGCCGGCGGCGAATGCCGCAAGTTTGGTCTCGGCCGCCATGGCGATCCACGGATCAAGCCGTGCCTTGTCTTTCGATCTCATCATCGCGTGGAAGCGATCGAGAGCCTCGCGTGCGGCGATCAGCGCGGGTACAGCCTTTTCGATTACCGCGTTGATCAGAGCGGTCTGAGCCGAGCCGGTGTCGCGCTCGGTGGTCATGCTGCGCGCTATGGTTCGTGCACTCAGCCCCGCACCGCCGGTGTGGCCGATTTTCTCGTCGCGACGCCGGCGGGTGGCCCATTCGCTGACCACGCGTAACGAACCGCAAAAACCGCATGCTTTTAGCCGCCGCCACAATTCGGCGCCGCCCCGGCAACCGGCGCTCCACTCCGCTTCGAGGGTCAGCGACCAGGCATCGAGCGAACTCTGGCGCGTGCGGAAGGTGTCGTGACGCTGGCCGCGAAGGATCTTGCGGATGGTATTGCGCGACACGCCGGTTGTGCGTGCCACGGCTTTGATCGGCACGCCTTGCCCGGCCAGATCAATGATCTGGCGGTTAAGTGCCTCGCGCAATTGCGCGCCATCCCACTGGATGCGCTCGGCGCGGGTCAAGGTGGCCGGATCGACCGGCCCCGTCGGCGCCAGCGCGCGCCGCAAATATGGCATTTCTGAACGCACTGCCGCCAGAAACGCCGCCGAGGCATTCTCGAACAGATGCCAGCGGTCGGCCACCTGCTGCGCCTGCGGCGCCGCCTCACTGGCAGCCGCGCCATAACCCGGACCACGGTCGCGACAGATGATCTTCACCTGCGGGTTCTGGCGCAGCCAGGCGATCACCGTGTCGCGCTGGCGATCGGGCAGCAAATCGATGACCTCGCGGCGCTCGAGATCAACCACGATGCTCCCGTAGCTGTGGCCCCGGCGCCATGCGAAGTCGTCGATGCCGACGACCCGCGCAGGTGGCGGCGGCACGGCCGCAGGGTCACCGCGTCGAAGAACCCGCAGCATTGTATCACGCGACCACGGCGCCGATAGACGCGCCATCATCCGCGAACCCGGCCTTCCCCCCAAAGCGATCGCCACCGCACGCACCAGCGCGTCGCAACGCCCCACCCTGCGGCCATATCGGCGGCCAACAGGTGGAGCCAACGGCTCACTGAACGTGCGCCGTGGGCAAGGCGTGTGCAGACAGCGGAACCGTCGAACCGACAACCGCAGCCTGACGGTGCTGCCGCTGACCGGCAGATCCGACAGCCTGCGGTCGTATCGGCTGTGGAGTGACGCCGAGGGCATCGCGCAGTCCGGGCAGTTCGCCCCCGCCGCCGCCAATCGACCCGACATCTCGACAATCCCGTCGATCACAGTCCGGCTTTCCACGATCAAACCTGGTAGCCGCAGGCTACTGTCCCATGCTTTCGAGGCCATCGACGTGCGCTCCTTGCTGACCCCCGGTGGAGTTGGCCGGACACAGCGTGGAAATGTCAAATCTGCACGGAATTTGAGTCAGACCCCTTTTTGCACGCCGATCCACAGGGCTGCGCGCCTCTCCAGCGTTCGCGACGCCTTCAACTCACCGTTCCGACCCTTTGCGCTAGCCACGACCTCTGTCGGACAGGAAGGCCTCGACTTTCACCCTTATTGCTATCGACTCTACCACTGGAACTTGCCCGGAAATCCGGTCGATCTTGAGCAGCGCGAGGGGCGTGTCCACCGCTTCAAGGGTCACGCGATCCGCCTCAATCTAGCGCATCGGCAGGTTGATGTGGTGCGTGGGCGCGAGGTAAGCGCAAAAACCTTCCCACATTTTCGTAGCGGCTGATTTGGCTATGTTTCGCCCCTCGTCTGAGGGGTATCGTAGTGGCTGATGATGTAAGAACATTCGAAACAGGTTTCGAAAGGCCGGAGGGTCAGCGGCCCTCGCGTATGGACGTCATTCCAGCGGGGCCGATGCGGCGTCGCTGGTCAGCCGAGGCGAAGGCACGGATCATCGCGTCGAGTTTTGAGCCCGGTGCCAACATCGCCGAAATTGCGCGAACGCATGGACTGCTGCCACAGCAGCTTTATGCGTGGCGGCATGACAGTATTCCGGGCAAACGCCTTTCCAGCAAGAAGCTGGGCTTTGTCCCGGCGGTGATCGAAGATGCGCACGGCAGCGGCTCTGCTGATGGTGGAGAGATCGTGATCCGCACTGCTGCCCTCGCGATCCATGTGCCGCCGGGCGCGAGCGAGGATCATATCGCCCGGGTGCTGGCCGCTGTGAGCCGGTCGGGATGATCATCCCGCCAGGACCGCTCAAGGTGATGGTGGCGACAAAGCCGGTCGACTTCAGGAAAGGGGCCGTCAGCCTGGCGGCGCTGGTCGAGCACGAACTCGGGCTCAAGCCCTTCTCGGGGGTGGTATTCATCTTTCGCTCGAAGCGGGCGAACAGGATCAAGCTGCTGGTATGGGACGGCACCGGCCTGGTGCTTGTGAGCAAGGTCTTGCAGACCGGAGGCTTTCATTGGCCCCGGGCGCACGATGGCGTGATGCGGCTGTCGGCATCGCAGGCGTCAGCCTTGTTCGAAGGGCTGCAATGGTCGAAAATGCACACGCCGCGCACTCAGGCTTCGGTGACGACGCGATAGGTCGCACGCCTGATTCCTCTGGTCGAAATGCCCTTGCGGACCGCTCCCAAACTGCCAGAAATGGGGCATGCCTGCCACCGCAGCCGACCTTCCTGATGATGTCGCCATGCTCAAGGCGATGGTTTTGGCCGGCCTCGAGCGTGAAGCTCGGATGCAGCATATCATCGACCAGATCACCCGCACGACCTTCGGGAAGCGGTCGGAAAAGCTGAGCGAAGATCAGTTGGCGCTTGCCTTCGATGATCTCGACGTCGCCCGTGCTGAACTGGAGGCGCTTGGTGAGCAGGCGGCAGGTCAGAAGAAGGAGCGGACACGAAGGGAAAGCGGGACAGCACGGGCGTCGTTACCCGCCCACCTGACCCGCGTTGAGGAAGTGATCCTTCCAGACGAGAAGGCATGTCCCTGCTGCGGAGGCGCGTTGCACTGCATAGATAGCGACATATCGAGCCGACTTGATGTGATCCCGGTCCAGTACCGCGTGATCGTGACGTCTCGCCCGAAACTAGCGTGCCGCGCATGCAGCGACGGCGTGTTCCAGGCGCCTGCGCCCAGGCATGTGGTGCCAGGTGGCGTGCCCACCGAAGCGCTGATCGCCGATGTTCTGGTCAGGAAATATGCCGATCACATGCCCTTCTATCGCCAGACACAGGGGCTGCGGCGTCAGGGCATCGAGATCGACCGGGGAACCATGTGCAACTGGGCGGGCAGAGCTGCCGCCTGGCTCGGTCGCCTGACAAGCCGGATGAAAGCCGACCTCCTGTCGAGCGCCCGGCTGTTCGCCGACGAGACCACTGCCAAGGTCCTGGCACCCGGCACGGGCAAGGTGAAGACGGGGTATCTCTGGGCAATCGCGCGTGATGATGGCGCGCATGGCGGCACCGATCCACCGGCGGTCGTCTACACCTACATGCCGGGTCGCGGGAAAGTCTGGGCGGAAAAGCTGCTTGGGGACTTTACCGGTATCGTCCAGTGCGACGGCTATGGTGCCTACAAGCACATCGAGGCGGCGGACCGTAAAGGCGGTCCCGGAACGCTCGCATTCTGCTGGGCGCATTATCCAGAGCATGGTTTTATCTGGGGCGTTTTGGGATATAATGCGGGCTTGCCGGAGGTTTCGGCGCATTGGGCTCCAGATAAAAACCGCGACCTCGCAGTTGGGGGCCGCCGCGCGCGGGGGCAACGTTGCAGATACCATTGCGTACCAGGTCGACGATCGAGGACTATGTCGCCACGCAGGAGTGGCGGCGCGCGCGACTGTTGCGCTGCCCGCTCCATCCGAGCGGCGGCTGTGCATTTCGGCGGCATGGCAGCTATGCGCGCCTGACCAGTCCGGGTGTACGGATCGCTCGCTGCTACTGCCCACAGGGGCACATAACATTCAGCCTGCTCCCAGATTTTCTCGCCGCTCGGCTGCCCGGTTCGCTTGCCGCGATCGATCGCATCGTTGGGATAGCCGCGTCGGAGCGAAGCATGGAAGCCGCCGCAGACGCAGCACGCGGCACGGATATTTTCCTTCCAGGCGCGGTGCGCTGGCTTCGCCGCCGCGTTGTCGCGGTGCGCAGATCCGTTGCCGCCGTCAAAGTAATGGCGCCCCGGTTGGCGAGGCCGGGCTTGCCGGTGAGCGACGTTCCGGCCCTTGCGACGCTCCGCCAAGCCCTTTCCCCGCAGCTGTTGCACTGTATTCCGGCACCCTTGGGATTCCGACCCATCCAGAGGATAGGCAGTGTCGGCGATGCCGATGGCTCTTGCCAACACGATGCGGGGCGTGATCACGCTTTCACCGTCAGCTACGCTTTGCCGATCGAGGTAAAGCCATGCCCGTACATGTCGATCATATCGCCGCAGCCGACCCTGCGGCGCCCACCCCCGACGATATCCGCCGCATCTGGAGCGCGGAGCGGCGGCTCGGGGCTGGAACAACGATTGTCTATCTGATCCGCATCCAGCAGTTTCGTACCTATTGCGCCTTGCACGGCCTGGTCGAGCGAGAAGAGTTGACCCTCGAACGCGTTGGCCGCTTCAAAGACTGGTATGCAAAGCGACGGGGGCTAGACCCACTTTCTCTCAGACTTTCCAGCAGCGCCCTGCTGTCGCTCAGCCGTGTCTATCATTGCTTGGGGCTTGCCCCACCTGACTGGCGACCGCCTCGTCCAGGGAAGGCTTTGCTGTCGCCGTTGCTCGCGCAGTATGCCGCCTATCTGACCCAGCATCGCGGTAATCCAGAGGTGACGGTTCACAAGAAGCTGGGCCACATCGGTATGCTTCAGGATCACTTGATCCGGGTCGGCAAGGACTGGCACTCGATGCAGATAACCGATGTCGACGCATTTCTGGTTGGCCGCGCCGCGCGATACTCCCGATCGCATGTGAGCGACCTTGCATGCACGGTACGCTGCTTTTCCCGTTTCTTGCACTGGAGTGGCCAGAGTCCGGTCGATATCAGCGAGGCCGTGGTCGCGCCCGTGCAACGACGGCACGAGCGACCGAGACGCGCCCTTTACTGGGATGATGTGAAGCGGCTCCTGATGGCCGTGGACAGATCGAGTCCGCAAGGCCTTCGCGACTACGCGATACTGCTGATGATGAGTACCTATGGCTTTGGCGCCGGCGAGATCATCCGCTTGCAGTTTCGGGATATCGACTGGGATAACAGCACGCTGTCAGTCCTTCGCCCAAAGACGGGCGTCGCATTCATGCTGCCGCTGTTGCCACCCGTCGCCAAGGCGCTGGCAGAGTATCTACGCCACGGCCGGCCCGCTGATACACCCACCCGCCATCTTTTCGTGCAGATGAAGATGCCGCTGGAGCCATTCGCGGCTTCGAGCGCGATACGCCACATCGTGATGAAGCATGCGAAGATCGCGGGGATCGATGCACCATTTCTGGGCAGCCATGTCTTGCGACATTCTCACGCGGCGCGCCAGATAGACCTGGGTGCGCGGCCCCAAGTGGTATCGGATCTCCTTGGTCACCGGGATCCAGGGTCGGTCTCGGCCTATGTGCGGATCGCCACCGCATCCCTGCGCGAGATCGCATTGCCGGTGCCGACATGACCACCGTCATCGTCCTGGAAGAGTTGAGGAACGACGCAGCAAGCTTCCTGGCGTTCAAGCGCGCCATGGGCCATCCCTATCGACGCGGCGAGTTTGAGATCGAACGCTTCCTTCACTTCGTCGAAGACCAGTGGGGCAACGATGTCGATATTTCGCTGGCCGAAGCGATCAGCCGCTGGTGTGGGCGTTTGCCCGACCGCAAGGCCGTCACGCTCGGCAATGAGTTCGGGGTAATTCGTCAACTTTGCCTGCATCGCCGGCGTCGCGATCCCACCAGCTATGTGCCCGAGCACGCC
The DNA here is from genome assembly GCF_028538045.1 of Sphingobium sp. AntQ-1. Taxonomy (NCBI): domain Bacteria; kingdom Pseudomonadati; phylum Pseudomonadota; class Alphaproteobacteria; order Sphingomonadales; family Sphingobiaceae; genus Sphingobium; species Sphingobium sp. AntQ-1. Next base: position 50,231 of record NZ_CP117160.1, read on the forward strand.
TTTGCGCCGGTGAAAGAGTCGACGTTCTTTCCTTATATTTTCAGCCGCGACGAGATCCGCTGCATTCTCGCCGCCGCGTCAGCGCACCAAGGCCGCTTCATATGGGCTTCGATGCTGCGAAGGCTGATTCTCGTGCTCTACTGCACCGGCCTCAGGCTCGGCGAGGCGGTGCGCCTGACCATGGATGATGTCGATCTCGACCGTGGGACCTTGCTCATCCGCAACAGCAAGCGGCGTACGCGGATCGTCCCCATGCGCGACGATCTTGTCGCGGAGCTTGGCCTCTATGTCGATGATCGATGCCGGGTGCTTCACGATCGTGGCCAAGGGGATTGCGAAGCGCTGTTCGTTCGCCTCAACGGCGCGCCACTCCATACCCACGCGGCTTCCGACGCTATTCGCAACCTCCTGCGCCGCCTCGATATTAAGCCCGCGCAGGGCCGCGTCGGAGCGCGCCCATATGAGTTTCGGCATGCGTTCGCGGTTCACCGCCTGACAGCATGGGCGGAGGAAGGCGCTGACATTCACGCCAAGCTCCCGTGGCTTTCGGCCTATCTCGGGCATCAGAACGTCATTGGCACCGAGGTCTATCTGAAGGCGACGCCGCAACTCCTGGAACTCGCGAGCACGCGCTTCGAACAACATATGCGCCACGCCCGGCAGCCACGATGAGCAAGGCCGGACCTCAGCTGCTGTTCGCTCTGGTGGAGTCGTTCTTCTCCAGCTATCTGCCGCGCCAGCGCGGCGCGAGCCCACATACGACGCGCGCCTATCGCGACGCGCTCAAGCTGCTGTTTCAGTTCGTTGCCCGGCGATGCGGCCGCGAGGTCGCTGCGCTTGTGCTGGAGGATCTCGACGCCAACACCGTCGCCGGGTTCCTCGATCATCTCGAGGGCGGAAGGTCCAACTCCACCGCGACGCGCAACTGCCGCCGTGCCGCGCTTCGCAGCTTCTTCAAGCACCTCTTGCGCAACGATCTCGACAATGCGCTCCGCTACACGCAGGTATTGGCGCTGCCCTCGAAGCGGGCGAGGCAGAAGCCCGCAACCTACCTCGAAGCAACGGACGTGCGGGCCATCATCGCCCATCCCGATCGGCGAACCCGCAGTGGCTGGCGCGATTACACGCTGCTGCTTTTCCTCTATAATTGCGGCGCCAGAGTGAGCGAAGCAACCGGCCTGCTGTGGCAGGACCTTCAACTGACGCCACCGCACCAGGCCCGATTGCGTGGGAAGGGCCGCAAGGAGCGGCTCGTTCCGCTATGGCGCGAGACGGCCGACGCGTTGCGGCGCCTGCAAAACCTGTCGGGCGCTGCGGGCCAGCAGCATGTTTTCATGAACCGCCACGGCCAACCGCTGACCCGCGATGGAGCCGCGTACATCCTTACCAAGCATGCCTCGCCAGTCGTCCAGGATCGACCCAGGCTGGCGCGTGACCGTATCACTCCTCACGTTTTCCGCCACAGCTGCGCCGTCGCGCTCCTGCAGTCGGGCACCGACGTGACCGTGATCCGCGACTATCTCGGTCATTCCAGCATCGCGACCACGAACCGGTATATCTCGGCGAACCTGAAGATGAAGCGCGATGCGTTAGAGAATTTCTGGAAGCACGCCGGTATCGAACCCGCAAAGGCCACGCCTTGGAAGCCAAAGCCGGATCTCCTTTCGTACCTGCGGTCCTTATGATTTTATCACGAGCTCCAGACTGACCTTTTCCGCTGATCTCGGACATCAGAATCGCGGGACCCCAGATAAAACCATGCTCTGGATAATGCCCCCATCAGTGAGGCCCCGCCGGAATTGCCCAGAATAACGACCTTTTCCACGCCCGCTTCTTCTCGAAGCCAACGCACGCCGACCCCGATATCAATCAACGCATTTTCGAGCGCAAAACCTGTAGCGGTTGCCGTCCCCTGGTAGCGCGTGTTCCAGCCCAAAAATCCATATCCTCGCCGCGCCATGTAATCGCCCAAATAGTGGCACGAAAAGTCGCCGACGTAATGAGTTGCGATGATGGCAGTCTTCGGACGTTTTCCAGCGGGCGAGTGGTAGACGCCGGAACACGGATATTGACCAAAAGGGAAACGAGCCTTCGTCGGCGATTCCTTATAAACGCTTATGTGATCAATATCCTGATACATAAATGGCCTTTCAGATATAAATTCGCGGCAAGACGATTTTTTCAATATCGGATTTACTTGGTTTAATCAGACGAAAAAGCGCATCGACACAGATATTCTGCCGGTTCTGAGTTTCGCGCCGCCGGTGGCGAGAACACTGGCTGATCATCCTCGGCGGTCATGCTTTCCACGTTCAAAGCCGAGAGACCGTAAAATGGCGCATGAAGACCGGGGACCGGGTCCAGAAAATCCCCTTTCTAGTGAAGTCAAAACGACATTTGTCGGCCTGCAGTAACATGAGAAGCACTCCCTAGCCGACAAATGTGGTCGCGAATCTGTCTCCTGATCACACAGGAGACAGAGATCATTATCTGATTTTGATTGCCAGGCGGCCCGTTACATGGCCAGCCTGACTGATCTTATGCGCTTCCGCTACTTCATCCGGAGCAAACAGCTTCTCCACGGGAATTTTGAAGGCGCCCGCTTCAGAGAGGGCAGCAGCTTCCGCCAGTAGCTTCCCTAGGTCGGCGCTGCGGGCCGTCGACATGTGCGCGCCATGCTGCATGGCGCTGAAATCGACGATTGATACCACGCTCGCCGCATTGCCCGTGATCTGGATGAGGTCAGGAATATCGCCTGAGCCCACAAGATCAAAAGCCGCACTGATGCCATCGGGCGCCAATGCGCCTACCCGCTCGACCAAACCCGGACCATATGTGGTTGGCACCGCACCTAACGAACGGAGATAGTCATGCTTGGGCGCACTGGCGGTGCCGATCACTTTTAGTCCCCGCTGCTGTGCAAGCTGAACAAGCGCGGAACCCACGCCGCCTGCTGCTCCGCTGACGAGGATGGTCGTTCCCTTGGCGGGGGACACCAGATCCAGAATGCGGGTCGCGGTCTCGACTGGCGTACCGAACCCCGCGGCTTCTTCAAACGACAGGTTTGACGGCTTGAGAGCCCAATCGGTCAGGATTGCATATTCGGCAGTCGTATCAATACCGCTGCCAAAGATAGCGTCGCCTATGGCAACCCCCGATACACCCTCACCGATTTGATCGATTACACCTGAAGCATCCACTCCCACTCCCGAGGGGAGCGGCCGTGGCATGAATTCCCGCATGTAACCGGCCCGGATTCTCCAGTCGATTGGGTTAACCCCTGCTACGTGCACGGCTATCCGTACTTGCCCGGGTCCAGCATGCGGCTCAGCTACTTCCGCCAAATGTAGAACTTCTGGCTCTCCATATTCGTTAAACTGAACTGATCGCATATTTAGGTACTCCATCCTCAAACTCGGGAATTTATGTCCGTCGGTGCGTGTGGCTATTTAGGTCGTTGCTTGGGCCGAGAGATAACTGTCCCTACATGCGAGGCCGGAAGGGCTTTCCGCGATGGTCGCTCGGCGCGGGTATCGACAATATCCCTGACTCGTTGGCTTACTTCCCCATTTCTTTCAGTGGAAATTGGGCGGACGCCGCACCAACCGCAACGCCGCTATTGCTCTGCCGCCATGTTCACATCGATGCGCTAAAGAGGCATGTTTCCAAATCCAGCGGCGTAATACCCTTCTATATAGATATGTTATGGTGGGCTCAGAGTCCGTTTGGAAAATCAGGGATGAGCGTTTCGTCGTAGGAGATTGCCGCCCATGGCGACGAGGATCATGGCGTGTGATACGTCGATGCGCTTCTCGTAGTCGCGAACCAATCGGCGCCAGCGGATCATCCAGCCAAAGGTCCGCTCGACGACCCATCGCCGGGGCAGCACCTTGAAGCCTTTCTGCTGATCGCTTCGGCGGATGACCTCGATGACGAAATCCAGATAGCTGGCCTTGTCCATGAGTTTGAGACGGTCATAGGCGCCATCGGCGAAGAGATGTTTGACCCAAGGCCATCGCTTGCGGATGCCGTCGAGGATGGTCTGGGCGCCCGCACTGTCAGAAATGTCTGCCGTGGTGAGGTTGACCATCAGCAACCGGCCATCGGTATCGACGGCGATATGTCGCTTGCGCCCGACCACCTTCTTTCCGGCGTCAAAACCGCGCTTTTCCGCCGATGGTGCCTTGACCGACTGGCTGTCGATCACCGCAGCGCTCGGACTGGCCTCCCGCCCCTGGCGCTCACGATCCAGCATCAACTCAATGTCATGGATCGTCTGGAACAGGAACCTGCGCGCCAGTTCGCGAAACCAGCCATAGACCGTCTGCCACGCCCCGAAATGGATTGGCAGCATGCGCCAGCCACAGCCCGATCGAACAAGGTAGCGGACCGCGTTGATCACCTCGCGGAAATCCACCTCGCGGGGGCGGCCCCGACGCCCCGGCTGGGGCATCAACGGTGACAGGCGACCCCATTCCTCATCGGTCAGGTCACTGGGGTAGCGTTTCGTCTTCTTGGCAATCCGGGCAATTCGCCCTCGGCTCTGCTGGGTCCACATCCAGAGCCTGAATCAGACGGATAGCCCCGACGCAACCCCTTCAGCCGATTTTCCAAACAGCCTCTCACAGCTTTGTCAATGGCCGGGACAATGCCGACCGCGCCCCGCCGCGAGAGAAGTCAGGAGAGATCGACAGCATAGGAAGGTCGATAAGCTTCCGGAAATCGCATCTCGCCGGTGCCCGAAAATGACCGGGGCTGAAGCGGGCTGACGCACAGGCGCTGCCTATTGCGATGCTCCTCCCGGCCAGGGGCCGCATAAGCAATGCTGCGCGGGCATGGCGGGCTTCTCGCACCCGCTATGGGTCTCATTCGGGATTGTCGGCTTGAGATCGATTTGACTTTGACTTTATTTCTGGGCCATCACGATCGCACCGGGCTATCGAAATCATGAGTGCAGAATAGCGCGTGTGTCCACACGATCAGCATTCGCCCAAACGATCAACCGTTCTGCGACAGATGTCTGATGACATAAAGGAGGGTAGGATATGCGCATCGGCGGTGAGCAGGATATGACAGTCCTTCTGGATCGTGTCTGATGATCCGCTTGGGTCGAGAAGCTAAGCTGGACGCGATAGACTGGGCACAGCTGATCCGTCCGGGGGATCTCGTCGTCTGGGGACAGGCATCGGCTGAGCCAGTCATGTTAGCCGAATCCCTCCTGGCGCAGCGAGGTTCGATCGGCGGGTTCCAGGCGTTTATCGGAATCGGCTGGTCTTCAAACATCAGCCTTGCCCACGTCGATCATGTCGCCTTTTCCTCTTATTGCGGTACCGGCACTAACCGGCATTTGGGTGACCATCTCGATATTCTGCCAATACCCTATGCGGCGCTGGCTCCCACCCTGGGCGCGCGAGCTCCCGTTCTATTGCTCCGGCTTGCTCCAGGACGTGATGCGGATCATTTTGGATTCGGCGCTGCGCAGGACTATGTTGCCGATTTGATGGATCAAGCCCGGCTCGTGATAGCCGAAGTCGCCGATGACGCTCCTTGTACGGGTGAGGGGATGGAAATCTCTCGCGAACGGATTGATATTTTTGTCCGCACAAGCCGCCCCAATGCCTCGGCGGGGTTAACGCGCTTCGGCGAAGTGGAGCGGGCCATAGCGGCTCGAATGGCGGGATTGGTCGAGGACGGCGCGACGTTGCAGATCGGATTGGGCAGCATCCCGGCTGCATTGATGCGCGCGCTCACCAATCATCGCGACCTTGGTATTCATTCCGGGCTGATAGGAGATGAGGTCGCCGATCTCGCTGAAGCGGGCATCATCACCAATGCCCGCAAGACTATTGACAGGGGGGTGAGCGTCGCTGGCCTGCTGGCTGGAGGCGAACGCCTGATGCGCTGGGCGAACGCCAACAAAGCCTTGCGCCTGCGTCCGGCCAGTTACACGCACAGTCACGCGACGCTGGCGGCGATCGATCGGCTGGCCGCGATCAATTCAGCCATAGAGGTCGATCTGAGCGGGCAGGTGAATGCCGAAGTCGCCGATGGCCGTTATGTTGGGGCCGTAGGTGGGGCGAGCACTTTCCTGCGGGGCGCCGCGGCATCGCGCGGTGGGCTGCCGATTGTCGTCTTACCTGCTACCGCCGGCGCGCGGAGCCGCATCGTAGCCCGACTTTCGGGCCCCGTCAGTACCGCGCGAGCGGACGCCGGCATATTCGTGACGGAATATGGTGTTGCCGACTTGCGGGGCCTTGGGCTGCGCGCGCGACAGCAAAAGATGCTCGATATCGCTGCGCCCGCCCACCGCGCGGCGATTGAAGCCGACATACGGTCCGCCGAAAGGTCTTGAACATATACCGCGTTGAAGCCGCCCTTGCGGATCGCCCCGATAATGCCGCGGAGACGGCCGGAGCTGACCTGTCCTAGTCCTTTGATGCCGGATGTCCACGGGGAGAATCTGTCGAATGAATATACAGTCCTGGATCGGCCGACAGGAAATCGGTCATGATATCGCCGATCCTCAGCGTGTGGCTGGGCTTATGGCCGTGCTCGATCATGATCGGCCGCCTTGGACCCCTGGCATGCTGCCACCGCTAGGTCATTGGCTGTGCTTCCCGCCGACAGTGCGTCAGTCGCTGATCGGGGAATGCGGCCATCCGCAACGGACGAGTACGGGACTGCTGCCGGCGATCGATCTGCCGCGTCGAATGTGGGCCGGTAGCCGGGTGCGCTTTATCGCCGATATACCGTTGGGCACGCAAATGACCCGGGTTTCGACGCTCGTTGCCGCCCAGTTCAAGGCAGGTCGGTCCGGTCGGATGTTGTTTGTCACGGTGCGGCACGAGATTGCGCCCGAAGGGGGTGACACAGCCATTATTGAAGAACAGGATATCGTATATCGCGAAGCTGCCGTTCCCGGCAGGCCTGCGCCACGTCCGTTGATCGATGCTGGCGAGGCTGATCAGCTCACCCGGACAATCGTCCCGGACCCAGTGATGCTGTTCCGTTACTCTGCGGTGACATTCAACAGTCATCGCATCCACTATGACCGTGATTATTGCCGCGACATAGAGGCTTACCCAGGTCTGGTGGTTCAAGGGCCCTTTATAGCCACTTTATTGCTCGACCATTTACTGAGGCATCGACCGGAATTGACGATCACGGCCTATCGCTTTCGCGCGCAGGGGCCGATATTCGACGGCGAAACCATTACACTTGGGCTGACGGAGGCCACGGACGCAGTTATATTGCGGGCAATTGGCCCGGCCGGCCCGGCTATGGTGGCAATAGCCGAGTATCGCTGATGTTTCCGCCCTGCCGCTCGTGTAGGTGGTGACTGATGGCGGTGAGCGTTGCAAGGGCCGAGAGGATAATCGCTGCCGGGCGAGTTGAGAAGCGACTTGAGTTACATCAGTTATATCGATATAGAAGTAATATTGCACCGCTGAGTGTCAGATTCATAATTATTTGTCGTAATTTCATGTCCTTGCGATGCGTCGCGTGAAGATTTGAATGGATGCGATAAAGAGCCATGCGGTTGCTGATGCGATCGTCTGCTCGAAGTCTTTAGCGAGGCGGCGGTTCCGGTTGAGCCATGCCAGCGTGCGTTCGACAACCCATCGACGGGGCAGCACCTCGAAGCCATTGGCGGTGTCTGACCGCTTGATGACTTCGACGGTCCATTTCCCCATTCGCCGTAAAGCCTCTCGGAGTTTGTCGCCAGCATAGCCGCCATCGGCGAAGACGTGCCGCAGCCACGGAAAGCGCCGGATGATGTCGCGCAGCACCATCGGCGCGCCGTCGCGGTCCTGAATGTCAGCGGTGTGTATCACGGCATGTACCAGATTTCCTTGGGTGTCGGTCAGGATATGGCGCTTGCGACCTTTCACCTTCTTGCCAGCGTCATAGCCACAAGGGCCGCCGCTTTCCGTGGTTTTTACGCTCTGGCTGTCGATCACACCTGCCGATGGCGAGGCCTCGCGGCCGGCCATCTCGCGCGATGCCATAAGCAGAACATGGTTCATCGTCAGCCACAGGCCGTTGTCACGCCAGAGGTAAAACCAGCGACGCACAGTCGAGACCGGCGGAAAGCATGGAGGCAGCATCCGCCATGGCAAGCCACCACGCAGAAGGAACAGCATCGCTTCGACAATCCGCCGCATCGGCCATTTCCGCGGCCGCCCTACATGCGACGCCGGTGGCAACAGCGGTTCCAGCACTGACCACTCGGCATCCGTCAAATCACTTGGCAAAGTCAGCCCGCGTCGCGCATGAAGCGCGCGAGTGGTATCGGTCCACATCGTTGATCCTTGGTCGTTTTTCGCAAAACTCCTGAATCAAAGAGGTGGCCTAGCAAAACTGCACATCGGGATAAGTGGATTTTCTGCCTGACGGCGGCCAGGATGGCCGCGTGACAGGAGTAGAGATGAGCAAACGACCACGCCGGAATCACAGCCCGGCATTCAAAGCGAAGGTGGCATTGGCCGCGGTGAAGGGCGAGAAGACGCTGGCGGAGCTGGCGCAGCAGTTTGACGTGCATCCGAACCAGATCACGCAATGGCGCGGGCAGCTTCTGGAAGGGGCTGCCGGTGTATTCGGGAGCGAGACGCGGAGCGAGGCTGCCGAGCCAGTGATCGACGTAAAGACGCTGCACGCCAAGATCGGTGAACTGACGTTGGTGAACGATTTTTTGTCAGGGGCGCTCGGGAAGGCGGGACTGTTGCCGAGCGCAAAACGATGATCGACCGTTCGCACGCACTGCCATTGGCGCGGCAAGCCCGGGAGCTGGGGATCAGCCGGGGCAGCATTTATTATCTGCCCAGACCGGTGCCTCCTGCCGATCTCGCCATCATGCGGCGGATCGACGAACTGCACCTGGAGTTTCCATTCGCCGGGAGCCGGATGCTGCGCGACCTGCTCCGGCAGGAGGGCTTCAAGATCGGCCGCCAGCATGTTGGCACGCTGATGAAGACGATGGCGATTGAGGCGATCTACCGCCGCCCGAGCACATCGAAGCCCGCGCTGGGGCACAAGATCTATCCCTATTTGTTGCGCAAGCTGGCGATCGTGCGTCCCAACCAAGTCTGGGCGACCGACATCAGTTACATTCCGATGGCGAGGGGCTTTGTCTATCTCGTTGCCATCGTGGACTGGTTCAGCCGCAAGGTTCTGGCCTGGCGGGTGTCGATCACGATGGAAGCCGATTTTTGTGTCGAGGCTCTGGAAGAAGCATTGGCGCGCTTCGGCAAACCGGAGATTTTCAATACCGATCAGGGCAGCCAATTCACGAGCATGGCCTTCACCAGCGTGCTGCTCCGAGAAAAAATCGCCATAAGCATGGATGGCAGGGGCGCGTGGCGCGACAATGTCGTTGTCGAGCGACTGTGGCGCTCAGTCAAATATGAGGAGGTTTACCTCCGGGCCTACGGCGGGGTCAGCGAAGCCCGCGCGTCGATCGGTCGTTATCTGAACTTTTACAATGGAAGGAGGCCACATTCGAGCCTCGCCGCCAGGACGCCGGATCAGGCGTATTTTGACAACCTGCCGGTAATGATGGCAGCATGAATTTGGCAACCAATACGGGGCGTCACTCCGATCGGGCTACGCCCTCCCTGCATGACGCCCCGTATTGGCAAGGCAAGGAACCCGGCAGACGATCCACTTAACAATTGCCGATCCCTGTTCAGACAAACCCGGCCACCTCTCAACGACAGGCATAGCCGTCAAGCTAACCTGCTGATACCACTCACCTTAATTTCGGATCAGACACTGAGATAGTCAGACCCGATAGTCGGTGAACGTTGGCGGCCGATTGGTGTGCAACACTCAGCCCCGCGCGCCTAGGAAGCTTACGCTGACAAACAGCTGCATACCTAAATAAGTCTCGTTTTCGAGTGTAATGATAACAGGAAAGGTGGAGATGATATGGCCAGTGTGGATGTAGAACGCCAAGGCGCAGCTGGAATTATCCGCTTTAGCAACCCCCCTTATGGCGTGATGGCCACCCCCCATGCTCAGGAAATGCTTACCGCTTTCAGGGCGCTCACGTGTGATTCATCAGTGCAAACTATCATCATCACAGGTGGCCAGCCTGGTATTTTCAACCGCCATTGGGATGTCAGCGAATTCGTGGCGATTATCGATGCCGAGGATGCGGGATTGCCTCTTCCCGATATGGGTGGAGCTGCCGGTCATCAGCCATTCTCGCAGCTGATCGAAGAAATTGCAGAAGCTCCCCAGCCCGTCATCGCGGCCATCAACGGTCTCTGCATGGGTGGCGGATTTGAGCTGGCGTTGGCCTGTGACCTTCGCATAGCGGATCCCAAGGTCGAGGCCATCGGTCCAATAGAGTGCCGCGTAGGGACGCACCCGGCTGGTAGCGGGCCTTCCCGGTTGCCCCGTATCGTTGGCGAAGCCAAGGCTCTGAACATCATCCTGCGCGGCCTGACATTCACGGGCGCCGAGGCTTATGAGATGGGCCTGGTGACTGAACTGGCCGACGATCCGGTCGCGCACGCACTCGAGATTTCGCGTGTCTGGGAAGGGCGGGTTAGCGAGGGGCTCGCGAACGCCAAGCGATTGATCCGCTCTGCGTTCGATCGCACGTTGGCTGAAGGAGTGGCCGAGGAGGGTCGCCTTCATGGCGAGGTAATAAGTTCGCCGGCGGTGCGTAAGAACTTGCGCAGGTTGCTCCCTCCAGCAGATATAAGGGATCTGTAACGCTTGCTCGTCCCGCAGCTTAGAGCCGGATGGCGGAGCCGATGAACCGCCGTTGACGATCGAAGTCGACTTCCTATGTCAAAAGCTCTCTGGCGGAGGGCCTACATGAATGCAGACCGTCTAGCTCAGAGACGGTCTGCATTCATGATCCGGAACAGCTAATGCTTCATGGCTGCCCGACGTATGGGATAGTTGGTCAACCGCTGCTTGCATGATGCCCTGCCAATGGCCGATGAAGCATCGCCAAGTTGCGATGAAGATGATTTGCGCCAAGCATGATCTCGCGCTGATACACTTTCGGCCCGCTGGATGGAATCTGAGGCATAGTGGAAGTGGGGGGGGGGGGGCGCTATCCGCTCGTGCATGGATGGTGCCGCGTTGACGCCCGCGCGGATTGCGTACCTTCGCATATGGGGCCAAGCCCTGTTCAAGAGCCATGCTCAGGCCGTTGCAACGGCTCGGTGCTCCGCATGAGACGCCATGGTCTCTTGCGTGAACTGAAGGAAAAAAGCATCGGTGGTTGATTTCGCCCGCACACCGGCGGGCGGATCTCCGATAATCAGAGCATCAGAGTGCTGCACCCGCTCAACATCGCGATGAAAGCATATTGTAGTTATGATCGGAATGTAACCGGATGGATGTCGCATTAGCGATATCCATCCGATCCCCGATCATTACCTCATTTAGAAATTGGCGCTGACCCGAACGCCATATGTGCGTGGAGGATCCACGAAGCCCGAGCCCGGCCCAGGGAGTGCGCCGACATTGAGCGTCTCGAAGGTCTCGGTATCGGTGATGTTCCGGCCCCAGATCCCTATGCTCCAGCTGCCGTCCTGAGGTCCGTAATCCAAATTGGCGTTGAGCTTGTTGTTCGCTTTGAGAAGCGAGCCGTTGGCGTTGGTGAACACCGCGTACTGCGACGAACTATGGCTGAAATTCGCTGTAGCGCGAATGACTTTGTCGCTGCCGATGTCGAACTCGTGGCGATAGTTGACGTTGAATGCACGCTCGGGCGAGAATGGCAGACGGCGTCCGGCGAAACTACCTGCCGGCGTCAACAGCTTCCGGATGTCCCCGTCCAGCAGGACGACGCTTCCGCTCAGCTGACCCTTTTCGCCGACCTTGACGGATGCATCGACTTGCAGCCCCTTGATCCTGACAGATTCAGCGTTGTAGATCTGGCTCTCGGCGGTTGCCAGATTGCGCGAGGCAACCTGATAATTTTTATAGTCGTATCGAAATACTTCGAGGTTCAGCGTCACCATGTTGTCGAAGAACCGGTTCTTCATGCCCGCAGTATATGCGACCAGTTCGGCCGGAAGATAGGTGGCCGCCGCGCCCGAAATTATGGTGGTCGGAGCCGAACTGAACCCGGCCTGGTTGAAACCGGTGGCGACAGACCCATAGAGCAGCGACGACGATGTCACATCCAGTTCCGCCCCCGCGCGCCAATCGACGCGGTCGGTTTTCAACCTGCCCGCGAAAGGAAGATCGACGAGCTGGACGCCGGACCTGAAAACCATGTTGCGGCCGACTATACTCTTCTTGTCGGACGAATAGCGGATACCGCCGGTCAGACGTGCGCCTGGAAGAACCTCGACCGTTGCTTGGGCGAAGCCTGCATAACCCTTCGCCTTCTGATCGAAGACGTTATCGCGGAATACCGGACCGATGAAGGATTGGGCGACAAAGTCGATCGTGCTGTCGTAATAATAGACGCCTGTCACGAAATCGACGCTACCGAACTTTCCGTTGATTCGCGCTTCCTGGGTGGTGAGTTCCGTTTTCTGCGGAATCAGCACACTGAATGTCGGGATACCCGCATTGGGATCTCCAGGATACACGTCGGTAAATTGTGCGCCCTTGAAGTGGTTATACCCTGCCAGATAGGTGAAGGTCAGATTGTCGCTCAGTTCATGCTGCAATTCAGCGCTGGTGAGATAGGTGTCGTAATCGACGAAATAGCCTAAATCACGAGGGCTGATCGTCAGACGCCGGATATCGTTGAACGGGCGCGGGTTATTCTGACTTTGCCCTCCGGTGCCTCTGTTGCGGGCATAGGTGCCTGCCACAGTGATGCGGGTCAAGCTACTGAGATCCCAGCGCGCGGTCACGCGCAGCGCCGACTGGTCCTGATCGTCTCCGTCGCCGTTGAAAAAGCCGTCACGTCGGCTGATAAGGCCAGCTACACGCACCGCGAAGGCGTCCGAAACGGGCAGGTTGACGGCGGCAAAGGCCTGCACAGCGTCATAATTACCATATTCGAGATAGCCTTCGGCCGTGCGCTCGTTACCCGGCTGCTTGGTCACGACGTTGATGACACCGCCGACTGCGTTGCGGCCATACAGCGTTCCCTGGGGCCCAGTGACGATCTCGACCCGTTCCGTGTCGAACATGGCGCTGCCGGTCATTTCGGCCGGGATGTAAACCCCGTTTACGTTGGTTGCCACGGCTGGGTCTGCATTAGGCTGGGTCACGGCCTGGCCGACGCCGCGCAGATAGACGAGGGTCTGCTGTCCTCGTGTGCTGAACCGAACGGAGGGCGAAATGGCCGTCAGCTGTGACACATTCCGGATGCCCAGCGTCTCCAACTGCTCGCCGCTCGCGACTGCCACCGCAGCCGGCACCCGCTGCACCGACTGCGACCGCTTTTGAGCCGTGACGATGATTTCGCCGTTCTCCGGCTGCTCAGGGGCAACTGCGGTTTCCTGCGCATAGGCTGCTTGGCTCGCCAGTATAGCAGCAGTGAAGCCAGCATAAATGATGGCGTTTCTATATGTCCTCATGTCCACCTCCTTGAACTCTAAGCATTATTGGCTGCTCACTGCAGCATGTCGTCCATATGGTCAGGCGTCGCTTCAGATCGTGAGCTGTTCACGCTTCAGCCGTGAAGGGTGCCCACAACCACTCCCTTGTGTCGCAATATCAAGCCCCATCCAGAAACCGCTTCCTGGAACGACGGGTCTCCCAAACCAATATCGATAATATCGATAATATCAACAATCATTTATGCGGTCACGAAGGCGTAGCTGCGTGGACAAGATGCCTTTGCGTTCTGATAGCATTTGTCTTATAGCCAATACCGTGCACAATGTGCAAAAGAAATCTCCGACGCTTTCACAGGATCGCTTCAATGGCTGAAATACTTGGTATCGGCATATCTCATTATCCGCCGCTGAGCGGCAGCGACGCCGACCTGGCCAATATCCTCAAAGGCCGCCTTTCCGATCCGTTGATTCCTGCCGATAAGAAGGATCCGGCCAACTGGCCTGCGCTCATGCAGGCTGAATGGGGAGGGGACAAAGGCCTTGCGGCTGCGGCCCGCCATCGCGCGGACATGCTTCGCGGCCTGCGCAAGGCCCGTGAGGCCATCGACGCCTTTAATCCGGATTTCGTGGTGATTTTCGGCGATGACCAATATGAAAATTTTCGCGAGACGATCATACCGCCATTTTGCATCATGGCCTATGAAGACCGCGAAGTCCGGCCCTGGGCACAGGCCACCGAATCAGCGATGTTCGCCACGGACGATGCGCATGGCAAGGCGGCGCGGGCTAATATTTGGGGCGAGCCGCACGACCACGCTCTTCTGGTACGCGGGCATCGCCAGGGTGCGCGGCATATTGCCAGCGAGTTACTGACTCGCAGCTTCGACGTCTCATACGCTTACAAGCCGCTCCACCATCCCGGACTGCCACACGCTTTCCTGAATTCCATATTATATCTGGATTATGATCGTCGGGGTTTCGACTATCCCGTTATCCCCTTCCAGATTAACTGCTACGGCAGGCTGGTGATCAGCCACAAAGGCTTTCTGTCGGCCTTTTCGGACACGGAAACCATTTTCGATCCGCCATCGCCGTCGCCGCAACGGGTGTTCGAACTTGGCGCGCAAGTCGCGCGGATCTGCGCAGAGAGCGAGTGGCGGGTGGCTATCATCGCCTCATCCAGCTGGTCGCACGCTTTTCTCACCGATCGAACCTGGCGCATGCAGCCAGATATCGACCTCGACCGCGACCTCTATCACGCTATGGTCGAGGGGAATTACCAACGCTGGCCGCAATTGACGCTCGCCGATATCGAGGCGTCGGGCGAACATGAGCTGTTGAACTGGTTCGCGCTGCTGGGCGGCATGGATGCTCTTGGCAAACGCTGCACATGGTCGGACATGGTCGAGACATATCTCTTCAACTCCACAAAGGTGACCGCAGTTTTCGAATAAGAGGCGGACCGGGTCAGGAGGTCCAATGCATCCAGAGGCGTTCGGCGACATCGCCTTCCCAGGTCGCCCGCTTCGTGGCTTCTTCAAAGGTCATGCCGGGCGCGTCGGCACGCCCGGCGTGCAGCACGTCCAGCTCCACCCGCGCTGCATCCTCAAGATTGACTGCGAGCGCCAGTGCGACCTTGACGTCGGACCCCGCGACAACGGCGCCATTCCCGCGCATGATGAGGGCGCAACTCTCGCCCATCGCCGCGAAGGCTGCGTCGGCGGCAGCGTCGTCACGTACCAGTTGCAGGTTCGCAGAAAAGGCCGGACGCGGCCAGAAATACGCGCCGAAGCCGTGCCTGGGCACTGGGACCAACCCCATCGCCGACAATGAGAGAAGCTTGGGGGATATGAAGCGAATGATGGCGGCTGTTTCTGGTCGGGCCGCATAGATTCGCTGATGCAGGCGCACTTCGCCCGCAACCCCGGGCGGCAGCTGGCTGACGGTATCCACCGTAATGCCGTCATGCCGATCGTCAATCGCGCTGAGGGCGGTGCTACGCGTGACGCGAAAATGACGTTCGTCCAGCCGCACGCTGATATGACCGTAAGGGCCACTGAGTCCGGCCCTTACGACGCCGCGAGCAGCAAGCCTCAGAAGTTCATCACAAAAAGCAGGATCAACCATTTCACCTCACAGATTCGTTTGCATATTAGGCCATGGAATGGATAAAGGAATAAACTATCGGTGATCTACCCTGGAGTTTCAAGATGAAGCCCGTTGTTGCAACTGTGATCGGAGATCCTGCGGGCGTAGGTCCAGAAGTTTGCGTGAAGGCGCTCGCGACTGGGGAGCCGCAACAGCTCGGCCGGCATGTCCTGATTGGCAGTGCAAGGCAGATCGAGCACGCAATCGAGCTGTGTGGTTTGGATTTGGCTGTCCGGACGATCAGTTCAGCCACCGAAGCGA
The DNA here is from genome assembly GCF_028538045.1 of Sphingobium sp. AntQ-1. Lineage (NCBI taxonomy): Bacteria > Pseudomonadati > Pseudomonadota > Alphaproteobacteria > Sphingomonadales > Sphingobiaceae > Sphingobium > Sphingobium sp. AntQ-1. Next base: position 66,130 of record NZ_CP117160.1, read on the forward strand.
TCGACGACGTCAAGGTCGTGAACCTGCTTTGTCCGGAACAGGATATAAGCACGCGCTTCGCGTTCGGGCAAATTTCGGCTGACGCGGCGCAAGCCGCGCTGCGCTGGCTGCGCATGGGGATCGATCTGGCTGAAAGCGGGCAGGTGGCCGGGCTGGTCATGGGCCCGTTCGACAGCAGCGCGCTGAAGCTCGCCGGATACGCCATGGACGGTTCCGAATTTGAACCGGCGGGGACCTGGCAATTTCGGATCGGGGGCGGGCTTCGGGTTGTCCCGATCACGGAGCATGTCCGGTTGCGGGACGTTGCCTCTCATGTCACGACTGACAATATAATCGCGCTCCTGCGGGTTTTAAATGATTCCCTTCGAAAATGGGGCATCGCTCGTCCGCGTATCGGGGTCGCGGGGTTAAATCCCCACGCGATGTTCGAGGAAGAGCGGCAGGAAATCACCCCGGCCATAGCGGCGGCGACCGCCGCTGGCATCGATGCGATCGGACCGATCTCTCCCGACGTCATATTCAGGCAGGGTATCGATGGAGAATATGACGCGATCATAACCATGTATCATGATCAGGGTCAGATCGCGATCAAGACCGTAGCGTTCGACCGCTCCTGCACCGTTTTCCTGGGACTGCCCTATATTCGTATCGGCATTCCCCACGGCAGCGCCATGGACATCGCCGGAACCGGACAGGTTCTGGCCGGATCGACGACCGCTGCCATGACCACATTGGGCGCATTAGCCGCCCGGCAATTCGAACTCGCCTCTGTCTGAGGCCGATAACGCAAACAGCGGCCCATTAAGGCGCGCTGTAAAAGGAATGGAAAAATGACCATAATGTCGCCGGCAGACATGGTGAAGAACGGCATGGTTCACGCTGATGTCTATACTGATCCGGACATATTCGAGTTGGAGATGGACCGGCTTTTTCAGAAATGCTGGATGTTTGTCGGGCATGAATCGGAAATCGCCGAGCCGGGTATGTTCCGACTGCGCCAGATCGGGCGTCAGCCGGTCATCTTCGTGCGTGCCAAGGATGGCAGCGTTGAAGTCCTCGTCAATCGCTGCCGGCATCGCGGTGCAGTGGTATGCGAGCAGGAAGGAAAAGCCAGCAGATTTCACTGTCCATATCATGGCTGGACCTACGCCAATGACGGCAAGCTGATCGGCGTACCCGATCAGGATGCTTATGGCGCTGATTTCCGCCGCCAGGATTATGGCCTGTCGAAGATGCCGCGGGTCGAAAGCTATCGCGGGTTCGTGTTCGCGAGCGGGTCGACCCATGGGCCGGGCCTGGTCGAGCATCTGGGCCGCGCTACCGACGGCATCGATCTGGCGATCGATTTTTCGCCGACCGGCGAGATCGCGCTGGACGCCGGATCCTACAAGACATTCTACAACGGCAACTGGAAGCATCTGGGGATGGACGGTTATCATCCCGGCTTCCTTCACCAGTCCGTCCTGGCGCGATACGCAGCGGCGGGCGAGGGGCATTTCGACAATCCGTGGGAGCTGGACGGGCCATCGGTGACTCGGCATTACGGGCGCGGTCATACCATGCTCGACCTGTCGGCCCACCGACTGGAGCGCGTGGAAGAACGCATCGAGTCCTACCGCAAGCTGGAAGGCGGCGAGCAATATGTCGCGGACATGCATGCGGCCTACGGCACGGAGCGCGCCCGGTTGCTGATCGCGATGGGGGGAGACCCCCATATGGGCTTGTTCCCGAACCTTCAGCTGATCGGCACCCATGTTCGTATCATCAATCCGATCGCGGTCGACAAGACGGAGGTTATCATGCTCCAGATCCGTCTTCCTGGCGTGCCGGACGCGATCAACGAGCATCGGTTGCGCCATCATGAAATGTTTTACGGCCCGGCGGGCGCTGGTTCACCCGATGACATGGAGATTTTCGAGCGTGTCCAGCGCGGATTGGCCGGTGCGTTCGATCCGTGGCTCAATATGCAGCGGGGCATGGGTCGTGAACGCGTGGATAGCGACGGGTCCATCATTGCACAGATCGGTGACGAATTGCCGCAACGTGCTCAGCTCGAAACGTGGCTAACCTATATGCAGTCTGGAGAAGGGGCATGAGCGTCCAGAATCCGGCTATCGGCCCCGACCTTGCGAGGTCGATCGAACAGTTTCTGTACCGCGAAGCATTGTACATGGACGAGCATCGCTATCGCGACTGGTTCGACATGCTGCACGACGACATGCTGTACTGGGTTCCGTGCAACGCAGCCGATGGCGATCCGCGCCAGATGACCTCGATCATCTACGAGCGAAAGCCCCAGATCAACGAACGGTTGAGGCGACTGGAAGGGGGAACGGCCTACGCGCAGTCGCCAAGGTCGGCGCTTGTCCGCATCGTGTCCAACATTGTCATCGAAGCATGCGGCGATGACTCCGCCACGGTAAGCTCGACATTTTCACTCGGCGAGTGGCGACCCACGCGGGAGGTGCACTGGTTCGGGCGCACCCGTTACCGACTGACGCGATCGGGTGACGACTGGAAGATATTGGAGAAGAAGGTCGTGCTGATGAATAACGACGCATTTATGCCCAATATGACCTTCCTTGTCTGAAGCTACTGATCTTACGGAGTTGACGATGGACGACAGCAAAAATCCCGAACTGGGCAAGACGATGCAGGCGGCGGGCATTGCGACCAACTATATCGAGGCAGGCGAGGGCCCGCCTGTGGTTCTGATCCACGGATCGGGCCCGGGTGTGACGGCCTACGCGAACTGGCGATTGACTCTTCCCGGCCTGTCCACGCACTTGCGTGTCCTTGCCCCCGACATGGCGGGGTTTGGCTATACAGAGCGCAAGCCGGGAGTTCGGTACGACCTTGATTTCTGGATCGGCCATCTGCTTGGCTGCCTCGACGCATGGGGACTGGAACGCACTCATCTGGTCGGCAACTCGTTCGGGGGGGGGCTCGCCCTTGCCTTCGCGCATCGCTATCCCGAGCGTGTGGACAAGCTCGTTCTGATGGGTTCGGTCGGCGTCAGCTTCGAACTCACCTACGGGCTCGATGCCGTATGGGGCTACCAGCCGTCGATGGAGGAGATGCGCAAACTGATTGGCATCTTTGCCCATAACAAGCAGTTGATCAGCGACGAATTGGTGGCCTCGCGATACAAGGCGAGTGTCCGTCCGGGCTATCAGGAGAGCTTCTCGAGCTTGTTTCCGGAACCGCGCCAGGCCCATATCGAAGCGCTCGCGACCCCGGAACAGGACATCGCCGCGCTGCCGCACGAGGTACTGATCGTTCATGGACGTGACGATCAGGTCATTCCCGTTTCCAATGCGATCCGGCTGAATGGCCTGCTGCAACGGTCGGATCTGCATATTTTTGGTCAGTGCGGGCACTGGACCCAGATCGAGCGGGCAACGCAGTTCAACCGCTTGGTCAAAGACTTCTTGATCGGTGGTTCAAAATCGGATTGAGCGAGCGTCATTTTCGCGGTTCGATAAAAGGCGGTGGATCCAGTTGACGAAGGAAGTAAATACACGACGCGTCATCCAGTCGGTTGGAACGGGCTTGGAGGTTCTGACCACGGTCGCCGCTTTTTCCGGCCCTTGCTCGTTGTCCGCGATCGCCCAGGGCGCTCAACTGTCGCCCAGCCAGACCCATCGCTATCTGGGCAGTCTGATGAGCGCCGGTATGGTCAAGCAGAATGGTTCTGCGGGTCTTTACGAGCTCGACGCGGGGGCGATCAGGCTCGGTCTGGCGGCGCTGTCACGCCTCGACGTTTTCGCAAATGCTGAAACATGCATAGCCGATATGGTCGAGCGGACGCGCCGCACATTTCTGGTCACTGTCATGGGGGCGGGCGGTCCAACGGTTGTGCGCTGGTATCCGGGGTCTCCCCCCGTCATAACGTCGCTGGCGATAGGGGGCGTACTTCCGCTGTTCCGGTCAGCCACTGGACTGATCTTCTATGCGCTGGGCGATGCGGCGGAGATGGAGCGGCAACGCAAATTGCACGAGATGACGGATCCCAGCGCCGTGCCGGTGAACCTGACCGATTGGCGCGCGGAGATCGAGCAGACGCTGGTTACGACGATTTCAGGCGACCTGACGCCGGGGCTACGGGCCGTGGCTTGCCCTGTCTTTGATCTGCAGGGCAGGTTGCCGGTGGTGGTGACAATGCTGGCCAATGGCGCCTTCCCGCCGTCGGACGACACGCACGCTATCAGCGTGCTTCAAGCCGGTTGTCGCAGTCTGACGGAATCGATCGGCGGGAAATGGCCGATTAGTCGTCAGGCCGCCAAGAGAAGCTGAGGTTCGTCCCCGAGGTCATCCAGCGGTCGTGCCGCTGGATGACCGATCCGGACTATGTCAGAACTGGCAGGAAGGTCTCGTTCAGCTTCTTCTCATAATAGAAGATCGCTTTGCCAACTTCTTCCGCTTCCCATGTCCGTAACGGGTTGTCCGGATAGAAGCTGGAGCCGCCGGCAAACACCTCGTTTCGATTGCCGGATGGATCCCAGAAATAAATCGTCTTGCCCCGCGTGATACCGTGGCGCGTAGGGCCGATATCAACCGCAACATTGTAAAGCGCCATCAAGTCGGCAGCATGACCGATTGCCGCCCAATCCTCGACGAGGAAGGATGCGTGATGGAACTTGCCTGGTTCGGGATGTTCCACGATCGCAATGTCATGGGCCTTGGTCGAAATGCTCATGAACAGAGCCAGTGGTTCGCCTGCGGGATTATCAAGCTTTTCCGCCACGACGAAATCGAACACCGTATTGAGAATATGATGAGCCTCAGCGACATTGGGGCCAAAGACGAGGCAATGATCGAAACGGATCGCGCCCGCGCCTGCGGGAGGTTTGCGGTACAGTTCCGGATTGTGCGTCATGGGGCCGACGTCGGACAGTTCAGCGCCCGCGTAGAAGTCCAGCAGGTGACCGGTCGGCATATGAACCCGCAGACGGCGGCCAAGTCCGGGCTGCTCCCCCGCTTCGATCCATTCCGTTTTCACGTTCAGAGCCGCAAGCTTCTCGGCCGACTGGTCGAGATAGTCTTCGCTCTCGCACTTGAAACCCATGCAGTCCATGCCTGCATCGTCATCCGGCCGAAGCACCACAGAATGGCGATCGAATTCATCGAACGCTCTTAGATAGACCCGTCCGTCCGCGTCCCGCGAAACGATCTCGAGGCCAAGAATATTCTGATAATGCCAAAGCGCCTTTTCCATATCGAGGACACGCAATTGGACAAATCCCGGTCGCAATACGCCTTTCATGGCCATCTTTAGATCCTTCCTATACCAATATTGTCAGGGAGGTTTCTTGGACCTCGCCTTTATTCACGCTTTCCGCACAAACCTACCAGCAGGTCGCTTTGCGGATATAATTGGCATGCCAGCGCAAAGCCGCGTGCCTCGTCTTCGGCGGGCACCTGTCGCCGGCTCATCCGATCGCAGCTATACAGTCCTTCCAGGACCTGCACCCTGCATACGCCACATCCTCCGCCACGGCATCCCGATGGAATAGCTGCCGTCCCCTCGCTCCGCCGGCTGGCTTCCAGCAATGTCCTGCCGGCGGGGCAGGGCAGAACGGTGTCCCGGCCCACAAGGCGAATGGTGAAAGTCAGACCTTCAGAGCCGATGCTGTCACGCAGCCCGACATCCTTGTCGGCCAGGATCATAGCCACCCCCTAAAATATAATTTCGACAATTGTGATGTTCAACGATTTTCTACCACTCGGACCCGTCAATGGCAAGCGCCATAATCAGAGAGGCAGGAGGCCATTTAATCTATGACCCCTAATCAAACGGACGTTCGATAACGATTTACCAAAGGCTCGCAAGTCAGGCTAACGGTACCCGGCGCATTTCCGCTTCGATGAGCTGCGCGGTCACCAGCACATGATCTCGCGCCGCATTGGTGGCCAGATCGGCATCACGCGTGAGCGCTGCCTCGCATATCTTCTTATGCTCCCGATGCACTTCGCGGTCCGTCCGATTAAGCCTGAAGGCTGCGGCGCGGTATCGTTCGTGCTGATCGTACAGCGTCCCAAAAATGCTCACCAACTTCTTGAGCGGACAGGCCGATACCAGCGCCATATGGAAGGCGCGGTTGCGTTTTTCCCGTTCCTCGCTGTCGGAGTCGGGGGCCAGTTCGATTTTCCTGAGCGCATGAAAAGCGCCTTCGACCGAAGATTCCCATGCGTCGTCGCCAGCTGCGATACTTTGACGCAGCGCTTCGGTCTCGATTAGGATGCGCGTCTCCGTCAGGTCCAGAAGCTCCGCATGAGAGAGCGGTGGAACATGGAAGCCCTTCTGTCCGATCGCCGCCACCAGGCCGCCAGACATCAACCGGTTGAGTGCCTCCCGCAATGGACTGGCGCCGACATTATAGCGTTCGCGCAGGTCCGACATGCGCAGCTTCGAATCAGGCGCTAGCCTTCCACGAATGATATCTTGCCGAAGCTGGGCATAAACCGCCTCAACCAGCGTCTGGGGGGAATGATCGTCCATATCGAAGACCTTACAACTCGCTCGCACGAATTGTCAAAAATCGACGTATTGACGAAATATCGAAATTGCTTTAGCGCTTCGGTTAATCGAGGAGCCAACATGCGCAAGCTGCTAAACTTCATAAACGGCCGCTCTGTCGAGGGCCGTAAGAACCACTTTTTCAATAACTTGAACCCTGTTGACGGGTCGGTGCTGAGCGTCGTCAGCGAAGCAGCGGTGGAAGATGTCGACGCTGCAGTTAAAGCCGCACGCGAAGGTCAAAAGCTGTGGGCCAAGATGAGCAATGCCGAACGATCGGCCATCTTGCACAAGGTGGCTGACGGCATAGATGCCCGTTTCGACGAGTTTCTAGAGGCCGAATGCCTTGATACCGGAAAGCCGCGGAGCTTGGCGGCTCATATCGACATTCCACGGGGCGCGGCCAATTTCCGCATATTCGCCGATCTTGTAGGCAATGTGGCGACAGAGGCATTTCAATCTCCCACGCCCGATGGTCTGGGCGCGATCAATTACGCGATACGGGCGCCCAAGGGGGTCATCGGCGTGATTTCGCCCTGGAACCTGCCGCTTTTGCTGATGACCTGGAAAGTCGCGCCTGCGCTAGCCTGTGGTAATGCCGTCGTCGTCAAGCCGTCCGAAGAGACGCCTACCACGACAACATTGCTCGGTGAGGTGATGAACGCGGCCGGTGTTCCGCACGGCGTCTATAATGTCATTCATGGCTTCGGGCCAGGCAGCGCGGGTGAATTTCTGACTCTCCACCCCGGCGTGGACGCGATCACCTTCACCGGAGAGACCCGGACCGGCGCGGCGATCATGAAGGCCTGCGCCGATGATATACGGGATATTTCGTTCGAACTGGGCGGAAAGAACCCTGCGGTCGTGTTTGCCGATTGCGATATGGACAAGGCGATAGAGGGGACGGTCCGTTCCGTGTTCGCCAATTGCGGGCAGGTCTGCCTTGCCACCGAACGGGTCTATGTCGAGCGACCTATTTTTGACACCTTCGTGGCGCGGCTGAAGGCCGAGGCGGAAGCGATCAGGATCGGGTCCTCGTTTGAGCCTGGCATCGCCATGGGGCCGCTGATTTCCAAGGAACATCAGCAAAAGGTACTGGGCTATTACCGGCGCGCGGCCGAGGACGGCGCCGTGGTGGTCACGGGCGGCGGGGTTCCCGAGGTGGCGGGCGATCGAACGGACGGCGCCTGGGTGCAGCCGACGATCTGGACAGGCGTCGATCATTCTCACACCATCATGCGCGAAGAGGTATTCGGTCCTTGTTGCGGCATCATGCCGTTCGACAGCGAAGACGAGGTTGTTGCGCTGGCGAACGACACGGAATATGGCCTTGCCTGTTCCATCTGGACGGAAAATCTCTCTCGCGCCCACAGGGTGGCCGCCCAGATCGACTGTGGCCTGACATGGGTCAACAGCTGGTTCCTTCGTGACCTGCGCACGCCCTTTGGCGGGTCGAAAAAGTCCGGGATCGGCCGCGAAGGTGGTGTTCACAGCCTGGAGTTCTACACTGAACTCCGAAATATCTGCATCAAGCTATGACGGGCACCATCATGACATTGTCGAACCATGATATAGAACAAGCCGCAGCAAGGATCAGGGAGGCCGAGCGAAGCGGCGTGGCCTGCCTTCCACTGACGCCCGATTATCCCGGCTGCACCACTGCGGATGCCTATGCCGTGCAAGAGGCCAACACCGTCCATGCCATTGCGGCGGGGCGCAAGCTCGCCGGACGCAAGATCGGCCTGACATCGCGCGCGGTGCAGGCTCAATTAGGCGTCGACCAGCCCGATTTTGGTGTTCTCTTCGCCGACATGGCCATCGCCGATGGCGAAGAGGTGTCGTATAGCCGTCTGCTCCAGCCCAAGCTTGAGGGTGAAATTGCTTTCGTCCTCGGGAAGACATTGGACAGCTCCGATATCACGTTGACGTCCGTGATCGATGCCGTCGAATATTGTCTCCCGGCGATAGAGATCGTCGACAGCCGTATCGCCGACTGGAAGATTGGTATCTTTGACACGATCGCGGACAACGCTTCATCGGGCCTCTATGTCCTTGGCACCACACCCCGCCGGATCGCCCAGGTAGATTTACGGCTTTGCGGCATGGTCGTCGAGCATCGAGGCGAGGCGGTTTCGACGGGCGCAGGCCTTGCCTGCCTCGGCAATCCACTTAACGCAACGCTATGGCTCGCGCGCAAGATGATCGAAGTTGGCCGTCCGCTTGGCGAGGGCGACACGATCCTTTCCGGCGCTCTGGGACCCATGGTCGCCGCAGAGCGGGGCGAGGTATATGAAGTGAGGATCAACGGACTCGGCAGCGTCCGGGCGATCATGTCGCGCTGACCGGTAATTTCAGGAAACGGACGACTGACATGAAAAAAAGCGAGGCTGCGATAATCGTGCCGGGAAATATCGGCACTGGCCTGATAATCAACGGGAGCCAATATCGCCGCAATATGGCGACGGCTGCGCTGGACATCTTCAAGACAAAAATGGAGACTGCGGCATGACGCGCGACTATGCAGCCATTGCCCGGATCGTCGATGACGCGGCGCATCATGCCACGGCAATCCCTCAGCTTTCCACAACCGGTCATGATCTGACATTGGAGGAAGGCTATATCGTTCAGGCCGCATCCATCGGGCGTCGCGAAGCGCGCGGCGAGCGGCTGATCGGTGTGAAGATGGGCTTCACCAGCCGCGCCAAACAAATCCAGATGGGGCTGTCCGACGTCATCTGGGGGCGCCTGACCGATGGGATGCGCGTCGAGGATGGCGGCGTGATCTCGCTGGACACTTATGTCCATCCGAGGGCGGAGCCCGAGATTGCCTTTCTTCTGAAAAAGCCGCTTTCGGGTAAGGTGACGCTGCTTGAGGCAATGTCCGCTGTAGAAGCAATCGCCCCCGCCATTGAAATCATCGATAGCCGGTACGAAGGCTTTAAATTCAATCTGCCGGACGTGGTCGCCGACAATACATCGTCGTCGGGCTTCGTTACCGGGTCCTGGTGCCTTCCAACGATTGAATGTTCGAACCTTGGTTTTGTTCTGGAACTCAACGGCCGGGCCGCGCAAGTGGGCTCCAGCGCCGCCGTCCTTGGGCATCCCGGGCGTGCGCTCGCCGCAGCCGCCCGCCTTGCTATGCAGCAGGAGGTGGAATTGCAGGCCGGCTGGATCGTGATGACGGGCGGGGCCACCGCCGCGATAGCGCTGTCGTCCGGCGATCATGTTCGCTGCAGCGTGCAGTCTCTTGGTGAGGCGAGCTTCAGCGTCAACTAATCACGAAAGCGCAGCACCATGACTATGACCCAAAAAACGGCTCCGCTGAAATTCTATTTCAATTTCCGTAGTATCTATTGTTATCTCTCCTCCAAGCGGATGTTCGATATCGTAGATGATTTCCACGTCGAGATGGTGTGGAGGCCGCTTGGCGGTTGGGACGGTCGCTCCCCGCCGGAACGGGCTAAAGCCAAAGTGCCTCTGGCGCGACAAGATGTTGCGCGCTGGGCTGCGAAGATGGGAATACCCTTCGTACCCCCGCCACCCACCACGGACCCTACAAACGCAGCGGCTGGATCACTGCTTGCGGAAAGGGAAGGGTTGCTAAGACCCTATATCACTGAAGTCATGCGTGCGGAATGGGCATTCGGGCGCGATATCGGTGATCGACAGTTGTTGAAATCTATCGGCGCCGACATCGGTCTTGATCCCGCAGCGCTTGAGTCCTCTTTCGACGACGCGCGCAACCACGCTGCTCTCAAGGCCAATTGGGAGGAGGCACAGGCCGACGGTGTGATCGGCGTGCCGAGCTTCGTCATCGGGAGCGAGATTTTTTGGGGAAATGATCGAATCGATTTCGTGACCGATCATCTCAAGGAACTGCGTCTCGCCCGTCTTTAGCCGCATAAAGGCTGTTCGAAAATCCAGCTTGGGAAGCGAGTCGGCGCTGCTGTCGGCCAGAGACCAAGCTGCACCACGTCTGGCTGACGAATATGCAACACTGCAACTGGTCGCATGAGCGCTGCGCTATACTCATGCCTTCGTCAGTGCCGGGCTCGAAACGCTCGTTACTCCATTTTTGGCGGAAATTTCAGTGGCTTCTTGCGGCCGCGACATATGGGCAGTGCCAACGATAACAATGCCCCATCACGCAAACTCCTCTTGCCTTTCCAACCTACATGCAGTAAGTACTGTTTCTACCAGCGGAGTATGAAGCTCCCGATGTGTATCAGTCTGAAAATTAGGAGCAGGTCATGAAAGTGGATTTTGGCGTCGTCGATCACATCGATTTTCAGTCCATTCCCATCCATCAAACTTTCGACGAGCGCGTCGAGCAGATCACGCAGTATGATAGGGACGGGTTTTACGCCTATCATCTGACGGAGCATCATTTCACTCCGCACGGGCTGGCATCATCGCCGGTCGCATTTCTGTCGGCTGTCTCGCGGCTCACGACACAGTTGAAGCTGATCCCGACCGTTCTCGTCCTTCCTACTTACCACCCGCTTCGCCTTGCCGAGGAAATCGGCATGCTCGATCAGCTTTCGCATGGTCGCGTCGAGTTCGGCATAGGTCAGGGCGTAGTCCCGCACGAATTGTCATTGTTCGGTATCAATCCCACCGAAGCGCGCGACATGATGACCGAGAACTTCGAGATTCTCATGAAAGCGCTCGATGGCGAGAGCGTCACCCACCGGGGCCATTATCATCGCTTTTTCGATGTGCCCATGGTCATGAAGCCGCATCGGCCTTTCGCCGATCGCGGGTTGTGGATCGTTTCGGCGCGGCCCGAGGCGGTGCGTAACGCCGGACGTAAGGGCGATCATATCCTGACGATCCTGCATCCGGCCAAAGTGAATGCCTTGCTGGAAATCTATCAGGAGGGATGGAACGAAACGCATGAGCAGGGCCCGCCCACCACAAAGCTGGGCATCACGCGCCACGTATTCCTCGCCGATAGCCAGAGCGAGGCGGAAGCGCGCGGCGAATTCGGTTTCGGGGGCTGGTTCGACAATCATAGTTCGATGTGGAGGCGCTACGATCATTCGCGCGGCGTCGGAGATGATTCACCCTATCGCAACAACAAGGCGATGATCTTCGGTACGCCCGATTACGTACGGGCCGAACTGCAGGCGCAGCTCGAAGAGGCCGGTGGGCATGTCAATTATGTTGTTCCGCGGTTCGCCTTCGGCAATCTGACTCAGGAAGAGGTGATGCGTTCATATACCCTGTTCCGGGATGAGGTCATGCCGCACTTCCGGAAAGAGGAAGTGTCCGTTTCGGTCGCCGCCTGATCGATCCATGATTTAAGTCGATGCTGATAAGGTTGGGCATGTCTGGGTACGCGCCGATATTATCAGCATCGATGGGGTGGACGATTTAATATCGAGAAACTGATCGCGTTGTGATAGTGTCCATAAGCGAATTCTTGTCGCGCGGTGTGACGGGAATGGGCCTATGTTGAAATCAACCAGTAACACGCGAATATGCGGTTGAGATCAGCGGATGAGTGGCTCCCGTTGTTGTGGTGACCGGTGGTTGCGCCGTAATTCCAATGCGCTTTCCGCGTAAAAGGCTGTGTCTGCCTTCGCGGACTGGCAGCGTTGTGAGTAATGACGGTTGATCATGTTCCTTCTGCCGTCATTACCAGGATTCATCGGTGCTGATGTTTCCTTGCAGATGGGGATGAGGGCCGGCCGGGCGGTTCTAGCATGGTAGCGCCAGCCTGCAGGGTTGACGTCATCTAGAAGCGGTCGCATTCGAAGAGTTGGGGAGCATCACTGAAGGCGAGGTTAATGGTTGCAGTCTGAGCGGCTAGCCGTTCCAATATCCATAAGGAAAAGGCAGGATGTCTATCGACCGCGGCAAGGCCGTGACATTGTCGGCTATCACCACCTCCAGTACCGACGCCAGATTCGCCGCCGGCGGTAGGCCTATGCCTGTCAATCTTAGTGCGCGCCTGTGCGACGATAGGGGCGACAAGCGTATCGCTTTTCTTTTCTGTCACCCAACTGCTGATTTTAGCAGGCACGGCCTTTTGGATCATCTGGCGCGGCATGGCGTGGCTGCGTTCGGCATGACCACCCGCTATGTCAACAACGACCTTGAACTGCTGATGGAGCGGTGCGTCCAGGATGTGGGGAGGGGCGTCGCGTTCCTGCGTGAGCAGGGGTATGAGAAGATCGTCCTAACCGGACATTCTGGTGGTGCATCCTTATCCTGTCTCTATCAGGCGGAGGCCGAAAACCCGACCATTTCCACGACACCTGATGGCGACGCTTTCGAGATGGGCGCGCTCGACAGGGCTGACGCCCTATTTCTTCTGGCCGCTCACCCCGGCCGGGCGGAGGCGCTGACGAGTTGGCTCGACCCGGCCATCATCGATGAAGCCAACCCTGCACTTCGCAACCCTGAGCTCGACCTTTTTGCCGATCGCCAACTTCCATATGATCGCGAGTGGTTGAAGGAGTATAAGGCAGCGCAGACAGCGCGCAACCGCCGGATATCGGATTACGCGCTAGCAACGCTGGACACGCTTCACCAGTCCGACGGGCCGAATGATGCGATCCTCACTGTTCATGGAACCAGCGCAGACCCCCGCTTCATCGACCTGACACTGGATACCAACGGGCGGCAGGCCCGCACGGCGGATCAGGTCCGGCGGCTGAACGACGCACATCTGAGCATGGGGCGGCTAAGCACCTTGCGTTCATGGCTCAGCCAGTGGAGTCTGGACCATTCGAGGGCCAGTGGACCAGACTGCCTGGGACGCACGAGGGTTCCTGCGTGTCTGATCGAGTTCGAAAAGGACGAGATCGTCCTTCCATCTTACATCCACAGCTATGTGCAAGCCCGGTCAGAGGGTGTGCATAGGGAGGTGATGCCGGATGCGACGCATTTCCTGATCGGACAGCCGGATGTTGAGGATCGCCTCGCCCAAAGACTGATCGCATTGGCCCGGTCCCATTTTTAATCCGGGCCCCAAACCCGATTTAGCCGCCGATTCCGGGACGCGGCGGCAGGCCACAGAGCATTTAGCGGAGCAGCGAACCGTGCATAAGGAAGCGACCGCAATGACCATGTCAGATCCTCACGGCGCCGGACAGGAGCAGTCGCCGCGGCAGGCTTGGTTCATGGTCGGCTTTTTAACCTTGCTCAGCATCGTTTCGCTGCTTGATCGCAACATCATCTCCCTGTTCATGGATGATATAAAATCCTATCTCCAGATAAGCGACTTTCAGGCCAGCCTGATTTACGGCGGGGTGTTTGCGATTACATTCTCGCTTATGGGACTGCCGATGGGATGGGCTGTCGATCGGTTTTCCCGACGCAAGGTGATGTTTGCGGGCGTATCGCTATGGAGTATAGCCACTGCAGCCTGTGGACTGGTTTGGAGTTTTCCGACCATGCTGGCCGCCAGGGCGCTCGTCGGCGCAGGTGAAGCGGCCCTTGTGCCCAGCACCCAATCGATCATTTCGGACTCTTTCCCGCCCGATCGGCGCACGCTGCCGCTATCGTTCTACGCTATGGGACAAAGCGCGGGGGCAGGCATCGCGCTGCTCGTCGGCGGCGCTCTGGCCATGTTCTTCATCCCGGACATGAACTATATTATCGCTGGTCATTCGATGCACGGATGGCAGATAATCCTCGTCATCATCGGCCTTCCCGGGCTGGTGATCGCTTCCCTCGTTTTCGCCTTCGCTGAACCGAAGCGCAGAAATGTAAGCGTGACGGAGCGCCAGCCCGGCTACGGCGAATATCTCCATTTCATGAGGGTGAACTGGCGTTATTTCCTGGGGCATCATGGCGGTTTCATTGCTGCGCAGAGCCTGATTACCGCGATCATGGGCTGGACCCCGACATTCCTGCTTCGCGTCCATGGCTGGACAGTGTCGGAGGCGGGATTATGGTTCGGACTGGCCATCATGGGCGGGCCGTTGCTCGGGCTGCCGATCCACGGCTGGCTCGTCGACAAGCTCTACCAGAGGGGGATACGTGATGCCCATTTGCGCTACCAGCTGATGATCATTCCGCTCAGCGCCGCTCCCCTCGTCGCTGCCTATCTGGTGCCGAACGCCGTCGCCGGGCTGCTGTTGCTGGGCCTGGGGCTGATGATCCTTGTGGGCAGTGCTGCTGCGACCGCCGCTTCCTTGCAGCTGGTGGTTTCCGGAGCGCGGCGCGGGAAGGCAGCCGCGATGTGGCTGCTGGTCGGGGGCCTCGCCACATTCCTTGGCCCCAGCGCCGTTGCGTTATTGCAGGAAAATCTGTTCGGTAACGAGCTGGCGCTTGGCAAAAGCCTGGCAACGTACATGGTGCTGGGAGCAGCAATGGCGGTCGTCCTGTGCCAACTTGCCCGACTAGGTTTTCGTGAAATGGCCGTGGAACGATAGGATCGACACGGCCGCGGCTCTCCCTTAGATGCGTCCCAAAGACACCGCGTTACCTACCGGCAACACATATTTGGGGATCATACATGCGCGTGCGCAGAACACAGGGTGAACGAAGCGAAGAGACACGCAATCGCATTCTGTCGGCCGCGATAGAACTTATGAACAAGCGCGGATATGCCGGCTTCCGGGTGATCGAGGTCATGGAGATCGCCGGTTTGTCGCGTGGCGCACAGCTGCATCATTTCAGAACGAAAGATGAACTGATTTCAGCCGCGTTGGTACGCGTCTTTGCCATCGCCAAGAACGAGGTACAGGCCCGCGTGGCCAAAATGAGGATGAACCCGTCCTGCAGCGCGAGTGACATAGTCGATTTTGTCATCGACGACGCCTGCCAATTTTTCTTCAGTGACAATTTCAAGTTCGCGCTCGACATGACTCTCGTCGGGTCCAGGGATTTAAAGGTCGCCCAGATGGCGAGAGAGACGATCAGCAGGGAAGCCCAACCAAACGAGGATGTGTGGATCGATATTCTTAAGGAAACGGGCCTTGATGACGAATTCGCGCGCGATGCGATCTGCTTTCTTCGGAGCATTGTCAGGGGCCTCATGATCCGGTCGCTGACGATGACTGGCGGCAATCAACAAAAGCGTGTAATCACGATGGCCCGTGATATGCTGCTCGACCGCATAGCTACTCAACAGGGCAAAGGCGAGCGCAAGGCCGCCTGCTGATATATAGCTGAGCAGCCAGCCTGTTCATAAAACGGATCGGGCGCCGCTATGCTGGTCGATATAGGCGTGATGTCGCCTCGTTCGCCAGGCTCCATCGCGCGATCGAAAGCGACACCGCATCGAAAACATGTCGATTTGCCTCGAGGATCGACGAAGCATTCACACGCTTTACGACCGACGCGGTGCCATGGCCATTTCGCCGCGTAGGCATCTTCAACTCAGTCAATGAGTTCCGACCCTAAGTGGCTGTGATTTGTCCCTAGGAGGCGGTGTCGAATCGGACTTCGCGTGCGTCATCTGGGATGAAATCGACTGCATTGGGAGCGCCCTCCTTTGCGCCACATTTCATAGGCGATCTCACGAACGATCTTCCCATCTTTCATTTCAAAAACATGCGCCAGTCTGACAGACATGTCCGTACCTTTTGGATAAGGCAGGTTAGGCATCTCGTCGCCTACGACAGTCAAATGGGCGATCTGGTCATCGAAAACGAATTGTTCGGTCGCGAACCGCCGCAGCGGGATGAACGAACGATACGTGACGGTCCTGAAAATTCCCTCATAAGCAGCCCGGATATCATCCCGGTTGTCCATCACGATTCCCCGGGTCGGCGCTTCCCAGGTCACCTCGTCGGCGTAAAGCTGAATAGCGGCCTGCACCAAATCCGGTGTCTCGTTGTGAAAATGCGCCTCGACGACCTTGATGTTACGCGCGATGATTTCGTCGCGGGTCAGATCACTGTCAGCTATTGTGGTATCGACCAATACCGCCTTGTCATGCTCCCGTTCCACTCCAGCCATCCTACTACTCCTCAATTTTTGATTATAATGGATCGACAGTTGTCACGCCCAACTGTCCAGCCTCATTTCCTGAAGCTATGGTCCACGATCGAATTCGTGATCGAACACACGCCATCCACAGCGACTGTCACTGTCGATCCGGGCATCATGTAGCGACGCGGGTTAAGGCCAAATCCAGTGCCTTCCGGCGTTCCTGTCAAGATGAGATCGCCCGGTCGCAACGTCACATGTAGAGAAATGTAGACGATGAGGTCTTCGACGCTGAACACCATGTCGGCGGTGGTCGCGTCCTGCATGACTTCGCCGTTGACCGTCGCGGTGATGTGGAGGTTCCCGACGTCAACGCTGTCCGGTGTCTCCACGAAGCTGCCGATCGCACAGCTCTTGTCAGGATTTTTGCCGAGCGCCCACTGACCGGTGCTCAGTGACATTGCGTTGATCTGGGATCCGCGTGCGGAGATATCGTTGGCAACCGTATAACCCAGGATGGACGATGCCGCGCGTTCATGGTCTGCATCCAATATCCGCGTCCCGATGATCGCCGCCAGCTCGACTTCCCAGTCCAGACCCTCAGGTTCCACCAGCGGAATCGCAATCCAGTCGCCGTCCGCCACCAGCTCAGATGCCCACCGGGCAAACAGATTCGGAAAGGTCGGCGTAGGCAGCTTGCTCTCGCCGCCATGGGCAACATAGTTGATTGCGGTACAGATCACCTTGGCATCGGCGGGGACCGGGGGCGCGAGGATTAGGCCATCGAGCGGGATTGTCCCGCTAGTCGCAGCTCGCGCCAAGGTGAGATACCCTTCTACGTCCTCATAGAAGGTGCCCAATTCGGCGATCGGAGCAACCATATCGCCGAGGACGATCCCAATGGATCGCTTGGTGGACGATATATCTGATCGATAGGCTACTAGCCGGATCCTGTATTTCTCCATGTCATAATTCTGCAAGGTGGCCCGCAGATAAATCTCTGTTTATTTAAAACACAGGACAATATCGAGTGAATTGAACTACGACAACATGAGTGTCTGGTAGCCGCCGTCCTTCACCTTGCCGATTTCAGCACGATAATTGCCCAGTCCTCCCATATAGAAATAGACGCCGACCTTTTTGCCAGGGATATTCGCGCCGAAAATCCAGGAATCTGTTTTCGCGAAGAGAGTCATACCCGCAATTGCGCGACAAGTCTCCACCCATACATCCTCGGCGTCCTGGCGCGGTTCAGCGCTTTTGACGCCCGATGCTTCCATATGTGCGATAAGGTCAGATATCCAATCCGCCTGCGTTTCGATTGTGGGCGGTATATTTGTAAATGGTCCATTGGGCCCAACGACCATGAACAGATTTGGGAATCCCGATTCCATCATGCCCAGATAGCCCAGCGGTCCGTCGCGCCATTTCTCACTCATCATGACGCCTTCACGGCCGGTTATCTTCAGTTTCGTGTAGTTGCCGTCCACGGCATCAAAGCCTGTCGCCATTATCATGACGTCAAGCTCATGCAGATCGCCATTGCCGAGAAGAATTCCCTCCTCTGTGAATTCGACTATTGGATTGGCCTTCACATCGACCAGGGCAACATTGTCACGATTATATACTGCATAATAATCGGTGGCGCACAAGGGGCGCTTGGCGTAAAGATCGGTTGGGGTCAGTTTCCGCCTCGTCTCCGGATCTTGGACCACTTCTGCGATCTTCATCCTGATGAATGCCGCTGCGGCTTCGTTAGTCTCCTGGCTGATCGCGACATCGGAGAAAGTTTCGAACATGAATCGAAACCCTCCGCCACGTTGCCATGCCCTTTCGAACACCCTGTTCCGCTCTTCGGGGCTGACTGACTCGCCGGAAACCACGCTTTCCTCGAAGCCGAATGCAACCGCCGACTGCCGGATCTGCGCCCATATCTGATCATAATCGTCGATATATTCGCCAATCACGGCGCCGGGCTCGGGCCTGTTTACGATTGGGACGACATATTGGGGCGAGCGCTGGAACACGGTCATATGACCGACCGTCGGCGCCAGCGCGGTAATAACCTGGACACCGGTCGATCCGGTGCCGACAACGCCCACCCGCTTGTTTGCGAGGTCAAGTTCGGCTGGCCAGTCAGCAGTGTGGATGATCTTGCCGCGGAAACGGTTTTCCCCCGGAATACTCGGCTTGTTTACAGCAGAGAGAACGCCCAGGGCCGACACGAGATATTTGGCTGTTACGGTGCGTCCGTCGTCGGTCACAACGGACCACAGGCCAGTCCCTTCGTCGAACCGGGCATCCGTCATACGCTTGCGGAACTGGTAGGACCGGCGTAGATCATACCGGTCCGCGAACATGTTGAGGTAGGAAAGTATTTCGGGTTGGGTGAGATATCGGTCCGTCCAACTACCCTCTTGAAGTAGTTCCTTGTCGAACGAGTAGCGATAGCAAAAGCTTTCGGTATCCGACAGTGCCCCGGGATAACGGTTGTGAAACCATGTTCCTCCCACGTCGCTGGCGCTGTCATAGCCTAGAACGCGCAAACCCTGTTCGTTTCGGAGCTTGTGAACGGCATACAGGCCAGCAAATCCGGCTCCGACGACCACTGCATCAAAATCTGCCTGCGGCAGCTGTACGGCATTGGTGATATCAACCACGGACAAATTCCTTCTTTATAGACTAAACTACTGTCCAGTTCAGCCTAATCGGATGAGAGGTTTCTGAACCAACTTCCCATGCGTGCGAACTCTTCGTTCGCCTCGGCTGCTCGACCCGCCAAGGCAGGAAATACATGCTGCATGCCTTCGACGATGGTCAGCGTAACGTTTCGGCCCGCGGCGTGGACCCTATCTCGCAACGTTTCGGAATCGCTCAGCAGGGTCTCCAGAGACCCGGCATTGATGTAAAGGGGAGGAAAATCCGTGAAATCATTCTCCAGGGGGTTGGCCAACGGGTCCAGCGGATCAGCGCCATTCAGAAACATCGCGCTCATGGCCTGGAGGACCGGCATTTTTACCAGCGCATCGGTTGCCTCGTTCTTTTCGATCGTATTGCCGCGCAGCGCCATGTCCAACCATGGCGAGATCGCCACCACCGCCCCCGGGAGCGGAAGGTCGAGATCCCGCAGCTTCATCACCGTGGAGATGGCGAGATTGGCCCCCGCGCTGTCGCCGGCCGTCAATATGTTTGCCGGTTTGAACCCGCGCGCGAGCAACGCGCGATATGCCGCGATGCTGTCTTCGATCTGCGACGGAAATGGATGTTCCGGCGACCGTCTGTAATCCAGAGCAACGGCGGTAATTCCCAGCGCCTTTGCCAGGTGACCGACCAATTTGCGGTGACTGTCGGCGGAGCCCACAGCGAAGCCGCCTCCATGGAAATAAAGGGCAACGCGGGTCGCATCCGCGTCGACCGGCAATGCCCAAAGGGCGCTGCAGCCCCCCAAGTCGTCACTCCGATATGTCACTCCTTCCGGTTCGAACGTGGGCTTGCCCCATTCATCGAACATGCTGCGCATCGCTGCTAGCGACATATTGGGATCGGCTATCGAGCGATCGGTCCACTCCTGGTACAGCTCGCGCAAAAAGTCGGCTTCTTTCGTTATCTCCGTCATATTGTCTCCCATGGTGAATGGCGTCGGCCAAGTCTGCTGGGTCTGATTATGGCGATGGTCATCGGATCACTGCCTCGGCAGGGTGAGCGGTAACCTGTATGACGGCATCCAGAGCGAACGCGCCTCCGCTGCCCGGCTGGACGACTACGGGATTAAGATCGATCGAACTCAGACGCGGGCCGGCCTTGGCCGCGAAAATCGACAAGCGTGAGAGCATGCTGGCAAGCGCACCAACGTCCGCCGGCGGCCGGCCGCGAGCGCCGGTGAGGATAGAACAGGCCTTGATCGAGCCAATCATGTCGCGTGCGGCGTCCTCATCGAATGGACATGCGCGGATGACCACGTCATTGAGTATTTCGACGAATATTCCGCCAAGCCCGAAAACGGCCATGGGCCCAAAACCGGGATCCTGCTTGATCCCCATAAAGCATTCAATCCCACCGGATATTTGCCGGGCGACCAGAATACCGTTGATTTTCGTACCCGGAACGCGCTTTTGTACGGTGGCGCTGATGTCGCGATACGCGAGGCGAACCTCTGCTTCATCGTTCAAGTTCAGTCGTACGCCGCCGATGTCCGACTTGTGCACAATGTCTGCCGACAGCACCTTCAGCACCACCGGAAAGCCCAGTTCCTTGGCTGCGACGGCGGCCTCATCCTCAGTGGCGGCACGCTTTTCAGGTGCGGCCATTACACCTTCCGCCGTGAGGAGAAGCTTTGCGTTGTACTCGTCAGGGCTTTCGGCCGGGAGCTCGACGCAGGAGTCCCCGAGGGCAAGCGCCTGCGCCTGCGGCGCGTCGATTTCGCTGCCTATCTGCCCCATGGCATGCAGCGAGCGCACCGCACGATTGGGTTCCTGAAACATCAGAAACCCCGCATCCTCGAACTGGCGCTGCACATCAGCGGGCGTGGTCGCGCAGAACGCGATGAGACGATCTGGATAGGCTGCACGCAGCGGTGCCATTTCCTTGAGGATGATCCGGGCCAACTCGCGATTGCCCAGGACGTAAGTTACAAAACAGATGACGGATCCATATCCGCCTCTTTCAAGGGCGGCGCGCATGAATGTGGTCAGCAATGTTGGATCGTTCAAAGCCTGCGCAGTGCAATCCAGCGGATTGATTGGAGACGAGATTGGCATCCGAGTTTTGAGTTCTGTCTGTGCATCTTCGGGCATGGGCGGCATTGGCATGCCCAGCCGCTCGGCCTCGTCCGATGCTACGATACCTGCGCCCCCGCTGATTGTGACGAAGCCCAGGCCTTTATCGATCGGGTAGATTTTTTGATGAGCGGCATAGGCGAAATCCAGCATCTGCTCGCTGTCGCGCACCAGTATGGCGCCATGACTGCGCAGCATGACATCGGCGATCGCGGCATCACCGGTAAGGGATGCGGTGTGCGATGCCGCAGCCAGGGAGCCGACCAGACTACGGCCCGCCTTCATTACCAGAACTGGCTTGCCTGCGGCGCGCGCGGCGTCAAGGGCGGCAAGCAAGGTTTCCGGTTCGTTGATGCCTTCAAGATAGGCGCAAATGACGTCGATCGTGGAGCTTTGCGCCATCCAGCCGATCGCCTCTCCAACAGTTATATCAGCTTCGTTGCCAGTCGTTATGAGCACCGATGCACCCAGGTGCCGGTCGCGCGCGAGAGTAGCGATATGTGCCCCAAAAGCGCCTGACTGGCTTGCTAACCCAATATTTCCGGGCAGGGGAAATCCGCCATCGAGCGAGGATGAGAAAGTGCCGTAATAAGAATTCTCGACGTTGAACACGCCCAGGGTGTTGAGGCCAAGAAGCCGCATTCCGTAACGTTTGGCGGTCTCAAGCAGCCTTGCCTGTTCGAGGCGTCCCGTCTCGCCGGCTTCCGCAAAGCCGGACGAAAATAATGTTGCGGTGCCACAGCCGCGCTTGCCGAGCGCCTCCACGATTTCGACCACATCTGCGGCTGGAACGGCAATGAGCGCGGTGTCCGGCGCATCCGGCAGAGCATCTACCGAAGAGTAGCATGGCAGACCCTGCACCTGTTGGCGCGTCCGGTTCACCGGCATGATCTGGCCTCGATAGCCGGCCCTCAGCATGGCAGCGATCGGCCTGCCGCCAATGCGGCCAGGATCCGCTGACGCACCGATTATCGCGACCGACCGTGGAGAGAGAAGGCTAGAGCATTTTCATGATGACCGTTGATAGCCGGCGGCGTGGAAGAAGTTGGCGCATTCGTTAGGATGGAAGCGATCGAGCAAGCTGCCGATATGTTTGACGAGTGCGTCGACGCTTCGCGCTGGCTCTTGGCGTAGGAGGGCTTTGAGCTTGGAGAATGCCATCTCGATGGGGTTCATATCGGGGCTGTAGGGTGGCAGGTAGAAGATCTGGGCATGACGTGCGGCGATCGCCTCGCGGATGCCGGCGACCTTGTGGGCAGGCAGGTTGTCGAGGACGAGAACGTCGCCCGGCTTGAGAGTTGGCGCGAGGACATGCTGGACATAGGTGCGGAAGGCATCCCCATCCATCGCGCGATCCAGCACCCAGGGTGCAGTCATGCCGGTGAGACGTAGCCCGGCGACGAAGGTCATCGTTTTCCAATGCCCGAACGGTGCTTTGTCGCGGCAGCGCTCGCCGACCGGAGACCAGCCATAGAGGCGCGCCATCTTCGTGTTTACCCCGGTCTCGTCCAGGAAGACGAGGCTTTCAGGGTCCAGGAAGGGCTGTGCTGCTCTCCACAGCTTGCGGCGCGCCGCTACGTCCGGCCGATCCTGCTCTGCGGCTCGCAGCGCTTTTTTTAAACGACAGGCCAAGCCGTCTGGCTGCATTCCAGACCGCACCGGTGCTGAGCTCCACGCCATACTCGGCCAACAGCCACGCCTGGGCTTGCGCCAGCGTGATCCCCGGCCGCGAGCGCATGTGCGCCGCCAACGCAAGCTCCTGCTCGCCCGACAACTTGCGCGGGGCGTGTCCGCGGCTCGGGTTGATCCTTGCATCACCGGTCACACGACGCCGGATCAACGCCTTGTAGATGTAGGCGATGCTCACCTGGAACGTCGCCGCCGCTTGCCGGACCGGCACTCCGCCATCCACCGCCTTCAACACTCTATCACGCAAATCCTGCGAGTAGCTCTGCCCAGACCGCCAACCCATTGCTGCCTCCATCAACTCGGCAGCTATGAATCACACGATCATCGTCTTGGGAATCCCCCGCCGATTCCGGTCATCGTGGAAGTGCTCTAGATATCGAGGTAAAATCCATCACATATTCTTTCCGACCGCCGATAAGCTATTTTTCCTTGAGATCCGTCGTGATGACCCCATCAACTAAAGTATCTGTTGCCCAGTTAGGGGCGCCCCCAGTGTGTTTCTGACGAAGGCGGGCGGCCTGCCGGATGGTTGACCTCGGCTGGCCGGGTGCTGGACGGAGGAGGCCGCTTTCATCAAGGCGGCATCAGATCGCAGCCTGCGTGACCAACTTTGTCACCAGGTAGGCTTCGATGGCCTCCGCGCCACCTTCGGACCCAATTCCAGAGTCCTTGACGCCGCCCAAGGGCAATTCCGGTAGACCGAGCATCGTATGATTGATCGCCAACGTTCCAGTTTCGAGTTCGTTCTGAAGTATTTGGGAAATCCGGATCGACGAGGTGAAAGCATAAGCGGCAAGGCCGTAAGCAAGGCGGTTGGCCTCTTCGATCGCCTCTTCGATAGTATCGAATGGACGCATGATGGCGATGGGGCCGAACGGCTCTTCATTGAGAAGCCGCGACCCTATGTCCACATTCTCCAGCACGATTGGACTGAAGAACCAGCCCTCGCCAGCCCCGTCCCTTGCGCCTTCTGCGACCACCTGCGCGCCTTCACTCGTCGCTTCGCTGACGAGCGTCGAGACCGCGGCCAGCCGACCGGCGCTGACCAGCGGACCCATTTGGGTCTGGGAGTCCAGACCGGCGCCGACGCGGATCGTTTCGACATGACGGCGGAATGCCTCTGCGAAGCGTGAATAGACGCTGCGCTGGACCAGAAAACGCGTCGGCGAGATGCACACCTGCCCCGCGTTGCGAAATTTCATCGCCGCAAGCTGACGGGCCGCCTCCTCAATATCCGCGTCTTCGAAGACAAGTGCCGGATTATGTCCGCCCAGCTCCATCGTGATACGTTTCATGTGCATACCGGCAAGAGCGGCAAGCTGCTTTCCCACTTCCACCGATCCGGTGAAGGAGACCTTGCGGATCGATGGATGAGGGATCAGAAAATTGGCTATGTCCTGCGGCACGCCGTAGACGAGGTTGAGAACGCCTTGCGGCAGTCCCGCATCCATCAGCGCGCGCGCCAACGCCGCTGGTGCCGCAGGAGAAATTTCGGGAGGCTTTGCTACGACGGTGCAACCGACGGCCAGAGCCGGGCCCAGCTTGCGGACAAGCAGCGACATCGGGAAATTCCACGGTGTGAACGCCGCCACCGGGCCTACCGGCTGTTTCAATACGATCTGGCTAACCTTGGCCGACCGTGCGGGAACCACGCGGCCATATGCTCGCTGCCCCTCGCCTGCAAACCAGTCCAGCAGGTCTGCGGAGGAGAGGATTTCTCCCCGGGCCTCCGCAAGCGGTTTGCCCATTTCCATTGTCAGGATAGGCGACAGCGCTTCACATCGCTCGCGGAGCAGTGTGGCGGCCCTGCGTAACAGCGCTGCGCGTTCAAACGCCCCCACATCGCGCCAGGGGCCGAACATGCGCCGGGCCGCAGCCACGGCGGCTTCGAGATCCTCTTTTTCTGCGACCGCGACGCAGCCGATCTGCTTCCCGCTACTCGGGTCCAAGACGTGGAGCCGTCGTCCCGTAGCGCCATCTCGCCAAGACCCGTCTATCAGAAGTTGCGTATCAGGGTACATGAACTATTCTTCCTGTGAAAAACTCCCGGCTGCGGTCAATCGAGCGAATAAAGCCGGTAAAGATGCCAAATATTTTCCATCCTGATAGTGAAAACGATTAATTAACACTCGTGAGGCAATAGAAGGGCCCGTCCCATCACCTTGCCTTGTTCGAGTGCATTCAGAACCTCTTCAGCCTGCGCGAGCGGATGGGTTTTCGTGGGAATCGATGCAATTGACCCACTGCGTGCCAGTTCCATTAGTTCGCTGAAATCATTAAGGGACCCTGTGTAGCTACCACGAATAGTCGCCACCTTCAGGGCGATCATCGGTAGCGGCCATGGCGCCGCGCCCCCGAACAACCCCACAATCACGAATATCCCTCCCTTGCCGAGGGCATCGAAACCCAGGTTCGCCGTCGCTTCGGCGCCGACGAAGTCGATCACGGCCTGCGGCGCGCCATTGCAACAGGCCGCGATCTGGGCGACGGCATCCGGCGCATCAGGATCGATCGTGGCGGCTGCGCCCGCCAGCCTTGCAGCTTCGCGCTTCGTCGGGTTGATATCGACAATTACGGGTGGCGTTCCCCCCAGGGCTTTGATGAGCTCCAGGCACATCAGACCAAGGCCACCCGCACCGATCAGCAGGATTGGCTGTGCACCCTTGACGACACCAACTTTTTTGAGCGCAGCGTAAGCCGTCAATCCCGAGCAAGGCAGCATGGTGGCGAATTCGGGAGCGAGGTCTCCTGTTTCAAAGAGGTGGGCACCCCCAATAACCCTGGCGTGAACCGGCTGGAGATGATTCACTGCGCCTGACGATGGAGGCTGTGGATGCGTCAGGCGGGATTGTTCGGACTATCGGACCAATTGAAGCGGTTGTCGGATTGCGGCGACCCGCTGGAGACGATGGCGCGGGTGGTGGATTTCGAGCTGTTCCGGCCTGCGCTGGAGAAGGCGTTGGCATACGGCAACGGCGCGAAGGGCGGCCGGCCGCCCTATGATCCGGTGGCGATGTTCAAGGTGCTGATCCTGGCGGCGCAGAACACGGTGAGCGATGCGCGGATGGAGTTCCTGATCCGTGATCGCTTGAGTTGGCTGCGGTTCCTGGGGTTCGATCTTGGTGCAGCCACGCCGGACGAGAACACGATCCGGCTGTTCCGCGAGAAGCTGACCCGCGCCGGCGCGATCGACACGCTGTTCGCCGCCTTCGACCGGTCCCTGCGTGAGCGGGGGTATCTGCCGATGGGCGGACAGATCGTCGACGCCACGCTGGTGGCTGCCCCCAAGCAGCGCAACACCGCAGCCGAGCGGCAAGCGATCAAGGCGGGCAGGAGCGCGGCGGAGATCTGGCCGGACGAGCCGGCCAGGGCGGCGCAGAAGGATACGGATGCGCGCTGGACCCTGAAGTTCGCCAAGGCCCGCGCGCTGCCCGATGGCCGGCCGGGGATCGACATCGCCATCCCCAGCTTCGGCTACAAGAGCAGCATCGCGATCTGCCGGCGCTACGGTTTCATCCGTCGCGGCAAGGTCACCGATGGCGCGCGCTTCGACGGGCGGATGCTGCGCGACGTGGTGACGCGCGACAACACCGCCTCCGACGTCTGGGCCGACACCGCCTATCGCAGCCGCGCCAACGAGGGCTGGCTGAAATCAATGGGCCGGGTCAGCCGCATCCATCGCAAGAAGCCCAGGGGCAAGCCGATGTCGCCCCACACCGCTGCAGCCAACGCGAAACGCTCCACCGTTCGCGCCCGCATCGAACACGTCTTTGCCCGGCAGAAGGACCAGATGGGGCTGTTCATCCGCACCATCGGCTTGCGCCGCGCCGAGGTGAAGATCGGCCTCGCCAACCTGGTCTACAACATCGACCGCCTGATCTTCCACGAACGGCGTGCCGCCATGGAATAGCTGCGCCCGGCGCGAACGCTCCCCGGCAAGGAACAGCCGAAAACGGCTCGCTCAGACCGACGACGACGTACCTCGTGCTCTCGTCAGCCCGTTGTCATCGCCGGGCAGCACGTTGATAGGGGTGCCCAGGTTGAAGCGATCACGTCAGCCTGTCGGGCAATGGCGCGATCGCTTCACTCATGGCCGGATATCAGTAGCCGAACGTCGCCCGAAGGCCGAACGTGCGCGGCGCCTGGAGCGCTGCAGCAACGGGCCCCGGAATACCGCCGGATGCCGTTGACGCCTGCACAGCTTCATTCTCGATATTTTTGATCCAGACACCAATGCTCCACTTGTCGTTGCTGTTGAATGTCAGTGACGCGTTGGTCATCGTATACGCCTTTTGCCTGGCGCCGACGGTGTGCAGATAGTCCCCGAAGAATGATGATTCATACCGGCTGTCAACGGCCGCTCGCAGATAGCCGCCGCTGAACTGGAAGTCGTGCGAATAGCCCGCGCTTATCGTCCAGTCAGGCGCGTTCTGCATCTGCAGCCCACTAACATCCAGGCCTGATGGTGTAACGGCATCCGTCTGGCGAGCATGAAGATAACCAACCGAGAGCTTCAGATTGTCGTTAGCGGTCGGCTGGAACACCACGTCGAGCTGATTACCATAAATCTCCACACGCTCAGCGTTGAAGATTGCGTTCAACTGGAGCTGGAGATCGAATGCCTGCAGCGGCAGTCCCTTATATATGTAGTAGAAGGCTTCGGTATTGACCTGCAGCTTGTTATCCAGGAACCGGCCCTTCAAACCGGCAGTAAAGGCGGTAATAGTCGGAGCATCTACCAGGGCGCTGGCCGTCGGAGTGCTGGGAGCCGCGTTGTATGTCGCCGGCTGATACCCGCTCTGCGCAATGGCATAGGCCATCACCCGCGGCGCAACATCATATTCAATACCCGCCTTCCAGTCGAAACGACTGGAGCTGACAGCGTTCTCCCAGGGGATCGTATTCAGCCCGGCAGAGTCGGTCGCCAGGCCGAACCCTTTACGGCTGTCATCGCTATACCGGCCGCCCGCGAGCAGACGAAGCGAGTCGCTTAGGCTGTACGTTAGGTGCACGAAAGCGCCGAGACCCTTTGAACGATTGGTGGTATCGTAGAAGTTAAGTGGAATGGGGCCCAGCGACAGCCTCTGATTTACCGAATTGGTCGCTCGATACGCATTTAGACCTACGACCCAGTTTAGATTGCCCGTGTTGCCGCTGGCCCGCAATTCACCAGAATATTGCTCCAGATCGTAACTAAGGTCATTAAGAAGCGCCGTGATATAGAATATGTCGTGGTAGCGAAGCTTACCATAGGACGGTATGAAGGTGATGGTCGCATCGTCGCCAACATCCAAATCGAACTGACCGCCCAGGATCGTGCCATTATAGCGTTTCGGAACTGCACGGACGGGACCTGAAAGACCGGTATACTGGGCATCGAGCCTGTCGTCCCAGGGGTCGTCTTTCAGGAATGATTCTCGGTCGATCTGGAAAGTATTGGGATTGAAACCCTTATTGACCAAATTCTGCCCGGCTCCACGCCCCCTGGTGTGCTGACCGAAAAGGAAAGCAGTAAAATTGTCCGTCGGCTGGATCAGAAATGACAGTCTGCCGCTGAGGGCATCCACCGCCCCAGCTCCGGTTTTCAAATAGCCGTCACGGTTCGTGTAATCCACCGCGGCGCGAACCGACATCTTATCCGAAACCGGCAGATTCTGTATCCCCGTTACATGCACCAGATCATAATTGCCCAATTCCACTACACCCTTGGTTTCAAGGGAATCAGAGGGGCGTTCCGTGATGATGTTGACTGCGCCGCCCAGGGCGCTTCGGCCATAAAGCGTTCCCTGCGGCCCCGGCAGCACTTCTACCCGCGCGATATCGTACATCGGCTGGCTCGCAAGCTCGCGCGCGAGATAGATTCCGTTGAAGTTGAACGCCGTAGGCGGCTCGGAATTGGGAACCTCGAAGGTTTGCCCGATGCCGCGGATGTAAATTTCGACAGCCGAACCTTGCGTCTGGAACCGTACTGAAGGCACATAATTTTGCACGGCAACCAGATCCGAGACGCCCGACCGCACAAGCAGTTCGCCACCGAGCGCAGTCACCGCAGCAGGTACGCGCTGAACATTCTCGCTCCTCTTCTGGGCCGTCACGATGATATCGCTGACTTGCCCTCCGCTGCCGGTGTCCGCGCGACCAGCAGAGGCAGTCTGTGCAACCGCCGGCTGCGCCGCAAGGCACGCCAAAAGCGAAACGGCTCCAAGGTATTTCGCATCGCTAAGGCACTTGGTCATTTAAAACCTCCCATTTTATATCATAAAGCCGGTTTACTTATACAGCCAAATGACGATTGACGCTTATTAGATTTAATTAAGCGTTCTGTAATTGATAGTTCTATCTGTTAAGAGAACTATATTTCACGCGGACAATCGTGATACTAATTGTACCGCGCCAATACCTAAATAACAGCCTATATTGACGACACATAATAGATTTTATTCAGGCATAACACCGATCAGCTCACTTTGCACCGCTCATTTCAGCCGATTGCGGATCGATCGTCATGGCACCGATCTTATCTACATAGCCACACCTACCTGTCTAGATTGATCACGCAGTTTCGAGTCGAGGGAACGTCCGACACATGGAGCCAAGCGTTAAAAGTCAGATTTTCAATCAGATCATGGCGTTTACGCGAAAAGCTATGACCAACTATCCGGACCTTTTTCCAAATCTTCGGCATCGAATTATTTCCGAGTACCCCTTGCTTCAGACGGACAAATTCTAGATACATCGCTATAGAGGTATTTGCAAGTAGCGATCTGCTGATGCCGGACAATTGCATAGAAATTAGCAATCTTGCCATCTGGCCAGCCTTATTATCCAGATTTTGCCCAGACAATGCAGAGATTTCCGTCGTCATGGCCTTGATCCTCTAAATCGTTACCGGGTCAAACTGAATGGATTATGATGTTGCTGCTTGCGCTCCTGGGTTTTGACTGTCCATCCGGCAAGCGCTTCCTTGGAGTGCGCCTGCTCCCTGTCCAGAATGCTCTCGTGCTCGGCAACCTCGTAGGTGATCTCGAGCATGACTCCGTTGGGATCTTTGAAGTAAACAGAGCGTACGAAATCATGATCGAGTGGCCCAATGCCTTGAATATTTGCTTTCTCAAGGCGGCCCATCCACTCCTCCATCTCACCTTGCGTCGCGACTTTCATGCCCAGATGAAAATCGAGAGGGGTCAGAGTATCGAACCTGTTAGCATGATCCTCGTTCGCTACATCATAGAAGGACAGATAGTCACCGCCCGCCATTCGAAAAAACAGATGGAGCGCATCGACCGGCTTGCCGGTAGGATCAACCGAAGTTGGAAATGCCCCGGTCAGTTCTAATCCGAGAAAATCCTCGTAAAACTGACGCGTTTCTTCGGCATCGCGGCCCTGATCGTCAAATGGTGTATCGATGTAATTAATGGTCCCTGGACATCCGGATTATCGACCTGTCTAGAGAGCTCTATCGCATCAGCCATGATCTTCTCCATTTTCATCCGTAATGAGAGATTATGTTATTTGACCAGCATCTCGTCATTGGATTTGGTCGAGACGCTCAACGTGTCGAGGATCGCAAGAATTTGTTTTTCCGCAGCCTCAATCCCTTCCTGCCGCGGACCCTCGCCCAGGGCCAATCCTTCGGCATAGACGAAGTGCAGGTCCGAGAATCCGACGAAGCGGCATATTTGAGAGAGGTAGGCGGTAACAAGGTCGTCATCCGGACCATAAATCCCCCCGCGAGTGGAAACGATTACTGCCGTCTTGCCAGGCAGCAGTCCTATCGGGCCGGTGGGCGAATATTGGAACGTTTCTCCGGCGCCGACAATATAGTCGAGATACGCCTTCAAACCAGAAGGAACCGACAGGTTGTACATTGGTGCGTCGATAAGAACGATGTCCGCGGCCCGCAGTTCAGCGATCAAAATATCGGACTGCTGGACAATGGCCGACTGCGCTGGCGTCCGCATGTCCGGCGGCGAGACAAATGCCTTGAAGCCATCAATATCGAGATGTGGGATTGGCGCGGATGCCAGGTCACGGATGGTTACCACATTGCTGCTGTCGGCCGCCAGCCAGGGTCCAGCAAATTGATCGGTCAAAATCGTTGACATGCCTTCATCATGAAAGATGCTTGTCTTAATGTGCAGAAGGTGGGTCAATCGATAATCTCCCAAAGCTAGAACCGGCTGGCAATGCAATTTGAAAAACGGTGTCAGAAAATGGAGATGGACTCGATCAATCGGCTCGCAACGCGATGCTCAAGTCTTCACTCGCACATGCCGTCCCCCAGCGTATGTATCTTGCCCCCAATATGCATCGTTATAGAAGAAACTGCAATAGATGACGACTTGCCCAGCAGCGTCGCAGCCCAGCGATTTCGGGCTGGGCGATATGGGTGCGGACAGATGCAACGCCCGCCCATCCGGCGTCTTGGAGGGGCGCCTCAGTCGCGCGAGGAGCGGGGGCGATGCAGTCGCCTGATCGGGGCAGGCAAGCAGTAGACTAAGGCCTCATGCCTTTGCCCTGCGCAAAATCCGCGATCATCGATCGAGGATCCAGTTCGGTCGCGCGGCGGCTCGACTCGATCAGTGCAGCGCAGCAGGCTACCGTGTCGAGGCCCCATTGCCCGTCGTGGACGGGGTTGATGCCCGACAGAATGGCTTCCGCGAAATCATCGATAACCGCTGCCCGCGCCAGCTTCGGCGGAGCGATGGGCACGAGATCCCGCACATCATCGGCGTAAATCTCTAATCCGGTGGGCAGCAATTTGATATCCGCCCGCTCGCAGCTGACCAGAACAAAACCGAAATGTTCGTGGTGCGGCGCTGAGGGTGGCAGCGCGCCACCCGGCGCGCCGTAGGTTCGCGCGAGCTTCGCGTCCGTTTCATCGGCGACCGTCAGCGCGGCCAGAGCCCGGCGCGCATCGCCATACCGAGCCGGGTCCTTGACCTGACCTAATTCCGACACCCATCCCAGCAGGGCGTCGCTATCATAATGGCCATAGCCGCTATAGGTGAGCGTAGCGGCCGCGCCGCCTTGGAACGTCATGAAGGCAGCATAGGCACCCTCGGTCGGGCGATCGGCGTCCCAGTTGCCTGTGACAGCGCGGATGGAGGCGACAGGTCGCCCGATGATGCGTCGCACAACGTCAATCTGGTGCGCGGCTTGGCTATAGACGACGCCGCCGCCCCGGCCGCTGTCCAATTCTTCAGGACGGCGCAGCCGATACAGAAAATCTGTAAAATTGAAGGCTGTGACCAGCCGAACCGGGCCATAGCGGCCAGAGGCCACCAGCGCCGCCGCCTGCCGCACCGGCTCGTCGAAGCCATGGCTGGGGCCGACCATCAGAACGCGCCCGGCGGCGGCGGCGGCGCTCGCCATGGCTCCGCAATCCGCGACCGATGTCGCCATGGGCTTCTCGACCAGCACATGCTTTCCCGCGCGCAGCGCCGCGATCGTCTGCTCTGCATGCAATTCATGCGGGGTCGCTATGTAAACCGCCTGGATGGATGGGTCTGCCAGCAGCGATTCGATAGTGCCATGCGTGGTCCCCCCATAATCCTGAGCGAACCGTTCCAGGGCATCGGCGCGCAGGTCGAAAGCGGCGGCCAGCCGGACGCCGGGATGTGCATTCAGGGCAGGGAGGGTGAGCATGAAGCCCCGGCCGAGGCCAATGATTCCAAGGTTGATTGCGTTCATTCTGCTCCCTTGCCCGCGCCGGGGGTTGAACTGAAGGTTACATCCATGTAGAAGTATTTGCAAGCTGGCGTCACCAGGGGACGAGGCGCTGCCCGGTATATAGCGATAGCGAGGAAGAAGCGGAATAATGACTCCTGAACAGAACGACCTTCTCTGCCGCGTTGAGGGCACCGCACCAATGGGTCGCATCATGCGTGCACACTGGCTGCCCGCCTGCATGATCGAGGAAGTGGCCGAACCGGACGGGACGCCGTTGCGCGTTCGCCTGTTGGGCGAGGATATGGTCGTGTTCCGCGATACCAATGGCCGTGTCGGCGCGCTGGATGAGTTTTGCCCCCATCGCCGCGCATCCCTTGTTTTCGGCCGCAATGAGGAATGCGGACTGCGGTGCCTCTATCATGGCTGGAAGTTCGATGTAGACGGCAACGCCGTCGATATGTCGTCCGAACCGATCGACGCGAAGCTGCGCAGCACCATGAAGACCAAAGCTTATCCCGTTGAGGAATCCGGCGGTTTCGTCTGGGTGTGGATGGGCGATCCCGATAATGTCACGCCCTTCGACCCGCCTAATTGGGCCGTCGCGCCCAACGACAAGATCAGCATCGTCAAGATGCACGGAGCGTGCAACTGGGCGCAGGTCCTGGAGGGTTCGATAGATTCCGCTCATAGCAGCAGCCTGCATTCGAGCAACATGCCGACCGCGACCGAAGTGAGTGGCTCGACCGCGACCGAAACAGCCTGGCTGCGTCCTACCGCCGATAAGGCGCCTCGTATTGAGGTGCAGCGCACACCTTTCGGTTTCCGCTATGTAGCGATTCGCAAACCGATCGTCGATGCGGACTCTACTGATTATATCCGCATGACCCTTTTCGTCGCGCCTTATACTGTCCACATTCCGTCAAACGACCAATATCATCTCAGCCAGATGCTGGTGCCGGTCGATGACGAGAACGTGATGTTCTATTGGGTTGCGTGGCATCCTGAAAAAGGCATATCCCAGGATGCGTGGCGCAAGTTCTGCGGGGCCGAAATCGGCAAGGATGTCGAGCCGATTACTTTCAAGAAGACCCGCACCTTCGAAAACAACTATCTCCAGGATCGCGAAGCGATGAAGTTGGGTGACTTCACCGGCATCTACGGCATCCCGGCGCAGGACATGGCGATGTGGGAATCGATGGGCAAGATCGCCGACCGCGGCGACGATCGGCTTGGATCGAGCGACAAGGCGATCTTTACCTTCCGAACCTTGATGTATCGCGCCGCGCAAGCTGTTGCGAGGGGTGAGCCCGCCATCGGCACAGGTACTGGCATCCCGCACGCCAAACTTATGTCGTTCGAGGGCATCGTGCCCAAGGCCACAGATTGGCGACTGCTCAACGTATCGGACGAGGAAAAGTCTGCGGGAGCGAAGCAGAATGAAAATGTCGAGCTTGATGAGAGCATCGCCTAGGGGCATGGATCTCTCCTGCAGGTTCTCGTAATCGGTCTGCAGCAAGTCACGCGAACAACCAGCTGAAATAAGTCTCTGTTTTCCACATTCTCGTTGCAGCGAGAATGTGGACAGAGCAGCAACTGCTGCAAAGCGCAGTGATTTTACATATACCAACACGCTCAAATTACTCGATCCCATGGGCCTTGTTGTAAGGTCGAGACAGGTATGACGTCTGGTTGGGCGCACTGCATCGGCAGGCAGCCTTAAGTCTAGGAGCGATCACCAGGCCGTCCTAATTCAAGCGGTGTTACCGCAGTTTACAAAAAAACGATAAACTGCCATAACATTGCTATGGATGCTCGAAGGAACCCGTTCGCCCCCGGCGCTGGCACACCGCCGCCCGAACTCGCAGGGCGCAGCGCTCTGCTCCAGCGCAATGCCGTCGCTCTCGATCGAATCCGCATGGGTAGGGCAGCCCGCCCCAGCATCCTCTATGGTCTTCGCGGGGTAGGCAAGACCGTGCTGCTATCGACCATGCGAGACGCAGCAGAGGCCGAGGGAATGGTCATCGTAGCGATTGAGGCACCAGAGAACCGGTCACTGCCCGGCATACTTGTCCCCGCATTACGAGCATCCCTGTTGCGGCTTGACCGGGTGAAACAGGCGTCTGCAGGAGTGAAGCGTGCGCTTCAGGCGTTAGCCGGCTTTGCCAAGCTCAAGGTCAAATATGACGACCTGGAAGTCGCGCTGGACTTCGAACCTGAACCTGGCCTCGCCGATAGCGGCGATCTGGAAGCGGATCTTGCGGACCTGATCGTCGCGGTGGGTGAAGCGGCCAGAGAGCGCAAAAGCGCGGTTGTCCTTGTCATTGACGAGCTGCAATATGTGCCGGAAGAACAATTGGCGGCGCTGATCAGCGCGCTTCACCGCGCCAATCAGAAGCAATTGCCCGTGACGATGCTTGCCGCTGGGCTCCCGCAGCTGCTTGGGCAGATGGGGCGGGCGAAGTCCTACGCCGAGCGTCTGTTCGAATTTGTGGCCGTTGGGCCGCTTGATAGTGACGCTGCCCGAGATGCCATCCGCCTGCCGATCGAGCGTGAAGAGGAGGCAATCGAGGCGGCGGCCCTGGACAAAATAATCGCGCAGACACAAGGCTATCCCTATTTCCTCCAGGAGTGGGGAAAGCATGGATGGGATGTCGCGGATGCTTCGCCGATTACGGCTGAGGATATCGAAGCGGCGACAGCCAGCGCGCTGGCCGAACTGGACGCCAGCTTCTTCAGGGTGCGTTTTGACAGGTTGACCCCGGGCGAGAAGCGCTATCTTCGGGCCATGGCGGATCTCGGCCCGGGCCCGCATCGATCAGGGGATGTTGCCGAATCCATGGATGTAAAAGTGTCGAGCGTCGCGCCCACTCGCAGCAGTTTGATCGTCAAGGGCATGCTTTACAGCCCCGCGCATGGAGAAACCGCTTTTACCGTGCCACTATTCGACGCCTATATGCGACGCGTCATGCCAGAGAACAGGCCATAACGGATGCGATGACGCCCCACCTTGAGGCGATAGATTATCCACCCACCTGATTGCGTTCCGCCCGGGGTCGGCTATTTTTCCAAGACCAAATTGGCCTGGAAGGCAGATCAGCGGCAGCAGGGCCGCGGTCAGTGCATCCATTTTTAGCCGGATCGGCTGGCATGCCATCGGCGTTAATCAACTTGTCGACGGCATTGCACCACGATCGCCCGCATGGCTGGGCATTGAGTAGAACACTCTGCGCCGCCGGGCAGGGTGTCGTCACGGACGAACCGGTCCTCAGCGTCCGAAACGCAGGGGCAAGAAATGGTGTTATAATGGCATTCGGATGTGCCTATCGGCAAATTTGCCGCTCGAAATCAGTGCCTTGGGTATGATGCTTCTGGTGATCGCCGTGCTCCGGGGATTAAACGGTAGATTTATGAGGGCACATCCGCCATCCAGCGCATAGTCATAGCGCGCCGTCTTTGAAGGAAGTTCACGTCATGTCACATGATCCTGTCGTCATCGCTGGCTATGCCCGGACACCCATGGGCGGCTTTCAGGGAGCACTGTCGCCGCTAAAGGCCACGGACCTGGGCGCTGCTGCCGTCCGAGCCGCCGTCGAGCGCGCAGGGGTTGCCGCCGATGCGGTCGATCGCATCTATATGGGTTGCGTTCTGCCGGCCGGACTGGGTCAGGCGCCCGCGCGGCAGGCGGCGCTGGGTGCCGGGCTTGGCCTCAATACGGAGGCGACCACCGTCAACAAGATGTGCGGCTCAGGCATGCAAGCCGCGATCATGGCGCATGAGGCGCTCAGCGCAGGCGCCGCCGACGTGATCATTGCCGGGGGCATGGAGAGCATGACCAACGCGCCCTTTGCCCTGCCCAAGCATCGTGCCGGCGCGCGTATCGGTCATGACCGGATAATCGATACGATGATGATGGATGGCCTTGAGGACGCTTATGAACCCGGCAAGGCGATGGGCGTCTTCGCCGAGGAAGCCGTGCGCGATTATCAGTTCAGCCGCGCCGATCAGGATGCCTATGCACTGCGCTCCCTGTCCCGCGCCAATGAAGCGATCGCCAGCGGCGCGTTCGTCCAGGAAATCACGCCGGTTACGATATCGGCCCGGGGTGGCGACACTATCATCGATACCGACGAGCAGCCTGGCAAGGCGCGCCCGGACAAGATCCCCTCGCTCAAGCCCGCCTTCGCCAAGGACGGCACGATTACGGCCGCCAATGCTTCGTCCATTTCGGATGGCGCCGCCGCGCTCGTCATGGCCCGGCAGAGCGTCGCGGACAAGCTGGGCCTTCCGGTCATCGCCCGCGTGGTCGCCACAGGCGCGCATGCCCATGAACCTGCCGCCTTCACCACCGCTCCGGTTCCGGCCATGCGCAAGGTGCTGGAGAAGGCCGGCTGGTCGGTGGAAGATGTCGATTTGTTCGAAGTGAACGAAGCCTTCGCCGTGGTCGCGATGATCGCCGCCAAGGATTTGGGCATTCCGGCGGACAAGCTGAATGTGAATGGCGGGGCAACCGCGCTCGGCCATCCGATCGGCGCATCGGGCGCGCGGATACTGGCGACATTGCTGGGCGCGTTGCAGCATCGCGGCCTCAAGCGCGGCGTCGCCAGCCTTTGCATCGGCGGCGGTGAAGCGACTGCCATGGCGATCGAGCTGGTGCCGGCAGAATAGGCGATGCAGATTGAAGGTGGCCGCCATCGTCACCGGCAGGGCCAAGTGACCGTGGGAAGGCGACCACCAGGTTACTGGCGGCGCAGTGCCCCGGTACGATCTTCGGCTGGAACGAGGAAGCGGGGGCGACGCTTTTGTCAACGTCAACGTGGCCGACCATGACAACGTTACTTGGGCGGGCAGGGTGGGGCGGAAGAGGCGAACGGGGTAGCGCGTATCTTCGTCACCTGTGCCGGATTCGTGCCGACGACAAAGACCGTCCCTAGCAGTCGGGCCAGTAGAGGCGCATCGGGTTATCGACGAGCAGCTTTTGCTGAAGCGCGGCGGTTGGGACGATGCGCGGGATCATGTCGACCAGTGCGCCGTCGTTGGGGATCGCGTCCTGCATATTGGGGTGCGGCCAGTCGGTGCCCCACAGGACGCGATCGGGATAATCTTCCACCAGAGGGCGAACGGCATTGGCGAAGTCGTCCCAGGGCGGTCCCTTGGCATCGAGCCGATCGGGACAGGTCACTTTGGTCCAGATGTCGTCGCGGCTGTCCAGCAGCGCGCGAAACGCCTTCATGTCGGTGCCGCCCGGTCCCTGTGTAACATCGGGACGGCCCATATGATCGACCACCACCAGCGTGGGAATGGCGTCCAGGAAGGGGCGCAGTTCTTCTAGAATATCGGCCTCGAAATAGATCACGACGTGCCAGCCGAGCGGCTGGATGCGGCGCGCGATTTCCAGGAACTTGTCCTTGGGCGCGTCATCGACTAGTCGCTTGAGGAAGTTGAAACGCACGCCGCGAATGCCGCCGGTGTGCAGGGCCTCCAGATCGGCGTCGCTGATGGCGGGATCGACCACGGCGACGCCACGCGCCTTACCCTGGGATCTGGCGATGGCGTTCAGAGTGGCCCTGTTATCGGTGCCATGGCAGCTGGCCTGCACGATGACGTTGCGCGAAAATCCCAGCCGGTCACGCAGCGCGAACAGCATGTCAGGCCCGGCATCCTCGGGCAGATATTTCGCCTTCGCACTGAAGGGAAATTGCGCCATTGGGCCGAACACGTGGCAATGCGCGTCCACCGCGCCGGGGGGCGGGGTGAAGGCGGGGACTGACGGGGCGGCGTGCCAGCTCGTGATGCGCGGGGCAGTATCGGTGGTCATGCGAATATTACTCCGTCCATCAGCTTGCGGGCGGTCCGCAACATTGCTGCGCTGGTCACCAGGCCCTCGTCGTCCAGTTTCATGACGCAGGTCGTTTCGCCCGTGGGGTGTTCGACCGACAGCGTCTTGGAGCGGCCGTCAGGGATGGAAGCCACCTCCGCTGCGGGCGACCCTTCGATCAGACAGGCGGTGGCGACGCTGACTGCGCCCAGCACGCCAATTGACGCATGGGCTGGATCGCGATTACAATGCCGCGCTGGATGAGGGTGGCAACATCTATTTTCTCGCCAAGATTTTCTTCACTGACGAAATCAGCTTCCTGCAGGCGGTCGGCACGATGACCGGCATGAGCGCGGAAGATTATCAGGCGATGATGATCGCTGGCGGCCGCTCGCCGGTCGGCTTGCGCTCCAAGAAGGACCCTTATTGATGGCCCGCATAACGGCAGGTGTAGCCTCCAGCCATATTCCCGCTCTGGGCGCGACAATGGATCATGGCCGCACGCAGGAACCCTACTGGA
Organism: Sphingobium sp. AntQ-1; assembly: GCF_028538045.1. NCBI lineage: Bacteria > Pseudomonadati > Pseudomonadota > Alphaproteobacteria > Sphingomonadales > Sphingobiaceae > Sphingobium > Sphingobium sp. AntQ-1. The sequence continues at coordinate 105,009 of NZ_CP117160.1, forward strand.
AAGACTGCTTCGCCGGGTTCGACTGGACGCGGGCATGGGAAGCGGCGGAGAAGCCCGACGTCGTCGTGCTTGTCTTCAACGATCATGCGACCGCCTTCGACATGAACTTCATCCCCACCTTCGCAATCGGCTGCGCCGAACGCTACAAGAGCGCGGACGAGGGCTGGGGGCCACGCCCGGTGCCCGACGTGATCGGCGATCCAGATCTGGCCTGGCATATCGCCCAGTCGTGCATTCTGGACGAATTCGACATGACGATGGTCAACAAGATGGACGTCGATCATGGCCTGACCGTGCCGTTGAGCCTGATGTTCGGCCAACCTGCGGCCTGGCCGTGCAAGGTGGTGCCCCTGGCGGTCAATGTCGTCACTTATCCGCCGCCGTCGGGCAATCGCTGCTACGCGCTGGGCGAGGCGATTGCGCGTGCGGTGGAAAGCTACCCCGAGGACATCAACGTGCAGATCTGGGGCACGGGCGGCATGAGCCACCAGTTGCAGGGCCCGCGCGCCGGCCTGATCAACGCGGAATGGGACAATCGCTTCCTTGACGACCTGGTCAACGATCCGCAGCGGCTGCGCCATATCCCGCACATTGAATATCTGCGCGAGACCGGATCGGAGGGGATCGAAATGGTCATGTGGCTGATCATGCGCGGCGCACTGGGCCGCGATGTACGAGCGCTTCATCGTCATTATCACGTTCCCGCTTCCAACACCGCGGTCGGGCATATCGTGCTCGAACCCGTCGCCTGACTTTCAGCTTCAAGGAGTATCCCATGCGTATAGCCCTGGCCGGCGCCGGCGCGTTCGGCGAAAAACATCTCGATGGCCTCAAGAAGATCGACGGCGTCGAAATCGTGTCGATCATCAGCCGCAGGAGCGAACAGGCCGAGGCGGTCGCCGCCAAATATGGTGCTAGGCACAGCTCGACCGAGCTGGCCGATGCGCTGGCTCGCGACGATGTCGATGCCGTAATCCTCTGCACCCCCACGCAGATGCACGCATCCCAGGCGATTGCGTGCATGGAGGCGGGCAAGCATGTTCAGGTCGAAATTCCGCTTGCCGACAGCTGGGCGGATGCCGAGGCGGTCGTCGCCAAGCAGAAGGAGACGGGCCTGGTCTGCATGGTCGGCCATACCCGCCGTTTCAATCCCAGCCATCAATATGTGCATAACAAGATCGTTGCGGGTGAACTGAACATCCAGCAGATGGACGTCCAAACCTATTTTTTCCGCCGCAAGAATATCAATGCGAAGGGCGAGGCGCGTAGCTGGACCGACCATCTGCTGTGGCACCACGCCGCGCACACCGTCGATCTGTTCGCCTATCAGGCGGGCAAGATCGTTCAGGCCAATGCCATCCAGGGGCCGATCCACCCTGAACTGGGCATCGCGATGGACATGTCGATCCAGCTCAGGAGCGAGAAGGGCGCGATCTGCACCCTGTCGCTGTCGTTCAACAATGACGGGCCGCTTGGCACCTTCTTTCGCTACATCGGTGACACCGCGACCTACATTGCTCGCTATGACGATCTGGTGAACGGCAAGGAAGAGCCGATCGATGTCAGCCATGTCGATGTGTCCTTGAACGGCATCGAGCTGCAGGATCGCGAATTTATCGCCGCTATCCGCGAGGGCCGGGAGCCTAATAGCTCGGTGGCCCAAGTACTCGATTGTTATCGCGTGCTGGGCGACCTCGAAAAGCAGCTGGAGGCCTGACAGGATCAGCATGTTGCGGTGCGCAAAAGCGTTGAGGTGACAGGTTCACCGTGTTCAAGGATCGGGCATCAAATCTGCCCGATCCATTTCTCGCTGAGTAGCAAAGTATCCAGCCGCGCATGGCCGATGAACATCATCGTGAAATCCGGTCTGTTCGATCACTGGCGCGCCGAGACTACGTGGGTTGTCCTTGTGCGACCGCCATTCAGGGCCTCCAGAGTGATGGATGTCTGATTCATCAGGATGCTCAACGAATTTGTTCTCCGGCCTGAGTAGTAAGATGATAGCGCCGCTTAACTGGTCGTCGATGAGCGCTGGATTAGACATAATGCTTATTATCGATTAAAGGATCTGTAAGCGCTAGATAGAAATGTCACCCCTCCGCTAGTTAGAGATGTCACTCTCGACGTCACCACGCGGCTCATCGGTGGCATGGTCATCTCCTGATTCAGGAGTTGGCGCTTATGATGGTGATTGGCATGAGCCACGGCGAGCTTTCCCGTTACGATACGCTGCTGCGGGTCGAGCGCGGCGAACTGCGTGTTGAGGATGCGTCAGCGCTATTGGGCCTTTGCCGAAGGCAGATATTTCGGCTGCTGTCACGATTACATGCAGCTGGTCCCGAAGGATTGGTCTCGTGTAAGCGTGGCCGGCCAAGCAACCGACGGTATGATGACAATTTCCGCGAGCGCGTCGTCGCGATCGTGCGCGAGCATTATCATGATTTCGGGCCAACCCTGGCCCGCGAGTATCTGGCGGAGCGGCACGATATCCACCTAGCCTCCGAGACGCTACGCCAATTCATGATAAAAGCGGGGCTCTGGAAAGATCGCGATGCCCGTCGCCCTCGCCCGTATCAACCGCGTTATCGGCGGGACTGTCGGGGTGAACTGATCCAGATCGACGGCTCGAAGCATTGGTGGTTTGAGGATCGCGGGCCGCAATGCACCCTGCTCGTCTATATCGATGACGCGACCAGCGAGCTGATGCATCTCAAGATGGTCGAGAGCGAGAGCACCTTCGCCTATATGGAAGCGACGCGCGAGTATATCGAACAGCACGGCAAGCCTGTGGCCTTCTATTCCGACAAACACACTGTCTTCCGCAATCCGAGGCCCACAGCCAATGGCGATGGCATGACCCATTTCGGGCGGGCGCTGGATGCGTTGAACATCGAGATCATCTGCGCCAACTCGCCGCAGGCCAAGGGCCGGGTCGAACGGGCCAACGCCACCTTGCAGGATCGCCTGGTCAAAGCGATGCGCCTGGAAGGCATTTCATCGATCGAGGACGCCAACGCCTTTCTCGACAGCTATATGGCCCGGCACAACGAGCGGTTCGCCCGCCCCGCCTTCGATGCTCGCGATCTGCACCGCCCCCTCGCCCTGCATGACGATCTGCGTTCGATCATGGTCTGGCGTGAGCAGCGGACGGTGACGGCGGCACTGACGCTGCATTACAACAAAGCGATGTTCATTCTGGAGCCGAACGATGTCAGCCAAAAACTGGCGCGCAAGCGGGTCACGGTCTGCGAATATCCCGACGGCCGACTGGAGATCGAGCATGAGGGCCATGTGCTGCCTTATCGCCAGTTCGACAAGATGCGGCAGGTCAATCAACCTGCGATTGTAGAGAACAAGCATCTGGACGCAGCCTTGCTGCTGGCCAGACAAATGCAGGCGATGATGCCGCATCACCGCAAGCGCAACAACGACGCCCCTGCCCGCCGTGACCAGCCTATGCATATTTTCCCCGAACCAGACCCGCCACCAAAGATCGATCGGCGCACACTGGGTGGCTCGAAGCTCAAGCGTGGTCCCCGGCTCAGTGATGAGGCGTTGCGCGAACGCGGCACGCTCGCCTTCGTACAGAGGACATGACCGTGCCCACTGCTAACGCAGTGGGTCCATGGGTCTACTACCCCCAGGTCAGCGCATCAGCAGGGGCTGCGCTGCGCTGTGTCGATGGCTCCACGCAGCCCCTGCTGTACTCACAGGTGGGACATTTCTATATGGCACAGATAGTGACTTCTCTATTTAGCGAGAACAGGATCGTCGATTAGGTGATTTTGGGTCGAAGTGCTCGCTTTGACGCATGCGGTAAACGGCTATCGGCAGTTTCATTGGGGTCACCGCAACGGCGACGCAGCCCGAGCAACCCCCGGGCCGCGTAATACTTCTCAGCACATCGCGCATTAGCGTCAGAACTTCACCTCCAGCGCCACGCCATAGGTGCGCGGCGTACCATATTGCTGAAGGATCGCCTGCGGCTCCTGAAGCACCTGCGCCAGATATTTGGTGTCGGTCAGGTTCTCGCCATACACCCCTACGGTCAGGTGCCCGTCCGGTGTCGTCCAGTTCACCCGAGCCGCCATCAGCCCATAGCCCTTCTGCTCTGTCTGGTGGCCCGCGTCAAAGTAGAAGTGCGAGGTGCGGTAATAGCTCGCCGTCGCTAGGAAGCGGCCGCCGCCCAGATCGGTTTCGTAGGTAATCGCCGCGTTGCCGGTCCAGTCGGGCGCGCGCGTCATCTGAAAATTGCGGGCGTCCACGCTGGCGGTGCGGATCGGATCGCCGGGAAAGCCGGTGCCGAGATAGGTGGGTGCATCGGAGAAATCCTGATAGCGCGCATGGGTATAGGCCCCCCCCAGTTCGATGCGCAGCGGTTCGGCGACTTTTACGGACAGCTGGAAGTCGCCGCCATAGATCCGCGCCTTGGCCGCATTGACCAGGATCGATGCCGTGTTGGTGAAGCGGTTCACCTGCAGGTTCTTGAAATTATACATGAACGCCGACGTCTCGAACCGCACGCCCGGGCGCGACATCTTGAAACCGACCTCGAACGCGTTGATCTGTTCCGGCTCGACGGCGTCCTTGCTGAAGCCGGTAGCATTGAACACGCCCGACTTGTTGCCGCGGCTGGCCGAGGCATAGATGCTGGTATTCTGGTCGATAGCGTAGCGCAGCACGGCGCGTGGGGTGAAGGCGCGGAACGTCCGGGTGGCACCATCATAGGGCGCCGGGGGGAATGCGGCGAATCTGTCGCGCAGCTTGTCGATACTGTACCGTGCACCCAATGTGAGATAAATCTTGTCATTGAAATTGTAGGTGCCGTCGAGGAAAGCGGCATAGGAGACGGCATAGTTGGTCGCATCGAACACGTTGAGCGGCGCTGCGCCGTTAAACGTCGCCAGATAGCTCGGGTAGCGTGACTTGTCGTTATAGTAGAACAGGCCCGCGACATATTGCAGCGGGGAGCTGCCGTTGGACGCGACGTTCAGTTCCTGGGAAAAGGTCTTTTCCTCCGGCGGGAACACGCCGTGGAACAGGGTCAGGTCCGTCGCGTCATAATCCTGCGAGATCAGCACCTTCTCGTCGCGATAACCTGTGTAGGACGTGACGGTGGCGCCTTCCAGCTCCAGCCGGGAGCGGAGGGTGATTCCGTCAGCGTTGACCCGGAAGGCGAGCGGCGCGTTCAGATTCACGATGCCCCGCTCCTGCGGGATGACGACCGGCAGCGGCGTGCCCGGCAGCAGCGCCTCCACGACCGCAGGATCGTTGGCAAGAGAGTAACCACGATAGGCGCTGTAAGTCGCCGACGAGTTGTCATTGATGCTCGTGTGCTCATAGGTCAGCAGGAATGACAGCGTGTAGGTGGGCTTGAACAGAAGCTTGGCGCGCGCGTTCCAGTTGTCGGCGGTGTCGGCGTTCCGGCCAGTGAACAGATTATACTGGAACCCGTCGCTACGGCGGTGCTGGACCGAAAAGCCGACCGCCAGCGTGTCCGTGATGCCGGTGGACGCCACAGCCGACGTGCGGATCTCGTTAAAGCGGCCATAGCTGAGCTTGACGTCGAGTGACGGGATAAAGGTCGGCTCCAGCGTCGTGACCAATATCGCTCCGCCCGTGGCATTCTTTCCGAACAGCGTGCCCTGCGGTCCTTTCAGCACCTGGATGGACTCCACATCCGCGATGTCGAAATTGTTGGATAGCTGGCTCGGCCGATAAAAGCCGTCAACATAGGTCGCCACCGATGCATTGAGGCCGGCGCCCGCGACGGAACTGCCGACGCCGCGCAACGTCGGTTGGGAGAAACCGCCCGAAAGGTCGAGGCGCAGACCCGGCACGACCTGACCGAGCTGCTGCGTGGCGGCGACGCCGGCGCCCGATAGCTGATTGCTGGTGACCGCCGTGATCGCGATCGGGACATCCGTCAATCGCTCCGTGCGCCGCTGGGCGGTAACGACAATGTCGTCGAGTGAGGAATTACCCTGATCGGCGGCTTGTCCGGCGGATTGCGCAGTCTGCGCATGCGCGTTGCCGATGGCCATCAACGACGCCGACACGCATAAAATCGCTCTGAAACCCTTCATCATCCACTTTCGGTAGGGCGATGCGGTCGAGCGGATAAGCATGAAGCTTCGCCAGCTCCTCCACATATTGCCTATAGATCGTGAAGCGCCGGTCGGCATCCTCCAGCGCGGTGAGTTCGGTCTCGCCGGGCAGGAATTCCATCAGAATCCAGCCAAGGTCGCGGTTCTGCCCGTAATAGCGCGGCAGCTTCACCGGAACGTCCTGCAACGCCGCGAGGAAGTCCGCCTCCCGCGCCAGGAACGCGCGCGAACCGCTATGATCCATCTCGGTATAGCCGGGATTGCGGTAGCCGCGCAGCAGCACCTTCTTCACCCCGCCTACGCCCAGGTCCATGTCGAGCGTCCAGTGCGGCCGCCACCTGTTCTGCCGCTCCCGCGCGACGACCCGCCCGCCCATCTGCGCCTCTGCCCAGACAATGGCTTCCTCGTCACGGCGGTGGTCCAGCATCAGATCATCCTTTCCTCCGCGCTCTCGCTCCTGACGGGAGGGCTGCGGTTTTAATGCACTTGCATGAAATTTCTAATGCAGCTGCATTGTCGAGTCAATCGCTGGCCGCTATGAGGAAGAGGCATGACGATAGACGCCCCCCTCCTCAAGGCCCCACCCCCCACCCCCGCAGCGCCGGAGCGGGAGGGCAAGCGCGCGCATATCAAGGCGGTGGCGGTGGCGCTGTTTGCCGAAGGCGGGCTGAACGCGGTCGGCACGCGGGAGATCATGGCGGCGGCGGGCTATCGCAACACGACGCTGGTCAACTATTATTTCGGATCCAAATCCGGGCTGATCGACGAATTGATCGATGACGCGGTCACCGCGCTCAGCCAGCACCGTCTGGCGGCGCTCGCGGCTATGAAGGCGACAGGCGAACCGAGCGTGCGCAGCCTGGTCGAGCTGCTGGCCACGCCCGCGCCACCACCTGCTCTCCCTACCGACGCTGCACGCAGCCATACCCGCTTCGTGGCCATGCTGATGATCCACCACAGCAACAGCCTGCTCCCGTCCGGCCTGTTCCGGAAGGATGCGGGCACGGCCTCCTGCATTCGTGAACTGCGGCGGCGACTGCCGCGCAAAAAAGGGCTGAACGACCGGATTAACATCATGCTGCTCATGCTGGTCGCCGCGCTGGTCAACGACGAGGTTCAGAGTGGGAGCGAGCGGCGCGGCGGGGCGCTGCATGTTCGGGACAAGCAATCGGTCATCGAGGCCGCCCTGGCGATCTTGGGAGCGGAATAAAGCACGTTTCCCGATCTCACTGGAGAGGGCTTTCGGCCGCCGGCCGTATCGATTGATCTCCTGACCCTATGCAGCTTGTGCATTTGACCGCGGCCGCCGCAGTGTCGGAGATTGGGAACGCGACAACCTGACCTTCAGGAAAGAGTTCAGGCGGCGGTGAGGATTATTTGACGGACGGCGTCATGTGGCGACGATCGTGAACACATCACCGATCTGACCGAAATGTGTACCGCGGCGACAATCGCAGCCTGCCGGTCAAGCGCGGGTTCGGCGTACGGCCTCCGCCGCGATCGGTGACAGCGTATCAGGCCTTTCAGCCGCCAGTTCCACAATCCGCCGCCGCATTTGTGGGTCCCAAAATCGGGCGATATGGTCAACAGTCGCGGCCACAGCCTCGTCCCGCCCCTTCGTTTCAAGGTTCCGCGCGATTTGGTTCGCCATGTAGATGAGCCGGTCGCCAGTCAACATCACAGCATTCTCATCGGTCATATCCACCCCTATTCCCCCACAGCCATTGGCGCGACACGGCGGCTCTGGCGGGCCTGTTCCGCATAGTCCTGCTGCCAGTCGCTACGCAGCTGAGAGTGTTGACCACCTTTCCAGTGGATCGTCAAAATGACTTCACGTTGCTCTTCGTCAACATCGGCAACGATATCAGTCACGAGAGTGCGCAGGAGTTGCTGGCGACACCGCGTATCGACGTTTGGTGCGCTCCAAGCAGCCTCCAAGTCAGTGGCAATGCCAGCGAAATCGGGGATTGGGATGCCCGCGTCGATTTGTCTTGCCTGCGTCAAAGCAGCTTCACAGGTTTCCACGCGCCTAAGCGCGGATTCCCAACTCTTCTCAAGTTGAGCAGCGATCAGGCGGTTGTCAGGGTCGCAAGCGGCATAGCGGCGTTCAGCAAGAGATGCCTCGTATCGCGCTTGCTGCAAGTCCAGCTCCATCATGCGATGTCGCTCTTCCAGATTATCCCGATGCACCCGGTCAGCTTCCATTGCGGCCTCGATTGCCATTGGCGTTACGGCGCTCAGTATTTCTTTGCCAATAGTAGGGTCGATCCGAGACGCGCCAAAAGTCATGCATCGGGGTTTGGCCAGCATTTGGTTGATACTTTTGCATTGATAATAGGGATGGCTTGGCCGCCCCCTATAGGAAACAGACAATCGCCTTCCACATCGGCCACAGGTGAGCAGACCAGCAAGCAAAGCCTGGCCGCCACGACCCGATTTGATGCCGCCTTTCTTTGCAAAGGTATTGACGGCAATAAGGCTCTGGTTCCTCTCAAACTCGGCCCAATCAATGTAGCCTTCATGATGCTCCTGGAGCAGCACTTCCCACGTTCCAAATGGCTTGCCGTGGCCGTAGCTTTTGCGAGCCCTGCCATCGACAATCTCTGTCCGCTTCTCACTTTTGCCATAGGCGTACGCCCCAGCGTAGAACGGGTTCTTCAGGATCGAAATGACGCTCCGATAGCGAAGCGGCACCCAATCGAAGGACACTCTTTTGCGCCCGTCAGAAGGACGGAGGAAATGGAAATTGTCCTCGGTGAGCGAAATCAGCACCTGGCGGGCGCTACCAAGCTCGCGGAAGCGCGAAAAGATAAAGCGGATAGCCTCCTGCACCCGAAGATCAGGATCAAACCCCAGACCATAATCGCGGTGCCAGATATAGCCGATCGGAACACTGAGGCGCAGTTCCCCCCGTCGTGCTTTGGCGCGCGCCGCGTCGAGCATGCGCGTTCGCAAAATGCCGAGCTCAAACTCGCTGATGCTGCCCTTCATGCCCAACAACAAGCGATCATTCGGTCGACAAGGATCATACACGCCATCGAGATCGATCACGCGCGCTTCCACCAGGCCGCACAGTTCCAGAAGGTGATGCCAGTCTCGACCATTACGGGAAAAGCGCGATGCGTCCAGGCACAGCACCGCACCAACCATACCTGTGCACAGGCCGCTCACCAGTCGTTCGAAACCAGGGCGGTCGGCAGCGCCACTGGCGGTACGGCCGAGGTCATCGTCGATCACTTCGACATCACGGAACCCCCAGCGGCGCGCAACATCGACAAGTTCATATTGACGCCGCTGGCTCTCCAGGTTGTTCTGGACCTGGCCCGGGGTGGACTGCCGAACGTAGACGACAGCTTTGCGATTAAGCACCGTGGCCGGAATGAGATTATTGCCCGTCATCGCTCGGCTCCTTCGCCGCGACGCCGGCCGCCGCCATCAGGAGGGTCGCCAACCTGGCGACGACCGTGCTGCGTTCCGCGTCGGTCAGGCCCCGAATCTGCGGCATATCGAGCGGCATGCTCAACTGACGGGCCAGCATCGGTAACGTCGAGGGTGGTGGTAATGCCTTCACAGGGCGCCTCCTGGATGGGGGTGAGACCATCCGACGAAGTCTGCCTGAAACCGCGATCGGTAAGCAGTCTATGAAGCTCCACGAGGCCAGTCACCGCAATCCGCGGTTCGCCCATCGCCATACCAGCGCAAAACGCCCTATCCAGCATCCACTCCGAAACCTGAATGATCTCGCCCGGCCTGATCTCTACCCGGACAATCGCACCACTGGCCCGATCCTCGCGGCCTTCATACCGAAAACGGCCGCCGTAATATGGATGCCAACGGTAATGAAACTTTACCATCTGCCCGACATGGGCAGAATGAACATGTGATAGCGATCGGCCGCAAGAACTGGATCTTTGCCGGATCGAAGGCTGGCGGCGAACGGGCTGCCGCCATCTATTCCGTCATCGAAACCGCCAAGCTCAACGGCATCGAACCGCAGGCCTACATCGCCGATGTCATCGAAAAGATCGCTGGCAACTGGCCCGCTACTCGTTGGAATGAGCTCATGCCCTGGAACTGGCATCCAAGCCAGCAAGACGTCGCCCAAGCCGCTTAACTGTGGTGCTCAGGCCACGCTTACTGCTTTGCCGGCTGGAGCTGTCGTTCACCCAAGCACCTGGAGCGACATGAGCTGGCCGGCGGGGGGGACGGGGCATAGCTGTCTGTCGGGCGCCAAGTCTGGAACACCTGTAAGTGAAGGCCAGACGAGCGGATACAAGGGGGGCGTCGTTTGATGATTGACGCGTTCCCGCCGATCGGCGAACCACCGACGCTGCTACGCAAGCTCGCGCCGCTTCGGACATAGGCCGGTCTATCGAATGTCCGGCCTGAACAACTAACCCTGCTTATAACTCGATAGTCAATGTCTCGGATAGAGCACGGGACACACATAATGCCACGCGCTTCCCGGATTTTTTATTATACTCGCTCAGGAAATGATCGCGATTGTCGGGCACGCCGTCCAGGACCTTGACGACGCAAGTACCACATGTGCCTTGTTCGCAGGAACTCGGGACCGGCACCCCGGCAGCCCGCAGAACTTCGAGCGCGGTCTTATCAGCCGGAACCGGCAGTTCCCGCCCGCTCGTTGCGAGGCGCAACAAAAATGGGCGGGACTCCCCTTGTTGGGCGAGTGCGTCGGCCGGAGGAGTGAAAAATTCCTTATGCAAGCGTTCCGCCGGCCAGGATTTCCTGGCTGCGACGTCGCTGACCATCGACATGAAGCCATCCGGCCCGCAAAAATATAAGCCCGCCTCAGCAGGCCTGTTGTCGAGCAATTCTTCTACGTCCGTGAGAGTAGTGGCGCGATCGCGGGTTAGATGCAGTGAGAAGCTTGCAGCGAAATTTCCCGATGTCATTTCATCGAGAAATACGGCTCGCTCCCTGCTTCGCACAAAATAATGCAGCTCGAATCCCCTGCCCGCCCTGCTCAACTCGGCGGCCATCGCGTAAATCGGGGTTATACCGATTCCGCCGGCAAGCAGCAAAATCGGAGCCTCGTCGCCATCGAGTTCAAAATGATTGCGGGGTGCGCTGATCTGCAATGTGTCCCCCAGATTGACTGCATCGCACATGGCGACCGAGCCTCCGCGCGACTTCGCGTCGCGCTGGACCGCTATCGTCAATCGGCTGACGTCTTCGGTGGAGCCGCATAAGGAATATTGCCGCGTCAGTCCGGCCGCGATTTCCACGTCTACATGCGCACCCGCGCTCCACTGCGAAAAATCCTGTTCGTCTTGGCGGCAAAAAGTGAACAGCATGGTGTCGATCGCAGCCTGGATCTTCCGCTCAACCACAACGGAGGTCATCGCGCTATTCACCTGCCGCACTCTCGGCCCAGCGTAGATCAGCCAGATCGACGGGCGGTAGAACTATGTCGCACGACTTGCAGCGCCTGCCGTCTTCATCGGCATTGAACGCCTCTATCGCAGTGGCATAAGCGCTCGACGGCAGTTCCGATCCTGTCCTCCAGACCTGCTGATGCACCGGTGAACCGCAGGAGTCGCAATACCACAAAAGGCCCTCGACACCCGCTTCACGAGCCTTGTAGCGATAATATAGCCCGGCCTCGCCGAGCATGATCCGGTGCGGCGTCCATGCCGGAACGTAGACGTGATCGCTTGGCCTCATATCGAACCAGTTGACGGATGAGTCACGGAAATTGACCTTTGCCGATCCCGACAACAGAACGATCACAGTGTCTTTTTCACAGACCAGATAATATGGCTGGTCCCGGTCCAGCAGACTGACATGAACCTGCGGGTCGATATTCTCCAGAAGTATCGGTACCTCTTCATGTGGACGAATTCTGCTACTCAAACTAGCAAGATCGTTAAAGGGTGCTCGTTCGATCACGGTTCAACCTTTCCTATCGGTAGCAAATGCGGCCTTCAGGAGTGCGGCAGCCTGCAAAGACGCGCGACTTTGCTCCAGATATCGCGGCCAGCCCCATTGTTCGAGCGGAAACGGGCCATTCAGATATCCGCACTCCTTACACTCGAAGTCGCCACTCTCATTATAGCCCAGGCCGAGCCGCGCGGTTTCGATAGGCGTCGCCAGCGGCTCGACTGCGCCGGTCTGCTCCACCAGCTCTTTTTCGGCGGCGGAAATTTCTGCCGTATAGCTATGCTTGTAGATAGGCTCCTGGCACTGTTCACAAACAACCGTCAGATACTCGGCCTGTGGTTCAGGCTTTTCCCACTGCCGTTGCGTCACTACCAAGAAGTTGAACTGGTTTTCGTCATTGTCGTCCTGAAGAGCGACATTGACGAAGTGGGTCCGTGCGCCGGCCATGATTTGCCCAGATTTTGCGTTGCCGCCCTGCGCGGCAAAGCACGTATACACTTCGTCGACGTCGTTATAATGCTGAAACATTCGCCACTGATGGCCCGGCCCGCCCACATTCACCACCGAGCAGGGAACGATGGCGCCCGGATGCAGATAGGGAAACATCGGGACCAGCGTGGCGTTAACCACTCGCCCAAATTCGAGCGCGTTAACGCGAAGCGGGGCGACGGCGGCATTTGCCTTTCCAAGTGAAATTGGCGTTGTATCTTCAGACATGGTCCATCTCCATCTCGACTATTTTATATAAACACAAACATCGCCGGAGCTGTCACCGGGCGAGTACGTCAATTTCAACTCTACCCCAGATAACCGGTCGCCTGCTCAAAAGCATTTGACGCCGATACGAGTTATCGAGCGATACGGAAAATCCGTTCCTACCGCCAATGACCCTTCGTTGAACAACATATAGTCGCCTGGCTGACATGTTGTCAACGATCGCCGTCCATCATATCCGAAACGCGCTGAACGTTTCGGGTGCGAAAAGCTCCTCAAGCTTGAGCTGGCGTGGGGAAAGACCTTGCTCGTGATGATAACGCGTGAATGTTTCGATGACGTTGCGATTGGCATCGACGCCATAGGGCCACCATTGTTGCCCCAATGTTGCAATGGTGTCCTCGACCGCCGCGATTTGCCACGGCAACATTGTCTTGAGCGAGGCGGATATCATCAGATCCTCATAGGCTTCACGCTGTGCCAAGCTAAACGCCTTGAACAGCGCCTGTGCGATCCAGCGGTTCTGTTCGTAGACCTCCCTGCGAATTGCAATGACGTGCATGATCGGGAAGATGCCCGTTTTCGAAAAATACGCCTTTTCCACCTCGACGAAATTCGGGAACAGCCGCCGCACCTTGTCAGGTTCGGAGTAAAAGGTTGAGGGTGCCCGGGCGGTGTAGAGGGCGTCAATCTCCCCATCAGCAAGCATCCGGGACAGTGTCTGCTCCGGCCCGATCGCTTCCAGGCGGAAGCGTTCAGGCAGGTCAAGCTTCAGCTTTTCCTCACGCCCAGGCTCCTCTTCACCGCCGGTGCGATAGACGACCGAGGCCGGATCGATGCCATATTCGTCCTGAAGAATGCCCCGTATCCACACTGGTGCGGTCATTTGATATTCCGGGACGCCGATGCGTTTGCCAACCAGATCGGCGGGCTCACGAATGCCGCTTTTTTCCGACACAAAGATGCAGGAGTGACGAAAGAAGCGCGACGGGAAGACCGGGATCGCGATGAATGGCGGGTTATCGCGACCGAGCGTTACGCAATAAGAAGAGAGCGACAGTTCTGCGACGTCGAACTCCTGGTTACGCAACATGCGAAAGAAAGTCTCTTCGACATCCATCGGCATGAAATTGAGGTCGATGCCATCCGGGCGTACCGTGCCATTAGCCAGGGCTTCGGTGCGGTCATACCGCCAACACGCGAGGGAAAGCTTCAGTCGGCTCATTATGTCATTGCTCCGTATAGATGTTCGGTTGATGGACCCAGCCGCTATCCAGCACGGGTCGATGAATGCCGAAGGTCGGATCGGCCAGATGATCCGCAATCGCGGCGCGCACGATGCGCGGTGCCGTAAGCGCATGATAAACGCCGCCAGCATCGAAAATCGACATATCAGCAGGCATTGGCAGGGCTCCGCGCGCTCATCGCGGCATAAGATGAAATCCAGATATTCACGGCGTACCGGCGAATATCTGCTCCCCCGCCCCGACCCAGAGGATATCGAGCCGCCATGAAGCGGCTCTCGCAGTGGCCGTAAACGCCATGCGCCATGCTCGCGGAATCTCGCCTTCCCAAAAAATCGGAGCCGAAAGGCAACATCGCCGCACTGACCCGCGTTCGCGCTGTCAGTAGGCCACGGCCTCTCGCTGACGGATCGACCGACAACGCGGCGGGGGACTTCGAACTGATGCTGCACCTCGTTAAAGACCATGTCCCGCAGCCCTGCGGAACGGCGACTTGAATTTGAATATGTATCGATATGGAAGTATTGTCAAGATGCCCTGAGCGGCGCAATCTGGCGGGAATTCGTGCGACCTTTAGGGGAAATGGGCTTGATCAAAATCATCGCCTCGGAGCCAGATTGCGGCTATCGGGCGAAGGATGTCGAGCAAGTCCAAGTAAAGAAAGTTGGAGCCTGATGATCAGTTGCGACCGTGCGGGGCTAGATGAGCGCGCCCTTGCATTATTTATCGAAAATGTGCTTGCCGAGGATCTTGGTACGCATGGCGATGTGACCAGCAGCGCCACCATCGACGGCGAAGCACGCCTGACCGCCGTGCTCGCGCCCCGGCATGATATCGTTGTTGCGGGACTGCCTTTAGCCGAGGCGTTTTTTAAGAAGCTCGACCAGGATGTTCGGATCGACTGCCTCGTGTCGGATGGAGCGCATGTTGCTGCGGGGCAGCCATTGTTGCGCCTTGACGGATTGGCTTTGCCTATGCTCGCGGCGGAACGCTCCGCGCTTAATACTCTCCAGCATCTAAGCGGCATCGCGACCATGACCCGCGAATATGTGGACAGGATCGCCGGCACGGGCTGTACGCTGCTCGATACGCGCAAGACCGTCCCCGGCTTGCGTGTCATCGAAAAATATGCGGCGCGCATGGGCGGTGCCCGCAATCATCGCATGCGGCTCGACGACGGCGTTTTGATCAAGGACAATCATATCGCCGTAACCGGCAGCATCGCTGCTTCCGTGACGCGGGCGAAATCAGCCATCAGCCATCTGCCGGTGCAAGTTGAAGTGGATCATCTTGATCAAATCGAGCCGGCGCTCGCCGCCGGGGCGGATAGCCTGTTATGCGACAACATGGCTCCGGCGATGCTGCGCAAGGCCGTGGCAATCGTGGCCGGGAGGGTTCCCATAGAGGCTTCCGGAGGCGTTCGGCTGGACACTATTCGCGAAATCGCGGAAACCGGGGTCACCTATGTGTCGGTGGGGCGGATCACCCAGAGCGCCCCAGCTGCCGATATTGGATTAGACTACCATCATCCAACGGCCTGACTTGCAGCATTGTCCGTCGTCAGAACATTTGGCACAGATCGCGGCGTAGATTAGCGGAGTGCGGGCCTCGTCTGGGGTTTGATGTTAGGCGGCGGTCTTGCGGTGCTGCAAGCGCCGATATTCGATGGTCTGTCGCTTGATCCTTTCGCGCTGTTTGATGATGGTCGGCGCCCTGCCGAAGTAGGCATCGGCGGGTGTCACGTTGGCCAGGCTCTCGTGGTAGCGCTGGTGGTTGTAGTGCTCGACGAAGGTCTCGATCTGGGCCTCAAGGTCGCCGGGCAGGAAGTAGTTTTCCAGCAGGATGCGGTTCTTCAAGGTCTGGTGCCAGCGCTCGATCTTGCCTTGGGTCTGCGGATGGCACGGGGCGCCGCGTACATGGCTCATCTTGTTGGCCTCGATGTATTCGGCCAGCTCGCCGGCGATGTAACTGGGGCCGTTGTCGCTGAGCAGCCGGGGCTTGTGCAGCACCGTGGCGCTGCCGCAGCCGGAAGCCGCCAGGGCGAGGTCCAGCGTGTCGGTGACGTCCTCAGCGCGCATGTTGGTGCACAGCTTCCAGGCGATGATGTAGCGCGAGAAGTCGTCGAGCACGGTCGACAGATACATCCAGCCCCAGCCGATGATCTTGAAGTAGGTGAAGTCGGTCTGCCACATCTCGTTCGGTCGGGTAGTCCTGGTGTGGAACGCATCGGCAGCCTTGATTACGACGAAGGCCGGGCTGGTGATCAGATCATGAGCTTTGAGCAGGCGGTAAACCGTGGCTTCCGATACGAAGTAGCGCTTTTCATCTGTGAAGCGCACGGCCAGTTCGCGGGGGCTGAGGTCGGTCGCCTCCAGCGCCATCTCGACGATCTGCTCCTGGATGTCCTCGCCGATGCGGTTCCACACGCGGCTCGGCGCCGATGGCCGATCCTCCAGCGCTTCCGGCCCGCCCTCGAGGTAGCGATCATACCAGCGGTAGAACGTCCGGCGAGGGATGCCGAGCTGGTCCAGCGTGCGCTTGGCGGGCAGGTGCGCCTGCTCGACGATCCTGATGATCTCGAGCTTCTCGGATGCGGGATACCTCATTCTTCGTCGCCCCCATCCGCGGTCATGCTTTTTTTGAGCAACCGGTTTTCCAGCGTCAGGTCGGCCACGCATTCCTTCAGGGCACGGGCTTCGCGGCGCAGGTCCTGCACTTCACCGGTGGTCGCGGCACGGGCGGTGTCGCCCGCCAGGCGGCGCTTGCCCGCTTCCATGAACTCCTTCGACCAGGTGTAATACAGGCTTTGGGCAATGCCCTCCTTGCGGCACAGTTCAGCGATGCTGTCGTCGCCGCGCAGACCTTCGAGCACGATGCGGATCTTGTCCTCGGCCGAGAAGTGGCGCCGCGTCTGCCGCCGGATGTCCTTCACCACCTGCTCCGCAGGGGCCTTCGCCGACGATTTTGAATAGGAGGATTTGGGCTTCATCTGCGTTCCTTCGTCACTACGACGAAGCCCAAATCCTCCTTAAATCACAACCTCAAATCTGTGCCATTGGCGCTGACGGCGGACAGGCTGACACTTGGTTGCCGCGGGTGATCCTTGCCGTCTGTCTGGCGCTCGGGAGCATTGCTTTTTGGAGTGGTCTGTCGCGCGGGCAGCCAGTTCTCGGTTCTCTTACAATAGCTCTCCTGGGCGGGACGTTTGTTGCGCGCGTCATCAACTGGCTTGTGGGCCGCTTCCTGATCGGGCCGATGCGGAAGGTCTGCTATACAAGCGTAGCCCATCGGTTGCGGTCCCGGGCCATATTTCATTCTGTCATGGATTGGCATGGCTGGGTTCAAGATACTCCCGGGATCGCGGCACTGGTGCAACGCGACCAATTGTTTTTGTGCGATCATTCCACCGGCTATGACGAACTGCTTTTGTCGAGCTGGCAGATCGCTGCGGCGAAGGTCGAGCGCGAGATTGTCCAGCGCAGGATTCCTCTATCGAGGGGACGCCTAAGACCGGCCACAGAGCGCGGGCGCTTCCGGAGCGGGCTTTTTGGTAGCCGAAGCCGGTCTGCGTCGCGGGTCGAAGAGAACGCCTTCCTCGAAATTCTTTATTTCAGGCAGCACGACAAGCCGGTGCGCTCCACCCGCATCCCGTTTGGTGCGGCGCACGAGCAAGCGGAGGGTTGGATGGCTGCGCTCGAGCTGTCCAAGCGCTATGTCGGAAGCGTTCAATGACCGCGACCGCGATGGGTTTCCATGAGACAAGGGAGGCGGAGGTCCTTGCGCGACATGTGCGTGAGCGCCGCAAGGGCCTTGGCATGACCCAGGAGCAGCTTGGGCACCTTACTGGTCTCGACCCTACTTATATTTGCGGCATCGAAGCGGCCGAGGCCAATCCAACCCTAATGGTCATCTGTCGTCTGGGCAGAATTCTCGGCCTTCCGGCATCGGATTTGCTCAGATGAGCGGGCCGGGCAGGGACGCGGGAAAGTGGTCGCGGTGGCTGGTGTCGGTCGACCCTTATTGCCCAACGAGTGATTGGGACAGCCCTACGCAGCCGCCGATAAAAGAGGCGCCTGGCGTGGTCAGGATCCTTGTGATCGTTGGCGGGTCGGCTCTGCTGTGGTGGACGCTGTTCAGACTGGCATTTGCGCTGGCCGCTTTGTTCTCGACGGGTAACGGCACAGGATTGGCCGAAGCCGACGGCCGGGCAGGGAACGTCTTGCGCTCAGACCAGGCTTTGCCGGCCGTTTCGACGGCCGCTTCCGTGGTCGCGTGGATGGGAGGCTAGCGTGATAACCTCCGCTCGAGGTCTCGGTCATTTGCTTGACGCAGAGGCCACGGTCTCTTTCGCGACCGTTGCCGACCTTTTGCGGCTGGCCACGCGCTGCCGCTCGAGAAAATTGATCGTGGATTGGTGCGAAGCGCTGGCCGACGAACTGGATTGGTTCGAAGAGAATGCACCCACGCAAAACATCTGCGCAAGGATGAGCCTTCAGCACAATCTCAACCTGCGTCGGCCCGCAGCAAGTCTTCTCCAAAAGCTCGCAAGTGCGCCTGATTGTCTGCACAGGCGAGAAGATTTAGTCGACGCTATCGATACGACGCCTGGGGCTCTCAAGGTGTACGTGTGGGAGATACGTAATAGCTTCGAGGCAGCGGGGCTCGACGATCCACTTGAGACAGTTTGGGGCGAGGGGTATATTCTCACCGCCGTGGGGGCCGCCTCTGTAAAGCGCGCATCGCGAAGAATTCTTAAGGCGGACCAAGCCAACAGCGTCGGTAATTCTTCCAAGACAGCCTTGTTGCAGGCGGTTGAGACATGATGCCGGCTACCCGCGAGCGGCCGACTGACTGCGGTCGTATCCAGGATAAACAGCGCCTTGTTGTAGTGCAGCGTCAGCGCCGCGGTCACCGTCCGCTGCTCGCGCCAGACCATCTCGGCGCGAAGATCGTCGTGCAGGGCGAGGGGACGGTGCAGGTCGCGCGGATCGAACGGCGGCTTGGCGAAGCGCTCGTTGTGGCGTGCCATATGCCCCGGCAGGAACGCGTTGGCCTCGGCGATCGTCGAGATTTCCTCGAGCCGCATCGCCTTGACCAGGCGGTCCTGTAACGTCCCATTCGCCCGCTCGGCCCGGCCCTTTGCGGATTCCGGGGTGATCGCGCGCACCATTCCGATTTGATGGCGCGCAGCAATCCGACATGATCGCGCGCAGGGTTCCGAGCATTACCCGCGCAGCATTCCGAGATGATCGCGCGCAGTTTGGGATGACGTGAGGCCTGATCGTTGGGACCAGTTCCCTGGCTGAGCAGCCAGGAGGATTGGAATGCCGACGAGGAGGGTTGTGATGCGCCACGTGCGCGAGATCTTGAGACTGAGCCTGGATGCGAGGCTCTCGACGCGTTCGGCCGCCGAGCTCGTGGGCACCAGCGCGACGACGGTGCGCGATACGGTGAAGCGGTTCCGGCAGTCAGGGCTTTCCTGGCCATTGCCGGCCGAGATCAGCGATACGGATCTGGAGGAGCGCCTCTATGGTGTGTGCGGGATCAAGCCGGGGCGGCGCAGGCTGGCCGAGCCGGATTGGTCGGTGGTGGCCCGCGAGCTGAAGCGCAAGCACGTGACGCTGCAGGTGCTCTGGGAGGAGTACAACGCGCAAGCTCCGGACGGGTATCGCTACAGCCGCTTTTGCGATCTGTTTCGCCGCTGGGAAGGACGCTTGCCGCTGGTGATGCGCCAGAGCCATGCTGGCGGCGAGCGGCTGTTTCTCGACTATGCCGGCGACACGGTGCCCGTCGTGATCAACCGGCGGACTGGCGAGGTGCGCGGCGCCCACATCTTCGTCGCCGTGATGGGCGGCTCCAGTTTGTCGTTCGCGCTGGCGACGTGGACCGAGCAGTTTTCCGACTGGGTCGAGGGCAACAATGCCGCTCTCGCTTTCTTCGGCGGCGTGCCGCAGCTGCTCGTACCTGACAATGCGAAAGTGGCGGTGATCAAGGCCTGCCACTTTGATCCTCAGATCAACCGCAGCTACACCGATATGGCGCGTCATTACGGCACGGCAGTGCTGCCGGCGCGGCCGCGCAAGCCGCGCGACAAGGCCAAGGTCGAAGCCTGCGTCGGGATCGTCGAGCGCTGGCTGCTGGGCAGGTTGCGCAACCAGATCTTCTACAGCCTTGCTGAGGTCAACGCCGCGATCGCCGAGTGCATGGCCGATCTCAACGACCGGCGAGTGCTGCGCCAGTTTGCCAAAACGCGTCGCCAGCTGTTCGAGGAGGTCGATGCTCCAAACCTGAAGCCGCTGCCGGCAGAGCCTTGGGTGCATGCTGAATGGCGCCGCTGCCGCGTCGGGCTCGATTATCATATCGCGATCGAGCGGCATCACTACTCGGTGCCGCATCGTTTCGCCCGCCGCGAGGTCGAAGCCCGGCTTACCGCTCGCACGGTGGAGATCTTCCTGAGAGGCGAGCGCATCGCTGTGCACATGCGCGGCAGCGGCAACGGCCGGCACACCACTATCCCCGAGCACATGCCCTCCAGCCATCGCCGCTATGGCGAGTGGACGCCGGCAAAGATCCGCAAGGAGGCGGAGCGGATCGGACCGATGCTCTCCCTGCTGGTCGAGAAGGTCATCGAGGCGCGGCCCCACCCTGAGCAGGGCTACCGCTCGTGCCTTGGCATCATCGGGCTCGAAAAGCGCTTCGGCACCCAGCGCCTCGAGGCAGCGGCGCTACGTGCCCTGGAGATCCAGGCGCGCAACTACCCCTCGATCAAGTCGATCCTCGAGAAGGGCCTTGATCAGGTGCCTGTCCCTCAATCCCCCGAGCAAGAGCCGATCATCCACTCCAACATCCGTGGCTCGAGCTATTACAACTGAAGGAGCATCAATGCTGAAGCACCCCACACTCGACCTGCTAGGCCAGCTCGGCCTGGACGGCATGGCAAAGGCCTTTGCCGACCTGGCAGCCAACGACGAGACCACCAGCCTCAGCCACGCCGAATGGCTGGCATTGCTCCTCGACCACGAGGCGACCTACCGAAACGATCGGCGACTGGCCTTGCGCCTGCGACACGCCAAACTGCGCCACCGTGCCGTCCCTGAGGACATCGATCATCGGGCTCCTCGTGGTCTTGACCGCCGGCTGCTCGACATGCTGCTCAAAGGTGACTGGATCGCCCGTCACGAAAACTGCGCCATCATCGGGCCAACCGGCATCGGCAAAAGCTGGCTCGCGTGCGCGATCGGTCACAAGGCTTGCCGCGACAATCGCTCGGTCCTCTACACCCGCCTGCCGCGGCTCATCGATGAGCTGACGGTAGCCAAAGGCGATGGACGTATTACCGCTCGGATGAAGAGCCTCGCCAGGGTCGAACTGCTCATCCTGGACGACTGGGGCCTGCAGCCGCTCGATGGCAACGCCCGGCACCATCTGCTCGAGATCCTGGAAGATCGCTACGGTCAACGCTCCACGCTCGTCACCAGTCAGCTCCCGGTGGCCCGCTGGCATCAGACGATCAACGATCCGACCTATGCCGACGCGATCCTCGACCGCCTCGTCCACAACGCTCACCGCCTCGAGCTCGAAGGCGAATCCATGCGCCGGCCCGCAACGCCAACTGCAGCTTGACCACATCACCGACATAGGTGACATCGACAGCCAACGATCAGCCGCTTCAACTGCGCGCGATCAGATCGGAACGCTGCGCGGCATCAGATTGGAATGCCTGCGCGCGATCGTCGGAATCTGCAGCCCTTGGCCTGCGGCGAGTGGGCGCAGATGATCTCGATGTTGAGCGCCTCGAGCGCGCGGCCGAAGTGCGTCATGCCATCGCCCTTGGCCGAGGCGGTGTTGTTGCGGAACACCGAGTGCTTGTCCGAGTAGAACGCGACCGGCTTACCATGCTGCTCGATGTACGCGCGCGTCGCCTCCATGTAGGCGAAGGTGTTCTCGCTCTCGACCATCCTCAGATGCATGAGCTCGCTGGTCGCATCGTCGATGAAGACGAGAAGTGTGCACTGCGGGCCGCAGTCCTCAAACCACCAGTGCTTCGAGCCATCGATCTGGATCAGCTCACCGCGACAATCCCGCCGGTAGCGAGGCTGATACGGCCGCGGCCGACGCGCGTCGCGATCCTTCCATAAACCAGCCTGGATCATCAGCTGGCGAAGCATCTCGCACGCGACTGTGACGCCATGGCGCTCGATCAGGTACTCACGCGCCAGGGTCGGACCGAAATCATGATAGCGATCGCGATGATCCGCTCGCGCAAGGCGTTGCTGTGCCGCCAGTTGCTTGGCCGGCCACGCTTGCGCGATACAACACCCGAGGCGCCTTCGGATCGCAATCGCTCCAGCAAGCGAAATACCTGGCGCCGCTTCAATCCGAGCAGCGCGGCGGCGTCCTCGACCCGAAGCTCGCCGCGCTCAATGCGCATCAACGTATCAAACCGCGATAGCTCGCCGTGGCTCATCGCCACCATCGTCATACTCTGGTCCTCCCGTGGGAAGACCATGAACACCGCCCAAGCTCAAGTGAGACATCTCTACTTTGCGCGACTGTGACATTTGAACGTTGCTGCTACAAAATTTGTTCCTGCCATGTAGAGAAGTCACAATCTCTGCCATTTAGAAATGTCACAGGGTAGGGACAGCAGGGGCTGCGTGGAGCCATCGAAACAGCGCAGCGCAGCCCCTGCTGATGCGCTGACATTTAAGTGGTGCGCTGTGGACCCGCTGCGTCAGCAGTGGGCCCGGTCATATCCTCTGCAGGAAGCTGAGCGTGCCGCGTTCGCGCAACGCCTCATCACTGAGCCTGGGACCACGCTTGAGCTTTGAGCCACCCAGTTTGCGGCGGTCGATCTTTGGTGGCGGGTCTGGCTCGGGAAACAGATGCATTGGTTGGTCACGGCGGGCAGGGGCATCGTTGTTGCGTTTACGATGATGCGGCATGATCGCCTGCATCTGCTTCGCCAACATCAGCGCCGCGTCCAGATGTTTGTTCCCGACAATGGCTGGCTGATTGACCTGCCGCATCTTGTCGAACTGGCGATAGGGCAGGACATGGCCTTCATGCTCGATCTCCAGTCGACCGTCGGGATACTCGCACACCGTCACCCGCTGACGCGCCAGCTTTTTGCTGGCATCGTTCGGCTCCAGGATGAACATCGCCTTGTTGTAGTGCAGCATCAGCGCCGCCGTCACCGTTCGCTGTTCTTGCCAGACCATGATCGAACGCAGATCATCATGCAGTGCGAGCGGCCGGTGCAGATCGCGGGCATCGAAAGCGGGCCGGGCGAACCGCGCATTGTGCCTAGTCATATAGCTGTCGAGGAAGGCGTTCGCCTCTTCGATCGATGAGATGCCCTCCAGGCGCATCGCCTTAACCAGTCGGTCCTGTAATGTGGCGTTGGCCCGTTCGACCCGGCCCTTGGCCTGCGGTGAGTTGGCGCAGATGATCTCAATGTTCAGCGCATCCAGCGCCCGGCCAAAATGCGTCATGCCGTCGCCCCGCGCCGCGCTGGCCTTGGCGTTACGGAAAACACTATGCTTGTCGGAATAGAAGGCCACCGGCTTGCCATGCCGTTCGATATACGCGCGGGTCGCCTCCATATAGGCGAAGGTGCTCTCGCTCTCGACCATCCCGAGGTGCATCAACTCGCTGGTCGCGTCGTCAATATAGACGAGAAGCGTGCATTGCGGGCCGCGGTCTTCAAACCACCAATGCTTCGAGCCGTCGATCTGGATCAGTTCACCCCGGCAATCCCGCCGATAACGTGGCTGATAAGGGCGAGGGCGACGAGCATCGCGATCTTTCCACAAACCAGCCTGAATCATCAACTGACGCAGTGTCTCGCAAGCGACCGTAATGCCATGGCGCTCAATCAGATACTTTCGCGCCAAAGTCGGGCCAAAGTCATGATAATGCTCACGAACGAGTCCAACAATCTGCTCGCGACGGGCTTCGCTGTGCCTCCGATTACTCGGCTGGCCACGCTTACACGAGATCAGGCCTTCGGGGCCTTGCGCATCTAGTCGAGCCAGTAGACGGCTAATCTGCCGTCGGGACACCCTAAGAAGTGCTGCCGCATCCTGAACCCGCAGTTCGCGTCGCCGCACTCGAAGCAGCGTATCGTATCGTGAAAGCTCGCCATGGCTCATCGCAACCACCGTCATAAGCGCATCCTCCGATCCAGAGGATGACCATGCCACCGAGATCCGCGAACGCCCATCAAGATGGGACATCTCTATCTAGCGGAGTGGGACATTTCTATTTAGCGCTTACACACTGTGTTCTCGCTAAATAGAGAAGTCACTATCTGTGCCATATAGAAATGTCCCACCTGTGAGTACAGCAGGGGCTGCGTGGAGCCATCGACACAGCGCAGCGCAGCCCCTGCTGATGCGCTGACCTGGGGGTAGTAGACCCATGGACCCACTGCGTTAGCAGTGGGCACGGTCATGTCCTCTGTACGAAGGCGAGCGTGCCGCGTTCGCGCAACGCCTCATCACTGAGCCGGGGACCACGCTTGAGCTTCGAGCCACCCAGTGTGCGCCGATCGATCTTTGGTGGCGGGTCTGGTTCGGGGAAAATATGCATAGGCTGGTCACGGCGGGCAGGGGCGTCGTTGTTGCGCTTGCGGTGATGCGGCATCATCGCCTGCATTTGTCTGGCCAGCAGCAAGGCTGCGTCCAGATGCTTGTTCTCTACAATCGCAGGTTGATTGACCTGCCGCATCTTGTCGAACTGGCGATAAGGCAGCACATGGCCCTCATGCTCGATCTCCAGTCGGCCGTCGGGATATTCGCAGACCGTGACCCGCTTGCGCGCCAGTTTTTGGCTGACATCGTTCGGCTCCAGAATGAACATCGCTTTGTTGTAATGCAGCGTCAGTGCCGCCGTCACCGTCCGCTGCTCACGCCAGACCATGATCGAACGCAGATCGTCATGCAGGGCGAGGGGGCGGTGCAGATCGCGAGCATCGAAGGCGGGGCGGGCGAACCGCTCGTTGTGCCGGGCCATATAGCTGTCGAGAAAGGCGTTGGCGTCCTCGATCGATGAAATGCCTTCCAGGCGCATCGCTTTGACCAGGCGATCCTGCAAGGTGGCGTTGGCCCGTTCGACCCGGCCCTTGGCCTGCGGCGAGTTGGCGCAGATGATCTCGATGTTCAACGCATCCAGCGCCCGCCCGAAATGGGTCATGCCATCGCCATTGGCTGTGGGCCTCGGATTGCGGAAGACAGTGTGTTTGTCGGAATAGAAGGCCACAGGCTTGCCGTGCTGTTCGATATACTCGCGCGTCGCTTCCATATAGGCGAAGGTGCTCTCGCTCTCGACCATCTTGAGATGCATCAGCTCGCTGGTCGCGTCATCGATATAGACGAGCAGGGTGCATTGCGGCCCGCGATCCTCAAACCACCAATGCTTCGAGCCGTCGATCTGGATCAGTTCACCCCGACAGTCCCGCCGATAACGCGGTTGATACGGGCGAGGGCGACGGGCATCGCGATCTTTCCAGAGCCCCGCTTTTATCATGAATTGGCGTAGCGTCTCGGAGGCTAGGTGGATATCGTGCCGCTCCGCCAGATACTCGCGGGCCAGGGTTGGCCCGAAATCATGATAATGCTCGCGCACGATCGCGACGACGCGCTCGCGGAAATTGTCATCATACCGTCGGTTGCTTGGCCGGCCACGCTTACACGAGACCAATCCTTCGGGACCAGCTGCATGTAATCGTGACAGCAGCCGAAATATCTGCCTTCGGCAAAGGCCCAATAGCGCTGACGCATCCTCAACACGCAGTTCGCCGCGCTCGACCCGCAGCAGCGTATCGTAACGGGAAAGCTCGCCGTGGCTCATGCCAATCACCATCATAAGCGCCAACTCCTGAATCAGGAGATGACCATGCCACCGATGAGCCGCGTGGTGACGTCGAGAGTGACATCTCTAACTAGCGGAGGGGTGACATTTCTATCTAGCGCTTACACACTGTAAGTCCGATAATATTAGTTATGTTAAATTTAGCCAATTTCGGGGCGATCAGAACGCGAGTTCTGCCTGTCTCGAAACGGCCCTCGGCTGCTCTTGTCTGCCGCCGATCAAGCCGCGCGCGCTACCAGCCAAGATATAGACGGCCTGGCGTTGCGCACCGCGATTATGATGATCGACACAATAGCCCTGATAGTGCCGCTTGAGCAAGCCAGCGCGCACAAGCTCCGACACCGCCCGGCTCACATTCGTCTTGCCCGAAGCCCGTACCTGCTCACGGATGGCGTCTTCGACCATAGCCGTGGCCTGACCCCCATCGATCGGCAACGCGCCGGACATTGCCAGCTCGCTGCGTATCCGCTCTTCCAGGGCCACGCGCCGAGGGTCGCGCTGCCCCATCGGCGTCAGTGCGTCACAAAGCCAGTCACGCAAAGGGACGAGGCCGCCGCCCTTGGCTACCAGCGGCCCGGCGCTGCCGTCGGAACGGGAAACTTGGGCAATCAGGTTGAGCACCATAAAGGCGTATCGCGGCCGAGACGACGACCGCGCAAGCATCTCCAACAAGGACGGCATATCCAGTTGCGGGCGGCCGTCGCCGATGATCGGAGCATGCAACATAACAGGTCTGAATCAAGCACATATAGGGGGTTAAGTGAATCCCCCTTCGCCGCCGATTTCATCATTTTGTCGGCTGTGACACTTTGCCTGGAGGTAAAGTGTCACGCGCGCCCTTTCATCATGACACTGGGCAACGCCCTATAGGGACGACACGTGCATTTGCTGCGGGGAGCTGCCTGCTGGAGGCAGCCGGTCTTGTTTTTCAATGGCTTCGCCGAACGGTGACTGGACGAAACCACAATCGAAATGCGACTCGTTCGCACTATGAGCAGTCTCGAAGATGCTGGCCGCTTAGGCGATATCACCGCGTTCGAAGCCGAATGCCGGCGGACGACGACGCTCGATCAGCTCAAGTCCTTGCTCGATGCGATCGTGCGCCAGTTCGGATTCCGCTGGTTCGCATTGGTGCACAATGTCGATTTGAAGCGGACCACCCGCAAAGCCCTGCTGATAACCACCTATCCGGTGCGCTGGATCGAGGAAATCATGGAGTCACGTCTCTATCTCGAGGATCCGGTTCACGCCGCCTCCGTCAAAACCGTCTCCGGTCTCGCCTGGGATCAGATCGGCGATTATATCTCGCCCAATGCTCGCCAGCTTTCGATCCTTGAACGGGGTCGCGCACATGGACTGGGATCTGGGTTCACCATGCCGATCAGAATGCGCGACGAGCCCGACGCGATGTTCACCGTGGCGCGTCAAGGCGACGCGAATATTTCAAACCCGGACCTTCTCTCCGCCCGATTGATTGGCACGGTTGCGTTCGACCAGGCTCGAACCCTTCTCGGTCCCGATGAACTGGCAAACGTACCGATAGCGCTCAGCCCGCGCCAGATCGACTGCATTGATCTGGTGGCACAGGGCAAGAGCGACTGGGAGATCGGACAGATTCTGGGTCTGAGCCGCGACACTGTCCATGAATATGTCGAATGTGCGCGCCGGCGGTATGGCGTGCGTCGCCGGACCCAGCTCGTGCTTCGCGCTGTCCGAGACGGACATCTCAACATCGACGCGCTCGTCTAGCAGCGTCGCCCCACACAATAGCGAATAGGCGCTTCAGGTCTATCCGACTTGAGGCTCGAGGGATGGCTAGCGATCGACGCTGGCCCTGCATTCCTGCCGTCTTGCACGACCTTGCACGTCCGCTCCCCCCTTGTGGGGGGATTGCCCGAAATTGCCGCACCGGGTTCAAAAGAGAGGTGATTTTCAACGGAGAGTGGTCGACGCATTTTTAATGCAGCGGCGCTGAAAAGCGGAGAAATCAGATGCAGCGCTTGCGCCTTGCCCTTGTCGTTCCGATCGTGGCGATGTCCGCCCAGGCGGCTCCTGCGTCTGCCAACGATCTGGGCTGCCAGGTTTTGCTTTGCCTCTCGAACCCGGGCGGTGCGACCCAGTACCCCGCCTGCGTGCCGCCTATGGTGAAGCTCTGGGAGCGTCTGGCATTGGGGGGTTCATTCCCGGGCTGTTCCGGTGGCGGCGTTGCGAAGACCAAGGTCTATGATCGCGATTCTGCTTCGCGACGCCGGGTCGTGATGTCGTTCACCGACGGGCGGCAGCAATCCTATTCGCTTGCGAATACTGAAAGCTTGCCAGTGTTTCCCAGCGAACCCGGGACCCCACCACAGTGATCCTCGAGCTCGCAACCGTAGTCGGACTGGCGCAGCAATGCGCACCATCGGTTGCGGTCGAAACGCTTGTGTCGGTCGTCCACACCGAGAGTCATTTCAATCCCTACGCCATCGGCGTGAATGCGAAGGGGGTGCCCGCACCCAATCCCAGCGATCGGGCGTCGGCTGTCGCAGCCGCGCGATCGCTCATTGCCCGCGGATACAACATCGATCTGGGTCTGGGGCAAATCAACAGCGCAAATCTGAGATGGCTTGGCCTGTCGGTCGAGGACGCCTTCGATCCCTGCCGCAATCTCGCCGCAGCCGCGCGCGTCCTGGCTTCGAACTATCTGAGCGTCGCACGCTCCAGCCCTTCTACAGAGGTGGCCATCGCGACCGCCATGTCGATGTACAACACGGGCAGTCGTTCGCGCGGGTTCGGAAACGGCTATGTCGGCCGTGTCTACGCGTCGTCGAATGTCGTGGTGCCAGCGATCAGGCGTGGAGCGGCCCCAGAACCCGCCGCATCGCCAGCGCGAATAGCGCCTGAACCCCAATTTACACAGACGCCAGCGGGCGTCCGCTCGCCGCGCGTCCAAAACAGGTGGGACACCACTGCGGGGGCGCAGACGGCATCGTTGATGGTCTTTGGGGGAGCATCCAACAGTTCACCGAAAGGACAAGCCGAATGACTGCCTTAGCGACCGAATCCAAGATATGGCTGACGCCGCGTCGGCGCTCCTTCGCGCAGTATCTGGCACTGTTTGTCGCGGTCGTAGCAGTGTCACTGCTGCTCACCGATCCGGCCCATGCCCAAGCGGCCGACGGCGTCACCTCGATGGCCGAGAACATCAAAACCTGGCTGACCGGCACTTTTGCGAAAACCATCGCGGTGATCGCGGTCGTTATCGTGGGTTTCATGTTCTTCACCGGACGGGCGAGCCTGGGCCTCCTGGTCACCGTCATCGTCGGCATCTTCATCGTGTTCAGCGCGCAATGGATCGTCGATACCATCACTGGCGGCGCGTGAGTGCGCTGGGATGGACGACGAAAAGCTTAGGGAAGAAACGCTCTTCCTGGCCGTGACCCGGCCGACGATGTGGTTGGGCGTTCCGATCGAAGCATCGCTGCCGATCGCGCTGGCGGCGTGCCTGACGCTCATCATCACCGGGAACCCGCTTTACGCCTTCGCCCTAGCCGGGGCCTTTCTGGCCATAGCCAGGCTGATCGTGCGGCACGATGCGAACGCTTTCCGCCTCCTGTGGCTCTGGACAATGACAAAAGCACGCTGCCGCAATCGGGGATGGTGGGGCGGAAGCTCCTACTCGCCCCTGCCGATCGATGGGGCGAAACGCCGGGGCTTTGCACATGGCTAGCCGGGCCAGTTCGTTGGGCGGCGCTGCCGCCCGGACGCCGTGGCGGATCCTCAAGAACGAGGCCGACCCCGCGCGCTATCTCCCCTATGCGCGTCATATCAACGACAGCGTCATTGCGCTCGACGGGCGCGACCTCATGATGATGTTCAAGCTCGACGGCCTCGCATTCGAGACGGCCGACCCAATCCATCTCAACGACTGGCACGAAAAGCTCAACGGCACGCTGCGGAATATCGCCGACGACCGCCTCGCGATCTGGACCCATATCGTCCGCCGGCCGATCACGGACTATCCCGAAGGCGAGTTTCGCTCAGCCTTTGCGGCCGATCTCGATGCAAAATACCGCGCGCGGGTGACCGCCAAGCGCATGTTCGTCAACGAACTCTACCTGACGCTCATCATGCGTCCATCGGTCGGATCGGCTGATCGTACCGGCGTGCTGCTTCGACGCCTGGCATCGGCGCGCAAAGAGGGGACCGAAGTCGACGAAGACGAGCTTGCGCGCTTTGAGGACAAGGCGCGTGACATTGAGAAGCTCCTCGCACGCTGCCGACCCCAACGCCTCCACTTGTACGAGCATAATGGCCTGATTTTCTCGCAGCCGCTTGAGGTGCTCGAATTGGTGATGATGGGCCGTGCTGGCAGGGTGCCCCTGGTCCGCGGTCATCTCGGCTCCGCCATCTATGGGGAACGCGTGATCTTCGGCCGTGAGACGGTCGAGGTACGGGCGCATGATACGAGCCGGTTCGTCGGCCTGTTCGGCATCCGCGAATATCCGGCCATGACCAGGCCAGGTCAGATGAACGCGCTCCTCAGCCAAGATTTCGCGTTCGTCGTGACGCAGTCCTTTGCGTTCATGGGCAAGGCTCGGGCCTCCGAGCGCTTGCGCCGTCGCCAGAACCAGATGGCCTCGACGGAGGATGCCGCTGCAAGCCAGGCGCTCGAACTGGCCGACGCGGCCGACGATCTGCAGAGCAATCGGTTCGTCCTGGGCGAGCATCATTTCTCGCTCGCGGTTTTCGGTGAAAATCAAAAGCGCCTGGCCGAAAATCTCTCGACCGCACGGGCCGCCCTTGCCGACGCGGGTCTGGTAGCCGCTCGGGAGGGGCCGGCGCTGGAGGCCGCCTTCTGGTCGCAGCTTCCTGGCAACTTCGCATGGCGTGCGCGGCCAGCGGCGATCACGTCACGCAATTTTGCCGCGCTTTCCCCGTTCCACACTTTCCCTGCCGGCAAGCCCGATGGCAATCACTGGGGCGCCGCGATCGCGTTGATGAAGACCGCGGCCCAGTCTCCCTTCTTTTTCAACTTCCATGTGAACGATCTTGGCCACACGCTGATCATCGGCCCGTCGGGCGGTGGCAAGACAGTCGTCCAGAACTTCCTGATGGCGCAGCTGGAAAAAACCGGCGCGCAGCAGATCTTCATCGACAAGGACCGAGGGGCCGAGATCTATGTGCGTTCGTCCGGTGGCACCTATCTGGCGCTGCGCAACGGCGTGCCGACCGGGTTCGCGCCACTCCGCGCGCTTGAGCAGACCCCGGGCAACATCGTCTTTCTCGGCCGGCTGATCCGTCATCTGGTGACCCCCTCGGGCACCCAGCTCGGAGTCACGCAAGAGCGGATGATCGACGAGGGCATCCTCTCGATCGGACGCCTTCCCCCGGAGGAGCGGTCCATCCTCGCGCTCCGTCAATTGCTCGGACAGCGCGATCCGGAAGGGATTGGCGCGCGGCTTGAGAAATGGTCGCGCGGCGGCGCACTTGGCTGGGTGTTCGACAATGACCGGGACGAGTTGACCCTCGAGGCCCGGTTCATCGGTTTCGACATGACGGATTTCCTCGACAATCCCGAGATCCGCACGCCGCTGATGATGTATATGTTCCACCGAATTGATGCACTGCTCGATGGCCGTCGCCTCGTGATCGACATCGACGAGTTCTGGAAGGCGCTGGGCGATGATGCCTTCCGCGCCTTCGCGCAGGACGGCCTGAAGACCTACCGGAAGCAGAATGCCTTTCTGGTGTTCGGGACGCAAAGCCCGGCTGACGCTCTGCGATCGGACATCTCGCATAGCATCATGGAGCAGGTCGCCACCAAGATCCTCTTGCCCAACCCTCACGGCCGCGAGGTCGATTATATCGATGGACTTGGCCTCACGCGTGCCGAGTTCAAGCTCATCAGAAACGATCTGATCCCCGAAAGTCGGCGATTTCTCGTCAAGCAGGGTCACGATTCCATCGTGGTGGAACTTGATCTCGGCGGCCTGTCCGACGAACTGGCCGTCCTCTCGGGCACCACCGAAACCGTCGGAATCCTCGATCAGGTTCGCCGCGAACATGGCGACGATCCCAGTCACTGGCTGCCCGTCTTTCACGAGCGCCGCCGTGCCACCACCAGAAGGAAAGGATAAGGTCATGAAAGCATTCCGAGCGCTCGCGATTGTTAGCGGATTGGCGATTTCCGTGCCGGCGTTCGCGCAGGGCATCCCGGTCTATGATTCCAGCACGTTTCTGCAGACCCTCTCGACGGTGAAGAACACCCTATCGATGATCGAACAGGGGAAGCAGCAAATTTCCCAAGCCACCGACATGTTCAACAGCGTCAACAAGCTGACGAACGTCAATCAGATTGCCTCTTCCCTGAACACCGACGCCGTTCGCCACCTCTTGCCGAGCGAGGCACGGGACATTCAGCGCCTCATGTCCTCTAACACGACGGGGCTCGGCAGCCTTGGCACGGCCGCAGACCGGATCCGCAGCAGCAACCGTGTCGAGCTTCCCGAGCTTCGCCCGGACGCCACCGCTTTCGAGCGCTCGAACCGCGATGCCATTTCTCGCAATGGCGACATGGCGGCGCGCGACGCGGCCATTGCCGAGGCAGCATATGGCGTCACCGCCCAGAGAACGACTGGTCTCGAGGAACTGCGTTCGTCGCTGGACACCGCGTCGGACGCGAAGGACGTGATGGATATCCAAGCCCGTGTCGGGGTGGAAAATGCCCATATCCAGAACGACGCGGTGCAACTCCAGGCTCTTACAATGAGGCAGCAGGCGGAGCAGCGCATTCGATCACAGCAGGAGAGCGAGCAAATCTTAGCAAGTAAGCTCGGGAGCCTCCATCAATGAAGGCAACCATCTTCAAGACAATCGCGCTTTTGGTCCCGGCGTTTCTGGTGGCGTGCCAACCCCCCGCCCGCGGAAAGGATTATCTCAAAGCTCACCCGCAAGAGCTCGCGGAAGTCCTGAAGGCGTGCGCCGATGGTACGCATCGCGACGCACAGGAATGCTCGAACGCAGAGAGTGTGAAGACGCTCGATCAAAAGCTGCGCTCGCTGTCGCCGGCCCATTGATCGTGATGGAAAGATGAGATGGCCGACGGACTCTTCACCACGCTTTACACGAACATCGACGGCAAACTCGACATGTTCCTCAACGAGCGCCTGAACAATGTCATCGAGGTTGTGCGCGGTCCACTCGCGCTTGGTTTGGTCATCTACATCGCGCTGTTCGGCTACATGGTGATGCGCGGCATCGTCAGCGAGCCATGGGGCGAGCTTGTCTACCGAATGGTGAAACTGTGTTTGCTCTACATTGCGGCAACGACGGTCGCCTACACGGAGTGGGTAACAAACCCCCTGTTCCACGGCATGCCTGATGCGATTTCGCAGGCGTTGGCGGGGCATACCGTCACGAGCGTCGGCAACGTGTTCGACGACTATTTCAGCCAGTGTGACGTTATCATCGCGAGGATCGAGACCGAGGCGGCAACGTACAGCGATATCAACCCCTATAAGCTCGTTTTGTACGTCCTGAGCCTCGGGCTGAAAGCGTTGGCCGGACTGTCTGCGGCGATCGGTTTCTCCATCACCGTTTTCGCGAAGGTCGCTCTCGCGATTATTATCGCGCTCGGACCCATCTTCATAGCCCTTTCACTCTTCGAGACCACGCGGAGGCTGTTTCACGGGTGGCTCGGGCAGGCCTTCAACTTCATTGTGTTGATGGCGGTGATCATAGCCATCACGGCCCTAATCACTGACCTTGGTGCGACCGCGATTACCGCATCCGAAGGTGTCGGAGACGCCGCCCTGGGTGCGGTGCTGTTCGCCGTTTATATTTTCTTGGGAACGATTTTCTTCTTTCAGGCCCCCTCCATCGCAACCGGCATTGCCGGGGGCGCATCGGCCGGCATCGGTGCCTTCGCCGGCTCTGCGTGGGGGGCCATGGCGGCACCGTTTCAGCAACGCCGCGTCGCGCGCAACAGTCGCAATCTCGAACGTGCCGCCCAGCGCGGCGGTTCGGTGAGCCGCGCATGAGGAAGGAAGACCCTTTGACCAGACCAACCACGATAGTCCGCGCGCTCCGGCGATCAGCCGTCGTCATCGCACTGATCCCGTCACTCGCCCAAGGGGCATCGGGGCCAAAGAAACTACCCGTCTGCAACGGCAAACATCTGCGCGAGGTGAACATCTACGGGAGCGTGCTGCCGGGTTCGCCGCTCCCGGCAATCGTCGCACCCCCTGCCCCGCCACCCGTGCCGCAGATCAAACAGCCAGTTGATGCCGGCACTCCGCCCCCGCCTGTTCCCGCCCCGCTTCCCGAGAAGACGTCCGCGCGCGCTACC
This sequence comes from Sphingobium sp. AntQ-1, assembly GCF_028538045.1. Taxonomy (NCBI): domain Bacteria; kingdom Pseudomonadati; phylum Pseudomonadota; class Alphaproteobacteria; order Sphingomonadales; family Sphingobiaceae; genus Sphingobium; species Sphingobium sp. AntQ-1. The sequence goes on from NZ_CP117160.1 coordinate 139,181, forward strand.
CCCGGCACCTTTGGGAGTTGCTGATCATGCGGAACCAGACCGAAGGCGTGCCGGCAAAAGACGCCGAACTCTATTTCGGGCATGCCCGATCCTGGGATCAGGATCGTCAGCGCAAATCGTTACGATCCGAACGCATCGCCTGGGCCGTGGCCGGCCTGGGGCTGCTTGCCGCGACCGCGGAGGGCTTCGCACTCGCGGGCCTGGCCCCGCTGAAGACGGTCATGCCGTACATTATTCGCGTCAATCAGACGACGGGCGCGGTCGATGTGCAGACCACCCTCACCCAGAAGCCGATGCGCTATGACGAAGCGGTTACGAAATTCTTCCTCGCGCAATATGTCCGGACGCGGGAAAGCTGGTTGCCGGCGGCGGCCGAGGAGAATTTCCGGGCGGTCACCATCTTGTCCGAACCAGGCGAGCAGCAGCGCTGGGGCCGATTTTTCAGCTCGAACAACGCCGCGAGCCCACAGGTCGTCTGGGCCAAGGGTGCGGTCGTCCAAGCCCGCGTGCGCAATATCGCCTTCATCAACGATCGTGTTGCCAACGTCCGCTTCACGCGGACGGTGCAGACCGACACCGACACTCAGAGCAGCGACTGGATCGCGACCGTCACCTTCCGGTACACGAATGCGCCGATGGCGGAGGGCGACCGCTATCGCAACCCATTGGGGTTCCAGGTCGAGAATTACCGCGCGGACCCCGAGGTGGTGCGATGAACCGTCTTCTCTCCATAGCGAGTCTTCTCGCCGTTATAGCGACACCCGCCCTGGCGGAGGACACCCCGCGCGGTGGGCCGGCGGATCCGCGCGTGAAGTTCGTCGAATATCAAGAGACCCAGGTCTACCGCATCGTTGGCACATTTCGGACGGCGACCCAGGTGGTGCTCGGGGCCGATGAGACGATCGAACATGTTGCGCTCGGCGACACCGTCTCATGGGAAGTGGCGGTTGCCGGTCATATCCTGTTCCTGAAACCCCGCGAGCGGGCGGGACCGACCAACCTCATCGTCACGACCAATCGCGGGGGTGAGTTGCGCAACTACGCCTTCGAACTGACCGCGCGCCGCGGACCGATCGGCAGCGGGAGCCGTGACACATTCTTCCAGGTTCGGTTTCGCTACCCGCGCGATGAAGCCGATCGCGCAGCTCGCATGCGCGCCACGCAGGAGGCGCAGCGCGTCGCGGCGCTGCAGGCGAGTGCCGTTCGGGGCGCCCTTGACCACGGCGTCATCGATGGACCGCGCAATTTGAACTACAAGGTCCAGGGTGCGAGCGACCTTCAGCCGTCGGAAATCTCCGACAATGGCCAGTTCACGGTCCTGCGTTTCCCCGGCAACCATGAAATCCCGGCGATCTATCTCGTGCGACCGGACGGCTCGGAATCCTTGGTCCCCTTCGACGTCCGAGATGAGTTTGTGGTCGTCCACGCCGTGGCGGCTCAACTGCGCCTGCGCCGGAACCGGGAGGTGCTGTGCATCTATAACCTCGCGCCAACACCTTACGGCGTCGATCACGGCACCAACACCGCATCGCCGCATGTCGAGCGCACCATACAAGATCCGAAGGAGTGAGTGCGATGGACGAGATTGCGGCCGAGGCCCCTCGCCGCCCGCAGGGCGATCCAACACCCGAACGCGACGAAATCATCCGCGAACGCGGTATCGATCCGATCGGTGGGATGACGCCGGCAAAGCGGAATACCGCCCTGATTTTCGCCGGGACGGCGATGGTGCTCGGCATTTTGTGGGTGAACTCGGGACCGAGCAAGACCGGCTCGAGTTTGATGGGAAAGCCCGAGGCAATGGCCAAACGACCCGATCTCGCGGCGCGCGAAACGGTCGCATATGATGCTGTCGCAGCGAAACCCAAGCCGCTCGGCGCCGTGGGCGCTGACCCCAACGCGCCTGTTCTCAATCCTCCGCCGACCGTTGGCCCCGATGGACAGATCGTACCGGCGATACAGCCCGGAGCGCAGCCAGCGGCGGCACCGCAGAACACGCGCCAGAACCTGGCCGATCAGGCGCGTCGTTCAACTTTGATCGCCTATGGCGGCCGCGACGCGCTCCAAGCTCCAGCGGGTTCTAACGGGGCCGGCTCCGACACCGGCAATGCGGGCATAGCTGGCGACGGCTCGACCGATCCGGCCGCCCGTAGCGCGCCCAATGCGCTCGATGCGCTTCGTCAGAGTTCCGCCGTTGGCGAGGCACGCGCCTCGATGCTGCCCAATCGCAACTATCTCGTCACCGCCGGCACGCTGATTCCCTGCATTCTGCAGACCGCCATGAATTCGGCGCAGCCGGGTTACACGTCGTGCCTGATCCCGCGCGACGTCTATTCGGAGAATGGCCGCGTCGTGCTGATGGAGAAGGGTACCAAAGTCCTCGGCGAATATCATGGCGGCATCCAGCAAGGGCAGAACCGCCTGTTCGTGTTGTGGACGCGCGCCGTCACGCCGCAGGGCGTGCGCATCGACCTGGCTTCGCCGGGGTCGGACGCGCTTGGACGCGCGGGCATCGCTGGGTCCGTGGATACCTTCTTCTGGGCGCGGTTCGGCAGCGCGCTGCTGCTCTCGCTTGTCGATGACGCCGCCTATATCGCCGGGCAATCCGTTTCAGGTGGCAGCAACAATTTCAATAACACGACGCGGACCCCGAGCGAGGGGGCGAGCATCGCACTCCAGAACAGCATCAACATCCGTCCGGTCCTGAAGAAGAACCAGGGCGAGGAGGTCGGCATCTTCGTCGCCAAGGACTTCAACTTCGCCGACGTCTACAATCTCGAGTTGCGGCGCTGAGGATGAGCGATACCGCTGTCCTGCGCCATTATCTCGCGCCGATCCTGCCGCTGCTGGAGCCGGTCGAAGTGACGGAGCTTGTCATCAACAAGCCCGGCGAAGTCGGCATTGAGGACCATCTGGGCTGGCATTGGCACAATGTCGCCGAACTCGATAGCGAATGGCTCGCAACCCTCGCCGTCGCAGCGGCAAGCTTCACCCGGCAGGACGTCAACGCCGAGACCCCGATCTGCTCGACCATCTTGCCAGGGGGCGAGCGCTGTCAGATCGTCATTCCTTCGGTGACGCCAACGGGCGCGCCGTCCTTCACCGTCCGCAAGCCTTCGCGCGTAACCCTCGCGATTGACCAGCTCGCAGATTCGGGGCTGTTCACAAGCACCCGCGCCGCCGCGCAAGGCCTTGGCGAAGTCGATGCGCAGCTGATTGCGCAGCGCGATGTCGGCGATTGGCCGGCTTTCTTTCGAACGGCCGTTGCCGCCCGCAAGAATATCCTGGTGAGCGGCGCGACCGGCTCGGGCAAGACCACCTTCGCGAAGGCGCTGATCCAGTTGATCCCTCCGGATGAGCGGCTGCTCACGATCGAGGATACGCGCGAGCTTGTCGTCGAGCATCGCAATGTCGTGCACATGGTCTATTCGAGCGAGCGGCAGGGTTTGGCGAAGGTTGGCCCCAAGCAGCTGCTCGAAAGCGCGCTGCGCATGCGGCCCGATCGCATCCTCCTGCAGGAGCTGCGCGACGGCACCGCCTTCTTTTATCTGCGCAACGTGAATTCGGGTCATCCCGGATCGATCACGACCGTCCATGCCGGCTCGGCGATGGGCGCGTTCGAGCAGCTGACGTTGCTGGTCAAGGAATCCGAAGGCGGGCGCGATCTGGCCCGCGACGATATCCGTGGGCTCTTGCACATGCTCGTCGACGTCGTCGTCCAGACCCGCAAGCGCGCCGGAAAATTCGAAGTCGAGGAGGTGTATTTTGATCCGGCTGTCGGACGCACGACCGCTCACTAGGGTCGCCATCGTCGCGGGGATGCTCGCGGCAACCTTTTTGGCGTGCGCCCTGTGCGCGGTGCTGATCGCGCTGGTCGGCCTGAACCAGATCGGCCCGCGCATGCAGGTCTTGGCGATACCCGGATGGCTTTGGTACTATCGCGGCGACCCACTGCTACATCTATGGCTGGAGCGCGGTGCGTTGGCCAGCGGCGCGGTCGCTTTCGTCATCCTGCTCATCATCCTGAAGCGAGGGCGCACGCTCCATGGCGAGGCGCGGTTCGCGCGTGAAAGCGAAATCCGCCGCGAACATCTGCGCAGCAACGCCGGGATCATCGTCGGGCAGAAGGGCGGCCGCTATCTCGTTTTCGGCGGCACCGAACATGTCCTGCTCGAAGCACCCACGCGCGCCGGCAAGGGCGTCGGCGTGGTGATCCCCAATCTCCTGAGTTGGCCAGACTCCGTGGTGGTGCTCGACGTGAAGCGCGAGAATTGGGACATCACCGCTGGTTTTCGCGCACGGCATGGCCAGGCGGTCTATCTGTTCGACCCGCTCGATCCCGAAGGGCGAAGCGCCCGTTACAATCCCTTGAGCTTCATCGACCGGCTCGACGACACCGATGTGATCAATGAACTCCAGAAAATCGGCGGCATGCTGTTTCCGGCACCGGAAAAGGCCGATCCGTTCTGGGCCGAAGCCGCGCGGGCGGCCTTTGTCGGTGTCGGCGCGCTCGTCGCGGCCAACCCCGCCCTCCCCTTCACGATCGGCGAAATCTATCGGCGACTGACGACGGGCGACCCCAAGGTCGAACTGCCCAAGGTCGTCGAGGAGGCGCAGCGGCGCGGCCAGCGGCTGAGCCAGGCCTGTGTCTCGGCGCTGAGCGACTTCACCTCTGCGTCGGACAACACCTTTTCCGGCATCAAGCAGACCATCACGTCTAAGCTCAATCTGTGGCTCAACCCCTATGTCGATGCCGCGACGTCGGAGACCGATTTCGATCTGCGTCAGGTCCGGCGCGAGCGGATATCGATCTATCTTGGGGTCTCGCCCGACAATATCGACCGCATTGCTCCGGTGTATAATCTCTTCCTGCAGCAGCTGATCGATCTCAATACGCGGGAACTACCTGAGAATGGCGGACGCGTGCCGGTACTCATCCTGCTCGACGAATTCGCCCGCCTCGGCAAGGCGCCGGTTATCGCGTCAGCGTTTTCCTACGTGGCAGGTTACGGGCTTCGCCTGTTGCCGGTCATCCAGAGCCGATCGCAGCCCCGCGGTATCTATGGCGTTGACGTCACCGACGAGATCATCGCCAATTGCGGACTGGAGATCGTGTTCACGCCCAAGGAGTTGAAGGTCGCCAACGAACTCTCCGAGCGGCTTGGCTATTTCACGATGAACGTCAAATCGAAGAGCCGCACGATTCATGGCCTGCTCGCCAATCGCAGCATATCGGAATCAGACCAGCGCCGTGCGCTGATGATGCCGCAGGAACTGATGCAGATGCCCAAGGGCGACCTTCTGCTGATGCGCGGCGGCATTCCGCCCGTCAGGGGTCGCAAGATCGAGTATTTCCGCTCGAAGCGCTTCACGAGCCGGATCAGTGACCCGCCCAAGGTCGCGCCCCGTCCGATCGCAATCAACGCTGTGTCGTTAGCCGCTAAATTGGCAGGCGAGGCCAGCAGCAGTGATCCTTTGGCGCAGGCTCTTAGCGCGAAGAGAGCTGCTCTGTTGAACGACGGCCAAGCAACCGCGCCAGCAGAGCGGACGGAACCTGTCATGCGCGCGCTCACCGGTGACGAACTCTCGGGCTTTGCCGAAATCACCGATGACATGTTGGTGCTGGGCGACATGGTGGATCTACCACCGCCCGGCGACGAACAGGCCGCTATCGCCTTTGTCACGGCGATGACGGCCCGGGCCGTTCTCGAGCCCGTTGGCGCCGGCGCCCTGTCTCCAGAATTTGTGACCGAGAGGCATGACCATGGCAGAGAATGATTCCAAGCAACCCGGTACGGCGCGGACTAGTGCCAACAGCGTTGGCCTCGACGACGCCAAACGGCGCAGGGCGCAAGTGCCTGGGGATGCGCCAGAAAAGTCCTCCCCTGGGGGAGCGAAGGATGGCCCCACTGAAGCGCCTGTTCATGCCGGCGCTGTCGGTGCGTCACGAAGTGCGCCCAAGGTGCATTCGATCGAGGCGGGCGATGTGCCGGAGAGCGTGCGGAAGCGCTATTATGCCGACAAGGCGAAGTGGTCGGGCGAGCCTGCCTTTTTCACGACGGCGCAAGCAAAGGATCCCGCGTTTCGCGATCAGGGCCGGCGTCTGGTCACGGCGACGGAGAGCCAGGAGGTTGTCAAGGATCTGGTGACGATCGCACAACACCGCAATTGGGATCGGATTCACGTCACGGGATCGGAAGAATTTCGGCGATCGGTCTGGATCGAGGCCAGCCAAAAGGGGCTGGAGGTACGTGGCTACAAGCCCAACGATCGCGACCTCCAGGAACTCGACCGGCGGCGCGGGGAAACGAGCCGCAATACGATTGCGCCCATGGCAGCCAGCGACGTCGATGTCGTCCGTGGTTCAACTGGGATGGGCCGCGAGAGCGACGCCAGTGGTTTGGAGCGGCCGGGTGCGCGGCGCGGCGATCGTGGCACCACCCCGAATGATCGCGCGGCCGACAGCCAGATGCGCGTGATGGAAGCGGTGATCCGACGGACGTTGTTCGACAATCCCGAGGCGGTTGCGCGGGTGATGACAGTCGCCCGCACACAGCTCGATGCGCATATCGCGTCGGGAAGGAACATCCGACCGGCAATGGTCAAGGATGCCGCCCCCAGCGTCAGGCAGGATGCGGTCCGCGGCCGTGACCCAGCCACACCCCCCATCCCTCGTCCGGGTCGCGAGCCCAAGCCCCAAGAACGTAGCCGGTCTCGGTGATCGGGAATCGGGTCCTTTGGGCCGCAATCGCCACTGCGCAGATGGGTAAGCCGATCGCTCCTGGTTTAAGAACCGCCATCTTTGTTCGGCTTTGCCGAACAATTATCGTGATTGATAAACCACAAGCGATGCAACGCAACTCGAGCCTGCCTAATATATACTATGCGCGCGAACCGTCCCGCAAATCGCAACAGTCTTGCCATATAATATAATTACCGTTATATCGAACGCGCCGGACATCGCTCTCAGAGGCTCAAATTGCGCGAAGGATATAATCTCAAGACGCTTGGACCTCGGGCTGCCCAGTTGATCGTCGAACTCAACGAACGCCGTCAGCCGATCTTTTCGCTCGCGGACGTCACCGAGATCACCGGTCTGAGCCCGTCGTCGGCACGCAGCCTCGTTGCAAACACAGAAGCGCGCGGGATCGTCACCCGCCTCAAGCCTGGCCTATACAATCTGGTGCCTTTCGAGCGGGGCCGGGACACCCAGCATGTGAGCGATCCTTACCTCATCGCAAGAACGCTGGTTGGCGACGCGGACTACTTCATCTCCCACGGCAGCGCTCTCGAGCTGCATCGCATGGTCACCCAACCGCAATTGGCTATCGTCGTCTCCTGCGCCAAACGCCTGCGCCCGCAGCACATCCACGGGTATGAGTTCCGCTTCGTCGACGTCAAACCAAAGGATTTCTTCGGCCTGACCGAGATCTGGATCACACCCGAAGAGCAGGTCCGGATCAGCGATCCCGAGCGGACTATCATCGATGGTCTGGACCATCCGCAATATGTCGGTGGCGTCACGGAGGTCGCCAAGGGGCTCTGGATGAAGCGCGATACGCTGCGGGTCGAACTGATGATCGACTACGCGCTTCGCCTCGGCGTTGGCGCGGTAATCCGCCGCTTGGGTTATCTGCTGGAATTTTACGGGCTGGCCGATGCAGCCGCATTGGAGCCATTGCGCGCGCGGCTGACGCCGACCTATCAGCGCCTCGACCCCCTGTTTCCCAATGAGGGCCGGATGCTGGCCCGATGGCGCATCCGACTCAACGTCGAGTCCGACGAACTCGATATAATCCGGAGCAGTTGATGATTCCCCAGCGCGATCTCTCCCGTATCGCCAACGGCCTTCTCAAGCCTCGCGGCCGACGCGTGCCCGAGGCGGTGATCGAACGCGACTATTGCCTGGCCTGGTTCCTGACCGGTCTGGCCCAGCATCCTTTGCGTGAATTTCTCGCCTTCAAGGGCGGGACAGCACTGCGCCGCTGCTGGTTCGAGAATTACCGCTTTTCCGAGGATCTCGATTTTTCGCTGATCAAGCCCATCGAACTAGACGCGATCCTCTCCGGCCTGAACGAGATCTTTGCCATCGTCGAGGCGGCGTCGAGCGTCAACATGGCCTATGATCGACCCGACCGGCACGGTCATCAGAACACCCACACCTTCTATCTTAGCTATAAAGGCCCCCTGCCCGCGCGCAGCGACGTGAAAGTCGATATCACGATTAACGAGGTGTTCTGCTTCCCGATGGCCGAGCGCCCGATCCTGCGGACCTTCGAGGAGTTTGCCGACCTGCCCGAAGGCCCGACCGTTCTGGCCTATAGCCTGGCGGAGATTTTCGTCGAGAAGCTGGCGGCCCTGTCGGACAAGGCGCGCACCGAGCCGCGTGATCTCTACGACCTTTGGAATCTGCTCGGGGAACGGGACATCCGACCAGCGGAATATCTTGGCGAGTTCACCCAGAAGCTCACTCTGCGGGAGCGCGCACCCAATGGGGTGACCGCAGCGATCGCCGCCAAGGAGAAGCGACTGGGCACGCTATGGACTAAGCGCTTACAGCACCAGATGAGCGATTTGCCGCAGTTCGAAGGGGTGTTTCGGGAGGTTATGCGCGTTCTGCGTACGCATCCGGTGAGGACCGCAGCTACTGACGGTTCGCTGCAGGATTTGGCATCTTACTTGCCGAGGAAGGCCTCGACGCCTTCTTGAGCGAGCACATCGCGGAATGCAGCATCGGCATCGCGGTCGGTGGGGAATAGATTGTCCCAGACCGTCGAGGTGCCGTGCTCGTTGACGACCTCGAGGGACCAACCGCGTTCGGTGGCGATCCGCACGATGTTGATGGTCAGCCGTACGCCCACCTGTTCGATGGACCGGCAAAGAGAGGATTCAATGAGTTCGGGTTGCGGGCCAAATTCCATGCCGTGATGCTATGAGATCACGGCTCCAGCTTCAACGCTGTTGGTTTCCAATTCCATGGGAGTAGATCGCCAAGCCGATTAGCCGGATGACCGGCGATGCGGGCGAGGACGTCAGCGAGCCAAGTCTGGGGATCGACGTCGTTGAGGCGACAGCTCTGAATGAGTGAAAACATGATGGCGGCGCGCTGACCGCCGCGATCGGAGCCGCAAAATAGCCATGCTTTCCGCCCGAGTGGCACACAGCGCAGCGCCCGTTCCGCTGCGTTGTTCGTGAGGCATACCCTCCCATCGATGAGGAAGCGGGTGAAGGCGTCCCAGCGCCGGAGCATATAGTTGATGGCCTTGGCGAGATCATGGTTACGCGACAGCTTGGCGAGTTGGGCGTTCAACCAGTCGTGCAGTTCGGCGATCAGCGGCGCGCTCAACTCCTGACGGGCGGCAAGCCGCTCCGCTGGTGTCTTGCTGTTGATACCGCGCTCAACGTCGAACAGGGCGTCCAGCTTCTGCACCGCCTCCAGCGCAATCGGATAGATGGGGCCAGTCCGCTCGCCGCGGCTCTTCTTGCGCGCTGCGCCCTCGACGTCGGCGAGTTCGAAGAACTTCCTGCGTGCATGGGCAAAGCATCCTGCCTCCAGGATGAGACCAGGCTGGCGGTCGGGAGCGTACAGCTCGAAATAGCCCGCATAAGCATCTGCCTGCAGAATCCCGGACCAGGACGCGAGATGCGCCTGGGGATGTTCGCCGCGCCGGTCGCGCGAATAATAGAAAACGACCGCTGGCGGATCGGCGCCGCCAAACGGGCGGTCGTCCCGGACATAATCCCATAATCGACCGGTATCAGTCTTGCCCTTGGCCATGACCGGCACGGTAGTGTCGTCGCCATGTACGCGTTCGGCGGCAAAGACATGGGCCTCAATCAGCCGGAAGATCGGCATCAAGGCGAAGGAAGCCGCGCCGACCTGGTCAGCGAGCGTGGAAACGCTCAGCGGCACGCCTTCACGGGTGAAACGCTCGGCCTGGCGGTTGAGAGGCTGGTGCTGCCCATACTTCTCGAACAGCAGCATGGCGAGGAAGCTTGGGCCCGCCCAGCCACGCGGCACGACATGGAATGGCGCGGGCGGCTGCGTGATCTTCTCGCAATCTCGGCAGGAGAACTTCTCGCGCACGGTCTGGATGACCTTCCAGGCGCGCGGGATCACCTCTAGCGTCTCGGTCACATCCTCGCCCAGCTTCGACAGGCGCATGCCGCCACAGGCCGGACAGGAACAGGGCGCCGGAACGACGACGCGGTCGCGGGGCAAATGGTTGGGGAACGGCTTTCTGACCGGCCTCTTGCGCTCGAAGGCGGTGACGTTCGTGGCCTTTGTCGCGGCGGTCTCGGCGGCCAGATCGTCTTCGGCGGCGTCGGCCTCCAAATCTTCGAGCTCAAACTCCATCTGCGCAAGAAGCCGGCGGGTGCGTTCGGCGCTGGGGCCGTATTGCTCGCGCCTGAGCTTGGCGATCTGCAACTTGTAGTGCGAGATCAATGCCTCGGTGGCGCTCTCCCGGGCACGGGCATTGGCCAGTTCGGCCTCGGCGGTGGTAGCGCGCTGTTCGGCCGCATCGGCGCGTTGCGTGCTGAGCCGGACCAGCGCCTTGAGCACTTCAATGTCGTCAGGCAGGGGCGAAACGGCGGCGTCCACAACCAGGATGGAATCACAGAAAACCGCCTGGTTAAAGCGGAAAATGCGGCCTCGACGAAGAAAATCCGCGCCTATCCCGCGCTCTGCGGGCGCCAGCTATATTGCGGGTTCCGCCAGTCCACGCCGTCGAGCAAACAGGCCAGCTGTGAGCTCGTCAGCGAGACTACGCCGTCCTTCGCGGAGGGCCAAATAAACTTCCCCCGTTCCAACCGCTTCGAATAAAGCGACATCCCGAGACCGTCGTGCCAGATTATCTTCACCAGCGACCCGTTACGCCCGCGAAAGACCCAAAGATCGCCGGCAAATGGGTCTCGCGAAAAACTCTGCTGTACCATCGCCGCGAGGCTCTGCATGCCGCGACGCATATCGGTATGGCCCATTGCGATCCACACCCGTGCGCCTGCTGGGATCATCGCAAGGCCTTCAGCGCCGCCGACACCAATGCAGGTGATGCCGCAGCTGATACGTTCACGCGTCCCTTGGCGCCGAGATCGATGATGATCACCGGCATCCCGGCCTGTTGCCCGCCTTGCTGGGTGCCATCGTCTACCACCGCCTCGGCGAACTCGGTCAGGGCGGGCGGTTGTCGCAGCTTGCTGCGCCATGTGTAGATCCGCGCCGTGGAAATGTCGTGCCGTCGCGCCACGGCCGAAACGCTGGATCCCGGCGCAAAGGCTTCCGCCAAAATCTGCAGCCGTTCCTCGTCGCTCCAACGCCGCCGCCGTTCCGGCCCGGTCATTACCGTTATGTGCCCCATGAACCGCTCCTAAGCCTACTCTCGAGAGCATTCTTAAGAGCAGTCCACTACCTCACGACAAGGCGGGCGCCGCCGGATGGATACCGTTCTGCGCGAAGCCGATCTTCCAGAATAGGATTGAGAGTCCCGCTACCTGGCCCCGCCATGCCGCCCCTCGAGATTATGCACTGGCGATTATGGATATTGGCGTGTGCCTAACGGCAACGGACCGATGATGGGACATTTGAGACAGTCGGCTTCGGGAGCGTCCGATGGCGAACCCTGCCGTTCCTACACGATGTGGGAGGGCGCTATCCATCCCCTTTCGGTTGGTCTTGATTATCAGGCGGTGATCCAGCGAGCAGCTGATCGCGGCGCGCTTGCTCGAGGGGATCAGCGCGCATTCCACGCGAATGGGGTTCAACCAGGATTTGTTTACGAGCGGTGAGGATCCTGTCGGCATCATGGATGCGTTGCGCTGAAAGAGTCCGCGGATGCCGCTCGCGTACAACCTTAACCTTGCTGCCTAACATGGTGCTGCAGGGCGCATTATGGCAAAGATTGGTTAGTTTGGAGCCGACGTCCCCAGACGGCGAAACGGACCTAATTGGCGACCACGGTGCCGACTAGGAGGTGGCGAGCTTCTCAAGTCCCTCGTAATGAAGCGGTTCGAGGGTTTTGATCATCTCGAGCAGAAAAGTAACGTTCTTCTGTGTCTCGGCGACCAAGGCCGGATCGAAGCCCTTGCCGGTCGGATGAGAGAGGTCGTTGGAGAATTTATAGATAGCGGTCTTTTTATGCGGATCGAATGTGGTGCTTTCCAGCTTGGCATAGACGCTATTCTCGAAAGGTCTGTGAAATTCGAGGAACGTCTCCAGCACTTTCCGCGCCACGTTCGGAATATGATAGGCTGCGAGAATGGTCCCGTCGGACTTGAAGTCATGCAGCAGCTTAAACAGAAAATTATATTCGCTCGGATGATCGAGTAGCAGTTTGTCGAGCGGCTGCAGGCACGCCTCGCGACTGGTCTCCGACTCGCTGCAGACGATCATGTAATAGGATTTCGTGCCAACCGATCTGGGAACGCTTTTCAGCCAGTTGAGCAGCAGTTTAAGAAAGTCGAAATTGTGGGTCAGCAGGAAAATCTGCTTGGCATCCTTCACCGCGTTCTTGAGAAACGCGAAGGCCTGGTAGATTGACGCGGCATCCATGCTAGAAATCGGATCGTCGATTACTACGATGCCCTCGACGAGATCGAAATCCTGATCGCCGAGCTGTACGATGAAATAGAGAAAGGCGATCGCGGTCTTTTCACCCTCGGACAGGCGTTTGGCAGCCTTGCCCCGCCGCAGCACGCGATATCCCTCGTTGCTGGATTCGAAGCGCAGATCGGTGCGTCCCAGAAAATCGCGGAGCCGCTCAGTCATCTGCGCGCCGCCAGCATGTTCGCTCGAGACCTGCGCCTGCTTGGTTTCGTAGGAGACTCTGATCGCCGCAAGGCTGCGCGTGTCCGGCAGGTCGGAAGCGCCATCGGTCAGGTTCGAGACGATCGCCTTTTGGGCTGCGATCCGCTGATCCAGATCACGCACCTGTACATCGATCGTCGACAGATAATGACGTTGGATTTGCGCGCGGGCGTCGGCTTTCGCGGCATCGAACTCTGCCGACTTGCGATTGTGCCGCTCGACGAGCGCTGCGAGCGTGGCGATTGCCGCTACCAATAAAGACAGGTCGATCAGGATCGTTGCCGAGCTCGCCGTGGACCGATTGAGCAGCTTGTCCTTGAGAAGCGCCGCGACGGCGTCCAGTTGGCCGACAACCTCGTCACGACGCCGCGTGATAACTTGGCACGCCGTCTCATATTCATCGCGAAGTTCAGCATAGAGCGCCGTTCTGGCAGGAAGCTCAAGCACCCCGAGCGCATCCCGGAGCGCATGCACGACATTCAGCGCCGCCAGGATATCGGATTTCAGGTGCTGATCCTCGACACCGAAATGCTCAGCAAGTGCGGCCATCCGGGCCGGCGGCAGTTGCTGATCGCAGAATTCGCAATGTGCAGAGCCGTGGTCCCGGTGGAGGGCGACGCCCTGTTCGACCCAAACCGCGATCCCGGGTTCCTCGACCAAGCGGCGCAGCACGCCCGCTTGGGCGGTGCGGGCGAGTAGGGCCGAGACCAATCCGGGCAGAGCTGCAGCGATGTCGACGAATGGGCCCGCCGGAAGGACCGGCCCGCCGCCGTAGCTGGCAAGCGTCGGGGACGTGATCACATCGAGCTGCTCCTGATGGACCGTCGCGCGATGCACTTCGAGCAGAGCATCGCTCAGAGGCGCCAGACCCCGCTCATTGGCGTAGGCGGCCTCGGCGTCGGGTTTGCGATAGCTGCGCAAGGTGCTGCCGCTCGTTGCCTCGCCAATGGTCTTGGCAATCGCCGAGAAGACCTTACCTTTGTCGCTATCGAGCTTGGTGATCGCTTTCTGCGCGACATCAATCGCGGCGCTCCGCTCGCCATGCAGTTTCTTCTCGGCGACGACGTCGTCCGCCAGCGCCTTGTTGTCTTCGCCGATGATGAGGATGTGACGAAGCGGAGCGTGGAATTGGCCGATATTCGCCTCGACATAGTCCGAGTTGAATACGCGGACCTTGCGCGCGTATCGCTGTCCCTTCGCGAGCACCCCGGACTGGCTATCGATCGAGAATTGGAGGTCGGCATATTCGGCATGTTCGCCAGTTTCCAGGCAGCCGAACAGACGGGAAAGCGTAGTCTTTCCTGATCCGTTCTCGCCGTAGACGATGTTATATCGGCCAAATTCGGGCAGCTCAGCCGTCGGTGTGAAGTCGCCAAATACACCCAGCCCCTGGATGCGCTTTATCGCGGTTAGCATATTGCATCAGCGTCGTTTAGCCCGACCGGAACGCTGACGTCAGGAGATGACCCAAGGCAAAGCGACTGTGACGGCGCGAACCGGCGGGAGCAACCCGCGATGACCTCGGAAATATGCATTCGTTCCCCCCACGCGACTAGGTCTGTCTACCAGACAGGCATCGTTTGGGTTGCACGGTATTCTGGAAGGCGGTGCAAGCAAAGCCCAGGGGGGTCCAAGTGTCTCCCGTCGCGGGCACCGGTGGATCTGCGTCGCCATCTGGTCGGTGACCGTGACCGGCCCTTCGGGCGTCTGCAATTGCTTGCCCGCAAAGTACGCTTGGCTGGCCTTGCGGGGCCGTGCCGAGAGACTTTCGGCAATCTCCTTCTGCAACCCGCCAACGAAGTCGGTATATCTGATCAAGAACGACTACATCGACGATTCCGACCAGATCACCGATGTTTATTACACGGCCAAGGCCAATGGAACTTTGGCCGCGTTGCATGAAGATTTGGAGTGCCATCAGGCTGAGGTCTTTGGCCTGATCGACAGCGTTTACAGCGATGCAGCGCTTCCCAAGTTCGAAGATGGGCGTAAGCCTAAGCGGAACCCGCTCAATGACAATTTCCACAAGGGGGCTTTTCAGGAGCTTTGGAGCAGGATCAACCGCAAGGCGGTCTATCGCGTCGAGTTCGACACGGCTGAGCTCACTCAGAAATGCATTGGCGCGTTGAACCGCGAACTGCGCGTGACCAAGCTGCAGTATTCCGTCCAGACCGGGATTCAATCGGACCAGGTAACCGATGAGCAGCTCAGGGACGGCACTGGTTTCAGTGTCACGCGTAATGAAACTGTCAAAGCGGTGTCGGCCCGTTCGTCGGTGAAGTATGACCTGCTGGGCAAAGTCTCAGAAGCAACCGATCTCTTGCGGCAAACGGTGGCTGAAATTCTGTCTGGCATCGAACCATCAATCTTCGAACAGTATCGCGCAAACCCTGAGCACTTCATCTCTGAGGCAGCGCGGCTGATCAAGGAGCAGAAGGCAGGTCACCTTATCGAGCAGTTGGTCTATGATCCGATCGACGAGCGCTATGAGGCCGATATTTTTACCGCCGCCGAGATTGGTCAGGATTTTTCCCGAGCAACCGAGCGTCTCAAGAACCACGTCTTCGACTATTGCATCACAGATTCTGGTGTCGAACGCGACTTCGTTGGGGAGCTGGATACCAGCGCAGAGGTCGAGGTCTATGCGAAGCTGCCGAGGGGCTTCCTGATCCCAACTCCAGTTGGCGACTACAATCCCGACTGGGCCATCGTATTTCGAGCGGGCGCAGTGAAGCACATCTATTTCGTCGCCGAAACCAAGGGTTCGATGTCGTCGCTTGCCCTACGAGATCTTGAACGCGCAAAGATTGATTGCGCTAAGAAGTTTTTCGCCAAGCTGGCAGAAACGAACCCGGCGCCCAACGTGCGGTATGGGTTAGCGGACAGCTATACCAAATTGATGGAGCTTGTGACAGCATGAACGGTGCCCATGAACGACTGACTCTGGTAGACATCGGTAGGCGGCAGCTGGGACAATCCTGCCGTTCTCAGTTCTCTCTTGAAGCGACGGCTTATGGCTAGTGACCGGACGTTCCCTGATCGCAAGGCGCATACCGCGAACGACAACCTGCGCACCGACAAGATTCTTCTGGGTCCTGGATGGAGGATACGGTGCGCTATCTTGCCTGTGGCTGTAGCTGTCCCTTCCCCGGGGTCTTTCCTCGGCTAGGCCGCCAGGTACTCACCATCGCAAATGCGAGCAGAATCTCCGTGATGTCCCCCCCATAGTACATGAGTTCCGCGGCCTGCTGCAGCTGGTCAGTTGGGACCGGGATGGAAACCAGCACCCGCGCATACAACATCTGAGCCATGACGGAATGAAGGACAACGGCGATACCCAGCACAACGAGCCGCGATGGAACGGAAGGACGATCTGGGGCCGGATCGGGACCGGCGATCACCCAAGCATAAAGGCAACCGGCCACGACAAAATGGAAGTGGACCAGATAGTGCAGGGCTGGGTTCGTCATCATCCACACAAACAGCGACGTGAAATAGAGAGCCGCCATCCCACCAAGGTTGAACACGAGGGCGGTGACTGGGTTAGCCCATAGCTTCAGCGTGCGGGTTTGCAGAATACGGATCACGATCCGACTTTGTCCGACGGGCAGAGCTCGTAGCAGCAGCGTAATAGGTGCCGCCATGACGAGACCGATCGGTGCCAGCATTCCCAGCATCAAATGCTGGAGCATGTGTTGCCGGAAATCTCCCGGCGAAAACGGAAGGAATTGGGGCAGTAATCCCCATGCCAGTATCCCGGCACCGCTCATCCACGATGCGGTGCGCCAGATGCTCCATTTTCGCTCTTTGAATGCTGCGGTCAGATAGACTGCTGTCAGCAACAGCAAGAACCCCAATGGCACCGCCATAGACGGTCCATAAGGCGTGCCGCAGATCATGGGTTAAGCGTACGAAAGATCGATTGGGGTCGACTTGCGGGCGATCATCCAACCCAGACCGATGAAAATGACGCCCGAGGCAAGGAAGCCCATGTCCCAGAGGAACTGGTTTGGACCTGAAAGGACATGGTGGATGCCGAGCAATTGGTGATCGACCAGCCCCTCAATGAGATTGAACCAACCCCAACCGTTGAGCATCCATGCCCACAATACCGGGGAACTCCAAACCTTCCGGCGGCCTTGGGTTACCCGGGAATATAGCAGCCACAGCCCGAACAGGACCGACAGCCAGGTCACCGTATGAAAGACGCCGTCTCCCAGCGTGTTCATCTTCAGGCCGTCCACGGTATCTACCGTGATCTTGCTACTGAACATGTGATGCCACTGGAAAACCTGATGCAGGAAGATACCATCGCAAAATCCGCCCAGGCCAATCCCAAGGATAATCCCCGGTGCCTTGACCGAGAGCGTATCGCCACTGGCAGCCATTCCAAGTCCTCCTGATCGATCCCTACGAGTGTGCCGCGCCATTGCAGGCGGCAACACGTTCGCTGAGCCGACATCAGCCGACTATCCTCCACAATGACTGGGGGAGAGTTGTAGTTCCTGTCGGTGGATGTTTGGCGGACGAATTACCCTCGCCGCCGCCGTAGCAGGGCACGTTGCCTTCGAACGGGATCGGCCCTTCATGAAATCAGTCAGGGATCAACGCAAAGCCGCGCAGTTGAAGGTTTGCCATTGTGACGAGGGCGGCGTCGTCAATTTCCACGCCGGGCAAAAGCTGATCGCTCGAGACCTCGTTCCCCACCATTGCCTGGCTGCAGACCCTGACGGAAACACCTGCAGCCTCTAGCGCGGCGATGAGCGCCGCGTTCGGATTTGAAGTCGTCTTTGCATGAGAGGCGTAGACCGCGTCGGTCGTGACGATCGGCGTCGCAGGCCCGTGGATGACGACGACGACGTTCCCGCGCTGTGGTCGGACGCTGTCAGCCGCGAGCAAATTCAGAAATCGGGCAACTTTTTCGAGGCTGGGATTGATCTTGTCGGGCGTCATGGCCGCCTTCGTGACGCTGAACACCACGCGGTACGTCAATTTCGGATCAGGTCGTTCCTGGGCGCCCTGGACAGGATGGACAGCACCGAAAGTCTGGACGAGCGGATGGATGGCGGGTTCCGGTGCCGCCAGCGCAGCGCTCGACGCTGCCAATGCGCAGCTGGTTGCCACCATGAAAAGCTTCTTGAGTCTAGAGGCCACAATCACACTCCTTGTTCGATCCCGGTGGTCGCCGGCAGCTATCCTATCCGCGCAAATACGGCAGCGGCGGTGGGCCGAGCGAGCATAGACGGGGTTGCTGACTTTCCTTCGCCCGCAACGACCCGTTCAAGTGCCCGCGCCTTATCCTCTCCGGTACCGAAGATGGCTTCTATCGAGCGCACGCACAGCGTTACGTCATCGTTGGCGAGGCTGTAGTGTACTTGCTTCGAGGCGCGGCGCATCGTGACGACGCCTGCGCGGCGCAGCTCGGCGAGTTGCTGGCTAAGGGCAGGCTGGATGATGCCCGTCAGTCGCTCGATCTCGCTGACGATGTGCTCGCCATTGAGGAGGAGCGACAGGATCATCAATCGCTGTGGCTGCGCGTAGATCTTGAGCTTTTCGGCTGCCGCCTCGGCCTGGGTCCGCGCCTGGTAGATCGCGCTCATTGGTCGCTCTGCGTGAGGTGGAACCAGTTGGCTGGTGCAGCCCGGTTCAGTGCATCAGCGGCGGCCTGCGAGGGCGGGAGCAGGACATCCTCACCCGGCTGCCACCCGGCGGGCGTCAGCACTGTTCCATTCTGGGTTCGCTGAAGGGCAGCGAGCATCCGGGTCATTTCGTCGACCGAACGGCCGACCGTCATCGGATACCACGTCATGGCGCGGATGATGCCTTCCGGATCAATGAAATAGGTTGCCCGGACCGCCGAGGCGTCTGACGCGTTTTCATCGATCATGCCGTAGGCCCGGCCTACCGCCATCGAGGGATCTTCGACCACAGGGAATGCCACTTCCACGTCGAACAGCTCCCGGATCGCTCGAAGCCAGGCAATGTGAGAATAAAGGCTGTCGACGGAGAGGCCGAGCAGGACTGCGTCCATTGCGTCGAACTCCGGCATCGCCTTGGCCAGAGCGACGAACTCGCTGGTGCAGACCGGCGTAAAGTCCGCTGGATGCGAGAAAAATACGACCCAGCGCCCGCGATATTGGTCAAGACTAACCTCACCCTGCGTCGTGCGGGCGTGAAAATTCGGCGCGGTATCGCCGATGCGCAGCGGCCGCTGCAGTTGGCGGGGTCGATCAGCGGTGATGTCAGTCTCATTGGCCATATGGCCGATTGCCCCTTTGTAAGATTTGACGCAACCATCTTACAGGATTACATGTTCTATGAAAGTCTGAAATTACGAGAGTCGTGGAGGTACCAATGTCCGATACCCATGTGACGGACGCGATCGTCCAGGTTTGCGCAGCACAGCTCGCGCCCACATTGAACGTGAAGAGCTTCTTCGACGATGCCAGCAGCACGGCCAGCTACGTCGTTCACGATCCAGCGACCAAAATGGCAGCAATCATCGATAGCGTTCTCGACTTCGATGCGGCCGCAGGGCGGACGGATACGGCGTCTGCTGATGCCATTATTGAATATGTCCGCGACGAGGGGCTGAACATCGAATGGCTGCTCGAAACCCATGCCCATGCGGATCATCTTTCAGCGGCACCCTATCTTCAGACGCGGCTAGGCGGCACGCTCGCGATCGGCCGCGATATTATTCGCGTGCAGGAGGTATTCGGCAAACTCTTCAATGCCGGCACCGAGTTTGTGCGCGACGGCAGCGATTTCGATCGCTTGTTCGATGATGGCGACCATTTTTTGATCGGCAGCATCCCGGCGATAGCCCTGCACGTCCCGGGGCATACGCCTGCGGACATGGCTTACGTGATCGGTGACGCAGTCTTCACCGGCGATACGCTTTTCATGCCCGATTACGGGTCGGCACGCGCCGACTTCCCTGGCGGCGATGCCCGCCAACTCTACCATTCCATCAGGCGCCTCCTCAAGCTGCCGCCTGAAACCCGCCTGTTCCTTTGTCACGATTACAAGGCGGCAGGGCGCGATACGTACGTCTGGGAGACTACGGTCGGCGCACAGCGTTCCGGCAACGTCCATGTTCATGAGGGGGTCGGCGAAGAAGAGTTCGTGGCGATGCGCACTGCTCGAGACGCTACCCTGTCCATGCCGGCGCTCATCATGCCGGCTGTCCAGGTCAATATGCGAGGCGGGCACCTGCCGGCACCAGAGGCGAACGGCACCCGTTACCTCAAGATCCCGCTGGATGCGTTGTGATCGCCGCCTTTCCCTCTGCGATCCCCCTCCAGGGGCTGATTGGCGGTGTGATGATCGGCCTGTCAGCGGCCATCCTCTTGCTCGGCATCGGCCGCATAGCCGGGGTGAGCGGTCTTTTTGCCAGAGCAACCGGCGCTTCAGACAGCGGCGCACCGCGAATGATCGCCTTGGCCTTTACAGTGGGCCTTCCGATCGGGGCGTTTGTCGCGGCGAGTGTCATTCTTACGCCGATGCGTATGACTGCATCCTGGCCACTGATCATCGTTGGAGGTTTGCTCGTCGGTTTTGGAACCCGGCTAGGTTCGGGTTGCACGAGCGGGCACGGCGTTTGCGGCATGTCGCGGCATTCGCCGCGCTCGCTTGCCGCAACAGCGACATTCATGGCGGCGGGCATTGCCACCGTGACGGCGATGCGGCTGATTGGTTTCGGGTCATGAACCGTCAGGTCATCATCGCGCTCGGCTGCGGTGTCCTGTTCGGCATGGGCCTCACGGTGTCGGGGATGACGGACCCAGCCCGGGTACGTGCATTCCTTGACGTATTCGGAAGCTGGGACCCCACTCTTGCCTTCGTCATGGTTGGCGCGATGATGCCCATGGCGGTGGCCTGGCGCATTGCCAAGCCACGCCGGGCACCGTTGGCCGCGGATGAATTCCACCTTCCCGCAACGCATCCGATCGATGCGAAGCTCCTCTTGGGCGCGACATTGTTCGGCGTGGGTTGGGGGCTGGTAGGTCTCTGCCCGGGACCAGCGATTGCCGCTCTCGCGCTTCGCCCGGGTCCCGCGGTTCTGTTCGTGCTGGCCATGTTCGCCGGCGCCACCATCCATCGCTTCTTATTTTCCCGACCCTCCGCCGGCACGGCGGCTACGTAGGAGTTTCCCATGGCCATCAAGCCACTGAGTCCGACCTTTGCCGTTTCGCCGCAGCTCAGCCCTGCCGACGTGAAGCTGGCCGCCGAAATGGGCTATCGCGCGATCGTCTCCAATCGGCCTGATGGTGAGGATGCGGGCCAACCTACGGCAGCAGAGATGGCAGCCCTTGCAGCCCAATATGGGCTGGGCTTCGCGCACGTGCCCGCCACGTCCGGCGCAGTGACAGCGGCCGATGCCGATCGCATGCGAGACGCCCTTGCACAGCTGGATTCACCTGTTCTTGGCTTTTGCCGCAGCGGCATGCGGTCGGCGACTTTATGGGCCATGCTCGAGGCGCGATCGTCGAGAGCGGAAACAGCTCTGCAAGTGACTGGCGCCGCTGGCTATGATCTGTCGCCCCTCCGGGCGACCCTTGGCAGCATGGAGGGCAACAGCCTCGCCGGAGGAAAAACCTATGATGTCGTGATCGTCGGTGGCGGCGCCGCAGGGATTGCGACGGCCGCGAGTCTTCTGAAGCGCAACGGGAACCTCGTCATCGCGGTTGTCGATCCTGCCGAATATCATTTCTATCAGCCGGGCTGGACGATGGTCGGCGCCGGCGTCTTCACGCCTGAACAGACCCGCCATACGGAGGCGGAGGTCATGCCCGACAAGGTTGATTGGCTCCGCGTCGCAGCCACGGCGTTCACTCCGGACCAGAACAGCGTGGAGCTGGCTGACGGCCGATTGCTCACTTATCGGGTCCTTGTGGCCGCGCCGGGGATCAAGCTCGCCTGGGATGCCATTCCGGGCCTGAGCGAGGCGCTAGGCAAGAATGGCGTTACATCAAACTACCGCTACGATCTGGCGCCCTACACGCGCGATCTTGTCAAGCAACTGAAAGGCGGCCGTGCGCTGTTCTCGCAGCCCCCTATGCCGATCAAATGTGCCGGTGCGCCGCAAAAGGCGATGTACCTGTCATGCGATATCTGGCGCGAGGCGGGTGTGCTGAGCGACATCGATGTCGAATTCCACAATGCCGGTGCCGTCTTGTTCGGCGTGGCGACGTACGTACCGGCACTGATGGACTATATTCGCAAATACGGCATCGATCTTCAGCTCGAATCCACACTGGTCGCTGTCGATGGGCCCAACCAAGTGGCGACTTTTGAGCGCAAGGCGATGGACGGCTCAATCGAGCGGATCGAGCGCCCGTTTGATATCCTTCATGCCGTGCCGCCGCAGGTGGCACCGGATTTCGTCGCCAAAAGCGCGCTTGCAGCCGATTCCGGCTTTATTGATGTCGATCCTGCGACCCTGCGTCATGTCCGCTATCCCAACGTCTTCGCACTTGGCGATGCTGCCAACACCAGCAATGCCAAGACGGCCGCCGCTGCGCGCAAGCAGGCGCCGGTCGTGGCCGTGAACGTGTTGGCGGCGTTGGAAGGAAAGGAGCCAGTCGCTGATTACGACGGATATGGCTCCTGTCCGCTCACTGTCGAGCGCGGGAAAATTGTCCTTGCCGAGTTTGGCTATGGCGGCAAGCTCCTGCCCAGCTTCCCGAGCTGGCTGCTCGACGGGACGAAGCCCTCGCGAGCGGCGTGGTTCCTCAAGGAGCGCATGCTTCCACCGATCTATTGGCAAGCGATGCTCAAGGGGCGTGAGTGGATGGTGCATCCGCATATGATCGGTAAAGCGGCATGACGCTGGAACCGATCCAGTATGTGCTGGGCGTCTTATCTGGCGGTCTCGTCGGGTTCACGCTGGGCCTGGTGGGCGGCGGTGGTTCAATCCTGGCGGTTCCGCTGATGGTCTATCTGGTGCGCGTGCCCAACGCGCATGTCGCCATCGGTACCAGTGCCCTTGCCGTGGCCGCCAATGCCGCAACAGGTCTTATCGGGCATGCACGCGCGCATACGGTGAAGTGGCGCTGCGGCGGCATGTATGCCAGCGCCGGGATCGTCGGTGCCCTGATAGGTTCGACCGCCGGCAAGGCGGTCGACGGGCAAAAGCTTCTTTTCCTGTTCGCGCTTGTGATGGTGATCGTTGGCATCGCGATGCTGAGGGGGCGTGGCAATCTCGGAAACCCCGGGGCTGAATGCAACCGTGAGAAAGCCCCCAAGGTTGTGGGCTATGGCCTGGGTACTGGGCTGTTCTCGGGCTTCTTCGGCATTGGTGGTGGTTTCCTGATTGTCCCGGGGCTGATCGGTTCCACCGGTATGCCGATCCTCAATGCGGTGGGAACGTCGCTCATTGCCGTGGCGGCCTTCGGCCTGACCACTGCCGTCAACTATGCATTCTCCGGTCTCGTCGACTGGCCTCTGGCTTTCGTGTTCATCTTCGGCGGCATCCTTGGCGGACTGCTCGGGACGCAAGTTGCCAAGCGCCTTGCGGGCACCCAAGGCACCCTGACCACGGTCTTTGCCGTGCTTATTTTCGTGGTCGCGGGCTACATGCTTTGGAAAAGCGCTTTGGCGCTCTGACATGACAGGTGTGCTCGCGATAGGACCGTTCATGGTCCCTGTGGACCGCCTTGCGGCCGTGCTGGCTGTGGTCGTCTTCCTGGCGCTGTATGGTATCGGTACGCGGCGAACCGGATCGACTGCGGCGAACGTCGCTTCACTGGCTGTGATCGTCGGCATCGTGGCGGCGCGAGCCGCATATGTCGCGGCCCATTTCAGCAGCTTTCGGGCGGATATTTCCGCAATTTTCGCGATCTGGCAGGGCGGCTTCGCTCCCTGGGCCGGTATCATTGCGGCGGCTGTCACCTTGATGCTGTTACTTAGGCGGACGCCGAGCCTTGTGCCGGCGCTGACCTCACTCGCGATCGCTGCGGCACTTTGGGCAGGTACGGCGCATTTTATCACGAACGTTAAGCCGACGCCTCTGCCGACAGGTCTCGTGGCCCACGACCTCGCCGGCAAAGCGGTTCGACTGGATAGCTTGCGCGGCAAACCCTTCGTCATCAATCTCTGGGCGACCTGGTGCGGGCCATGCCAAAGGGAAATGCCGATGCTCGTGCAAGCTGCAAAGGAACGGCCCGACGTGCCTGTCCTTTTCCTCGACCAAGGCGAGGACACGCGCACGATACAGGCGTTTCTGGCGGACAAGATGCTGAAGCCAGCCAATGTCCTGCTCGACCCTAAAATGGACAGCGGCCGAGCGCTTGGTGCTGCAGCGCTACCTACAACTATTTTCGTCGCCAGCGATGGCACCATTCGAACCCGTCATCTGGGAGAAATCTCTCGTGCCGCCCTGGACGCAGGCATGGATGACCTTCGGGAGTTCACTCGATGAAACGCTTCATTCCCCTCGCTTTGCTTGCCGCCGTTTTGGGCATCGTCGGCTTCGCGGCCTTGCGCCCCGGCTCCGTAACGACGCAGGCCTCCGCGCAGACATTCACGAGAGAGGCGATTACAGACGATCCCATCGCGCCCAAATTCGCGCCCAAAGGCTATGACGTCACGATCGTCGAGTTTGCGGACTACAACTGCCCCTATTGCCGGCGCATGCACCCGACCATTGCCGCGCTCCTTGCATCGGATCCCAAGATCAGGATCGTTTATCGCGACTGGCCGATTTTTGGCGGTGCCTCCGTTGAAGCGGCACGAGCGGCCATCGCAAGCCAGTGGCAAGGCAAGCATGAAGCCTTCAACGCCGCTCTCTACGAGGGCGGGGGCCGGATCGATTCCGCCGCTATCTGTGCCGCTGCAAAAAGGGCCGGCGTCGACTGGACAAGGCTTCAGAAGGATCTTGTGACGCACAAGGCGGATATTGACGGCCTGCTCGCCCGTACGAACGTCCAGGCACCAGCGTTGGGGCTACAGGGCACGCCGGCATTTCTTGTTGGGCCATATCTTCTGCCCGGCGCGTTCGATCTTCCCAACCTGCGCAAGGCGGTCGCGAAGGCGCGGGCCCACCCCAACGGTCCGCCCAAGGCACCGTGACGTATGGCGGCCGACCAACAAAACATGCGGAGCGGCGCTCCCGATAGAACCAATGCGCGTTATCTCGCGCAAGGTGATGACGATCGCGCAAAGCCTCGCTGGAGACAGTCATGACGCAACTTACCTTTCTGCAGATCAATGATCTCCACGGCTACGCGTTGCCCCATCACGAGATGGTCCGTGACGAAGGCGGTGCCTGGACCTTTGCCGAGCTTGGCGGGATTGCGAGAATTGCAGGGCTGTTCGCATCCGTCAGGGACGAGCGGCCCGGCGGGGTTATCGCTCTGGACAATGGCGATACGTTTCATGGCACGCATCTGGCCGTCGCCAGCAGGGGCCGCGCGTTGGTTCCGGCGATGAATGCTCTCGCGCTCGACGCCATGGCCGTTCACTGGGAGTTTGCCTACGGCCCGGGGGGTGTCTGCGATCTTGCCAAGCTGCTCGATTACCCGGTGCTGGCCATCAATTGCCATCTTCAGGCAGATGATCAGCTGCTCTTCCCACCCTATCGGATCGTCGAGCGATCAGGCCTGCGCGTAGCGATCATCGGCCTTGCCTGTCCGATCGTCGACAAGACGATGCCGGCCTCGTTCAGCGCGGGGGTCTATTTTACGATCGGCAACCGCGAACTGCCGCGCTGGATCGCGCATGTGCGACAGGAGGAAAAAGCAGATCTCGTCGTCGTCCTGTCGCATTTGGGGTTTCCCCAGGATGTGAAGCTGGCCGGCGAGGTCGATGGTGTGGACGTGCTCGTAAGCGGCCACACCCATAATCGCATGGACGAGGCAATCGTCGTCAACGGCACCGTCATATTCCAGTCGGGTTGCCACGGGTCTTTCGTTGGGCGCCTCGACGTTGAAATCAAGGAGGGCAAGGTTGCGAGCCATCGCCACCAGCTGATCCCGGTTGATGCGAGCTTGGCCGAGCAGCCAGAGGTCGTAGCCCTCATCGATAGCGCGATCCGGAATGAACCAACGGATTTGAGCCAGACAGTCGGCCAGATAACCGCCGCCCTGCACCGCTACGCGATGCTGAGCTCAACCATGGATGACGTGCTGCTTGAGGCAATTGCGGAAGCCGCAGGCACCCGGATCGCCTTCTCGAATGGTTGGCGCTACGGCGCTCCCATTCCTCCAGGGCCGGTCACGGTCAATGATTTGTGGAACATCATTCCGACAAACCCGCCCGTCTCGGTCGTCGAACTCACCGGTGCGGAGATCGTCGAAATGCTCGAAGCCAATCTCGAGCGAACCTTTGCCGCCGATCCGTATGAACAGATGGGCGGCTACGTGAAGCGGATGCGCGGCGTCAAAATGTACTTCAAGGCTGAAAATCCCCCAGGGCATCGGATCGATCGTCTGTTCGTGGAGGGCGAACGTGTCGATCCTTTGAAATCCTATGTGGCGGCCTTCGTGACAGCACAGGGCGTGCCTGCGAAATTTGGCCATAACCGGCGCAATTTGGAGATCCGCGCGGTCGACGCGCTGCGTGGCCTTTTCGAACGCCGCGGCACGGTGACGCCGGACCCCACACCAACGGTATTTGAGATCTGATGCCAGACGCTCTCACACCTGAAAGGACGAGAACATGCGCGTGATTTTAATCACCTTATTCGGCGCATTGAGCCTCGCCAGCACCGCTAACGCCGAACCGGTTCACGTCTTCGGCCCCGGCGGCCCCGCACCTGCGATGAAGGAAGCGGCTGCGGTGTACTCCCGTCAGCAGGGGGTGGAAGTCGATGTTGTCGCAGGCCCCACGCCTCAATGGATCGATCAGGCCCGCAGCAATGCAGACATCATTTTCAGCGGCTCCGAAACCATGATGACCGACCTGCAGAATGCGATGGGTGGTCAGATCGATCCCGGAACCATCACCCCGCTCTATCTTCGCGTTTCGAGCATTCTGGTTCGGCCAGGAAATCCCCGGCACATCGGCGGTCTTTCCGACCTGTTCAAGCCCGGTCATCGCATCGTTGTGGTCAACGGGGCCGGTCAGAATGGCCTTTGGGAAGATATGGCAGGCAGGACGGGCGACCTTCGCAAAGTCGCCGGCCTGCGCGGCAATATCGTACGCTATGCCAAGACCAGCGCTGAAGCGAAATCGGCATGGACCGAAGACCCCTCGCTCGACGCCTGGATCATCTGGGGCATCTGGCAGCGCGCGAACCCTACGCTTGCCGACGCGATAGCTGTCGAGCCGGAATATCGCATTTACCGGGATATGGGCGCCGGCCTCACGCGCAAAGGTATCGCAAACAAGGACGCACAGGGCTTCGTTCGGTGGCTATCGACGCCAGATGCCGGGAAGATATTTGTCAAATGGGGCTGGGTTGATCCTGCTGGCCCGAAGCCAGCGACGGGAGGCCGTTGATTATGTTCGACGGGCTGGACCCGGTGATCCTGGCCCGCGCGCAATTTGCGTTCACGGTCAGTTTCCACTTCATTTTTCCGAGCTTCTCGATCGGCCTCGCCAGCTATCTGGCGGTCCTGGAGGGCCTGTGGCTGCGTACCGGCAAACAGGTCTATCTCGACCTCTTCCAATACTGGCTCAAAATCTTCGCGATCGCGTTTGGCATGGGCGTCGTGTCAGGTATCGTAATGTCCTACGAGTTCGGCACGAACTGGTCGGTGTTCTCGACGAAGGCCGGGCCGGTGATTGGCCCGCTCATGGCCTATGAGGTTCTTACGGCGTTCTTCCTTGAAGCTGGATTCCTTGGCGTGATGCTCTTCGGACGCTCCAAGGTCGGCCCCCGCCTGCATTATGTCGCGACATGCATGGTGGCGCTTGGCACGCTGATCTCCGCGACCTGGATCATCAGCGTCAACAGCTGGATGCAAACGCCCACCGGGTTCGCGATAAATGCCAAGGGTCAGTTTGTCCCGGCAGGATCGTGGCTGACAATCATCTTCAATCCCAGCTTCCCCTTCCGGCTCGTCCATACCGTGATTGCGTCCTATTTGACGACCTCGCTTGTCGTAGGGGCAGTGGGCGCCTGGCATTTGCTGCGCAAACGTGAAGATCTCCACGCCCGAAAGATGTTCTCGATGGCGATGTGGATGGCCGCCATCGTCGCGCCGATCCAAATTTTCGCCGGAGATATGCATGGGCTCAATACGCTCGAGCACCAGACCCCGAAGGTTCTGGCGATGGAGGGGCATTATGAAGCCAGCCCGAAAGGGGCGCCGCTCATTCTGTTCGGCTTTCCCAGCAATGCCGAGGGCCGCGTGAATTACAAGGTGGAGGTCCCCAAGCTCAGCTCCCTCATCCTTCGTCACGATCTAAACGCGCCGCTGCCGGGCCTGAAGGACTATCCCCGTGATCGCTGGCCACCGGTACCCATCGTTTTCTGGTCGTTCCGGATCATGGTCGGTTTGGGTTTCGCCATGCTTGGCCTTGGCTTGGTCAGCCTTTTGGCAAGGGTTCGCAAACGTCTCTACGAGTGGACCTTGCTGCATCGGTTTGCCATCGTAATGGGACCTACGGGGTTCGTCGCGGTCATCGCCGGTTGGGTCACGACCGAAGTCGGCCGTCAACCTTACACCGTTTATGGCCATTTGCTGACCGCTCAATCGCACTCACCGCTTGCGGCACCCGCAGTGGCTGCCTCACTTCTCGCGTTCGTCCTGGTCTATTTTTTCGTATTTGGCGCGGGGGTATTTTACATTTTCAGGCTGATGGCCCGCACCCCGGTAGTGGGCGAGAGCGAGCCTACCCACGACCCGGCGCGCGCGGCCGGCATTACGCCAGCCCCGGCGATCGATGCTGAAAGCGGAGGTAGAGGCTGATGTGGTTCGATCCCGATCTTACAATCATCTGGGCCGCGATCATTGCCTTTGCGATCTTCGCTTATGTCGTGATGGATGGCTTCGACCTCGGCATCGGCATTCTTTTCCCTTTCTTCGATGTTGGCGAAGAGCGGGATCAGGCGATGAACTCGATCGCGCCGGTCTGGGATGGCAACGAAACCTGGCTGGTATTGGGAGGGGGCGGCCTTCTGGCGGCCTTTCCCATCGCATATGGCATCATCTTGCCTGCCACCTATCCGCTGATGATCGCCATGCTTCTCGGGCTCGTATTCCGCGGGGTCGCATTCGAGTTCCGCTGGCGCGATCCGAGCCATCGCCCATTGTGGGACGCGGCATTCACAATGGGCTCGCTGGTAGCGACGTTAGCGCAAGGCATCACCCTGGGCGCGCTGCTGCAGGGGATCGAGGTTTCTAACGACGCGTATGCAGGGGGCTGGTTGGACTGGCTTTCGCCATTCAGTCTTCTGACCGGCGTGTCGCTCATCATCGGCTACGCTTTGCTTGGTGCAACATGGCTTATCTGGAAGACCGAAGGCCGCGCGCAGGAGCATGCGTTTCGGCTATCCTTCAGGTTTGGGATCGCCATGCTGGTGGCCGTCGCGGCGGTAAGTGCCGCAACACCCTTTCTGCACTATCAATATTGGCGCAGTTGGTTCGCTCTGCCTGGCGTCTTCCTGACAGCCCAAGTGCCGCTCCTGGTCCTGATTAGCGCGTTTCTTTTCTTCCGCTGCCTGCGGCGACGCGCTGAGCGTGCGCCATTTCTGTTGGCGCTAATGCTCTTCCTGCTGGGCTTCGCGGGGCTTGCGATTAGCATGTATCCCTATGTCGTTCCTGACCAGATCACGATCTGGGACGCCGCTGCGCCGCACGACAGCCAGCTCTTCATGCTTGTGGGAACCGCTGTGATCATCCCAGTGATCATCGCCTACACTGTCTGGGCATATTGGGTGTTCCGCGGAAAAGTCGGCACGCATGGATACCATTGATGAAGAAGCAATCGACGCTCCTGTCGCGCTTGGTCTGGATGGGCGGGATCTGGGCTGCGAGCGTAGCAGCACTTGGCGTGGTCGCGTGGCTTTTGCGAGCTTGGATCTTGGGCCTGTGAGGCCGCGTTCATCTCGATACGGCGATCGCCCACCGCAGGCCGTGGATTTCCCAAGATCAGCAAAGTGAGGTGTGCTTATGATCATTCGCCCCATCAAGTCCGAGGGACTTGCCCATCTCTCCTACCTCATTGGTGACGGCAGCAAGGCGGCGGTGATCGATCCAAGGCGCGATTGCAGCTGTTATCTGGAGATGGCCCGTGCTGCGGGCATGGAGATCACGCACATCTTCGAGACGCATCGCAACGAGGATTTGATATCGGGCGCCCCCATTCTCGCCGGCCTGACCGGAGCCAGGGTTCTGCACGGACCTAACCCCGCTCGGCCCGTTCAATATGCGCAGACCGCGCGTGACGGGGACTGCTTTGCGATCGGCGGCGACCTGACGATCACGGCCATGGAAACGCCCGGGCATACCGATGACCATCTGGCCTATGTCATCCACGACAAGGGCTATCCTGATGGAGCCGTCGGCGTTTTCACCGGCGACGCGCTCTTTGTCGGCGACGTGGGGCGGACCGATTTCTATCCCGAAAGGGCTGAGGAAGTTGCAGGATTGCTATTCGACAGCCTCGGCAAATTGCTGGCGCTGGGCGACCAGGCCATCGTCTACCCGGCCCACGGCGCAGGATCAGTCTGCGGGTCGGGGATGGCGTCCCGCGAATTTTCGACGATCGGCCATGAACGACGCAACAGCCCGAAGCTAAAAATCACAGACCGCGATGCCTTCATCGCGGCAAAGCTGGCAGAGACGCATTACATCCCGCCCTATTTTGCCACCATGGAACGGCTCAACGTCGAAGGGGCCGATGCCATGCCCCGAGTTACGGCCCCCGGAGTCCTGAACCTCGCTGATCTCGATCAGCTTGCGCCCGACTGGATGATCGATATCCGGTCAGTAACGGCTTTCGCCGGTGCGCATCTTCCCAATGCCCTCGCCATACCGGTTTCGATGATCCCAGCTTTTGCGGGCTGGTTTCTCGATGAAGACAGCCGGTTGATCTTGATCGCCGATGACATGGCGCAGGCACAGGAGGCCGCTGTCCATCTCGGCCGCATAGGCTTCGATCAGATTCTGGGTACGGTGACCAATATGGTGGGTCTGGCTGCCAAGGGCCGTTCCTTCCAATCGCTGCCTCTCGTCGATGCTAAGACCGTTTCTCAGCGGCTCGATCAACGTCCAGAGGAGTGGGTGTTGCTCGATGTCCGTGCACAAGATGAAGTGGAGGCAGAACCAATGGATGGTGCGGAGCACATTTATATCGGGCATCTGCGCGAGCGTTTCCGGTCGCTGGACGTGACGCGACACTACACGCTTATGTGCGCGAGCGGCGCGCGGGCGACAGTCGCGGCAGGTTGGCTCCAGGCGCATGGTTTCACGAAGCTGGATATTTTCCTTGGGTCGATGGGAGCGTGGAAGGCATTTGTGGCGGGGTCGGCGTCCTGAGGCGCTGCACAGGCGGTTCAGCTCAGCCAGATTCCAACCAGGGCGGCGAGTGAGACGACGACGAGAAATCCGTTGATCCCGATGAGCAGCCAGGCGGGCAGCCGCCGGGTTTCTGGCAATGGGCGAATGGCGGGAGCAACTTCGCGCCACACGGCAGCGATGAAACAGAAGCCGCTGAACAGAATAAGCAGCGAGCCTGTCGCCATCGTCAATGGCGCAGCGACGACGTTTTCCAACAGCGTCCGCGCGCCGACACCTGCCGCTAGTGCAGCAAGTCCGGTCCTGACCCAGGCGGCATAGGTTCGTTCAGCGGCCAGCACCGTGCGGTCAGCAGCGAGGACAGTGCGCCTGTCGGCGCTACTCTCCTGAACGGCGGCGCTATCGGTAAGCTGCTCCGCGCTGGCCGCTAGCTTCGCTTGCGCCTTCGCCGTGCGATGCAGGTCGTCATGCCCTGGCGGGATAATTTCCATAAGGCGCTAACGCACAACGACGCTTCAAGTGGCATCATCTGAATGACCTCAGCCAGCACCACGTGAGACACCCAATGCGCACGCAAGTTTAAAAGATGTGAATGGCCGAAGCTGTCTGGTCGTCAGCGAATGGCCGCTTCGACCAAAACCAGAAATTCACGCCTACCATTTCAAATGGCCTGAGTTGGTCGACAACTGCCCCGCAATAGGTCTGTCGCCCGCGCAATTATTGTCCGGTCAGAACTTGCTGCCTTCGCCTCGCCATCTGTTCGCCACGCCACTTGCTAACGCTCGCGATCCCGTGGCTTACGGGCACCTGGGTCAATGTCGGGTCGTTGCACGGCCTCGCCCTTCTTTTCTCGACTGCGAAGATCCGCTGCTTTCCGATCGGCGATCATGATCTGCCGCGCCCGCTCCAATCGCCGCGACACCGCCGCCGGCATATCGGCCACGAACCCTGCTATATCCTCGGCCAACGCGCGATCCTCGGCCTTCCCGGTCGCCGCCAACGCGGCCGCGGCATCTGCGTAAGCCCCCCGGATCTGCTTCTGTCGGCCCAGCGCCAGCACATCCTCCACCCGACGCTCCGGGTTCTGTGACCGTGCAAACTCCTGCGCGCGCTCCTCAATCAGCCGGTTGAGATCCAGCTCCCTCCCCTGCCCCGCTGTTCGCGCCTCCAGATGGTGCGCCGACGACCGCACCCGCTTCTGGACATGGCCGCGCGCGCGGCGCGGGGTCGCTTCGGCGGCGATGCCGCGCTGGCGCAATTCATGGGCGAAGCTCTCGCGCCAATGATGAAGGTCGGCCTTGCGCGGATTGAACCGCGTCCCGTCCTGGCCCTGCGTCGCGACGGTCAAGTGGACATGGGGGTGGGCGGTGTCGGTGTGCAGAGCCACCATATAGCTGAACTGCCCTTCGAACTCGACGCGCGCGAACGCCTGGACGGCATCATGGATAGTCGCGGCATCGGTCGTACCGCCGGGCATCGACAACACCATCGACATCGAGGTCGGACGATCCTTCCCATGCGCGTTCATCGCCTGATCGAGCATGTCCCAGTCGGCAGCAATCGCCTTCAGGCGCTTTTCCTCGGTGATGATCTCGCCTTCGCTGCTGCGGATTTCGAGCTTACCGTGACGCGAGATGTAACCGAAATGCTCGGCAAGATGCCTGGCGCCACGCTGCTTGCCCGAGATCTTGACCATGACCTCGGGCGCCTTGCGCACGATCCGCTCGAGCTTGGCCCGCGCTTGCGCCGCCGTCAGTGGCGGCGAAGCATTGGTCCCGCGCCTTCCCATCCCGCCCGAGCGGATCCGCAGCGTCCCCCCGCGCAGGCTGCGCTTGCCGCCAGTCGGCGGTCGCCAGGCTTCCATCAAACTGGGGAGCGGCAGAACGCCGTCGTCATCCTCATTCATCGGCCGTATCCCAATAAGCCATGTCACCCTTGAGCGCGCGGCCAAGCACGCGCAGCTGATCGGCCACCTCATCCCGGAAGGAAGCGACCCGCGCGGCCTCGCGCGCAAGGTCGAGACGGGAATCCACCATGGTCGCGGCATGTAGCGCATGGACCGCCTGGTTGAGATTGATGCCGATCCGGTTGAGCTCTCGCCAGGACTGCGCGATCAGCACCCGGTCGGCGCGCGGCGGCGGCGAAGTCGCATGCAACCGTCGGCGCAACAGCATCACCAGCCATTCGGTCCGTTTGAGGCCGCGCGCATCGGCTGCCGCATCGAGCTGGATGATATCCTCGCGCATGAGCCGAAGCTGCAGCCGGTCAGTCGTGCGGGTCCGAGGTACAGCCGTCTCGCAGGATGTGTCCCCAGCCTCGTGCAGCGCACGATCAATCAGTTTGCGCAGGAGCGCCGAACGACCGCCAACGGACCTTGCCATGGCATCGAAGCGTGCCGCGAGATCATCGGGCAGACGGACGTTGAAGACGGCCATGTCCGCAAGACTATTGTCATACATTGACGGCGCCAAGCCTATCCGGCCCTCACCTAAAACCACTCATCTTATAGTCTGCTCAAACAGACTCCCCCCTCTTCAAGCAACGCATCCAACTCGACCTGGCCTCGATGGGAAAAGAGAGTATCTCCGAGCGAACCAATTCCCTCCGCCTGCAAAAATGAAGACAGCCGCGCCCCTGAAGAAAGGGGCACGGCTGTCAAAATTGTCTGAAAAGCTCGATCGTTTCGACGCGGAGTGAGGGGTGATTGGATGCGCCCCGACCTGCCCCGCCGATGGTTTACTCCATGGCGATCTCGGCAACAGGCGCTTCGACCTCCTCGCCGTCGTCGAACGCCACCCGAACGCGCTCGGGCAGGATCAAACGTCCTGTCCGCCCACCCACCGTCACCCGAACCGCATCGAGCGGCCGAGGCTGCGGCGGCACCTCCGTTTCGAACATCGACCGCAAACCGGCACCGGCACGAACCGGCCGGCTCGGTGCGGCGCGCACTGTGCCCTGCCCTTCCGAGAGCGCGCGCACATCGCGCAGACGGGCATCCGGCAGATCCTCGGATGCCTTGAGTCCCGCGATAAACCGGCCGCCTTCGGCCAGGGTCACGCTCTCATCGCCGAGCCGCTCAACATAGGCGCGCACCGCGTCACCATGAGTACGGGCAGCCCGGTGGAGGTCGTAGAGCAACCGGATCGGCATCTGGTCGATCGCGGCCCGCAGCCAGGGCGCCATGTCGGCACAGGCGGCATAGAGCGACACGAACTGCTTCGATCGGCCGAGCGCGCGGGCGATCTCCGCCTGTGTGACGCCGGCACCCAGCATGCGTTCTATCCCGGTCGCCAGATCATGGGGGGTGAGGCCTGCGCGCTGATCATTCTCGACAATCTGATCGGCGAGCGTGTCGGCGCGATTCACCACCGCCATCACGATCGCCGGGATGGTCTCGCGCCCGGCAAGGCGCGATGCCCGAAAGCGCCGCTCGCCGACACGGATGACGTGAAGGCCGTCGCCGTTTTTCGGGGCGACGATGATCGGCTGCAGGACGCCGCGCGCGGCAATCGAGGCAGCGAGATCCTTGAGCTCCGTCTCGTCGAACACGCGCCGCGGATTTTCCGGATCGGCCATGATCCAGTCGAGCGGCAGATCCTCGACGCGCCGCGCGCTATCATGGAGACCGACGAGCAGTCCGAACTCTTCGGCGCGCTGATCGAACTTGCCCATCACGCCGCACTCTGGCGGCGGTCGTCCATCCGGCGAACGATCTCGGCCAGGATCGGCCGGATTTCGTCAGCCGCCGCCTTGGCGCCGCTGCCGGTTTCGCGCCAGACGGGATGATGCTGTTCGGCCGAATGCTTGTAGGTCGGCCGCGCTTTGATGAAGGCGGGGAACATCAGCTTCTCACCAACGGCGCGGGCGAGCTTGACCGCATTGTCCATTTCGCGTCGGTCGAAAGGATTGACCATCGAGGGCAACAGCCCGAGAAAATCGACCTTGCGCCCGCCTCTCGCCCCTTCCGCCTTTTTGAGCGCGGTGAGCAGCATCTTGGCGCATTCGATCGAATCCTCGGCGACCTGGACCGGCGCGATCACTGCGTCGGCCACTGCCATCGCACTCAAGGTCAGCTCATCCCATTTGGGACCGGTGTCGATGACAATATGATCGAAATGGGCACCAAGCGCAGGGAACCGGCCGAGGAAATCGCGGACATCCGCAGCCGCCTTGACCATCTGCAGACGCTGATCGGCGGCGAAGACCGTGATGCCGGGCGCATCGGTAAGCTCGAGCCGCGCCTCGGGATCGAACAGGTCCGCGGCGAACCACCCGGTCCGCTCGCTGGCGAGCCGCCGCGTGGAACTGCCCTGCGGATCAAGGTCGAGAAAGGCGACGCGATTGCCGCCTTGCTCGGCCAGATACCAGGCGAGGTGCGTGGCGAGGAAGGTCTTGCCGACCCCGCCCTTCAGCAGGCTGACGACGATCGTCTTCATGATCGCCGGACCCTCACGATTCATAGTCGTGGGGACCATCGCGCAGGTTGCGCTCATAATGGTCGCGCGACGACCAGTCGCCGCCCCCGCCGATACCCGGTCCGACATAGCGAAACAGGTAAACGGTGATCGCGAAGCAGACGAACGCGAATACGAACGCATGGTCTGGATGACGGGAAAAATAATCGGCCACAACGGGTCTCCTTAACGTGTTCCAGAGACACCGATCGGTCCCCTCACCGCGCAGCAAAACGCGGACGCTCTCGCCGCGCAGCCTCCCCTCTCGTGCCGGGGAACAAGGTCCAATGGACGTCAGGCGGCACCGCCGACAGTCTGCTCAAGCAGACTTTTCGGCTATCCCCCCGGTCAGGGGGATGGCCGGGTTCACTCGCCAGAGATGGGAAATCTGGACAGGCCGACCCCGGGCGCAACCGGGTGGCGCAAGGCGATCCGCGCTCGCGGCACCGGCGAATCCTTTCCGTAAAAAGGTGGCCCCGACAGAGTCGGGGCCATGATGGCTCAATATTCGTGGGTGAGAAGCAGCGTCAGCACGCGGATGGTGACATCGGGATCTGTCGGGTCAGGGGATCCATATGTCAGCGCGCGATCATAATAATCGACCTTCCAGTACAGGGCCTCGCCCGCGAACTCGAAGCGACCGAAATCACGCTCGCCATGCGGATCGACGTCGGGACCAAAGGCGTCATAGTCGCGCACCGTGCGCAGCAGTTCGGCGCGGCGCTGGAACCCGCGGAACAGGCTGGTATCGCCGATCAGTTCGGCGACCCCGGCGGTCATGACCACCTGGTTGACGCCCGGGTTATGGATGGACTGGCGCAGAGCATCATTGAGCCGCGCGATGGTCGCGATGCGCTGGTCTGCGGATAGGACTTTGTCATTCTGGGGGTCGGCCATGACGTTCGACTTTCCAAGCTGTGTCAGACCCCGCCGATCGGGGCCTTCCGACAGGCGACCGGACCGCCGGGGCTAGCGCGCCCGCGCACCCGACAGGGTCGCAACGGATGTGGAGAAGCCCGGCACCGGGCTTGCGCTGGCAAGTGCCGCGGCGAGGACGCCAAGCCAGGAAGGGAACGTCGATGCGGCGGTCAGAGGGAATAAGGAACGGCATGGCCGACTTTTCAGACGTGCTGCTGGACGCGCGAGCGAGGGCTTCGCTATCCTTCCGATCATGACAGACACCGCCCGGATCATTGCCCTTTGGCCGCACTGGACATCGAGCGTCGGCGCGATGCAGCACCTGCAGATTCTGGTTCGTACCCAGTGCCGCCGCTGCGGCGCCCTGATGCGCGCCGACCTGGACGAACTGGTCGCCCGTTATGGCGGGAGTGCGTCGTTGATCGATCGCCAGGAGCGATGCCGCATGGTCGCGTGCGATGGCGCGACCTTCTACCTGGCCGCCCGGCGCTATGGTGGACCGTGGCGGATCCTGGTCGACGATGCAGCGCTGCGCGACGGGCTGAGCCTATGCCCGCCAGCTCATCTTGCGCTTGGTCGACCAGCCCCTTGCAGCGACGACGCAGCGCTGCTCGTTACCGAGTGCCGCTGACTGCGCGACCACGGCAGGGATCGTGACCCCCATGGGCCGAGACCCGCACGGGGCTCGGGGCGCAAGCCTAGAGCCTGGTCCGGCGAAGCCGGAGCCGCCAGCGTCCTCGCTTCATGTCCAATATGCGATGCGTGCTACGCCTATTTCACCAACTGGTGGCGCAGGTTTGCCAGAATTGAGCAGAGCTGTTGGCTTTTCCGCCGTATATCAGCGAGCATCTCAAGGCCTTCCGCTTCCTCGACCAGAAGCATGGTGCGTTCGGGCTGCCGCGCACGGATAGAGACCTGACGGTAAACCACGATCCACTTGTCCGTGCGCTCAACCGCAATCTTTGCCACTCGATGCGCCAGAAATGTTCGAAGGCGCTCATGGACACGAAAAGCGTCAATCGCTTTGAACGCCGCTTTCCCCTCAGCGGCAAAGGCCCCTTCCGTACCAAGTACCGCCGCGATATCGTCGAACCGCTGCCCGGTCAGATGACGCAGACGGACGGCCGCACCTTTCTCCGGCACCGTACTCAAAGATAGCAAGGTTTCGGTCACGCCAGCCTCGGCCGCGGAGAAACACTGCAGACAGGCCCCGCGCCATGCGTTCACATCATGGACCACCCGGCTCCACAATGCGTCATCACTTTGGGGTAGAATCTTTGTTTCGGCATTCATCCCAACTTTGTATCGCGCGCATGTTGATAATCGGTTGCTCGAGAGCGCAAACAGCGCGCGATGCCCGTTGATGTTGGACAGAGCCGGGAGCCCTGGGGCTCCCGGCAAGTGTCACGCGAACGGATCATATTCGTTGATGACGACCAGGTCGCCGTCAAAGTCGTCGGCGGTGATGACGGCGAACTGGTTGCCGATCCCGATGACCATCGTCGCGATCATGAGGGTCTTGGAGAGGCCGAGCGCATTGAGGCGGGCGATCTTGATGTCGGTGAACATGTCGAGGCTCCTTGAAAGCCGGCGGGTTCATCCCCGCTCGACTGGCGCCCGAAGTGTTCGGAGGGTGGCCGGGATCACTTTTTGCCGCAGGCCAAAAGCCGTAGCGAAGCGACCGGACCCTTTACGGGTTGATCGCATTAGGCCGCCCGCCGGACCAAGGATTGCGCCTCAAAGAGCGGGGTGAAGCTGTTGGCCCGAAGAGGTCATGGCCCACCGGAGGGATATCACCGGTTGCTTGTGTTTGCCTCACATGAGACATATATCGGTATCAGATGAGACAGGAGCAGCAGATGGCGAGCCAGCCCGTGACGATCGAGACCCTGCTTGGGGTTGCGCCCCGCAAGGGCGACACGCGCCTGGGGCTGAGCTATTCGATTCTCGAAGGCCTGCCGGTCGGCGCGCTCGACCATCTCGCAGACACGGTCGCGCCCAATGACAGCCGCTTCAAGTTCCGCCTGATTCCCAAGGCGACGCTTGATCGCCGCAAGAAATCCGCGTCCAAGCGCCTGACCAGCGAGGAAGGCGACAAGCTGGCGCGGATCGCCAAGGTGTTCAGCTTCGCGCTCGATATCTATAAGGATCCCGCCAAGGTCCGCGACTTTCTCGGCCGCGCGCACCCTATGCTCGACAACAAGCCACCGCTCGACGTGGCGCTGGCGACGGGTCCGGGAGCCGATGTCGTCATCAACCTGCTGGGACGGGCGGCTTACGGCGGCGGGGCGTGAGCGCCCAGATCACCGACCGCGTGCTGACCTGTTTTCGGATCGGCGATCCCGATGGCGCGCATCCCATCTATGACAGCGAAGGCGCTCGGCTCTATCCGGGACGGTGGAACACCGCGGCCAGCCCGATCATCTACACGTCAGAACATTATTCGACGGCGATGCTCGAAAAGCTCGTCCACGCGAACACGGTGATGCCGCCCAACCAGCATTATATCCGCATCACGATCCCCAACGGCGTAAGCTATGAAGTCTTCCCGACCGCCAAATTCTCCGGGTGGGACGGCAAGCGCGAAGACATCTGCAAGGCGTTTGGCGAGGCGTGGTTCGCGGCAGGGCGCTCGGCGCTGTTGCTGGTGCCTTCGATCCCGGCGCGGGTGGAACGCAACATCCTAATCAATCCAGCACATCCCGACGCGCAAACAATCAGCTTCGAGCTCCCCGAACCAATCTGGTGGGATGACCGGCTCTACGGCTGATCGCGAAGGGCTTGGCGATCAGCACGCTGTTGGGGACGCTGGGCGATGTCCAGTCATGCCTGGCGTCACCCAAGCAATAATGGATGGCTCGCTGGATCTCGACACTTGATAAGTGTTCTTTCTTTGTTCTATTCTGCAGCCATGCTCCGAGTCGATGAAGACAGTCTGGCCCTCCACCTCGAGGTGTCGCTCGCCACGGCCGAACCGGCCCTCGTCACCGATATTGGGTGTGGCGATACCGTTGCACGACGCCGTGCAACGGCGGAGTTGGCGCGACACCTGGCAATGCGGTTGCGCTGCTACGATATCCTCGCCGACGAGCCCGCCACGAGGTCGGATACATTGCCGCTCTTCCCTGAAGCATGACTTACACCCCTGTCCGGGTTGAGCGCTGATGCTCGCTGTATTTCTGCTTGCCGTCGCGGTCGTGCAGGGCGGCCAGTCGTTCACCTGCACACCGATCAGGGTTTGGGACGGCGATGGCCCGATCTGGTGTCGCGAGGGACCACGGATCCGGCTCGCTGGGATAGCGGCGCGGGAGATCGATGGCTCGTGCCGCACGGGACACCCCTGCCCGCGCGCCAGCGGGATTGTCGCGCGCGACACGCTGGTGCGGTTGCTGGGCGGCGCGAAGGGGCGCAGCGCCACAGGCCATATCCTTGTCACAGGTCCAAGACTCCAATGCCGATCGACTGGCAATGCAAAAGGGGATCGCACCGGTGCCTGGTGCGCCGCGCCAGCGATCGGCGATATCAGCTGCGCCATGATTGCGAGCGGCACAGTGCTGCGATGGAGCCGATATGCGGCGGGCCACTGCCGCTGAGAGGACGCGGAGGGCAATATCCTAGTCGCGCTCGTTCAGATCCATTTCCCGAACTTTCCTCGATCCCGAACCGTGCTGCGGAAAACAGCAAAAAGGCCCGGCGGCGTGAGCCGCCGGGCTTCGCCGGTCTCAGAAGGGAATTTCGTCGTCATCCACCGAGCTGTCATTGCCGCCTTGGTCGCCACTGGCGGGCTTGGCGCGGGTGAGGAAGGTCACCTCGTCGGCGATGATCTCGACGCCGTACCGCTCGATATTCTCGTTGTCGGTCCAGCGGGTGTAGTGGATGCGACCGCGCACCATCACCTTCATCCCCTTGTCGACATATTGCTCGACGGTCTTGCCGACGCCGTTGAAGCAGGTGATCCGGTGCCATTCGGTATCTTCGATCCGGCGGCCATTGTCGTCCTTGACGACCTTGCCGTTGCTGTCTCGCTTGGGCCGCGAAGTCGCGAGGCTGAAGTGGGTGATCTTGGTGCCGCCCTGGGTGGTGCGGGCTTCCGGCGTGGCGCCGACATTGCCGGCGAGGATGACGAGGTTCTGCATGTCGAGGTTCCTTTTTGGGTGCCAAAGGGACCGTCCCTTCGACTGACCCCCGAAAAAGGCGGGCATGGGCGGTGCTTCCACCGGAGCGCGCAAGCGGCGTAGGGGAACCCCGACACAAGGGGTGGTGCGGGCAGCCGTGGAACACGGCAACTCGGCCCGAAGGGGAGCGGGTTGGAAGCACCGAACGACCGACTTAGGGATCAGGTCAAAAAGAAGGGAAGGTGGCTTTGGTTCTATGAACCCAGGAACCACTGCAGAAGCAGCGCCCTATCACCGCAGCGATCTACGCCCGATAGCCCGACCAACGTTGGTCAGCCCATTTTCCAGTTCGACTTGTCGTTCGCAGCGAAGCACCGGCGGCCCCTACGACAAGAAGACATGATGGCCGTCCGGCGGGTTTAGTCGGAAAACCGTCTCTGGCTTCAATCGGTTGGCAAATCCCTTTCGAGTGGTGCGCGCACGGATGATGTTGCGGGGCCTGTTACACGATCTGCACCCGGATCACGGCAAGGAGACGGTCGACGCAGAGACAGGCGTCGGCCACATCGAAGGGTGACGCCCCGACCCGGAACAACGCGTCGATCTCGTGGTGACTATAGGCCGGCGAAAG
This sequence comes from Sphingobium sp. AntQ-1, assembly GCF_028538045.1. Taxonomy (NCBI): domain Bacteria; kingdom Pseudomonadati; phylum Pseudomonadota; class Alphaproteobacteria; order Sphingomonadales; family Sphingobiaceae; genus Sphingobium; species Sphingobium sp. AntQ-1. Next base: position 180,514 of record NZ_CP117160.1, read on the forward strand.
GATCGCTGTGAGATCCGGCAATTCCACAGGCAGGCCGGACAGGCCTGCTTCCGTCGCAAGCGCCAGAGCCTTTTCGAGGTCATGCCGAATATGGACACGGTTCCAGTCGTCGGCATAGCCCGCCTTCATCAGAAAGGCTTTGAGGCTGAGTTCGATCGCGATGGCCAGCGAATGTGCAGCACTCGCCGGAGCGATCCCGACGCTTGCCGACGCGCCGCGGGCAAAGCCCGTGGCATTCTCCATGAAAATGTCGATCAGCACCGGATCGATATTTCCGGCGAAACGCCGCGCAGCGTCATCGAGCGTGGCGGCCGATAGCCCGATCAGCCAGCGCGGTCCTCCGATATTGCGCAGATGGCGCAAATGCGCCGAACCGGGTTCATCGGCGTCGGTGCCGGCCGACCAGCGCAACAGCAACGCGGCCTTCCAGCAGCGCCCATGGCGCTGTCGGAATGCAAGCAGAGCGCGCAGTTCCTCATCATGCAAATCGCGCATCATCATCTCTCTCTCATTTGTGGCAAGGCGACGGCCGGCGCGGCGTGAGCAACGCGGATGGCTGGTGGACACTGAAATGGATCCACGCTGCGGACACGGCCGACGGATTCCGGCGCTATTCAGCCAAACCAACACGCCTAGGCACCCTCCCCTATCGCTGGCGGGAATTCCGATGGGACAACCGTAAGCAGAGCCAAAAAGGGCCGCCGGCAAACCGGCGGCCCGCGGCTTCAGCCCGCACCGCGACGAGCAGCTGAAGGAGGGCTTCCCAATGGGCCGCGACGATCAACGACCCGGAGTCCCCGAGCCTTGGCTTCGATGACAAGCCGCTCCGTCACGCCATTGCCCTGGAAGGCGATCACGAATCTCGGCTTGAGCGAGAGCATCTGCTCGTTGCGACGGAAGCCGGCGCGATCTCCGAGCTTGCGATCGAGACCGAACCGCACCTGCTGGATGCCATTCTGCTCGGCCCAGGACGCTGCAAGCCGTTCGATACCCTTCATATCGCCGCCGTGTACGAGATACATGTCGCCGACATGGGCGCGAACCTTGTTGAGGGTGGCCAGCAGGTTGTCGGCGAACGTCTTCATATCCAAGTCGTTGGCGAAGGTGAGGCGGCCACCGGCGAACACAACGGGCGTACCCTGCGCGGTGTTGGCGTTCAAAGCCCGCTCGCGGCGCGCCCGCAGGAAGGCGTGGCCGTCGACGATCCCGGCGGTGACACCGAGCGAAATGCGGTTGCCGGACGATGGCACCCACGATCTCCCGGTTTCCCGGATATAGTGCGCGGCGGCGACATCGCGCATGATTTCGAAGGCACCCGCGGATTCCTCGACCTTCTTGGCGAGATCGATCTTTTCCTCCAGATTGGCCGTGCTGATTTCCGAGCCGTCCTGTTCGGCGAGGAGCAAGCGAATGTCGTCGGTCAACCGATCGACCAGCCCGTGTTTCTTGGCGGCGGCGCGGTGGAAGAGGTTCACCAGTCCCCAGCCCAAATCTTCGATGTCACGCTCGATCGATGTGTTGCTCATCGTTGTGAAGAGATCGCTCCAGATTGCGGTAACGGTCTGCTCCAGCGCCTCGGTTGGTGGCGGCGCCATGCCACTCAGGTCTTCAGCGCGGGGTTCGAGGTGCCCTAGCTCTAGTGCCGCGAGTGCGGCTGCAAGCGATGTGGACATGATAGCGAGCCTTTCTGTCTGTGCCGGCGGTCTCTCCGCCGGATGCGCATCCTCCGGGCGCTCGCAAAAGAGGGGCTGGCACCGAGGCACAGCCGAGGGAAACTCGCGAACAAGGGGTGGTGCGGGCAGCCGTGGCACACGGCAACTCGGCCCGCCGTTCGCGGGTTGCCAGCGCCTCGCGGGCGCCCATATGCAGCATCCTCTGGCGGGGAGGTGTCGTCACAGACCGGTTTTCGCTTTGTCCTCAGCCTGCGCCGTCGATCCGGAACGGGGGTATCTCCAATTCCGCCGCCGCGAGATGCGAGAGCACCGCCGCGTAGCTGCCGAGACAGCGCACCGTTTCCGCCGAGATCAGGATCTCGTCATCGTCCGAGGCGCTGAAACTCCGAACGGTCGTGCCGTCAAAGACCACCCGCTCCGGGCCAAACGCCCCAGAAGCGCCGCCCGCCCAGCGGGCGAAGACAAGGGCATGATCGACACAGAAAGTCTCGATCGCTTCGAACCGGCCCCAGGCAACCTCATGGTCGGCCAAGTACAGGGGAACGCTCGGATCGAGATCGTCCGGGTCAAACGCGGTGCCCTCCCAATCCGTGAAGGCGCCGTCGCTCTCGACGGCAGCACAGAAGCCGGGAACGAGGTCAGGGGACAGCGATCCGCCAATGCGGATCGCGACAGAAGCGCGATCGGCCATGAGAGTCTCCGTAGCTAGTGAGGGGGGTCAGCCTGCGGACTGACCACGGTGGAATGCGTCGAGCCAGCGCGCCATCGACATGCGCTGCTCGACGGGCTTGCAGGCTTGCGCCGCCTGGAACGCGATCAGCGCGAGCGGTGCATCCGCAACGATCCGATCAACTTCGCTCGGCGAGAGAAGGCCGTGCTGACGGATATAGGCGGTGATATTGCCCGGTCTCGGTGTCGCCCCGCCTCGCCCGACAACGGGCTTGCGCCAAAGGCCATCGATCGTGCGCAAGCGAGGTTTTGCGCGAGCCTCCATCAGAACGATGGTGCGCAGTTCATCCTTAGAGAGCGCATCCACTTCGTGCGGCCGCATCGCGGGACAGAAGAAACAGGAGGATTTGGGCGGTACAGGCAGGCCCGCACGCTCAATGCGTGCCATGCAATCCGCCCGGGTCCAGCCCAATTCGCGAAGGGGATAACGATAGTCATAGCGTGGGTCGGCATATCCCTCGGCATGCGCGTAGCGACGCTGATCGGCACTGGAACAGTCATAGCCGATCAGTTTGACGACACGTCCGCCTTCTCCCCAGCACCGTATCGCGGGTGCCCATTGCGCCGTCCATTTGTCCTGCGGCGCCACCTTCCATTTGAGCGAGCATTAGGTCTGGACCGATCTGTATCCTTTGCCTTGCCAAGCCCGCATTTCCACCATTTCTCCTCCCTCTCCCCTTTCGAGACGCCCGATTAGGGCGTGACCGACGTCAGGCAGCGGACGGATCGTGCGCTTCAGCGCTGGGGCGGATCGGGACCGGCCTGCGGATCCGATCAAGTTCCTGCACGAGTTGGGCGTTGCGGCGTTCAAGGCGCTCAGCACGTTGCTCAGCCTCAACGGCGCGCTTCAGCAGGCTGGCATTATGTGTCGCCAGGGCGAAGTTCCTGGCCTCGGCATCCCGAAGAGCCGAACGTGCGCGATCAGCCTCTCCGGTGGCCATCTCGTTGGCGCCGGCACGCTTTGACTGAAGCTCGCGCAGGGCGTCGAGAACACCGGCATGATGGGTATAGATGACGTTACGGCCGACCCCGCCCGCCCGCGCGAGCGCGGCTACAGTGGCCGCAGCGGTTGGGTTGCCGGCGAGGCCAGCTAGGGCTTCGCGCAGGCGCGCGTCGGTCTTCGCCCGGCGGCGCGCTTGCGGGCTGGACGGATCAGTCTCGGACGCCATCAGCATTTCCTTCGTCGAGCTGGTCCAGGATTCGGCGGGATTCCTGGATGCGGGCTTCGGCAAGCGCTCGGCTCTCAACATCGAGGTCATCGCGTCGGAGCAATGCGGTGTTGCGATCAAGGCGCGCTTCCCAGACCGGCTTATGCTTGTCGGTCACGGCGAAGTTGGCGCATGTCGAACAGGTGCTCTGCGTGCGAAGCACCGGGTTCGGCTCACGCTCGCCGCCGAGGCAGGCAGAAGTTTCCCGGCGATAGAGGCAGTAGCCCCAGTCGCAGACACCGAGGCGCATATCCGTTTCGGCGAGGATCTCAGTGATGTAGGTCCCGACATCCCCGGGGCGCGTGCGGCCGCGGAACGGCGAACGCTCAGAGAGCATGATGCCGGCCTTTCCGGCAACATGCGGAGCCAGCAGCAGGTCTTCCAGCGCCTTGCGGGTTTCTTCCGCAGTCTGATCGTCGATCAGCTCGGCAAGCTCGAAGTCGGTGCCGACATAGGCGCGGTCGGTCATCGCGCGATGGACATGGCCGAGGTGGCGTTGCAACGCCGTCAGGCCGGTGCGATCACGCCGACCGATGAACCGCGAGAACGTCTTGCGCCCTTGATAAGTAGTCAGGTGCCAGGTGCCGCCTTGGTGGTCCGGTAAGGCGAGGAACGACGCAAGCCGCTCGTTCAAGCGAACATTGACCATGGGTGACCGCAATCGCGCGATGGGCATCGTCGTCGGAAGTGGCGATCGTCCCCTGCCGAGCTGGTGGAGCCAGAGCTTCTTCTCGCCGCTAAGTTCGCGAAGCGGAGCAGAGAGACGTTCGAGGATATGGATCGCCCGCTGAACCGGCTCAGGCGCGAGCCAGCGGTGGATGTCGCCATGCTCCGTCAGCGACGTCTTCGTGATCGTGCCGACCAGATAGACGTGTTCCTCTCCGTCGCGATCGCCGGCGCGACGCTCGAGACAGCCCTCTTCAAGCCTGAGGATCTCGGAGGCTCTTGCGCCAACGAGATAGGCGATGACGATGAAGCAGGCATCGCCGAGCCGGTCGAGCATGAACGCCAGGCGGCGCAGTGGCCAGTCCGGATTGGGATACCGGTCCGCGCAGGGACAGGGCTCAGCCAGCATGGCGCGTCTGATGTGCCAGTGGAGGGTGCGTCCTTGGTGCCGCAGTCGGAACTGGTCATAGAGATCTTCGAGACGGTCACGCAGCGCGAGTATCCGGTCGGCTGGCTCGCCGAGCAGTTCGATAGCCCCACTGACCAGCGGCACGACGATCTCGTCGGGGGTGTAGGGATGGCCGCCATAAGGCTTCCAGTGCCGTCTCCCGACCGAGGCGGCGCGAGGCGGCGGCGCCGGCGGTGCGTCGTCTAGCTTGTCGCACTGCATATGGAAGGTGCGGATCGTGCCGAGATGGCCTTCGGCGGTGCTGATCGAGAGCAATGCGCCATTCCTGCCGGGGCGAGCGCGGAGCATGGCCACGAACCGATCGACGGCGTCCCGGTCGAGATCCTTGAAGCGTCGGATGTTCTCGGTCCCCATCCATCGTACAAGGAAGCGGATATGACTGAAGTGGCCGCGGATCGTTTCCTTTCGGAGCGGCATTCGGCCTTCGGGCGGATCGTCCCGCAGCGAGAGCAGGAAGAGTTCCGCCGCGTACCGGAGCGGCGTCCACTGGTCGTCGCAGAACCGGCTCCCGTCCGGCATTTCGAAGCCCCAGTTGAACGTCATGGCGGCAGGCACGCCATCGTTCTCGAGCAATGGCGCCGGACGCTGGGTGAGCGTGGATGTCGGAACAGAAGCCATCGGGTTATTCCAGGTCCGGTAGCGGCGGCAGAGCGAGCATGAGCCGTTCCGCGTCCGGCATCATCTCGAGCGGGAACGCCGGGAGCAGGTCTTGCGTCAGCACCCGAAGGCTGGGTGCGTAGAAAAGGCCGAACCGCACCGAGTCGATCCGCTCCTGCGCTGCTTCAAGATGCCGGATGGCCTGGACGATCCGCGCGAGATGATCCGGGTCTATCGGGACAATCAGGCCCGGACAGGCAAGGCAGCCACCCAGTTTCGGGCAGACACGGCCAGGACGCGTTTGCCCATTGTCGGTCGGGCGAAGGCAGTCGTGGCCGAACAGCGCAGTCACCGGCGCGCCGGTATCCGGTGCTTGATGTCGCGGGAGATCCGGGTTTGTCTCGCCTCGGACCCATGTGATCATCAGCGACTGGAGCCGGGCGATCGTATCGCGTTCGAGGCGCCGAACGGCCTCACCGTCGACATAGATGTCGGTGGTGACAACACTCGCATGATTGAGGACCGCTTTGGCCACCATGATATCGCCCTGCGACGCGGTATAATGGGCGCTCGCCATGCTGCTGCGGAACAGCTTGGGCGAGAAGTCGGGAAGCAGCGGCCGGGGCTTGCCGGGATGCGTTTTGTTCCATGAGGCGATCGCGGCGTTCTGGAGCTCGTAGAAGCGAAGCATTGCCGATCGCAACGTGGCTTGCACGATATGACCGGCGTGATGCTCACGTTCGAGACGGCCAGTCGTCATGAGGAAGCGGTGCAGGAACAGCCGATCTTGCTTGGACGGTTCCACATGCGGCAGCAGAGGCGCCGTCATCGCGAGAAGTTTCTCTATCAGGCGAGGCGCCGCATAGGGACGGCGATTGTCGAACGATCGCCGCTGCATGCGCTTCACCTTGCCGCCGGCGCGAGGTTTGATCCATTCGACCATGACGCGATGCCGGTCGAGCGGATGGGGCACCAGGCAGTCGCGCTTGATCTGGCGCATCGGACCGGCATTTGCCGCCGTCTGGATCAGCAGCACGATATAGAACGCAACCAGCGTGTCGGTCGTGAGATGGAGATAGCCTTCCAGCTCCCGGAACCCGCCGGCCTCGGCAATCCGCTGCCGATCAGCCTTTCCCAAGTCCGAGCCCCGGGCAGCTGGCATGATCCCTTTGCCGAGCCGATGCAGTTTCCATATCCAGCGATCCCGTTCAGCGGTCCGGCCACCATGGAGCGGCAAGTTCGGAAGAGCGACGATGATTTGACCGTGCTGGAACTTGTCCCAGGCAGTGTCGATCTCGGCATAACAGACGGCCAGCAGCGCGCGCATCGCGGCGGTCGTCAGCCTGTCCTGCGGTAGCCGCTGAACGCCGGCGAGCGGGATCGCATTGTTGGGCACGGCGAAGCCGGAGGCAAACAAGCCGGGATTGTCCGTGATCGCGCGCTTGAGGACCGGTCGGACCATACCGAGCTGACCGGATTGCGATTGGACTCCGCGCTGGCGCCCGTCGGCGGGCTTCGCCAGCCAGGTGATGAACCGGCGGATCGTCGCCATATCGAGATCGGTGGCGCGCCTGACGCGCGCGTCTTCACGCAGGAACCTGCCGAACACGCGTAGCGCGAACCAGCGTGCGGTGCGGGTGGCGGCGCTGGATGCTACATCATGATCGCGGAAGGCCCGGGCAATAGCTGCGCTGATGTCGTCCGGCATTCCGAACAGCGCGGGGTCGAAGCGTTGAACGATCTTGCCCCATTCGTCGCGGAACTGGATTTCGGCGATCTCCGCCGGATGGTCCGCCGACGTCGGTTCGAGCCGAAGCGTCCGATCAAGGCGGCTCCTAGTCATCGGCCGGGATCAGCTCGCCATAGAGATAGGCGAGGCTTTCGCTCAGGTCGCGCTCGTGCAGTTCGACGCAGCGCAGATAGATCGCCGTCGTCATGATCGAAGCGTGGCCGAGCAGTACCTGAACGACCTTGAGCGGATTGAGATCGGGATTGGTGCGGGCCTGCACCTGAAGCCGGGCGAGCATCGCCATCGCGAAGGTATGTCGCAGCCAGTGCAGCGTGCCGTGGAGACCTGCGGCCGCGAACGCTTCCGCGAGCTGCCCCGTCAGGAGCTTGCGCGTCATGGCGCGGCCATGCTCGTTCAGGAGGAGATTGGACGGTGTACGGTAGCGCTGGTCGGAGCGGCGGGCACGGCGGACGATCCGGGCGCGCTCCTCGCCGATATACCAATGCGTATGATCCAGCAGCCGAAGCGGCGGATAGACCGTCCTTGGACGGTCGCCCTTGGTGATATGCAGCGGCACGCCGACCAACGGGTCGCTGTCGAGCCCAAGCGGCCAGCTATCAGGGATCTGATCGACGGGGAGCGCGCAAAGCTCCTTGCGGCGCAGACCTGCCCCGAGCGCCCATTGCGCGGCTAGTCGCGCAGTGGGCCTGAGATGCGCGAACAGCCGCGCCAGTTCGTCCACGCGCAATGGCCGCGGCAGCTTTTCGGGGCGCGACACGATCATCGCGTTGACCTGCCGCCGCTGTAAGCCCGGACGATGAGCGCCATCGAGCATCAGCGTCATCTTCTCGGTCAACCGGAACGGACAATGGTCGATCAGCCCCCGGTCGAGCGCCCAGCTATAGAAGCGGCAGACAGTGGAGACGCGCGCATTAATCGTGGTCCGGGCATAGGGTCGTCCGGTGTGCGTGCTGGGGTTCTGCAGCATCCGATTGCGATATGCGGCGATGACACGCTCGTCGGCCTCGCGCCATTCGATCCCGGATTGTTCGAGGGAGTCGAACCAGTCGTGGAGATGCTCGCCATAGGTCCGCACGGTTTCCGACGCCTGGGCGCGGCCGCTCAGTTCGGCATGCTCCATGAGCCAGACGAAGGCCGGCTCGATGATTGCCATGTCGGCGTAAAACAGGATCGGGAAGCCAGCGGGGACATTGCGTTCTCCCGCACCGGCTCGAATGATCGATACCACCGGCCGTCTCACTGATCGATAAGCTGAGACCGATAGACTATCACAATATTGCCGCCTTGGGAGTCTGGGACATGCTGGACGCTATGAAGGCCAGAAGGACGAGGGGATCGATCCGAGCGTCCACTACAATTCGTCCCGGCTGAACCCGTGATGCTCGATCAAGGAATGGCACACCGCATCCCACACCAGTTCTTTGAAGGCAGCGCGGTTTCCGAGATCGGTGTCGTAAGCGTAGGTGTCGGCCAGCTTCTTTGCGGACTCTCCCAGATCGTGAAAGAACCTACTGCGCATCGTGTAGGTTTCGGCGAATGTGTTGGCCATACTTGCCTCCATAAGTAGCTATCGACCCAGGTGTGGCGGGTCACGGCGAAGCTTTCGGCTTCCCGATAAGCGCGGTGCGGAAGTGAAGAAGGATCAGGCCGGCCGCCGCCAGCTATTTGGGTTAGCGCGTCGTCCGGCCTGACCCTTCTTCACGGCGAGGTAACAAGACACTCGCTCAGGCTGGACCTAACGAGCAAGACCCCCGCCCAAATGCCTTGGACGGCAGGGTGGCGTTGGTCAGCATGTTGGTGCCCAAGCTATCATAGGGCGGCCAATGCTTGAAATTTCGTGGTTGGTAGCGGACGACATCGGACGCGACATCGTGACGATCCATCCAACGACGAAAGACCGGGAGGAAGGCGTAGGTATCGGTCTTCTCGGAATCGGTATCGGCGAACAACACCATATCGATCGGCTCGCCTCGTTCGACGAGCTCGATGATCATGGCGGTAGAATCGACGCCCGCGCCCCAGGCCGCGATCACCGGCGCGCGCTCAACCATCGGTCGTGTCCTTCGGGACAATGGCCGGGTTGATAAGCCGGTATGCGCGCGTCCTGAACTTTGCAATCCGGCACACGGCGCCGGTTATGGGATCGCGAAATAGCGGGGCCTTGCCCTTCGGATTGGCAATGACCGTGAAGCGGTTGCGATCCTCGCCGTCATTGAAACGAATGGGTTCGTCGAAGACGATGGTCTGTCCCGGCTTCGGGACCGGCTTCGCGCGTTCGAGCTTGCGGCGAAAAAGGTTGGCACGGCAGCGTGCGCGCCATTCGGAGGCGTAGGTGCTGTCGGTCTCGGTCAATTCATCGAGAATGGCAGCAGGGCAGTCACTTTCGCACGGACCCATCGTTTCCGTCATGTCTTTGTAGCCGAACGTGCAGCCGTCGCGCGCGCCGGTGCTTTGCCGGGTCAGGCACACGACGGCGAAGACGGCCCGACCGCCGGACGCCTCGATCCGTTCGCACGCCGCGTAATAGGTAGATCCGACCATCGAAGACGCGAGAACCGTGAGACGATGGTCCGCGTGCGCATAGGTGAACTGGTTGTCGAGATAGGAGCGCGGAGTGGCGTAGCCACCCATATCGCGCATGAAGAGCCAACCCATGAGATATCTCCTGCGATTGCGGGGTTCAGGCGGCAGCCGCGAAACGCGCCGCGCCGATGTCGCCGGGGATGCCGGCAAGTCGGTGCTGGAACGCGGCCACGTCGAGTAATTCGGTAATCGGCGCGCGGTGGGGCCTGCCGATCTCCTGCCCGTCGCGACAGCGGCTGATCGAGACCTCGCTGTCCGGAAGAAAGCCGCGCGGGACCACGCGAAGGGCGAGATCCGCGTGGCGCAACTCCGTTGTGCCGTCTTCGTGATCGGCACCCATCACGGTGTTGATACGAGCGTCGTCCGCGTCGAGGCCGATTGCTGTCGCTAGACGTGTAAGCGCGCGGCGCGCCTGATAGTGGAAGGTCCGTTTGGCGTGGTAGTTTCCGCCGACGCTCTTTCCGGCAATGTCGAGTAGCGCTGGTGCGGCGTCGACCGCTAGGCGATCTGCTTCGCAACGAAGGCGAAGGGCGGCCGCGCTGGGCGCATCGCGTTCGGCAACGTCTGCCAGATGGCGGATGAGGAGAAGGGTTGCCGCGTCGCTGGCAACAGGCTTGCCAGCACGCTGACAGTCGTCGACGGCGGCGTTGAGGGCGTGGAGTGCCGCCGGCAGATGGTCCAGACCGGCGGGGGAAAGGGCCTGATTGTGGCGGTAGAGCGTATCGTAGAACATGGGAGCCTCCTTCTGAGCGCTCTGGCGCGCTCAAAAGGCCGAAGGCGTCCTCTCCTCCCCCCTCCTTGCGGCGGCGGAGCGCTACGGCGAACCGGCGGGAGGCGCCGGGGTCGAGGCAGGCGACCGCCGCGATCATGCTGCTTCACGGATCTGTTCCTGGACTTCGTCCGACGTGGCGAGGCCAGTTGCGCGGAGCAGAAAGACGGTCGCTGCTTCGGCTTTTGCCGCAGCCGTCATGATGGCGCGGGAATCCTTGCGCAGCACCGCGAGCCACGAGCCGATATACGCTGCATGATCGTCGATATGGGCGGTCGGGAGGCCAAGATCCGCGCCGAGCAGGGCGGATGTCATCTCGGCGCAAAGCTCTTCGAACGCATAGGCGTTGTCGCCGAATTTCCTGCCGAACTCTCGATTGAGCCGGTCAGGATGGCCGGTCCAATGACCTGCCTCATGCGCCAAAGTCGACGCGAAATACGCGCGGGTGGAAAACAACGCGACGGGCGGCATCGTGATGCTGTCGGCAACGCGGTCGTAGTAGGCGCGATCGCCGCGCTGGTGAACCCTCGCCGGAAGGGCATCGAGGAAGCGCTGCGCGCGATCCGGTAGCGCGTCGTCGGGGGCGACGACGCTGACGGGGCGTGGATAAAACTTCTCGGGCAGCCCATCAATCTGATCGGCATTGAAGACAGCGTAGGATCGCAGCACGCGGCGCATTTCGTCCGTAGCATCGCCAGTAACGGGCGACTCGACGGTCTTGCTGTAGGATTTGTAGAAGATGGCGATTTGCGACCGCTCGCCTTCGCGGACCTGGCCGCCCAGCGCCTGCGACTGCTTGTAGGTCATCCAGGTGCGCGAACGATAGCCGGCGCTTTCGGCGCAGAGCCACAGCCAGAAGCAATTGATGCCCTTATACGGGTCGCCGGTCGCGCGAAGGGGGCGGCCGCCAAGGCCAGGCCGCCACGGCTTCACCCAAGGGCGTACGCCGGATTCGAGTTTGTCGATAATCGCGTTTGTGATGGTGTCGGCGGGCGACGGTTTATCGGCGGTCTTTGCCACGGCAAGTTCTCCTGATCTGGAAGAGGCGAGCCCGGACCAGCATCCTCTCCTCAGAAAGGCTGCCGTCGGGGCACAAAAGGAGGGGCGACACTCCGCGAAGAGTGCCGCCCCCAAGTCGCCTCGAACCGTGCAAGCAGGCGTCAGGCCGCCTCGCTCAAATCCTCCTGACCGTCGTGCGTCGCGTCATCAGGGTCGGACTCGTCGTCACCATCGTCGCCGGGATCGACATCGTCGGCCTCGTCGATAAAGGTCGAGCGCAGCGCGATGGTCTCGGGCTTTTCGATGGCGTCGAAGCGCATGGCATCCGGCAGCCAGGCCGCCGCCTTTTCGCGGACTTCGGCCTCGACGATCCCCTGTCCGTTGCAGAGCGAGGCGCAGGTTGCGGCAAGGTCGCCCTTCTTGGCGTCCTTGTATCGCCCGCGCAGGATCGGCCCGCCGATGGCCTCGAGCGCGTCGAGCATGACGTCTTTTTTGACGCGGCCGAAGAAGTTTTCAGCCGTGGGGCGCCACCAATGCTCGACCTGAATGTCGAGCGCGCGACCAAGATGGTCATGGAACCCATTGGACCGTCCGCCCTCGGGAACGTTCAGGCTCGGCTCCAGCGTGCGTGCGATCGAGAAGGCCACCCAACTGCCGCGGGCCTCGTCGTCGAGCGCACGAAAGGCATCGAAACGTTCGGACATGGTCTTATGACCGGCCCAGCTCGTATCGAGACGCTGGCGCTGATCCTCAATGGCCTGCGACGCCATCGATCCTTCGTCGCGGAAGCCGAAGATCGGGAATTGGGCGCCGCTGGACTTGAGCGTCGAGTGGTTGCGGACGTAGTTCTGCTCGAAGACGACATTCTGCGCCATCAGGAAGATGGTGAGGTCCAGCGCCATCGCCGGATCACTGGCGATGTGAGCGACGAGGATCTGCCGGCGCTGGGTCGCCAGCTCGTCAATCAGCGTAGCGCTGAGTTTGGGTCCATGATCGATGTCGTCGGCGCCGTCGTCACCATTGGCACCGCCCATCACCTTGGGCGGAGCATTCGGATCGACAACCGGCTTCTCACTGAACATGCGGGTGTGAACGCGGGCTTCGCCATCGCCACCGATATAAACGAACGTCCCGATCTGCGCTCGGACCGCCGGATCGATCTCGCGACGGGATTCCTCGATGCTTTCAAGTTCCCGTTCGATTTCGTCGAGACGATCGTTCGCGACCTCGGCTTCCGCCGTCCCATCGGTCAGTTCGCCTTCAAGCTGCTCGACGAGTTGGTCATTCTCGGCAGAAAGCGCTTCGACGCGCGCGCTTTCCGCTTCGCTAAGCGGCCGCGCGGGCGCGTGAAACTCATGAAGCTGACGCTCGAGATCGTAGGGAACGTGGGTGGCCGCAATCGGCGTCACGAATGCGAGGCCCTCGGCCTGCGCGAGTTCGGCGGCGGCCGCCTCCAGCTTTTTGCCGGCAAGATCTTCAAGAAGATCGACGTCGATCCAGTTCTCGTCCCCCTCGGCGGCAAAGAGATCACCCTCGATGCGGCCGCCTGCGGCGACATAGGCATCGCGACCGATGAACCGCGCCTTGGCATCGTTCGCCTTGATCGTCCCGTTGAGGATCGCACGCCGGATGTTGTCGGGCTGATCGCCATAATAGGAGGTACTCATCTGTGCGAACACGCGAGCCTGACGATCGATGTCGCTCGTCACGGCATAGGCCTGAGCGACCCCCAGGGTGATTTCGCCGGCGGCGAGAGCCTGGAACACGCTTGGTGCAAGCTCGGCAAGCCGGACCCGCTGCTCGACGAAGCGGGTGGTGACGCCCTGTCGCTTGGCAACGTCCTCGGCGGTCATCCCCTTCTGGATGAGGAAGTTGAACGCGGTGCTTTCATCCGCCGGGTTCATCGGAACGCGCTGAAAATTCTCGGTGAGGCTCGCCTCGACCGAGTTGTCGTCGTCGGTCAGGACGAGGACGGGCACGACATGGTCGACGGGCAGAGTGCCCTGTTCGATCAGGCTCTGGAGTGCGCGCAGCCGGCGCCCGCCCGCCTTGACGGTGAAATGGCCCGCTTTCTTGAGCGGGGTAACGATGAGATTCTGCAACAAGCCTTGCGTTGCGATGCTGGCGGCTAGGGCTTCGATACCAGCCTCCCGGCTCGATTTACGGACATTGTCTTTCGACAGCGAGAGGTTCTTGACCTTCACGGACTGGATCATCTTTTGTCTCCATCTGGAACTGGCGCGCCGCCTCGACGGTCACGCGAGCCTGCTCATCAGGCCCACAAAGCCGAAGGCCCCCTCCCCTCTCCTGCGCTGGGCGCGGAGAGAGGACCTCGATCGTCAGGCGGCGATGCGCTCGATGACGGCAGCGGCATTCGCGACGGGAACGAACATCCGCGTCCTGTGCTGGATGATGTCGGTAAAACAGCCGGCCGCCTTGAGTTCGGCAAGCCGCGTGTGCGGCCAATCGAGCAGTTCGAGGCGCTGCTGGCCGGCGACCAAGCTGCGCTTGAGCCGGTAGGCTCCGACGGACGATATCTCGCCGCTGGTCATCACATGCTTTGCGGTATCTTCGCCTGACACGGTGATGGCGGCGTTGATCCCGAAGGCGTCCGCGAGCTTCGACACCAGCGGTGCAGGAACGATCCGGCCGAGGAAGGACTGGCCGTCATCGGTGTTCAGGCGCCAAACCTGAACATGATCATCGGGCAAGCGATCCCAGACCGGCAGGAGCAGGCCCGCGACCAGATAGAGCGTGCTGGTGCGGGTCTTGTCCCGCATCTCCTCTACCTCGGCCTGCCATAGCGCCGAAAATTCCTCCTCGCTGGTCTCTTCCCACATCGTTTCGAGCAGCAAATCCTGCCGCATCCGCTCGGAACGGGTCGGCCGAAGCAGCTCGTAGCGGCGAACGATCTCACCATCGTCATCGGTGAGCGAATAGGTGCTGCACCGGATCGCGGCCCTGCCGGACTTGCGATTGACGATCGGGCGCGCGTCATCGCCAAGGATACGCAACGCACGGTCGAGCGGGATCGGCTTGTAGCGCTCTTCCGTTTCGAGGCGCAGAATCTCCGTTTCTGCGCCGCTGGTCTGGTCGCGCCGGATTACCGTGCGATCGAGGATCGTGATGCGTTCGGCATTGATGCTCTCGACGCCAAGATCGAGCGTGCCAGCTTCGCGCGCCGCTTCGATCCTGGCCTCAATCAGGCCGAGATATTCATCGAAGATCGCATTCTGCAGCGCGATGCGCAGCGCGAGAATGCGATTAAGCCAGCGCTGGATGGGCGGCAGCTCCTCCTTCAGCCCGCCGCCTTCGCCCTCGAGCTCAAGTCCGGTCAACTTCTGGAATTCGCCAAGCGTGGTCGAGCGCAGCTTACCGTCGGCAAGCAGGCGGAACCATGTTTCGAGGGATTCCTTGGCATAGTCGCTTTCGAGATTGTCACGCGGGTCGAACAGACCTTGGCCGCCTGTCTGACGCTGGCCCCGTGTCAGGGCACCAAGGCTGTCGAGGCGGCGGGCAATCGTCGAGATGAAGCGCCGCTCGCCGCGGCAGTCGGTCGATACCGGACGGAACAGCGGCGCAGTTGCCTGATGCGTGCGATGGGTGCGGCCGAGACCCTGGATGGCCGCGTCAGCGCGCCAACCGGGCTCGAGCAGATAGTGGTTGCGGCGCGACTGGTTCTCGGCGGTAAGGCTGGCGTGATAGCTGCGTCCGGTGCCGCCTGCATCGGAGAAGATCAGTATCTTCTTCTGGTTCCGCATGAAGGCGTCGGTCTCGGCAAGGTTTGTTCGCGGCGAACGGCTCTCGATGCGCTGGCGACCGTGCGCGTCGATGACGATGCGCCGGCTGCGTCCCGTCACCTCGGCGACGGCATCGGTCCCGAAATGCCCTATGATATGATCCAGGGCGGACCCCACGATCGGCAGGGAGCA
Source organism: Sphingobium sp. AntQ-1 (assembly GCF_028538045.1). Taxonomy (NCBI): domain Bacteria; kingdom Pseudomonadati; phylum Pseudomonadota; class Alphaproteobacteria; order Sphingomonadales; family Sphingobiaceae; genus Sphingobium; species Sphingobium sp. AntQ-1. The sequence goes on from NZ_CP117160.1 coordinate 195,889, forward strand.
GAACCGCTCGACGAGATTGTCACGCATTTCGAGCGCTTCCTGGCTGAAGATGGGACGCCCGTCCTCGTCGGACATCGGCTCGGACCGCGTCTTGCCGGTGTCATCGACGAAGGTCTTCATCTGACGGACGGGGAAGGCGGCCGTGAGATAGGACATGACGAACTCTTTGGGTGAAAGCTCGATGTCGAGATTCGCCCGGTCCTCGGCGTTCAGCGCGGCCAGTGCCCGGTTGAGCATCGCCTCGGACGTCGAGACGAGCTGGATCACGACGCTCTCGCCCCGGGCCAGATCCGCTCTGATCGCCGGGATCAGCGAGGGCAGCTTCATGCCGATCAGGATCTGGCCGAAGAACCGCTGCTTGGTGGATTCGAAGATCGACAGCGCAGCGGCCTTCGCGCCGCTGTTGTAGGTGTCATTGGAGAAACTGTCCGTCACCCGGGTGGCATCGAGCGCGGTGCGCAAATTGGCGTGGATGATCGCCCACGCATCAGCATAGGCGTCATAGACCTCGACCTGATCGGGCGTCAGGCGATGTTCGAGGATGTCATATTCGACACCAGCGAAACTGAGCGCCCTGGCGACATAGAGGCCCTGCATTTTCAGGTCGCGGGCGATCAATTCCATCGCCGCGATCCCGCCACGTCGCAGACTGTCGACGAATGCGCGGCGATCGGCGAAGGCGGTGGTCGGACCCCACAGGCCAAGCCGGGTGGCATAAGCGAGATTGTTGACGTCCGACGCGCCGGTTGCCGACACGTATAGGACGCGGGCACGGGGCAGCAGGTTTTGCAGGCGCACGCCGGCGATGCCTTGATCGGATCCGTCCTTGGTGCCGAAACGGCCTTCGCCGCCGGCGACACCCGCCATTTCGTGCGCCTCGTCGAACACCATCATGCCGTCGAAATCGTCACCGACCCAGTCGAGGATCTGCTGAAGGCGAGTGCCCTTGTCCCCCCGGTTGGAGCGGAGCGTCGCATAGGTGAGGAAGAGCACACCCTCGGCCGCGCCGATCGGCGTACCCAGCTTCCACTGGTTGTGATGCTGGATGTCGAGCGCAAGACCGCCGACCGCGGTCCAGTCGCGACGTGCATCCTCCAGCAGTGTCTCGGTCTTGGATATCCAGATGTGCTTGCGGCGCCCGCGCAGCCACTGGTCGAGGATGATGGCGGCAACCTGACGGCCCTTGCCGGCACCCGTGCCGTCGCCAAGGAAGAATCCGGTCCGGTAAGGGCGACCGTCCTTGTCCGGCGTGAGCGACAATCCTTCCTCGGCCGCCTTGAACAGACCGGAGATGTCGCGCTCGAAAGCGTCCCCGGCGTAGATCAGCGTTTCGAGCTGAGCGTCGGACAGCACCCGGTTGTCTACTACACCGGCCGGCAGCTTCGGAACGTAAGACGGCCGCGGTGCCGTAATCGAGCCCATGGCGATCGATTCCACCAGAGCGGTCGGATGCGGGGATGCACAGGGAATGGCGATGCGGCTTGGCCGATACGGCAGGTACACCCCCACCGCCTCACCGGTCGGTACGGGTTCAGCAAAGACGGTGTAGCCGATATCAAGCGCGCTGAGAGACTGGGCGGCCTTGCCGATCGGGGCCGAAAGCCGGGGTCTGCTCGAGAGACCGCCGAGCAGGGATGCGCGCGCACGGGTGGGTGCAAGGCGCGCTGGGGAGAGTCTCGGGGTTTCCGTAACGCTGGCGGCGGAAGCGATGATCGTCGCGAGCGCTTCGCCGAGCGAGTTGCACTGAACAATGGCGACGTCATCCCGGAAACCTTTTTCCAGAACGATGAGCTTTACGATCTGGCTGGTGCCGTGTTTGGCATAGGCATCGGCGGGTAGTTCGACGTGGAGCGTGATCGCACAGCCGTCGGTCGCCTTCGCCCAGGCGCGGCTCGATGTATCCACGCGATCGGGAAGGATAGCGGCGCAGCGCCCCCCGGCATCGAGCCGTTTCAGGGCGGCGCGCAAGTGGCGGAGCGCGGCAAGCGGGTCGGCATGTCGACCGATGCTGCGAGAAAAGGGCGGGTTGATGAGCACGGCGGTCGGGCGGATCGACAGCGGCAGCAGATCGTCGATGAGTTCGCCATCATGGCGACTGACCGGTACAGTTGGGAATGCTGCCTGGAGCATGTCAGCGCGCCCTGGATCGATCTCGTTGAGGACAAGCTTGGCGCCAGCGCGCGAGGCGAAAACGGCGAGGAGCCCGGTGCCGGCGGAGGGCTCCAGGACTGTATCCGCGGCGGTGATGCGAGCGGCGAGCGCAGCAAGGTAGCCAATCGCGGCCGGTGTCGAAAATTGCTGGAGCGCGATCTGTTCTTCGCTGCGCACAGTATGCGTCGGGAGGGATGCGGTGAGCGCGGTCAGGGCCGCAAGGCACTCGGCGGGCTCTTGCGACAGGTCAAGCGTGGCGAGGTGCAAAACCTGGGCCAGCTCCAGAACATCATAGGCATCGCGGAGTGACCAATGCCCGTCAGCAGCAGTTGAACCATAGGCGGTTTCCATCGCCCGAAGCAGGCCAGGCCGGTCCACGCTGTCGCCTTTGCGCAGCTCGGCATAGACCGCGTTTGCGGCGGTAATGGATGGTTCGGTGAAATCGAGTTCGAGAGCAGCAGCTGAGGTGTGCATCGAAAGCCTCCATCGTATCGTCCGGTGCCCATCACCGGATCAACAAGCCGAAGGCCTCCTCTCCTCTCTTCAGTGGGGGTGTGTCTGGATCACGGTGCGAGGAACGGCGTTGCGGGCAAGCCGATCACGCAGAGCATCGTTCCAATCGTCATGCTCGGACGGGAGCCACTCCTCAACCCTTCGCCCGTTGGCGCTGAGGTGCTCCCCTGCCCTCTTCAGGCAGATCTTCGCCGCCGTGTTCCGCTGGCCAAACACGATGATGCGCTTCACATGGGACGGTATGCCGACATGGGCGTAGCGCTCGGCACCAAGCACGGCCCAAACCGGCAATTGGAACCAGTCGATGGCGGACAGGGCATCTTCGATCCCCTCGGCAATGCCCAGAACGTCATCCGGCTCACCAAACCGTACGCTGCCCGAACCAAGCAGACCCAGCGCGAGCTTGGGCTTGCGGAAGGGGCGCCGCAAAATGTCGGTGGGATCAAGAAAAGTCCGGTGGACCGCGACCAGGCCCAGCTCATTTCTCACTGCGGCGATCATTGCGGGAAGGCTGCGCCGATCCTTCCCCTTTCCTATGATCGTTTGCGGATTGAAGCGAAGGTCGGGCGTTGCAGCATAAAGACCCCGAGCATGAAGATAGGCTTCAGCCGGTGTGCCGGCGATGGGGATGCTGTGCTGCCATAATGACTTGGCCAAACCGCTCAGATCGCGTGAGGGCGCGCGCGGTTCGACATGGACCGGCTCTCGATCGTGCAAACCCTGACGATCGAGAGCCTTGAGGATATCGGTCGACGTGCATCCCGCAAAGCATTTGAACAGGATCGCCTTGGTGCCGAGGCGGACCGAAAGACTGGGGGAATGATCGTCATGGGCGGGGCAACGGCACTCTCCGCGCGATCCAGACCAGCGTCCGCCCAGGCTCTCGACGATCTGCTTGGCGCGAACCGCCGCGTCGATGGTGGCTGGCATAAGCGAAACTCCTATCGAAAATTTAGGTTCGCTCGCGCATGCCCCCTCCCCTCTTGCCCGATCGGCGCTGCATCCTACGGCCTATGCTGCCTTCGCCGCGAGCACACCGAACTCTTCGACGATCCGGTCGGTCGTGTAGTGGGTGGTGCCGTCGCGCTCGTAGGATGTGTCTCGGAGCCGTCCGGCGATCCGCACTAGATCGCCAACCTGGGCCTTCTCATCGATATATTTGCGCTGGCCGTCGCTGAAAATGACGACGCGGTTCCAGTAGCTGTCCTCGATCCACTGGTCGCCCTCTCCGCGGCGGCGATAGTTCGCGCATACCGAGATGTTCGTGACCTTAGGCTTGGCGTCGATCTCACCGATCCGTCCGATGATCTCGAATTTGGCAAAATTGATCATGCGAGCTCCTCACTGCGTCTGCCCAGCGGCGACGAGCGGTGGTTCAGCTGCTGTCGGATCGCCGAGATCTCGTCGCTGGGCGGACCTGCCAAGGATCGAGACCGGGATGCTATCGTGGAACACCGGTCAGGCGGTATCCCCCCAGCAAGGGGGAATCGGTTATGCTGTCCGATCTAAAGGGTCCGCGAATCACCCGCGTGTTCTTTTAGAATCAATCTAAAACAACGCCGCTGCTCGCAGCGGAAGGATTCATGATTCTAAGTGATTCAGATTCGGTACCGAAAAGACATGCAATTTCAATGATCTGCCGCGTTTGTCCTGACCGCGCGGGGGATTTTGCCTGACCTGGCGGGGGCGTCATCCTGACCGGTCGGGGGTAGATAGCTGACCTATTGGGGCTATCCTGACCGATTGGGGGCAATGGCTTTTGGCGGCCCCGCGCTCGAGAATAATGTCATTTTGCCGCGTTTATCGAGCGTCAGCGAGCCGAAAACGGGCGGAACGCGAATCGTACTGCGACTCGGCAGAATCCGAGGCCTTTTGTGGGAGTGTCACCCGGTTCTAACCTGACCGGATGGGGGCAACGGAAAGTGTTTCTGCCTGTCCTGCCTTGACGAGAGAGGACAGGTCAGGCAGCAATTAGGCGAATCTGCCAATACGCGTTCGGCCTATATGACATGGAACATGCGGAAAATCTAAGCGCCGATGTAGCGCAAGAGGCGCAAGCCGATTCGGCGCCGGGCCGTGCCATGCGAGTCGCGGCGGCTTTGCAAGCGAAGGGTGGCGAGGAGTTCGCCAAACCCGGCAGCATCGTTGAGATCAAATTCGTGAAAGGCCAGTCGCTCAGCCTGACGGCGTCGCGATTGCTCGCATTGATGATTCTGACCGCAGGCGGGGATGCCTGGCAAGATCGGCCGCATCGGATGCGCAAGGCCGATATTCGCCGCGGTCATAAGGGTAATGAACGTATCTCCGACATGCTGGAGGAACTTCACCGGACCTTGTTTGCGATCGACGACCGGTCTTGGCGCGGCAAGAAAGCGACGCTGCGTTTTTCGCTGATCTCGTCGTCTCGCGAAGAGGCGGAAGATACAGACGGCGCGGATGCGGGTTGGATCGAATGGGAGTTTACGCCTGATGCGCGCAAGCTCATCCAGGAATCCGAGAGCTATGCCGTTCTTAATCGGCAGGCGGTGCTGGGCTTCCGATCGAGCTATGCGCTCAAACTCTATGAGATTGGATCGCTGCGGCTCCATCGTCGCCAGTCGACGTGGAAGGGCGATATGGCAGCGCTGCGTGCAGCGCTGGGCATATCGCCTGAGGTGTATAAGGATTTCGCGCAACTTCGTCGCAAGGTGCTCGAAAAGGCAAAGGCCGAGATCGACCAACTGGCTCACTTCCGAGTCGAGTGGAAGGAGATACGACAGGGGCGGACGGTGACCGAGATCGAGTTCCGTTTTGAACCGAAGGATGCGCCAGCGCAGATCGCGACCGTCGATGAGATTGAGCGGCACTCGACGGGGCGCAAGGCGCGCCGGGAAGGGGCAGTAGAGACGGTCGCCGAGACGGTGGAAGTTGGATCGCTCGTGAAGGCCGCCATCAGCGCGCTCGTCGCGCCAGAGAAGAGTTCGGAGATTGTCTTTCCGCAAGGAACGATCCGGTTCAACGCGGAAGGCTTGGCCGCGATTGCCCGGTCGCATGGGGGCGGATGGGATATTGATCTCATCGCCGACGCTTATCGCCAGCAGATGGGCGACCGCCTGGCGAAGCTCAAGGGCGCGAAGCTGACGAGTTCTTGGACGGGTTTTTGCGAGAGTTTCGTTGCTCGAAGGGGCCGCCCATAAGCGAAATTGCACCGGTGCAATTTCGTCGTGCCCCCACCGAGTCAGGATGTCCTGCCCGAAAGGCGATCGTCAGCCATTTTAGCCGCCATTGCCATCGACAGCATAGCTCCACTTTCGAAATAGCGCTTCTGTTTGACGAAAAAGCGCAAGTAGCGCTACTATGCCCCGAGTTTCGCAAAGGGGCGCCCT
>NZ_CP117161.1:0-80951 GCF_028538045.1 Sphingobium sp. AntQ-1
TAAATTTAAGACTGGCGTGAATATCATCTGGGGTGCTTCGAACACTGGCAAGTCGTTCGTGCGCAAGTCGATCGATTTTGTCCTAGGGGGAGAACTTCCTACCCTGCCTCCCGAGGGCAAGGGAATGGACAACTATCTCCTGTGGCTCACACTACCCAACGATCAGAAAGTGACGCTGCGGGCATCCGCGCTGGGAGGCGACATCTACAAGGCCGAAGGACATCTCCAGTCCGTCGATGAGGGCTCGCCAGCATATGAGGTTTTTTCCCGCAAGCACGTCGGTTCACCTAACGTATCGCGCTTTCTACTCTCTAGCGTCGGTTATCGTGAGGCGCAGCTTTTGAGGAATGAGCGGGCTGAAAAGGCGCCGTTCTCGCTCCGCGTCGTCATGCGTTACCTTCTCGTCGATGAGACGAGGATGATCGATGAAAAAAGCTCGCTTCTCGCGCACAACACCACGGCAACCGCGGAAGATAAGGGGCTGCTCAAGTTTCTGCTTACCGGCGTGGATGGTTCGTCGATTGCCCAAGTGCGGTCAGGCGATCAGCTCAAGGCAGCGAAAGAGGGACAGATCGAACTTCTTTCCCAGATGGCTGAGCAGTTGCGAAAGGTGATCGACGATACCGTCGAGACAAGGACGGTCGTTGCTGATCTCGAAGCCGCCGAGCGGGAGAAGGCCGACCTTCTTGACGTGGTGGAGGAGCGCCAGAACAATCTAGATGCGCTAACGCTTGAAGAGCGCAACCTAATTGATGACATTCAAGACTATCAGGCACGGAGTTCGGAGCTGAATGCGCTGAAGGTGCGGTTCAATGAACTCGCTCGCGTCTACACGTCGGACATGGATCGCCTTGAGGGTCTGGAAGAAGGTGGGTTCCTTCTACAACGGTTCGCCACGATCAACTGCCCGCTGTGCGGAGCTTCCCCCGACCATCAAAAACATGACCATGGTCTTGGCGGGATTGAAGAGCAGCGCTACGCCGTTGAACTTGAAATTGATAAAATCCGTGCCGAGGCCCGTGAACTCGCCTCGGCGCTTGCCGATGCCGACGCCGAGATCCTAGAAGTGGAGCGGCTCATTACCAGAACAACTGAGCGTCTCGACAAAGCACGTCTCGCACGGACCCAGGCTGCGGCGAGCGAGGTCTCGGCTCGATCCATCTTCCTCAGCGCGAGCGTCCGGTGCGATAAGCTTGATTCCGACTTGGCCAACCGCCGCCGAGTCTCCGAGCTGGAGATTCAAATCGGGCGCATCAAGGCGACGACCGTACAGGCTCGACAGCGCGCCGAAGGCATCGACGTCAATCTCAATCTCTCCAATAGCGAAGCGCATGAACTCTCGACCGTGGTGAAGCAGGTCTTGAAGGCGTGGAACTATCCCGGCGCAGATGCAGTCCATTTCGAAAGGGGCGACCAGGATATCGTCGTCGATGGCAAGCGCCGCCGCGACAATGGAGCAGGTGTTCGAGCGCTGCTGCACGCCGCCTTCAAAGTCGGCGTGCTTGTTTTTTGCATCGAGAAAGGGCGACCACATCCGGGATTTGTCATCTTGGATTCACCGCTTTTTGCTTACCGTCCTGCCGAGGAGGACCGCTTCGAGAACCTCACCGACGACGAATTGGAATTGCGCAAAGCCGATGTGGCTACGCATTTTTACAGCTATCTTCAGGGCATTGCCGACCAAGCCCAGTTCATCGTGATCGAGAACCATAAGTCCGATCAAGACGTAGTGATGCCGTACGCGAATTATCAGTTCACGAAGAACAAAAGCATCGGACGCGCTGGCCTGTTCGTTTGACTTCTGGCCCGCACAAAGAGGCAGATGAAAACTCCAGCGCTGGAGAAGTGGCGGATTTGGCAAAAACAACCATCCGCCTCCAATGGGCTGAACGACGCATTGCGGTCGCTACCGCCGAAACGTGATGCTCCGAGACTTCTTCGTAGGGGTGTGCCATGTGGCACACCATCAGGGATCAGCGACCGGCAATAGATCGTGATTTCTGTAGGATTTGATCCTGTTCCATTTCCCTCACTCGCTGCTCCTGCCTTTGCTTGACCTCAATGCCGGCGATCGTCTCGCCGCGGCCGATCCGCGCCGCGACTTCCTCTTTCCGCTCCGAGACAAACTCGCGCTGCCTGGCAGGGGCGTCCGGGAAGCGTTCGGCGGCCACCACCATTGCAAGAGCAACATGGCTTTGGGCTTTGCGCAACTCGGGATCTTTAGCGTTCTGGACGTCAGATTGGCGACGGAAGCGCTCGGCTAGATCGCTGCGCGGATCGGCTTGCTCCTTGGTGTCGCGAGATTGGTTGGCGCTGCGTGAAGGCTGTTCCTTCGCGGTAGGCACACCTGCCTGACGGGCCTGCTCACGTTCCGCTGCTGCCTTTGTTTTTGCATCGGGCTGATAGTCGTCGATCTTCAGCCCCTGCGCCGATGCAGCGAGGTATGCGGCGCGTTGGAACTCTGCGTCGCCGCTTATCTTCAGTGATGTCCACCCGTTCTCCTTGGCAAGCTTGATGAGATCGGGAAGCGCGGTTTGGTCCTTGGCCTTGATGCGGTCGGCGGCGATGGTGGCCACAGGCTCCTTGTCATGGGCGCTGCGGTAGAGCTTGTCGCCAACGCGCAGAAACCGGCTTTCCAGTTCAGCCGGTATTTCCATGGGGCGTTTGCGACGATCACCTTCGGCTTCGATGTTCTTGGGCTTGTCCACCATGTTATCGCTCCTGTTCGATCACACCTACAAGGTCGGTTCCACGTTGTTCTGCCGCGACATCGAGCAGCATGTTGGGAAGGTCTTGGATGACGATACAGTCCATGGCGAACTCCATCGGATCGGGATCTGTGAGTTGGTCGAACGACGGTTCGACGCAGCCGGGCAGCTCTTCGTCGTCATGAACGACGCGAGGTATCATGGCGACATCTGGCGCTGGAAGGACGCGGCTGCGAAACAGCGCATCGGCGTAGAAGCGGATCTTGTCGCCGTGGATTGGGGGAATCCCTCCGCGCAGCAGGAGCAATTCGTCCGGCGAAAATTGCATAAGCTCTTGCGGCAACAGCAGGGCGCGGCGCTGGTCCGACATCGATTTTGAGCGGTTGGCCAGAATGCCATGAATGGTCAGGGATTTGGTTACGGCTTCCTGACCGACATAGCCGATCCGTTCCGACAACTCGTTGGCGACCCGCAATTCCTTGGGCGTGAAGGCGACCTCGACCCCGCAATTGGCGACGATTTCATTGGCGACATGCTCGCCATAGACGGCGCGGAGCTGAGACCGAGACTGGATCACTGGAAGGAGGCGGATGCCGTAGCCAGCAACATAGGAGAAGGCGCTAGCGATGACTTGGGCGCGCCCGATGCGCGCAAATTCGTCGAGAATGACGAGAACCTGTAGCGGCGTATCTTCGTCAGGCAGCGCACGGACATTTAGGTCGACAAGCTGCTGGAACAGGAGATTGTAGAGCGGCGCTACGCGATCCAGTTCGTCGGGCGACACGCCGAGATAGATCGACATGGGCCTGGACCGCAGCGCGCGCAGATCAAAATCGCATTCGCCTGTTGCGGCGTCCACGCGGGGATTGAGCCATAAGCTCAGCTTCGACGTGACGGTCTGCACAATGCCGGCAAAGGTGTTGTCAGCGCCAGAGGTGAAATCCGCCAACGCGTTCCGGCATCCCTGCGATAGCGAAAGCGACCGGTCTTCCAGCACGCGGCGAAAAAAGCCGCGCGTGTCGCCTGTGGTCATCAGTCGGTAGATCGCGCCGATCGTGAAGGGCTGATCGGCAACTGCGAGATAGGCCCCGACGCCCACGAAAGCCGTCCGCGCAGAATCCGTCCAGAACGGTTCGCCGCGCTCAGGCGGAACGAAGAGCATCGTCGCAATCTTCTGAAGTTCGATCACGACCTGATCGGGATCGCCGCGATTGATATAGCCCAGCGGATTATAACGCGCCGTCCGGCCCTCTGGATCGGTGGGGTTGAACAGGAACACGGCTTGGCCGTGCTTTTGCCTGAAGCCTGCGGTCGCATCCCAATTCTCGCGCTTCACGTCGAGGACCACCACAGAATCTTGCCATGACAGCAGATTAGGGATGACAATCCCGACACCCTTGCCGGATCGGGTAGGGGCTTCGACGATCACATGCTCGCTTCCGCCGAAGGTCAAAAACTTGCGTCCGCCAAAAAATAAAAATTTTCGCCCGCGCATCCCGAGGACGATCCCTTTGCCCGCGCGAAAGCCTGCGTGACGGATTTCGCGCTCTTTCGCGAAGCGGGCAGCGCCATGCAGCGGTGGTTCCCGCTTTGCGATCCACCACAGCATGATCCCGGCCAGCACCAGGCCTACGGTCATCCCGGCCCCGAGGGCTTTCAGCACCACGGGATCATGCCGGTAATACCAGAAGAATGCCGGCATCTTGAAAGGGTCGAATTTTGCGCTCGGCAAATCGAGAAAGAGCCAGGCCACGACCGATGCGATTGCGAAGGCCAAGACGAGCGCGACTGGGATGCCCGCAGCTAGGATTGTGCTCTTCTTAGGCGGCATGGCGCGCTGCCGGATCATAATAGATCTCGGTCATCCGAAACTCACCATCGACCTTCTTCATCTGCACGACGACATCGACAAGGATTTTCAAGAGCGAACGGATGTCATCGCGAGCGAGGTCAGCGCCGCCTTCGCTTTCCTTCACCAGCAGCGTTAGTTGCTCGAATGCCAACTCGGCGGAATCCGCATGAATTGTGGTGATCGATCCCGGATGACCGCTATTCACGTTGCGCAGATAAAAGAAGGCGGTGCCGTCGCGCAGCTCCTGCAGTAGGATGCGGTCAGGCCTCATGCGCAGCGCGCTTTCGAGCAGTTCCTTGGCCGTCACCTTGGCAGTGCCGGTGCCATCCTTGCTGTAAACCATATGGACGACGTTCTTGTGAGGCACGACCAGCTCGCGTGTATCCTCGATCGTCAGAAGCCGCTCATTCTCGGGGATGAGCTGGATCAGCCCCTTGGAGAAGGTCGTCTTGCCCGATCCCGTCGCACCCGAAATCAGAATATTAAGCCGGCTTCGCACCGCCAGCTCGAAAAATTCCACATGGCGCCCCGCGTGGAGCAGGCCCTGAAGGCGCTCTTCCATTGTGCTCACGCGCTTGGTCGCGACTTTCGTTTCCGCGAACAGGCCGCGGGCCTCGAAATCCTGCATCGAAAGCGTTTTCGTCGATGGCTTGCGGACCGTAATGGAAACGGTCCCGTCAGGGACCACCGGCGGAAGGACAAGCTGCACGCGCTCGCCGGTCGGGAACATCGTCGAACAGATCGGTGTCTCGCGGGAAACGTCCTGCGATGTGTAGGCTGCAGCGGCGGTTGCGAGCTGGTTGAGCGAGTCCAGCGTGAGGGCTTCCTCGCGCTCCCAAGTCCATCCACCGCGCCGCTCGATACCAATGATCTCAGGTTCGTTAATGACGACTTCTGTGACATCGGCATCATCGAGGTAGCGGCGCAACGGGCGTACAGCATGATCGAGGACCGCCGTGTTGCGAAACGCCACGGTACTCATTTCAGGGCCAGTCCATAGACCTGCGAAAAGTCGAAATCCTTGGCGACGGTAATGGCCAGTTCGGTTCCTTGGTTCACCCTGACAATGGGGCGGATCTGTTGCGTGTCCTGCAACACCTGCGATGTAGTATCTCCTGGGGTGCGAAACACCGTCGAGCCTGCCGGGCTGACAGCCTGACCGGCGATCTGGCCGCCTGCATCAAGCACGCTAAAGAGCATTGCTGCACCGAAGCGCTGCCAGAAGAAGCGGTCGATCTTGCCGGTGACGCCAGCGCGGCCGAGCGTGTCCGAGGCTGGGGAACCGATGTCGATCGCGACGCCGCGCGGCGTGACCGCGCGCGTCCACATAGCGAATAGCCGGTTCTGCCCCCGTTGCAGGCCACCTTGATATTCCCCGAAAACACGGGTTCCCTTTTCCAGCAGGACGACTCTGCCGTTGTCGGAGTAGATATCGCGGGGAATGATGCAGGTCGTATATCCTGGCACGGTACTGTCCATGGCGGTTTGCAGCGTGCAGGGGAGGATTGCGCCGGCAGTAACGAGATAGTTGCGATCCCCAATCATCCGGGCTGAAGCGGTGCCGATCGCGGACGTCTGTTTCAGACCGTCGAGTTTTGTCGCGGGGGATTGGCTAGTTCCGGCGTCAGCCGGTAGTCCCCCTGCGCTGCTCGCCCCATCTCCCACAGGGAGGCCTAGGCTCTGACTTCCGTTATATGCGACCAGGGATGAACGTCGGGCACTATCATTTAGCTGCCGGGCTTCATTTGCTCGCCGCTCCGCTTCACTGGCCTGCCTGCTTTGTTGCTGCCCTCCTGCACCATAAGGCGTGATTGGCTGACCATCGGGGCCGATCGCGGGCACCTGCTCACCGGCAAGCACGACAGGCGCATTGGGGTCTCGTGGAGCCGTAGCGAGTGTGGGGGCAATAACCGTGTTTGGGTCGTAGGGAGCCTCTACCGCTGGCGGCGGCGCTTTGCGCTTCGCCTCCATGACCTGCTTGCTGCCTCCCGAGCCTGTGACGAGGGTAAGGATCGTGAAGATGGCGGCACCACCAAGCGCGGCGCCGACGACCATCTTCTTGTTGTCCCACTGGACGGCGTTGAGGGACGGAATCTTGTTGGGCCGGTCGGCTGCCGGTGTGCGGTCGATCTCGCTCACGTCAGGCGTTGCATCGACGTCAAATCGCTTATCCGACATTTCAGTTCTCCGTCGTGCGCTCGACCACTTCAGAGGCTGTGTCCGTCTTCGGATCGCGGCCGTAGAAGCTGGGATTATCGTTGTAGATGCACAGGACAACCTTGCCTCGGCGCAGGCGCATCTCCTTGTAGACGCCGTGGATCACGACGAACTCGTCTCTCACATCGAAGGGGGCTGTTGCCTCGCTGCCGTCGGGGTTGACGGTGAAGACGGCAGGTATCTCACGCTGGTTGGGGAAGCGCAGGACCGTGAATTGCCCATTATCGGTGATCTCGGAGGGCTGTAGGTCGGAGGCACCCTGTACCTGATAGGCAAGGTTTCGCTTCCCTTCGAGCACGCCAATATCCAGTGCCGTCTTGATCGCCCCGTTTTGCATGGCGAGCGCTTCGGCAAGCCGCGCGCGCTGTGCCGCGAGGCGGGCTTGCTGCGCTTCAAATTCTGGATAGCGAAGGCGAACCTTGAAGAATGTCCCTGCGGACCGCGCGCCTGCAACGGCGGACAGCTCGAACGTATAATTGCGCTTTGTACCCTGGAAGTCGGTGACGACGATCAGGTTCGTTGCCCCGGCGCGCTCGCGTGGTTTGACGAAGAGCGAATTTTCCGCTGGCGCCACTTCCCAAGATACCGTGTCGCCCATGGCGACGAACTTGATAACCTCGCCAGGGGCGAACTCGATTTGTGTTGCTGTACGAAAGGCACTCCGGATCGCGATAACATTGCCATCGGTGTAGGTGACCTCTCTAATGCGGCCATCGGGTCCGAGCGGGCGCGGCGTCTGCTCGGCTAGAGCTGGCGTCGCCGCGAGCGTGAAAGCGGCGATGGCCAGATGATGCGTGAGTTTCATCGTGTCGGAACCTCCGCGTCGGCTCGGTAGGATCGGACCTGAAACCCGAGCGGATTGGCATATCGACCGGATTCCGTTTCCGGCTTCGACAGCACATCGAAAGTGATTGTGGCGATCGCAGGCGTCTCGATCACCTGCTGATCCCGCTCAAGCCGCTTGACGAACCTGACCTGCGCCACGTTCGGCGAGATGAAGGCGACCGACCGGATCGCCACGAACACCGCGTCATTGGCAGTAAACTGATTTTGTGGGGAGTCCGGGTTGTCTTTCCGGTAGAAGGTGGTCCAACGGGTCTGCTCTTCGCGGTTTGAAAGGGAGAGCACCTTGCGGAAAAATTCTTCGCGAGCCTGTGGAATCCACCCCTCGCGATTGCGCACATAGTCCGCGAGGAAATATTTGCGGACCGCTTCGTCATAGGTGATGGTCTTATCGCCGCGCAGCTCCTGCGTGACGTTGGTGGCTCCCGTCGATCGATCGACCGTGACGACATAGGGCACGACGGTTTTCAGCGGCGATAACGCCATAACCGACCCGATGCTGACGACTGCCAGCGTCGATGCGATCCCAGCGACGATCCATGCCAATCGGCGTGATCGCGCAGCTGCGACGAACCGATCCCGATCCCAGCTTTCCGCTTCCGCGAAATATGCCTTCAGGTCTTCGTCCTGGTCTCTTACGCCGATCGCCATATCAGCAACTCGCAAATCTGGGAGGACGCGCCATCCCGGCAGGTGAGGAAGTCAAAGCTGCGCCGATCGCCGGCACCTTCTCGGAATGAGATGTGTCGGTTGCTTGGGGCGCATCAGAGTGCGCGTCAGACGGGAATAGATTGGTCACAGGAGGCGCTGATGCGTTCGGTGTGGCCTGCCCATCGGGTGTGCCACGTGGCACAGTTCTGCTTGTTGTTGTCGCTGCGGATCGGTCAGGCACGGTCGGCAGCACAGTGCCATATGGGTTTGCTGGGCGCTTTTGCTTGCCGTTGCAGCGCGCCAGTTTCTCGTCCTTTGCGGCGGCCGCAGGCGTTGATGGCGCGAGCGACACGAGAGCAAGGACGGCAATGGCTGATCTGATCGTCATTCCATCTCTCCGGGCTAGTTGGTACGACTGAGAGTGCCGCCAGTGGCGCGGTTTCCGCCCACGCCACGGCGAGCGGTGCGCCATGCGCGCGCCGCAGCGGTCGAAGGCGCATTCGACATGGCGCGGCCCAGGATGGGCGCGACGTTGCCGGTTGCAGCGTTCGCGAACTGTGTCGCTAGGGACGCACCGCCTCCACCCAAGCCAGCGGCGAGCCCCGGAATTTGTAGGAAGAAGAAGAACCCCAACACGTAAAAGGCGATGGCCCGGATCGCGATGACCGGAATGTTGGTGTCTCCGGTGAAGGCTTGACCCATGAAATCTTCGCCGGTGTTGCGAATGAAGATTGTCAGCAGCAGCGCAAATGCGACCAGCATCACATAATTGATAACTGAGCCCAGCCACGAAAAGAAGAAAGACCGTGTTGACTCAAAGAGCAATGCTGCGACGAAAATGGGGCCAACAACGGCAAGTAGCGCTAATGAAAAAAGCGCAAAGGCGCAGATGGTGAAACCCAAAGCCGCTGATAGAATGGCTAAGACCATCAGGATTAGGCAGTAGATACCAGTGAAAAATATCTCGACGATATTGTTCGGCAAACCTACTAGGTTTTTACCAGCGGCGGCGGTCCGAGCATCTTGAATTTCAGTGATTTTCACCACCGTATTCGATGCGCCTCTCACAATTTGGTCGAAGAAATCGCCTAGTCCGGTGACGCTTGGTCCGCCTACCGCAGTCGCTACATCACGAGGTAGGCCGTCCATCGTAAAGAGACTGACAGACGCTCCGTAGAGCGTTGTCACCGCGAACACGAGCGCAGCCAGTTTCATTCCGCGAAATACAAATTCGCGGAATGGATATTCAACTGCTCCGCGAAGGATCGCGATGCCGAGAAGGATTATATAGATGGTCACGCCCACGCGAAGAGGGCCTGAAATCCAGCTCACGACGCCAGCGTAGGCTGAGATTACACCGGCCAAAGCGTCATTGAGATAGGCAAACATGGTCTGGAAGAGGTTTCCCACTGTCCTACCCCTTGCTTGATCGTGAGCAGGGCGATGGCATCACACACCCATGCCCTTCTTAAATTCGTCGCGGTCCTTCCGGGACCTCAGCAGCTCGTTGGCGGTATCGACGTTGTTGCAGGTAGACACGACGATTGAAGGCCAACTAGCAGGCGGACGCTGTGATGATTTCCAGTCCGCACAGACTGCTTCCATCTCTTGGCGCTGAGGCTGATTTTCCGTGTA
Source organism: Sphingobium sp. AntQ-1 (assembly GCF_028538045.1). NCBI lineage: Bacteria > Pseudomonadati > Pseudomonadota > Alphaproteobacteria > Sphingomonadales > Sphingobiaceae > Sphingobium > Sphingobium sp. AntQ-1. The sequence continues at coordinate 9,907 of NZ_CP117161.1, forward strand.
GAACGCCACATCGCGAAGCTGCATGTCCGATCTTAGGCCATCGCCGGTCTGATTTTTTTCAGATGGGGAGCAACCACTGATGAACGTGAGAGCTAAGGCGACGGCAATGTATTTTTGCAGTGTGGGGGTCATCAATCTAGTCCCATGCCCGCCTTGAAGCTCGCCCGATCTGACTGCTGAAGGGCGACGTATCGCTGATAGTCCGCCTCAGCTTTCGCACGGCGCTGAAGCTCAACCGCCTGCAACGCCATCTGGTCATTCATCATCTGCGCCTGCTCGAGCTGGAGGCGGGCGGACATATCGGCCCGCTCCGCAGCAGAAGTGGCATTGCCGAGACGTCCCCGCAGCTCTTCAAGACCCTCGCGGCGGCTTGTCACCGCATCGCCGACGTTGCTGGCAAGGCCGGTAGAGACGGCCGCCTCGCGCGCGCCCTGTTCGTATGCGGCACGCTCGCTCTCTGTGGCCGCTTGCGACGACCGACCTATGAGATCCTGATAGACGTCGTTCGCCTTGCCGCGCAGACCGCCGACCACATCGACGTTGCCGCTCGTGTAGCCGTCCAGGCTGGACGAGGACACGTCACTGGTGCGCAGCATGTCGCTCTTGAGTTGGTTGGCGACATTGCTGATGTCAGTCGCCTTGTTGAGGTCGCGATACAGCGACTGCGCCTGCTCAATCTGCTGCTTTCCCTGGACAATGGCCTGCCTCGCCTGTTCCAGTTGTTTGATCTGCTGCGCGAAGGCGCGGGGATCGAACACGATGCCACTGCCGAGTTGGGCTTGTGCCGCCCCGGCACACAGGAGCGCTGACCCTGCCAGCGCGATGGAAACAGCTTTCAAGCGACGCATGCCATTACTCCTTCAGCTTGGACGACGACGTTGGTGGAAGATCGGGAGCCAGGTCGCCGGGTCCGGCCCAAATTCGGAAGCCGCTTCGACGGCGATGGAAGTGGTTTCCGCCCGTCCCGACAGGACGGCCAGTTCATCGTCGAGGCCGGTCAAATCCAGTTCGACCACCACGCTGTCATGACCCTGCTTCACCAGAAACTTGCGGGATTCCGGCGAAAGCTCCTCGCGGATCAGTTGGTATTCGGCATCGGTCAGCGAGAAGCCGTCAACATAGTCACGGCGCGCGCCTTTGGGGTTGGGGAGCATCACCTGGGTCGCGACCTGCTCAAGGATAGAATGGGCAATGTCGCTTTTGAGAGCATCCGCCGGCGACTGCGTGGCGAACACCATCAGCGCGTTGCGCTTGCGGTAGGTCTTCAAACCGTCCTGCGCGAAGCTGCGAAAAGCCTCGTCGCCCAGCGCCTTCCAGAACTCGTCGACCGCGATGATGGTGCGTTCGCCGGTCAGTAGCTTGTCGATCCGGTGGAACAGGTACAGCATCACCGGCGCGCGGATCTCGCCATTGTCGAGGAAATCCGTCATGTCGAAACCGATGAAGCGGGTATCCAGCGTCATTTCGTCAGCCGGATTGTCGAACACCCATCCCATCGAGCCGCGCGATGTCCATTTCTCCAGACGGGCGCCGATGCCGCCTGCATCCGACATGCCCAGCATCGAGCGCAGGGCGTCTAGCGAGCGATCATCACGGGGCAGCCGCATCACTGCGGCAATACCCTCATCGATCATCCGCTCTTCCTGAACCGAGATCGGGCGGCTCTCGGTGCGGACGAGCTGGCGCACGAAGAGCGATAACCAGGCCCGATCCTCCGCAGTATTTTCCAGCGCCTTGAGAGGAGCAAAACCCGTGGGCGTCCCATTCGCCAAAGCGAGATAGGTGCCGCCCGAAGCCAGCACGAAAATCTGTGCGCCGCGGTCCTTGTCGATGAAAATCTGGCGCGCGCCTGTCTTTTCGGCTTGCGCCATCAGGAAGTTGACGATGACGGTCTTGCCGCCCCCGGAAGGTCCGATAACCAGCGTATGGCCGAGGTCGCGCTTGTGGAAGCTGAAGAAATAAGGGCTTTGGGCACTCGTCTTCATCAGCGCGATGGCGTCGCCCCAATGATTGCCGATGGCAAGGCCGGCAGGGTATGTGTGGAAGGGCGAGAACGCCGCGAAATTGAGCGACGTGATAGGTGCTGGCCTCGCCCGCCATTGGAAATTGCCGACGAGCTGGCTCCAATAGGCCGCTTCGAGCGCGGCCCCCTCGCGGGCGGCAACCATGCCGGTGTCGGCCAGCGCCGCGCGCGCAATCGACATGTTATCGCGCAGCCCCTTCAGGCTGTCGGAATAGACCGCCAGCGTGAAATGGTGGTCGCCCAGGACGAAGCGGTTGGACATCAGATCGTCGGCCGCATCTTCGAGATCGAGCATCTGGCTGACGGCGCGATCGTCGGCATTCTCCATCTGCTTTTGCCGCAGGCGGAACCGCTCCGAAGCCGCAGCGCGGCCGAGGAAAGTGAAGGACTGAGTGAGCACGAAGCCGAAATCGACCGCGAGCAAGGATTCGAACTGGCGCGGCGTCGTGAACGCCGGATATTCCCGAATGCCGAAGATGCCCCCGAACGCGCTGCGATCGGCATCGCGAACCTCGACCGTCTCACCGCCGAAGATCACCCGTTGGCGATACAGTGCACTGCCAAGGTGCCCGCGAATGATAGGAACGCGGCGATGCCTTCCGGTCATCACCATTTCCGCGACTTCCATCGTCTCGGAAAATTTCAGGCCATTGTGCCCGTAGATCGCCAATCGGCGCGGGGCGCAGCGGTCCATCAGCTTTTCGAAATCACGGGCCTTGTCCTCCAGAGCTTCGAGGAGATCGGCATCGATGGCGTCCGCTTCCGCGCCAGCTCGGGCCTTGCTCTTGAAGAGCTGGACCAGCTTGTCGGCGCCATGGATCGCAGGACGCAGCACCAGCGTCACGAAGAAGCGGTTGATGAACATTCGCTCCTTGTTCATCCGCGCGAAGTAGGCGGCATCGAGGTCGCGCGCGAACCGCGACCGGAAATTGCCGCCAGGATATTGCTCGACGCGCGCACGCACGAGATGCGTCCAGATCGACAGGCGATCGTCGTGCAGGTTGCGCAGCATGCCATTGAGCTTGGCGTGCCAGTCATTGAGATCACGCACATCTGCTGTCTCGAATGCACGGCCCTGCAACTCGAACGACAGCATGATCGCACCGGAATCGAGGGCCACGACCTCGTCGGTCACATGGCGGGCGTAAGGCAGGAATTTGGTCGGCAGCACCTCCTTGAGGGCGACCTTCATCGGTACCTGGTCGGACAGGCGGTTGGGCTTAGCCATTGCGACCGAACCCTTTGCGCTTGATGCCCTTGAGGGGCAGCGGAGTATAGCTCGAGCCGCCCCAGAAAGCCCGGTTACGGTTTGCCGCCTTGGTGCGCCCCCACAGGAAAATAAGGCGAAAGGCATTCACGTCATGGCGCACGATGAGCCGTGAAATGCCGAACATCACCGCTGCGATAACCGCTGCATATACGGGGTTGTTGAAACCGATCAGCACGATCACCGATGACAATAGGATGACCACGGCCGCTTCGATCGGGATACCGGCGAACAGCGCAGGACGCGTGACCGCCAGGAACAGCGGATTGCGCGCCATGATTTCCCGATCTTCATCCATGTTCGAACCTTCCGCTGCGTGCGGTGAGGGCGGGGCGACTCTCGCCCCACCTTGCAAACATCAACCGGCGTTGAGCTGATCGACGATCCACGGCGCGGAGAAGATCAGCGCGATGCCGATGATGACGGTAACGAGCGCGCCGGTGTTGACGCGGCCCGTCAGCCAGCCAAACCCTGCGGCGATGATGGCGAGAATGGCGACTGTGCGCAGTAGGCCGTTGCTGAGCAGGTTCAGCACGGATTGACCGAAACTTTCGAGATTGGTTTGCGCCAGCGCCGGTTCGGCCGATAGGAGCGAGGCCAGCGCCACCAGGCCGAACATCGACAGGAGGCGCCCCAGCTTGCGATGGCGCGACGACATTGCGTCGATGCGGGCATTGACGCGGGATCGAAAGGTGAGCGTCGGCACGCCTAGCGACACAAGGTTCATCGGTTGTCTCCTTCTGCGGCGAGCGTAGCTCGCTCAAATTCCGCCTTCGCAAACACGTCCCACGAGGGCGGCGGGGGGATCAGGGCCGCCCGTGGCTGCCCCGTGTCGGACGTATTTTCTTCGACCAGCGCGGCCAGCATCGTCGCGGCGTTCGAGGTCGGGGGGTCAGGTGTGCCGGTGATTGCGGTCGAGCGGACGGCTGCAGGCTGGGCGGCGTCGGCGAAGCCGGCATTGCCGACCACCCGCCCGACATAGCCGTTGGCAAAGCCACGCGACTGCGATCCGGTATTGTACATGGAGAGCGCGATGCGCAGCGCGCGTTGCGGATGCAGGCCGTCCCTGACCTGGCGATAGTTTCCAGCGAGTACCGCCCCGGCAGCGGCGATGTTCGTGCAGGGTTCGAACACCGTGTCCCATGTCAGGCCGAGGGCTTTCATGTTCCGGGAGTTGATCTGTCCCAAGCCAAGATCGACGGAATAGCCTTTGGCGACATAGGTGCGCGAGATCCTGATCGCCTGCGCCAGTGTGGTTGGCTGGGTGATCTTATGGGTCAATCCGTTGACGTTGATCGCCAGCTCATAGCCCTGGCTTTCAGTTTTCACGATCGCCGCGATTGTCTCTGGAGCCACATTCGGCGCGCATTGCGCGGCGAGGCCCATGACGACTGCGGCGGGCAGCGTCACCGCCCGCAGCCTTCCGTGTCCGGGACATAAGGCAAAAGCGCCGTCATTCCATGACCGACAACAATGGCAATATCGGCGGTTCGGGCCGAAACCGAGGCGATCAACGCGGCATTTTGCGCGACGCACACCGGGAATGAACATAAGCGATTTGTCATGTTTTCACTCCAGTTGTGAAGACAGGCTATGTTAAGAAAACCGCGAAGGCTACCCCGAAAGCGACATGCGTTCCTGCTATTGCGAACGACTTACCCCGCTAAAATGTCGTTTCGTCCCTCATGCCTGGATAGGGGTGCAAACTGATAACGCCCTCGTAACCATAACCCAGAATAATATGGCGTATGGCTGAAGATACCTTTTTATACAGGCGGATGCGCTTCTTGTCGTATAGGCCGATATGGAACATCGCAGTTCCACGCCAGCTCACACGGATATTGATATGCCACTTGCCGGACTCGTGCTGGCAGACATGAACGTCTGTGATCGTCCCGCCCGGAGGGCGATGCGTCGTAAGTTCCCGTTCCAGTAGTAGTTCTAATTCCATTCTTACCCTACGAGCGATTTATATGGTTTTCGCTGGTGTCCTGTATCGCATAGCGATAGCATGACGATGCGCTTCAACGGAGGTGTCTTAAATGGCCCGGCGGCATATCGCCACGATTGAGGAACAGGCCGACCGAATTGTTCGCCAGCTTGGTGGCCGATGGACGGGCGACTTTGCCATGTGCCGATGCCCGGCCCATTCCGATAGCAAGGCAAGCCTTTCTGTTCGCGTGGGCGAGCGCGCTGTGCTGTTTCACTGTTTCGCCGGATGCGCTGCCGAAGCGATCATGACGGCGCTTCGGTCCGGCAAAATCCTGGCTCCGCCCGATCATGATCCGGGGCAGCGCCAGGAGAGCAGGAGCGACCTCAACAAGGTCGCCTTGTCCGTTTGGCGGCACGCGGCCCCTTATGTCGGCACGCTGGCTGATCGCTATCTGCGCGCCCGCGCGATCGTGCCGGAGGGAATCAACGCCCGCTACGATCCACGTTGCCAGTGCGGCACGGGCGCGGCCAAGGCATTCGCGCCTGCGCTGATCGTTCCGATCGAGGAAGACGCCGGCGTCGTTGCGATCCACCGCACCTTCCTGACGCCTGATGGCCGCTGGAAGGCCGACATGCCCGAACCCAAGCGTATGCTGGGCAATCCCGGCACCGGCGCGGTGCGTTGGGGCGGTATCCCGTCTGATGGCGTGCTGCGTCTCGCGGAAGGCGTCGAGGATGCGGCAAGCGTTATGAACCTGCTCGAACCCGGCAACTTTGTATGGCCTGTGCTGGGTATCGAGCGCTATCAGGGCATTGCGATCCCGGAGAGCATCCACACCGTCATCCTCTATAGCCAGCACGGCGTCGAGGCGGCGCGCGCCGTGGAGCGGGCCACCCCTCACCTGACCGGTAACGGGCGCAGGCTACTCACCAAGCTGCCGCCACATAGCGGCGACTGGAACGATCTCCTGCGCGAGATCCGGGCAGCATGAAGCTGTTTCCCGGCGTCCCGCCCTATCAGCGCTGGATGATGGGGGCGACCTTCGTTGTCGTGGCCGTCTATTCCATCGCGCAGAACAAGGCATCGCTGGTCGAAGCATCGCAGACCCAGCTATCCTCTCCTTCTCCGCGAATTATCGATGGTGATACCGTCGATTTCTCAAACGGTCGCGTGCGGATCGTCGGGATCGATACTCCTGATGACGATCGGCCGCAGCTCAAGGTGCTGGCGAGCCAGGCCCTGCGTGAGCTGGCCGCCCGCGATGGCGGGCTGACGTGCTCGGCGTCGCTGTTCGATTATGGTCTGCGCCGCGAGGAGCAGTGCCGGACCACTGCCAAGAGCTATGGGCGATTGAATCTGTCTTGCCGCTTCCCCAGCAACAAGGCGAGCGTGGGAGCCACCATGGTCGCTCAAGGCTATGCCGTCGATTACCGCGTCTATTCGGGCGGTGCCTATGTCGACCTGATGCGCAAGGCGGCAGCGCAGCGCGCAGGTTTGTGGGGTGTCGATTACGAAGGCATGCGGCAGCTCGCCGTGCAGCGTGCGCAAGTGCCGCAAGGGTGCCGCGTGGGCACGATCAAGAAAGAGCCGGGGGCAGTCGCCGGCGCACGCTCGGCGCGGTAATGATCGAACGCGGCTCTCCCGTTGCCGCCGTGGTTGGTCGCTGGGGGGGAGCCAGCTCCGTGGTAGTTGGCGCAGTCCTGCTCGGGCGCGTCATCCGCGACATGGCGTATCTGCTTCCCAACCGCCTGCCCGGCCTGGTCCTCTACGAGTTGGGGCCGGGTCTGCTCCTGGCCGTGGCGATATGCTCTGCAGTCAGCATCACCCGCGGGCGCTCTCGCGCACGAACAAGGCTGTTCGCGTTCGTGGCGCTCGCTGGCCTTGTCGGCACGATCGGCATCAGCATGGCTTGTGCCGCCTCGCTGGGTGGGCGCTGGATATGACCGGAGTGATCAGCAGACCGGAACCAGAACGCGCGGTTCGCTATCTGGCCTTTGCCAAAGACTATGCCGATGCGGCGGGCCGCATCCTCTTGATCAACCTGCCAGACGCTGCGGAGATGGCCTATTTTGCGCTGGTTGCGCATGGCCTCGAACTAGCGCTGAAAGCGATCCTGATCGCCGATGGTTGGGACGAAGAGCGGCTTATGTTGATGGGCCATAGCCTGCACCGATGTTGCAGGGCGATCGATCGCGGATCACTCGATCTTGGCGTAGCTATCTCAGCAAACGACTATGCGACGATCGACGCGCTCGATTGCCCGCACGCCATGCAATGCTTCCGTTATCCTGGCTTACCCCCGCACGTCCTTCCAGCCCCGGCAGCGGCCCATGCCTGCCTTCGGCGCGTGCTGGAGGTGGCTGCCCAGCGTATATCCTGATGTTGGATAAAATCGGTGCGCCCTGCGGGGCGAGACAACGGGCCTGCTACGCGGCCGTCGCCTTCGCCCCGGATCGGCGCTCGGGTCATCCGAACAGTTCGCTGTGCGAACCGATACGGGCTAGGACGAGTGCTTCTTCGGTCTTGCGGTAGATCAGCACCAGGTCGGGCTTGATATGGCAATCCCGGTATCCCTTCCACTCGCCGGTCAGCGAATGATCGGATAGGTTGGGCGGCAGCACTTCATCCATCACCAGCATGTCGATGACGGGCTGGAAAATGGCATCGAGATCGGCGTCGGATCGCTTCTCACGCTTGTAATCGCGTTTGAACCGACCCGTAGTTTCAACGGGTCTCATTCCGCGGCTCCCGTGGTCGGCAAATCCACCTTGGCCTTGGCCGCCGCGTCGATGACGGGCTGCGGGATGACCGGTGGTTCGCCATCGGGCGGGAACGGCGTCCATTCGACCAGCATATCGCCGGCACCGATTTCCAGCGCCGTTTCCACCAGCGCCGCATAGCTCGTCGCGGTGAGGCCCGGCGTCTTAATCGAATTATGCCAGCGCAGGATGAAATGCGGATTGAAGATGATCGCATTGCCCATCGGCCCCGACTTGCCCGGCTTGATGTCGATGAACTTCAGTTCCTGAAGCTTCTTCATCCGGGTCGCCCAGGTATGTTCACCGCGCTGACCGCCAAACCCCGAGGCATTGGCCATATCGCCATGCTTGTTCAGGATGACATACGAGTTGTCCCACGTATGGCACCACAGCGTCAGATAGGTGGACGATACCGGCGCGCCCTTGGTCATCTCATCCATGATCTTGAGGATCAGCGGCATTGTTTTGGGGATCGTTGCGAACCCCTTGTTGGCCTTGCGATTCCACAGCCAGGTTTCCATACCCGGCCAGTGCAGATCGCGCATGGCGAGCTGCTTTTTCGTAATCGCACTCGCCTCCCTGGTCGTCGCCATTGTTTTTACTCCATGTGTCGCGGCCCTGTTGCGGCGACAAACAGGTTATGCGCTAATTATCGTCATATTTCAATGACTTAGGTATTTACTGGCGCAACATAGGATGCGCGCTCGCTGCAACTACGATATGCTTATTTGCGTGATTTGATGCAACTAAAATCTGTCAGTGCAACATATGTTTCAATGCCGGTCGATTTTCGGATTTGTTTTCAAGGACTTATAAGCGCCCTATCTGTGCTTAAATGTGCTTATGGTACTCCCACGTGCTCCCTGTGCTTCACGTGCTCCCGGGAGAGTGCAGAGAGGGGTAGTGCTATTGACACCCCGGCGTTAGGAGACCATTTAGGATTTGTAGCTACATTGTGGCTCAAGTGATTATGTGGGGTAAGTGAAGTGGCAGCGGCAGACGTAGTCCGTGCTCGGATTGATTCCGACCTGAAGAAGGAAGCCAGCGCAGTTCTTGCGGGGATGGGCCTGTCTGTGTCCGACGCCATTCGGCTGATGCTGGTGCGCGTGGCCTCCGACAAGAACCTGCCCTTTGACATTCGCGTTCCCAATGCCGCCACCCAGGCTGCGATGCGCGATGCGTCCGAAGGCCGGGTGGAGCGGTTCGCTACCGTTGCGGATCTGATGGGCGCGCTCAATGAGGACGATGACGAGGACTAGGTTCGTTGCGCTGAACCAGCGCCGCGTGCTGCGGTGGGTTCAGAGGTAAAAGTGAAAAACACCATGGCCGTCCCCGCTGTCGCTCTGGCAGCAAGGGGCGGCCTTCGTGTTTCAGGGTGCACAGGGACCTTCTCTTTATCTCACCGGGATCGCTTCGAGCGTAGGAGTATCCCACAGGGCGCGGCCCTCGCGGGCACGGCTCTATCGGCGCGAGCACCGACCGAGCCACCGGGCCGGCGTCTCAGCCCATTCGGGTGACGATCCTCGCGCAAGGGGTGTGCCACGTGGCGCACCCTTGTTGCCGCGCCATGGCGCGGTATTGCCTTCTTAGGCGCTTGCCACCCTCCCCCGGAGGCCCGCACGCTTGAGGGAACACCAAGGGCTACTGCCCTTTCGTCCCCGAACGACAATCATGCTCCCCGTGTAATCCGCCAAGCGCGGCACCCGACGCCCTGAAGGCATCGGCCGCGCTAGGGCGGCTCGCCCGCACCAGGAGCAAGATTCTCGCCCTCCCTCCCCATCCCGTTCCTCGCCGGAAAGGCAGAGCCGCATGTCGCAGAGCAAGCGGCTTTCAGCCTCAAGAGGAAAGGACGAAATCATGGGACGCATCACCGACAACCGGGCCGACGTCTATCAGGAGATCACCGACCAGATGATTGCCATGATCGAGGCTGGCACCCGGCCTTGGTCCAAATCATGGAACGGCAGCACGGCCCCCAATATCCCGCTGCGCTCCACCGGGGTTCCTTATCGCGGCATCAACGTCCTGACCTTGTGGGTGGCCTCCATGACCAAGGGCTATGCCTCCCCGCATTGGCTGACCTTCAAACAGGCGCTCGCGCTGGGCGGCTGTGTCCGCAAGGGCGAGAAGGGATCAACCGTGGTCTATGCCAACAAGATCGTGGTGGGCGACGGCAAAGGCGGCGAAGCGAGCAGCGAACAGGGCGAGGACGGCAGGCGGCAGGTCGCGTTCCTGAAACGCTACACGGTTTTCAATTCGGAGCAGATCGACGGCATCGAGACGCAATATCCCATGCCCGAACCGATCATCACCGCCACCAATCCCCACGACCGGGACGCCGAGCTTGATACGCTCTTTGGCCGGGTGCCTGTTACCGTGCGCCATCATGGTTCGCAGCCCTATTATCAGCCGACCGGCGATCATGTCGTCATGCCGGCATTCGCCGACTTCCATACCAGCGACGACTATTATTCGACCCTTGCACACGAACTTTGTCACGCCAGCGGTCATGTGGATCGGCTTGCCCGTCCCACCCTCATTTCCACGAAGCGCGAAGACTATGCGCGTGAAGAACTGGTGGCCGAACTGGGGGCCGCGTTCGTCAGCGGCGCGATCGGCATCAAACTCCACGACCGCGAGGACCATGCCGCGTATCTGGCAAGCTGGCTCCAAGCCCTTCGCAATGACAAGCGGTGCATCTTCACCGCCGCGCGCCAGGCGCAGGATGCAGCCGACTGGCTGCTGAGCCGGATGGGCGCGGAAAGCCCCTTCACGCTGGAAGAGAGCGCCTGAACGGCCAGACCAGCCCCCGCCCTGAGTAGGGGCGGGGCTGGTTCCGGCAAGAAAATCGCGCCTCGTCCGCTCGCGAGCGGACGAGGCGCCGATCGTGAAGGGCTGATCGTTGCCGCCGATCAGCAGGTCATGACGTTTGCTTCGCCACATCGCGATAGGCGAGCAGGCGCAGTGCATTGAAGACGACGAGAAGCGTGGAGCCTTCGTGCATCGCAACTGCCGGACCGATGCCAAGGCCAAGGATCGTTGCTGGCACAAGCAATGCGACGACACCCAGGCTGACGAACACATTCTGCCGGATGATGCCGCGTGTGCGGCGGCTTAGGCCGACCGCGAACGGCAGATGGGCCAGATCGTCGGCCATCAACGCCACGTCGGCCGTCTCCAGAGCCACATCCGAGCCGGCAGCGCCCATCGCAATGCCAACGGTCGCCGATGCCATTGCCGGTGCATCATTGACCCCGTCGCCGACCATCGCGACCTTGTCCTCACCCGCGAGCTTCTTGATCGCGGCGACCTTGTCCTCCGGCATCAGGTCGCCCCATGCCTCGTCAAGTCCGACATCCCTGGCGACGGCGTCGGCTACCTTCTGGTGATCGCCCGAGATCATGATCATCCGGGTGATACCCATGTCCCGCAGGCGTTTGAGCGCGATCTTGGCCGCCTCGCGCGGCGTGTCCATCAGCCCGATCGCACCGATGTCCCGATCGCCCTTGCGCACCACCATCGTGGTGCGCCCCCCTTCGCGCAGGGCCGCGATGGCGTCAGTAGCGGCCGCATTCAGCGCAGGGATGCCCTCCACGCCGAACATCTCGGCCTTCCCGATCCACACCGTCTCGCCACCGACGGTCGCAGTGACGCCGCGTCCGGTCAGGCTCTTGAGGTCGGTCGCGGTCGGAAGGTCGCGCCCGCCCAAGCGTTCGCACCCATCCTTGACGATCGCCTGCGCCAAAGGGTGATCGCTCAAACCCTCGACTGCGACGGCGAGCGTCAACAGATCTTCCTCGCTCGCGCCGTCCACCGGCACGACATCAATGATGCGCGGGCGGCCTTCCGTCAGGGTGCCCGTTTTGTCGAACGCGATCGCCTTCAACGAACCGAGGTTTTCGAGCGGAGCACCGCCCTTCACCAGCACGCCGCCGCGTGCCGCGCGCGCAACGCCCGAAAGCACGGCGCTGGGGGTAGCGATGGCGAGCGCACAGGGGCTGGCGGCGACCAGCACCGCCATCGCCCGATAGAAGCTGTCGCGGAATGGCTCGTCGATCACGACCCACGCGAACAGGAGGATGAACGATAGAGCCAGCACCGCCGGCACGAAGACACGTTCGAACCGATCAGTGAAGCGCTGCGTGGGAGACTTTTGCGTCTCCGCTTCGCTCACCATCTTCACGACCTTGGCGAGCGCGGTTTCGTTGGAACGCCGCGTCACCTCGATCTCGATCGCGGCGCTGCCGTTGATCGTACCGGCGAACACCCGGGACGTCGCTTCGACCGCATCGGGCTTCGCGCGTGCCGCCTCGACGTCGGCCACAGGCTCCTTGTCGACCGGGATGCTCTCGCCGGTGACGGGGGCTTGGTTGATCGCGCTCGAACCCTTGATGACGAAGCCGTCGGCAGGCAGGCGCTCGTTGGGACGCACAATCACCACATCACCGATCACCAGCTCCTCGACGGCAAGCTCCGTGGTCTGCCCGTCGCGGCGCACCGTCGCCTTGTCGGGCGCGAGTTCGGCGAGCGCTTCGATGGCCCGCTTGGCGCGCCCCATCGCATAATGCTCGAGTGCATGGCCGAGGCTGAACAGGAACAGCAGGAGCGCGCCTTCCGCCCAGGCACCCAGCGCTGCGGCGCCAGCGGCTGCCACGAGCATCAGCGTGTCGATCTCGAATTTCCTGAGCTTCAGATTGTCGATCGCCTCGCGCAGCGTGAAGAATCCGCCAAAACCATAAGCACCCACATAGAAGGCGGTCGGGAGCCATTCGGGCGTGCCCGCTACCAGCTTTTCGACCGCGAAGCCGATCGCCAGCAGTGCGCCGCACGCGAGCGCAAAGATCAGTTCGGTGTTGGGTCCAAGAAAATTGGCATGGGCGTGATCATGCCCGTCACCCGGCCCATGTTTCTCAGCGTCCTCTCCATGACTGGCGTCGCCGTGGTCGTGGTCTGTATGGTCACTGGCGCTGTGATCGTGTCCGACGTGCTCCGAGCCAGTCCGCTGTGCCGGTCTGACCTTGAGCTTGCCGAGCGCCGCGAGGATGAACGCCTCGTCGACCCGCTCCTTGTCATATTCGACACGGATGCTGCCCGAGGCGCTGGCGTCGGCCTGCAGCACGCCGGGCACCCGGCACAGGGTTTCGCCAATGGTGCGCGCGCGGCGCTCGTGGCCGATACCCTCGACCTGCCACCTGGCATGGCCGTATCGTCCGCTAATCTCGGCGCCGGCTGCGCGCACCATTTCGCGCACACGTGACATCGGCAATGCCGCGCTGTCGAAATGGATGCACAGCTTTGCGGGGGTATCGCCATCGGCGGGAAGGACATGCGCCTCTTCGACGCCAAGTTTCGCCTTGAGTGTCGCGACAAGCCGGCCAACGCAAGCATCGGCCGCGTCAGGGATCTGCGGCAGCAGGACGGGGATATCGAGTTTGAGCTTGTCGGTCATCGCATCGTCTCCGCGCTGTTTTTCGCTTCTGCACGAGCATCGCGCAGGATTTCTATGCCGCCCTTGATCGCGATGAGCGCGGTCGCCAGGCCGACGATTAGATCGGGCCAGTTTGTCCCCAGCCACAACACCAATGCCCCCGCGATCAGGATGCCGCCGTTGGAGATGAAGTCGTTGAAGCTGAAGGTCGTGGCGGCGCGAAGGTTCACGTCCTTCTGCTTTAGCCGCTGGAGCATCCGCAGGCAGATATAGTTCACGATCGCAGCAACCGCCGACATGACCATCATCGTAGGTCCGATCGGCTCGCTGCCCTGGAGATAGCGGCGTCCAACATCGAGAAGAATGCCGACCGCGAAGATCAGCAGCATCACGCCCGATGCCCGCGCCGCTCGCGTTTTCCAGGTCTGTCCGCGGCTTAGCGCAACAAGGCTCAATCCATAAACGGCCGTATCGGATAGATTGTCGACACCATTGGCGATCAGCGCGCTGGAATCACCGATCAGGCCGGAGGTGAAGAATCCGATCGCAATCGCTGCGTTGAGCAGAAGGACTATCCATAACGTCCGGCGCTCATTGGGCGCCTGTCGGTCTGAGGGCGTCATACCATGATCTCCTCGATAAGCAGCAGTGCGAGAAACCCGACAAAGAACATGGCGCTGATGAGCGGGGAGTCCGGCTTCTCGTGGGCTTCGACCAGCAGTTCTTCGGTCACGAGATAGAGCAGTGCCATGAGCCCGAAACTCAGGAACCCGGTAATCCATACCGGCGTCAGCAACGCCACTGGCTGCGCGACGAGGGCGCCGAAGGGCAAAAGCAACGCCAGCGCGCAGGTCAGGCCGATCGCCTTGGCCTTGCGATATTTGCCGGCAAGGTCGTTGGTAAGGGTAAGCGCAAGGAACAGCACCTCTAGTGTCAGCGCGACGGCGAGCAGTGTCCCTGCCTTCTCGCCGGCGATGAAGGCGAGCCCCAGAACCAGGCCGTCTATGGCAAGGTCGAGTCCGATGGCCGCTAGTAGCGCGACAGGTCCCTTGAACCGGCTTTCCGCCGCCTTGAGGCTCAGCATGACGGCGACGCCGAGTGCGCCGCCGATCAGCGTCGCGCTCGGAGAACCACCGTGCTTGACCAGGGGCAGGATTTCCGTGGCAGCGGCTGCGAACACGACGCCGGCTGCCAGATGCTGCATGGCCGCGACCAGCTTTTCGCCGGGGGACCGCCACCCGGCGATGAGCGCCCCGAATATGATCGCGGCCATCGTCAGCGCTCCATGATGATGCGGGGATTGGTCACAGGTTCGTTGCCTTCGTGCACACGGCAGTTGGCTTTCCGGTCTCTTCGATCCTGATCTCGTTACCTCGGAAGGTCGCACTGGCCGTATCGCCAACATATTGGAGGCCCTGTGCTGGTGCGGTCAGGACGATAGGTGCCGCATCGGCATTGCGCCGGATCTCAAGGGTCAGCCCTTCGTTTTTGAAGTCGATGAGAAGCGTGCGCTTGTCGTCGCACTCATACGGATGGCGGCCAGGACTGCCGCTTGCGTCCGCGCTGTCATTCGCGTGAATTTCCTGTTCTGTCGGCGCCTTTGTCGTCGGCTGCTCCGAACATGCAGCCAATGCCATTGGCGCAGCGGCGATCGCCAGCACGCGCGAATATGAGAACGCCATCATGGCCTCCGATTGCTTCTGAAGCCGTTGCGAGCCGGCAAGGTGCGCCCCTTCGCAGCCGGTTGGGCCGACAGCCGCCGCAGATGCCGTTCCAGACCGGCATCCGACTGGGCGAGACTGGCGTGAATTTTGCGGCGCATCATCGCCGCCAGAGGCGCGCCAAGGAGGCCCGAGAAGCGCAGGCTATGCCGCACACGCGTTCCCGTGGCCTCGCTCTCCAGACTATAATTTTCCTCAAACATGAGGAGTTTGGGAACGCCCGCGGTCCAGGTGAACATACGCGGCTTATCGGCGCAGATGATGTTCGCCTTGGCGGTCAGCTCCTTATCGAGCCTACCGATGCGGAAAATGTAGGCGGTCTCGCCGCCCTGGACCGCAGCGCCGGAAAGTCGAATGAAGGGATTCCACCGGGAATGCGCTGGAAAGTCGGTGAGCACCGACCAGATGCGCAGCGGCGATGCCTTGAGGCTGATCACATTTTCGATCACTGACACCTGATGCCTCCTTTCTGAACGTGGTGAGGAGGGCGAAGTTTCGCCCTCCTTTTGCGGTCATGCATGCTGCGGCGGGGCAGCCTCTTCCCTCTCGTCGCCCTCGTCACCCTTCACCGCCTGCTGCCCGAAACGCGCGTAGAGCGTGGGCAGCACGAACAGCGTCAAAAAGGTCGCGGAGATGAGACCGCCGATGACAACAGTTGCGAGCGGCTTTTGCACTTCCGCGCCGGCCCCGCTCGCAAACGCCATCGGCACGAAGCCGAGACTGGCGACCAAGGCCGTCATCACGACCGGACGGAGTCGTTGGATGGCCCCTGTCCGTGCAGCTTCTGCCCGGTCCATGCCGGACCGGATCAGGTCCTGCACCGAACTGACCATGACGAGGCCGTTGAGGACCGCGATACCCGACAGCGCGATGAAACCGACCGCAGCCGAGATCGAGAAGTCCATGCCCCGGGCAAACAGCAGCAGCACGCCGCCGACCAAGGCGAAGGGCACGCCGGTGAACACGATCGCGGCATCCCGTGCCGATCCCAATGCCCCGTAGAGCAGCAGCAGGATCAAGATGAAGCAGGCCGGTATCACGAGCTGAAGCCGCTGACTGGCGGATTCGAGATTCTCGAATTGCCCGCCCCATTCAAGATAGCTGCCAGCGGGCAAGCGCACGTTTTGCCCGACGGCCGCCTGCGCGTCCGCCACCACGCTGCCGACGTCACGTCCACGCACATTGGCCTGCACGACGACGCGGCGCTTGCCGTTCTCGCGACTGATCTGGTTCGGCCCGTCGACAACGCCGATACTGGCGACGCTGGACAGCGGCACATAACCGCCCCCGGCAATCGGCACCTGCACCTGTTCGAGCTGACGCAGATCCGCGCGCTGCGCGTCCGACAGGCGGATGACCACCGGGAACCGGCGATCACCCTCGAAGATCATGCCGGACTCGCGGCCGCCGATGGTGGCGGTGATCGTGTCCTGCACGTCCTGCGCGGTGACGCCGACCCGCGCCATCGCGTCGCGATTGACGCGAATATCGAGCATCGGCAGACCCGTCGTCTGCTCGACCTTCACGTCCGCTGCGCCTTGCGTCTTGCGCAGAACACCGGCGATCTGTTCGGCGGTACGGTTCATGGCAACGAAGTCGTCGCCAAACACCTTGACCGCGATGTCGCCGCGCACGCCGGCGATCAGCTCGTTGAACCGCATCTGGATCGGCTGCGTGATCTCGTAGGCGTTGCCCGGAATCTTGCCGAGCAGGCCTTCCAGTCGCTCGACCAGTTCCTCCTTGGCCAGCTTGGGATCAGGCCATTGATCGCGGGGCTTGAGGATGACGAACATATCGGTCGCGTTGGGCGGCATCGGGTCCGATGCCAGCTCGGCCGTGCCCGTCTTGGAAAAGACGAAGCGCACCTCGGGTTGCTTTGCGACTATCCGCTCGATCGGCACCTGCATGGCTTGGCTCTGTTGAACCGAAGTCGCCGGGATACGCAGCGCCTGGATGAGCAAATCGCCTTCGTCGAGCTGGGGAAGGAAGACCTGGCCCAGTGTGGTGAAGGCCAGAGCCGCCGCGACGAGGCTGACGACGCTGGCGCCGATTGTAAGCGATGGGCGTTTCATAGCCTTTTCGAGACCCGGTTCGTAACGGGCTTTGAGCCATGAGATAATGCGTCCATCCTTCTCCTCGACCCGCTTGGACAGCCAGATGGCAATCGCCGCGGGTACGAATGTCAGCGACAAGGCAAAGGCGAAAAGCAGGGCGATGATGACCGTCAGCGCCATCGGCACGAACGTCTTGCCCTCCACGCCCGTGAGCGTGAGCAGCGGCACGTAGACGAGGATGATGATCGCCTGCCCGTAGACCGAGGGCCGGATCATCTCGCGCGCC
Source organism: Sphingobium sp. AntQ-1 (assembly GCF_028538045.1). Classification (NCBI taxonomy): domain Bacteria; kingdom Pseudomonadati; phylum Pseudomonadota; class Alphaproteobacteria; order Sphingomonadales; family Sphingobiaceae; genus Sphingobium; species Sphingobium sp. AntQ-1. The sequence goes on from NZ_CP117161.1 coordinate 27,378, forward strand.
GCCGTGGCAACGGCTTCGAGGCGCTCCTTCATGCTGAGCAGCCGGCCTTCGTGGTGCTGTTGCTCGGCAAGGCGGCGCAGCGCGTTCTCGACGATGATTACAGCGCCATCGACGATGAGACCAAAGTCGAGCGCGCCCAGGCTCATCAGATTTGCCGAGACACCCAGACGCAGCATGCCGAACCCGGTGAGCATCATTGTCACCGGAATCACCGCCGCCGCAATGAGCGCGGCGCGGAAATTGCCGAGCAGAAGGAACAGCACGACGATGACGAGCAACGCGCCTTCGGAGAGGTTCTTGGCGACCGTCTTGATCGTCGAATTGACCAGCGCGGTCCGGTCCAGAACGGGTTGCACCACGACATCGGGCGGCAGCGAGGCGTTGATCTCCTTCAGCCGATCAGCGACCGCCGTGGCGACGTTGCGGCTGTTCTCGCCAATCCGCATGATCGCGGTGCCCACGACCACTTCGGTGCCGTTCTCCGAGGCCGAGCCCATACGGATCGCCTGACCCGTGCGAACGGTGGCAACCTGGTCAAGGGTGATCGGCACCCCTTCGCGGGTCGCGATGACGGTGCGTGCCAGTTCGGCCGCGTTGCGCACCAGCGCGTCGGAGCGAACCGCCAGGCCCTCGCCGTTGCGGTTGACGAAGCCGCCGCCCACGCTGGTGTTGTTCTTCTCGAGTGCGGTGCCAAGATCGGTGAGCGTGATGTTCAGGGAAGCGAGCTTCTGGACGTCGGGGACGACCAGATACTGCTTGGCATAGCCGCCGATGGAATCGACGCCGGCAAGACCCGGCGTGTTCTTCAAAAGCGGCGTGACGATCCAGTCCTGCGCGGTGCGCAGATACGTGGCCTTGTCTTCGTCGCTCGTCAGCCGTTCACCTTCCGGCGTGATGTAGCTGCCGTCGGGCTGCTGACCCGGCTCACCGGGGCGATGCTTGTCATCTTGTCGATGATCAAGCCGGACAGTCCACATATAGACCTCGCCAAGTCCGGTCGCGATCGGTCCCATTTCGGGGTTCACGCCGTCGGGCAGGTTTTCCGCGACGCCCGCCAGACGCTCGCCCACCTGTTGGCGGGCGAAATAGATATCGGTGGATTCGTCGAAGACGGCAGTTATCTGCGCGAACCCATTGCGGCTGAGCGAGCGCGTGTTTTCAAGGCCGGGAATGCCGGCAAGCGCGGTTTCGATCGGAAACGAGACCTGCTTCTCGACCAATTCGGGCGAGAGCGCCGAGGCGCGGACATTGATCTGGACCTGGTTGTTGGTGATGTCCGGCACCGCGTCGATCGGGAGCCGGTAGAGTGAATAGGCACCGATGGCGGTGGCGACGGCGGTGAGAAGCAGGACGAGCCAGCGCTTCTCGACCGCCCATGTGACGATACGGGCGATCATGGCATCAATCCTCGTGCGCCGCTTCGCCCTTGCCGAGTTCGGCTTTGAGCGTGAAGCTGCCTGTAGTGGCGATCTGTTCGCGGCCGGTGAGACCAGAGCGGACGATGACGGTGTCGCCGGAAGCGTCGCCCAGCGTGACCGGGGTCGCCTGGAACCCCTTGGCGGTGCGGACAAAGACCACCGATTTGCCTTCGACGGTCTGAATGGCCGTCGTCGGCACGCGTACCGCAGAGCTTCCGGCATTGCCGCTCAGCTGCACCGCGGCAGTGACGGGTTCGCCGACACGCCACTGCGCGCCGCGATTGTCGAGCGTTGCGATGACCGGCACCTGCCGGGTCTGGGGATCAAGCGCGGGCGAGACGAACGTTATGCGGGCGCTCGTCTGCCTGCCTGGCGCCGTCACCATCACCACGTTGCCGGGCTTCACCCTGCCCGCATCTTCGGGCTTGAGGTTCAGCGCCAGCGATACCCGGCCAAGATTGGCGATACGGTACAGCTCCGCGTCGGCAGTGACCGTCTGGCCCAGCACGACCGGACGCGAGATGATCTGACCGGCAATAGGGGCGGTAATGCCGAGGCGGTTGAGCCCGCCACCACCCCCGCCGCCGCCGGCGGCCGAGACCTGACTTTGGGCCTGACGGTAGGCAATCCGTGCTTCGGTGGCAGCCGTTCGTGCCGCTATCAGGTCCTGTTCGGGCGACACGCGCTGTGCGAACAAGCGCTGTTCACGTGCAAGGTTGGAATTGGCGAGTGCCAGCCTGGCGCGCGACGCTTCGACTTCCCCTTTGAGCTGAGCGGCTTCCCGGCTTTCGATGACCGCGATCGTCTCCCCTCTGCCAACCGACTGGCCCAGATTGCGGGTCAATGCCACAATGCGGCCACCGATCGCGGCCGAAACGACCTGCGTCCCCTGCGGGTCGCCTTCGATAGTCGCAGGGAGTTCGATCGTCCCGGCGCCGCCTGTCATCGGGCGGCCGATCTGGACCCCGGCGGACTTGATCTGGTCGGGCGTCAGCGTCACCGCGCCTTCATCGGCATGCGCCTCGTCACCGCCGCCTTCGTGAGCATCGGCCGCGGTTTCATTGGTTGCGGACGTATCTCCGGCTTCAGGACTGCCGCCGCAAGCGGAGAGGAGCAAGGCGAGGCCAAGCGGCAGCGCGCCGCCCATAAGGATGGTCTTCATCGGTCGGTATCCCCCGAAATCGTGGTCGCCGTCGCGGGGGCGGTCAGCCGCTCCAGTTGCGCGCGAGCATTTTGATAATTGGCGAGTGCGTCGATCGCGGCGACGCGCGTCTCGGCAAGAGTGCGTTCGGCATCGAGCAGATCGAGCTGGCCGAACTTGCCTTCACGGTAGCCGATCCGCGCGATCCGGGCAGCTTCCTGCGCCGCTGCCAGCGCCGGTCCGGCTGCAGCGCGAGCGGTCGTGGCCGCGTTTGCGGCCTCCGCCTGCGCATTCGTGATCGCCTGCTCGACATCGAGGGCGGTGACACGCCGCAAGGCTTCTGCCTGGGTGCGCTGCGCGCTCGCCTGCGCGATGGCCGCGCGGCCGTTGTTGAACAGCGGAATCGGAATGGAGATCGAAAATACCGCAGCGGTGTCGTTGGTCGCTTCGAGCCGCCGCAGGCCAGGGCCGACGTTGAGGTCCGGCACCCGGTTCGCCCGCGCAAGCCTCACGCCGGCATCGGCGATAGCCAGATCGGCATCGGCAGCGGCGAGCGCCAAGGTGTTTGCCGCCGGCGGCGTTTCGACAGGGCCGAAGGTCGGCGCCGGGAGCTGGTCGAGAAGCGCGGCATCGAGCATCGCGTCGATCGGTCGACCAATCCGCCGCGCAAGGTTCGCGCGCGCGGCTTCGGCAAGGCGGGTCAGCCGTTCCACATTGGCATCGGCGTTGATCCTCGTGACATCGGCGCGTTGCTGTTCGAGCGGCGAGGCCCGGCCAGCCTGAACCCGCACACCCGCGCCGCGCAGCACTTCGGCGGCAATACGCGCCTGATCGCGCGCCGTTGCGAGCCGGCGTTCGGCCGCGATCGCCTCGATATAGAGTTGCGTCACCTGCAGGCGAATATCGCTCGCGGTGATCGCCGCCTGCAGTTCGGCACGCGACAACTGTGCGCTGGCGACAGCGACACGCGCACCGCGCTTGCCGCCCAACTCGATCGGGATCGCAACACCTACGGTCGTCTCTGCACTTTGCAGACCTTTGTATGGGCCAGAGCCGGCGACGTTTTCGACCTGGCCCTGAACCACAGGATTGGGCCGTAGCCCCGCGACCGTCCGTTCTGCCTGCGCCGCTTCGATTGCGGCCGATGCCGCGTCAGCGGCAGGCGCCGCGCCGCCTGCGGCCAATACGGCCTGATCGAGGGTATAGACGCCAAGCGGCTGCGTCGCCGCAGTCGGTGGCGTTTGCTGCGCCTGCGCCATTGAAGCGCAGGACGCCGCGGCCATCATGGCCACGAACATCTTTTTCATTATCTGGTGATCCTGACAAAACACATCTGGCCGGCGAGCGCCGACCGGCGGGTCGTGTCAGGCGGCGGGCGGCCTTAGTGCAGGGCCAGTCCGATAGGACGCCAAAGCGCTATGCGCCGCAGGAAACGGACGTATCCCGCCCGCCTCGCCCAGGGAATACAGGTCGCTTGTATCGGGTATGTCCAATGTCGGACCATGGCAGGTGCTGTGGTGATGGGGCATCGCCTTGTCGGCGTCGCCCTGAGACTGATCAGCATCGCCATCTTCATGTACGACGCCGGCGCAATCCACCATGCTCTGCCCGGAAACCTCGCGTGCATGGATCGTCGCCGTCAGCACAAGCGACGACGCGATCATAACCAGCAAGAGTGAGCAGAGCCTGCGCAGCATGTGCCGTGATCTAAACGAGATGCCGGCAAGTGTCATTGCATAACTTCAGGAGGCACTGGCCGTGCTTCGCGCCATGCGGGGATCGCCTCGCCCAGCACGCGCGACGCCGAGCGCAGGAAGATAAGCGCAATCACCGCGCCGACGGCGATGTCGGGCCAGACCGAGCCTGTGGCGGCTACCAGTCCGGCAGCAATCAACACGCCGATGTTGGAGGCCACGTCGTTGCGTGAACATTCGAACGTGCTCGACATATTCACATTTTGGGTGCGGAACCGCCACAGCAGCGCCAGGCAAACGACGTTGGCCACAAGTGCGGCGCTGCCGAACGCGAGCATCAGCGTCGAGGAGGGCGGCACGCCGTTCACGAGCTTGTCGGCTATCTCCACGACCACCGCGATGCCGAAAACAAGGATGACGCCGCCCTTGGCGAGTGCGGCCCCTGCCTCCCAGCGCGGCCCCCGGCTCAAGGCGTAAAGGCTCAGTGCATAGACGAGCGCATCGCCAAACATATCGACGGAGTCCGCCATCAGCGCCGATGAGCGTGCCGCCAGACCGCCGCCGAACTCGGCGATGAACATCACGAAGTTGATCACCATCACGGTGATCAGGACGCGCCGCTGATCCGCTTTTCGGCCCAGCTCAGCGATCGTATCACTTTTTTTCGAACAGCAGTCGTCCGCCATCTGATGCCTCGATTCGTGCGTCGGGCGCCCTATATGAACCCTCATCCTACTAGAGGGTCAAGGGACGGCTCATGAAGATCGGTGCCATTGCCAAGCAAACCGGACTGAAAATCGAGACCATCCGCTTCTATGAGGCCGAGGGGTTAATCGAACCGCCAACACGTAGCGGCGGGAATTACCGGCTGTATGGCCAGACTCATCTCGATCGATTGTCTTTCATCAAACGATCGCGCGACCTTGGCTTTACCTTGGATCAGGTTCGCGACCTTTTGCGCTTGGCCGATAATCCTCGTGGATCTTGCGAGGCGGTGGACAGCATCGTGGCACTTCATATCGACGAGATCGATCGTAAGCTTGCCGATCTGACGGCCTTGCGGAGCGAGGTGGTGCGTTGGGGCGGCGACTGCGAGGCAACGACGATCGCGGAATGCAAGGTCATCGACGCTTTGTCTTCGGGCGCACCGGGGCGCCTGTAACCTGATACGCTGATGTGCGGGGTCTAAGAACACAGATACAGGGCGCGGCCCTGGCGGGCACGGCTCTATCGGCGGCAGGCGCCGACCAAGCCACCGTACCGGCGTCTCGGCCCATTTAGGGTAACGATCCTCGCGTGAGGGGGTGTGCCATGTGGCACACCCCCCAATAGCCGCGCACAGCGCGACATCTTCCCTTGGCGCTTACGGCCCTCCCCCGGAGGCCCGCGCACGCGGGGAACACCAAGGGCCGCTGCCCTTTCGTTCCCGAAGCAAAATCGACACCCCCGTGTGATCCGCCAAGCGCGGCACCCGACGCCCCGATGGGCGTCGGCCGCGCTAGGGCGGCCTGCCCGCGCCAGGCCATCGATTTTCCTCCTCCCTCTCCATCCCGCTCCTCGCCGGAGAGGCAGAGCCGCATGCCGCAGAGCAAGCGGCTTTCAGCCCCGAAGGAAGGAGAACAAGGACAATGGCTTACACACGATACAAGGGCGATCCCTACTGGAAACGGGCCAAAGTGGACGGGACCGGCGCGGACGGCAGCCCCTACCACAAGGGCGAGCGCGTGTTCTTCTATCCGCGAACTGGCGCGACCTACGCAGGCGACGCCGCCGCGCGTGCTTCCGCCGAATTTGACGAACTCGCAGCCCTCGAAGGCTGACCTCCCCCATCATCGACATTACAGATCAGGAGCATTCATCATGGCTATCATCACCGCCAAGCTGTCGCAGCTTCGTCTTTCCCCACTCAACCAGCGCCGCATCAAGCCATCGGCAATCGAGTCCATGGCCGACGATATTCACGCGCATGGCCTATTGCAGAACCTTGTCGCCTATGAGGAAGACGGCCTGTTGTGGGTATTCGCAGGGGGACGGCGCTATCGCGGCCTCAAGGAACTGGTGAAGCGCAAGAAGGTCAGGAACAGCGATCTTTTCCCTGTCGAGGTACGCAGCAAGGAAGAGGCCATCGAATTGTCACTGGCAGAGAATTTCCAGCGTGAAGACATGCACCCTGCGGACAGTATCCGCGCCTTTGCGGCTCTGCGCGATACCGGCATGGACGCCGAGGAAATCGCGGCCCGGTTCGGTCAGGCGGTCAGTTTCGTGTACAAGATGCTGCGCCTTTCCGCGCTTGCCCCGGTGCTGATCGACCTGATCGCCAAGGATCAATTGACCCTTGAAGCCGCCCGCGCGCTTACCCTGACTGACGATCACGACTTCCAAGTGAAGGTGTGCAAGGCGGCGAACGGGCAGGCCCATATCATCCGCCGGATGCTCACTACTGAGAAGGTCGATACGACCAGCGGCATGTTCCTGTTCGTCGGGCGCGAAGCCTACGAGGCGAAGGGCGGCACGATCACCGTGGACCTGTTCAGCCAAGGGGATGAGGGTTTTGCTGACAGCCCCGAACTCGTGCAGGAATTGGCGGAGGACAAGCTGGAGGCCATCGCGGCCGACTATCGCAGCATCGGGTGGCACGAAGTGCGCGCCGAAATCGAGCGGCCCTATGACCTCTATATGAAGGGCAGCATGTATCCCGCTACACGCGAGCCGACCGAGGCCGAAGCGGAGCGAATGGCCGTCCTTGCCGCCGAGATCGAGGCGATTGCCGACGAGGAAGGCGAGGACAGTGAGCGGATCGAACCGCTGGTGGACGAGCAGGAAGTGATCATGGAAGGCCAGCGCGCTTTCACTGCCGAGCAAGTATCGGTGGGCGGCGTTGCGCTATGGATTTCGCGGGACGGGACGCTGGGCAAGAGCTTCTATCGCGCCAAGGCCGAACCCAAGCCCAAGGCGAGCCATGACGGGCCGATCCCGCTCTACAGCAACAGCCTGCTCGCCGACCTGTCGCGCATCAAGACGCGGATCGTGCAGGAAGCGGTCGCGGCCGACCCGGCGCTGGCTCTCGAGGTTCTGCTGGACAGCCTTGCCGGGCAGTTGCTTCATGGTGCCCACAGCTACCAGATGGCGGTCGAGGTGCAGGCCAAGGCCATCGCGACCGACGTTGCGGACGAGTTGATGGCGACCAGCGACGTGCAGGCCGTCGAGGAAGTGATGGCTAACCGCTTCGCTTCCATCCCCGAAGAAGGCCGGTTCGAGGCGATCCGGGCCATGACGGGCGAGGACAAGATGACGCTGCTGGCCGGCCTCGTTGCGATGATGGTGGACGGCACCGTGTTTTCGGGTGGTTCCCCCGGTCAGCGGCATCACCAGTTCGAGCAGATCGCGCGCGCAAGCGGGGTGGACATCGCGGCTCGCTGGACCGCCCCTATTGCCCTGTTCGACAAGATGCGCCGCGCTGCCTTGATCACTCTTCTGACCGATGAAGTCGGTGCGGCGAGTGCGGAGAACTGCGCAACCATCAAGAAGAAGGCCGACCTCGCGGTCAACGTGTCAGGACGCCTGCCCGCAGGTTGGCTTCCTGCTCCCATGAAGATCGGTGCCTTCGATCAGGCCGACGAGAGCATGGATCAGGAAGGCGACATGATGGATGAAGAGGATATGGCCGAGAACGAAGACGCCTGACCGAGCGGGGGCTGGTGCGAACCGGCCCCCTTCTCTCTCTATATCAAGATCCGGTGCGGTGCGCCCGTCGCCCCGGCGCGCCCGCCATGCCACGGCATAACGGGCGCGCTCGCCGATCCTGGTGGACCCGCGGCGCCGCGCGACCAAGGCCGCGCGGCGCTGGGGCGACTATGGAATCCAGTCAGGCCCTTTTCACAAAAGACGCTGCCACCAGCCTACGTCGTGCCACTTTCCGAGCTTGCGGCCCACTTCACGGTAGATCCCGAGTGGTGTGAAACCCATGCTCTCGTGCAGAGCAATGCTGCCCTCGTTGGGTAATGCGATGCCAGCGAACGCTGCATGAAAACCGCGTCCGGAAAGGTCAGGTAGCAGCTTGCCATAAAGGGCACGCCCGACCCCGGTCCGCCTTGCCCCTTCGGCAATGTAGACCGTCACATCGACGGATGTGCGATAGGCCGCGCGAGTGCGATGCTGGCTGGCATAGGCATAACCGGCCACCTGGCCATCCAGCTCTGCCACCAGATACGGATAATCCTGCATGGCGGCCTCGATCCGTGCCGCCATCTCGGTCACGCTCGGCGGCGTTTCCTCGAAGGAAATGGCGGTATGCTGGACCACAGGCGCGTAAATCGCCTGTATGGCTGGGGCGTCGCCTGTTGTGGCTGAACGGATCTGAGTGACGATCAAGGGCGCTGGCCTTGCGCCGCAATAGCGATGCTCGACAGATCCGTAGCCGGATCGACCGGCACGCCCGACGATCGACGCTCGGAGTAGCGATCCACGAGCTGGTCCGCGTGCGGGCGCAACAGGACGGTGAAACGCACCAGTTCCTCCATAACGTCGACGATGCGGTCATAGTAGCTGGACGCTTTCATGCGGCCCGCCTCGTCGAACTCTTTGTATGCCGTCGCCACGGACGACTGATTGGGGATGGTGAACATCCGCATCCAGCGGCCGAGGAGGCGAAGCGAGTTGACGGCATTGAACGACTGCGAGCCGCCGGAAACCTGCATGACCGCCAGAGTGCGACCTTGCGTCGGCCGCATCCCTTTCATTTCCAGCGGCAGATGATCGATCTGCGCCTTCATGATGCCGGTGATCTGGCCGTGCCGCTCCGGGCTGCACCACACCTGCCCCTCCGACCACAGCGCCAGGTCGCGCAGTTCGTGGACGGCGGGGTGATCGTCTCCCGCCACCTGGTCAGGCAGCGGCAGGGTCGATGGATCGAAGATGCGGGTTTCCGCGCCGAACAAACGTAGAAGCCGCGCGGCTTCCTCCACGGCGAGACGGGAAAATGATCGCTCGCGCAGACTGCCATAGAGCAGCAGAATGCGCGGCGCGGGATCGAGCGCGCCCAGCCCCAGGGCGGGGCGCTGATGGACATAAGCCGTATCGAGCGCCGGAAGATTGTCGGCGTCGTGGAGATCGCGAAGAGGCATCAGGCGGTCCTTGGTCCTAGCAGGATGACACAGGTGCCAATGAGGCAAAGGGCGGCTCCGCCGACGTCCCAGCGATCTGGACGCACGCCTTCCACAGCCCATAGCCACGCGAGGGACGCACAAATGTAGATGCCGCCATATGGAGGGCATAGCGTGGAAAGTACGCTAAACAACGCTAAGCGAGAACGCATGGCGAACGCTCGATGCGAACGGACGGACGCTTAATCAGGCGGGCCGTTCGATTCCCATCCTACGCATTTCGCGATAAATGGTCGATCGGCCGATGCCGAGTTGCCGCGCTGCTTCGGTAGGCGAGATACGAGCTTCGACCAGCTTGATGGCCGCATCCACTTTGGACATGTCCAGCGGCTGACGGCCAGGCTGTTTGCCCTTAGCACGGGCGGCGGCAATACCATCTCTGGTTCGCTCAGAAATCAGCCGTCGCTCAAAATGGGCGATGGCCCCAAACACATGGAAGATGAGCTCGCCGGCAGCTGACGAAGTGTCGATCTTTTCTTCAAGGCTCAGGAGCGCGATGCCCTGACCGCGTAGCGTCTCAACCGTGGTGAGAAGTTCGGCAAGCGAGCGCCCAAGCCGATCGAGGCGGACCACCGCCAGCGTGTCACCCTTGCGGGCATAGGCGATTAGCTCAGCCAGACCGGGCCGTTCCATGCTCTTACCTGAAATGACATCGGTGAAGATTTTGATGGCGCCAGCCTTCTCCAGACGCATGGTCTGGCCCGCAACGTCCTGATCGCCGGTGCTGACGCGGGCATAGCCCAGAATATCACCCATGCCGCACGTCTCCCAAACGGTCGTTCTGTGGACGCTATGGAGGGCAGCCGCTGCGCCCCACCCATATCCGTCCACATACTATGTCTCTTTACTCCTCGCTGTCCATAGGCCCAGATGACCTTTTGTGGACAGGAAACGGCATGACGAAGCGCAAGCATCAACTCCTGACCGAGAGCGAACGCGATCAGATACTCGCCATCCCGACCGATCGCGACCATTTGGCCCGGCTCTATACCTTCGAGCCTTCCGATATCGAGATCATCGGCGCGCGACGGGAGCGACGGAACCAGTTGGGCGTGGCGCTGCAACTCGCGCTCCTGCGGCACCCGGGCATCACGCTTGCGCAGTTGATACAGGACAGGGGAGCAATACCCCATGATCTCGCCGCTTTCGTCGCGGAGCAACTTGGTCTGCACGTAACCGAGCTGGCCAACTATGCGGCGCGGGATCAGACAATGACGGATCATGCCCGTGAGCTGGCGGCGCGTTTGGGGCTTCGGGGGCCAACCCGCGCCGATATTCCCTTCATGGTCGAGGCGGCCGCGAGAACGGCATGGGCGACCGACAAGGGGATGACGATTGCGATGGGCGTGGTCACCGCCCTGCGCGAGGCCCGGATTTTGCTGCCGTCCATCTCCACCATCGAACGCGCCAGCAGCGCGGGACGTGCCCGCGCGCGCAAGCAGGCCGCCCACGCCCTGATCGCCGATCTCAGCGCCGAACAGGTCCAGGCCCTCGATCAGCTCTTCGACGCCGCCGGCGGCATGAGCCATCTCGCCTTGCTTAAGACCATCCCCGTCGCGGCCAAGCCCGATCACGTCCGCCAGATCCTCGACCGTCTGAGGCAGGTGCGGAAGATCGGCATTTCCCCCGACGTCGCGGGCCGCATCCACGCGGACCGATTTCGGCAATATGTCAGGGAAGGCCGTGCGTCGCCTGCCTATATGATCGAGCGCTATATTCCCTCCCGGCGACGCGCCACGCTCGTTGCCTTCCTGCTCGATCTTGAAGAACGGCTGACGGACAGCGCCCTGGAGATGGCGGACAAGCTGATCGGCGGCATCTTCACCCGCGCGAAGAACGCCCAGGCGCGCAGCTATGCCGCCACGTCGAAGAACGTGGCCCGGCTGATGCTGATCTTCCGCAGGACGATCGACGCGCTCACCGATGCAGTCGATACTGGCGAAGATCCTATGGAGGTCCTGGATGCCTCAGTAGGATGGCACACCCTCCTGAAGGCCAGACCGGAAGTGGCGACGATCGCGGAAACCGCCAATCTTGATCCGCTGAGGGTCGCGGCCGACCGCTATGCGACGTTGCGCAAGTTCGCCCCTGATCTGCTTGAAGCGCTACAGTTCAGGGCCGGAAAGGGCAGCGCGAAAACGATTGCCGCTATCGAGATGCTGCGCGACCTCAATAGGTCGGGCAAGCGCGATCTGCCTGCCGACGCTCCGATGCCCTTCCGCAAGGAATGGCAGAAAATCGTCATGGGCGATGACGGCAAGATCAATCGGCGGCTCTGGGAAATCGCGACTATCGCGCATCTGCGCAACAAGCTGCGCTCCGGTGATGTCTGGGTGGAACGATCGACGGGATACCGCCAGTTCGACAGCTACCTGCTAAGCGAACCGAAGGCCAAGCCGATCGTGTCGGCTCTTGGTCTGCCACCCACAGCCGGCGAATGGCTCGAACAGCGGGGCCGCGAACTGGACTGGCGGCTGAAGAAATTCGCCCGGAGCCTGAAGCGCGACGCTCTGGAGGGTGTGCGATACCGCGACGGCCGCCTCCAGATATCCCCCGTTCGCACGATCGCAACGCCCGACGCCGAAGCCCTGGCCGACCGGCTCGATGCGATGATGCCACGCATCCGTATCACCGAACTGCTACATGAGGTGGCGCAGGAAACTGGCTTTCTTTCGGCGTTCACCAACCTGCGCACCGGCGAGCTATGTCCCAATGAAAATGCGCTGCTCGCCACGATCCTCGCCGACGCCACCAATCTCGGCCTGTCGCGCATGGCCGCCGCGAGCCAGGGCGTCACGCGCGATCAACTCCTATGGACCCATGACGCCTATATCCGCGACGAGAGCTACCGCGCGGCGCTCGCCGTCCTCATCAACGCGCACCACCGCCTGCCATTCTCGCGGGTATGGGGCGACGGCACAACGTCCAGTTCCGATGGTCAGTTCTTCAGGGGCGCGAAGCGCGGCGCATCGGGCGGCGACATCAACGCGCGCTATGGCGTCGATCATGGCTTCAGCTTCTACACCCATGTTTCCGATCAGCGCGGGCCCTACCACGTCAATGTGATCTCGGCCGCCACGCATGAAGCGCCCTATGTCCTCGACGGCCTCATCAGCCATGGCACCGATCTCAGGATCGTCGAGCATTACACCGACACCGGCGGAGCGACGGATCATGTCTTCGCCCTGTGCGCGATGCTGGGATTTCGCTTCTGCCCGCGCCTGCGCGACTTTCCGGACAGGCGGCTTGCGCCGATCGCGCCGGTTTCGGCCTATCCGTCCATCGCCCCGTTGTTGGGCAAGCGTATCCGCACCGACATCATCAATGAACAATGGGACGACGTGCTGCGCCTCGTGGGGTCGATCAAGGCTGGCCACGTCGCGCCGTCGGTCATGCTGCGAAAGCTCGCCGCCTACGAACGGCAGAACCAGCTCGACGTCGCACTACAGGAGATCGGCAAGATCGAACGGACCCTGTTCATGCTGGACTGGCTTGAAAATCCCGATCTGCGCCGGCGATGCCATGCCGGCCTTAACAACAGCGAGCAGCGCCATGCCCTGACGCAAGCGATCTACACCTTCCGCCAGGGCCGCATCATCGACCGCAGCCATGAAGCTCAACAATATCGGGCATCAGGCCTCAACCTAGTCATCGCGGCGATCGTCTATTGGAACACGATCTACATGGCCGACGCCCTCCAGCATCTGCGATCGGCAGCGGCCCCGGTCCCCGATGATCTGCTTGTCCATACGTCGCCGGTTGGCTGGGAGCATATTGCCTTTTCCGGCGATTTCCTCTGGGATCGAGCCGCCGCTTCCGCTGGCCGCAAGGCCCTCAATCTTCCGCCGGACAGCCGCGCCGCCTAAGCGTTCCTCGGTTGTTCTCCCTTAGCGTTGTTTAGCGTACCTTCCACGCTATGCCCTCATATGCAGCGTAGGCGCGCCCCGCCGCGTCGCTGTCAACGCGGGTTAGAAGCCATGCGAACAGCATCAGCGACGCGACACCCGGCGCTAGCCATAGGGGGGACTTGCCCAGTCGAAGCCATGCCCAAAAAGCAAAGCAGCCGGCGATTTCTGCGATTGCTGCGCCAAGATAGACGAGCGCCGTCATACCATGCTGATCCTGATTGCGAGGGCTGCGAGCGTCACCAGTAACACCGGAACCGTCAGCGTCACGCCGACCTTGAAATAATAGCCCCAACCGATGCGAATGCCCTTTTGCCCGAGGACATGAAGCCACAGCAGCGTGGCAAGGGATCCGATGGGTGTGATTTTTGGGCCAAGATCGCAGCCGATCACGTTGGCGTAGATCATCGCTTCCCTGACCGCTCCTGTGGCGTGGGTGGCGTCGATCGACAGTGCGCCCACCAATACCGTCGGCATGTTGTTCATGACGGATGACAGGACCGCAGCGATCACGCCGGTCCCCATCGCAGCACCCCATACCCCGCCCTGCGCAGTGCGATCGAGCAGCGTAGCAAGATGGTCGGTCAGTCCTGCATTGCGCAGGCCATAAACCACGAGATACATGCCAAGCGAGAAGATGACGACCTGCCAAGGCGCGCCGCGCAGTACCTTGCGGGTCTCTATGACGTGCCCCTTCCCCGCGATTGCGAGCAGCACGATTGCGCCGGCGGCGGCAACCGCGCTGACAGGCACGCCCAGCGGATCGAGCAGGAAGAAGCCCACGAGAAGAAGTACGAGGACGACCCAACCGGCGCGAAAGGTTGCGGCGTCGCGGATCGCCGCGCGCGGCGTGCGCAGCGCGGCAACATCATAGTTTGTCGGTATGTCGCGTCGGAAGAACAGCATCAGCGCGCCGAGCGTGGCGGCGATCGCGGCCAGATCCACCGGCACCATCACGCTCGCATATTTGCCAAAGCCGAGCTTGAAGAAGTCGGCCGACACGATGTTGACGAGATTGGAGACGACAAGCGGCAGACTGGCGGTATCAGCGATGAAGCCTGCGGCCATTACGAATGCCAGCGTCGCCTTGTCGCCATAGCCAAGCGCGCGCAGCATCGCGATGACGATGGGGGTCAGGATCAGGGCCGCGCCATCATTAGCGAACAAGGACGATACCGCTGCGCCGAGCAGCACGACCAGAGCGAACAGGACGCGGCCGTTGCCCTTGCCCCAGCGAGCGACATGAAGCGCCGCCCATTCGAAGAACCCGGCCTCGTCGAGCAGCAGGCTGATGACGATGACCGAGACGAATGCCCCCGTCGCGTTCCAGACAATGTCCCAAACCACGGGTATGTCGGACAGCGACACAACGCCGGCAAGCAGTGCCACGATCGCCCCGCCCATGGCGCTCCACCCGATGCCGAGGCCCTTGGGTTGCCAGATAACGAGCGCAATCGTGGCGATGAAGATCAGGATTGCTGGCAGCATCAGGCGATACGCTGGCCTGTGCCATCTACGACCTGTTCGCCATCTTCTTTCGCGAATGCGCCAAGCTGGCCTGCCGGCACCAGATCAAGCACCGCTTCGGAAGGACGGCACAGTTTCACACCCAGCGGCGATACAACGAGGGGCCGGTTGATAAGGATCGGATGCGCCATCATCGCGTCCACGAGCTGTTCGTCGGACAGTGCCGGGTCGGCAAGGCCCAACTCGCCAAAAGGCGTTCCCTTTTCGCGCAGCAGATCGCGCGGGGTCATGCCGGCGCGGCCGATCAGTTCGACCAGCAAGGCTCGCGTGGGCGGCGTCTTGAGATATTCGATCACATGCGGTTCGATGCCCGCGTTGCGGATCATGGCGAGCGCGTTGCGCGATGTGCCGCATTCGGGATTGTGGTAGATGACGATATCGATGGCCACGGGGCATCCTTTCAGCAGCAAGGTGAGAGTTCAGCGATCAGCGGCGCGCACACTTGCGCGTTGCCGCCGCAGCAATCCTTGAGGAGAAACAGGGTCAGCGCCCGCAGCCCGTCGAGATCGGCGCGGTAGATAACTGATCGGCTATGGCGTTCGGAACGCACCAGGCCTGCCCGGGTGAGAATACCAAGATGCGCCGACATGGTGTTTTGCGGTACATCGAGCTGGCGCGCGATTTCTCCGGCAGCCAGGCCATCGGGTTCATGCCGCACCAGTAGCCGGAAGGTGTCGAGCCGCGTACCTTGTGCCAAGGCGCTCAAAGCGGAGATTGCTAACTCATTTTCCATATATCCAGCATAATGGATATATTATTGAGCGCAATTGCTGTTTAGCGCTAGCATCGTGAGTTAGTTCACGAGTGGTGGCAGCGCCGGTTGGCTCCCCTCCTGCGTCGGGTACGCAAAGCGAGAGCGCCGCATCGGCGCACGCGCATTATCGGCCGTTATGGGCGATTGTTCATCTCAGCCATGGCTCCCTGCGTGATTTCCCAAGCCGAATGCAGGAATAGCAGCGCAATAATACCAGCGACAGCAAGGTCAGGCCATGCTTGTCCAGTCCAGGCGACCAGCCCTGCCGCAGCGATAACGGCGATATTTGCCAGAGCATCGTTGCGGCTGAACAACCAGATTGCGCGGACATTGGCGTCACCTTCACGAAAACGAGAGAGGACAAGAGCCGCGCTCACATTGATTATCAGCGCCACCACTCCGATCCCGCCCATTAGATCGGCGTCAGGCGCGACAGCGTTCATCGCACGCCAAATGGCAAATCCGATAACACCCAGACCCAGCGCTCCGAGGAAAAGGCCCTGTACGAGCGCAATTCTCGATCGCGCATGAGCAGTCCAGCCCAAGGCGATAAGGCCGAACAGGGAAATGGTCCCGTCGCCGATAAAGTCGAGCGCATCCGCCTTGAGTGCTTGGCTATCAGCAATAAACCCGCCGACGATCTCGACCAGACCGAAACCAAGGTTGAGCAGGATGACGATCCACAGAGCACGGCGATACGCGGGGTCGCGCTCTGCCCGCTTCGTATCGCCGGTACAGCCGCATGAGGGGGTTTGGATTTCACTCATACGTGTTTCCTACAATCTACAGTTACTATAGAAGCAAGTAGAAAATTCGATTTTTACGGAGCAATCTGCTTACGCAGTTGTCGCAAGATCGACGGTCTTATCTCGCTTGCGACGATTGAACGAGAAGCCCGCGGCAATTGCCAACACCATGAGAAGCTGGGCTATGATGGATTGCCAAGTGGGAAATACGCCTAGCATGGAAAGTCGGGGGCCGTTGGCGATCGGCGCTATGCTGATGATGCCGGCCTCTTGCAGTGCCCCCACGCCTTTGCCGGCAAGAACCACCGTCAGCCCCGCCATCAGCCACGAACTGTAAGCGAAGACCTTAGCAATCGGGAGCTGGCGGCTGTAGCGCAGCATGGCCCAGGCGATCACGGCGAGGAACGCGACCGCTGACCCTGCACCGGCGAGAAGCGCGCCGCCATTCCCCTGCGTCCACAGCGCCGCGTAGAACAGGATAGTTTCAAACACCTCACGATAAACCACCACGAAGGCCAGCCCAAACAGGAACCAGGCGGAGCGACCCGACAGCGCGCGCGCCATCTTTTCTCGGATGTAACGTTGCCATTGATCGGCTTGTGCCTTGCCGTGCATCCATATCCCGACCGAGAGCAGGACCACTGCTGCAAATAGCGAGCCGAACCCCTCCGTCAGCTCTCGGCTCGCGCCGCTGATCCCGATCGCATAGGTGGCCACCACCCAAGTGAGCAGGCCGGCCACAAGCGCTCCCACCCAGCCACCATGTACATAGGGTAGCACTTCCGAGCGTTCCGCTTTGCGCAGGAACGCGATCATGGCGACGACGATGAGCAGGGCTTCCAAGCCTTCGCGCAACAGGATCGTAAACGCGCCGAGGAAGGTCGATGCATCGCTGGATGCGCCAGGGGCCAGCGCGGCCTCGGCATCGTCGAACAGATCGTTGAGGATAAGCGCGCGGTTCGCCAGATCATCGGACCCGGCACCCTGATCGATCGCAGCGCGATACTCGCCCATCGCGCCTTCGATACGTGCGAGCAGCGTTGCATCGCGTGCGCCCAGCGTCGGCTCTACCGGTTCGAAGCCGTCCAAGTAGGCCGACAGCGCTAATTCCTTCGCCGCACGCCGATCTCCCTTCTGGGCGGCATCGAGGCTCGCCGCCAGCTTCTGGCGCACCAGTGAGAGCGACGCGGGAGCCTGTTCGATCACAGCGTCAGGATGGCGGCGGAGATAAGCCATGACCGCCAACGCTCGTTCCTCGCCGATACGATCGGCGAGCGCGGACGGCGTGAGCGCCACGAGTGTCTGAAGGTCGGGCACCTGTTGGCGGAGCGACTGATCGGTCTTCCACAGCCGCTCCCCTTCCCGCGCCTGATCGTCGGTCAGGGCGAAGCTGCCGGCGCGGAACGCCAGCGCCCAACGGTCCTGACTTGGCAAGTTGGCGAAGCTCTGCATCGCCGTTCCGTCGATGCCTTGGCCTATGACCTGGTATAGCGCAAATACGCTACGCTGGCGGGCGCGCTCGATGTCGGTGAATGCGATCGGCGGCGTCGTGAGCTTGGCCGCGTCGGGGCCATGCCCGTTCCCTGTCGTGCCGTGACAGGCTGCGCAGCTGGAGCCAAACAGAGTCGCGCCCCGGGCAAAGCTGGGCGGCGTCGCCGGGGCAAGCGGCACAGGGTAGGCTTTCAGTAGGTCGGCCGCGAGTCCGCGCGCCAGCGTCGCGACTTCCTGCGGCGTTCCCTTCCGCGCGATCACGCTCTGGAGGTGCGCCGCTCTCTCAATCAGCGCTGGCCGTCCAGGCTTGAGAGGCAGAGCGACGAGCTGCGCGGACACGGAACCTGTGAATTCCTTCATTTCCGCATATTCCGAAGCGCTCGTAATCCGCCCCCCAGCGACCGCGCCCCCATAATCGACGGCGACATAGTCGAGCAGCCGCCATGCGGTTTGCACGCCATTCTGGTCGGCAGTCGGTGCAGCGCGCAGTGCAGTGAGCGGCAACACCAAACCTAGTAAAATCGCGGCCGCAACGAGCATCAAGCGCATCGAGACGGCGCGGACCGGACCTGTGGAGGGCGCTGCGATGGAAGGGGTGTGGTGGAGTGACCGCGCTGACATGAACGCCCCCTACAACCTCTAGCTACTGTAGGGTCAAGGGATTTGCGATCCGCTCGCATTAATAATGTTGGCGATCGGTGAGGCTTGTGTCCCGGGTCGCTTTGAAGACGATAGCAATCAAATCCTCAAGCGCGTGGAGGATAGAAGGTTATCGATGTTCGCTCGAATCATGCTGCAGGTCGAGCGATGGCCTGTATGACTCGACATTCCGCCATCGTCTTGGCGCAGCAACCCGCCGCGCTCATGGCTGCGAGCTCGTCGCGGAGGGCGCTGAGCTGTCTAAGCCGCTGTTCTACATCGGCCAGGTGGCGGGCTGCGATCTTCGCCGCGTCCCCGCAATCGCGTTCTGGCTGATCGGCAAGTGCAAGCAGCGATCGAACCTCGTCGATCGAAAAACCAAGCCGACGAGCATTGCGAATGAAGTTCAGCCGATCAGTATCGGGTAGTCCATAGGTTCGCCGTCCCGAGGCCGTTCGCACTGGTTGGCCCAGCAGTCCGATTTCCTCATAGAAGCGGATGGTCGTCACTTTGGTGTCAGTCGCGCGCGACAACTCGCCGATTTGCATGTGGTTTCCACGATCTTGAGTGCGACGCGCAATACTCATTCTACAGCGACTGTAGTTTATACGGAAATGGCGTTGAGCTGGTCAAGGTGGATGCGCGCCAGCGCGCAAGAGCTTCACCCGTTCCGCCAAGCCTTCCGAGGCTCAGGCGGACAGGGAACACCAAGGGCGCTGCCCTTTCGTTCCCGAACGACAATCTTGTCGCCCGTGTAATCCGCCAAGCGCGGCACCCGACGCCCTGGAAGGCGTCGATCGCGCTAAGGCCGCTCGCCCGCGCCAGCGGCAGATTCTCGCCCTCCCTCCCCATCCCGTTCCTCGCCGGAACGGCAGGGTTGCCCGGCCCATGGCCTTGCAACCCATGCCAGATGAAAGGAACGAGTGATGCAGAATCCTGAACAGATCGATGCTATCCGCCGCTTGAACGATGCTGCGCGTGCTATCCCCGGCGTCACGTCCGTCACTAATGTCACGAGGGGGTTTCAGGCCCTCTCCGATGCTGACCGTTCCGCCGCATTGGCGTTGATCGCGCGGTTCTCGAAATTCGACGACAACAATGACCCTTATGGTGAGCATGACTTCGGGGCCGTCTTCCGTCTCGCATCGGGTGAGTGGACGCAGGACCGGCCCGATGATGACCGGGTGATTCCAGTGACCGTTTTCTGGAAGATCGACTATTATGAGGCAGATCTGGCTTTCGGCAGCGATGCCCCTTGGAACGAGGATCGCACCAAGCGCGTGCTGACGATCATGTTATCGAATGAATACTGAAACTTATCCGTTCGGACCGGCAGTCCGGTGACGCGTATATTCTTCTGAGCTTGCAACCGCCCAGCCAAGTGATTTGTTGAGAAATCACGATAGACAGAGTAAAGTTAACGGGGAAGGATGATTGGGATGGCGCAGATCGATCTTGAGACATTTCGTGAGCGCGTTCGAGGCATGGACTTCGAGCGCGGCACACCCGAGCAGGTCGCACTCTGGCGCGAAGATGTTGCCGATGCGCGCGCCAATCTAGTCATCGAGGACATGACGCCCAGCGATGACGACGATGCCCTGTTCGCCATAATGCTCGACGAAGGCGTCCCGCCCTCGCTGATGGCATCGATCATTCTCGGCCTTTACAAGCCGGGAATGCACCCCGCTGCAGGCTGACGTTGGGCGACGACCCTTATACCTACCCCGGCATCGATATCCTGCGGAACCGGCTTGGGATTACCGATGATGCCACGCTCAACGAAGCCGAGCGGCGGTTGACGCTGGCGCGCGGCGCACAGGTTGCGCGCCAGTCTTTTCCGGGTTCGGCCGATGGCTATCGCGCGCTGCATAAGCACCTGTTCCAGGACCTCTATGATTGGGCAGGTGAAGACCGCAGCGTCAACATCGCGAAGGGCGGATCGAGCTTTGCCGCCCCCCTCTATATTGCCCGCGAACTCGACAAGCTTTTCGCGGATATGGCGGCGAAGCATGGTTTTCGTGGCATCGCGCGCGACGAGTTTTTCGACCGACTTGGCAACCACGTCAACGAACTCAATGCCATTCACCCCTTCCGCGAAGGCAATGGCCG
This sequence comes from Sphingobium sp. AntQ-1, assembly GCF_028538045.1. Classification (NCBI taxonomy): domain Bacteria; kingdom Pseudomonadati; phylum Pseudomonadota; class Alphaproteobacteria; order Sphingomonadales; family Sphingobiaceae; genus Sphingobium; species Sphingobium sp. AntQ-1. Next base: position 47,964 of record NZ_CP117161.1, read on the forward strand.
CACGATGCGCCATCATGCCGCCCAGGTCGCGCGCGAAGCAGGACATCCCATTCGTATCGCTTCTATCGACAAGACACTCTGGATGGACGCGTCGCGGCATGGTTTCCTGACAGGTGATCATCGCGCCATGGCGTCCGTGCTTGCTGCTGCCGCGGTCCAGCGCGACGCCGCCCCGGAAGCGCGCATCGGCGCGCATGGCATTGCCTTGCTTCCCCAGCGCGCGCCCCCCACCGGCCAGCGTTACCGCATCACCTTAAATAAGGTGCGCGAGGAACTGGAGCGGTATCTTCCATCCGCTCGCCAGCAGGCTGACGAGCGTCTGAGAACGCTGATCGGGCAGGATGCGCCATCTGAGAAGATTGCCGCCGCGCGCACCGAACTAGCCTATGTCCGGCACGCCAAGGGAGCAGTCTATCAATCTCATCTCCTGACTTATCTCGGAGTGCGTCAGGTCGATGCCGTTATCTCGGCCGAGCAAACGCCGCTGGAGCGCGTGCGGGAGATTGGTGCGGCCTTGGGCGTGCAGATCAATGCCCAGCAGCCGGTACAGCTTCAGCGCGCTGTTCGCGCGCTGGAGCGACCGATCTTGCCGCCCGGCCATGCGCCAGGGCAAGAACGTCTTGCTGCCGCGTTCCTGAAGAACTCGCCGGAAAACAATCTGGCCGACATCCGGTTGGCGGCGGCCCAGGGAATTGTCGATGCTGCCATGCAGACTGCACGTGAGCGCGGAGAAAGCGCACGTATGGTTGTTTCAATCGGGGAATCGACCCGTCAGCTCGTTGCCGATCGCATCAGAAGCGGCAGCGCGCTCGACGTTGAATTTGGCGCCCCTTCTCTGGTCCCGTCCTCACCCATCAAAGATCGCGGCCGCTAGCACCGCCGCGCGCGGCATTTTTCCGGTTAGATGCAGCAGCTCGTCGGTGATCCTGATGCGCGCGCTTCCTGTATCGGGGGACAAGGCACGTCCCCGAACGAACAATATACGCAGCAGTCACCGGCATTGGGACGGAGCACCGCGGCGCATCCCTTGCAGTCGTAAAAGAACTGGCAGGAGTCAGTCTGCATAGTGTCGGTCGATTGGTGGCCGCACTGCGGACAGGTCAATGTAGAGGTGAGCAGCATCATAATATCCACTTCATTAAGGTACTCTCGATCAAGGCCCAGACAGCCGCCAAGCCTACCAGCACCGTCGTCGCGATCAGAAGGCTTTGAGAGCGGTGTGGCTTGGCATCGGCCGCGTAGGCGTCCTCCCGCACGCAAGTCGCCACTACATTATTCAAGCGACTACGAGCGCTACTGCGCTGAGCACTAAAAGCCGCGTACCAATGCTCGACAACCCGAACCGGCGGCGCATTCGGTGCTGAGGGTCGCCTTTCGGCGAAATCCGTCGTCATCTGTTCCTCGGCGGGACCGGATTGTTCAACCGTCGTCCCGGAGGAGAAGCCAGATCAAGGATCGAGACACCGATCATCAAGGCCAGTCCTGCATAGAGCGTCCATTCTGCCCGAATGCCGCGAAGCGACATCAGCAGGGCGGCGATCAGAACAAGGACGGGGCCAACGACCCCAAGAGCTAAACGCAACCAGGTTCTATGACGGAAGCCGCTGCTGAGGTTTGCTGCGAGCACTATTAACGCGGAGAGCGGCAGTATGTATCGGATGAAGGGGCCCTCATACTGGCTCAGGAAGCTCAAGCCGAGTCCAGCACCGAGGCTGCCAAGAGCCGGAAAGCACGCCGCGCACCCGAACGAGGCGATAATCGCACCGATTACACCCGTCTTGTCGGCCGTTCGCGTCAACGAGTCTTCAGTAGGCACAGCGGTTCCCTTTTCCCGTTCCGCCAAAGCGACTCACCGCTCGCCTGGCTTCTCGACAAGATCGTAATAGTCGGCACATATGCACCCTTCAGTAACTGTAGGGTCAAGGGCTGTGGCTTTAAAAATCGGCGATCTTGCTAACGCGACCGGTACGAAGGTGCAGACGATCCGCTATTATGAAGAGATCGGATTGCTGCCCCCACCCGCGCGAACCGAAGGGAACTACCGGACCTACGATGAGGGGACCCTTCGGCGGTTGTCATTCATTCGCCGCTCGCGCGACCTTGGATTCAGCCTCGATCGGGTCCGAGAGCTGCTTGCCCTGTCGGACCATCGCGATTGGTCCTGCACCTCGGTCGAGACTATCGCGCGCGAGCACCGGAAGGCGATTGAGAGGAAGGTCGCCGACTTGTCAGCCCTTGATCGCGAGCTAGCTGTAGCGGCTCGCAATGATGATCGCCCGGAACTGCAATATAGGGCGGTTTTCGGCTCGCATTGCGTGAGACGGATCGATGCGGGGAACGCACGCTCCGTGAGACAGAAACCACATTCGGTGCGACCGACGCGCAATGCTGATCCGTTGGCTTACGGACGGCAAAAAGCGGTGGTTAGCGCCCGGGCAGCTTTCCGAGCCGGCATGGTCGAATACCGCCGCCCTCCCTCCGAGGGTCATAACCGTTCGGTTCTGACACTTGAAACAGCAGCTGCCCTAGCGCGGACTGAGCTATGAAGCACCAGGTCCAAACCGGTTCAGAGGCACCTTGAGAAACGCCGTCCCACACTTGTCCGCATCCGGCAGCCGGCCGCCACGTATGTTCACCTGAAGCGCGGCGAGCATCAGGTCGGGTAGTGGGAGCGATGCGTCGCGTTTCTCGCGGGTCGCGACGAACTCGGCTTCGTCGATGCCATCGTGAACATGGATGTTGTCGCGACGCTGATCGGCGACGGTCGAGCGACCAAGTACGTCCCTGCCATCCTTGCCATAGTCATGCCCAACATAGGTTGCGGTTTCGGGTGGCAGATCGAGGATGGCGCGGATCGAGCACCACAGCGAATGAGCATCACCACCCGGGAAGTCCGCTCGGCTTGTGCCACTATCGGGAACCATCAGCGTATCGTGAACGAACGCGGCGTCACCGACGACATAAGTGATCGAGGCAAGCGTATGGCCCGGCGACAGCATGACATGAGCATCGAGCGTGCCGATCCGGAAACGCTCGCCATCCGCAAACAACCGGTCCCACTGGCTGCCGTCGACGGCGAGATCGGGCAGGCAGTAGATGTCCCGCCACAGCTTTTGCACTTCCACGACCTTGTTGCCGATCGCGGTTTTGCCACCGGTCTTGCCGGTGAGGTACGGAACGGCTGAAAAATGATCGGCGTGTGGGTGGGTGTCGAGCACCCATTCGACGGTTAGCCCCTTTTCGCGCACATAGTCGAGGATAAGATCCGCGTTTCGGGTCGCGGTCGCACCAGCGCGCGGGTCAAAATCCAGAACTGGATCGATGATCGCAGCCGTCTTCGTAGTGTCGTCGACGACAACATATTGGAAGCTACCAGTGCGCTCATCATGGAGCGACGCAACGGTCATACCATCGTGCTTATACTCGATCATGTTTTCATCCTCTCGCTCTGTTAGCTTTCTGCCCGCGCCCGCGCGAACAACCGCTCGAAATCACCCGGATCGATCGCGCCCATCACCAGCATGCGTCCGGCAAGAAAGCCCGGGGTGCCGGCCAAGCCGATCGAATAGGCCTCTTGGCCGTTCGCACGCAGGCGCGCCGCGACAGCCTGTGCATGCGAAGCAAGCCACGTCGTTGCGCTCAGCCAGTCACCGCCAGCGCCGATTACGACGTCCCGCAGCATGTCGTCGTCAATCGTACGGTTGTCGGCCATCAGCTGGCGATGGACGACCGGGTAGATGCCCTGTTCGGCACAGCTGAGCGCAACGCTCGCGGCACGTTCAGACGGTGGACCGAAGATCGGCCAATCCTTGTAGATGACCCTAATTTTGCCATCGCGTCGCACGGCCTCTTCCAACGCGGGGAAGGCGTGACGGCAGGCCGGGCAACGATAATCGGTGAAAACGGCAAGCCGCAACGTCGCGTCGGCAGGACCGTGCTCAGGCGAACTGCCGCCTGTCAGGATCAGGTCGGCGGTCGGACCAACGTCACGCCCAATCGGGGCGGTGCGCCGCAGCACCTGTCCGACCGCCCAGCCCCCCACGACTACAGCGCCGAGCCCGACCGCCTGCCTCCGACTGAGTGGCCCCGGCACGCTCAACGCCCTCCGGGCTTGCTGCGCGCCGTGGCGACGAGGCGGCGGAGCGCCGGCAGATCGACCGCGCCGGCCACGACCTGCGAGCCGACGATCAGCGCCGGCGTCCCATTGAACCCGATCGCTTCGGCAATCGCATTGGTGCGTGCGAGCAGCGCATCGATTTCCGCGCCACGCGTCTTCAGGTCACGTTGCAGACGCGGCCAATCCACCTTGGCTTTCACAGCAGCTGCCCTGATACCGGCGCTGTCGAGCCGCGCCGGCGAGGCAAGCAGCGCTCCATGGAAGGCGGCATGCCTGCCCTGCCACTGGCTCGCGACGGCCGCCCGGGACGCCTCACGGGAGGCGGGTCCGAATATTGGCCAATCCCGATACACGATCCGGACCTTCGGGTCGGAGCGAAGCAGCGCGTTCAGCACCGGCTCCATGCGACGGCAATAGGGGCAGTTGTAGTCGAAGAACTCGACAACGGTGACGTCATAGGCGGTGCCGGCCCGCTTGGGGGCTACGGGATCGTCGACGACTGCCTTGCGCGACAAATCAGGCTGCTGCTGCCCGACCGCAGGTGTCATCGGCACGGCGAAAGCAAGCGCGGCTAGAGCGCCGCGAAAGAGAAGGTTGCGGCGGTTCATCGGTGTTTCCTTGCCTTATCAATTCCATCGGCGAGCGCGGCGCGCGACAACTCTCCGAGCTGAAGCTGCACGATCGTGCCATTCGCGGCGACGAAGGCGGTTGCGGGATAGCCGGCGACTTCGAAGGCTCGGGAAAGCCTACGGTCGGGATCAAGCGCGACGTTGCCGGCACCGATGCCTTCGCGGGTAAGGAACTGGGTAACGGTCGCCGGCGCCTCACCCTGATCGGCGAGCAGAATCGGAACCTCTCCACGGCGCGACGCAGCAGCATCGAGCATCGGCAGCTCGCGCCGGCATGGGCCGCACCATGTCGCCCACAGATTGACCACGAAGGGACGACCCCGGAAACGATCAAGCGGGAGCGGAGCGCCGGATGGCGTCGTTAGGGCGAGATGATAGGGAAAGGGGCCGTAGGTCACGGGCGGGATCAGCGCCTGAAGCGTGAACCAGAGGCCGCCAGCTACGGCAAGCGCTGCCCAGCCTATCGCCAGAGCGCGCGTTCGGCCGAGCCGGAACGCCAGCGTTACCGCAGCGCCGGCGAGGCCGGCGACGGCCGAGAAGCCTCCCTGCCATATAGCTAGGATGGAAAGTGGAGCATCGGCGTAGCTCGCCCAATGCGTCGCGACATAGCCGATCCGGGCCGTCACCAGCCCGACGACAATAGCACTGGTCGCGACCATCGACACTCGCGGGAAGCGGAACCGTCCCGCCAGCGCCGTCAAACCGAGGAACACGGCGACGCACAGAACCGCCAATCCGCGATCGACCGCCATCATCAGCGGCCCGATGGCAATTGCGCTGCCCATCACAGAAACGCGCCTGCGCTCTTCCAGAGCATATAGGCTGCGACCACGAAGATCAGCATTGCGAAAACCGTGGTGAGCGTACTGCCCGTGCCCAGACGCTTAGCGATCCGCGTGCCGATCAACCCGCCGATAACTCCACCGCCGATGAAGGCGAAGGCGAGCGGCCAATCCACAAGCCCGGAGAACGCGTAGTTGGCAGCGGTCGTTAGCCCGAACGCGGTGACGGCGATCAGCGACGTGCCGACGGCGTTGAGGATCGGCATGCCCGTCGATCCAATCAGTCCGGGAACGATCAGGAAGCCACCACCGATGCCAAAGAAGCCTGAAAACAGTCCGGTGCCGAGGCCATAACCCAGCACCTTGGGCGCCTTCTCCCGGTTGCATTCTGCACCGGGATTACCAGCGTCACCCCGCCCGCGCAGCATCACAACGCCGACGACGATCATGACGAGCGCGAATAGAAAGAGGAGCTTGCCGCCATCGACGGCCTTGCCCGCGGTGGATCCGAGTAGCGCACCGATGACGCCGGCAGTCGCATACATGCCGCCGCACCGCCATTTTACGGTATGAGCCTTGGCATGACCGATCAGACCGGTCGCGGCATTGGCCGCCACGGCAAACGCGCTCGTACCGATGGCGAGGTGCGCGTCGGGAACGCGCACCAGATACACCATGAGCGGCACGGCGAGGATCGAGCCACCGCCACCGACGAGCCCGAGGGTGAATCCGACCAGGCTGCCGGACAAGGCGCCAAGCAGATACTGGATTGGTTCGAGGATCATGCCGCCTTGCCGATCTCGTGTGGAGCGGCCATCCACTCACGGCCTTTCAGCATGCCCTGCCAGTAGATCGGGGGCAGCATCCGCTCTTTCAGGAACCACGCGGTGCGCGTCGGACGCGTTCCGTCCAGCAGCCAGGATGGGAAGCTGGGCAGCAGCTTTCCGCCATAGCCGAACTCGGCGAGGACGATCTTACCGCGTTCGACCGTGAGCGGGCATGAGCCGTAACCATTATAATCGGCAACGGGGGGTCTGCCGTCGAGCGCGGCCAGCGCGTTGACTGCGACCACGGGCGCCTGGACGCGAGCAGCAGCGGCGGTCTTGGCGTTGCTGGTGCCAGCGGCATCGCCAAGGCCAAAGATGTTTTCAAATCGCTTGTGCCGCAGCGTAGTCTCGTCGACCTCGACGAAGCCGCTCGCAGCCGCAAGCGGGCTATTTGCGACGACCGCATGTGACACCTGAGGTGGCACGACATGGAGCATATCGAACTCACGTTCGATCCGCTCGGAGACGCCGTCCTGCTTGCGCTCGAACGTGGCGACGCGGCGATCGGCGTCGACCGCGACCAGGTTGGACTCAAGCCTGAGATCGATACCGTACTTCTCGACATATTCCATCAGCGCCGGGACGTAGGTCGGGACCCCGAACAGGGCTGCGCCGGCATTATGGAACTCGACGTCGATAGCTGGGAGAACGCCGCTATCCCGCCAGATGTCGCAGGAGAGATACATCGCTTTCTGCGGTGCGCCGGCGCACTTGATCGGCATGGGTGGCTGCGAGAACAGCGCCCGCCCCTGCCGCAATTCCTTGACGAGCTGGTAGGTGTAGGGTGCCAGATCGTAGCGATAGTTGGAGGTGACGCCGTTGCGGCCGAGAGCCTCAGGCAGCCCTTCGATCTTCTCCCACGCCAGGCGCAGCCCGGGCGCGACGACCAGAACGCGATAGGTCAATGTGTCACCGTCTTCGAGCTCGACCGTGTTACGGTCGGGGTCGATGGCAACGGCGGGCAACCGTACCCACTTAACGCCCTTTGGCATTATGTCGGATTCGGCCTTGCGCGTCTGTTCGGGAGTGAAGACGCCGGCCCCCACCATCGTCCAGCCGGGCTGGTAATAATGGTCGGTCGCCGGATCGACGACCGCGATCGTCACTTTGGCGTTGCGCTTCAGAATGCTGGAAGCGGTCGCGATGCCGGCGGCACCGCCCCCGATGATGACGATGTCGTAGGTCATTGATCAGCCCTTTCGGAACGGCGCTTCAGCGCAGGCGTGAGATCGGCAAGGTCGTACCCGGCTGCCTTTGCTTGGTCGACGATCGTCGCCGGGTCGGCGCGATCGGCCTCGGCCAACGCCCACAAGGTCGCCGCGCGCGTCCCGCTACGGCAGAAGCCGAGCGTCGGCTGTGGCAGCGTGGCTAGCGCCTCCTTCATGCGATCCGCATCGGCGTCAGTCGCCTTGCCCGGTACGATAGGGACATGGGCAAACGCGAGACCGTGGTCGCCTGCCATTCGGGCCATTTCTTCCGCGCTTGGCTGGCCCGCCTCCTCGCCGTCCGGGCGGCTTGAGATGATCGAGCGATATCCTGCCTTCGCGGCAGCGGCGAGGTCGTCTTGCGTCAGCTGGGGGGCGGCAGAGAAGGACGAGGTGATCTGCTTGAAGGCCCAGTCGGCCCGAAGCTGCGATTTTGGTCATCTTGGAGAACACGTCGGGAACGGGCTGGTTGTTGTTGACGATCGCCCATGCGAGGAACGACGTTCCGCTCCGATAAGGGAGCGGCGTTATGAGCCTTGGCGTTTCGAGTGGGGATCTGATCGGCTCCTGGAGCCTGAGTTTTTCGGACATCGCGTTCGTGACCGGCAAAGCGGAGACGGCACGACTGGGATTGGCGGTTCAGCTTAGATTTTTCGCCGGGCATGGCTTCTTTGTGCCGGATCATGCGTCGATACCCTCCGACGGTGTCTTGTATCTGGCGGAGCAACTTGGTCTCGATGCCAAATCCGTGAACCACTATGATTTTTCCGGGCGCACCGCCCGCCGGCATTGCGCGGAGATTTTGCGGCATCTCGGGTTCCGCCGTATGACGCAGACGGATCGCAGGGCGTTGTCGAGGTGGATTTCCGACGATCTTTGTGCGGGCGGGCAGCCGATCAATGCCATGCTCGAGCATGTTTTCCTGTGGTGCCGCGACCGCCGTATCTATGGGCCGTCGCGCAAGGAGCTGGAACGCCTCGTCCGTTCGCAACGACACCTCTATCTGGAGGCCCTGTTGGCCCGAGTCCGCGATCGGCTTGCGCCGGATGCGGTCGCCTTGCTGGAAGCCTCGCTCGCCGATCCCGATGGCCCGACCGGCTTCAACACGATGAAGGGGGATGCAGGTCAGGCGACGCTCGAAAACATTCTTGGCGTGACCGCCAAACTCGCCTTTATCCAACGGCTTGCTCTTCCCCGAGATTTCCTATCGGTCACGGGCAAGGCATGGGTCGATCAGATCGTTCGCCGGGTTGCCGGCGAGAAAGCCTCGGAGATGCGCCGGCATGTACCGGCGCGCCAGCTCGGGCTCTATGCCGTTTATCTGATGGCGCGGGAAGCTCAGCTTACGGATGCGATGGTCGACCTGCTGATCGAGACGGTCCATAAGATCGGATCGCGCTCGAAACGCAAGGTGGTGGGCGATATCGCGAAAGACATCGAGCGGGTCTATGGCAAGGAGCGACTCCTGGTCGAGATTGCCAGCGCTTCGATCGACGATCCATCCGGGCGCATCTGCGATGTCATTTTCCCAATCGCCGGCAAGGACAAACTGGCGGCGATCATCAAGGAAAGCCAGGCAAAGGGCGCCTTGGATCGGCGGATCTACAAGGTGATGCGGAGGTCATGGGCCAATCATTATCGCCGTATGCTGCCAAGCCTGCTTTCGGCACTGGAGTTCCGGTCGAACAACGCCGTGTGGCGTCCGGTGCTGGCGGCCCTGGACTGGATCAGAAGCAAAGTGGATGATGGATGCCGCTACGTGCCGCCGCACGCAGTGCCGGTCGACGAGGTCATTCCGGCGAGATGGCGCAGTTCCGTCATTGATGAAGAGGGGCGCGTAAACCGGATCAGTTATGAGCTTTGTGTCCTCGCGCAACTGCGCGATCGCATCCGTTCTAAGGAAATCTGGGTTGTCGGGGCGGACCGATACCGCAATCCCGATGACGATCTTCCCAAGGACTTCGATGCGCGGCGAGAAGCATATTACACAGGATTGAACCTGACGGCGGATGCGCGTGCATTTTCAAGCGCCATCCGGGAAGAGCTTGCTCAGGAACTGTTGCTCCTCAATGCCAATATTCCCCGGAACGACAAGGTTCGGCTGCTGTGGCGCGGCGAGAACCGTATATCTCTCACCCCGTTCAAACCCTTGCCCGAACCCAGGGGTCTCGCCTCGATCAAGACCGAGATCGGCCAACGCTGGCCGATGACCGGGCTGCTCGACGTACTGAAGGAGGCTGCCCTTGATACGGGACTTCTCGAAGCGTTCGAAACATCGGCCTCGCGTGTTGCACTGCCGAAAACCGCGCTGGATCAACGTCTCCTGCTATGCCTCTACGGCCTGGGAACGAATGCCGGGCTCAAGCGGATCGCCGGCGCCACCCCCGATGTCAGCTATGAAGAGCTGCTGCATGTCCATCGCCGCTTCGTTCATGCCGCGGCGCTCAAGGAGGCGTGTGCCAGGGTTGCGAATGCGACCCTGGCAATCCGCAATGCTGCAGTCTGGGGGGACGCCGGCACGGCCTGTGCGTCAGATTCCACAAAGTTCGGAGCCTGGGATCGCAACCTGATGACGGAATGGCATGCGCGTTATGGTGGACGGGGCGTCATGATCTACTGGCATGTCGAACGACGCGCGACATGCGTCTATTCCCAGCTCAAGCGCTGCTCTTCCTCCGAGGTCGCCTCCATGATCGAGGGCGTGCTGCGCCATTGCACCGACATGGAAATCCAGCGACAATATGTTGATAGTCATGGCCAAAGCGCGGTTGGCTTTGCATTTTGCCGGCTTCTCGGATTTGAGCTTGCACCCCGCCTGAAAGCGATCGCTCGCCAGAAGCTGGCTCTTCCCGATGTCGGCATGCGAACGCGGCTTCCCCACTTGCAGCCGATCCTCTCCAGTCCGATCAACTGGGATGAGATCGAGCAGCAATATGACGAGATGGTCAAATATGCAGCCGCGATGCAGACAAAAACCGCCGACCCGGAGGCGATCCTGCGCCGGTTTAGCCGCTCCGAGGTGATGCACCCGACCTACAAGGCGTTGAGTGAGCTGGGCCGCGCGGTCAAGACGATCTTCCTGTGCCGGTATCTGCGCGAGGAGTCCTTCCGCCGCGAAATTCATGAAGGCCTGAATGTCGTTGAAAACTGGAACAGTGCCAATGGGTTCGTTTTCTTCGGCAAGGGCGGCGAGATCGCCACTAACCGCATCGATGAGCAGCAGCTCTCGGTCCTGGCGCTACATTTGCTGCAAGCGTCGCTTGTCTATGTGAACACCCGAATGCTTCAGAGCGTGCTGGTGGAACCGAAATGGACGGGCCGGATGACGCCGGATGATTATCGCGGCCTCACACCGCTGATTTACAGCCACGTCAATCCTTATGGCCGCTTCGACCTCGATCTGAATAGCCGGATCGATTTTGGGCGGCTTGCTGCCTGACCGGGGCCTTTCCGCTCGCACCATTTGGGTGCACCCGAACGTGACGATCGGAAGTGACATATACGACATGTCACAAAAGGGTGGTTCCGTCACCAATGTTACTGTACGAGGGCAAAGCCACCCTAATGTGACGGATTTGCCCATGACCCGCGTCGGCTACGCCCGCGTCAGCACCATCGACCAGGATCTCGACATCCAGGTTGCCCGGTTGAAGGCAGCGGGCTGTGAAATCCTCCGCTCCGAAACAGGCTCGGGCGCATCGCGCACTGGACGCACGGAGCTTGAGACGATCATGCAGTTCCTGCGCGCCGATGACGAACTCGTCGTCCTGCGTCTCGATCGGCTCGGTCGCTCCACACGCGATGTTCTCAATCTGGTTCATGAACTCGACCAGAAGGGAGCCTCATTGCGGGTGCTTGAGCCGGAGGTGACGACGGCCGGAAGCATGGGGCGGATGGTGATCACCATTCTGGGCATGGTCGCGGACATGGAACTGACGTTCATCAAGGACCGGCAGCGCGCCGGGATCGAGGCGGCGCGCGCCGAAGGCGTCTACAAAGGCCGGAAGAAAAACATCGATGACGATGAAATCCGACGCCGGATCACCGCCGGCGCGAGCAAGGCCAGCGTCGCGCGCGACCTCAAGATCTCAAGAATGACCGTCTATCGGGCGCTTGACGTCATTCCTTCAAGGATCGGGCTGCCGGAAAAGCCGCCTTCTGTCACCATCGCCCTGCATCTGACCATCGAGAACTTCAACAAGCATGGTCGTGGCAGAAAGCCCGCTCGCGAGCGCATTGAGGCGATGCTGGAGCGGGATTACCAGATGCAAAAGACCGGGAACTGCGATTACACGCTGACCGTCGCCTATGATCAGGGTGCCGATGGCGTCAGCCTCGATGATGAGATCGCATCTCTCCAGACAGAGATGTTCAACATCGCAGAGAGCTACAGGTGCTCGATCGAGACCGATGTTTACGAGATTGGAGGACAAGAGCGAGCCTGGTAGATCGCCATGTTCAATCTTTGTTCTCCAACATGGCCAAAATCGCAGCTTCGGGCCGACTGGGCCTTGAAAGCCATGTGATGTCTCCTGTCTGATCAGGCCGAACGGCGGGAAGTGAATGCAAAGCGGTGGACGGCAACGCCGAGGGCCATTGCAGCGATGAAGACCAGTGCCGGCAGAGGCTGGATCGCCAGTGCGGCAATGGCGGGACCTGGGCACAATCCGACGATGCCCCAGCCTATGCCGAACAAGGCCGCACCGCCGATGAGGCGCCGGTCGATCGGCGAGGTGGCGGGCGTGTGGAATTGTTCGGCCGCGATCGGGGTCGAGCGACGCCGCACGACGAACCAGGCTATCGCCATCGGCAGGATCGCGCCTGCCATGACGAACGCCAAGGTCGGGTCCCACGCGCCGGTGACATCGAGGAACGCGCGCACCCGCGCCGGATCGATCATTCCGGAGATGGCAAGGCCGGCGCCGAACAGCGTCCCGCTAGCGAGTGAAATGAGGTTCTGGCGCATCACAGTATCACCCCGGACAGACGCATGATCGTGACCGTGACGACGCCGGTCGCCATGAACGTGACGGTCGCGGCGATGGACCGGGGCGACAGGCGGGACAGGCCGCATACGCCGTGACCACTGGTGCACCCGGACCCAAGCCGCGTTCCGATACCGACGACCAGACCGGCGACGGCAATCAGCGAAAGCGATGCCGGAAAGCTGGCTTTCACGCCCAAACTGGCCGCAGCAATACCCGCGCCCAAGGGCAGACCCGCGGTAAAGAGCAGCGCGAGGGCCCATGGTGGACCTCCATCGGTAAGACCCAAAACTCTTGCGAACATGCCGCTGACACCGGCGATGCGCCCGTTGCCCAGCAGCATGATCGCCGCGGCGACACCGATCATCAGCCCGCCGATGAAGCCTTCGAGCGGCATGGCATGGGGAAAGCCTGGCATCACAGCGCATCCAGCGGAATTTTGAGGTAGCGGGTGCCGTTGGCTTCCGGCTCCGGCAGATGACCACCGCGCATGTTCACCTGGATCGAGGGCAGGATGAGCTTCGGCATCGACAAGGTGGCGTCGCGACTGGTCCGCATCGCGACGAAGTCGTCTTCGCTGACCCCTTCGTGGACATGCACGTTGCCGACACGCTGTGCGCCTACAGTCGTCTCCCAGACATATTGGTCGCGACCCACCGCCTTGTAGTCGTGGCAGAGGAACAGGCGCGTCTCGTCCGGCAGCTGCATGAGCCGGCGGATCGAGCGGAATAGCTGGCGTGCGTCGCCACCAGGGAAGTCTGCCCGCGCGGTGCCGTAATCGGGCATGAAGAGCGTATCGCCGGTGAAGACCGCGTCCCCAATCGCATAGGCCATGTCCGCCGGCGTATGGCCGGGCACGTGCAGCGCAATGGCGTCGATGTTGCCGATGGCAAAGCGGTCGCCGTCCTCGAACAGCCGGTCGAACTCGGAACCGTTGCGCTCAAAATCGGTGCCGGCGTTGAAGATTTTGCCGAACACGTTCTGAACCCGGATGATCTCACGACCGATCGCGAGCTGCCCGCCAAGCGCCTGCTGAAGATAAGGTGCCGCAGACAGGTGATCGGCATGAGCATGGGTTTCCAGCAGCCAATCGACCGTCAGTCCCTGATCCCGCACGTAAGCGATCACTGCGTCCGCCGACGCGGTTTTGGTCCGGCCAGCCGCGGCGTCAAAATCGAGGACGCTGTCGACGATCGCAGCCTTTTTCGTCGCCACGTCCCAAACGACGTAGGTCGCTGTGTTGGTAGGCTCATCAAAGAAGGACTGAACGACCGGCGATCCGGCCGCTTTTGCGCGTCTGATCTGGGCGTTGGCTTCGCTCAAAACCGGGTCCATGACCATCTCCATTTAAACAAACTCATGGTTTATGTAGCTGTGTAAGCGTATTGCGTCAACGGGGTGTTCGTGCCATTTGGGAGGAATGGAAATGATGGAAGCGAACATGCCGCGCTCGCTGCGCATCGGGGATGCAGCCCCGAACTTCACCGCCCGCACCACTCAGGGCGAGATTGCGCTCGATCAGTATCGTGGGCGCTGGATTGTGTTTTTCTCGCACCCTGCTGACTTCACGCCGGTTTGCACGAGCGAGTTTGTGGCCTTGGCTAAAGCGGCCCCTCAATTCGAGGAGCTGGATTGCGTATTGTTGGGGCTGTCGGTCGACAGCCTCTACTCTCATGTCGCCTGGCTTCGCGCGATCCACGACGTTTTTGATGTCGAGGTGCCGTTTCCGGTGATCGAGGATCCGTCGATGGCGGTTGGGTATGCCTACGGCATGCTCGACGAGCAGGCTGGCGATGCCTCAACGGTACGTGCAACCTACTTCATCGATCCCAAAGGCATTATCCGCGCACTCAGCTGGTATCCGATGAATGTCGGGCGCTCGGTCGACGAGATGCTTCGCACGGTCAGGGCGTTGCAGCGTTCGGCCGATGGCGAGGCCTATACGCCCGCTGACTGGCAGCCGGGCGACGACGTGCTCCTGCCTCCCGCTTTGCCGGGGAACGCAGGCGCCGACTGGTTTCACCAGACGAAGGCTGACCGGTGATGGCGATCTACCAGTCCCGCGCGCTTGCCGACGTTGCAGTCGAGAAGCTGCGCGTGTTCGCGCAGCCGCAGCGCCTTATGATCCTGTCCTATCTGCTGGGTGGCGAACGGCAGGTGGCGGACATCGAGGCGGCCACGGGCGTGACCCAACCAGCGCTCAGTCAGCAGCTTGCCGAGCTGCGGCGCGCCGATCTGGTGAAGACCAGGCGTGAGGCGAAGCAGGTTCACTACCGTCTTGCCGACGATGCAGCCGCACTGTGTGTGCGAACCCTGGAGGCGATGTTCGGAGCCGACGATCTGTCGGCTCCCCAAACGGCCCCGGCCCCCCGCCCAGTGCGACCGCGCGAGACGCCGTCCGTGGTTCGACCGCAAAACATCGGTGCGGCCGTTTTTGCGAGAGTTGGCTGATCATTTCGGCTGAAGAAGGAAAAAGCGGATGCGTATGCCAATCATTGCTCTTGCAGGATGCTTGTCACTCATGAGCAGCGTCAGTGCTTCAGCCGGCGTGCCTAGGCAGGCGGTGATACCGGGATATGGCGCGATCACACCCGTCGAAGGTGCTGCGGAACGGCCCGATCGCAAGTTGCGCTATCGCGTGCTGTTCAATGTGACCAAGGCCGCGGCAACGCCGGATAAAATCAATCCATCGCTGGAGAAGGTCGCCCGCTTTTTGAACCTGCTGGGCAACGATGGCGTTCGTCCAGAACAAGGCGATGTCGTCGTGATCGTCCACGGTCCGGCGACGCCCATCGTTACCGAAGATCGCGCCTATGCGACAAAGACGGGAGTAGCTGCGAACCCCAACCTTGCCTTAATTGAGGCGTTGAAAAAGGCGGGTGTATCCGTTCGGGTATGCAGCCAAGCTCTTATCGGAAACGGGATCGACCCCGCTACGGTAGGAAAGAGTGTCGAAACTGACGTGTCTGCGCTGACGACTATGGCGACTTTGCAACTGCGTGGTTGGGCACTGATCCCCGACTGATCACGCCGACACGTTTACTGTTTCGCCGTTCTAGTCCGTAACGCTGCTGGTGTCATAACCGGTCGGTTGTGACACCAGCAGACTACCATAGCTTTCGGCAAGTTTACGGTGCCACAATCCCGCATCAGAAAGCGTCCGCTTCCAGAAGCTCTGAATGCATCGGCTAAGCCGATAGTTGGCGAATTCTGCCGACCGTGCCGAAGTTGGCTCCGCAAGGAAAACGAGCGGTTTTCTCGCGGTCTGACAATGCCGGTCCCGGCAATCCGAAAAGAGCAAGAAAACCCGTTGTGAAAACCAGCGCCATCTTGCACCATGCCGGTAGTCTTTTCTGGCGGGGTACGCATTGCTCATTGGCTATATCCGAGTGTCCAAGTCGGACGGCACGCAAACGCTGGAGCCGCAGCGCGACGCGCTGTTCGCGGCCGGCATTGATCCGTCGCGCATCTATGAGGATATGGCATCGGGTCGCCACGATGCGCGGCCTGGCCTGACCGCCTGCCTGAAGGCGCTTCAGCCGGGCAACACGCTCGTCATCTGGAAGCTGGACCGCCTCGGCCGCGATCTGCGCCATCTGGTGACGACGGCGGAGGATCTCCGGTCGCGCGGGATCGGGTTGAAGGTGCTGGCAGGTGCCGGCGCGCAGATCGACACGACGTCTGCCAATGGCCGTCTCGCTTTCGGCATCTTCGCGGCGTTCGCCGAGTTCGAGCGCGAGTTGATCGCCGAGCGTACCCATGCCGGCCTTGCTGCGGCGCGCGCGCGCGGTCGCATGGGCGGTCGGCCGCGCAAGATGAACCGGGCGACGCTGACGATGGCGATGGCGGCGATGTCCGATCGAGGTGTCGTCGCGGCTGATGTCGCTAAGCGGCTCGGGATCACGACCACGACCCTGTATGTCTATGTCAACGGCGACGGCACCCCCAAGGCGCCGGGGCAGGCGTTGCTCGATGCGGGTCCCACTCGGCAACCGCAAAGCCAGGCTGCATAATGAGCGCGGGCGTCACGGTCCCCATCGAGGCGATCGTGACGCTCCGACGTCGTTTGGCGGCATTGCCGGCAAGGCATCCCGAGCGGCAGCCGCTGATGACATCGACCGCCGAACTCTACGACATCAGCCGCGCTACGCTCTACCGGCTGTTGCGCGGCGAGCGAAGGCCGAAGGACGCACACCGTGCCGATCGTGGCCTGTCGCGCACCATGCCTGCCGGCGAGATCGAATGGTGGTGTGAGGTCGTTGCGGCGATGAAGAGCCGCACGACCAACCGTCAAGGCCGTCGTCTCTCGACGAAGCGTATCCTCGAAATCGTCACCGAACACGGTGTCGAGACCCCCGATCGCGGTCTGGTGAAGCTGCCGGCAGGTCGGTTGGCTGCCTCGACACTCAACCGGCACATGCGGCAACGGGGATACGACACCGAGCGGATGACGCGCGAGCCGGCTGCGGTGCGCTATCAGGCCGAACGCGCCAACATGCTCTGGCATTTCGACATGAGCCCGTCGGATCTCAAGCAGTTGAAGGCCCCGACCTGGATCGATCCCGATCGTAATGGCGCGCCTACGTTGATGCTGTTCTCGGTGGTCGATGACCGGTCGGGCGTCGTCTACCAGGAATATGCGCTCGTCTATGGGGAGGATGCCGAGGCGGCGCTGCGCTTCCTGTTCCGTGCGATGGCACCAAAGGAGGACAATCCGTTTGGAGGTATTCCGGAGAACATCCAGCTCGATGGCGGCCCGGTCGGCAAATCGAGCGTGTTCAAGGGGGTCATGGAATGTCTCGGGATTACCGTCACTCCGCACATGCCAGCAGGGTCGGACGGACGCCGCACGACCGCGCGCGCCAAGGGGAAAGTCGAGCGCCCGTTCCGCACTGTCAAGGAAGCGCACGAGACGCTGTACCACTTTCACGAACCCGCCAGCGAGGAGGAGGCCAATCGCTGGCTGGCGCGCTACATCGCCACCTACAACAGCGGCGACCATCGTCGCGAGCCGCATTCTCGGATCGACGACTGGCTCGGCCACCTGCCCGATGGCGGCATTTGCGCCATGTGCAGTTGGGAGCGCTATTGCGCATTCGCGCGCGAGCCAGAGCGCCGCAAGGTCGGCCTCGACTGCCGGCTGACCGTCGCCGGCGTTACCTATGAGGTCACGTCCGAAGTGGCCGGCGAAACGGTTGTCGTCTGGTGGGGGCTGTTCGACCAGGAGCTATGGGTCGAGCATGGCGATGACCGATACGGCCCGTTCGATCCGGTCGGAGGGCCGGTGCCGCTGCATCGCTATCGCAAGCATCGCAAGAGCCGGCGCGAGGTCCGCGCGGATCGCGTCGATGCGCTGGCGACGAAGATCGGAATCCCTCGCTCGGTCTTGACGGGCGAGGACGACATCGTGGTGATCGGTCGCAAGCCCACCGATGGGATCGCACCTGTGCCGGCCCGGCCATTCGCCGATCCAGATCCGTTCGCCGAACTCACCTTCGCCACGCCGCTCAAGGCACGCTTCGCCATATCCGAGGAACTGCGCCTGCCGCTTGGCGGCCTTTGCGAAGAGGACCGCGCCTTCATCGACGCGTTGCTCGCGCGCACGCTGTCCCGGCCCGAAGTGATGGATGAAATCCGCAGGCGATTCCCGCCCGGCCACAGACGGAGCGGCTGATGCAGACCGAGGTGATGCGCTATTACGGGCTGGCCCGGCCCCCGGTCGATCTCGGCTTCTTCGAGACCGAGCATCATGCCCAGCTTACCCATGATCTGAAGACCGCGATCACAGGTGGTCGCCTGATCGCGCTTACGGCCACCATCGGCTCGGGCAAGACCGTGCTGACGCGGCGACTGCGCGAAGAACTAGAGCGCGAGGGCCGTGTGATCGTCTCGCGCGCGCTCAGCCTGGAAAAGGCCAAGATATCGGTGCCGCTGCTGGTTGCAGCGCTGTTCTATGATCTTTCGTCTGAGAAGACCGTCTCGATCCCAAGCCAATCGGAACGGCGCGAACGCGATTTGCAGGAGCTGTTTCGCAAGGCCAAGCGACCGGTCGCGCTGTTCGTCGACGACGCCCACGACCTCAACCCAAAGACGCTGACCGCGCTCAAGCGCCTCGTTGAGCTTGTCACCGAGGGCGGCGGTCAACTGGCCGTGATCCTCGTCGGCCATCCGAAGCTGCGCAACGACCTGAAACGCCCGCTGATGGAGGAAATCGGCGACCGGACGACCGTGTTCGAGTTTGGCGGCCTGCGCGATCGGCAGCGCGACTATATCGACTGGGCGCTGCGCACCGCACTGTCGCCGGGGATAGAACCCGATGCCGTGCTGACCGAAGACGCCGCGATCCTGCTCGCCGCCAAGCTTAAGACACCGCTCCAGATCGGCCGCCATCTCGTGCGCGCGTTCGAAGCCGGGTTCGAGGCCAGCGTGAAACCGATCGATGCCGCTACCGTAGAGGGTGTGCTGTCACGCCAGATTGACGACCTCGAACCCCAGCTTACCCGCCACGGCTACGATACGAAGAGCCTGGCGGACCAGTTCGACGCCAAGCCGGCGGAGATACGGCAACTGCTCCGGGGCGGGCTTGATCCGGCTCGTGCGCGCGAGCTGACCGACGATATGCGCGCGGCAGGATTACCGCTTTGACCGCCGTGTCCGCGATCCCGCGCCGCTCGGTGAACATCTCGCGTCCGTCGCATCGAATGTGATTTGCGTCTCACCGAACGTGCGCCGGCTGATCGCCAGCGTCTCACATAATTCAAGCGCGAAAGCCCCCTCTATTGCAGTTCCGGGCGATCATCATTGCGAGCCGCTACAGCTAGCGCGCATTATGGGTCGTGCGGCTGAGCGGAACAAGAAAGTGTCGTAAGGGGCATTATTTCTTTTCAAAAGTCCCATTCGGAATTAGGTTGGCGTAGCGGTCTGAGGCCGCCGTTTGCGACGGCGTCGGGCACGGAGAAGTCGTAGCTCCCGAGGAAATTGATGTGACGCCAGAATATCGGCGAGAGTCGAGCGATATCGGCGGGCAGCGGTGGCGCCCCGGCCTCGCTGAGTTGGCGCACGGTTTCCTGCATGTAGACAGCGTTCCAGTGGACGATGGAGTTGAGGGCGAGACCGAGGACCCCGAGCTGCTCCTCTTGGCCTTGACGCAAAGGGCTTCTGATTTCGCCCCGATCGCCGTGATGGACGCGCCGACCGAGCTTGTGGCGCAATTCCTGCCGGTTGAGCTGAAACAAGATCCGTCGGCGGAACGGTCGGTCGTCGATGTATCGCAGGATGTGCAGCGTCTTGATGATGCGCCCCAGTTCAGACAGGGCCTTGGCCAGGGTCGTTGGGCGGTCTTTGACCTGCAGCATGCGCATGACGCCTGCGGCCTTGAGGTGGCCGAGCTTGATCGACCCGGCCAAACGGATCAGGTCGGACCAGTTTTCCCTAATCAGATTGATTTTGATCCTGCCCCAGGCAATCTCATCGAATTGTCCGTAGCTCGCCTG
The DNA here is from genome assembly GCF_028538045.1 of Sphingobium sp. AntQ-1. Taxonomy (NCBI): domain Bacteria; kingdom Pseudomonadati; phylum Pseudomonadota; class Alphaproteobacteria; order Sphingomonadales; family Sphingobiaceae; genus Sphingobium; species Sphingobium sp. AntQ-1. The sequence continues at coordinate 68,002 of NZ_CP117161.1, forward strand.
GCGGTCGATGCGCCACAGCTTCGCGCCGCCGATGTCCGCCAGACGGGGGCTGAATCGGTAGCCCAGGAGCCAGAACAGGCCGAAAATTGCGTCGGAATAGGCAGCGGTGTCGGTCATAATCTCCAGAGGATCGAGCTCGGTTTCCTGCTCCAGCAGGAGAGCCAGGACGACCAAACTGTCGCGCAAGGTGCCGGGGATGACCGCTCCGGCCAGCCCGCTGAACTGATTGGAAATCATGTTGTACCAAGTGACGCCGCGCTCCTGGCCATAGTATTTGGGATTGGGGCCGGCATGTATGGCGCTCGACGGAGCGACAAACCGCATTCCGTCCGCGCTGGCCACCTCTCCGGCGCCCCAGTGGCGAACGATATCCAGGCGATTGTGGGCGGCAACGATCGCGGCGTTCGCCGCAGCTATGGTCTCAGGCCGAATGAAATTCTGATTGACCCAAGACAGCCGGTCGCGACGCAGAGCCGCAATTTCCGGGCGCACAACTGGCTCAAGACCGATGTTGCAGGCGCCGCCGACCAGGGTTGCGCACAGGCTTATCTCGAAGTGCTCGACGGTGGCCTGACGCTCGCTCAGATGGGTAAAGGACTTGGCGAATCCGGTTCGCGCCATGACTTCAAGAAAGATGTCGGGCATCCCCGCCTTCGGCATGCGCGTTTGGACGGCGCCGCGCAGCGCACGAAGGCTCTCGGATTCATCAAGCTTGTCGAGGGGCGTGACCACAATCCCGGTCTTGTCGGCGACCGTCTCGAAACGCAGGTCAGGATTGTGGCCGGCGCGCGCGACGACATGTCGATATGCCTCGTCGAGAAGGCGGGAGAGACCGTCAATCTCAGTGTCGGCTTCCAGAGATCGGCCCAGGGCGCGTGCCACCATCAACCTGGAATTGTGCCAGGACTCGCCCTCGAGCATCCCGCGCCGAGGATCTCCGTATCGGATGCCGGGCTTGGCGAACACATCGCGATGCTTGATCGCGAGACGCCATGCATCGATGATCGCGAAGACATAGGCTTTCGGGTCCCGCACACTGCCTTCATGATCCAGGACATGTTGCCTCCACGCCTTTGGGATCGCAGCGGTCGGTGCGCCGCGCATCTTGGCGAGAGACGACCAGTCGTCTACGCCCTTGAGGTAGCTGATCGCGGCCTTGACGTTTTTGCCGCCCGGGGCGGCGTCGGTCTCGATGCGGTTGGTGATTTCGAAGAACAATTTCCGGGCACCCCGCCACTTTCTCCGCAGTTGGTCGTAGGGCTTGCTCTCTGCGGGCTTGGCGATCGCCTCCACCTTGGACATGGCGGCCTCGATGTCGGGACGGGGCAACCGCTCGAAGAGCACATCTCTCCATTCATTGAGGGGCAGGACATCGTCGGTCAAAACCAACAGACCCATCGCGTGGAGCAGCATCGCGGCGCCATCGAGATCGCGCAGACTGCGCAGACGGTCCTGTTTGTCGGCGGCTTCGGCCCCCTTCACCAAATCGGCAAGCAGAACCTCGGCCAGCTCGGCGGCATCGTCCTGGGCCGCCGCTTCGAGCGTATGGAAGAGCGCGGCTACAGTCGCGGTTCGACGAGGCTCCTGAAGGGCCGCAATGGCCGAAGGCTTGCTGACACGCGCTACCCGCGCGAGCCGCTCAAGGGTTGTCGCGGGAACACCCCTTGGTGGCGCCGGCCGCAGATTGAACGCCCGGACCGCATCGAGCCGATCAAGGTGACGGAAGAGCTCGGTCGGCATGCGCTTGGAGGGCACTGTCCGCAGCGCGTCCAAGGCGGCGAACGTGGATGTGTCGCCATCGTCAAACAGGGCGGCGATGCGCGCGCGTTGGTCATCGCTCAAGCTGGCGACCAGATGGCGCCAAAGCCTGGTCCGCGCACGATCGCGGATTCTGCCGACCAATCGCTCGACGACCGTGACGCCTGGCAGCAGCACCTTGTTGGCGATCAGCCAGGCCGCCGCTCGATCAATCAAGGGGCCGGGCCGCTCGTCGCCGCTCCAACAAAGGGCGTAGAGCCATCTGGTCAATCGGAAACGCGCCACCGCGTTGTCGCCAAAGTCCGTGAAGCCGCAGTGCGTCCGGATGAGCGCGAGGTGCCGGATGCGCCGGCTTCCCGCAAAATAGGCGTCCACGTCCGTGGCGGGCTCAAGAGCGAGTTGTTCGATCACGGTCGCCAGGACCGACGCGGGGATCTCGGAAGGAGAGACTGGAAATGCGCCCAGAAACCGGGCGCTCGTCAGCATCACGGTGAAGCCGAGCCGATTATGGTCTCCGCGCAGAGTTCCAATGAGGTCGCGATCAGTTTGGTCCAGATGGAAATATCGCGCGAGTTGGTCGGCCGACGGTTCGCCGTCGAAGCGAGAAAAGCCCTGACGCTGGGCATCAGTGAGGTGACGGGTGGGCATACCGTGCGAAACTTCCAACTTTTGCGAAGGGGACGGCCGATGCCGATAAACAAGGCGAATTTCTTCGCAAAATATATGTGCGAAATAAAGTCGTTTTGCAGCAACTTTCGCACAATGGCGGGAGCCTCCGCATGAAGCTCGGCTACGCGCGCGTCTCCACCGAGGATCAGAACCTGGACATCCAGTGCGCTCGGCTCTCGGAGGCTGGCTGTGAAATGATGTTCGACGAGAAAATATCAGGGGCCGCTCGTGGCCGGCTCGAGCTTGAAAAGCTGATGGGCCACCTGCGCAAAGACGATGTTCTCGTCGTCACCCGCCTCGATCGTTTGGCGCGATCCACCATCGAACTCTTGCACATCGCGGAACGTATCAGGGAAAAGCAGGCAGGATTACAATCGCTTGATGAACCTTGGGCCGATACCACGTCCCCGTCTGGCGTGATGATCATGACCGTATTCGCCGGGATCGCCCAGTTCGAGCGGTCTCTAATATTGAGCCGAACCGACGAGGGTCGAAAGGCGGCTATGGTGCGCGGCGTGACCTTCGGACGCCCAAAGAAAATGCGACCCGATCAGGCCGAGCTTGCTCGCCAACTTGTTCTGGAGGGCAAATCAATCAGCTCCGTCGCCAGGACCTTCAATGTTCACCCGGCCACTATCTATCGCTGCATTGAGCCAAACGGCTCCTTATGACACTTTTCTGTTCCGCTCAGCCGCACGACCCATTATCGAGAAATGTGGGCACGGGACGGTTGCCGAGTGCGGCATCCTTGAGGCGCTGTCTCCGTCCTGAGCCCACGATCTTGGTTAACGAATCAAGAAAGCGCCGGTAGCCAACTTCACGGTCGGTGCTAAGTTCCGCTACCCTCCCACGTTCGATCCTTCGTGGATGCCGGCAAGTGACGGTAGAGCGTCGGGACCGAGACGCCGATCGCCGTCGCAATTTCCCGCCCCTTCATGCCAGAGGCGAGTAGCTTCCGCGCCGCCGCAAGCCGTTCGGGCGTCATCACCGTCTTTCTCCCGCCTACCCGACCCTCGCTGCGCGCCACGATCAGTGCGGCCATCGTTCGCTCCCGAACAAGATCGCGCTCCATCTCCGCCATCGCGGCCATGATATGGAAGACGAGCTTGCCAGCACTGCCGGCCGTGTCGATGCCATCGGTGAGCGATCGAAGACCGATGCCGCGTTCAGCAAGTTCCGCCGCAAGGTCGACGAGGCCCTTCATTGTCCGACCAAGCCGATCGAGCTTCCATACAACCAGAACATCCCCGGAGCGGGCGTGCGACAGCGCATCAGCCAAGCCGGCGCGGGCCGTCTTCGCGCCGCTCGCTTTGTCTGAGAAGATCTTCTCGCATCCAGCTTCCCGTAAAGGGCCAAGCTGCGGAGCCAGGTCCTGCTCAGCGGTAGATACCCGGGCGTAGCCAATCAGCATGTTTTGTTCTCAAAACTCACCAGCGACGCCTAGCACAGCCTACACGAATAGAGAATGCGTTTTGAGAACGATGCAGCGTCTGTTAGACGTTCTCATATGATCGCACATCAAAAACGATCGTTTGTGAGACAGGTCAGCGCACATTCAAAGGCGCTGGTCGCCGAAAGCACGAATGCTGCCCCAGGTGAAAAGCAAACGGTCGTCGAAAGCACGAACTCGGGGCTCATAGAGCGCTATTTTGGTCTTCACGCACGCCGCTTACCCAGCATTCTTCGTGTTTTCGGCGACCGATCGAAAGCCTGCCTCGTCGCATGAGCCAGGACGTGGCCATCCAAGGCGACCTGTTCGCATTTGACAGTCCTCTGCTGACAGAAGTTCGCGGTGAGCGGTCGCTAATGGCTTTTCCGTTTTTTGCGCTCAGCAAGACAAAGTGGACCAAGCCGCTTGAGTATAAGACCGAGTCCGTGTCGATCGAGATCGTCTGCACACCTAAAGGCGTAGCGACGATCTACGACAAGGAGGTGCTTTTGTATGTTGCGAGCCTCATGGTCGCCAAGCTCGATGCTGGTGAGCAGGTATCGCAGGATTTTTATTTCACGGCGCATGACCTATTCCGTGTAACTGGTGTCAGCGGGTCTGCGCGTTCGTATTCGAGATTGTCGGACGCGCTGGAACGGCTACAGGGCACGCAGATCAAGACCAACATCGAAGCGGGCGGCGAAGGCCAGTCGGGTTTCTTCTCATGGTTGTCCGATGCCCAGCTCCATTACACCAAGACGGCAAAGGGCGATAAGCGGCTCAAGGCGATCAAGGTGCGACTGTGCGACTGGCTGTATCGCGCGATCCTGCGCGACCGGCGCGTGCTCGACTATGATCCGACCTATTTCCAGCTAGGGCCGATCGAACGCCGCCTCTATGAGGTCGCGCGATCTGCCTGTGGGCATGAGCCGATCGAAGTGGAACTCGAAGAGCTTCGTCTGCAGACCGGCTATCAAAGTTCTCTCAAGCACTTCCGCTATGAGCTGAAGCGCATAGCCGATGAAGGCATTGTTCCGGGATTTTCATTCGAATTGGTTGATAGCGCCGCAACTTCGGGCACTTCGCGCCCTCGCAGGAATGCCGGTGCAGCCAGTGTGAAGATTACGCCGCGCACGCTTCTGCAGCACGCCTGACCTGTCTTTTTCTCTACACCGAATCAGTCATTTGATGGGCACCTATACGGTCGTCAAAAACACGAATGGCGGTCGCCGAAAGCACGAATGATGGTCGTCGAAAGCACGAACCGGATTTCCAATGGTCGCCGAAAGCACGAATTTTTCCGGGCATCGGTCATCGAAAGCACGAATAGTAACGGTTTCGTCGCTGCCCCTATTCGGCCAAAAATACCCTCGAACTGATCGCATGGGGCGGCAGTCATGGGGATCGGCTGTGACCACATAAACGAATGCCCGGCACGAAGGCCGGGCACCCTGGAACGTGATGAGCGATGCTTGGCGGCATCGATCGGGACGTAAGACATCCTTCTCATACCTGTTCCTGAGCTTTGGTTCAAGGGAGCGTGCTTCGCGCCACGGATGAGTTTTGCCTGGTCCAGTCTCCAGTTGGAGATGGAATATGGCTCTATCAGTAGGAGATGCGGCCCTGGCTGCCCTGGGCAGCATGGGTGTCAGGCGCAAACCTGCGCGCTCAGGCGCTTCGCATAGGACCGGGGCGCCGGTCCGGCGCGATAGTGTGGAAGCCGGTACGTTCGAGGAAGCCTTCTTCGCGGTCCCGGCGAAAGGCGAGACAGATCGCCTGCTTCATGTTGCACGCAAGACGCTTGATGCTGCACGGCGGCTGCGGCGGGATGAGCGTGCCGGGGCAAAAGAACTGAGCGCGGCCGAGCGCCTTATCGCCCGGCTCACTTCGAGCGCCGTGCGCGTGTATGAAGAGATACTGACATTGGCGCGACTGAACCGAGGCCAGGTATTTCCCAGCTACGATCACCTTGCCGATGCGACAGGTCTGGGCCGTGCGACGATTTGCAGGGCGCTGACCATTTTGGAGGCAATCGGCTTCTTGGCGCGGCAGCGCCGGTTCAATCGGGTAGAGGGGCAAGGGCCTGGACCGCGCTACAAGCAAACATCCAACGCCTATCGCCCCCTCCTGCCGGCCAAAGTGTTGTCATACCTTCCGCGTTGGCTACGCCCCGCGCCGGTGCCGGAGGACGAGGTGCAACGGCGTCTCGATCATATCGAGGATATGCAGCTCATGCTCAAATCGCTGTCTTGCCGTGAGCTTGCCGAAGCGACGATTGACGGCCCGCTGCGCAAGATCCTCGCAAAGCTGGGAGATGCGATCGACCGTAGAGAGCGTGAGTCTCAAACTGGTTCTGAACCGCTAACAGATTCATATATAAATAGGCTCAAAGGAGTTGGCCTAGCCGGCCAACGCTTAAACGCCTGACGGCGACAATCCCGAAAAGCCATTCCTCACCTGCAGCATCACGCATAACGCACGCTCAGGACGCGCCGGCTACGCCGTCGCGAATGCTCCCCAGCGGGAGCAGGCGGCATGGGCAGCGCCAGAATAGCGAAGCTGTGCTTGGCGAAACGTCGAAATCGATGCTTAATCAAACCATAGCGCCTGTTTCGACTAAGAGTGCATGGCTGCATCCTTCGATCTATCGACCCATGACATCGTGCCAACCCGACAGACTTACTTCGCCCGCGAGAAGTGGCACTCTTGTCCCAGCTTCACTCGGCTGTTCCTGAACTGATGGGCATATGGGCGCTGGCCGCCTCATACGATCAAGTGAATAATCGCTTCGCTACGGTTTCCGCCATGCGGACCCTCCGTTTTTTCACTGGATCGCGACGGCTGCGCACCCTTTCAATTCCCATCAGGAACGAGCCTGATCGATTGGAAGGACAAGACCATGCAGAACATCGCGGAATTTCGGATCATCGGGCGGGTCGGCAAGATCACCGAATATGACAAGGTGACGAAGATCAGCGTCGCCTCCAATTATAACCGCCAGGACAATGGCGAGTGGGCGACAGATACCCACTGGAACGAGGTTTCGCTATTCGGCAAGATGATCGAGCGCGGTGCCAAAGCACAAAAAGGCGACTTGGTACATATTGCCGGTCGGCTTCGCCAGAACTCCTATGACACGCCCGAAGGCCGTCGCTACACGGTTGAAGTTATCGCCGACGGTTTTGCAGTCCTGGCTAAAGGCGTCGACGAGAGGAGTTAGTGCCTATCGGGCCGCCTACTGGCGGCCCTTCCCGACGGCGTAATTCCAGCTCCACCGCATCGCGCAGGAAGTCGGATTGGTTCTCGCCCTCTCGCAGCACAGCCTTGATCCTGCCCAGCGTGCCGTCAGGAAAACGCGCCATCGTCTTCTCGCCGTTAATCCGCGGGCGACCTGCGTGTCCGGATTTGCTAGTGGTCATTCCGTGTCCACGATTGTTGATACCACCTATTGACGCGATTTCGGATACCACTTATTACAGGATGGGCCTTTCATCAAGGCGTGACGGAGGCGAGTGATGTGGGACAATCTACTGACGATCGGGCTTTTCGCCTTGATTGCGTGGGCCATCGTCACCGGCGACGGCAAATATCGTGGCGCTCGCACCTGGAGCGGCGACACACCCGATGAAGAGGCCCGGCGCAATACGCGAACGGATGCCAACTATCGCGGTCATGACCATTGGACCAACAACCGTTCGGATCGGGGCTTCTAACGCGTGCGGACCATTGCAATTAATGTCGAGAAGGGCGGCGCCGGCAAGACCACGATCGCCTGCCATCTAGCTTGGCTATTGGCCGACGCTGGACATCGCGTTCTCGTGCTCGACCTCGACCGCCAGTGCAACGCCACCGATGCGCTCAGCGATTTTGAAAGCCAGGGTTCGTGCAAGCCGTTGTTTGAAGCGGACTATGCTGCTCCTGACGGGCTGCCCCGGCTCGCGATTTATTCCAATCGGATGGGGGGCGAATATGATGCCTCCTATCCGACCGCACTTAGCAATGTGCGGAAGAATTTTCCGGTCCTCAGCCCGCACTTCGATTTCTGCATCATCGACACGCCGCCGTCGTGGTCGTGGATCAACTTCGCCGCGCTGCTGATATGCGACCACTTGATCGTTCCGGTTGAGCTTGGACCTTTCGGTCCTGCGGCGACGAAGCAGGTGTCGGATTCGATCGCAACGGTGAACCAACGGCGCACCAAGCCCATTCATGTTGCTGGCCTGGTGCCGAACCGGGTGCGGCCGAATGACAGCCATCAAATGAAGATGCTTGAAGCGCTCAAGAGCAAGATCGGGAAGAACCTCTTCACCAACTATCTGCCCGAGCGCGCGCATTACAGCCAGGCTATTCAAGAGCATGTTCCGGTATGGCGGTTCGGCAAGGATGTGCGCAGTTCGTTGCCACCTATGCGTGCTTTCCTTGAAGAGGCCATGACCCGGATCGGGAGCGAGGGATAATGAATTTCGACGATTTCGACGTCTTTGGCGAGAAGGCTGCGGTGGCGGAAGCCGATCGCGTTCTGCTGATCGAACCGGAGCAGATTTATCCCGATCCTGACAATGTGCGTCGCGAGATCGATCAGACCACCATCGACGAGATGGCCGAGACGATCAGCGAGCGGGGTCAGCTTCAGCCGATCACCCTGGCTCCGAAGGACGAAGAAGGTCGCTATCGCATCCTGTTTGGTGAACGGCGCTGGCGTGCCTGCCGGAAGCTTGGAATCAAGGTGCGTGCGATCGTCAGCAAAAGCGACGATCTATCCCAGGTTCGCATCGACCAGTTCATCGAAAACGACCAGCGCGAGGATTTATCGACCGCCGATATGATCGCGTTCGTGACGGGTCAGGTCGCCGAGGGGCGGAACCTGTCTGAACTTGCGCGACTGACCGGACGAAATCGCACGCTGCTGACTCGGTATCAGGGTCTTGCGAAAGCGCCCGAGTATATCAGCGCGCTGTTCTCCCACATCTCGATGCGAAGTGCGGTCGCTCTGGCCCAGGCCGCGAAGAAGGATGATACAGCGGCCCGTGCCTTCGTGGCGAACACGCCGGTCGAAGATATGACCGTGCTGGCGTGCGAGCGATTTGCGCGCGATATTGGCGCGAAGAAGACGGCTGCTCCTGTCCCCTCCCCGGTCGAACCTGATTTGGGCAATGTCGAGTTGGGACCCGCTGAGACCGAGCGTGGCACCGCCGACGTGTCGAAGGGAAATCCCTCTCTTTCGACGGACGAGATCCGTACCGCCGAAGTCGAGCGCGCGATCGAGAGCGCCCCTCCCCTGACAGTAGAAGCGCCTGCCCCGGTTCCGATGCGTTCCGGCAAGTCGAAGCCAGCAAAGCAGCGAGTGGAGCGCCCAACCATCGAGATCGCGGGACAGCGCGCGATCGTCGTGGAGGCATTGCTGCATTTCGACGGTGAAGACGCTCCTCGCATTGTAAGCTGGCGATAAGCGCTACCGCCTTCGGCAGCCGTCCGCGCCTATCCGAAGCTCATTTTTTCCTTTCCGCGAAATTCCGACTTTTAAGCTTGATGGTGTGCCACGTGGCACACGTGAAGGCCGTTCCAAGTGGGGGATTTTTAATGGCAGGATAGGTATTGCGGCGTTCAACGTATTACATTAGCCTTTGGCCCATGTCGTTGGAACCGCAACCCACATCCCCCACCAAGGACAGCGCGATGCTGACGCTTCGCATCGATCGCGAACTGCTGGCTGCTTTCGATGCGGTCGCAGAGGGCAGGGGAGGGCGCAGCGCTCTACTGCGAACGGTGCTTCAACAGACCGTCAAGCACACGGCACCGGCGCCGCGTGTACCACCGCGCGCAACTGGCTCGGGGAACCGTGTATCGCTTCGTCTCACAGATGCTGAAGCATCAGTCATCGATCAGCGAGCGGTCGAGCGGGGCGTGGATCGTGCTGGTTGGATCAAGGCATTGGTCCGCCGGCACATCGCTTTAAAGAGCGGGGCCGATGATGGCTTCCGCGACGCGGTGGCGCCAGTTCGGATGCAGCTTCAGCGGATAGGCCGCAATCTCAACCAGGCGATGAAGGCGGGTAACGCTGCCATGATGGCGGATAGCGGCCTTCAGATCGATCGCGAGCTACGGCGCATTGCCGATATGCGGGAGGACATCGCCGACCAGGTGGCTTTATTAGGTGATGCACTGCGCGGCGACCTCAACTTCTGGAAGGTCGCGGACTGATGGCCTTTGGCGAGCATGAGGAAGAACTGTGGGAGGCGATGAAGCCTCGCTTCCGTCCACGCCTCGTCAGCGATCCGAATGCTCGTTATGCGGGCAATCTCGTCAGGGGAACGGGGCTTGCCTCTATCCCCCCCGCGCTGTGGGCAATGGACCGTTCGGCAAGGGCAACGCTCGCGCGGGTCGTACGTCGCACGCCGGAAGTGTTGGTGAAGGTTACAGGTCGAAAGAAGGGAGCCGAGCATTTGGCGGCCCATCTGGACTATATCGGCCGTAAGGGGGAAATCCCGCTCGAAACTCGCGACGGCGAGCTGCTTTCCAGCAAGACCGAGGCGCGTCAGATCGCCGAAGAATGGTCTGAGGCTCTAGCTTGGCGACGCGGCGCGACTGTGTCCGCTGTCTCCATGGTGTTTTCGATGCCGGCAGGGACAGACCCGGAGACGGTGAAGCAGGCCGTGCGCGAAATTGCGGAACGGCTCATTGGCGACAATCACGATTATCTCATGGCGTTGCACACCGATACGCCGCGTCCCCATGTTCATCTGACGGTGCAGGCAGAAGGCTTTGACCGCAAGCGGTTCGATCCTCGCCGGGAAGACCTGTTTCGTTTTCGCGAGGGGTTTGCCGAGGCGTTGCGCGGCCGTGGAGTCGAGGCGGAAGCGACTCCTCGCTACACGCGCGGGCAGGGCAGGGCTGGCACCAGTATGGCGCTCACCCAGCTCCGGGATCGCATTCGCAAAGGAGTTTCCCGGCAGCCGACCGATGTGGATATGCGGCAAGCCCGAGAAGCGATGCTCATCGCGCTTGGCCGGGCGGAGCAGCCTGAGTTTGTTGTCAAATCCCGCGCGAGGTGGGAGGGCATTAAATCGCGCTATCGCGCCGCAGCGGATCGACTTGAACAGAGCGGTAGGGACGAGGATCGCTCACTCGCGCGCGAGGTGCGGCAGTTCCTTCGCGATCGCGCTGAAATAGAGACGGTGCCCGACAAGGTTTTGCGGGATGCGGAGCGCCGCATCAGACCTGAACAAGAGCATGGGTGGGGTCACGCCCCCGATCCGGGTGTGCCACGTGGCACAGTTCCACTGCCAACTAGGCGGCGATAAGGTTAAAGCGGCACTGGGAGCGATCGGTTTCGCTAAAACTCCCTGCTCGTAGATCTGCGCAGAGGGTTCTGGCAGATACCGTAACTAGGCCGTCAGCGCCTGATGGCTTTGGAGAGCGACCAAAATAGCTATTTTTAAACCGTCGGTCGAAATATCAGGGCCGAAAAGGTTTGATCAAGAAAGGAATTTCGGTCAGTTCTCTGGCTAGTGCGGAGGGGGCAATGGCGCACGATGGCATTCAATGAAGATCGGCTGATCCTAAATCTATCGCACAGCGAACTTGAAGATCTCATCAAAAAGTGGCTCGCGAAGCTTGCGGACACCTACGTCGGATTTGAGCGTCCTACTGCGTCGGCCGATATGGGTCGTGACGCGGTCGGCTTTCTATCGAGCCGCCGGTATGACGGCGAATGGCATAATTATCAGTGCAAGCATCTGAAGGCGCCCCTCAGCAAGGCCGAGTTCATCACCGAACTCGGCAAAATGTTCCACTATGCGGATCAAGGCGAATTCACGCTGCCGACCAGCTACATTTTCATCTGCCCCAATTCGGCGGTTCGGGACGTAAAGAAGGTGGTCGACCGACCGTCGCTCATCGCCGCCTTCTTGATCGATAATTGGAGCGCCTACTGCCTCAATGGAATATCGACCACGCCAATCCCGCTAACCTCAGCTCTGGAAGCGGCGGTCCGAGCTTACCCATTCGAGAAGGTTGAACTCTGGAAGGCGGGCGAATTGGTGGAGAAGCCACAGATGCGGGCCGTCCTGCACGAGCATCTCGATATTGATCCAGGCGAGGCACCGCGATTTGCTTTGGACGAAGTGCCGACCGAAATCACTGATGAGGAGTTCGCTTATGTGACCCAACTCGTGGCGGTGTTCGCCGCCGCTGGGGGGACGCCCTTCACAAGCTATGCGGACGTCGTCGCCAACGTCACCTACGGCTCACAGATCATCAACGCTCGTCGTCGATACCTCGAGCGCCAAGCATTTCGCCGTCATTTTCGCGACAATCTTCCCGCCAGCCAGATCGATAATGTGGACGAGGACGTGCACGAGAGCGTGATTGATCGCTACCACGCGCTGGATAAGGCGTCGCTTTACGAGCGGCTTACGCAGATCATGGGAGCAGCGTCGACCGCCCAGGTTACCGGTGCGCTTGGAAGGCACAATCGCGTTACACCCAGCGTCAAGCAGGGGGCGTGCCATCACTTCGCTAATGTCGGACGCATGCCATGGGCTTGAGTCTCCCAATTGCTCAACCGCAACTATTCAACACGCCGCTCGAAGCCGGCGTACGGGCACTGCTAATTCTAGACGCCTTCGCGCCTGAATCCTTCGACGTCGCGACAATGTCGCTGTTAGACTATTATGTCGTTCACACAGGCGACGCGGGCGGTCCGCAGAGCCTTCACCCAGAGATCACTGCTCGTGCCGGTGAGTTTTTCGTGAGGCGCCATTTGGTCGAAGAAGGCTTGCTTCTGATGACCCGCGCATCGTTGATCGAACAGGTTATCACGGAGAGCGGCATCGCCTTTCGGGCGCACGAAATGGCAACAGCAATGATTGATCTGTTCGGAAGCCCTTACAACACGCGCTTAGCTAAAGCAGCTGAATGGCTGGCCGCGGAAGCCGCCGCTAAAGGGGTTGACGCCTTCATTTCGGGTCTGAAGGACGGCCTAGAGCGCTGGTCTCACGAGATCGTTGGCAAGGTTGCCGATGATGTCTGAGCGGCGGCGGATCGTCATCGACCAACTGATGTTCACCGGGCCAGAGCGCGAACCAGTTTCCAT
>NZ_CP117162.1:0-53641 GCF_028538045.1 Sphingobium sp. AntQ-1
TAGATTGCGTGCTGTCCAACGCCATTGCCCTATCCCGCCTATTGGCCGCCGAGCGCCCCTCGCTTGTGCACTGGGTTGGCGCGCATTGTGGGCGAACCGGCTGCGGAGGATGTTGCGCAGAGCCTCTATATGCGCATCCAGCGGGTCGAGGATAACTCACCGACTGTCAACACGCGCGCCTATCCGATCGTCGGCGATCGAAACGGAGGGCCAAGAGCGTTTAAATGCCCTCCCCCGTCATGTTGAGTGCCACGCTATTTGGCCGCCTGTTGCCATGATAAATGGCCAGTATGGATTCTGGCAGCAAAGATACGCGGGCCGCGCTAGCTGAATTGACGCCGAAAGATCGCGTAACGGCGCTCGCGCGGTTTTCGCAGCTCCACCCCCATCTGGAGGAAGGGAAACCGCTGCTGGCGGTGTGCCGTGAAGCGGGCTTGGCATATCGAATTGGCCGCCGATGGCGACAGCTCTATCTCGATCATGGGCTATCCGGCCTGGTTCGGAGACCACGCAACGATCGGCATACGCGCCGAGCGATGCCACCTGACCCGTTGAAGCTTGCGGAAGGGTTGGCGCTCCAACGACCCGCATCCAGGGTTCGGGAGATCACGCGGACGGTGGAGAAGGCGGCGGCGGAGCGTGGCGTGTTTGCCCCGAGCTATCGAACCGTGGCACGCATAGTCGGCGCGATCTCGCCAGCGCTGGTCAGCCTGGCGCACGATGGGCCAAAAATCCACAGCCACCGCTATGACCTTGTGCATCGCCATGAGGCGGATCGACCGAACGCGCTTTGGCAGGCTGCCTTTGGGCGGAGAGGGAGACGGGGAAGCGGACGCGGCCCTGGCTCACGATCATCGTTGACGACCATAGCTGTACCGGCTCGCAATGATGATCGCCCGGGACTGCAATAAAGGGCGGTTTGCGGCTCACATTACGTGAGCCGGATCGGCGCGGCAGACGCATGATCGATGAGACGCAAATCACGATCGTTGCGACGGACGCACAATACTGACCGGGCCACGCGCCATACCTGAAACCGTCAGAAAAGCCGGTTGGCAGGGACCAAGCACGCACTGATTTCGGGATCGGGTTTCTTGGCGGCAAAACCTGCTGTGACAAGGGCGTTCACCGCCCGCCAGAAAACCGGTCGTTTTCCTTGCGGCAACCGTTGGCGTGGCCTATGTTACATGTAACGAATTGAAGTGGAGTAACCCCGGTGCCGGCACCAATAACACAACGAGTCCAGAAGCGTCGCGATGCCCTGCGCGCGGCCGGTCTGCGCCCCATCCAGATATGGGTTCCCGATACCCGACGACCGGGGTTCGCGGAAGAATGCCGGCGACAGGCGCTCGTGGTCGCGGTGGCCGACGCGGCGGATCATGATCTGGCCGCCTTCATGGATGCGGCCCTGATCGATCTCGACCCCGAGGGCGACGCGTGAACCGGGGCGACCTGGTGACGATCGCGCTGCCCGGCGATTTCGGCAAGCCGCGACCGGCTCTTATCATCCAGTCCGACCAGTTCGACCAGACCGGCACTGTCACGGTACTACTGGTGTCGGGTACGCTGGTGGACGCGCCCCTCATCCGCACGACGATCGACCCGACACCGGCCAATGGCTTGCGCAAGCGGTCGCAGGTCATGGTGGACAAGGCCATGTCGGTGAAGCGCGACAAGATCGGGGCGCCGATCGGCCACCTCGATGCCGAAGCCATGGTGGCGGTCACGCGAGCTCTGGCCGTCTTCTTCGCCATCGCCTGATCCGACGATGACGAAAAATGCGGCTACCCCGGATAACGGGCTCTTTCCTCTCGAGGACAGGATGGGTTTCGCGGTTCCGGTTTCACCCGCCCATGCGCTGCTGCTCCTGAACAGCTACATGCGAACGGACCTGCTGCTCGGCATCCACGGGCACGTTCATCAAATGAGGGACCAAAACGCGGCGGGATCGCCGATCCACCATCTGGCGGACAGCATCGTCCATGTCATTGCCGCTTATGACGGCATCAATCTGTTCGAGTGCGTTGCTCGCAACACCCTGCACATCGATCCCGATTTCGAGTTCTGCCCCGAATCTGACTATGCTCATGACATCAAACTCATGAAGCATCATCTCCGTTGTCTGCGACGGACAATCAAGGATTTGGCGCGCTACGACTGAGGCGTGGCCGACCGGTCGAACCTGTCGTTTCGGGTATGCCTGGATTTGAGAAGCGGCTTGCCCGCCAACCCCAGCTATACTCGCGTGTCGGTTTCGTTCACTCGTATCGGCCGCTCGGTGCCGACAAGTTGGTTTTCCTGCCCAGTGCGCTTGGTCTGGAGCTGCCGAGAGACTGCACCATTGCCGCTGAAGCGGTGAGCGCGGTCCAGCGGATCACTTCGGGCAATTTTCGTCTCGCGCTTCGGCTGTTGAGCCAGGCTGGCCGAATCCTGGCGGTGAACGGCATGAGCGTCATCACGCAAGCGGTTGTCGAAGCCGCGCGGGTGAGTTTGGTGATCGGGCGCGCGTGATATGGCCAAATAGCGTGGCAAGCCTTGGCCATTTATCGTGACAGACCACATTTCGCTATGCGGGATTCACGCCCCGTTCTATATGTGATAAAGGACATTATCACATATTATCGGAGAGCGTTGTGCGAGCGGAACACGGAAAGATCGAAGGCCCCTTTGCCATCGAAGAGGATATCGCCCTTTATGGCATGGTCGCCGGCGATGCGACGCTGCGCCGGGGCGTGCGCTTCATCCTGCACGGCACGATCGCGGGCAACCTGACGATCGAGCGGGGCGCGCGCGCGATCATCCACGGCACGGTAGCGGGACGCATCTACAACGAAGGTGGTCGCGTCGAGATTTTCGGGATCGTCGATGCCGTCGTCAACGGCTCGCGCGACGCCATCACGATCATTGATCCCGCCGCCCATGTCCGGGGCCGGCCATGACCGAGATCAGCGGCGTCCCCGACATGCACGACGAAGACGACTATCCCTATGACAATCCGGTGTCCCGCGCCCAGGCTCAGGGCTTGCGTGAGCAGGCCCGCGCGGGCGGGTTGCGGTTCGAGGCCTACCTGCCCCCTGCGCTGGCCGACTGGCTGCTGGAGCGGATCGAGCGCGGCATGTTCGCCGATCCTTCGGAAGCGATGTTCGCGATCGTCGGAAACTTCCGCGATCTGGAGCCGCATCGCGACCTGCGCGACGAGCTGCTGCGCCGGCTGTTGCAGGCGGCGGTCGATGATCCGAGACCCGGCATTCCCCATGAACAGGTGCAAGCGGAGATGGCGCGCCGCCGCGCCGAACCGCGCGCCGCGCCTGCACGCTGGCGGAGGGAGGGGTAATGGCCCAGCTCGCCCCCCTGGCCTTTCCCGGCCTTGTATTGCCAGCGCTGGTCGCGTCGGCCGATGATCGGGCGCAGCTTCGCTTCCTCGAATTTTTTGCCGTCACGATCCGCAATCCGCATACGCGCCGCGCCTATGCACGCGCGGCGGGCGCGTTCCTGGCGTGGGTAGCGGAGCGCGGGGTCTCGTCGCTTGGCGGTGTGCAGCCGCTGCATGTCGCGGCTTGGATCGAGGCGCTCGGGCGAGAGGTCAGCGCGCCCAGCGTCAAGCAGCAGCTCGCCGCCGTGAAGCATTTGTTCGACTGGCTGGTGACGGGCCAGGTGGTGCCGGTGAACCCGGCGGCATCGGTACGCGGCCCTGTGCACAGCGTCCGGCGTGGCAAGACGCCGGTGCTCGATCCCAGGGAAGCGCGGGCGTTGCTCGACGCGATCGACGTGACGACGCCGGCAGGCCTTCGCGACCGTGCGCTGATCGGTCTGATGGTCTATTCGTTCGCGCGGATCGGCGCGGCGCTGGCGATGCGCGTCGAGGATGTGTTCATGCAGAATCGGCGGCTATGGGTGCGGTTGCACGAGAAAGGCGGCAAGCGCCATGAGATGCCCTGCCATCATAATCTGGAAGAGTATCTGATCGCTTATCTTGACGGATGCGCGCTGCGCGACGACCGCAAGGGGCCGCTGTTCCGCACGATTGCGCGCGGCACCAAGCGACTAAGCGATACCCCCCTGCCTCAGGCCAATGCGTTCGCGATGGTGCGCCGGCGCGCGGCAGCGGCCGAGATTGGAACAGCGATCGGCAACCACTCGTTCCGGGCAACCGGGATCACCACCTATTTGAAGAATGGCGGCACGCTGGAGACGGCCGCGACGATGGCGAACCACAGCTCGACCCGCACCACCCAGCTCTACGATCGGCGGCCCGATGACGTGACGCTGGACGAGGTGGAGCGGGTGCTGATTTAGCGCTGGCCGGTGACGGCATCTCATATACCCTTCGGGAGAGAGGGCAGCTTTCGTAGGGATTCATTACATATCTCCTCATCGGGGTCGGGTTGCTTGGCGTCGTAACATTATTCGTCGGAAATCGTGCAATCGCATTCCGATTCCTGATCGCATTGCCTTGCTATGCGGCGATCCTCTTCGCTCATTTCAATATAAAGCTCGAGTGTCCTTTGATATAGGCCATGCCCGATCATACCGAACCCGCAACCATCCGGGAATCCGCTACGGAGTTTTCGGACAGACTGAGGTGAAACCCGCCATCACGCGGCGGCGATCGGCGCGCATTCCCAGCGGTCCCCTGCCCTATGGAATCCGACCCGCTGCGCGTTGCCGATCGCCGGCGGTTCGCCTTTGCGCCAGAAGCCGAGCATCTTGGCGCGGTCGTCCAGATGAGCGTCGGCGACGATCGCGCGCGCGGCCTGGATGAACTGCCCATGCCCGAATACATAGATCAGCGAGTCCGCAGGCATGGCGGCGAGGCGGGCCAGCGCCGCCTCACAGCGGCGTAGCAAGGTGCCGAAGCTCTCCGCCCCTTCCCCGTCGCAATAATCCGGGTCGGCCTCGCTCCAATAGCGTTCGAGGTGCGGCATCCGTTCGGCGCTGGCCGTGCCGTTCCAGCGTGCCGGTTGCAGATAGGTGAACTCCTCTATCGGCCAGACTTCGACTGGGACGGCGGGGAATCTGGCGATGGTCGGCGCGGCCGTTTGCCGGGTGCGGGTATAGGGCGACGTGACGATGAGCGCGGGCGCTTGCGTCCAACTCGCCGCGACTTCGAGCGCCTGCGCCTGGCCCAGCTCCGTCAGCTCGATCGCCGCGAGATCGTGGCACGGCACGCCGGCGTTGCCGGTGCTTTGGCCGTGGCGGATGAATATGGCCCGCATGGCTATTTCAGTAGCAGGGCGTCGGTCCCCTGCCCTTTCAGCAGCTTCACCGCTTTCCTGTCGAACGACACAAAAGTTTCGCCGCCGTGGAATCGGCCGTCAAAGGCGATCACCCCATCCGCGAAGTCGCCGCCAGCATCGAGGACAGCAAGGCCCGCTTCGACTATAGGGCGGTTCACCACGACATTGCGCGTGTTCATGAAACGGCGGATCGCGGCGGCAACGTCGGGCCGCGCCGCATCGTAGCTCCGTTCCATCACCCATGCGAGTTCACAGAGGGAATGGACACTGATCGCCACGGAATCCGCTTCCTTGAGTGTTTCGATCGCGAGCTTTTGTTGCGCTTCATCGCCGGGGACGACAAGGCGCAGCAGCACATTCGTATCAGCGGTAATCTTCATTTCTTGCCCATGCCGGCCATGCCGGCGGCAGCGCCCGCGTCGGCGATCGCGTCGTTGATTTCTTCAATCGACAGCCGCGCGCCATTCGTCTTTCCGGCGAAAAAGTTTCGCAGATCGTCCCAGGAGCCATCGGGTTCATCGGCCTTCAGCTCCGCCCTGCCATCGGGCAGCAGGTCGAGCCTGATCTTGTCACCGGGCCGGATACCGAGATGCTTCAAAACATCCTTCCGGAAAGTTACCTGGCCCCGCGCGGTTACGCTTAAAGTCGTCATGGCTATTACCTCCGTATCGAGCAGAGGTAATGCATAATAGCATTATTTCAAGGCCGAAACCCTGATAGCCAAAAGGATTAGGTGTTTGATCCCACGGTTTGACGGTGCGATCCTGTCGTTGGGATGGGAACCCGTATATAACAGGTTCGTTATGGGCTAGCCTGTAGTCAGTTTAGGGTATAACCTATCCGGACGTCAGGCGGTCGCGGTAAAATATGTCAGATAAGAGCCGTCTTTCGAATTTGTTGACATATGGTGACCGACATCTAAAGCTCTAACCTGACATTTTGGGCATCAGGGGGTAAAATGAAGGGGCAAAAGATCGGCTATGTCCGGGTCAGCGCCTTTGAACAGAATGTCGACCGTCAGTTGGATGGCATCGCCCTCGATCGGGTCTTCACCGATCGCGCCTCCGGCAAGGATGTCGGCAGGCCGCAGCTAGCCGCCCTGCTCTCCTTCATCCGCGAAGGCGACACGCTGGTCGTCCACAGCATGGACCGGCTGGCACGTAATCTCGACGACCTGCGCAAACTGGTTCAGTCGCTCACCCGCCAAGGCATCCGCATCGAATTCGTCAAGGAAAGCCTCTCCTTCACCGGCGAGGATTCTCCGATGGCCAACCTCATGCTCTCGGTCATGGGCGCCTTTGCCGAATTCGAGCGCGCCCTGATCCGCGAACGCCAGCGCGAAGGCATTGCGCTCGCCAAGCAGCGCGGTGCCTATCGCGGACGCAAAAAGATGCTGTCAGAGGAAAGGGTCGCCGAACTGGTGCGGCGGGTGGGCGATGGCGAGAAGAAATCCGTCATCGCCCGCGACATGGGGATCAGCCGGGAGACGCTTTACCAATATTTACGGGCGGTTGCCTGAGCCCCGAAAGGGTCGGCTTCACTGTGCCGGCTGGCCGCGCGTAGTTTGCTCAGCCGCGACTTCGAAGGGCGAGGTGGTATTGGCGGTCGGGTCATAGGACCGATCGATCCGGTTGCGGATCCGGTTCTGCACCCGGTTCTGGATTCGGGTGTTGACGCGGCCCATCGGCCCGGTGTCGATGGCCGTGGCGGTTTGGCGCTGCCCTACCTGCCCTACCGCCGACTCCGCGATCTGGCCGGGGCGGTTTATCTCCTGCGCCGGGTCAGTTTGGCGCTGCTCCATTTGTCCCATCGGCAATTGAGTGATCTGGCCGGGGCGGGTCGTCTGCTGCGCCTGCACGGCGGAGGCTATGGTTAGCAAGGCCGTCGCCATGCCGAGGCTGGATATGCGAAGTTTCATGACGCTGTCCTTGCGGGCGCGGGGCGGAGCGCGATACGATCGATTTGCCCCGACACGCCCCCAATGTCATCGGTCGAACGCGCAACCAGCGCCAGCATCTGCACCGGGCAGTTAGCGGGCACGCGGATGGCCCCTTGGAACCGACCGCCGGCCTGCGAGGAACTGGGCAATTCGACCCGGCCGATCTCCCCGTCGGTTTGGCAGCGCACTATCCAATAGGGCCGCGAGCGCGCGGGCTGCTCGATCCCGATACTATGGCCTTCCAGTATATAATCGCCGGCGGGCAGCATCTGAAGCTGTTGCAGCAGGGGGCCGCCATTGCCCATCGACACGGTAAAGTCGAACAGGCCGTTTTGTGCCTCCGGCAGGATCGCTGTCGATACGCCGACGCCGTTCACCGCTGTCCAGTCGAGCACAGTGCGCGCTTCGACCGTGTTCGTGAAGGCGGGATCGCGCGACTGCCGCCGGTCGCTGCCGGGATGAGCACCCGCGTAATAAGCCCAGGCATCGTCGAACAGTTGGGCCGCCAGCAGCCGGTTGATGACCGCCACGCCGGCTGCATCGGGCACGGGAACGCGTCTTGCCTGCAAAGCCCGGAAGAAAGCGGCGCTCGCTGCCGGATCAACCTCGCTTCGTGCCGCATGATGGATGAACCCGGCCGCCCACTTGGGTTGACCACCAAGGGTTCTGACCAGCTCTGTGCGGATCGCGGGGTCAGGCAGGGCAGAGGCTAGCACCGGAAAAAGCAGCTCAGGCGCATTCTTCTTGGTACGAAGCGCGATATCATAATGCCGCAGCGCACCGGGAATGTCGCCCTGCGCCACGGCCAGCTCGATCGCCATCAACTGCGTGCGCAGGTCCCGCCGTGACAGTTTTTGCGAATAGGCAAGCAGGCGCTCGCCTTTGGCCTGGTCGCCGCGCGCGAATGCGTCGGCGGCCAGCGTTGCTACCGCTTCAACGGCTGTCGGATCATGCTGTAGCGCGTCGCGTGCGATGGTAACTGCGCGTGCCCGGTCGGCTTCGCTTGCGCCGGGGCGATAAAGCGTCTGCGACAGGCGTCCGGCAATACGTCCATTAGTGGGCGCAAGCGCATAGGCTTCCTCGATCCGGCTGTCGGGCAGCACCAACGCCACCGACTGCATGACCGAGAGATAGCCGATCCAGCCGACCGCCCCGGCCAGAACGAGGCGAACGCCCCACTCAAGCGGCGAGCGCCGCTGCCGGGAGCCTCTGTCCTTCATCAGGCGGCGTCAGGCTCCGCCTTGCGGCCGTAGCGATAGCCATATTCATAGCCATAGCCATAGCCATAATGGGCCTTCTTGGCATCGAACTTGGTCAGTACGCAGCCGATGATCCGGACATTAGCGGTGATGAGACGGCCGAGCGCCTCCTTCACCAGGCCGGTGCGGATGCCATGGGATTCGACGGCATAGATGACGCCCTCGACCTTGGCAGCGATGAGCGGTGCGTCGGCAAGGCCCATGACCGGCGGAGAGTCGATGACGACATGATCGTAGGTCTCGAGCAGTTGCACGATCAGTTGCGAGAGGCGGCTGCCGGTCAGCAATTCTGCGGCATTGGGCGGCAGCGGCCCTGCCGACATCGCGGTAAAGCCCAGATCCTCCATCGGGAAGGTCAGGGCGTCGATATTGTCTTCGCCGGTCAGATAGTTGCTGAGGCCCCGATCATGCCTGACCCCGCCCAGATGATGGACCGACGGATTACGCATGTCGCCATCGATGAGGATGACGCGCTTGCCGCCGCGCGCCAGCGTCGTGGCGAGGGCGAGACAGGTGGTGGACTTGCCTTCCCTCGGCCGTGTCGAGGTGACGGAGAAGGAACGCGGCACGCCATGCTCGGTAGAGAAGGCAAGGTTGGTCTGCACCGTGAGATAGGCGTCGACCAGGTCGGATTTGCGGTCGAGCAGGATGTCCTTGGGCGCTTCGTCGATCTTGGGGATCGAGCCGAGCAGCGGCAGGCCAAGCTCGCGCTTGGCTTCTGCCGGGTCGGTGATCCCTTCGTCGATCTGCTCGAGACCAAAGGCGAGCGCCGCGCCAATACCGAGGCCAGCGAGGATAGCGATGGCGAGATTGATCAGGAGTTTGGGGCTTGATGGCACTTTCGGAGCTTGGGCTGGATCAACGATCGAAATATTGTTGACGCCGACGCCGCCAGCAACGCCGATTTCCTTGAAGCGTTGCAACAGGCCGTCATAGAGCGCTTGGTTCGTGTCTACTTCCTGCTGGTAGATATTATATTGGATGCTGCGGCGACGCAGGTCGAGATAATCGCCCTTGAGCTGCTCGACCTTGGCCTGAAGTGCTTTTTCCTGCTCCTCTGTTCGACGATAGTCGGCGAGAAGTGATGAGGTCACGCGGCCTTCCTCGCTGGCGATGCTGCGGTCGAGCTGGGTGATCTGCGCCTGAATGGCCTGAGCAGTGGGATAGCCCGGCTCGAACTGCGTCATCAGCCGCCGATACTCGGCAGCGAGTTCTGCGCGGCGCTGGCGCAAGCTGTTGATCGCCGTATTGCTCAAAGCTTCCGCTGATGCGCCCGCTCGCCCGCTTTGCTGATAACGCGCCTGGGCTTCGATACGGCTCGCTGTCGCTTGCGCCAGTGATGCATTGAGCGCGGCCAGATCGTCGACGACGATCGAACGCTCCGAACTGGATTGGCCGTTGCCCGATTGCGCGGGCAGATTGATGATCTTGGCGGAAGAGGCGTAATTGACCAGCTGCCGCTGCGATTCATCCAGGCGTTGCTTTAATTGCCCCAACTGTTTTTGGAGCAGATCGCGGCCATAGGAGGTCGCCTGTATCTTGCGTTCCAGATTGGTCTGGATGAAATTTTCGCCCCATGTGTTGGCGACCTTGGCTGAAAAGGCAGGGTCGGGGCTTGTGAATTTGATCTCGACCAGACGCGACATGCGCGTGGGGCTGATGCTTAGATGCTCGCGTAGGATTTCGCCGGCGACACGCTGCCGGTTGGCGCGGCCCGAAGCGGGGTATCGACCATTTGCAAGCTGGAAGGTCGGATCATCGCTCTCGAAACCGAACATTTCGAAGAAATTCTGGGATTCCGTCAGCTTGAGTTGCGTAGCCACGCGCTCGGAAAGCGCACGGGACTCCAGCAAGCCATATTGCGTCTGGTAGAATTCCTGGTCGGCAATGCCGGCCTCGCGCTCGACCCCCTGAAGATCCGTGACCTTGTCCGCCTCGCGCGAAATCTCGATCGTCGAGGATGCCGTATATTGCGGCGTCATCAGCAAGGTCGCGATCAGGCCGATCAGGAAACAGACGGCGACCGCGCCGAGAATCACATAGCGCCAGCGCATTGCGATGCGCAGATATTGGCGCAATATGGGCGGGCCGCTATTTTCTGATTGCGCCTGCAACAGGGCTGCCGGGATCATTGGGTTGCCCGGGTTCAAAGCGATATTAGTCATAGGACTGCAGGCCTCAGCGCAGGACCGCGACAAGGGGTGCCGCGAGTAGAGGTGCTAGAGAAACGACATCCCGGAAAAGACGACGCTGCGGGGAATCTCCGATGATGACGACATCATTGGCATAGACCGGTGGGTCGGCATAGGCGCCCTGGCGGATTGCGGCGATATCGTACAGGCCGGCCATCCTTTGATTGTCGACGGTGCGCAGGATGACGACCTGTTCCTGCTTGGCAAATTCCGACAGGCCCTTGGCCGAGGCAATGACGCGCATCAGCGTCATCTGGTTAGTGACCGGATAAAGTCCCGGTTCCTTGACTTCGCCATCGACCGTCACGACCTGACTGACCGAGCTTTTGATATTGACGGTTACTTGCGGGTTACGGACATAACGCCCCTGCAGCGAAGCTTCGATCGCGCGCGCCAGCTCATCCGCAGTCTTGTTACGCGCATCGACGGTGCCCACCAGCGGCATGGAAATGCGCCCGCTTGCATCCACCTGCATTTCGCGGCTGAGCTCTGGCACGTTGAAGATATCGACGTTGATCGTGTCAAGCGGACCGATCAGCGCGGGCCGGTCAGAGGCCGCCAGATCGCTGCGATTAGGCGCGGGTAGGCCCTGGCTGTCGGGGATAACGGTCAGTTGCGCGCTGGACTGTGGGGGCGGCGTGCCTGCGCAGCCGGCAAGGCCGGCAGCGATGATGATCGAAACAAGAATTTTGCGCATGCGCTCCACATCTTCCCGCTGAAGAGACTTTCGCCTTAGATGCTGATCGCGATCAGGTAAAGTCGGCCCTCATGGACGCTGTCTTATTGGGCAGAGCCATAAGCCAGCAATGACGATCATCGCCATCATCATCGGCGTGCGCGCCGGATAGTCGAAGGCGCTTGCGACAAAGACGAGAAATAATATGGCCGACCCCAATTTGGGCAGGACAGAGTGTCGTCCACTTCCCCGCCAGGCACTCACGCTCGCCATTCCATACCATCCGATTGCAACGAGCATGAGCAGAAGCGCAGGCAGGCCACCGTCGAGCACGATCTCCAAAAAATCATTATGGGCATGATTGAAATAGGTCGGCTTGAGCAACTGAAACGGCTCATGCAGGCGAAAGATTGGATCGAAACCGCCAAAACCCGCGCCGGCGGGGAAATAGGCAGTGATCATCGACAGCACCGTCGGCAGGCCGCGCGTGCGCATATCCTGCCCGGGATCGATCTCGAACGCGCGGCGAACAGATTCCGCCCTATCGGCGGCGATGCTGACCAGGATGAACAGGGCGACGACGCCGATGATCGCCGCGATCAGCGTCGGGAACACCCAGCGCGGCGCTCCGTGTAAGGCGCGACGGACGTCCTGCCAGCATAAGGCGAGGCCCAGCACCAGTGCCAGCAGGCCGGTCAGGATGCCGGCGCGCGATCCGGTTGCCAGGATGATGAGCGCGAAGAGCGTCATCAGAGCCAGCGTGACCGGCGCGCGCCACCTTGCGCTTCGTTTTCCGGCAAAGGCCCATACAGGCGCGATCAGGCAGCCCATGGCCAGGAACAGCGCGAAATGATTGCGATTGGCGAATGTACCGCCGACGCTGCCTTTTGAGTCATTGATGAACGGATTGTCGATGATGAAGCCGGAGAACTGGAGCAGTCCGACCAGCATCGAGAGGAATATGGCCCCGAGCATAATCGCCGGTAGCCATGCCCTCTCCTCCTGCGGCATTGCGCTGACGAGATAAAATGTGACAACCGGCACGATCAGGGAAGAAGCGGCGTTGATCGTCGTGGAGGGCGTGAGAGACCAGGGACGCCATGTTTCCTGGCTTAAGGGCGCGCTGAGGAAGAATTCCCGGCCCGGCAGCGCCGTCCAGAGGCCGGGGGGCAAGGGCACAAGCTGCAGCAGAACCAGCAGCACTGTCGCCAGCAGCAACCAGAAAACCGGCCCCGTGCTTCTGCCCATGGGCCGCACGCCGCACAGGATCGCCAGCACCAATATCAGCCACGTCGCGGTGCGCGTAACGACCTGACCCGTGACATCGGCATGAGAAGCGCCGCCTGCGACCCATAATGTGCCGAGCAGCAGCAGGAAGAGGAGGAGCGCAGGGCTCAAGCGATAGGACGGAAAGGCAGACCGGATAGGCATTTTCAGGGCAGCGTTTCTTCCGTGCGCGCGGCTTCCTTCAACACATCGCCTATGGCCTGCGAAACGCGCGTCATATCGTCGGCAGAGAGCGTGGGGTGGACAAGGAACATGAGGCTTGTCTCGCCCAGTTCGCGCGCGACCGGCAAGGGCGCCTCGGGACGCCAGCCGGTCCCGTCAAATGCCTTTTCCAGATAGACTTCGGAGCAGGAGCCCTGGAAGCAGGGGATACCCCGCTTGCCGATTTCAGTGACGATCTGATCCCGAGACCAGCCGGGAGCCAGATTTTCCGGCCGGACATAGACATAATATTTGTAGAAGGCGTGGACCGACCCTTCCGGCCAACTCGCGTCCTGGCCAAGCGGGCCGCCCAAGCGGATGATCCCATCACGTCCTGCAAAGGGCGTCAGCGCATCCTGAAGGATCGTCGCATTGGCCGTCCGCGCACGCGTCCACTCCGCCATGCGGCGAAGCTGGATGCGGCCGATCGCGGCCTGCATCTCCAACATTCGCCAATTGGTGCCGATGCTTTCATGCAGCCAGCGGAAACCCGGCGGGTGCGCGCGTTCATAGACCGCGTCCCAGCTCTTGCCATGATCCTTAAACGACCACATGCGCGACCAGAGATCGCGATCGTTGCACGTTACCATGCCGCCTTCGCCGCCGGTCGTCATGATCTTGTCCTGGCAAAAGGACCAGGCGCTGACATGGCCGATCGACCCGACGCTGCGTCCCTTGTAGCGCGCGCCATGCGCCTGCGCGCAATCCTCGATCACCTTGATACCGCGCGCGGCGGCGAGGTCCATGATCGGGTCCATATCGCAAGGCCAGCCCGCCAGATGCACCGCGACGATCGCTTTCGTGCGCGGGGTCAGGACAGCGGCAATCGTTTCCGCCGAGATATTGCCGCTGGCGCGCTCGACATCGGCGAATACCGGCTTGGCGCCGGCATTGGCGACGCAGGAGATCGACGCGATGAAGGTGCGTGGCGTCACGATCACCTCATCGTCGGCGCTGCCGCCATTGGCACTGCCGATGCCGAGCCCTTGCAACGCGAGATCGAGCGCGACCGTGCCGTTGGCGACGGCGATGGCATGGTTGCTCTCCGACCAGGCGGCGAACTCCCGCTCAAAGGCGCGGCATTCCTCGCCAGTCCAATAGTTGACGCGGTTGGACAGCAGGACGGCGGAAACGGCATCCGCTTCTTCCTGCGTGAAACTTGGCCAGGGCGCGAAGGAGGTGTTGAGCATGTCAGTTTTTCTCGAGAATGCGGGCGGGGTTGCCGACCACGGTTACGCCTGGAGGAACATCCTTGGTCACGATCGCGCCCATGCCGACGACGGCGTCCGCGCCGATCGTCAGATTTTGGCGGATGACCGCGCCCGAGCCGATATAGGCGCGATCGCCTATCCGAATATTGCCGTTGCAGCGTACCCCCGGCGCGAAGGTGACATAATCGCCGATCACGCAATCATGCTCGACATAGGAATAGAGGTTGGCATGGAAGCAGCGGCCGACTTTGATATTGGACGTAAAGGTCACATAAGGTGAGACGAGCGCGCCTTCGGCGATCTCGACATCGTCCATCACGATAACGTCCTTTGCCCAGACGGACAGCAGCGGCAACCCGGCTTCATCGCATTTTCGCGCCATTTCCGCGCGAACCGCTGACGCAGCCACAGCTAAGGCAACATGCTTATCGTCCGCTTCCTCTTCCTTGAAGCGAGCAAAGGACGTGACGGCATGGCCATTGATATGGCTTTGCGCTGCGCCATCGTCGATGAAGACAAGCCGAGCGTCTTCGGCAAGCGGCATGGCCCGCGCGAGCGGCATGATCCCGCGGCCGCATCCACCGGCGCCATATATGCCGATCAGACGCCTCACAGCCGGGTTTCGCTTCCGGTGAATTTCGGCATCGTTGCTTCCCCGGCGGCGCTGATGCCATCACGCACGAGCACTTTACGCACTGTGAGTAACAGGATCTTCAAATCGAGCTTGAAGGAGCGATGTTCGACATACCAAAGGTCGAGCGCGAACTTTTCATCCCAGGAAAGCGCGTTGCGGCCGTTCACCTGCGCCCAGCCAGTGATCCCGGGCCGCACTTCGTGCCGTCGCGCCTGCTGCGGGCTGTAAAGCGGCAGATATTCCATCAGAAGAGGGCGCGGCCCAACCAGGCTCATATCGCCCTTGAGCACGCTCCAGAGGCCAGGGAGTTCATCCAGGCTGGTCGAACGAAGAAAGCGGCCAAAGCCGGTTATGCGGTCCGCGTCGGCAAGGGGAACGCCGTCGCGATCATAGGCATCGCGCATAGTGCGGAATTTGAGCATCTGAAATGGCCTGCCGTGAAGGCCGGGGCGAAGCTGGCGAAACAGGATGGGCGCACCAAGATTCAAGCGAACCAAAAGTGCCACTATGACCAGCAGCGGCGACAGCAGGATCAGCGCGGTAGCCGCAATCATCATATCCAGCAGGCGCTTCATTATCAGCTTCCTGCCGATATGGCGGGTGGCGGCGCGGAAGCATGTCTCTCACGGCTATGAACAACACCTTCCGTAACCCAGTCGACCCACTGTTTTGAAAGATGCTCACGGTTCATTGGCCCGCATGCGAATGTTTTCGCTCTTTGCCCCATCTGCTTCAAGGCGGCACGATCATTAGCTGCTTTTTCCAGCGCATCGGCAAATGCCGCTGGAGAATCGGCTTGTATGGCGAAGCCCAGCTTCTGCTCGCCTATCATGTCGGCGAGCCAGCCTGGATAGTTGTTGAGGACTGGAAGTCCTGCAGACAGGTAATCGAAAAATTTATTCGGCGACGTCCCATAGGCAAATTCGGGAATATTCTGCAAGATCTGCAAGCCAAGGTCCGCTTGAGCTAGGAGACCGGTCAAGCGTGTTTTGGAAATGGGATCGAGAAAGCGGACATTGTTAAGATTTTCTGCCTTTGCCCGTTCCATCAGCTGCGCTTTTTTCTGACCTTTGCCGACGAGGATCAGCAAAATATCATCTCGGCCGCGATTGCGGAGTTCGATCCCCGCGTCGATGACCGCGTCCAGTCCATTCGCCAGTCCATGCGTGCCGCAATAGACCGCCAGAAGCTGATCGTCCGGAATAGCGAGATCGCGCCGAAAATCCTCTTTTGTGTCAGACGACGTGCCGGCGAAAAGGTCGACATCGCATCCGTTGGCAATCATCGCGATGCGTGACCGATCAACGCCCCGGCGCGCGATGCCATCGACGATGCCTGGCGACAGGCCGATGCAACGCGTCGCCGAGCGATAGGAGGCCCATTCCAAAACCGACATGGCCTTGAGCACGAACGGATTTGTGATGACACCCATCGCGCGGGGTAATTCGGGCCACAGATCGCGCACCTCGAACACGAAAGGCTTACCCCTTAGCCATTTAGCGAAAATACCGGGAATGCCGGCGGTAAGGGGCGTGGTGGTGGCAAATAGCACATCATATTTTTCGGAAAATGCCAGGCGAATGGATGCGAGCGCGAACTTGATGAAAACGCCTGACCGTCGCGCAAAGCTATCTTCATTGGCATATTGCAGGTCAAATTCAATGACATCGATGCCATCGACAAAGCCGCGGCGAAAGCCTTTGCCAAACGGGGTGGTCAATCCCGTTTTGCCTTGGGCATAGGAACCGCAGACCATCGTAACGCTATGGCCTTCGCGCAGCAAACGGCGCGCCATCTCATAGGAGCGGGTGCCAGCGGCACCATCTGGCGTCGAGAAATGCTGATGAAAATATAAAATATGCACGTTAGAATTTACCTGTTGTGTCGATCCGGCAAGGGCGCTTCAACCTAATCTCTAGAACTGGGATTTCCG
Organism: Sphingobium sp. AntQ-1; assembly: GCF_028538045.1. Taxonomy (NCBI): domain Bacteria; kingdom Pseudomonadati; phylum Pseudomonadota; class Alphaproteobacteria; order Sphingomonadales; family Sphingobiaceae; genus Sphingobium; species Sphingobium sp. AntQ-1. The sequence goes on from NZ_CP117162.1 coordinate 16,570, forward strand.
CCTGATGCAAATAATAACGGGACTCTGCGCCCGTGGTCAGGTGCATAGTGAAATTGGGATCGTCGCAGCTTATCGACAGCCGTAAATGCGCCCCGATCAGATGATGGCCTTCCAGCTGATAGAGACCGGGCAAAAGGCGCCAGCGCAAGATCGCGTTATCGAACGGCCCTGAGATCGTATCGACACAGGTGAAGCCATCCGGCTGAAGTGACACGTTCCGATGGTGGAACATACCCCGATCGTCGGTAAAGGCGGCGGCGCAGCGATTGTCGGGATTACGGATCGAGCGTACCTCGCGCGCTTTTGGCCAAGCGCCGAACAGGAAGCGGCTAAGCCGGGGCATTTGGTCACGGCCATTAAATTCGATGCTGTTATGCGCAGCCGTTCCCGCAAAATAAGCGCTGATATCGGGTGCCGCATTATAGCTGAAACTTCCCGCGTCGCGCAGCAGGTTGCGTCCGTCGGCCCAAAGATCCAAGTGCAGCAAATCGGACTGACTGGGGCGGAAACGGAACCGGGGGTAGCGCAGACAGGCCATCGCCCGATCATTGCGCAGCACATGAAACCCACCGTTGTCGAAACTGGCGCTCACTGGCTCCGGCGCGAGTTCGATGGCCGATGAAAGGCCCAGCCAATGGAGTTGGTCGTCCCACGGTCCAGCATCTTTTATTGCGCGCTGCCCCCGGAACAACACGGACGCTAATTGCAAGGAAGGACGGAAGTCGCGATAATCCGTCTCAGTGAGCGGCAGGATATGGGCTCCGTCATTGGCCCCTAGATTGGGCGTATCGCCGGAAGTGCGTTCGACCATCCCATCGAGCCATGCTGTCGCCGCATCCAAGCGATTGCGCATCGTCGCAGAGAAAGGAGCGAGGTCATGCCGCCGCCGCCACACTTCGACAAAAGAGAAAGTGTCGAGCATCAGGCGGTGATAGACGATCGAATATTGGCTGAAACTGCCATCAGGCGCGATCAGATGACGCGCCCTATTCTCCAGCCAGCGGCGCCCCGTTCTGGCCCATGTCCGAGCTTCGCGCCAACCGAGCGCGGACAGAAAGCTGCCTCCGATGAACATGGCGGCAGCTTCCGATGTGCCATGATTATTATCCTGCCCGATCGCATAGGACATAGTCGGCGCGATACGTTTCAAATGTAACGCAATCGTTGCAGCGAGCGTCGGTTGCGGCGTACGATCCTGATCGAGGACAAGTGCGGCTGCCATGAGGTGGATGACCCGCAATGCAGCTTCCTGCCCGCATTTCCAGTTGACGCCGCGATAGGGCGGATTGTCCTGTAGCCAGGATTGCAGCCAGTGATTGATCGTTGCAAGGGCCTTGGTATCGCCATGGGCCGCTTGGGTTGCGCAGGAGGCGAGCCACCCGAAGCGCGACAATTCCCATACGCCCTTGATATCCCCGGAACCCGCAAAGTCGGGGATCGTCCACCAGGGGCGCGTCCGATCGCCTCGCGCATTGGTAAAGGGATTGAGGTGCCAATCAGGCGTACCTTCGGACCGCTTCATGCTGAACCAGCCGAACCACCACAGGCGATCTGTCCAGCGCCTGTTAGGCGGCGGTAGACCAGGGCGGGCCTGCGGTGTAGCGAACAACGGCCCGGCCGGCACATCGGCGACAATCCGCTGCACCGGATGCCGTCCCGATTTCAGGCCTAGACGATAGAAGCCGACGCGCGCGATAGAGGCGGGGCCGAGTGCCGCTAACGTTTTCAGGGATGTCCAGTGCTTCATTTTATCGCTGCGCGCGTAGCATATCCGCTGCTTCGATGGTTATGCGGGCGACTTCCTCCAATTCGTCGAATGGAATGGGCGCTGGCCCCCCGTTGCTGATGGCAGAAAGGAAGGCGGCGGCGCAGGCTTCCTGCCCCTTGTCCTGCCGCCAAGACTTCTGATTGCGGAAGCCGCGCCAATTATAGCCGCGCAACCGCAGGAAATTATCGAGTTGCAGCGTACGGCCCGCAGTGAATATTTCCACCCGTTCCTTGGGGAAGGACGCGCCGCCGTTGGCAAGATAATGAATGGTGCCGAACGAACCGTCGGCAAATCCGAGCGTGAGCACGGCCTTGTCTTCGGTGATTTCTACGGCATGATTGTCCCCCATCCTGCGCGCGGACATTGAAACGATCGGCGCGCCGACCAAGAAGCGCATCAGGTCGATATGATGGCACGCTTCCCCGATGATGCGGCCACCGCCAGTCGTCTGGTCCTGCGTCCAATGATCTGCCGGAATAGCGCCTGCGTTCATGACCATGATGATCGATTTGGGTTCGCGCACCGGGTCAAGTTGACGCTTCATCGCCTGCACCAGCGGCGCAAATCGGCGATTGAAGCCTACCATCACCAGCCGATTGGCCGATGCATGGGCTTTCTTGACCGCCTCCAGTTCCTCCAAATTGAGCGCCAGTGGCTTTTCGACGAAGATGTGCTTCCCGGCATGGAGGGCGTCGATCGTCAATTTAGCGTGGCTGTCGTGGCGCGTGGCGATGGCGACAGTGTTGATGGCAGGCTCGTTGAGCAAGCCGGCCGTGTCGGACGTGGCATTTGTGAAACCGAGCCGCTTGCCCTGTACGACGCTGCTGACGCCGCCCGCGGAGGCGATGCTGTGCAAGGTCGCCCCGGCTTTTCGGAAAGCGGGGATGAGCATGCGTCCGGCATAATTGCCGGCGCCGATGAAGCCGACGACGGGCGCGGAAGGGGCGATAGTCGTTACCGTCGGGTGCAACTCTACCGTGCGCTTGTGCCGTTCCTCAACGGCATGCTGATACCCCAGCAGGATGCCCAGAGAGCCCTTGTCGCTGGCAAGTCTTTCATAAGCGGCCGGCGCGTCCTCGAAGGGGAAGCGATGCGAGATAAGCGGGCGGACATCCATCTGGCCGCTGGCCATCAGATCCAGCACGGCCTCGAAGTTGCGCTGCTCGGTCCAGCGGACGAAGCCGATGGGGTAATCCTGTCCCTGATCCTCATAGGCTGGATCGTAGCGACCCGGCCCGTATGAACAGGATACCTGAAAGGACAATTCCTTCTCATAGAAATCGGCGCGATTGAGGTCCAGCCCGGTCACCCCGACCAGCACGATGCGGCCGCGTTTCCGGCACATGCGCGCTGCCTGCGTCACGGGATCGGAGGATTTTGTGGACGCGGTGATGATGACGCCGTCCACGCCCGCTCCGCGGCTAAAGGCAATGCCCGCTGCGATCGGGTCTTCGCCCTTGGCTGGATTGCATGTGTCCGCGCCAAAGCCGCGCGCGATGGCAAGCTTGGCCTCGTCAAAGTCGATCGCGAGCACGCGGCAACCCTGCGCGCGCAGAAGCTGAATGGTGAGCAGGCCGATCAACCCAGCACCGGTCACGACAAAGGCTTCGCCAAGCGTCGGGCTCGCCAGACGGATGCCCTGCAGACCGATGGCGGCGACGACCGTGAAGGCCGCCTCTTCATCGCTGACACCATCGGGGATGCGCGCGCACAGATTGACCGGCACCGACACCACATCTGCATGCGGCCCGTTGGACACGACCCTTTCGCCAGGCTGGAAACCATTCACCCCAGCCCCGGCTTCGCGCACGACACCGACATTGCAATAGCCAAGCGGGATGGGCTGTCCAAGCTTCGAGCGGACCGCCTCCATGGTGGTCAGCAGCCCATCCGTGCGCACCTTGTCCAGAACCTGCGCGACCTTTTCCGGCTGCTGCCGCGCCTTAGCGACAAGGCCGGCGCGCCCGAAGTCGACCAGCATGCGCTCCGTCCCGGAGGAGATCAGCGAGACGGCCGTGTCGATGAGCAACTGTCCGCGCCGGCTTGTCGGCGCGGGGCAATCGACGAGTTCGGTTCTGCCTGCCGAGAGGTCTTGAAGGATTTGTTTCATGGTTTTTCAATCTCATCGATGGCGCCAGCAGGTATATCATTTACGACAAAACGCAGCTTGCCACGCTTTGTCCTTTCAATTGCCTGGACATACGCCACGTTGACTTTCATGCTGGAGCCAAGACGAGATGCAAACTGCCGCCGCATTTCAGCTTCGTCGCCATCGTGATAGCGGGCTGATTTCACGATCAGTACGGTGACTTCGCCTGGCTTCGATTGCCTGATTTGGGCCTCGCGCACCCCTTCCAAATCCTTAAATACGTTGCCAAGACGACCGACTTTCGCACCGGTGGCAGTGATGACATAGTCGTCCTTGCGCCCATCGATCGTTTTAACGATCCGGCCAGGTCGACCGCACAAGCAGGATTGTAATGACAACTCGGCCTGATCGCCAACTTCGTAACGCAGTAGGGGAGTTGCCAAGTTCGACATATTCGTCCCCACGATTCGATAGATGTCTTCCTGCCCAGTCTCGAGAAACTCGACTGCAGCGAAATCTTCATCGACATGCAACCGGCCAAGTTCACATTGGGAGATATTCGCTATCGCTTCGGCCATTCCATAGTGCTGCAATGGAGCACGGCCAAATGCTGCCTCTATCAATGCTACTTGATGAGGTAATAGATTCTCCGCGCCAATCGTAATCCATCGAGGCTGGTAACCAAGCTCAAACCCGGTTTCTAGAAGATGGGATGCCAACACAGCAAGCTGGGACGGAAAACCATGTAGCCATGGGGGCTGCCGCATTCTCAACTCATTAAGATAATGCGAAAGATTCTCAGGCGTAGCATGATAAGCACTGAACAGAATTTGACGCCCAGGATGATTAATCCTCCAGAAAGGAGGACGATCCTGTGCAACAGGCACGATCGGACGCCACCCGAAATTTGCGGACCATGTTCCTGGGCGAATGCCGTGCCAGTCCCAGTACCGCCACCAGACCGCCCATAGCTCATGTTGGGCCTCAGCTGTGGATAAAAACTGAAGTCCAGATCCAGTCGTACCGCTCGTATGAACAGAAATTAATGCCCTCTCGGAAATTACATCAGATCGGAAGCGCTCCGGCTCGTCCTGGACCTGTGCTTTGTTCAAAACCGGCAAAGCCTTCAAGTCATCTAATGTTTTAATATCCTCTGGCCGCAACCCAAGTTTTTTAAACAGATCTTGATAATAGGGCACAGTTTCGACCGAATGGCGGACAAAACTATTAAGGCGTATATCCCTGAATACCTCCGCCCCCAGCAAACCAGCGCTACCTCTTGCTTGGACAGCCGTGAACATCTTCCAAAATGACGATGAATATCGCGTCTTTTGTATTTTCCACCCTTGGAGGCTACAGATAGCATTCTGGATCGATACAGGAAGCCGACCGTATAATTGCTCAACTGTCATTTATCAAGTCCAATAAAACCGAATATATTATTAAATACATACTATAAAAAAGCATAGCCGCCGTCAACTGTCACATAGTTTAGAGCATAAGCCACAAATGACCAACTGGCGACACAGCATAACATTCCACAAATAGCATGTAATGGATATATCTTTATTAACCGCGCCATCATCAGAAAAGCGCCTGCTTTAGATGCAACCATTAAGACAATAATTTTATAAAGCCCGAGTTGTTCTGAAGCAACTATCAGATAGATAAGGCACATAAAGGCTGGAGCAAGAAGGCTAACCGACAGGCTTCGATCCATAGACCGACTTCGAAGAATAGCTTGACCAAAATATCCTAGGGTATGCACACCGAAAGATGAAAGCAAACAACAGAAAACTAAAAAAAAGTCTTCAATCTTGTCTCCTAAATACCATATGTAAATTTCTTTTCCATAAAACAAAAATAATATAGATACGCAAATTATAGATGCCGAAATGCAAATTCCTGCAACAAGAAATATCTTCGCTTTTTCATGGTATCTGCACAATATAGGATACGACTGTATAGTTATCAATTGCGTGAAAAAGTTAGCTCTGCTAGCAATATCGGATACAATTATATATTTTCCGCTTCCTGTCACAGGAAGATAAAGCATAGCTAAAAGTCTATCACCAAAATCAATAACCGATCTTCCAATATTTTGGATAAGAACATTGAATACTTCAATCCAATAAGTTTTATCTATGCTCCAGCCGTTCTTTTCTAACAAGCTTCGGGACAGATAACAAAATATAAATCCTGGTACTAAATTTGCCATTATCAAGCTTGCGTATATCACTTCATCACGGCCAGTAAGCGCTCCTACGCCCAGCGCACTGTACAAAAACGCAACGGATAGAGACCTAATCAGATATGTATCTGAAACCCTAAGGTTAGCATTAAGCAAGCCCCAAAACGGAGAATAAATTCCGTATATAATTACGCAAAACCCTATACTCAAAACTAAAGGAAAATATAAATCTGGTAAATAAAAATACCCTGTTGATGTAAAAACCAAAGAAATTATGATTGATGACAAGAACGAAGGAATAAATAAATTATTTATGGTCGCAAATTTTGGATTTAAAGAGATTCTTCTAATAATGATTGGCTTAAAAAAATCTAAGGTACCCATTAACCCATGAGCTAAAAGCGCACTTGAGGCGAGCGTGAGTTGCCTCTCATCCCAAAAACGAGTCATTAAGGGGGGAGAAAGAATCGCTGCAACTGCAACAAATCCAATTCCCAAAATGATTTTAATTCCTTTCATAAATAACTATCTCAATTCTCAAAAATATTTCTTTAATTTGAGATCGCATATATATGATTTCCGTAACTATGATGCATATCTTTTTATTTAGGACGCAGAGGATCATTTATTAGGGGGGCAGTTACACCATTATCCCCACATCTGTTAACTACCGCCATTCCTGCAAAAGCCAAGCCTAGGTAGAGCTGGAAGGCAGGAAGCTTATAACTAGCAGCAGTTACGGTAAGTATTAAATAAGACACCATTATGTAATCAGATTTACCAGAATATATGCGAGAATAAGAAATTATAAGGATTAAAAATATAGACAATCCTAACAGGCCACCCGATGAAATAACATAAGCCATGAGGTTGTGTATTGTATATGCTTGGTAAAATCCACGATCATACGATGAACCAAATCCGATGCCGAATATGGGATTGTCTATCAATGATAAATGAGCAATATATATCTCATATATTCTTTCAAACTCCTTTGGAAAAAAAAGATATACCTCCCTCCAATTCATTGCGACGATAGAATTTATAATAACAATAAGACTAACTAATACCGCTGATGCCCAAACTCGAGAATAAGTCGTTAAAAAATATCGAAGAGGCAGAGCTATAGCTAGGAGCGCGAGCCAGTTCGTATACTTAGTGGAGTATATGTATATCACTAAAGCCCACAATTTCCATTGAGTTATAGACCGCAGTCCATACCGCCAAATTAATAGCATAGCTGCAAAGGTAGGTAGCGGGTTTACTGACCTAAATTCCGTCCACGTAAATCGAGAGTTGCCAGTTATAGAATTAATAAATTCCGATGGATGCCCTAGTATTAGCGCAAAACAGAATAATAAAGATGCATTTACACATATGCTATCAACGTCTAATAGAATCCAATCCTCTCGAGATATATTAATATTTCTCAAAAATGCATATGATATAGGAAGTAAAAGAAAAGAAGCAGTGCTTATTACTGGTCCAAATGAATTTGAAAAAGAATAAGAAATTAAAGACGAAATTGATGCGTAAAAGACAAATGCCAAGCTGATGTACAATTGAAAACCAGAATATACATAGTTTTTCTTAGAAGATCTTGTAAAGACTATACATATTATAAATAGTAAAGCTGAAAATAGAGATATAGCTATGTATATATAGTCTACTTCATTCCCATTGACACCGAGAGATAATGCAGCTATGCATAGGGCGAAGAGTGCATTCCCGAGACGCATATTAAAATCCGTAATAGCTGCAGGGCAATTTCGTTAAATGGAAAAAGTCGGTTGGCGCCGTCTTTATATTTAATTTTTCCATGCGTTTCGACAATCTATGACACACTGGGATGGCTTATTTCTGCCACGGAACTCGCGATGATCTACAAGCAGCACATGCACGTTTGCAATTCCAGCCTCATTTTGTCTGACTAATTTGATCCCATTTAGCTCTACAGGGAGAGCTTCTATATTTGGCTCTACCGCAAGCACCTGCCCAAGATGCGTTTGCGACAGCGCCTTCACAATTTCCACCGCCGGGCTTTCCCGCAGGTCATCGATATCCGGCTTGAACGCCAGCCCATAGCAGGCAACCGTCACGTCCGCTTCGTTCTGTCCTGGGTTCGCGTCCAGATGCCGCGCGATAGCTTCTTTGATCTTGTCCAGAACCCAGTGCGGCTTGGCGTCGTTCACTTCCCGCGCGGTGCGGATCAGGTGGGCTTCGTCCGGGGTCTTTGATACGATGAACCACGGGTCGACCGCGATGCAGTGTCCGCCGACGCCTGGCCCGGGTTGCAGGATGTTGACCCGCGGGTGGCGATTGGCCAGCGCGATCAGCTCCCATACGTCGATATTCAGCTTGTCGCAGATCATCGACAGCTCGTTGGCAAAGGCAATGTTGACGTCGCGGAAGCTGTTTTCGGTCAGCTTTGCCATCTCGGCTGTACGGGCGTTCGTGACGACGCATTCGCCATCGACGAAAATCTTGTAGAGCGCGACTGCGGCGGCCGAGCATTTGGGCGTCATGCCGCCGATCACGCGGTCGTTATGAATGAGCTCCTGCATGACCTTGCCGGGCAGAACACGCTCGGGGCAATGCGCAACGCGGATATCTGACGCTTCGCCTGCTGCCTGCGGAAAGCTCAGGTCCGGACGCGCGGCCGCCAGCCACTCGGCAAGCTGTTCCGTCGCGCCGACGGGCGAAGTCGATTCCAGAACGACCAGATTGCCGGCCTGAAGGACAGGCGCGATCGCGCGGGCCGCTGCTTCGATGTAGCTAAGATCAGGATCATGATCGTCGCCCCGGAACGGTGTCGGCACCGCGATCAGAAAGGCGTCTGCCGGCTCAGGCGTGGTGGTGGCGTGCAGGAAGCCCTCAGTGACGGCCGCATGGACCGCGATGTCGAGGTCGGGCTCGACAATATGAATTTCGCCACGATTGATCGTCTCCACCGCTTTCACGTTGACGTCGACGCCGATCACCTTGACCTTGCGCGACGCGAACATGGCGGCTGTCGGCAAGCCGATATAGCCCAGGCCGATGACGGAAATGGTGGGGCTGGTCATGCTGCCTCGCTATCCTTCTTCTGAAAATGTCGTTCGGCCCAATCGGCCAAGGCATCGGCGATGCGCTTGCACGCAGCGCCGTCGCCATAGGGGTTATGGGCAAAGCTCATCCGCGTATATTCTTCTTCATCTGTTAGAAGACGGGTGACTTCCTGTACAATCAATTGCGTATCGGTGCCGACGAGCTTGACAGTTCCGGCCTCAACGGCCTCGGGACGCTCGGTCGTGTCGCGCATGACGAGGACGGGCTTGCCCAAGGATGGCGCTTCTTCCTGTACGCCGCCGGAATCGGTCAGCAAGATATGCGCGCGATCCATAAGATATACGAAGGGCAAATATTCCTGCGGCGCGATCAAGTGGATGTTTGGGATATCTACCAGCAGCCGGTTGACCGGCTCCTGCACCTGCGGGTTGAGGTGAACCGGGTAGACGATGTCGACGTCCGGGAAATCTGCAGCGATCTTCGCCAGCGCCTGGCATATGCGTTCAAAGCCTCCACCGAAACTTTCGCGTCTATGGCCTGTCACCAACATCATGCGGCGGTCATTGTCGAACTGCGGCAGCTGCGCCTGAACCTCGCGCACAAGGAGCTCGTCAGTCTTCAGCCTGTCGACGACTTGTAAAAGCGCATCGATAACGGTGTTGCCCGTCACCAGGATATTGCTCTGATCCACGCCCTCGCGAAGTAGATTGGCTTCAGACGATGGCGTCGGCGCGAAATGCAGTGCGGTCAATGCGCCGGTAAGCTTTCGATTGGCTTCCTCGGGCCAAGGCGAGTAAAGATTATGCGTCCGAAGACCAGCTTCGACATGGCCGATCGGGATTTGGTGATAATAAGCAGCAAGGCTTGCTGAGAAGGTCGTGGCGGTATCGCCATGGACAAGCACCATGTCCGGCCGGAACTGCTGGAAGACCTCACGCATTCCCAGCAAAACCGCGCTGGTTATATCGCTAAGATCCTGCTTCGGCCGCATGATCTCAAGATCGTAAGACGCCTTGAGATCGAAAATATTGAGAACCTGGTCCAGCATCTGGCGATGCTGCCCTGTAACGCATATCCGACAGTCAAAACGCTCATCATGAGTAAGCATAAGGGCGAGAGGAGCCATTTTAATGGCTTCAGGACGCGTGCCGAAAACAAGCATAACCTTTATTTTCATCAATAACCGTCCTATTAAATGATTACAATCAGATAGTTACAATGCACCCATAATAAATTATGGATATTATCTTAATTTGCCATTTCTAGAAGAACTTTGGGCGAATATTCTGGTACAAGCCTCAGTAAAATGCTCAGTGCTTCTGGCACATCGCCCTGTCTTAGATAATCTTTTAGATCGTCCAGGATTTCCGACAATGAATTCCACGGATGCACCACCTCGCGCGCCTGCATGATCCGCGAATGCATAGTCGGCGCTGGATTGTCGCCGATAAGAAGTTCCTCATACAGCTTCTCGCCAGGACGCAATCCGACCTCGACGATCTCGATGTCGCCCTCCGGCATCGCCGCATCGCGGACTGACAAGCCCGACAATTTGACCATCGTTTCGGCGAGATCGCGGATGAGCACTGGCTGGCCCATGTCGAGGACAAAGACCTCACCACCCTCGGCCATGCCACCCGCCTGGATCACGAGCTGCGAAGCTTCCGGGATGGTCATGAAGTAGCGGGTGACGTCCCTGTGTGTGATCGTCACCGGGCCGCCCGCAGCGATCTGCTTCTTGAACAGCGGGACCACTGAGCCGCTCGATCCCAGCACATTGCCGAAACGGACCATGGTGAAGAGCGTCTTGTCCTGCACCTGCGCGCGCGCTTGCAGGATGAGCTCGCAAACCCGTTTGGACGCGCCCATGACATTGGTCGGGCGCACTGCCTTGTCGGTGCTCACCAGGATGAAGCGTCTGACGCCCACGGCCTCGGCGGCGAGCGCGCAATGGAGCGTGCTGAAGATATTGTTACGCATGCCCGCAATCGGATTGCTCTCGACCAGCGGCACATGTTTGTAGGCGGCCGCGTGATAGACGGTTTCGGGCTGCCAGCGATGGAAGATGCGGAAGACGGAATCCCTGTCGGCGACATCGGCCAGCTCGGGGATCAGCTCGACCTCCCAGCCTTCGGTTAGCGCCATTTGACGCAATTCGCTCTCGATCGCGTAAAGAAGATATTCCGATTGTTCGACCAGGATCAGGCGCTTGGGACGCGAGCGGATGATCTGACGGCAAAGCTCGCTGCCGATCGAGCCGCCAGCGCCCGTCACCAGCACATTTTTGCTCAGAAGCGATTTGCCCATCAGCAGTTCGTTGGGCGCCACGGCATCGCGGCCGAGCAAATCCTCGACCTGCACGTCGCGAATGTCGCTGACAGCGAAATGACCATCGATAAGCTGGCCGATGCCCGGCAGCATGCGCGCGCGAATCTTGCGGGTCTGCAGCGTCGTCACGATCTCGCGCCGCCGGACGCGTAGCGCGCTAGGGATCGCAAGGACGACCTCGTCCACCCGTCGTTCTTCCAGGACGCGATCGAGGATAGAGGAATGCCAGACGGTGACCCCGTCGAGCTGCTGGTTGCTTAGCCGCTCGTCATCGTCGATATAGCCGACGAGCATTAGATGCGGCTCCTGCCGCAGCGAGTTCGCCAGCTGCTGGCCACCGCGTCCCGCGCCATAGATGAGCAGTCGCCGCCGCTCTTCGGTCTTGCCACGCGCGAGATGCAGAAAATCGCTGACAACGAAGCGCATGGCAAGGCGCAGGAAAAGCATTGCCAGAAAGAAGATGATCGGGTGCAGGATGGCGATCGTACGCGGAACGCCGTTTATCTGGATGAAGCCGAAAATGGTCACTAGCGGCACCGCCAGCAACGCGCAGGCATAGAATAGCCGGCCCGATGCGCGGGCGCCGGAAAAGCGGATAAGGTTGCGATAGACCCCGGCTGGCCAAGCGATCATCGCCCAGAAGAAGAGCGTGGTAGCCGTCAGGATCAGCAATGCGCGCAGATCGTTCGGCCATTCGCCTAGGCGCAGGGCGAGCGCGATCCAAGCCGCGACGAGGCAAAGTAACCCGTCAAAGCCGAAGACCAGCCATCTGCGGAGCGAGCGCGGCAGGCTGGTCAGGGATTCCAGCATGGTAAGAAGGGCGCTGCGCGTTTCCTTCGTCATGTGCTTCAACTGTCCTTGATTATCATACGGCGGGTCCTCACTCCACCGTCACCGATTTCGCCAGGTTGCGCGGTTGGTCTACATCGGTGCCTTTTATGACAGCTACATGATAGGCCAGCAATTGCACCGGCACGCTGTAGACCAGAGGGGCGATTAGCGGGTGGACCTTGGGCATGGTGATCGTTGCCAGACAATCGGTGCCTGCGGCTTGGATGCCGTCATAGTCGCTGATCAGCACCACCTTGCCGCCGCGCGCCTGCACTTCCTGCATGTTGCTGACGGTTTTTTCAAACAGCGGACCCGAAGGCGCGATGACGATGACGGGCACATTTTCATCAATGAGCGCGATGGGGCCGTGCTTCATCTCGCCTGCGGCATAGCCTTCGGCGTGGATATAGCTTATTTCCTTGAGCTTGAGCGCGCCTTCAAGCGCGATCGGATAGTTGGTCCCACGGCCCAGATACAGCACGTCGCGTGCCATCGCGATCTCGGCGGCGACCGTCTTGATCGTGTCCTCATAAGCAAGAGCGGCATTGAGCGCGGCGGGCGCTTCAGCCAGATGCTTGACGACGGCATGCTCGTCTGCAGGCGTCAGCCGGCCCTTGGCACGCGCCAGATTTGCGGCGAGCGCAGCAAGCACCGCCAGCTGGCAGGTAAAGGCCTTGGTCGAGGCAACGCCAATTTCAGGACCGGCATAGGTCGGCAGCAGCAGATCGGCCTCGCGCGCCATGCTGCTGGTCGGCACATTGACGACGACGGCGATCTTCTGCCCCTCCTCGCGGGCATGGCGCAGCGCCGCGAGCGTATCGGCGGTTTCGCCCGACTGGCTGATGAAGAGCGCCAGGCCACCCGGCTCGATTACCGGCGCGCGATAGCGGAATTCAGAAGCCACATCGAGGTCGACTGGCACGCGCGCGAACTGCTCGAACCAGTAGCGCGCGACCATGCCGGCATAAAAGCTAGTGCCGCAAGCGACGATCGTCACCCGTTTGATAGCCGAGAGATCGAAATCGGGGATCGGCAGAGTCAGCGTCTCGTCGATGCGCTGGAGATAGGAGCGCAGCGTTTGGGCGACGACGATCGGCTGCTCGTAAATCTCCTTGATCATATAATGGCGATGATTGCCCTTGGAGATCAGTTCGCTATCGACCCCGGACTGGGTAATAGCGCGTTCGACCGGCTGATTGCCCTGATCGAAAATCTGTACCTTGTCGCGGTGGCAGGCAGCCCAGTCGCCTTCCTCCAGATAGATGACCCGCTGGGTGAGCGAGGCCAGAGCAAGCGCATCCGAGCCAAGATAGGTCTCCCCCTCCCCGACCCCGACGACCAGGGGCGAACCCAGCCGCGCGCCGATCAGCAGATCAGGCTGGTTGCGGAAGAGGATGGCGAGCGCGAAGGCGCCGCGCAGCTGCGGCAGCACGTCGCGTACCGCGTCGATCGGATCGGCGCCGGCTTCGAGCTTTTCGCTGATCAAATGGGCGACGACCTCAGTATCGGTCTCGCTGGTAAACACGCGGCCGCGCGCGATCAGTGCGTCGCGTAAGGGCTTGAAATTCTCGATAATGCCATTGTGGACGACGGCCACCTCGTCTGTGGCATGGGGGTGGGCGTTGCTCGTGGTCGGGCCGCCATGCGTCGCCCAGCGCGTATGGGCGATGCCGACGGCGCCGGGCAGCGGCTCAGCCTCCAGCACCTTGGCAAGGTTGCCAAGCTTGCCCGATGCCCGGCGTCGTTCGATCGCGCCGCCATCGACGGTGGCGATGCCAGCGGAATCATAGCCCCGATATTCAAGGCACTTGAGACTATTGAGAAGCCGCGCGGCAACATCTTCTTGCCCGATAATGCCCACTATTCCGCACATGGAAATTCAGCCCCCGAAACTGTGGGCGCTTCTTACGCATATTAGGCAAATCAAAGCAAGTTGATCGCGTCATTGCCTATCCCGCTTTGCCACCGGCGGCCACCGTTCAACGAAGCTGATCATCAGTGGCCAGAACAGGGTGTTGGCGATATCCCAATAGGTGTCGGTAGGTCGCCAGCGATAAGCCATATAATCGAGGATTTCATTGCCCGCCTCGGCCAACGCGACGCACAGAAGCGGCACGAAGCTGCGATAAGGGCGGCGTGTTACGAGTCGCGCCAGTAGGAATATGATGAACCCGCTATGGATATGGAGAAGATTGTCGGCAAGGCCTGTCTTTTCGCTGACCCACAGGATCAAGCGATGATAGTCCTGCGGGATAGCGGTCAGGTCGGGAATGAGAAAAGCCATTCTTGTTTGGAGTGGGACATGCGCGGATTGCGCGCAGTGGCCAAGGCTATGGCACCCTATAATGTGTCGTTTTGCAGGATGGTTAAATAGGAAGAACCGCAAGATGCCGGTTTAAAGTCATGCGGCTTTATATTATAGGTATCATAGCGGCGCGACAGCAACAGGGATGAAACTTCCGATGATATTTCAGGATGGGGAACTGCGTCAGGTCGAGAATAGCAAGCCGATGCTGTTTGACGGATGGGCCTATGTTCCGATGGAGACCAGATCCGTCGCCGTCGAGGCGCAGTTGATGACGGAACATGAACTGGCGACGCGGGACGCGCTGCCCGCACCCGGTTCCAGATAAGATACATTATCCGGTAAGCGGCATGCCGATCCTGGGTTGGGAGCGGCACGTTGCTTGGTGCCCAGCGCAGGCGGATCGTGCTTTCCCCCGCGTGCTGACGCGATGCGAAGATCAGTCGCTCAGGTTTGCCCAGATCAGGCAGGGCTTTAAAAGCCCTCCGTCCAGCATGGGATGGAGGGCAAAAAAATGGCGGCTAGAAAGCCGCCATTTTATTTCGCATTCAGCAAAGTTTTAGTTGCTGTCAGAATCGTCATCGTCGAGCAGAAGAATTCCGCCGATGACGACGATACCAACGCCGGCGAGGGCAACGCCACCATTGAGTTTGCTCGCCTTCTTGGGCGACGTCGCTGCCTTCACGTTGCTCGCCTTGGCGACCGAAAGGGCCGAAGCGGAGTTCGCCATCACCGGAGCGGCAACCAGCGACGATGCCATCAGGCCAGCAATAAGAAACTTCAAACGCATGTCGAACATCCCTTTCGAGAAACAAGTTAGGCGTCGCTATCATTGTCATTGCAGCCATGCAAGCAAATTGTCGTGCGAGCGCATGGGGTCCGGCCAAAAAACACACTCTATGTTACGACTGTTCCGACCTTTTCTTGAATAATCCAGCGGTTGGAACCTTCAAACGCCATCGCGCTCAAGATGCCGGAGCGATAGGCACCGGTATCCAGGCCGATGCGACCTGGAAGTTCGACAACTTTTTCAAAGATGGTATGGCCGTGAACGACTGTCATGCCAGGGATGACGGGCGCGCTGCCTCCGCCTGATTCGTCCAAAAATTCCTCGCGGATCCAGCGCAAGTCGCCGGGACGCTGCTTCTTGAGCGCGACGCCGGGGCGCACGCCTGCATGGACGAAGACATAGTCGCCCTCGACGATCATATCCTCGAAGCCGTCGAGGAAGCACCTGTGCGCGGGTGGAACGGCGGCCTGCAGCATCGCTGAGAGTTCGGCATAGTCAGCCGCGTCATAAGCCTCAGGCGTGATGCCATAGCTCAGGATCGTCTCGGCCCCGCCGACGCGATCGAAAAAGCGGATCGCCTCGCGATTGCCGTCGAGCGCGGTCAGGAACAACTCTTCATGATTGCCGAGCAAAAAGCGCGTTTCGGGGCGCTGCGCCCTCAGGTCGATCAGCCGATCGATCACCTGCGCCGACTGCGGCCCGCGATTGATGAGGTCGCCCAGGAAAATAAGCTCGCCCGATACGCCGCCTGTCCTTTCATCGGCGAAAATCTGCGCCAGCAGTCCGTCGAGCAGATCGAGATGGCCATGAATGTCGCCGATCGCATAGATGCGGCGTCCCTCGGGCGCCTGAGCGAGCGGCGCGGGGGCTTTGGCGAAGTGGGAGAATAATTTTGCAAGCATCGAAAGCGGTGATATCTTTCGGACCCTTAAGCCCGCTAAAAATGATGATAATGGCCAAGCATAGCAGGATCGCGATCATAAAGAGCGGGAAAAATGGAGGTGCGCTTCTGCTGCTGGCCGCCGCCGCGATGCTCGTGATGGGCGCGCCGATATCCGCGCAGGAAACGCCCGATTTCGAAGCCATTCGTAGCGTCGACACGGACATCGCGGCGATCGGCTATCGTCTCGCCACCGCCAATGCTTCCTTATGTGACCAGCAGGAGCCAGGCCTTGGCCTGCTGTTCCACACGCCCGACCAATATGCACGCGATGTGCGCGGCGCGGCGATCCGCCACTTCCGTTTCGCAGGGCTAGTGGGGGTGGAAGCGGTGCTGCCTGAATCGCCCGCGGCCGCTGCCGGCGTGCGGAGCGACGACACGTTGCTGGGCATCGGCACCATGCGTTTCAAGCCCGCCGATCCGCAGGCCAAGGCCGGCACCGCCGCGCTGATCGATGCGACCCGTGCGGTCATGGCCCTGCCCCCTGCCCGCCCACTGACGCTACGCCTGCGCCGGGGCGGGGTCGATCACGACCGCAGTGTCATTCCCGTCCCGGCCTGCCGCTCGCGCTTCGAGGTAGTGCTGGGCAACAGCTTTCTCGCGCAGGCCGATGGCGAGCTGGTGCAGATCGGCAGCCGTTTCCTCGCCGATTATCCACAATGGGTCGCTGCGCCGATCGCGCACGAATTGGCGCATAATATCCTGCGCCACCGCGAACGGCTGGAGGTAAAAGGGGTAAGCTATGGCCTGTTTTCGGGTATCGGCCGCAATGTCGGCTATTTCCGGCAGACGGAATTGGAGGCCGATATCCTGTCGGTCTCGCTCCTCGCCAATGCAAATTATGACCCGCATATCGCTCTCGCCTTCTGGCGCGCCTATGGCCCCGCGCATGCCTCCAATATTTTCAACAGCCGCACCCATCCCGGCTGGAAGACGCGCGTCGCGGTCATCACCCGCGCAATCGCGCAACTAGGTCCTGAGCGCCCGCATCGCCCAGCGCTCCTCGACGCGCGCGAACGCCCGCTCGATGGCGACTGGCAGTCCTTGCTGGGAAAAGCCGCTGACCGTTCCGGCAGCAATATATATGATGCGTCGGCGGGGGTACGGGGATAGGGCGAAGTAACGATGAGCACTGGCGCTTCGGCCCAACGCGCCGCGACCGGAACCGCCTGTTCCTAGCCCCGCTCCGTCAACTCGCTCGTCGCAAGATCGTGACAGGGCACGCCGGCGTTGCCGGTGCTTTCGCCGTGACGGATGAATATGGCCCTCATGGCGCCCGTCGCTCGATCCTCAATTTAGTTGCAGGGCGGTGTCATGATCCTGTCCTGGGCCGATGATCCGATAGACGAAGATGCGGTCCGGCTCGACGGAATAGAGAATCCCATATCCCTTGTGGGAACGACGCCTGATCCCATGCTGTTCATAGCGCGGGACCAGCGGGAAGGCGCGGGGCATATCGCCTATGCGCTTCGCGGTATCGCGCAGATCGCCAACGAACGAGATCGCGCGGCCGGGATTATCCTTCTCGATATATCTGCGGATGCCTTCGAGGTCGTGCTTGGCCCGGGTGGACAGCGTGACCTTCATTGACGCGATGCACCGCTCGCTGCTTTCTCAATGTCGGCAATGATCGCGTCGCAAACTTCGTCGAGATCGTGACCGCCACCGGCCTTCATCTCCTGAAGGCTTTCATCAATCGACGCATCGAGTTCCTTCAGCCAGCGTTCTTCGTCAACGATCGTGCTCTGATCGCGGCGGATCAGGTCGCGCACATAATCGCTGACGCTGGCATATTGGCCGCTGTCGATGCGGTTCTGGACATAGTCCCGCATGGGATCTGGCAGAGAAACATTCATTGTAGCCATCGGCTGATACCTCCAATCGCCCTTGTATGACAAAAATTGCCATTATATTCAACCATGCCCTCTCACTTCTCCTCCTACCGATCCCACTTCGTTCAAGTATCTATTATCTGTATATCATAACGCTACCGCTATGCATCCATTTCGATATTAGAAGGAAATACCGGGCACCGCCCTTCAGGCACGGCTCTATCTCCGCGTGACCGCTCCGACCAAGGCAATCGGCGAGTGCTGGGATAACCGCCTGAGCGCGCACGAGCATTTTGAAATCTTCATTTGCCCGGACCTAGCGCACGCGCCCGACGCCATGCCGGCGCAGATCGCAGCCATCCTCGCGCACGAGCTGATCCATGCCGCTGTCAGCATCCCAGCAGGTTATGGGAAGGTGGTTAAACGGGTCGCGCTTGGCCTTTGTCTGGTCGGGCCGATGCGCGCCGCCACCCCCGGCGATGCCTTTCTTGCGGCTGTCGCGCTGATCCTCGCCGATGTCGGCCCTCTCCCCCATGCCCGTCTCGACACGGACGGGGAGTCGCCCGCGCCTAAGAAGCATAAACCCCGGATGCTCAAATGCGAGTGCGCAACGTGCGGTTATACCGTCAGGACCGCGCGCAAATGGCTGGAGCTGGCCGGAGCGCCGCTTTGCCCGATCGAGGATCATGGGCAGATGGAGCATGAGCTGCTGGACGACGAGGGCGAATAATCGCCGCGATCGAATGTATATCGTCTAGCTTTACAAAGGATGCTATAGCGCATGCATATTGCCAGCGGAGCGAGAGCGGAATGATATTGGTAGTCGGGAACACCAAGGGCGGCGTCGGCAAGACCACGCTCGCCGTCAACCTTGCGGTGGCGCGCGCGCTCGCGGGCCGCGACCTCCTGCTGGTGGACGGCGACGAGCAGGGGACCGCCCTCACCTTCACTCAGCTTCGCGCCGAACGGCTAGGCGAAGCCGGCTATACTGCCGTCGCGCTCACCGGCGCTGCGCTGCGCAGCCAGGTCCGCCAGCTCGCCGCCAAATATGCCGACATCATCATCGACGTGGGCGGGCGCGACACCGGCTCGCTGCGCGCTGCACTCACCGTGGCTGACACGCTGCTGGTGCCGGTGCAACCGCGCAGCTTCGACGTGTGGGCGCTGGATCAGGTGGCGACGCTAGTGGCCGAGGCGCGCGAGATCAACGAGGGGCTACGCGCCGTCGCGATCCTCAACGGTGCGGACTCGCAGGGCGGCGACAACGAGGCGGCCCTGCAGATGATCGGCGACATTGAGGGGATCGAGGTGCTGCCCACGTCGATCGTGCGCCGCAAGGCGTTCCCGAACGCGGCGGCCGAGGGCAGGGGGGTGGTCGAGCAGACCCCGCGCGACGCCAAGGCGATCGATGAATTGACGGCGCTGATCGGCGCGGTATTTGTATAGCATGATAATAGCGGAGTGAATTGTGATGGCTATCGCTCGTAAACCGAACAGCAAGCCCAAACCCCCCGGCGATGACGATGCGGCGGACGCCTTCATTGCCGGGGCCGCCAAGCCCGCGACGCGGGCGATCGCGACGGCGGCCGAGGATGGCCCGCGCAAGTCGCCAGTCATGCTACGCTTCGACCGCGCCTTGCTGGCGAAGGTCGATAGCGCCGCGAAGCGGCGCGGTATCAGCCGCAGCGCATGGATTCAGTTCACCGTGAGCAGGGCGCTCGACGCCGGCGAAGGGTGAAGCGCTGGGGGTGAAGCGCAGCGGATCGTAGCGCGCCGCGCGAAAGGTGAGTTTTGGGGTAGGGGCTCACCGTTCGGCGGCGGGCAGGTTGAAGTCCACGAGCACCGGCATTTCGGGAATACCGCCGCGCATCTTCGCGCGGCGGACGATGCTGTGCTGATCGATCAGGTTTTGCGCGTCGCGGCGACCGCTCGATGTTTTGGACATCCACAGCATCGCGACCTTTTCGACCTTGCGGCCTTTCTTGATCGGCGTGAAATCAACATAGAAAGGGCAGAGCTTGTTAATTTCCTCCTGGGCGACCTTGAGGCAATATTTGTTGAGATCGGCGAAGCGTTCAAGCTTGCCTTCGGGCACATTGAGCAGTCCGCGCAGCTCCGCGATCGTGAATTCTTCGCTTTGCTTGTATTCGAGGCCGATCCGGCGCTCGATCATCTCATAGAGGCACAGCGCGTATTTCGACTCGAAACAATACATCACTTGCGTCTTGAGGCGCGCATAGACCTCGCTGTTGCGCAGTATCTCGATCAGTTCCTCGGGGATGCGGTAGTGGAGGAAGCCGTCCTTTTCGAGGCTTTCATCGCTGGGGCCGAGAAGCTGGACGCGGCGCTTGTAGCTCTTGCCGGCCTTGCGGATGGTGACGATCGCGATGGTGCCCATTAGGCGCAGCAACGAGCTTTCGATGCGCTCATTGCCCTGGTGCGTGCCCTTGAGCGCGGTCTTGGCGATGCGATGGATGACCGGCTCGCCGATGCGCTCCCAGGCGTTGGCGATCAGCAGATTGTAGATTCGGCGATCGGCGAGGGTGAGGGGGGTCAGCTCGACAATATCGACCAGCTCGCCGGGTTTGACGATTTCCCCGTAATTGGCCGGATCGAACGGGTTTCCGCGCCCTTTTTGCGCGAGGGTGCGGGCAGGGGTATCGATCAGGGCAAGCTGTGCCTTTGCGCCGTCCAAAGGTGAGGTTGCATGGGACATGCGCTCACCTTAACACCAATGGTGAGCCAGGCAATTCTTAAAACTCGCCGTTCGAGCGAACGGTGAGGGGCTACCCCAAAACTCACCGTCGATCGGGCGACTACCCCAAAACTCACCGGACTCGACCCCAAAACTCACTTTTACCGACCCCAAAACTCACCGAAGGCTACCCCAAAACTCACGCGACTCGACCCCAACGCTCACTTTTCGCGGTCATTCCCCTAGGGTTTCTGCGGACTTGAAGGCCCCTGAATCTTGAATCTAAGAAGAATCCTTGAATCAGAAGGCGAACGGTGAGTTTTGGGGTAGCCCTGCCTGTGGATAACTTCGGTCCCAATACACCGGCAGCGCCGGAAAAGAAGAAAAACACCGCCTCTTGGGGCTTCGCCCCGCCGGCTCGCGGCCTGTGGCCGCCCCGGATCGCTTTAGCGATCCTCCCACCCGGCATCCCCATGATGAGCCGGCTTCGCCGGCACGCTATCTGTTTTGATTGGAGATTGTTTAAACACTGCGCCTCACCCACTGCCACAGCGCCAAGCGCCACCCTTGCAAATTGGCTTTCCAGGAAAGCCAGGCGGATAGGACGGCGATCCGATCGAGAGGGCGGGGGAGGTGGAAACGTCGCCACAGGCGCGATTTGCGGGCCGCTCAGCCCTGTTTCGAACTTCTGATAGGTATAGGGAGAGGTCAAGCTCCAAGCTGCGCTCCACAGCCTTCCTGGGCGGCCTAGTCCGGGTGAAGATCCTCGGGGTATCACCCGCCACGTCAATGGCTGGCGACTCGCCACCGGTGAGTCCATACCCCAAAACTCACCTTTCGCCCGCCAGAGGCCGACTTTTCCGCGTTCGGGCGCGATTCTCTCAGCGAATGGATATCTCCTCGCATATATAGCGATATGAATGCATATCGTTATACATTCGATAGCATTATGATTGCAATTTAGCCGGAGGGTGGCCATTCAAACGCTGTCAGGCGGGATCGAACTTCCCGGCGAACTCGGCCCAGTCGGCCCGAAGCTGCGATTTTGGTCATCTTGGAGAACACGTCGGGAACGGGCTGGTTGTTGTTGACGATCGCCCATGCGAGGAACGACGTTCCGCTCCGATAAGGGAGCGGCGTTATGAGCCTTGGCGTTTCGAGTGGGGATCTGATCGGCTCCTGGAGCCTGAGTTTTTCGGACATCGCGTTCGTGACCGGCAAAGCGGAGACGGCACGACTGGGATTGGCGGTTCAGCTTAGATTTTTCGCCGGGCATGGCTTCTTTGTGCCGGATCATGCGTCGATACCCTCCGACGGTGTCTTGTATCTGGCGGAGCAACTTGGTCTCGATGCCAAATCCGTGAACCACTATGATTTTTCCGGGCGCACCGCCCGCCGGCATTGCGCGGAGATTTTGCGGCATCTCGGGTTCCGCCGTATGACGCAGACGGATCGCAGGGCGTTGTCGAGGTGGATTTCCGACGATCTTTGTGCGGGCGGGCAGCCGATCAATGCCATGCTCGAGCATGTTTTCCTGTGGTGCCGCGACCGCCGTATCTATGGGCCGTCGCGCAAGGAGCTGGAACGCCTCGTCCGTTCGCAACGACACCTCTATCTGGAGGCCCTGTTGGCCCGAGTCCGCGATCGGCTTGCGCCGGATGCGGTCGCCTTGCTGGAAGCCTCGCTCGCCGATCCCGATGGCCCGACCGGCTTCAACACGATGAAGGGGGATGCAGGTCAGGCGACGCTCGAAAACATTCTTGGCGTGACCGCCAAACTCGCCTTTATCCAACGGCTTGCTCTTCCCCGAGATTTCCTATCGGTCACGGGCAAGGCATGGGTCGATCAGATCGTTCGCCGGGTTGCCGGCGAGAAAGCCTCGGAGATGCGCCGGCATGTACCGGCGCGCCAGCTCGGGCTCTATGCCGTTTATCTGATGGCGCGGGAAGCTCAGCTTACGGATGCGATGGTCGACCTGCTGATCGAGACGGTCCATAAGATCGGATCGCGCTCGAAACGCAAGGTGGTGGGCGATATCGCGAAAGACATCGAGCGGGTCTATGGCAAGGAGCGACTCCTGGTCGAGATTGCCAGCGCTTCGATCGACGATCCATCCGGGCGCATCTGCGATGTCATTTTCCCAATCGCCGGCAAGGACAAACTGGCGGCGATCATCAAGGAAAGCCAGGCAAAGGGCGCCTTGGATCGGCGGATCTACAAGGTGATGCGGAGGTCATGGGCCAATCATTATCGCCGTATGCTGCCAAGCCTGCTTTCGGCACTGGAGTTCCGGTCGAACAACGCCGTGTGGCGTCCGGTGCTGGCGGCCCTGGACTGGATCAGAAGCAAAGTGGATGATGGATGCCGCTACGTGCCGCCGCACGCAGTGCCGGTCGACGAGGTCATTCCGGCGAGATGGCGCAGTTCCGTCATTGATGAAGAGGGGCGCGTAAACCGGATCAGTTATGAGCTTTGTGTCCTCGCGCAACTGCGCGATCGCATCCGTTCTAAGGAAATCTGGGTTGTCGGGGCGGACCGATACCGCAATCCCGATGACGATCTTCCCAAGGACTTCGATGCGCGGCGAGAAGCATATTACACAGGATTGAACCTGACGGCGGATGCGCGTGCATTTTCAAGCGCCATCCGGGAAGAGCTTGCTCAGGAACTGTTGCTCCTCAATGCCAATATTCCCCGGAACGACAAGGTTCGGCTGCTGTGGCGCGGCGAGAACCGTATATCTCTCACCCCGTTCAAACCCTTGCCCGAACCCAGGGGTCTCGCCTCGATCAAGACCGAGATCGGCCAACGCTGGCCGATGACCGGGCTGCTCGACGTACTGAAGGAGGCTGCCCTTGATACGGGACTTCTCGAAGCGTTCGAAACATCGGCCTCGCGTGTTGCACTGCCGAAAACCGCGCTGGATCAACGTCTCCTGCTATGCCTCTACGGCCTGGGAACGAATGCCGGGCTCAAGCGGATCGCCGGCGCCACCCCCGATGTCAGCTATGAAGAGCTGCTGCATGTCCATCGCCGCTTCGTTCATGCCGCGGCGCTCAAGGAGGCGTGTGCCAGGGTTGCGAATGCGACCCTGGCAATCCGCAATGCTGCAGTCTGGGGGGACGCCGGCACGGCCTGTGCGTCAGATTCCACAAAGTTCGGAGCCTGGGATCGCAACCTGATGACGGAATGGCATGCGCGTTATGGTGGACGGGGCGTCATGATCTACTGGCATGTCGAACGACGCGCGACATGCGTCTATTCCCAGCTCAAGCGCTGCTCTTCCTCCGAGGTCGCCTCCATGATCGAGGGCGTGCTGCGCCATTGCACCGACATGGAAATCCAGCGACAATATGTTGATAGTCATGGCCAAAGCGCGGTTGGCTTTGCATTTTGCCGGCTTCTCGGATTTGAGCTTGCACCCCGCCTGAAAGCGATCGCTCGCCAGAAGCTGGCTCTTCCCGATGTCGGCATGCGAACGCGGCTTCCCCACTTGCAGCCGATCCTCTCCAGTCCGATCAACTGGGATGAGATCGAGCAGCAATATGACGAGATGGTCAAATATGCAGCCGCGATGCAGACAAAAACCGCCGACCCGGAGGCGATCCTGCGCCGGTTTAGCCGCTCCGAGGTGATGCACCCGACCTACAAGGCGTTGAGTGAGCTGGGCCGCGCGGTCAAGACGATCTTCCTGTGCCGGTATCTGCGCGAGGAGTCCTTCCGCCGCGAAATTCATGAAGGCCTGAATGTCGTTGAAAACTGGAACAGTGCCAATGGGTTCGTTTTCTTCGGCAAGGGCGGCGAGATCGCCACTAACCGCATCGATGAGCAGCAGCTCTCGGTCCTGGCGCTACATTTGCTGCAAGCGTCGCTTGTCTATGTGAACACCCGAATGCTTCAGAGCGTGCTGGTGGAACCGAAATGGACGGGCCGGATGACGCCGGATGATTATCGCGGCCTCACACCGCTGATTTACAGCCACGTCAATCCTTATGGCCGCTTCGACCTCGATCTGAATAGCCGGATCGATTTTGGGCGGCTTGCTGCCTGACCGGGGCCTTTCCGCTCGCACCATTTGGGTGCACCCGAACGTGACGATCGGAAGTGACATATACGACATGTCACAAAAGGGTGGTTCCGTCACCAATGTTACTGTACGAGGGCAAAGCCACCCTAATGTGACGGATTTGCCCATGACCCGCGTCGGCTACGCCCGCGTCAGCACCATCGACCAGGATCTCGACATCCAGGTTGCCCGGTTGAAGGCAGCGGGCTGTGAAATCCTCCGCTCCGAAACAGGCTCGGGCGCATCGCGCACTGGACGCACGGAGCTTGAGACGATCATGCAGTTCCTGCGCGCCGATGACGAACTCGTCGTCCTGCGTCTCGATCGGCTCGGTCGCTCCACACGCGATGTTCTCAATCTGGTTCATGAACTCGACCAGAAGGGAGCCTCATTGCGGGTGCTTGAGCCGGAGGTGACGACGGCCGGAAGCATGGGGCGGATGGTGATCACCATTCTGGGCATGGTCGCGGACATGGAACTGACGTTCATCAAGGACCGGCAGCGCGCCGGGATCGAGGCGGCGCGCGCCGAAGGCGTCTACAAAGGCCGGAAGAAAAACATCGATGACGATGAAATCCGACGCCGGATCACCGCCGGCGCGAGCAAGGCCAGCGTCGCGCGCGACCTCAAGATCTCAAGAATGACCGTCTATCGGGCGCTTGACGTCATTCCTTCAAGGATCGGGCTGCCGGAAAAGCCGCCTTCTGTCACCATCGCCCTGCATCTGACCATCGAGAACTTCAACAAGCATGGTCGTGGCAGAAAGCCCGCTCGCGAGCGCATTGAGGCGATGCTGGAGCGGGATTACCAGATGCAAAAGACCGGGAACTGCGATTACACGCTGACCGTCGCCTATGATCAGGGTGCCGATGGCGTCAGCCTCGATGATGAGATCGCATCTCTCCAGACAGAGATGTTCAACATCGCAGAGAGCTACAGGTGCTCGATCGAGACCGATGTTTACGAGATTGGAGGACAAGAGCGAGCCTGGTAGATCGCCATGTTCAATCTTTGTTCTCCAACATGGCCAAAATCGCAGCTTCGGGCCGACTGGGCCAACTCGCGATCAGCATAGTAGCGCAGCTTGGCGGCGACGATCGGCCGTTGCCCCGCAAGGAACAGGAGCTGCAAATCCTCGCGCAGCGTGCGGACCTCATCGGGCGTGAGCAGGGGACGGCCGACATGCTGCGCGCCGAACGATATGCCGGTTTCCTCTGCGTCGATCGCGCAGCTCATCGTCTCGAACACGACCGTTTCCTGGCCGAGCAGATCGGAGACCAGCCTGGCGCTGTCATGATCGTTGACCCCGAACACCTGTAGCACGCCGGCGTTGGACAGGAAGGTGCCGGCGCGGCGCTCGTAGAGCGCGCGGAGCTGATGCACGTCCTGGAGGATCGGCCAGAGCTGGATGCCGTAGCCAGCCATGAGGCCCATGGCGCGCTCGACGGGTTCGAGGCGGCCCAGCGCGGCGAACTCATCGAGCAGGAACAGGACGGAGCGGGCAGGGGAGGCCGGCGCGCGGGCCAGATCAGTCAGCCCTTGCGCGAGCATCAGGCGCAGCCAGCGGGCATAGGTGGCGAGCCGATCGGGCGGCAGCACCAGATAGACGCTGGTAGGCTGCGCCTTCACATGGGCGAAGGTAAAATCCGAGCGCCCCAGCACCGCCGTCATGCGCGGACTGTCAAGGAAATGGGTATGGCGCTGCGCGGCCGACAGCACGCCGGCGGCTTCGCGATCGGATTTGCCGAGGTGGCGATTGGCGGCGCGCGCGACCAGGCCGCCGTGCGATTGCATGTCGGTGAGCATGTCGGCGAAGGCTTGCGGCGCGAGGGTGAGGCGGTCGCGCAGCGTGGCGAGATTCCGCGTCGCCGGTGGCTCGCTGGCGACGATCGAGGGTCGTGCGGCTGAGCGGAACAAGAAAGTGTCGTAAGGGGCATTATTTCTTTTCAAAAGTCCCATTCGGAATTAGGTTGGCGTAGCGGTCTGAGGCCGCCGTTTGCGACGGCGTCGGGCACGGAGAAGTCGTAGCTCCCGAGGAAATTGATGTGACGCCAGAATATCGGCGAGAGTCGAGCGATATCGGCGGGCAGCGGTGGCGCCCCGGCCTCGCTGAGTTGGCGCACGGTTTCCTGCATGTAGACAGCGTTCCAGTGGACGATGGAGTTGAGGGCGAGACCGAGGACCCCGAGCTGCTCCTCTTGGCCTTGACGCAAAGGGCTTCTGATTTCGCCCCGATCGCCGTGATGGACGCGCCGACCGAGCTTGTGGCGCAATTCCTGCCGGTTGAGCTGAAACAAGATCCGTCGGCGGAACGGTCGGTCGTCGATGTATCGCAGGATGTGCAGCGTCTTGATGATGCGCCCCAGTTCAGACAGGGCCTTGGCCAGGGTCGTTGGGCGGTCTTTGACCTGCAGCATGCGCATGACGCCTGCGGCCTTGAGGTGGCCGAGCTTGATCGACCCGGCCAAACGGATCAGGTCGGACCAGTTTTCCCTAATCAGATTGATTTTGATCCTGCCCCAGGCAATCTCATCGAATTGTCCGTAGCTCGCCTGGCGGTCGATGCGCCACAGCTTCGCGCCGCCGATGTCCGCCAGACGGGGGCTGAATCGGTAGCCCAGGAGCCAGAACAGGCCGAAAATTGCGTCGGAATAGGCAGCGGTGTCGGTCATAATCTCCAGAGGATCGAGCTCGGTTTCCTGCTCCAGCAGGAGAGCCAGGACGACCAAACTGTCGCGCAAGGTGCCGGGGATGACCGCTCCGGCCAGCCCGCTGAACTGATTGGAAATCATGTTGTACCAAGTGACGCCGCGCTCCTGGCCATAGTATTTGGGATTGGGGCCGGCATGTATGGCGCTCGACGGAGCGACAAACCGCATTCCGTCCGCGCTGGCCACCTCTCCGGCGCCCCAGTGGCGAACGATATCCAGGCGATTGTGGGCGGCAACGATCGCGGCGTTCGCCGCAGCTATGGTCTCAGGCCGAATGAAATTCTGATTGACCCAAGACAGCCGGTCGCGACGCAGAGCCGCAATTTCCGGGCGCACAACTGGCTCAAGACCGATGTTGCAGGCGCCGCCGACCAGGGTTGCGCACAGGCTTATCTCGAAGTGCTCGACGGTGGCCTGACGCTCGCTCAGATGGGTAAAGGACTTGGCGAATCCGGTTCGCGCCATGACTTCAAGAAAGATGTCGGGCATCCCCGCCTTCGGCATGCGCGTTTGGACGGCGCCGCGCAGCGCACGAAGGCTCTCGGATTCATCAAGCTTGTCGAGGGGCGTGACCACAATCCCGGTCTTGTCGGCGACCGTCTCGAAACGCAGGTCAGGATTGTGGCCGGCGCGCGCGACGACATGTCGATATGCCTCGTCGAGAAGGCGGGAGAGACCGTCAATCTCAGTGTCGGCTTCCAGAGATCGGCCCAGGGCGCGTGCCACCATCAACCTGGAATTGTGCCAGGACTCGCCCTCGAGCATCCCGCGCCGAGGATCTCCGTATCGGATGCCGGGCTTGGCGAACACATCGCGATGCTTGATCGCGAGACGCCATGCATCGATGATCGCGAAGACATAGGCTTTCGGGTCCCGCACACTGCCTTCATGATCCAGGACATGTTGCCTCCACGCCTTTGGGATCGCAGCGGTCGGTGCGCCGCGCATCTTGGCGAGAGACGACCAGTCGTCTACGCCCTTGAGGTAGCTGATCGCGGCCTTGACGTTTTTGCCGCCCGGGGCGGCGTCGGTCTCGATGCGGTTGGTGATTTCGAAGAACAATTTCCGGGCACCCCGCCACTTTCTCCGCAGTTGGTCGTAGGGCTTGCTCTCTGCGGGCTTGGCGATCGCCTCCACCTTGGACATGGCGGCCTCGATGTCGGGACGGGGCAACCGCTCGAAGAGCACATCTCTCCATTCATTGAGGGGCAGGACATCGTCGGTCAAAACCAACAGACCCATCGCGTGGAGCAGCATCGCGGCGCCATCGAGATCGCGCAGACTGCGCAGACGGTCCTGTTTGTCGGCGGCTTCGGCCCCCTTCACCAAATCGGCAAGCAGAACCTCGGCCAGCTCGGCGGCATCGTCCTGGGCCGCCGCTTCGAGCGTATGGAAGAGCGCGGCTACAGTCGCGGTTCGACGAGGCTCCTGAAGGGCCGCAATGGCCGAAGGCTTGCTGACACGCGCTACCCGCGCGAGCCGCTCAAGGGTTGTCGCGGGAACACCCCTTGGTGGCGCCGGCCGCAGATTGAACGCCCGGACCGCATCGAGCCGATCAAGGTGACGGAAGAGCTCGGTCGGCATGCGCTTGGAGGGCACTGTCCGCAGCGCGTCCAAGGCGGCGAACGTGGATGTGTCGCCATCGTCAAACAGGGCGGCGATGCGCGCGCGTTGGTCATCGCTCAAGCTGGCGACCAGATGGCGCCAAAGCCTGGTCCGCGCACGATCGCGGATTCTGCCGACCAATCGCTCGACGACCGTGACGCCTGGCAGCAGCACCTTGTTGGCGATCAGCCAGGCCGCCGCTCGATCAATCAAGGGGCCGGGCCGCTCGTCGCCGCTCCAACAAAGGGCGTAGAGCCATCTGGTCAATCGGAAACGCGCCACCGCGTTGTCGCCAAAGTCCGTGAAGCCGCAGTGCGTCCGGATGAGCGCGAGGTGCCGGATGCGCCGGCTTCCCGCAAAATAGGCGTCCACGTCCGTGGCGGGCTCAAGAGCGAGTTGTTCGATCACGGTCGCCAGGACCGACGCGGGGATCTCGGAAGGAGAGACTGGAAATGCGCCCAGAAACCGGGCGCTCGTCAGCATCACGGTGAAGCCGAGCCGATTATGGTCTCCGCGCAGAGTTCCAATGAGGTCGCGATCAGTTTGGTCCAGATGGAAATATCGCGCGAGTTGGTCGGCCGACGGTTCGCCGTCGAAGCGAGAAAAGCCCTGACGCTGGGCATCAGTGAGGTGACGGGTGGGCATACCGTGCGAAACTTCCAACTTTTGCGAAGGGGACGGCCGATGCCGATAAACAAGGCGAATTTCTTCGCAAAATATATGTGCGAAATAAAGTCGTTTTGCAGCAACTTTCGCACAATGGCGGGAGCCTCCGCATGAAGCTCGGCTACGCGCGCGTCTCCACCGAGGATCAGAACCTGGACATCCAGTGCGCTCGGCTCTCGGAGGCTGGCTGTGAAATGATGTTCGACGAGAAAATATCAGGGGCCGCTCGTGGCCGGCTCGAGCTTGAAAAGCTGATGGGCCACCTGCGCAAAGACGATGTTCTCGTCGTCACCCGCCTCGATCGTTTGGCGCGATCCACCATCGAACTCTTGCACATCGCGGAACGTATCAGGGAAAAGCAGGCAGGATTACAATCGCTTGATGAACCTTGGGCCGATACCACGTCCCCGTCTGGCGTGATGATCATGACCGTATTCGCCGGGATCGCCCAGTTCGAGCGGTCTCTAATATTGAGCCGAACCGACGAGGGTCGAAAGGCGGCTATGGTGCGCGGCGTGACCTTCGGACGCCCAAAGAAAATGCGACCCGATCAGGCCGAGCTTGCTCGCCAACTTGTTCTGGAGGGCAAATCAATCAGCTCCGTCGCCAGGACCTTCAATGTTCACCCGGCCACTATCTATCGCTGCATTGAGCCAAACGGCTCCTTATGACACTTTTCTGTTCCGCTCAGCCGCACGACCCATCGACAGGATGATGCCCGAGATCAGCGCCTTGGCTTCCTCGTTCCAGTGCGCCTCGCCGGCCTCGCCGGGGGCGTCATAGACCAGCGCGTCGGCGAGCGTCATGGCATCGTCGGCGAGATCGAGGCCGGCAGGGTCGATCCGGGCGAGCGGATTGAACGCGGCCCCGACCATGCCCGTCACCCCGAACGGATCGAGGACATGGACCGGGCCGAACCTGGCGCGGTAGTGGGCGGTGACGCGGGCGTTCTCGCCCTTGGGGTCGATGCACACGACCGGGCCGGGATAGTCGAGCAGATTGGGGATGATGGTGCCCACGCCCTTGCCGGTGCGCGTCGGCGCGATCGTCAGCAGATGGGCGGGGCCGGCATAGCGCAGCGGCTTGCCCGATTTTCGGTCGCGGCCGATCAGCAGGCCGTCGCCGTTTTGGGCAAGCGGGCGGGTCTCGCGATCGGTAGCGAAGCGGGCCGAGCCATGGGTGTCGTCGCCCTCGGAACCGCCGTAGCACAGGATGAGGGGCTGGAAGAGGGCGCGCAAACCGACGAGGATGATGACGAGGGCCGTCAGCATCATGCCGATCTGGTAGAGATTGGAATCGCGCGCCAGGCCGAGCAGCGCGTGCAGGACGAACTGCATCCCGCCAGCAAGGACCAGGCCGACGATCAGGAACAGGATCGCGACCCGGAACAGATGGCGGATGAGCGCGATCGGGCTGAGGGTCAGCGCCGTGATCGCCCATATCGGATTCTGGCGCGACAGGCGGGCGAGGTTGCGGATCGCGCGGCCGAGCTGGCGCAGCCATTCCATCGTCAGGATACTCCTTCCTGTGCGTCGCCCGATCGGCGGCGCAGATCACGGACGGAGCCGACGAACGCTACCGCATAGGGATGCAGGCTTTTCGCCGTGCGTGTCATCCGCAAGGTTCCCGCGCGCTGGAAAAGCCGGCTGTCGGCCTTCACTTCCATCGCGGCGATCGACGCCTGCATGTCGCGCACAGTCCGTTTCAGGCGGCGGCTTGCGGTCAGCAGGTTGCCCGTCTCGGCAATCTCCACAAAGGCTTCGAGTTCGGCCATCGTATATTTGTGCAATAGGTCGAACGACACGTCAGGATGCCCCGTCTGGCGTGCCGGCGGGCAGATGATGGAGATCGGCGCGCATCGTCATCCGATCGTCGCCGGCGAGATCGCCAGCGCGGGATCGGCGTCGGGATGGCCGAGCAGCCTGAGGATGATCGCGGTGGCGAGGGGAGGGGGCACGGCTTCGTCGCGCAGCATGTCGAACAGGGCATCCTCATCGGGCGTGAGCGCCATGCCTTCGATCGCGAGATTGGCGCGCGATTCCGCATCGTCCTCGCGCCACATGGCGACATCGGCCGGCGTGCCCGCCACGAAATCGAGCGCGCGGACCTGGGCGCGGATCGCTTCGACATCGAGCCTGGTCATGCTGTTTCACTCCCTTCCGCTTCCGCGTCGAACGCGCGTTTGCCGCGCCGTTTCCAGAGCGCGAGCGCATCGCCATCGTCGCGCGCCTTCGCCGCCAGTTCGAGCATTGCGCCGTAGAGGGTGGCGCGATCGTCGTCAGCGAGATCGACCAGACCGGTTTTCTGGACGAGGCCACCCAGCTCGATCAGGTGGCGGGTGCGTTCGCGTCGCTGCACAACCCATCCTCTCGTATCGGTGCGCCGCTGTCCGGCCTCAGCCCTGCGAACCGCTTGCGCCAGCTTCGCTTGCGCCCTGGCCGTTGCCTGCATCGGCTTTGCCAACCTTACGCCCGCGCCGCTGAAAGAAGGCAGCGCCATCGGAGCGCCACGCCTCCCGGTTTCCCGCAACCTGCGCTTCGGCAACGATGTGGAGCAATGCGCCGGCCAGCACATCGGCATCGAGCGCATCGGCCCCGGTGGAGGTGACGAGTTCGCCGAGCTGCTGGACTTTCTTCGCCTTCAATGTTCTGGCCTTGTCGCCGAGCGCTTTCAGCTCCGCGTCATAGTCCCGCACCTTGCGCATCATTCTCTCCCTCGTGTCCAACAACCGGAGCTGCAGGATAACACAGCACGCGCGAAAAAACCGGACGCATCGAAAAATGCGGCGAAGTCAATCATGCGAACGGCAGAGAGTGTGAGTGCGCGCTTATACGTCGTTGCCGACGTGCGCTTAGAAGTGCAGAATGCGATTCGTTATGGCGATCTACCATTTCTCGGCCAAGGTCAT
This sequence comes from Sphingobium sp. AntQ-1, assembly GCF_028538045.1. Taxonomy (NCBI): domain Bacteria; kingdom Pseudomonadati; phylum Pseudomonadota; class Alphaproteobacteria; order Sphingomonadales; family Sphingobiaceae; genus Sphingobium; species Sphingobium sp. AntQ-1. Next base: position 49,343 of record NZ_CP117162.1, read on the forward strand.
CAGTCGCGCCAGCGGATCGAGCGCGGTTGCGTCGGCCGCCTATCGTTCGGCGTCCGAGCTGCACGACGAGCGGCTAGGGCGCGATCATGATTTTTCGAACAAGGCCGGCGTCGTCCATTCGGAAGTGATGTTGCCCGAAGGCGCGCCGGAGCGTTTAAACGATCGCGCAACGCTGTGGAATGAAGTCGAGGCGGGAGAGAAGCGCAAGGACGCGCAATTGGCGCGCGAGGTTGAGTTCTCGATACCGCGCGAGATGAGCCAGAGCCAGGGCGTTAGCCTTGCCCGCGATTTTGTCGAAAAGCAGTTTGTGGAACGCGGCATGGTGGCGGACCTCAATGTGCATTGGGACATCGGCAAGGATGGCGAACCCAAGCCGCACGCGCATGTCATGCTGTCGATGCGCGAGGTTGGCCCCGAGGGGTTCGGGCAGAAGGTGCGCGAGTGGAACAGCACGCAGCTCTTGCAGGGGTGGCGCGAGGCCTGGGCCGATCATGTCAACGAGCGGCTCGCCTCGCTCGATATAGACGCGCGCATAGATCATCGGACCTTGGACGCGCAGGGCATCGCGCTTGAGCCGCAGCACAAGATCGGGCCGGCGGCATCGCGTATGCCCGATCAGGGGCTTGAGGCCGAGCGGGTCGAGGATCATGCCCGGATCGCGCGCGAGAATGGCGAGAAGATCATCGCCGAGCCGGAAATCGCGCTCGACGCGATCACCCGGCAGCAGGCGACGTTCACGCGGCGCGACTTGGCGCAGTTCGCGTTCCGGCATAGCGACGGCAAGGATCAGTTCGACCAGGTGATGAGCGCGTTGCGGACCTCGCCCGAGCTGGTGGCGCTGGGGAAGGACGGGCGCGGCGAGGACCGCTTTACCTCGCGTGACATGATCGACGCCGAGCAGCGGTTGGAACGCGCCAGCGATCGGCTTGCGGGAAGAGCGGGGCATGGTCTGCCGGCGGCGTCTCAAATGGGGGGGCGAGACACCGCCGAGAGTGGAAGCCTTGCGCTGGGAGGCCAGCAGAAGGATGCGCTGGCGCATATCACCGGCAAGAACGACCTGGCAATCGTCGTGGGCTATGCCGGCACCGGCAAATCGACCATGTTGGGCGTTGCGCGCGACGAATGGGAGCGCGCCGGCTACCAGGTGCGCGGCGCGGCCTTGTCGGGGATCGCGGCCGAGGGGCTTGAGGGCGGTTCGGGCATCGCCTCGCGCACGATCGCCAGCATGGAATATCAATGGGACCAGGGCCGCGAGCAGCTTGGCCCGCGCGACGTGCTGGTGATCGACGAGGCCGGGATGATCGGCACGCGCCAGATGGAGCGGGTTCTTAGCCAGGCCGAACGGGCCGGCGCGAAGGTCGTGCTGGTCGGCGACGCCGAGCAGTTGCAGGCGATCGAGGCCGGCGCGGCGTTCCGCAGCCTTGCCGAGCGCCACGGCGCGGCCGAGATCAACGAGGTTCGCCGGCAGCATGAGGACTGGCAGAAGGAGGCGACGCGGGCGCTCGCCACCGGCAGGACCGGCGAGGCTGTCCATGCCTATGAGCGGCATGGCATGGTGCAGGCGGCCGAGACGCGCGAGCAGGCCCGCGCCGATCTTGTGGACCGCTGGGACGCGCAGCGCGTCGCCGATCCGGACAAGACCCGGATCATCCTCACCCACACCAATGCCGAGGTGCGCGACCTGAACCTGTCGGCGCGCGATCGGCTGCGCGCCAGCGGCGAGCTGGGCGAGGACGTGCGCGTGTCGGCCGAGCGGGGCGCGCGGGAGTTCGCCAGCGGCGACCGCATCATGTTCCTGAAAAACGAGCGCGGCCTTGGCGTGAAGAACGGCACGTTGGGCGAGATCGAGAAGGTGTCCCCCGGCAGCATGGCGGTGCGCCTCGACGATGGCCGCAACGTCGCGTTCGACCTGAAAGATTATGCCCATGTCGATCATGGCTATGCCGCCACCATCCATAAATCGCAGGGCGTGACGGTCGATCGCGCGCATGTGCTGGCGACCCCCGGCATGGACCGCCATTCGGCCTATGTGGGGTTGTCGCGGCACCGGGACGGGGTGCAGCTCCATTACGGCCGCGACGACTTCGCCGATCAGCGCCAGCTTGTCCGCACGCTCGGGCGCGAGCGGGCGAAGGATATGGCGTCCGATTATGGCCGCGCCCCTGATAGTCGTGATCGCAATGCCGAGGTCCGCGACTTTGCCGATCGGCGGGGCCTAGCGGGCGAGATCCGTTTGCCGGATGCGCCCCGCGAGCCAGGGCGAGATCCGCGCGCGGAGATCTCACCCACGGGTCCGGCAGCGCCGGAGCGGGAGGCTGTGGGCAAGACACGGCCGCGGCGCGGTATGTTCGACAGCTTCAAACCGCGGCCGATCGAGCGCACGGCTGATGTCGAGCAGGGCAAGGCCGCCCCGAAACGCGGCATGTTTGACGGGTTGAAGCTGTCGGCCGAGCCGGCGAAGGGCGCTGAGCGCCCGCCCCAGCGTGCCGATCGTGGCGAGGATCGTGATTACGCCCGCGCCGTCGAGCGCACGTCGCGTTCGGCCGAGACGGTGTTGCAGGCGCGGGCATCGGGCGGGCCGGTGCTCGAGCACCAGAAGGTCGCGCTCGAGCGCGCGACCCAGGCGCTCGATCAGATCAGGCCGGGGGCCTCGCGCGACCTGTCGGCGGCGATGCAGCGCGATCCCGCCTTGCTGCGCGAGGCGGCGGCGGGACGCAGCGGCCCGATGATGGATGCGATGGCGCAGGAATCCCGCGTACGAGCCGATCCGAACCTGCGCGCCGATCGGTTCGTGGAACGCTGGCAGGGGCTCAGCGCCAATCGTGACCGCCTCTATCGCGCCGGTGACATGGCGGGCCGCGAGAAGGCGGGCAAGGAAATGGCCGGCATGGCGAAAAACCTTGAGCGCGATCCCCAGGTGGAATCGATCCTGCGCGGCCGCATCCGCGAGCTGGGGCTTGAAATGGGCATGGAGCGCGGTCGCGGAGTGGGTGGTGGTGATTTGGGCCGCCAGTTGACGCAGAATCTGGAGATCGGCCGCGATCGGGGAATGAGCCGCTGACGCTTTTGCGGATAAGCGCCTATCATGCTAAGATGGTATGCGTTTAATCAGAGAGTCGAAACCATGAACGGTATGACCCGCTGGACCGTTTCGGTATCGAAAAACACCGACATTGCGGTGCGGAGCTTCCTCGCGCAGCGCGGCATGAAGAAAGGCGATCTTTCCCGTTTCATCGAGGAAGCGGTCAAATGGCGCGTTCTGGATCAGACCATCACCGAGGCGCGGAGCAAGTTCGAGGAGATGGCCCCCGACGAGTTGGACGCGCTGATAGGGGAGGCGGTGGCCGCCGCACGTCAGCCCGCAGGTTGACCCGTGCGCGTCGTTGTCGATACCAATGTCCTGATAAGCGCGCTGCTTTCGGGCAGATCGCCGCCCGCGCAGATCATCACGCTCTGGCGGGAAGGGCCGCCCATCTTGGCACCGGCGACAAGCGGGATTTGCTGTCGATGGTCCGTTACGAGGGCGGGCGTATCATCGCCGTGCGGGACTTTTTGGCGATGTTCGGGCGGTTGCAAGGTGAGCGGACATGAGCGAACAGGATGAAGACGAGGATGGCGCGGCGCGGGCGTTCGCCCAGCTCGGGCGCGAGGTGTCGTTGCTGCGCGCGGCCGTCGAGGGGCTGGCCGCCGCGCGCGAGTCCATCGACATTCCCGATTACGAGCCGACGCTGGAGCGCACCGAGAAGATATTGACTGCGCTCGCTCAGCGGATCGACCCCATCGCCAAAAGCCCGCTGCTGTCGATGACGCCGGACTCTATGGCGAGCCAGATCGCGACGGCGGCGATTGGCGCGCGCCGCGAAGATGCGCGGCTTGTCGCCGAAGCGCGCGCCGGACTGGACAATGCCGCGCGCGAGATCGGCAACCGGCTCGCATCGGCGCGACGAGGCGACGAGCAGAACCGATGGCTGTACATCGTCGGCTGTGGTGGCCTGGTGCTGGGGCTGTTGCTCTATGCGATGCTCGCGGGTTCGATCGCGCGTTCGACGCCTGATAGCTGGCGCTGGCCCGAGCGCATAGCGACCCGCGTTCTCGATGAGCGCGGCCCCTGGGAAGCGGGACAACGGTTGATGCAGACGGCCGCGCCGGAGAGCTGGGGGTTGATCGTCGCGGCCTCACCACTCGCCGATGGCAACCGTGAAACGGTGCAGGATTGCCGCGAGGCGGCCGAGAAGGCGAAGAAGCCGGTGCGCTGCACGATCGAGGTGAAGCCGCCAGTGGTGGCGCAATAGCGGTTTA
>NZ_CP117163.1:0-51841 GCF_028538045.1 Sphingobium sp. AntQ-1
GGCACGATCAAGATCGCGTCCAATGATTATATCGTTCTGGTCTGGGGCGGGCTGCTCGCCGCGCGCTTGGCCGAGTTCGCACCGGGTATTGCGCTTCAGTTCGAGGAGATCACCGTCGACACAGTCGACATGGTGCTGGCCGGTCTGGTCGACTTCGCGACCGTCCCGTCCGACATCCTGAGCGTGATCGGCGGGCAGTGCGACGTCGTTGATCTGTTCGGAGACGATCTCGTCTGCCTGGTGCCGACCGGGTTACCGGTCGGCGAGACGATCACCCACGAGCAGCTGAAGCAGGTTCCGCACGTCACCTACCTGCCGGTGGGCCGTGTCCATCAGAGCCTGATCAAGGACATCTTCGAGCGCGAGGCGATCCCCTACCAGCCCCGCGTGTCCGCCCCGGCCTTCTCGGTGCTGCCGCATCTGGTGGCGTTGACGGGCGCGGTGGCGCTGACCTTCCGCCGCCTCGTGCGCATCCTGCCGCCGGACCCGGCGGTACGGATCGTCGAGCTCCCCTTCGCCTCATCGGAGGTGCAGCTGATCGCCATCTCCCGCCGTGACGCCCGGCGCGATCCGCTGCTGGAGTGGATGAAGGCGCAGTTCGCGCTGGTGTCGGCGCAGGTGGCTGGACTTGAGGAGCCAGGCTGAGGTCGCGGGCCGGCAGCCCTCGTTAAGCGACCTCCGCCATCTCGCCCGCCGCGACATGCCGGCCCGCCCAGGGCGCGCGCAGGCCCGCCTTCTCGAGCCTTGGCAGCAGTTCGCGTTCGACCCGCCCCAGCATGTCCTCCGGCTCGATCGCGGTGAGCAGGATGCCGTCCACGCCCGCATCGGCCAGCTTCTGCATCTTAGCCGCGACTTGGTCCGCGGTGCCGACCAGCGCCATGCCGCCGCCCGCCGCCCAGTTCCGCTGCATCAGCGCCTGCTGTTCGGGCCTCAGTTTCGGCGCATCCTCGCCGAGTTCGCGCACCCAGCTGTCGACCCAGATCTGGTCCACATTCTCCTCGGCATAATAGCGCAGATACGCGTCCGCCTCCTCCGCGGTGTCGCGGATGATCAGATAGCCGTGCGTCCAAATCTGGATCTCGCGGCCATGTTCGTCTCGCGCCAGCTGCTTGTACGCGGCGATCTGATCCGCCCATTTGTCGGCATTGTGCTCGTGCAGCAGCGTCAGCGCGATGTCGGCGTTGCGCGCGGCGAATGCCTGACCGCGCCCGGAATTGCCGGCGTTCATGATCGGCGGGTAGGGCTTCTCCAGCGGCCGGGGCACCGAGATGCCGCCAGTGACCGAGTAGAACTCGCCTTGGTGGTCGAAATCCTGCTCCTCCGTCCAGAACCGGCGCACCACGTCGACGAACTCGGCGGTGTGGCGGTAGCGCGTGTCGTGATCCTCGATGTCCTTGCCGAACACGCCGTGGGTGGTCTTGCTGCTGCCCGCGACAATGTTGATCCCGCAGCGGCCGCCGGTGATGTGGTCGATGGTGCTGATCGCCTTGGCGACGAACGCCGGCGAATGGACCTGCGCGTGGAACGTGGCGATCAGCGCGCAGTGCGTCGATACCGCGCCGAGACCCGCGCACCAGGTGAACGGTTCGAACTCGTTGTGAGAGGGGTGTTCGGGGTCGTCATGCACCCAGCCCCGCCACTGCGAGGCCGATACCACCGCCTCCAGCCCGAGAGCGTCGGCGGTTCGCACCAGCTCGACCGACCGGGGCCAGCTCACCTTGTAACGTTCGGGCACCAGAGTGAAGCCCGTGCCGCACGTGTTGAAGCAGAACAGGCCGAGCTTGAGCTTGTTGCTGTTGTACAGCGGGTTGGTCCGCTGCCGGTTGCCGGGCGTGGTCATCCGTTTCTCTCCTAATTAGCCGCACTTATGCTCGGGCCTAGCAGGGTAGGAAAATCGCGTTTTCCTATGAGGCGCATCGGGCGGGTCGATGCGCGCGGAGCGACTGGCCGCGGCATCGCCGGAGCCGATGCGGTCCATATGGAATAGCGATTTTCTTCACGGCGGCGCGCGCCATAGACGGACGGTGCGGCTGTTCGCCGCTGTCCATCCTTCCACCAGCGAGGGAGGAGCAACCATGGAGAAGATGGATGAACAAGGTAAGTCGTCGGCTCCTCCTGACGGTTGCGTGCAGCGCCACCTCGCTCGGCTTCGCACAGGGGAGCCTCGCGCAGGCAGCAGGGATCGAGCCGCAGGCCGACGCCACGCAGACCGGAAACGACAGCGGCACGGCGGCACCCGATACGAGCACCGGAGCGACCCAGAACGGCGACATCATCGTCACTGCGCAGAAGCGATCGGAGCGGCTGCGCGACGTGCCAATGTCGATCACGGCGGCCAGCGGCGAGCAGCTCAAGACGCAAGGAATCACCGGCCCCGAGCAGTTCGAGAAGCTAGCGCCCGGCTTTACCTTCAACAAGACGCTCTACGGTCAACCCGTCTTCTTCATCCGCGGCGTCGGCTTCAACGACACGTCCTTGGGCGTCAGCCCCGCCGTCTCCGTCTATATCGACCAGCTTCCCATCCCCTTCTCACCCATGTCCCGCGGCACCACCCTCGATTTGGAACGGGTCGAGGTGCTGAAGGGACCGCAGGGTACCCTGTTCGGGCAAAACTCGACGGGCGGCGCGATCAACTTCATCGCCGCCAAGCCGACGGACACGCTCCACGCCGGCTTCGACATCAGTGTCGGGCGTTTCCAGCAGGTCGACGCCGAGGCCTTTGTCAGCGGCCCGCTCACCGACACGCTCTCCGCCCGCGTCGCGGTGCGCAACGAGTATCGCGGCAATTGGCAGCGCGGCTATACGATCGACGAGGCGCTAGGCCGCAAGGACTTCCACAACGGCCGGCTGACGATCGACTGGCAGCCGACGAGCGCCATACGCGTGGAGCTATCCGCCAACGGCTGGCAGGACAAGTCGGACGCGCAGCAGCAGCAGTTCGTCAAGAACGTGCCGCTGGTCACCGGACCGATGGCCTATGTCGTTCCCTTCCCGATCAGCACCTTTCCCGCCGCGCCCGACGACAATCGCGCCGCAGCCTGGGATCGCGACAGGAGTTACCGCCAGGACAATTGGTTCTACCAGTTCGGCGGGCGGGTCGACGCCGACCTGACCGACACCGTCAGCGTCACCTCGCTCACCTCCTACGCCCGGTTCGGCCAGAGCATTCCCACCGACTTCGACACAACCACCTTTCCGGCATCGACCAACCTGGTGAACGGCCGCGTCCGCTCGTTCGCGCAGGAGCTGCGCCTGAACGGGTCGCTGAGCGGCGACCGGGTGAAGTGGGTGATCGGCGGCAATTACCAGAGGGATCGCGTCGACGAGGTCATCATCTCGACGCTGAGCACGTCGGCGATCCAGATCGGGCCGACTCTGCTCAGCTCGTTCAACATCGAGAACTTCCAGCGGATCAAAACGGAGGCCGTGTTCGGCAGCCTGGACGTCAAGATCACCGACACGCTGACGGCGCAGGGTTCGGCGCGCTACACCAAGCAGAAGCGAGGTTTCACCGGCTGCTTGCGGGACAGTGGTAACGGCGCGGCGGCTAACACCTACGGCTTTCTGTCGACCATCCTGACCGGAGCCCCGCAGACGATCGCGCCGGGTGCGTGCGCGACGCTGACCGACGCGGGGTTCCCCGCACCGATTCTGACCGACAACCTAAATGAAGACAACGTCTCGTGGCGCGGCAGCCTTAATTGGAAGCCCACCGCGGACGCATTGATCTACGCCAACGTAACCAAGGGCTTTAAATCGGGGAGCTTCGCTTCCATTCCGTATTCCAACGCGCTGGAGGCAGCGCCCGTCAAGCAGGAGTCGGTGCTGGCCTATGAGATCGGTGCCAAGCTCAGCGCGTTCGCCAGGGTACTCGAGGTGAACGGCGCGCTGTTCTATTATGATTACCGCGACAAGCAGCTGAACGGCTATGTCAACATCTTCCCGTTCGGCGCGCTCCCGGCGCTGGTCACCATTCCCAAGAGCACGGTGAAAGGCGCGGAGCTGAGCGCGACGCTACGGCCGGTCGATGGCCTGACCCTGTCCGCCAATGCGACCTATGTCGACACGCGCATCGATCGCGATCCGAGCAACCCAATCGGCCCATTCGGCAACGTCACCAGCTTCGTCGGCCAGCGTTTCCCGATCACGCCCAAGTGGCAGGGCGTCGTCGACGGGCAGTATCGCTTCTCCCTTAACGACAATCTGGCCGCGTATTTCGGCTCCTCGCTGACTTATCATAGCGCGACCAGCGGCATCCTGCTGAGCGGCGCGCCTGCGGTCGCGACCAACGAGGCCCCGCTGAAAATCCGCGCCTACACCCTCATCGACGTGCGCGCCGGCGTCGAAATCGACGGCGGCAAGATGCGGGTGGAGGCATGGGGCCGCAACGTCACCGACAAATTCTATGTCAGCGGTGTCGCGCGCAATTCAGATTATGTCTCGCGCTATACTGGGATGCCGGCGACGTATGGGATGAGTCTGTTCTATCGGTATTGAGGCCTACGCCGGCTGAATACCACCGTTCGTCCTAAGGAGGGACTGAGCGCAGTTTAAGGCCCGTCTCGAAGGATTTGAGACTCATCTGTCCTTCGAGACGCCGCTTCGACAAGCTCAGCGGTTCCTCACGACGAAAGGGTGCAGTCAGATCAGGATGAAGGCTAGAAGTTCGCCGTCCCGACGATCTCCAGGCCATAGCCGGCGATCGCAACGGGCGTCCGCTGGCTGCCGGTAAGCAGCACGACCTCGTGGATGCCCATCTCGGCGAGGATCTGCGCACCGAGGCCATAGTCGCGGAGCTCCGCCATCTCCTGCGTTCGGCCCTCGTTGCGCGCGCTGATCAGCCGGTCGATCGAGACTAGCCGGTGCAGGATCACGATCACGCCGGCGCCCTCCTGGTGGATGCGCTTCATCGCGCGGGCGAGGACGCCGCGGCGGTCGCAGCTCTCGTCCAGCGCGTCGGCGAACAGGTCCAGCGCGTGCATCCGCACCAGGGTCGGGCGCGAGGTGTCGATGTCGCCCTTGATCAGCGCCAGCGTCTCCACGTCGGCCGCGCGGTTGCGATACCCCACGACTTTCCACCTGCCGGCCTCCGCCGTCTCGAACGTGGCCTCCGACAGTTTCTCGACATTGTTGTCGTGGCGGCGGCGGTACGCGATCAAATCGCGGATCGTGCCGATCTTCAAACAGTGCGCGTGGGCGAACACGACCAGGTCGTCGAGGCGCGCCATGGTGCCGTCATCCCGCATGATCTCGCAGATCACGCCAGACGGATTAAGCCCAGCGAGGCGCGAGACGTCGACCGCGGCCTCCGTGTGCCCGGCGCGGACTAGGACGCCGCCTGGGCGCGCGACCAGGGGAAAGATATGGCCGGGCGTCACCAGATCGTCCGGCCCCTTGCTCGCGTCGATCGCAGCCGAGACCGTGCGGGCGCGATCGGACGCGGAGATGCCGGTGGTGACGCCGTGCCGCGCCTCGATCGAGACGGTAAAGGCGGTCTCGTGGCGCGTGCCGTTAGTCTGGCTCATCGGCGTCAGCTGGAGCGCGTCACTGCGCTCCTTGGTGAGCGCGAGGCAGATCAGACCGCGGCCGTGCTTGGCCATGAAGTTGATCGCGTCGGGAGTCGCCATCTGCGCGGGGATGACGAGGTCGCCTTCATTCTCGTGATCCTCGTCATCGACCAGGATGAACATACGGCCGTTGCGCGCCTCGTCGATGATCTCCTCGACCGAGGCGATCGGTCCCGCCTGCGCGCCGCCGCTCATCCGGCTGATCCGATGTCGACGGGGATGGATCGCACCCACGGTTGGGCCCGTTCCGCCCGCCGCTCGTGCGCGACGATGCTGTCGAGATGGCGCAGGCTGAGGCCGATGTCGTCCAGGCCGTTCAACAGCCGCCGGCGACGTTCGGGATCGATCTCGAACGGGATGATGACGTCGCCGCTGGTGATCCGCTGATCGACCAGCCTCACCGTCATCCGCGCGGTGGCGGGATTAGCCGCGCGGGCCAGGAGGGTGGCGATGCGGTCAGGTGCCAACTCGATCGGCAGGATGCCGTTCTTGAAGCAATTCTGGCGAAAGATGTCAGCGAAGCTCGGCGCTATCACGCAGCGTATGCCGAAGTCGAGCAGCGCCCAGGGCGCGTGCTCGCGGCTCGACCCGCAGCCGAAATTGTCGAGCGCGACAATGATCCCCGCCCCGGTCCAGGGTGCCCGATTGAGAGGAAAAGTGGGATCGTCGACGCGCAAATTGTGGAACAGCGCCTCCGCCAACCCCTCGCGCGAGACCGTCTTGAGAAAGCGGGCGGGCACCAGCATGTCGGTGTCGACATTGGCGATCGGCACCGCGGCGGCAATCGCCTCCAGCATGACAAAGGGAGTCATCGCGCCAGTGCCCGCGCGTCGGTCAGGCAGCCGCTGAGCGCCGCCGCCGCCGCCATCGCCGGCGAGACCAGATGTGTTCGCCCGCCGGGTCCTTGTCGCCCTTCGAAGTTGCGGTTGGAGGTCGACGCGCAGCGCTGCCCCGGTTGGAGGCGATCGGGGTTGAGCCCCAGGCACATTGAACATCCCGCATCGCGCCATTCGAAGCCCGCCTCGACGAAGACGCGGTCGAGCCCCTCCGCCTCGCCCTCCGCCTTGACCATCCCCGATCCAGGCACAACCAGCGCGCGGACGTTCGGCGCGACTCGCCGGCCGCCGATCACCCTCGCCGCGGCGCGCAGGTCCTCGATCCGGCTGTTGGTGCACGATCCGATGAACACTAAGTCGATCGGCAGCCCGGCGAGCGGCTGGCCGGGCTCCAGTCCCATATAATTGATCATCCGCTCGATCTGCGCGCGGCGGCCCGCGTCGGGTTCTTGCCCCGGATCGGGAACGACCCCGCCGATGGTGGTGACGGCATCGGGGCTGGTACCCCAGGTGACCATCGGCTCGATCGCCGCGCCGTCGATCTCGACCACCGCATCGTAACGCGCATCCGGGTCGCTGCGTAGGTTGCACCAGTAATCCTTCGCGAGCTCCAGCTCCACGCCGGTCGGGGCCAGGGGCTTTCCGGCGAGATAGGCAAATGTGGTCTCGTCCGGAGCGATCAGCCCGGCGCGCGCGCCCGCTTCGATTGTCATGTTGCAGATCGTCATGCGCCCCGCCATGTCGAGGGCCTCGATCACCGGCCCCGCATATTCAATGACGTAACCAACGCCGCCGCCTGCACCCAGGCGGCCGATGATCGCGAGCACGACATCTTTGGCGGTCACGCCGGTGCCGAGCGCGCCGGTGACCCGCACCAGCATGTTGCGTGACGCCCGCTGAACCAGCGTCTGCGTCGCCAGCACATGCTCGACCTCCGATGTGCCGATGCCGAACGCCAGCGCGCCGAAGGCTCCGTGAGTGGAGGTGTGACTGTCGCCGCAGACGATCACGGTTCCTGGCAGCGTCAGGCCCAGCTCCGGGCCGACCACGTGGACGATTCCCTGCCGGCGGCTGGTGAGCGGGATGTATCGCACCCCGACCCCGCGCGCGTTGCTCTCGAGCGTCTCGACCTGCAGCCGGCTCAGTGGGTCGCGGATCGAGTCGATGCCCCTCGCGCGGTCCTCGGTGGGCACGTTGTGGTCGGCGACGGCAAGCGTCAGATCGGGACGCCGGACGGTGCGGCCGGCCTGCCGCAAGCCCTCGAACGCTTGCGGGCTGGTCACTTCGTAGACGAGGTGGCGATCGACGTAGAGCAATTTGTCGTCGGACGGGTCCGGCGTCGCCACGACGTGGCTCGCCCAGATCTTCTGGTACAAGGTGCGCGGCTCGGTCATGCCGCCAGCGCCTGCACGCATTGCCGGCTGCGGAGCGCAGTGCGGACGCGTCCTCCCGGCAGCGCGCCTGGGAGCTGCGCGCCTGCCTCGGCCGCGTCGAGCAGCAGGTCGAGGTCGATACCGGTCGCGGCGCCCATCTCGCCGAACGTCCAGACGACATCCTCCGTTGCGACGTTGCCGGTCGCGCCGGGCGCGAACGGGCAACCGCCGAGACCGGCGAACGAGCTGTCGAACACGCGAACGCTCGCATCATACGCGGCGAGCACGTTGGCGACGCCCAGACCGTAAGTGTCATGCCCGTGAAATGCCCAGCGCGTTCCGTCCGGAAAGCGGGCGATCGCCCGATCGAACAGCGCCCTCACCCGCTCGGGCGTCGCGCGGCCGGTGGTGTCGCACAGGGCGATCTCCACGTCGGGCCGGACCGCGACGAGCGGATCGAGCAGCGCGAGGACGTCGTCGGGCGCGACCGCTCCGGTGAACGGGCAATCGAACGCGGTCGCGAGATTCAGGCGCACGCCGACACCGGCCGGCAGGACCGCGATCAGCCGCCGATATTCGTCGACCGACTCCCGTGGCGTCCGGCGCACATTCTCCATGTTGTGCGCCTCGCTCGCCGACAGCACGAATGCGATCTCCGTGGCACCGGCACCCAGCGCCTGCTCGCACCGGCGCTGCGTCGGCACCAGCACCTGCGCCGACAGGCCGGGCAGCGCCCGCGCCGCCGCCAGGACCTCGGCCGCGTCGGCGAGCTGCGGGATGGAGCGCGCGCTGACGAACGCGGTCGCCTCCATTCGCCGTAGGCCGGCCGCGTATAGCTGTTCGACCAGCGCAATCTTGGTGACGGTCGGGATCAGCGGCACGATCAGCTGGAAGCCGTCGCGCGGGCCCACCTCGACGATCGTGACGTGCTCGCCCATCAGATCACTCCTTCCGTCCGCAAGCTGCCCAGCCGCGCTTCGTCAAACTCGAGCAGCTCGCCCAGTACCTCGTCGGTGTGCGCACCGATCGCGGGCCCCGGCCACCGGATCGCGGCAGCTTCCTCGCCGAAGCGCGGCACGACGCCTGGGTGCAGCACCGGTCCGCCGAAAAGCTCGTCGGCGACTTCGCCGACCATGCCGCGCGCGCGATATTGCGGATCGGCGGCGATATCGGCCGCGGTGTAGACTTTGGCGCTGGGGATGTCGGCGTGCGTCAACAGCGCGATCAGCGCCTCCGTACCGTGGCCGCGCGTCCAGTCGCCGATCAGCCGGTCGAGCGCGGCAGCGTTCTGCACCCGCTGCTGGTTTCCGGCGTACTCCGGCGTGCCAACCAGGTCGGACCGACCGACCAGCGCCATCAGCCGGGCGAACAGCGGCTCCGAGTTCGCCGCGATCAGCACAAAGCTGCCGTCGGCGGTCGGATAGGCATTGGTCGGCGCGGCGGTGGCGATGCCGCCGCCAGTCGGCTCCTTCACCTTGCCAAGATGGCCGTATTCCGGAAGCATGCCCTCCATCAGGCTAAGCACGCTCTCGGTCAGCGCCACGTCGATCGTCCGCCCTCGCCCGTCCCCGCCTGCCCGGTCCCGCTGCCACAGCGCCGCGACCAGGCCAAGCGTGGCGTACAGCCCGGCGAGCGAGTCGCCGATGCTGACGCCCACGCGCACCGGTGGCAGGTCGCTGACGCCCGGCGCATTATCGGTGAGGTAGCGCAAACCGCCGAGCGACTCGCCGATCACGCCGAACGCGGCGCGGTCGCGGTACGGGCCGGTCTGCCCGAAGCCGGATATATGCGTGATGATCAGGTCCGGCCGCCGCTGCCGCAGCACGTCGGGGCCGAGCCCCAGTCTCTCCAGCTGCCCCGGCCGGTAATTCTCGACCACCGCGTCGCATTGCTCGACCAACCCGAGCACGATCTCGACCGCGCGCGGGTCCTTGAGATTAAGGGTGACGCTACGCTTGTTGCGGCCGTGGACCGACCACCAAAGCGAATGCCCCCCAACCTGCTCGCCCCATTGCCGCACCGGATCGCCGCCGCGCGGCTCGATCTTGATCACGTCTGCGCCAAGATCGGCGAGCAGCCTGGTCGCGAATGGGGCGGCGACAAAATGCCCGATCTCCAGCACCCGCAGGCCGGCGAGCGGAGGCCGTTCGCCGCTCACCGCGCGTCAACCAGTTCGGGCGCGAGGTGGAGCTTGTCGACCACATCGTCGAAGCAGCGGCGCAGGTCCTGCGGAGGGCATAGCGTGGATGGTACGCTAAACAACGCTAAGGGCGAACAATCAGCGAACGCTTAGGCGGCGCGGCTATCCGGCGGCAGATTGAGGGCCTTGCGGCCAGCGGAAGCGGCTGCTCGATCCCAGAGGAAATCGCCCGAGAAAGCAATATGCTCCCAACCTACTGGGGACGTATGGGCGAGTAGATCATCAGGCACCGCGACCGATGTTGATCGTAGATGCTGGGCGGCGGCATCCATGTAGATCGTGTTCCAATAGACGATCGCGGCGACGAGCAGATTGAGGCCGGACGCCCGATATTGCTGCGCCTCGTGGCTGCGGTCGATGATGCGGCCCTGGCGGAATGTGTAGATCGCCTGCGTCAGGGCATGGCGCTGCTCGCTGTTGTTGAGACCGGCATGGCATCGCCGGCGCAGATCGGGATTTTCTAGCCAGTCCAGCATGAACAGCGTCCGCTCGATCTTGCCGATTTCCTGTAGCGCGACATCGAGCTGGTTCTGCCGTTCGTAGGCAGCGAGCTTTCGCAGCATGACCGATGGCGCGACATGGCCGGCCTTGATCGACCCTACGAGGCGCAGCACGTCTTCCCATTGCTCACCGATGATGTCGGTGCGGATACGCTTGCCCAACAGCGGGGTGATGGACGGATAGGCCGTGACCGGCGCGATCGGCGCGAGCCGCCTGTCGGGGAAGTCGCGCAGGCGCGGGCAGAAGCGAAATCCCAGCATCGCGCACAGGGCGAAGACATGATCGGTCGCCCCGCCGGTGTCGGTGTAATGCTCGACGATCCTGAGATCGGTGCCGTGGCTGGTGAGGCCGTCGAGGACATAGGGCGCCTCATGCGTCGCGGCCGAGATCACTTTGACGTGGTAGGGCGCGCGCTGATCAGAATTATGGGTGTAGAAGCTGAAGCCATGATCGACGCCATAGCGGGCGTTGATATCGCCGCCCGACGCGCCGCGCTTCGCGGCCCTGAAGAACTGGCCATCGGAACTGGACGTGGTGCCGTCGCCCCATACTCGTGAGAATGGCAGGCGGTGGTGCGCGTTGATGAGGAGGGCCAGCGCCGCGCGGTAGCTGTCGTCGCGGATATAGGCGTCATGGGTCCAGAGGAGCTGATCGCGCGTGACGCCCTGACTCGCCGCCGCCATGCGCGACAGGCCGAGATTGGTCGCATCGGCGAGGATCGTGGCGAGCAGCGCGTTTTCATTGGGACACGGCTCGCCGGTACGCAGGTTGGTGAACGCCGCAAGAAAGCCGGTTTCCTGCGCCACCTCATGCAGTAGCTCGGTGATGCGGATGCGTGGCATCATGGCATCGAGCCGGTCGGCCAGCGCTTCGGCGTCGGGCGTCGCGATCGTGCGAACGGGGGATATCTGGAGGCGGTCGTCGCGATATCGCACACCCTCCAGAGCGTCGCGCTTCAGGCGCTGGGCAAATTTCTTAAGCCGCCAGTCAAGTTCGCGGCCCCGCTGTTCGAGCCATTCGCCGGCTGTGGGTGGCAGACCGAGAGCCGACACGATCGGCTTCGCCTGGGGTTCGCTGAGCAGGTAGCTGTCGAACCGGCGGTATCCTGCCGATCGCTCCACCCAGACATCCCCGGAACGCAGCTTGTTGCGCAGATGCGCGATCGTCGCGATTTCCCAGAGACGCCGGTTGATCTTGCCGTCATCGCCCACGACGATTTTCCGCCATTCCTTGCGGAAGGGCATCGGAGCGTCGGCAGGCAGATCGCGTTTGCCCGACCTGTTGAGGTCGCGCAGCATCTCGATGGCGGCGATCGTTTTTGCACTGCCCTTTCCGGCCCTGAACTGGAGCGCCTCAAGCAGGTCGGGGGCGAACTTGCGCAACGTCGCATAGCGGTCGGCCGCCACCGTCAGCGGATCAAGGTTGGCGGTTTCCGCGATTGTCGCCACTTCTGGCCTCGCCTTCAGGAGGGTGTTCCACCCGACCGATGCGTCCAGGGCCTCCATTGGATCTTCGCCGGTATCGACCGCATCGGTCAATGCGTCGATTGTCCTGCGAAAGATCAGCATCAGCCGCGCCACATTCTTTGACGTGGTGGCATAGCTGCGCGCCTGGGCGTTCTTCGCGCGGGTGAAGATGCTGCCGATCAGCTTGTCCGCCATCTCCAAGGCGTTATCGGTCAGTCGTTCCTCGAGGTCGAGCAGGAACGCAACCAGCGTAGCGCGCCGTCGGGAGGGAATATATCGCTCGATCATATAGGCAGGCGAAGCGCGGCCTTCCCTGACATATTGCCGAAATCGGTCGGCATGGATGCGGCCAGCCACGTCCGGGGAGATGCCGATCTTCCGCACTTGCCGCAGGCGGTCGAGAATCTGGCGGATGTGATCGGGCCTGGCCGCAACGGGAATGGTCTTGAGCGAAGCGAGTTGGCTCATGCCGCCGGCGTCGTCAAAGACCTGGTCGAGGGCGTGGACCTGTTCGGCGCTAAGATCAGCGATCAGGGCGTAGGCAGCCTGCTTGCGGGCACGCGCGCGTCCCGCACTACTGGCGCGTTCGATGGTGGAGATGGACGGCAGTAGAATCCGGGCCTCGCGAAGGGCGGTGACAACGCCGATCGCTATCGTCATCCCCTTGTCGGTCGCCCATGCCGTTTTCGCGGCCGCTTCGATCATGAAGGGAATGTCGGCGCGGGTTGGTCCACGAAGGCCCGCTCGCATCGCCAGCTCGCGGGCATGGTCCGTCATCGTCTGATCCCGCGCTGCATAGTTGGCCAGGTCGGTTACGTGTAGACCAAGTTGTTCCGCGACGAAGGCGGCGAGATCATGGGGTATCGCTCCCTTGTCCTGTATCAACTGCGCCAGTGTGATGCCCGGGTGCCGCAAGAGCGCTAGTTGCAGCGCGACACCCAACTGGTTCCGTCGCTCCCGTCGTGCGCCGATGATCTCGATGTCCGAAGGCTCGAAGGTGTAGAGCCGGGCTAGATGGTCGCGCTCGCTCGGGATGGCGAGGATCTGATCGCGTTCGCTCTCGGTCAGGAGTTGATGCTTACGCTTCGTCATTCCGATTCCCGTCCACAAAAGGTCATCTGGGCCTATGGACAGCCATGAGTAAAGAGACATAGTATGTGGACGGATATGGATGGGGCGAAGCGATCGCCCTTCAGATCGTCCACAGAACGACCGTTTGGGAGACGCACGGGATGGGCGATATTCTGGGTTATGCCCGCGTCAGCACCGGCGATCAGGACGTGGCTGGACAGACCATGCGTCTGGAGGAGGCCGGCGCGATCAAGGTGTTCACCGACGTCATGTCGGGCAAGAGCATGGAGCGGCCCGGTCTGGCCGAACTGATCGCCTATGCCCGCAAGGGCGACACGCTGGCGGTGGTCCGCCTCGATCGGCTTGGGCGCTCGCTCGCCGAATTGCTCACCACGGTCGAGACGCTACGCGGCCAGGGCATCGCGCTCCTGAGTCTTGAGGAAAAGATCGACACATCGTCGGCCGCCGGCGAACTCATCTTCCATGTGTTCGGGGCCATCGCCCATTTCGAGCGGAGACTGATCTCCGAGCGAACCAGGGATGGGATCGCCGCCGCGCGCGCCAAAGGCAAGTTGCCCGGCCGTCAGCCGCTCGACATGTCCAAGGTACATGCCGCCATCAAACTGGTCGAAGCGAGCATCTCGCCGACAGAAGCAGCACGACAACTCGGCATCGGCCGATCGACCATCTATCGAGAAATGCGCCGCCTCGGCGTGGAAAGGCCCATCTGAATGTCCAGATCGAAATCGGCTCACGATCTTTCCGGCCTGATGAAATATGCGGATCGCGCGCCATGGGATGAGGCATTGGCCGAAATGCTGTCCGCGCATCTCGATCCGGCGAGCGAAGCGACCGGACTCGAGCCTGACGCCATATTCGAGATAATTGGCGATCACTGGCAAGGGCCGCTATGGGGCTGCGCCTTTGAAGATCTGCTTACGCAGGAACTGGAACCCGACGGTCGCAATCTGGTCGATGACTATCTCAAGCGCCGGGGCTGGAACGAAAAGGCGCCGAACAAGGCCTATATGCGCGCGTTACGCGATACGGTCATGTCGCTCTATGAGGTCAGCGAAGTCGTGCCTGGTCAGTCGATGACCTTGCGCGATCTGCTGCGCGACGTTGCTCCGGTGACGGTGCGCGAACACGGTGCAACCCAGACCCTGGTCAACTGGGACAAGATCGCCGCAAGGGTTGTCGACGTGAACGGGCGCCATGGCATTTCCGGAGCGCTGTTGCCGTTCAGCGCTGAGGGCGCCGTGCGAGTGGTCGATGCATTTTCCCGACTTGCCGACGAAACTCAGGACACTGCGGAATTGGACCCGTCCGATCGGGACGCGCTTCTGGGAGCATCGGGACCGATGTTCACGAACATGTGGCTGCTCGACTGTCTGGGCAAGGCCATGCCCGGCAGCGCGCCGGATATGGTCAACGCCGACGGCGATGACCTGGTGTTCCACCGTATCGTTTTTCCGCTGGCGAAAGGCGTGGTCGGCAAGAGCCTGATCCGAAGGCTGAACGCGGCACAATGGCTGGAACCTGCCAGCGACAGTTTCTGGAACTGGCTGGCACCAGCGACGAAGAACAAGAAGCCGCAAGCGACCAAAGGCAAGCGGGCCTTCGTCACGACCATGGATGACGGCACGCCGGTTTTTGCCAATGTGGAACTGGCAGGGCGCAAGCTGATCGTCGAGGTAAACAGTGCCGCCCGCGCGGAGCGCGCAATTACCCAGATGGGCGAATGGCTTGGTGATTGCGTGAGCGCGCCTATGGCCGAAATCCGGACGCTCGATCAGGTTATGGCCGACGATGCCGCCCGCACGCCACAGGACGAGGCGCTGGATATTCCACCGCATGAAATGGAGCGCATCGTTCACGATATGCTGACCCGTGAATATACGAAAACGCTCGATGAGCCGGTCCCAGCCCTCAGCCACAAGACGCCACGCGTTCTGGCCTGTACAAAGGCGGGGCGGGTAAAGGTAGCCGACTGGCTCAAATATATCGAAAATGGCGCGGCAAAATCGGGCACCGCCGATCCGATGGGCACCTATGACTTTACATGGATGTGGGAAGAACTGGGGCTTAGCGACCTCCGGCGGTAACGGCCATCATACGGTTCTTGAAATGTTCTCGCTTAGCGTTGTCTGGCGTACCTTCCACGCGATGCCCTCATGCTGACCTGCGCGCGAGGGCTTGATTGCGACGTTGGCTGGCTCATTGGCGGTCGCCCTGCGGGAATTCAAAATGGGTCACGTAACAACCGCACCGCGCCCTACCCCGAAGCGCACAACCTGATCGACCATGACCTGCATTTGTTTCTGGATGTCCGCGTCAATGCAGTCGTCGTCTCGAAAAACCGGCGTGGCGGTGTTGATCGCGACACCTAGAGGCGTTGGCCAGCCGCGCAGGGCATGAGTGATCGAACGGAGCGCGGAGAGCGTATTGCACGCCGCCTGCCATCCATAAGCCGTCGCGATGATGCCGACCGCTAATCCGTCGAAATAAGGTCGCTCATCACGCGCCATTTCTTCGGTGTAATCCAGCGCATTCTTGACCAGCCCCGATATGTTACCATGGTAACCCGGACTTGCGATGATCACGCCGTCAGCTGCGCGCAATTCTTGAACCAACTCTAGAGCGCCTGCGTGGTCGCGACAGTCTGAGTGCAGATAATGAGGCAGGTCCATCAGTTCACCTCCGCCGAACAGGCGGGTCCGCGCGCCCAGCTTTTCAGCCTGTCCCAGGGCAAACCGAAGCGCCTGCTCGGTCGATGACGTCGGACTCGCGGTTCCGCCGACTCCGACGATGTAAGGTTTGCTCCCAGCCATGACCTCGCTCAAGCGGCAAGCTGGGAAGAAGCGGCATTATCGCGGAAGGCGGGCATCACCTCATCTCGGAACAGCGCATAGGAGCGCATAACTTCCTCCTGAGATAGATTTCCGAAGGCAAAGCGGGGTGCAACATAGTTGATGTTGCCGCCGGCCTCCTCCAACTGCGCCTTCAGTTCCGCCTTCACGTAATCAGGCGTGCCGAAGATCATAGCCTTGTGGGCCCGATAGGGTGCATCGTCGCCAGCGCCTCTTGAGTGATCGAACCGGTTCCACATCCAACTGTGATTGGCGAACCAACCCGCAAATCCGAACTCGCCACGCGCGACGGCCTCGTCCTGGCTCTCCGCAACGAACACGTGACGCGTCAGGCCGATTTTCGATGTCGGGGCACCGGGACCGTGCGTTTCAGCCCAGCCGTCGAGATACGAATCGACTAATGGTTTAAGTTTGGCTGGATTCATAATGGAGAGGACGTTGTCCCCCTTACGCCCGGCATCGCGCGCAGCTTCGGGCCGGCCAGAAACGATCCACGATCCACGATCAGCAAACGGCTTGTACGGACGCAGTATCATGGGAACGTCATAAAAGTCGTAGTATTTCCCGCGGTGGGTGACGCTGTCATTATCCAGCGCCTTCATGAGAATTTCCGCGACTTCCTTAGCCATATCTCCAGCGATCGGCGGATTGATGCCAAACAGCGCCAGTTCGTGGGGCACCACTCCCTTCCCCGTGCCGAATTCGAAACGGCCGTGGGAAAGCTGGTCGAGCATGCAGATTTCCTCTGCCAATCGCAGCGGATGATAGGTCGGCAAGACGAGAACCGTAGGAACGAGCTTGATCCGCTTTGTTAGACGCGAGACGGCCGAGAGAAACGCGAGCGGCGATGACGCGAGACCGTGGGGCGTGAAATGATGTTCGGTCAGGTGGTAAGCGTGGAAGCCGTCCCGGTCATACTGCACGATCTGCTCGACACGTTCGTCGAATGTCTGGTGAATTGGAATGGCCTGAAAATCGAGGTGATCGATGACGCCGAAATCCAAGTTCATATCTCCGCTCCTTTTCAAAGTGCGCCGTTTGCCAACCCTCGGCATCGGCGCCTAAAATATAATACCGTACATACTGCATCTAAGTGGGGATAGCAACACTAAAGCATCGATTGGTTTTGCGCCAAGGACCACTGCTCAATCCCCCTTTTGAGAGCTCCCAAGGCGCTCGGGGGTCGTATCGCACGCCGTTCGAAACACGCGTTCCTCTCGATCCGGATGAGAATGGGTATTGGCACAGGGGGATCGCAGAAGTAGTTGCGCGGTGGAATCTTCTCTGATTAGCCCCGGGAATTCCAACCGCCCTTCCCTTCTTCTTGAACCACCTTGAGGAGGATGCGCCTCTGCTGCAACCGCCGGTGATAAACGCGCGGACTGGAATTGCGGAAATGCAAGATCGGGGCACTCGTTGGCAAACCTCGCAAGACACCGCACAGTTCTCGCATCGCGCGATCGAGGTATTGTTTTAGCCGTGGCAAATGGCATCGTAAAGATTTATTGCCAGTCGGCAACCGCACGATGGCATAGATACTTGCGACGTGGCGAGCGATTACAACTGGTCTTATTTGGAGGGAGCCCCGGCAAGTGCCCACAGCTCTCAGAAGCCCAATATAATAATTTCTATTATCCCATCCGGCGTCCGTCGAGCCCATGGCGGAACGCCATGGGCTCGACACTTGCCACATGTTTAAAGCTTGCCTGAGAAGCGAATGCCGAAGGTCCGCGGCGGATCCAGGTAGCCCGCGCCCGGGCCCGGAATCCCGCCCGCGTTCAACGTCTGAAACGATTTCGTGTCCGTGACATTGCGCGCCCAAAGACCGACACTCCAGCGATCCGCCGCCCCTACGTATTCGAGGCTAAGATCCAGCTTGTCCTTCGCGTTGATGAGTGTGCCATTCGCATTATTATACACAGTATATTGTGACGACGTGTGGCTGTAGTTGGCGAGAGGGCGAATAGTATTGCCATTTGCGAGCGGAAAGTCGTGCGTGTAGCTGACATTTATGGCCAACTTAGGGGCGAACGGCAGGCGCCGCCCATCATATACGCCAGAAGGGGTCGTCAGTTGTTTGATCACGCCGTCGAGCACCACTAGGCCGGCACTCAACTGACCGTTCCTCAAAACACGAAGAATTCCGTCGACTTGGATGCCGTCAACGCGTGCCAAAGCGGCATTGAATATCTGGCTCTGGCCTGTAATCAATACGCGCTCCGAGACTTGGTAGTTTTTGTAATCGTACCGGAATGCTTCAACATTTAGCGTTACGCGGTTATCGAAAAACCGGTTTTTAACGCCAAATGTGTAAGCAGTCAGGTCAACTGGATCGTAACCTGCTGCCCCTGCCGTCGCAAGAGTTATTGGCGCAGTACTGAATCCGCCCTGGTTGTATCCAGTTGCGATTGAGCCATATACTAGAGACGCAGGTGTTATGTTGTAATCCACGCCCGCGCGGAAGTTCACTTTATTCGTGCTAACCTTTCCCCCAAACGGAACGCTTGCAGTTTGAATATTATTCACAAATGTGAGATTTATGCCGTCGAAGTCCTTGGTGTCATGTGAATAACGCACACCGCCGGTCAGGCGAACATCCGGCAAAACCTCGAGCGTCGCCTGTGCGAAACCGGCATAACCATCACCGTCCTGTTGAAAGCTATTATTGCGAATTGTCGTGTTTCCCGTTGACGATGCCAACACTCGGAATGTCACATTCTGTCGGTAATAATAAACGCCCGCGATCAGATCCAAGCCTTTAAATTGGCCATTGATCCTGGCCTCCTGACTCAAAAACTTGGTAGTCTGCGGAATCGTCACAATAGATGTCGGAGGCCCGGGAAACGTATCGGTCTTTTGGGTGCCCGTGAAATAATCATAGCCACCGAGATAAGTGAAGGTGAAATTATCGCTCAGCCTTTGATCAAGCTGGACGCTGGTCAAAGACGTATCGTAATCGACGTAATAACCAAGTGCGCGAGCATCGGCGTTACTTATCCGCCAGTTCGCGTAAGGCGGTGGATTATTCTGCGTTTGTCCTCCGACGCCGCCAGCATGCGCGTACGTGCTTGCTACAGTCAGCTTGGTACCACCGGTGGGTTCCCAACGAGCCGTCAGTCGTGCGGCCGACTGGTTCTGGTCATCGCCGCCGCCGGTGAAATAGCCGTCCCGCCGATTAACATAGCCGGCAGCCCGCACCGCCAAGGTGTCGGTGACCGGCAAGTTTACCGCGGCCAGCACCTGGATGTAATTGTAGTTACCGTATTCGAGGAAGCCGTTGGCGCTGAATTCATCAGTCGGCTGTTTGCTTACGACATTGATGACACCGCCGACGGCGTTGCGCCCGTACAAGGTTCCCTGCGGACCGGTCACGATCTCGACGCGTTCAGTGTCGAACAGCGCGCTTCCAACGGCCTCAGACGGAACGTACACGCCGTTGATATTGGTGGCAACCGCAGGATCCGCATTGGGTTGAGTGACAGCCTGGCCGATGCCGCGCAGGAAGACGAGCGTCTGCTGCCCGCGGGTCGTGAACCGCGCCGATGGCGTGATCGCACCCAACTGCGAAACGTTTGCGATGCCCAGCGTCGTCAACTGTTTTTCGTCGGCGACGATAACCGTAGCCGGCACCTTCTGGACAGACTGCGAGCGCTTCTGCGCCGTGACGATGATATCCGCCTGTTGGGTGTCGGCCGGCGTCGCCGTATCAGCTGCAGCTTGCGGTGCCGGTGTCGTGGCCACTTGGCCGAAGGCCTGAAACGGAACCAAAAGACCCGCCATCATGCCCCCACTCATCAGCAAGTTCTTATAGCTTTTCATTCTCTCTCTCCTTTGCTTATTTATTAGTTAGGTTGATCCATCCTGGAGAAGCCGCCCCTCGCCAGCATGAACAGCATCAAGGCGAGCACTGTGGCGCCGGTGCAGTAGACGGCCAGGCTCTGTCCCACCGCGCCGCTGCTCTTGAAAATATGCTGGTTGATGGCGGCAACGCCACTCGGACCGACTATTGGCGCGATGCCGCCCACAAGGACCCAAATAGAAGCTGCCTTGCCCCGCTGATCGCCTGGGACCGCCAGTTGCAATGAAGCTGCACAAATCGCACCGCTGCCACACAGGAACGTTACAGCCGTGCCCAACAACACAAGCGCCACCATCGCATTGGGCATCAGATAAGCTGCGCACAACGGACCAAGCGCCAGCGGAAGGATGAAAAACTGATAACGCAAATGAATGTCCTGCACACCGCGGGCCAACAGTTTGTCACAAATCCACCCATGCCCCAGAAGTCCGATCAGTGGCGCTACGAGCACCGCGGTGCCAAACCAGATGCCGACTTCGGACGGCGTCCAGTGATGGACTCGCGTGAAATAGGAGGGAGTCCAGCTCATCACCGCGATCGAGACGCTCTGCGCCATGACATATCCAAGATGATGCCCGACGAAGTAGCGCCAGTGGCTCCGCATATACCGGACGTAGGGGCCATAGCCTCCGCCAAGACGTCGACCTTCGCTACGCGGAGGCTCGCGGAAAGCAAAGATAACCGGCGCGATTAGGAGACGGGTCGTGCGGCTGAGCGGAACAGAAAAGTGTCATAAGGAGCCGTTTGGCTCAATGCAGCGATAGATAGTGGCCGGGTGAACATTGAAGGTCCTGGCGACGGAGCTGATTGATTTGCCCTCCAGAACAAGTTGGCGAGCAAGCTCGGCCTGATCGGGTCGCATTTTCTTTGGGCGTCCGAAGGTCACGCCGCGCACCATAGCCGCCTTTCGACCCTCGTCGGTTCGGCTCAATATTAGAGACCGCTCGAACTGGGCGATCCCGGCGAATACGGTCATGATCATCACGCCAGACGGGGACGTGGTATCGGCCCAAGGTTCATCAAGCGATTGTAATCCTGCCTGCTTTTCCCTGATACGTTCCGCGATGTGCAAGAGTTCGATGGTGGATCGCGCCAAACGATCGAGGCGGGTGACGACGAGAACATCGTCTTTGCGCAGGTGGCCCATCAGCTTTTCAAGCTCGAGCCGGCCACGAGCGGCCCCTGATATTTTCTCGTCGAACATCATTTCACAGCCAGCCTCCGAGAGCCGAGCGCACTGGATGTCCAGGTTCTGATCCTCGGTGGAGACGCGCGCGTAGCCGAGCTTCATGCGGAGGCTCCCGCCATTGTGCGAAAGTTGCTGCAAAACGACTTTATTTCGCACATATATTTTGCGAAGAAATTCGCCTTGTTTATCGGCATCGGCCGTCCCCTTCGCAAAAGTTGGAAGTTTCGCACGGTATGCCCACCCGTCACCTCACTGATGCCCAGCGTCAGGGCTTTTCTCGCTTCGACGGCGAACCGTCGGCCGACCAACTCGCGCGATATTTCCATCTGGACCAAACTGATCGCGACCTCATTGGAACTCTGCGCGGAGACCATAATCGGCTCGGCTTCACCGTGATGCTGACGAGCGCCCGGTTTCTGGGCGCATTTCCAGTCTCTCCTTCCGAGATCCCCGCGTCGGTCCTGGCGACCGTGATCGAACAACTCGCTCTTGAGCCCGCCACGGACGTGGACGCCTATTTTGCGGGAAGCCGGCGCATCCGGCACCTCGCGCTCATCCGGACGCACTGCGGCTTCACGGACTTTGGCGACAACGCGGTGGCGCGTTTCCGATTGACCAGATGGCTCTACGCCCTTTGTTGGAGCGGCGACGAGCGGCCCGGCCCCTTGATTGATCGAGCGGCGGCCTGGCTGATCGCCAACAAGGTGCTGCTGCCAGGCGTCACGGTCGTCGAGCGATTGGTCGGCAGAATCCGCGATCGTGCGCGGACCAGGCTTTGGCGCCATCTGGTCGCCAGCTTGAGCGATGACCAACGCGCGCGCATCGCCGCCCTGTTTGACGATGGCGACACATCCACGTTCGCCGCCTTGGACGCGCTGCGGACAGTGCCCTCCAAGCGCATGCCGACCGAGCTCTTCCGTCACCTTGATCGGCTCGATGCGGTCCGGGCGTTCAATCTGCGGCCGGCGCCACCAAGGGGTGTTCCCGCGACAACCCTTGAGCGGCTCGCGCGGGTAGCGCGTGTCAGCAAGCCTTCGGCCATTGCGGCCCTTCAGGAGCCTCGTCGAACCGCGACTGTAGCCGCGCTCTTCCATACGCTCGAAGCGGCGGCCCAGGACGATGCCGCCGAGCTGGCCGAGGTTCTGCTTGCCGATTTGGTGAAGGGGGCCGAAGCCGCCGACAAACAGGACCGTCTGCGCAGTCTGCGCGATCTCGATGGCGCCGCGATGCTGCTCCACGCGATGGGTCTGTTGGTTTTGACCGACGATGTCCTGCCCCTCAATGAATGGAGAGATGTGCTCTTCGAGCGGTTGCCCCGTCCCGACATCGAGGCCGCCATGTCCAAGGTGGAGGCGATCGCCAAGCCCGCAGAGAGCAAGCCCTACGACCAACTGCGGAGAAAGTGGCGGGGTGCCCGGAAATTGTTCTTCGAAATCACCAACCGCATCGAGACCGACGCCGCCCCGGGCGGCAAAAACGTCAAGGCCGCGATCAGCTACCTCAAGGGCGTAGACGACTGGTCGTCTCTCGCCAAGATGCGCGGCGCACCGACCGCTGCGATCCCAAAGGCGTGGAGGCAACATGTCCTGGATCATGAAGGCAGTGTGCGGGACCCGAAAGCCTATGTCTTCGCGATCATCGATGCATGGCGTCTCGCGATCAAGCATCGCGATGTGTTCGCCAAGCCCGGCATCCGATACGGAGATCCTCGGCGCGGGATGCTCGAGGGCGAGTCCTGGCACAATTCCAGGTTGATGGTGGCACGCGCCCTGGGCCGATCTCTGGAAGCCGACACTGAGATTGACGGTCTCTCCCGCCTTCTCGACGAGGCATATCGACATGTCGTCGCGCGCGCCGGCCACAATCCTGACCTGCGTTTCGAGACGGTCGCCGACAAGACCGGGATTGTGGTCACGCCCCTCGACAAGCTTGATGAATCCGAGAGCCTTCGTGCGCTGCGCGGCGCCGTCCAAACGCGCATGCCGAAGGCGGGGATGCCCGACATCTTTCTTGAAGTCATGGCGCGAACCGGATTCGCCAAGTCCTTTACCCATCTGAGCGAGCGTCAGGCCACCGTCGAGCACTTCGAGATAAGCCTGTGCGCAACCCTGGTCGGCGGCGCCTGCAACATCGGTCTTGAGCCAGTTGTGCGCCCGGAAATTGCGGCTCTGCGTCGCGACCGGCTGTCTTGGGTCAATCAGAATTTCATTCGGCCTGAGACCATAGCTGCGGCGAACGCCGCGATCGTTGCCGCCCACAATCGCCTGGATATCGTTCGCCACTGGGGCGCCGGAGAGGTGGCCAGCGCGGACGGAATGCGGTTTGTCGCTCCGTCGAGCGCCATACATGCCGGCCCCAATCCCAAATACTATGGCCAGGAGCGCGGCGTCACTTGGTACAACATGATTTCCAATCAGTTCAGCGGGCTGGCCGGAGCGGTCATCCCCGGCACCTTGCGCGACAGTTTGGTCGTCCTGGCTCTCCTGCTGGAGCAGGAAACCGAGCTCGATCCTCTGGAGATTATGACCGACACCGCTGCCTATTCCGACGCAATTTTCGGCCTGTTCTGGCTCCTGGGCTACCGATTCAGCCCCCGTCTGGCGGACATCGGCGGCGCGAAGCTGTGGCGCATCGACCGCCAGGCGAGCTACGGACAATTCGATGAGATTGCCTGGGGCAGGATCAAAATCAATCTGATTAGGGAAAACTGGTCCGACCTGATCCGTTTGGCCGGGTCGATCAAGCTCGGCCACCTCAAGGCCGCAGGCGTCATGCGCATGCTGCAGGTCAAAGACCGCCCAACGACCCTGGCCAAGGCCCTGTCTGAACTGGGGCGCATCATCAAGACGCTGCACATCCTGCGATACATCGACGACCGACCGTTCCGCCGACGGATCTTGTTTCAGCTCAACCGGCAGGAATTGCGCCACAAGCTCGGTCGGCGCGTCCATCACGGCGATCGGGGCGAAATCAGAAGCCCTTTGCGTCAAGGCCAAGAGGAGCAGCTCGGGGTCCTCGGTCTCGCCCTCAACTCCATCGTCCACTGGAACGCTGTCTACATGCAGGAAACCGTGCGCCAACTCAGCGAGGCCGGGGCGCCACCGCTGCCCGCCGATATCGCTCGACTCTCGCCGATATTCTGGCGTCACATCAATTTCCTCGGGAGCTACGACTTCTCCGTGCCCGACGCCGTCGCAAACGGCGGCCTCAGACCGCTACGCCAACCTAATTCCGAATGGGACTTTTGAAAAGAAATAATGCCCCTTACGACACTTTCTTGTTCCGCTCAGCCGCACGACCCTATCTATGGGCCGTCGCGCAAGGAGCTGGAACGCCTCGTCCGTTCGCAACGACACCTCTATCTGGAGGCCCTGTTGGCCCGAGTCCGCGATCGGCTTGCGCCGGATGCGGTCGCCTTGCTGGAAGCCTCGCTCGCCGATCCCGATGGCCCGACCGGCTTCAACACGATGAAGGGGGATGCAGGTCAGGCGACGCTCGAAAACATTCTTGGCGTGACCGCCAAACTCGCCTTTATCCAACGGCTTGCTCTTCCCCGAGATTTCCTATCGGTCACGGGCAAGGCATGGGTCGATCAGATCGTTCGCCGGGTTGCCGGCGAGAAAGCCTCGGAGATGCGCCGGCATGTACCGGCGCGCCAGCTCGGGCTCTATGCCGTTTATCTGATGGCGCGGGAAGCTCAGCTTACGGATGCGATGGTCGACCTGCTGATCGAGACGGTCCATAAGATCGGATCGCGCTCGAAACGCAAGGTGGTGGGCGATATCGCGAAAGACATCGAGCGGGTCTATGGCAAGGAGCGACTCCTGGTCGAGATTGCCAGCGCTTCGATCGACGATCCATCCGGGCGCATCTGCGATGTCATTTTCCCAATCGCCGGCAAGGACAAACTGGCGGCGATCATCAAGGAAAGCCAGGCAAAGGGCGCCTTGGATCGGCGGATCTACAAGGTGATGCGGAGGTCATGGGCCAATCATTATCGCCGTATGCTGCCAAGCCTGCTTTCGGCACTGGAGTTCCGGTCGAACAACGCCGTGTGGCGTCCGGTGCTGGCGGCCCTGGACTGGATCAGAAGCAAAGTGGATGATGGATGCCGCTACGTGCCGCCGCACGCAGTGCCGGTCGACGAGGTCATTCCGGCGAGATGGCGCAGTTCCGTCATTGATGAAGAGGGGCGCGTAAACCGGATCAGTTATGAGCTTTGTGTCCTCGCGCAACTGCGCGATCGCATCCGTTCTAAGGAAATCTGGGTTGTCGGGGCGGACCGATACCGCAATCCCGATGACGATCTTCCCAAGGACTTCGATGCGCGGCGAGAAGCATATTACACAGGATTGAACCTGACGGCGGATGCGCGTGCATTTTCAAGCGCCATCCGGGAAGAGCTTGCTCAGGAACTGTTGCTCCTCAATGCCAATATTCCCCGGAACGACAAGGTTCGGCTGCTGTGGCGCGGCGAGAACCGTATATCTCTCACCCCGTTCAAACCCTTGCCCGAACCCAGGGGTCTCGCCTCGATCAAGACCGAGATCGGCCAACGCTGGCCGATGACCGGGCTGCTCGACGTACTGAAGGAGGCTGCCCTTGATACGGGACTTCTCGAAGCGTTCGAAACATCGGCCTCGCGTGTTGCACTGCCGAAAACCGCGCTGGATCAACGTCTCCTGCTATGCCTCTACGGCCTGGGAACGAATGCCGGGCTCAAGCGGATCGCCGGCGCCACCCCCGATGTCAGCTATGAAGAGCTGCTGCATGTCCATCGCCGCTTCGTTCATGCCGCGGCGCTCAAGGAGGCGTGTGCCAGGGTTGCGAATGCGACCCTGGCAATCCGCAATGCTGCAGTCTGGGGGGACGCCGGCACGGCCTGTGCGTCAGATTCCACAAAGTTCGGAGCCTGGGATCGCAACCTGATGACGGAATGGCATGCGCGTTATGGTGGACGGGGCGTCATGATCTACTGGCATGTCGAACGACGCGCGACATGCGTCTATTCCCAGCTCAAGCGCTGCTCTTCCTCCGAGGTCGCCTCCATGATCGAGGGCGTGCTGCGCCATTGCACCGACATGGAAATCCAGCGACAATATGTTGATAGTCATGGCCAAAGCGCGGTTGGCTTTGCATTTTGCCGGCTTCTCGGATTTGAGCTTGCACCCCGCCTGAAAGCGATCGCTCGCCAGAAGCTGGCTCTTCCCGATGTCGGCATGCGAACGCGGCTTCCCCACTTGCAGCCGATCCTCTCCAGTCCGATCAACTGGGATGAGATCGAGCAGCAATATGACGAGATGGTCAAATATGCAGCCGCGATGCAGACAAAAACCGCCGACCCGGAGGCGATCCTGCGCCGGTTTAGCCGCTCCGAGGTGATGCACCCGACCTACAAGGCGTTGAGTGAGCTGGGCCGCGCGGTCAAGACGATCTTCCTGTGCCGGTATCTGCGCGAGGAGTCCTTCCGCCGCGAAATTCATGAAGGCCTGAATGTCGTTGAAAACTGGAACAGTGCCAATGGGTTCGTTTTCTTCGGCAAGGGCGGCGAGATCGCCACTAACCGCATCGATGAGCAGCAGCTCTCGGTCCTGGCGCTACATTTGCTGCAAGCGTCGCTTGTCTATGTGAACACCCGAATGCTTCAGAGCGTGCTGGTGGAACCGAAATGGACGGGCCGGATGACGCCGGATGATTATCGCGGCCTCACACCGCTGATTTACAGCCACGTCAATCCTTATGGCCGCTTCGACCTCGATCTGAATAGCCGGATCGATTTTGGGCGGCTTGCTGCCTGACCGGGGCCTTTCCGCTCGCACCATTTGGGTGCACCCGAACGTGACGATCGGAAGTGACATATACGACATGTCACAAAAGGGTGGTTCCGTCACCAATGTTACTGTACGAGGGCAAAGCCACCCTAATGTGACGGATTTGCCCATGACCCGCGTCGGCTACGCCCGCGTCAGCACCATCGACCAGGATCTCGACATCCAGGTTGCCCGGTTGAAGGCAGCGGGCTGTGAAATCCTCCGCTCCGAAACAGGCTCGGGCGCATCGCGCACTGGACGCACGGAGCTTGAGACGATCATGCAGTTCCTGCGCGCCGATGACGAACTCGTCGTCCTGCGTCTCGATCGGCTCGGTCGCTCCACACGCGATGTTCTCAATCTGGTTCATGAACTCGACCAGAAGGGAGCCTCATTGCGGGTGCTTGAGCCGGAGGTGACGACGGCCGGAAGCATGGGGCGGATGGTGATCACCATTCTGGGCATGGTCGCGGACATGGAACTGACGTTCATCAAGGACCGGCAGCGCGCCGGGATCGAGGCGGCGCGCGCCGAAGGCGTCTACAAAGGCCGGAAGAAAAACATCGATGACGATGAAATCCGACGCCGGATCACCGCCGGCGCGAGCAAGGCCAGCGTCGCGCGCGACCTCAAGATCTCAAGAATGACCGTCTATCGGGCGCTTGACGTCATTCCTTCAAGGATCGGGCTGCCGGAAAAGCCGCCTTCTGTCACCATCGCCCTGCATCTGACCATCGAGAACTTCAACAAGCATGGTCGTGGCAGAAAGCCCGCTCGCGAGCGCATTGAGGCGATGCTGGAGCGGGATTACCAGATGCAAAAGACCGGGAACTGCGATTACACGCTGACCGTCGCCTATGATCAGGGTGCCGATGGCGTCAGCCTCGATGATGAGATCGCATCTCTCCAGACAGAGATGTTCAACATCGCAGAGAGCTACAGGTGCTCGATCGAGACCGATGTTTACGAGATTGGAGGACAAGAGCGAGCCTGGTAGATCGCCATGTTCAATCTTTGTTCTTCAACATGGCCAAAATCGCAGCTTCGGGCCGACTGGGCCTAGTTCAGGGGGCGGTGTTCCGGCACCGGGAGCGAATGGGTTTCTGCGTGCATCCATAGCGATGTTATGGCGGTTTATCGGTTTTCTGTAAACTCACTAATATCACTTGATTCACCACCATGTCGGCGACGCGCGTTCCGTCATGCCGCCCTCAATCCCGCCATCATGGCCCGCAACCGCCCTTCCAGCCTTTGTCGGCGCACATGCAGCGCCTTCAAACGGGCGTCCGCTTCGTCTGCGTCCAGCACCATGATGTCGCGCGTCGCCTTGCCCGCGCGAAATGCCATCACGCGCACGACCATGTGCCAGCACCCCCGATGATCGACGGTCACCGTCACCACGCCATGGCAGAGCAACGCGCGCAACGGTTCCTCTGCGCCCCACTCCGCCAGAGCCTTCGCAACGCCTTTGCCCTCGACTGCAAACGGGCCGCCTTCCCCGACCAGCCTGGCCATTAGGGCGAAGCGTTGGCCCACGAGATGCGGCAGCGCAATGCCGCTGCCCCGCTCCGGCACCGCTGCAAGGTGCAGCAAGGCTTCACTGACGACCGCCTCTGCGCGCGCAAATTCGTCGGTCGCCCGCCCGCGCCAGCCATTGCACTGGCTCCACAGGGTCGGCCAGCTATCGGCGGCGGGCAATGACAGGGGTGTGATGGCATTCATGCCTGCCAGGCTATCGCATAACTCTTGCCAACCGGTTTCGCGAAGCGCTTTGCCTGTTGAACAATATGTGCCATGTCCATGGGAAAATTCATTCAATCGCCGCATTGGAGCCGTACATGAATGCAATAACCGATCAGATCGGCGAACTCGCGCAATCGGGCGAGCGCATGATCGAGCGGCTGCGGCGCAAGGCGTTCCTGCCCGAAAGCCGCAAGGGCCTCAATGTCCGCTATGGCATTGCGGAAGCCGCGCAGTTGCTCGACTGTTCCACCAACCGCATCCGCATGGCGGAGGAGGACGGGCGGCTCCCCCCTGCCCCGCCGACCGAAAATGGTCGCCGGCCCGGCTATACGATAGAGGAATTGCTGAACATGCGGCAGGTGCTGGGTGCTTCGCCCGAGCGCGCGCCGATGGACATGCCTGCGATCATCGCGGTGCAGAATTTCAAGGGCGGCGTCGGCAAATCCACCGTTACCTGTCACCTCGCCCATTATTTCGGGGTGCAGGGCTATCGCGTGCTGGTGGTCGATTGCGACAGCCAGGCGACCACCACCACGCTGTTCGGCTTTAACCCGCATTTCAATATCAAGCGGGAGGAGACGCTCTATCCCTATCTGTCGATCGACCCGACCCAGGCCGACCTGCTCTACGCGGTCAAGCGCACGCCCTGGCCCAATGTCGATCTGATCCCTTCCAACCTGGAATTGTTCGATGTCGAATATGAGCTGGCGGCGGCGGGCAGCGATGGCGGTTCCGTACTCGCCGCGCGCTTCCGCAAGCTCAAACAGGGGCTGGCCGATCTGGCGCGCAATTATGACATCGTCCTGCTCGATCCGCCCCCCGCGCTGGGCACGATCAGCCTGGCGGTGATGCAGGCGGCCAATGCGCTGTTGGTGCCGATGGCGGCGACCACGCCCGATTTCTGCTCGACCGTGCAATTCCTCTCGATGATGGACCAGGTGATCAATCAGTTGCAGCAGGCGGGGATCGCGGTGGATTATAGTTTCGTGCGGCTGATCTGCTCCAAATTCGACAGCAACGATCCCAGCCATGCGATGGTCCGCACCATCATGGAACAGAGTTTCGGCCCTGCCCTCCTCCCCGTTCCCATCCTGGAAAGCGCGGAAATCAGCCATGCGGCGCTGCGGATGATGACCGTCTATGAACTGGAACGCCCGGTCGGCACGCCCAAGACGCACAAAAGATGCCGCGCCAATCTGGACGAGGCGATGGGCCAGATCGAAGCACTGGTGCGTCAGGGCTGGGGCCGTGTCGCCCCGGCGCGGGAAGAGGATATCGTCAATGCGGCATAATATGCTTTCCTACAAGGATATGTTCGCCATATGTTCTTTTGATTCGTTCGATGTCGGGGTGAATCATGGCGCGTAAGCAATCCGATTATCTGTCGGCGCTGCTGGCGGACGATCCCGACCAGCAGCCCGCGGAGAGCGTGCAGGCGCAGGACGAGGCCACGCCCCCCTCCCCGTCCGTTCCGCCGCGCAGCGGCACGACTTTGCTCGGCCGTGAATCGGCGCTCGCCCGCGTCGCCTCGGGCGAAGTGCGGCAGGTCACGCAGTTGCTGCTCGACCCCGCCCGTGTCCGCATCTGGCCCGGCAATGCCCGCGCTTATGGGCACCTGTCGGAGGAAAATTGCCGTGAGTTGATAGATTCGATCATCGCCGAAGGTGGGCAGAAAGTGCCCGCCATCATCCGCCGGGTCGATGGCGATCCGGCCTGCGACTATGAAGTGATCGCGGGTACGCGGCGGCACTGGTCGATTAGCTGGCTGCGCCGCAACAGCTATCCCGACATGCAATTCGTGGCACAGGTCGCCGCGCTGGACGACGAGGCCGCGTTCCGCCTCGCCGATCTGGAAAACCGCGCGCGCAAGGATGTGTCGGACCTGGAGCGGGCGCGCAACTATGCCAGCGCGCTGGGCGACCATTATGGCAGTCACCTCACTCGCATGGCCGAGCGGCTGAAATTGTCGAAGGGCTGGCTCAGCAAGATGATCAAGGTGGCCGGCATCCCCGACAGCGTGATCGCCGCCTTTGCCTCGCCTGCCGACGTGCAGTTGAAGCCGGCCTATGCGCTTGCGCAGGCGATGGATGACAAGACCGCCGCCAGGGCGATCGTCGCTGCGGCAAATCGGATCGCCGCCGAGCAACAGGCACTGCGCGCGAGCGAAGCCCCTGCCCTGCCCGCGCCCGACGTGCTGCGCCGCCTGCTCGA
This sequence comes from Sphingobium sp. AntQ-1, assembly GCF_028538045.1. NCBI lineage: Bacteria > Pseudomonadati > Pseudomonadota > Alphaproteobacteria > Sphingomonadales > Sphingobiaceae > Sphingobium > Sphingobium sp. AntQ-1. The sequence continues at coordinate 30,697 of NZ_CP117163.1, forward strand.
CGCGCCGCGCGACGACACGGCGGCCGACGCGCCCGTTCCCTTCACCTGGACCACGCCACATGGGCGACCCGCGCTCAGCGTCCAGTCGGTGAACCGCCAGGGCATCACGGTGCGGCTGCACGCCGGATCGGGCGCCAGCGTCGAGGATATGGCCAACGCCCTGCGCGAAGCCTTGCGCCATCTGGAGCGCGAAGGCCGGGGGTTGCAGGCATGAGCGTTTGCCTTGAGCGAACTGCGCTACGCTCCGTTTCCCCAGGGAAACGCGCCGAACGGCCTGCTCCAATCACGCGCACTACTATAAGGGCCTCTTGGTTTCCCCAGGGAAACATCGCCAGATGACCCGCGCCGCCAAGACCGCGATCAACGATCAGTTCGATCTGTTCCTCCCCTATCTGGCGGACTTGCCGCTGCGCGACCAGCGCGAGATGATGGAGCGCCCCTTCTTCTCCCTCGCCAAGTCGAAACGGGTCAAGCCGATCGACTATCGTTCCCCCGACGGCAAGGCGTGGGTCCATGTCTCGGCCAATCCCGATTATGGCATGGCGACGATCTGGGACGCGGACATCTTGATCTACTGCGCCTCGACGCTGGCCGACATGGCGCGGCGCGGCCTTAACGACATTCCCCGCAAGCTGCACCTGATGCCCTACGACCTGCTGCGCGCCATCCACCGCCCGACCACGGGCCGAGCCTATGAATTGCTGGGCCAGTCGCTAGACCGTCTGGTGTCGACCACGATCAAGACCAATATCCGCGCCGACAACCGGCGAGAGGCGACCTTCAGCTGGCTCGATGGCTGGACCCAGCTGGTGGACGAAAAGACCGAGCGATCGCGCGGCATGACGATCGAGCTGTCCAACTGGTTCTATGAAGGCGTGCTGATGCAGGGCGGTGTGCTGTCGATCGACCGCGCCTATTTCGACCTGACCGGCGGGCGCGAACGCTGGCTCTATCGCGTCGCGCGCAAACATGCCGGCGGGGCAGGGGAGGCGGGCTTCGCCATCTCCATGCCGACCCTGTTCGAAAAGTCCGGCGCGGAAGGCCAGTATCGCCGCTTCAAGTTCGAGCTGCTCAAGATCGCCGAGCGCAATGCCCTGCCGGGCTATGCGCTGGAACTGGAGCAGCCCGTCGGCAAGCGCGAACCGAGTATCCGCATGCGCCGCCGCCCCGAAGGGCAGGACGTGCCGACGACGCAGGACATCCGTCCCGCCCGCGCAAAGCCCGCCACGCCGACCCCGCGTTCGCCAGCATCGGTGCCCGATGCCGAACCGCTGCTCGACGCGCGCAGCCTGGTCCGCAACAGCGTCACCAGCCTGTCCACCCGCGCCAGCGCGGGCGAGCTGACCGACGCCACCTTCGCTACCCTGCGTGCCGAATGTCCAGGCTGGGACTATCAGGTGCTGCACCAGGAATTTCGCGAATGGATCGGCAGCGACGCGACCCGCACGCCGGTCAATTATCAGAACGCCTTCATCGGCTTCGTCCGCCGCTTCGACGCGAAAAACCGGCACACGCTACGCTGACCCATCGCCCCCGACGTTCCCGAAGTGTCGGGTTTGACCAGCAGGATTGCCACGCCCGCACCCGGCGCTAGCGACAGCGACGATGCACCGCTCCGATTTGAACGACTATCCCACAAAGGCCTGGCAAACTGATTCAATTGCCGCGCGTCAAAATCCTGCATTCCGCCGCCTTCGACACATGGGGAACGGCTCTCGCACCTTCGGGAACCAGCCGACGACATTTCGGGAACATCGGCTTCGACATTTCAGGGACGCAAGGCCGACACTTCAGGAACGGCGCGACGATGACGACTCGCGCTTATCTCTCGCGTTCCTAGCCCTTGGGTCCCGCTTAACTGTCTAACCCCAATATAAACCCTCTAACAGACCGAGATTTTTCGATAATCGGGGAAAGAGGAGAAACGCTCAATCCAGGGACTGACGCAACATCGCAGCTCGCAATCCGGTCTGCACAGCAATCGCCGACGATGTGCGCGCCTCATCGACAACCGACATGATTGCGTCCGTCATCGTGATGATCCGGCGACGGAGGAAGGGCAGGGTGATCCCCGCATCGCTCGCAAAGCGCAGCCAGGCATCCTGGTCCAGTTCCTCGATCATGCCGGCCCGTCCGACCCGCATCGCCTGCCGCGCGCTCAATTCCGGCCACGCCCGCGTTGAAAGCAGATCATAGAGCGGCGCAAGCCGAGGCCCATCGCCATCGAGCAGGAAGGAGAAATTCTTCCCATGTGCGTCAGCATTGCCGATCGCGAGGTTGAAGATCGCCGCATCGACCAGCCTGATGACATCGACCGCCGGTTGCCGGACATAGGCGCGGGTGAGCGCAAACATATCCCGAAAGGCTGGCCCGCCTTCTGCTGCATATTTGCGTTCGGACGGAATACCTAAAGCCTGGCACGCATCCTCCTGGTGCAGGCGGACCATCACGCCATCGCGCTGCGCCCGATCATAGCGGGTGACGAGCAGATAGGGTCGCCCGTCTGCCTCGCACGCGACCGCCTCGGCTACGTCCAGTCCGACCGTGCGGGCCAGCGCCATGCACCAAGCTTCATTGGCGACCGATCCGGCGAAGCGAGGAATCTCCGGCTTGACGATATGCGTCGTCGCCTCGCCGGGGCGGGGGAGGGCGGGGCGACCATCGACAAGGATCACCGGCAGCTTCGCCTGCGCGCCCGCCAGCGACATGCGCAGGCCCGCTTCCCCCGCCAGCATGGGCTGGTGCGGCAAGCGATCAAGGATGGCGGCAAAAGCGGCGTCTGACAGGGGCAAGGCTGGATCGGCAAAGATGGCAGGGGAGGGGGGTATCTCGCCCTCCGGCAGCAATGTCAGCGCGCCCGCAACATCGCCGCCCAACCGGTCGAGCAGCGCGAACTCATTGGCGGCCGACACGCCGAGCGCGCCCGCTACGCCGCTGCGCTGGTCCGCTTCGGGCAAGAGTCCGCCGAAGAAGGGCCGACAGGCGCGCCGATCGAAAATATCCGGTTGCAACGGCAGCGAGTGAGACAGCGGGCGTGCATCGGAGCGATCCAGCCAGTCCGCATCATAGGCAAAGGATAGATCCCCATGCTGATCCTGCGCCAGACAGCCCGCGATCCGCCCGTCCCACCACACGGTCAAACGGCGTGCGCTCATGGCGTTTCGGTATCGATATGCAGGCTGTGGCCCAGCGCCGCCAGCACCGCCAGTGCCTTGCCCAGTTGCAGCGTAGGCTTGCCTGCCTCCAGTTCGACGATGAAACGAATGCCGACACCCGCCGCCCCGGCTAGTTCATCCTGACGCAGGCCCGCACGTTTGCGCGCGAGACGGACAGCAGCACCGAGCGCCTGTGTGGAGGTCAATTTGATCATATTCCCGATCGGGACAATATCGTCATTCCGATCGAAGGTCAATGGAAAAATATCCCGATCAGGAAGAATGATGATCGAGCAGGGGGAATTGCATATAATTGTCCCGATCGGGATGCAAAACGCGCCCTGTCGCTATCGGCAAGAAGATCGACCAGAATCTTTCCCATAAGACCATAAAATGCCTATATATGGCGCTATTCAGACCCATGAAGATCGGCCAAATGGACAGTATAGAAGCCCCCGACCGCATCGAACCCGCCCGTATCGATGCGCCGGAAGGGGAACTGCTCGATCTGGTCGCGGATCTGTCCGCGCGCGCCGAGGTGCTGGGCCGGTCGCTGCATCCGCGTACAGCCGCCAACCTGGCCCAGCTCGTGCGCATCATGAACACCTGTTACAGCAATTTGATCGAGGGCCACAATACCCGTCCGCGCGAGATAGAGCAGGCGCTGGCCGGGATCACCGACGCTGACGATGCCCGCCGCAACCTCCAGCTCGAGGCGGTCGCCCATGTTCGCGTGCAGCAGGCGATCGACGCGCACGCCGGCGACGGCACATTGGGCGACCCGGCGTCTCCCGATTTCATCCGCTGGCTGCACCGCGCCTTTTATGAGGGTGCTGGCGAGCCGATGCTGACGATCGGGGAGGGCGTGCGCGCCTTTCGCATGGAGCCGGGGGCATGGCGCAGCGACGCGGCGCATGACGTGTCGGTAGGTCGTCATGTTCCGCCATCGTCGGCGCATGTGGCCACGTTCATGGCCTATTTCTACCGGCGCTTCGCCTTTGATCCGGCACCGGATGCGCGCCTGCTGGCGGTGGGGGAGGGGCGGGCCAAGCGCATCCTGGCGATGGCGAGCGCGCATCATCGGTTCAACTATATCCACCCCTTCCCTGACGGCAATGGTCGGGTTAGCCGGTTGATGAGTCATGCGATGGCGCACCGGGCCGGGATCGGCGCGCATGGACTGTGGTCCATTTCGCGCGGTTTGGCCCGTGGGCTGGATGTCGGGCCGCTGGGGCGGCTCGAATATCGCCGCCACATGGCGCAAGCGGACGAGCCGCGCCAGGGCGACCGCGACGGGCGCGGCAACCTGTCCCTCCGGGGGCTGACGCTGTTTGCCACCTGGTTCCTGCGTGTGTGCCTGGATCAGGTCGATTATATGGCGGGGCTGTTCGACCTCGACACGCTGGCGGGGCGGCTAAGCCGCTATGTCGCGCATAGCGAGACGCTGGCGCCCGAAGCCGCGCGGTTGCTGCATGAGGCGCTGATCCGCGGCGAATTCGCCCGCGGCGAGGCATCACGCATCACCGGCCTGCCCGAAACCAGCGCCCGCCGCGTGTTGCGCGGCCTGACGGGGGAGGGGCTACTGGCATCGGACACGGAGAAGGGACCGGTGTCGCTGCGCTTCCCCGCGCACACGCTGGAGACGCTGTTTCCCCGGCTTTATCCGGAGATGGGGTGAGGGATGGGCAGAGTCTGCTTGAGCAGACTTGTTTTGGAGGGAGGGCCGGATAGGCTTGGCGCCGGCAATGTATGACAGGGCCGCCATCAAGCCTGCCAGAACCCGCTCTTTCGTCCATGGTGCGTTTTGAGAGTGGCCAGATAGCTGCTGTGATCGGGGTGCGCGCCGAAATCGTCGATCCGACGCGCCAGGCTTTCGCAGCTGAGCAAATGCCGCGCCGCGTGGGGATATCGTTTGTGCCGCGCCTTCTCCAGCGCGAAGTCGATCATCGCGCGCAACAGCAATGTCGCCGCCAGCGGATGCCGCTGTTCCAGCGCGTCGGCGGCCGGCGTCAGCACCTCGTAATGATTGCCGTCGATCTCCGCCGCGCGCGCCAGCACCATGGCCGCGGCTGCCTCCACATTCGGCCAGGCAACCAGAAAATGCAGCGCATGATGGAAGGACGGGAAAGCCCGCACATGGGCCATGGCGCGCGCCTCCGCCTCGATATCATCGAAATCCGGCAACCGTTTGAGATAGGCGCGCAGATAGTTTTCATCGAGCGCGGCGGCGAACAGATCCCAGCGGCCATCTTGCGCCGCCTCGTTGCGCCCCAGCGCCTCCAGCACAGCGATGCGAACCCGGTCCCAATCGGGCCAGTACCCCCCTTTGTGTCGGGTTGCGGCAGCGGCTTCGATCGCCAGCATCGCTTCGTCCCCGCGTCCCGCCGCCAGCAACCGCTCGGCGATTTCCGCGGCAATCGCAGGATTGCGCCGCGCATCGGCGGGATGTTGCGCGATGAAACTGTCGACATCGCCCAGAGCGTCGGCAATGTCGGTCAGCGCGCTGTGAACGGTGCGCGCATGACTCCGCGCATCCAGCTCGTCTGCGTACATCGGCCCGCCCGAGCCGTAGCCGATCACGCGCCGCTCCTTGTCGGGTGGACGCACCGGCGGGGTTTTGCCCAGCGCCTCGAACCGCGCCTTGAGCTGCCCCAGCCCGGCGTCGCCCAGCGCGGGTGCCATCAGCGCGATCAGCCCATCATGCTGGCCATAGCCATTGTCGCAAACCCCCTCGAACACGCGATCGACCAGCGTCCCGACCGGCAACCGCGCAGTCGTGGCCAGCGGCGCAAGATCAGCCAGCGCGCTGTCGAATATCGCGGCGATCGCGCCATTGCTGTCATCGCATCGTTCGTAGACGGGCCGCGCCAAGGCGATCAGCCGCGCCATCAACTCGAACGCGCGCGCCGGATCGGTCGGCGCGACATGATCGACAATCGCGCGCCTTTGCATGTCGATGTCATGGGCCAGCGGCTTGATCTTGTGCCAGTCGACAAAGGCCTTGGCCTTGCCGATCGCCACAAGCCGTTTGTGCACCTGCTGCGCGACATCCTCACCGCCGCCGCTGGCGCTCGCCAGCTCCATCCTCAACCGCCGCTTGGCCAATGCGTCGCCCTGGGCAAGCTCCAGCAGCAACGCCGCAAGACGCGCAGCGCCGAGGGCTTCCAGGTTGGCAAGGTTGAGGGTTTTGGGCGAGGGCATGGCGGGATATTTCGCTGTCGTGGCCGGGTCGTCAAGGGGGTTTGCCATTGTTTGCCACGGTCACGGCAGGGATATAAGTCTGCTTGAGCAGACTCCAACTGACGTCCATTTGGGTGAGGGCCGGATAGGCTTGGCGCCGTCAGTGTTAAACACACTGGCCCCTGTGCATTATTCGGACACAGATTCACGGTAGCCGCGTAACGATCAGGAACGATTGGCCAGTTTGAGCGGCATTAGCCCATCGGCGTCGAGTTCGATTCCATCTGACCAGACATAGTCGCCGGTGAGATTGATCCGGTCCCAGCCCAACGGAGAAAGTTGCGAAATCAGAGTGGGATCGAGTTTTGTCCCGCGCTTTTCCAGTTCGGCTAAGGCGCGACCGAGATAGCGGCAGTTGAAAAGAATGATGGCGGCAGTGACAAGATTGAGGGCGGCGGCTCGCATTTGCTGGTTTTCCAGGCCACGATCGCGAAAGCGTCCGAGCCGGTGAAACGCTACCGCGCGCGCTAGGCTGTTGCGTGCTTCGCCCTTGTTGAGTTCACCGGTGACGAGCTGGCGAAGCGCCGGGTCCTGAAACCATCGCAGCGTGAACAGCGTGCGCTCGATGCGTCCGACCTCACGCAGTGCGGCGGCAAGACTATTCTGTTGCCGGTAGGCGGACAGCTTTTTCAGGATGAGCGACGGCGTGACGGTTCTATCGCGCATCGCTCCGATGACGCGCTGAATGTCGGGCCAGTGATTGACGATCAGATCGCGGTTGAGCCGGTGCCCGAATAGCGGCGCGAGGCGTCCATAGCGCTTGGATGTCTCAAAGGCGTATAGGCGACGATCGGACAGGCGCGGAATGCGGGGTTCGAAATCGAGCCCGAGCAAGTGCATGACCGCGAACACGATATCCGAAACGCCGCCGCCATCGACGTGCAGCGCGGACAAGTTGGCGCTGCTTTCGTGACCGAGGATGCCATCGAGTGCGTGGATCGCTTCGCCAGCAGTGCCGGCGATCACCGTTTGATGCAGCGGGGCATATCGGTCTGTAATTGTGGTGTAGATTTTGACGATCGGATCACGGCCGTAATGGAGGTCATCGCAACGGATGTGTTCTGAATTGCGTTAGGTGAGAACGGGTACGGAACGCGCCCTCAAGCGGTTCGCCGCACGCCAGCTAGGGCCATTTCCCGGTAAACGGTGGCGCGGCCGAGGCCGAGTTGCCGCGCGGCTTCGGTGGGCGACACCCCGGCTTCGACGAGCTTGAGCGCCGCGCTCGCCTTTTCCGGGTCGAGCGGACGCCGTCCTGGCAACTTGCCCTTGGCGCGCGCGGCGGCGATGCCGTCCTTCGTGCGTTCGGCGATCAAACGTCGCTCGAAATGCGCGATCGAGCCGAACACATGAAAAATCAGTTCTCCAGCGGCGGATGAAGTGTCGATTTTCTCTTCGAGGCTGAGCAGTGCGACGCCGCGATCTTTCAGCGCCGTTACGATGGTAAGCAGCTCGCCGAGCGAGCGGCCAAGCCGGTCGAGCCTCACGACCGCGAGCGTGTCGCCGGCGCGCGCGTACGAAAGCAATGCAGTCAGCCCGGGGCGGTCCATCGACTTGCCCGAACGCACGTCCGAGAAGACCTTGATCGCGCCCGCCTGTTCGAGACGCATCGTCTGCCCGGCGACATCCTGGTCGCCCGTGCTGACCCGCGCGTAGCCCAAAATGCCGCTCAACCACCGTCTCCCAAACGCTCGGTCTGTGGACGCCGATCGCGCAGGCGCGCGGCGTACCCCAAAGCCGTCCAGAGACTACGTCTCAATAAGGTCTTAAGTCCACAGTTCTTCTCACCCATTTGTGGACGGATTTATCATGGCGCGACGCGATCTCCTGACTGATAGTGAGCGGCACGCGCTGTTCAACGTGCCCGCTGCCCGTGAGGATCTCGCACGACACTATATGTTATCGTCGCGAGACCTCGCGATGGTTGCTGTGCGGCGCGGCGACACGAACCGGATTGGTTTTGCCGTGCAACTAGCGCTGATGCGCCATCCAGGGTTTGGATTTACACTCGAAGGCGGTGCGCCCGACCACCTCGTCGCGTTCATGGGCGAACAAATCGACGTGTCCGCATCGGCGTTCGACACCTACGCCGTGCGACCCGCGACCGCGTCGGTCCACGCGCGCGAGGTGGGAGACGCTCTCGGGCTTCGCGGTCCCACGAATGCGGATCTGCCATTGCTGATTGAGGCGGGGGCAAAAGCCGCTTGGTCAACCGATCGCGGCTTGCCAATTGTGGTCGGCATCATGGAAGCGCTCCGGGTATCAGGCATTACGCTGCCATCACCATCGGTGATTGAGCGCGCCGGAATTGCGGGACGCGCCCGCGCCCGGCAACGTACTTACGAAGCCCTGCTCGCGAGCTTGCCCGCAGAGAGATTGGCCAAGCTCGACGCCACGTTGGTCGTCGATCCGAAAACCAGTCTGACACCGCTCGCCTGGCTGCGTGAGATCGCTACTGCGCCAACGCCGGACAATGTGCGTGGACTGCTCGATCGATTGGCCTGCGTGCGCGATATCGGGCTGCCCGTTACCATCGGGGACGCTATCCATGCCGATCGGCTGCGCCAGTTCGTCCGTGAGGGACGCGCCTCGTCCGCGCAGCTCATCGGACGTTATACGCCGTCTCGTCGGCGCGCGACGCTGGCGGCGATGATCCTGGACTTGGAATCGCGACTGACGGACGCCGCGCTCGACATGGCCGATCGCATAATCGGTGGCAGTTTCACGCGCGGGAACAACAAACAGAAAAGGAGCTATGCCGAGACCACGCGCGACGTGGGTCGCATCATGCGCCTGTTTGACCAAACCGTTGCCGCCTTGGCGGAGGCGCAGGAAAGCGGGACGGAAGGCTTTGCCGCAGTCGATGCGGCGGTGGGCTGGGACAAGCTGCTTCGCGCGCGCGGGCAGGCCCGGCGGATCGCCGACCTGACCGAGGAGAACCCGCTCGTCCGCGCGGCGGACCAGTGGAGCCGTCTGCGCAAGTTCGCGCCGCTGCTGCTTGAGGCGATTGACTTCAAGGCCGGGCGCGGCAGCGCATCGACGATTGCGGCGTTGAACACGTTGCGCGAGATGGGGGCCGGTGAGAGAATGTTCGAAAACGTACGCTAAGCATCCCGACCGTTCCGATGGAGGCGGAGCGGCCTGAACCGCTCGCGGGGCTTGTCCATCTCGCTCCACAGATAGTCGCCAGTGAGGCCGATATGCTCCCAGCCCAATGGCGCGACATGGGCAAGCAGTTCGTCCAGCACCTCGACACCGCTGGCGCGCAAATGCCGGACGGCGCGGTCGAGATAGACGGTGTTCCAGAGCGTGACGGCCGCGGTGAGCAGGGTCAGGCCAGAGGCACGATGGCGCTGGTTCTCGAAGGTGCGGTCGCGCAGTTCGCCGAGGCGGTTGAAGAAGATGGCGCGGGCGAGCGCGTTGCGGGCCTCACCCTTGTTGAGGATGCTGCCGGTGCGACGCCGCTGTTCGGGATCGTCGAACCAGTCGAGCATGAACAGTGTGCGCTCAATCCGCCCGATCTCACGCAGCGCGCGGGCGACGGGGTTTTGACGCGGGAAACCCGCCAGCTTGCGCAGCATGACCGAGGCACTGACGGTGCCGGCGCGGATCGAGGCGGCGAGCCGCAGCGTCTCGTCCCAATCCTCTTCGATCGCGCGAACGTTGACCGGGCCCGCGACAAGTTGGCGCAGCGTCGGCCAAGGATCGAGCGACGACAGGCTATACAGGCGGCGTTCGTTGAGGTCGCGAATACGCGGTGCGAAGCGGAAGCCGAGCAGATGGCACAAGCCGAAGACATGATCGACTGCCCCGGCGGTATCGGTCGCATGTTCGCGGATCACCAGTTCACTCTCATGATCGAGCAGGCCGTCGAGGACATGCGCGGCCTCGCCAGCATTGGCGGCTATGACCTTGGTATGGAACGGCGTGAAGCGGTCGGTGACGTGGGTGTAGAACAGCACGCCGGGTTCGCTGCCGTAGCGGGCGTTGCGATCGGCGCGCGCCTCGCCCTGACCGCCGGCGCGGAAGAACTGCCCGTCCGAGGACGATGTGTCGCCCGGTCCCCAGACCTGGGCGAGCGGATGCGCGGTGTGGCAGTCTACGATCGCCGCCAGCGCCGACAGGTACGTTTCATCGCGCACATGCCATTCCGCAGTCCAGCGCAGGCGTGACAATGTCAGCCCACGCGAGCTTTCCGCCATGCGCCCGAGGCCGAGATTGGTCGCATCGGCGAGGATCGACCCCATCAGCGCGGACTGGTCAGAGGCCGGCTCGCCACTGCGGGCATGAACGAAACGGTCGGCAAAGCCCGACCACGCGGCGACCTCAACCAGCAGGTCCGTAATGCGGACACGCGGCAGCATCGCGTAGAGCCGGGCCTTCAGCGCCTCGGCATCGTCGGACGGAGATCGCCGGATCGGCGAGATCAACAACTGCCCGCGCTCGATCGTTACGTCGACCAGTTCGCCGGCCGCGGCTGCGCGCTCCACCTCGGTCATGCGCTGGGTCAGCATCGCGCGCCGTTCCTCATACCATTGAGAAAAACGGGACGGCACGGCGAGGCGCAGATCGCTATCGGTGCGCATCGTCTCAAAGGCGGGCACCGGCAGCAGGTAATCGTCCAGCGTGCGATAGGCGCGGCTGCCATCTACCCAGATGCTGCCTGATCCGAGCCGTTCGCGCAGGTGGACGATCACCGCGATCTCATAGGCGCGGCGGTCGATTGTCCCTTCGGCCGGCTGCACGACCTTGTGCCAGCGTGGCTTGATGAAGCTGGTCGGCACACGCTTCGGCAGGACCGATCGGCCGTCGCGGTACATCGTTCGCAGCGCCTCGATCGCGCCGAGCAGCGGATCGCCCGATCTCGCGGTCCGGAAGGTGAAGGCGGCGAGGAAGGTCGGGGCGAACCGCCGCACGGCAGGGTAGCGTTCGACCACTTCCTCCAGACCGTCATCGGCCGCACGCGTCAGATCCTCGGCGAAGCGGATGCTGCGTTCGAGCTGATCCCAGCCCACCCGGTCATCGATCGTGCGAAAGGCGTCGCGTCCGCTCGCGCGTGCATCGACCAGCAAGCGGCCGAGCCGGACATGAAAGCGCGCCGTGTCTTTCAGCATCCGTGCCTGCCCGAGCAGCCGGTCGGACCGGGTACGGTCGGCGCGGCGGAACAGCGCCCCCACCATCTTCTCGACCATGACCAAGGCGGCATCGGTCAGCGCCGCCTCCATCTCGATCATGGAGGCGACCAGCATCGCGAGTCGGCGCGGGCGTTCGAGACGCCGGAGGTGTTGCGCAGTGACGATGCCGGCGGTCCGGGCGATGACGGCATAGCGGGCGGCATGGATACGTCGTGCCCGATCGGTTGCGATCCCGATGCCGCGCACCGCGTCGAGCCGTTCGACGATCCCCTTCAGGTTCGACGCCGATGGCGCTTCCGGCCATTCGCGTAGCCATCCCAGACGGGTGCGACCATTGTCATCGGATGCGATCAGGCGTTCGAGTGCCGCTTCCTGATCGGCCGAGCAATCGCGGATCAGTCCGGCATGGGCGGCCTTGCGTGCATGGGCCCGCACGATGAGGGCGAGCCGTTCCAGCGTCGATGCCGCAGGCAGAACAATCCGGTCGAGCCGCAGGCGATTGACCATGCCGGCGACGATCGCCTCGCCCCGATCGGTCGAGGTGGCGATCTCTGATCCCAGTGCCAGCGTCGATCGTACGTCGATCCGGTCAAAGGCGCGCAGACCAAGATACGCTTCGATCTCGGCGCGATGCTCGCGCAGCGTCGTCGCACGGGCAGAATAGTCGGCGAAGTCGTCGATCCGGCAACCGATCTGGTCGGCGAGCAGCGACAGCATGAGGGCGGGCACTGCTTCACTCGGCAGCAGCGCACGCCCCGGATGACGCAGGTAGCAGAGCTGCACGGCATAGCCGAGCCGGTTCGCTCTGCGCCGACGACGCGCTACCTGCGCGAGGTCATCGGGGCCGAGAGTGAAGAGCCGCTCGATCGTCGCGCTGTCAGAAGGCGGATCGAAGATCACAGCGCGCTGCGCAGGCGATAATATTGTTCTGGACGGCATCGGCTTCCTGTTTGTCACGCAACAGGGATGTGGCCCTGTTCATGGAGCATAGACGAGGAGACGGGTTATGTGACATTATGCAGATTGATCGACGGGCAATGCCGCTCCGTCACGCAGACGGACGTATATGTGACAACGCAGCTCGGTTACGCGCGAGTGTCCAAGGCGGATGGCAGCCAGGTTCACGACCTTCAGCACGACGCGCTGGTCGCGGCCGGCGTCGATCCCGAGCATATCTATGAGGATGCCGCGTCGGGCCGGCTCGACAAGCGGCCGGGGCTGGATGCCTGCCTGAAGGCACTGCGCCGTGATGACACGCTGGTCATATGGAAGCTCGACCGCCTCGGTCGCGACCTGCGCCACCTCGTTAACACAGTCGGCGACCTGACCAAGCGTGGCATCGGCCTCAAGGTGCTGGCCGGCGAAGGCGCGTCGATCGACACCACCACCGCCAACGGTCGGTTGATCTTTGCGATTTTTGCCGGCCTCGCCGAGTTTGAGCGCGAGTTGATCGTCGAGCGCACCCGCGCCGGTCTGGAATCGGCACGTGCGCGCGGCCGACATGGCGGTCGCCCGTTCAAGATGACGCCCGCCAAACTGCGGCTTGCCCAGGCGGCTATGGGCAAACCCGAAACCAAGGTCGCCGAGCTGTGCGCCGAGCTGGGCATCACGCGTCAGACGCTCTACCGGCATGTTACGCCGAACGGAGAGATCAGGACGGACGGACAGAAGCTTCTCGCTCGAAAAGCGCGCCCATCGATCAAGGCATGACGAATTTGAACAATCTCACGTTCGTATTCATCGGAGGGGAGCATCAGGTCCTGCATCTCGCGCCGGTCGCCGCAGAACTTAGCCTGAGCCATCCGGATATCACGGTCCGCTGCATCTGCGCCGACGACCGCACCGCCGCCGCCTTGCGCGCAGTGGCTGCGGCGATGAGAGCCAGCACGATGACCGTGACGCAGATCGCCTGGCTTTGGGCGGGCAGGATTGCAGCGCGCATAACGGGCAGCCGCTCGGCGGCGAAGGGGCCCCTGCTGGCGCGGATCCGATGGCAGGCCCGCAAGACCCAGGCCATCATCGTTCCCGAGCGCACCTCTGCGGCGTTGCGATGGCTCGGATGGAAGCGTCCGCTGGTACATTTCCGCCACGGTGCCGGCGACCGTGCGCCATCTTCCGAAGCGAAGCTGAGGGCCTTCGATGCCATTTTTGTCCCCGGACAGAAAGACATCGAGCGGGCCGTCGCGCAAGGCCTCGGCCATAAGAAGCTTTCGGCCGTCAGCTATGTAAAGATGGATTACCTGCAGGCTTTGCCCGCCAGACCGCGATTGTTCGACAACGATCGCCCGACCGTCTTCTACAACACCCATTTCGATCCCGCGCTATCATCGATCGGCATCGCTCGCGATGTCATCGCCCGTTTCCGCGAACAGGAGCGGTACAACCTGGTCTTCGCTCCTCATGTACGCACATTCGAGAACCTCCATCTGGGCCCGCGAACGCGGTGGCTAGAACTTGCCGTGCCAGGGCACATCGCGGTCGATCTGGATTCTCCCAAGCTGTTCGACATGAGCTATGCGCGGGCCGCCGACATCTATCTGGGCGACATGTCGAGCCAGCTTTACGAATTCCTCGCTAAGCCGCGGCCCGTCGCTTTCGTGAATGCGCATGGCGCTAACTGGCAGGACGATCCAAGGTACGCTGGTTGGCATCTGGGAGAGGTCGCATCAGGTGCCGACGATGTGCTTGCTGCAGTAGATCGAGCCTTCGAACGGCATCCCGACATGATCCAAAGACAGGCGAAAGCGACAGCGTTCGCGTTCGGCCGCTACGATGGCGCAATCAAACGGGCCTCATACCAACTGCTCCACACCCTGCAATCGCTCTGATCCCTTAGCGTACGTTTTCGAACATTCTCTCACCGGACCCCATCAAGACGCTGCACATCCTGCGATACATCGACGACCGACCGTTCCGCCGACGGATCTTGTTTCAGCTCAACCGGCAGGAATTGCGCCACAAGCTCGGTCGGCGCGTCCATCACGGCGATCGGGGCGAAATCAGAAGCCCTTTGCGTCAAGGCCAAGAGGAGCAGCTCGGGGTCCTCGGTCTCGCCCTCAACTCCATCGTCCACTGGAACGCTGTCTACATGCAGGAAACCGTGCGCCAACTCAGCGAGGCCGGGGCGCCACCGCTGCCCGCCGATATCGCTCGACTCTCGCCGATATTCTGGCGTCACATCAATTTCCTCGGGAGCTACGACTTCTCCGTGCCCGACGCCGTCGCAAACGGCGGCCTCAGACCGCTACGCCAACCTAATTCCGAATGGGACTTTTGAAAAGAAATAATGCCCCTTACGACACTTTCTTGTTCCGCTCAGCCGCACGACCCGTTGACGTGTCAGCATCCGAGTAAGGGCGCTACTCCGCTCAGTGTATGACCAAAGACGGACGAACCTGACGTAATCGTCGGTCGAGAGGAGAGAAGAGTTTATGGCTTCGCACCCAGTCATCCCCGATCCACCACGTGTCAGCGAAGGTGACCTCTTCCGGAAAGCGATGGGGGAGCACGTCGCCTCCGTCTGCATCATCACCACCCGTTCGAACGGCCTGCCCTATGCCGTCACGGCCACGGCGGTGTCGTCGGTGTGCGCGGAGCCGCCACGATTGCTCGTCTGTGTAAATCGATCCGGCGAGACCGAGCCGATGATCCGGGAAGCGGGCGTCTTCACCGTCAATGTCCTGAACGAGGATCAGGAGCCGCTCGCCACCCTGTTCGGCAGCGAGTCGCGCGCTGCCAGGGCCGATTGCCTGCGACAGTCGGATTGGGAGAGCCTGGCGACGGGCGCGCCCGTCCACGCCGCCGCGCTCGCGGCCATCGACTGCCGCGTGTCCAGCACGATCGAGCAAGGATCGCACACCATCTTCATCGGCGACGTCGTGGCCACCGCTAGCACGGGATCGGGCGACGCCCTGCTCTACGGTCGGCGCTCGTTCCGACGTCTGACCCAGACCCGCCAAGGAGCAACAGCATGAGCCAGCCTGCCGCAGTGATCGCAGCCGAACGCGGGTCCGCCGACGAGTTCACCAAGAAGCTGGCGGACGACAATCTGCAGCCGCTTTGGCACATCATGGGCCGGATCGCGGCGCACTCGCCGACGCGTGGCGGTGCGCCGATCCACTGGCAGTGGCCGCTGCTGCGCGGGCACGCGATGAAGGCGGCGGAAGTCATCACGACCGAAGAAGCCGAGCGCCGTGTGCTCGTGCTCGAGAACCCCAGCTTCGCCGGCGAGGGCCGCGCGACCAATTCGCTCTACGCGGGCGTGCAGATCATCCTGCCGGGCGAAGTCGCGCCGAGCCACAAGCACACCGCCTCCGCGCTACGCCTTGTCATGGAAGGGACCGGTGCCTACACCGCGGTGGACGGCGAGCGGGTGATCATGTCGCCCGGCGACTTCATCGTCACGCCGTCCAGCACCTTTCACGATCACGGCAATCGGGCGGACGCGCCCGTGCTATGGCTCGACGGCCTGGACGTGTTCGTCGTCAACCTGCTCAACGCACCGTTCGGGGAGGAGCATCCGCAGAGCAGTCAGCCGATCACCCAGCCGGACGGCAATTCGCTGAAGCGCTTCGGCCAGGGCCTCCTCCCCTATGGCTTCGCGCGGCAGGAGCCCCGCTCTCCGGTTTTCTGGTGGCCGTACAGCCGCACCTGCGAAGCGCTGGCGGCGATGCGCGCGACGGACCCGATCGACCCGTCGCTGGGCCTGCGGATGGACTTCGTCGACCCGACCAGCGGCCGATCGCCGTTCAAGACGATGACCGCCTCCATGTCGCTCTTCCCCGCCGGGTTCCGGGGTGCGGCCTACCGATCGGTGTCGGGCGCGGTGATGACGGTGGTCGAGGGCCAAGGCACCGTGCGCGTCGGCGATACCGAGTGGACCGTCGGCAAGAACGACGTCTTCGTCGTGCCGAGCTGGAACTGGCATTCCTTTTCCGCCGACGAGGACCTGACGATCTTCAGCTTTTCGGACGAAGTGCTGCAACGGCATCTCGGCTTCTGGCGCGACGAGCGCGCATCCTCCCCCACGCAAGGAGTCGCAACATGAAGCTTTGCCGCTTCAACGACGATCGGCTCGGTCTTGTCGAGGACGGGTCGGTGATCGACGTCAGCGATGCGCTGTCCGCGCTGCCCGCGCTGCCCGCATGCGCCTACCCGCTGCCGTGCCACGACATCCTGATCGCGGGCCTGGCGGATGTCCGCGAAAGGATCGAGCAGCTACGTAGCGACGCGCGCATCCCCCTGTCGGACGTGACCCTGCTGAGCCCGGTCGCCAACCCGGGCAAGCTCGTCGCGGCCCCGGTCAATTACCAGGCGCACCTGGATGAGACGGTCGCGGATCCGGTGACGTTCAGTCGCGAGCACGTCCGCCGCATCCAGGAGACCGGCCTGTTCCTGAAAGCGACCAGCTCGCTGGTCGGCGCGGGCGCGACGATCGACATCCACCATCCCGATCGCCGCACGGATCACGAGATCGAGCTGGCGGTGGTGATCGGCCAGCGCTGCAAGGACGTGGCACCCGCCGACGCGCTGTCTGTGATCGCGGGCTATACCATCGGGCTCGACATCACCATTCGAGGCCCGGAGGAGCGCTCGCTGCGCAAGTCGCTCGACACCTATTCGGTGCTCGGGCCGTGGCTGGTGACCGCGGACGAATTCGGCGATCCGGTCGGCCGCGATCTGGTGCTGACCGTCGACGGCGAGCCGCGGCAAACCGCGAACACGCGCGACCTGATCCTGGACGTGCCCGCGCTGATCGCGTTCGCCTCCTCCTATTACACACTTCATCCCGGCGACGTGCTGTTCACCGGCACGCCCGAGGGCGTCGGACCGATCAAGCCGGGCGAGCGCATCACCGCCTCGATCGGGGGCATCGGCGAGATGCAGGTGGACGTCGTGGCGCGCTGAGCGTCCCATCACGATAGGGATCACGGACCATGACCACCGAGGCCGAAGCGAAGCTGGAGATCGCGCAAGCGAGTCGCATACTGTTCGGCGAGGCGATCCTCGACGCCTTCGGGCACGTCAGCCGCCGCCACCCGGATCGTCCGGATCGCTTCCTGATCTCGCGGTCGCTCGCGCCGGGCCAGGTGACGCCGACCGACGTGCTGGAGGTGGATTTTGACGGCAAGGCGGTATCCGACGCCGCTCCGCGCCTGTTCCTCGAGCGATTCATCCACGCCGAGATCTATCGGCAGCGCCGCGACGTCGACGCGGTGGTCCACAGCCACGCGATGGGGGTGCTGCCCTTCGCGGCGGTGCCGACCGCCCGGGTGCAGCCGATCTGCCACATGTGCGGCTTCCTCCGGGATACGCCCAGCCCGTTCGACGTCGCCGATCACGCAGGCCCCGGCAGCGACCTTCTGATCCGCAACTCTGAGCTCGGTGCCGCGCTGGCGAAGCATCTGGGTGCCGCCGCCGTCACGCTGATGCGCGGGCACGGCTATACCGCCGTCGGCGCGAGCATCGCCGAGGCCACGTATCGCGCGATCTACACGGCGCGCAATTGCGAGGCGCAGCAATCGGCGCACGTGTTGGGCATGCCCGTCTATTTAACCGCTGCCGAGGCCGAGGCGACAGAGGCATCCGTGATCAGCCAGATCACTCGCCCCTGGGACCTGTGGTGCGAGCAATATCCGGTCCCGGCCGACCAGGCGGCTTAGGTCGGTCGGTTCGGAGACGCGGATGCGTCCCTCGCATCGACCGCTCCGATGCGGCGCATATGAAAAGCCTATTTTTGCGAGCACCGGCAGCCGTTCATGTTCCCCTTCCGGCGATCGACCGGCGCGAGCGCCGCGGCGCACCGACCAGACGGGTATGGAGAGAGTTCTGACGATGTCCGACGCCACCGAACCGGCCCGCGCGCGCCACACCAATCCGCTGCTGAACCAGAACAGGCTGAAGCTGGGGCTGTTCTCCATCAACGGCACCGGCGCCGCTTATACCAACCATCCCGACCGGTTCGATCCGACCTGGGCGAATACCAGGGCGCTGGTCCAGCTCGCCGACGGGCTGGGCCTGGAAGTCCTGCTGAGCTTCGCACGTTGGAAGCCGTTCGGCGGCGACGGCAATGCGTCGGGTCTGACGCTCGATCCCGTGTCCTGGGCCGGCGCGGTGGCGGCGGTGACCGAGCATATCGCGATCGTCAGCACCATGCACGTCTCGGTCAACCACCCGCTGTTCGTCGCCAAGGCGGGGGCGACCATCGACCGCATCTCCAACGGGCGCTGGGGGCTCAACATCGTCTGCGGCTGGTATCAGGCCGAGATCGAGATGTTCGGTGCCGCGCTCAAGGCTCACGAGGACCGCTACGGCGTGGCCGACGAGTGGATCGAGATCCTCGAGCGGCTTTGGACCGAAGACAAGAGCTTTGACTACCATGGCCAACATTTTGACCTCAAGGGCCTCTACAGCGACCCGCACCCGGTCCAGCGCCGACCCGTCATCATGAATGCCGGCGGATCGCCACGCGGCCAAGACTATGCCGCGCAGCACGCCGACTGCGCGTTCGTCATTGCGCTCGACTCGCGCCCGGAGGCGATCCGCAAACAGGTCGACGCCTATCGGAAGACAGCGCGCGAGAAATACGGGCGCGAGCTGCAGATCTGGACCTACGCCCATGTCGTGCAGCGGGATACGGTCGCGCAGGCGCAGGCGTATGTGGACGAATATTCGGGCGACCAATGGGGCAATCACGCCGCCGCCGACGCTTTCATCGAGAACAATATCGCCACCGCCAAGACCGCACCACCCGAGGTCATGGCTTCCATGAAGAAGGCGATGATGGCGGGCGCGGGCGGCATTCCATTGCTCGGCACGCCCGACGACATCGCCGCGCGGATGCACGACGTATCGGACGCCGGCGTCGATGGCGTCCTGGTCAACTGGCTCGACTACCAGTCGGGCTTGACCGACTTTGGTGGGACAGTGCTGCCCTTGCTCGAGCGCAGAGGCCTGCGCGCGCCCTTCAATCCCTGACCCCGCGGGCACTGCCCGCCGAACCGAGAGGAAAGCCGCCATGCAAGAAGACCTCGTCGCCGACGTACCGCATTTCTCGATTGCGGAGCGTGACCGGCGCTGGGCGCGGGTGCGCGGCTTCATGCGCGAGGAAGGGCTGGACGCGATCTTCGTGCCGCCGAACACCGGCCTGTGGGACCAGTTTCAGGCCAACGTCCGCTACCTGACCGGAATCGGCGTCAATTGCGCGCAGGCCGCCGCCATCTTCCCGCTCGACGGCGAGGTCACCGCGATCACCAACCCCGACATGGACGTCCGCTACTGGACCGGCCGGCAGGATTGGGTGACCGACATCCGCCCGGTGACGACCGGCTGGGGCTATGCCGGCACCTCGATCGAGCGGATGCGCGAGCTGGGGCTCGACCGCGGTCGGATCGGGGTCACAGGTCTTGCCGACAACACCCGCTTTCCCGAGGGCATCACCTCGCTTGGCATCTACAATCGGTTGAAGGAAGCGTTTCCGCAGGCCGAGATCGTCAACGCCAATCTGGTGCTGGAACGCTCGCGCTTCGTGAAGAGCGAGGAAGAGATCGCCTTCATGCGCAAGGCCGATCAGCTTGTCGAGCAGGCAATCGAGGTGCTGTGCCGCGAGGCGCGGCCGGGCGTCGCGGAGAATGTCGTCTACGCCCGCATGCTGGCCAAAATGATCGAGAACGGCGGCGAGACTCCCGACGATGATCCTCTGGTCGACCGGCTGGCCGCAGCCGCCCTCGAATCAGTATTTCCCAACCGGGCGCAAGCTCGCCACCGGCGACATGATCAGCACCGAGTGCGAGGCGCGCTGGGGCGGCTATATCGCGCAGAACACCCAGCCCTTGTTCGTCGGCAAGGCACCGGACGAGTACCACCGCATGTTCGCGCTGCAGCAGGAGGCGATTGCGGCCTGCTACGACGCGCTGCGTCCGGGCAACACCGTCAACGACGTAATCGAGGCCGCCGCGGCGCTCACCACGGACGAATACCAATGTCGGCTGCTAATGCATGCGCGCGGACTCGGCGACGATTCGCCGATCGCCATCTATGCCGCACGCGACCCGCTGATGCGCGACTGGGTGATCGAGGAGAACGCCACCTTCATTGTCAAGCCGATGATCAACACGCACGACAATGCGCGGCGGCTCTACTGGGGCGACACGGTGTTCGTCACCCCCGAGGGTGCCAAGCGGCTGGGCACCCGCGCGCCGGCGCTGATCGAGATCGGATAGGGGCTGCTCACACCCTATGGGCGGGGTTGCATTCGTCCGGCGGATCAACCAGAAAACAGGCGGTGGGTCCGTCGGCATCATCCCCGCTCCTAATGGCGGACGCTTCGTGGTGAAGTCGCTGCGTTCGATAAACCTCAATCTGCTCCCGGTGCTGCGAGAACTGCTGCGCAAGCGAAGCGTCACCCGCGCGGCGGAAGCGCTCGGGATGAGCCAGCCGGCGGTCAGCGAGGCGCTCGGGCAGCTGCGCCGCAACTTCAACGACGACCTCCTTGCCATGGAGGGCCGGATCTACGTGCCGACCGCGATGGGCTTGCGCCTGCAGCGTGAGCTGGAGATCGCGCTGACGATCATCGAGGACATAACCCTCGTCGACCACTTCAATCCGGCGACCGCGTCG
>NZ_CP117164.1:0-20675 GCF_028538045.1 Sphingobium sp. AntQ-1
TGCGGGAGTATCTGACGCTCGCCCCCAAGAGGTTCGCCGATTTGCTCACACTGATGCAGGACAGCCGCGGCGCCGGTGGCCTGATCGCCCGCGCCGCCAACCGCCAGCTCGGCAAGTCCGATCGCGAGGCCGCAGGGGTGTTGTCGTCGGCGCAGCGGCACACCCATTTTCTCGACAGCCCCCGGATCGTCGCCAGCACATCGGCGTCGGACTTTACCTTTGCAGGGTTGAAAGAGGGGGTTTCCACGGTGTTTCTGTGCCTACCCCCTGACCGGCTCGATGCCTATGCGCGCTGGTTGCGGCTGCTGGTCGCCCAGGCGCTCACCGACATGGCCCGCTCGCCCGTCAAACCGGCGCGGCCTGTCCTGTTCCTGCTCGATGAGTTCGCGGCCCTGGGCAGGCTGGAACCGGTCGAGCGCGCCATGGGGCTGATGGCCGGATACGGGTTGCAGCTCTGGCCGATCTTGCAGGACATGCACCAGTTGCGCGCCCTCTATGGCGAGCGCGCGGGCACGTTCATGTCGAATGCCGGGGTGTTTCAGGCCTTCGGGGTGAACGACCTCGCCACCGCTGAACTGCTGTCGAAGACGCTGGGGCAGGAAACCCTCGAATATCAGACGGCGGGCTATTCGGAGGCCAGCATGTTTGACGGCGGTAAGCTCACCCGGTCGGCCAGTACGCAAATCAGCGCCCGAAACCTCATGAACCCTGACGAGATTATGCGGATGCGGCCTACCGACCAACTATTGATGCTCCAGGGGCAGGCTCCGTTGATCGTGGAGAAGATCCGATATTACGATCAGCGCGAGTTCGCCGGGTTGGCCGATCCCGGCTGAGCGACTACAGGAGGCGCGATCGCCGCCGATGGTGTGACGGAAGAGAAAGGGCCGCAACCCCGCCTCCTGACCGCCCTGGACCTCTCACAGCACGGCGCTGGAAGCGATTGGGCGCTGAACCCGCCCCACTCCCCCTCGGAAGCCCAGCGGCCTGTGGCCGCTCTTGTGACGGCATCGCCGTCACGTATCGAACAGCGCATTGGCCGCTAGGCCAATTCCATATGTCTCTTTGCAGAGCAGCATTTCCTTTCACGCGCCCGCGTTGATTCTAGATTCTGGGATTCTATGATTCAGGGGGTGTATAAAACACTGATTTCAAAAGCGTATTTCGGACTTTCATGAGAAATGGGGTGGGGCATCATGAGGAATGGGGTGCCCTATTATGAGTTTTGGGGTGGGGGTATCATGAGAAATGGGGTGCGTGAGGTGAGAGCAAATTGTCTCTCACCTCATAATACCTTGACCTTGCCTGCCCCTCGCCCGAATGTCCGATTATGGACGGGACAGCCGACACAACTGGACGCACGATGGAAGTGGCACGGATCGAGAAGGAACGCGGTTCCGACACGATAGTGCAGCCGCGCGAACTGGTGGAGGTCCGATATGCGAGGGGGGTTTCCCTGAGCCTGTCAGCGCGCAAGGTCTTTGCCTTAATGATGCACCAGGCCGCTGGCGATGCTTGGCGCGACCAGGAACACAGAATCGCCAAGCGCATGTTGCGCGGCTCCCACAATTCCAATGATCGCCTTACCGAGACGATCGACGAGCTGATGGGCATCTTCTTCGCAATGCCTGATAAGGTGGACGGCGACCACGGGCGGCGCACCTTCCAGATGATCGAAGAGACGTTTGAGGGGGGTGAACAGGGGTGGTTGATCTACCGTTTCACCCGGCGCGCACGCGACCTGCTGAAAGACAGCGAAGCCTACGCCCTCCTGCATCGGGCAACGGTGCTGGCCTTCGACAGCAAATATGCCCTCGAATTGTACCAGCTCGGAGCCTTGCTCTACCGACGAGACGTGCCGATCTGGCGCGGCGATGTAGAAACCCTGCGTGCCAAGCTGGGCGTTCCAGAGGGGTCCTACAGCTCGTTCGCCGACTTACGGCGCTTCGTCCTCGATGCCGCGACGGCTGAAATCAATCAGCTTGTCCCGCAGTTCTCGGTGGCGTGGGACGTTGCTAAAAGGCGCGGCCGGAAAGTCATCGAGGTTGCAATAACCTTCCGGCGCAAACCGCCAATCGCAGCGGTTGCCGCCGAAGAAGAAAACGAGCGGCATCGCGCCGGTCGCCGCGCCCGTCGGGATGGGACGGCAGAGACGATAATGGACCCCAGTGCGATCATCGCAGCGACCGCTGCAAATCTGGGCGTGTCCGATGTTTTACGCTGGCCTGCCGACGATCAGGTGACAGAATTTGGTGCGACAGAGCTACATGCGATCGGCGTCACCTATGGCGGGGGACATGCTGTTCAGCGGTTGGCGGACCAATATGCCCGGGTGCGAACCGACAAACGTCGTCAGCTCCGGGGCGATGCCCTGCGCGAAGATTGGACGACTTGGGTAAGGGGTTGCGCGGAAAAATGGAGTAAACCCTAGTGGTTGCCGCTCTTGGGGTTTCGCGATACCCTACAGAAACAGGGATACGTTCCCGGTTGGAAACGGGGGAATAAGTCGTGGCAACTGTCTCAATGACAAAGGGTGCGGAACTAGCCGGTGTCAGCAAAGGCACTGTCTCAAAAGCCCTGAAATCCGGTCGTCTTAGCTATGCCGAGAAGACCGATAATGGCTATCTCATCGACACCTCTGAACTGTTCCGGGTGTTTCCGCCGAAACAGAAGGAAACGGTTGATGAGTCCCGTTCTAACACCCCTAATGGAAACATGGAAACCCCAATAAATTCAGGGGGGTTACAACGCGAAATTGAACTGTTGCGTGAACAGCTACAGGATCGTGATGGCGTGGTTTCCGATCTGCGCCAGCGCCTCGATAAATCTGAGGAAGAACGGCGGGAAGCACAGGCGCGGGTGATAGGTTTGCTGACCGGCCCGGAGCCTACAGAAACCAAACGCGGCTTTTTTGGTCGGCTATTCGGACGATCCGATGAGTGATAGCCGCTACATCTGACAAGGTTGCACAGACGTCACCTTCGAATAAAGCGAAACGGATTAATGACCCTGAAGCCAACCCATGTTCAAGATGCCTTTGGGCATATTCGAAAGCACGGAATCCTTCCAAACAAGCCATCGACTAAATGGGATATTATCGATCCCGCAACGTCCGAAAGATTCCCGCCCAAAGCAGTTCTTCGTGTGGCGAGAAAGTTGGCGAATGATACATCGATGGCTGGTGGTGGCGGATGGCCTACCAACAACCCGTTAAGAGCGCTGGGTTTCGAAATTGCTCTCAAGCCACACCTAGAAGGATCGGACGAAGCGTCCGATATCATGGCAATTCTCAATTCCAAGGTGGATGAGGCAACACGCCTCCGCCTGGTAAACGCGCGCCTTGGTCAAGGTGGATTTCGCGCAGCCCTACTTGAAATATGGGACGAGAAGTGCGCGATCACCGGCTGCGCTATTGGTGCGGTTCTCCGCGCATCGCACATCAAAGCTTGGAGACATTCAGATAATCGCGAAAAGCTCGATCCTGCCAATGGCTTGCTGCTTGCGGCCTCGGTCGATGCACTATTCGACAAGCATTTAATCACGTTCACGGAAACTGGGTCCATGCGCGCCAGCGCGTCTCTAACGATCGACGCGCTTCGGGCGCTGGGCATTCCCGCTGGCAAACAGTTGGTAGCGGGAGAGCAAACACAGTCGTATTTGGCGCATCATCGCGCCGAGTTCGAAAAAGCCTCGCACGGAAAATCGTTTGAGGTCCAATGATCGATCGGGCCGACCAACAGCTACAGTATAACTCTCCAACCCGAGAGAGAGAGCTCGATTAGCTTCCTGCTAATCGCGAGATCGTCGCTTGGCTGACATTGAATAGGGCTGCGACAGTGCGCTGCGTATCACCGGCAGCGAGCCTATCTAGTGCCTCTGCCTGTTGATGCGGGGTGAGGGATGCCTTGCGCCCGAATTTGACGCCACGCGCTCTTGCTTGGACGCGCCCTGCGGCGGTGCGCTCGGTGATCCGCTCCCGTTCCCAGCTTGCCGCGATCCCCAGCACCGCAATTATCACCTCGGCAAATTGGGAGGTCGTATCTACCATCGGCTCGGCCAAGGACCGGAAGCCAGCCCCGGCCTCCTTGACCGCATGGAGGATGTTCAACAAGTCACGGGTATTGCGGGCAAGGCGGTCTGTCGCTGTCACCATCAGCACGTCGCCATCGTCCAGTGCGCCGATCGCGCGCTTGAGCTGGGGCCGCTCGGCCGTCGCCCCGCTGATCTTCTCGCGGTAGATTTTCACGCACCCAGCAGCGGTGAGCTGAGCGATCTGCTGGGCCAAGTCCTGGCCGGTGGTTGAGACGCGCGCATAGCCGTAGATCATAGCCGGAATGGTGCATCAGATTTTTGCATCAGGAAAGAGGCCGGATTCCTGCGGGTTTCAATCTGATGCAAAACTTTTGATCTCTCCCGCAACGAACGGGAAGCGATCAACGCCGATCGCGAACGGCAAAAAGGGGTGGAAGGCGTACTGGCTGCTTCTGGGTGTGCCTAACGAAGCAGGCGCTCGATGGTCGGCGCGATATTACTTGGAGCCATTGTCGGAGCATAGCGAACCACTGGTTTTCCTTGCCGGTCGATGAGAAACTTGGTGAAGTTCCATTTCACGGCCGTCGTGCCAGCGATCCCCGGCGCTGCTGTCTTTAGCCAATTGTAAAGGGGATGCGCATGTGGCCCATTCACCTCAATCTTGGCAAACATGGGAAAGGTCACTTTGTAGGTCGACGCACAGAATCGACTGATCTCGGCCTCGTCTGCGGGTTCTTGTGCAAGGAACTGATTGCAGGGGAAACCGAGGACAGTGAACCCTTTACCGGAGTAATCCCGATACAACTCCTGAAGCCCCTTGTACTGCGGGGTGAAACCACACTTGCTCGCAGTGTTGACAATCAACACTACGTTGCCAGCGTATTGGCACAGTTGGACCTGCTCGCCTTCGAGTGACGACGCAGAGAAGTCCGACAGGCTCGCCACAAAAATCCTCCTAGTTCCGCTTGCCTCACATACCATCAATGAGGGAAATGTTCAGTTGCCGATCCGAAAACCGATAACGGCTAGATCCGGCGGTGGTTCACTCGCCAGTGAGCGCGCGGCCCAATCCAAGCATAGCATATCTTCAGGCGGCCGCACGCAAGCGGCGACTCTCTTCCGCAATCCACACTTCCGCAGCGCTATGGCTGGTGACGAAGCGGTGGCAGGTCGGATCAAGGACGCGGCGCATCTGCAGCGTCATCAACGCCGATGGAACGACGAGGGCTACGCGATCGTCGCCGCCGTGCAGAGCGCCGCAAACCCCGATTAAACCTGCCACGTCCAGTGCCTGGATGGCCGTTTTGCTCAGGTCTACTACCGCCCGCAGCGCCTTGCCCGCGTCGTGGATGGCTCCAACCATTGCTGCCCAATTGCCGAAATAATCTGCGGCGACCTCAGGCGGCCAGAATCCTTTGCCTGTCGCATCGACCCTGCCGGTTCCCCGGTTGAACCGGGCATCAAGGGCACCATCCGGAGAGCTATAGGCGAACAGGCCGGTCCGCAGCTGCTCCGGCGTCAGTGGCTTTATCACATGCAACCTCTCTTCTTAAGGCCACATAAGCTGCACAGATTGATATATGGTTGCCGACAACGCGGGTTATCGCCGATCCTTAGTCGTGAGATTCCCCTACTGATGCAAAAATCACAATTTGTGCATCAGATCGAGAATGGCGGAAATCTGCGCCTCTCCCTGATGCAAAAATCTGATGCACAGATAGTGCCCATAATAGTGGGCGAAGCCACCGTTGGGCAAACTAATCTTGCGGCTCTGCCGCAGTGGCTCCGCTGCGCAGTCGGTTTTCCCGTGTTGCCAGTTCTTCAAACCGACACAGCGGCACAGCCTCGGAAAGCTGACGGTAGAATTGAACATGAAACCGGACGGGTCCAAGCGGCACAACATGATGGAGGATCGTAGGCTCCACCAAACCTGGTCTGCTCTCAGGCGTCAGTATAAGTTCGGCACCCACTCGGCGTGGATCGGTTACGCAATAGCGCAATCGGCCTTCCGCCACCTGTATCAGCCCCCATACCCCTGGCTTCGTACAATGATCCTTACGAAGGCCCGCTGGAATCGAAACCTCTGTAAACACGTCAGTCTGACGATATTGCTCCAAGCCTTCGGGAAGTTCGGCAGCGGCCTCTGATGGCATGATTTCCGATGTCACGCCGCCTCAGTGTAGAGCATGGTTTCACGTGCCTTCAGAACGTCGGCAAGGAACCAGTACGCCTCGCCCCATGCATTCAGCACGGTATCATCAACCGCATCTCCAAGAACGTCCTTGATCGCCGGGAGCAGGGCGTTCGCAACGGCAGGGTAATGCTCTGGCTTAATGTGCGTCGCGACGTGGCGCGCAGCGATGCGTTCGATCGCGGGTTTCAACGCCTCAAGCTTGTCGGCGTTCTGTGCGAAGGCAAGGATGGCAGCCGCAAGCCGCTTAGGCTGCTCGCCAGATTCTTGAGCCGCCATATCGAATAGGGCTTTGATTTCAGGATCGACAAACAGCCGTTCGTACATGCGCGTCGTGATTTCCACGCCATGAACCTGCAGGATCGGCGCAGTGGATTTGACGATGGCGATAGTCTGTTCAGAAAGCGGCGTGGTCATGGGCAATTCCATATAAACATGCAGATGGAATGCATCTATACTCCTGCTCTAAAAAGATGCAATACACATGCATGTTTAAGGTCAAGATTTGAGATGCGCCTGACCGCGCATACCGACTACGCGCTACGCATTTTGCTCCATGCAGCACTAGCGGCTCGGGATGGAGACGGGCTGTTGGGGGTCGCGCAAGTGGCGGCCGACCATGCTATTTCACGCAATAATGCGATGAAGGTAGTAAATGTGCTTTCCAACGCTGGTCTACTCCAGACCGTGCGCGGGCGCAGCGGAGGATTTCGTCTCGGGCGTTCAGCCGAAACTATCACGCTTGGTGAGGTGGTGAGACTTACCGAGCCATGTCTGAATCTTGCCGATTGCGAAAACTGCATCCTGCGCGGCAGCTGTGGTCTAAGAGGTATGCTTAACAAAGCTATGGGCGTATTTCTCGCTGAGTTGGACCAACAAACTCTTGCGCAGGCTGCCGCTGGCTCACGGCTCCCTGCAGCGATCCAGCTCTCGAACGTACCCCGCGCCAGCACCACTTTAGTCTACAACTAATTTCCCAGATATCGTGCTAAACATATTTAAGCCAATCCTTGCAGGCGCGACCTTGCCAGATCGATTGATCGCAAGTTTGGGTGCTGCGATTGCCATCGCTCTTACCATCGTAGTTTGTGCTGGCCTTCCTCTTTCTGCTGTGGATTTGCCGATCATTGTCGCACCCCTTGGTGCTTCAGCGGTATTGGTATTTGCCGTGCCTTCCAGCCCTCTAGCCCAGCCTTGGGCCGTGGTCGGCGGCAACACCATTTCAACCTTGATTGGCGTATGGGCGTTCAATCTGTTTCCAGACATCACACTTGCCGCTGGCGTCGCGGTGGGCGGCGCGATTCTGGTGATGTCGCTACTGCGCTGCCTACATCCCCCGGGAGGCGCGGCTGCGCTTACTGCAGTAATTGGCAGCCAAGGCATTCACGCAGCAGGATATAGCTTCGCTTTCGCGCCGGTAGCGATCAATTCCATAGCACTTGTGTCGATAGCTATGTTCTTTCATCGTATGACCACACATAGCTATCCGCACGTACCAGCCCTCACGCCGGAGCCTCGCGTTCCACGAGCTTTTCATTCATCCGATATCGATGCGGCACTGGAAGATATGCATGAAAGCTTCGATATCAGTCGTGAAGATATCGAAGTGCTGCTGGCACATGTCGAACGACATGCTCTAATGAAATCCCAGCGTCGGTAAATCCGTCAACTTCTCGATAATTTATGGCATTGTGGTTGCCCATTTCGTTGATGCAAAAGTTTTGATTTTTGTATCATCCTGCTAGTACCGAGATCGATGTTATCTGCCGGTGTTTTCCGGTCTGGTAGCCACAGAGAATTTACGCAACGGGGGGCGTGTGGGAGAGCTATTTGTAATCTTAATGATATCGAGCTTTGTGTTTGGCTTCGCTGGCTCTTTCATCGCGAAAAATAAGGGCGTAACCCAAAGCACAGGTTTTTGGCTCGGATTTTTCCTTGGCCCAATTGGGCTTATTATAGTTGCGCTTCTCAACCCATCTTCGGTTCGCCGGATCAATGTTTCAGATCAATTCGATGGCGATCGGGATTTATTGAGCGATAGATATCAGCTTTGGTTGACGAAAAAATACGACATACAGCGTAATGATACATTAGGTCGGTATGTTGTTGGTGACGAGTCCTTCATTAATTTGGAGGAAGCCTTAAAAGATGCTGATCGTCGTGAAGATATTCAAAATGAGAAACGCCAAGATGATGCCGATCATGCGGCGACTGTCAAAAAGCGTGTAGGTTATATAGCCGCAGCCTGCTTGATTGGTGCAGTCGTTATTTTTGCTGGTAAACTGGTGATGAATTACATCGATCACCGAAAGGCTGTTGCGGCAGCGGACGAAGCTGTTGCGATGGTGCGGAGTGAATTAGCAAGCGTATTGGCAAGCGCTCATCTCCCGCTGATTCAATCTGCTAAAATGACGCAATCAGACTACCAAAATGACATGCCGACAGATGAAGTCAAAGAATTAGGCTTTATTACTAGTACAGTTGAGAAACCTACCGGGCAACTTGAAGATAGTTGTTCGATCGGCAGTGGAACCGTGCAGATGACAGATTTCAATGGCAAATCAGTCTGGTTCAGTTCATCCGACACACCAGAAAAAGTTCGCAGCTTTTATGTGAACGAGCTTGAAAAGGCTGGTTTTACTAAAGCAGCTGAGTTCCATGGGGAAGACAAAGATCGTGTTGAATATGCCGACAAAACCCATGTTGTGTTCGTGAACTCCTCATTGATCGAAGGATCAACGAATGTAGGAATATGTGTGCTTGGCCGTAACGAGATGGATAAAGCACTGGCAAGAAAAAATGATTATGACAGGAAGATGAAAGATCTTCAGGCGCAATCCGAAGCAGCACAGAAGCGCCTTGAGATGCAGCTCAAAGAAAATCAAAGGCTTCTTGATAGCTATCAATAATAGCTGATATATTTTTAAGTTTTGGCGAAGCGCCGTAGCATTGTAAGTCAGGCCGCTTGGAGCGTCGGAATCCGCGCGAGTATATCTGCATCCTTGACGGCCTGCACGCGCAAATCATAATTACGCTGCATGTTCACCCACATCTCCGGCGTGGTGCCGGTGAGCTTGCCGACGCGGAGCGCCATAGTCGGGGTGACATCCTGCTTCTCGGCAAGGATGTCATAGAGGGTTTGCCGCGAAACCTCGAGCAGCCTAGCGATCTCCGCCTTGGGCTTGTTCAACGCAGGCAGAATGTCCTCGCGGAACAGCTCTCCAGGGTGCATCGGGGCAAGGCCGGATACGAGCTTGTTCATCATCTATCTCCTGTCCGAATGGCGTAATGCCCGGACTGTCATCATGTTTCTGTATAAGCCCTATGTGTAAACTAATGACTTACATGTCAAGTGATAACTGACAGTTTTCAGAAACAGAAATTTCTAGTGATAATCCTCAATGTCCACGTCGATCGCATCGCCATCGTCCCAAGCCCATGTGATTCGATAGTTGCCGCTAGCATCAACCGCATAGCGTTTGGGCTTGGTGTTCAGCCCGTGAAACCGATAGCCTGGAAGGTGCATGTCCTCGGGCTTTGTCGCGGCATCCAGCGCGAGCAGGATGCGCCGGACACGATTATGGTTTTGGACGGGAAGTTTTGAGCCATCTCCCTCGGTGGCGAAGGCTTCGAGGGCCTTGCTGGCGTATGTCTTGATCATAGACACATTGTAAGGCATTTCCTGACATATGTCAAGTAAAACCTTACATGCACTGAAAACAGATGCTCATGCCGATGCCCCCATCGCTGAGGCCCGTCGATCCTCATCGTCCTCTATGGAAGGACGCTATCGCACCCGATCGGACCGCTGCGCCCTAACGCGCCCTGGAAACATCTCTTCGTGGATCGGCTCCACCACCGCCACCACGCCCTTCTCACTGCTTCGCACCTTGCCCGGCTCGAACACACGGCCTTGGTCGAGCTGATCCGCGATCCACTCCCGCAACCGCGCGTTCTCGCGCGCCACGCCTTCGGGATCGCCCTTATTCAACCTGTTGGCGATAGCCTGGGCCACGATGTAATTCCCCTGCGCCGCCCGTAAGTCGGCCCAGTCGGCCCGAAGCTGCGATTTTGGCCATGTTGGAGAACAAAGATTGAACATGGCGATCTACCAGGCTCGCTCTTGTCCTCCAATCTCGTAAACATCGGTCTCGATCGAGCACCTGTAGCTCTCTGCGATGTTGAACATCTCTGTCTGGAGAGATGCGATCTCATCATCGAGGCTGACGCCATCGGCACCCTGATCATAGGCGACGGTCAGCGTGTAATCGCAGTTCCCGGTCTTTTGCATCTGGTAATCCCGCTCCAGCATCGCCTCAATGCGCTCGCGAGCGGGCTTTCTGCCACGACCATGCTTGTTGAAGTTCTCGATGGTCAGATGCAGGGCGATGGTGACAGAAGGCGGCTTTTCCGGCAGCCCGATCCTTGAAGGAATGACGTCAAGCGCCCGATAGACGGTCATTCTTGAGATCTTGAGGTCGCGCGCGACGCTGGCCTTGCTCGCGCCGGCGGTGATCCGGCGTCGGATTTCATCGTCATCGATGTTTTTCTTCCGGCCTTTGTAGACGCCTTCGGCGCGCGCCGCCTCGATCCCGGCGCGCTGCCGGTCCTTGATGAACGTCAGTTCCATGTCCGCGACCATGCCCAGAATGGTGATCACCATCCGCCCCATGCTTCCGGCCGTCGTCACCTCCGGCTCAAGCACCCGCAATGAGGCTCCCTTCTGGTCGAGTTCATGAACCAGATTGAGAACATCGCGTGTGGAGCGACCGAGCCGATCGAGACGCAGGACGACGAGTTCGTCATCGGCGCGCAGGAACTGCATGATCGTCTCAAGCTCCGTGCGTCCAGTGCGCGATGCGCCCGAGCCTGTTTCGGAGCGGAGGATTTCACAGCCCGCTGCCTTCAACCGGGCAACCTGGATGTCGAGATCCTGGTCGATGGTGCTGACGCGGGCGTAGCCGACGCGGGTCATGGGCAAATCCGTCACATTAGGGTGGCTTTGCCCTCGTACAGTAACATTGGTGACGGAACCACCCTTTTGTGACATGTCGTATATGTCACTTCCGATCGTCACGTTCGGGTGCACCCAAATGGTGCGAGCGGAAAGGCCCCGGTCAGGCAGCAAGCCGCCCAAAATCGATCCGGCTATTCAGATCGAGGTCGAAGCGGCCATAAGGATTGACGTGGCTGTAAATCAGCGGTGTGAGGCCGCGATAATCATCCGGCGTCATCCGGCCCGTCCATTTCGGTTCCACCAGCACGCTCTGAAGCATTCGGGTGTTCACATAGACAAGCGACGCTTGCAGCAAATGTAGCGCCAGGACCGAGAGCTGCTGCTCATCGATGCGGTTAGTGGCGATCTCGCCGCCCTTGCCGAAGAAAACGAACCCATTGGCACTGTTCCAGTTTTCAACGACATTCAGGCCTTCATGAATTTCGCGGCGGAAGGACTCCTCGCGCAGATACCGGCACAGGAAGATCGTCTTGACCGCGCGGCCCAGCTCACTCAACGCCTTGTAGGTCGGGTGCATCACCTCGGAGCGGCTAAACCGGCGCAGGATCGCCTCCGGGTCGGCGGTTTTTGTCTGCATCGCGGCTGCATATTTGACCATCTCGTCATATTGCTGCTCGATCTCATCCCAGTTGATCGGACTGGAGAGGATCGGCTGCAAGTGGGGAAGCCGCGTTCGCATGCCGACATCGGGAAGAGCCAGCTTCTGGCGAGCGATCGCTTTCAGGCGGGGTGCAAGCTCAAATCCGAGAAGCCGGCAAAATGCAAAGCCAACCGCGCTTTGGCCATGACTATCAACATATTGTCGCTGGATTTCCATGTCGGTGCAATGGCGCAGCACGCCCTCGATCATGGAGGCGACCTCGGAGGAAGAGCAGCGCTTGAGCTGGGAATAGACGCATGTCGCGCGTCGTTCGACATGCCAGTAGATCATGACGCCCCGTCCACCATAACGCGCATGCCATTCCGTCATCAGGTTGCGATCCCAGGCTCCGAACTTTGTGGAATCTGACGCACAGGCCGTGCCGGCGTCCCCCCAGACTGCAGCATTGCGGATTGCCAGGGTCGCATTCGCAACCCTGGCACACGCCTCCTTGAGCGCCGCGGCATGAACGAAGCGGCGATGGACATGCAGCAGCTCTTCATAGCTGACATCGGGGGTGGCGCCGGCGATCCGCTTGAGCCCGGCATTCGTTCCCAGGCCGTAGAGGCATAGCAGGAGACGTTGATCCAGCGCGGTTTTCGGCAGTGCAACACGCGAGGCCGATGTTTCGAACGCTTCGAGAAGTCCCGTATCAAGGGCAGCCTCCTTCAGTACGTCGAGCAGCCCGGTCATCGGCCAGCGTTGGCCGATCTCGGTCTTGATCGAGGCGAGACCCCTGGGTTCGGGCAAGGGTTTGAACGGGGTGAGAGATATACGGTTCTCGCCGCGCCACAGCAGCCGAACCTTGTCGTTCCGGGGAATATTGGCATTGAGGAGCAACAGTTCCTGAGCAAGCTCTTCCCGGATGGCGCTTGAAAATGCACGCGCATCCGCCGTCAGGTTCAATCCTGTGTAATATGCTTCTCGCCGCGCATCGAAGTCCTTGGGAAGATCGTCATCGGGATTGCGGTATCGGTCCGCCCCGACAACCCAGATTTCCTTAGAACGGATGCGATCGCGCAGTTGCGCGAGGACACAAAGCTCATAACTGATCCGGTTTACGCGCCCCTCTTCATCAATGACGGAACTGCGCCATCTCGCCGGAATGACCTCGTCGACCGGCACTGCGTGCGGCGGCACGTAGCGGCATCCATCATCCACTTTGCTTCTGATCCAGTCCAGGGCCGCCAGCACCGGACGCCACACGGCGTTGTTCGACCGGAACTCCAGTGCCGAAAGCAGGCTTGGCAGCATACGGCGATAATGATTGGCCCATGACCTCCGCATCACCTTGTAGATCCGCCGATCCAAGGCGCCCTTTGCCTGGCTTTCCTTGATGATCGCCGCCAGTTTGTCCTTGCCGGCGATTGGGAAAATGACATCGCAGATGCGCCCGGATGGATCGTCGATCGAAGCGCTGGCAATCTCGACCAGGAGTCGCTCCTTGCCATAGACCCGCTCGATGTCTTTCGCGATATCGCCCACCACCTTGCGTTTCGAGCGCGATCCGATCTTATGGACCGTCTCGATCAGCAGGTCGACCATCGCATCCGTAAGCTGAGCTTCCCGCGCCATCAGATAAACGGCATAGAGCCCGAGCTGGCGCGCCGGTACATGCCGGCGCATCTCCGAGGCTTTCTCGCCGGCAACCCGGCGAACGATCTGATCGACCCATGCCTTGCCCGTGACCGATAGGAAATCTCGGGGAAGAGCAAGCCGTTGGATAAAGGCGAGTTTGGCGGTCACGCCAAGAATGTTTTCGAGCGTCGCCTGACCTGCATCCCCCTTCATCGTGTTGAAGCCGGTCGGGCCATCGGGATCGGCGAGCGAGGCTTCCAGCAAGGCGACCGCATCCGGCGCAAGCCGATCGCGGACTCGGGCCAACAGGGCCTCCAGATAGAGGTGTCGTTGCGAACGGACGAGGCGTTCCAGCTCCTTGCGCGACGGCCCATAGATAGGGTCGTGCGGCTGAGCGGAACAAGAAAGTGTCGTAAGGGGCATTATTTCTTTTCAAAAGTCCCATTCGGAATTAGGTTGGCGTAGCGGTCTGAGGCCGCCGTTTGCGACGGCGTCGGGCACGGAGAAGTCGTAGCTCCCGAGGAAATTGATGTGACGCCAGAATATCGGCGAGAGTCGAGCGATATCGGCGGGCAGCGGTGGCGCCCCGGCCTCGCTGAGTTGGCGCACGGTTTCCTGCATGTAGACAGCGTTCCAGTGGACGATGGAGTTGAGGGCGAGACCGAGGACCCCGAGCTGCTCCTCTTGGCCTTGACGCAAAGGGCTTCTGATTTCGCCCCGATCGCCGTGATGGACGCGCCGACCGAGCTTGTGGCGCAATTCCTGCCGGTTGAGCTGAAACAAGATCCGTCGGCGGAACGGTCGGTCGTCGATGTATCGCAGGATGTGCAGCGTCTTGATGATGCGCCCCAGTTCAGACAGGGCCTTGGCCAGGGTCGTTGGGCGGTCTTTGACCTGCAGCATGCGCATGACGCCTGCGGCCTTGAGGTGGCCGAGCTTGATCGACCCGGCCAAACGGATCAGGTCGGACCAGTTTTCCCTAATCAGATTGATTTTGATCCTGCCCCAGGCAATCTCATCGAATTGTCCGTAGCTCGCCTGGCGGTCGATGCGCCACAGCTTCGCGCCGCCGATGTCCGCCAGACGGGGGCTGAATCGGTAGCCCAGGAGCCAGAACAGGCCGAAAATTGCGTCGGAATAGGCAGCGGTGTCGGTCATAATCTCCAGAGGATCGAGCTCGGTTTCCTGCTCCAGCAGGAGAGCCAGGACGACCAAACTGTCGCGCAAGGTGCCGGGGATGACCGCTCCGGCCAGCCCGCTGAACTGATTGGAAATCATGTTGTACCAAGTGACGCCGCGCTCCTGGCCATAGTATTTGGGATTGGGGCCGGCATGTATGGCGCTCGACGGAGCGACAAACCGCATTCCGTCCGCGCTGGCCACCTCTCCGGCGCCCCAGTGGCGAACGATATCCAGGCGATTGTGGGCGGCAACGATCGCGGCGTTCGCCGCAGCTATGGTCTCAGGCCGAATGAAATTCTGATTGACCCAAGACAGCCGGTCGCGACGCAGAGCCGCAATTTCCGGGCGCACAACTGGCTCAAGACCGATGTTGCAGGCGCCGCCGACCAGGGTTGCGCACAGGCTTATCTCGAAGTGCTCGACGGTGGCCTGACGCTCGCTCAGATGGGTAAAGGACTTGGCGAATCCGGTTCGCGCCATGACTTCAAGAAAGATGTCGGGCATCCCCGCCTTCGGCATGCGCGTTTGGACGGCGCCGCGCAGCGCACGAAGGCTCTCGGATTCATCAAGCTTGTCGAGGGGCGTGACCACAATCCCGGTCTTGTCGGCGACCGTCTCGAAACGCAGGTCAGGATTGTGGCCGGCGCGCGCGACGACATGTCGATATGCCTCGTCGAGAAGGCGGGAGAGACCGTCAATCTCAGTGTCGGCTTCCAGAGATCGGCCCAGGGCGCGTGCCACCATCAACCTGGAATTGTGCCAGGACTCGCCCTCGAGCATCCCGCGCCGAGGATCTCCGTATCGGATGCCGGGCTTGGCGAACACATCGCGATGCTTGATCGCGAGACGCCATGCATCGATGATCGCGAAGACATAGGCTTTCGGGTCCCGCACACTGCCTTCATGATCCAGGACATGTTGCCTCCACGCCTTTGGGATCGCAGCGGTCGGTGCGCCGCGCATCTTGGCGAGAGACGACCAGTCGTCTACGCCCTTGAGGTAGCTGATCGCGGCCTTGACGTTTTTGCCGCCCGGGGCGGCGTCGGTCTCGATGCGGTTGGTGATTTCGAAGAACAATTTCCGGGCACCCCGCCACTTTCTCCGCAGTTGGTCGTAGGGCTTGCTCTCTGCGGGCTTGGCGATCGCCTCCACCTTGGACATGGCGGCCTCGATGTCGGGACGGGGCAACCGCTCGAAGAGCACATCTCTCCATTCATTGAGGGGCAGGACATCGTCGGTCAAAACCAACAGACCCATCGCGTGGAGCAGCATCGCGGCGCCATCGAGATCGCGCAGACTGCGCAGACGGTCCTGTTTGTCGGCGGCTTCGGCCCCCTTCACCAAATCGGCAAGCAGAACCTCGGCCAGCTCGGCGGCATCGTCCTGGGCCGCCGCTTCGAGCGTATGGAAGAGCGCGGCTACAGTCGCGGTTCGACGAGGCTCCTGAAGGGCCGCAATGGCCGAAGGCTTGCTGACACGCGCTACCCGCGCGAGCCGCTCAAGGGTTGTCGCGGGAACACCCCTTGGTGGCGCCGGCCGCAGATTGAACGCCCGGACCGCATCGAGCCGATCAAGGTGACGGAAGAGCTCGGTCGGCATGCGCTTGGAGGGCACTGTCCGCAGCGCGTCCAAGGCGGCGAACGTGGATGTGTCGCCATCGTCAAACAGGGCGGCGATGCGCGCGCGTTGGTCATCGCTCAAGCTGGCGACCAGATGGCGCCAAAGCCTGGTCCGCGCACGATCGCGGATTCTGCCGACCAATCGCTCGACGACCGTGACGCCTGGCAGCAGCACCTTGTTGGCGATCAGCCAGGCCGCCGCTCGATCAATCAAGGGGCCGGGCCGCTCGTCGCCGCTCCAACAAAGGGCGTAGAGCCATCTGGTCAATCGGAAACGCGCCACCGCGTTGTCGCCAAAGTCCGTGAAGCCGCAGTGCGTCCGGATGAGCGCGAGGTGCCGGATGCGCCGGCTTCCCGCAAAATAGGCGTCCACGTCCGTGGCGGGCTCAAGAGCGAGTTGTTCGATCACGGTCGCCAGGACCGACGCGGGGATCTCGGAAGGAGAGACTGGAAATGCGCCCAGAAACCGGGCGCTCGTCAGCATCACGGTGAAGCCGAGCCGATTATGGTCTCCGCGCAGAGTTCCAATGAGGTCGCGATCAGTTTGGTCCAGATGGAAATATCGCGCGAGTTGGTCGGCCGACGGTTCGCCGTCGAAGCGAGAAAAGCCCTGACGCTGGGCATCAGTGAGGTGACGGGTGGGCATACCGTGCGAAACTTCCAACTTTTGCGAAGGGGACGGCCGATGCCGATAAACAAGGCGAATTTCTTCGCAAAATATATGTGCGAAATAAAGTCGTTTTGCAGCAACTTTCGCACAATGGCGGGAGCCTCCGCATGAAGCTCGGCTACGCGCGCGTCTCCACCGAGGATCAGAACCTGGACATCCAGTGCGCTCGGCTCTCGGAGGCTGGCTGTGAAATGATGTTCGACGAGAAAATATCAGGGGCCGCTCGTGGCCGGCTCGAGCTTGAAAAGCTGATGGGCCACCTGCGCAAAGACGATGTTCTCGTCGTCACCCGCCTCGATCGTTTGGCGCGATCCACCATCGAACTCTTGCACATCGCGGAACGTATCAGGGAAAAGCAGGCAGGATTACAATCGCTTGATGAACCTTGGGCCGATACCACGTCCCCGTCTGGCGTGATGATCATGACCGTATTCGCCGGGATCGCCCAGTTCGAGCGGTCTCTAATATTGAGCCGAACCGACGAGGGTCGAAAGGCGGCTATGGTGCGCGGCGTGACCTTCGGACGCCCAAAGAAAATGCGACCCGATCAGGCCGAGCTTGCTCGCCAACTTGTTCTGGAGGGCAAATCAATCAGCTCCGTCGCCAGGACCTTCAATGTTCACCCGGCCACTATCTATCGCTGCATTGAGCCAAACGGCTCCTTATGACACTTTTCTGTTCCGCTCAGCCGC
This sequence comes from Sphingobium sp. AntQ-1, assembly GCF_028538045.1. Classification (NCBI taxonomy): domain Bacteria; kingdom Pseudomonadati; phylum Pseudomonadota; class Alphaproteobacteria; order Sphingomonadales; family Sphingobiaceae; genus Sphingobium; species Sphingobium sp. AntQ-1. The sequence goes on from NZ_CP117164.1 coordinate 17,622, forward strand.
ACGACCCAGATACGGCGGTCGCGGCACCACAGGAAAACATGCTCGAGCATGGCATTGATCGGCTGCCCGCCCGCACAAAGATCGTCGGAAATCCACCTCGACAACGCCCTGCGATCCGTCTGCGTCATACGGCGGAACCCGAGATGCCGCAAAATCTCCGCGCAATGCCGGCGGGCGGTGCGCCCGGAAAAATCATAGTGGTTCACGGATTTGGCATCGAGACCAAGTTGCTCCGCCAGATACAAGACACCGTCGGAGGGTATCGACGCATGATCCGGCACAAAGAAGCCATGCCCGGCGAAAAATCTAAGCTGAACCGCCAATCCCAGTCGTGCCGTCTCCGCTTTGCCGGTCACGAACGCGATGTCCGAAAAACTCAGGCTCCAGGAGCCGATCAGATCCCCACTCGAAACGCCAAGGCTCATAACGCCGCTCCCTTATCGGAGCGGAACGTCGTTCCTCGCATGGGCGATCGTCAACAACAACCAGCCCGTTCCCGACGTGTTCTCCAAGATGACCAAAATCGCAGCTTCGGGCCGACTGGGCCAAGTCCGGGTCGCGCGCAGCCTCCTCGGCGGTCGCCTGCCTGAACCTGTCACCCAAGGTCAGCGCGCGACCAACGCCGCCACCCGATGCGCCGACGCTGCCGGCGACGAGCTGGGCCAGCATCTCGCTCATGGCACCCACCTTGGCCTGCATCGCCTCGACCTGACCCGCCAGATTCTCCACCGCCGCCAGCACCGCCCGCTGGGTCGCTAGCAGCGCCATCACCGGATCGTCGCTGTCATCGCTCATCGTTCGCGGTCCTTATCCCTGATGCGCTCCCGATCGCGCTCGGCCTGGTCGTGATCCGACCCGCCGCCCTTACTCCCTATGCGGGACGCAATGCGATCGGCGGCGCTCCCCGGCTCCGGGGCGTCCTTATCCCGCTCGACCCGCTGCGCCGTCGCCTCTGCGATCCGCTCGGCCGCGCCCCGATCGTCGGCCTGGTCCTGACTGCCCCATGCCGCATTGAGACGATCGCGCAGCCCCTGCGCCATGTCCTTGGCCTTGTCGCCGATGCCGCGCATCGTTTCCGCGATCCTGGCGCTCAATTCGCGAAGCTGCTGCGTCAGTTCGCGCCGCTCCCGGTTGCGCGCCTGCACCCCGCGCTGTTCGTCGCCGCGCTCGGTGGGCCTGCCCTTGCGCTCCATCGCCACCGCCGACAACGGCACCTTGCCCAACGGCTCCCGGCCTAGATCCTCTTGCCCCTCCGCGTCACCACGTGTCCGCGCCGCCTCCCGCTGATCCTTGAGCGACCGATGGTCTATGCGCTCATCGCACCCGGCCCGTTCCAGCGCCTGGTTGGCATGGTCGGCCCAGCCCGAACGCCACCCCTCAAGCCGCTCGGCTGCATTCCAGTCCCGGTTCTTCTTCCCGAACCCCTCGCCGGTCAGGTCGCGCATGGTCAGCATGACATGCGCGTGCGGTTGCTCCTGCCCGTCCGCCGAATGGCCCCGGTGCAGCGACACGTCCGCAATCATGCCCTGGGACACGAACTGCTCGCGCACATAGGTCTCGACCAGGGCGCGCCGCCCCTCCGCGTCCAGCTCACGCGGAAGCGAGATTTCAACTTCACGGGCAAGCTGGGCGTCCTTGCGCCGCTCAGCCGCCTCGACGCCGTTCCACAGACGGGCGCGATCGAGCATCCAGTCGGGCGTGCGGTCCGGGGCCATGATCTCACGATGCTCGATGTCGGATTTGCGCGTGTAGTCGTGACATTTGCCCAGACGCTCGTCGGTCAGCCGCTCGCCCGACCGATAGGCGGCGGCGGCGACCGCGCTGCGCCCAGTGGCCCGCGAGATGACTTTGACCGAACAATGGTAGATCGCCACGACGCCGCGCCCTTCTGCCTTACTGCACTTAAGGGGGAGCCGTCCGGCGGGGGCAACGCCCCCACTAGGACCACGCACATTGGGAACCAATGTATAAGCGTGCCCTTATCTTCATAAGGTAGCCTCCTTGCGGTTCGTTTGATATAGCCAATTGCCATAGGAGGACGGCATGGCACGCACCCCGGTTGAAGAGCGCCTTGAGAAAATGCGCGAGGATGAGCGAAAACTCCGCGAGCGGCGAAAGGCGCTTGAGGCCCGCGTCTCGACCGAACGTCGCAAGGCCGAAACCCGCGAGCGCATCATGCTTGGCGCGTTCATCCTCCATCACCTAGACGAAGATACGCCCACCGGACGCCAGCTCGCCCCGCTCCTGCAACGCGAACTGCCGATGTTCCTGACCCGTGAGCGTGACCATGCCTTGATGGCCCCTCTGCTCAAGCGGCTGAAGGAGAAGGAATGATGGCAGGGCCGCTGGTTGGGGGTGAACGGGGTATCGGTTGCGGCCTGGTTGTCGGCGGCGGTTTCGCCATCCTGCTTGGCACCCAATGGCTGCTCGAAAAAATACTGCCCGTCTCGATCGCCAGCACCATCGCCTGGGCCGCACTGGTCGCCTTCGGGGTGGCCGTCTGGAAGTTCAACCGGCGCTATGGTCGCCATGAGCTGCTCGGCTCGGCCGCGTTCGGATCGCGGGCCGATGTGCGCGGCCTGGAAACCAACGGCGGCGATCTGCTCATCGGTCGCTCGGCCAAATCTGGCAAGCTGCTGCGCTATGGCGGTCCTGCCCATCTGCTGACGATGGCCCCAACCCGCAGCGGCAAGGGCGTGGGCACCATCATCCCCAATCTGCTGACCCTCGACCGCTCGGTGATCTGCATCGACCCCAAGGGCGAGAACGCCCGCGTCACCGCCAGGGCGCGCGCCATGCGCGGCAAGGTCTGGTGCCTCGACCCGTTCGAAGTGTCCGGGCAACCCCCTGCCCGCTACAATCCGCTCGACCGTCTCGACCCCGCCAGCCTCGATCTGGCCGAAGATGCGATGACGCTGGCCGATGCCCTGGTCCATGATGCAGCGGGGCAAGGCGGCGATGCCCATTGGAATGAGGAAGCCAAGGCGCTGATCGCCGGTCTGATCCTCTATGCCGTGGTCCATGAGGACCGGGAGCATCGCACCCTGGCAACGG
>NZ_CP117165.1:0-16164 GCF_028538045.1 Sphingobium sp. AntQ-1
AGGGGCATTGAGGCCCATTGCTTCCATACGAAAAAGCACCAAGTTGATGACCATTCGCAGAAAGCGGGCATGTGTCGCCAGGAACCGCGCCGGCAGACAAACATAGAGCGACATTCCGCCCGCGAGCGTTTTCAAATCATCGAGATCGACCGTGCTTCCCGCGATCGCTCGCCCGATCGCGGGGGAGTCGAGAAACTTGGTATTGCGCCGAGTGGTCGAAAGGACGCTCCCGCGTTCGTTGTCACCCATCGACATAAGGGACTCAGCGCCGCCACGGATCACGCCCGCGAGCGCGTCCAGGCGCTCGACTTCAGGGGCGACCATATCGGCCCACAGCGCATCGAAGGGAGATTTAAGATTGTCCCGCGCCATGGCTTCCTGATCGCCCTCCGTCAGCAGCCGCCGGACGTGCGCCAGGTTGCGCCGTTCGGGTTGCGCGACCGTCGCCACATGCAAAATCAGAGCTTCCAGCAATTGGCGGGCGCTTTCGTCCCAATGGGAGTCGCGGCTATCGCCAGGGACGACCAGGGCATCACCGATGGCAGCGGCAATATCGACCGCGGCCTCGTCGTGCTCGTCGATCAGATCAAGCGGGTTGAATGTTCCGCGCAGCTCGTCGGGCACATCGGCCACCCCGAACGGATCGACCACCACCACGCGATGATTGGTGAGCTGCATCCGCCATCGTGCCGTTTTCGTCGCGTTCTCTCCCTTGGGATCGAGGACGACACAGCTTCCAGGCCATAGCGCCAAATTGGGGACGATAGCCGAGCGGCCTTTGCCTGCACGACTGCCCGCCACTGTCACCATATGGCGATCATCGAGGCAGCCGACAGCATCATTACGAGCATTGCGACCGAGCCATATTGAGCCAGGTTGCCAGAGCGGGGCGACGGTTTCCCAATCAGCAGTTCCGAGGGTTTCAGCGTGAGTGGGGAATGGTTGAGCGGCCATATTTTGAGATTAACGCCTGCCATCGGGAATTGAAGGGCTGCCTCACGGTAAGTGCGTTTTGTTGATTGCCGTGTCTTGCCTGTGATATTATGAAAAGAGGATAGCCAGATGTGTTTTTGGTGCCCAAAAACAGATGCTAAAGCATATCTGGCCAAGGGTTTCGCCCCTTGGATTTCGACCAGGGTAGCCCCCTGGATAGGCATAGTGAGCACGGATGGCACGACCGACCAAAGACGACGCGGCCAAGCGCACCGAACGGTTCAATCTTCGATTGACCCCTGCCGAGCTGACACATGTTCAGCAGCAGGCAGCCCATGCGGGCATCGGTGCACATGACTATGCGCGTCGTCGTGTCTTAGGCCATCGCGTCCCCCCTGCCCGCTCGCAGATCGACGCCACCCTGTTGACCGAACTCAACAGGATTGGGGTCAATCTTAATCAGCTCACCCACGCCGTAAACGGTGGGATCGTGATCGAACGCGAGGCGGCAGTCGTGCTTGCCGAGGTGCGCGGCATTATCGAGCAGATCGTGAGCGGCGGCCATGATTCCTAAACTCGCCGCCAAAGGCAGCAGCTTCAAAGGCGCGGCTGCCTACTACCTGCATGACAAGGGCGCATCGACAAATGAGCGAGTGGCCTGGACGGCCACCGTCAACCTTGCGACCGAAAATCCAGAAGCGGCATGGCGGATCATGGTCGCAACGGCCAAGGATCAAGCCCGCTTGAAGGAGCAAGCAGGAATCCGCAACACAGGCCGTAAATCGGCGGACGTTGTTCTCGCCTACTCTCTGTCTTGGCATCCTGATGAAAAAGACGGCCTGACCCGTGAGGAAATGCTTCTCGCCGCCCATGCCAGCATCAAAGCCCTTGGCGCGGATCACTGCCAAGCGTTGATCGTCGCCCACCAGGACGAACCGCATCCGCATGTGCATGTGATCCTTAATCGTGTTTCGCCCGAAGATGGGCGCATGTTGTCGAGCAGTAACGAAAAGCTGAACCTGTCACGCTGGGCAGAAGCCTACGAACGCGGTCGCGGCAAAATCCTTTGCGAGGAGCGCGTCGCTAACAACCAGGCCCGCGACATGCTGGGGGAATTTACCCGTGCCGCTAAGGATCGACCGCGCCACCTGCACGAGCAGGAAAAGGGACTCATTAAATCGAACAAAGGTCAGACGGTCAAAGAACAGGAGCGCAGCAAAGACGCAGCCCTGGCAGCCAAGGGCCGTGATATGCACAAGCGCCACCGCGCCGAGTGGGACAAGCTACGCACCGACCACAAGGACCGTCGCGCCGCGATCATTGCCCGTGCCAAGGCGGCAACGTCACAAGTCCGCGCCGCGATACAAGCGGCACGACTTCCCGCATGGCGGCAGATGCACAAGCGGCATTTTGCCGAGCTGCGACTTTTCAAGGAACGCGAACAGCGGCTTACAGGCAAAATCCACAATGCGCTTGCCGCGATCAAATCCATGGGCGCGGTGCGCGGCGAAAACAGCGCCCAGGGTTTCTTGGGCAATGCGTTCAATTATCTAACATCAACGGCTAAGCGCGAGGCCGCACTCGTGCAACGGCAGCAGTTTGAAAAGCGCGATTTTTCCGTTGAACAGCGTCGTGAGGTCAAAACCAGGGTCGCAGCCATTCGGACGGAACAGCGGCAAGAAGAACGTGAGAACGTAAAGCAGCTTGGCAACAAAGTTGCCACCCTTCGCAATTCGCAGGAGCATGACCGCCAAAATCTTCGCAGCGAATGGCGCGAACGCAATACCGAGCGCAGCGGCGAATGGTCGAAAGTCCGAGCCTCGCGGGACATGCGCCGTCAGGTGGCAGAGCGGTTTTCGGGTCGCAGCCAGGGCCGACAGGATCGAACAAAGTAGATTCTATAATATACAATAATTTTATTAGCTATCGTGTAATAAAAGCATAATTAATCTGATTCAATCCAGTAGAAGTTTGATATCTGCAAAATCTATCTCTACCTTGCAGTTCTAAAGTATCGTCATTAATGCTATTTGCAGGCGGAGATGGATTATATGAGCCAATGAAATAGGCATAGCTGGAAACTCCTCCATTGGATTCTATTGGAATTCCAGATATTCCGTTCATTTCATTGAACGCTAAACAAATTGAATCATTTACACAATTTATTTGAAAAACAAGATCGGCCTTGCCTGTCTTATCAATGTCGAAGCCAGCATTAAAAACTGAAGTAGTGCTATAACATTCAGCGGCTGGCTTTTGTATTTTACTAGAAATAACTAGTAAAGTTATGCCGCCCGATGAGAGATTAAAAATCTCGCACTCATCTCTGCTATCGTAGGTGTGTCCTGGGAACCCATTGAAACTTATTTCCGTTTCTCCGCACGAGTTTATAACTCTAGATTTTTGTATGGCGATTTCAACTAGAGATAAATTTTGCATCAGGGCTGCAACTTCGGTTTTTGCTTGTTCAGAGCTTACGCTTTTACCCCCAGAGGATGAGCGAGTTACTGAATAAGCCAACGCGGCAAAAAGGGCGACGGCTATCAAAATGAGAAATAAGACATTACCCGACTGGCGGTGAGAGCAAATCATTGAAATATAAGAATAACATTCCTTGAAGAATCTCCGCAACCCTTCCTTGACGATTCCGTCGAATCAGCGCCTTATGGTTACATGCAAACATGTGAACATGTAACGGAGCAAACATGCCAATAATCGCAATAATCAGCCAGAAGGGCGGCGCAGGGAAAACCACCCTCGCCTTGCACCTGGCAGCCGCCGCCGAGGATGCGGGCCATACCGCCCTTGTAATCGACCTAGACCCGCAGGCGACAGCCAGCCAATGGGCAGCATGGCGCAAGGACGCCCCGCCCCTTGTGATCGACAGCGCCCCCCCTCGCCTTGCCGCCAAGATCGAGCAGGCCACGAGCCAGGGCGCGGACTTTATCGTGATCGACACCCCACCCCATGCCGACAGCGCGGCCAGTGCCGCCGTTGAAGCTGCCGACTTGGTGCTGATCCCTTGCCGACCGAGCGCCTTTGATCTTGCCGCTGTGCAAACAACGGCAAGCCTTGTGAAGATGCGCGGCAAGCCCGCCTTTGTGATCTTCACCGCAGGCAGCCCGACCGCGCCGCGCATGTATGACGAAGCGGCCCAGGTGGTGCAGGGCTACGGTTTGGAATCGTGCCCGCATATTATCCCCGACCGCGCCGCGTTCCGCCACGCAGCGGCAGAGGGCAAAACAGCCATGGAAATCGAACCCAATGGTAAAGCCGCCGAGGAAGTCCGGCAGCTTTACAAGTGGGCATGTGAACATGTAAACATGCAATCATCTAAGAAACGGAGGACCGCCGCATGAGCCGCAAAGGATCATTGTTAGCGCTTCGCGACCGCGAACCCGCGCCAGCCCAAAAACCCGAAGCACCAGGCAAGGCGGCAACCATTCCCGCCGCCGCCAACAGCACCAGCCCGAGCACCACAACCGCGCCGAGCCGCCAGGGCAAGAAAGCCATGACGGGCTATTTCAGTCCCGAAATGTCGTTCGCCATGCACATGACCGCTCGCAAGAACGGCATGAGCTTACAGGACGCCATGGCCGAGGCGTTCAACGACTGGCTGCGTAAGATGGGGGAAAGCCCTGTAGGCAAGTGAACATGCAAACATGTGGGCATGTTTGCATGTGGGGTTAGCGCAGCGGATTCCGCTCGTGCCGTTTTTTGCACCAGCCCAGGAACGCCGCATCGGGATTTTTCAGCTCTTGCCGCCCTTTGTCGTCCCAAAACGCCAGGTAATCCGCCTTGAGTGCATATACGTCATAGCCAGGCGCAACCGCTCTGGCGCGTTCCAACGCTGTGTTTGAAATCATCGGAAACAGCGTCGTTTGGGGCAGGGCAGACTTGGACTCGCGAGGGGTGAAGGTGACTTGATTAGCGTCCTCATTGAGCAGGATCGCATAGTCGGGAAAGTGACTATGGAGCGTGTCTTGCTCAACGATGACCTTGAGCAGCCGCTTGAACTCTTTCGCGGTCGATTGCGAACCGCACTTTTTCTGGATCGTATCGAGGCCGAATTTGACGGGCTTCCCAGGGAAACCGCAATGTTTGCGGGCAATCTCATACAGGCGGCGCTCTAGGGGCTTCCGCAGCCGGAAATAGCGACGATTGAGGGTGAGCACTTCCTTTGCCCGAATGGCATTGAACACCCAATCGGATAGCTTCACCTCCACGTCGATCATGCGACCGTCGAAACTCTCGCGGATGATCGACGCCCGATCCACCAGGCTGAAAACGTCCCATTGGGCTTGCCCGCCCGTGATAATGTTCGTTTCTATCTGCGTCCCTTGCAGCCGTTTGAACGCGGCCTTGAGCTGCTCATAGCCGCGCCCGTCAGTGCCGCGATTGGTTGCCACAAGCAGATCGTAAGCCTTGAAGCGGACGACCTGGCTAACCTTCTGATCCTTGTTGAGCGCGGCCATAATCTGGCTGATGCAGTAGATCAGCACATCACGGTCATGGACGGTCGCTAGGCCGTTGGGGGAAGGGGACACGCGCAGGATTGCGTTGCCGTGCTCATAGGCCCGCTTGGTAAAATCGGGCTTTGTGGACACACTAAAAATCGGGTGCTCCATCGAGGCCATATCGCCCTTGGGGGCAGCGTCGAAGATGTCGCACACGAAAAAATCCTGCTGCGGATAGCGATCCGGCAGGAGCGGGGAGCGGTCATCTTGATTCGTGTTTTCACCCACCAGCGGAGGCTATCGTGTTTTCACCCACCAGGGCAACGGGTATCGTGTTTTCACCCACCCCGACCTGTGCATAAGGCCCGATTTTTGATTGTGTTATCACCCACCAAGATTCGTGCTTTCACACACCATTTATCGTGTTATCACCCACCTAGCACCTTTCCATGTGTCTGATAAGCCTTGTTAAATCAGCATTTTTTCCGAGCGTAACACTGAATCTAACACATAATAACACAAGAAGAATTTTCGCATTAGATAAACGATGGTCCCACCACAAAAAAGGAAGAGTGCCGCCTATGGCGGCAGTATGGAATCGGGCTTTGCCCGATACGTTTTCGTTTCCCTCTCCACCATCAGCCTATCAACGTGCTCGCTCTGACAAGCCCCCTTCGCTTCGGTCGCTTCGCTCCCTGCCAGCTCGGCCCCTGCGGGGTTTCAGGGCTTGTCTGCCGCTGTGCGCGTCGATCTGCCGAAGGCAGGTCGGGACGAAAGAATGGTCTATATTGTTCTAATCGAACAAAAGAATGCTTGGCAGAAGGGGCTTGTGGGTAGATTGCGCCAGATTGAATAGAGGCTTGGCAAGGATTCCAAGGGCTGGTATGTTATGTGACATAAGGCACATAACATCGGCAGGCAGATGGCCAAAGGGCAATCAGGTAGAATAGTGATCGAGGTGGACCCAGCTCTCAAACGGGAGCTTTATGGGGCACTCGCCGTTGACGATTCTACACTAAAAGAATGGTTTCTTAGCCACGTCGGCGAATATCTAAATAGAAAAAATAAGAATGTCGCCAAGAAAGCCGTAAATAAATGAACTTTATGATAAACGAAACGGCGCAAAAACTTCGGGGCGGGTATTATACGCCAGTTGATCTTGCAGCTTTTATAGCTCGATGGGTTAAGGAGATTTCTCCTAAGACTATTCTTGAGCCGAGCTGCGGCGACGGTGCATTTTTTCAGGCCTTCAAAAAAGTGCGCGGCTTTTCAAAGACGCAAATAACAGGTTTTGAACTTGATAAAGTGGAGGCTGCAAAAGCTAAGGCTTGCGCGAAAGAGTCCGGCCTATCGAATACCACAATCAAAAATCAGGATTTCCTTCAGTGGGCACTTGAACAGATGGAAGAGGGGCAGCCCCGCTTTGATGCGGTGGTCGGCAATCCTCCCTTTGTTCGTTATCAATATCTGCCAGCACCATTTCAGGTTACAGCGGAAAAGGTATTTAAGGAGCTTGAGCTTCCTTTCACCAAGCATACCAACGCCTGGGTATCGTTCATTCTAGCGTCAATGGCCGTCCTGCGCCCTGGCGGGCGTCTTGCAATGGTTGTCCCGTCCGAGATCATTCACGTCACCCACGCACAATCGTTGCGCTCCTATCTAGGCCGTGAGTGCCGTCGTTTGGTCATTATTGATCCTGAAGAACTTTGGTTTGACGGCACCCTGCAAGGCGCTGTGATCCTGCTTGCCGAAAAGCGGCAGAGCAAAACCGATAAGGCTGAAGGCCTCGGCATGTATCCGGTAAAAGGCAGAGAGTTTCTTCGCCTCACGCCGTCCGATGTCTTTGAGGCTCCCCAGGCGATCAATGGGAAAACCGTTCAGGGCAAATGGACCCGTGCGCTTCTTGATCTTGAAACCCGCTCTCTGTTTGACGAGCTTGCAGATCACGATGAAGTTTTCCGGTTCGATGAGATCGCCAAGGTCGATGTGGGTATCGTCACTGGGGCAAACAAATTTTTTCTAGTCGATGATGATGTGGTGCGCCGATTTAAGTTGAAAAAGTGGGCGCATCCCATGTTTGGCCGTAGCGATCACTGCCCAGGTGTCATTTACGACGAAGCGCAGCACGAGGCGAATGCCGCGAATGGCAAACCTACAAATTTCCTTTGGTTTCTGGAACACGGGCAAAAGGTTGATGCTGCTGCAAAGGCCTATATTCAACGCGGCGAGGACGAGCAGCTACATACCCGCTATAAATGCCGTGTGCGCTCGCCCTGGTATACCGTTCCCTCTGTCTATTCGACCGAGATAGGGATGCTAACCTGTCTTATTCAGCGGTGGGGCTTTGAGGGTTGGCGGGAGTGGCGTAAGCCTTTGGCTTGCTGTAGGAAATTGGATGTCTAGACCAACCTGCAGCGAGGCAAAAAATGCCACAGGCCACACCCGCCGAGAGCCACGATAGCGCGGCGGTGATTTCGTTTCCAGCGGTGTTGCGCAAGAAGGTGACGGGCGCCTTCGACGGAGGGCGACTGACTTCGGACGGTGGTGTAGTGCTGCTGGCCCAGGCCGAGCGGGAGATGGGTATCTGCAAGCGCCTTGCCGCCTGCATCGCCGACCCGCGCGACCCTGCGCGGGTGATCCATAGAGTGGATGATATCCTGCGGGCGCGGGTTCTGGCGATCGCCTGCGGCTACGAGGACGCCGACGACCTCGACGCCCTGCGTGACGATCCGGGGTTTCGCCTGGCGCTGGGTAAGTCGCCGGAGGCAGGGGTCGGTCTGGCGAGCCAGCCGACGATGAGCCGGTGGGAGAACGCCCCGACCACGCGCGAACTGGCACGGATGATGATTGCGATGGTCGGCATCTACTGCGCCAGCTATTCCAAACCGCCCAAAGCGGTGACGCTGGATATCGATGACACCTGCGACGTCGTGCACGGCTACCAGCAACTTTCGTTCTGGAACGGTCACCATGGCGAGCGATGCTTTCTGCCGATCCACGTGTACGATACGGCGACGGGCCGCCCCGTCGCCATGCTGCTGCGCACCGGCAAGACGCCCTCGGGTGCGGAGGCCGCCGGGCACATCCGGCGCCTCGTGCGGCATATCCGCCAGCATTGGCCCGCTACGCACATCACCGTCCGTGGCGACGGGCATTATGGCAGGCCCGAGGTCATGGCCTTCTGCGAGGCACATGGCATCGACTATGTCTTCGGCCTTCCCACCAACGCCGCCCTGCGTGCCAATCCCGACATCGTGGCCGCCGCCGATGCCTGTGCCGTCCAGCGTGCCGAGGAAAACCGGGTGGTGCTGCGCAGCTATGCCGAAATCCGCTATGGGGCGAAAAGCTGGAAGTGTCAGCGCCGCGTCGTCGCCCGGATCGAAGCCAGCACCTTGGGCATGGACATCCGCTACGTCGTCACTTCCCTGGCAGAAGGCTCGGCCGAGCACATCTACGACAGCCTTTACTGCGCCCGTGGTCAGGCCGAAAACCTGATCAAGCGGCACAAGAGCCAGCTCAGCAGCGATCGAACTTCATGCCGATCGGCCAACGCAAACCAGATGCGGCTGATCCTGCATACCGCCGCCTATTGGCTGATGTGGCGCATCCAGCAGGCGATACCCAAGACAAGCGCGCTCGCCGCCGCCGAGTTCGCCACGCTGCGCCTGCGGCTCCTCAAGGTCGCCGCCCGCGTGATCGAAACCGCAACCCGCATCCGCATCGCCTTCGCGTCAGCCTGTCCCGAGGCCAGCACCTTCCGGGCCATTGCGGCCGCCTTCAGGCCTGCCCCGACATAGCCGCCCCGGCCGCACGCCAGAACCGCTCCCTCCAACTCGCAAGCCTATCAAATATCCGCGGTGAAATAGACGCAGCGAAATCCCTCGTCCTGATCACATACAGGCTGGCACCGAAAAACGCGGACCGCCGAAGCGAACAACGTCACGAATAATCCGGGCTAAAGCGTGCCCATGACACGCCGCGCCTCATAATTAACCGGATCGGTGCATATACAACGGATACCGCTTATCGCATCCGCGCTCGTGACGTTGTGGCAGAAAAGCTTGTCAGTAATTTTATCAATCCGCTGACAGCCCTTAGTGCCGAGCTGGAGGGCCGTCATTACGGAGGGGGTGTGCTTGAGCTTGTCCCTTCGGAAATCGAGCGCCTAGCGATTCCTCTGTCCGCTAAAGCTAACGTCGATTTGGTGGACTTGGACAAAGCTATTCGATCATTGCCCACTCACCAGGTTCTGGCGCGGCAAGGCAAGGTTGTGTTGGGTGCTTTAGGCTTGTCCAAGAGTAAACAGGAACGTGTGCTGGAAGGGTGGCGCAAACTTCGTGACCGCCGCCACCGAACATCAAGCGAGCCGCTTGCCGAAGAAGCTTAGTCGATCTCTAAAACAAAGCGTGTAGGGTCAGCCAGGTCACGGAATAGGGATAAGGTTCGATCTTTCAGATCGGCATGACCAACATACCCTTTTACCGGACCCCAGCTAAGACGGGTCATAGCGTTGTTTTGCTTATAAGACTTGCTTGTGGTGCCCATCGTATGGCCAATGCGAAGATCAAAAGCACCGTAACTTATGCCTTTAATAAGGGTCGTGCGGCTGAGCGGAACAGAAAAGTGTCATAAGGAGCCGTTTGGCTCAATGCAGCGATAGATAGTGGCCGGGTGAACATTGAAGGTCCTGGCGACGGAGCTGATTGATTTGCCCTCCAGAACAAGTTGGCGAGCAAGCTCGGCCTGATCGGGTCGCATTTTCTTTGGGCGTCCGAAGGTCACGCCGCGCACCATAGCCGCCTTTCGACCCTCGTCGGTTCGGCTCAATATTAGAGACCGCTCGAACTGGGCGATCCCGGCGAATACGGTCATGATCATCACGCCAGACGGGGACGTGGTATCGGCCCAAGGTTCATCAAGCGATTGTAATCCTGCCTGCTTTTCCCTGATACGTTCCGCGATGTGCAAGAGTTCGATGGTGGATCGCGCCAAACGATCGAGGCGGGTGACGACGAGAACATCGTCTTTGCGCAGGTGGCCCATCAGCTTTTCAAGCTCGAGCCGGCCACGAGCGGCCCCTGATATTTTCTCGTCGAACATCATTTCACAGCCAGCCTCCGAGAGCCGAGCGCACTGGATGTCCAGGTTCTGATCCTCGGTGGAGACGCGCGCGTAGCCGAGCTTCATGCGGAGGCTCCCGCCATTGTGCGAAAGTTGCTGCAAAACGACTTTATTTCGCACATATATTTTGCGAAGAAATTCGCCTTGTTTATCGGCATCGGCCGTCCCCTTCGCAAAAGTTGGAAGTTTCGCACGGTATGCCCACCCGTCACCTCACTGATGCCCAGCGTCAGGGCTTTTCTCGCTTCGACGGCGAACCGTCGGCCGACCAACTCGCGCGATATTTCCATCTGGACCAAACTGATCGCGACCTCATTGGAACTCTGCGCGGAGACCATAATCGGCTCGGCTTCACCGTGATGCTGACGAGCGCCCGGTTTCTGGGCGCATTTCCAGTCTCTCCTTCCGAGATCCCCGCGTCGGTCCTGGCGACCGTGATCGAACAACTCGCTCTTGAGCCCGCCACGGACGTGGACGCCTATTTTGCGGGAAGCCGGCGCATCCGGCACCTCGCGCTCATCCGGACGCACTGCGGCTTCACGGACTTTGGCGACAACGCGGTGGCGCGTTTCCGATTGACCAGATGGCTCTACGCCCTTTGTTGGAGCGGCGACGAGCGGCCCGGCCCCTTGATTGATCGAGCGGCGGCCTGGCTGATCGCCAACAAGGTGCTGCTGCCAGGCGTCACGGTCGTCGAGCGATTGGTCGGCAGAATCCGCGATCGTGCGCGGACCAGGCTTTGGCGCCATCTGGTCGCCAGCTTGAGCGATGACCAACGCGCGCGCATCGCCGCCCTGTTTGACGATGGCGACACATCCACGTTCGCCGCCTTGGACGCGCTGCGGACAGTGCCCTCCAAGCGCATGCCGACCGAGCTCTTCCGTCACCTTGATCGGCTCGATGCGGTCCGGGCGTTCAATCTGCGGCCGGCGCCACCAAGGGGTGTTCCCGCGACAACCCTTGAGCGGCTCGCGCGGGTAGCGCGTGTCAGCAAGCCTTCGGCCATTGCGGCCCTTCAGGAGCCTCGTCGAACCGCGACTGTAGCCGCGCTCTTCCATACGCTCGAAGCGGCGGCCCAGGACGATGCCGCCGAGCTGGCCGAGGTTCTGCTTGCCGATTTGGTGAAGGGGGCCGAAGCCGCCGACAAACAGGACCGTCTGCGCAGTCTGCGCGATCTCGATGGCGCCGCGATGCTGCTCCACGCGATGGGTCTGTTGGTTTTGACCGACGATGTCCTGCCCCTCAATGAATGGAGAGATGTGCTCTTCGAGCGGTTGCCCCGTCCCGACATCGAGGCCGCCATGTCCAAGGTGGAGGCGATCGCCAAGCCCGCAGAGAGCAAGCCCTACGACCAACTGCGGAGAAAGTGGCGGGGTGCCCGGAAATTGTTCTTCGAAATCACCAACCGCATCGAGACCGACGCCGCCCCGGGCGGCAAAAACGTCAAGGCCGCGATCAGCTACCTCAAGGGCGTAGACGACTGGTCGTCTCTCGCCAAGATGCGCGGCGCACCGACCGCTGCGATCCCAAAGGCGTGGAGGCAACATGTCCTGGATCATGAAGGCAGTGTGCGGGACCCGAAAGCCTATGTCTTCGCGATCATCGATGCATGGCGTCTCGCGATCAAGCATCGCGATGTGTTCGCCAAGCCCGGCATCCGATACGGAGATCCTCGGCGCGGGATGCTCGAGGGCGAGTCCTGGCACAATTCCAGGTTGATGGTGGCACGCGCCCTGGGCCGATCTCTGGAAGCCGACACTGAGATTGACGGTCTCTCCCGCCTTCTCGACGAGGCATATCGACATGTCGTCGCGCGCGCCGGCCACAATCCTGACCTGCGTTTCGAGACGGTCGCCGACAAGACCGGGATTGTGGTCACGCCCCTCGACAAGCTTGATGAATCCGAGAGCCTTCGTGCGCTGCGCGGCGCCGTCCAAACGCGCATGCCGAAGGCGGGGATGCCCGACATCTTTCTTGAAGTCATGGCGCGAACCGGATTCGCCAAGTCCTTTACCCATCTGAGCGAGCGTCAGGCCACCGTCGAGCACTTCGAGATAAGCCTGTGCGCAACCCTGGTCGGCGGCGCCTGCAACATCGGTCTTGAGCCAGTTGTGCGCCCGGAAATTGCGGCTCTGCGTCGCGACCGGCTGTCTTGGGTCAATCAGAATTTCATTCGGCCTGAGACCATAGCTGCGGCGAACGCCGCGATCGTTGCCGCCCACAATCGCCTGGATATCGTTCGCCACTGGGGCGCCGGAGAGGTGGCCAGCGCGGACGGAATGCGGTTTGTCGCTCCGTCGAGCGCCATACATGCCGGCCCCAATCCCAAATACTATGGCCAGGAGCGCGGCGTCACTTGGTACAACATGATTTCCAATCAGTTCAGCGGGCTGGCCGGAGCGGTCATCCCCGGCACCTTGCGCGACAGTTTGGTCGTCCTGGCTCTCCTGCTGGAGCAGGAAACCGAGCTCGATCCTCTGGAGATTATGACCGACACCGCTGCCTATTCCGACGCAATTTTCGGCCTGTTCTGGCTCCTGGGCTACCGATTCAGCCCCCGTCTGGCGGACATCGGCGGCGCGAAGCTGTGGCGCATCGACCGCCAGGCGAGCTACGGACAATTCGATGAGATTGCCTGGGGCAGGATCAAAATCAATCTGATTAGGGAAAACTGGTCCGACCTGATCCGTTTGGCCGGGTCGATCAAGCTCGGCCACCTCAAGGCCGCAGGCGTCATGCGCATGCTGCAGGTCAAAGACCGCCCAACGACCCTGGCCAAGGCCCTGTCTGAACTGGGGCGCATCATCAAGACGCTGCACATCCTGCGATACATCGACGACCGACCGTTCCGCCGACGGATCTTGTTTCAGCTCAACCGGCAGGAATTGCGCCACAAGCTCGGTCGGCGCGTCCATCACGGCGATCGGGGCGAAATCAGAAGCCCTTTGCGTCAAGGCCAAGAGGAGCAGCTCGGGGTCCTCGGTCTCGCCCTCAACTCCATCGTCCACTGGAACGCTGTCTACATGCAGGAAACCGTGCGCCAACTCAGCGAGGCCGGGGCGCCACCGCTGCCCGCCGATATCGCTCGACTCTCGCCGATATTCTGGCGTCACATCAATTTCCTCGGGAGCTACGACTTCTCCGTGCCCGACGCCGTCGCAAACGGCGGCCTCAGACCGCTACGCCAACCTAATTCCGAATGGGACTTTTGAAAAGAAATAATGCCCCTTACGACACTTTCTTGTTCCGCTCAGCCGCACGACCCAAGATCTCAAGAATGACCGTCTATCGGGCGCTTGACGTCATTCCTTCAAGGATCGGGCTGCCGGAAAAGCCGCCTTCTGTCACCATCGCCCTGCATCTGACCATCGAGAACTTCAACAAGCATGGTCGTGGCAGAAAGCCCGCTCGCGAGCGCATTGAGGCGATGCTGGAGCGGGATTACCAGATGCAAAAGACCGGGAACTGCGATTACACGCTGACCGTCGCCTATGATCAGGGTGCCGATGGCGTCAGCCTCGATGATGAGATCGCATCTCTCCAGACAGAGATGTTCAACATCGCAGAGAGCTACAGGTGCTCGATCGAGACCGATGTTTACGAGATTGGAGGACAAGAGCGAGCCTGGTAGATCGCCATGTTCAATCTTTGTTCTCCAACATGGCCAAAATCGCAGCTTCGGGCCGACTGGGCCTAAATCGTCCGTTTTTGGTGCGGGTATGCTAAATGCAAAAATCATATTGCATTTAGCTAAAATCTAAATTATTGTCGCCATATAGAGAAGGAGAATTTATGACTGCCGCAGACGCTATTCAAAATATTAAAGCCGCAATCGAAGCATCACCCCGAAATGGGTATGTGGCCGAGCTGCATCTCCAGGTCATTAAATACGCAGATGAGCTTGAAGGTATGACAGGCAAAGAATTTTGCCAGGCGATGGGCATCGGAGCCTCATTCGGCACCGAATTTGCCAAAATGCGCAAGATTTCTGACCGTCTGCGAGCGGCAGGGTTAGACACACAGCGAATTTGAGCATCAGCACCGCGTCCTTTGATAGCCGTCAGGCACGGGAAACGAAGCGTATGCGCTTCGCCGGGGGTTCTCTGTCAAACGGTCGCAAGTAAATCTTGCAGCCTTTGCTTGAAAAATCATGCGGATCGCAGATTATCGTCACAGTAACTTAGCGGCGAGGAGGGCAGCCCTATGGTCGATTTCCCCAATCTGGATTCTGTGCAGCCGCAGACGGCGACATTGCCCGCGCAGATTGGAGGCTATCACCAGCAAGGACAGGTTGCCCATGCTCCCCAGCGGAATCTTATGCGGACCATTGGCGCGTTTACGGGCGGAGGGTTCTTTTTTGTCATCATCCTTATTCTGGCCGACCTGGTGCTCATGCCATCATTGAAACCGTCCCAGGTATGGGGTTCGTTCATGGGTAATGTCATCCGCGCCCAGACAGAGGCAAGCGGCCCGTCTACCGTCAAACTTGAGCAGCAGCTCGCCCTGGTGCGGGCACAGGAACAGACCAAGGCGCAGGCAGCGGCACAGGAGCAAGTAGCTCGTGTGCAAAACCAGCTCGACACGACCAAGGAAGCCTACGGATCGTTATATCGCCGTAGTGAGGCGCTTGTCGGGGGCTATATGCAGATGCAGCAGCAGGCCCAGCAATACCGCGCTCAGGCCGTCAGCACAGGCAACCTGGGCGCGGCTTACGTCAACATGGGGACTAGCTTCATGTGCTCCTTGAGCCGCGCCAGTGACGACGGCGACAAGGATGGATGGTGCGCGTCAAATGATCGTGTCCGCCAAGGCCAGGTTGACGACATATCGGGCGCTATGATTTCACGAGCACAGCTTGAGCAGGAAATTTTCGGCGGGCTTCCTGATCCTGCCGTGGGCAGGGTTACGCAGGATCAGGTCGCTCAATCGCAGCCAGTGCAGTGAATTGCGGGTCAGTGTCATAGGGCGTTCGTTTGAGCACCAGCGGATGCCCACCACTAACAAACACGACTTGCAGCCCTGTATCACGATCAAAATACCGCGCTATTTCATCAACGCGGCATAGCGGCCGCACTTGCGCCGATTGATTAAGCGACCGCGTTTCCGTGGTCGATTTTGACGATCCCGTTTGCTTGCTCTCGCTATTGGATGCCGACAGGGCTTCGGAGGTGGTCGTGCCGCCACTCACAGACACGTCAGACGCACCGGAACGGGTAAGGCTATCAATGATCCCCTCACCGCCTTGGCGGGCCGTCAGCGACGACAGCGGTGCCATTTGGTTATGACCTTCTGTTTTTCCGGCGGATTTCTGCGTCCCTTTGGTTTCGGCATGGGTGACGCCTTCCGATTTTCCGTCAGCTTCCGCGACCGAACTTCCCTCGGTCGTGATCGTGATTTGCGTTTGGCCCATACGTTTTTCGAGCCACTCAAGCGTCGTTAGATCGGTGTTGCCGAAAAATTGCAGGAGGCCCGCATTGCCGAGAAAGGTTTCCCAGCTTTCTTTGTAATGGCGTTTGAGCTGGGTCAGGTCTTGCAGGATCGGCCAGAGCTTTACGCCATAACCTGCCATGAGGCCCGCCGCTTTTTCTATGGCTTCCAATCGGCCCAGGCTCGCAAATTCGTCCATCACGAAAAGCACGGACGACCCGCAAGC